>NZ_CP183239.1:0-2873922 GCF_048537555.1 Acinetobacter sp. A2
ATGTGGATTCGCCCATTGGTGGCAGAAGAAGTTGAAGATACATTAAAACTTTATGCGCCTAATCCTTATTGGACACGCTACATTCAAGAGCATCATCTCGAGTTAATTGCTATTTTGGCCGAACAACTGTCTGAAGGACGGGTGCGTAAGGTTGAAATTTTGGTCGATTCACGTCCAGGTGCAATTTTATCTGCCAGTGAACAACCTGCTACAACTACAGCTGCGCTGGAATCTGCGCCTGTGCCTATTGCAAAACCTAAGCGCGAAAAAGAAGAGTCTTCTGCAAAGAGTCGTAAACGCCAGTTAAATCCGTTATTCACCTTTTCTTTGTTTGTAGAAGGTCGTTCTAACCAAATGGCTGCGGAAACCTGTCGCAAGGTTTTGACCCAGTTGGGGGCATCTCAGCATAACCCGTTATTTTTGTATGGCCCTACAGGTTTGGGTAAGACCCACTTAATGCAAGCAGTGGGTAATGCTTTGTTGCAAGCCAAACCCAATGCTCGGGTCATGTATATGACTGCAGAAAGTTTTGTGCAGGACTTTGTCAGCTCTTTGCAGCAAGGTAAAGTTGAAGAATTCAAGAAAAACTGTCGTTCTTTAGATTTATTGTTGGTCGATGACATCCATTTACTGGCCGGTAAAGAAGCCAGTTTGGTCGAGTTTTTCTATACTTTTAACGCATTACTCGATGAATCTAAACAGATTATTTTAACCTCAGACCGTTATCCAAAAGAATTAACTGAATTGGATGCTCGTTTGGTGTCACGTTTTTCGTGGGGCTTGTCTGTAGGGGTTGAACCACCCGATATTGAAACCCGTATTGAAATTTTATTAAAGAAAGCCGAAAGCAGTGCAGTAGATTTACCACGTAATTGTGCTTTATTTATTGCTCAACAGGTGGTGGCGAACGTTCGTGAATTAGAGGGCGCCTTGAATAAAGTCGTCGCCATTTCACGTTTTAAAGGCACACCTATTGATCTAGATGTGGTTCGTGAATCTTTAAAAGACGTTTTAGCAATTCGTGCGCGTACCATCAGCACAGAAAATATTCAGCGTGTGGTGAGTGAGTATTTCCGTATTCCTTTAAAAGAATTGGTGGGGCCAAAACGTACACGTATTTATGCACGTCCACGTCAGTTGGCGATGGGCTTAGCGCGTGAACTCACAGGTGATAGTTTCCCAGAAATTGGTATGGCATTTGGTGGGCGTGATCACAGTACCGTGATGCATGCCTGCGAAAAAGTACAAAGCCTGCGTGAAGAAGATCCGATCTTTAACGAAGACTATAAAAACTTGCAACGCTTGTTGCAAAGTTGACCGAATTTGCTCAAATTCTGTTCTTGCCATGCGGCAGCTTTTGCCGCATAGTACACTGCTAAAAAATCTATTTTATTCTCCAATCTTCAGTTGTTAGAGGAATGCACCGTGCGTTTAAAAATCGCGAAAGAAAGCTTACTGAATGTTCTGTCACATGTCGTAGGAGCGGTTGAACGTCGCCATACCTTAAATATTTTATCTAATGTCAAAGTACAGGTGACAGAGCAAGCGCTCACCATTACAGGTTCAGACTTAGAAGTTGAATTGGTGGCTAGTACTCAATTGGCAGAAGGTGCATGTTTGCAAGCAGGGGAAACCACAGTACCTGCACGTAAACTCATGGATATTTGTAAATCTTTGCCAAGCGCAGCTTTAATTGATTTACAAATTACTGAAGATCAGCGTTGTATTTTAAAATCAGGCAATAGCCGCTTTGTATTGGGCACTTTGCCTGCAGAAGATTATCCGTTATTGGCCACTGAAAATGCTCAGGGCACGCAAGTGACAGTGACCGAGCGTGAATTAAAACGCCTGTTTGAAAAAACTGCGTTTGCCATGGCGGTGCAAGATGTTCGTTTTTATTTAACAGGTACTTTGCTAGAAATTGACGAAAATCAATTACGTGCAGTAACTACTGATGGTCACCGTTTGGCTTTATGTGAAACGGTGGCATCTTCTACGGCTACGCAGTTAATTCAAGCAATTGTGCCACGTAAGGCAGTGGCTGAATTGCAACGTTTACTTAGCATTGAAGATGAGCAATTGGCGTTGTTAATTGGTCGTGAATTGTTAAACGTAACCATTCGTACCCCAAGCCGTGACAAAGAACAAGCGGATATTACCGTGCGTTTCACCACAAAACTGATTGATGGTAAATTCCCAGATTATCGTCGTGTGATTCCTCGTGGTGGCGACAAAAACGTGTTGATTGCACACGATGTTTTTAAACAGTCTTTACAGCGTGTTGCGATTTTAAGTAATGAAAAATTACGTGGCGTATTTTTGAACTTTAGTGCAGACACTTTGCAGTTACGTGCCAATAACCCAGAACAAGATGAAGCCATTGAAGATTTAGCGATTCAATATGCCGACTCACCGTTAGAAATGTCTTTTAACGCGCAATATTTGTTAGATGTTTTGGGCGCATTAGATGGTGATGATGTTTCTATGACCATGACTGAAGCCAATCAGTCAGTATTGGTACAAGACCCAGCGCATCAAGATCAAACTTATGTTGTAATGCCAATGCGTGTTTAAGCGAGTCGTGTATTCAAAAAAATAATTTAGCTGAATCATGCATATTTCGCGTTTACATATAGAGCGTGTTCGGAACTTAAAAGCGGTTGCACTTCATGAGTTGCAGCCGTTTAATGTCTTTTATGGGCAAAATGGCTCAGGAAAAACTTCTATTTTAGAGGCGGTTCATTTACTTGCCACAGGCCGCTCTTTTCGTACCCATATTCCAAAAAATTATATTCAGAACAGCAGCCAAGATGCGATTATATTTGCCCAGTCTTTGACAGAAAAAATTGGTATGCAAAAAATGGCTTCAGGTGAGCAGTTGATTAAAGTCAATGGTGACCCTGTTGCAACCCAAGGTCAGCTGGCTAAGATTTTACCTTTGCAATTGATTGATCCACTCAGTACCGAAATTATTGACCATGGGGCCAAACCACGGCGTCAGTTGCTGGACTGGTTGATGTTCCACGTGGAACCAGAATTTTATCATGCATGGCAATACTATTCCCGTGCCTTAAAACAACGCAATAGCCTACTCAAATCTCAACGTCATTTAAGTCTGTCTGATCTAGAGCCGTGGAACAAAATGCTCAGTGATTATGGGGAGATTTTGCATCGGCAACGGGTTGGTGTTATGGAGCAATGGCAACAGTTTTTTGCTCAGGACTTGCAGCAGTTATTGCCAGATTTAGAGATTCGTCTGGAATATAGCGCAGGCTTTCATACCGATACGGGCTTGCTGAATGATCTGTGCAATTATCATCAAAAAGATCTAGAGCGTCGTTATACCGAATACGGCCCACACCGTGCCGATTTACGCCTAAAAACCCCAATGGGCGATGCAGATGTGGTGCTGTCACGTGGGCAGAAAAAGCTATTGATTATGGCCTTAAAACTTTCACAGATTGCAATGCTGCATGCGTGCAACAAGGAAACTGTGGTATTATTAGATGATCTGACAGCAGAATTAGATTTAAGCGCACAACAACGTTTAATTGAACGATTAAGCCAATTGGGTAGTCAAGTTTTTATTACCACTTTAGATCATCAATCCGTGCAACAACACTTACAAGCGTTGTCGATTCCTTATCGCTTATTTCAGGTCGATCACGGTACGGTGCAGGCTGTTGAGCAATAATTTTTTATCTTTGGATAGACCTATTTTTCACTAGGGAGAAACCATGAGTTCAGAAGATCAATCTGTCTCTACTACAGAACAAACCAATGAAAAGGCTTATGATTCCTCTAGTATCAAAGTATTGCGTGGCCTAGATGCTGTTCGTAAACGTCCAGGCATGTATATCGGTGATACAGATGATGGTACAGGCTTGCATCACATGGTGTTCGAGGTAGTCGATAACGCTATTGATGAAGCTTTGGCGGGCCATTGTGATGAAATCTTGGTGACTATCCATGAAGATGAATCTGTCAGCGTATCTGACAATGGACGTGGTATTCCAACCGATATTCACCCTGAAGAAGGGGTGTCAGCTGCAGAAGTTATTCTGACTATTCTGCACGCAGGCGGTAAGTTTGATGATAACAGTTATAAAGTGTCGGGTGGTTTACACGGTGTAGGTGTGTCAGTCGTGAACGCACTATCGAGCAAACTTGAACTGACGATTAAACGTGCAGGGCAAATTCACCAACAGGAATATCGTCATGGTGACCCGCAATATCCTTTAAAAGTGGTGGGTGAAACCGCAGATTCGGGTACAACAGTGCGTTTTTGGCCAAGTGCTGACACTTTTAGCCAAACCATTTTTAATGTCGATATTTTGGCGCGTCGCTTACGTGAACTGTCTTTCCTGAATGCGGGTGTGCGCATTGTATTACGTGATGAGCGTGTAAATTTAGAACACATTTATGATTATGAAGGTGGTTTGTCTGAGTTCGTTAAATATATCAACCAAGGCAAAACTCACCTGAATGAAATTTTCCATTTCACCTCGCAAGCTGAAAACGGTATTACTGTAGAAGTGGCATTGCAGTGGAATGATTCATATCAGGAAAACGTGCGTTGCTTTACCAATAACATTCCGCAAAAAGATGGCGGAACACACTTGGCAGGCTTCCGTGCTGCGCTGACCCGTGGTTTAAACAACTACATGGAAAGTGAAAATATCCTGAAAAAGGAAAAAGTCGTGGTGTCGGGGGATGATGCGCGTGAAGGCTTAACTGCGATTGTTTCGGTAAAAGTGCCAGATCCAAAATTCTCTTCGCAAACCAAAGAAAAACTGGTTTCCAGTGAAGTTAAGCCTGCGGTTGAGCAGGCCATGAATAAATCTTTCTCTGAATATTTATTGGAAAACCCGCAAGCGGCAAAATCAATTGCAGGGAAAATTATTGATGCAGCACGTGCCCGTGATGCGGCACGTAAAGCGCGCGAAATGACACGTCGTAAAAGTGCGTTGGACATTGCAGGTTTGCCAGGTAAATTGGCGGACTGTCAGGAAAAAGACCCTGCCTTATCTGAATTATATTTAGTCGAGGGTGACTCGGCAGGTGGTTCGGCTAAACAAGGTCGTAACCGTAAAATGCAGGCGATTTTGCCACTGAAAGGTAAAATCCTCAACGTGGAACGTGCCCGTTTTGACAAGATGATTTCATCGGCAGAAGTAGGTACTTTAATTACTGCTTTGGGCTGTGGTATTGGTCGTGAAGAATATAACCCAGACAAACTGCGTTATCACAAAATCATCATCATGACCGATGCCGACGTGGATGGTTCACACATTCGTACCTTGTTACTGACTTTCTTCTTCCGTCAGATGCCAGAACTGGTTGAGCGTGGTCATATTTATATCGCACAGCCGCCGCTGTATAAGCTCAAAAAGGGCAAGCAGGAACAGTACATTAAAGACAACGATGCACTGGAAACTTACCTGATTTCTAATGCCATTGATGAGTTGGAATTGCATGTGAGTGCTGATGCGCCTGCCATTCGTGGTGAAGCTTTGGCGAAAGTGATTGCCGATTATCAAACTTCGCAAAAGAGTCTGAGCCGTTTGACCCTGCGTTATCCTGCAAGTTTGTTGGATGGTTTATTAGAGCTAGAGGCGTTTAAAATTGACCAAACTGCAGATCAGGCTTATGTGCAGCAATGGGGTGAGCAACTACGCAGCAGTATTGAAAAATTGCAGCCAAGTTTGCGTCCAGAACTGAGCATTGAACAGTTTGAAAAAGAAGATGTAGAGGGTCAAAAATCTGCAACTTATTGGCCAAGAATCACGGTTTATGTACACAACTTACCGCATGCATATTTATTGGATGCTGGTTTACTTGGTTCAGCTGAATATGCACGTTTGCTGAAAAATTCAAAAAGCTGGTTTACATTGCTTGAAGAAGGTGCTTATTTGGAAAAAGGCGAACGCAAAATTGCGGTCAATACTTTCCATCAGGTGTGGCAACACATTTTACAAGACTCACGCCGTGGCATGATGATTCAGCGCTATAAGGGTCTAGGTGAGATGAATGCTGAGCAGCTTTGGGAAACCACAATGGATCCTGAAAACCGTAATATGTTGCAGGTGACCATTGATGATGCAATTGAAGCAGACCGCATGTTCTCTTGCTTAATGGGTGATGACGTAGAACCACGTCGTGCCTTTATTGAAGAAAATGCCTTAAATGCAGATATTGATGCTTAATTAGCGCCAAGACAATGCATTGTAAAAAGCACTCTACGGAGCACTGCTGTCCCATAGTTTGCTTTAAATAAAAAAACCTGAGTCCTAACAGTTAAAATATGAGTGCAAACAAACACTTTAACGACCAGGATTCAGGTTTTGTCACATCAGAATACCGTATTTCATGAGCTAATTAAACCTGTTGTGCGACAGGATTTTGAACAACTTGCTAAAGTACACCATGTTGGACAGAAATTTAGAGCGGCTTCCCGGTGGGATCAGTTTATTGCCATATTGATGTCTCAATTCTCTTGTAGGCAAAGTCTGAGAGATATTCAATCCAATTTGGAGTGCCAACAGGAAAAGCTAAGTCATCTCGGAGCAAAGTCTATTCCCCGAAGCACGCTGGCACGAATCAATGAGCAGCAGCCTGCTACCTTGTATCAACAGCTATTTTACAAGTTGCTTAAATACTATGAACACTCAAAAGTAGCTCATAAATTTCGCTTTAAGAATCCCTTGTATTCCTTGGATGCCAGTCATATTGACCTGTCGCTTTCCTTATGTGAATGGGCCAAAGTTCACGACTCAAAAGCCAGCATGAAACTCAGTATAGGATTGAATCACAGCAATGATATTCCTGAGTTTGTTGCAGTTGAAAATGGCAAAGAAAATGACATGGTACAAGGCCGCAAATTCCAGTTTCCTGCTGGCAGCATTGTAGTTTTTGATAAAGGCTATGTCGATTACCAATGGTATGCAAATCTGACTGCTCAAAACATTGGATTTGTCACACGTTTTAGGCCTAAATCTGTGTATCAGGTGATCCAGCAACATCCAGTGCTTGAATCCAAAGGTATTCTAAAAGATGAAACCATTCAGCTGAATAGCGCACATGCCCTAAAAAGAAAAGCCCCAGTGTTAAGAAGAATTGAATATAGAGATCAGCAAAGTGGCAAGCACTTTAGCTTTCTCAGCAATAACTTTCATTTAGCCGCCTCCACCATTGCGGCGATTTATAAAGATCGTTGGAAAGTTGAGCTGTTCTTTAAGGCGATTAAGCAGAATCTCAAATTAAAAGCGTTTCTAGGCCGCAGCAGGAACGCAATTCAGACACAAATCTGGATTGCGATGATCGCCTATTTATTGGTGAGTTTCGCTCGACATTTAGGAAAAACAGGTTGGACAGTTCAACGTTTACTCAGAATAATTCAAGTGAATTTGTTTGAAAGAAGAACTTTAAAAGCTTTATTTTCACCCGATAAAATACCCATAAAACAAGAGGAAGCTCAAATGAGCTTCCTCTTGTGAAAAATTGTGGGACAGCAATGCTCTACGGAGTGCTTTTTTGTGTTTGGCTTTTGTTGTTGTCATGATTCATCCAAATATCTTTTATAAAAATGACTTATTGTTCTGTCATGCTGAGCCTTAACTAATCAAATTTACATAAAAATAGAGGATAAGCAGCAAGATGGATAATCAATTAGAACAAGCGCGTGACGCATGGTTAAACGCCTTTTTTACGGGCAATGTTGAAACACTCGCACAGTATGAAGATGACGATTTTAGCGTAATTTATGAGGCTGAATCGCGCGTGGAAAATCGTGAAACACGTTATGCCACAATTCAGCATGCGATTAAAAATGGGGTATGGAAGCCACAAAAAACCAATGTCGATTCTGAAGAATATGTATTTGACCGTGAGCAGGTCAACTGTCGGATTCAGATTGGTTTGGCGGATGAACAGGGCTATATTCAAGAAATCTGGCGCTATTTACAGGGCTGGAAAATTCAGGAATTGCGCTTTTGTGCAGCCAAAGTCAGTGCCTAATGAGTCGTGTGGCTTGTGGATAATTTTAGATAATTAGGACTGAATTTTTAATTCACTGATTGTATATTTGAGCTAAAAGCAGAAAAATAGTGCTTTTGAATTTAAAAACAAATATCAAATTAGGTTGTGGGTAACTTTTGAATAGACTTTGAATTTAAATCTGGGTTTTTAAATTTAAAAGTTGCGCTTTGAATTTAAAAAGCATGATTTAAACCCCCAGCTTCATGCTCGACCCGATCTTAATTTCTATTGCAGTTTGTAGTGGAATATCAGTGATTGGTCTGTGCTAAATCTTTAGCTATGAATTGATTAGATAAGTTAAACACATGTGGCTAAGGTTTTAGCTTCGCTTATATTTTGATTGTGAAGATAAATTAAAGGGTGGCAATTAAGGATCAAATGTCTGTGCCCTCAGCACTGTGTTGGATAACAGACACAGTCAAAGGGCGATGACGATTAATACTTAACCTGAGTTCGATATAAAAAAAGAGTAGAAAAAAAGCCCTGTTTTTGTAACATATTGGTTCTCAAGACAAAATGTTATAAAACAAGGCTTCTCAATGGATCATATTACCGAATTATTTTGTATTTTGGATGATTTCTGCAAAAAATTTAATGAATCTTTAGAGAAAGCTTTAATTTCTAATCAAAAAACCAGGTTGAAAAAGTCAGCTTTAAGCTTGTCTGAAGCAATGACCATTGTCATTTTATTTCATCAATCCGGTTTTAGATTCTTCAAATATTTTTATTGCCAAATGATCGTTCCATTCTGGAAATCTGCTTTTCCTAAACTGCTTAGCTACAACCGATTTATTGAAATCATGCCCCGTTGTTTGCAAGCTCTGAGTAGTTTCTTCCATCAGGTGAAAGGAAAAGATACGGGAATCAGTATCATTGACTCCACTAAATTGGTAGTTTGCCATAATCTTCGGATTAAAAGGCATCGTGTATTTAAAGGCTTGGCCGGTCGTGGAAAAAGTAGTACGGGTTGGTTTTATGGTTTTAAATTACATCTCGTTATCAATAATTTAGGTGAAATTATTAATCTCAAGCTGACATCGGGAAATGTTCATGATGTTGCTATATTAGAATCTTTAACTCAAGAATTAAAAGGGATCCTACTGGGAGACAAAGGCTATTTGAGCAAAGCAAAAGCCGAAGCTTTAGCAGCAAGAGGACTGAAAATATTGACCCCATCACGTCGGAATATGAAAAATAAACCCATCCAAACTGAAGAAGAAAAACAATTACTTTGCAGAAGAGGATTGATCGAAACAGTGAATGATCAATTAAAAAATTTACATCAACTTGAACATTCACGTCATCGTTCGGTAAATAACTTCATGGTGAATATCATGGCTGCTGTAGTGGCTTATTGTTTGAACCCCAATAAGCCAACTTTCCAAAATATGCTAAAAGGTTAAGTGGATTTCATCGAACTCAGGTTACTTAATTGCCTGAATAATCAGGCTTATTCAAAACTACTTTCGAGTTCTTCAAGTTCCATCATCAGTTCGAGCATGTGTTCTTCTGCTTCTGCCAATGCTGCTTTAAGATCATTTTGCTCATTCATCAGTTGTAGCAAATCATCTTTACGTGATGCTTCATATAAGAAGGTATCTGCCAAAAGGTTTTCAATTTCGCTCAAACGTGGCTGAATTTTTTCAATTTTGGCTTCGCATTTTTCAATATTTTTACGTAAAGGGCGGGTCTGTTCACGGCGTTGAGCTGCCAGTTTGCGTTGCGCTTCTTTATCAATTTTACTCGAGCTGGTTTTTTCAGCTACTGGGCTTGGGTTGCTGCTCTCTGTGCTGCCTTGTTTGATCATGTCTGCGCGTGCTTGACGCAACCAGTTGGCATAATCCTGTAAATCCCCCTCAAATTCAGTACTTTGTCCTGCATGTACCAAAAGTAGATCATCACAAACACTGGCAATCAGTTGACGTTCGTGTGAAACCAACACCACAGCACCTTCATAATCTTGCAGTGCCATGGTTAAGGCGTGTCGCATATCTAAGTCTAAATGGTTGGTTGGTTCATCTAGAATCAGTACGTTAGGGCGTTGCCATACAATTAAAGCCAAAGCCAAGCGTGCTCGTTCACCACCTGAAAAACTTTCACACGGGGTATCCATGCGTTCGCCGCTAAAGCCAAAGCTGCCTAAAAAAGAGCGTAAAGTGGCTTCACTGATTTTAGGATCGGCAATACGTGCCAGTTGTAACATTGGGCTAGCATTATCATCTAAAGCATCCATTTGATGCTGTGCAAAATAACCAATATTGAGCAATTCAGACGCTTTACGGGCACCAGACAATAAGGCCAATTCACCAACTAAGGATTTAATCAGGGTTGATTTACCCGCACCATTCATCCCCAATAAACCAATGCGGCTGGTCGGAGTGATTTGTAGGTTAATTTTACTTGCAATGACTTTATTTGCATAACCAATACTGACCTGCTCCAAGGTCAATAAAGGTGAACTCATTTTGGTGGGTTCACGGAAACTGAAGGTAAATGGTGTATCGACATGCGCAGGGGCAAGTAATTGCATGCGTTCCAATTGTTTGATACGGCTTTGCGCCTGACGGGCTTTGGTGGCTTTGGCTTTAAAACGGTCAATATACTTTTGCAAATGTGCGCGGGTTTCTTGCTGTTTTTCATAGGCTTGTTGATGCTGTGCCAAGCGTTCACTGCGGGTAGTTTCAAAAGTCGAATAATTGCCGGTATATAAAGTCAGTTCACCATTTTCAATATGTAAAATATGATCGGTAATGGCATCTAAAAAATCACGGTCATGTGAAATCAGGACTAGGGTTCCTGAATAGGCTTTGAGCCAGTCTTCTAGCCATAAAATAGCATCTAGGTCTAAGTGGTTGGTGGGTTCATCCAGTAACAGCAATTCTGAACGGCTCATTAAGGTACGTGCCAAATTCAGGCGCATGCGCCAACCACCTGAAAAGCTACTCACAGGCAAGTTATTTTGATGTTCCATAAAGCCTAAACCTGCCATCAACTGTGCTGCTTTGGCAGGGGCAGTATAGCCATGTATTTCATCAAAACGACCATGCAAATGCGCAAGGCGGTCATTGTCCATTTGTTCAGGCTGTTGTAATTGTTGTTGAATATTCCAGTATTCCTCATCACCTGAAAGTACAAAATCTATTGCAGGCAAGTCTAAGGCTTTAACTTCTTGTGCCATGTGCGCCACAGTCCAACCTTGCGGACGGCTCAGTGTGCCTTCATCGGGGGTTAAACTGCCTAAGAGTGCAGCAAATAAACTAGATTTCCCTGCACCATTTACACCAGTCAGACCGACTTTCCAGCCAGGATGGATTTGCATAGACGCTTTTTGGAATAAAACACGTCCACCGCGGCGTAAAGAAACTTGGTCAAGTTGAATCATGGTGTTTACTGGTCACAACAAAAGGTGTGCCTATTCTAATAGAAGCCCAGAAGAAAATAAAAATAAGCGGGGTTTTATTTATGCTGCCCTGAATTTTTAGTGCTTAAAAAGACAAAAAACAGCTTTTTCCAAGCTAAATAGCCACAGTTTGTTTATGACTTTGTAAACAAGAGCAGGCGGATTTAAATCGGCGAAAAGTTAATGCTGAATTTTAAACTATTAAAATTTAAATGTATTATCTCATTTTGATATTGGTGTATGAACAGTTGAATCCATTTTTGACAGAATTGACAGATGAAATTTGAGTAAATGCTCTATTTTTTTAATTTGAACTTGCTTAATATTTATTCCGTGTACGGACACTCAAAAATAAAAAAATGTGTAGAAGGATCGTAACAATGAAAAAAACATTAGCAACCCTTACCACTTTGGCTGCAATCGGTTTCAGCGCGCAGGCGCAGGCAGCAAAAGTAGATGTGTGTGTCTTTGACTTACTGGGTAAGTCTGGCGAATCATTTCAAATGGCACAAGAGTGGGCCTTGGCTGCAAAAGGCTGGGGTGCAGAAGTTAATTTAATTCCGCGTCAAGATGAAGCGGTCGCAGACAATGATTTTAAGGCGGGTAAATGTGATGGGGTATTTATGACCGCCATGCGTGCCCGTCAGTACAATAAATTTGCAGGTTCAATTGATGCATTGGGTGGCGCACCAAGTAATGTCATTGCACAGCGTGCCATCAGTTTTGCCCTAGATAAACGTAATGCAGCCAAAATGGTCACCAATTTAGGTGGGAAAAAGTATGAAGTGGCAGGGATTTCACCTTTAGGTTCAGCTTTTATTTTTGTGCGTGATAAAAATATTAGCTCTATTGAAAAAGCAGCAGGCAAAAAGTTTGCAGTACTTGGTTATGACGATGCACAAAAAATTATGGTGCAGCGTGTCGGTGCGCAAGCCGTAATTTCAGATGTGTCTAACTTTGTGGCCAAGTTCAATAATGGTCAGGTAGATATGGTTGGTGCACCTGCTTATGCTTATAAACCTTTAGAAATTTATAAAGGTTTAGGCAATAACGGGGCAATGTTTAATTTCCCTGTGTTGCAAGTGACAGCTGATTTTGTGATTCGTCCTGAACAATTTCCAGCAGGTTTTGGGCAAAAATCACGTGATTGGTTTGTGAAAAACTTACCTAAAGCCATGCGTATGATTAACCGTTTGGAAGGTGAAATTCCAGCCAAATATAAAATGAACCTCAGTGCAGAAGATAAAACCAAATATCAAAAAATGTTGCGCGATGGACGTATGGATATGACCAAGCGTGGCATTTATGACCCTGCCATGATGAGCGTATTAAAACGTGCCCGTTGTTCTGTCGAAAAAACCAATTTTGAATGTTCACTTGGTGGTGAATAATGAAGCTGTAAACAACCGAGCAACTGCTCGGTTGTTGATGACTTGAAATTTGCTTTAAGTCAGATAGATAACAACAACGTTAGAAAAACAAAAAATAAGGAAGATATGCATGAAACAATGGACGCAGGCTTTATTATTCGGTGCGGGGATATCTCTGGCTGCCAGCGCCGTACAGGCCAAACAAGTGGTTTGTGTATTTGATTTGGTTGGAAAAAATGGTGATGTTTACAACCTAATGCAAGATTATCAATTGGCCGCAAAAAATTGGGGTGCCAATATTGAATTACGTGTTGGTCAAAACGAAGGGGTTATCGCAGAAGACTTTAAAGCAGGTAAGTGTGATGCGATTAGTGTAACAGGTATGCGTGGGCGCCAATTTAACCACTTTACAGGTTCATTGGATGCCATTGGTGCTATTCCTGATTTAAAACTTGCAGTAAAAGTCATGCAAGGGTTGGCCAGTCCTGCATTTGCCAAATATATGCGCAATGGTCAGTATGAAGTGGCTGGTGTAATTCCAGTGGGTGATGCCTTTTTGATGGTGAATGACCGCAGCATTAATAGCGTGGCCAAAGCTGCAGGCAAAAAAATTGCAGTTTTAGATTACGACCAAGCGCAAAAAATCATGGTACAGCAAATTGGTGCGCAAGCAGTTAGTGCCGATGTTACCAATTTTGGCAGTAAATTTAACAATGGTCAGGTCGATATTATTGGCGCACCAGCCGCAGTTTTCCGTCCTTTAGAGTTACATAAAGGTTTAGGCAGCAAAGGCGCAATTGTGAATTATCCAATTTTACAGGTGACGGGTAATATTATTATTCGCCCAGATAAATTCCCTGCAGGTTTTGGGCAAAAATCACGTGAATGGGTTAAAGGCCAATTACCACGTGCCTTTGGTATTTTAGGAAAAATGAAAGCCGATATTCCTGCCAAATATTGGATGCAAGTGCCTGCAGCAGATCAACCAGGTTATCAAAAAATGATGCGTGAATCGCGGATTGATTTGACCAAACGTGGAGTCTATGACAAGCGCATGATGAAATTATTGTGGCAATTCCGCTGTAAAGAAGCGCCAACCAATTTCGAATGTGGTTTGCAGGATGAAAATTATAAATGATTCGATAATCTTGAGATAATTACTCAGAATTCACTTTAATTCTGCATCACAGTCCCAATATTGAGTATGCTATACTTGAATAGTGGTCTTTTTGCGAAAAAGACATCTGAATTGTATCTGAGGAATCCATCATGAATGCCCAAGCACTTGAGCTGACCGATAACGCTGCTAAAAAAGTTCGCCAATTGCGTGATAGCGAAGGTAATCAAGACTTAATGCTACGTGTCTATGTCACAGGTGGGGGCTGTTCAGGATTTTCTTATGGTTTTAACTTTGCAGAAAGCCAAAATGAAGATGATGCAGAATTTGTGAATGGCGATGTAAAAATGCTGGTCGATTCACTCAGCTATCAATATTTAGTGGGTTCAGTGGTAGATTATATTGAAGGCTTAGAAGGTTCACGTTTTGTGGTACAAAACCCGAATGCAACCACGACCTGTGGCTGTGGTTCTTCATTCTCAATCTAACCAATGTGATCTAAAAATTATTTAGGTATAACCATCTAAAAACTGGATGGATGTACTACAAATTAAAAAGCCTTTCCTGTGCAGAAATAGGAAAGGCTTTTTTGTTCCTGCTTGGAGTTAAACCAAGGTCATGGTACCTAAAATGCGATCACCTTTTGCCCCAGTCACAGCAGGTAAATTACCACTTAACTGTTGGCAAAAACGCATCGCTAACCAAGCAAACGCCGTCGCTTCTACCCAAGTTGGGTTCAAACCTAAATCGGCTGTGCTTTGCACAGTCCACTGATGTTTTCGCAAACGCCAGCGTAACTGTTCCAATAGGTAGGAGTTATAAGCACCACCACCGCAGACGTAGACTTCGCCTGTATCCATGCCAGAACGGTAAATGGCTTTTTTAATGGCACGTGTGGTCAGCTTTAATAAAGTCGCTTGTACGTTTTCAGGATTATCTTCGAGTTCGTCATATTCCACATCATTGCGCCAATCTGCAATTTGCTCATCTAGCCATTCCAAATTAAAGTCTTCGCGCCCCGTACTTTTTGGCGGTTCTTTAGAGAAAAATGCATGCGCTTGCAATCGATCTAGTAAGCTGCGAATCGGGTGTCCATAAGCAGCCCAGTTGCCATTTTCATCATACGGCTGACCTGTATAACGCTCACACCAAGCATCCATTAAAATATTGGCAGGCCCTGTATCAAAACCAGATACTGCTTCAGGCTGCCCCGCAGGTAATAAGCTGACATTGGCAATACCGCCTAAATTTAAAATAACCCGATGAATACTCGAATGTTGAAATAAGTTTTGATGGAATGCTGGTACTAAAGGTGCACCTTGTCCACCTGCGGCCATATCACGACGACGAAAATCTGAAATTACAGGAATTTGTGTGATTTCGGTGATGATATTGGGGTCACCAATTTGCAAGGTAAAGCCATGTTCGGGACGATGACGAATCGTTTGACCATGTGAGCCAATCGCTTTAATTTGAGATTTATCTAGTTTATTTTTTTCGATCAGACTATTAATGCCATGACCAATCATGGTGGCCAAAGCTACATCGGCCTTGCCCATGCGGTCAATTTCATTGTCATCAGGCAAAGTCAGTGCCATGAGTTCATCACGTAAATCAGGGTCAAACGGCAAAGTTAGGGTGGCGTGGAGTTGCAGTGGATCAAAAGAAGCAGCAACAAGATCGACACCATCCATGCTTGTGCCCGTCATTACCCCAATATAGATCGCTGTCATGGTTATTCTATAGCCTGCAATATGCTGAAAAAGTGTTAGTATATCGCACAAATTGAATAACTGATGTGTTTGGATTTCGTGATGTCAAATTTCCTGCCGGCTGAAGAACAACTTGCTCTCATTCAACGAGGCACGCATGAAATTATTTCTGAAGAAGATCTTCTGAAGAAATTAAAAGAGAATCGTCCTTTAAAAATTAAGGCGGGTTTTGACCCGACAGCACCTGATTTACACTTGGGGCATACGGTATTAATCAATAAATTAAAAGTATTCCAAGACTTAGGTCACGAAGTGTTTTTCTTGATTGGCGACTATACGGCCATGATTGGTGATCCAACAGGTAAAAGTGCAACTCGTCCGCCGTTGTCACGTGAAAAAGTTTTGGAAAATGCCAAAACTTATCAAGAACAGGTTTTTAAAATTCTTGATCCTCAGAAAACCAAAGTGGTGTTTAACTCTGAATGGTTTGCTACAAAAACTGCAGCCGATTTAATCCAATTGGCATCGCAGCAGACTGTAGCACGCATGTTGGAACGTGATGACTTCACCAAGCGTTATAACAACCAACAACCGATCGCGATTCACGAATTTTTGTATCCATTGGTACAAGGTTATGACTCGGTGGCCTTACAAGCCGATGTGGAGTTAGGTGGTACAGACCAGACCTTTAACTTGTTGATGGGACGTACCTTACAAGGTCGTTATGATCAAGAAGCGCAAGTGTGTATCACGGTGCCAATTTTAGAAGGTTTAGATGGCGTCAATAAAATGTCTAAATCTTTAGGCAACTATATTGGCGTGTTTGATGCACCGGGTGCGATGTATCAAAAAGTCTTATCTATGCCAGACAGTCTGATAGAACGCTATTTTGAATTACTCAGCTTTAAGTCAATGGATGAAATTGACGTATTGTTGAAAGAAATGGCAGAAGGGCGTAATCCTCAAGAAATCAAAAAGATTTTGGCGCTTGAGTTGGTTGAGCGTTTCCACGGTGCGGAAGCTGCTGCAAACGCCCATAAAGGTGCGGGCAATATTATTACCGAAGGTGAATTACCAGAAGGTACACCTGAGGTGACCATTTCACGTGCTGAGTTTGGCGGTGAATTATTTATTGCTTCTATTGTGCGTGCAGCAGGCCTGACTAAAAATGCAGCGCAAGCCAAAGATGCAGTTGCACGTGGTGCAGTAAAAGTGGACTGGAATGTTGTAGATGCAGGTTTTTCTGTGAAGGAAAATGCAACGCATATTATTCAGGCGGGCAAAAAAGCGATTGCCAAAGTCACTTTTACCGACTAATCGTGTGCTAAGTAATTGAAAATAAAAGCAGGCATTGGCCTGCTTTTATTTTATGTTGGGTATATGAATTATTTAAATAAGTAAATTCAAAAAAAACCTTATAAAAACAACACTTAAATTTTGCCAAGTGGCTTGCATTTTTGCTCAGTTATGTATATGATTCATCCATCTAGACACAGTGTACAAAACAGATCTAGAGGGTACTTATAACTATAGCTCCACAATTTCCAAGTCTCTTCCCCAAGGGACTCTTTTTTTTCGTATAACTATAATAACGATATATGGATCGCATATAGATTCAACTCCGAGGGAGAGATTTTGGGAGAGATCTCTTTCTTTTTTTTGCCTCTAGTTTTGTTGTATTTTATATCTAAAGGTAAAATGTAAGATTACTTCTCTTTGTTTTATAAAAATATTCTTAAAACTTTAAGACCTAATTCAAATTTCAAAGCTACTTATATATGGTAAAACATCTTGTAAGTAGTGCATGTGGATGGCGCGATCTAAACTTGCCGAATAGAAGAGTAGGTTTGTCAACTTGAAGTCGGTAATGCAAATGCTAAGCATCAACTTTGAATTAACGGACAAAACCACCAAGCTGACATGAAATCAATGCTAGATGTACGCCGTATGTAGGAATATTATTTTGGATAATGCAAAAGCATTTTTAACTGAGATGTAAAATTTTTTAGATGTCGTAAGATGAAACGAATCATATACATTGGCAATCGTTGATTGCAGTCTTCAAAACTTGACCGATTTGAACCCATAAAAGTATGGATAAAAAAAGTCTTCTCTGCATTGTAGAGGAGAGTTTTTATTTAAATTTGATGAAAAAATAGCTAAAAAATTAAAAAACCAAGCATTTTTGTAGAAAAAAAATACATACGTGAAAAATATTCTAATTTGGGGCTTGCAAAGATTTTGAAATCCCCTAGAATGCACCCATCCCGACGCGAAACAACTAAGTAACTTAGCTCACAGGGTTAAGTTGTAGAGAAAGTTTTGCGTTATATTTTCACTGACGAAGTGAAAATAAGATCATTAAGAGATTATGAAGAACAACTTGTGTGGATTTTTACTGATTGATTGATCGAAATATTATCATTGATTGATTGGTTTAAATTACTCGAAGTTTATTTGAGCGAAATTTAAGTCAGAAAATTGATGAGCCAGATTTGGAAGTTTAGATTAAAACTTCAAAATGATTTTAACTGAAGAGTTTGATCATGGCTCAGATTGAACGCTGGCGGCAGGCTTAACACATGCAAGTCGAGCGGGCGAGGTTGCTTCGGTAACTGACCTAGCGGCGGACGGGTGAGTAATGCTTAGGAATCTGCCTATTAGTGGGGGACAACATTCCGAAAGGAATGCTAATACCGCATACGTCCTACGGGAGAAAGCAGGGGATCATTTGACCTTGCGCTAATAGATGAGCCTAAGTCGGATTAGCTAGTTGGTGGGGTAAAGGCCTACCAAGGCGACGATCTGTAGCGGGTCTGAGAGGATGATCCGCCACACTGGGACTGAGACACGGCCCAGACTCCTACGGGAGGCAGCAGTGGGGAATATTGGACAATGGGGGGAACCCTGATCCAGCCATGCCGCGTGTGTGAAGAAGGCCTTTTGGTTGTAAAGCACTTTAAGCGAGGAGGAGGCTCTCTTAGTTAATACCTGAGAAGAGTGGACGTTACTCGCAGAATAAGCACCGGCTAACTCTGTGCCAGCAGCCGCGGTAATACAGAGGGTGCGAGCGTTAATCGGATTTACTGGGCGTAAAGCGCGCGTAGGTGGCTAATTAAGTCAAATGTGAAATCCCCGAGCTTAACTTGGGAATTGCATTCGATACTGGTTGGCTAGAGTATGGGAGAGGATGGTAGAATTCCAGGTGTAGCGGTGAAATGCGTAGAGATCTGGAGGAATACCGATGGCGAAGGCAGCCATCTGGCCTAATACTGACACTGAGGTGCGAAAGCATGGGGAGCAAACAGGATTAGATACCCTGGTAGTCCATGCCGTAAACGATGTCTACTAGCCGTTGGGGGATTTGATCCTTTAGTGGCGCAGCTAACGCGATAAGTAGACCGCCTGGGGAGTACGGTCGCAAGACTAAAACTCAAATGAATTGACGGGGGCCCGCACAAGCGGTGGAGCATGTGGTTTAATTCGATGCAACGCGAAGAACCTTACCTGGCCTTGACATAGTAGAAACTTTCCAGAGATGGATTGGTGCCTTCGGGAATCTACATACAGGTGCTGCATGGCTGTCGTCAGCTCGTGTCGTGAGATGTTGGGTTAAGTCCCGCAACGAGCGCAACCCTTTTCCTTACTTGCCAGCATTTCGGATGGGAACTTTAAGGATACTGCCAGTGACAAACTGGAGGAAGGCGGGGACGACGTCAAGTCATCATGGCCCTTACGGCCAGGGCTACACACGTGCTACAATGGTCGGTACAAAGGGTTGCTACACAGCGATGTGATGCTAATCTCAAAAAGCCGATCGTAGTCCGGATCGCAGTCTGCAACTCGACTGCGTGAAGTCGGAATCGCTAGTAATCGCGGATCAGAATGCCGCGGTGAATACGTTCCCGGGCCTTGTACACACCGCCCGTCACACCATGGGAGTTTGTTGCACCAGAAGTAGGTAGTCTAACCGCAAGGAGGACGCTTACCACGGTGTGGCCGATGACTGGGGTGAAGTCGTAACAAGGTAGCCGTAGGGGAACCTGCGGCTGGATCACCTCCTTAACGAAAGATTGACGATTGGTAAGAATCCACAACAAGTTGTTCTTCATGACGATGTATCTGAGGGTCTGTAGCTCAGTTGGTTAGAGCACACGCTTGATAAGCGTGGGGTCACAAGTTCAAGTCTTGTCAGACCCACCATGACATACTTCATAGATACATTGACTTATTGATAAGCTGGGGACTTAGCTTAGTTGGTAGAGCGCCTGCTTTGCACGCAGGAGGTCAGGAGTTCGACTCTCCTAGTCTCCACCACGTACTTTTCAAGTACGGGATGAGCTAAAGATTACAGAATTTAGTAAATAGGTTAAATCGTAAAGATTTAATGATTTATTAAATTCTGTGATTTATCACAGTGAACTACTCGCTGACGAGGCGGTAGGAAATCATTAACAGATTGGCAAAATTGAGTCTGAAATAAATTGTTCAACTCATTTAATTCAAGATTGACAGTAATGCTTCGGTATTACGTTTTAATTACGAATTGAAATGAGAACTAGCAAATTAACTGAATCAAGCGTTTTGGTATATGAATCTAATTGAAGCTGTACAGTGCTTAAGTGCACAGTGCTCTAAACTGAAATGTTGAAGTTACTAACTTGTAGGTAACGTCGACTGTTTGGGGTTGTATAGTCAAGTAATTAAGTGCATGTGGTGGATGCCTTGGCAGTCAGAGGCGAAGAAAGACGTGATAGCCTGCGAAAAGCTCCGGGGAGGCGGCAAATATCCTTTGATCCGGAGATTTCTGAATGGGGGAACCCACCTACCTTAAGGTAGGTATCGTATGATGAATACATAGTCATACGAAGCGAACGCGGGGAAGTGAAACATCTCAGTACCCGTAGGAAAAGAAATCAATTGAGATTCCCTCAGTAGCGGCGAGCGAAAGGGGAAAAGCCCATTAAGTTATGTGTGTTTTAGTGGAATGCTCTGGGAAGTGCAACCATAGTGGGTGATAGTCCTGTACACGAAAGGGCACACATAATGATGACGAGTAGGGCGAGGCACGTGAAACCTTGTCTGAATATGGGGGGACCATCCTCCAAGGCTAAATACTCCTGACTGACCGATAGTGAACCAGTACCGTGAGGGAAAGGCGAAAAGAACCCCTGTGAGGGGAGTGAAATAGATCCTGAAACCGCATGCATACAAGCAGTGGGAGCCGACTTGTTCGGTGACTGCGTACCTTTTGTATAATGGGTCAGCGACTTATATTCAGTAGCGAGGTTAACCGAATAGGGGAGCCGTAGAGAAATCGAGTCTTAATAGGGCGTCTAGTTGCTGGGTATAGACCCGAAACCGGGTGATCTATCCATGAGCAGGTTGAAGGTTGGGTAACACTAACTGGAGGACCGAACCCACTGTCGTTGAAAAGCCAGGGGATGACTTGTGGATAGGGGTGAAAGGCTAATCAAACTCGGTGATAGCTGGTTCTCCCCGAAAGCTATTTAGGTAGCGCCTCGGACGAATACCATTGGGGGTAGAGCACTGTTTCGGCTAGGGGGTCATCCCGACTTACCAAACCGATGCAAACTCCGAATACCAATGAGTACTATCCGGGAGACAGACTGCGGGTGCTAACGTCCGTAGTCAAGAGGAAAACAATCCAGACCGCCAGCTAAGGCCCCAAAATCATAGTTAAGTGGGAAACGATGTGGGAAGGCATAGACAGCTAGGAGGTTGGCTTAGAAGCAGCCACCCTTTAAAGAAAGCGTAATAGCTCACTAGTCGAGTCGGCCTGCGCGGAAGATGTAACGGGGCTAAAACTATGTGCCGAAGCTGCGGATGTATACTTTGTATACGTGGTAGGGGAGCGTTCTGTAAGCCGATGAAGGTGGATTGAGAAGTCTGCTGGAGGTATCAGAAGTGCGAATGCTGACGTGAGTAACGACAAAACGGGTGAAAAACCCGTTCGCTGAAAGACCAAGGGTTCCAGTCCAACGTTAATCGGGGCTGGGTGAGTCGACCCCTAAGGCGAGGCCGAGAGGCGTAGTCGATGGGAAATTGGTTAATATTCCAATACTTCAGTGTAATGCGATGAGAGGACGGAGAAGGTTAAGTCAGCCTGGCGTTGGTTGTCCAGGTGAAAGGAAGTAGGCATGCATCTTAGGCAAATCCGGGGTGCTCTATGCTGAGATCTGATAGCAAGCTGTACTTGTACAGTGAAGTGGCTGATACCCTGCTTCCAGGAAAAGTCTCTAAGCTTCAGTTACACTGGAATCGTACCCGAAACCGACACAGGTGGTCAGGTCGAGTAGACCAAAGCGCTTGAGAGAACTCTGCTGAAGGAACTAGGCAAAATGGTACCGTAACTTCGGGAGAAGGTACGCTGTTGATGGTGATAGGACTTGCTCCTTGAGCTGTCGACAGCCTCAGAAACCAGGCCGCTGCAACTGTTTATTAAAAACATAGCACTCTGCAAACACGAAAGTGGACGTATAGGGTGTGATGCCTGCCCGGTGCTGGAAGGTTAATTGATGGGGTTAGCGTAAGCGAAGCTCTTGATCGAAGCCCCAGTAAACGGCGGCCGTAACTATAACGGTCCTAAGGTAGCGAAATTCCTTGTCGGGTAAGTTCCGACCTGCACGAATGGCATAATGATGGCGGCGCTGTCTCCAGCAGAGGCTCAGTGAAATCGAATTCGCCGTGAAGATGCGGTGTACCCGCGGCTAGACGGAAAGACCCCGTGAACCTTTACTGCAGCTTGACATTGAACTTTGACCTTACTTGTGTAGGATAGGTGGGAGGCTTTGAAACTCGGACGCTAGTTCGAGTGGAGCCGTCCTTGAAATACCACCCTGGTAATGTTGAGGTTCTAACTCTGTCCCGTTATCCGGGACGAGGACCATGTCTGGTGGGTAGTTTGACTGGGGCGGTCTCCTCCTAAAGAGTAACGGAGGAGTACGAAGGTGCGCTCAGCGTGGTCGGAAATCACGCGTAGAGTATAAAGGCAAAAGCGCGCTTAACTGCGAGACCCACAAGTCGAGCAGGTACGAAAGTAGGTCTTAGTGATCCGGTGGTTCTGTATGGAAGGGCCATCGCTCAACGGATAAAAGGTACTCTGGGGATAACAGGCTGATACCGCCCAAGAGTTCATATCGACGGCGGTGTTTGGCACCTCGATGTCGGCTCATCTCATCCTGGGGCTGAAGCAGGTCCCAAGGGTATGGCTGTTCGCCATTTAAAGAGGTACGCGAGCTGGGTTTAGAACGTCGTGAGACAGTTCGGTCCCTATCTACCGTGGGCGCTGGAAATTTGAGAGGATCTGCTCCTAGTACGAGAGGACCAGAGTGGACGAACCTCTGGTGTACCGGTTGTGACGCCAGTCGCATCGCCGGGTAGCTATGTTCGGAAGGGATAACCGCTGAAAGCATCTAAGCGGGAAGCCTACCTCAAGATAAGATTTCCCCGAGGCTTTATGCCTCCTAAAGAGCCGTTGAAGACTACGACGTTGATAGGTTGGATGTGGAAGCATAGCGATATGTGAAGCTGACCAATACTAATTGCTCGTGAGGCTTGACTATACAACACCCAAACAGTTGTTGTATCACAAGCATCAATCGATTCATAAAAGATCACTTAAACCTGATCAGATCAAATATCTTGATTCAGCCCTTGCTGAACATGAAATTTCAGATACAATAGCCAACCTGTTAATAACTCATTTGGAACCAAGTAAGGCATTACAAGCGAAAGCATCAAGCTTAAGCAATGTAACTAAGACCCGAACAAGTCCATAACAGTTGTGCTGGCGACAATAGCAAGAGTGAACCACCTGATCCCTTCCCGAACTCAGAAGTGAAACCTCTTCGCGCTGATGGTAGTGTGGGGTTACCCATGTGAGAGTAAGTCATCGCCAGCTCATTATTCTAAACACCCTCAACTAACGTTGAGGGTGTTTTTTTATACATAAAATATAAATCTTAAGAAGAAAAAACCCTTAAACATAATTTAAGGGGTTTTTAAAGTTATATAAATATCAAATACTTAGAAATGTGCTTCTAAACCTAAATATGGGCCTTTAAACTCTAATTGAGTTTCCTGATTGGAATCTTGATTCAGCTTAATATCTAAAATACGATAGCCTGCTTTTAAACCAACATCGACTAAAATGGCATCTATAAAGTTATATTTAATTTCTGCTTGAGCATCACGTACTTCATTGTCGCTATTTTTGGCATAGTTAGCTTCAGCTTTAGCACTTAAACCCGTAAACGGTAATTTGACCGCTGCTTCTGCATATAGCATAGGTAGCGTTTCACTGACGTCTTGTGTTGAAAACAAATTCGATCTTAAGTCGCCTTCGAGTAATTTTGCACCGAATCCAACATCTGCTGCAACAATATTATCTAAAATTTCATAATATAAAATGAAATCTGAATAGTCTAAGTCGAGCTGATGGGTTTTTACACCTGCAACACTTTGTTCACTTTCGGCCTGTAAATTGGTGTGTTTAATTTTTGCATTGGGCAAAAATGGCACAGGATGCTCGACTGAAATGCTAAAAGGTAGGGCATAATCATCATCAAGCGCAGGTGAAAGTTGCGTTTGAGTCCAGTCTGCACTGTATTTCCAGTAATCTAGGCTGGCTTTTAAACCAATGATATCGGCATGTGCAAATGAACAGCCAGCAAGGCTGAGTGCTAAAGCAAAACGTGATATGGTGATCATAAGAACCCTAAAATTTGTGGACATCATTTTGTCGTGATTGGATTTAAATTGTGATTTTGCATAGGATGTCTATATCTTATGCGCTATTGTCCAACTTAGTGCATCATACATTTTCTTGAATCACAATTCTTGTAAAAATATAGCCTAATTCGCGCCAAAAAAAGAGGATTTCAGTATGCAAAATGTCCATCCACCTGTCGATTACCCGCTGTATCTTGCCAATAAAGCAGTAGAAACAGGGCAATGGTTAGCCGTTCAGCATAAATATTCTCAAAAATTATATGCACGTGTCGCACTTACCGATGAAAAAAGTATTGAAAAAGCTATTCGTGCAGCCGTCAAAGCAGAAGCCAAAATGGCAAAATTACAGCCATTTCAGAAACAAAAAATTCTGCTGCATTGTGTGCAGCGTTTCCAAGATATGCGCGAAGAATTGGTTGACATTCTAATAGCTGAAGGTGGAAAGCCACGCATGGCTGCAATGGCAGAGGTGGAGCGTTTAATTAATACCTTCCAAATTGCGGCAGATGCTGTATCGCAATTAGATGAAGGGCGCATTTTGCCTTTGGCTGTGACGGCTGCTGCTGCAAATTATCAAGGGATGGTCAAGCATGTGCCGATTGGTGCAGTATCTTTAATTAGTCCGTTTAATTT
Source organism: Acinetobacter sp. A2 (assembly GCF_048537555.1). NCBI lineage: Bacteria > Pseudomonadati > Pseudomonadota > Gammaproteobacteria > Moraxellales > Moraxellaceae > Acinetobacter > Acinetobacter sp. A2. Next base: position 25,024 of record NZ_CP183239.1, read on the forward strand.
TCCACTGAATTTAACTGCACATAAAATTGCGCCTGCCATTGCAGCAGGTTGTCCTTTTGTACTGAAACCTGCCAGTGCTACCCCTATTTCAGCATTAAAAATTGCAGAAGTGTTAGCAGAAACAGATTTACCTAAAGGTGCTTTTTCGGTATTGCCTTGTGAGCGGGAACAAGCGGATGTTTTAGTGACCGATGACCGTTTTAAGCTGTTGAGTTTTACGGGTTCAGATGTTGTGGGTTGGGATATGAAAGCCCGTGCAGGCCGTAAAAAAGTGACCTTAGAATTGGGCGGCAATGCAGCAGTGATGATTGAACCTGATACAGAATTGAATGATGCGCTGATCAATCGTCTCATTGGCGGGGCATATAATCATGCAGGGCAGGTGTGTATTAGTGTGCAACGTATTTTAGTGCATGCAGATATATATGCTGATCTGAAAAAGAAAATGGTCAGCCAGCTGAAAAAAATCAAAGCGGCAGACCCAGATTTAGACACGACGCTAGTTGGCCCAATGATTAAGGCTTCTGAAGCGCAGCGTCTGAAAAAATGGGTCGATAAGGCAGTGAAGAAAGGCGCAAAATTGTTGGTCGGTGGGGAACTCAAAGGGGTGATGTTTGAGCCGACTTTATTGGAACAGGTCGATCCAAACTTAGAAGTATATAAAGATGAAGTCTTTGGGCCAGTTGCCATTTTGGAAAAATATTCATCTTTTGAACAAGGGATTGCGCGTATTAATCAAAGCCGTTTTGGTTTACAGGCAGGTGTGTATACAAAGAGTCTGGACAAAATGCTGTATGCATGGGAGCAGTTGCAGGTAGGTGGTGTGATTATTAATGATATTCCATCCTTCCGCGTGGACAATATGCCTTATGGTGGCGTGAAAGATTCAGGTTTAGGGCGAGAAGGGATTCAATCTGCCATTCGTGATATGCAGGAAGAACGTTTATTGGTAATTAAGCGTTAAGGCATTGCTCTTTTTTGTGTAATTTACCTAGCGCTGTAGTGATTTAAAAACAACTTCGGTGCTGCTTAGAATAGATGAAAAGTAAAATAATCAGAACAAGCTAAAAAATATATTCCAAATAGTTATATTATTTATAACCAAAAAATCAAGTCAAAATGGAATGGAATTTGAACGTTTGATTAAAAAAGTGCATATAAAAAGCATCTTTCTGAGCAGAATTTACAGAAAAATTGTTCAAAAATGAGTATTGTTAAGCCATACAAAAGCGCACTATTTTGTAAAAACTTTAAGCAAGATTTTCTGAATATTTCGCTGTTTGATCTTTAGATCATGACGCTCACAAGGTGTAACTCTAAAGCAAACACCCAGATTTTCATTTTTTGCAGAATATTTTTTGTGTGCGCTAAAGTACCGTAATATAAGTAAATTTAAGCTAATGAAAAAGCAGGTTTATTTATATAAAAGGTTAAAATTAAAAACAAGCAGTAAAAAATATTCTGAAGTTTAGGTGTTCTATGACAGATTCTCGTGAGAGTTGGTCCGCACGATCAGGCTTCATTATTGCAGCCATTGGTTCTGCGGTCGGGCTAGGCAATATTTGGCGTTTCCCTTATGTTGCGTATGAAAATGGTGGCGGTGCATTTTTAATTCCGTATTTAATTGCGATCTTTGCCGCAGGTTTGCCATTATTGTTTTTGGACTATGCGGTCGGGCATAAGTACCGTAAAGCACCGCCAACGGCTTATAAAAAGCTGATGAACAGCGAATCACTTGGTTGGTGGCAAGTGATGGTGACCTTGTTGATTGGGATTTACTATGCCAGCGTGTTGTCTTGGGCAGGCAGCTATATGTTCTATTCCATTGGTCAACAATGGGGTGCAGATACAGAAAAATTCTTCTTCTCGACCTATTTGCAAAATGGTGAAGGCTTAGCTTTCGGTTTTGTACCGACTTTATTTATTGGATTAGTCATCGTGTGGACGTTGGTGATGTTCATTTTATATGGTGGGGTCAAAAAAGGGGTGGAGCTGTCGAATAAAATCTTTATGCCATTGTTGGTGATTTTATTCTCCATTTTGGTGATTCAAGCTTTACGTTTACCTGGTGCGGTAGATGGCTTAAATGCTTTCTTTACCCCAAACTGGGAAGCAATGGCGAACTATAAAGTTTGGTTAGCTGCCTTTGGTCATATCTTCTTCTCGCTTTCAGTCGGATTCGGGATCATGCTGACCTATTCATCTTACTTAAAGCGTAAAACCAATTTGACAGGTTCTGGCTTGGTGGTGGCATTGGCCAACTCTTCATTTGAAATTCTAGCGGGTATTGGTATTTTTGCTGCGCTTGGTTTCATGGCCTACAGCGCAGGTTCATCGGTAGATGAAGTGGTTTCTGGCGGTATTGGTTTAGCCTTTATTGCATTCCCGAAAATCATTTCAAGCTTGGGTGCAGGTGGCGATTTATTTGGTTTCTTATTCTTCGCTTCATTGACGGTTGCAGGGGTGACCTCAATGGTGAGTATTCTGCAAGTGCCCATTGCTGCGTTCCAAGACAAACTGGGTTGGTCGCGTAAGCGTGCAGTAACCATCATTGCGGGTGGTTCAGCTATTGTTTCAACCATTTTATTCTCTACCCACAGCGCGATCACTTTGGTCGACATCATTGACTACTTTGCCAACAACATTGGTATTGTTGGTGGTGGTTTATTGTCGATCATTTTGGTGACTTGGTTCCGTCGTCCATTGCTCAAAGAATTGCAGCAACACGTTAACCAATACTCAAGCATTAAATTGGGTTGGGGCTGGAATTTCCTATTAACCATCGTGACTCCGCTTTCATTGCTCGTGGCTTTAGGCTTAACCCTGAAATCTATTTTTGCAGAAGGCTATGGTGGTTATCCATTACACATTTTACTCACCGTGGGTGGTGGTACCGTAGTGCTCTTTATTATTGGCGCGGTATTGCTTAGCCGCTTAAAAGATCACGACGCAGCGGAGAAATAAGATGAATACATCTGCATTGGTGATGTTGATTATTTCAACAGTGGTACTTTGGGGGGGGTTAGTTTTGGCGATGATTCACTTGATCAAAAACCCAGATGAACTCGAAGACTAAGCATTTTGCTGAAACGGGTGCGATGCTGTAAAGCATTGCACTGGCTAACTAAAATAACCCTTGATTGATTCAAGGGTTATTTTTTGGAAAGGCTATTAAATGAGAAGAATCGTTAAAACAGAAATAGCTTAGGCGGTTTTTTCAATACGACAATAATAAAAACCATCCCCGCGTCCTTGTTGCGGCAATAATTGGCGTCCATACAGTTGTGGAATGCCCCAATCTGCCTCAATTTTGACTTCTTTGGCATTTTGATGTTCGGAAAAGAATTGCTGCATTTGCTGTTCATTTTCGGCTTTTAAAACCGAGCAGGTAATGTAAAGCAAGGTGCCACCAACTTTGAGCTGTTGCCACATCTGCTGCAAAATCTGTTGCTGTAATACCACCGTCTGCTGAATATCGCTAGATTGACGCAGCAAACGAATATCTGGATGACGACGCAAGACTCCAATTGCAGAACATGGTGCATCCAATACAATACAGTCTACTGCTTCACTGGCATTCCATGTGGTTGCATCGGCAGCCAAAATTTCGACTTGCGCTTCTTGATTCAGTTGCAGACGTTCTAGGTTTTCGCTGACACGTAACAGACGTTTGGCATCCTGATCTAAGGCAATCAATTTTTTAGGCTGAAATTTTTCGAGCAGATGCGCTGTTTTACCGCCGGGTGCTGCGCAGGCATCGACCACGACTTTGCCATCTAAATTTGGCAAGAGCGTTGCACACAGTTGGGCATGTTCATCCTGAACGGAAAATACGCCTTCATCAAAACCAGGTAAGTCAGGAATGTGCACATTTTGCAACATCACAATGCCGACTTCAGACACGGTGCAAGCTTCTGCTGAAATCTCTTGTTCCTGCAAAATTTCTAAATAGTCATCACGGCTGATTTGGCGTGTATTAACCCTTAAGGTCAGAGGTGCGGTTTGCTTTAAAGTTTGCGTCAGTTGTTCTAATTGTTCAGGCCAATCTTTTTTCAAGCGTTTATACAACCAACTTGGCAAACCATGTGCCTGCGCCAAAGCCGTTTGAAATTCCGATGTTTCACGTGAAACACGACGCAGAATCGCATTCACCACACCGCTGAGTGCTTGATAGCCCAATTGTTTGGCTGCAGTTACGGTTTCTGAAATTGCGGCATGACTGGCTACACGGGTGCAAAGCACTTGATATAAGCCAACATATAAGCAGGTTTCAACGGTTTCATTGTTGAGTGGTTTTACCAACAGCGGCAAAGTAATGCTTTTTAGGGCATACCATTGTCGCAAGGTGCCCAAAACCAGCTCATGAAACAAGGCGCGGTCTCGTTCTGCGACTTTACTTAAATGTGCAGGTAAAACACTCGCCAATGACTGCCCTTGTTGTGCAGCCAATAGCGTACGGATGACTTGGGCACGCAAGTTCAAATGTGAGTTGCCTGATTCAGAATGGCTCATGCGAGAACTTGTCCTGTTTGAAGTTTTTGAGTTTGAATGATTTGCACAGGATTCAGGGGTTTAGCGCCTGGCCATTGCAACGAGCTTAAGCACACTGCTTGTTGATCGCCACAAGCGACGTGTACGCCTTGTTTGTCTAGTTTTAAAATTGTACCCGCAGCTTTGCCTTGTGCAGATTCATCCGATAATGCTGAACCCCAGACGCGCAAGTTTTGAGTGTCATCTAAAGGGATAAACGCCACAGGCCACGGATTAAAGGCACGGATATTACGGTCAATTTCGGTTGCAGTTTGTGACCAGTTAATTTGCGCTTCGGCTTTGGTCAGTTTGTGTGCATAGACCGTCAAGGCTTCATCTTGCACTTCACGCGCGGCTAAATAGTCTTGCAATTTTTGCTCAGAAGCCAATACTTCAACAATTGCTTCGGCGCCTTGCTGCGCCAGTTTGTCATGTAAAGTGGCAGAGGTGTCTGTTTCAGTAATTGGGCATCGGGTTTTATACATCATATCGCCCGTATCTAAGCCGGCGGCCATTTTCATAATGGTGATGCCTGTTTCGGTATCCCCTGTGGCGATGGCGCGCTGAATCGGCGCTGCACCACGCCAACGTGGCAATAAAGAACCGTGAATATTCAAGCAGCCATATTTAGGCGTATCTAAAACTACTTGTGGCAAGATTAAACCATAGGCCGCAACCACCATCACATCGGCATTCAATGCAGCCAATTCTTGTTGAGCCGCCAGACCTTCTTCAGTAGATGATTTAAAATGCAAAGGTTGATACACAGGAAGATCGTGTTGAAGTGCCAATTGCTTCACCGCAGATGCTGTGAGTTTTTGTCCGCGTCCTGCTTTACGGTCAGGCTGAGTGTAAACCGCGACAATCTCATGTTCGGTGTTCAGGAGTGCTGCCAAAGCGCTTGCAGCAAATTCAGGCGTACCTGCAAAAACGATTTTCAATGGAAATCAACCCATAGTTTTAGATGACGCGGCAATTATAACAAATTGCGGCTCAAAGGTCGGAACGGGTTGTAACAAATCCACCTTGTCCCCTTGCTCAGCAAACAAAGCAGCACTTTGTTCTTGCTCATGTGGCTAAAACTTTCTCAGATTGCGTTATGAAACTTGGCAATAGTCTCGCTATTCCCTGCGTTTCATGCCTAATCTGCTCAGTTTTAGCCTACAGCGCAAGCCATTTATGAAATGTCAACAGATCCTAATAATGCAAAATTTAAAAATTATTCATGAAAGTTTTGTATTGAACAATAAATTCTAGAGTGCATTCTCGCCCTTTTAAGGGTGAGCCAGCTCTTTTCTTAATATGACTATATAAGTTAAAATTGTCATTAAATATCATTGGTTTGTATTATAGATTCACTTTTTTATGTTATAATTAAATTGTATTTTTAGGAGCATTTTCATTGCTAACAGGCATCCAATTAAGAGCGTATCCAACCAATCATCAAAAGCTGATCCTTAGTCAGTGGATGGGTTGCGCTCGTTTTATTTGGAATGCTAAGTGCGATGAAGATAAATACTTCCGTGGCTTTGCACGTAAGTTCACTCCTTACAATCAATATTATGAAACGCAAGATCAAAAATACTCACACTTTAAATCAGAAGAACTCAGCGCATGGCTAAAACAATGCCCTAGCCAAATCCTGAGAAATTCAGCAACCAATTGGAAAGAAACTCTTGATAGGTTTAAAAGTGGCATTTGTGGTCGTCCGAAGCGTAAAAAGAAAACAGATAAAGGCTCAATTTACCTCACCCGTGAATTGTTCAGATTCGAGCCTGACCAGTTTGGCAAACTGCATCTATTTATTGGTACGAAAACCAATAACATCGGAATTTTAAAGTTTGGGATTCATGCTGATTTTAACGAGCCTAAATCCCTCTACATCCGTAAAGAACGTGGTCAATACTTTGTGTCATTTTGCTATGAAGATGATCAGGACATTCAAGTAATCAAGCCCGAAGAACATCTAGAATATCTACGTGGTATGACAGCAGAACAGCTACAAGAGATTGTGGTTGGTATTGATCGTGGCGTGGTTATCCCTGTTCATGCAGAGCATAAAGAATTTGATTTCTCCAAAGAGCAGAAGAATCACCTATCTAAAGCGGATCGCTATATCAAACGCCTGCAACGGAAACTATCACAACAACAAAAAGACTCTAACCGCAGAGCAAGAACCAAACATCGTATTGCGGTGCATCATGCAAAGAAAGCTAATATCCGCAAGGATTTTGCCCACAAAACTAGCCATGCATTGGTTAATGGATTTGGTAAAGTTTTTGTATTTGAGAAATTAAATACCAAGCAGATGACTAAGAAGCCTGCACCGAAAAAAGATGAGTTAGGTCGTTTCATTCCCAATAAAGCCAAAGCGAAAGCTGGCTTAAACAAGGCGATCCTCAATGTAGGTTGGTACCAGATCGCATCGTTCCTGAAATACAAAGCGGAACGATTAGGAAAAGCAGTTTTTAGTATCCCTGCTGCTTACACCAGTCAAGAGTGCGCTTCATGCGGTCACACTCGCCCCGACAATCGCAAGAGCCAAGACAGGTTCAAATGCGTGAATTGTGGACACATTGACAATGCAGATCATAATGCAGCAATGGTGATTAAACAGAGGGCAGTAAAATTAATCTTAGACAGTGGAACACTGTTGGATGACAATCACTTGTCATCTAGTGGGCGTGGAGGTGTTCGTAAGACGAAAAAGAGTGTTAAAGCTTTTTCTCGCTGTACCGATGAAGCGTCAAAAGAGAAGTGTGCAGCTTAGGCTGCATCACGGAAACTCGGTTGCTTTAGCACTGAGTAGTTCATTTCAGTATGATCAACAAGGTGCTGTGGGTTTTCGTCACTTTTTATCCATCATAAAGTCGGTAAAGCAGCAGCCTTACTACCTCAAGCTGTAGTAAAATACAAAGATTCTTAAACTGTTTTGCAGTGATACAGATCTTGCAAACAGTATTATTTCGCCAGAATGAATTTCAGATTCATTTCAGCACAACCAAGTTGGAACTTTATAATGCCTGACTATCGTTCAAAAACATCGACACACGGAAGAAATATGGCGGGTGCACGCGGCTTATGGCGTGCAACGGGTATGAAAGACGAAGATTTCGGTAAGCCGATTATTGCGGTGGTCAACTCATTTACCCAATTTGTACCTGGCCATGTGCATTTAAAAGACCTCGGTCAAATGGTGGCAGAACAAATTCAGGCGGCAGGTGGTGTTGCCAAAGAATTTAACACCATTGCCGTAGATGACGGGATTGCCATGGGCCATGACGGCATGTTGTATTCATTGCCATCACGTGACTTGATTGCCGATTCAGTAGAATACATGGTCAACGCGCACTGTGCCGATGCTATGGTCTGTATCTCCAACTGTGACAAAATTACCCCAGGGATGCTGATGGCTGCCATGCGCCTAAACATTCCAGTGGTGTTTGTATCTGGCGGCCCAATGGAAGCAGGTAAAGTCAAAATTCGTGGCAATGAACACGCGATTGACTTGATTGATGCAATGATTGTGGCGGCAGATGATAACTATACCGATGAAGAAGTCGCTGAATATGAGCGCTCAGCATGCCCAACTTGTGGTTCATGCTCAGGGATGTTCACTGCCAACTCAATGAACTGCTTAACAGAAGCCTTAGGTTTATCTCTACCTGGCAACGGCTCAATTCTAGCAACTCACGCCAACCGTAAAAAACTGTTTGATAAAGCAGGTCAGTTGATTGTGGAATTGGCGAAACGCCATTATGAACAAGACGATTACAGCGTATTGCCACGTTCAATTGCAACCAAAGCATCTTATGAAAATGCTATGACGTTGGACATTGCCATGGGCGGTTCAACCAACACCGTATTGCACTTGTTGGCGGCTGCCAATGAAGCAGGTGTGGATTTCACCATGGATGATATTGACCGTTTATCACGCAAAGTACCTGTTTTGTGTAAAGTTGCACCTGCAAAACAAGACGTTCACATGGAAGATGTACACCGGGCGGGCGGTATTATGTCTATTTTAGGTGAGCTGGATCGCGCAGGTTTATTGGACACTTCAGTAGGCACAGTTCACGAAGCGACTTTAAAAGATGCTTTGGATAAATGGGACATCATCCGTACCGAAAATGAAGACGTTTACCAGTTCTTCCGTTCTGCACCGGGCGGCGTACCCACCCAAACTGCATTCTCACAAGACCGTTACTATTCACGTTTAGATGGTGACCGTGACAATGGTGTGATTCGTAATGCAGAACACGCCTTCTCTAAAGATGGTGGTTTGGCGGTACTTTACGGCAATATTGCTTTAGATGGCTGTATTGTAAAAACTGCAGGGGTGGATGATTCTATTTTGAAATTCAACGGCACAGCACGTGTTTTTGAAAGTCAGGATGCTGCTGTAGACGCGATTTTGGGCGGTAAAATTACAGCGGGTGATGTGGTGGTGATTCGCTACGAAGGCCCACGTGGTGGCCCAGGTATGCAAGAAATGCTCTATCCAACCAGCTATTTGAAATCGAAAGGTTTAGGCAAAGAATGTGCCTTACTGACCGATGGTCGTTTCTCGGGCGGTTCTTCAGGTCTTTCAATTGGTCACGTTTCTCCAGAAGCGGCTGAAGGTGGTGCGATTGGTCTGGTTGAAGATGGTGACCGTATCGAAATTGATATTCCAAACCGCAGCATTCACTTGGCGGTAGATGACGCAACTATGGAGGCACGTCGTGAAGCGCAAGAAGCTAAAGGCTGGCATCCTGCAGAAGAACGTCCACGTAAAATTTCTAAAGCGTTGAAAGCTTATGCCATGCATACCACCAGTGCGGCAAAAGGTGCGGTACGTGAAATCTAAGCAGTACTTGGCAATTTAAGCTGCTACAAAAAAGCACTCCAAAATTGGGGTGCTTTTTTATGTGTCTGCAATGAGCGATGTCAGTATCGCAGCAAATTTGAGCGATGAAATTAGACAGGCATTTTCGTTTACATCCTGCCTGCTTTCGATACAATGAAAAATAAAATAAATTGTCATGATGAATACGTCATTTCACCCATCTTGCTAAGGAATCAGCCATGAGTAAACAGAATATCCGCGAACATTCAGCCGAAGTCTATGAAGGCATTGAAAATGCACCTGCACGTTCCATGATGCGTGCGGTCGGTTTTAAGGATGAAGATTTTAGCCGTCCATTTATTGGTATTGCATCGACTTGGGCCAATGTCACACCGTGTAATATGCACATTGATGGCTTGGCACGAGAAGCAGAAACAGGCGTGAATCAGGCCGGTGGTAAGGGTATTATTTTCAATACCATCACCATTTCAGACGGTATTTCTAACGGCACTGAAGGCATGAAATATTCACTGGTTTCACGTGAAATCATTGCCGACTCAATTGAAGCTGTGGTGGGGTGTCAGGCTTATGATGGTGTAATTGCCATTGGTGGCTGTGACAAAAACATGCCAGGCTGCATTATGGGACTGGCACGTTTAAACCGTCCAGGCTTGTTTGTGTATGGCGGCACCATCAAACCAGGTGCAGGACATACCGATATTATTTCGGTATTTGAAGCTGTGGGGCAGCATGCCAAAGGTGAAATTAACGAAATTCAGGTCAAGCAAATTGAAGAAGTGGCTTTGCCCGGTGCAGGCTCTTGTGGTGGGATGTACACCGCCAACTCAATGGCATCGGCCATCGAAGCCTTGGGCATGAGTTTGCCGGGTTCTTCGGCACAGGAAGCAGTATCTCAAGACAAATTGCAGGATTGCCAACGTGCAGGCGAAGCCGTTATGAATCTGTTGCGTTTGGACATTAAACCGCGTGACATTATGACCAAGTCTGCTTTTGAAAATGCCATTAAAGTGCTGATTGCTTTGGGTGGTTCAACCAATGGCGTACTGCATTTAATTGCTATGGCCCACTCAGCAGGGGTTGAACTCACGCTAGATGACTTTGTACGAATTGGTCAGGAAACACCTGTGGTGGCAGATGTACGCCCATCGGGTAAATATTTAATGTCTGAGCTGATTGCGATTGGCGGAATTCAACCGCTAATGAAACGTATGCTCGATGCAGGAATGTTAGATGGTTCGTGCTTAACCGTTACTGGTAAAACTTTGGCAGAAAACTTGGCCGATGTTGCTGACTACCCAGCCGATCAGCAGATTATTTTACCGTTTGATGCCCCAATTAAAAAAGATTCGCATTTGGTGGTGTTAAAAGGCAATTTATCGCCAACAGGGGCGGTGGCCAAAATTACAGGCAAAGAAGGTTTGTATTTTGAAGGCCCTGCACGTGTTTTTGAAGGCGAAATTGGTGCAATGCGCGGTATTTTGGATGGTGAAGTCCAAGAAGGCGAAGTGGTGGTGATTCGTGGTGAAGGCCCTAAAGGTGGCCCTGGTATGCCTGAAATGCTAAAACCAACTTCTGCCATTATTGGTAAAGGCTTAGGAAACTCAGTGGCTTTAATTACCGATGGACGTTTTTCGGGTGGCAGTCACGGTTTTGTGATTGGGCATGTGACCCCAGAAGCGTATGAAGGCGGGCCAATTGGTTTGGTGAAAAATGGCGATAAAATTTCGATTAATGCCGAAACCCGTGAAATGACTTGGCATGTGTCGGAAGAAGAAATGGCCGTACGTAAAGCTGCATGGGTCAAACCAAAACCAAACTACACCCATGGTGCTTTGGCAAAATTTGCCAAACTGGCATCGGGGGCAGAGAAGGGTGCGGTTACCGATCTGAATTTAGAGGTCTAATTGATCAATTAGATGTGAATTGATATAAATCCTTGTGTAGTATTTAGGGACTAGCGCCATGGTTATTTGTCCATAGACCCTAGACCACAAGGATTTTAATTGTAGAGGCTGATCTCATGTCACTGTTGCGCCGTTGGTTCGATCCGATTCGATCGAGTTGGTTTTATCAAAAACCTTCTCGGCAAGCGGTGTTGCCCACGGAACACGGACTGAGTGTGCATCTGCGTTTAGACGATGTTTACAGCTATTTGGCGGTGCAGCAACTGCCGCAGTTAGAAGACATTTTGGCAGAGGAATTAAAGCCGTTAAAGGTGGTAATTTCCAGCCAAAGTGGTGATGCTCCCAATCAAATGTCGGCAGCGGAATGGCAAAACTATTGCATCAATGATGCACAGATTTTGGCCAAGCAACATCGTTTTAGTTTTCACGATACACCCGAACCACCGACTGCAGAAGCCTTGATGCAGGCCGAAGCCATTTTGCGGCATACCCCGCTACGTGGGCAGGACTTTTTGTATTTACTTGAAGATGTGTTCCACATGCTGTGGCAAAAACAGTCGGGTAAATTACGCACCTTATATGCCATGGCCAGCCGTCATCATCAGGTACAGGATTTTTCCGAACGGGTATTTGATGATGCACCTGTATTGGCCAGTTATTTTGAATTTGGCGGACGTAAATACCATGCGGTCGATGATTTATTGCGCTTAACTCGCCGTTTAAAACAACAAAAACTACTCACTGATAATCCTATTTTTTTGATTAATCACATTGAATGGCGTGAACATTTAATTAGTGATGCCGCAGAACTGAACGAAATTCAGGCGCTAGACCCAGAGCTGGATTTATATATTGCCTTGGAAGACCCGATTTCTTGGTTATTGCTGGCTTATATTAAGGAAGAATTGGCGGCCTATTATAATATTCATTTAAATGTGTACCCGTTGTCGTATCATGGGCGAGATGGCTTTGACTGGGGACTAGCCACCCGATTGTCTAAACGTACCGATGTTGCATTTACGCCGTTTTGCCGTCCAACCGAAGCTGCCACCACTTATATGGCGCAGTTGTATTACAGCGTGCCTGAAGAACAGCGTGTCGATGCCATGTATCGTATTTTGCAGGCAGTGTGGACGAGAGGGCAGGATATGTCCTTTAAGGCGCATTTTGATCGGATGCAGCGTGAATTAGAGCTAGAACAACTGAGTACAGCCGATGTTGCCGAATTACTCAAAGAAAATGACATGTTGTGCGAGATGAAATCTCAGCCAGATTTTCCTGTGCTGGAATTGCGCATTGATGGGCAAAGTTATGTATTTAACAGCTTATATCGGGTGTGGATGATTGAAAGTATTTTCAGTAATGTGTTAGAAGAAAAGTATAAGAGTGAAATTGAAAACGAAACTGAAAGTGTAGCCCCAGCCCATGAACAATGAAAAAGTAAACTCATTACAACAAGCACGTGACAAGATTGATCAGATAGATGTGGCTTTAATTGAACTGATTGCGTCGCGTCAGTTTTATGTCGATCAAGCCATGCGCCATAAACAGACGGTGGAAGATGTGCAATCACCACAGCGAGTGAAAGAAGTCATTGAAAAAGTGCGTACTCTTGCGCTGCAACATGATGTTGATCCTGATATGGTTGAGCGTTTGTATCACGATATGATTCAGCATTTTATTCAGCGTGAATTAAAAGAATTCCGTCCTTAATTGATCTATCCCTAAGTTTGGGCGATGCTTCAAACGCAGCCCAAACTTTGCGTTTTTGCGGTAAAACCGCGTATTTATATGCCATCTTGGTATTCAAAGCATAATTTTTAAAAATTATTTGCTTGTTTTTTCTGCAGGTGGCTTTGAGCGCTAAGCCTTGCCTGTCTTGGCTTTGCTGGGTTTTTAAAAAGAATTGGTAAAAAAAAGAATATGATTTTATTACATTTTTTAACATTGTAAGTTTGCTTTATTTTAAAAAGTATATATATTGTATATACATCTTTTGCAAAGCAGTCTTTATTTTGGAGAGATCAGCAATGAACGAGCAAATCAAAAAAATAAAGACAGGCAAGAAAGATGGACAACTTTTAATTCGTATTAATAGTACTGAACGTGATGAATTTATTCGTTTATGTGAAGAACTTGATACTAGTGCTGCTCGTGAATTAAGAAAATTTATTCGTAGTTTTGTGAAACAACACAATGGCAACGAATAGCCTTACTAAGGAGTAATACCATGGCTAAGCAAGTTAAATCTTTGAAGCAACAAATCAAAGCACGTTTGAAAAAGATTTCAAAACATAAAGGCAAATTGAAGCAACTTAAGCAAGAGCTTAAAAAACAGAAATAAGCCAAGTAAAAGCATTATCTCTTAAAAACGGTTCATTCTAGACAGACCGTTTGAGGTAAAAAAAGACCGAACAATCACTGTTGTTCGGTCTTTTTGCATTGTTTCGGCATTTGCTTAGGTTCAAGCAAATGACCGCAAGTTCTGATTAAGAGGGATCACGCAAACTAAAGAACCAGTTCAGGAACAAGGCTGCAAAAGTTGCTGTCCCAATCCCGCCCAAGTTAAAGCTGCCCAATTGCAACGCAAAGTCACCCGTTCCTAAAATAATGGTCACGGCAGCCACCATCAGATTTTTGTTTTTAGAAAAATCGACTTTGTTTTCAATCCAGATTTTCGCGCCAGCAATGGTAATCAAACCAAATACCACAATCGAAGCGCCCGTTAAAATGGCGGTAGGAATGGTATGGATGATTGCCCCAAATTTTGGTGATAAGCCAAGGAAAATAGCAAAGACCCCCGCCACCACAAAAATAATCGTGGAATACACGCGGGTAACAGCCATCACCCCAATGTTTTCACCATAGGTAGTCATACCCGGTGCACCGACACCACCTGCAAGGGTTGTGGCAACACCATCGGCTACAAAGGCTTTACCAATGTGTGGATCGAGGTTTTCACCAGTCATGGCACCTACTGCTTTAATGTGTCCCAAGTTCTCTGCCACCAAAATGAAGGCAATTGGGGCAATAATCAGCATGGCATTCACATCAAATACAGGGGCATGAAAGTCTGGTACGCCAAACCAAGCGGCTTGCTGAATCGGTGCGAAGTTAATTGGCGTCCCCCAACCCATGACATTGGTGACTACAAAATAGATCAGATACGATATGAGCAAGCCAATCAGGAGCAAGAGGCGTTGCAGTAAACCTTTGGTAAATACGGCAATCATGCCCATACATAGCACAGTCACCAAGGCCATCCACATATTAAATGGATTGCCTGCAACCGCTTTGACCGTGACAGGAGCAAGGTTTAAACCAATGATCATCACCACCGCACCTGTCACCACAGGTGGCATTAATTTTTCAATCCAGCGGGTGCCAGTAGCCATCACCAAAAAGCCAATCAGGGCATATAAAATACCGCAGGCAATAATCCCGCCTGCCGCAACCCCAATATTGGCATTTAAACCGCCTGCTGCGCCTGCATAGCCTGTGGCAGCAATCACCACCCCAATAAAGGCAAAGCTTGAGCCTAAATAACTTGGAACACGCCCACCTGTCATGAAAAAGAACAGGATGGTACAAATCCCTGACATTAAAATGGCAAGGTTCGGATCAAAGCCCATTAAAAAAGGTGCAAGTACAGTGGCACCAAACATGGCAAAAGCGTGTTGTATTCCCAATACAACGGTTTGTGCAGGCGGTAGATACTCATTGGTACCTACAGGACGTGCATCAATGCTGCCTTCATAAGGGCGCCATTTGGGAAACCAATTGGACATAAAGTAAGCACTCAAAAGCTAAATTGAGCACATCATACTCTTGTATTGCCTAAATTTTTTAAAAATTTTGCCAGAAAACAGATCAGCTGCTTATTTTTAGGATTAAATTTTACTATTTGATAAAATTTACATTTAATATAAATAAGTAATTTTATTTATAAATTTAAAGAATGTATTGCGGCATTAGTGGGATGAAAACAGACTAAGAATAAATTTAATTGCACATAATTTAGGCTGGTTTTTTTGCCTCGTAACGCATGTCTTAGTCCATGTCTGCTTTCACGTTATTATGTCCACTGTGTTTGGCTTTATGAAGCATGAGCCCAAGCCATTTCTAAGTGAGTGAATAAGCCACAAGCAGAGTACATGACTCTGCTTGTTGTGCTATTCGTAGAGGCTTAACCTGTATTGCGTAAGCCTGCTGCAATCCCTGCAATGCTCACCATAAGGGCATGATCGACAGGGGTATGTTCTGCCTGTTTTTCTGCCAAGTACAAACGACGACGTTTCATTAACTCTGCTTGCAGTAAGTGCAATGGCAATAAGTACGGTTTACGCACGCGCATAGATTGATCCAGCACATCATTGCTGCTGAGCAGTTGTGATTCACCTTTTAAGGTTAATAGGGTGGTCACAGCATCACGCAGGCGTTGACGCAATTGCTCACCGAGTTGTTTTAAGTCTTCGTCATCAGTTAGGTGTGACTCATAATACAATGCGATATTGCTGTCGGCTTTAGACAGCACCATTTCCAGCATATCAATCAAGGTTTGGAAATATGGCCAGTCGCTGAGCATTTCATCCAAAATGGCTTTTTGCCCTTGATCTAGGGTTTGGTTAATGGCCGCACCTGTGCCGAGCCATGCAGGTAACATCAAACGGATTTGTGTCCATGCAAATACCCATGGAATGGCTCTTAAAGATTCAATGCCACCACTGACTTTACGTTTAGCGGGGCGTGAACCTAAAGGCAGCATTTGTAACTCCAGCTCTGGGGTTACGGTGCGTAAATACTTCACAAAATGTGGATTTTCACGCACAGTTTGACGATACACCTGTACTGATAACTCAGTCATGTTGTGCATCAACTCGCGCCACTCAGGTTTAGGAACTGGCGGTGGCATTAAGGTCGCTTCTAAGGTTGCCGCGGTATAGACTTCCAGATTTTGTAAAGCAACGCCTTCAAGCCCAAATTTAAAGCGAATCATTTCGCCTTGTTCTGTGACGCGAATTGCACCTGAAATAGAGCCAGGTGGTTGTGAAAACAGCGCTTGCTGAGTCGGTGCGCCACCACGGCTGATTGAACCACCACGACCGTGGAATAAGGTCAACTGTACAGCGTGTTGTTGCGCTACAGCTGTTAATTCTTCTTGCGCACGGTACTGTGCCCAGTTAGCCGACATAAAGCCCGCATCTTTGGCTGAGTCTGAATAGCCAATCATTACCTCATGTTTGCCCTGAATATGCTGTTTATACCAATGCATCCCAAACAGGGTATTCATGGTTTGCGCAGCCCCATCTAAATCTTTCAGGGTTTCAAACAGGGGAACAACACGTAAAGGATGCTGAATACCCGCTTCTTTTTGTAGCAGTAACACTGCCAAAACATCACTTGGATATTCCGCCATGGAAATAATATAGGCACCCAAGCTTTCCTGCGGCTGTGCAGCCAAAGTACGCATCGTAGCAAAGACTTCTTGCACATCTGGGTGTTGAATCAGACTTTGTGCAGGTTCCTGCATGAATTTTGGCAATAACGGACGCTTGCTTTGTAATTCTTGTAGCAAGAAGTTTTGACGTGCCTGTTCTGTCCAAGTTTCAAAATTGCCCAAACCTAAGTATTCGGTAATAGCTGAAATGGCTTGACGATGACGTCCAGACTCCTGACGAATATCCAGTTTCAGTAATTCAATGCCAAAACAGTTGACCCGATGAATTAGATCCAACAATTTGCCATTGGCAATCTCTGATAGCTGGCAAGCGGTGAGTGAGCGATAACACAGCAATAAAGGCTGTAACAGTTCATCTTTGCTTTTAATCACCAAGCTGTCATCGCCATCTTTGCCTTGTAATTTGGCAGCCAACCAATCACGGGTGGCTTTTAGACGTTCGCGAGTGTCACGTAAATATTCACGATATGGCTCTGCATGGAAATGTCCTAAGGCATCGGCCAGTTCTGGGCTGCATTGCTGAATCGAGAGTTCCCAACGCAAGTTTTCAATATCGCGTAAATATAATTCTGCAGCTTTCCAGCGTGATAGCCACAGCACTTCTTGAGTGACTTTATGAGTGACATTGGGGTTGCCATCACGGTCACCACCCATCCATGAAGCAAAACGCACAGGGGCAACGGTTAGCGGCAAGTTTTGCCCACAATGTTCTTGCATAATGCCGTCTAATTCACGCATGAATTTAGGCACGGCATTCCATAAGGTCTGCTCTATGGTGGTAAAGCCCCATTTGGCTTCATCGACTGGAGTTGGGCGATGCTGACGAATTTCATCGGTTTGCCAAGCCGAGCTGATCAGCTGTTTTAAATCTGCCAAAACTGCCTGACGTTCACGTGGGGTCAGTTTTTGCTGATCCATTTTAAATAGGCAGTCATTAATATCGTCATATTTTTGAATCAGGGTACGACGGCTGACTTCAGTTGGGTGTGCAGTCAGTACCAGTTCAATTTTTAGTTCACAGACTTGTTGAAACAAAGTTTCTGCAGAAATTTCATGGTGTTTAAATTTTTCAAATAAGCGGTCTAAAGGGTTGGGAGAAACCGCATGTTCATCAAACTCACTCTGACGACGGCTGCGCACCACATGGTATTGCTCGGCAATGTTGGCAAAGTTCAGGAAGTGGGTAAAGGCACGGGTCAGCGGTAAGATTTCATCATCTTCGAGGCTTAAAAATAGTTGTTCGAGCTGTTTTTCTGCTTCGGCTTGTCCATCACGTGCGCCTTTAGATAATGCTCGAATTTGTTCGACCTGATTAAACAAATCTTGTCCTGCGTGTAACTTGAGGGTTTCGCCCAGCAAGTTCCCAAGTAAGCGTACGTCATCGCGTAGAGGAGCATCAATTTGTTGAATCATTCGTTGTTCTCCATGTTCTGTGTTTTTCTACTCTAAAAAGACTATACCCCGATTTATCTACAATCCAAGCGGGCTATCTACAAAAGTTGCATGGATTTTGCGCATCTGAGCTTATAGTACCAAGCAGCAGTATTTAGGAGAGAAATACAGGGTGGGAGATTAGGCTTTTAGAGCATAACGCAGCATAAAAATACCAATCGCATCTTCAATAATCTTTTGAGATTGTGCAGCATCGGGCACGGCACGTACACCGAGTAAAACTTCATGGTGACGTAAACCATGCAGTAAGGAAACGATCAATTCAGTTTGCGTTTTTGGTTCATCGGCCTGAATAAACTGCAATTCTACTGCTTGGCGAAAGAAGCTTTCCCACATCGCGCGAAGTTTGGCATGTGAGGCATTGTAAAACTGCAATGCCAACGGATTTTGCTCCGAGGCCAGTTCCATCAGCAAATGTTCTAATTTAATCGCTTCAGGCATATTGACCAAGTTCAAGGACAGTTTACAGGCTTGGTATAAGGCCTGCTTAAAATTGCTATGTGCAGTCAAGTCCAAAGGTTGTGCTTTGAGCAGACTTTCACAGGTTTCTTCAATGGCACAGGAAAATAACGTGGCTTTGTCTTGAAAGTGGTTATACACCGTTAATTTGGTCACGCCTGCTTCACGTGCAATCTGATTCATACTAGAACCATGAAAGCCCAACTTTAAAAACAAGTGTTTTGCCGACATTAAAATGCGTTGGCGTTTTTCTAAATCTTTTGGTCGTCCGACATGAATCTGCACACGCTCATCCTAATTTGCATCAGTACAACTGGAAAATGACGCTTCAGTTTTAATTAATGTACCCAGTGGTATATTAATTAAAAAATAATCAATTTAATATAGGGGTTTGCACGCACTTCATAAATGGCTTGCACTGTAGGCTAAAACTGAGCAGATCAGGCATGAAACGCAGGGAATAGCGAGACTATTACCAAGTTTCATAACGCAATCTGAGAAAGTTTTAGCCACAGTCCTTTGGAACAAGCATATTTTTTACTGCTATTACGTTATGAGTCAGTTACTTAGAATGACTAAGTTTCCTGCCTCATGCCTTATATCAGCTAAAAATATGCGCTGTCGCAAACATAGACGAAGTGTCAGCAAACCCTACCGTATTCTGCCCTAAAAAAACGTTTAAATAAGAGCAAACCTGATGAACACGACTCAGAATCTCATTGCCAGCCTGATGCTGCTGTGCTGTATCACCCTAATTGGATGCAGTAAGCAAAAAACCGAGGTTGAACAGGAAGTCCCTTTGGTGATGGTGATCCAGCCCAGCAGTTTACATCTTGAGCAAAAAAGCTATGCAGGCGAGGTGCAAGCACGTCAGCAAACGGCTTTGGCATTTCGGGTTGCAGGGCAAGTTACACAGCGTTTTGCCGATGTGGGAGATCAGGTCAAAGTTGGGCAAGTCTTAGCAAAACTGGATGTGCAAGATGCCGCATTGCAGCTCAATGCCGCGCGTGCGCAACTGGAAAGTGCGCAATCTGCTGCAAAAATTGCTAGCGATGAGTTACAGCGTTTTCAGCAATTATTACCCATGGATGCCGTCAGTCGCTCGCAATATGATGCAGTCAAAAACCAATATCAACATGCTATGGCACAGTTGAAACAGGCACAGTCCAATTATGCAGTCAGCAGTAATCAAACCGACTATAACCAGTTACGTGCCACAAAAAATGGTGTGATTACTGAACGCAATATTGAAGTTGGGCAGGTTTTAGCGGCAGGGCAGGTCGCTTATCAATTGGCGATTGATGGGGAGCGTGAAGTCGTGATTGGCGTGCCTGAACAAGCGGTGGGTGAAATTCGAGTCGGGCAAGAGGCAACGGTAAGTTTATGGTCACAACCCGATACCCGTTTTGCAGGTACGGTTCGAGAAATTTCCCCTGCGGCAGATCAGTCGCGTACTTTTAAAGTCAAAGTGGCTTTACGTGAAGGCAATGCACAGATTCAATTGGGGCAAAGTGCGCGGGTATTTCTGACTCGCCAAGCCAATCAGGGTTTATATGTGCCTTTATCTAGCGTGTCGGCAACAGGGCAACAAGCTTTTGTTTTGGTCTTACAGCCAGACTCAACCGTGCGCCAAATTCCTGTTACATTGGGCGCTTATGGACGTGACAGCGTGCCTGTACTGAGTGGCTTACAGCCGCAAGATTATGTGGTGATGGGTGGGGTGCATTTACTGCGTGATCGACAAAAAATTCGCCCGATTAACCGTGACAATCAAGCTGTACAGGCAGTCAATCCAACAGCTCAGGCAGCTTCTGCGGCCACACAGACGGAGCGTTAAAATATGAATTTTAACTTATCCGAATGGGCGCTGAAAAATAAAGGTCTAGTGGTCTACTTGATGCTGCTGTTGGGTATTGTCGGGATTTTTTCCTATTCCAAACTGGCACAAAGTGAAGATCCACCGTTTACTTTTAAAGTGATGGTGATTCAAACCTATTGGCCGGGAGCGAGCGCCAAAGAGGTCTCGTTACAAGTCACCGACCGCATCGAAAAAGAATTGATGAGCACGGGCGACTATGAACGCATCATGGCTTATTCGCGTCCGGGCGAGTCCATGGTGACTTTTATTGCCAAAGATTCCATGCGTTCTAGCCAAATTCCAGATGTTTGGTACAAGGTGCGTAAAAAGGTCAATGATATTCGTCATGAATTGCCGCAAGGGGTACAAGGCCCATTTTTTAATGATGAATTTGGCGACACTTTTGGCAATATTTATGTGCTGACAGGCGCAGACTATGACTACGCCACCCTCAAAGAATATGCCGACCGTTTGCAGCTACAATTACAGCGAGTCAAAGATGTTGCCAAAGTTAATTTGGTCGGTTTGCAAGATCAAAAAATTTGGATTGAGTTATCTAACACCAAAGCCGCACAACTTGGTATTCCTGTTACCGCGATTCAGCAAGCCTTACAACAACAAAACAGCATGGCAAGCGCAGGTTTTTTTGAAACCCATTCAGACCGTATTCAGGTGCGTGTCAGCGGTGCGTTGCACAGTGTCGATGAGTTGAAACAAATGCCGCTGTTGGTGAATGGCACCACCATTCAACTGGGCGATGTTGCCGAGGTCTATCGTGGGTTTAGCGAACCTGCTCAACCGCGTATGCGCTTTATGGGCGAAAATGGTATTGGCATTGCGGTGTCGATGCGTAAAGGCGGTGATATTCTGGCTTTGGGTGAAAATCTGGAAACAGAATTTGCCCGTTTGCAAAAAACTTTGCCTTTGGGCATGCAACTGCAAAAGGTTTCTGATCAACCTGTTGCGGTAAAACACAGCGTCAATGAATTTATGAAAGTATTGGCTGAGGCGGTGATTATCGTGCTCTTGGTCAGCTTCTTTTCACTGGGTTTTCGCACAGGTTTGGTGGTGGCATTTTCCATTCCACTGGTCTTGGCGATGACTTTTGCAGGTATGCATTTGTTTGATGTCGGGCTGCATAAGATTTCACTCGGTGCGCTTATTCTAGCCCTTGGATTGTTGGTGGATGATGCCATTATCGCCATTGAAATGATGGCAATTAAGATGGAGCAGGGCTATAGCCGCTTGCAAGCCGCAGGTCATGCGTGGCGAACGACTGCTTTCCCTATGCTGACTGGGACATTGATTACCGCAGCAGGTTTTTTACCCATTGCCACAGCAGCCTCAAGTACAGGGGAATATACCCGTTCAATTTTCCAAGTGGTGACCATTGCTTTGGTGGTGTCATGGTTTGCTGCCGTGCTGTTTGTACCCTATCTGGGCGATAAATTATTGCCAGATTTTCAGCGCCATGCACAGCGAGCGCCGTGGTATCAACGTCTTTGGGCGCGTGTACGCAAACAAGCTGAACCGCAGCCTGTGCTACAGCACGCAGGTGAATTACACGACCCATATCAAACCCGCTTTTATCAAGTGTTTCGTGGATGGGTTAATACTTGTGTGCGCTATCGAAAAACCGTCATTGCAATCACAGTTGGCATATTTGTACTGTCAATTGCGATGTTTAAATTGGTACCACAGCAATTTTTCCCACCTTCCAATCGGGCAGAAATTTTAGTCGATTTAAAACTTGAAGAAGGTGCGTCTTTAACAGCCACAGAAGCAGCCGTTAAAAAAGTTGAAAAGTTCTTGGCGCAACAACAAGGCATCGACAATTATGTAGCCTATGTTGGCACAGGTTCGCCGCGTTTCTATTTGCCTTTAGATCAGCAATTACCGCAGGCTAGTTTTGCCCAATTTGTGGTATTGGCATCGTCTTTAGAAGACCGCAATGAAATTCGCCGTAATTTATCTGAACAAATTCGCTTGTTATTGCCAGAGGTGCGTACTCGCGTGTCATTATTGGAAAATGGCCCACCAGTGGGTTATCCATTGCAATTCCGCGTGTCAGGAGAAGACTTGGCACAAGTGCGACAATGGGCACAGCAAGTCGCAGCCACCATCAGTGCCAATCCAAACAGTACCAATGTGCATTTAGATTGGGGTGAGCCGAGCAAAGTCATTCAATTGCAGATTGATCAAGACCGTGCCCGTCAAATGGGGGTGTCGAGTCTGGATTTAGCTAACTTCCTTAATAGCTCTATCAGTGGCGCGGCTATTAACCAGTATCGTGAAAAACGTGAACTGATTGAAATCCGTTTACGTGGTGATCAAACCGAGCGCCTAGATGTCGCATCTTTAAGCAGTTTGGCTATACCGACTTCACGTGGAACATCGGTGCCGTTGGCGCAAATTGCACAAATTGAATACCGTTTTGAAGAAGGCTTAATTTGGCATCGTAACCGCTTGCCGACCATTACCGTACGTGGTGATATTCGTAGCAATTTGCAACCTGCAACGGTGGTGGCAGAACTGTCTGAACCGATGGCGGCCCTGCGTGAAAAGTTGCCAAGTGGCTATTTAATTGAAGTGGGTGGCACGGTTGAAGAATCGGCACGTGGGCAAAAGTCAGTCAATGCAGGCATGCCATTTTTCCTTGCCGTGGTGATGACTTTGTTGATGATTCAGCTGCGTAGCATGTCCCGTGCATTCATCGTGTTTTTAACTGCACCGCTCGGCATTATTGGCGTGGTATTGTTCCTGTTGCTGTTTAACAAACCCTTTGGTTTTGTGGCGATGCTCGGCACCATTGCCTTATCGGGCATGATCATGCGCAATTCTTTGATTTTAATTGATCAGATTGAGCAGGATATTCGGGCTGGGGAATCGCAGTGGGACGCGATTATTAACGCTACGGTGCGCCGTTGTCGTCCAATTGTACTGACCGCTTTGGCGGCAGTATTGGCCATGATTCCACTTTCTCGCAGTATTTTCTTTGGCCCGATGGCTGTGGCGATTATGGGCGGATTAATTGTCGCGACCCTATTAACCCTGTTCTTTTTACCTGCATTATATGCACAGTGGTTTAAAGTGAAAAAAAATCCACATAATCTGTAAAAGTGACATAATAACGGGTGCGAAACTTGGAAAATTTCAATATAGTAGCACCTTATATTTTTCAGCCTTTGCATACGTTACAGCATGCGCCAGATTAAAAAATAAAGCATGGCACAGATGGGGTTAAATCACATTATGAAGCAAGATAACTTGGTAAAGTTTCGCCGGTCTGTCGCGATCTCTTACGTGTTTATGTTTTTTGCTTTATTTACTGTGGTGAGTGGTGCATTGGCGTATTGGTATGCACGAAAAGTGATTGTGGTCGATAGCACTGAAGTCTGGTTACAGGCACAGGCTTTATGGATCATGCGTAATGTGGTGATTTACAGTGTATTGGCATTGTTTGCTGCATTGTGGTTTATTCCATTGGCCTTCTTTCCTTGGGATGCCTTTTTATGGGTCAAAGCCTGCACCGTAGCAGGTGTGGTCTTTGCCGTGATTGCCTTCTTATTTTTAATCAATGCTTGGATTAAAGGGCTATCCAAATTTTTGAAAAATAAAGCTGTGTTCTAATGGCTTGAACTTCATCTAAAGCACTTCAGCTAAAATTTTTAACAGCTTCCCCTTGTAAAACTCAGTTTGACCCCAATTTCAGACTTCAGTTAAGTTTTAAATAGAATTCCGTGAGGAGCATCGCCAGACATGGCTAAACGTGATTATTATGAGGTTTTGGGCGTCTCTAAAACCGCTAGTGATGATGAAATTAAAAAAGCCTACCGTAAGTTGGCGATGAAATATCATCCAGACCGTAACCCGGACAATCCTGAAGCTGAAGAGAAGTTTAAAGAAGCTTCAGAAGCGTATGAAGTTCTGTCAGACAGCGAAAAACGCAGCATGTACGACCGTATGGGCCATCAAGCCTTTGAAGGTGGTATGGGCGGTGGTGCTGGCGGCTTCGGTGGTTTCAGTGCGGAAGATATTTTCAGCCAGTTTGGGGATATTTTCGGTGGAGCCTTTGGTGGGGGGGGGCGTGGCCAGCAACGTCAACGCCGTGGTTCAGACTTACGCTATGTGATGGAATTGACGCTTGAAGAAGCAGTCAAAGGCGTTAAGAAAACCATCACCTTTACAGCACCTGCGCCATGTGAAGCTTGTGATGGTAAAGGCTCAGAAAATCCAAATGATGTTGAAACCTGTCCAACCTGTCATGGTGCGGGTCAAGTACGCATGCAGCAAGGTTTCTTCTCGGTACAGCAAACCTGTAGCACTTGTCGTGGTCAGGGCAAAATTATCAAGAACCCATGTAAAAAATGTCATGGTTCGGGTGTGTCAGATCGTCAGCAAACCCTTGAGGTGACCATTCCTGCTGGCGTGGACAATGGCGACCGCGTACGCTTAACAGGTAAAGGTGAAGCCATTCGTGATGGTCAATCGGGCGACCTATATGTAGAAGTGGTGGTGCGTGAGCACGAAATCTTCCAGCGTGATGGTGCTGATCTGTATATGGATGTGCCTGTTAGCATTGCCGATGCTGCTTTAGGTAAGGAAATTGAAATTCCTACTCTAGATGGTCGCGTGAGCCTGAAAGTACCTGAGGGAACACAAACGGGTAAATTGTTCCGTTTGCGTGGTAAAGGGGTAAAACCTGTGCGTACCAGTATGCAGGGCGATTTACTCTGCCGTATTGTGGTGGAAACACCTGTGAATTTAACGGCACGTCAGCGTGAATTGTTAAAAGAGTTGCAGACGACGATGGAAGGTGAGGGCAGTCAGTCATCACCAAAGAAAAAGTCTTTCTTTGATCGTTTGTTTGATTAAGGAAACCTAGGTTAGGTATGTCAAAGCACGACCTCATCTAAACTCAAAAATAAAGGCGATCTTGAAGATCGCCTTTGTTGTATCTGCTGTACTCTTATTCGACTTCAGGTACATCAATCTCTAAAACATCCACCATTTCAGTCGTTGCTGTTTCAACGGTAGTTTGTGGTTGAGCGCTTGCAACAACCCCATGTTCTGCTGCTGTTTCTTCTAGTTCAGGTGCATCGACTTCAACAGCAAGCGGTTCTTGTAGTGTCACGCTAATACGGACTTTGGACAGGCTTTCTAGCGTATCCCCTTCTTGAAGTGCAGGCTCTGCAAATACGGATGCTGTGCTCATGCCTAACAATAATGCCAATACCATGTTCTTCGAATGCATATAAATCCCCTTTAATTTTTGCAGTTGTTATCATTCGTGCAGGCTAGTCTGCGCATACAAGTTTGCAAATTTGTGAAATAAAAACAAAAAATCAGCATTTTGAGATAAATTTTTAGCATGGCTTCGTTAAAAGTTTACCTGAGGGGTGTAAAGTGACCATCAGCAGTACAGCTAGGGTTACTTTCCGATAAAAATAAACCCAGAAACTTGGCAGACAAACTTAGTCTAGGCAGCGAGTTTTGCTATAGTAAGCACAATTGAGAATCTATTTTAGGAATATGCTATGTCAGCAACTCCACGCATTGGTGTATTAGGCGCAGGCGGCCGCATGGGACGCATCTTAATTCAAGCTGTTCAAGAAGCAGGCTACCAATTGGCTGCCGCAGTAGAGCGTCCAGAAAGCAGTTTATTGGGTGCAGATGCAGGAGAGTTGGCAGGTGTAGGTACACTGGGCGTGAAAGTGGTGGGTAGCCTAGAGCAAGTATTAGCTGACTGCGATGTCGTGATCGACTTTACCGCACCAGCCGCCACTGCACAGCACTTAAAGCTTTGTCGTGAAGCAGGCGTAGCGATTGTGATTGGCACCACAGGCATGAATGATGAACAAAAAGCACTCTTAGAAGAATCGGCTCAACAGACGCCTGTGGTATATGCCGCCAACTATTCAGTAGGGGTAAACGTATCTATTAAACTGCTGGAATTGGCAGCCAAAGTCTTTGGTGATAGTGTAGATATTGAAGTGATTGAAGCACACCATCGTCACAAAGTTGATGCACCATCAGGCACGGCATTGATGATGGGCGAGGCCATTGCAGCAACCTTAGGTCGTGATTTAAAACACGATGCTGTTTACTGCCGCGAAGGACACACAGGGCCACGTGAACGTAAAAGTATTGGTTTCCAAACCATTCGTGGTGGCGACATTGTGGGTGAACATACCGCGATGTTTATTGCCGATGGCGAGCGTGTGGAAATTACCCACAAAGCCACCAACCGCATGAACTTTGCTGCAGGTGCCGTGCGTGCTGCAGCGTGGGTAGTGGGACGCGAAGCGGGTAAATACGATATGAAAGATGTTCTTGGATTTAACGATATTCAGGTTTAAAAACTGCGCAGGAATCCGAAATAGATAAAAACTACTTGAATAATTTTCAATCTGCCGCTAAAACTAGGGTCTGATGTCATGGATGATGACGCATCAGACCCGATCTAAAACTAAAATAAGATGCAAAATAAAATGAAAAAATCTCTGCTGATGCTTGGGTTAAGCACCTGTATTTGTGCGGCCTCTGCACAAAATATTGAACATGCCAAACTGAGCATACATAAAAACAATATTAAAGTCTGGACCTTTCAACAGCAGTCTAGCCCTGTGTTTTTGTATAAGGCCGAAACCACCTTCAATGTACCTTTAGAAAAAGCTGCTGCCTTAATTTTAGATGTTGATCATGCCGTGAAATGGGTGCCTTATGTGGGTAGTGTCAAAGTCCTGTCACGTGATGACCAAAAAGGTGAGTTCTTGCTGTATATGGTGCTGGATTTTCCTTTTCCGCTAAAAGATCGCGATTTGGTGGTCAAAGGCAAAATGAGTAAAGATGCACAAGGTATTATTAGTATTCAAAATAAAGCTATTGAGGGGGGCTATCCCTTGAACCCAGATTATGTGCGTATTCAGGATTACGAAGGCGACTGGACCTTTCAGAAACTGGGTAATCACAAAGTCAAAGTCAGTACCTATGGCTATGCTAACCCTGAGGGTTCGATTCCTTTAAGTTTTGTGAATATGTTTGTGCAGCAGCAACCGTATCAAATGCTGCAAAAAATGAAAATTGAATTAAGCAAAAGCCGTAGTTATAAGGCGTTGCCTGAAATTTTGCGTTAAATAATTGAGTGGCGCTGAATTTTTAATCTCAGAAAAATGGATGAAATCGGTGTCGATCTCATCCATGAAGTATTTCGGTCTAGCGGGTAGACTTAATAAGAAAACAGCCCTTTTTCTAAAGGAAATTCAATGCCAATCGATGCACCACCATCATTACCATGGACATCTGAATCGCTAATCCAGCCATTCAGTTTAAGTGGAATATCTGGACGTAAATAGTGTGTCCAAGTCAAATCCAAAGCTTTTAACTGATCTTTTTCTGGGAAAGCTTGGTTGGTTGTGCGGTTTGATTCATTTAATTTGGCAAACAGCACACGTGCATTAACACGGTTCAGCCGATCAAAACGAATATCACCACCGACTGAAATCATTTGTCCATCACCGCCAATAGCATGCGCTAAAGGATAGCCATGTTGATAGAAACCATCGGTATAGGTACTGTGATTATAAGTGATACCTTGTGCTTTACCGTTGGTACGGGTGTCAGCCCATTCGGTATAGAGTTGGAACGGCATACTCTGATAGCTTGATGAATAGTCTACCCCAGCCAAATACATTTTTTTTGAAGGTAAGCCGCCTGCTTCATCTTCACCAGCATATTGTGCATAAACACCCATTGGCATTTGTAGCAATGGCTGTAGGTTTAAGCGTGCATCAAAGCCTGCCACTTGGTTAGATGGGTTAGGAGTATCTCCATACACATTATCTTTACCAATCACCGCATCCCAGAATGAGTCAAAACTTTCTGGACGATCTTCACCCCCCCCATTGAAAGGCACGTGAAGCACCCAATTCCAAATAAGGCAGCGGTTGTGCAGTGACACGTAAACCAATCAATTTGGCATCGGGTACAGCATCATAATCATGCAACTGACCTGCAAAGGCTTGATATTGCCATGGACCAATCCATGACAACCATTTGTTGCTGAAAGCTTGTTGTTCGGCACGTTGCATAGTTACGCCGTAAACTGGGCGGCTAGCATCGCCACGAATTAAACTGCCGTCATGTGCAGGCCCCCAGTAGGTTGGAATTTGCCCAGCAATGAGCCATTGATTCCAAAGCTTGGCTGCAATATAGGAACCTTCAACATTGACATCTTGATCGTTATCAATTTGTGGGTCTTTTTCTGCATTGACCCGAATTTTAGCATCCCAGTGTTGATTGCCTGCATTGAGTTCCAAGCCTGCTTGATATTGCGCTTTTTGTTGGTCGCCAAAGGCTTGTGGAATATTTTTTTGATCTGTTTCTGCAAAAAGCGAGGCTTTGAGCAGTTGGTTATTAGCATTTAAATGTGCCACAACTGCATCGATTACTTTTTGTTGATTGTTGTTGCTAATCTTGGCTTGAGAAAGTGCACGTTGAATTTCATCACTGCTCATGGGCCAAGTTGACGTACTAATTTGAATCACGCCTTGCTGATTTAGCCAGTTTAAATCGGTACGTAAGTTTTGGTCATTTAAGACAATGCCTTGGGCAAAGGTTAAGGATGAGCTTAATGCCAGTGTCGCCAGCAGCGCTTTGGGTGCAAACATGCTTATACATTCTCAGCGTTTATAAACTGTAAACAAGATAGGTTTTTGAGTGGATTTTTACAATGTGAATTGTTGAGTATTGTTGTAAATTTCAACAGAAAATTCTTCTGTAAAAGGAGGGTTAGCACGAGCAGAGACTTTGCAATGGAGTTCCTCCCTGAGCAAGAGTTTAAGCACAGCTTTAAACTCTTGCGTAAGAAAGGGATGTTAGGAGGGATTTTAACGTTGGTGGCTTTTGCTATATATAGCTCACCTTTCTTTGACAAAGGGGGTAGCCTAGCGCCAGCAAAAAGGGTTGATTGAATAAATCAATCCTCATTCTTATTGGCTTTATAGGCATAGGCATAGTTATAACCATAGCCATAACCGCCCGCTTCACGTTGAATATCATTCAAAATAAAGCCGTTGACTTTCACGCCAGCTTGTTCAAAGCGGTTGACAGTCAGTTCAAGCTCTTTCATTTGCGTCTTGGCATAACGTGCCACAACCAAATTCACACCCGCATATTGTGAAATAATAATCCCATCGGTGACCGCAAGAACTGGCGGGGTATCAATCAGAATATGGTCAAACTGACTCGACAAGTGCGTGAGCATGTCTGCAAATTTTTGCGTGCTTAACAATTCTGACGGATTAGCAGGGCTTTTGCCGCGACTGATGATGCTTAAATTTTCAACCTCAGTACTGCGTACAATACTGCCTAACTCTTGCTGACCATTCAGGTATTCGGTTAAGCCAGGCTTAGGGTCATAATTAAAGTATTTGTGCATATAACCACGACGTAAATCGGCATCAATCAATAATACGCGCTTATCACTTTGCGCCAAAATGGTGGCTAGGTTAGTTGAAATAAACGATTTACCCAACTCCGGTGCAGGGCCAGAAATCATAATGATATTGTTTTTGGCACTGCTTAAAGCAAAGTGAATAGCAGTACGCATGCTGCGCAGGCTTTCAATCGCAATATCATCACTGTGTTTCACCGCAAGAATAGGAATATTCTTTTTCTTTTTCAGAATTTTAATACGGCTTTCTTGCACAGGTGAACGTGGCACAGTGGCATAAACAGGTAAATCCAGTTCATTTTCAATTTGATTCGAGTCTTTAATACCTGAGCGCAACATATTACGCAGTAAGGCCAATAATGTGCCCAGAAAACCACCTAAGAAAACCGACAAAATTAGAATTAGTAATTTCTTTGGTTTAATTGGCTCAATTGGCTCTACCGCAGTATCGACAATACGCACATTACCAATTTCACCTGCTTTAGCAATCCGCAGTTGTTGGTAAGAGTTGAGCAAGCCTGTATACAGCTGTTGTTTGACTTCTACTTCACGGAACAGTTGTAAATATTGGCGTTGTAATTCTGGCAAGCGTTTGAGTGTGCCGTCTAACTCTGCAATTCGTTTGTTAATTGCCCCCAATTGCGCATTCATTTGCTGCATAACAGGGTGTTCGTTGGTGTACTTGGCCGCAGCTTCAGCCACTTGTTGCTCTAACTGCGCTTTTTGGGTTTCCAAAGTAATACTTTGGGTTAAATATAACTCAGATTCTTTGGTCACATCGACTGTATTAAACTGTTGGCGGAAACGGTTAAATTCACGTTCTGCCACATCTAATTGTTGTTTCAGTTCTGGGAGTTGGTCTTCCAAAAACTTTAAGGTCTGTGCAGTTTCTGCAGTACGACGCTCAATATTTTGTTGGCTATAAGCAACTAAAATTGCATTTAACACTTGGGTAATGTGTTGTTTGTCTTGCCCTTGATAATTCAGCCCCAACACGTCTGTTAACTTGCCTCTTTCTGCTACAGAATAGTCAGCG
Organism: Acinetobacter sp. A2; assembly: GCF_048537555.1. Lineage (NCBI taxonomy): Bacteria > Pseudomonadati > Pseudomonadota > Gammaproteobacteria > Moraxellales > Moraxellaceae > Acinetobacter > Acinetobacter sp. A2. The sequence goes on from NZ_CP183239.1 coordinate 56,024, forward strand.
GTTAAGCTTTTCATGGCAGCAGGTAAGCTTTGTTTTTGGATGTTATAGGTAGCGTTAAAGCTGTCTTGACTAAAAATAGCGACTTTCCACACCCCAAATTCAGACTGTAATTGACTGACTTGGTTTAAAGGTGCAGAAAAAACCACCTGTTCGGTTTCTTCATCGGTGAGGCTGTATTTGCCTTGTGCAAATTTTAAAATTAAGTTTTTATCTTGAAAGTATTGTGGGATATCGAACTGGCGGATATCAAAACTTTTTTGATTGTCTTTAAATAGTACCGATTTGGCTGAATATTCACTGTCATATTCATGCTTGGCAATTAAACGATTCCAGAAACTATCTTCCGTACCCGAAACGCGAATATTTAAATTCAGATGATCAATCACGCTGCCCAACACCAAACGTGATTTTAAAATTTCAATTTCAGCTTGTGCAGGCGATTTCTGCTCAATCATGCTGGACAGATCACCCAATAGTGCTGCAGAGGCTCCTTTACTGTCTTCGACCTGTACTAAGGCATCTACTGCATAGGTGTCTGGTGTGGTTCTTAAATACAGTAAAGCGCAGACTACACTGAGTAGAACGCAAAGAATAATCAGTTTCCATTGTGCGATTAAGGAGAAAAATAATTCCTTTAAATCAATGGTGTCTTCGGTGTTGGCGGTTTGGCTCATAGTTTAAATATCAAAAAAGTAGAATATCAAAAAAACCTAGAATATCAAGAAACTAGATATATTTTTTCCAGTCGGCAATGCAGGCTTGAATTAATGTGCAGGTTTCATCAAATACGGCCTGATCGTGCTGATATGGGTCAGCGACGTTTTTACTTTGCCAGTGCCCCAATCTAAAGGTTTTGCCCTTAGCAAATGGCCAGGTTTGTTCCACATGCTTTTGCTGATTTTGGCTCATGACCAAAATTAAATCGGCTTTTTTAATCAGCTCTGCATTGAGTTTTTTTGCTACATGTGGACTCATGTCGATGCCGTGACGTTGCATACATAAACGGGCTTTGTCATCGGCTGCATGACCCACCAAGCCTGAAATACCTGCAGATTCAATCTGTAAGTGTGGATATTGCTGTTTTAAAAAGTATTCTGCCATGGGGCTACGGCAAATATTGCCAATACACACCACCAAAATGTGATTAATTTTCATTAGTTCCCCAAACGATCTAGGTTGTATAAAGCATTTGAGAATGGAATAATTTGGTTAACCACACGTTGCCAGCGGGCCAAGCCTGAAGCATCGACATACACAATATCATTGCTGCGCATTTTAAACTGATTGGCCAGACCAAAGTCGGCAATGCTGGTTAAATCCATGTGATAGACTTCGGTATGTGCTGCATTGGGCTGACTACGAACCACATAAATTTTACTGCGGCTGGCAGACAGTGGGTTTAAGCCTAGGCTTTCACCTAATACATCGCTTAAGCTCATGCCTTGATCACGCATAGGGAGCGATTGATTTTTACCTGATTCACCCATGACATAAATTTTTTGGTTTTCACGGTTGTTGACATACAAGGTGTCATTTGGCTGGATGAGTAAGTTGTGCAATGACAAGCCTGCTTTTTCCAACTCTACGGTATTGAGTTGATAGCTACGCCCCTGACGCACTAAAGTCATAGAAGCATTGTCACCTTGTTGGGCATTGACCCCGCCTGCCATACCCAGTGCGGTATAGACACTCACAGGTTGATCGTTTAAATAGAATTGCCCACCTTTCATGACATTGCCTTGTACAGAGTATCGCTGCCCTTGGTAAGACAAGACTCGTACAATCACATCTGGGGTTTTTAAATAACGTGCCAATTGACCGCGCAACTCACGATTCACTTGCGCTAAAGATTTACCTGCAGCTTTATAACGCCCGATAATCGGAAACTGAATATAACCCTGTGAGTCAATTTGATAACCATTGGACTCGACAGCTTTTTCACTACTAATGGTATTGGTTGGTGGGGTAATTTCAGGATATGCCCATAAATAAATAGAGAGAATATCACCTGAACTTAAGGTGTATTGACGCTGTGGTGTATGAAATAAATGCGCATAGTCTTGTTGAATATTGTGAACTGCAGGCTGCACCGCAAGCATTGAGTCTTGGGTGAGTTTAATCACATTGACCGCTGTGCCCAGGTCGGTGGTATAGACTCCTTCATTTGGTAAGTCATAAGTTTGTAAACCAGAGGTGACAGCGCACCCAGTGGTGGCAATGCCACATGCCAATAAAACAGCCATTTGAAAGTGTCGCACGCGAGATTCCATTATTAATTTTTAAAATCTTTTAAATCAATTACTGCCATTTTACCGAACTTGTCAAATAGGTACATAGCAATTTGTAATCATTTTGCAGATTCTGTCAAACTCTTTGCGCAAAGTGATAAAAATCGCAAATTGTGAATTTACTCAAAATTTAAAAAGTGGAATATTCACAAAAACTATACACTGATGCATCTTTCAACTAATTTGAGCACAAATCATAATAGAAATTTCATAAATTTCTGCTAGTATTCCTGCCGAAAGATTCTTTCTTCATAAAATACAGATATAAATTTAAAGGCGCTCAAATGCTACAGCTTTCAGACCTAAAAATTGCCATTATTGGTTTAGGCTATGTCGGGTTACCCCTAGCGGTAGAATTTGGCAAGCAGCTGCCTGTTGTGGGTTTTGATATTCAGCAAAAACGCATACAAGAATTACAAAGTGGGCAAGATCATACCTTAGAGGTCTCGCCTGAAGAATTAAAACAATCTACTCATTTAACCTATACTGCAAATTTAGAAGATTTAAAAGACTGCAATTTCTTTATTGTGACGGTACCAACCCCGATTGATGAATATAAGCAGCCGGACCTGACACCATTGGTCAAAGCCTCGCAGAGTATTGGTAAAGTGCTAAAAGACGGCGACATTGTTGTTTATGAGTCAACGGTTTATCCGGGAGCCACAGAAGAAGTCTGCATTCCTGAACTGGAAAAAGTTTCAGGCTTGAAATTCAACCAGGATTTCTTTGCCGGTTATAGTCCAGAGCGCATTAATCCGGGTGACAAATTGCACCGCGTGACCAATATTCTCAAAATCACTTCAGGTTCTACGCCTGAAGTCGCTGATTTTGTTGATCAGGTCTATAACCTGATTATTGAAGCCGGCACCCATAAAGCCACCAGCATTAAAGTTGCTGAAGCGGCAAAGGTGATTGAAAATACCCAGCGAGATGTCAATATTGCGCTGATTAATGAGCTGGCCTTGATCTTCAATAAACTGGGGATTGATACCGAAGCGGTGCTTGAGGCTGCAGGCACGAAATGGAATTTCCTGCCGTTCCGTCCGGGTCTGGTTGGCGGGCACTGTATCGGGGTGGATCCGTACTATCTCACCCATAAAGCGCAAGCGATTGGTTATCACCCTGAAATTATTTTGGCCGGCCGCCGTCTGAATGATGGTATGGGCGCCTATGTGGTGACTCAGCTGGTGAAAGGCATGCTGAAAAAACGCATTCAGGTGGAAGATGCCAAGGTGCTGATTTTAGGCTTAAGTTTTAAGGAAAACTGTCCCGATATCCGTAACACCCGCATTATTGATATCGTCAATGAACTGAAAGAATATCACGTGAATGTGGATGTTTATGACCCATGGGTAGATTGTGCCGAAGCCGAGCATGAATATGGGATTCAGCCTGTTTCGACATTAACAGACCACAGCTATGACGCCATCATTTTGGCGGTGGCACATCATCAGTTTAAAGAGATGGGCGTAGAGAAAATTCGTGCCTTGGGCAAAGCAGAATATGTTTTATATGATTTGAAATATGTACTTGCACAGTCTGAATCTGATCTTCGTTTATAATTGATAAGGATATTATAAAGATGAGCCAATATCAGACAGTATGCGAGCAATTAAAGCAAAGCCCTAAAATCTGGCTAGTGACGGGGGTTGCCGGTTTTATTGGCTCCAATCTGTTAGAAACACTGTTGAAACTCGATCAAACGGTTGTTGGTCTGGATAACTTCGCTACCGGTCATCAACATAACTTAGATGAAGTGCAGTCATTGGTCAGTGCGGCGCAATGGGCGAAATTCACCTTTTATGAAGGCGATATCCGCAATCTGGAAGATTGCCAAAAAGCCTGTGCCGGTGTGGATTATGTCTTGCATGAAGCAGCTCTAGGCTCAGTACCACGTTCGATTGCTGACCCGATCACTACCAATGCCACCAATATCAGCGGTTTCCTGAACATGCTGACTGCGGCGCGTGATGCCAAAGTCTCCAGCTTTACCTATGCAGCCAGCAGCTCAACCTATGGTGACCATCCAGCATTGCCGAAAGTGGAAGAAAACATTGGCAAGCCTTTGTCGCCTTATGCCGTGACCAAATATGTCAATGAGCTCTATGCCGATGTTTTTGCTAAAACTTATGGCTTTAAAGCGGTTGGTTTGCGCTACTTTAATGTCTTTGGTCAGCGTCAGGATCCGAACGGAGCCTATGCGGCGGTGATTCCGAAATGGACCGCAGCCATGATTGCCGGTGACGATGTATTCATTAATGGTGATGGCGAAACCAGCCGTGATTTCTGCTTTATCGATAACACGGTGCAAGCCAATATTCTGGCAGCGACCACAGCCGATGATGCCGCAAAAAATCAGGTCTATAACGTCGCAGTCGGTGACCGTACCACCTTGAATGATTTGTATCGTGCGATTCAGGCTGCACTGGTTGAAAATGGCGTGAACTATACGAAAGATGCGGTGTACCGTGACTTCCGTGCTGGAGATGTACGTCACTCCCAAGCCAGCATTGCCAAAATTGAGAAAGCCCTGGGTTATGCACCTGAGTTTCGAATTAATGCCGGTATTCAGCTGGCCATGCGCTGGTACGTTAAAAATCTGACATGATTGCACGTATTTTTGCCAAATATCAGTCGATTGGCTTAATCACGTCGAGTTTATTAGTAGGTGCGATAATCACATTTATCGCACTTCCTTTTTTAACGCGCCTTTATTCGGTGCAGGATTTTGGTGAATATGGTATTGCCTTGGCTGTGGTCAGCGTTTTATCGACCATTGCCAATTTGCGTCTCGATCAAGCCTTATTGGTCGCGGAAGAGCAGGACAAAAAAAGCCTGATCTTTGAAGGAATGATGTTCTCCACAGGTATTGTGGCGGTCAGTGCCATCATCTTAAGTTTTATTTTTAATGCGGCTGTGGTGGTTGCCATTTGTAGCGGTGTGTTGGCCAATACCCTGATTCAAACTATCTATAATTATAAATTTGCCGCGCATGCAGAATATTTCTGTGCCGGACTGAATATTTTGCGTAGCCTGATTGTGGTGCTGGTACAGCTGGGTTTGCCCTTGTTGATGAGCATCAGCCTGGTCAACAGTTACAGTGCCAGTTCGCTGCTGATGCTGCTGTTTATATTGATTTATATTGTAAAAAATCAGCTTTATCAGGTCAGTTGGCAGGCATTTAAGCACTATCAGGATTTTATTTATTCCAATACGCCACATGCCTTGCTGAACAGCTTTTCGCATAACTTGCCTTATTATGTGGTCTCGCATTTTGTCGGTGTGCAGGCGATGGGCTTCTATGCCATTGTGGAGCGGACTTTGCGGGTGCCGATTAATTTAATGTCGCAAACCATTCGCCAGTTCTTTATCCGCAAATTTAAACATCTGGAAAATAGTCAGGAAGCCCTGAAAAGCAGTGTACTGTTGAGTCTGCTGTCTCTGCCGCTGTTTGCCGTGTTTTTTGTGCTGCCAGAATCCCTGTATCTATGGGTATTTGGCAAAGACTGGGTCGGCATCTCTACCTATTTCCAGATTTTGGCCTTGGGCTATTGGGCCATTTTTTGTAATCCGCCCAGTTCGGCCTTCCTGATTGCACAGCGTAGTAGCCATGTGCTGTTTAGATTGCAGATTATTGAGTTATTGATTAAATTCGTTTTATTTTTCGGCCTGTATCTACTGGTAGAAGATAAAATCTATATGCTGCTTGCCGTGCCGGTTGCCCTGATTTTTTATAACTTTGCCATTTTATTCTCTGTGTGGAGTAGCAAAAAGTGATGTTTTTTAAAACCTTAAAATACATGAATTGGTTTGCTTCACAGTGCCGTAAAGTGATGTACAACATGGCATTTGGCACCAAATTTCGCTATTTCGGCAAAGCCTGCACGGTGGATATTAGTGGAAAAGTCAAGCTCGGCAACAATGTCTATATTGGCGATCATGTCAGCCTGATCGTTGAACATGGCGCAGTGCTTGAAATTGCCGATAACAGTTTTATTGGTGAAAATTGCTATATCAAATGCTTCGGTGGCAAGGTGGTGATTGGCAAAGATGTTAGCATTAATTCCAAGTCCTATATTAATGGCTGTGGCGGTGTCACGATTGGCGATAACACTCGGATTGGCACGCAAAGTATTATGATTGCCAGTAATCATAAGTTCGGTGAGCCTGATCTTTTGGTTAAAGATGCGATTACCAAACTCGGTGTCAGCCTCGGTGAAAATATTTGGCTCGGTGCACGCGTGACGGTTTTAGATGGTGTCACCATTCCAAGCAACAGCGTGATTGGCGCGTGTAGTTTAGTGTCTAAACCACTGGATGATGCTGGGGTTTATGTCGGCAGTCCCGTCAAGAAAATCAAATCGCTTTAAATACAAGTTTCGGGTGACTTTGACACGCATATCCTAAAGCGGATTTTCAGCGTAAAATAATCAGCGATTTTTCCTCCTTTTGAACCTGACAAAGGTCATGTATATGGCATTGATTGTTTCTGCTTTTCGACAGCTGTTTGATTTGGCTTATTTTATGGCGAAAGGCAGTGTGGCCTATGCACGTAAAAAGGGGGTGAAGGTTGGTGAAAACTGCCGAGTTTATATTAAAAACTGGGGCTCAGAACCCTTCTTGGTCTCGCTTGGTGATCATGTCACGGTGACCTCAGGGGTGAAGTTTATTACCCATGATGGCAGTACCTGTCTGGTCAAAGATGCGCAAGGGAAGCGCTATCAACGCTTTGCCCCGATTCAGGTCGGCTCGCATGTGTTTATTGGGGTGAACAGCATTATTATGCCGGGCGTGAGTATTGGTTCCAATGTGGTGATTGGTGCAGGTTCGGTGGTGACCAAAGATATTCCAGATCATTCTGTGGCGATTGGTGTGCCGGCTAAAGTAGTGTCGAGCTTTGCTGATTATCAAGCCAAAATTCAAAGCACTTGCGCGAGTGACAGTGAACTCGTTGGCATTATTGATTACCGCGCACGCGTTGAACGTGCCATGGTGATTCAAGCCTCAAAACTCTCAGATTAATACGTTCCCATTTCATGTTATTTAGGTCTGATTATGTTGAATAAAGTCATGTTCTTTTTGCCAAGCTTGGGCGGTGGTGGTGCAGAACGTACAGTCATTCAACTAGCGAATAGTTTGGCCGAACAAGGACTTAAGATTCATTTGGGTGTATGTGACCTAAATGGTGAAAAAGCCAAGCTGTTACCCGAAGTGAGTTCAAAAATTGAATTGGTCAATTTTAATTGCGGTCGGGTGATGAATAGCATTACGCCCTTGAAAAAAAAAATGAAAGCTGAGCAATATGACTGCTTAGTGGCAACGCAAACCCATACCAATATTGTCGCAGGCATTGCCAAAAAGTTAGCAGGCGTCAAAACACGTTTGATCTTCCGTGAAGTGTCTACGCCGTCTAAAAATATGAAGTTGCAGGGGATTGCCAAGTTTGTGCTAAAAACTTTGGTGAATTGGACGTACCCGATGGCACAGCAAGTGGTATGTGTGTCTAAAGGCGTCGAAACGGATTTTCGAGAATATTACAGTTATAAACAGAATAATCTGAGCACTATTTATAATCCTGTACTCGATGATGCCTATTTTGAAAAACTCAACGCCCCAGTCTCGCACAAATTTTTCAATGAGACCAACAAGGTCATTTTGGCGGTTGGTCGTTTAACTGAGGCCAAGAACTTTGGCTTTTTGATTCGTTCATTTAAAGCCTTACATGATCAGTATGTAGATACACGTTTGATTATTTTAGGCGAGGGTGAATTACGTACCGAGTTTGAAGCCTTGGTGAATGAATTGGGTTTAAAAGATGCGGTCGATTTACCCGGTTTTGATGCCAATCCTTATGCCTATTTTAAATATGCCTCACTGTTTGTACTCAGTTCGAATTGGGAAGGTTTGCCAGGTGTACTGATTCAAGCCTTAGCATCCAAAGTGAAAGTGGTCAGTACCGATTGCCCAAGTGGCCCGATGGAAATTTTAGACCATGCCAAGTTTGGTTTATTGGTTAAATGCAATGATCAAACAGGTTTAACCCAAGCGATGCATCAGGCGATTTTTGCCGACTATGTACATTACTCAGATGCCGATTTTGGCACGCATATTCAGCAGTTCCATAAACAAACCGTGCTGAAACAGTATATGCACATGATGGAGTCTGCATCATGAGTAAACCTTTAATGGTGCATGTGATTACCAACTTTGCAGGGGTGGGTGGTGCTGAAATGATGTTGGCACGCTTGATTCAATATACGGAAGATCATTATCAGCATGTCATTATTGCTTTGATGAAAACATCGGAGGTGTATCAAAGCACGCTTGATCGTTGCCAGTCATATTATGCGCTCAGTTGGAATGGCATAAATACACTTGGAATCATCAAAAAACTGCGTGGACTACTCAAACAACTACAACCTAAAACCGTGCAATGTTGGATGTACCATGCCAATGCGTTGACGAGTTTAAGTGTCATCGGTTTAGCCCACAAACCGAATGTCGTGTGGGGCATTCATCACTCGCTTGCATCACCGAAAGATGAATCGATCAGCACCAAAATTGCACTCGGTTTAAGTCAAATTTTATCGAAACAGCCAAGTGCCATTATTTACTGTGCGCATTCATCGAAACAGCAACATACTGGTTTTGGTTTTAAAAATGCTCAACAGCATGTGATTGCAAATGGCGTATTTCTTGATAAATTTCAGCCGAATTTACAGCTCAATCAGCCAACGGTGATTGGGTTTGCTGGTAATTATCGACATGCCAAAGGTTATCCGTATTTGTTTGAAACTATGGGCTTGCTCAAAGATGAAAACATCATCTTTAAAATTGCGGGTGGTGGGGCAAGTTTAGACAATCCAGATGTTAAAGCCTTATTTGAGCAGTATCAGTTAGATGCTCAAAAAGTTTATCTCTTAGATCAAATCTCGGATATGCCTGCCTTTTATCAATCGATTGATGCATTCCTGATGACCTCAATTACTGAAGGTTTCCCGAATGTGTTGGTCGAAGCGATGGCATCGGGTTTGCCGTGTATCAGTACCGATGTCGGTGATGCCAAATACATTGTGCAGGATTTAGGAACCATTGTTCCGCCACGTAATGCCCAAGCCTTGGCAGATGCAATTTTAAAATATGCACAAAAAACAGATGCAGAAAAACAAGCCTTAAAACAAGCAACGCGTGAACGTGTTGAACAGAATTTCAGTATTGCGACCGTTAGCCGTCAATATATGCAGGTGTGGAGCCAACAGGCATGAAATTTTTAATGATCAGTAGTTTTTTGCCGTCGGTGCTGAACTTTCGTGGCAAATTATTGGAAGCGATTTCTGCCAAAGGCTATGAGATTCATATCATGGCACCTGAGTTTGCAAGCTTTCCTGAAGAACAGCAAAAACTGCAAGCACTTGGCTATCATTTGCATGAAATTCCCATGCAACGTACTGGCACCAATCCACTTGCAGATTTAAAACTACTGAAAAATCTGTATCAGCAAATTCGTCGCATTCAACCGGATTATGTGTTGTCCTATACCATTAAACCGGTGATTTACGGAACACTCGCATCATGGCTTGCCAAAGTCCCACATCGTTTTGCGTTGATTACCGGTTTGGGTTATGCCTTTCAAAATGTGGGATCTGGCAAGCGTAGTCTGTTTCAAAAAATGGTACATGGTTTATATGCCCAAGCCTTAAAACATAGTGACAAAGTCTTTTTCCAAAATCCGGATGACTTAAAGTTATTCCAAGATATGCATTTGCTTGAAGCCAATAAACCGACTGTGGTGGTGAATGGTTCAGGCGTGAATGTACAAGACTTTGATGTGATGCCCTTACCGAAAAATGCACAAGGACAGGTCAAAGCATCTTTCTTGCTGATTGCACGCCTGCTCGGTGATAAAGGTGTACGTGAATATGCGGAATCGGCACGCATCATCAAAGCGCAATATCCTGAAGCAGAATTTCATTTGGTCGGTTGGATTGACGATAATCCATCTGCGATTACCCAAGCTGAACTTGATCAATGGATGGCTGATGGTCGTCTCAAATATTGGGGTAAACTCAGTGATGTCCGTCCTGCCATTGCACAAAGTTCGGTCTATGTATTGCCATCTTATCGTGAAGGTACGCCACGTACCGTACTAGAAGCCATGGCAATGGGACGTGCGGTGATTACCACTGATGCGCCGGGTTGTCGTGAAACCGTATCGCATGGTGTAAACGGCTATTTGGTCGAAGTAAAATCAGTCGATGATTTGGTGAAAAGCATGCAATATTTTATTGAAGATCCAAAACTTATCGAGTTGATGGGGCAACGCTCCCGTGAGATGGCTTTAAATAAATATGATGTGCATCAGGTGAATAAACATATGCTTGGTGAAATGGGAGTCATCGATATCAATTTAGAGTCTGGCGCATGTTGATTAAATACATCAAAAGCGATTTATATCGTTATACGGGAAAAGTCAGTTTTAAATTGTTTGTTAAAAACTATCTATTTAATCGTGGCTTTAATTTTTCATTTTGGTTACGTATTGCCAGTTCAAAAACGTTTTTAGCAAAACTTGCTTATCCCATTTATTATTATAAAAGAAAGCAATATGGGATCGATATTCATACCACGACTAAAATTGGCTATGGCTTATATATTGGACATGGTGGACCTTTAGTCATTAATCCCACAACAGAGCTTGGGCATAACGTCAATTTATCTCAATTCACAACGATTGGCGCCAATGGTGGTCGTCGTGCAGCCAAAATTGGTAATAATGTTTATATTGGACCTCATGTCTGTATCGTGGAATCAATTACGATTGGTGATAATTCAACGATTGGCGCGGGTAGTGTGGTGACGAAAGATATTCCTGAAAATGCTACGGCTGTAGGAAATTATGCCAAAGTCATTCACATGAATAATGCAGGTCAATCTGTAAATAGACGTTGGACAGATCTTGACTAAGGGGCAGAGGAATTCAATGTTAAAACGTATTATTGATATCACCATTGCTTCCACGGCTTTAATTCTGTTGTCACCCGTGTATTTGATCGTGGCACATAAGGTGAAAAAGAATTTAGGTTCACCGGTGCTATTTCGTCAGGTGCGTCCGGGTTTACATGGCAAGCCATTTGAAATGATCAAGTTCCGCACCATGAAAGATGCTCTGGATGCTGAGGGCAACCCATTACCCGACAGCGAACGCCTCACCCCATTTGGCAAAATGCTTCGTGCCACCAGTCTTGATGAAATGCCTGAACTGTGGAACGTGATTAAAGGCGATATGAGCATCGTTGGTCCACGACCACTGCTGATGGAATATTTACCTTTATATAATAGCGAGCAAGCCAAACGCCATAACGTGCGTCCGGGCATCACGGGTTATGCACAAGTGAATGGTCGCAATGCCATTTCATGGGAAAAGAAATTCGAACTCGATACATGGTATGTGGAAAATCAATCGCTATGGCTTGATTTTAAAATCATGCTGAAAACCATAAAAAAAGTGATTGCCAAAGACGATATCAGCGCTGAAGGCGAGGCGACCATGAGTAAATTTACCGGCACACCGGAACAAAAAAAATGACAATACTTTATGCAATTTATGGGGCATCAGGTTGTGGGCGCAGTCTCATGCCGATTGCCCGTCAGCAATTGGCGCGTGAACAAGATCCATCTGAAATTGTCTTTATCGATGATGCCTTAACAGAAATCGGTTCGGTGAATGGTCATCGTGCTATGAATTATCAAGCATTTTTAAATGAATCAGCATCAAGAAAATACGTGCAAATTGCGATTGCCAATAGTCGGGTACGTGAAAAAATCGCCCAGCGTTTAGAAACCGATGGTATTGGGCTTTGGTCGATCTCAGCCGATAACGTGATTTTTATGGATGAGGTTCAAATCGCGGAAGGTTCAGCCTTAAGCCCATTTGTCACCATCACCTCCAATATTAAAATCGGCAAATGCTTCCATGCCAATTTATACAGCTATGTCGAGCATGATTGTGTGATTGGGGATTTCGTTACCTTTGCGCCAGGCGTAAAATGTAACGGTAATATTCATATTCATGACCATGCCTATATTGGCGCAGGGGCCATGATTAAGCAAGGCACCCCCGATCAGCCTTTGGTGATTGGTAAAGGCGCGATTGTCGGTATGGGCGCCGTAGTCACCAAAAGTGTCCCTGCGGGCGCAACAGTGGTGGGTAATCCTGCACGGATTGTCACCACTTCACAGCAATAAGTTTTAGGAAAATTCCATGTTAAACAGTGCATTTGAGCCTTGGCCAAGCTTTACCCAAGCAGAAGCCGATGCGGTGTCAAAAGTCCTTTTGTCTAATAAAGTGAATTATTGGACAGGTCAGGAATGCCGTGAATTTGAAAAGGAATTTGCACAGTTTGCAGGAACGAAACACGCCGTTGCCGTAGCCAATGGCACCGTGGCACTCGATTTAGCCCTAAAAGCCCTCGGCATCGGTGCAGGGAATGATGTGATTGTCACTTCACGTACCTTCTTGGCTTCAGCAAGCTCAATTGTCACAGCAGGTGCCAATCCAATCTTTGCTGATGTCGAACTGGATTCACAAAACATCTCACGTCGTACTATTGAAGCGGTGCTTACACCGAATACCAAAGCGATTATTTGTGTGCATTTGGCGGGTTGGATGTGTGATATGGATCCAATCATGCAATTGGCAGAGGAAAAAGGCATCTTCGTGATTGAGGATTGTGCCCAAGCGCATGGTGCAATGTATAAAGGCAAATCTGCAGGTTCAATCGGTCATATTGGCGCGTGGTCTTTCTGCCAAGACAAGATTATGACCACTGGCGGTGAAGGTGGTATGGTCACCACCAATGATGAACATCTTTGGAAAACAATGTGGTCTTACAAAGACCATGGTAAAAACTTTGATAGCGTCTATAACAAACAACATCCACCGGGTTTCCGTTGGTTACACGACTCATTTGGTACCAATTGGCGCATGATGGAAATGCAAGCGGTGATTGGCCGTTTGCAACTGAAACAAATGCCTGAATGGACCGCAAAACGTAATGCCCATATGGCACGGATCCAGGCGATGTTTGCAAACAGTCCGTATTTTACTGTTCCTAAACCATCAGCTGATTATGTGCATGCCGCATATAAATGTTATGTACAAGTCAAGGTTGATGCGCTACCTGAAGGCTGGTCACGTGACCGCATCATGGCAGAAATCAATGAGCTAGGTGTGCCATGCCTGAGTGGTTCATGTTCAGAAGTGTATTTGGAAAAAGCCTTTGATGATACACCGTGGCGTCCAGTTGAGCGTTTAGCCAATGCAAAAGCTTTAGGTGAAAGCAGTTTGATGTTCCTTGTACATCCAACTTTGTCTGAGCAAAGCATTCAAAAAACCGTGGATGTGATTCAAAGCACCATTGTTAAGATTCAAGCTTAAAACAGCGTATAATCACGCCGTGCTATTTCAGCAGATCTAACAGAGCCTCAATGAAAGATTTTATTCGATCAATTGCATCTTTACCGCGTCGCCAAAAACAAGTAGTTTTGGTGACCATGGATCTGTGTATGCTTCCACTCATGATGTGGTTAGCATATGCCATCCGTTTGGCACGTCCAAATGTTACGGTGATGCAGGGGCTTGAGGCTTGGTACATTTACGTTGCGATTTTTGGCGTACTCGTTTTTGCGTTGCTTGGCATTTACCGCGCGATTGTGCGTTCATTTAACGAAGATTATTTACTACGTATTTCAATTGGCACATTTATCCAAATTGTGGCGTTATATACCATTAAAAAATTAGATGTTGCCTTTATTCCAATGAGTATTCCACTCATGTATGGCTTTATGCTGTTTTCATACATGTGGTGGAGCCGGGCGGTGATTCGTTACGCAACACTTAAAACCTTTGCTAAAAAACAAACCCGTAAACGTGTGGCAATCTATGGTGCAGGACTTGCAGGTCAACAAATCGCGGCAGCTTTAAATCGCTCGGATGATTATTTACCTGTGTGTTTTATTGATGATAAAAAATCGCTTCGTGGTCAGTCTTTAAGTGGTTTAAAAATTTATTCACCGAAAAAAGCCCAGCGTAAACTTGGAAAATTTGGCATTGAGGAAGTGCTACTTGCAATGCCGTCAGTTGGTCGTGCTCGTAAAAAGGAAATTATTGAATCGTTTGATGCAACCCAAGTTAAAATCATGGAATTACCGGGTGTAACCCAATTGGTCGATGGTAAAGTCAAAGTCTCTGATATCCGTGAAGTAGATATTATTGATTTGCTGGGTCGTGATCCTGTTCCACCTAAACCTGAACTACTCGAAAAAAATATCAAACATAAAGTGGTCATGGTGACTGGGGCAGGGGGGTCGATTGGCTCAGAACTCTGTCGTCAGATTGTGAAGCATCAGCCGAAAATGCTCATATTATTTGAGATGTCTGAATTCGCATTGTATTCAATCGATCGAGAGTTGCAGGCTTCAGGTACCCGAATTGTGCCTATTTTAGGTTCTGTTACAAATCAACAAAAATTAGAACGTATTATTTCTGAATATCATATTCAGACAGTTTATCATGCTGCGGCATATAAGCATGTGCCATTGGTTGAAGCGAATCCTTTTGAAGGAATTTATAATACCTCGATTGGTACACAGCGCAGTGTCGATGCTGCTGTAGCTCAAGGTGTGAAAACCTTTGTGCTGATTTCAACCGATAAAGCCGTGCGTCCAACCAATGTTATGGGGGCATCTAAACGTATGGCAGAGTTGTATTGCCAAGGTTTAGCTTCAACCAATCCAAAAACGCAAATTAGTATTGTACGTTTTGGTAATGTGTTGGGTTCATCGGGTTCAGTTGTACCACTGTTTAAGAAGCAAATTGCACAAGGTGGTCCTGTGACGGTGACTCATCCTGAGGTCACTCGCTACTTTATGACCATTCCTGAAGCTGCACAGCTCGTGATTCAAGCAGGTGCAATGGGGGTGGGCGGAGATATATTTTTATTAGATATGGGTGAATCAGTAAAGATTGTTGACCTAGCTCGACAAATGATTCGTCTTAGTGGTTTCCGTCCGATTGATGAAAATGGGATAGGGGATATCGAGATTCAGTTTACAGGGCTTCGTCCAGGTGAAAAGTTGTATGAAGAGCTACTAATTGATGAGGATGGTGTTGAAAAAACGGAGCATGAAAGAGTTTTAAAAGCTTTTGAAAATTCTTTTAATTACACTGAAGTATTAAACTTTTTTGTTGAATTGAAAGAAATGAATGCCTCGGCTACAGATAGTTTTAGATTAAAGAGAATCTTGCAGCATTATGTTGAGGGTTATGTTTCATCATAATTTTAATAGTATTTGCTTGGATAACTACAAGCTTAAAATATTTTTAAGAATTATTTGGATTATAAACAGGTATTCATTCAAGAGCAGTTTTGGTATAGTTATTTTTCATTTTTGAGCTGTAAATTTTGAATATTAGTTTAAGATTAATTATAGGGATGGGAGTAGATGTTGAAATTGGCAGTAGTCGGCACTGGTTATGTAGGTCTTTCAAATGCAATGCTATTTAGTCAACAGCACGAAGTTGTAGCATTGGATATTGATGCTCACAGAGTTGAATTATTAAAAGAAAAAAAATCGCCAATTCAAGATGATTTAATTGAACAGTATTTAAAAAAAGAAAATCATTTCACAGCTACTTTAGATGCAAGTTTGGCATTTGAAAAAGCAGATTATGTAATTATTGCCACACCTACCAATTATGATGAAAAAACCAATTATTTTGATACCAGTTCAATTGAGCAGGTATTGTCAACTTTAAATAATTTAAACAGTAAATCTATTATCTTAATTAAATCCACAATTCCTGTAGGTTTTACCGTAAAGGCTCAGCAACGGTTTCCAAATTTGAAAATTATTTTCTCACCAGAATTTCTGCGTGAAGGTAAAGCATTGCATGACAATCTTTATCCATCTCGAATTGTGGTGGGTGACAAAACTGAAGTTGGTCAAAGAATTGCTGAATTATTCAGGAATGCCAGTTTAAAACCAGATGCTGATATTGCTTTAATGGATTCTACGGAAGCAGAAGCTGTTAAGCTATTTTCAAATACCTATTTAGCAATGCGTGTAGCTTACTTTAATGAATTAGACAGTTATTGCGCATTACGTGGTTTAAACAGTAAGGATATTATTCAGGCTGTGGGTTTAGACCCTCGTATTGGAACACACTATAACAATCCGTCGTTTGGTTATGGTGGTTATTGCTTACCTAAAGATACTAAGCAGCTTTTGGCGAACTACCAAGATGTACCGCAAAGCCTCATTACTGCAATTATTCAATCAAACACCACTCGCAAAGATTTTATTGCTGACGAAATTTTAAAGAAGCAGCCTAAGATTGTAGGTATTTATCGTTTAGTGATGAAAGCGGGAAGTGATAATTTTAGACAGTCTGCAATTCAAGGAATTATGAAGCGTCTAAAAGCGAAAGGGATCGAAGTTATTATCTTTGAGCCGAATTTACAGCACGATCATTTTTATAATTCAAAGGTTTTAACAGATTTTAAAGAATTTAAAAAAATCTCAGATGTGATTGTGGCAAACCGTATGGTGTCTGAGCTGAATGATGTTCTAGATAAAGTATTTACACGTGATTTGTTTGGTGAGAATTAATTTTTATGTCACACCAAATAGATGTAAAAGATTTAAAGAGAAAAGCTATACGTGGTGGGGCACTCACAATGTCCGCACGTATTGTTACGATCATCATTCAAATTACATCTATTATTGTATTGTCACGATTATTGACACCTACGGATTTTGGATTGATTGCAATGGTTACAGCCATTACTGCATTCATGGGTATTTTTCGTGACATGGGTTTGTCTACAGCTGTTATTCAAAAGAAGAATTTGGTATTTGATCAAATCAATACTCTTTTTTGGTTAAATGTTGCTATAGGGCTAGGTTTAACCGGCTTAACAGCAGCCCTTTCGCCTTATATCGCAGACTTTTATTCACGACCAGAGTTAGAACCAGTTGTAGTTTTACTGAGTACAACATTTTTTATTGCAAGTTTGGGTGCACAGCATGCTGCACTTATGCAACGTGATTTGAACCTTAAACCTAAAGTCATAGCAGATGTATTAGGTGCAATTTTTACCTTAGTCATTTCAATTACAATGGCATACTATGGGTATGGCTTTTGGTCTCTTGCATGGGGAACCGTCATTGGTGTTCTTGTCACTACTTTGCTTTATTTTAAGGGATCATCGTTTGTTCCCAAGCGACCAAAAATAGTCAAAGGCACACGAGATCTTATCAATTTCGGAGCAAATGTTACGTTATTTGAGTTGCTGAATTATTTTCACCGTAACTTAGACAATATTTTAATTGGTCGAGTTTGGGGACCCTTAGTCTTAGGGCTTTATACACGGGCGTATCAGTTAATGATGCTGCCAATTTCTAGTTTGAGAGAGCCAATTAATGCTATTGCATTACCTGTGTTAAGTCGTTTACAGGATCAACCCGAGCTTTACAAATCATATTATAAGAATATTGCGACTCTCCTTGCCTTTCTGTCTATGCCGCTGATGGCATATTTGGTAGTGAATGCTGAAAATATTATTTATATTGCTTTAGGAAAAGGGTGGGAAGACGTTGTTCCTATTTTCATTTTGCTAGGTATTAGTGGTTTTATTCAGGCTGTAGCAAGTTTAAGAGGTTTGGTTTTGCTGAGTTTGGGTTTGTCGCAGCAATATATTCTTTGGGGCATGGTGAATACACTCGCTGTGAGTGTTGGATTCTTAATTGGTATAAGATGGGGGGCTGAAGGTGTCGCACTATCTTATGCTATTGTAAATTATGCGATTTTGTACCCTTCTTTGTGGTATTTTTTTAAAAGAACGCCACTTGAGCCAAGTGATTTCTTTAGGCCTATTGTTGTACCAGCAATTGCCTCAGTTGGAGCGGCTTTATTGTCTTCTTATTTAATGCAGAGTATTATTTCTCATCATTTATTAATGAATCTTGTAGTTTCAGGTGTTTTATTTTTATTTTTATTTTTATTTTTAATTGTTGTAATGCCAACAGGTATCAATACATTAAAAAACTTTAAAAGTTTAATAGGGGCTTTAAAGGCATGACTAAGAAGAGTGGATCTAAAGTTGAAATAAAAGCTATGCTATCGCCAGTAAAAAGAAAAGTTAAAAACTTGTTAAAAGGGTTAAATCGTCACATTATTAAGATGGCTGTAAAGAGTACATTCTTATCTAATCTATACTATTTTTTAAGATCAAACTTTGGTTGGGAACACCGAGCAGTTCTTGCTGGTAAAGTGATTTATCAAGATTCTCTTAGTAATCCAGTTTTTAACACCAGTCTACTACGTCGAAATGTACATAGATTAGAGAAAGGTTTGTTAATGCGTCCTAGGCGCTTACCATTTGGCTTAGATTATATTGCGGAGACAGTTGATGCATATCAAAAAGCGGTTAGTGCACAAACGGAGTTAAGAGAGTTAATTTGGGCTAAGCATGTATTACAAGAATATATGGCTATAAATCCAAGCCATCCTGTTATTGATCCTTTAAGACCTATTGTTGAATTATCTTCATCTGAAATTATAGAGAATGACTCTTTATCAAAAAAAAATATACCCTATGTTCGTTTAAAATCAGATCAACCAGAAATTGATTATGATGAAATGCTGAAACTAGCAAAATATCGTCGTTCAGTTCGATGGTTTCTAGAAGATAAAGTCGATAGAAAAATTATTGAGCGAGCAATTAATGTAGCAGCTTATTCTCCTACTGCTTGTAATAGACAGCCTTACGAATTTCGAGTTTTTGATGATCCTGCAATAGTCTCTGAAGTCATTAAACTTCCAATGGGAACTGGTGGTTTTGGCCATCAAGTTCCTTGCGTAGCAGTGGTAGTGGGTAAATTAAGAAATTATTTTAACGAGCGCGATCGTCACTTGATTTATATCGATGGTTCTCTAGCAATTATGTCTTTTATATATGGTTTGGAGGTTCAAGGTCTGGGCTCGTGTTGTATTAATTGGCCGGAGGTACCGAATTTAGAAAAAAAGATGGCTCGTTTACTAAACTTAGATCCAGATGAGCGACCTATCATGTTAGTTGCATTCGGTTATCCACACCCTGAGGGGATGGTCGCTAATTCGACCAAGAAATCTCAGCAACAATTGATTAAATATAATTTTGAAGAGAATACTTAATGAATACTACTAAAGCGCCTATTATTGAAATTCATGGGACAGGAATACACAATCGTGGTGCTGAATTAATGGCGATAGCGATTTCTGAAAAAATTTGGTCTGTTTATCCAAATGCAAAAATTGTTGTCCCATCTACTTTTGGCTTCCCAAGCGACATTAATAGATATGGATTTTTTACTAGCTCAACTTTAGAAATTTTAGCAAAGCGAGCAATTTTCTCTTTAGGGGTTGCAGGTCTAACAGGAAAAATTATTCGTGCTCATAAAGTTGATGTGGTGTTGGATGCATCGGGCTTTGCATTTTCTGATCAGTGGGGTAGTTATTTTCCTAAACATTTATATCAAAAAATGACTGCCAAAAATAGGATTGATCAAAAATTGATTTTAATGCCTCAGGCATTAGGTAAATTTGAAAAAAGTGAAGTAAATGAGTGGACACAAAAGCTATTTTCTAGAGCAGAAATAGTTTTCGCACGTGATATTCAATCCTTTAACTATAGTAAAAATTTATTAGATCAGAATAAACTTAAACTTAGCCCTGATTTTACGATTGCTGTGAAACCCTTACCAAATTCGAGTATTAATTTACCTAAGAATTTTGTAGCAATTGTTCCTAATTTACGTATGCTAGATAAGTCTGATGATCCGAAGGCATATCTTAAATTTATAGAAACATCTCTAGATTTGATTCAAAGTCATGGATTAACACCATTGTTTTTGATTCATGATGCTAAAGAAGACTTAAAGGTTGTTGCTCAACTAGAAAATAAATATCAAAATATTCAAACGATTCAGCATGAAGACCCACGTATCTTAAAGTGGATTTTAGGACAAGCTAAATTTGTTATTGGTTCGAGATTCCACGCATTAGTAAGTACAATGTCACAGGGTGTTCCATGTATTGGTGCTGGTTGGTCACATAAGTATCCAGAGTTATTTGCTGACTTTAACAACAGAGAAGGCTTAGTAGATGACTTATCAGATTTAAACAAATTGAGTAATCTCATAGCTTTATTTTCAAATGAAAATACTCATAAAGATTCTTCTGTAAAAATTCTATCTGCAGCTAATGAATTAAAGATGAAGGTTAATAATATGTGGGAAATTGTTATTGAGAATATTAATCTTCAATTAAAAAATTAAGTAAAGCGATTAACTTAGTTATTTATTTAAATCAATTTCACTAATTGTTAGAGTTTAAAATGAAAATTTTAATCACAGGTGGTGCGGGATTTATTGGTTCTGCTGTTGTACGACATATTATTCAAAACACAAATAATCATGTGTTAAACGTTGATAAACTAACCTATGCGGGAAATTTAGAGTCTTTAGCAAGTGTTCAGAATCATGAACGCTATACATTCTCACAAACGGATATTTGTGATCGAGTTGCATTAGATCAATTATTCGAAAATTTTAAACCTGATGCAGTGATGCATTTGGCCGCAGAGTCTCATGTAGATCGTTCTATTTCTGGTCCTGCTGACTTTATTGAAACCAATATTATTGGTACTTATCAGTTATTGGAGGCGACTCGTCAATATTGGAATTCACTGGTAGAGTCTCAAAAGCTGGCTTTTCGTTTTCATCATATTTCTACAGATGAGGTCTATGGTGATTTAGAAGGAACTGATGATTTATTCCTAGAAACGACCCCATATGCACCAAGTTCACCATATTCTGCAAGTAAAGCGAGTTCAGATCATTTGGTGCGAGCATGGCACAGGACTTATGGTTTACCAGTTGTTATTACGAACTGTTCGAATAATTATGGACCTTACCATTTTCCTGAGAAGCTTATTCCGCTGATAATTCAAAATGCTTTAGCAGGTAAGGCCCTCCCAGTATATGGAAATGGACATCAAATCCGTGACTGGTTATTTGTTGAGGATCATGCTAGAGCTTTATATAAAGTAGTTACTGAAGCTAAAGTAGGTGAAACCTATAATATTGGTGGGCATAACGAACAAAAGAATATCGACGTTGTGAAAGCAATTTGCCAATTACTAGAAGAGTTGGCACCAAATAAACCTGCGGGTATCGGGCAATATCTAGATTTAATCACCTATGTAACGGATCGTCCGGGGCATGATTTACGTTATGCGATTGATGCAAGCAAAATCCAAAAAGACTTGGGTTGGGTGCCTGAAGAAAGCTTTGAAACTGGATTACGTAAAACGGTTGAATGGTATCTGAATAATCAAGAATGGGTTGAGCATATTCAGAGTGGTGAATATCAGAACTGGATTCAGAAACAATATCAAACTGATAAGGCTTAATCTGTCCAATGAAAATTTTGATTCTAGGTAAAAATGGTCAAGTTGGTTGGGAGCTACAGCGTTCTTTACAACCATTAGGCAAAGTCATTGCTTTGGATAGATCTGTCAATGCATCTGGATTATCTGGAGATGTTGCAGACTTTTCAGCTATTCAGAATGCATTTAAACACATTAACCCTGATATTGTGGTTAATGCCAGTGCGTATACAGCAGTGGATAAAGCGGAGTCTGACCAAGAAACAGCTGATTTAATAAATCATAAAGCAGTTGCTCATTTAGCACAGCTTTGCCAACAAAATAATTCGTTGTTGGTGCATTATTCAACGGATTATGTGTTTGATGGCAAAGGGGAAAGTCCTTGGGTTGAAAGTGCAGCAAAGCAGCCTGTAAATTACTATGGGCAAACTAAATTAAATGGTGAACTTGCATTAGAGAAGAGCCAGGTTCGTTTCATTAATTTTAGGACATGCTGGGTTTATGGGGCACATGGTCAGAACTTTATTAAAACCATGTTGAAATTGGCAGAAAGTAAGTCTGAATTAAGTATTATTCAAGATCAAGTGGGTGTTCCCACGGGGGCAGCTTTGATTGCGGATGTGACGGCACAAGTCTTGCGCTATTACACATTACAGCCATTTGAACAACAGTTACATTTACATGGGCATTATCATTTGGCACCAACGGGTGAAACTACCTGGTATGATTATGCTCAATATATTTTTGAGCAAGCTCGCCAAAGTGGTGTGAATTTAGCCATTCAAAAAGTAAATCCAATTGCGACCTCGGCTTATCCAACACTTGCTTGTAGGCCATTGAATTCAAGATTGAATACGCAAAAATTGCAGAAAACTTTTAAACTTCGCTTACCGGAATGGCAGCAAGGCGTAGCTCAAGTAATGAATGAGATTTTAAAAACATGACAACTTCAGTAAAGCGTAAAGGTATTATATTGGCTGGTGGTTCGGGCACGCGTTTGTATCCAATCACAATGGGAACATCTAAGCAGTTGCTTCCAATTTACGATAAGCCAATGATTTACTACCCTTTATCAGTATTAATGTTAGCGGGTATTCGTGAAATTTTAATTATTTCTACACCTGAAGATTTGCCTAATTTTGAAAAATTATTAGGCAATGGTGAAGAACTTGGTATTCAATTATCTTATAAAGTTCAGCCATCTCCAGATGGTTTAGCCCAAGCATTTATTTTGGGTGAAGAATTTATTGGTGATGATAATGTCTGCTTAATATTGGGAGATAATATTTTCTACGGCCAGCACTTTAGTGATCAATTAAAACGAGCAGCTCATCAAAGCAGCGGTGCAACTGTGTTTGGTTATTATGTAAATGATCCAGAACGTTTTGGTGTGGTTGATTTTGATGCTGAAGGAAAGGCATTAAGCATTGAAGAAAAACCTGAACAACCAAAATCGAACTATGCTGTAACAGGTTTATATTTCTATGATAATGATGTTGTAGAGATTGCAAAGAATATTAAGCCTTCACATCGTGGTGAACTTGAAATCACAGATGTAAATAACATTTATCTTGAAAAGAATACTTTGAATGTCGAGGTTTTGGGTAGAGGATTTGCATGGTTAGATACTGGTACACATGATTCTTTACTTGAAGCAAGTCAGTTTGTCCAAACGATTGAAAATCGGCAGGGCTTAAAAGTGGCAAGTCTTGAAGAAATTTCATTCAACAATGGTTGGATTGACGCAACGCAGCTGAAAGCCCGTGGAGAGTTGTTTAAGAAAACAGGTTATGGGCAATATTTGCTTAAACTATATCAGGAACATACGGCCAAAGCGAAATAAATTCCAAGTGCCCAAATGGGCACTTTGTTCTTAAAATATGATCTAAATCAGAGTTTGTGTTATGAATGTCATAGAGACTAAAATTAAAGATTTGTTGATTTTTGAACCACGTGTGTTTAGGGATGATCGTGGCTGGTTTATGGAAAGCTTTAACCAGCAGATTTTTGAAAAAGCTTTAGCTGACCGAGGATTAGAAATACCAAATTTTGTTCAAGACAATCATTCTTTTTCAAAAAAAGGTGTACTACGCGGTCTACATTACCAGTTAAATCCACACGCTCAAGGTAAATTAGTCCGCGTTGTTCAGGGGCGTGCTTGGGATGTTGCTGTTGACATCCGTAAAGACTCTGAAACTTTTGGTCAATGGGTTGGTGTGGAATTAAGTAGTGAAAACTATAAACAATTTTGGATTCCTGCTGGTTTCGCTCATGGTTTTATCGCTTTAGAAGATAATACACAGTTTTTATATAAAACAACGGATTATTATTCGAAAGAGTGTGAGCGTTCGATTTTTTGGGATGATTCTACACTTGCAATTGACTGGCCGTTAAAAGATATTGAAGAAGTGATAGTCAGTAATAAAGACCAAATTGCTTCACATTGGGAAGTATGAAAAATTAAGTTATGAATGAATTAGTTGAAAATTCGATAAAGAAAAAACTAAGTATTATTGTTCCTGTATATGGAGTTGAGGACTATATTTTAGAATTTTTAGAGAGCATAGTTCCTCAGTTAAGAGATTCTATTGAATTAATTTTGATTAATGATGGGGCTGAAGATCGCTCAATGGATATATGCAGCGAATATCTTAATGGTAATTACAGTAATATTATTGTACTTAATCAGGTAAATCAAGGTCAAAGCATCGCTAGAAATTATGGAATTAGTGTTTCTAAAGGTGAATATATTGCTTTTTTAGATCCTGATGATTATGTGGCTACTGATTATATAGAAGAAATTTTAAAAGCGATAAAGATGTATAGACCAGATATAATAGATTTTAAGGCAGTTACATTTAGTGAAATTGATAATAATCAATCTATAATTATGAATCAATCTTTAAGATCTGGATATTATGATGGAAAAGAAAAAAAGGAATTATTGAAGAAAATATTTACAGAAAGTGTATGGCAATCTTGGCTAAGAGTAGTAAAACGAGAAATTATGGTAAAATATAAATATCCTGTGGGCGTTCTAATCCAAGACGCTTATATATTTCCATATATATATATTGAAGCTAAGAATATTTTACATGTTGATAAGGTATTGGTGAACTATAGAGTAAGGGGGAATAGTGCTGTTAATACTATTAACGAGAAACAATTACATAGTTATAAAAAACTTTTACGACACTTAGATAGTAACAGGTGTGATCTAATTGATATTACAATTAAAAAGCTATGCGTAAATTATATATATTTAATATTGAAAATACACGGTGTTAAGGGGCTCATTAGGCTTAAAGGTTTTAGTGAAATTATCTATTTATTTTACTTTATTAATAATTATGTGAAAAAAAGGGTTATCAAATGAGTTTTTTAAAAAACATTGTGAAATTATTTTTAGCATTTATTAATTTTATCTTTTACAAGCCAAAATTTTTTGAAAAAACTAAATTAAACAAATTAAGTGAAAATAATATACCTAGAGTAATATGGTTATATTGGGATTCGCCTGTTAAAAATAATTTGGTTGAAATATGCATAAATCGGGTTAAAGAAATATGTAGAGGTTATGAAGTTATAATTTTAGATGAAAAAAATGTTAATGAATATATTGATTTAATTGAATTTAATGAAAATTTAACAAAAGCTCATATTGCTGACTATATTCGTTTAAAGATTTTATCAGTTTATGGTGGTATCTGGATAGATGCTTCTACTTATTTAGTCGAAAATTTGGATTGGATTTTAAATTATCTTAATGATGATGAAGTTTTTTTATTCTATTCCGATCAATGTACTAAAAATAAAAATAAGCCTATTTATGAAAATTGGTTTATTGTTGCAAATAAAAATAATATATTGATTAATAATTGGTTAAATGAGTATTTGAAATGTATTACATCATTTGATCCTTTTAGTTATTACTCAAGTGTATATTCTAATAAAGAAATAATGCAAAATATAAAAATTAATTTTGCTCCGTATTTAATTTGTTATATCGCTTTGTCAATAATAATAAATAGCGGTCAATATAAGGTAAAAAGTATTAATTCAGGTTCGCAAGGGCATTATTATAATTACAAAAACTATTTTAACGGTTTCTTGATTTCGTGTGAATTGCTTCTAAGGAATAAAAAAAATATTTACACTCCTAAAATGATTAAATTTACAGGTGTTTCTAGAAGAATTCCTAATTTTTTCATACAGAAGAAAATTTACAATCGAAAAAGTTTAATTGGTTCTTATATTGCTGAGAGTTTGAATGATTATTAGATTTAAAACTTTAAACTTAATTTGGGTTTGTATAATATCGTCTTTATTGGGGTATTTCATCTCTCATCGCCCTAGATATTTAACAGATGACTATGATGCCTATGAAATAATGTTCGAGAATTTTGAAATATCATCTGAATTAACATTTAACTTAATTCGTTTGGTGTTAAGGTCTTTCGATTTAGATTTTATTTATTTACTATTTATATATGGTTTTTTTTCAATTTTTTTTAAGTCTTTAAACTTGTATAAATATGGGTTTTTGAATTGTTTTATTTTTTTCTTATTTTATTTTATTTCTTTTTTTCCCTTATGGGAGATGACACAAATTAGAATAGGGTTGGCTATGAGTTTATTTATTTACTCTATAACTTTATCCGATTTTCATAACACAAAGAAGAATCTATTCCTTATTATTTCGATTTTATTTCACTATAGTATGATTTTTGTGATTTTCCCTTATTTTTTGTATTTTTTCCTAAAAAAAGACATTTTTAAATTTAGTATAGTTAGTGTGTTCTCGGCAATATTAATTAATTTAATTTTTTCTTATACAAATTACTCTTTATATGATGTCAATTTGTATTCAGCTCATTTTAGTATTTTCTCTCTTAAAATTATTTTTTTGGTTTTTTTGATGATTGTTTGCTTAAAAGTTATTAAAAGCAATTTTTCATTATTATCTTTTTCATTGAGCTTTTTTTTGCTAGTTAGTGCTGTTGCTTTGGGGGGTAAATTTCCTGTTGTTTCCATTAGATTATCTGATCTATCTCTTTTTGTTTTAATGTTTAGCGTTATCTTTAGTGTTAATAATTTTAATAATTTTTTATTAAAAATTTTTTTAGTTTTAATAGTATGTTGTTATTATGTATATTCATACTATTTATCTTATGATAATTTGGTTAATTTGACTGTGCTGAAGGAATGGTTGTTTAAATGAATAGTAATTTTTTTTCAGTAATTGTTACTTATAATCCAGATGTATCCACATTAGTTGATTTGATCAATGTCCTAAGTGAAAGTGACGTTGTTCCTATTGTTGTAGATAACGGTTCAAAATCTTTAGATTTTATCGATGCTATCAAAAATTCTAAAGTTCATTTTTTTTATTTAAACTCAAATAAGGGGATTGCTTTTGCTCAAAATGTTGGTATAAATTTTGCTATCAAATCCTTAGCTAAGAAAATTATTTTTTTTGATCACGATAGTAAAATTGATAAAGATTTTATCAAAAATATAAATAATGACTATGAGCTTATTAAATCTTCTGGTGAGCCGATAGCAGCAATTGGTCCGAAATTTATAGATACAGCTTTAAAATTATATTCACCAGGTTTGGTTTATAACAAAGTTGGATTGCTGTCAAAGATTGATATAAGTCATATAAATTTCCCTATTGAGGTTGCTGCTATAATTTCTTCTGGTAGTTTGGTTTCTGTTGAAACTTTCGGTCATACAGGTTTAATGAATGAAGATTTATTTATTGATTATGTAGATACTGAATGGTGTTTTAGAGCTTCTAGTCTAGGTTTTAAATTTTTTATATCTAATAGCGCAATTATGTATCACAGTATTGGTGAAAATACAATTAAATTTTTCAAAACTACTTTCCCTGTTCATTCAGCTCGTCGCAGATATTATAGGGTTAGAAATATATTTTTAATGTGGAATATGATACATATAAAAAAAATATGGCTAATAAATATGTTGTTTAATAATTTAATCGTAAGTTTAATGCTATGTATTCTTGAGAAAGATAAATTTAGTTATATAAGATTCTTTTTATTGGCTATTAAAGATGGTTTAAGTGGAAAAAAAGGCTCTTTATAAATGAATTTTTCAGCTTCGATTGTTATTTTTAAACATAGTTATATGGATGTTTGTGAAACCCTTAATTGCTTATTATCAATTGATTGTTGTAGTAAAATTATTTTGATTGATAATGATGCAAGTGATTGGGCTAATAAATTTATTCATTCAAAGATTACTTACTTGAAGTCAGAAGGAAATTTTGGATTTGGTTATGGTCATAATCTTGCAATTCAAAAATATGCAAAAGAAAGTGATTATTTCCTGATTTGTAATCCTGATATTCAGTTTAGTCAAAGTGAATTTCAAAAAATACTAGATTTTGCTGAAACGCGAACAGAAGGTCTGTTCTTACCTAAAATCGTGTACCCGAGTGGAGAAAACCAGTTTGGTGCAAGGTTACTGCCGAGTCCATTAAACCTCTTTGCTCGTAGATTCTCATCTAAATTGGCGGAGAAACTTGATCAAAATTATTTATTGAAAGATTTAGATCTTAGTAAACCTTATTTCGTGCCTTATTTATCTGGTTGTTTCATGCTTTTTAAATCTAATTGTTTATTAGAATTAGATGGTTTTGATGAGCGCTTCTTTATGTACATGGAGGATATTGATTTATCAAGAAGATGTGCTGAAAAATTTGGTACAATCTACTATCCTCTTGCAACGGTGATACATCATCATGAACAAGCTTCATATAAAAATGCTAAATTACTGAAAGCTCACTTAGAAAGTGCGATAAAATATTTTCATAAATGGGGATGGTTTTTTGATCCGAGTCGTGATCAATTAAATACCAAATGTCTAGACCAGCGTATCTTAAAGATAAATAAACAATAGGATTTTCAAAAATGCTTAAGAGGTTTTTTGATCTACTTATTGCTACAATCGCAATTATTCTGCTTTTACCCATTTTTGCCTTTGTTGCTTATCAGGTTAGAAGAAAGCTAGGTTCACCTGTATTTTTTTTGCAAGAACGTCCAGGTAAAGATGCCAAGGTATTTAAAATGATCAAGTTTCGTTCTATGAGGGATGCTGTTGATAAAAATGGTAACCCTTTGCCTGATGAAGAACGAATTACGCCATTTGGCCAAAAGCTTCGCGCTACTACATTGGATGAAATGCCTCAACTTATTAATGTGTTGAAGGGTGACATGAGTATTGTAGGTCCGCGTCCTCAAATGAAAGAGTTTTTAGCGCATTATACGCCTGAACAAATGCGTCGACATGAAGTAAAACCTGGAATGACCGGTTTGGCACAGGTGAGTGGGCGTAACAATCTTTCTTGGGAAGAAAAATTCGAACTCGATGTGCAATATGTCGAAACCCAATCTATTTGGCTTGATTTTAAAATTATGTTTAAAACGGTTAAGGTCATGTTTACTAAAGAGGGTATTAATGCACCAGATCAAGAGGTTGGTGCTGCTCGTTTTTCAAGTCAAGACTCTTCAAATATCAAAACTGGTTCTAGGTAAAATTTAATTTATTGGTGTGCATTATATGATCAAAAAAGCCATTCTGCCAGTCGCAGGTCTAGGTACCCGTTTTTTACCTGCAAGTAAGTCTATTCCAAAAGAAATGGTGACTGTTGTTGACCGCCCTGCGATTGAATATGTGGTGCGTGAAGCAGTTGCTGCCGGTATTGAACAAATTATTTTAGTGACGCATTCTTCCAAAGCTTCAATTGAAAATTATTTTGACCGTAATTTTGAGCTAGAAACCACCTTAGAAAATAAAAAGAAATTTGATTTACTCAAAGAAATTACCGAAATTTTACCCCCTCATGTTAGCGTGATTAGTGTACGCCAACCGCAACCATTAGGTTTAGGTCATGCTGTACTCTGTGCAAAAGCGGTTGTAGGTGAAGATGATTTTGCAGTTCTTTTACCGGATGTTCTTGTTAAAGATTCATCAGAACGCAATGATTTAAGTTTGATGATTCAACGCTTTGATGAGACTCAAGCATCACAAATTATGGTCGAAGCTGTGCCTGATTATATGGTCGATCAATATGGGATTGTCGATGTTGCATCGACACCTGCTGAAGGTCATAGCATCCAAATGCAAGGGATTGTAGAAAAGCCAGCAGTGGGTAAAGCACCATCAAATCTTTCTGTGGTTGGTCGCTATATTTTGCCTGCAAAAATCATGCAATTGCTTGAGCAAACTCCGAAAGGTGTGGGTAATGAAATCCAACTCACTGATGCCATTGCGATGTTACAACAAACTGAAGTTGTAGAAGCATATCGTATGAAAGGTCAAACGTTTGACTGTGGTAGTAAGTTAGGGTATTTAAAAGCAGTATTACACTATGGTGTTGATCATCCAAAGTTAGGTGAGGAATTTAAAGCGCTGATCAAAGAGCTAAAACTATAAAAGAGACAGATATGAAAGTTGCAGTATTTGGACAGACCCTTTATTCAGGTGTGTTTGTAGGGTTAATGGCTGAAAGTGGTCATCAGGTCTTTTGGTGTGATGTTTTAAAAAAAACAGCATCAGAACAAGCCTATAGCCAAGATGAAGCGGTTAAGCGTTTGCTTGAGCAACAGCAAGCCAAGGGTTTTTTAAAATACTGTAACTTTTCAGATATTCCTTTAGATATTGATGCTTACTTTTTTAGTTTTAATCCCACTGAAGAGATTCAAGCAATAGAGATCTTAAAAGAATTAAAATCTCGACCAATAATTCATCCTAAACTGATGATGAATGCTTCCACTCTAGGGCTGCATGGCACTGAAAAATTTGCACGCATTTTATCGGAAGATGATTGGGTTTATCTGCCTGATATTATCCAAGAAGGTAACGCTTTAACTAGCTTGACTCAGACCAAGCAATTGATTGTCGGTACTTCATCTGAACGTGCTCAAACCAAAATTAAAGAATTGCTCCGTCCCTTATTGCCACGTGCTCAACAATACTTATTTATGCCAATTTTAGATGCTGAATTTACCAAGTTAAGTATCTCTGGCATGTTGGCGACACGAATTAGTTATATCAATGACTTAGCAATGGTTGCTGAGAAGTTATGCATTGATATTGAGTCAGTTCGTCAGGGGATGGCTGCGGATAATCGTATTGGTGGATCTTATCTCTATCCGGGGACAGGCTTTGGTGGAGAAAACTTTTCACATGATATTCAGACCTTAACGCATACGGTGTCAGGTGTGGGTGCAAATAGCCAACTGCTTGCTCAAGTTTGGGACATTAATGAGCAGCAAAAAGAAGTTTTATTCCGTAAATTGTGGAATTATTATCATGGTGATTTAAAAGGGAAGACTGTTGCGATATGGGGCGCTGCATTTAAAGAAAAAACGTCTAGTACGAAACAATCTCCTATTCATGCCATGTTGGCAGCACTATGGGCTCAAGGTGTAAAAGTTAAATTACACGACCCTCAAGCCTTGGATGAAATGAAAAAAATATATGGTGAGCGACCTGATCTTATGTATTGCACAGAGCAATATGAGGCAGTGCAAGATGCACATGCTTTGTGTTTATTGACGGCATGGAAACAATATTGGAGTCCTGATTATACCGAATTGCTTAAAACCATGCAGCACCCACTTATTTTGGATGGGCGCAATATTTATGATCCAGCGTATGTGAAGTCTCAAGGTTTTGCATATATGGGGGTAGGACGTTAATGGCTGTTAAAACTCAACCTTATGCTGTACAAAATTTAGATTCAGTTTTAGGCAGTCTTCATAGTTTGAAAACTGAATTTGAAAATAAGCATTTAACAGAACTCTTTGCTGAAGACCCGCAACGATTTGAAAAATTCTCTGTGCCTTTAGAGCCGGTGGTTTTTGATTTTAGTAAACATAGAGTCAATCAGCCCGTTGTCAAAAACCTAGTCCAGTGGGCACAGACACAAGATTTAACCTCGTGGATAAAGCATTTATTTTCTACTGAAGAAATTAACTATACCGAACAGCGAGCAGCCATGCATTGGGCGCTACGGTTACCTAAAGATGATCAGTCTCATCCTGAATTAGCAAAACAAGTGCATACACAACTTGAGCGTATGTATGCTTTGGTAGAAAAAATTCATGCTGGTCAATGCCGTGGTTCAACAGGTGAAGTCATTCAAGATGTGGTGAATATTGGTGTTGGAGGGTCAGACTTAGGACCACTGATGGTGAGTCATGCCTTATCTGATTTCAAAAAATCCACATATAAGCCACTCAATGTACATTTTGTTTCGACCATTGATGGTAGCCAGCTTTCGGATTTATTGCATCAACTTCGCCCCGAAACCACGCTGTTTATTATTTCTTCAAAATCATTCGGGACCATTGATACCTTATCTAATGCGCAAACAGTTCGTTTATGGCTTGAAAAAGCACTTGGACAAGAATCACAAATTTTAAAGCATCATTTTATTGGCGTATCTACTAAAGCAGATAAAATGACCGAATGGGGCATTGCAGCTGAAAACCAATTTTTGCTCTGGGATTGGGTCGGCGGTCGCTATTCACTTTGGTCATGTATCGGTTTACCGATTGCACTGACAATAGGAGTTGATGGCTTTAAACGACTGTTAGCTGGCGCATATGAGGTAGACCAGCATTTTCAGACGGCACCTTTCGAACAAAATATTCCTGTATTAATGGGCTTGTTGGGTGTGTGGAATAATAATTTCCTTGATATTCAGACTCATGCGGTACTGCCTTATGATGGCCGTTTGAAATATTTCGCCTCTTATTTGCAGCAGTTGGAAATGGAGTCGAATGGTAAGTCGATTCAGCGTAATGGTAAAAAAGTGGACTGGGATACTTGCCCGATTATATGGGGGGAAGTGGGACCGAATGCACAGCATGCTTTTTATCAATTACTGCATCAGGGTAGTCAAGCAGTGAGTTGTGATTTCATTGCTCCAGTGCAACGCTATCAGGCCCAACAATTTACCTATGTCGATAATGCAGAGGCGCTGGTGGAACAGCATCATTTGGCCTTATCTAATTGTTTGGCTCAATCGCGCTTACTTGCATTTGGTAATCAAGCTTTAAATCAACATGAAGTACAAGATTTGCCGGAATATAAACAATATGAAGGTAATCAACCAAGTTCAACCATTTTATTGCAAGAGCTAAATCCATATAGTTTGGGCATGTTGATCGCAATGTATGAACATAAAGTTTTTGTACAGTCGGTGCTTTGGAACATTAACCCGTTTGATCAATGGGGTGTAGAAAAAGGCAAAGAAATTGCCAATCAGCTACTTCCAATATTAAATGGTGATCGAAAGGACATTTCGGATTTAGATGGATCAACGCAAGGCTTACTACAAATATTATTAGGAAAAAACAATGGCTAAAATTTTAGTAACAGGTGGTGCAGGTTATATTGGTTCACATACTTGTATTCAACTTTTGAGCGCAGGGCATGACGTTGTTGTACTGGATAATTTGTCCAACAGTTCTGTCGAATCTTTAGCACGTGTTCAAGCGTTGGCAGCTAAAAAATTAGATTTTGTTGAAGGTGATATTCTCGATCAGCAAACTTTAGATCAAATTTTTCAACATCATTCCATTGATGCAGTGATTCACTTTGCAGGTTTAAAAGCTGTGGGTGAAAGCCAAAAAGAGCCACTAAAATATATTGAAAATAATATCTCGGGTTCTATTAGCTTAGTTAAAGCGATGGAGCGTGCTCAAGTCTTTAAGTTGGTCTTTAGTTCATCGGCAACGGTCTATGATGAAGCCAATATTTCACCCTTGAATGAAACCATGCCTACAGGTATGCCAAGTAATAACTATGGCTATACCAAACTGATTGTCGAGCAATTACTAGAGAAATTATCGGCTGCAGATGAGCGCTGGTCAATTGCATTGCTGCGTTATTTTAACCCAGTAGGGGCACATCAAAGTGGTCAAATTGGTGAAGACCCACAGGGGATACCCAATAATTTGATGCCTTATGTCACACAGGTGGCAGTCGGCCGTCGTGATAAGTTGTCAATTTTTGGCAATGATTATGACACGGTAGACGGTACAGGTGTGCGTGATTATATTCATGTGGTTGATTTGGCCAATGCACATTTATGCGCATTGAATCATCGTTTAAAAACGCAAGGATGCCGCGCTTGGAATATTGGTACAGGCAATGGGATTTCAGTAAAACAGATTCGAGATACTTTTGAAAAAGTGAATGGAGTTGACATACCTTTTGAATACGTACCTCGTCGAGAAGGTGATGTTGCAACCTCATTTGCTGATAATGCCCGCGCTGTCGCAGAGTTAGATTGGCAGCCTCAATATGGTTTAGAAGATATGTTGAAGGATAGCTGGAACTGGCAAAAGCAAAATCCAAATGGTTATAACTAAGATTAAAATTTAGTGTGTAAATTCATTAAAGACAGTATGGCGAATTTTGTATTTGCCATACTTCTCAATACCTAACTCAAGTCGTGTATTGATTGTGCAAAAATAGTGATAGATCTTATCTTTTGTTTGGAAAAAATCGTTATCATATGTGAAAGATAACTTGATTGAAATAATATATGAAATATCAAAATCTTAGAGTTCTATCACTTGCGATTTTTTCTTCTCTAGCTCTGCCAGTTTACGCTCAAGGGATCATTTTGAATAATGATGATCTACGTACAGATTTAAATTGGCTGAATCAGCAAGGTGTGATCCAAATTAGCACTTCGACTTGGCCATTGAGTGGTGAAGAAATTCAGCGTGCATTATCTACTGCCAAAATTGAAAATAATGCTCAGCAGAAAGTTATCAATTCGGTTATGGCAAATGTAGAAGCAGAAAATACCTCTATTAAGCTCGCTTTATTTGCTGAAACAGATCCACAAAATATCCCGCAAAAATTTGCAGATGAGCAAAAATCGCAATATCAAGCAGCGCTTGAATTGAATGCAGGTGGAAAGCAGTGGGATGCAAGACTGCGAGTAAATGCTGAAAAAGATCCAATCACTGACCATGGACATGATGTCAATTTAGAAGGTTCTTATATTGCAGGAAAATTGTGGAATCAATGGTTGATTGCGGGACAAATCCCAACCTATTGGGGACCTGGACATGAAGGAAGCCTAATCCGTGGTGATGCAAGCCGCCCAGTTTATGGTTTGACCATGCAGCGTGCTGAACAACAAGCATTTGAAACAAAGTGGCTGTCATGGATTGGTCCTTGGCAATATCAAGCTTTTGCTGGCCGATTAGATGATTATAAAGCCGTTCCTGATACGAATTTATTAGGTCTACGCTTAACTGCACAGCCATTGCCTTATCTTGAGCTCGGTGCCTCAAGAACTTTTCAAATTGATGGTCAAGGGCAACCAGGTAGTTTAAAAGCATATTGGAATGCTTTTGTTGGGAAAGATAATGGATGTAATGATGGTGTATGTGTTGGTGAAGACAATGCATCGAATCAAATAGCAGGTTTTGATGCGCGCTTAAATATGAATCATTTTACAGGCATCCCCATGAGTATGTATGCTCAATATGTGGGTGAGGATGAAGCAGGACTTCTACCTTCTAAGAAAATGTATTTAGCTGGAGTTGATTATTCCTCTCAACTGAATAGCATCCCTTATCAAATTTATGCAGAGTGGGCAGATACACGAACCAATGGTGATGCACTTGGTATTTCTTACGATCATCATATATATACAGATGGTTATTACCAACACGGCTTCCCGTTAGGGCATACCATAGGTGGGGATGGTCAAATGCTAAGTCTCGGTGGAGACATTCGCTTTGATCCTATGAATCGTTTAAATGGACGTGTGTTGGTGGCAAAAGTCAATCAGTCTAATTTAAGTATCAATCATGCATTTGCCCAAAAAGATGAAATTAAAGCTTTAGATCTTACTTGGACACATTACTTAAAACCGAATGCGCCATTGAAAATCAATGGATGGGTGAGTGATTCTGATGTCTATGGTCAAGATACGGGAGTATCTATTGGAGTCGAAATTCCATTGGATCGTTCACTATTTTAATCAGTCGTCAGCTTGGATAGAATTTCTTTCTAATTAAGCTAAAAAAATAAACCATTCAACTTATTAAATAACCTGAGTTCGATATAAAAAAAGAGTAGAAAAAAAGCCCTGTTTTTGTAACATATTGGTTCTCAAGACAAAATGTTATAAAACAAGGCTTCTCAATGGATCATATTACCGAATTATTTTGTATTTTGGATGATTTCTGCAAAAAATTTAATGAATCTTTAGAGAAAGCTTTAATTTCTAATCAAAAAACCAGGTTGAAAAAGTCAGCTTTAAGCTTGTCTGAAGCAATGACCATTGTCATTTTATTTCATCAATCCGGTTTTAGATTCTTCAAATATTTTTATTGCCAAATGATCGTTCCATTCTGGAAATCTGCTTTTCCTAAACTGCTTAGCTACAACCGATTTATTGAAATCATGCCCCGTTGTTTGCAAGCTCTGAGTAGTTTCTTCCATCAGGTGAAAGGAAAAGATACGGGAATCAGTATCATTGACTCCACTAAATTGGTAGTTTGCCATAATCTTCGGATTAAAAGGCATCGTGTATTTAAAGGCTTGGCCGGTCGTGGAAAAAGTAGTACGGGTTGGTTTTATGGTTTTAAATTACATCTCGTTATCAATAATTTAGGTGAAATTATTAATCTCAAGCTGACATCGGGAAATGTTCATGATGTTGCTATATTAGAATCTTTAACTCAAGAATTAAAAGGGATCCTACTCGGAGACAAAGGCTATTTGAGCAAAGCAAAAGCCGAAGCTTTAGCAGCAAGAGGACTGAAAATATTGACCCCATCACGTCGGAATATGAAAAATAAACCCATCCAAACTGAAGAAGAAAAACAATTACTTTGCAGAAGAGGATTGATCGAAACAGTGAATGATCAATTAAAAAATTTACATCAACTTGAACATTCACGTCATCGTTCGGTAAATAACTTCATGGTGAATATCATGGCTGCTGTAGTGGCTTATTGTTTGAACCCCAATAAGCCAACTTTCCAAAATATGCTAAAAGGTTAAGTGGATTTCATCGAACTCAGGTTAAATAAGTTGAATGGTTTTTTATTAGCATGCAGAACAATTTAACCTTGAATCAACTGCGTTAATTCATCCACATAGTCCTGCATTGGGCGTGGATTGTGGTCACGACGGCTTTCAATATTTAAGCGCAATAAAGGTTCGGTATTTGACGCACGTACATTCAAACGCCATGCCCCAAAGTCAAGACTCACGCCATCGGTTTGATCAATCGTTGGGTTTTGGCTGGCGTAATGCTCAAAGATTTTTTGGATGGTGGCTTGAGTATCGGCCACTTTAAAGTTAATTTCGCCCGAACATGGGAACTTGGCAATCATTTCTTCGACCAGACTGGATAGCGATTGTCCTGTTTCAGACAACACAGAAAGCACCAATAACCATGGAATCATGCCGCTGTCACAATAGGCAAAATCACGGAAATAGTGGTGTGCACTCATTTCACCGCCGTAAACGGCATTGTGTTCACGCATTACATCTTTAATAAAGGCATGTCCAGATTTAGATTGAATCGCTTCACCCTGATATTGTGAGACCACATCAAAGGTATTCCAGACCAAGCGCGGGTCATGCACGATTTTTTCGCTTGCTTGTTTGAGTAAAAACGCCTGCGCCAATAAGCCGACAATATAATAGCCTTCAATAAACTGGCCTTTTTCATCGAACAAGAAACAGCGGTCAAAGTCACCATCCCATGCAATGCCCATGTCGGCTTGATGCTCTAATACGGCATTGCGGGTACTGTCACGGTTTTCCACTAATATTGGATTCGGGATACCATTGGGGAAGGTGCCATCGGCATCATTGTGAATTTTGACCAATTCAACGGGGATATTCAGGGCTTTGAATTTTTGCTCAATTGCATCGACCACATGCCCTGCAGCGCCATTGCCTGCATTCATGACCAGTTTCATAGGACGAATTTTGCTAGGCTCGATATAAGTCATTAAATGTTCAATAAATTCAGGCAAAATATTATAGTTTTGGGTGCTACCTTTGTGCTCAACTGGGGTAAATTCGCCTGATTCTGCCAAAGCCTGAATGTCTTTTAAACCTGTATCAGCACTAATCGGACGTGCATTTTCACGTACCAGTTTCATGCCGTTGTAGTCCATGGGGTTGTGGCTGGCAGTCACTTCAATGCCGCCTTGCACGTCTAAATGAAAGGCTGCGAAATAGACTTCTTCTGTGCCTGTCATGCCCAAATCTAGTACATTGACCCCTGCATCATTTAACCCACGAATGGTGGCTTGCTTTAAGCCTTCGCTGCTAAGGCGAATATCGCAGCCAATTGCAACGGTTTTGGGTTGGTAAATTTGTCCGTAAGCACGACCAATTTTATAGGCAATCTCTTCATTGAGTTCTGTGCCCAATTTTCCGCGAATGTCATAGGCTTTAAAACAAGTGAGTTTGCTCATGTATTATCCTGAATATTTGGAAAAGTCGTATTGCTGCCTATGATAATCGAACTATGTGCAATGTGCTGTACAGAATAGAAGATCAATTGCTTGAAGATGTTTCAGGTCATTAACCGTGTGTGGGGCTGTTGCAAGATGGAGCAGGTCAAAGACCATGGATGAGAAAAGGTGTTGTGATGGCAAGGGTGTTTTTTATTGAGTGAAGTTGGTTAAAATACGGCTCAGACTTATGTGTTCGATATGATTGAAGATGAAATTACAGAAAAGTACTTTAGAGCCAGAGCAGAAACTTTCTGCGCCACAGAAAAAATTTCAGAAATTATGTCAAAAAATTGAGCAGGAACAAGTACGTTTGAATGAATGGCAGACCGCACAAGCCGATATTCAGGCACGAGCCAGCCGAGAAATTTTACCAACCTATACGCAATTGCGTGAAATTATATTTCAGCAAATTCAACAATTGCTTCAGCAAAAACAACAAAAAATGACGGCAGCCCAACAAACTAAACTTGCTCAAAAAATTGAGCAACTCAGTTTACAGCTCTTAGATTCGCAGCAGATGTCTGCCGAACAAGTTCAGTTTTTAACAGAATTGCTGAATCATTATGGCTATGATTTTGAGCGGCCAGACTTAGATGATCTAGATGAGATGTTTGAGGCTAAAACTGAGGCTGAGTTCGCAGAAGAAAACTTTGAGCAAGGTGGCTTTGAAGATGATGCTTCTGAACAAGAACGACTAGCACAGCTCAAGTTGGACAGTTTGAAACATTTTCTCTGTGAAGAATATGACCTAGATCTAGATTTTTTTGATTTTCAGCATGATCCATTAGATTTAGATGATTTTATAGAAAAATTTGAACAAAAAATGCAAGATCAAGAGGAGCTAGATTTTTTAAGTCAGTTGAGTGGTGCTCAAAAAGCTTTTGCCGAACAGCAAATTGCCCGTGAAAAAGCCAAAGCAGCAAAAAAACAGCAACAGCGTGAAGAAGCAAAGAAACTGGCAAATCAATCCATCAAAACGATTTACTTAAAAATTACAGCGTGGATTCACCCAGATCGTGAGCAAGATGAGCAGAAAAAACAAGAAAAAACCGCATTGATGCAGCAAGCCAATCAAGCTTATGAAGCCAATGATTTATTGACCTTGCTAAATTTGCAAATTCAGTTGGGTCAGCAGCACAATCTATCTTTCGCCAATCAACAATTAAAAGCGTATAACCTGCTTTTAGAAGAACAGTTAGAAACTTTACAAATGCAAGTAGATGACATTATTTACTCTTTTAATTGGAGTCAGTTTTTATATTCTAACCGTAAAATTAAAGTGCAAGATTTGTATCGAAAATATGAGCAAGACTATCGGCATGCCCAACAAAAATTAGCTCGAGCACAAGAGATACTGGAAAAATATCAAGACCTTAAACAATTAAAACAATTGATGCGCAGTCAATATGTGTGGGAAATGCATGCTGTGATGATGTAGACATACTGAGATTTGGGTCTGGACAAAAGCGAAGCTTGGGCTTGGAATATCTATGTCGGTAGACCACGCCCTCAGACTCCGTGATCAACATATTTTCACCCTATCGGGTGATGTTGGTGAAGGAGAGGTTGAATATTTTTTTACAATAAAAAAGCCCCAATCTTTTGACTGAGGCTTTTAAAATTCTGGAGCGGGAAACGAGACTCGAACTCGCGACCCCAACCTTGGCAAGGTTGTGCTCTACCAACTGAGCTATTCCCGCATGCGGTGTATAATACATTATGCAAAAATAGGGTCAATCCATTTATGCAAAAAATTAGCTTAATTGCATAAATAAACGACATTTTTTAGAACAACTGGCGATGAGATCGCCAAATTTAAGTAGAAAAACACGCTGTAACGGCACGAAGCACGAATGATTCTACCAAAGTGCTGAGAATTGTATAGAACGCAGTTATACTGCTAGGCAGCCTTTAAACCATTTTGGGAAATACAATCATGAGTTTAGAACAACAATTGTTGCAACGCTTAGCTGCTTTAAATCCAAGTCATTTAGAAGTTGTGAATGAATCTGCAGGGCATGGCGGTTATTTCCCAGGAAAAGAATCCCATTTTAAAGTGGTGATGGTCAGTGATGTTTTTCAGGGCTTACGTTCGGTACAACGTCATCAAAAAATTTATGCCGCTGTGGGTGATCTACTCGCGCCAAATAAAATTCATGCGCTTGCGATTCATGCCTTTGTTGCCTCTGAGTGGCAAGGCCAAGATACGTCAAGCCCTGAATGTGCACATGCACCAAAAGATGCGTAAGGGAAGGCTATAGATGGAAAATTTATCAATGCTGAACAACATTCACGTTGCTGCAGTGGCTTTGTTGCTGTTGGTGATAGTGGTGCGTGCCATGACTTTATTTAAAGGCACATTGAATCACTCTCCAAACCCTAAAGCATGGAAAGTCTTTGTGGCTTTACAGCATTCGGCACTCACGTTGATTGTGGTGACAGGAGTCATTGCCTTATTTCTGAAGGATTTTCAGGTCGAAGCTTGGTTTTATGCCAAAATTATTTTATTTTTTGTGATGCTTTCTTCTTTGATTAAAGCGTATAAAAAAGATGAGCGTATTTTGCTGGTGCAGCGCCGTGTTGGTTGGGGACTGGCTCTGATTGCCTTCATTGCCATTTTAGGTTTGGTCATGCTTAAACCAAGTTTTGGCTAGGGTAAGTTTAAGGATTGTTAGACACTATGTACCAACAATCATAGCGGGTCGGTTAAACTGAACATATAACAAGAACTGAAGTCATTCAACGAGGGGCGACAATGCGCACACGTGTGGTGTTTAATCAGAAAGGTGGTGTTGGAAAATCC
Source organism: Acinetobacter sp. A2 (assembly GCF_048537555.1). Taxonomy (NCBI): domain Bacteria; kingdom Pseudomonadati; phylum Pseudomonadota; class Gammaproteobacteria; order Moraxellales; family Moraxellaceae; genus Acinetobacter; species Acinetobacter sp. A2. The sequence goes on from NZ_CP183239.1 coordinate 97,155, forward strand.
AGTATTACCGTGAATTTGGCAGCAATCAGTGCTCATCAGGGGCTAAAAACACTGGTGATTGATCTCGACCCGCAAGCCAACTCCAGTCAATATTTACTGGGCGATGATGCGACCTATTCTGCCGATAAACCTGCACTTGAACCCAATATTGAAAATTATTTTGAAGAGGTTTTGGGGGGTAATCAGTCCAAAGGTTTATTGGGCAATGCGCTAGGCTCTATTTTAAAAAACCGCAGCAAAGGTTTAGAAGCTTATGTGCATCAGTCACCGTTCAAGAATCTGGATGTGATTCCTGCTAGCCCGCAATTGGGTGGTTTAGCACATGCCTTAGAATCTAAACATAAAATTTATAAACTACGTGATGCCTTGCAGCAATTGTCTGATCAATATGACCGTGTATTTATTGATACCCCACCTGCATTTAACTTTTTTACGCTCTCTGCCTTAATTGCGGCAGATCGGGTGCTCATTCCTTTTGACTGTGATGTATTTTCTAAACGTGCCTTACAAAGCTTGATTGAAAATGTTTTGGAAACCCAAGATGATCATAATCCGCATCTGGAAATTGAAGGGATTGTGGTGAATCAGTTTCAGGCGCAGGCCAAGTTGCCGCGTGAAGTGGTTCAGCAACTCAAAGATGAGGGCTTGCCTGTCTTGAACAGCATGTTGCCGCCTTCAGTGCTGATGAAAGAATCGCATCATAAAAATTTGCCATTAATTCATTTGGCAACAGATCATAAATTGACGCAGGCCTATCAATCGTTGTTCAATGAAATTGAGCAAGTGTGATACACAGAGGTGAACATGAAAACATTTGCAATCGGTTTTTTGGCGGTCAGTAGTGTGTTGTTAGGTGCGTGTGCGACTACAGTCAAGCCGACTTATGTGTCACCTACGCATTATCAGGCCTTGAATTGCCAGCAATTACAAAGTGAATATAACCGCATTCAACAATATATTGAAAGTGGTGTGCAGGCACCCAAACGTACAGGCGTTGGTGTAGGTGTGGGCTTAGGTGGTGGCTGGGGTAGCCGAGGTGGTTGGGGCATTGGACCAAGTGTTTCGGTGAATATGGGACAGTCATCCAATACCAAAAATACCGAATTAGCACGTTTATTGGGTGAGCAAGAAGCAATTGTGCAGGCTGCAAAATTTAAAGCCTGCCCGATTATTGTGAAGCTTAAACCTGCGACATCTTAAGAAAAAACACTATGGTTGTGCCTATATGGCACAGCCATAGCTGAAATTTTTTAGCAAAATGTTTCAGGGTTTCCCTAAAATGAAGCATATAAAAACAAAAACTTAGATTGAATTGTCGTTATATTTATACGCTCGGGTCAGTATTGGCGTATTAGAAAAACTTGTCTTTTTTTATGGCTTTCATATAAGGTGTGCTCCTGTTTGACTGGCGTACTTTGGTGTTTATGATTGAAAGTTGGTGGTTTGTCTTGGCCATGATCGCGGTCTTGATGATTCCTGGACCGACCAATGCATTATTGGCGAGTTCAGCGCATCAACAGGGCATTGCGAAAACCAGTATGCTGATTCCTGCAGAATTATTTGGCTATGCTTATGCAATTAGCTTATGGGCTCTGCTGATTCATTTAAGCGCCCCAATTTGGCCGTATTTTATTGATATTTTACATATTTTGAGTGCGGGCTATGTATTTTGGATGGCCTTTCATTTATGGAAGCAGTCACATTTAGAGCAGCACAGTCAGAAGTATCCAACCATTCGCCCTGCGCAATTATTTTTCTCCACCTTTAAAAATCCAAAAGCCTTGTTATTTGCTGCGGGTATTTTTCCGGTAGAAACATGGAATAACCCGACCAATGTAGCGGTGGTCTACGTGCTATTTAGTTTGGTGTTGTTACCTACCGCATTATTTTGGATGTCATTTGGACGGGTGATTTTGGCCAGAGAAACTAAAAAAGTCACAGCCGATTTGCTCTATAAAGGTTCGGCCTTACTTTTAGTGGTATGTATGTTGCCTGTGGTGGCACGGTTCTTTTAAGGGTTCAAAGACAGAATCGACGTAAAGATCAAACCAAGGATGCGTAGTGCATCCTTGTAGGTCGAGTATTCAACGCTTGAATTTTTCCAATATGCGTATATTTAAGCAGGCTTTTTCTTGAGTTTTTGGCGAATAAAACCAATCACCCCTGGCAAAACACTCAGAATAATAATACCGAAAATTAAATAGGTAAAATTGTCTTTCACAATTGGCATATTTCCAAATAAGTAGCCTAGGGTAATAAACGAAGCAATCCAACAAAATGCCCCAACCACGTTATAGGTCAGAAAGTATTTATAATTCATACTGCCTGCACCCGCTACAAATGGTGCAAAGGTACGTGCAAAAGGCACAAAGCGGGCAAAAATAATGGTTTTACCCCCATGACGTTCAAAAAACTTTTGAGTTTCGATCAAATGCTTTTTATTAATAAAACGTGATTCAAGCTCGAAAACCCGTGGGCCAATATATTTACCAATATGATAATTCAGGGTATCGCCCAGTACTGCGGCTATGAATAGTAAAACTCCGAGTAACCAAGGGTCCATCACGCCTGTTGAAGCCGCGAGTGCACCTGCTGCAAAAAGTAAACTGTCGCCTGGTAAAAATGGCATGACCACTAAGCCTGTTTCTACAAAAATAATCAGGAATAAAATGGCGTAAATCCATACCCCATATTGGGTGATGAATTCGAGCAAATGTTCATCGACGTGTAATATAAAATCAATCAGTTCCATGGGAAAAAACAAGCGAAAGTGTGCTCAAATCCTAGCAGTCCACAGGCGGAAAGTCAGTATGAAAAGGTAAATAATTTTCACAGCAATTTTAGGGATGCCAGACCAGCCACATCGGTTTTTTTTCGTTGCATAGATGCAACAACATGTCTTTTAAATGCGTATTTATCCTAAATTTTGAAAAAACTAAGATGTATTTGTCTTCAAGAATGAATCAAAAATATAGGTGATCTGATGTTTAATCCAAATGTTGTGTTAAAAAGTGTGGTCGAAAAAGCAAGTGTGCAAGCCATTGTAAGTTTATTTGCACGTGCTTTTTTAGCGTATTTATTTATTGTATCTGGTTGGGGCAAAATTGCAGGCTATGATGCGACAGTGGGCTATATGCAAGCTATGGGTGTTTCAGGTTCACTGCTACCTTTGGTGATTTTGCTAGAACTTGGTGGTGGTTTGGCAATTCTATTCGGTTTACAAGCACGTGTTGTGGGTCTGGGTTTAGGTGTTTTTAGTCTTTTAACTGCATTTTTATTCCATGCTGCACCAGAAGATGCGCTGAATTTTATGAAAAATATTGGTTTGGCTGGCGGTTTCTTCTACATCATGCTTTACGGTGCAGGCAGAATAAGTCTAGACTATCTTTTGGAAGCAAAAAAGTAAGTCATTGATTTCAAAATTAGCTCAACAATTTAAGCAATCTTCAAGCAGGTTGCTTTTTTTTTATGCCATAGAAAATGTATGGTCTTTTAAAACTTAGAGTATGTGGTCACTGTAATATCGCGAAGAAAAATAGCCATTTTTAGGATTGTCTGAATAGTGTGCGCAAGGCGCGGAAAAATGCTAGAATAGCGCGCTTAATTCGTTTGCCTTTCTATAGTTGTTTGTCATGACTACCAATACTCAAATTACTGAAGATCGTATCCTGATTCTGGATTTCGGTTCGCAATATAGCCAGCTGATCGCACGTCGTGTTCGTGAAGCAGGCGTATATTCTGAAATGTATGCCTACGATATGTCGGAAGAAGACATTCGTGCATTTAATCCAAACGGTATTATCTTATCGGGTGGACCTGAAAGTGTTCACCAAGAGGGTAGTCCACGCGCACCTGAAATTGTATTTAACTTAGGCGTACCTGTATTGGGTATCTGCTATGGTCTACAAACCATGTCAGAACAACTGGGCGGTAAAGTTGAAGCAGGTTCAGTGCATGAATTCGGTTATGCCGAAGTCGATGTTTTGGTACGTGACAAACTGATTGGTAACTTGCAAGACCGTGAAAACCAATTGCACGTTTGGATGAGCCATGGCGATAAAGTGGCACGCATTCCAGAAGGCTTCCAAATTACGGCAAGCACACCAAGCTGCCCTGTGGCGATGATTTCTGATGAAACACGCCGTTTCTATGGTATTCAATTCCACCCAGAAGTAACGCACACGGCTAAAGGTGCAGAATTACTGTCTAACTTCGTGCATCAAATTTGTGGCTGCCGTGGTTTGTGGACACCAGAACACATCATCGACTTGCGTGTACAACAATTACGTCAGCAAATTGGCAATGAAAAAGTATTACTTGGTTTGTCAGGTGGTGTTGATTCATCTGTAGTTGCTGCCTTATTGCACCGTGCCATTGGCGATCAATTAACGTGTGTATTTGTAGACAATGGTTTGTTGCGCTTGAACGAAGGTGATCAAGTGATGCAAATGTTTGCAGAAAACATGGGGATTCGCGTAATTCGTGCCGACGCTGAACAGCGTTTCTTAGGCGCATTGGCTGGTGAAGTTGATCCAGAGAAAAAACGTAAAATCATTGGTCGTGAATTTATTGAAGTCTTTGCCGAAGAAGCGCGTAAATTAGATGGCGTGAAATTCTTGGCACAAGGTACGATTTACCCAGACGTGATTGAATCTGCAGCCAGCAAACAAGGCAAGGCACACGTGATTAAATCACACCACAACGTGGGTGGTTTACCAGAAGATTTAGCTTTTGAATTGGTTGAACCATTACGTGACTTGTTTAAAGATGAAGTTCGTAAACTTGGCACCACTTTAGGCTTGCCACACAGCATGATTTACCGCCATCCATTCCCAGGTCCAGGTTTGGGCGTGCGTATTTTGGGTGAAGTGAAAAAAGAATATGCAGACATTTTACGTCTAGCTGATGATATTTTCATGCAGGAATTACGTGCAAGTGGCTGGTATGACAAAACAGCTCAAGCATTTGCAGTATTCCAACCTGTAAAATCTGTTGGTGTAGTAGGTGATGGTCGTCGTTATGCATGGGTAATCGCACTACGTGCCGTAGAAACAGTGGACTTTATGACCGCACGTTTCGCACACTTGCCGTATGATTTGGTTGACCGTATTTCAACGCGCATCATGAATGAAATTGCAGAGGTTTCACGTGTGGTTTATGACGTATCATCTAAACCACCAGCAACCATTGAATGGGAGTAATTCAGGGATTTCACGAAGCACTGCTTCGTGCCTGAATTACGCCAAGCGCTATACGCGCGGCAGCTAGGGGTTCCAAGCAGCACTGCTGCTTGCCAGTTTTACGACATGAGCCCATTTTAAAGCACGGCTTTTAAAATGGGTGCAAGATGCGCGCGGCAGCTAGGGGTTTCAAGCAGCACTACTTCGTACCTAAATTACGCAATGAACCCATTTGAAAGCAAAGTTTTTAAATGGGCACAATGTGCCAACGGCAACTAGTTTTCCTCTTACACATAAAAAAGAGCACTTCATGTGCTCTTTTTTTTATGTTTGCTAAACAATCCAAGATTTAATTTCTTTTTTTACCGTAGACTTAGGGGGCTCAGGCATCCCTACATCAAAACTGATAACACAATTTCGTCCACGTTGTTTGGCTTGGTATAAGGCCAAATCGGCTTCTTTAATCAGGGTTTGCAAGTCGGTTTGTTGTGGTTTTAAACTCGACACGCCAATGGAGACAGTGAAATTAAAACATTTTTTATCAATGCACATTTCATGCTGAGCAATTTTTTGTCTTAAGCGCTCTGAAATCATCAATGCTTCATCTAAGCTGGTTTCACTGAGCAGCGCAATAAACTCTTCACCGCCAAAGCGTGCCAAAATATCCTTGCGGCGCATTTCTTTACGGGCAATGTCTGCAATATTTTGTAAGACTCGATCTCCAATATCGTGCCCATAGGTATCGTTAATTTGTTTAAAAAAGTCGACATCAAACATTAGCAAGCAGACCGATTCAGATTTAGGCCATGCATGAATTTTGTGTTCTGCCATGTGTACAAACTGACGTCGGTTATTGAGTTGGGTCAGTTCATCGGTATGCGCCAAGGCTTGCAAGGTATGAAAATTCCAGTCATCCAGCAAACTGCGTAAAAAGTGATGGCGGGCATTTAGGGTATTGATCCAGCTGATATACAAACTCAACAAACATACAGGGATATACACCACCATAAAAACTAAGGCATCCTGCAAATTGGTGAGGGAAATCACCCCCAAAAACATGAGTACGCTCATGACCAATGAATTGTAGACCGCAGGGCGGAAACGCACTTGAATACATAGGTTCGCCATGAGCACAAAAATGACCGAGGCATACACATAAGTGGAAATCCAAGGGCTTTGTGATTGCGACAGGATGTAGAACCAAATACCGCAGCACAGTGTGGCGCTGACCGGTAAAATTAAATCTAGCAGGCGAATATCTTTGATCAATTTAAAGCAGAAATAATTGCCAATCAGCGCCAATACAACAGTACTGAGACGGAGTGTGGCCGAGAGTGTAGTGACATCTGGAATCACAAAATAATCGACAAAGAAATACAGTAAGAAAATCATTTGCCCAATGTAATTGACTTGGCGTAAATAACGACGCTGATGTAAATTTTGGTGTTGATAAAAATGTGTTTCAAATTGTGGCGGAAGTTGCGCAGCAGGGTGCTGCAATGCTTTTTCAATTGCTTGTCGGTTTTCAAGATCACACTCAGTTGTTTTTAAAAGTTTTTCTGAGGCTTCCTGATTGCTTAAAATCTTCGAACGGGTCTGTTCCCCCATTCGAGCTTTTACAGACATAGCGATATTTACTCAAATTGACAACTTATAGTTAGGATTATGCGCAAAATGCAGAAAAAATAACCTCCCTAAATTTGGGTATTTTCTCTATTTTTTTTAAATTTTGGTCAAAATTATGCCATATATTTTAAGGTGTAGTTCAAGTTTGAACCATAAAAATCAGAACAACAAATTTCATCTTGCTCTTCGTTAGTGATTTAGCGTATTTAATAGTCAAGGAATTTACAGAAATATAAGAGGTATAGGATGAGCAACAGCAATTATACCGAGCTTTCCAATTCAGACGATTGTGATAAGTACGTCAAGCAATTTATACAGGAATTTCCACTGCGTAGTGCTGAAATTGGGCAGGGAACTTTAATTAAACGTGCTTTACCGAGTCGGCATAAACGCATGATTGGGGCATGGTGTTTTCTGGATCACGCAGGCCCTGTCAATTTTCCACAAGGTGAAGGCTTAGACGTCGGGCCGCATCCGCATATAGGTTTGCAAACATTCACCTGGATGATTGAAGGCAGCATTATGCATACCGACAGCTTGGGTACTAAGCAATTGATTCGTCCCAAACAGGTTAATTTAATGACCGCGGGTTATGGTATTTCACATACCGAAGTTGCTCCTGACACCGAAACACACATGCATACAGCGCAATTGTGGATTGCTTTACCTGATGATCAGCGCAATATGGCGCCACGTTTTGATCATTACCCTGACCTGCCTGTGGTTCAGCAAGATGGAGTGGAGTTTACCATCTTAGTTGGTGAGTTTTTAAATACCACTTCGCCAGTATTGGTACATAGTGAGTTGCTAGGGGTGGATATTTATAGTGAAACCAGCACGACAACCCGTTTGTCGCTGAATCCTAAATTTGAATATGGTTTGATGATGCTGGAAGGCACAGCCACTGTGCATGGGCATGAATTAAACGATGAAAATATGCTGGTACTTGAACCGGGCTTAACCGAAATTCAGCTAGATTTACATGCGGGTGCGCGTCTGTTGCTCTTGGGTGGATTACCTTTTGAGTCGCCAATTTTGTTGTGGTGGAATCTCGTCGGTCGTACCCAAGAAGAGTTAAGCATTGCACGTGAGCAATGGATCAATCATGATCCTCGTTTTGGCACAATTCTAGACTATGATGGGCCACGTTTAGAAGCACCGACTTTCCCCGCAAAAATGCGTGCATCAAAATAAATGATGGAATATCAATCTATAGGGAGTAATTAACTATAACTAAAAATATAGACAAATATTTGCATAAGTGCTCATTTTGTCTATGTCGATTCAGTAGTGGCAAGGTGGGTATTTATTAGAGATTTAAATGATTATCTTTTGTATTTTAGGTGAGTGTCTTGGTATATTAGCATCCATATCTATTGATTATCCAACCCCTTAACCTAGGCATGACTTTGTGAAATTAACACGCATTCATCACTGTAAAAACTTGAATCGAGAAAAGTATAAGCAACTTGAAAAACAAGCTGTTTTACTTGGTCGTATTCGTAGCGAGGTGTGGGCTAAATATGGTGCTATTTCAGGTTTGAATATCAGTGACAGAGCTATTCGTGATGCGTGGATGAAAGAAAGTCGTGACTTTGGTGTTTCTGCAAATGCGTGGAAAGAAACGCTACGTGATTGCATAGGTGATATTAAAGCCTATCGAGAAGCATCAAAAGACAAAGTAAAGCAGGCGATCCGAAAACGCACCTCCTGTAATAATGAACAAAAAAGACTATACACCTTGCTTAAAAAAGATGAATGGATGACTGATAATTTCCTCCATCGTCAAATGCGTAATCACTTTAAGCATGGTGTTAATCACACACATAATCAAATTATTGTTCGTGCGGATATGTGTAAAACTTTTGAGTTAAATGGTCAATGTTGGCTTAAAGTGCCGAGTCTAGTCCCTCGACAAACCATTAAAATTCCACTAAACACCACTGTTGATTTTGCGCCACAAGGCACACTTAGAATCATTCTAAAAAACGGTAATGTTGAAGTTCACTCAACTTATGATGCAGTTGAAACACAGGATTGTGGTCAGGAAACCGTAGGTGTTGATAAAGGTTATTCAGAAGCCTTTGTGGATTCTGATGGTGAAGTATATGGCAATGGTTTAGGTAAATTGATCTCAAGTGAATCAGATTATTTAAATCAAAAGTACAAACGTAGAAATAAGCTCAGAGCGATTTCTAAAGCCAAACCGCACAAGAAACAGAAAATTGAGTTAAATAATCTAGGTCGAAAAAAACTAGATAAGCGACAAGATACTCAAAAAGCAAAGCTCAAAACATTAATATTTACAGCAACTCACAAGTTGGTTGATAAAGCCAAAGTGATTGTTGCGGAAGATTTAACATCCCCAATTCAAAGTAAACGCAACTATGGCAAAAACACCAATAGACGCTTAAATACATGGGCTAAAGGTTTGTTAGCTAATGCCCTAACTTCTATATCTCACCGTAGAGGTTCTACGGTGCATCTAGTCAATTCTGCATATACTTCGCAAAGTGATTCTTTCTTGCATGGCCTTTTAATAGGTACACGTAAGGGAGATCGTTTTCACCGTTTCAATGGGGAAGTTGTGCAAGCTGATTGGAATGCTGCGAGAAACGTGCTTGCAAGATTAAACGACAATGAGATAAGTCGTTATACGCCTTACAAAACTGTAAAGCGTATATTGCAAGAACGGACTGACCGCTACAAGTCGGAACTGACCGACTCAGGCTCTAGTTACACGCTTGGCAACAAGACATTAACAGAGTGCGAATTAGTCCTTGAGTATGTTTGACTACATTTCAAGGAGCAGTGGATTGAACGCCGTGTGCAAACTGAAGTGGTATTGGATGTAGAATTACAGCAAAAAGCACTGAATATCTGTCAAAAAACACCAGTGACGAAAACCTTGTTACGCAGTGTGGAAATTCGTACTGAATTGGGTTAAACCTAGATGTTGAATCTGTTTCTTATAAAAAGGCATGCAGGACATGCCTTTTTATAATGTTGCGTGAAACAGAAGATATAACAATCACTTAAAACAGATGCAATAAAAACAAAATAGGACGTTTATGATTACTTTACACCACCTTGATCAATCCCGCTCTTTCCGCATTTTGTGGGCGCTCGAAGAGCTGGGCTTGGACTATGAAATCAAGTTTTACCACCGTCAGCCCAATTTAAGCGCGCCCAATGAATTGAAGCTGATTCACCCATTGGGTAAAGCACCAATTTTGACTGATGCAGAACAGACCATTGCAGAATCTGCTGTCATTTTGGAGTACTTGCAGCAGCATTATGATACGCAAAGGCAGTTTAAACCGCAGCAGGCTTCAGCACAGCAAGCCTATCAATACTGGATGCATTATGCCGAAGGTTCATTAATGCCATTGTTAGTGATGCAGTTGGTGATGACCAATGTGCCGCAGCATGTGCCATGGTTAGTTCGACCAATGGCGCAAAAAATTACAGCAGGTGTTAAAGCAGGGTTTATTCAGCCTCGTTTAAAAGATCATATTGCTTATTTAGAAGATTATTTGGGCAAACATGATTATTTTGCAGGGGATTTTTCTTTTGCCGATATTCAAATGGGTTTCCCGCTCCAAGCATTGCAAAGCCGTACCGGGCATCATTATCCACAGATTGCGGCTTATTTGGCACGTGTGGAACAGCGTCCCGCATTTCAGCGTGCACGCGAACGTGAGCAGCAGTTAATGTAAATCTGGCAATGATTCTTGTGAGCACATCGTTCTATAGACCTAAAAAAAAGATGCCGTGGCATCTTTTTTTTAATTGATTTTGGTCGATTGATAGTAACTAGGCTTAGCGTTTCACGACAATTGAATCAATGCCGCTATGCTGTAAAGTTTGCTGAGCAATCACTGCAGCATCGGCTGAATCATAAGGGCCTGAAATCACCCGATACCAAGTTTCACCAGCTTCTACGCTTTTCACCACATCTGCCGATAAACCATTCAAAATAATTTCGGCACGACGTGCATCTGCAGCATCTGGGTCGGTATAGCTACGCACTTGTAGAATATAGCTGGCTTGTACCACAGGGGCTGGCATTTCTGTCAGACCAACATTGGCTTCGCTGGCCGCTGGCGCTTCAACCGCAGCAGGTGCTTCAACAATGACTACGGTATTCTGTTGCTGTGTTTCAGGTACTGCTTGCTCTGGAATTGGGGTAACCTGTTGCTGTGGCAGCAAATCATAAAAACGATAGTCTTTGTTGGTATCTTCCTGATAATGCTCAGAATTGATTTGCCCTTTAGGCTGCACAGGTGCCCACGGTTTCCAGAGCATTAAGGCTACAGCAAAACACAACACGATTAAAATCACCACGAGCGTGCCTAACCACGTTGGAATTAGTGGTTTTTTGGGCTTATTCGGTCGCTCAGATACACCGCGTTGCGTTTTTCCAAACACGTGGATTTCCTCTTGTTATGCTTTTATTGGGCTTTTACATTGTTTCTGGTGCAGAGACACCTAATAATTCTAAACCATTCCGCAAGACTTGTTGTACGTTTACTGAAAGCAATAAGCGTGCTTGGGTCAAGGCTGCATCATCATTCAGCACTTTATGCTCATTGTACCAACCGTGGAACAATGCTGCTAATTCTTTCAAATAGTTACCTACCTGATGCGGTTCGTGGCTGTTGGCAGCACGTACTAAAATTTCAGGATACGCAGCCAGTTTGGCTAAAATTTCAGTTTCAGCATCTAGCTCAAGTTTAGCGGCAAACTGACGTGCAGTCGTCGCATCAAAATTCAATTGCGTAGCCGCAGCTTTTTCGAGCATACGACAAATACGTGCATGTGCATATTGAATATAGTAGACAGCATTGTCTTTACTTTGTGAAACGGCTAAATCTAGGTCAAAGTCAATGTGCTGTTCAGATTTGCGCATGACATAATAGAAACGCGCAGCATCGTTGCCAACTTCTTTACGCAAATCACGTAAGGTCACGTACTGACCTGAACGAGATGACATTTGTACCATTTCACCGCCACGCCATAAGCTCACGAACTGCACTAACAGTACCGTTAATTTTTTCGAGTCGTAGCCTAGTGCATCAATGGCCGCTTTCACACGTGAAATATAACCGTGGTGATCTGAACCCCAAATATCAATTAGGTCTGTGTAGCCACGTTGTAATTTATTCAGGTGATAAGCAATGTCTGAAGCAAAGTAAGTGGTTTGACCATTACGACGTTTCACCACACGGTCTTTTTCATCGCCAAATGCGGTCGATTTAAACCAGATATTGCCGTCTTGTTCGTATAGATAACCACGTTGATCTAGTGTTTGCAGAGCTTCATCAATTTTTTCTGTCAATGACGCTTCGCTAAACCATTGGTTAAAGGTGACACCAAACTCGCCCAAGTCATCTTTAATGTCGGCCAAAATAGCATTCAGCGCAGCTTGATGGAACACGCGATAATCATCGCCCAAGAGCGTTTGCGAATTGAAAATCAAACCATCAATGTGTTTTTCTTTATCGCCCGACAAGACCACTTTGTTGCCATCGGCATCGAGTTCTGCCGCATATTGCACATCTTCAGGCACATTGTTATATACATCTGCAACAGGGCGTACATGGCGCTCACCATCCTGTTTTAAAATGCTTTGTGCGATGTCTTTAACGTAGTCGCCTTGATACGCATTTTTGGGGAACACCAGCGTTTGACCTGCCAGTTCCAAATAACGCAAGTAAGTTGAAGTTGCCAAAATATCCATTTGACGGCCAGCATCATTGACATAGTATTCACGGTCAACTTTGGCGCCTGTGGCTTCAAGTAAATTGGCAACGGTCATACCATAAGCAGCACCACGACCATGACCCACGTGCAGGCTTGAGGTTGGGTTGGCAGAAACGAATTCGACCTGAATACGTTTTTCTGCATTGATTTGGCTGCGTCCAAATTGTTGTTTTTGTGCTTGAATTTGGTCTAAAACGCTAAAACGCTGGTCGGCATTTAAAAAGAAGTTAATAAAACCAGGACCTGCAATCTCTGCTTTGCTGATGTCTGCAACTTCAGGCAGGGCAGCAAGCATTTTTTCGGCTAAATCGCGTGGCTTCATGCCTGCGGCTTTAGAGGCAATCATGGCAATATTTGATGCGAAATCACCGTGGCTGCGGTCTTTGGTACGGGTTAAATTACTCGTATTGTTCCAGTCAGATGGGAGTACACCTTCAGCTTGAAGGGATTGCACTGCATGATCGAGCGCTGCTTGTATTGCCGTATTCATATTTAGTCGAAAAATAGATGTGCAGAAAAACGCTAAATATAGCAAATTTCAGGGGCTTTAGGGGAGTGCAATTGTATGCTTTATCGAATTTCAGAGATTGTGGCTAAGCATGAACAAATTGCCTGAAAAATCATCCTTTAAGCCAGCAATTCATGGCATAGTATGCGGCATTCAGTGAGACGAAAAGGCTGGAGCATGAAACAACGTGCAATGATTTTTGGCAATGTACCCAAATTACCCATGAAATGGGCCACGGTGGTAATGCCTTTCTTTTTATCATGTTTGATGAGTGGCATCATTTCGTTGATTAATATGATCCGAAATTTGGGCTGGATTGAGGGTTTTTTTACCCTGTGGTTGCATAACTGGATGATTTCTTGGGCGTTTGCTTTTCCAGTCGTATTATGTGTGCTGCCTTTGGTGCGTAAGTTCACTGGCTTAATTGTAGATATGACGCCACTGCAACCACCCAAATAAATCAGGTTCGATGCCTATATAACATGGGCTATCAGAAATAAAAATCATTCAGATTTGGTTATCAAACTTCTAAATGCCCTATTTGCTGCAATTCGGGCTAAGCTAGTCAGATGTCAGATGGTGCATCTCAATCCATGCGCCATCAGCAACCGATTAGAATGAGATGAACAATGACAACCGCAAATTTGCAGCAGAAACGTCCTTTATATATTCCCTATGCGGGCAACGGCCTTTTAGAATTGCCTTTATTAAATAAAGGTTCTGCATTTTCAGAAGAAGAACGCACCCGTTTTAACTTGCATGGCTTAATTCCACATGCAATTGAAAATATTGAAGAACAAAGCCAGCGTTCGTATCAGCAATATTCTGCTTTTAGCGATGCCATCAATAAGCATATTTATTTGCGCAACATTCAGGACACCAATGAAACCCTGTTTTATCACCTGATTGAACAGCATTTGAGTGAAATGATGCCTATTATTTACACCCCAACTGTGGGCGAGGCATGTCAGCGTTTTTCCGATATTTACCGCCGTCATCGGGGTATTTTTATTTCCTATCCAGATCGTGCCCATATTGATGACATTGTGCAAAACATCAATAAAAAGAATGTCAAAGTGATTGTGATTACTGATGGTGAGCGTATTTTAGGCTTGGGTGATCAGGGCATTGGCGGCATGGGTATTCCAATTGGGAAACTATCTTTATATACAGCGTGTGGTGGTATTAGCCCGGCCTATACCTTGCCGATTACCTTAGATGTCGGCACCAATAACCCACAATTACTGAATGATCCGATCTATATGGGCTGGAATCAGCCACGTATTAGTGGTGAGGAATATTATCAATTTGTCGATCAGGTGATTGATGCGGTGAAACGCCGTTGGCCAAAGGCATTGATTCAGTTTGAAGATTTTGCTCAGAAAAATGCCATGCCCTTGCTGAATAAATATCGTGATCAGATTTGCTGTTTTAATGATGATATTCAGGGCACAGCTGCCGTATCTGTGGGCAGTTTAATTGCTGCATCACGTGCGGCAGGCAAGCAGCTGAAAGATCAAACCATTGCCTTTTTGGGCGCGGGTTCTGCAGGATGTGGTATTGCCGAGCAAATTGTGGCGCAAATGGTGGTGGAAGGCTTGAGCGATGCTGAAGCACGTGCCCGTGTGTATATGGTGGATCGTTTTGGTTTATTCACCAGCAATCAGCCAAACTTACTCGATTTCCAACGTAAATTGGCACAAAGTCCTGACCGTGTTGCACATTGGGGTAATCCTGAGGGTGTGATTTCTCTGTTGGACGTCATTCAAAACGCCAAGCCAACCGTATTGATTGGGGTTTCGGGGCAACCGGGTTTATTTACTGAAGAGGTAATTAAAACCTTGGCTGCCAATTGCGAGCGTCCAATTGTGTTGCCATTGTCAAATCCAACCTCACAAGTTGAAGCATTTCCTGCCGATATTTTGGAGTGGACTGAAGGCAAGGCCTTAATTGCAACAGGTAGCCCATTTGAGCCAGTGAACTATCAGGGCAAACTTTATAATATTTCCCAATGCAATAACTCGTATATTTTCCCAGGTATTGGCTTAGGGGTAATCGCTGCAGGGGCAACACGTGTGACAGACAGTATGTTAATTGCGTCAAGTAATGCGCTGGCGGACTGCTCACCATTGTTGCAGGATCCAAACGCAGATTTATTACCTGATTTAAATGAAATTCAGCAGGTGTCTAAATTTATTGCATTTAGAGTTGCAAAAGCAGCAATGGATGCAGGTGTTGCAGCTGTCATGAGTGATGAGGCTTTACGAGAGGCAATTGAAGCAAACTTTTGGAAGCCTGCTTACCGTGACTATAAGCGAGTGACTTTTTAAGGCAGGTTATGCAATTTTACTGTCTGAATTGGCAGATAGACGAACCAACAAGGCGTGCCATTGGCACGCCTTGTTTTTTAATGCAATGCTCAACAAACCCTAGGCAATATAATTCTGTTTCGGATTTAAATCGGCACAATTTAATGGATTTAAAGCACATTGTAATTCATCAATTTGTTGCTGGCTGACATAGCCTTGCCCAATTAAGTATTTGGCCACACGGTCATCTCTCAGGCTTAAAAAAGCCGCATCATAGACGCCTAAATCGACAAATAGCGCTGCGGTTTCGAGACTGTTAAAACGGTCTAAATATACGTCATTACCATATAACAGAAAAATATGTTCGGCAGGGGCATGTGCATTAATATTCAAGCGTTCTGCCAATTCAAAGGGTGGGGTTTTAATAAACAGTAAATCGGACAGCTCATCAAATTGAGAGGTGTCGAGCTGTGCTGTATCGGTTTTGACTTTGCCCAACCATGCTTTAAAGACCAGTACGGCACCACCACGCAATAACATACTCCAAATATGTTGGCGGGTAGGTCCATCGAGACCTTGAGCTTCTTGCTCCAAAAGGCTGAGTAATTGTTGTTCCTGATCTGCAAGTTTCTCGAACAGACCTAAACCTTGAGGTTTATAAGCTGCAGGACTAAATACATCAAAGTTTAACTCTTCAAAAACCTGCAAGGCTAAGGGCACAGCACTTTGGTAAATGGTTTCCAAAGCTTGAAGATGTGTGGAACTGAGTTTGCTATTGGGGAACAGTTGATTCCATTGAATTTCGGGTAAGAGCGCATTGACGCCGTATTGACGATGCAGCTGCTGAGATTGTTCGGCAAGCTGCTGTTCATATTCAGCTAAATTCATGACATCACTTCCTAAAACGAGAAGAAGGGTTGATCAATGGCAGTATTTATATAGGCTACACCAGCTAATTGATCATTTCTTGTACTTAGTTATGTGCGCATGAAGCGTTTTAAGCATATACGACTAAAGTCTAATGTTTTGGCGATAAGGGCAAAAAATAACGACAAACTCAGGGCTTAGACAAATTGTAAAATTTATTGAGCATATTCACTTACCATCTTGTCAGACTTTGCCATAGCCAGTGAGACGATGGTATTTAATGTGAATGGCAGGCACTCAAAACTCGATGTTTTTGAAAATTTTGGTCAATGGACGTTGTACATCAGGCCAGCGGCTGTGACACTTTACAGGCAATCTGTTGTTTTTTGAGTGGTCTAGGGTTGCAGTAAGTAAAGCAGCATTAAACTGTTGCAAGATGGATATTGAGTATTTGCCTGCCTCGCGCTTAACATGGCCTCAACCAAGCATAGTTTAAAGCGGGGCAGACAAAATTTTATGGGTATCAGCTGCCTGAAATTTTCAGTCCAGATAACCAAGAACGCAGCGATGCTGGTTTTAACGGTTTTTTCAGCAATACAATATTCAGCTCTTTTAAGCGTTGCGGCAATTCTGGGTCGGAGTCTGCTGTAATTAATGCCACAGGGACATCTTCCTGACGATGTTCCAGAATAAAATCTAAACCAATTTTATCGTCATTTAAGTGTTGATCGACCAACCAAACCTGAATGTGTTCACGCTGAATCAGGTCAATGGCTTGTTCGGGCTCAGTGGCTTTAAAGACGTGATAGCCCCATTTGCTGAGCAGGGTCGCCATGCCTTCCAAAATGGTCTCATCATTATCCAGACATAAAATTTTGTAGGCTTTGGTTTTCATTGGTACCACTTGCACAGGCGCTGCCACCACTTTTGGTGCTTCTACGATTGGCACTTCAATCATAAAGCAAGAGCCTTTGCCCAGTTCAGAATAGACATGCACAGGGTAGTTCAGCAGGCTGGTCATACGTTGCACAATCGCCAAGCCTAAGCCCAGACCTTGCTCACCCCAAGGTGAAGTATGTCCACAACGTTCAAATTCCTGAAACAGTTTAATGCGCTGTTCTTCGGCAATGCCCGGCCCGGTGTCCCAAACCCCAATCCGAATATGCTGTGGATGCTCGGCAGAACGCAGTACCCCTACCACAACACGCCCTTTGGCGGTATAGCGCAGGGCATTACTGACAAAGTTTTGGATAATACGACGAATCCATTGTGGGTCGGTATCAATCCAGAACTGCACATCATGCACACGGAATTCAATGCCACGTTGTGCTGCAATCGATTTAAATTGCAGGCTTAAATCGCTGAGTAAATCATGCAGTGGATATGCTTGACGTTTTGGCTGAATGGTACCGCCCTCTAAACGGGCAATATCCAGCAAGGCGGAAAGCATACTTTCTGCACCATGCAGGGCGCGATCTAGCTGCTGCAGGGTTTTACGGTCTTCATCCGACTGAATAGTTTGCTCTAAAGCTGTACTGAACAAACGGGCCGCATGCATCGGTTGTAATAAATCGTGGCTCGCTGCGGCAATAAAGCGGCTTTTGGACATATTGGCTTTGTCGGCTTGTTCACGAGCCAATTGTTGTTCGGACAAGGCATCGGCCAATTGTTGGGTACGATCCTGCACCCGTGCTTCAAGCACAGCTTCATTTTCACGGAAGGCAGTAATATCGGCAAAGGTGGTTACAAAACCACCGCCTTCAATTGGGTTGCCGCGCATTTGAATGACACGACCATCTTTACGGATGCGCTCAAACTCATGCGCACTGCCCATTTTCATCCAATGAATACGTTTACGCACATGTTCTTCAATTGAACCTGGACCACATTCGCCACGTTCGGCATTGTAGCGAATCAAATCGGCAATTGGGCAGCCAACATAGACAATATCTTTAGGATAATCAAATAGTTTGAGATATTGATTATTCCATGCCACCAAGCACATATTTTCATCTACCACACTCACCCCTTGGGTCATGTGGTCAATCATGGTCATGATCAGATTTTGGTTGAAGCGCTGCCATTGTGAAGCTTGGTCAAGAATATTCGCGACTTGCCCTAACGCAAGGCCATTATTGACCATGGCGGTGGTGAGCAAGGTACGTGCCGAAGCAGCACCAATCGTCCCTGCCAAATATTGTTCGGTAAAACGCCACCACATGCCGTTGGCGTTGGCGTTTTCATTCAGCACCACATTATTTTGCTGACTAAACTGTTCAAAGGCTTGTCGGGTTGGAGATTCGCCTGTAATGCGTTTTGCCAGTGTGATTAAATCGCCTACTTTTAAACGCGCTACATCCTGATGTGAATAGCTGACCTCGTTGCTCATGTTCTGAGTTGGCAAAGGCTTGGTTTCATAATAAAAGAAACTTTCGGCCTGAATCTGTTCTGCCACACTTGGGCGGAAAATACGTGACACCCAAACATATAACAAAATATTTAAACCGAGCGCCCAAACCACCCCATGTGTGAGCGGGGCAAAAGATTCAAAGCCAAGCAAGGCTTCAGGGCGTAACCAGTTGATGCCTAAAGGTCCCAGTAATAAAAATTCACGGGTAAACTCGCTGAACTGACTTGGCAGGCTGCGTAAAATAGTCGGAAGTAGCAGGGTATAGGCCCACATCGCAAATCCAACAATTAAGCCTGCATAAACGCCCTGTTTACTGCCACCACGCCAATATAACCCCCCAATCAGGGCAGGGGAGAACTGTGCCACTGCACTAAAGGCCAACAAGCCAAACACAGAAAGTTGATCAATATCGTTAAAGAAGTTGAAGAACAGGAAGCCGAGCAGCATCACCGCTAAAATACAAATGCGTCGGGTGAATTTCAGTACCAAAGGCAAGCGCTTGTCATGGCGTGAGAAAATGCCCATGCGCCACAAGGCAGGCATGATCAGGTCATTACTCAGCATGATCGACAGTGCTACTGAAGATACCAATAGCATGCCTGTTGAGGCGGAGAATCCTCCCAAGAACGCCAACAGCGTCAACCAGTCTTGGTTATAGCTAAGCGGTAAAGACAATACTGCTACATCAGGGATGGCTAAATATTGCGGAGCTGCGTGCAAGGCCCAACTGGCAATTGGAACAATCGCGATGGTGGTTAAAATCAGATAAACGGTAAACCAGCGACGCGCACCCCGAATATGTTTTTCATCGCGCAGTTCGACCACAGCAACGTGAAACTGACGCGGCAAACAAATAATCGCTAATGCCGCCAATAAGGTTTGCACCCAAAAGGTTTCAGGCACACCAAACAGCTGTACTTCATGGAAGGTAATTGAAACATCATTGGCAATTTGATGAATATTGTCAGGCGCTTCAAATACAAAGAAGAAGGCCACAGCCAGCAAGGCAAATAGTTTGACAAAGGACTCAAAGGCAACCGCAAGCATTAAGCCGCCGTGTTGTTCGGTATTGGCAATTTGTCGAGTACCAAACAGCATCGCCAAAATAGCCAATAAACCTGTCAGGAATAACACCGCATTGGTGGTACTTTCAACATTGGTGCTTTGATCCAAAATCACTGCGGCACTCAGCGCAATTGCGCGTAATTGCAAAGCCAAATAGGGAATAATTGCAATCACCGCCAAAATTGTGACCAGTGATGCCAATGGCCCGCTTTTACCGTAACGTGCAGCAACAAAGTCAGCAATCGATGAAATGGCGTGGTGTTGTCGCACTCGACCTAAACGTCGCCAAATATCATAACCAACAGCGACAAACAGCAATGGCCCTAAATAAATGGGTAAAAAAATGATCCCTTCACGAACGGCTGCGCCCGTTGCACCATAAAAAGTCCATGATGAACAGTACACCCCTAAAGTTAAGCTGAACATGAGCATGCGCCCACGCGTGCTTAAACGACTGGCGTGTTTTTCCCCATAGAAAGCACAGATAAAAAGTAATGCGATATAGAGGGCTAAAACCCCCATAATGAGCCAGCTGTTCATGATGCCTTAAAAGTATCGACAATAGGGCTATGATAGCCTATTCCATTGCCTTTGCGCTGAGGTTGATCATTTTTTTAGCGACCAAAGTCTAAATTGCAAATCGGCTTCAACATTGTTAATTTTAAGTTCGAAATAATTCGAATTAAAAATTTGCGCCTAAGGCAGGGCGCTTGAAGGAGCAGGTTATGGATGAGGTACAAGTAGAACGCATTCTACAAAACCCAAAATTCAAAGAAATGGTTCGCAGAAAAAGTAACCTAAGTTGGACATTAACAGCAATCATGTTGTTTGTGTACGTAGGTTTCATGCTTTTAGTGGGCTATAACAAAGAATTCTTATTGAGTTCAATTTCTGGCGGTGTGACGACTTGGGGTATTCCATTAGGTCTGAGCATTATCGTTTTATCTTTCATTTTGTGTGCTGTTTATTCATCAATTGCGAATGGCAAACTTGACCAATTGAACGAAGAAGCGATGCGTGAAGTTGAAGCAATTACACATGAGAAAGGAACGCACTAAGATGAAATGGAATTCATTGAAAGCACTGGCTGCGTCTACTGTATTAATGTCAGGTATGGCATTTGCAGGACCAGATTTAGGTGCAGCAGAACAGCAGCCAACCAACTGGCCAGCAATTATTATGTTCTTAATTTTCGTTGGTGCAACTTTGTTCATTACTAAATGGGCAGCGAAGCAAACTACGAGCACTAAGGACTTCTATACCGCAGGCGGTGGTATTTCTGGTTTCCAAAATGGTCTAGCGATTGCAGGTGACTATATGTCAGCAGCATCGTTCCTCGGTATTTCCGCAATGGTGTTTATGTCAGGCTTTGATGGCTTGCTATATTCACTGGGCTTCATGGTGGGCTGGCCAATTGTATTGTTCTTGATTGCTGAACGTTTACGTAACTTAGGGAAATATAACCTTTCTGACGTGGTATCGTTCCGTCTAGCTGAAAAGCCGGTACGTACCCTTGCAGCATTCAGTTCACTTGTTGTGGTTGCGTTCTATCTGATTGCACAGATGGTAGGTGCGGGCCAGTTAATCAAACTACTCTTTGGTTTGAACTACAACCTTGCGGTAGTAATCGTGGGTCTACTCATGATGGCTTACGTAATGTTCGGTGGTATGTTGGCAACAACTTGGGTACAGATCATCAAAGCGGTGATGTTACTTTCAGGTGCAACTTTCATGGCCTTCATGGTAATGAAAGGTGTGGGCTTCAGTTTCACTAACATGTTCGAGCAATCGATCCAAGTATTCTCTAAAGTACATGACTTGAGCTTGGCAGATGCTGCAAACATTATGGGTCCTGGTAATTTAGCGTCTAACCCAATTGATGCAATCTCACTTGGTCTTGCGTTAATGTTCGGTACTGCAGGTTTACCACATATCTTGATGCGTTTCTTCACAGTAAAAGACGCGAAAGAAGCACGTAAATCAGTAGTTGTAGCAACAGGTTTCATTGGTTACTTCTACTTATTAACCTTCATCATTGGTTTTGGTGCGATCCTTTATGTATCAAACAACCCACAATTCCTTGATGTTGCGAAAATGGCAGTGACTGGCAAGTTAGAACTTGTTGGTGGTAACAACATGGCTGCGGTGCACTTGTCTGACGCAGTTGGCGGTGACTTGTTCATGGGCTTCATTTCAGCGGTAGCATTCGCAACAATTCTTGCGGTTGTAGCTGGTTTGACATTGTCTGGTGCTTCAGCAATCTCTCACGACTTGTATGCTAACGTATTCAAGAAAGGTCAAACGACACCTGAATCTGAACTTCGCATGTCTAAAATTGCAACTTTAGGCTTAGCAATCTTCGCAATGATCTTGGGTATTCTTTTCGAGAAACAAAACGTTGCATTCATGGTCGGTTTAGCATTCTCTGTAGCAGCATGTGCAAACTTCCCAGTACTTGTACTATCTATGTTCTGGAAAGGCTTAACGACTCGTGGTGCAGTGATTGGTGGGGTAGCAGGCTTAGTTTCAGCAGTCACCTTGATTGTATTGTCTAAAGCAGTTTGGGTAGATACGCTGCAAATTTCTGACACACCAATCAACCCATTCAATGGTCCTGCGATCTTTGCAATGCCACTTTCATTCTTCTGCTGCTGGTTGTTCTCTATCACTGACAACTCTGCGCAAGCACAAGCTGAACGTAAAGCATTCGATGCACAGTTCGTACGCTCACAAACTGGTATTGGTATCTCTGGTGCATCTGACCACTAAGGTCTGAAACACCACAAAAAAGTCCCAGCAATGGGACTTTTTTTATGGCTAAAATTTCGTGGATGATCTATCTAGCATCTAGGAGGGCTATTTCATCTAAAGTATAGAGAGAGGTTTTATATATGCAATTTTGATACAGAGTCCATGCATGCAGTGATCTGGCAGCATGTTATGTTAGAAATCAAAACAATAAAAAGGCAGCCGAGGCGTATGCAAGCACTACAAGAGGCGTATGCAAGCACTACAAAATGTATGGAAAAGATTTCGGGTCTTGCCTTCGGCATGGCTGTTGTTTTTGCAGTTTTTGATTTTGCTGCTCTCACTCTTTGCACATCACAACATGCCCTATAAAGTCATCACGTGGATGGTGGGGGTATTGGTGTTGCTGCTCATTGCTAAAGTGATTCGACAAACGCCAATGTTGAGTGTTTTGGGGCTCAGTTTTGTTTATGCGGCTTTGTTCTTTTCATTCTTTATTTTACTAGGTGTGCGGCATCCTCTTATTTTGGTGATGAGTCATGCTTGTGAAGCTGCAGCCTATTTTAGCGCAGCGTATGGCTTATTGCGCTATATGTTCCATGACCGTTATTTAACCAAAGATGAGCTGTTTGCCGCTGCCGCAGTGTTTACTTTAATTGCTTGGGGTTTTGCTTTTTTATACAGTATTTGCCAGATTCTGATTCCAAATAGTTTTCAGAACCCGAATGTTACAGGTTTACAAAGCTGGTTGGATTTACTGTTTTTAAGTTTTAGTTTGCAATCTGCGACAGGTTTATCTGATCTTATACCGATCAGTCCCGAAGCACGGTTCATTGCCATGTTGCAAATGTTCTGTGGCGTGATGTATTTGGCATTGATCGTGTCACGTTTAATCGCATTGCAGTACATTCGCCACTTACCGCATCATCACCATGATGATTCGGCTGAGTAAAACAGCGTGCAAATTTTTCATGACATATTTCAGGCATAAAAAAAGACGCTCAGATGAGCGTCTTTTTTAACTTCGGTATCTAATGTGAAATTAGAAACGGAATTTAGCGTTTACACCAACAGTTTGAGTGTCAAGTACATCAGCGTCTTCTTCTGCTGCTTTAGCTGCTTCGAAGTTTGCATTTACATAGCTTGCACCTACTGAAACCGCAGGAGTGATGAAGTAGTTTACGTTCGCGCCCCAAGCTTTATTTGGAGAATCGTTGTAGCTTGACTCCATGTATGACGCACCAACGCTAAGTGCTGGTGTTAAATAAAGATCAGTTTTTAAGTTATAAGCAGTGCTTTCACCGTAAACTAGACCTGCTTCAAAACCAACAGCCATATTGGTGCCGTCAATTGCACCTACGTATTTTGTACGTGCAGTGATTGCATCTTGGTCTTCAGCAATTGTGCCTGACTCAAGCGCTGCTTTAGCAACACCATTAGCAAGGATATTGAAAGCGTCATAAGAAGTTTGGTCTGCAACGCTTGTATAACCTACAGCAACCAAGAAGTTAGGCGCAACAACTGCACCAAGTTCTAAGGCATAACGGTCGCCTTGGTCATCAGTTTTAAGGTTGTTTTTGCTGTCATGAATTGTGTGGCTATATGCTGCACTTGCATAAACAGGTACAAGCTTAGTTGGTACATATGCTTCAGCTTTAGCGCCATATGTGTGAGAAACGATATCTAAACCATCTTCGTCATATTCACCATAGTTGTATGCTAAAGAGAAGTTAGACGCTTGGTTTAAGAATGCAGCTTCAGCCAATGGACCTTTAGTTGCATCAACATTTTTGAAGTAGTAAGTACCTTGAACAGCACCAGTGAAATTCTTATCGTTTACAGTATTGTCGATGTATTCAGATTGACCTTGAACTTCGAATTGGTACGCTTGAGCACCGGTCATGGCTAATAATAATGCAGTGGCTAAACCGAGTTTTTTCATGATAGTTACCAGTTTTGTTAAAAATGGATGAAACATTGATCATTTTAGTGTAACAATTTATTAAGTCAATGAACTAAAACAACATTCTTCAGGCATTAAGTCCAATTGACTTTTTTGGTTGAAAAATATTCAAATAGATTTTTTGTTGTCAACCATAAAAATGTAGTGATAACAAGTCATTATGTTGTTTAGAACCCTAGAGTTATGACAGGTTGAAGAATTTTTGATTGGAATAAGCGATGCTATTTATGTAAATAATCCTTAAAACCAATAGTTTTAGTGTGAACAATAACTTAAAAATTGACGTGTTTTTTGTAGCAATACTCTTTTTTTGTATTAAAAACATGCTAACCGTCATATTTTTATGTGATTAATTGATGTGAATGAGTATTTTTGTGTGACTTTTATCACATTTATTTGGTGGTCTGTTCAAGAATATAGCAGACCAATTAACTATGCTTTACATAAATTGTGATTTAGTTCATAATTCTCTCACGAAGTCCTACTACTTAAGTCGGGTTTTTGAGTTTTGTGAAATTTCTCATAATTTTACATATCAAATCTACAGACTGGTTTTTTCAGTAGTACGATGAAATTCTCCATAATTGTTTCTTTTTATCTGCCCAACTTTCCCCAAGGTTGGGTTTTTTTTGTCTTAAATTGGCTGGCTGGTTACTTATCACTTTGCTATCGGCCAGATGATAAAAGTTAATAT
The DNA here is from genome assembly GCF_048537555.1 of Acinetobacter sp. A2. Lineage (NCBI taxonomy): Bacteria > Pseudomonadati > Pseudomonadota > Gammaproteobacteria > Moraxellales > Moraxellaceae > Acinetobacter > Acinetobacter sp. A2. Next base: position 122,291 of record NZ_CP183239.1, read on the forward strand.
ATGGATGAGTTTTATGCACCATATTGGTGCATTTATATTGATGGGTGAATATGAGTGCTGTTATTTTTGTATAAAAAAAACCCAGTTTTCAATGAAAACTGGGTTTTTTCGCCAAAATTTGCGGGAAAGTTTAATTTTCTGCTGAGGAAAAACTAAACTCGCCCTATTGGGGTGCATTATGCACCTAAATGTTGCAACTGTAAAATATTTTCTGCTGTTCACAGTGAGTTTTTTCATCATTTCGGTATGAAACATAAAGCATATAAATGAATTGAAAGTGACTCAGAATCAGTGAAACATGGATGAGCTGTTATTTTGCTTTAGTGGGTTGCAATCATTTTGAGTATATTACCGATGCTTAATTAAAACTAAGCGATTAAAATTATTGCTAAAATAAATAAGAAATATCATCCAAGCTGTTGTACTATTGCTGACGATAAAGTGACCAAGTTCAGCTTTTAAGGCTGAAGTGAGATGGAGTTAGGCTAAACATGATGGCGAAATTGCATTCTGAGCAGATTAGTCGACGCTTGTTTATCTCAATGATCATTATTATTGGCTCATTAATTTTTATTTCAGTGCCTTTAATTGTCAGCAGTTATCAGAGTTACAAAAAGGCAGAGCACGCCTTAATCGAAATTTCTGTCTTGCGTAATGTTGCAGAATTAACCAATAATATTTCCCGTGAGCGGGCTCCTGCCAATAAAGTGATGTCAAGTACACCTGCAGATCAGGCAAGACATTTAGAAGAATTAAAACAGTACCGTTTGCAGGTTGATCAACAAATTCAGGACACGATTCGGGTACTTAAGCGTGAAGGCTTTAATCATCAGGCATTTTATTTGTCAGATCAGTTGCAAGCCTCATTAAGACAGGGGCGTGATGCGGTAGATGCTTATGCGGCAACACCAACACATTTGCGACGTTCAGAACAACTCGATCAAGCGATCCAGAAAATGTTCAATGCTTGGGACAGCTCACAGTATGTTTTAAAGCATGTCATGTTGGATTCTGTGGGTAAAGATACTGCTGTATCTACCTACTATAGCGTTATTTTTATACTGTCAGATTTGCGTGATCAGGCGGGACGAGTCGCCTCAAATGTGTTTGCTGCGGTTACATTTGGCGAAAAAATCCCCGAAGAAAATCTAGCCAATTCTTTGCAAAATCAAAGACAGGCCTATTATTTGTGGGACTTGGTACATACCATTTTGCCTGAAGCGCACAAAGTGCCGGAATATACCGTTTTGCATAATCAGCTCAAGGCTGAATTTTTGGATCAAGGTATTCCAATTATAAAACAGTTGATTGAGCAAAGTTTGCGTGGTGAGCCTTACTCATTAACGGGTACGCAATTAACGGAAGTCATGGTCGATAAGTTTAGTACTGTCGTCGATTTACAAACTTATGTGCTGGATTATAGTTTGGCGCTGGCAAAAAAAGATCACTTCAAAGCACAACAAAAACTTATTTTAACGCTGGTGGTTACACTTATTTCGTTGATGGCTGCCATTTTTACCATGGTGTATGCTCGCTCAAAAGTATTTATTCCACTCATTCAGGCACGCAAACAAATTTTGGCTTTGTCCGCTTATGATGATGAAGTCAGTGCCCTTATCAACAATAAAAATAGCGATAGTGTGTCTTTATTTGAAGCAATTCAAAAATTAAAACAACGTTTAGTACAGCGTGATAATTTGGAATTTCAGCTGCGTAATATTGCCAATACCGATGCTTTAACTGGTGTTTCAAACCGTTTAGCACTAGAAGAATATTTAAAATTTTTGGAACAAAAACCTGAGAAATTGACTAAAACAGGTTTAATTATTATGGACGTGGATAAGTTCAAACATGTGAATGACACCTTTGGTCATGTTGTTGGTGACCAAGCCTTAAAATTGATTGCTAAAACACTCAAAGCCAATGTGCGCTCATCAGATTTAGTGGTGCGTTTTGGTGGCGATGAATTCTTGGTGGTCATTGATAATATTGAATTTACTGAAGCACTTTATTTGGCAGACAAGCTACGTTGTCAAATTGTCAAAGACGAAATTTATATTCCAGAAATTAATGATTATATTAAAATTTCTATTAGTGCGGGCGTTGCAGTAGGTGCTGCTTCATGGAGTAGCTTGCTGGAAAAAGCCGATAAGCATTTGTTTAGAGCCAAAGCGCGTGGACGTAATGCGGTTGAGGGTTAAGTTGCACATCATCTCTAAAATCAACAAGATGATGTACAACTTGGTTCACATTAAAATGATTTCACTTATTCACCAGTCTAAGCTTTTAACATTGGTTTTAAGAACTTAGCAGTGTGTGAAACTTTAGATTTTGCCACATCTTCAGGGGTGCCTTCGGCAATAATTTGTCCACCACCTGCACCACCTTCAGGCCCTAAATCGACAATCCAGTCTGCAGTTTTAATCACATCCAAGTTATGTTCAATCACCACAATGGTATTACCCTTATTGCGTAGCTCATGCAAGATGTCGAGTAGCTTAGCAATGTCATGGAAGTGCAAACCAGTGGTCGGTTCATCCAACACATATAAGGTTTTACCTGTATCCCGTTTGGCCAATTCACGCGCTAGTTTGACGCGTTGGGCTTCGCCACCCGATAGCGTTGTTGCAGATTGTCCGAGGCGAATATAGCCCAAACCCACCTGATTTAAAGTTTCTAAACGACGATGAATCACAGGAATCGCATCAAAGAAATGCATAGCATCTTCAACTGTCATTTCTAACACATCGGAAATATTACGGCCTTTATAGCTGACCTCCAACGTTTCGCGGTTATAGCGCTTACCATGACAGGCATCGCAAGGTACATACATGTCGGGCAGGAAGTGCATCGCTACCTTAATCATACCGTCACCCTCACAAGCTTCGCAGCGTCCACCTTTAACGTTAAAGGAGAAACGACCAGCCGCATAGCCGCGAGCTTTGGCTTCAGGCGTTTGTGCAAATAGTTCTCTGATTGGAGTGAACAAGCCTGTATACGTTGCGGGGTTTGAACGTGGAGTACGTCCAATTGGGCTTTGGTCAATATCCACGACTTTATCTAAGTATTGCAAACCATCAATCGAGTCAAACTTTTCTGCATTTAAGGTCGTGGCACCATTTAATTGTGTTGCAGCCAAAGGCAATAAAGTACGGTTAATTAAGGTCGATTTACCTGAGCCAGATACGCCTGTAACGCAGGTCATGACCCCTAAGGGCAAAGTCAGATCTACTTTTTTTAGGTTATGACCTGCGGCTCCCATGAGTTTAATTTGTTGTTCAGGATGTGGCGGTTGGGTACGTTTTTTCGGTACTTCAATTTTTAACTTGCCCGATAAATATTGCCCTGTCAGTGAATCGGCATTTTCCGCCAGCTCTGCATAGGTACCTTCGGCAATAATATGCCCGCCATGCACACCTGCACCTGGGCCAATATCAATAATATGATCGGCTGCACGGATGGCATCTTCATCATGTTCTACCACCAATACGGTATTGCCCAAGTCACGTAAGCGAATCAGGGTTTCTAGCAATCGGTCGTTGTCACGTTGGTGTAAGCCAATAGAGGGTTCATCCAGCACATACATCACGCCCATGAGGCCTGCACCAATTTGAGATGCCAAACGGATGCGCTGTGCTTCACCACCAGACAGCGTTTCGGCAGAGCGCGACAAACTTAAATAATTCAAACCTACCGACACTAAAAAATGTAAGCGCTCACGAATTTCTTTAAAGATTTTATCTGCCACTTCACCTTTGGCACCCTCCAGATTCAGTCCTTGATAGTACTGCTCGGCATCGCCAATTGACATTTGGGTAATTTGAGCAATAGTTTTGTCTTTCACACGGACATTGCGGGAGATTTCATTTAAGCGTGAACCACCACAGGCATCACAGGCCGCATTAGATAAATACTGTGCCAAATCATCACGTACATAATTACTTTCAGTTTCACGGTAACGACGTTCTAAATGCGGCAAAACACCTTCAAAAGCAATCACACGTTTATGATGGCGACCACGTTCATCGGTATAACTCAGGTCAATTTTGTCCTTGCCTGTACCGTACAGAAATTTCTTTTGGGTGGCACTGTCGAGTTGATTCCACGCAGTCTCTAATGAAAGTTCATAATGTGCTGCGACTTTTTCTAGCATGCTGTAATAATACGGACGCTGTCTGTCCCAACCACGAATTGCACCCTGACTGATTGAAAGTTCAGGGTTTGGAATTAGTTTTTCTGCACTGAAATGGCTACGTGTCCCCAAGCCATCACAGGTTGGGCAGGCGCCAAACGGATTATTAAACGAGAACAAACGTGGCTCAAGTTCAGCAACGGCACGATCACATTTTGGACATGAATGTTTGGCTGAAAAAATACGATCAGGCTGTTCGGCATTCATCCACGATAAAATGGCCAGATCGCCACCTAAACGTAGTGCCGTTTCAAAGCTTTCGGCAATACGGTTACCCAAATCATCTCGGACTTTAAAACGGTCTACCACTACCTCAATCGTGTGTTTTTTCTTTTTGTCGAGTTCAGGCGGTGGGTCTATGTCCATGACTTCGCCATCCACTCGGGCGCGTACAAAACCCTGACTTTGTAGCTGTTCAAACAGATGCACATATTCGCCTTTGCGCTCACGAATCACTGGTGCAAGCAGCATCAAAGCAGTGCCTTCTTCCAGTCCTTTTACTGCATCAACCATTTCTGATACGGTTTGTGCTACCATCGGCAAGTCATGTTCGGGGCAGTACGGTGTACCGACACGGGCATACAGTAAACGCAAATAGTCGTAAATTTCAGTAATGGTACCCACCGTTGAGCGTGGGTTATGACTGGTCGATTTTTGCTCAATTGCAATTGCAGGGCTTAGACCTTCAATTGAATCGACTTCAGGTTTTTCCATTTGTGATAAGAATTGGCGTGCGTAGGCAGAAAGTGATTCGACATAGCGACGTTGTCCTTCGGCATACAGGGTATCAAACGCCAGTGAGGATTTTCCTGAACCAGATAAGCCCGTAATCACCACAAATTTATCGCGTGGAATATCAAGGTTCACGTTTTTTAGGTTATGGGTACGTGCACCTCGAATACGGATATGACTTTGGCTCATAAAAAATTCTCGAAATTCTGCAAATGAAAAACTTATATATGATAGCGCATGAAAATTGTTCAAGTGTTATTTTTCACGCTTTATCGGTCATGGCGTGTCGCGCTGTATAGAGAAACGCGAATACAGCAGGCACTTAAAGCGGCCAAGGTTTAAACTTGATCTAAGCCTAACCATTGACGCTGATGATAAGCACTGTCCCAGAATAGCCATTCCAGTTCTGCCGCTTTGGTATAGGCCTGATGCATTTTTTCAATGGTGTCGGCATCACAGCGTGCAGCAATACGGTCAATGGTCTGAATTACATTGTTGACTGCGTTATGGAATTCTTCGCCTGAATAGGTATCTACCCAAGCCTGATACGGATTATTCGGTACAGAATTATTGACAATATCTTTGCCCACTTCTGCATAAATCCAGAAACATGGCAGCAATGAAGCCAATACCACAGGATAACTTTCTGACCATGCCGTTGCGAGCAAATAAGAGGTGTAATGATAGCAAGCGAGGGTCAGTGGGGTGCTTTCAAATTCCTGTTTGGAAATATCAAACGCTTGCATAAAGCTGTCGTGTAAGGTGCGTTCAACCACAATTGCAATTTTGGCTGCTTCCGAAAACTGAATGATATCATCGGCATCAAAAGCTTTGGCAGCACAGACAGCCAGTGCACGACCATAGGCAATTAAGTAATGTGAATCTTGAATCACATAATGACAAAACGCAGCTTTGCTTAACGTACCTTGCGCCAGTTCCTGATTAAATGGCAACGCCAGTGTTTTTTGATAGAGCGCAAGGTTACGCTGCCAAGCCTCTTGAGAAAAGCGCATGTTGGATTTCCATTTGAATTTTATTGATGCAGATACCATTGCATATCTGTACGGTGATCACAACTGATCAATATTGAAATAGCGCAGTTGGGGCGAAATCCATCACAACAAAAAAATCATACGAAGAATTTTGGCGAAGTTGAGAAAAAAGCGTCATAATTGCGGCATAAAATTTTACATTCTCAGCTTTTGTCCGATTAAAATTCGGACAATTCAAATTTCAGAATTTTTAGATCTGTTGTTACTCACCCAAAGCTATGCTTGGCTTTTGTGGTGCAGATTCGACAGATAAAAAATTCAGATCAAAATATATCGATAGGTCGTTTGTCATGATGAAACATTTTGGTTTCTCAATCGTATTTTCGATAGTGTGTCTTGCGCTATCTGCATATTGGGGCTATACCCATGGCCCAGAAGCAGGTGTGCAGACCATGCTCACCGCACTGACCATCACCGCAATTTTGGCGATTATGGAAGTGTCGTTGTCGTTTGATAACGCGGTAGTCAATGCTTCAGTCCTACGCGGTTGGGATCATTTCTGGAAAATGCTGTTTTTAACCGTGGGGATTATCATTGCTGTATTTGGCATGCGTTTGATTTTCCCTGTGGTGATTGTGGCTGTCACTGCCGATATGGGCATGATGGAAGTGGTGCAACTGGCACTGAATGATCCGAAGCAATATTCTGCCAAACTGATGGCACATCACCCTGAAATTGCCGCATTTGGTGGTGCATTCTTGTTGATGGTCTTCCTGAATTTCTTTTTGGATGATGAAAAAGACACCCACTGGTTCAGATGGTTGGAACGTCGTTTGAGCAATTTGGCAAGCGTACCAGCCATGTCTGTATTTTTAGCCTTAGTGACCTTGCTGATCATGGCGGCGAACGTGGTTGAAGATAAACGCCTTGTGGTGACGATGGCGGGTATTTGGGGCATCGTGATTTATATTGGTGTGCAAGTGCTGAGTCACATGCTGGGCGGAGAGCCTGAAGTCGATGAGCAGGGCAATGCTGTGCGTTATGATGAAAATGGTGTGCCAACAGGTGTGGTAAAAGCGGGTATTGGCGGCTTTTTATATCTAGAAGTACTGGATGCCTCGTTCAGTTTTGATGGCGTGATTGGTGCCTTTGCGATTACCTCAGACGTGGTAATCATTATGTTAGGTCTAGCCATTGGTGCGATTTTTGTGCGTTCTATGACCATTTACTTGGTCGAAAAAGGTACCTTGGATGCCTATATTTACCTTGAACACGGTGCACACTACGCCATTGGTGCCTTGGCCTTTATTATGATTGCCAGCGGTACAGGCTTACATGTGCCAGAAGTAGTGACAGGTTTAATTGGCGTTGCATTCATTGTTTGGGCAGTGATTGCTTCGATTCAATTTAAAAAACGTCAGGCAAAAGTAGGTTAATGCGCTGCTGATGCTTTGATGGTATGACTCAAGCATAACCAAGCTGAACAATCATACAGACAGAACGAAGTTAGAATTTGGGTGCACAGCGTTGCGCCCTTTTTTTATTGAAATTCTAGGCATCTCGTATAATAAACATCGGGAAAAATCAGCATCATGCAGCTGAATGTTGTAGGATATCTGCAAATTCAAAATTATTTAGTTTTAGTCGATTGATATGATGAATGCCTTGGAACGCCGCTCGACCTTTGCTTTAAGCAGTATTTTTGCATTGCGCATGTTGGGTTTGTTCATGATTATTCCTGTGTTTTCAGTTGCAGGGCAATCGTATCAATATGCAACACCTGCCTTAATTGGGCTTGCTGTTGGGATATACGGACTCACTCAAGCCATTTTACAAATTCCATTTAGCTTAATAGCAGACCGCTATAGCCGTAAACCTTTGGTGGTTTTGGGCTTATTATTGTTTGCTTTGGGCGGTGCGATTGCCGCCATGTCCGACACCATTTATGGTGTGATTATTGGACGTGCTATAGCTGGTGGTGGTGCGGTGTCTGCGGTAGTGATGGCATTGTTGGCCGATGTGACCCGTGAAGAAAACCGCATGAAAGCCATGGCGGTGATGGGCATGAGTATTGGTATGTCCTTTGTGGTGGCCTTCAGTTTGGGGCCATGGCTTACAGGTTGGGTTGGTATTTCAGGACTATTTTGGGTGACCACAGTGATGGGGTTGGCAGCCATTCTCATGTTGCTGCTGGTGCCGAAAGTCACCCGTCATCACCGTAATTTCCAGCAAGGTTATGTACCGCAGTTAAAGCAAGTGCTAAAAATGGGCGATTTAAACCGCCTGCATGTATCCGTATTTACCTTGCATTTATTGCTGACGGCCATGTTTATTTATGTGCCTTCGCAGTTAATCCAGTTTGCTGATATTCCTTTACAGCATCATGGTTGGGTGTATTTGCCGTTACTATTGGTCAGCCTGTTTGTAGCTTTCCCAAGCATTGTTTTGGCAGAAAAATATCGAAAAATGCGTGGCATTTTCCTGACGGCTATTGCAGGCATTATTTTAGGTCTGCTGGTACTGATTTTCGGGTTTGAATCAAAATATATTTTACTGTTGGGTCTGGGCTTATTCTTTATTGCCTTTAACGTCATGGAAGCCTTGTTGCCTTCATGGTTGTCTAAGGCGGCACCTATTCAGTCTAAAGCTACCGCCATGGGCGTAAATGCCAGCAGCCAATTCTTAGGCGCTTTCTTTGGCGGGATGATTGGTGGACAGTTGCTGTTACTGAATCACACTGCGATGGGTTGGAGTATTTTGACTGCGATTGCTATAATTTGGTTATTGGTTAGTTTTGGATTGGCGCAGCCGCGCTATCTTTCATCTTTGGTGTTGCGTTTGCCTGAGAGTCGAGAAACAGATGAATGGACTTCTCAACTTTTAGCGATTCGTGGTATTGAAGAGGTCGTGGTGATGTCTGACCAGCAAGTGGCGTATGTGAAAGTGGATAAACAGCAAATTGATGATGCTGCGCGACAACAATTAACGCACTTGTTAGGGAAAGAGGTAGCCATTTAAGCATAACTCTTATAAAGTAAATAATAGAAACAAATAGGAAGAAAACGTCTAATGCGTGGTGTAAATAAAGTCATTTTAGTCGGTACTTTAGGTCGCGATCCTGAAACAAAAACTTTCCCAAATGGGGGTTCTCTCACCCAATTTTCTATCGCAACCAGTGATGTCTGGACAGACAAAAATACGGGCGAGCGTAAAGAGCAAACAGAGTGGCACCGTATTGTGTTGCATAACCGTTTAGGTGAAATTGCACAGCAATATCTACGCAAAGGTTCTAAGGTATATATTGAAGGTTCATTGCGTACTCGTCAGTGGACAGACCAAAACGGTCAAGAGCGTTACACCACTGAAATTCGTGGTGATCAAATGCAAATGCTCGATTCAGGTAATCGTGGACAATCTGACCAACAAGATGGCGGTTTTGCACAGCCACGGTTTAACAATAACCAAAGTGGCTATGGTAATCAGAATCAAGGTCAGGCTGCGGGTTATGGCAACCAAAATCAAGGTGGTTTTAACCAAAATCAGGGTGGTGGCTATGCCAACAATAACCCAAGTGGTTTTGCACCGAAGCCGCAAGCTGCGCCTGCAACCGCACCAGCAGATTTAGATGATGATCTACCGTTCTAACTTAAGTTAAAACGGCAAATCATCCTCCAAACCCTTTGTTTCGACAAAGGGTTTTTTAATGCAGATTAGTGAGTTCAGCATCGGCTTGATCAATCAGTTTTTAAATAATAAATGGATTTTTGATTCTAAAAACCGATCATTTTTATAAAAAAGTACTGTTTTACCGATTCTATCGGGTTTTGTATTCTAACTACACAAGATAAGCAATCCCCGAAACGAATTGAGGAATACAGCATGAGTTTAATCAATACTCAAATCAAACCATTCAACGCAACCGCTTACCAAAATGGTCAATTTATTGAAGTGTCGGAACAAGACCTTATTGGCAAATGGTCAGTAGTATTTTTCTACCCTGCAGATTTTACCTTTGTTTGCCCGACTGAACTTGCAGACTTGGCCGATCAATATGAAGAATTCCAAAAAATGGGTGTAGAAATTTATTCAGTATCTACAGATACCCACTTTACCCATAAAGCATGGCACGATACTTCAGAAGAAATCAAAAAGATTCAATATCCAATGATTGGTGACCCAACTTGGACTTTGGCTAAAAACTTTGAAGTACTGATTGAATCAGAAGGCTTGGCAGACCGTGGTACATTTGTGATTGATCCTGAAGGTAAAATTCAGATTGTAGAAGTCAATGCGGGTGGTATTGGTCGTGATGCGCAAGAGCTGTTACGCAAAGTGAAAGCTGCACAATATGTGCATGCACATCCGGGTGAAGTTTGCCCAGCCAAGTGGAAAGAAGGTGATGCAACACTTGCACCATCAATTGATCTGGTTGGAAAAATCTAAATCATCCATCCATGAAAATTTCAAAATCCAGAACTTCGGTTCTGGATTTTTTATGCAATTTTTAAGATAGCGCAATACACTGCGCATCTTGCCAGGGATTATTCTATTCTTGCAATGCAGTATGCCAAATTTGTGCTAGGTCGCAGCTAAGCAAAATATTAAGATCAAAGTATCTTCCATATTCAGTTATAGGCATCACACATGAAAAAAATAATAGGTGTATATCGCAATCAGAACATGCATTGGGTGGGCGATGGCTTTCCCGTTAAAAACTTATTTTCTTATGATCGTTTAGGTCAGGTCATCAGCCCATTTTTAATGTTGGACTATGCATCGCCGTATCATTTTGATGCTACGACGGCACAGCATGGTGTGGGTTCACATCCACATCGTGGTTTTGAAACAGTGACTTTGGCCTATCAGGGCGAGGTCACACATCAAGACTCTGCGGGTGGTGGTGGCACCATTAAAACAGGAGATGTGCAGTGGATGACAGCAGGTGCAGGTGTGGTGCATGAGGAGTTTCACTCCAAAGACTATGCGCAGCAAGGCGGGCTGTTTGAAATGGTGCAGATTTGGGTGAATTTACCTGCTGCAGATAAAATGACAGCACCACGTTATCAGGCCATTGAGGCGCGAAATATTCCTGTGGTGGAGTTTGAAAACGATGCGGGTCATTTACGCATTATTGCAGGTCAATATGCTAATCAGCATGGGCCTGCGAGTACCTTTAGTCCAGTGAATGTTTGGGATGGGCAGCTTAAAGCCGAACAAACTCAGGCTGTGCATGTACCTGTCGATCACAATACTTTATTGGTGCTTTTAGAAGGAGAATTGCGTGTCAATGGCAGCCAACAGATGCTGGATCATTCGGTCATGCTATTTGCTCAAGATGGTGAAGCACTGATTCAGTTGGAAGCATTGCAAGATACTAAGTTTTTGGTGCTAACAGGCAAACCGTTAAATGAGCCTATTCAAGGCTATGGGCCATTTGTCATGAATACCAAACAGGAAATTATTCAGGCTTTTGATGATTTTAATCAGGGCAAATTTGGTGAAATTCCAATTCAGCATCAAACGGCTTAAAGCTTGGAAGAGAGCGATGAAGAAAAAAGCCTCTATCGAATATTCGATAGAGGCTTTTATTATTATTACGCTGTAAAGTTTCTCGTTTTAACGGATTGATCATATTCTTTATGATAATTATCTGTGACGTAGTTATCATTTTTATGCGGTGCATCATAACCACTGAAAATTTATTTGTAAAATATAAATGAGATATTCGGTTGATTTATCTACATGGTTTAGAACAATATTTGTCATTTAATAAAAATAATATGAATAAATTCTTGGACTTATTTTTCTGCAATCTAAATGTTAAGAAATGTAATCAAGCAGGCACTGTGCTTTCTGTTGTTTCTCTGTGAAAAGTGCGCAATCTGGTAGTTTTTAATAGCTCCTTTTGACAGGGCATGGTTCATAATTTCATAAAGTATGTCAAAAGATGGATGATCGGTTTGGATATCGCAGTAATCGGTAGTGGTATGGCTGGACTGGCTACCGCAAGAATTCTTAAAGATGCAGGGCATAACATTACAATTTTTGAGGCGCTGCCTGGTCGTGGAATGGACAGCCATAGCATCGAATTTGAAGATGGTTTAATTGATGCACCTTTACGGGTGATGAATCCACATTTGTGGAAAAACACCCTCAGTTTAGCGACACATTTAGGGATTAAAACCTACCCTGTACGCACATATATGGCGTGTAGCTGGTTATTTGAAGACCGTACTGAAACATGGCTGACCACCAGTCGTACCCGTATTGGTAACTTCCCGATCATCAACAACCGCAAAGGTTTGCAGCAATACGGCTGGCGTTTGGTGAAAGGTATGTTGCAGTTAAAAACAGCAATTGCCAAGTTCTTTAAATCTAAGCACCAAGATATTACCCTTGCAGAATTTATTAACCGCAATGAAATTGAAGAGGTATTTTTGCATGGTGCCGTCATGCCTGTGCTATACACCATTTGTACCTGTGACCCTAAAACCATTGGCGAATGGCCTGCAAAACCGTTATTGGTATTTTTGCGCCAATTGACTGATGGTGATGCTTTATTGCGTTTACAAGGCGGCACGCCTGCTTTAGTCGATAAACTGATTGAAGGTATCGATATTCAAAGTGGTGCAGCTATTACCCGTGTTCATCAGCAAGAAGCGGGTGTGGTTGTTGAAAATTCTGAAGGTCATGCACAAACATTTGACCGCGTTGTGATTGCAACACCAACCACAAAAGTGCAGGATTTCCTAGACAATCAACAATTTGCTGAAGATATTGAATTACTGAAACAATTCAAATTTGAACAAGGCGAATTGGTGATTCATACCGATCAAACTGTGATGCCACCAAAACGTAAAGATTGGTCGGTACTGAGTTATATGATGGATCGTAAATTTACCCGTCAGCAATTTACAGTATGGTTGAACTCGATTGAACCAACCTTGGTGGGTAAATCTCCAGTGTTCCAAACATGGCGTCCAGTTACCCCGATTGATCCGAAAAAGATCATTTCGACCGTGACTTTAACCCGTGCTGTGGTGGACTCAAAAACTGTTGCCTTAAATAAAGAGTTGCAACAGCGTCATCACCAAGACAACCGTAAAGTATTCTTCTGTGGTTCTTGGTCGTGTGATGGTTTGCCAATTTTAGAATCTGCAGTAACTTCGGCCATGCATATTGCAGAAATTTTTGGTGCGCCGTTACCGTTTATTGATTTGAAACCAAAAGTTGAGGTTGCGCCACAATTAGGTTATTAAGTTTAGGGTCTGTTGATATTTCATAAATGGTTTGTGCTGTAGGCTAATACTGAGCAGATCAGGCATGAAACGCAGGGAATAGCGAGACTATTGCCAAGTTTCATAACGCAATCTGAGAAAGTTTTAGCCACATGAGCAAAAACAAAGCACTGCTTTGTTTGCTGCGCAAGGGGGCGAGCATATTTTTTGCTGCTATTGCGTTATGAGTCAGTCATTTAGAATGACTAAATTTCCTGCCTCATGCCTTATATCAGCTAAAAAATATGCGTGGTCGCAAACATAGATGAATTATCAACAGACCCTCTTCATTGAACTAGACTGAGTCCTTATGAAATGGCAACAGGCATTCCGCTCATATTTTCCAAAACATAAATATGCCATTCAAGCGGCATATTTGGGCGACAATGCACGATTGCCATGGAGCAATTTAGGTTATTGGTCAGATGCAGTGGGCGATGATTATCCCGCTGCATGTCAAAATTTGGCTGCCCATTTGGCGGCAGCCGTCTATTTAAATTCAAAAGATCGGTTGCTTGATTTAGGCTGTGGGCAAGGTGCCAGCCTAATTTATTGGCAGGAACATTATCAAATTCAATATCTTGAAGCGGTTGAACTTCAAGCGGCTTGCGTACAGCATATTCGTGAAAATTTGAATTCAAATCTCCAAATTCACCACGCCTCATTTTTAAATTTAAAAACTATTTTTCCCCAGCCGTGTTTTGATGTGGTGTTGTGTATAGATGCCGCATATCACAGCCATTTAAATTCATTTTTAGATCAGGTCAGCGCTGTTTTAAATTCAAATGGGCGGCTTGGTTTTCATTATTTAATTTGGGCAGATCAAGCCCCCGCACATCTACTTAAGCAAGTGCAATATCGAGCCTTATTAAAAGCTGCCGATGTTCATTTTGATGATCTCATGTCTGAAACTCAGCTATGTAGCCTGTTGCAACAGCATCATTTTCAACAGATACAGATAGAGGATTTATCGACACAGGTGTTGGCAGGTTTTGCTGACTATGTGAATCAGCATCTCCAACATCAAATCCAAACGCGAGATGTAGACTGGTTTAAAATTGCCATGACAGCACGCTTGTGCGCCAAGTTGTATGCAGATGGCTGGGTTAAATATGTGCAAGTGAGTGCCGTTAAGGACTGATCAATAAACTCCTCAAATATTATAAACCAGCATTAAATTTGAGCTTTATAAACAAAAAAACCTCATAAATCTAAGACTTACGAGGTTTAATATGGTGCCGGCACACGGATTCGAACTGTGGACCTACTGATTACAAGTCAGTTGCTCTACCAACTGAGCTATGCCGGCGTTGTGCAGAGAATTTTACAGATTTTTTTCAAGCACGCAAGCCAAAAAGTGATCGTTTAATGCAGAACTCACACTTTTAGCGCAGTCGATATTCTTTATTTTTTAATCGCAGATCAACAAAAACTGTGTAGGGGGAAAGAATAGAAATGAGCTCAGTATCTGAGCTCATTGAGGAAAATCATGTGAAATGAAAGGTGAAAAGTGATTATTTATTTCTTAAGACACGATCTAAATCTTGTGCACATTCCTCTAAGGTAAAGGCCATATCCAGTTGCATTTGGGGTTTGAGTTCATTGGCGAGCGTTCTCCATTGTTCAATTAGGCGGATGGCTTTTTGAATCTTATGTTTGTTGATGTCTTTGGCGATGGTAGGCGTGTATCCTCCACGTTTAGCATTTTTAATTTGTTTGACATAATTTTGGCTGTTATTCATGTTCGCTCCCGAATAGCAGTTATATATGTTAGGCATTTTCATGCCTTTATTATGCTAAAGCTTAATGATGACCCTTTTATGTAGAAATTGAATCTTTAAAAATAAAATTGAAAAAAGGTTTTGATAAAAAACAATAAATTTCTGAATTTCTCCTTATTTTTTGTGAATGCCTTACTTGTAGCACAGCTATTTTGAATTGTCCTGACTGAGGAGTAACTTCTTGTGTCAGCTTTGTTGATTTTTCATTATACGTGGGACTGCATACTCATTTGTTTCATACGCTAATCCTCTCATGCCTTGTAAAACCGCCTGTCGTTTTGCGAATAAAACACTCTAGATAATTGCTAAGTTGCTGATTAGAATAGCGCCCATTATAAAAATAGCAAAGATAATAACCATGCAAAGTCCATACTTTGCTGTATTAGAAAAATTTGGCTTAAGCCCTCAAAATCGCACCATTCATATCCAGTTTTCTAATTCAGCCTTAAATCATCAGGTTTTTTTACAATGCTTAAATGGCCAGCATGCCATTAATCAAGGCTTACAGATTGAAGCCTTGTGTCTTGCATCTCATGCACATGTACCCTTAAAACAATTTATAGGTTGTGCCGTGGCAGTGGATCAACGAACTGACCAAGGCGAGATTTTTCGGCACAGCGGCATCATTACTGCTGCAGCACAAGGCCACAGTGACGGTACTTTGAGCTTATATAAATTACAGATTCAGGATGCAACCGCACTTTGGCATAAACGACGCAATAGTCGGGTATTTATGAATAAAACTGTGCTGGAAGTCAGTGAAATTTTGTTTAAAGAATGGCAAAGCCGCAGCCATTTATTTGCTGCGAGTTTGAGTCTAGATTTAAGTGGTGTCAGCGATCGTTATATAACGCGGCCACTGATCATTCAATCTAGCGAAACTGATTATGATTTTTTAACCCGCTTGTGGCGGAGTGAAGGAATCAATTGGTTAATTGATGAAAGTCAGCTGAGGGTTGCAGATTATCTCAGTCCAATCACCGTACAAAAATTAAGACTGATTGAACAAAATAGTCATTTTCAGTCTTTAAAACGTCGACAGATTGCCTTTCAACGTTCTAGTGGGGTTGAGCGCAGAGACAGTATTTATGCTTGGATGGCACAGCGTAGCTTGCAACCGAGCGAAGTCCAGTTACAACGTTGGCAACCCGATCTTTTAGCGCAAGATCAGCACTCTGTCGTGTTTTCATCAAACGTGCAAAGTGCAACGCAAAGCCAAGCAGATTTAAGTTTGGAGCAGGTGTGGAATTTAAGTTCATCCTATATG
The DNA here is from genome assembly GCF_048537555.1 of Acinetobacter sp. A2. NCBI lineage: Bacteria > Pseudomonadati > Pseudomonadota > Gammaproteobacteria > Moraxellales > Moraxellaceae > Acinetobacter > Acinetobacter sp. A2. The sequence goes on from NZ_CP183239.1 coordinate 138,532, forward strand.
CAGGATACAACTGACCAAGATCAGGCTGCTGTTACTGGCACAGCGCAGCTCGATCAATGGGGACAACAGCAAACCCAATATCATGCCTTACAGTCGAAATATTTTTCTGCTCAAAGTAATTTAAGAGATGCTCAGGTCGGGTATTGGTTTGAATTACAGGGGCATGCCGAAGTAGATACGCATCCTCAAACAGAGCGTGAGTTTTTAATTTTATCGAAACGGTTTTATAACCAAAACAACTTGGCGCAGGATGTGCACGTACAGTTGGCAGGTCTACTGCAACAAAGCCAGTGGTCTTTTGAATTGCCTCTTGCAAATCAGTCTAAACAATTTTGTGATTTAACCCTGATACGTAGGCATATTGCAGTGGTGCCTGAATTTAATCCTTTGCAGCATCGCCCTGTTGCCTATCCACAACGAGCACGAGTGGTTGGGCCAGCGCATGAAGAGGTGCATGTAGATGCATGGGGACGCATTAAAGTACGATTTTTATTTACCCGTAATGATGACCATCAACATGATGGCGGTGCGGGTGCTAATGACAATGAGAGTGATTCTGCTTGGGTAGATGTACTCACGCCTTGGGCGGGTGAGGGTTATGGTGCCAGATTTCATCCACGTATTGGTGAAATTGTGGTGGTGGATTTTTTTGAAGGTGATATTGACCGTCCGTTTGTGGTTGGACGTTTACATGAGGCAGAACGAATACCGACCCAGTTTGATATGTTGGGCAGCTTGCCCGATAGCAAAAGTTTGAGTGGTATTCGTTCACAGGAAATGCAGGGCACAGGCTTTAATCAGCTCCGTTTTAATGACAGCACAGGACAGCTGAGTGCTCAATTACAAAGCAGTCATGCGGTGAGCCAGCTCAATTTGGGGGCATTAACGCATCCGCAGCAGCATGAACAGTTGACCGATCGAGGAGAAGGCTTTGAGTTGCGCACAGATGCTTTTGGTGCAGTTAGAGCAGGTCAGGGCTTACTGCTTTCAACGCATTCACAAGAACAGGCACAGGCTCATCATTTGGATGTTAGTGCTGCAAAAACACAATTAGATAATAGTTTTGCTGCAAGTCAGAAATTAAGTGAGTTGGCACAAAAGCAGCGAGCTGATCCGTTACAAACACTGGATCATCTCAAGGCATTTATAAATCAGATAGAACAAGAAGATCAGAGTAAAGCTGCTACGTTTAAACAGGCGTTGATGCTGCTATGCGCACCGCATTCAATTGCCTTGTCAACGCATCAGGATATCCATCTTTCGGCAGATCAACAGATTTATCAAAGTGCTGCAGGCGGTATCAATTTTTCAACCCAGAAATCTGTGATTACACATGCACGTGACAAAGTCAGTTTATTTGCTGCAGAGCAAGGTATAAGTGCTTTTGCAGCCAAGGGAAAAGTCGAAATTCAGGCACAAGATGATGGTGTAGATTTTTTTGCACGGGAAGGGATTCAAATTATTTCAACTGAGGGGCGCATTGAAATCAGCAGTCCGAAAGAAATTGTGCTAACGGCAGGCGGTTCACAAATCAAAATAAATTCAAAAGGTGTGTTGAATACAACAGGTGGGAAATTTGAATGTAAGGCGGGGCAGCATTGTTTTGAGGGTGGGGAACGGGTGGCAAGCGTCCAATACAGTTTGCCTCAAGCTGAGACTGAATATAGTCATCAAATTGATTATCAGTGGGATGTTGCAACTGAAGATGAGAAAGAGATTTTTGTTGTCGGAAAGCAAGATGGAAGGCTCATTAACACGAATAAAAATATACAAGATGCAAATCAGAGTGTCAGTTCATTAAGATTTTATACGTCAGAAAAAACTGAATTCGTTGCGTTAGGGTTTAATTCATCCTATGTCTATTTAACTCAGTCGGCTGTACAAGATAATAATATTGATGAATTATGGGCTGAAATAGAAGAAGAAACAGAATTAGAAGAAGATGAAGTTTATGCAGAAGAGGATTTAGGCTAATGAGTAATTTAGTCACAATTACATCAAAATTTTATGATCGTTCAGGGCGTCGGGTGATCAACTTAAATGTTATGTCTAGATACCAAGGTTCAAAACGTGAAAATCTTCAGAAAACTGATCTTCATGGACAGTTTGTATTTCAGGCATCTCCATATAGAACAGTAGAAATACTGGCAAAACCACCCAATCAAAAAGATTTTACTGTTTTTAAGGTCATTCATACATCTATTGGTTCATCATCACAAGATCCAATAAAAATTCAGTTACCTAAAACAATTGAAGAATATAAACAAAAAGAATTAGGTGAAACCAAAGCTAGAATTGTTACAACTACTTTTAAAGTGGTAGATTGTGCTGGGAAAGTGGTTTCAAATTTTCCTATTCAATCAAGACCTAGAGGGCGGAAAAATGCTTATGAACGATATACCAATGAAAATGGGATCGTGGAGGTATTGTCATCACCACAGCGTGATATTGAAATTTTGGTGTTAACTTCAAATGATCAATTTGTCGTGAAATGTGAGGTAAATTCTAAAAATGGCTCACAGCAGCCGATTTTAATACAACTCGATGAACCATATAGTAATTTCAAAAGCCGATCTGAATTAAAACTAAAAGATAGAACAGGTGAGCAGTTAATTGAAACTCCAACTGATATTGAAATGTTGATGTTGGATACGGGTAAAAAACAGATAATTACCATTTTAAATGGCAGTACTCCATTGTTCAGTATGGTGGGGCAGCGTTTGCAATTTAGAGTATTAAAGCCGAATGGGGATGCTTTAAGCCCTGTGACTTATATTGCAAAAAGAATGCGTGCAGATGCAGTTGAATTGCGTTTGGATGTGGAGATCGTTAAAGGTATCACGGCAGAGGGTAGGCCGAGTATTGAGAAACAGGTGGTTGAAAGCGAATGTGTTTGTAATAGAGATATAACTCTTGAAGAGTTTAAAAAAATTACACGTAGTAAAACTGCTTTAAGTTTTCTTAAAGATTTAAATGAGCAGTTTGCTAAATTTAATATGCATAACTGTTTAGAAAAAGCACATTTTATTGCTCATACTTTGCATGAAACAGCAAGTTATTCATTATTAGAAGAGGTTCTAGTTGGTAAAACAGAGAGTCAGGTCTATGATGGGTATAAAGGTCGAGGTTTAATGCAGTTGACCTATAAAAATAATTATATGCAATATGGTCTAGCTGTGAATGAAAATTTTTTAGGTGAAAATAAACATAAAATTTCAAAAGAGAAAGAACATGCTGTTGGTTCAGCTATTTGGTATTGGTTTCACTCTAAATCAGGGAATTTGACACCTCACGCTTTAAAAAATGATTTAATCGCTACCTGTGCACTAATTAATGGTGGATATAATGGTTTTGATGATAGAGAAAAATATTACAAAAAATCTGCAAGTGCATTTAACATTAAAAAATGTTTAAAGATAGATAAAACTATTGTTCGTAACCTAGATAACTATACTGATTTTGAAAATAGTTATATTTTTTTTAATAAACCTGGTGAATGTTTTGGATGGGGACTATGGAACGATCCTAAGATGAATAAAAAAGGTAAGGTAAAAAATGAAAAAGAGGCCAGAAAGGGTTATCAGCAATTCTTGAATATGAGTAAGGATGTTGAATTTCCATTCGGTTTTACTCTTGATAAGAATAAAAATAAAATTAGCAGGAAACGTTACGGATATACTGCGAATGCAGCTAAAAAAATTGCAAATACAAGGTTGAAAGAAATATGAAGTTTTTATTTTTTTTATTGGGTTTACTAGTTAGTTTTGGAAGTTATGCGAACAATAGTTTTTTCTGCTTATCAAATGGTGGGAAAAATACACTATTGGTACCAAGTACTTATCCAGACATAAAGGTTGTTCAATATTATCCCTATTTAAAAGATATTAAAATTTCTAAGCCGATTAAGGTGAAGGAAATTGATATGGGAGATGAATTTAAACCTGAAATTCATAAAACCGTGAATGAAATTATCAATAATAAAGTTACTGGTCAATATACATTCATATCTCAAGGATATATTTTATATGGCGTTGAGTATTTGAATTTTAGAAATAAAAAGAAAACTTTTCTTACTTATCAAAACCTAAGTCTCAATAATATTGTTTGCTTATGAAACTATAAAAAAACTAGATTCACAAGTAATGCTAATATCAAAGTCGAGTATGGGAGGATTTCTGTTATTTTTGAAAAAGGATTGAAATGTGAATGCTATAAATAAATTTATAATATTTTTTTCTTCTCTTTAAATTCTTATGCTGTTGTTCCTGAAGATTTTTTATATGAAGATGCTTTAGGAGTAATATGCAAAGAAGGAAGTCCTCTTCAAGAGGATTTGAGGTACTGCCTTTCACGAGGTTATTTAGAGTCGGATCATGAGTTAAACAGAGAGTATAAAAAAAGAATGAAAAAACTAAAATTAATTAAAAAGAAGAAATTATTATCAAGTCAAAAAAATTGGTTAAAGAGAAGAGAAAATAAATGTACTTCTGAGTATGAGTTGGCAGAAGGAGGGCATGAAGCTCCAATTTATTTATTAGATTGTTATGTTCAAGATAATGAAGAACGAATTAATTTTTTAAAAAACTATAGATAATATCAGACTGGAGCCTGTAAATAATTTTGTGTAATTGCTTTTGATCAATTTAAAGGTGATTGCTTAAGCGGTCACCGAATTCAATAATAAAGCGGCTCATAGCTAAACGCCAGTCGCGAATCGGCATATTCCACTTTTTAGATGCTGCATCAATTGCCAGGTAAATCACTTTACGTACAGAATCATCCGTTGTAAAGACTTTACGTTTTTTGATCGCTTGGCGTATTACGCTGTTTAATGACTCGATTGCGTTGGTAGTGTAGATGGCTTTGCGTATCTCGGCTGGATAAGCAAAGAAGGTATTCAGATTCTCCCAGTGCGTACGCCAGCTTTTGCTGATCTGTGGGTACTTGTCATCCCATGTTTGGGCAAATTGATCCAGGGCCATCAAGGCTGCCTCTTCAGTGGGTGATTGATAAACGGCTTTTAAATCCTGAGTGACCGCCTTGTAATCTTTCCATGACACATATTTCAAGCTGTTGCGCAGCATGTGGATAATGCACAGCTGGATGTGGGTTTGCGGGTATACGCTGTTAATGGCATTAGGAAAGCCTTTTAGTCCATCTACACAGGCGATCAGAATATCCTGCAACCCTTGGTTTTTCAGCTCAGTCAGAACATTTAGCCAGAACTTGGCACCTTCATTCTCAGCTATCCACATGCCGAGCAGTTTTTTCTGTCCATCAAGATTAATGCCTAAGGCAAGAAATACAGCCTTGTTGATGACACTGCCATTATGACGGACTTTAACCACAATACAGTCCATATAAACGATAGGATAGATCACATCCAGCGGACGGTTTTGCCATTCAGCAACCTGCTCATTGACGGCATCAGTTACCTTGGAAATGAGCGTTGGAGATACATCGGCATCGTACATTTCCTTGAAGGTAGTAACGATTTCACGGGTGGTCATGCCTTTGGCTAAAGGGATAGAATCTGGCTATCCATTTGCGTGATACGGGTCTGATTTTTCTTAATTAACTGAGGTTCGAAAGTGCCATCACGATCACGTGGTGTGGTGATCTCAATCTCCCCCATCATCGCTAAGTACAGTCTTACTAGAATAACCATTGCGTGAATTTGAGCCAGATTTACGGGCATTTTTTTCATGTCCGAGATGTTCGGTAAGTTCGGCATTAAGAGCCGTTTCAACAGTGAGTTTGGTCAACAATCTGGTGAATTGGTTGAGATCGTCTGCTGTTTTGATTCCTTTAGCAAATTCTGCTGCAAGGTCTTTTAGTTTTTGTTCGTTCATCATATTGCCTGACTCCGTTGTGAATATGAACATAGCAAATTCAGGCAATTACACAATTTAATTTACAGTCTCTCAGACTGAAAAGCCGACTCTCGTCGGCCTCTTTATCTTAACCTTCCATCACTTCTTCTAATAACTCTTCACTTGGGGCAAAGTAATATGCACCGTCTAGAGCAGTCACAAAGTGCAGTAAACGGTCATGGATGCCATCACCAGACGTGCCAAACATACGCTCTAACATGGCATCAATAATGCTCAAATCTTTGGTGTAGGCAATAAAGAATAAGCCTTGATCACCCTGACCATCGCCATAAGGCAGCGAGTGACGCAAAATTTCCATCTCATCGCCTGCATCATCTTCAACCACAGTACGCGACACGTGCGAGTTCTCAGGTTGAACCTCGTCATCCAACTCAATAGATTCAAGTTTGGTACGACCAATCACGTGTTCCTGAGCATCGACTTTCAGCTTTTTCCATTTTTCTAAATCATGGCAATAACGCTGTGCAAAAATAAATGCGCCATCGGCAAACACACCTGCATCTTCACCTAAAAGCGCCACTTCAGCACGATCATCAGGGAATTGCGGGTTTTCAGTACCATCAATAAAGCCTGTCATGTCACGTCCATCAAAATAACGGAAGCAAACACGTTCATCTAAAACTTCAACTTTATCTTGAATACCATCAAAAAAGGCCTGACTTAGTGCGAAACAAATATCTGCACGGGCACTGGCTAGGTGAATAATCACATCGGCAGGCACTACAGGCATATTAAAGGAGCCATGAATCGGCTGTAATTGTTTAAAACCTTCAGGAGATTGGCTATAGAGTTGTGCCCAAAGTTCAGGGCCAAAGGCCACCCCAGTTTTAATTTGTGCATGTGGATGTTGAGTGATTAAACGATCTCGTGTGCTAAAAAGGTCCGCCAATTTTTCTTTTAATTCAGCAATGCTTAAATCTTTTAAACGTAACACTAGAAAGCGAGCATGATCTGAAGGTAGTGGCAATATTACAGATTGGGCAGTCATGTATAGCTCCTGAAAAAATTGTTGTTTTCTATAGGGTTTACTTTATTGTGCCTGATTGCATGCAGGCTTAATACCCTTCTTGGGATTTTATTCAACGGTTTTTGCCATGATATTAAGTGAAATATCATATAATGCGCTATCTTTCATAAAACTGTTTTCTATGTCTTATCAAGTTTGGATAGCATTCATGTTGGCGTGCTGGGTAATTAGTGTTTCGCCCGGTGCAGGTGCAATTGCATCGATGTCGAGTGGTTTGAACTATGGTTTTCGACATGGCTACTGGAATGCTATTGGTTTGCAGTTGGCATTATTACTGCAAATTGCAATTGTCGCTGCGGGGGCAGGGGTTTTGTTTGCTACCACCCCTTGGGCATTTTTGATTGTGAAATGGTTTGGTGTAGCTTATTTATTGTATTTGGCCTATTTGCAATGGGCAGCACCTGCTCAGTCCATTGAAATCCAACATGAATTGACCCGAAAATCTGCTGGAAAACTGGTGATGTATGGCTTTTTGGTTAACATGAGTAATCCAAAAGCGATTGTGTTTTTATTGGCAGTTTTGCCACAGTTTTTAGATTTATCGAAACCGCAATGGATTCAGTATCTGATTATGGCAGCAACTATGATCAGTATTGATTTGATTGTGATGGCAGGATACACAGGTTTGGCCGCCAAAGTCTTGCGTTTGTTAAGATCGCCTCGGCAGCAAAAAATGATGAATCGTACTTTTGCGACCCTATTTGCGGGTGCTGCATTTTTGTTAAGTTTGGTGCATCAGTGATATAGTAAGTAATTGAAATAATTGTTATTGATAACTAGAATAGTTATTAACCAGTTAGGATTGCTACTTACCCATCGCAACTGGTTTTAAAACGAAATTAAGTAGCAATAGTCTGAGCGTTGCGTACCTAACTCATCAAGAGACCCGCAACAGTTTTTTAAGGAGTGATAATATGTCACAACTGAAGAAAGCAAGCTCAGCGGGTTTAATTCTTGGATTTACTCCAATGTTTGATACATTGGTGGTTTATTTTGATCCGAGTTTGGCATGCGTGATGACTTGTTTATTTATAGTCAGTATTTGTGCTGTTCAAAACTAAGCTGACGGCTGCTGAAAGGCAGCTCTTTGAATATTATTACCCAAAAAATTATTTACCAAGATTGATGCTAATGTATTAATCGGAATGATGGTATATATCCAAAAACCATGCAATCGCATGGCATCCATTTAGCTCATTGGCTTAAGCCATCTTTCTGACTTTTTGAACGCTAAAAATCACAGCAAAAATCACTGCCATCGTCATCACAATACTTAAACCTGTCGAAATATTTAAGCCCGCACTTGACCATAAACCTACGCTGACTGCAATTTGCGCCACAATAAATGCCCAAATCACCATTTGTTTAGGCGAGTGAGCCAATAAACGTGCGGTTAAAGCAGGCATCACCAACAATGCGCCCATCAATAAAGAGCCGACTGCACGTAAAGCCAATACGGTAAATAATGCCAACAACAACATAAAAATCAGGCGTTGCCATTGGGCATTCACACCTTCACTGACTGCAATGTCAGGGTCAATTGCAATTTGAATTTGAGCCTGCCAAAACTTATAGAGTACCGCTAAGGCTGCAATAATGACCAAAGCAAATACGGGTAAATCTGCCCATGAAATGGTGAGTAAATCGCCAAATAAATAGCTCAGCAACTCAGGACGCAAACTCGGAATATGTTGAATAAAGAGCAAACCTGAACAGAGCAAGGTCGCAGAGCAGAGCGCCAATAATGCATCATTCGGCAACCGTGGATCATGTAAAATCCACAAAACACCCACCAATAATAATGCCAAGAATGTCACGCCCATCCACAGAGGTAAACTTAACGCGCCTGCAATTGCCACACCCAATAAAGTGCCATGCGCCATCGTATCGGCAAAAAAGGACATGCGTCGCCACAGCATTAAACAGCCAAGTGGGGCGGTCAAAAATACCAATAAACTGCCCATGATCCATGCAGGTAACAGCAATTGTAGCCAATCCATCATGGGTTAAGCTTCCGGTTCAGGGTGAATATGAGGACGTGAATCATGCTGACAAGGCTCGGCATGATCGCCATGGGCGCAGTGTTCATGGTGATGTTGATAAAACACCCGATTAGTTCCAAAAATAGCTTGGTATTCAGGATGTTGCTGTACATTTTCGGGCAAACCGCTACAGCAAATGTGTTTATTTAAACATACCACACGATGCGTACCTTGCATGACCCATTGCAAATCATGCGACACCATCAACACCGCACAGCCATATTTGCTCGGTAAGTTGCGCACATAGTCATACAGTTCAGCTTCGGACTGAATATCTAGTCCTTGCATCGGCTCATCCAGTACCAAAACATCAGGTTGACGTAATAAGGCGCGTGCCAATAGCACCCGTTGCCGCTCACCACCAGACAGTTGTTGTACTTTTGAATCTTGCAGTTTGGCAATGCCAGTATCGCGGATAATTTCTGCTTTAATTGCGTCTGGGCATTTTTCTAAAGCCAGTAAATCTTTCACTCTTAAAGGCAAGCTGTGTGAAGGATTAAACTTTTGCGGCACATAAGAAAAGGTCAATTTGCGAGCATTTACGAGCTTGCCTGCATTTGGTTTGACAATGCCAAGCAAGACTTTAATTAGAGTCGATTTTCCTGCGCCATTGGGGCCAATTAGCGTGACAATTTCACGTGCATGTAATTCAAAATCGACATTTTTTAAAATATCGCGCTCATCTATTCGCACCTGAATATTGTGCAAGGCGATGAGCGGTGCAGTGGTTATTTGCTGTTGCACTGCTGACATTTTCCAGAAATCTCAATAATGCTGTGATGCGGGCTAAAGCGGTCAGAGGCTGCCAACTGATCTAATTGCTCTAATAAACCTTGCGCTGAAGCTTCTTTAACGACTTTACATTCAGTACAGATCAAAAATGCCGCTTGGTGTCCTTCACGTGGATGACAGCAAGGAATATAGGCATTGATTGAAGTCAAACGGTGAATTAGTCCTTTTTCCAGTAAAAAATCCAAAGTACGGTACACCGTTGGCGGTGCTGCAGGACGATCAGACTCACTTTTAATTTTCGCCAATAAATCATAAGCACCCATTGGTGCAGATGCCTTGAGAATGAGTTCCAACACTTCTTTACGTAGCGGTGTTAAACGAGCACCTGTTGCCGCACATAAACTTTCAGCTTCGGCAAGACGTTGATCGACATTGTGATAGTCGTGAACGCCATGTAATGCATTGTGATGCTCGTGCGAACATAAGCTCATAGCCACCCCAGTTGAACTTTAAAAGAAAAACGACAGTAAATCTTAGCATGAAGCGTTATCAGTTTCGATTATACGTAGGTATTTTTATAAATTTGTTATATTATAACATTTATCGATTTTTCGTGATATGCCGCAATGTTTCGTTTATTTAGTTTCTGTTTCTTAGCGTTATGCAGTACTGTCAGCATGGCGCAGGCTTTGGTGGTGTCTACGCATCCTATCTATTTGATTGCCCAAAAAGTCACGCAAAATATCGAAACACCCACTTTATTACTGGCAGATCAAACAGGGCATGATGTATCGCTCACGCCTGCACATCGTAAAATCATCCAAGATGCGGGTTTAATTATTTGGCTAGGTAAGGCGCATGAAGCACCGCTAGAACGTGTATTACATCAAAATCCTAAAGCGATTGCTTTATTAGATACGGGCATTATGAAAACTTTGCCGCAGCGTTCAGAACGTGGTGCAGCATTAAAAAATACAGTAGACAGCCATGTCTGGCTAGACCCAAACAATGCGGTGCGTATCGGCTTCTTTATTGCCGCGTTACGTTCTCAGCAAATGCCTGAACATCGCGATGCTTACTGGAACAACGCACGTGCCTTCGCACAGAGTTTATTCAAAAGTGCAAGTCAGTTTCAGACTCAAACTGTAGTACAGCCATATTGGGCTTATCACGATGCCTATCAATATTTAGAACGTGCCTTAAATTTAGAATTTTCTGGGTCGATGACCAATGATCCGCATATTGCGCCAACAGTCGCACAAATTAAATATTTGAACGATCACCGACCAAATCCAAAAATGTGCCTGCTTGCAGAAGGACATGCCAGTAAAAATCAGTATATGAAATTGAATCCAATTGTGTTTCAAAAGGTCGATGAAAGCATGCGCGGCGCAGATGATTTTGTGAAAGCGTGGCAGCAACTAGCCAAGCAAACCAAGGCTTGTGTATTAAATGCACGAAAATGATGCGTTTTTTAAGCAAATTTGAAATATGACAATTCCGAGACAAACATGCAAAAAAACACGACTAAGGTCGGGAAACGATTGCATGTTCAGGGGGCTAACTCTATAATGCCTGCGATAAAAAACGATCATCAGTTGAACTTGTCAAGCATTAATGCTGTGAGTGGATAAAAAAATGAGCCGAACTAGTCGCTTGATTGACCGACGATTAGCTAAAGCTTTGGTCTTCTTACAAGCATTCATGATTCCAGTTTCAGCCCTGATAGCGTGGGTCTTGAAAGACTCAACGGCTGCCTTAAGCGCTGCACTTGGTGCTAGTGTTTGTTGGTTGGCAAGTTGTTATTTTTCATGGCAGTCGTTTCGAGCAGCAGGTGCACGAGCGTCCAGACAGGTTCTTTCGAACATGTATAGAGGAATGCTCGGTAAGTTTGCAATCGTGATCGTAGGATTCATTTTAATTTTAAGCAATGTACAGCCGTTATCCCCGGTGGCATTGTTTTGTGGTTTTATGCTCGTTCAAAGCATGTCGTGGGTTGCGCCATTTTGGGTGTCACGATTACAAAAACGAGTCTAAACGCAGCAAAAATTGAAAAGTTTTTCAGGAATAGGCGAGATATCAAGCAGCACGCGATGTTCGTTTGTTCTATTAGTTTTTTTACATTGACCAGGTGTGATTTATGGCTGCTGAAGAACATGCCCTTACTTCGACCGAGTATATCAAGCATCACTTGACCAATATGACCTATGGCAAAATGCCAGACGGTTCATGGAAGTTGGCTGAGTCTGCTGAAGAAGCTCAACAGATGGGGTTCACTGCTATTCACTTGGATTCAATGGGTTGGTCTATCGGACTTGGTCTGATCTTCTGTTTATTGTTCTGGATTGTTGCGAAAGCTGCAAATTCAGGCGTGCCTGGTAAATTCCAGTCAGTAATTGAAGTGATTATCGAGTTTGTGGATTCAAGTGTACGTGATACCTTCCATGGGAAGTCTCGATTAATTGCACCCTTAGCATTAACCATTTTCGTGTGGATTTTCCTCATGAACTTGATGGATTTAATCCCTGTTGACTTTATTCCTTATGTAGCTCAACAGGCGATTGCATCTATGCTGGGTGTGGACCCTCATCAGGTTTACTTTAAAATTGTTCCGACTACAGATCCAAACATTACCTTAGGTATGTCTATTTCTGTATTCTTCTTAATTATTTTCTATAGTATTCGTGAGAAAGGTGTTGGCGGCTTCGTTGGTGAGTTGGCACTTAACCCATTCAACCCAAGTAATCCAGTTGCTAAAGTGCTTTTAATTCCATTCAACTTATTGTTGGAATTGACTACTTTCTTGGCGCGACCAGTTTCATTGGCTCTACGACTGTTCGGTAACATGTATGCGGGTGAGTTAATCTTCATTCTTATCGCGTTATTACCGTTCTGGATCCAGTGGGCATTGTCTGTGCCTTGGGCGATTTTCCACATTTTGATTATTACGCTACAAGCATTCATTTTCATGATGTTGACTATCGTGTACATGAGCATGGCAAGCGAAAAGCATTAATGGTATGGCCTAACTGTCATCGGGCGGTTGGGCACACAATTTTTTAACTTAATTTGGTATAAAACCTAACCTCTGAGGAATTATCATGGAACTCACTTTAGGTCTAGTTGCAATTGCATCTGCTATCTTGATCGCTTTCGGTGCTTTAGGTACTGCGATTGGTTTTGGTCTTTTAGGCGGTCGCTTCCTTGAAGCTGTTGCTCGTCAACCAGAATTGGCTCCACAACTTCAAACTCGTATGTTCTTAATCGCAGGTCTTCTTGATGCTGTGCCTATGATCGGTGTTGGTATTGGCTTGTTCTTCATCTTCGCTAATCCATTTGTAGGTTAATCAGCTTAATTCCGAAATTCACTATTTGAGGAATTTGCAATGAATATCAACCTCACATTGTTTGGCCAAGCGATTGCATTTGCGATTTTCGTCGCATTCTGCATGAAGTTTGTATGGCCACCACTAATCAATGCGATTAGTGAGCGTCAGCGTCGTATTGCTGACGGCTTAAATGCAGCTGAAAAAGCCAAAGCTGATCTTGCCGATGCGCAAGCTCAAGTGAAAGCTGAATTAGATGCAGCTAAAGCACAAGCGGCTCAATTGATCGAACAAGCGAATCGTCGTGCAGCACAATTGGTAGAAGAAGCGCGTACCCAAGCATCTGCTGAAGGTGAGCGTATTCGTCAACAAGCGAAAGAAGCTGTTGATACAGAAATCAATTCTGCTCGCGAAGAATTACGTCAACAAGTAGCTGCGCTTGCAGTAACTGGTGCAGAGAAAATTCTTAGCCAGCAAGTTGACGCAGAAGCTCACAATGCCATGCTGACTCAGCTGGCTGCTAAACTTTAAGAGAGAGGCAGATTATGGCTGAACTCTTGACGTTGGCACGCCCATACGCTAAAGCAGCATTTGCTTACGCTTCTGAGCAAGGTGCAACTGACAATTGGTCAACAGCACTTAACTTGCTCAGTGCTGCGGTGCAAGACGAGGCATTTTCAGCTTACTTAAATCGCCCTGAGCTTACGCCTGCTGAGCAGGTGAGTATTTTTGCCAAAGTTTTAGGTGAAGACCAAACTGCAGCAGTGTCAAACTTTTTGACATTGCTTGCTGAAAACAACCGTTTGGCTTTGCTTCCTGAAATTCAAGCAGAATACGAACAGCTCAAATCACAGAATAACAATACTGTGGATGTTGTGATTGAATCAGCATTCCCATTGACTTCTGTACAAGAACAAATTCTTGCTCAAGCGTTAGAAAAACGTTTCGCTGCGGCAGTAAATGTTTCTGTAGAAGTGAACCCAGCGTTAATTGCGGGTGTGGTTATTCGTGCAGGCGACCAAGTGATAGATGATTCTGCGCTTAACAAGCTTGAAAAAATGCGGACACGTCTTTTAGCTTAATTGCGAAGACTGAACTAATAAAAGATTGAGGTATAGCGCAATGCAACAACTGAATCCATCCGAGATCAGTGCGCTCATTAAACAGCGTATCGGCGATCTGGACACCAGCGCGACCGCTAAAAACGAAGGTACCATTGTTATGGTATCCGACGGTATTGTGCGCATTCACGGCCTTGCTGATGCAATGTACGGTGAAATGATCGAATTCGACGGCGGCTTATTTGGTATGGCACTGAACCTAGAACAGGATTCAGTGGGCGTCGTTGTTTTAGGTAACTACTTAAGCCTTCAAGAAGGTCAAAAAGCACGTTGCACAGGTCGTGTATTAGAAGTTCCGGTTGGTCCAGAACTTTTAGGCCGTGTAGTAGATGCTTTGGGTAACCCAATTGATGGTAAAGGCCCTATTGATGCAAAATTAACTGATGCTGTAGAAAAAGTAGCACCAGGCGTAATTTGGCGTCAATCAGTGGATCAACCTGTTCAAACTGGTTATAAATCAGTTGATACCATGATCCCTGTAGGCCGTGGTCAACGTGAGTTGATCATTGGTGACCGTCAAACTGGTAAAACAGCAATGGCGATCGATGCGATCATCGCTCAGAAAAACTCTGGCATTAAGTGTGTATACGTAGCAATTGGTCAAAAACAATCGACTATCGCAAACGTAGTACGCAAGCTAGAAGAAACTGGCGCTATGGCGTATACAACTGTTGTTGCAGCAGCAGCGGCAGATCCAGCAGCAATGTTGTATCTTGCTCCGTACTCTGGCTGTACAATGGGTGAATACTTCCGTGACCGTGGTGAAGACGCGCTTATCATTTATGATGACTTGTCTAAGCAAGCTGTTGCGTATCGTCAAATTTCATTGCTTTTACGTCGTCCACCAGGTCGTGAAGCTTATCCGGGTGACGTGTTCTATCTACACTCGCGTCTACTTGAGCGTGCTTCTCGTGTATCTGCTGACTACGTTGAGAAATTCACTAACGGTGAAGTTAAAGGTCAAACTGGTTCTTTAACTGCATTGCCGATTATTGAAACTCAAGCAGGTGACGTATCTGCATTCGTTCCAACCAACGTAATTTCGATTACTGATGGTCAGATCTTCTTAGAAACATCATTATTCAACGCGGGTATCCGTCCTGCTGTGAACGCGGGTATTTCTGTATCGCGTGTTGGTGGTTCTGCTCAAACTAAGATCATCAAAAAATTGTCTGGTGGTATCCGTACCGCTTTGGCGCAATACCGTGAATTGGCAGCATTTGCTCAGTTCGCTTCTGACCTTGATGAAGCAACTCGTAAGCAACTTGAACATGGTCAACGTGTAACTGAGTTAATGAAGCAGAAACAATATGCGCCATACTCAATTGCTGACCAAGCTGTTTCAGTTTATGCATCTAACGAAGGCTACATGGCTGACGTAGAAGTGAAGAAAATCGTAGACTTTGATGCTGCGTTAATTTCTTACTTCCGTTCAGAAAATGCTGCGTTAATGCAACAAATCGATGAAACTGGTGATTTCAACAAAGACATCGAAGCTGCAATCAAAGCAGGTATTGAAAGCTTTAAAGCGACTCAAACTTACTAATTTAGCATTGGCTAGTTAGAGGTTTGGTTCACGGAATCAACCTTCGGAAGCCTGAAAGGGCTTTCGAATACTAGGTTAAGCGTATGGCAAATTTAAAAGAAATTCGCGCCAAAGTTGCTAGTATCAAGAGCACGCAAAAGATTACTCGCGCGATGCAAATGGTTGCTGCTTCTAAGATGCGTCGTGCGCAAGAGCGCATGGCTCAAGGCCGTCCGTATGCCGAAAATATGCACCGTGTAATTGCTCATTTGGTACAGGCGAACCCTGAATACAAACACCGTTATATGATCGAACGCCCTGTAAAACGCGTGGGTTATATCATCGTGTCTTCAGATCGTGGTTTGGCAGGTGGCTTGAACATTAACTTGTTCAAGAAAGTTGTAAAGCATGTACAGCAACAACAAGAGCAGTCAATTGAAGTTCAGTTTGCTTTAATTGGTCAAAAAGCGGTTTCGTTTTTTAAAAACTACGGCGGTAAAGTGCTTGGTGCAACTACAAACGTAGGTGATGCGCCAAGTCTTGAACAGTTATCTGGTTCTGTGCAAGTGATGTTGGATGCGTACGATAAAGGCGAGTTAGATCGCATTTACCTCGTATCGAATGGCTTTGTAAATGCCATGACTCAAGATCAGAAAATCGAACAACTTGTTCCTTTAGCAGCTGCTGAAGAAAACAAGACTCTTAACCGTCAATACGGTTGGGACTATATCTATGAACCAGAAGCTGAAGAGCTGTTAAATGGTTTATTGGTTCGTTACATTGAGTCTATGGTTTATCAAGGTGTGATTGAAAACATCGCATGTGAACAGTCTGCACGTATGGTTGCAATGAAAGCTGCAACAGACAACGCAGGTGAACTGATCAAGAGCCTACAACTTATTTATAACAAGCTGCGTCAAGCCGCGATTACTCAGGAAATTTCTGAGATCGTTGGTGGTGCCGCTGCCGTTTAACATTATTAGTTTGAATTGAGGAGACAGCAATGAGTGGCGGTCGTATCATTCAGATCATCGGCGCGGTTATCGACGTCGAGTTTGAACGCAACAGCGTTCCTAAGATCTATGACGCTCTCCAAGTTGACGGTACTGAAACTACATTAGAAGTTCAGCAACAACTTGGTGATGGCGTAGTTCGTACTATTGCAATGGGTTCTACTGAAGGCCTTAAGCGTGGTTTGAACGTAACTAACACTAACGCTCCAATCTCTGTACCAGTAGGTACAGCGACTCTTGGTCGTATCATGGACGTTCTTGGTCGCCCTATCGACGAAGCTGGTCCAGTTGCAACTGAAGAGCGTTTACCAATTCACCGTCAAGCGCCTTCTTATGCAGAACAAGCGGCTTCTACTGACCTTCTAGAAACAGGTATTAAAGTCATTGACTTACTTTGCCCGTTCGCAAAAGGTGGTAAAGTTGGTCTGTTCGGTGGTGCGGGTGTTGGTAAAACCGTAAACATGATGGAGTTGATCAACAACATCGCTAAAGCGCACTCAGGTTTATCTGTATTCGCTGGTGTTGGTGAGCGTACCCGTGAAGGTAACGACTTCTATCACGAGATGAAAGACTCTAACGTTCTTGACAAAGTAGCCATGGTTTACGGTCAGATGAACGAGCCACCTGGTAACCGTTTACGCGTAGCGTTAACTGGTTTGACTATGGCTGAGTACTTCCGTGATCAAAAAGACGAGAACGGTAAAGGTCGTGACGTATTATTGTTCGTAGACAACATCTACCGTTATACACTAGCAGGTACTGAAGTATCAGCACTTCTAGGTCGTATGCCATCTGCAGTAGGTTACCAGCCTACACTTGCAGAAGAGATGGGTGTTCTTCAAGAGCGTATTACTTCAACTAAGTCTGGTTCGATTACATCTATTCAAGCTGTATACGTACCTGCCGATGACTTAACTGACCCATCGCCTGCTACAACGTTTGCGCACTTAGACGCAACTGTAGTATTGAGCCGTGACATTGCATCTCAAGGTATTTACCCTGCGATCGATCCACTAGACTCAACTTCACGTCAGTTAGATCCATTAGTTGTTGGTACTGAGCATTACGAAATTGCTCGTTCAGTTCAAAACGTTCTTCAACGTTATAAAGAATTGAAAGACATTATCGCAATTCTTGGTATGGACGAATTGTCAGAAGAAGACAAACTTACTGTATACCGTGCACGTAAGATCCAACGTTTCTTCTCTCAACCGTTCCACGTAGCAGAAGTATTTACTGGTGCGCCTGGTAAACTTGTACCGCTTAAAGATACAATTCGTGGCTTTAAAGGTCTTCTAGCTGGTGAATACGATCATATCCCAGAACAAGCGTTCTATATGGTTGGTGGTATTGACGAAGTGATTGCTAAAGCCGAGAAACTTTAATTAGCAGCTCTAATTTAGGAGATTCTCATGGCGACTATGCAATGTGACGTTGTAAGTGTAAAAGAGTCTTTGTACTCTGGCACTGTGACTATGCTAATTGCAAAAGGTGCTGGCGGTGAACTCGGTATTATGCCGGGTCACGCACCACTAGTAACTTTGCTTCAGCCGGGTGCAATCCGCGTTCTGCTGGAAAATGGTACAGAAGAATTAATCTATGTATCTGGTGGTGTTCTAGAAGTTCAACCGCATGTTGTTACGATTCTTGCAGATACTGCAGTTCGTGCAGAAAACTTAGATGAAGCCGCAATTCTTGAAGCGCGTAAACACGCTGAACAATTGTTGGCGAATCAAAAAAGCGATTTGGACTCTGCTGCTGCTTTGGCTGCTTTGGCAGAAACTGCTGCACAGTTGGAAACCATCCGCAAAATCAAAAACCGCGCACTTTAATTGCTGGTTTAAGATTGAAAAGCCACTCGAAAGAGTGGCTTTTTTTATTTTAAGTTAAGAATATTTAAGAAATATTTGTTATATTTTGTATTCTTATGTAAATATAAAAAATAGGGTGTATTAAATGTCTAATAAAATTTTACTTCCGTTATTGCTAGCATTGGGATTTGTTGGTTGTGCATCAGTTCCAAAGGCGGATTTGACGACAACTCAACAGCAAAAAGCAATACAAACTCCACAGGTCGGTAATGCTGGACTTTTTGTTTATCGATCTAACAATGTTATTGGTAGTGCTTTAAAAAAAGATATTTGGATTGATGGGGAGTGTTTAGGGGAAACAGCACGTGGTGTTTATTTTTATAAAGAAGTAGAGGGCGGAAAACAGCATACTATTTCTACAGAATCTGAATTTTCACCAAATCATTTAAAAGTGAATACTGAAACTGGAAAAAATTACTATATTCAGCAATATATCAAGCCAGGTGTTTTTGTTGGTGGTGCAAATTTAAAACTAGTTGATGAAATGGAAGGGAAAACAGCAGTGGAGAAATATAGTCTAGCTGTTGCAGGCAAGTGTAGTAAACCTACGATTTTGTTACCAAAGTCTTAATTTTTCACTTTGATTTTTTCACGAAGTTTGTACGACTTATTGTTTTAGAGATACAAACTTCGTGCTTTGTAATTGTTTACAATTTCTAAGTCGTGGTATTTTCATTATTCTGCTGATTGTGTTCACTTTTATAATTCGATTCACCCTGCAAAATCATACCCGCCAACTTCACCATTTCAGATTGAATATTGCCCATTTGCTGTTCTAGCTTTTTAAAATCGACCTGACTAAGGTTAATTTGTCCGTTTAAAAACGGGGAGTTTAAAACTTGTTGATTAGCTGCTAACAGGTTTTGACGAATCGTATCAATTTCTTGTGTTTTTAAATCTAAGCTGCTGAGGGTCTGATTAAAACCATGTAGTTGATGTTGTAATTGAGTTGCAGCAAGCTGGAGTTGTTGTGGGTCTTGTGCGTTGATTGCTGTTTGCAATTCTGATTTGGACTGATTGAGTTGTTCAACATATTGTCCAGCTTTAAGTTGTAGATCAGCTACATCGCGCACAATGTAAAACATATTGCCACTGCTTAGGGGGGCTTGTGTTGCATCAGGATTGCTATTGCTAGATGTTACAGTCCCTTGTTCTTCGACTGAGCTGCTTTGAGGGCCAGAAGCCTGTTCACAAGCACTGAGTAGTAAACCTACGCTGAGTAGGGGGAGCAGTATTGCATATTTAGAAAATGGTGTATTCATCTTGATCTAATCATTTATAAGGCATTAAAACCAATATAAAACGAAAATATGAATAAAAAACAGATTATTGCAAAGCAATAACAAATATTAGAAGTGTTGTTAAAACGAAAAACAGGGAGTTGCCTAAGCAAATTCCCTGTATAAAGCATTTATTGCCAAGCATTATTTGGCGAGTTCTGCTGCAATCGCATCCAAAACTCGTGGGTCTTTTGCAGTTAGATCAGGCGCAAAACGTGCTACGACTTCACCTTGCTTGTTGACTAGAAATTTTTCAAAGTTCCACAAAACTTCCGGCGGATTATTTGGGGTTAAGCCATAATCGACCAAATCTTTCCACCATGGGCCTTCACCTATACGTTCTGGAATGGCCTGAATTAAGGTGCGATACAATGGGTGCTTGTTCTCACCCACCACAGGAATTTTAGCAAATAACGGGAAACTCACCTGATAATTCAATGAACAGAATTCCTGAATTTCTGCATCACTGCCTGGTTCTTGAGCCAAAAAGTCATTAGATGGAAAAGCCAAAATTTCCAAACCTTGTGTTTTTTGATCCGCATACAATTTTTGTAAGCCTTCATACTGTGGGGTTAAGCCACATTTAGAGGCGACATTAACAATCAACAATACTTTTCCAGCATATTGATTTAATGTGGTTTCTTCACCTGAATTGGTGAGAACGGGAATGTTATAGACCGAATGGCTCATGTAAGTGTCCAAATGCGAATGATATGAAGTGTTATTGTTTTAACTGGATTTATAAAGCACAGCAAGTTGAAAACCAGAAAATTTATTGTATTTGTGTGCAAAAGAAGAAGGACTATAAATTAAAAAAATATAAGGATTATCATCATTTAAAAGTATTGGTGGATAAGTTGAGCGAAAAGTGCCATAAATAGCCCTGAAGTTTAGTTTGAGCTTCAAGCAATCAAATCAATTGGATGATCAGAAAACAGCAGCAAGCTTATGCAGCTGACGTGCAACAAGGATGATGCAGACATGACACAGCCAGCCAAAGGTGCACTTTGGGCAATTCTACTCCCTGTGATTGCGGTATTAATTTGGTCGCTCAATATTGCCGTGACACGTTATGTTGCAGAATATATTTCGCCAGTGAGTATCAGCTTTTACCGCTGGCTTATTGCATTTTTGATTCTCACGCCTTGGATATTGCCTAAAGTTTGGCAGCAACGCAGTTTAATTCGTCCACATTTAAAACAGTTAGCCGTTTTAAGTGCCTTTGGTTTGGTGCTGTATCAAGGGCTAAGCTACACTGCAGCCAATTATACGACTGCCACCAACATGGGCATCATCAATGCATTTATTCCTATGTTTACGGTATTGGTGTCTTTGATTATTTTAAGGGACATTCCAACAAAATTTGCAATTTTGAGCTGTATCATTTCATTTTTTGGTTTGTTGTATGTGATTGCACAGGGAGATTTCAGCCAATTAGCACAGCTGACTGGGCATGCAGGCGACATGCTGATGGTGCTAGCCGTGTTCTTTTATGCTTTTTATGGGGTGTTTTTAAAGAAATGGAATTTAAAACTGCCTTTAATGCTTAGCCTGTATGTACAAATAATTTTTGCGCTGATTTATCATCTACCTTTCATTGTGTGGCTCGGCTTAGATCCGCTCAATAGTCAAAATAGTTTCAGTGTTTTGTATGCGGGGATTTTTCCATCCATTATTGCGCCTTTGGTGTGGATGTTGGCAGTACAGCACTTAGGGCCAAACCGTACCAGTATTTTTATGAATTTGATGCCTGTATTTACTGCAATCATTGCTTATTTTTGGCTGGCAGAAGTATGGGGGAGCTATCACACTGTTGGTGGTTTGATTATTTTAGTGGGCATTGTTTTGGCTCAAATGAAAACTCGTGTGCAAATTCCACTAAAAAATTGAGTGCATTTGCTCTTTTTTTGAGCATTAAAGATGTATCTAAAATACTGTTTTATTCAAAAAATATACAGGATTTAGGCATATAATTTATGACAGTTTTTTTAATTTTTCTAAAATAATTGAAAAAATAGTAAGATAATTTAAATTGTTAAGAAAAAGTGATAAGTCTATCATTGATTATTTATGTAAGATTAATAGAAATAATCTATTTGTATAGTCGACTAAATTACTCCATAATTCACGTACTGGAAATGATCTGCTTTAGTAAAAACTTAGCAAGACATCATTCGCAGCAAGATTTTCGTACCCTCTGGATGTGCTTTTATACACATCCTTTTTATGCTCAACCATCCCTATATGGTTGAGCTTTTTTTTATCTAAAATTTGTCTAAGCCTAGGCGCGAATGACCAAACCTGTCTCTGCATCTAAAATTCGGCTAGGTTTTTGGCTTAAGCCTAAATCACCATTTAAATAATGCAGTTGTTGCTGGAAATACTGGGTTGCTTCTTGCAGGGAGCGCGCAGGTTCATGGCCAGCAGGGTTGGCACTAGTTGAAACAATAAAGCCATCAAAAGCATGGCATAAAGCCATACATAAAGGATGGTTGGTCACGCGTACCGCAACTTTCGGGTGTTGTCCTGTAATCCAGTTTGGAATTGCCGCTGTGGTGGGTAACAGCCAAGTGGTGGCACGCTCAGTCGGATGTGTATTGCTCCATGAGGCAATTACACGATCTTGCATATCTGGCTTTAAATCTTCAAGCAGATGTTCTACCTGTGACAGGTGCCCTGCCAGTAAAATGACGCCTTTTTCAATTGGACGTTGTTTGAGGCGTAGAATTTCCAAAAAAGCCTGCTGATTATAAGGATCACAACCTAGACCCCAGACCGCCTCTGTTGGATAGGCCAGCACTTGTCCCTGTTGTAGACATGCAGCGGCTTCGGTGACAGAGGTGGTAATCATGCGAGTTGACCTAAATAGAAATGGGAGAGGGCTATTGTGAACCTTATTTGTGAGGACGACAACGCAGATACAGGCCTGATTGCTGCATTGCTAAGCCCATGAGCTCAAGTTCCATTAAATAAGCTGTGAGTACGGCAATTTCCAAGTCGAGCTGTTGTGCCAAGTGGTCAATACTTTGTCCGACCCAATCCAATTGATGATACAACGCCAATAAATGCTCAGGAATCTGCGTCACGATTTTATGGATAGGTTGTGGCGAGGTGGCTGTATCAGGTATGGTTGTATTGCTTTCTCCTGTTTGAGCATTCATTTTTGAAGATGGCAAGGTTGAGTCAGAGCTCAATTGATCAATATTTTGTTGTTGATATTGCCATTGAGTCGGCAATGCCAAATCTTCAAGCACCTGTTCAGGATGATCCACCAAAATTGCACCTTCACGAATTAATTGATGGCAACCCTGATGAAATTCACTGTAAATATGTCCAGGAATAGCAAAAATTAATTTACCTTGTTCGGCTGCGCATTTAGCGGTAATCAGTGATCCACTATTTAAACTGGCTTCAGCAACAATAACGCCAAGACTCAATCCACTCACTAACCGATTACGTCGTGGAAAATTTTGCTGCAAAGGTTTGGTGTGAGGTAAAAATTCTGTAATCACTGCACCGCCACGCTCCACAATCTGCTGGCGGAGTGTATGGTGGGCGCTCGGGTAGGTGCTGTCTAAACCTGTGCCCATGACTGCAATGGTACGACGGTGTGCCAAAGCGCCTTGGTGTGCAGCCTCATCAATACCTTGTGCTAAACCGCTATTGATAAAGAAACCTTGTTCACTTAAATAATAGGCAAAATCATAAGCCACTTGCCGTCCGTGTGGGCTGGCTTTACGACTGCCAACAATTGCGATTTGAGCTTGCAATAAAGCCTGAGCATTGCCTTGGCCAAATAAAATTGGAGTTTTATTTGCATAGGGGCGTAATTGGTTGGGGTAGTTGGGATCATCCAAGGTCAGGATAAAATCACAATGCTGTTGTAATTGTTTTAAGACGTTTTCAAAGGCCTGTTGCCCTGATTGGCTAAGATATTCTTTAGCACGCTGTTGATGGTTGGCATGTACACGTACTTCTGACCAAGCCAAAAGATGTTCGGGCTGCACTGCGGCAGCCACGGAACCAAAATATTGTTCTAGTTTATAAAAACTCGACAGTGAATGCTGAACCAAATACCACAACTTAATGTAGTCAATTTGATGTGGGGTGAATGAATTCAACATGTCACCATCTCAGACTATTTTTAGTCGTCCATTAGGGGTGTTTGTAAGTTCGCACCCACTTTAATTGGCAATTCGCTGTCTAATACATAGGCATAGCTGATGTGATCAAAGCTTTTGAAGACCATGATATTACCAATGCGTTCGCCTGGAAGTTGCACACGCTCTTTGGTTTTCGGGTCAGTCACAACTTCGCCTTTTTGAGCGACAGAGAATACGTGGCCTGATTGCACGCCATGCAGCGTACCACGGTCAATGGCAACCACACTGTGTTTTGCAGCCGTACCAATAGAACCCATTACACGAACCACTTGACCGCCTGCAGTTACATTTTCAGCATGGGTCGGATAGAACAGCGTTGGTAACATTGGGTCATAAACAGGCAAGACACGGTCACCACGACGCACTTCAGCGTTGTAAGTGTCGGTCAATTCAAGTGTGGTAATGTCATTTTCACCACGTACTACAATACCTGCTGCAACCTGAGTGAGTTCTAAGCCTGCATTGAATTTTTGACCATTTGCATCGGTTAGGATGTATGGTTCACCTTCACGATAGACAGCATAACGTTGACCAACTTCTAGGCCTGCACCACGTGCATACACGCTTTGTCCTTTAGCAGCCAACACGCGTTGATCAGAAGTACCTAAAATATAAGGCGTGCCTTGCAGTGCATCTGAGGCAATAATGCTGCTGCGCTCTAACCAATGCTTGATGTATTCCAGTGGAATCACAGGAATTGTATTATTTAAAGATTCTACGCGAATTTGTGGCTGTAAATTGGTGCTCTTGCCTGTGTAACGACGAATAATGCCTTCACAGCCATCACCTTCATCTTTACCAATAATTGGGCGACCTTCATAGGTACACATTAACAAGCGGTCACCCGGGAAAATCCAGTGTGGATTTTTCACGTGGCGGTTGCTTGCCCAAATTTCAGGCCAGCGCAGTGGATTATTCAGGAATTTTTTAGAAATATCCCACAAGGTATCGCCTTTTTTCACCACATACACATTCGGTGCATTGGCTTTTAAAGCAGGCGGATTAATATTTCGTGCAGGTGCTGCTTCAGCCACACTCATTGCCCCAAGTCCCACAGTGAGACATACAGCGAGCGCTAAAACTTGCTTTTTAAACCCCAAGACACGAAAAGAGGATGTGTCTGTCAAAACCTTTTTCATTATCATAATTCCTAAAATTATGTATGTAGTTGCGTTATAATAACGATCTTACACACATTTTTTTGATGAAGCATTCCTTCATTCGGTTTTTTGATCAATGGCATATAAGTGAGGACGTCCTATGGCCTTATTACCTATTTTAAGTTTCCCGGATCCCCGTTTGCGTACCATTGCCAAACCAGTTGAAGAAGTGACCGACGAAATTCGTCAGCTTGCTGCAGATATGTTTGAAACTATGTATGCCGCACCAGGAATTGGTCTAGCTGCGACACAGGTAGATCATCATATTCAGCTGATTGTCATGGATTTATCTGAAAATAAAGATCAACCCATGGTCTTCATTAACCCCAAAGTTACCCCATTGACTGAAGAGACCCAACCGTATGAAGAAGGGTGTTTGTCAGTGCCTCAAATATACGACAAAGTTGAGCGTCCGTCACGTGTAAAAATTGAAGCGATTAACCTTGAGGGTCAAACCTTTGAGCTAGAAGCAGATCAACTTCTCGCTGTTTGTATCCAACATGAAATGGATCACTTAAATGGTAAATTATTTGTCGATTATTTATCACCACTCAAAAGACAGCGTGCCCGTGAAAAAGTGGAAAAAGTAGTGCGCCAGCGTCAGAAAGAAAAAGTTGCTGTGAAGCGTTAAAACAAACCACAATCTAGTTGTCCATGTTTAGACCAAAGCATAAAAATCAGCCCAATTTCGATTGGGCTTTGTTATACTTGCGCCACACAAATTCAGGATAGATGTTTTTGTTGTTGCGTAGTGGCTTACTGCTTTCATTTATCGCAGTTTTTTTACAGATTGCTGTATTTTTACAGCCTTTGCTGCCTGAGCAATATCAAGTTGCGCCAGTCTGTGAAACCATCACGCGAGCACTTTTGTTGCCACAAGCCCACGCAGTGCATACAAATTCTTCGCACACTGCACATTCATCTACATCACAGACCGATGATCAGCAACTGACCGTACAGCATGAACATCATCATCACGATGCTTCACATCAATGTCAGTATTGTACGGTCTATGGCAACTTGGTCTTGCCACCTGAATTAGAGCTTAAAGAGGTGCTTGATCGCATTCAGGTACGTCTTTTGGCTTTCCAAAAACGTTTTCAACACGTTTGGTTTGCACTTCAGCAACTCTTTTTACTTCCGCAGGGACGTGCTCCACCTCACTTTGCATAAATTCAATGTTTTTCGGGTCTGCTTTGACCCTAACTGTATTTATGTTTTGAAGTGAGAAATAAAATGGCTCAGCTTAAATTTTTATTACAGCCCATTGCGGCTGCAGTTTGTGTTGCCTGCTATTCAGCAAGTGCGTTTGCCGATCAAAGTATGCTGTCTGCGAATACGCATAGTCTTGCGCCTATTGTTGCAACCGCACAACAGGGCAATGATGCCAATGGTTTGGTGGTTCGTGCTAATCCAAAACAACCCATTCAGCCGATTCCAGCCACAGATGGTGCAGACTATTTGCAAAGCATCGTTGGCTTTAGTGCTGTCAACAGTGGTGCGGGTACCAATGGCGATGTGACCTTCCGCGGCATGTTTGGTTCACGTATTAAAATTTTAACCGATGGTTCTGAAAACTTAGGTGCATGCCCGAGTCGTATGGATTCACCAACCTCTTATATTTCACCAGAAAGTTTTGATGAAATTACCGTCATTAAAGGCCCGCAAACGGTGCAATATGCCAACACAGGTTCGGCAGCAACGGTATTGTTTGAGCGTAAGCCTGAGCAATTTGGTGAAGGTCAAAACTATCGTGGCCAAGCCAGTGTCTTGATGGGGTCATTTGGCCGTTTAGATCATAATGTTGAAGCGGCTGCGGGTGATGAGCAGAAATATATTCGTTTAAACGCCAACCGTTCTGTAGCAGACAGCTATAAAGATGGCAATGGTACAACTGTTCCTTCGGATTGGGAGCGTTGGAATGCTGATGTCGCTTTAGGTTGGACACCCGATGAAAACACTTGGCTAGAACTGACAGGTGGTCGTGGTGATGCTGAAGTGGTTTATGCGGGCCGTACAATGGATGGTGCTGAATTTGACCGCGAAAGTTTAGGTTTACGTGTAGAAAAGAAAAATATCACCGATGTGATTAAGAAAATTGAAGCACAGGTGAATTATAGTTTTAACGATCATGTAATGGATAATTTTAGTTTACGCCAAGTTGATGAGCCTAACAAAGCTATGACAGTTACACGCCGTACTTTAAATGCGCGTATGGCGGTGACACATGAGTGGGATAAGCTTCAATTTATTACTGGCTTAGATAGTCAAAATAATAAACATGCTGGTGGGATGTATCATGCAACTAAAGCAATGATGAATTCTCCAGTAACAACTGATATGGAATTTCAATCTTATGGTGGTTTTGGTGAATTGAGTTATCAACTCAATGATCAAAATAAATTAGTCACAGGTATACGTGTCGATCAAGTTGAGGTTGATGCTGTTAAAAAAGCTCAACAACGTAAAGAAACTTTGCCAAGTGGCTTTATTCGTTTGGAAAATCAGCACCCACACCATGAAGCAAAAACGTATGTTGGTTTGGGTTATGTAGAGCGTGTTCCTGATTATTGGGAATTGTTTAGAACAGATTTAAATGGTGTTGAAGGTACGACTTTTAAAAATCTAGATACTGAAAAAACCTTACAACTCGATCTAGGTTATCAGCACGAGCATGGCGCGTTCAGTTCTTGGGCATCGGCTTATGTAGGGATGATTAATGACTTCATTCTCATGAGCTATGATCCAACTGTAATGGTTCCAATGATGAAAAATGCCGCAGATTCTCGTAATGTGGATGCAACCATTGCTGGTGCAGAAGTTGGTATTGGCTATCAATTTACCGATGCTTTACAGGCTGATGTGAGTGCCATGTATGCGTGGGGTGAAAACACCACAGACAATACGCCGCTACCACAAATTTCACCTTTGGAAGGACGTTTAAACCTACGCTATGTTCAGGATAAATATACTTTAGGTGCATTATTACGTGTGGTCGATGGTCAAAGTCGTTTCAGCCAAAATCAAGGGAATATTGTTGGTTATGATGTAAAAGAGAGCAGTGGCTTTGGCGTGTTGTCTTTAAATGGTAGTTATAACCTAAGTAAAGGTGTTGATGTGTCTGTGGGTATTGATAACGTTTTGGATAAAACCTATACCGAGCATCTAAACAAAATGGGTGCGTCAGGAACAGGTTTGCCAGTTACTGAACAATTTAATAATAGTGGTCGCAACTATTGGGCGCGTATCAGTATGAAGTTCTAATTTGGACTTTATTTAAACCAAAAGCAGAGCTTAGGCTCTGCTTTTTACTTTTTTATTAGAATAATTTCAAATAAAACAATAGATTAAATCTTGTGATTGTATTCTAAAGAATTGCACAGACTTTTATTAAAATAAATTTATTAGATAAAACAGTGGTTTATCTGTTTTTGGGTTTATAAAATAAACACTCGATATATTTCTTTTACAAAAAGCCTTGCATGGCAAAATATTTGGCCTATAATGCACATCCATTGGCGGTGATGTTGATAAAAACTTGTTGAAAAACAATGGCTTGGTTGATTGGTTTAAGATTGATTGAGTTTATTTTAAGTAGGCGGGTTTGAAAATAAAATCAACATTGCATGTTGACTTTCTGGAAATAGAGAGTAGTATAGCCGACCTAGCTTGATGCTGACGAAGCATCGAGAAGATCATTAAGAGATTATGAAGAACAACTTGTGTGGATTTTTACTGATTGATTAATCGAAATATTATCATTGATTGATTGGTTTAAATTACTCGAAGTTTATTTGAGCGAAATTTAAGTCAGAAAATTGATGAGCCAGATTTGGAAGTTTAGATTAAAACTTCAAAATGATTTTAACTGAAGAGTTTGATCATGGCTCAGATTGAACGCTGGCGGCAGGCTTAACACATGCAAGTCGAGCGGGCGAGGTTGCTTCGGTAACTGAGCTAGCGGCGGACGGGTGAGTAATGCTTAGGAATCTGCCTATTAGTGGGGGACAACATTCCGAAAGGAATGCTAATACCGCATACGTCCTACGGGAGAAAGCAGGGGATCATTTGACCTTGCGCTAATAGATGAGCCTAAGTCGGATTAGCTAGTTGGTGGGGTAAAGGCCTACCAAGGCGACGATCTGTAGCGGGTCTGAGAGGATGATCCGCCACACTGGGACTGAGACACGGCCCAGACTCCTACGGGAGGCAGCAGTGGGGAATATTGGACAATGGGGGGAACCCTGATCCAGCCATGCCGCGTGTGTGAAGAAGGCCTTTTGGTTGTAAAGCACTTTAAGCGAGGAGGAGGCTCTCTTGGTTAATACCTAAGAAGAGTGGACGTTACTCGCAGAATAAGCACCGGCTAACTCTGTGCCAGCAGCCGCGGTAATACAGAGGGTGCGAGCGTTAATCGGATTTACTGGGCGTAAAGCGCGCGTAGGTGGCTAATTAAGTCAAATGTGAAATCCCCGAGCTTAACTTGGGAATTGCATTCGATACTGGTTGGCTAGAGTATGGGAGAGGATGGTAGAATTCCAGGTGTAGCGGTGAAATGCGTAGAGATCTGGAGGAATACCGATGGCGAAGGCAGCCATCTGGCCTAATACTGACACTGAGGTGCGAAAGCATGGGGAGCAAACAGGATTAGATACCCTGGTAGTCCATGCCGTAAACGATGTCTACTAGCCGTTGGGGGATTTGATCCTTTAGTGGCGCAGCTAACGCGATAAGTAGACCGCCTGGGGAGTACGGTCGCAAGACTAAAACTCAAATGAATTGACGGGGGCCCGCACAAGCGGTGGAGCATGTGGTTTAATTCGATGCAACGCGAAGAACCTTACCTGGCCTTGACATAGTAGAAACTTTCCAGAGATGGATTGGTGC
Source organism: Acinetobacter sp. A2 (assembly GCF_048537555.1). Lineage (NCBI taxonomy): Bacteria > Pseudomonadati > Pseudomonadota > Gammaproteobacteria > Moraxellales > Moraxellaceae > Acinetobacter > Acinetobacter sp. A2. Next base: position 168,573 of record NZ_CP183239.1, read on the forward strand.
CTTCGGGAATCTACATACAGGTGCTGCATGGCTGTCGTCAGCTCGTGTCGTGAGATGTTGGGTTAAGTCCCGCAACGAGCGCAACCCTTTTCCTTACTTGCCAGCATTTCGGATGGGAACTTTAAGGATACTGCCAGTGACAAACTGGAGGAAGGCGGGGACGACGTCAAGTCATCATGGCCCTTACGGCCAGGGCTACACACGTGCTACAATGGTCGGTACAAAGGGTTGCTACACAGCGATGTGATGCTAATCTCAAAAAGCCGATCGTAGTCCGGATCGCAGTCTGCAACTCGACTGCGTGAAGTCGGAATCGCTAGTAATCGCGGATCAGAATGCCGCGGTGAATACGTTCCCGGGCCTTGTACACACCGCCCGTCACACCATGGGAGTTTGTTGCACCAGAAGTAGGTAGTCTAACCGCAAGGAGGACGCTTACCACGGTGTGGCCGATGACTGGGGTGAAGTCGTAACAAGGTAGCCGTAGGGGAACCTGCGGCTGGATCACCTCCTTAACGAAAGATTGACGATTGGTAAGAATCCACAACAAGTTGTTCTTCATGACGATGTATCTGAGGGTCTGTAGCTCAGTTGGTTAGAGCACACGCTTGATAAGCGTGGGGTCACAAGTTCAAGTCTTGTCAGACCCACCACTACTGACGACGCAAGAGATTGCAGAGTAAACGGAAATCAGAAACATTGACTTATTGATAAGCTGGGGACTTAGCTTAGTTGGTAGAGCGCCTGCTTTGCACGCAGGAGGTCAGGAGTTCGACTCTCCTAGTCTCCACCACGTACTTTTAAGTATGGGATAAGCTAAAGATTACAGAATTTAGTAAATAGGTTAAATCGTAAAGATTTAATGATTTATTAAATTCTGTGATTTATCACAGTGAACTACTCGCTGACGAGGCGGTAGGAAATCATTAACAGATTGGCAAAATTGAGTCTGAAATAAATTGTTCAACTCATTTAATTCAAGATTGACAGTAATACTTCGGTGTTACGTTTTAATTACGAATTGAAATGAGAACTAGCAAATTAACTGAATCAAGCGTTTTGGTATATGAATCTAATTGAAGCTGTACAGTGCTTAAGTGCACAAGACATCAAACTGTGAATTAAATAAATATTTTATATTTATTTAATTGTCTTAACCCTACTTGTAGGGGTTAACGACTGTTTGGGGTTGTATAGTCAAGTAATTAAGTGCATGTGGTGGATGCCTTGGCAGTCAGAGGCGAAGAAAGACGTGATAGCCTGCGAAAAGCTCCGGGGAGGCGGCAAATATCCTTTGATCCGGAGATTTCTGAATGGGGGAACCCACCTACCTTAAGGTAGGTATTGCAGCATGAATACATAGTGTTGCAAGGCGAACGCGGGGAAGTGAAACATCTCAGTACCCGTAGGAAAAGAAATCAATTGAGATTCCCTCAGTAGCGGCGAGCGAAAGGGGAAAAGCCCATTAAGTTATGTGTGTTTTAGTGGAATGCTCTGGGAAGTGCAACCATAGTGGGTGATAGTCCTGTACACGAAAGGGCACACATAATGATGACGAGTAGGGCGAGGCACGTGAAACCTTGTCTGAATATGGGGGGACCATCCTCCAAGGCTAAATACTCCTGACTGACCGATAGTGAACCAGTACCGTGAGGGAAAGGCGAAAAGAACCCCTGTGAGGGGAGTGAAATAGATCCTGAAACCGCATGCATACAAGCAGTGGGAGCCGACTTGTTCGGTGACTGCGTACCTTTTGTATAATGGGTCAGCGACTTATATTCAGTAGCGAGGTTAACCGCATAGGGGAGCCGTAGAGAAATCGAGTCTTAATAGGGCGTCTAGTTGCTGGGTATAGACCCGAAACCGGGTGATCTATCCATGAGCAGGTTGAAGGTTGGGTAACACTAACTGGAGGACCGAACCCACTGTCGTTGAAAAGCCAGGGGATGACTTGTGGATAGGGGTGAAAGGCTAATCAAACTCGGTGATAGCTGGTTCTCCCCGAAAGCTATTTAGGTAGCGCCTCGGACGAATACCATTGGGGGTAGAGCACTGTTTCGGCTAGGGGGTCATCCCGACTTACCAAACCGATGCAAACTCCGAATACCAATGAGTACTATCCGGGAGACAGACTGCGGGTGCTAACGTCCGTAGTCAAGAGGAAAACAATCCAGACCGCCAGCTAAGGCCCCAAAATCATAGTTAAGTGGGAAACGATGTGGGAAGGCATAGACAGCTAGGAGGTTGGCTTAGAAGCAGCCACCCTTTAAAGAAAGCGTAATAGCTCACTAGTCGAGTCGGCCTGCGCGGAAGATGTAACGGGGCTAAAACTATGTGCCGAAGCTGCGGATGTATACTTTGTATACGTGGTAGGGGAGCGTTCTGTAAGCCGACGAAGGTGGATTGAGAAGTCTGCTGGAGGTATCAGAAGTGCGAATGCTGACGTGAGTAACGACAAAACGGGTGAAAAACCCGTTCGCTGAAAGACCAAGGGTTCCAGTCCAACGTTAATCGGGGCTGGGTGAGTCGACCCCTAAGGCGAGGCCGAGAGGCGTAGTCGATGGGAAATTGGTTAATATTCCAATACTTCAGTGTAATGCGATGAGAGGACGGAGAAGGTTAAGTCAGCCTGGCGTTGGTTGTCCAGGTGAAAGGAAGTAGGCATGCATCTTAGGCAAATCCGGGGTGCTCTATGCTGAGATCTGATAGCAAGCTGTACTTGTACAGTGAAGTGGCTGATACCCTGCTTCCAGGAAAAGTCTCTAAGCTTCAGTTACACTGGAATCGTACCCGAAACCGACACAGGTGGTCAGGTCGAGTAGACCAAAGCGCTTGAGAGAACTCTGCTGAAGGAACTAGGCAAAATGGTACCGTAACTTCGGGAGAAGGTACGCTGTTGATGGTGATAGGACTTGCTCCTTGAGCTGTCGACAGCCTCAGAAACCAGGCCGCTGCAACTGTTTATTAAAAACATAGCACTCTGCAAACACGAAAGTGGACGTATAGGGTGTGATGCCTGCCCGGTGCTGGAAGGTTAATTGATGGGGTTAGCGTAAGCGAAGCTCTTGATCGAAGCCCCAGTAAACGGCGGCCGTAACTATAACGGTCCTAAGGTAGCGAAATTCCTTGTCGGGTAAGTTCCGACCTGCACGAATGGCATAATGATGGCGGCGCTGTCTCCAGCAGAGGCTCAGTGAAATCGAATTCGCCGTGAAGATGCGGTGTACCCGCGGCTAGACGGAAAGACCCCGTGAACCTTTACTGCAGCTTGACATTGAACTTTGACCTTACTTGTGTAGGATAGGTGGGAGGCTTTGAAACTCGGACGCTAGTTCGAGTGGAGCCGTCCTTGAAATACCACCCTGGTAATGTTGAGGTTCTAACTCTGTCCCGTTATCCGGGACGAGGACCATGTCTGGTGGGTAGTTTGACTGGGGCGGTCTCCTCCTAAAGAGTAACGGAGGAGTACGAAGGTGCGCTCAGCGTGGTCGGAAATCACGCGTAGAGTATAAAGGCAAAAGCGCGCTTAACTGCGAGACCCACAAGTCGAGCAGGTACGAAAGTAGGTCTTAGTGATCCGGTGGTTCTGTATGGAAGGGCCATCGCTCAACGGATAAAAGGTACTCTGGGGATAACAGGCTGATACCGCCCAAGAGTTCATATCGACGGCGGTGTTTGGCACCTCGATGTCGGCTCATCTCATCCTGGGGCTGAAGCAGGTCCCAAGGGTATGGCTGTTCGCCATTTAAAGAGGTACGCGAGCTGGGTTTAGAACGTCGTGAGACAGTTCGGTCCCTATCTACCGTGGGCGCTGGAAATTTGAGAGGATCTGCTCCTAGTACGAGAGGACCAGAGTGGACGAACCTCTGGTGTACCGGTTGTGACGCCAGTCGCATCGCCGGGTAGCTATGTTCGGAAGGGATAACCGCTGAAAGCATCTAAGCGGGAAGCCTACCTCAAGATAAGATTTCCCCGAGGCTTTATGCCTCCTAAAGAGCCGTTGAAGACTACGACGTTGATAGGTTGGATGTGGAAGCATAGCGATATGTGAAGCTGACCAATACTAATTGCTCGTGAGGCTTGACTATACAACACCCAAACAGTTGTTGTATCACAAGCATCAATCGATTCATAAAAGATCACTTAAACCTGATCAGATCAAATATCTTGATTCAGCCCTTGCTGAACATGAAATTTCAGATACAATAGCCAACCTGTTAATAACTCATTTGGAACGAAGTAAGGCATTACAAGCAAAAGCATCGAGCTTAAGCAATGTAACTAAGACCCGAACAAGTCCATAACAGTTGTGCTGGCGACAATAGCAAGAGTGAACCACCTGATCCCTTCCCGAACTCAGAAGTGAAACCTCTTCGCGCTGATGGTAGTGTGGGGTTACCCATGTGAGAGTAAGTCATCGCCAGCTCATTATTCAAACACCCTCAACTAACGTTGAGGGTGTTTTTTTATGGATAAAATAAAATGTTAAGAATAATAATCACATTTTAATTTTGTAAAAACAACATTAAATCCATAATTAATAAAAGGATTTAGACTAATGTTGAATTTTTATTCCCCTTGTTTTGTGTGAAAGTTACACAATCCACTTGAATAGCAAAGTGGACATGGATGACTGATAAAAATGAAAGTCTTCACTGTAAAAATCGCTATTTGAGTTCACTGAAACACAGCTCACAGGAGGTGAGGAATGGCACATCAAGCAATTAACGTGAATGATGTCATTGATCACGCAAAATTCAAACCATTTCATTTTAATGTCGTGGCATGGTGTCTACTGATCATTTTATTTGATGGCTACGACTTGGCAATTAATGGCGTTGTTTTGCCATTATTGATGGATGAATGGGGCTTGAGTGCTGTTCAGGCGGGTATGCTTGCCAGTACTGCCTTGGCAGGTATGATGTTTGGTGCCATGATTTTTGGTTCTTTGGCCGATAAAATTGGCCGTAAGAAAGTCATCATGATCTGTATTGTGCTATTTAGTGGTTTAACCTTTGCGGGTGGTTTTGCTTCGAATCCCACTGAGTTTGCAATTTTACGTTTCTTGGCGGGTCTAGGGATTGGCGGTGTAATGCCAAACTTGGTGGCATTAACTTCAGAATATGCACCTAAAACTATGCGTAGTACGCTCGTTACCACGATGTTCAGTGGTTATGCGGTTGGTGGTGTAATGGCTGCATTACTCGGCTCATGGTTTACCCCAAGTTTTGGTTGGGAAATTATGTTCTTTATTGCAGGGATTCCATTATTTTTATTGCCTGTGATTTGGAAATTCTTACCTGAGTCTTTGACTTTTATTGTAAAAGAAAACAAGCAAGATCAAGCACGTCCAATTGTGGCGCGTTTAGCACCAGATTTGAAAATTACGCAAGACACAACATTTGAATTGTACCAAGCAGATGTGCCAGAAGCGGCCAATGTGGTGAGCTTGTTTAAACGTGGTCGTGCAGTCAATACACTATTGTTCTGGTTGGCATTCTTTACGTGCTTATTAACCATGTATGCGCTTAGCAGTTGGTTGCCTAAATTGATGATGGCAGCTGGCTACTCGATGGACAACAGCTTAATGTTCATGATGGTGATGAACGTAGGTGCAGTTGTGGGTATTGTGGGTGGTGGTATTTTAGCAGACCGTTTCCATCTAAAACCTGTGTTAATGTTCTTAGGCATCATGGGTGCGTTGGTGATGAGCTTAATGGGCTTCCAGTCTAATCAGTTCCTGCTTTATATCTTGGTATTTTTGGCAGGTGCGGCTTCAATTGGCTCACAAATGTTGCTATATAGTTATGTCGCACAATATTACCCACTTGCAGTACGTTCTACAGGGATTGGTTGGTCATCTGCGATTGGCCGTATGGGTGCGATTGTAGGGCCAATCTTAATTGGCGGTTTGTTGGGCATGAACTTGCCCGCTCACTTCAATTTCATGGCCGTAGGTTTACCTGTCTTGATTACTGCAATTGCTGTTGCCTTAATTATGAATGAAGATGAAGCTGAACAAATTAAAGCTGGCAAAGCAGTAGCCGCAAAAGCTTAATTTGAAGTTCTGATCATAAAAAATCCTCAACGTTGCTTGGGGATTTTTTATGGATTGTATTGATTAAAAATAGATAAAATTGCCAATAAAAGCATAGATAAAATATGCAGATAAAAAGAAACCCCATCATCCTGACGGGGTTTCTTTGTATTTCGTGTTTTAGGTATAACTCCTGTCGTACCTCACGATCCTGATGCGCAAACATATTATTGTTGTTTTCTGTTTGGGAAACGTCCTGTTTCCTGATGATTTAAGAATATCCAAGCTGCACTCGGCTGCCTAGCATCTAATAGCGGCAGTTGTTGTAAGCAAAAACTGACAAGGCTATGTGGGTTTGGATTCAGTCGAAACTGATAATTTTGAGCAAATGATAAAATACTGAACTTATTTTTGTGTATAAACAGGCGTATACTGAGACTAATCTGGGAGTAAATATGTCTGATTTGTCTGCAGCATCTCATATTCAGTATGGCTCAAAACCGTTTAAGGCAATTCTTTTTTCACTGTTTTTAGCAGGGTTTGCTTCTTTTTCGATTCTGTATTGTGTGCAGCCAATGATGCCAATTTTGGCAGACTTTTTTAACGTTACGCCAACGCAAAGTAGTTTTCCGCTGTCATTTTCTACGGTGGCCTTAGCTGTAGGTTTGCTATTTACAGGTTTTATTTCAGATCGTTTTGGGCGTAAACCCATTATGGTGATGGCGTTATTTCTCGCTTCAATTTTGCTGATTTTGAGCGCTTTATTGCCCATCTGGCCGTTCTTTTTAAGCACCCGAGTTTTGATTGGTATTGCTGTTAGTGGTGTTGCAGCTGTCGCCATGACCTATATTGGCGAAGAAATTCAGCAGCAAGATATTGGCTTTGCCATGGGGCTGTATATTTCTGGAACAGCCATTGGTGGTATGAGTGGACGTTTAATTGCAGGGGTCTTGGTTGATTTTGTTTCTTGGCAAACGGCAACTTTGGTGATTGGTGGATTAAACCTGATCATTGCAATTATCTTTTATATACTCTTGCCTGCATCCAAAAACTTTACAGCGTATCCAATTCGTTTATCACGCTTTAAAGATGCCTTTGTGGCCAATTTGGCAGACCGTAAGTTAAGAATCCTGTTTCTGCAGGGCTTTTTGTTGATGGGCTGTTTTGTCAGTATTTTTAACTATATCAGTTACTACTTGTTAGCCAAACCATTTGAGCTTTCTCAAGTTTGGATTGGGGTGATTTCAATTGCCTACTTGGCAGGCATTTACAGTTCACCCCGTGCGGCAAGTTGGGGAAATCGGATCGGGCGTGAACGGGTATTGCCAGTGGTGATCGTACTGATGCTTGCTGCACTTTGGCTGATGTCGATTGCACATTTGGTGGTAGTATTACTTGCCTTGCTCTTATTTACCTTTGCCTTTTTTGCAGCGCATTCTACGGCCAGCAGTTGGGTGTCAATTCAGGCACTGCAATATCGTGCGGTAGGCTCATCTTTATACTTATTCAGTTATTACATGGGTTCTAGTTTGCTGGGTAGTGGTAGTGGGCTGATTTGGGAACAATGGGGTTGGACAGGACTAACTTGGGTGATGAGTCTGGTTTTAGGCTTGGCTTTGCTGGGTGCATGGCGTTTAAAAGTAAAAGTCTGAACGATGGCTTGATGCAATTTCGGCTTTATTGATTACATCATGATCCTTTACCTACACAAAATTAATAAAAATTAGCCACCTGATTTTGCATATTTTTTAATCAAGCAAGATGAATGGAATTCATGCTAAAATGATCGGCTTTCATCTTTGATGACTGCCGATCTTCCACTTGCCAGCCGAGAATTGCAAGCCATGTCTACTGCTTATACTGCTCAGACCGCACCCAAAGCGTTGTTTGATTACGACAAATATTGGGCGTCATGTTTTGAGCCTGCGCCATTTTTGCCGATGTCACGCGAAGAAATGGATCAGCTGGGTTGGGATGCCTGCGATTTTATTCTAGTTTGTGGCGATGCCTATATTGACCATCCTTCTTTTGTGTCAGGTGTGATTGGTCGTGTGCTTGAAGCACAGGGCTTTCGTGTTGGCATTATCGCACAACCAGACTGGACCAATGTGGAGTCGTTTCGGGTCTTAGGTAAGCCAACCATTGCTTGGGGCGTTACCGCAGGCAATATGGATTCGATGATCAACCGCTATACTGCAGACAGAAAAATCCGTTCTGACGATGCTTATTCACCAGACAATGTACCGAATAAACGTCCTGACCGTGCTGCAACCGTGTACTGTCAGCGCTGTCGTGAAGCTTTTCCTGATGTGCCTGTTTTACTTGGCGGGATTGAAGGCTCTTTGCGTCGTATTGCGCATTATGACTATTGGTCAGACAAAGTTCGTCGCTCCATTTTAATGGATTCTAAAGCAGACTTGCTGATGTACGGCAATGGCGAGCGTTCCATTATTGAAGTCATGCACCGTTTGGCTAAGGGTGAAAAAATCCATGACATTACCGACGTACGTGGAACCGCATTTATTATTAATAAGCATAACCGTGCGGCCAAAGCCAAATTTGTTGAAATTGCATCGAATGATGTGGACAGCGTAGGGCGTGTCGATCCAATCATTAACCCTTATGTGATGACCGAAGATTTAGACGGTTGTGAGATTGAAAAAGAAAAAGGCAACAAGCTTGCTCAATATCAAAATTTCCAAAAAGATGTGGTGAGCAATCCGATTGTGCGTGAAGGCGATCAGTTGGATGCAGATACCCAGATTGTACAATTGCAACCTGCGTCTAAAGCCATTAAACACAAATTACCACCACGTGAGCTGGCTGTCATTCGTTTGCCTTCTTTTGAAGAAGTCAGCGCAGATCCTGTGTTGTATGCACATGCCAACCGTATTCTGCATTTAGAAACCAACCCAGGTAATGCCCGCGCGTTGGTACAAAAGCATGGTGAACGTGATGTTTGGTTGAATGCACCACCTATTCCATTGACCACTGAAGAAATGGACTATGTGTTTGATTTGCCTTATGCACGTTTGCCGCATCCAGCTTATGGTAATGCACGTTTCCCAGCCTTTGACATGATTAAATTCTCAGTCAATATCATGCGTGGTTGTTTTGGTGGCTGTACATTCTGTTCAATTACCGAACATGAAGGACGGATTATTCAAAACCGTTCTGAAGAATCGATTTTGCGTGAAGTCGAAAAAATTCGTGATACTGCCCCTGGGTTCACAGGCATTATTTCAGACTTGGGTGGTCCAACGGCCAATATGTACCGTTTGCACTGTAAAGACCCAGAAATTGAAAAGAATTGCCGTAAACCCTCCTGCGTATTCCCAGGCGTATGCCAAAATTTACATACTGACCATGCGCCATTAACTCAGTTGTATCGCAAAGCGCGTGAGTTGAAAGGCATTAAGAAAATTCTGATAGGTTCAGGCTTGCGTTATGACTTGGCGGTGTTGAACCCTGAATATGTTCGTGAGTTGGTGACGCATCACGTGGGCGGTTATTTGAAAATTGCGCCTGAACATACCGAAAAAGGTCCATTGTCTAAGATGATGAAACCGGGCATCGGAACTTATGATCGCTTCAAACAGATGTTTGATCGTTTCAGTAAGGAAGCAGGTAAAGAGCAATATTTGATTCCGTACTTTATTGCTGCGCATCCGGGTACCACGGACTACGATATGATGAATTTGGCCTTATGGCTGAAAAAGAATGGTTTCCGTGCCGATCAGGTGCAAACTTTCTATCCATCGCCAATGGCGACGGCTTCAACCATGTACTACACCGGTAAAAACCCACTGGCTAAAGTGGCGCGTTATACCGAAAATGTAGATATTGTAAAAGGTGAAAAGCGTCGTCGTTTGCATAAGGCTTTCTTGCGTTACCATGATCCGAATAACTGGCCGTTACTACGTGAAGCTTTAAAAGAAATGGGGCGTGCCGACCTTATTGGTAATTCTAAGCAGCATTTGATTCCGACCTATCAACCGCAAGGTACAGAAGGGCAATATCAATCTGCACGTAAGAAAAACTCAACAGTAGCGGGTGATTCGCAAAAACGTACAGGTCAAACTGGCAACCGTGGTCAGAACAGCAATCGTCCGAAAAAAGGGCAGATTTTGACTCAGCACACGGGTTTGCCACCTCGTGAAACAGGCGAAAAACGTCCATTTTCACAGAAAAAATCTAAGCTAAAATCTAGAGCTTAAGTTAATTCGGAACTGACCAAAGGGCGCTGCTGCGTCCTTTTTTATAGGTATTTTCATTTCATCGGAATTGTTCGACAATCGAAATGCTTAAGCATTGCATTGTTTTTTAAGCATGTTATACAGTACAGACATACAAAGATAAAAAGCACGCTGCTATATGCTACAGCGCTTAGACAAAAGGCTAGCTTGTGAAACAAAACGTCTGTTTCTATGATGGTTTTGTGAGTGTTGCATGTAGTTTCATAAATTGAATGCTTAAATAAAAAAGCGTGTTATATACTGATTTGATGAAAAAATTGGCATGAAGCCGAAACAACTATAAAAATGATTTTAAGGAATGAATTATGACCATTTATATTTTGATAGGGGTTTTTATACTTATTTTCTTTCTCTTGATGACGGTAAAGAGTTTGGAAAATAAAGAAAAACCTCAGGACAGTGCACTGAAGCAACGTGCGATTTTCAGTTTGAATGAACAACTGACCTATACACGTTTGCAAGAAATTTTACCTAAGCATACCGTATTGGCGCATGTGTCTTTTGATGCCTTGCTGACCACGAAATTTTCTCGTACTCGCCATAAATATCGCAATATGGTGGCTGACTTTGTGGTGTTAGATGCAAACAATCAGGTGGTGGCGATTGTCGCTTTAGATGATGTTTTAATGCTGAAACGTAGCCGTAATGCACAATATCAGGATGAGTTATTGCGTTTGGCGGGCTATAAAGTGCTGCGTTATGAAGAAGTGCCAGAATATCACGAATTACGCGAAGCTTTTGGGCAGTCATCATCATCGTATGCAGATTTAGAAGATTTGGATACTGCGCTAAAGAAGTATGATTTTTTAGCACATTCTGTACGCCATAAGGTGAAAGTTTTGGGCTAAGCCGTTGCAGCTAAAATTGCTTGATCGATCATATGAATCAGCATGTCGTCATGACATGCTGATTTTTTTTGATTAGCTGTGATTCTTGATTTAATCGGTTCTATTTTAGGTTCGGTGGGGATTAAGGTTTGACTGCAACCACAGTCATTTCCACCAAAACATCGGGGTGATACAGTTTGGCTTCTACACAAGTACGCGGCAAGGCTTGAATGTCTGCTACCCACGCATCCCAGACGCTATTCATAGCGGCATAATCACGTTCTATGTCTTTCAGAAAAATCATCACCGACATAATCTGAGATTTATCGGTCCCTGCATCTGCCAGTAAACGGTCTATCATCGCTAAAGTTTGCTGTGTCTGGCCATAAATATCTTGCTGTGTGTCTTCAGCCAATTGTCCTGCTAAATGCACTAAATTGCCTGAAATGGCAATTTCAGAATAACGTTGTTGAACATGCAGACGTTGTACAGCCATGGAATGTGATCCTTGCACCAAAGCAATAGGGTTAAAGCGTGCACTATTATAGAGGTTGGCAATTTATTGGAAAATAGAAGCGATGCCACTTTAAGTAAGATTTAGAAGAATTGAGCGATTTGATCAGAAGAGGATACTGAGAGAGTGTTAGATTGGGCGAAGTGCCAAGCGCAGAGTTGTCCTGTAATCTTCGGATTTGATCGTCACGCCAATCACAGGACAAGTATGCCAAAAGTAATGGTGATTTTTGGCATCTCAGCGTATGTACGGATAAATACATCGCGCGCATAGATTACTCTAAAAAGCCCTGCTGTGAAGTGCAAATTGTTTTATTTTTATTCTTTTGTCTGAATTTTATACAAATTGGTGGCACTGAGTGTTTGTAGAGGCTGAAAATCACTACATTCAAAAGTACAGTAATTAACAGGGTTTAAAATGTTTTAAAGTAAAGACAATTGTGCTTGTTCTTCAGCAGGGCTGAGCTGATATAGTCCGACACCAATTAAACGAAATTGATCTTGCGGTGCAATATGCATTTCAGCCAGTAGTATCTGCAATACATCCTCCAAGTCCTTTTTACTAGACAATGGCTGTTTAAAACTTTTACTGTGCTGTAAGACCTGAAAGTTTTTGAGTTTCAGTTTAGCGGAGACGCCATGTGCGACATAATGCTTTTTTTCTAAACTGTGCCAAACCTGATCGATTAAACCTGACCAGTAGCCAGTACATTCCGCTAAGGTTAAATCATCATCAAAGGTAATTTCCTTAGAAATTTGTTGGCGTTCACGTTCTGCTTGTATAGGACGTTCATCTATACCTTGTGCAAACAAAAACAGGCGCTGACCGTATTTGCCAAAATGATGAATCAGAATATTTTCTTCAATATGTTGTAAATCGCCCAAAGTGGTTAAGTTCAGACTTTTGAGTTTTTCCTGAGTGACTTTACCTACGCCTGGAATTTTCTTGAGTGGTAAGTCTTGAATAAATTGCTGTACTTGACTGGGTTTAATGACACAAATGCCATTGGGTTTGTGCCAGTCAGAGGCGATTTTGGCTAAAAATTTATTTGGCGCAACACCTGCCGAAGCCGTTAAGCCTGTGCATTGAAAAATATCTTCCCGAATCCGCATCGCAACTTCGGTTGCACTTGGGATGTGCTGTAAATTTTCTGTGACATCCAAATAGGCTTCATCTAAAGACAAGGGTTCAATCAGTGGCGTATAATGCTGAAATATTTGATGAATTTGTGCAGAGACTTCACGGTACAGGGCAAAATTGGGTTCCAGTACCACCACTTGCGGGCAGCGTTTGCGGGCTTGTGACATTGACATGGCCGAGCGTAAACCAAACTCACGCGCAGGATAAGACGCTGCCGCAATCACCGCACGTGGATGATGCGAGGCAATTACCACAGGCAAATGTCGTAGCTCGGGGCGACTGCGCAGCTCGACAGATGCATAAAAGGCATCCATATCAATATGAATGATTTTTCGCATGGTACAGAACAATAGTTGAATCGTGTAGATTTCAACAGTATCGCATGTTTAGGAAGCAGGGTGTAGCTTCTGACGCAGCGGATAAGGCGTCGTGGTATTCAACAAAATCACCTGCGTGTTCTGCGATTCGGCATATTCAATTAGGCTTTGCATGCTGCGTGGCCCGTGGTCGGCAATGCGGGGTAAAAATTGCAAAGTTTGAGATAAAGGTAGAAAAAAGTTATCCCAGTGAATTGGGATGACCACGCTTGGTCGTAGTGTGCCTAGAGTTTCATCTAAATACTGCTGCTGAAAGCTTGTAGATTGTTTAGAAAGTTGTGCAATGCCCAAAAATAGGGTGTCGACCTGCAAATGTTGTAGTTGTTTGGGAATGGCTCCTGTGCTGGCTTTGACCAAAATATTTTGTTCAGGATGCTGAATGTAATAGTCGAAACTGCCACCTTCTTTAAATTCATAAAAACGGGCAGGCAAATGTAAGGGGTGGGTGATCTGTTCACCTAAATCATTGTTGATGGCTGTGGCAGGTGTGTGCTGTGAAGGAATGGCTGTAATTTTGAACTTTCCAATCTGCAAAGGTTGTGCAGGATTGACGTGGCTTAAACGGGTTTCAGCAATCTTTGCTGCACGGGCAATATTTAAACTGCTGTTTGAGCCGATAATTTGGCTGTGCTGTAGTTGCTGCGCTAAAAATGGCAAATCCAGACTATGATCATAGTGTGAATGTGTGACTAAAATCGCCCGAGTGCGTTGCAATTGATGTTGTTGAATCAAACTGTTGAGCAGATCGGGCTGGCTTTGTAGTCGGCTAAACATAACCTGTGATAATGACGGACGACTGAAAAACCCATCAATTAAAATTTGGCTGTCACCATCATCAAATAATAAGGTGGACACACCAAAATAATGAACCTTTAAGCCAATGTTTGTCGTTTCAGATGTGGTGTTATTTGATGTTGTTGGGTGATTTGATTGGTATTGCCAAGCAGCAAACTGTTCTACTTTACCCGCAGGTTGTAGTAGGTAAAAGAGCGCGAATCCTACGCAAATACTGAGAGCGAGTGCCGCCCAAAGTAGTCCTTTGATGATTTTCATGGTGGTATTTTTTTATTGTGATGCGGCTATCTTGTTATTTTTTGGGCATGGCTTCAAGGTTTAAAGGCTGAATAGCATAACTGTCTAAAAACTGTTGCCATTGTTTGGCATTGCCATAAAAAACATTCAGGTCTACCTGTGTGGCAATCCCTGCAATTTTACCTTGATTGGTATGTTGCCAGAACAGCCATTTGGGCTGACCTGCCAGTTGTGGTTTGCCATGATACTCTCTGACCCACAGTGGTGTATGGGCAAAACTTTCGGTCAATACCATATTGTAGAAGGCTTTGGATACATAAAAAATAGGCTGTTTTTCATAGTGCTGATACAGGGCATCGTGCATGCTTTGAATTTCTTTGAGCAACTGCTCTTTGGTGTGGGTGTTGATGCAGTTACTGTCATATTCCAAATCAATGACAGGTGGTAGGCTGTCCTGCTTTTTGGGCACCGTGTTCATAAAGTTTTCTGCCTGAGTTTTTCCATCACGACATAGCCGATAAAAATGATAGGCACCGACCAAAAAACCACGTTCACGGGCTTTGAGCCAGTTGTGCTGAAATTTTTGGTCTTTAAAGTCACCGCCTTCGGTAGCTTTTAAATAGACAAAGGCATATTTTTGTGGCGAGATTTTATGCCACTGAATTTCCCCTTGATGATGGGATACATCAAAACCCTGAATAGGATAGTCCTGTGCAGCAGCAGGGGACTGTCGCAGAATACCGAAATATATGAATACCGCCAAAATCGCACTACCTATTACGCCAATTGCAATGCGATAGTGCGGCGTAAACTTGGAGCTGGCGTGTTGACGAGACGGTTTGCGCATATTCAGATTTAGGCTGAGTAAAGTTCTATCATAACCCGCAGGATGGCTCAGTACTATGTGATTTTTGAGAGCGTTTTAAACCGCAGTATGTCTCGGAATTTTCCAAAACACCATAAATGCCAGAATATTTAAAACACCCAAACAGATTAAAGTGGCATGAAAGGCATGAGTCAGTTGTTCTGCGCCGTAATAGGAACTAAAAGCATTGACCAACGTGCCTGCCAAAGCCACACCAATACTCATGGATAGCATCATAATCATAGATAAAAAACTGTTACCGCTGCTGGCATCCTGCGCAGGCAAATCTTTTAGGGTGAGGGTGTTCATACCCACAAATTGTAGAGAATTCAGTACCCCAAAAATAAAGAAGTGTAGCGCCCGTAACCATGTGGCAGTTTCAGCGGTGGTCAGTGCAAAACTGGCAATACATGCCCCGACTAGTAAGGTATTGGTCAGTAGAAACTGACGATAGCCAAAACGTTGAATTAAAGGTCGAATAATCGGTTTAGAGACCAGTGAGCCGAGTACGGTAGGAATCATCATCAAACCTGTGATGAAGGGTTCAAAGCCAAAAGCCACCTGTAGCATGATGGGCATAATAAAAGGCATGGCATTGCCACCAAAACGGGCAAAGAAATTGCCTAAAATACCAATGGCATAAATACGGTGGCGGAATAAATCACTGCGAAACAAGGCATTTTGATGCGTATGTGCATGTCGTGCATAAGCTGCCGCAGCCAGTGCACCAATGATTAATAACGCCACGCTCCATAGAATACTTTGTTGTTGATTCGCCAAGTTTTCAATGCCCAGTGATAAGCCTGCCATGGCAAGTACCAGTAAAATAAAGCCCCAAAGATCGAAGCTTTTCACGCTTGCTTCGGTGAGGTTGGGCATGGCTTTGACACAAATCCAGCAGCCCAATATGCCCATAGGAATATTGATTAGGAAAATCCAGTGCCAAGACGCAGCTTCCACCAACCAGCCGCCAAGGGTTGGACCAATTAAGGGGCCAATTAAGCCTGCAAGACTCATCAGACTCATGGCTGATAAAAACTGGGTGCGTGGAATGATTTTTAGCATTGCCAAGCGCCCAACAGGCAAGAGTAAAGCCCCACCTATGCCTTGAATGACCCGATAAATCAGCAATTCATTCAAGCTTTGCGCTGCTGCACAACCTAATGATGCCAAAGTGAAAATAATAATCGCGGCAAAATAGGTATTGCGTACCCCAAAACGGTCTGCCAACCAGCCACTTAATGGAATACAGGCAGCCACCGAAAGTACATACGCCACCACCACGCTATGCATGCGCAAAGGGTCTTCATTCAGACTGTGTGCCATGGCGGGAATGGCAGTATTGACGATGGTAGTGTCTAGCGCCTGCATAAAAAAGCCAATCGAAACCAGAAAAACCAATAGTCGGTATTCAGGATGCAAGGCTTGATGGGTGGGTGTCTGGTTCATAACTCGGGGAAATGGGCATTTGGCTTAGTTTAAACCATTTCAGTGATACACGGGCAGAACCTCAAAAAACATGAAAAGTGTTGAAAATTCAAAAAAATGCCATGAAATCGTCATCTACCTGTCACGGATTATTCACTTTGAGTTTGTAAGTTGGGTGCATTTAGAAAAATGACGAGTAATTTATGAAAACGCAAATTTCTGCATTAATGTTGGCTTTATTGTCTGTGGGGATGGTGGGATGTAACGATGATAACGATCCTATTCCAGTAAAAGTTGAAGAAGTTGTTGAAGATACACCAACAACAATTAGTTTGGAGCGCTTAGGGATATACGATGCACAAGTTTTTGGTGCGAGTGCAGCGGAAATCCCTGCTTATGATGCTCAAAGCAAACGTTTATTTGTTGTGAATGCTAAAAATGGTGTGGTTGATGTACTCGATTTAACCAACCCAAATGCACCTTTTAAGCTTGATAGCTTAGATGCCAAGGCTCATTTGGCGAATTCTGAAGTGAATAGTGTAGCGGTACATCAAGGTATTGTGGCTTTAGCCGTTCAGGCGACACCTAAAACTGATAAAGGCATCGTGGCATTCTTTAAGGCTAAAGACCTGAGTTTTATCAGCAAAGTTGAAGTTGGTGCATTGCCTGATATGCTAACTTTTACCCCAGATGGAAAAAAAGTTTTGGTTGCCAATGAAGGTGAGCCAAATGAGGGCTACGCCATTGATCCAGAAGGTTCCATCAGTATTATTAATTTGACGGATATTGCTAAGCCTACGGTAAGAACTGCAGATTTTCAGGCATGGAATACACGTAAGCAGGAATTATTAGATGCGGGCGTGCGTATCTTTGGTCCAAATGCGACTGTTGCGCAAGATTTAGAACCTGAATATATCGCTGTGAGTGATGATGGTAAAACTGCTTGGGCAAGCTTACAAGAAAATAATGCGATTGCTGTGATTGATTTGGTTCAAGACCAAGTGGTCGATATTTTCCCGTTGGGCTATAAAGACTTTGGCTTAGCTGAAAATGCTTTAGATGCTGGCGATCGTGATTGTGTTGTAGGTAAACAAGACCATAACGGAAATACGATTACAGCCTGTGCTAAAGATGAAGGAATGATTAATATTCAGGCTTGGCCAGGTTTATACGGCATGTATATGCCAGATGCAATTGCACAATACCAAGCCAATGGACAAAGCTATTTGGTCACTGCAAATGAAGGTGATGCACGTGAATGGTTGGTTGATGAAGACTTATATTTTGGTACAGATGATCTAACTCAAGGTTATGCAGAAGAAATTCGTGTTAAACACTTATTTAATAGTAAAGGCTTTCGTACCAATGGCGATTATGCTGCACATTTACGTTTATTAAAGTCTGGCGTTAAAGGTGCAAAGCTTGATTCAAGCGTATTTAAAACATGTACCACGACTGATACCAATGAAGTCTGTGCAGATAATTTGATTAAAGATTCACAATTGGGGCGTTTAACGATTACTTGGGCGCAAGGTTACAAGAAAGATGAAAATGGTGAGCCTGTACTAGATAGCGATGGTTTAATGACCTATGACAAACTTTATGCCTATGGTGGTCGTTCATTTAGTATTGTAGATCCTAAAACCAAACAAATTGTTTGGGACTCGAAAAATGACTTTGAGCACATAACTGCTGAATTATTTCCAGAATACTTTAATACTAATCATGATGAATTAAAAGTCGATGATCGTAGTGACAATAAAGGACCTGAACCTGAAGGTATTACTTTAGGTAAAATTGGTCAAAAAACCTTTGCTTTTATTGGATTGGAGCGTATGGGGGGCATTATGGTGTATGACATTACCCAACCAACCCAGCCTTTCTTTGTTGAATATTTTAATGATCGTAAGTTTGGTGAAACTCGTTCATCTTTCGATGCGGAAGGTAATGCTGTTACGGTTGAAAATTCGAACCTCGGCCCTGAAGGCTTAACCTTTATTGCAGCCAAAGACTCACCAAATGGTAAGCCTCTTTTGGTCGTAGGTAATGAAGTCAGTGGTACGACAGCGGTTTACCAAATTAAATTAATTGAGTAAAAGCTGAAATACAAACTGAAGAGAGCATTGCGATGCTCTCTTTTTTATTGAGTAAATAACACCTTAAAAAACAGAAAAAAAGCGAGTCTATGACTCGCTTAAATTTTTGGGCAGTAATGAGCTAAAAGATAAATCGCTTTAACCCACAAAATGACGTGGTGAATCTAAGTTTTTCAGTGCATTAATAATTTTATGTGAATGATTACAAACAATCAGTTTGGCACGGTGCTGCGGTGGTAAAAAACCCTCGTGTACGGCATGATCTAACTGCTGAATCAGGGCATCATAAAAGCCATTTACGTTATATAAAATCATCGGTTTCTGGTGTTGATTCAATTGCCCCCAAGTGGCAATTTCCAAAATCTCTTCAAAAGTCCCTAAACCACCTGGCAAGGCTACAAAGGCGCTGGCACGCTCTGCCATCATCGCCTTGCGTTCATGCATACTTTTAACCACGTGTAATTCAGTTAAATTACTGTGGGCAATTTCATAATCCAGCATAAACTCAGGAATGACCCCTACAGCTTGTCCACCATGTTGCACGACAGTGTCTGCAACCAGCCCCATTAAACCAATACTCGCACCGCCATAGACCATACCAAAACCTTGTTCTGCCAGCTTTCTGGCCAATTGCACTGCTTTTTCCTGATAAATCGGGTTATTGCCAGCACGTGAGCCGCAATACAAGGCAACCAAGGGTTGAGTCGTCTGAGGAGAGGGATTATTCATATATTGGGTCATTCTAGATACGCTATTCATTTATTTTCTTCACCATAACATGTTCTTTTTCTTGGCTCTAGCTTAGTCCCGAAATATGACAATCCCGCAGATCGTTTCTTTTCAATTTGCAAAGATTTGTGATTCTACCGTGACACAGCAGCGCTGCATCTAAAAAAGGGGATGAATCTCAGCGCAAACTTTCCTATACTCAAGGCTTGTCTTACAACTATAGAATCGTCATGGACAGTGGCAGTTGTCGCACCGAACGAATATTTTTTAATGTGATGTCAAGCCTGCAAGGGCAAACCAAGTTAGCTTTAATACAGGATACGTTTTGGGCGTATTCAGCTTTAGATATTCAGGAGAAGAACAGATGATCTTTGAATGGATGTCTGACCCTGCAGCTTGGGTGGGTTTGTTGACCCTAATTGTGCTCGAAATTGTATTGGGTATTGATAACTTAGTCTTTATTGCCATTTTGGCTGAAAAACTTCCACCAGAACAACGCAATACGGCACGGGTCGTGGGTCTGATCCTTGCTTTGGGCATGCGCCTAATTTTACTTGCTTCTATTGCGTGGGTGGTAACGCTGACCCAACCACTGTTTCATATTTTTGATCATCCTTTCTCTGGACGTGACCTGATTCTGCTGTTTGGTGGTGTGTTCCTGCTCTTTAAAGGCACTATGGAACTGCGAGAACGCATTGAAGGCAAACCTGCACTAAAAGAAGAAAACCCTGTGCACGCTACTTTCTGGATGGTGATTGTGCAGATTGTGGTGTTAGATGCTGTCTTCTCCCTCGATAGCGTAATTACTGCTGTGGGCATGGTGCAGCATTTATCTGTCATGATGATTGCGGTGATCATCGCAATTGGCATTATGCTATGGGCTTCCAAAGCACTGATGGACTTTGTCAATAAGCATCCGACAGTGGTGATTCTATGCTTGTGCTTCCTGATGATGATTGGCTTCTCCTTAGTGGTTGAAGGCTTTGGTTATCACATTCCAAAAGGCTATTTATATGCCGCAATTGGCTTCTCGGTGATGATTGAATTCCTGAACCAAACCATCCGCAGAAATCAGGAAAAAACCGTGACCACGACTGATTTACGCTACCGTACTGCTTCTGCGGTGATGCGTATGTTGGGTGGGAAAAGCCAAAACACCACAGAAAGCAGCCATGTGAGTGAAGATGTGTTGGCCACGCGCGCCTTTGCCGATGAAGTCTTTGATGCAGAAAATGGGGTCTATCATAGTGTCATGGTGCAAGGGGTATTGGGCTTATCTGAACGTCCTGTAAAGTCAGTGATGACGCCACGTCCCGAGCTGGAATGGATTGATTTAGATGAAGACGAAGCTTCTATCCGTAGCCAGTTATTGAGCATGACCCATTCACGAGTGATCGTGGCACGTGGTGAACTAGACAATATTTCGGGTATTGTCCTGACCCATAAAGTGATGAATCAGTACATTGAAACTGGTGTGCTGGATTTTGAAACACATCTGCGTGAACCTGTGATTGTGCATGAAAATGCACAGGTATTGATGGTGATGGAACAACTGCGTCAAGCGCCGTTACAAATGGCAATTGTGCTGAATGAATATGGTTCTATTGAAGGAGTAGCAACTCCTATTGATATTCTGGAAGCCATTGCAGGTGAATTCCCTGATGAAGACACCATAGATGCGCATGCCGAAAGTCTGGAAGATGGTTCCTTGCTGCTAGATGGCTCCACCGATATTCGCCATGTTTCTTTATTGCTTGGGCGTGATTTGGTGGATGAAAGCGAGCAATATTCAACCTTATCGGGTTATATTCTGTTCCATTTGGGACGTTTGCCTGAAAATGGTGAAAAGCTGTTATCCGATGGATATATATTTGAAGTCGTGACGATGGATGGACATAAAATTGAAAAAGTCCATCTGATTCAGCAAGAGCCCTCAAGTACATCATAAGCCTTGACTTAGCTGTATTTCAGTCTTGTGCTTCCGTTAAAATAGCCTGCATTGTCAGGCTATTTGGGGGGGCTGTTGACATTTCATAAATGGCTTGCGCTGTAGGCTAAAACTGAGCATGAGACGTATACGTCGTAAAGCATGAAACGCAGGGAATAGCGAGACTATTGCCAAGTTTCATAACGCAATCTGAGAAAGTTTTAGCCACATGAGCAAAAACAAAGCACTGCTTTGTTTGCTGCGCAAGGGGGGCGAGCATATTTTTTGCTGCTATTGCGTTATGTGCCAGTCATTTAGAATGACTAAATTTCCTGCCCCATGCCTTATATCAGCTAAAAAACCTTGCGAGATATATCTCTCATGCCGCAAACATAGACGAAGTGTCAACAGACCCTATTATTGAGATAAATTTCTGGAATTTTCTATGAGTGATTGGGCATGTCCATGTGGGCAAGGGAATTATCAACAGTGCTGTCAGCCTTTACATGTGGGGCAAAGGCATGCAACCACAGCAACCCAGTTGATGCGTTCACGCTATAGTGCATTTGCCTTGCAGCAGATTGATTATATTGTGCAGACGACTGCGTTGGGGCAGCAGGCCAGCCTAGATGTAGCTGCGATTGCAGATTGGAGTCGGTCAAATCAATGGTTGAAATTGGAAGTGTTGAGCAGCAATGAAAAGCTGGACAAAACTCATGCACAAGTAGAGTTTAAAGCGCATTACCATGATGCTAAACAGGTACAGGTTCACCATGAAATTTCCCATTTTGTACAATATCAGGCACGCTGGTATTTTCTAGACCCGACCACAGGGCAACAGCCAACCATGAAACAGCCATGTATTTGTGGTTCGGGTAAAAAATTTAAGCAATGTTGTGCGCAATTTTTATAACTTTTATTTGGTTTTCGCTTATCATAACGCGCATCTATTGGCCTAGTGAAAGAAGGGCAAGTCCATGTTGTTGTTGGTCATTTACTTAATTGCCATTACTGCAGAAGCGATGACAGGCGCATTGTCTGCAGGGCGTCGTAGCATGGACTGGTTTGGGGTCACCCTGATTGCCTGTGTCACCGCATTGGGTGGTGGTTCGGTACGAGATGTCTTGTTGGGGCACTATCCTTTAACCTGGGTGAAGCATCCTGAATATTTGGTGCTGACCTGTATTGCCGCTTTTGTCACGATTTTGATTGCCAAATGGATGCGCCATCTACGCTCAATTTTCTTGGTGCTAGATGCCTTGGGTTTAATTGGATTTACCATTATTGGCTGTCAAATTGCTTTAGAAATGGGGCATGGTTTTGTGGTATCTGCCGTGGCAGGTGTGCTGACAGGCGTATCGGGCGGGATTTTGCGCGATATTTTATGTAACGATGTGCCTTTGGTGTTCCGCCGTGAGTTATATGCCAGTATTTCTTTTGTATCTGTCATTTGTTATTGGCTATGTATTGAAATTGGGTTGTCTTTAGAACTAACCGTGATTGCGACTTTGGTGTTTGGCTTTACCTTGCGTTTGATTGCCATTTATTTTGGTCTAGAAATGCCAAAATTTATTTATCAGGATGATGATGAGCATTCGGCATCATCCAAAGATGAGTCCTAAGACTGCTCATTTTCAAATTTAAATTTTAGACTGATCGCATAGGATTGGTCTTTGGGGACTATCCCTTTTATAAGTATTCATAGTATAAAAATAGAACACACCGCTGTGCCCGCACAGCCCTCCTTTTAGCCAACCTGAAGAGTGTGTTATGGATTTAGTTTCACGTGTACAACGTCTGCCGATTGGTAAATTTCACTATAGCCTTCTGGTGGTGATTGGTCTGGGCTGGATGTTTGATGCCATGGATACAGGACTGATTTCCTTTATTTTGGCAAAAATGGCAGAAGACTGGAGCATGACCCCTGCGGAAAAAGGCATGGTAGTGTCAATTGGCTTTGTCGGTATGGCTATTGGCGCAGTCTTTTCAGGTGGTCTGGCCGATAAAATTGGACGTAAAACAGTATTTGCCAGTACCTTGGTTATTTATAGTCTGGCAACTGCAGCCTGTGCCTTTGCACCTAATTTAACTTGGTTGTTGGTATTTCGTTTTATTGTCGGCTTAGGTTTAGGTGGGCAGCTTCCTGTTGCCGTAACTTTGGTCAGTGAATATATTCCTGCACATGTACGTGGGCGCTTTATTGTATTGCTGGAAAGTTTTTGGGGTTTGGGTTGGTTATGTGCGGCATTGGTATCCTATTTTGTGATTCCAAAATTTGACTGGCACATGGCATTTTTAATAGGTGGTTTGCCTGCCTTGTATGCGTTGGTGATCTGGAAAAAAGTCCCTGAGTCGATTCCTTATTTAATTAATCGTGGACGTATTGCTGAAGCACATGCCTTAGTACAAAAGTTTGAGCGTCAATGCGGGGTAGAGGTGATTGAACAGATTGAAGTTCAGCCTGTTGCAGCCAAACAACACATTTCATTTACCCAGCTATGGTCGGGGCCATTTGCCCGCCGTAGTTTAATGCTGTGGTTAATTTGGTTTGGTATTGTCTATTCCTATTATGGCATTTTTACGTGGCTACCAAGCCTGTTGGTACAGCAAGGTTATAGCATCGTACAGTCATTTGAATATGTGTTGGGCATGATTTTGGCACAGCTCCCGGGTTATATTGCTGCCGCATGGTTGGTCGAAAAATTAGGGCGCAAAGCCACTTTGGCTGGCTTTATTGGGATGTGTGCAGTTTCGGCTTACTTCTTTGGTCAGGCAGACAGCGTAGCAATGATCATGTTCTGGGGTTGTTTGATGTCGTTCTTTAACTTGGGTGCGTGGGGCGTGTTATACACCTACACCCCAGAGCAATATCCAACCAATATCCGTGCTTTTGGTTCGGGTTGGGCCTCGGCCATTGGGCGTGTAGGGGGGATTGTCGCCCCAATGGTGGTCACCCACTTAATGGTGATGCAAAACGGCTTTAGTTATGTCTTTATGATGTTTACCGCTGTTTTATTGGCCGTGGCTGTGGTGATAGTGGTGTTGGGTGAAGAAACCAAAGGCAAAACGCTAGAGTCGATGGGTTTGTAAAAGACAATTTGCCTATTTTTATTTGGCATTGCATATCGGTTATAAAATGCATATTTTTAAGTCATAAGACACAAAATGTCGCAGAGCACCTGTACTAACTCTTGTGCAGGATGCAACTGCGACTTAGCATAAGCCCATTGATACAAAAACAAATGATTTAGGACGATAGGTTTTATGACAAACCTTGCGCATCATGCGACAGAAAACCGTTCCGTAGCAGAATTTACTGAACGTGCATATCTCAACTATGCCATGTACGTCATCATGGATCGTGCATTGCCACATATCAGTGATGGTCTGAAACCTGTTCAGCGCCGTATTGTATATGCCATGAGTGAGCTGGGGCTCAAGCACAGCGGCAAACCAAAAAAATCGGCCCGTACCGTGGGGGATGTGCTGGGTAAATACCATCCACATGGTGACTCCGCCTGTTATGAAGCCATGGTATTGATGGCACAGCCATTTAGCTATCGCTATCCTTTTATTGAAGGTCAGGGTAACTGGGGCTCACCAGATGATCCTAAATCATTTGCCGCGATGCGTTATACCGAAGCTAAACTGTCGCAATACAGCGAAGTATTGTTGGCAGAATTGGGGCAGGGTACCTGTGACTGGCAAGATAACTTTGATGGCTCTTTAAAAGAACCGGTCAATTTACCTGCACGTGTACCGAATATTTTGCTGAATGGCATCACAGGTATTGCCGTGGGGATGGCCACCGATATTCCACCGCATAACCTGCGTGAGGTGGTCAAAGGTACTATTGCCCTGATTCGTAATCCAAATTTGAGTGATGAAAAAGTCGCAGAATATATTCCTGCGCCTGATTTACCGACCAAAGCCGAAATTATTACCCCGCCTGAAGAATTGCTAAAAATGCAAAGTACAGGGCGTGGTAGTTACCGTATGCGTGCTGTTTACAGCGTCGAAAAAAACGAAATCGTGATTACAGAACTGCCATATCAGGTTTCAGGCTCGAAAATCATTACCCAAATTGCAGATCAAATGCAGGCAAAAAAACTGCCATTAGTCAGCGACGTTCGTGATGAATCTGACCACCAAAACCCAACCCGTTTGGTGATTGTACTGCGCTCCAACCGTATTGATGCCGAAGCGGTGATGAGTCATTTGTTTGCCACCACCGATTTAGAATCGAGCTATCGCGTCAATATGAACATGATTGGTGCAGATGGTCGTCCACAGGTTAAATCGATTCGTCGTATTTTGTTGGAATGGATTGAAATTCGTAAGAATACCGTTACACGTCGTTTGCAGTACCATCTCAATAAAATCGAAAAGCGTCTACATATTTTGGCAGGTTTGCTGATTGCCTATTTAGATATTGATACTGTAATTCGAATTATTCGCGAAGAAGATCATCCTAAAGCTGAACTGATGTCACATTTTGGGATTGATGAAATTCAGGCCGAAGCCATTTTAGAGTTAAAGCTACGTCATTTAGCCAAACTTGAAGAAATGGAAATTCGCCGTGAACAGGAAGAACTCGAAGCCAAAGCAGCCATTATTCGTGAACAATTGGCCAACCCTGAATCTTTGAAAAATTTGATTATTAATGAGTTGAAAGAAGACGCGAAAAAATTTGGTGATGATCGTCGTTCACCAATCGTATTGCGCGCTGAAGCGACTGCAATTAATGAGCAAGATATGTTACCTGCCGACCCTGTGACTGTGGTGTTGTCAGAAGCAGGTTGGATTCGCTGTGCCAAAGGACATGAAGTGGATGCAGAAAATCTGAACTTCCGTGCAGGTGATCAATACCTTAGTCATGCGCAAGGCAAATCCAATCAGCGTGTTTATATTCTTGATGACATAGGACGCAGTTATGCGCTGGCCATTAATAGCTTGCCATCGGCACGTGGTTTAGGTGAGCCGCTGAGTTCTAAGCTTTCACCTGCCAGTGGTGTTGGCTTTAAACAATTACTGATTGCAGAAGATGACAGTGAAATTTTAGCCGCCAGCAGCAAAGGTTATGGCTTTAAAACGCAGGCCAAGCAGCTAGATACCAGTGCCAAAGCCGGTAAAGCGTTCTTATCTTTGCCTGAAAAAGCCACGGTGATGAATTTACAAATGACTGAACAAGCCAGTCATGTTGCACTGCTCAGTTCAGCGGGACGTTTATTGGTAATTGAGTTGTCAGAATTGCCAGTTTTAAACAAAGGTAAAGGTAATAAATTGATACAACTCGAAGAAAAAGATCAGTTGTTGTCTATGCTACCCTTAAATTTAGATGAAGCAATTCAAGTATTTGCAGGACAGCAACAATTAAAACTCAAAGGCGAAGACTTGCTTAAATATGTGGCGAAGCGTGGCACGAAAGGTCAGCTCCTACCACGCGGCTATCAAAAAGCAAATAAACTGTTAATTCAAAGATAATACTAGCGTTTTTTAAGCAAAATACGTTATATATGGTTTGTATTCGTGAAAATGGATGCAATATTGGACATAAACAAGCAAACAACGACGTCCGATATTGAGAAAAACAGTTTAAAACTAAGGATTATTGATTGGAGAAATTGGCATTATGGAAAAGATTTGGTTTGCTGAATACCAAAAGACAGGGATTCCAGAAACTGTAGAGCTACCTGCAGAAAACACGTCACTTGTAGATGTTTTTGAACGCAATTTCCAAAAATTTGGTTCGCGTGATGCCTTTATCTTTATGGATAAGGTTTTAACCTTTAGTGAGCTTGAAGAAGCAAGCCGTAAATTTGCAACTTATCTACAAAGTTTAGGTTTGGCACCAGGTTCGCGTGTTGCGGTGATGATGCCGAACGTTCTCCAATATCCTGTTGTTGCACTGGGGGTGTTCCGCGCAGGTTTAGTGTTGGTGAACGTGAACCCGCTTTATACTTCGCGTGAGCTTGAGCATCAGTTAAATGACTCAGGTTCTGAAGTTTTGGTAATTGTTGAAAACTTTGCCTCTGTTTATCAAGCCATTATTGGTAAAACTCCTGTGAAGCACGTGGTTGTTGCTTCTGTGGGCGATATGCTAGGTGCTTTAAAAGGTACTTTGGTGAATTTCGTTTTACGTTCAGTGCGTAAGCAAATTCCAGCATGGAACATTCCAGGTCACATTAAATTTAATGCGGCAATGTCTAAAGTGAATCCAAGCAACTACAAACGCCCAAGCTTAACTTTAAGTGATACTGCTGTATTGCAATATACAGGTGGTACAACTGGGGTATCTAAAGGTGCAGAATTAACGCATCGCAACCTTGTTGCTAACATGCTGCAATGTGATGGTATTTTCCAAAGTAAATTTGGTGCGCAAGATGGTCAGCCAGATGACCGTATTTTCTGTGCATTGCCGCTTTATCACATCTTTGCATTCATGGTGTGTGCACTTTACGGCATGTATAAAGGTCAGGCCAACGTACTAATTCCAAACCCGCGTGACTTACCTGCGGTAATGAAAGAATTGCGTAAATATCAACCGACATTCTTCCCTGCAGTAAACACGTTATTCAATGCGTTAGTGAACAATGAAGAGTTTAAGCAGCTTGATCACAGCAAATTGAAGATGGCGATGGGCGGTGGTATGGCAGTATTGCCATCAACAGCTGAAGCGTGGAAAAAAGTTACAGGTACCAACATTATTGAAGGTTATGGCTTATCTGAAACTTCTCCTGTTGCGACTGCAAACCCACCTGCATCTGAAGAATTTAGCGGTACGATTGGTATTCCATTGCCATTAACCGAAGTGGCTATTTTGGATGATGACGGTAATGAAGTTCCACTGGGTGAACAAGGTGAAATTTCAATCCGTGGTCCGCAAGTGATGCGTGGTTACTGGAACCGTCCAGACGAAACTGAAAAAGTTATGATCAATGGTTTCTTCCGTACCGGTGATATTGGTGTGATGGATTCACGTGGTTATGTGAAAATTGTAGACCGTAAAAAAGACATGATTTTAGTGTCTGGCTTTAACGTTTACCCATCTGAAATTGAAGAAGTTGTGTCTAAACACCCTAAAGTTTTAGAAGTGGCTGCCATTGGTGTACCTGATGAAAAATCAGGTGAAGTGCCTAAACTGTTTGTAGTGAAGAAAGACCCTTCATTGACGACAGAAGAAGTATTGGCATTCGCTAAAGAGAACCTAACTGGTTATAAACGCCCACGTTATGTAGAGTTTATGGATGAATTGCCAAAATCGAACGTAGGTAAAATCTTACGTAAAGATTTGCGTAAAACTGCATAATTCATTCAGCATATTCTAAAAAATGCCCCTGAACATTCAGGGGCATTTTTTATGGTTCTTTTTTAGAAAACCAATCGTTATATCTTAGAACAAAACAGCATTATTCTTTCATGAGCCAGCGGTCAAAATAACGACGTCCCACACCAACAATGCCTAAGAAAATAAACATAGCGCCAAATTGTCGGCTAAACCCAGACTGATTGAAACTGCCGTAACTCAAAATATTGTCAATTAGGCAATACACCACAATCACAATCAGCCAGTGCCACAGCGGTAAACGCTTAATACCCACGGCATAAAATGCGACCCACAATACGATAAAAGTAAAAATGGTGGACCATACATTCATGTTGGCACAAATCACCATCAATAAAAATGCCACAATAGGCAAGACAATTTTTAAAACACGATCCACTCGCAGTTGATGTTGGCGCTGCTTTTCAAGTACATCGAACATTTCCTTTTGATCAGGGCTGACCATAATGGATCCTTTATACAATTGCTTAAAACATGCTATTTAACAAAATTTATTCAAGAAATGCCATGTTATGATAAGTTCTAAACACAGTTTATGAGAAAAAATTGATGCAAAGCATAAGTGGGGTGGTTTATCTGATTATTATTGCCTGTCTGTTGCCCTATGTTTTTACAGTAGTGGCCAAAATGGCAGGTGGTTTTAAAAGTGAAGATAATCAAAATCCACGTGAATTTTTAGCCAAAGCAATAGGCTTAGCGGCACGTGCTAATGCGGTGCAACAAAATAGTTTTGAAAGCTTACCATTGTTTGTGGCAGCAGTATTGATGGCTGAATATATGGTCATCCCACAAGTGGTAGTGATGATGTTTGGTATTGCTTATATTGTACTGCGTATTGCTTACGGCATTTGCTATTTAGCCAATTGGGCCACTTTACGCTCAATTGTCTGGATTTTGTCATTGCTTTGCCCAATTTGTATTTTATTGATGGTGATTAAACTGACCTGATCAAGTCAGGTCTGAAAATATGTATTTTTACTTGGCAGATGTATAATCTCGCAGTAATTCCAGACCGAATACCGTTATAATTGACGCGGTTTTAAAAAGATTTAACTTGTTAAAGAGTGATGCTATGAGCTACAGCAATATCCCTGCGGGTAAAGATGCACCAAATGACATCTATGTAATTATTGAAATTCCTGCCAATGCAGCGCCAATCAAATACGAAATTGATAAAGATTCTGATGCGTTATTTGTAGACCGTTTTATGGGTACAGCAATGTTCTACCCAGCGAACTACGGTTATGTACCAAATACACTTTCATTGGATGGTGACCCGTTAGACGTATTGGTCGTAACACCACATCCAGTAGAGCCAGGTTCTGTGATTCGTTGCCGCCCAGTGGGTAAATTGAACATGGAAGATGACGGTGGTATTGATGCGAAACTGGTTGCTGTTCCGCACGAAAAACTAACCCCAATTTATAAAGATGTTCAAGAATATACTGATCTTCCACCATTGTTGATCAGCCAAATTGAACACTTCTTCCAACACTATAAAGACTTAGAACCAGGTAAATGGGTGAAGTTAAGTGGTTGGGAAGGTGCAGATGTTGCAAAACAAGAAGTATTGAACTCAATTGAAGGTTATAAAGCAGCAAATCCATAATTTGCGCTTAGCCTGCTAAGCTTTTTATTTTAAAGCTGAGATAAAAAAACCTGCACAATTTTTGTGCAGGTTTTTTATTGGGTTTCTATTCTGAGAAATTAGAATAATTTCACAGGAATATCTAACCAGATACGCCATTCATTGGTTGAGCCAATACCTTCGCTGTTATTCACTTTTTGGTTATTGTAGCTGCTACTTGAACGCAAGTACGAGTAGCGTAAGCGTAAGCTCGCATCTTTGAAGGCACCAGATTGAACCGTGTATTTCACTTGGTTGAAAAACTCATGTTCTTCAGCTTGATCAATAATTTCAGTTTGGTTGTCGCGTTCCGCAACATCAATATCCCAACCGTAAACAAATGCACTTGTCCAGTTCAAGCCAGGTAAACCGTGGTTTTTAAAGTTGTAGTTGTATTGCAAACCTACTGATTTTTCATCATTACCGTTGAAATCAGATAAGTATGAATTTGGTACATAAATACTTTGTAGACCATCTGCATTGTATGCATAGTCATAACCTGTATTGCCAGCATTATCTTGATAAGCCAGCATTACATTGTGAACATCTTTATTGTAGGTTGCCGAAACTCCCCAAATAGTGTTTTCACGGTCTGCAAGGTTATCTGTAGTATGTGAACCTGTGGCTGCGCCAGCTTCCCATTGTGTGTTATAGGCGACAGCATCTAAGGTTACATTTGCATCGTTTGGTACAGCAAAGTTGTAATTTGCATTGGCATAATGGCGTTCTAATTTATCTTTAACGTCTACCCCATAATAAGAGGCATTAACTTGGTCGTTAAACTTGTATTTTGCGCCCCAGAAAATAGCACTGTCCAAATTTTGTTGGTCTGAGCTGATATCATTAGACCATTGGTTTTTAGTAAATTTACCGCCAATTAAGGTCAAGTCTTTAATTTCATTACTTTCAATATAAAGACCAGTGTAGTACTCAGGGGTTAAACGAGCAGTATTGCTTGCAATTACTGGAATTTCAGATACTTGTGTACCATATTTAGCTGTGGTATTCGATACACGTGCTTTTACATAAGCACCGCCACGTGCCCAATGATCATAGGCATCTTTAGTTCCATCGGCATTATCTTGACTATGAGTTGGGATCATTTGGTTACCAGTATGCCCATTTTTACCGAGTTTAAATGAAGCATCCCCAATAATCCCTGCACCAAAACCAATTACACCTTTGGTAAAGCCTGAATCTAATTTGACAATTGCTGTTTGGGCAGCAGAACTAGTGTCATTAGTGAGACCATCTTTTTTATCACGATGTAAAAAACCTGTACGGAATAAAACCGAACCGTTTGCGTCTTCTACAAAGCCTTTAGATTCACTTTGTTCGCTAGCAAATGCAGTTGAAATAAGCGCTGCGTTGATCAATAACGCAAGTGTCAGTTTTTTAGATTTCAGCATTGGGAGACAGCCTCATGCGGTAAATGTGTAGTTGAAACGTAGCCGAATTGTATCGCTATTTAGGCGCGAAAATATCATTTTTAAGGGGCTTATGACACTAAAGTTAAGCATTTTTTCGATAAACTGTAGGGTCATTAAAAAGATTGAATTTTTAAAAGTTTAATAATTATTTTAATTTTTAGTAAAAACATGAACATAATTTTAAATGAGCTGAACAGTTAGAATGGATGACTTGGGAGCAATGCTTTAAGTTTTTTGTAAATTTTAGCCATAAAATCAGCTTTGTTTAATATTTCAGTAGTTTAAGTTAAGAATTTATGGCGAAATAAGTAAGTAAAAACCTAAAATTTTATGTTTATTTCATCTTGTTAAGTATTTACTCATAAGTGCGGTTTTAAATTTAAAAATAGATAAAGTTGGATATTTTGGTTTTTATTTGAACTAAAAGTATAAAAAATAGAATCGTGTTTATGGGGTGAGTAATAGTTTTTAGCTATGAGGTGTTTCATGTGAAATACGGTGTTTTATTTGCGCTGTTTTTGATGAATTTGACCCAATTAGTATTTCTCTCTTCGCTAAATTTTTAAGTGTAATAACTTCAGAAGAGATTGCATCGGCCTGCCACAATGCTGCTGAAATCTCACATTGGCTATTCGGTTTAACAATTTGAATGATATGCATGTTCTTGGTGCAAAAAAATTATTCGCATTCAAAAATATTTTTTCTAGGCCAAACATGCTGTTTGCCCTTAATGGGCAAGGGGCTATAAGCATATGAGTAATGACTTTGTCCCAGTTTTTAGTATATGCAAAGATGTGGGAATAAATGTTATTGCACTTTTTTAGGTAGTTTAAAATGGAGTTCTAAGTCAGGCACATCAAAAATGTTGCAATGTATTCGGTATCTGCACAGTAAATATGACTTAAACATCTACCTAAAAAGAATAAAAAAAGTATCTTATAGGCCACAGTGATAAAAACAAGAAATTTATTAATTTAAAAATAAACATAAATAACAATTATTTATATGTGGTTGTGAGCCTATTCTGAGTATGAAAAATCTTGTTTTTTTGAATGTTGGCACACGGTTTGCAATCCTCCATGTGAGTTAAACAACAATAGACACAAGCATCTCATCAGATGCAGGGGGAATAATCATGAACATGGGATTTAAAACACTTTTTGCAGCAGCGATGATGGCAGCATCTGGTCTAAGTATGGCTTCAGAAGCAACTTCAGCATTGTCTTTTAGTGGTACTGCGGCAATGACCAGTGATTATCGTTTTCGTGGCATGACACAAACAATGAGTGATCCTGCGGTGCAAGCAGGTTTTGCGTTGAGCCATGATTCAGGCCTTTATGCCGGTGTGTGGGGTTCCAATGTCGATTTTGGCGGTACAGCACATTTAGAACTTGACCCTTATTTGGGTTATGCCACTACTTTAGACAGTTTTGCCAGCAAGCCATTATTAGACGTGGGTCTATGGTATTACCTTTACCCAAGTGAAAGCGATTTAAACTGGTTGGAAGCCTATGCCAAATTGGGCTTTAGCGATGTAGGATTTAAAGATGCCAGCTTATCTACCGCAATTAACTACTCCAATGATTTTCTAGGTGGTGATACAGATGCTTGGTATTTCAATGCAACTTATAGCGTACCGTTTGCAGATACAGGTTTTTCAGGTGTTGCGGGTATTGGTTACACCCTAGCAGATGATTTTGATTTTGGTGGTGGTGAAGACAGTTATATCGACTGGAAAGCAGGTGTGAGCTATAGCTTTGCATCAGTAGAAGGTTTATCTGCTGAATTGGCTGCAGTTGGTACAGATATTGATACAGATGGCATGTCACACGCTGCGAAGCGTGGTGTTGAAACAGGTGCTGTGTTTACTTTGACCAAAGCATTCTAAGTCCTCTGTATTTAGGATAAATAAGAAGCTCCAATTGGGAGTAACATCCAAAAGAATAACAAGATAACTCGCCCATTGCTTAGACATGGCAATGGGCTGTTTTTATATCTCAATATTTTCGCCTAGGCTGGATTGCCACGATAAGACAATGCTTCACTCAAATGGCCGCTTTGAATCTGTTCACTTTGCGCCAAGTCTGCAATAGTACGTGCGACGCGTAACACCCGATGATAAGCGCGTGCAGACAAATTTAACCGTTGTTGTGCAATGGTTAAAATATCCTGTGCAGTGCCATCTAATAGGGCAAACTGTTCTAATTGTTTTGGGCTGAGCGACATATTTAAGCCCTTTTGTCGTTGCATTTGCAATTCATAAGCTTGAATTACGCGTTTTCGCACCGTTTCGGAATCTTCAACAGGTCTACTGTCTTGTAATTCATGGGCTTGTAGTGGTGGAACATCAATATGTAAATCAATGCGGTCTAACAGTGGTCCTGAGATACGATTTTGATAGCGTTTAATACTTTCTGTAGAGCATTGACAGCGCACGTCCTGATTAAAAGCATAACCACAGGGGCAGGGGTTCATTGCAGCCACCAATTGAAAGTTCGCAGGAAAGGTAATTTGTCGCGATGCCCGAGAAATCACAATTTCTTTAGACTCCAACGGTTGCCGCAATACTTCTAATACTTTCTTATCAAACTCAGGTAATTCATCTAAAAACAACACGCCTAAGTGCGCCAGCGTGATTTCGCCAGGTTTTGGATATGAGCCACCCCCGACCAATGCTACGGCAGAGGCAGTATGATGTGGGGCACGAAATGGGCGTTGCCCAAAAGTATGCGGTGTGTTGGCGACTGAGTAGATACTCGCAACTTGTAAATTTTCTTGTAAATCTAAGGGCGGTAAAATACTGGCAAGGCGAGAAGCCAACAAGGTTTTACCTGTGCCTGGCGGGCCTTTAAACAACAAGGAGTGTCCGCCTGCTGCTGCAATTTCCAAAGCACGTCTTGGGCGTAATTGCCCTTTTACATCTGCCAGATCAAAAGCCGAAGCCGAGAGCAAAGGCTGGTTTGCTGGCGTGACTTTATGAAGTGGCTGATGTTGTGCCAAATGCTCACAAACTTGTTTTAAGTGATTGGCAGCAAAAACTTCAAAGTCTGGTAATTGTGCGGCTTCTTGCGCATTTTGTTCGGGTAAAACTAAACAGTGCTGTGCCTGTTGGCAGGCAATCGCAATACTCAGCGTACCTGTAGTTGGACGCAATTGACCATCTAAAGCCAGTTCACCAATAAATTCTAAACCATCGCTACTGTGTTCGGGCAGTTGACCTGAAGCAATCAAAATGCCCAAAGCAATGGCAAGGTCAAGGCGAGAACCATCTTTAGGTAAGTCTGCTGGTGCTAAATTAATGGTTAGACGTTTGCTTGGAAATTGAAAACCACTATTGATAATGGCAGAGCGTACCCGATCTTTACTTTCACGGACTGCCGCTTCGGCTAAGCCGACAATCGTCAAAGAGGGTAAACCCTGACTTAAATGGACTTCGACTTCAATGGCAGGGGCGTGCAGACCCAATAGCCCCCGTGTATAAACTTTGGCAAAAGACATTATTATTATGATCCGTTTTGGTGCGTTATTTTTATAGGTGTTTGGTCTTTTATGGCACTAAATTGGTGCTTATTTTTTGAGCTGCATCTTTTGTTCGAGCATTTCGACTTGTTTTAACAATTCATTTAAACGCAAATTGGCATTATTCAGCGCAGTACGCTGACGATCTAGCTCATCTTGAGAGACCAAATCCATTTTTGTCACGGCTTCATTCAGTAAAGCACGTAAATTATGTTCTAAATCTTTTTTGGGTTGTTCAATTTGTTCCAAAATGGCTTGTAATAAAGTTTCAATCATTGTTGTTTCCACACAGATGGACAAAGGTAGGCAGTGTAGCACTGGTCTTTAATAGACTATAGCATTTCAGACGAAATATGGATTTATTCGATGAGTAAAATCGTAAATCTTCTAGTAAATATGTCTATTTTTTGAAGATCAAAACCATATAAATGTATAAAATAAGGTATAAAGAAAACTCATGTCACGGTTTCTAATTTCCCCCGACCTTAGAACTTTGGCATGGAATTTGAACATAAAACCTTACTGGTGAATTAAGCCGAAGGAAAACAAACATGAAGCTCGTAACTGCAATTGTAAAACCCTTTAAATTAGATGATGTGCGTGAAGCATTATCTGAAATTGGTGTTCAAGGGATCACCGTAACAGAAGTCAAAGGCTTCGGTCGCCAAAAAGGTCACACCGAACTTTATCGTGGCGCTGAATACGTCGTTGACTTCTTGCCTAAAGTTAAAATTGAAATCGCAATTAGTGATGAAATGGTGGATTCGGTGATTGAGTCAATCACTCGTGTTGCTAGTACAGGCAAGATTGGTGATGGCAAAATCTTTGTTACTAACCTCGAACAAGTCATCCGTATTCGTACAGGTGAAACGGGTGCAGACGCTGTTTAAGAAAATGGCACGAAGTTTGCTGAGTACCTAATAACTCACAAAAACAAAGGTCGGGGGACACAAATGAAAAAAATGCTACTCGCGCTGAGTCTATCAGGCGCACTTCTTGGTGGTTCTGTTGTTTGGGCTGAAGAAGCCGTAACAGCCACCGCACCAACTTCAGATGTTGCAGTGCTTGAAACTGCCGAAACATCTCCTATCGAAACAACAAATGCAACAACAGAAGTTGCAGCTGTAGCAGAAGTCAGCACGACTGAAGCTGCTGAACCAGAAGCTGTATTAGATACAGGCGATACCGCTTGGATTTTAGTTTCGACTGCTTTAGTTTTACTCATGACCATTCCTGGTTTGGCACTGTTTTATGGCGGTATGGTACGCAAGAAAAACGTACTCAATACTATGGCCTATAGCTTTGTAGCAGCAGCCGTGGTCAGTATTGCCTGGGTGGCAGTGGGCTATAGTTTGGCTTTTGGTGAAGGTAATGCCTTTATTGGTGGTCTAGACAAAGTCATGCTGGCGGGCATTGGTACCGATGCGCTCAGTGGCAGTATTCCTGAAATTCTATTTGTGATATTCCAAATGACCTTTGCCATTATTACTGTGGCAATTATCAGTGGTTCAATTGCAGAACGAATGAAGTTTGGTGCCTTTGTTGCCTTTATCGCGATCTGGGTGGTCGTGGTCTATGCACCAATTACCCACTGGGTATGGGGTGGTGGTTGGTTAGGCAATGATGGTGCACTTGATTTTGCTGGTGGTACTGTTGTTCATATTAACTCGGGTGTTGCAGGTTTGGTTGCTGCATACATGTTGGGCAAACGTATGGGCTTGGGCCGTGAATCTATGGCTCCGCATAACCTGACTTTGACTGTACTGGGTGCCAGTTTACTCTGGGTGGGCTGGTTTGGTTTCAACGGTGGTTCTGCTTTAGGCGCGAATGGTGCAGCGGGTTATGCCTTAGTTGTGACTCAAGTGGCAGCCGCAGCCGCAGCAATCGCATGGCTTGTTGTTGAAAAACTGGTACGTGGTAAAGGTTCGGTATTAGGTGCTGCATCGGGTGCTGTTGCAGGTTTGGTGGTGATTACTCCAGCAGCAGGTTTTGTGACTGTTGGTGGTGCATTAGCGATGGGTTTAATTGGTGGTGTCGTATGTTTCTGGGGTATTACTGCCTTAAAACGCGCCCTGAAAGCTGATGACTCTCTAGATGCCTTTGGACTACATGGTGTAGGTGGTATTGTCGGTGCAATTTTAACCGCCTTCTTTGCCAGCGAGTTTATTATGGGCGATGCTGCACCAAGCAACTTGATGAGCCAACTTTGGGTGCAAGTTGAAGGTGTGTTAGCGACCATTGCTTACTCAGCTATACTGACTTTCATCATCTTAAAAGTAATTGATCTAACCATCGGTATTCGTGTGGCTGCAGAAGATGAGCGTATGGGACTCGACTTAAGCCAACATGGTGAACGTGTAGAATAATTCAGACAGCACATAATCAATATATTGTGTAAAACAGCCCTTCGGGGCTGTTTTTTTTCTATATGTTGCGTAAAACTCTACAAAGTTTGGAAATTTTGCTACACTGCATTTTCATTTAAATTTGTGCAATTAAACCGCTATGCATTGTCCATTTTGCAACACTGCAGACAGTAAAGTGATTGACTCACGTTTGGCGGCAGAAGGCTGCCAAATTCGCCGACGTCGTGAGTGTATTGGCTGTGGTGAACGCTTTACCACCTTTGAAAGTTATGAAGTGGTCATGCCTCGGGTAATTAAATCCGATGGTAAAAGTGAGCCTTTCGATGAAGCCAAGTTGCGTCGTTCGTTAATGCATGCTTTGCAAAAACGTCCTGTGACCCAAGAGCAAATTGAAACGGTACTTAGTGACATCCAACTGCAAATTCGCCGTTTGGGAGAGCGTGATGTGAAATCACGTACCATTGGTGAGGTTGTTATGCAGGCTTTATTTGCATTGGATCATGTCGCTTATGTACGTTTTGCCTCGGTGTATCAAGACTTTCAGGATGTTGAAGCCTTCCGTCGCCAAATTGAACAAATGCAGTCGCGTGAGCAATAAAGCACAATGCCAGCATCTATTCCACAGCATCCATCCATGACTGAACTCAATACTGACGCGCAACCTGATGATCTTTTTTGGATGCGTCGTGCCATTGAACTGGCACGTTTGGGGCAATACAGCACTAAGCCAAATCCGAACGTGGGCTGCGTTATTGTTAAAGATGCCCAATTATTGGGCGAAGGTTTCCATCCGCGTGCAGGACAGCCACATGCCGAAGTCTTTGCTTTGCGTCAGGCCGCTGAACAAGCGCAGGGTGCAACCGCCTATGTGACCTTGGAACCTTGTGCACACTATGGGCGCACACCACCATGTGCCAAAGCCTTGGTTGATGCAGGCGTGGTCAAAGTGGTTGTGGCTTGTCCAGACCCAAATCCATTGGTGGCAGGTAAAGGCGTTCAGATTTTACAGGATGCAGGTATTCAGGTCAGTGTGGGCGTGGCAGAAGCTGAAGCAGCACAGTTAAATGCAGGCTTTTTAAAAGCTATGGCTACAGGTATGCCTTATGTGCGTTTAAAAATTGCCTCTAGTTTGGATGGTCGTACCGCCATGGCTTCGGGTGAATCTAAATGGATTACAGGGGCTGCAGCACGTGCAGATGTGCAACATTGGCGTGCAATTTCTGCAGCAGTCATTACGGGTATTGATACGGTACTGGCCGATGACTGTCTGCTCAATGTACGTCAGTTGGCAGCGGTGGATGATCTTCACAATGTGGTACAGCCAAAACGGATTATTTTAGACCGTCAAGGTCGTTTGCCTTTGAGCGCACAAATTCTGCAGCAACCTGAAACCGTGATGGTGATGGGGCCGTATCGTGCAGAGTTGGCAGCCTTAGGCGTGATACAATTGGCGGTACAGCCTTTGGCAAGCTTACTGGCTGAACTGGTCAAACAGCATCAAATTTATGATGTACTGGTTGAGGCAGGCGCAACTTTATCTACCGCTTTCTTGCAAGAAAGCTTAGTTGATGAAGTCATCAGCTATGTGGCGCCTACATTATTAGGGCAATCAGCACGTGCCATGTTTAATGCAGAATTTGAGCAGATGGCAGAGCAACTTCGATTTAAACTTTGCGACGTCACTCAATTGGGTGATGACGTGCGCCTTAGGTTAATTCCTTCTCAAGAGACACTATGAGTTCAGAGTCAACGGTTTATCACAAACGTCGTCATGCGGCACGCACCACCGATGAATACTTATTTCATCAATTGGTGCCTTATTTGGGCAATAAACGCCGTTTACTGCATCTGATTTTAGAAGCCCTTGAACAGACAGGAACGCTACATCCTAAAGATGGTCGTGCCCCAATTTTTGCTGACTTTTTTGCAGGCTCAGGCGTGGTATCACGTTTGGCTCGCCAAAATGGCTATCGGGTAATTGCCAATGACTGGGAACCCTACAGCCATGCCTTAAACCATGCGATTTTGGCCTGCACCGAAGCACCTGCGTTTAAAGAATTAGGCGGTTATCAAAAAGCCATTGATTATTTGAACCGCTTGCCTGAAGTCAAAGGCTGGGTAACGCATAACTTATGCCCACGTAACGACGAAATTTATGACCCGAGCCGTGACCGTTTATTTTTTAAACGTCGTAACGGTATGCGTATTGATGCGATTCGTCAGCAAATTGCCACGTGGCAAGCGCAGGGTGCAATTGATGATGTTGAGATGTCGGCCTTGTTGGCACCTTTACTCTATTCTGCCAGTTTTGTCAGCAATACCAGTGGGGTATTTAAAAGCTTCCACCATGGTTGGGGTGGTAAAACTAAAACTGCACTAGAACGAATTGAATCGTTATTGTGGCTCACGCCAAGCCGTTTTTGTGAAATTGGCGATGCCAGCAAACCTGCTGCAGAAATGTGGTGTGTTGATGCACAGCATCTGGCTAATCAAATGAGTGGTTTTGAGGTTGATGTCGCGTATTTGGACCCTCCATATAACCAACATGCCTATAGCAGTAACTATCATGTTTTAAATGCTTTAACGCTGTGGGATCAGGTCGATTTACCCACTCCAGACACCAAAGGCTTTAAAAGTGGTATTGACCGTGCGTGGCGTAAGGAACGTCCAAGTCCATACAACTCTTCCAAGTATGCCAAAGAGGCTTATGAAACCTTATTGGAAACCATCAATGCACGTTTTATTCTGACCAGCTATTCTACCGATGGTAATATCAGTGCCACTGACTTGCTACAAGCTAACTTGAAACGTGGCCGCGTGACATTATTGACGCAAGATGTGCCACGTTATCGTGTCAGTAAGCAGCGTCAGTCTGAACGTGCGCGCGTGCTGGAATTTATTGTGATTACCGACACCCATGCCAAATCAGGCCCGCCAATTCGTCAGTTGCTGGGTCAGTTGTACCATTTTGCAGAATTGGGCGGTGTCGATACCTCAGGGGTGAGTACCCAGCTGGCCTTGTGGTAAGCCCACCTTAATGAACACATTAGAGAAAGAATTATGTTTACAGGCATTATTGAAAGTTTAGGTAAAGTGGAAAGCCTGCAAAGTGTGGGCGGTGATGTACGTTTGCGTATTCAGACAGATTTAGATATGTCAGATGTGCATTTGGGTGACTCGATTGCCACCAATGGTATTTGTCTAACCGTGATTGAGTGGGGCGATAACTGGTATGCGGCAGATGTGTCGCGTGAAAGTCTGAACCGCACCACTTTAGGTACATGGAAAGTCGGTCAACCTGTCAATGTTGAAAAGGCCATGCTGCCAACCACACGTTTTGGTGGGCATATCGTGAGTGGGCACGTAGATGCCGTGGGTGAAATTACCGTGGTGCGTGAAGATGCACGCTCGATTTACTATGAAGTGACTGCACCTGCAGAAATTGCCAAATATTTGGCAGAAAAAGGCTCGGTGACGGTAGATGGCATTAGCCTGACTATTAACCATTTACGTGGCAGCATCATCAGTCTAAATTTAATTCCACATACGGCAGAACGCACCAATATTGGTACATGGAAAGTCGGCAGCAAAGTCAATTTAGAAGTGGATGTATTGGCACGCTATATTGAGCGTTTGCTATTGGGTGATAAAGCTGCAGAAACCACACAGCAATCCAAAATCAGCATGGAGTTTTTGGCTGAAAATGGCTTTTTAAAATAAGCACAACGCCGTTAAATTTAAACAGTCTGATTGAAAAATTAGACTGTTTTTTTATTTTTAGGGATAATTCAGCCGAATAAAGTCATTTTTTCATCATGGATGATGCATTGGTTTATTGTAGATGATTGATATTTTAATGAATTTGGAATACTGGCTGCCCATATTACTCGATAATTATGGGGTGTGGATTTATGCCATTTTGTTTCTGATCATTTTTGCAGAAACAGGTTCCGTGTTTATGTTCTTTTTGCCAGGTGACAGCTTGCTGATCGCCATTGGTGCGCTGTGCTCTACCACTGACGTGGTGCATTTGCACTATATGGGCATTTTGCTTTTTGTTGCTGCGGTCTTGGGATATAGCGTCAACTACTACACTGGACGCATATTGGGACTAAAATACTTTCATCAGCATTCACGTTATTTCAAACCCGAATATATTGTAAAAACCAACCTTTATTTTATGAAACATGGCGGTAAAACTATTTTAATGGCACGTTTTATACCTTTCGTGCGGTCTTTTGCACCCTTTGCAGCAGGGTCGGGGCATATGCCTTTGGCGACTTTTACTGTGTATAACGTAGTCGGTGCTGCTGTGTGGATTTTTTCTTTAATGGCAATAGGTTACGGTTTAGGTAATATTTTATCTTGGTTGGGTGATTGGATTTAAACCCTTAATTTTATTTTGGCTAGTGCTAAAAAAAGCCCACAGTGTGGACTTTTGATCATATTTGGTTTTAGTGTTTGATGACTGTCAACTCAGTACCACCTAAACGTGGCACAATTGCGTTATCGCTTTGAATTGAAAACTCACCTTTTTCAGCCTCTTTAGATAAGTACATGCATAATGATTGGAAGTCTGCACGACTCATCCATAGATCCTGAGCACGAATACTCCACTGTTCGCCCGTATGTAGATGGTCGATTTTTCCTGAAATTTTCGTCAAGATATCCATTTGAAACCCATGATTGCAAAAGTCATAAAAGGAAATAAAAGTTGAAAATTCAACTTTTTCCGAGCGCTCATGATGTGACAGAAATGTTGCAGTTTAATGACACTTAGGTTAAGACTTTGGGTTAATTTTGTATAAAAAGTAAAATTATTCTTTAGAAAAATTTGAATTTTTTAAAATATAGTCTATTTCTTCCTGAGCGGCAGCATGCAGGCGTGCACGGAAAATGGTCACCGCCTGTTCAATCTGGGTTTCTGCTTCTAATTCTAAACGCAAACGCACACTTTCCAATTCAGACAGGATTTGATCATCACTAACACTTAAAGCTGCTTTATTAAAACTCAGTGCAGGGAATTCAGGGTTTTTCTGATAACGTGCGATATAGGTTGAAATTTCATGATCCAAACTTTGGCGCATAATGGCTAGGGTCTGGGTTTGCTCTGCAAAGCGCTGTGCTTCATCTTGTTGTAACTGTGCAGCATAGGCTGCTTGTTCCGCGCGCTGCTGTTCCAGT
Organism: Acinetobacter sp. A2; assembly: GCF_048537555.1. Lineage (NCBI taxonomy): Bacteria > Pseudomonadati > Pseudomonadota > Gammaproteobacteria > Moraxellales > Moraxellaceae > Acinetobacter > Acinetobacter sp. A2. Next base: position 211,272 of record NZ_CP183239.1, read on the forward strand.
TTTTTCTCTAAGGCCAACTGACGACGCTGGCGAGCTTCTTCAATCAAGCGTGCTTTTAAATCAGCATAAGCTTGTTCAATGGTGTTCTGAGATTGCTGTTGTGCACGTTGATCTTGGGCAATCCAGTTTTGCAAATTCGTTTCAGGTTGCAAGACTTCACAGATGCGGTAAAGATCATCCATAAATGTCTGGCGCACAGCCTGAGGCGCAGTTAACCAGCGCTGTTTAAAATCTGAGCCGACATTTAAGGTCACAACAACTCTCCTTATTCTGAGCAGTATTTGTAAAAATCGTTTTAAAATTAAAGCTTAAACGTCTGTGGTTCTATGCCCAAACGTCGATATTGTTTAAATTTTTCACGCCCAAGCACTTTGGCGGTATCGTGATTTTCAATAATCTCAATAATGTGACTAAATTTTGCATAGGCTTCAAGTGCCTGACTGTTAAAATTAAACACAATCCAGTCCGATTCAAGTGGTAATTCGGCAGAAATACATACACTGGCCTGTGTTTGGTTGATGCCATGAGGAATAAAACTGCTGGCATCAAAGCTCCATAGACGTTCATCTAAGGCTTGTTGCAAGTCAGCGTCAGGGCAGTGCAGCCAAATGCGCGCCTGCTGCCGCAGAATTTTGCGGCATAAACGGCAAGTGCTTTCCACTTGCCGTTCAGGGCTTTTTTCAAACAAATAAAAGCTGACTTTAGCCATTATGGCCTGCACGTTGTGCAAGGAATTGCATCAATAATGGAACAGGACGGCCTGTTGCACCTTTATTGCTGCCTGAGTTCCATGCTGTACCTGCAATATCTAGGTGCGCCCAACGGTAGTCACGGGTAAAGCGCTGCAAGAAACAAGCTGCAGTCACTGAACCTGCTTTTGGCCCACCAATGTTGCCAATGTCGGCAAATGGTGAATCCAGTTGTTCCTGATAGTCATCAATTACAGGCATGCGCCATACACGGTCAAATGCAGTTTGTCCTGCGGCTTCCAATTCTGCTGCCAGTTCATCGTCAGGGCTAAACATACCGGTTAGCACTGAACCGAGTGCAACCACGCACGCGCCTGTTAAAGTGGCAATATCAATCACCAACGCAGGGTTGAAGCGTTTCACATAGGTAAGGGTATCGCACAGTACCAAACGACCTTCGGCATCGGTATTTAAAATTTCGATGGTTTGACCGCTCATACTGGTCACAATATCACCTGGGCGGGTTGCTTTACCTGAAGGCATATTTTCAGCCGCAGCAATGGTGCCGACCACATGAATTGGCAAACGTGCTTCGCACAGTGCGCGCATGGTGCCTAAGACTGAGGCAGAACCACACATATCAAATTTCATTTCATCCATGCCTAAGCCAGGTTTGAGTGAAATGCCGCCTGTATCAAAAGTAATCCCTTTACCCACTAAGACCACAGGGGCTTCATCACGCTGCGCTTGGTATTCAAGACTAATGATGCGCCCTGGACGGTCTGAACCCTGACTGACTGCAAGGAATGCACCCATGCCCAGTTCCGCCATTTGTGCTTCATCTAAAATGGTGACTTTGAGCAGGTCTGGAAACTCTGCCGCCAAGGCTTGAGCCTGTTCTGCCAAATATTCAGGGAAGCAAATGTTGCCCGGACGGTTGCCCAAGTCACGTGCCATGTTTTGCCCTGATTGCATGGCTTCAATTAACTGCAACTGATCGGCAGTGAGTGAACTTTCCTTGGCAATTAAGTTGATCTGTTCAAGATTAAATTCATTCTTTTTACTTTTGAATTCATCAAAGGCGTATGCCGCTTGGGTGAGACTGAGTGCAAATACATAGTGCAACTCGCTTGGCAAGGCAGACAGATCAATGCTGATCTGTTTAAATTTTTTTTGTGAAGATTTGATAATGCTTTGTGCAATTTTTGCCAGCTTGGTAGGCTGTAATTCTTCAACTTTGCCTAAGCCAATCAGAGCGCTATGTGCGCATTCTGCAACATTGGCCACCAGACTTAGACTTTCATTTAAGCCTGCTTTAAATTGTGTGGCATCAAGAATACGGTCTAAATCCTTGATTTGATAAGCAGCAGTTGCCTGTGGAACTTGCTCTGCAGCCACTAAAATCAACAAATATTCATTGGCGCTTTGCGCTGGGAATGACGTACTTAAGCTAAATTTTATCACTGGATTTTATGCCTATCTAAATGTGCAAACTATGCAACCATTGAAACATTTTTATGCGTCGAGTTTCAATGTATAACAAGGTGATAGGTTTTATATTTTCAACATTCAGGTAAACTAACGCGAATTGGATTCCCTCACATTTTGGAAGAAATAATTTGATTATTCGGCGTTATTTGGTCAAGCAAGTTGTGTCGACATCCTTGGTTGTGATTGCCTTACTGACCTTGATCATGATGGGTGGTCGACTGATCAAGTATTTTGGCGTAGCTGCGCAAGGGCGTTTGGATGCGAGTATTTTATTCAGCATCATTGGCTATCGCTTGCCTGAATTTTTGACGCTGATTTTACCTTTAGGTTTCTTTATTGGTCTGATGCTGGTCTTTGGTCGTTTATATGTCGATCATGAAATGGCGGTACTCAACAGTAGTGGTGTGAGTCGACATCAGCTGGCACGTTTATTGGTACCTATGACGTTGGTGTTTCTGATTGTGCAAGGCTTTTTGATGCTGTGGGCATCGCCTTGGGGGATTCGTCAGTTTGAAGCACTGACCACCAGTCAGGCGGTACGTACAGGCTTTGACTTGGTGCGGCCCAAAGAATTTATATCTTCGGGGCCATACACCATTTATGCAGGCGATTTATCTGAAGACCGTAAAAACCTTAAAGATATTTTCTTCTATCAACGGGCTGAAAAAGCAGGCCGCCCTGATGTGATGATTTTGGCCAAAGAGGCTACACGGGTGGAACTGGAAAATGATCCTGCCAATGTGGTGGACTTAGTTGAAGGCCGCCGTTATGAAATATTCCCTGGCACAGCCAAATATTCACAGGCAGAATTCCAAAGTTATCGTTTACGTTTAGAAAATGACAAAGAAGCCAAATTTGAAAGTGCTGAAGTCGAAGCTTTAACCACGTCACAACTCTGGAAAAATCGTGAAGACCCTGTGGTGGCCAGTGAGCTAGGTTGGCGTATTTTTGTGCCGTTTGCAATTGTGGTAGCGCTGTTTTTAGCAGTGGCATTATCAGAAGTGAGTCCACGACAGGGACGTTATTTAAAACTATTTCCAGCTTTGTTAATTTTTGCCAGTTTGATCGTGGCACTGATGGCAGTTAAAACCCGTGTTAGCAAGGAAGAGATGGGCATGATTGCCTATCCACTGGTGTTGTTGGCGTATACCATTGCCGCAGCCTTGTTCTCGCGTAAACAAAAACTGGCACCTAAAATTAAGCAGCAAATTCAGCGAGTGAGGTCTTAAGATGTTGGCACGTCGTATAGTTGCAAAACACGTTACCAAGACCACGGCATTGGCTATGTTTGGTGCCACCGCAATTCTGTCAGGTTTACAGGTGTTGTTTACCTATTTGGGAGAGTTGGGTTCACTCAAAGAAGGCTATGGCGCATGGCAGGCACTGCTGTATGTGTTGTGGGGTGCACCAACCTATCTTTATGAAATTTTACCTATTTCTGCCTTAATTGGTGCAGTTTTAGGTTTGGGTACTTTGGCATCCAACAGTGAATTGATTGTGATGCGCTCTGCGGGAATTAGTCTGTGGCGTATTGTGGGATGGGTCATTCGTTCCGCTTTGGTGTTGGTCGTTCTGTCGTTTGTACTCAGTGAGTGGGTGATACCGTATACCAACGAACAGGCCAAAAGTGTTAAAAGTCACCGCAGCGTAGCGGAGTTGGGCGAAGTTCGTGGCTATTGGTCACGTGAAGGCAATCGTTTTATTTATATTGACTATGCCAATGCACAAGGTCAGCTAAAAAATGTGCAGGTGGTCGATTTTGATGACAACTATCGTTTACGTGGCACGCTGTCTGCCGAACAAGGGCAGTTTGTAAAAGATGGTAGTTGGTTGCTGAATCAAACTGAACAGATGGATATTTTGCAGGCAGGTAACGCGACCTTGGCCAAAAATAGCCAACAAGCATTGGCTTTGGCTTTGCAGCCGAAATATGTACACATGGTCACCATCGACCCTGAAGATTTATCACCTAGCCAGTTGGTGAGTTTCATGAGTTATATGCATGAATACAGCCAAGTGCCAAAAACTTACCAATTGGCCTTTTGGCAAAAACTTGGTGCGCCATTTGCCCTAATTGCCTTGGTGGTGATTGCCTGTTCCTTTATTTTTGGGCCGTTACGTCAGCAATCTATGGGTTTTCGTTTGGTGATTGCCTTATTTGTGGGTTTAACCTTCTTTTATTTGCAGGATTTCTTGGGCTATGCAAGCTTGGTTTATGCACCATCGCCTGCGTGGTTCGTATTTATTCCTATTGTTCTGATGTTTGTCATCGGCGGCTATTTATTGCATCGTGCACGCTAAGTGCGCACCGATGCTGCTGCTTTTCTGTTTGATTGGCTAAACCTATCTGAATCAGTGGTGGAAACCATCTTCTGAACATAGAGTCTTGACGCAAAATTCGTTAAGATAGCATGATTAATTTGTAGACGAAAAAGAGTATTGATTATGGCGGATGCAACTGCTGGCAAAATCCCTCACGTATTGGTGATTATGGATGGTGTGGGTCATCGCGAAGCGGTCGAAGACAACGCGTTTTTAGCAGCGAAACGACCAAATTTGACTGCTATGCAGGAAAAGCATCCGCATGGTTTGATCTCTGGTTCTGGTGAAGATGTTGGCCTGCCAGATGGTCAAATGGGCAACTCTGAAGTGGGTCACATGAACTTGGGCGCAGGGCGCGTGTTATACCAAGACTTTACCCGTATTACCAAAGACATCCGCACAGGTGCTTTTTTTGAGCATGAGGTGTTGGTGGATGCTGTAGAAAAAGCCAAAGCTGCTAACGGTGCAGTGCACATTTTGGGTTTATTGTCTGAAGGTGGTGTGCATTCGCATGAAGATCACATTGTGGCGATGGCAGAATTGGCACTTAAACGTGGTGCAAAAGTGTATCTACATGCCTTTTTAGATGGTCGTGATACACCACCCAAAAGCGCACAGCCTTCTTTAGAAAAACTGGATGCATTATTTGCACAATATCCAGGTCAGGGGCGTATTGCTAGCTTAATTGGCCGTTACTTTGCAATGGATCGTGACAACCGTTGGGATCGTGTAGAACAAGCCTATCGTCTACTCACTGAAGGTGAGGCAGTGCGTACTGCTGCAACTGCGGTAGAGGGCTTGGCAGCGGCTTATGCAGCAGATGAAAGCGATGAGTTTGTTAAAGCCACTCGTATTGGTGAAATTGCCCAGATTCAAGATGGCGACAGCGTGGTATTCATGAATTTCCGTGCTGACCGCGCGCGTGAATTAACCAAAGCCTTTGTGGAACAGGACTTTGCTGGCTTTGAGCGAAAAGTTGTGCCGCAATTGTCTAAATTTGTGATGTTGACCCGTTATCAAGCCAGTATTGCTGCGCCTGTGGCGTATATGCCAGAAGATTTGAAAAACTCAATTGGTGAGTACTTATCAGACTTAGGTAAAACCCAGTTGCGTATTGCCGAAACTGAAAAATATGCACACGTGACCTTCTTCTTTAGTGGTGGCCGTGAAGATGAATATCCGGGTGAAAAACGCATCCTGATTCCATCACCAAATGTGGCAACTTATGACTTAAAACCAGAAATGAGTGCTTATGAAGTGACCGATGAACTGGTTGCTGCAATCAATTCAGGTGAGTATGACTTGTTGGTGGTGAACTATGCCAATGGCGATATGGTCGGTCATACTGGTGTTTTTGATGCTGCAGTGAAAGCGGTTGAAGCGGTCGATACCTGCTTGGGTCGCGTCTATGAAGCGGTGATGGCGAAACAGGGTCACATGATTATTACTGCTGACCATGGTAACGTTGAACAAATGCAAGACTATGACAGTGGTCAGGTACACACGCAACATACGACTGAATTGGTGCCATTCATTTATGTAGGCCCAACACAGGCGACTATTGCAGAAGGTGGTGTGTTGGCAGACGTTGCGCCAACTTTACTGAATTTGATGCAATTGCCTGTCCCTGCAGACATGCAAGGTCGTAACTTAATTTGCCTACAGGCATAACCTCAGACTGGTGATGGAATGACGGCTCACAAAATTTATGCATTGGCATTGACGACATTGCTGTTGTGGGTTGGTCATTCCCAGACTTGGGCTGCACCTGATGAGTTAGAGCTGGATGGGCCAACACAGGCACAGGATTATGTAGATGTGCCTGTCGAGGCGATTCAGGAGTTTGTACAAATTTATGGCATAGTCAAAGACAACTACGTGACTGAAAAAAGTGACGATGCCTTATTTCAGCAAGCCATTCGTGGCTTGGTGAGCGGTTTAGACCGCTATTCGCGTTATTTAACTGCAGAAGAATATAAACAGCTTCTACAATATACCGAAGGCGATTTGGCTTCGGTCGATTTTAATTTACGTTATGAAATGGCCCAGCAGCAGTGGGTAATTCAGAACTTAAATACCGATGCAGACTCTGCCAAACAAGGACTGCGTAATGGTGATAGCCTGTTCAAAATTGATGATCAGGAATTAAGAAAACTCACTGCAGAGCAGGTCAATAACTTGCTCACAGGTTCAGTAGGTTCGACTTTAAGTGTACAGCGTGCGGCCAATCAGCCCTCTATGTTATTGGTGCGCAACAAAAAAGTGGAAACTGATATTCAGGCACAAATGCTTCCGAATCAGGTCTTGTTGCTTAAGGTCCGCGTGTTTCAGCAAGATACTGCTAATGAAATCAAACGCTTAATTGAAGAACATAGTACACCACGTTTAAGAGCTGTATTGATTGACTTGCGTAATAACCCAGGGGGCTTGTTGTCTGCTGCAGTAGAATCTGCCGATTTATTTCTAAATCAGGGTGTGATTGTATCGACCAAAAGTCGTTCTGAGGGCGATCAGCAATTTCAGGCATTACCAAGTTTTGAATTTCAAAATTTAAAAGTAGGGGTACTGATTAATCAGCGTTCGGCTTCGGCCGCAGAGGTCTTTACTGCTGCTTTGAAAGATCACGCACGAGCTTGGGTCATGGGTGAAAAAAGCTATGGCAAAGGTGTGGTACAGAAGCTGTTTCCTCTCAGCGATGGTTCAGCCTTGCAAATGACGGTTTCGCATTACTACACCCCACGCGATCAAATGATTGAAGGCGTAGGGATTCAGCCGAATCAGCAATATATCCAAACTGCAGAGATGAAAGAGGATGCCTATTTAGAGCATGTGGCAAACTTGTTGCTCAGTCGTCGTTAATACGATCATTGGTCATTCACAAATTACAACGCATACAGTTTGAAGATGAATAGTGCTTATTCATCTTCAGTATCAAGCCCAAATTTTTTCAAACGATAACGTAAAGAACGGAAAGACATCCCCAGTTTTTTTGCGGCTAAGGTGCGGTTCCAGTGGGTTAGATTCAGGGCATTCAGTAAAATATCTTTTTCCACTTTTTCTAAATAAGCTTCTAAACCTTCTTCTGGCAGTTTACGTCCTGTTGGCATCGCATCTGACATGAGTGTGTTATTTGTGTCTGAGGATGACGGAGTCTCAGTGCTAGTTTCCATACTAAACTGTCGTAATGGCGCAGTTTGCAGGTGTTGTAGATCAATGACGGCATCATCACTCAGGGTCATGGCGCGTTCAATAATATTGCGTAATTCACGCACGTTGCCAGGATAGTATTGTTCCAGTAAAAATTGCTGGGCCCGTGGGGTGAGCTGTTTAGCAGGAATATCCCATTCTTGTGCGACTTTTTGAATGAAGTGATCTGCCAGTAATAAAATATCTTGTTCACGTTCACGCAGGGCAGGCAAAACCAAATCCATCACATGAATACGGAAAAATAAATCCTGACGGAAACGTCCTTGCTGAACCAAACTTTCTAAGTCTTGATGACTGGCACTGATCACACGAAAATCGACATCAATTTCGGTGTCTGAACCGACAGGACGAATCCGTTTTTCCTGAACCGCACGCAGCAGTTTGACTTGCATACTCAGTGGCAACTCGGCTATTTCATCTAAGAACAAGCTGCCACCATGTGCAGATTGAATCAAACCCTGTTTGTCTTGGGTTGCGCCTGTAAAGCTGCCTTTTTTATGCCCAAACAGCTCGCTTTCCATGAGCTCGGTTGGAATTGCCCCGCAGTTAATTGCAATAAATGGCCCTTCATTGCGGTTACTTAAACGGTGTACCAAATTGGCAACTACTTCTTTCCCTGTACCTGATTCGCCTGTAATAAACACAGGCGCTTGCGAGCGGGCAATTTTTTTGATGGTGCTGCGTAATTGCTGAATAGGCAAAGATTGCCCAATCAACATTTTGTATTCGAGTTGATCTTGGCTGTTTGGTTCGGCTTTATCAAACGGCTTATTTAGCGCTTTTTCAAGGAGTTGCTGCAAATGCATCTGATTAACTGGTTTGCTAACAAAGTCAAATGCACCCGCCTTTAATGCCGCAATTGCAATTTCCATATTGCCATAAGCTGTTAACACGGCTACGGGTAAATTGGGATATTGCTCTGCAATGAATTCCACCAGTTGTATACCATTGCCATCGGGTAGGTTTAAGTCGGTTAAACAAGCATCATAATGATGTTCAGCCAAACGCTGTTTCGCTTGTTCCAGACGGTAGGCCACATGAGTTTGAATGCCCATGCGAGCCAAAGTCATTTGCATAAGAGTACAAAGGTCTTCTTCGTCATCGACCAATAAAACCAAAGGTTGAACAGCGTGCATATTTTCCCCAAAACAACACAAAAACTACATCGTTAAATAAAGACTAAATCGCGGGTGGGCATTGGCATTTAATTCTGAAACATGCCCCTTGTTTTTGTTCTACATAGCTTAGCTTGGCTTGATTGGCTTCGCAAAAACTATGTGATAAATATAATCCTAAACCAGTTCCATTAATTTCGGTACTGAAAAATGGTTGGAACAGATAGCGAATATCCTGACTGGCAACCCCTGAGCCAAAATCCTGTACATCAATGTAAATATGACTTGCTTGATGATATGCATGAATTTCTATGGCTTGCTGATCTGCTGAATTGTGTCGAATGGCATTGCGAATCAGGTTTATTAGCACTTGGCGTAACTGTAATTCATCAAACAGAATACTGATTTGATTTTCAAGTTGCAGCCGAATTTTACTGGCAGCATCGGGTAAATCTTCCCTAATGAGTTGCGGCAAAAATTGGTTTAGCTGAATCACTACAGGTGTGGTTTGTTTGTTTTTCACCATACTTAAGGTGTCGTGAATAATTTTATCAATCCGGGCCGCTTGTTTACTGATCATGCCGGACAACAATTGTTGTTGTGCTGCGTCACTGCCACTGAGGAGCGTATTGGCCTGTACAATGGCAGCCAGTGGATTACGGATTTCGTGGGCAATACTGGCTGATAATTGCCCTAAGGCCGCCAGTTTGAGTTGCTGGACTTGTTGATTTATTTTTTGTCCATCCTGAAGTGCCAATAAGGTTAATGTTTGATGCGGTACTTTGAGTTTTTGCACCTGAATATGCACGTGAAAATTGCTGAGTTGTGATTCAAACTGAAATTTTTCACCATCTTGTAACTGGTCAAATTTGAACAGATCAAATAAATCGGGCTGAATTTTATACAGTGGATAGGTTGAGTGTGCGTATTGTGCAGGAATACCCAATAAATAACAGGCCGCAGGGTTGCTTAAAACCACATGACAATTTTCATCTAGCACCAAATAACCCATTTCCGTTTGTTCTAAAATATACCGATTAATATTTTGTAGGCGGTGCAGTTCTAAAGATTGCGAAAAGTTGAGATTTTCTAACAGCTGAAAGCGTCGTACCGCAATACGGCCACTGCCATAGACCACCCAAAATAAAAATGCCAGCAGGGCACTATGACCAATATTATTCAGTGAAGAAAAGGCCAGTAAGCTGCCAACAAAATGTTGGTAAATCACCATAATCATGGCAATGAGGGTGATGGCTAAGGCTTTACGTTTTTGCAGCAATAACGATGCCGCAAAAATCGTGATCACAAACAATAAACTTAAATAGAGGTTGGGTCCATCGGTTGCAAAAGTCAGGCTACTCAGCGCAATAATATCAACCGCAAAAAATAGAGTCAGTTGTTGGCTGCTTTTGAAGGGAATATATTTATAGCTGATCAGTTGCACACAGCTAAACACAAAATAGCAGACCAGTGTATACAGATATAAACCAGGATGTTGATACTGTGAACCAAGCTGCTGAAAGGTGAGTAGGGTAATCAGCAGTAAACAAAAGGCAATTAAAAGCCGATACGCACCATACCACATGCCAAGATGATACTGATTTAACTCAGAATGTTGTTTTAAATCTGGCATAGGGTCATCGTCTTATACACGGATAAAATGCACAACAAGCACACAGTAAAGATTAAGGCTTAATCAATCCATAACGAATCGCAAGGTGCGTGAGTTTGACATCACTATCAATATTTAATTTTTCAAAAATACGGTAGCGGTAGGTATTCACCGTTTTTACACTGACAAAGAGTTTATCGGCAATTTCCTGTGCGCTGATACAGTTCACCACCATCATTGCCACTTGCATTTCACGTTCTGACAGACTATCAAAAGGCGATTGTTGCGTGTCAGATAAGTATGAACTGGCCAGTTGCTCGGCAATATCGGCACTGAAGTATTTGCCGCCCTGCATGACTTTTTTGATGGCACGTACCATCTCGCTCACTGGTGCACCTTTGGTGATGTAGCCTTTTGCTCCCGCCTTGAGCAGTAAAGATGGGTACGGTTCTTCTGCCAAACCACTAACCGCCAAAACTTTAGTGTCGGGTGCAGTCTGCAACAAGCGACGCGTGGTTTCTACACCCCCAATGCCAGGCATGTTCACATCTAATAACACCACATTGGGATGATGCTGACGTACTAAGGTAATCGCTTCTTCACCAGATTCAGCCTGTCCAATCACCTGTACATCGGCATGGTCTTCGAGCATACGGCAAATCCCAGTACGTACCAATTCATGATCGTCCACTACTAAAACTGTGATCACCTACACTCTCCCTTTGAAAAAATCATCTTTTTTGTTACATAAAGCAAAATTAGCTTGCAATGAAACGACAAAATTAGCAATGCTATTCTTAATCCAGAATGAAAAGTTCTGCACAATATCCTGGCAAAAACTATTCATTGTTGTATTTTTTATTAAATGTAAGGCATATTTGAGGTAATACGCAAATGTATCTTACCTCCCTGAGTTGAGTAAGCAGTCGTGAAAAATTCTAAGAAGTCGTTAATGCATGTGCTGATCGCATCTATGATGCTCAGCCTAAGTTCTGTCAGTTTTGCTGAACTTGTCATCAATCCTTCCTCTGGGAGCGACGGTCAGGCGACATTAAGTTGGTCTTCAGAGCAAGCCGGTCAATTCTTAAATGGTGACCTAGCAAGTAGCAGTGCGAGCGCTCAGGCTACACCAGACACTTATGTTGCAGAGCCTACACCGCCAGGTTCAACCAAAATTACCACAACTGTACGTAGCAGCAATGGTGTTGCACCCGCGTCTACTACGCCAAAAACCGTCCGTATTTTAGATACCTCTGCCTATAGCAGCCAGCCTTCTGTCAATGCGCGCGCGGCTTTGGTGATGGATGCACAAACTGGTGAAGTGCTGTACAGCAAAAACACCAACGTAGCACTGCCAATTGCTTCAGTGACCAAAGTGATGACTGCAGTGGTCACCTCAGATGCTCGTTTGAATATGTCTGAACAAATTACCTTACAATCAATAGACTTTGCAGGCGCTGCAGGCAAAAACTCAAGTTCGACTTTGCGTGTGGGTGACAAGCTCAACCGTGCCGAAGCATTATTATTTGCTTTAATGAAATCTGAAAACCCAGCAGCAGCAGCCTTAGCGCGTACCTACCCAGGGGGAAAAAGTGCCTTTGTTGCAGCAATGAATGCTAAAGCACGTGAATTGGGCATGAATGCTACCCGCTTTACCGAAGCCACAGGTCTAGACCCGCGTAACGTTTCTTCTGCACGTGATTTGGGTATTTTGGTAAGTACTGCCTCGCAATATGGTTTGATTCGTCAATTCTCAACGACGCCAACGTATGACTTTAACTTGGGTTATCGAGTCTTGAAATCTAATAATACCAATGCGTTAGTGCGTAATGGTGGCTGGAATATCAATCTGTCTAAAACAGGATATATCAATGAGGCAGGGCGTTGTGTGGTGATGCACACCACTTTAAATAACCGTCCTGCAGTGGTGGTGCTTTTGGGTGCAGATACTTCACAAGCACGCACCAATGATGCAACCCGTTTAATGAGCTGGGCAAGTCAGTTGCCAAAACGCATTTAAGCGAATATTCAGCTTTAATGGTGTGATTCTCACGATTAAGGCTGAAAAACCTGAACAGAAATATAAACAAGAAAAAACCCTGCCAAAGCAGGGTTTTTTATGACACTTCAAATTTTACATATTTGAAAGAATCGAGTCTTTTACTTGTTGCATGGTGGCATCAATTGACAACATAACAGCATCTGCACATTGTTTCATGGCTGTGTCAGGGTCTTTTAGACCGTTACCTGTTACGGTACATACGATCACAGAACCTTCTTTGATTTTACCCGCTTTGATGTCGCGCATTGCACCACCAATAGACGCAGCAGATGCAGGCTCAACAAATACGCCTTCATACATAGACAGCATACGTTGTGCTTCTAAAATTTCGGCATCGGTCAATTCATCAAACCAACCTTCTGAATCACGTACCACTGCTTTAGCATGGTTCCAGCTTTGTGGGTTGCCAATACGGATTGCAGTTGCAACAGTTTCTGGGTTTTCAACAGGCGCACCACGTAAGAATGGCGCAGCACCAGACGCTTGATAACCGACCATGATTGGACGGCCTTCAGGGTTTGGGCCTGTGAATTTGTCAGTAGCTGCGTCATATACCACCTGCTCGAATTGATCTGCAGGTTGGTTGGCAACTGCTTCGGTATATCCCATCCAGTGAGCAGTGATGTTACCTGCGTTACCTACTGGTAAGCAGTGGTAATCTGGAGCACGACCTAACTCATCTACAATTTCATAAGCGATGGTCTTTTGACCTTGTAGGCGGTAAGGGTTGATTGAGTTCACAATCGTTACAGGTGCTTGGTCAGCCACTTCTTTAACGAGGCGCATACCATCGTCAAAGTTACCACGAATTTGCATGGTGATTGCACCGTACATCATCGCTTGTGCCATTTTGCCCATGGCAATTTTGCCTTCTGGAATTAAAACGAATGCTTTAATGCCAGCACGGGCAGCATAAGCTGCAGCCGCAGCAGAAGTGTTACCTGTAGATGCACAGATAATGGCTTTTGAACCTTCTTCAACCGCTTTGGTCACTGCCATGGTCATACCACGGTCTTTAAATGAACCTGTCGGGTTTAAGCCTTCATACTTCACATAAATTTCAACATCTTTACCAATAATGCGTGGAATATTCTCAAGCTTAATGAGCGGCGTGTTACCTTCGCCTAGAGAGATTGCACGTGTAGTTGCAGACACTGGTAAACGGTCACGATAACGGTCAACTAAACCAGTATAACGATTGGCATTCGACATGATGATGTTCCAATTGTGTGTAGAGCTTGGCAAGGGGAAATATTCCCCTCCACCCGATTAGTTATCAAGCGATTCTAAACGAATTCGTACAATTTCGCCATGAATGGTTGGCAATGCTTGAATTTGTTGTAACGCTTCATCCATTTTTGATTCCTGAACTGGGTCAGTCAGAATCACGATAGGAATAAGGTCTTTTAAGCGTGATTGTTGCATGATGGCATCAATACTGATGCCTGCACGGCTTAAGATGGTGGTTACATCGGCAAGAACACCAGTTTGGTCTTCAGCATTAATACGGATGTAGTAGCCAGTGGTCATTTCTTCACGGCTTAGAATTGGCAAGTCGGTTAATGCTTCAAATGCCAATTGTGGAATCGTACCTGCACCATCTTCGGTATATGAAATATCACGGACAATGTCGACAACATCGGCAACCACAGCAGACGCTGTTGGGCCTGCACCTGCACCCGCACCATAATATAAAGTTGGGCCAACAGCATTGGCTTGTACCAAGACTGCATTTTTTACGCCGTTGACGTTGGCAATCAATTCTTCTTCAGGAATTAAAGTTGGGTGGACGCGAAGTTCAATCCCTTTGTCGGTACGACGTGCAATCCCTAAGTGTTTGATGCGGAAGCCTAGTTCTTCTGCATATTTCACATCTTGCGCTGTGACTTTGCCAATACCTTCGGTAAAGACTTTGTCAAACTGTAGTGGAATACCAAAAGCACATGAAGCCAAAATGGTCAGTTTGTGTGCAGCATCAATACCTTCAACGTCAAAGGTTGGATCGGCTTCGGCATAACCTAATTCTTGCGCTTCTTTCAGGACATCTTCAAAGGTACGGCCTTTTTCACGCATTTCACTTAAAATAAAGTTGCCAGTACCGTTAATGATGCCTGCTAGCCATTCAATTTTGTTGGCAGCCAAACCTTCACGAATTACTTTAATAATTGGAATACCGCCTGCAACTGCTGCTTCATAGGCAATTTGTACAGCATTGTCTTCTGCTGCTTTAAATAGCTCATTGCCATGTTCTGCAAGCAGGGCTTTGTTGGCAGTCACGACTTGTTTGCCGTGTTTCATCGCTTCCATGATGACTTCATACGCAGGGTGAATACCGCCCATGACTTCAACCACGACGTCTACATCGGGTTGACGTACGATGTCCATCAAGTCATCACTTTGCTTGACAGATTCTGGCAAGTTGAGGTCTGGACGCGGACGACGTGTTCCCACATAGGTGATTTCAATTTCACGACCGGTGCGACGTCTAATCTCAGCAGCATTTTCTTTTAATAGTTTAAGGGCACCACCACCCACAGTACCAAGACCGAGGATTGCCAGACGAACTGGTTTCACGTCACACTCCATATTAATCAACTTTAAGCGAGTTTAGATCATAGCTAAAAAAACGCGCTGACTCTAGGGCAGATCTCACTTATCTTTTGTATATAAAAAAAAGTAAAATCACAGATAAAAATTCGTTATTTATATTGGCTCTATGGACGCTTCATCTTAGTTTATGACCAAGATGAAACATCCCAAAAACTGCGTATTTTTAGTTTTCTAAACGCTTCACCAATTCTGAAGTAGACAAATAGCCACCCAAATAAACGCCTTCAGCATTATAAATTGCGGGCGTGCCATTTACGCCCATATTTAAACCCAGTTGATATTGAGCACGAACTGGGTTTTTACAGTTGGCAGGGGCAATTGCTGCACCATTCATAACCGCATTAAAGGCTGCATGGCGGTCTTCACTACACCAGATCGCTTCCATGTTTGGCATGTGCTGTTCGCCACGTGGCCAAGCAATGTAACGGACTTCAATCCCTTTGCCGTTCATTTCATCCATTTGTTCATGTAGACGATGGCAATATGGGCAGCTGACATCGGTAAAGACATAAATTACATGTTTGGTTTTGCCTTTGGCAGGGAAGACCAGTAAATCTTCCTGCTTTAATTCAGCAAAGATTTTTTTGTTCACGCCTGCTTGCAGGTTTTCACTGACGTTGTGCAGTTCTTTGTCGCCTAAACGAATTACGTCACCTTGAATAATATATTTGCCGTCACTGGTGGCATAGACTGAAGACATGCCTTCTAGGCTGACCCAAAATAGGTTGGGTACTTCAGTGGCTTTAATATCGGTAATTTTGGCACTGATGCCTGCAGTTTTAAAATGTTGCTGCAAGGTCGTGCTTAGACGTTGTTGTGCATTGCGTTCAATTAGAGTCGATGCTTCACCTGTAGCGGGAGCACTTGCGGTGAGCGTAGTTTGCTTTTTGTCTTCGTTATTGGCATTTGAGCAAGCGGTGATTGCAAAAGCACTGGCAAGTGAGCAGGCAATCAAAAGTGTTGAGCGGGTAAATGTCATAAACAACCCTTTCTTGTTGGCGTAAAAAATAGAGCGTTAGCATAACAAAAAATAGTCGTGATCGTTAAACTTCTGCGTCGTTTTTGATTTTAAGCCCGTGGATGGTGCTGGGCATGTAGTTGCTGCATACGGACTTGTGCCACATGTGTATAAATTTGTGTGGTAGATAAATCACTGTGTCCGAGCAGCATTTGTACCACACGTAAATCTGCACCATGATTCAGCAAATGGGTGGCAAATGCATGTCTTAAGGTGTGTGGCGATAACTCGGCCTGAATGCCTGCTTGCAGGGCATAGCGTTTAATGGCGTACCAGAAGTTCTGGCGACTCATAATGCCGCCATGCTGCGTTAAAAATAGATAATCTGTGGCGGTTTTATACAGTTGTGGGCGCGATTCTGTTAAATATTGCTCGATCCATTCACATGCGACTTGCCCCATGGGTACTAAGCGTTCTTTATTGCCTTTTCCCACAATGCGTAAATAACCTTGTTTGAGGTTAATCAAGTCTAGACGCAAGTTGAGTAATTCAGTGACACGTAAACCGCAGGCATACAGGACTTCCAGCATGGCACGATCTCGTAAGCCCAAGGCCGTCTGAATATTCGGTGCTTGAATCAATGCATCGACATCGGCTTCGGACAAGTCTTTGGGTAGAGCACGACCTAACTTAGGTGTTTTATGTGCTGCAACAGGGTTGTCGGAACGTAGTTTGTGTTCTCTTAAAAATTTGTAAAAAGAGCGCAGGGCAGAAAGACAGCGTGCTATCGAGCGTGGACTTTTCTGTTGTTTGGTCAGCGCAATCAACACATCAGAAATATCATCATGTTGCCAGTCTGGCATGGGTTTACTGACATATTCGCTGCACTGAATTAAATCGGATAAATAGGCATTACGTGTATGTGGGCTCACACTTTGTGCAATTAAATCATTGCGATAGCCTTCCAAAAAACTCAGGGATTCTGGAATTTGAATTGCAGCAGGAATACGCGGTTTTTTGTTCAGCATAGTGATCACATGAAAAATCCCAATGTTGATTGGGGAAATCGATAATAAGCATAGTTATTTCCTACTCTAATCCAATTCAGTAAGCCTGTCGATGTGATATAAAACCATTAAATGTAAGTTGACCTTATTTGTTAATTATTCTCATTTGCGTATATAATGGGCAAAATAGTATAGGAATTTTACGGTGCGTTTGTCAGAACTCAAAGCAAAACAAACAGCCATCATTCGTCAGGTACTTCGGACTGCCGATGGTGGAACATCCCTAAATGATTTGGTTGCGAATCGCTTAGAAACGTTGGGCTTTGTGCCTGGAACGCCTGTGCAGGTGATTACCAAAGGTATTTTTGGTGGAGATCCGATCTTAATTCAGGTGGGATTTACCCGTTTTGCCTTGCGCAAAGTGGAAGCTGATCGCGTTGAAATTGAACAGGGAGTAACTGCATGAGTGATCCCTTACGTATCGCACTTGTAGGGAATCCAAACTGCGGTAAAACTTCTTTATTTAACCATTTGACAGGGACGCGTCAGAAAGTTGCAAACTATGCGGGTGTTACCGTAGAGCGCAAAGTGGGTCAGTTCAACTTGCCTTCGGGGCAGGCGGTACGTGTACTGGATTTACCAGGTACATACAGCCTAGAAGCCACCAGCCCAGATGAAGCCATTACCCGTGATGTAGTGCAGGGCAAAATTGCTGAAGAAGGTCAGCAAGATGCATTTTTGTGTGTGGTCGATGCGACCAACCTGAAACTGCATCTAGGTTTAGTACTTGAAATGATTGAGTTGGGACGTCCAATTTTATTGGTGCTCAACATGATGGATGAAGCACGCCGCCGCGGAATGCAAATTAATACGCAAAAGCTATCTGAGCGTTTGGGTGTGCCTGTGGTGGAAACCGTTGCGGTGCGTGATTCAGGTATTCAAAATTTAATGAATGCGTTGGATTTGGGTAAGTTTTCGGTACCACAGACTGAATTGACAGGCTTAAAAGGCAGCCAGCACCAACGTATTCAAACCATTTTGCATGATGTGGTGCAGTTTGTAGATGAAGAAGACAAACGCTCTGACTTTCTAGATAAAATTTTTCTGCATCCTGTGTTTGGCTTGGTAAGCCTTGCCGTGATGATGTTCATTGTATTCCAAGCTGTTTTTGCTTGGGCTGCACCATTTATGGATGGTATTGAAAGCTTCTTTGGCTGGTTAGGCGAGGTGCTTGGGGAAAATATCTCACATCCTTTGCTGAACAGCTTAATTGTAGATGGCATTATCGCAGGTGCAGGCGGTGTGGTAGTGTTCTTGCCACAAATTCTAATTTTGTTCCTGTTTATTTTGATTTTAGAAGAATCGGGCTATTTGCCCCGCGCTGCATTCCTACTAGATAAGCTGATGTTTAGTGCAGGCTTGAGTGGTCGTGCCTTTATTCCTTTGTTGTCCAGTTTTGCCTGTGCAGTTCCAGGGATTATGGCCACCCGCAGCATTGCTGATCCACGTGATCGTTTAACCACGATCATGGTTGCGCCATTGATGACTTGTTCCGCACGTTTGCCAGTATATGCCTTATTGATTGCGGCGTTCATTCCAAATCAAACCGTTTGGGGCATGTTTAATTTACAAGGTTTGGTGTTATTCGGTCTTTATATGGCGGGCATTTTAAGTGCCTTGGGCGTATCGTTTGTGCTCAAATTTTTGCAAAAAGACAAATCTGAACACGTGTTGTTAATGGAATTGCCAAGCTACCGTTTTCCAGACCTAAAAAGTGTGTGGATTGGTTTGCTAGATCGCGCCAAAATTTTCTTAAAGCGTGTCGGTGGCATTATTTTTGCGCTGTCTATTTTGCTATGGTTTTTGTGTACCTTCCCACAACCGCCAGAAGGCGCGACCATGCCTGCGATTGATTACAGCTTTGCAGGGATGTTGGGGCATGTGTTACAGCCAATTTTTGCACCCATTGGTTTTAACTGGCAGATTGTAATTGCTTTGATTCCTGCCATGGCAGCACGTGAAGTAGTCGTGGCAGCATTGGGTACAGTCTACGCCTTGTCTGCAGTTGATGAGGATGCCATGTCCGAAGGTTTGGCCGCTTTAATTAGTGGCGGTGGTGAGCTTGGTTGGTCATTGGCGACAGGTTTGTCATTGTTGGTGTGGTTTATTTATGCACCGCATTGTTTGGCGACTTTGGCTACTGTAAAGCGTGAAACAGGTTCATGGCGTACAGTCAGTTTTATGACGGTGTATTTATTTGGTTTGGCCTACTTTATGTCATTCCTGACTTATCAAACAGCCTCATATTTATTGGGTTAAGGCTATTTTAGGTTTCACAGGAGAAGACGAACATGATTGAAATTCTGATTGTTGCTGCACTGGTACTGTGGAGTGCGGTAGTGGTTTTTAAAAAAGTCTTTCCCAAGGCTTCTAGCGCAGTTTTTCTAAAACTGTCCAATTCCTGCGCAGAAAAAGGTTGGCATGGTTTGGCAAAGTGGTTGAAGCCTGCGGCAGTGGCAGGTTGTGGTGGCAGTTGTGGATGTGACAGCAAAGATCAACCCACCGAAAAGAAAGTTGAAGTCCAAGCAGTGAAATGGAAATAGCCACATCTGTCCAACTTTACTGAGATGTTTTAAAAAACCGTCAGCGATCTGACGGTTTTTTTACGCACTGACACAAAAAATTTGCAGAAACTGCAAACAGAAAAAGCATTCAAAACAGCAAAGTGCTACCATTTTGTCAGTTTCAAAATTACCGCACAAAATGGGGCAAAAATGTTAATACAACGTGGTGGATTAAAAGTCGTTGCAGGGCTTGGTATTTCGGGTGTTGCAGCCGTTAATTTCTTACATCATCAGGGTTACCGCGTTGCTGTGACAGACTCTCGCCCCACACCTCCAGGACATGATCAAATTCCAGCCGAGGTTGAAACTCGTTTTGGGGAGTTTGATCAGGATTTATTGCTGTCTGCAGAAGAAATTGTGATTAGCCCTGGATTAGACCCAAAATTACCTGAAATTCAGGCTGCCATGGCGCAGGGTATTCCTGTGGTGAGTGAAATTCAAATATTACGTCGTGCAACCGACAAACCTATTGTGGCTATTACTGGTTCAAATGCGAAAAGTACCGTGACCACGTTAATTGGTTTAATGGCAGAGCAGGCGGGTAAAAAGGTAGCTGTGGGTGGTAATTTAGGCCGTCCTGCGTTGGATTTGATTAAAGATGATCCTGAGCTGTATATATTGGAACTCTCCAGTTTTCAGCTAGAAACCACATCGAATTTAAATGCAGAAGTGGCGGTGGTGCTGAATATGAGTGAAGATCACTTAGACCGCCATGGCGATATGCTGGGTTATCACACTGCCAAACATCGTATTTTCCAAGGTGTCAAAAAAGTGGTGTTTAACCGTGATGATGCCTTGAGCCGTCCGTTAGTACCCGATCAAACCCCAATGCAAAGTTTTGGCTTAAATGCGCCTGACCTAAACCAATTCGGTTTATTAAAAGATGATGATGGCAGCATGTGGCTAGCACGTGGGCGTGAGCGTTTATTGAAAAGTACCGAAATGTATATTCAAGGTACGCATAACATTGCCAATGCCTTGGCTTGTTTGGCTTTGGGTGAAGCGATTGGTTTACCTATGGCAAGCATGTTGGAAACGCTGAAAACTTTTAAAGGTTTGGAACACCGCTGTGAATTTGTCAAAACCTTGCATGAGGTGCGTTATTATAATGATTCTAAAGGCACCAATATTGGTGCGACTTTGGCGGCTTTGGATGGCTTGGGTGCTGCAATTCAGGCTCAAGGTGGGCAAGTCGCCATTATTTTAGGTGGGCAAGGCAAAGGGCAGGACTTTACTGCGCTGCGTGCTTCCTTGCAGCAATATGCCAAACTCGCGGTGTTGATTGGTGAGGATGCACCGCAAATTGAAGCTGTAATTGCGGGTACGACCACACTTTTGCGTGCAGAGACCTTACAACAGGCAGTCGAAATTTGCCAACAACATACACAAGCGCATGATGTGGTGCTATTGTCACCTGCATGTGCAAGTTTTGATATGTTCTCGGGCTATCCAGAACGTGGTCACAAGTTCGTTGCTTATGTTAACGCGCTGGTATAACAACAATAAGGGATGAGATATGGCTGGCTTGGCTCAGACAACAATCAATAAACTCAATCAGGTCTATGACCGTTGGCTGCCAAAACTGCCTGCGGAAATAAATGTGCGTAATGTGCTGATTTTTAGTGTATTGGCATTGTTATGTATTGGCTCGATTATGGTGGCATCGGCGTCGATGCCCTATGCAGAGCGTATGCATGAAAATGCTTTTCACTATGTTTTCCGCCATGGTATTTCGATTGTGGTGGCCTTGGTTGCTGCTTTTGTTGTGTATAAAGTGCCGCTGAATACATGGTTTAACAATACCTTTTTTCTGTGGATTGTCACCATTGCCTTATTGATTGCAGTTTTGGTGGTTGGTACTGAGGTTAATGGCTCTAAACGCTGGATTCGGGTTGCAGGATTTACCTTACAAGCCTCTGAAGTCGCCAAAGTCATGATGGCCATATTTACTGCAGATTATGTGGTGCGACGTGCCGAAGAAGTGCGTAACAATATTAAAGGCTTGGTACGTCTTGCGGTGATTATGGCCGTGACCGTTGGTTTGGTGATTGCAGAGCCAGACTTAGGGGCTACTGTGGTGATTGCCTTGACCATGCTGGGCGTCTTCTTTTTGGCAGGTGCACCGTTAATTCAGTTCGGGATTGCCTTCGGGGCAATTATTGCCGCCTTTGTGTTTTTAGTGGTGTTCGAGCCGTATCGCTTTGAACGCTTAATGTCGTTCTCAAACCCGTGGAATGACCCTTTGGGTGTTGGCTATCAGTTATCTAACGCTTTAATGGCATTTGGTCGTGGTGAGTGGGTTGGTGTAGGTTTAGGGCACAGTATTCAGAAAATGTCCTATTTACCAGAAGCGCACACAGACTTTATGTTGGCTGTGTTGGGTGAAGAGTTCGGCTTTTTGGGTATTTTTGTGGTAATCAGCCTGTCTTTTGCGATGCTGGTTTCTTGTATTAAAATTGGTCATCGTGCCCTAAAAAACCAATATTTACGTGCAGGCTATTTGGCGTATGGAATCAGCATCATCTTCTTGTTGCAGATTATGGTGAATGCGGGCATGAATATGGGCATGTTGCCAACCAAAGGTCTGACGCTACCATTCATTAGTTATGGTGGTTCATCTTTGATTATGTGCGCAGTCATGGTGAGTCTAATTCTGAAAATTGAAGCCTCGACCCATGAAACCAATCCAAGCCGTGAAGAATCTAGTTTCTAGTCTTAAGCTTCTAGATTCATCTCTTTAGCAGAATTCGGCTGAGCATGGTTTAGCACCATGCTCGGCATTTCAGTTCCACAATGTAAACACTTCACCGTAGCATTCTGCTGTTTCGACACAGGAAAAAGCGGAATAAAAAATAAAGAAAAATATTGCCGCCGTTGTCTTAATTCATATCTGCTGTGGGTACGACAAACAGGACAAGTAAACTGATTGCTTTCCACGACTTTGGTTTTCGGCCCTACACCAAAAATAAAAAACATAGATGCTTCTGCCTAAATCTGTGAATGTGACTTTGAGCATAAACGAATCTGGAATTTTATAAGTAGCAACCGTGTAACGTAGTGCCTACAGGAATACGAGATGCATCCCATTGTTGAATGCCTTGCAGCAACATACGTGCTGGCGTGTCTAGGGTGATTGGGGGCTGATTTAGCGCAGTAAACGCAGCCTGTAGCAATTGTGAGGCTTGGGTTAAGTCCAAAGCCTGAGCAAGGTTCTGTTTAGACAGTTTCTGTCCTTGCGCATTCATGGCTAAAGGCAAGTGCATATAATTAAGGCGTGGATAGCCTAACAATTGCCCCAAATAAATTTGTCGTGCGGTGTTGTCCAGCAAATCTGCACCTCGAACCACATGCGTGATGCCTTGCAGATAGTCATCCACCACCACCGCCAATTGATAGTTGATAATGCCATCGCGCCGTTTCAATACAAAATCTCCCAAGTCTTGCGTTAGGTTGGAACATTGTTGACCCTGTAAACGGTCTTGAAAATAGATGTCCTGATCGCTCACTTTAACGCGAATGGCTTGTTCTGCAAAATCTAGCCCTAGATTACGGCAGGTACCTGCATAAATATGATTAGAGCCAAGCATTTTACGGGTGCATTGACAGGCATAGACTAAATCTTGTTGCTGTAACTGTTGTAATACGGCTTCATAAAGCTCAAGACGATCTTTCTGGAAAATAATTTCAGCATCAGGTTTAAATTGAAAAGCATCTATGCAGCGCAAAATATGGCTTTCACTGCCTGGGTAGATACGAGGAATATCGGTATCTTCAATGCGGACGAGCCATTTGCCGTGCTGAGCTTTGGCATCACAATAACTGGCTACTGCGGTAATGAGTGAGCCAAAATGCAAAGGGCCGGTTGGCGATGGCGCAAACCGACCTGTGTAGCGAGTGAGCGAAACATCGTTTCGCTGCTGCTCAAGCTCCGAACTGTGTTCGGCTAGGTAATTCTCAACAGTCACGATTAACCGTTGTTTTGCTTCTCTTTGATCTCTGCCAAAGTTTTGCAATCAATACATAACGTTGCAGTTGGACGTGCTTCTAAACGACGTAAACCAATTTCGACACCACAAGTTTCACAAAAACCATAGTCATCGTTTTTAATCGCTTCAATAGATTGTTCAATTTTACGAATCAATTTACGTTCGCGGTCACGAGTACGCAACTCAATTGCAAACTCTTCTTCTTGAGTCGCACGGTCGTTTACATCTGGCAAGGCTGTATTTTCGTCTTGCATAGTGTTTAAAGTGCGGTCAACTTCTGACATTAACTCTTCTTTCCACGCCATGAGAATTTGACGGAAATGCTCGAGTTGTCCTTCAGACATGTATTCTTCATTTTTTTTAGGCTGATAAGGTGCAATACCAAATAAGCTAGCTGTAGAACCGCCCTCTAAAGCCTTTGGCTTTGCCTTACGCACGCGTTTTGTAGCTTTTTCTTCTACAAGATCTGTTTGTTCGTCCAAGACTTGATTTTGGTTGTCATTCGCCATGTAGGGCATTCCTCATCATATGCGTACGATTGGTACGCGAAAAATATGGTGATATGCAAGTGTTTTTATCCACTCCCAAAGAACAATATTCGATCTTCGGGGGACGTCATCATATAGACTTTTTTTGATTATGGATAGTCTTTGATGTTTGGATGTGTTATCGCATTTTTCGTTGAAGGCATAAAGTAAAGCAAAAGAAATAAAATGAAAAGTTAATAACCTGAAATTTCAAAATTTATTTGTTGCACGATATGCTCAACCCGATGCACCTGAGTGCTAAAACTGCCATCTGCATTCAAATGTAACACACGGTAACCCGGGGCTTCTGTACCTAAAGCAAAGTGTTGGCTGTGTGGTTTGAACTGCACGCAGGTCGATGGAGTTGAGTAAAACTGAATCCCTTGCCATTCATTGAGCGAGTCCTGATGCACATGACCGCACAGCACCAGTTTGACTTGACTGTGCCGCGCCAACACATCAATTAAATCTTCAGTGTTTTTTAACTTGTGCTGATCAATCCAGTGTGAATGCATATCAAAAGGATGATGATGACAGGCAATGATCACATACTGATGCGCATGTTGTTGCAGAACCTGATCTAATTGTTGTAACTGTGCTGCATCCATCCATCCATCGACACGGTTTTTGACGGCTGTATTCAGCAAGATCACGCACCAGTTACCCAGTTCAATCGCATGGACTTGATTGGATTTTACATAAAAAGGGAAGACCTCGGCATCATCATGATTGCCAGGAATTTGATAATGCGGAATATTTAATGCCTGCATAAATTTTAAATAGCGCTGATATGTCGCAGCGACAGGCACTTGTGCTAAATCGCCAGTATGAAAAATTGCATCGGCCTGCGGGTATTGTTGTGTAATATCCTGCATGACCGCATGAAAACTGTGTTCAGGATTCATGTGCACAAACTCTAAATCATCCTGATCCATGAGATGTGTATCTGAAATTTGTACAATGGTCCAGCGCTCTGGCTGGTGTGTATTTGGGAATAAAGTCATGCCTGACCCCTTAGACATCCTTTACGGTTTTAATCTGTTGTTGTAACCATTGCAATGCCATAATGACAGGTGCGTTCTTTAGCCGACCATTGGTCAGTAAGTCAGGAATGTCCTGATAATCAATAATATGTAATTGGATGTTTTCTCCCTCATCTGGCATTCCAAAAACGCCACCTTCCTGTGGTAGCGTGGTATTCGCACTATATAAGTGGAACAACTCTGCACATGCCCCTGCAGAAGGGTAAAAACTAAATAAATGTTGTAATTGTTGCAGCTCGCAGCCTGACTCTTCTAAGGCTTCACGACGAATGCAGCTTTCAGGCGATTCATTGCCATCCAGTACCCCTGCAATCACTTCCAATTGCCAAGGCGAGTCGCTGTCGTCAATTGCACCAATGCGGAACTGTTCAATCAGTGCAAATTTTTGTTGTGCGGCATCATAAATGAGTACCCCAGCCGCTTCAGGGCGTTGAATAAGTTCACGCTGAAGGACTGGGGTATAGGTGGTTTGATTAAACAAGCGATGGCTCAGGCTGACTTTCTCAACCTGAATAAACCCGCGATACAGGTATTCACGCTGGTGAATCTGTGCATCGTGTTGACCATAAGTTGCTTGTTGAATAATCTTCATAAACTCTCATCAGGATGAGCAAAGCATGATTTCATCCTAACTGAGATTTGATTGAATACAAACGCTTTTTAAACAATTTATAGCTTATGGTACAATTTTTGACCATGTTCCTGATAAGCGGTTTTCATGGCTTTGAGACCTGATTCTACCTCTGCATCTACTTGCTCTGTTTTGTTCGCAGCATTTTGATTTTGTGCATAATCTCTCACATTTTGGGTGATTTTCATGGAGCAGAACTTTGGTCCGCACATTGAACAGAAGTGTGCAGACTTATGCGCTTCTTTTGGCATGGTTTCATCATGCATGCTGCGTGCGGTGTCTGGGTCAAGGCTCAGGTTGAACTGATCTTCCCAGCGGAATTCAAAACGTGCTTTAGACAGCGCATTGTCACGGGCTTGTGCACCTGGGTGACCTTTGGCAAGGTCAGCCGCGTGGGCTGCAATCTTATAGGTGATGATGCCGTCTTTGACGTCTTTTTTGTTTGGTAAGCCCAAATGCTCTTTTGGTGTCACATAGCACAGCATTGCTGTACCGTACCAGCCAATCATTGCTGCACCAATGGCAGAGGTAATGTGGTCGTAGCCTGGAGCAATATCAGTGGTTAATGGGCCAAGTGTATAGAATGGTGCTTCTTTACAGACCTCAAGTTGCAAGTCCATATTTTCTTTGACCATGTGCATTGGCACGTGTCCTGGGCCTTCAATCATCACTTGCACATCATGTTCCCAAGCACGGTGGGTCAATTCGCCCAAAGTACGCAGCTCGCTGAACTGTGCTTCATCGTTGGCATCTTGAATACACCCTGGACGTAAACCATCACCCAAGCTGAACGATACGTCATAAGCCTTCATGATTTCGCAGATTTCATCAAAATGTGTGTACAGGAAGTTTTCTTCATGGTGTGCCAAACACCACTGTGCCATGATTGAACCACCACGTGACACAATGCCTGTTAAGCGGTTAGCTGTGAGGGGTACATAACGCAATAACACCCCTGCGTGAATGGTGAAGTAATCCACGCCTTGCTCTGCTTGTTCAATCAGGGTGTCTTTAAAAATTTCCCAAGTCAGGTCTTCGGCAATGCCATTTACTTTTTCTAAGGCTTGATAAATAGGAACAGTACCAATTGGCACAGGTGAGTTACGGATAATCCATTCACGGGTTTCATGGATGTTCTTACCTGTCGATAAGTCCATGATGGTGTCTGCACCCCAACGGGTTGCCCAAGTCATTTTTGCGACTTCTTCATCAATACTGGAACCTAGTGCCGAGTTACCAATATTGGCATTGATTTTCACCAAGAAGTTACGGCCAATAATCATCGGTTCACATTCTGGGTGGTTAATGTTGGCAGGGATAATTGCACGGCCTTCAGCCACTTCCTGACGTACAAATTCTGGCGTGATTTCGGTTAGATTTTTAGCCCCGAAGTTTTGACCTGGGTGCTGACGCATATCGACCCCTTCGCGCTGACGCTGGTTTTCACGAATCGCGATATATTCCATTTCTGGGGTGATGATGCCTTGTTTGGCATAGTGCATTTGGGTTACGTTTTTGCCCGCTTTGGCACGACGTGGCTTTTGAATATGCGCAAAACGAATTTCAGCGGTGCGAATGTCACGTAAGCGTTCTTGACCAAATGCAGAGCTCAGAGTTTCTAGTTTTTCGGTGTCTTGGCGTTCTTCAATCCAGCTGTCACGAATATTTGGTAAGCCTTTGTTTAAGTCAATTTCAACATTTGGGTCGGTATATACGCCTGAAGTGTCATACACCATAATAGGTGGATTGTGTTCACCACCCAAACCTGTTGGGGTATCGGTCAATTCAATTTCACGCATTGGCACTTGAATGTCTGGGCGTGAGCCTTGGATATAGACTTTTTTCGATGCAGGTAAAATGCGGGTTAAATCTTTGGCATCTTGCTCGTGTTGAGCAGAAATATCAGCAGGGGACAGATTCGTTAATTGGTTCATTGCAATGATCCTGAAGAATGAAATCAACGAATCAAGCACGACCAAAAACATAGCAAATCAAACTGTTTAAAAAGTTAAAACAGTTTTTAGGCGGGGTGTTTAGGTGGCTTGATTCCTACGCAGGTTTTAACCTGATCAGGTTCAACGGTACTTGGGTTTACATCTTGTGTATTGCTTTAGGCTGAACACAAAATGGACACAATCTCAGCGAGGAATTACTCGCGCTCCGTCAAGCTGTATAAATAGTAGCATGTTGTGACTATAAAAGCAGGGCTCACCGTGCTTTTATTCAGGTGGGGTGTTTGGTAGAAAATTACCTTTAAAGCGGCAGGCAAATGCCATCACTGAAACAGTCACGCTTTGAATTGGTGAGCGTGGTCTTGAGGTTTAAATATTGATTCAGTTGTGCGTGTACCAAAGCTTGCTCGCCATGTTCACGTTTTTGTTGTGCGGTAGGCTGGGCGGAAATTTCATTAAGGCGTTGTTCTGCGCTCATTTGTAAAAAGGCAATAAATTTGCGTGCTTGATTGGCCAAAGTAGATTTTTGCAGTTCAGCCAGTTTTTTAACTTCAAATAATACAGCGGGCTGAATACTGGATTCATCGACATAATCGTATGAAACAGGGCTTTGCGCTGTCCCTTTAAACAACAGCATGGCATAAAGTTCAGCCAGATAACGTGCATCTGCAATAAAGTGACTTTTTGGATAACGTTGTAGATAATCTTCCCAAAACAAAGCACGTTCTGCGATGTCTGTCGCATCGAGCGTCAATCCTGCATCTTGTAAGCTAGACTGCATGTTGTCATTGGCCAGTCTTTCAATGAAAACTTGCTCAGCATCGGGCATATAAGGTGCAAAAATAATTGCTAAATATTGCGGACTGCGTCGGTATGCAAGCTTGCTTGCACCTGCATCATGCAGTTCTAAGTAGGCTTGTCCTTTGTGTTTCAATAAATACTGATCACGCGCAGCAAATTTTTCAAAATGACTTTGCTGAATGGTGGGGTGTTGAGCCATATCAAAGGCGTGTTGTTCAAACGCTAATTGTTCTGTAGCACTACGTTCTACATGCAAAAAGCGTTGATACATTTGGGTGGAAAGGTCGAGCAATTTTAACTGTTCTGCTAAAGGCAACAGCGGCAAACAGACTTTTAAGTCCTGATTGATTTGCTCTAAGGCAAATGTGGTGCGGGTATTATCAATTTGCTGCATGTTGTGCTGAATGTTGTCACACATTTGGGTTAAATCTACAGGCTCACTGGCACTGGTCTGCACCTGTGGCGGCTCAGGTACAGGCGGAGTATCCGAGTTTTGGCAGGCGAGTAAACCTAAGCAACTGCTAAGCAGTATGATCAGTTTACTCATGCGAAAAAATTTAACCATTACAGCAATTCAACATAAAAATTGATTGGTCATTGAAGGTGATCTCTAAGTGTCAATCCATCATGAGAAAAGTGGTACAAACATACGTCATCAAACAAAAATTAAGCATTGCCAAAAAGTAGAATTTCCAGACCATTCGTACGATGCAGACGGTTTGTAGAAATACACTTCATTGCACAACTAGGGATAGGGAGAGTGCTCATTGTAAGGTTAAATAGCCGCAAGAAATTGTAGTATTCTGCTAGAGTTTGGTTACATGGTTGTGATGTGAAGCTGAATTGTGAAGCTTGTGTAAGCAGAGGTTTTTTTGAGTTGATGCTTATGCAATGAATTGAAATAAAATGAAAATTAATGCAATGTAATGAAACTCATACGGAAAAAATGCAAATAAGCTTTAGTATGTGCAGAGTAAAAAGAACATGCAATTGGATTGATGAAATCGCAAAAGTGGGTTGTTAGAAAAACAATGAAAAAAATCGTTTTGAGTCTGAGTTTATTGTGGGCAAGTTCAGGGGTATTTGCTTTAGATTTGCTGCAAGCCTATGCACGTGCTCAACAGAACGACCCGAATTGGCAAGCACAGCAATTGCAGTATCAAGCCGATCAACTGAATTTAGGGATTGCCCAAGGTAATTTACTGCCAACAGTGACCTTGTCTGGCAATATTACTCGTAAAAGTCAGGACATGAGTCAGGTTAATTCTGCAGCCTCAAATGATATATTTGGTAGTCCGTCATCCACTTCGCGTCAAGTGGCTTTAACTGCGCGTCAGCCATTGTTCCGTTGGGATGCTTGGCAAGCGTTAAAACAAGTGAAAACCTCTTTGAGCTTGAGTGAAGTGACTTTGCGTTTACAACAGCAACAACATATTTTGAATGTGTCTGAAGCTTATTTTAATGTGTTGCGTCAGCAGTCCTTAACCACCGCCTATTTACAAGAAGAAAAAGCGCTGCTGGAACAGCTTAATATGATGAATGCTAAACTGCGTGAAGGTTTAGTGGCTAAAAGTGAAGTCAGTGAAGCCAATGCACAATATCAAAATGCACGTGCTAATCGTATTGCAACGCATGTGCAACTGGTGTTGGCACAAGAACAATTGGCACAATTGATTGGCCCGTATCGGGAAAATTTGGCAGTACTGCGTGATGATTTTCAATTTCAGAAACCCGTACCAGAGCGTCTAGAAGATTGGGCACAGTTGGCCCAACAGCAAAATCTAGCCATTTTACAGGCCCGTTTACAGCGCCAATATGCTGAAGATACACGTCGGGTCGAGCAGGCTGCGCGCTATCCACAAGTTGAGGCCGTTGGCAGCTATGGCTATGCCAAGCAAAGCCCTGAAAGTGTGATGTCACCCGATGGTCAGTTTGATCAGATTGGGGTAGAGATGAACTGGAACGTGTTTAGTGGTGGGCGTGTCAGTAAAAATGTGCAAAAAGCGGCAGTGCAAGTCCAAAAATCGGAAGCTGAACTGGATGCCGCAATTCGCAAAGCTCAGACCGAAGTAAAAAAAGCATATTTACAAGTCGAAACAGATCAGGCCAAATTGCAGGCACGCCAAGCAGCCATGAATTCTGCAGACTTGGTGGCACGTGCCTCGAAAGCGCAATATCAAGAAGGTTTAAAAACCATGGTGGATGTATTGCTGGCACAGCGTAATGCTTTTTCGGCGAAGCAAGATTATCTCAATGCACAATATGATTATTTAAATCATGTCTTGCAGCTTAAAGCTGCGGTGGGACAATTAACCGAACAAGACTTGCAGGAAATGAATGCTTGGTTGGTGCAAAAGTCATCGTAGCATGGACTCACGAAGAAAACCGAAATACACGATTGTTGTTTAAAGACAGAAACGATCAGACTTTAGAGTTTGGTGAGAAAATGTCATAAAAACGTCATCATTGCTGTGCTTTAATATTGAATCATTGCGTCAGTCTATCCTTTTGTTGTGGAGAGTATTCCTTGAGTACGAATAATCCTGTGTTAAGTCACCATATTTCTTCTCAGTTCAATGAAGATTTGCAGGATGTAAATACCAAATTTATGACCATGGGTGGTTTGGTAGAACAGCAGGTTGCCAATGCGATTCATTCACTCTTGGATACTGATGCAGCGTTGGCGGTAGAAGTGCAATTCCAAGACAATGTGGTAAACCGCATGGAAACCGAAATTGACGAAGCCTTAACTTTGATTTTGGCACGTCGTCATCCTGCAGCCATCGACTTGCGTATGGTCATTGCCATGTCTAAAGCCAATACTGACTTAGAGCGTATTGGTGATGAAGCTGCAAAAATTGCACGTATTGCCCAAAACTTATGTGAAGAAGGCGGTTCGCCACGGGGATATATGGAAACCCGTCATATTGGCAACCAAGTACGTGTCATGATTCATGATGCACTGGACGCTTTTGCACGTTTAGATGTAGACCAAGCTTTACGTGTATTGTTGGCAGATGCCGATATTGACCGTGAATATCAATCTGCAACCCGTACCCTGATGACCTATATGATTGAAGATCCACGTCATATTTCACGTGTAATCAATGTGATGTGGGTGTTGCGTTCATTGGAGCGTATTGGTGACCACGCGCGTAATATTTCTGAACAAGTCATCTATATGGTGAAAGGTTTTGATGTGCGCCATACCAGCGTCAAAGAAATTGAAGAAAAAGTACAGGAACGCTAAGTTCTAGTTACTTGTAAGTCTTAAAGCCTCATCTGTTGGTGGGGCTTTTTTATGCCACTATTTTAATTTTCTGAATTTCTTTGAGAGTAGAAACTGGCCTATTTTGAAAAATTTTGGGCAAAAAAAATCCCAGACTTTGGGGGAAATCTGAGATTGAAATCGGGGATATTTATTATAGTAAGAGACAATTGCTTATCTCCTTGCAAATAAGTATAGGAAAAGCCAGCGCGATAATCATGTGCTTTATTGTAGTGGAATGTAGCGTTTTATATACAAATGTATTTTAGAATTACATTGTTATTTGTGTGATTTATTTTTTATGATTTTATTTAAAATCATCGCCTAATCCGCTATTTTTAGGGCTTAAAGATGTGAATGTTCATCTTTAAAAAATCAGCAACAGCTTTCACTTTTTGAATCTTCTTTCAGTTGTTTTGCTGCATGGCTGTAGATCATGCAAAAAAGGGCATAAAAAAAGAGCCTTCGTGAAGACTCTTTTTGATATTGGTTCTTGATGCTTAGAATACAGGCGAAATTAGTTTTGAGGTTTTAAACCTTCAGCGACTTCAAGGCTAGCATCATTGTTCAGGAACTTCTCACGCTGCTCTTCAAGAAACTTTTTCGCATCGGCTTCAAACACATTTAAACGCTTTTCGTTAATGAGTGTAGTTTGGTGTTTGAGCCATTCTTGCCATGCCTGCTTAGACACGGTTTCAAACAGTTCCTGACCTTTTGCACCTGGAAATGGCGCAAAATCCATCGCATCCATTTCCTTTTGATATTTACGACAAAACACTTGTTTAGACATAGCGACTTCCCGGTTAGGCATAAAGTTGGGCAAGACGTGCTTGAGCACGTTCAATTGCTGCAGCGACTTGTGCAGGTGCAGTGCCACCAATATGATCACGTGCATTTACAGAAGCCTCAAGGGTTAAGGCTTTTTCAAATACATCGGCTTGAATCAAATCAGAGAATTGTTGTAATTGCGCTAAGCTCAGTTCAGACAGGTCTTTACCTTCTTGAACACCCAAGGCTACGGCTTTACCTACAATTTCATGCGCATCACGGAAGGCCACGCCATTTTTCACCAAGTAATCGGCAAGGTCGGTTGCGGTAGAGAAACCACGCAATGCTGCTTCACGCATTTCTGCAATATTTGGTACTAAGGCAGGAATCATGTCGGCAAATGCCATGAGTGAGCCACGTACGGTATCAATTGCATCAAATAAAGGTTCTTTGTCTTCTTGGTTGTCTTTGTTGTAAGCCAAAGGCTGACCTTTCATGAGGGTTAATAGGCTCATTAAATCGCCATAGACACGACCAGTTTTACCACGCACCAATTCAGGCACGTCTGGGTTTTTCTTCTGCGGCATAATGGATGAGCCTGTGCAGAAACGGTCTGGAATATTCACAAACTTAAATTGTGCAGATGTCCATAAAATCAGCTCTTCAGACATACGTGACAAGTGCATCATAATTAACGATGCAGCGGCATTGAATTCGATCCCGAAATCACGGTCTGATACTGCATCTAGCGAGTTTTCAGATACAGCTTCAAAACCAAGTAGTTCCGCCGTATAAGCACGGTCAATTGGGTAAGTCGTGCCTGCTAATGCAGCAGAACCCAATGGCATGCGGTTGACACGTTTACGACAGTCAATTAAACGCTCTGAGTCACGTACTAACATTTCAAACCACGCCATCAGATGGTGACCAAAGGTCACAGGCTGTGCGGTTTGCAAGTGAGTAAAACCAGGCATAATAGTGTCAGTATTTTTTGCAGCCAGTGTCAAAATACCGTGTTGTAGTTTTTTTAATAATTCTAAAATTGCATCAATTTCATCACGGACATAGAGACGAATATCGGTTGCCACTTGGTCATTACGGCTACGACCAGTGTGTAGTTTTTTACCTGTAATGCCAATACGCTGAGTTAAACGTGATTCAATGTTCATGTGCACATCTTCAAGATCAATGCGCCATTCAAATTGACCTGCTTCAATTTCGGCCTGAATGGTGTTTAAGCCCTGAACAATGTCATCACGCTCTTCGCTGGTGAGTACGCCCACTTTTGCCAACATGGTGGCATGTGCAATTGAGCCTGCAATATCTTGTTTATAAAAGCGTTGGTCAAATTGAACAGATGCTGTAAATTCAGCAACAAATGCGTCAGTAGCTTCAGAGAAACGACCGCCCCACATACCCGAAGTTTGGGCTTGTGACGGATTTGAGGAATTAGAAGATGTGGTCATATCGGCTCAATAAAGTAAAAAGCGGTAATTTGGACAAGAGTATAACAAATTCAGATTCACTTGCCGAAGAACAAGCCAATCAAACTTTTGCTGATACGCAGGCAGAACAGAATTATGTGTATTTTTTTACGAAAATAGGGCGTTGGCAATATCTAATTGAACTATTTATTGGCAGCAATGCTTTGGCAATGGTCTTGGCTTTGGCTGAAGCACAGGGTTGGCAAGGTTTAAGTTTTGCTCGGGTGCTGCAATATATTTTGTATATCAACTGGGTAGTATTGTGTTTTGCGGCTTTGGTTGAATTTTTTCAGGCACGTTTTTTACGCATGGGCTTGGCGCTGTCATTTATGGTGAGTTTTATCTTGCTGCAAGCCATCGTATTGGTCACGACACTCAGTTTAAATACCTTATTGCATTTTGGGCAAAATTTTCATTTGCAGCAGTTTAGTCTGGATGAATTGATGCATGGGATTGGACTGCATTTGAGTTATGGTGTGATTTTGGGTGCGTTTTGTTTTCGTTATATCTATGTACGGGAACAAGCTATTCAGCAGCGGCATAGTGAATTGCAAGCGCGGGTGCATGCCATGCAGGCCCGTATTCATCCACACTTTTTGTTTAACAGCTTAAATAATGTGATCAGTTTAATTGCAATTGACCCTGATAAAGCCGAGCAGATGCTGCTGAATTTATCTCGTTTATTCCGTGCCAGTTTGCAGGAATTAAAACTGGTGAGCCTGAAAGATGAGATCGAACTTTGCCAACGATATTTAGAGATTGAGCAAATTCGTTTGGGTGATCGGTTGGCGGTAGAATGGAAAATTGAACAACCGCAACTGCTCAGTCAGGTACAAATTCCGTTATTAACTTTACAACCCTTGCTAGAAAATAGTATTTTTCATGGAGTTGAAAAAGTTTTAGCAAAGAGTACGATAAGTATATTGATCGAAATATTGCAAAACCAAGTCAATATTGTCATTACAAATCCGTATGTCAGCGATAAAATAAATTTAAGATCTGGACATGGGATTGCACTGCAAAACGTGGAACAGCGCTTAAAAGCGTATTATGGACGCAGTGTTACTTTCAAAAATTATGCGGGGAATGGTATGTACACCACGGTGCTGCAATACCGTTATAAATAAAATAAGCTGTGATTGCTCTGATTTTTCTAGACTTGATAAAAATAAAGTTATTGACTTAAAAAGGAGGAAAAATGGACATCCTAATTTGTGATGATGAGCCTCTAGCTAGAGAGCGATTATCACGTTTGGTCACTCAACTGGGGCATCATGTGGTGGCAACGGCAGCTCATGGGCAACAGGCGATTGAACTGGCGGATGAACATCAGCCGGATGTCATATTATTAGATATTCAAATGCCGGGAATGGATGGTCTAAGTTGTGCTCAGCATTTACGTGAGCTTGACCCTATGCCAGCCATTGTGTTTTGTACCGCTTATGATGAACACGCACTTGATGCGTTCAAATCCAATGCGGAAGGCTATTTGTTAAAACCGATAATGCAACAGGAATTGCAACAGGTTTTAGATCATTTAACAAAACTCACGCAAGCGCAGATGAGTCATTTAAAACAAAAAGAAAATATGGACGAATTAAAAATAAAACGTCACCAAATCGCGGCGAAAACCTATCGCGGTGTAGAGTTGGTGCCAATAGAAAATATCTACTATTTTTTAGCCGATCAGAAATATGTCACTGTACGTCATAAAAATGGCAGTGTCCTGATTGATGAAACGCTGAAAGATTTAGAAACCGAGTTTGGTGATCAGTTTATTCGGATTCACCGAAATGCCTTAGTGTCGATTCAGTTTTTGGAGGGGCTAGAAGTGGTCAATTCAGGACAATATCAGGTACGTTGCCGTGAGCTGGATGAGCGTTTAGCCGTCAGCCGAAGACACTTACCTTTGCTGAGAGAACGCATCCAAAAACTCTAATTTTTGTGCAGAATCCAGCATTTTTTGTAAATAGATCAAGCAATCGGTAGAGAAATAGACTTGCATTTTTAGGGGATCAGGTTAAGTTTAGATGAACAAAATTGATCTTGCTTAGTCACTATGATGAAAACCCTGAAAATTGCAACTCGACAAAGCCCGCTTGCGTTATGGCAGGCCGAACATATTCGTGCCCGCTTGGAAGCACTGCATGCCGATTTAACCGTTGAGTTGGTGACCTTTGTCACGCAGGGCGATAAAATTTTAGATACCCCATTGGCAAAAATTGGGGGCAAGGGACTGTTTGTTAAGGAATTAGAAGCTGCTTTGATGGATGGTCGTGCCGACTTGGCGGTGCACTCCATGAAAGACGTGCCGATGGCACTGCCTGAGGGCTTAAATTTGGCGGTCATTTGTGAACGTGAAGACCCGCTGGATGCTTTCGTGTCAAATCACTATGCGCATTTTTCAGATTTGCCACAGGGCGCTAAAGTGGGTACATCTAGTTTGCGCCGTAAATGCCAAATTTTGAAAGCACGCCCAGATTTAGAAATTATAGATTTACGCGGTAATGTGGGAACACGTTTATCTAAACTGGATGATGGTCAATATGATGCCATTATTTTGGCCAGTGCAGGTTTGAAACGTTTAGGTTTGGAGCAGCGTATTCGTCATACTATTCAGCCTGATCTGAGCTTACCTGCCGTTGGGCAAGGCGCTTTAGGTTTGGAGTGTCGTAGCCAAGATCAGGCGGTATTGGATTTGATTTTACCGTTGATGGATGCAGACACCAATGTTTGTGTACGTGCGGAACGTGCCTTTAATGCCTATTTGGAAGGT
The DNA here is from genome assembly GCF_048537555.1 of Acinetobacter sp. A2. Lineage (NCBI taxonomy): Bacteria > Pseudomonadati > Pseudomonadota > Gammaproteobacteria > Moraxellales > Moraxellaceae > Acinetobacter > Acinetobacter sp. A2. The sequence goes on from NZ_CP183239.1 coordinate 248,205, forward strand.
GGTTGCCAGGTGCCAATTGCAGGCTATGCAACCTTACAAGATGGTCAATTACAGATAGAAGGCCGTGTTGGCAGTGTCGATGGGCAAACTATTTTAAAAGCCGTACAAGTTGGTGCGCCTGAACAGGCAGAACAATTGGGTGAACAATTAGCTCAAGCCTTATTGGCGCAAGGTGCAGGTGAGTTGCTCAAAGCTTTGTACCAATAGTGGTCTGTTGTTTTAAGCCATGATTTTTATCAATACTCGCCCGCAGGGGCGTGCTGAAGCGCTCAGTCAGGCTTTGCAACAACAGCACATTGAGGTGATTGATTTGCCGTTGTTGCGCTTGTCAGCACGGCCTTGGTCGGCTGAACTAGCCAGTCTGTATGCCCAATTGCCTAATACGCATATTATTGTGGTGGTTAGCCCAACAGCCGTTGAAATTGGGATGGCGTATTTGGCTCAAAGTCATCTGCAATTGCAGGATTTACAACATATTCGCTGGGTGGCTGTGGGTGAAAAAACTGCAGAAGTGCTGCGTGAATATGGAGTGCACAGCGATATCCCGCAGGTGGAAACCTCTGAAGGGATGCTGAGCTTAGCGAGCTTGCAAAACTTGGCAGCAGGTACGCAAATTGCATTTTGGCGTGGCGAAGGTGGGCGACAATTTATGATGCAAACCCTGCTTGATCAGGGCATGCAAGTACATAACTTTGTCTTGTATCAGCGAGAGTGTCCTGCCAGTTCTGTGCAAAAAATGGCAGCAGTCCGCAGCCGTTTAATACAAACTTCAGAATTTTGGATGATGATTAGCAGTGAGGCCAGTTGGTTAAATTGGTTGATGTTGATTCAGCACGATGCCACTTTACTAAATAAAGGTCATTATTGGGTATTGGGTGATCGACTCGAACAAATTTTGCTCGATTATCAGGCACAGCATCACACAAAATATAAAATACTGAAGTTGACCAATTTAAAAACAGAATTAATATTGCAGCAAATCATGCGTATGCAAGGAAAGTTATGAAGAAACTGATGCTGATCGTTGCGTCGATCGCTGTGATCTGGATAGTCAAATTGAGTTATGACGTCATGCAAATTTCAGCGCAACAACAACAACTCAGCCAAAGTTTGCATCTTGCCGAAAAAAATAATGCCAATTTAAATGACCAATTGGTGGCTTTGCAGCGCCGTAATTATACTCAGCCGTCTTCAGAGCAATCTGCAGCGTATAGTAGCGAAGTGCAGGAAAATAGTATTCAGCCTATGGATGTGGTGTCGCAGCAATTAGACTTGGTCGAGTTCGCATTGCAGCAACAACAGTTTCATTATGCTTTGGAAAAAATGAGTGTGTTGGCAGATGATTTGACTGACTATGCCTTAGCACCTGCCTTAAAACAAAGTCTGCATCAGGTCATTCAGCAAGATCAAAAACAAATCCAACAGTTTATTGCCACGCGTGATGCTCAATATCAACAGGTGAGTCAGTTGTTACAACAGCTAGATCAGCATTTAAAACTGCAAATTCAACAGCCTGAGCTAAACCCTGCCGATGTAGAGGATCGTTATTTTTGGCAAAAGTGGCTCAGTATTGAGGCCGCTAAACAACCTGCAAGCACCTTAATGCAGCGCCAAATTATCTTAAAAGAAGCTCAATTGCGTTTGTTATTGGCACGTCAGGTATTAATGCAAGGTCAGTATTTGCAATATCAGCAGGAACTAAATGGCATTATCCAGCTGCTACAGTCATTACCTGATCAAAAAGCACAGCAATTGATTCAGCAATTAGAAAAAATTAAAAATTTAAATATTGTACCTACGCCAAGCTTAAAAACACGTGCTTTATTGGGGGCGGTATAAATGAAACAAATTCTACTCGCCTATGTGGTGGTTAGTCTTGTACTCGTTGCGCTGCTCAGTTTGCTGAGTTATGGACATGGTTCAGGCTATGTTTATGTGTATTGGCGTGAGTGGCAATTACAAACCAATATCTGGTTGCTGTTGTTCTTTTTCTTATCCATCAGTGTTTCGTTGCAAGTGTTATGGTTGCTGTTAAAACGCTATTTTAGCCGCGAGCAGCGTAAAGTCGAAACGGTATTTAATTTTAAAAACCTACATCCTTATGAGCAATTGGCAGTCATTTGGTTATTAGATGCTGCTGAGGATCAGCACCAATTTGTCCGACAAGTCTTTGCCCAGTCAGGTTTGCTGAAAGGGGTGATGGAAGCACGTATGTATTCCATTCAGCAGCAATATCCACAAGCCTTGGCAGCTTTAAATCAAAGCAGTGCTGCAGCTTTTGAATTGGCAGAAATTCAGCGTATTGAAATTTATTTGGCGCAGCAGCAACCTGAACAGGCTTTAACCCATTTAGAGTTTCTAAATCAGCATGAATTATCGCCATGGTTATTTAAAGTTAAAACGGCATATCAAAAGCGTTTAATTGATTTGTGGGGGCAATTTGCTACGCAATATCCTTGGCATTATTTGCGTTCGACTAAATATGGCCATTTAGATGCCGAAAAAAAACAACAATGGCTAACCCAATTACTGATTCAGTTTGAGCAGGTAGATGCAGAAAACTTACAGGCATTGCAGCAGCGCTATTTAGATTTAGGTGAACAAATTTTTAGCCAAAGTTATGCGATTCAGGTGTTGTGGCTGAAAGTACTTTCACGTTTGCCTGATATGACGCAACAGCATGAACAGTTAGCTGTACATTTGTTGAGTGAACAATTTAATCAGGAAGTGTTTTATTTATGGTTCCAGCAACAGTTGTTAAAACAACAGCCTGATTATGTGAAAATTGAACAACAAATAAATATCTGGGAACAGAAATACCCTGCATTACCTGTATTTAGTTTTGCCAAATGGCATATTTTTACAGCAACAGCACGCTATTCAGAGGCAGAGCAATTACTTGCTTTATATCCTGAACATGTATTAATGAGTTATTTAAGGGTTAAATCTAATTTAAAAGATCAGCCTGAATTATTAAAACAGTTAAATTTAATCTTTGAAAATAATTCTAATTTTGTCGAAATTAAAATTTAAAGGTGAATTGTGTTAACACTATCAGATTATCCTATTATTTTTGAGCAACGTGTCGCATGGGGTGATATGGATGCTTTTGGGCATGTCAATAATGTGGTGTATTACCGTTATATTGAAAGTGCACGTTTATGTTATTTTGATCAATTGAAAATTTTACAGCAAGGCGTGTTCACGGTCGTGGCATCTAATCAATGCCAATATATGCGCCCAGTGGTTTATCCTGATGTATTAAAGATTGGGGTTCGAGTTGAAGAGTTACGTAATAGTGCTATGCGTATGCATTATTTAATCTACAGCGAAACTCAACAAACTATAGTGGCACAGGCAGAAGCAGTTATTGTTTGTGTAGATCATGTAAATATGCAAAAAACCTTAATCCCTGAAAATGTACGCGCAAGTATTCATAAAATAGAAAAAACTGTACAGCATATTCTTGATTAAAACTGAATAATCAGTTCATAATATATCGACTGTTATTTATACGTAGAGTAGTGGATTTTTTATTAAAGCTTTGGTTTGATAAAATGTAATGAATCTGCTTAATTTAATAACTGAATATAAAAAAGCATAGTTTTTGGAGTAAGTATGATGCCCGATATTAGCAATTTATCTGTTGAAGAGTTAAAGCGTTTACAAGCTGAAGCTGAAGCATTAATTGCCACGAAAAAAGATCAAGCAATTGAAGATGCCTATAATCAAATTATCGCAATTGCAGATGGTTTAGGTTTAAGCATTGAGCAAATTCTTGAAGTTGGCGAAAGCAAGCGTAAAAAAAGCCCACGTAAAACAGTAGAGCCACGTTATCGTAGCAAAACTAATCCAACAGATACTTGGACGGGTCGTGGTAAACAACCACGCTGGTTAGTTGCTGAATTAGAAAAAGGCGCGAAACTTGAAGATTTTCTAATCTAAGCTTCATCAATTTGTCATTGAGTTGACTTAGAGTTCAAAAACCAAGCAATACGGCTTGGTTTTTTTTATCTGTATCAATTGGCGATGCCGAAAAAGTGTGCATAATGTGTGAGTGTTATAAAAAGTCATTCATAGAAAAATTAGTAAGGTTGGTCGTGGTGGCATGATAAAGAAACCCAAATACATCACGTGGTGGATTTTCGCCCTCATTGCATTTTTGATTTTTGTGTTATTACAAATTCCTGCAGCGTGGTTGATTTCAAAATTTTATAAAAACAACCAGACTTTACATAATGTCAGTGGCAACATTTGGCAGGGGCAAGCCGACTGGCAAAAAGGACAATTACGTGGCACTTTAAGCTGGAATACGCGTCCTTTAGATTTGGTACTACTGCGTGTTGCTGCCGACGTAGAAGTGCACAGCGGCAATACACAATTGGAAGGCATAGTTGCTTATCGTTTTGGCACGATTTTACTGCAATCACTCGAAGGTCAAATTGCGCCTGAGACTTTAAAAAGTGTTGTGGACTGGCAATGGCCGAGCAATGCGATTCAACTTAAAGACGTTCATTTAAATTTTAAAAAACAACAAGGTTTTGCAAAGTCAGAAGGACAAATGCAGTGGGCAGGGGGTGAGTTGCTTTATCGTTTTGCGCAGCGCCAAGACCGCATGAATATTCCTGCTTTAAAAGGCAGTTTGTCGGACGAAAATGGTAAATTGATATTCGATATCCGAGATCAACGCGAACAGAAAATGGTGAATATTGCACTTGATCAGAATTTGATGCTGGATGTGCAACTCACCCAACGTTTGTTGATGAATATTGCTTCTTATGAAGGTAAAGCAGGACTAGATACTTATGTTATCAGTACCCGTCAGCCTTTACTGAAAGGAGGCTTTTGATGCGTGATTTTTCAGAGCGTTGGGCCAACTTAGATTGGAAGCAAGTAGACCGTGTTGCGCCTGTATTGTTAACCCTGCTCATTTTGTATTTGTGTTGGAAACTGGCGAGTTTATTTTGGCTGGTGCTTGCACCGCCGCAGGCTATGCAGGTAGATCGGGTGGAATTGGGCTCACAGCAACCACAGATTCCGAATATTTCTTCTTTTGCACTATTTCATGAAGTTGGACGTGCCGCTACGGTAGACGATCAATTAAATATGACTTTGCAAGGTGTTGTTGTCGGACAACCGAGTCAGTTCTCATCGGCCGTGATTAAAGTGAATGAAGTCGCTGAACGTTACCGTGTGGGAGATGTGATTGATTCTAGTCAGTATCAATTGGCAGAAGTGTATTGGGATCGAGTGATTTTGCGTCATAGTAGTGGTGCTACGCGTGAGATATTGTTTAAGGGTATCGAGAATGGTTTAAATCAACCGATCGCCCCATTAATTTCCAGTGGTAATACGCCCGCAATGGTTGCGCCAACAGCGCCTGCACAACCGAATAATGCAATTGGACAAGCAGTACAGCGAATTCAGGAAGACCGTGAACAATATTTAAAAGAAATGGGGGTTGAGGCCAATACAGGCAACGGTTATGAGGTAACCACACGGACTCCCGCAGCGTTAAGAAATAAACTAGGCTTACAACCAGGTGACCGTATTTTGTCTTTAAATGGGCAGAGTGTCGGGCAAGGGCAAAACGATGTGCAGTTACTGGAACAGGCGCGTCGTGAAGGTCAGGTGAAATTAGAAATAAAACGTGGTGATCAGGTGATGACCATACAACAAAATTTTTAAATGAATCGGCATGTTGAATAATGCAGAGGCATATTTAGGGTTAGGAAACACAGTAGATTATGGCTTTATTGAATCATGAGCGTCCATTTTGGGCATTACTGGCTGCTGCACCGCTTGTTGCAATGGTGAGTACTGCAAGTCATGCGCAAACCTGGAAAATTAATTTACGTGATGCGGACTTGACTGCATTTATTAATGAAGTGGCCGATATTACGGGCAAGAACTTTGCAGTCGATCCACGCGTGCGTGGCAATGTCACGGTGATTTCCAACAAAGCCTTAAATAAAAATGAAGTCTATGACCTGTTTTTAGGGGTGCTGAATGTCAATGGTGTGGTCGCCATTCCATCGGGCAATACCATTCGTCTTGTGCCTGACAGCAATGTCAAAAGTTCAGGTATTCCCTATGACGGCCGTCAAAATGCACGTGGCGATCAAATTGTGACGCGTGTGATCTGGCTAGAAAATACCAATGCCAATGACCTGATTCCTGCTTTACGTCCGCTCATGCCACAGTTTGCACATTTGTCTGCAGTGGGCGGCACCAATGCCTTAATCGTGTCAGACCGTGCTAGCAACATTTACCAGCTAGAAAGTATTATTCGTAATTTGGATGGTACTGGGCAAAATGACATTGAAGCGATTAGTCTACAGTCTAGTCAGGCAGAAGAAGTCATTGGTTTGCTTGAGTCGATGAGTTCGACCGGGGCAGCCAAAGATGTGAAAGGCTCTCGTGTGCGCATTGTGGCAGACAACCGCACCAATCGCATTATCATTAAAGGTGACACTGCAACCCGTAAACGCATTCGTCAAATGATTGAAATGATGGATGTGCCTGCCGCAGACCGTTTGGGCGGCTTAAAAGTTTTCCGTTTGAAATATGCCAGTGCGCAGAATTTAGCGGAAATTTTGCAAGGTTTGGTGTCGGGGCAAGCAGTCAGTAGCAGTTCTGGCTCAAATAACAACAGCAGTAATAATAGTAGTACAAGCAACCTGAGTAACAACAATAACAATACGGGCAATTCATCTACAATTTCCACCCCAAGTATTAATTTGGGTGGTAGTTCAAATAGCAATAATCAAAACAACATCACCAGTTTTAATGGCAATGGTGTCAGTATTATTGCCGATGGTTCGCAAAATGCCTTGGTGGTTAAAGCAGACCCGCAACTGATGCGTGAAATTGAATCGGCCATTCAGCAGCTAGATACTCGTCGTCAACAGGTGTTGATTGAAGCTGCGATTATTGAAGTAGAAGGCACTGATGCTGATCAGCTCGGTGTGCAGTGGGCGCTAGGAGATTTAAGTAGCGGCATTGGCTTGATTAACTTTGACAATATCGGTGCCAGTCTGAAAAATGTTGCCGCAGGCTATTTGACAGGTGGTGCAGCAGGTGCAGGTAGTGCGATTGGTGCAGGTACATCTTTGGTTTTGGGTGATTATCGCGAAAGTCGTGATGGTTCACGCAAGCTCTATGGTGCGATGATTCAGGCGCTGAAAGAAAAAACCAAATCCAATTTATTGTCTACGCCATCTATTGTGACCATGGACAATGAAGAAGCCTATATTGTGGTGGGTGAGAACGTTCCTTTCGTAACGGGTTCATTATCCACCAATGGCGGAGTGGCAAACCCGTATACCACCATTGAGCGTAAAGATGTCGGGGTGACTTTAAAAGTTGTGCCTCATATTGGTGAAGGTGGCACACTCCGACTTGAAGTGGAACAAGAAGTGTCTGATGTCAAAGCCAATAAAGGTCAGGCACAGGATTTGGTAACCAGTAAACGTGCCATTAAAACTTCTATTTTAGCAGAGCATGGGCAAACTATTGTCTTGGGTGGTCTAATTTCAGATAACTCAATTTACAGTCGTCAAGCTGTGCCGGGCTTAGGTGCGATTCCAGGGCTTGGGCGTTTATTCCGTTCCGATGGTCAATCCAATCAAAAGCGTAATCTCTTGATATTTATCCACCCGACTATTGTGGGTGATAGTCAGGATATTCGTCGTATTTCGCAGCAGCGCTATAGTCAATTGTATAGTTTGCAACTGGCCATGGATGCCGATGGTAGCTTTGCCAAATTGCCTGAAAATGTCAGTGATGTTTATCAGCAGCGTTTGCCCGTATCTCGGGTTGCACCACAAGCAGGGGTGTACCAAACGCTGCCATCGGCTGTGCCTGCCAACCGTACGGCAACGGTGACTACACCTGTTGCAATTGAGCCTGTGGTACAACGTCAAAGCGTGGCATTGCCGCAGCAGGAAGTGAGTAAAACCAAAAATACGGTTACCACAACCACAATTCGTGCTACACCTTAATCGTATCCTGCACAGATTGTGGTTAAGGGCATGTTATGATGTTGCCAAATCACACCAGAGAAATTATTTATGACTTGGAAAATACAAGCAATTAGCGGTGAATTTACTGGCCAGGAAATTAGTATCGACCGTGATATGTTGGTGGGACGCCATCAAAGTGCAGATTTGGTGCTGCAATCGGCGGAAATTTCACGTAAACATGCGGCTTTTTTAGTGAAAGACCAAGCACTTTACGTGCAAGATTTAAACTCCTCGAATGGCACTTTTGTGAATGATTTGCGCATTGCCGATGAAACCTTGCTTAAAGAAGGCGATATTGTGCAGTTTGCTAGCCTGAAGTTCTCTGTGTTTGCACCAGCCGTTGAACTTGAACATGCTGCAGATGTGGCAGAAACGGCAGAAAAAGTAACCGAAGCTACAGAGAAAACAGCTGCACAGCAAATGAATGAGCAAGGCATGCCCGAATTGAATCAGCGTGACAGTTCGGTGCAATTAAACCGTGATGGGATGCCACAAGGGGTTGCTGTACCTAAGCCAGCACCAATTCCAGAGGGTGTCGATATTCATGCGGTTCAGGCTGAACCTACTCCAGTTGCGGTAGAGCAGCCTATTTCTCGTGTGGAACAAGAGAGAGAACAACAAAAAAATGCATCTGTTGGCTTAATTTCACTAATCGTGTTGGTGATTTTAGCTATTTTGGCATGGGTATTGTTTAAATAAGCGACCTTTGCTTTACAATCAGGGCATGCAATCGCATGCCTTTGTCAATTTAGGGGGGAATGATGTCTATTGCTCAGCTCGATACACGCCAAGTTATTTTATTTGACCTTGATGGAACGCTAGTAGATTCTGCCACAGACTTATACCGTGCCATGAACATGAGTTTGAATGCACTGCAGTTACCTTTAGTGACTCTAGAGCAAGTACGTACTTGGGTTGGAAAGGGCACTGCTGTTTTTTGTCATAGCGTGTTGATGCATTTAATGGGGGTTGTGCATCCCGAGCAACATCAACAGCTCTTGAATACCTTTTTAGACATTTATAATGCTGAACCGTGCATCGATACGCAGCCCTTTGCAGGCATTATTGAGTTTTTGGATTGGGCAAAGGCGCAGAACAAAACTTTGGTTTGTGTGACCAATAAGCCTGAACAACCTGCACGTGCCATTATCGAAGCTTTAAACATGCAAAATTATTTTGATGATGTGATTGGTGGGGACCGTTTTGAAGAACGTAAACCACATCCGCGTCAATTGCTGCACTGTGTCGAGCGTTATCAGGTTGACCCTTCGCAAGTGTTAATGATTGGAGATTCTTCCAATGACGTAGAGGCTGCGCGTCGTGCGGGTATTGATTGTATTGTAGTCAGCTATGGCTATAATCATGGTGAATCCATTGCCGATTGTCAGCCACAACAAATCGTGGATAATTTAACTGAATTGTTAAGGATGTGAACCTTAACAATTCATAATTCAACCCAAACCGCTATAAAGGATATCAATATGAGTCAGGCTGTCATGCCCATATTTCGATGGCGACACTAGTCAGAAACGCAAATCATTCTTCACTTCGTCTTATCGAAAAAATTAGTGTATCGAAATAGGGAGCTTCACATGACCACTCAGACTCAATTTGAACAACTTAAAACTGCGGGCTATAACCTGATTCCTGTATATCGCCAACGTCTGGCCGATACCGAAACGCCATTGTCAGTATTTGCACGTTTGAAACAGCATCAACAAGCCTATTTGTTTGAATCTGTAGAAGGGGGCGAAAACTGGGCACGTTATTCTATTATTGGTTTGGGTGAATCTACTGTTTTTTCCTGCAATGCAGGCGAGTTAACCATTCAACATGCAGATGGTTCAGTAGAAAAACAAAACTGTGCACAGCCTTTTCAATATATCCGCGATTTTCAAGCGCAGTTTAAAGTGCCTACACAGGCCGATTTACCCGAATTGCCAAGTTTTACTGGTGGCTTAGTTGGGTATTTTGGTTACGATGCGGTTCGTTATATTGAGCCACGTTTGAAAAATGTGCCGACAGCAGACCCTGTCGGTTTGCCTGATATTTGGATGATGCTGTCTAAAACAGTCATCGTGTTTGATAATTTAAAAGATACCCTGTTTTTAATTGTGCATGCCGATGCAGCACAGGCAGATGCCTATAACAAGGCACAACAGCAGCTCGATGCACTAGAAGAAGTTTTAGCAACGCCGATTAGCTTAAAAGCACAAAAGCATACACCGCCACATTTTGAATCACTCACAGGCAAAGAAAAATTCTTGGCGTCAATTGAAAAAGTTAAAGAATATATCCGTGCAGGCGATGTCATGCAGGTGGTGCCTGGGCATCGTATGGTGTCGGATTTTGATGGTGAACCGTTACAGGTTTATCGTGCCTTACGTCACCTTAATCCATCGCCGTATTTGTTTTTGGTGCAGGGCAAAACCTTGGCTGACGACCAACCGTTTCATATAGTCGGTTCATCACCTGAAATTTTATCGCGTTTGGAAAATGGCATTGCAACCGTGCGCCCTTTAGCGGGTACACGTCCGCGTGGCAAAACCAAAGAAGAAGACTTGGCTTTGGAACAAGACTTACTGTCAGATGAAAAAGAAATCGCTGAACATTTAATGCTGATCGATTTAGGTCGTAATGATGTTGGACGTATTGCCAAAATTGGTAAAGTGCAAGTCACCGATCAAATGGTGATCGAACGTTATTCGCATGTCATGCATATTGTCTCCAATGTGCAGGGTGAAGTGCGTGATGATGTAGATGCTTTGGATGTTTTTCAGGCAACCTTCCCCGCAGGCACGCTTTCAGGCGCACCAAAAATTCGTGCTATGGAAATTATTGACGAAGTTGAGCCTGTAAAACGTGGCGTTTTCGGTGGTGCTGTTGGTTATTTAGGCTGGCATGGCGAAATGGATATGTCGATTGCCATTCGTACCTGTGTAATTCGTGAAAATAAGGTCTATGTGCAGGCAGGTGCAGGCTTGGTTGCTGACTCAAATCCTGAATCTGAATGGAATGAAACCCAAATAAAAGCTCGCGCAGTGATCAAAGCGGTTGAATTATCATCAAATGGATTGATTTTATGAGTTTTTAACGGTTTTTTTGAAAAAAACACTTGCACGGATTTCAAGTTTTGCTAAACTGCACACCGTTCCGATACGAAACGTACGAAACACTAAGAAACGCCGGCATAGCTCAGTTGGTAGAGCAACTGACTTGTAATCAGTAGGTCCACAGTTCGAATCCGTGTGCCGGCACCATCTTAGAGAGTTTAAATCGTGAAGTAAAGAACGAACACTGAGTAAGTGTGAAATGGTGGGATTCCCGAGCGGTCAAAGGGAGCAGACTGTAACTCTGCCGCGTAAGCTTCGAAGGTTCGAATCCTTCTCCCACCACCATTAACTTCGATAGAAGTGGTAATTACCAACATAGATGCGGGAGTAGCTCAGTTGGTAGAGCGGCAGCCTTCCAAGCTGCATGTCGCGAGTTCGATCCTCGTCTCCCGCTCCATCGAAGGATTTATCGCTCTTATAGCTCAGTGGTAGAGCACTCCCTTGGTAAGGGAGAGGTCTCGAGTTCAAATCTCGATAAGAGCTCCAGATACAGTTTAGCGATTATTCGCAAAAATTTTTTAAAAAGCAGGCTTATTAGTCTGCTTTTCAAGTATTAGGTGTCTAGATTTTTAGGCGATATGTCGGGGCAGAGTTTTACTCAGCATTGTGTTCGACGTAAACGAGGAAGATGAACATGGCTAAGGCTAAGTTTGAACGTAATAAGCCACACGTTAACGTGGGCACAATCGGTCACGTTGACCATGGTAAAACAACTTTAACAGCTGCAATTGCAACTGTATGTGCAAAAAAATTCGGTGGTGAAGCGAAAGATTACGCTGCAATCGACTCTGCACCAGAAGAAAAAGCACGTGGTATTACAATTAATACTTCTCACGTAGAATACGACTCTCCAACTCGTCACTACGCGCACGTAGACTGCCCAGGCCACGCCGACTATGTTAAAAACATGATCACTGGTGCTGCTCAGATGGACGGTGCGATCCTTGTTTGTTCAGCGACTGATGGTCCAATGCCACAAACTCGTGAACACATCCTTCTTTCTCGTCAGGTAGGTGTACCTTACATCATCGTATTCTTAAACAAATGCGATATCGTAGACGACGAAGAGTTAATCGAATTAGTTGAAATGGAAGTTCGTGAACTTCTTTCTACTTACGACTTCCCAGGCGACGACACTCCAGTAATCCGTGGTTCTGCTCTTGCAGCACTTAACGGTGAATCAGGTCAATATGGCGAAGACGCTGTTGTAGCTCTTGTTGAAGCGCTTGACACTTACATTCCAGAGCCAGTACGTGCAATCGACCAAGCATTCTTAATGCCAATCGAAGACGTATTCTCAATTTCTGGTCGTGGTACAGTAGTAACTGGCCGTGTTGAAACTGGTATCGTGAAAGTAGGCGAAGAAGTTGAAATCGTTGGTATCAAAGACACAGTTAAAACAACTGTAACTGGCGTAGAAATGTTCCGTAAACTTCTAGACGAAGGTCGTGCGGGCGAGAACTGTGGTGTTCTTCTACGTGGTACTAAGCGTGAAGACGTACAACGTGGTCAAGTACTTGCTAAACCAGGTACAATCAAGCCACACACTAAATTCGATGCGGAAGTATACGTACTTTCTAAAGAAGAAGGTGGTCGTCACACTCCATTCCTTAACGGTTACCGTCCACAATTCTATTTCCGTACAACTGACGTAACTGGTGCAATCCAGTTGAAAGAAGGCGTTGAAATGGTAATGCCAGGTGACAACGTAGAAATGTCAGTAGAATTAATCCACCCAATCGCAATGGACGCTGGTTTACGCTTCGCGATCCGTGAAGGTGGCCGTACTGTAGGTGCGGGTGTTGTTGCTAAAGTAACAGCATAATTATAGAATGTGTAAAACAGGTCGGGAGCTTTGGCTCTCGATCTGTGCTGTAGGTCAGTAGTTCAATTGGTAGAGCGTCGGTCTCCAAAACCGAATGTTGGGGGTTCGAGTCCCTCCTGGCCTGCCACTTTTTTTAAAAGAAGCTTGATGTCGGCTAATCTAGTCATATAATAAGTCGCGAATTCTACGACGAGTACAAAAATGTCGAATGATAAATCGCGTGACGCATTAAGCGACGCGCCAATCCCTCAAAGAAATAATTCTGCTGAAGTTGTTCAATCAGGTTCTCCATTAGACTATGTGCTATGGGGTGTTGCCTTGGTTTTATTCATCGCAGCGATGATGGTAAATCAACATCTTCCGGCATATTGGGCACCAGCAAATGATATTTGGGTGCGTGTTGGGGTAATTTTGACTTGTATCGTTGTGGCATTAGGTTTATTATACGCCACCCATCAAGGCAAAGGCTTTGTTCGTTTGCTTAAAGATTCGCGCATTGAATTGCGTCGAGTCACTTGGCCTACTAAGCAAGAAACAGTAACCACATCGTGGCAAGTGCTCGTGGTTGTTGTGGTCACCTCAATTGTGTTGTGGTGTTTTGACTATCTGTTAGGCTGGGCAATCAAGTTTATTATCGGGTAAAAGAGCTATGAAACGTTGGTACATTATTCATGCCTATTCAGGTTATGAAAAACAAGTGATGCGTTCGCTTAATGATCGAATCCAGCGTAGCGCTGTTGCCGATAGCTTTGGTGAAGTTCTTGTTCCTACCGAAGAAGTGGTAGAAATGAAGGATGGTAAGAAACGTAAGTCAGAGCGTAAGTTCTTTCCAGGCTATGTATTGGTCGAAATGGAAATGAACGATGAAACTTGGCACATTGTTAAAGAATGTCCAAAAGTTTTAGGTTTCATTGGTGGTACAGCGGAAAAACCTGCGCCAATTACGCAAAAAGAAGCTGATGCGATTCTTGCACGTGTACGCAATACTGGTGAGGCACCTCGTCCAAAAACGATGTTTGAACCAGGCGAAGAATTACTTGTTATTGACGGTCCATTCACAGACTTTAAAGGTGTGGTGGAAGAAGTTCAATATGAGAAGTCACGTTTAACGTTGACGATTAATGTATTTAACCGACCTACACAGGTTGAGCTGGAATTTCGCCAAGTCGAAAAATCAGTTTAATTTAGGTTGGTTGTAAAACGCCCGATTTATTATGAGTCGGGCATTGTTGTTGTAACGGTATCGTTACTTGAAAATATTGGGGAGCCTAGCGGCGTTTGTACCCAGAGGTAATTTGAAATGGCTAAGAAGATTGACGGCTATATCAAGCTGCAAGTCCCAGCTGGTAAAGCGAATCCATCTCCACCTATTGGTCCTGCACTAGGTCAACGTGGTGTTAACATCATGGCATTCTGTAAAGAATTCAATGCTGCTACACAAAAAGTTGAACCAGGTTTGCCAATTCCTGTAGTGATCACTGTGTACAACGACAAGTCGTTCACATTCATCATGAAAACTCCTCCTGCTGCTATTCTTCTTAAGAAAGCTGCAGGCATTCAAAAGGGTTCAGCTGTACCTAACAAAAACAAAGTTGGTAAGTTGACTCGTGCTCAGTTAGAAGAAATCGCGACTACTAAAGAGCCAGATTTAACTGGTGCTGATTTAGACGCGCGTGTGCGTACCATTGCTGGTTCTGCACGTTCTATGGGCTTGGATGTGGAGCTATAAGACATGGCAAAGTTAACTAAGCGTCAAAAAGCTATTGCAGCTGCAGTAGAAGCGAACAAAGTTTACACTTTGGAAGAAGCGGTTGAAGTATTAAACAGCCTTCCTGCTGCAAAATTCAAAGAATCTTTGGATGTTGCTGTAAACCTAGGTGTTGACCCACGTAAATCTGACCAGGTTGTTCGCGGTGCGACGACTCTTCCTGCAGGTACTGGTAAAACTGTACGTGTAGCTGTTTTCGCTCAAGGTGCTGCTGCAGAAGCGGCTAAAGCTGAAGGCGCAGACGTAGTTGGTTTCGATGATCTAGCTGAAAGCATCCAAGCGGGTAATCTTGACTTTGACGTTGTAATTGCTGCTCCAGATGCAATGCGCGTTGTAGGTAAGTTAGGTACGATTCTTGGTCCACGTGGCTTAATGCCAAACCCTAAAGTGGGTACTGTAACTCCTGACGTTGCAACTGCAGTTAAAAATGCAAAAGCAGGTCAAGCACGTTACCGTGTAGACAAAGCGGGTATCATCCACGCTGCGATTGGCCAAGTAGGTTTTACTGCTGAAGCTGTTCGTTCAAACGTTGAAACTTTAGTTGCTGACTTGAAAAAGTTAAAGCCTGCAACTTCTAAAGGTGTTTACATCAAAAAGATCACTTTAAGCTCAACTATGGGCCCTGGTCTTACTATTGATGTACAAAACGTTTCTAACTAAGTCTGACTTAGCAAGAATTTTAAAGTCCTGAAAAGTCTCCTTCTTCCTCTGGGAGAAGGTTGGGATGAGGGTTAAACCTCTCCCTAGCCTCTCCTAGCAGGAGAGGGGATATTCAGGCGGACTTTGAATTGGTAAATGAGAATTTATCAGCGTCAAAGACCTCAGGCGAAAGTGGTTTTATGCTGCTTTCTTAATATCCCAGCCTGGGTAGACGCGGTGGTGTGATTTATTCATCCTCCGCGTGTAAATTCAGTTTTGAATTTACGAATTGGGAGTGTACTTCGTGTAAGTACATAAATCACCGTTAGGAGGTTTTACAATGGCTCTTCTTATCGAAGACAAAAAACAGATCGTAGCAGAAGTAAACGAAGTTGCTTCTAAAGCGTTCTCAGCTGTTGTTGCTGACTATCAGGGTTTAAGCGTTGAGCAATTAACGGCTCTACGTGTTGAAGCGCGTAAATTAGGCGTTACTACACGTGTTGTACGTAATACTTTGGCAAAACGCGCTCTTCAAGATACGCAATTCACGATCTTGAACGACAACCTTGTTGGCCCAACAATTTTAGCTTTCTCGACTTCTGAAGACGACATGGGTGCAGCTGCACGCTTGTTCGAAGAATTCGCTAAAACAAACAAAGCATTTGAACTTAAAGCTGCTGCATTTGACGGCAAACTTTACCAAGGTGCTGAAGTTAGCGTAATTGCGAATCTTCCGAACCAAGAAAAAGCGCTTACTATGCTTGCAAACGTTCTTCAAGCTCCTATTTCGAAATTGGGTCGCCTTATTACTGCGCTCAAAGAGAAAAACGAGTCAGAAGCTGCATAAGCTGAAATTTATTTCCACACCATTCAATTTCCATTTGGAGTTATTCTCATGGCTTTAACTAACGAAGAAATCTTAAACGCAGTTGCTGAAAAAACTGTTCTTGAACTTGTTGAACTTATCTCTGCTTTTGAAGAGAAATTCAATGTATCAGCTGCTGCTGTAGCTGTTGCTGCTGCTCCTGGCGCTGCTGCTGGTGCTGCAGAAGAGCAATCAGAATTCAACGTTGAGTTGACTTCTTTCGGTGCGAACAAAGTTGCTGTAATTAAAGCAGTTCGTGAAGCTACTGGCCTTGGTCTTAAAGAAGCTAAAGACATCGTTGAAGGCGCTCCTTCAGTGATCAAAGAAGCTGTTTCTAAAGAAGAAGGTGAAGAGCTTAAGAAGAAACTTGAAGAAGCTGGTGCTACAGTTACACTTAAGTAATCTTAAGGGGAGTCGATTTTTTTACAATCGGCTCCAAAAAATGGCTGATGGCTCTTGGGTCATCAGCCTTTTTGCGTTACAATTATCGGCTCGATTTTTGTTTGAATGATGGAAAAACCATCAAAAAGAATATAAATCAATATAATCAAACGCTTACCAATATTTTTCCACATTTGAAAATATTGTTAAGCGTTTTAATACCACTAAAAATTGCAGCATTTGTAAAGAGTGGTGGCCATATCGGCCTGCGTAATTCCTTCTAAACCCGTTCTGCAGGCGGGTTTAGTTTACTTTCCGAGGACTCCAGATGGCATACTCATATACCGAAAAGAAACGGATCCGTAAGAATTTTGGTAAATTGCCCCAAGTGATGGATGCACCGTACTTGCTTTCGATTCAAGTCGACTCGTACCGTACATTTCTACAAGATGGCAAAACTCCAAAAAGCCGCGAAGATATCGGTCTCCAAGCCGCATTTCGTTCAGTTTTTCCTATAGAAAGTTATTCTGGCAATGCTGCTTTAGAATTTGTTGAGTATAGTCTTGGTAAGCCTGAGTTTGACGTGCGTGAGTGTATTCTTCGCGGCTCAACTTATGCGGCACCAATGCGCGTAAAAATTCGTTTGATCATTAAAGATCGCGAAACAAAATCAATCAAAGATGTGCGTGAACAAGAAGTCTATATGGGCGAAATGCCTTTAATGACGGATAACGGTACTTTCGTAATTAACGGTACCGAGCGTGTGATCGTATCTCAATTACACCGTTCACCAGGTGTGTTCTTTGACCACGATAAAGGTAAAACCCACTCGAGCGGTAAAGTGTTGTATTCAGCACGTATCATTCCTTACCGTGGCTCATGGTTAGACTTTGAATTCGATGCCAAAGACTTGGTGTATGTACGTATTGACCGTCGTCGTAAATTATTAGCGACTGTGGTATTGCGTGCATTAGGTTATAGCAACGAACAAATCCTAGACTTGTTCTTTGAGAAAGTACCTGTCTACTTAGACATGGGTAGCTACCAGATTGACCTTGTACCAGAACGCTTACGTGGCGAAATGGCGCAATTCGACATCACTGATGCTGACGGTAAAGTGATTGTTGAACAAGGTAAACGTATTAATGCGCGTCACGTACGTCAAATGGAAGCTGCTGGCCTAGAAAAACTTTCAGTTCCAGATGAATACTTGTACGAACGCATCACGGCAGAAGACATTGCTTTACGTGATGGCGAAGTGATTGCTGCAAACACGCTGTTAAGCCATGAAGTCATGGTTAAAATTGCTGAAGGCGGCGTAAAACAGTTCAATATTCTGTTCACCAATGACATCGACCGTGGTTCTTTCATTGCCGATACTTTACGTGCAGATACTACAACGGGTCGTGAAGATGCGCTTGTAGAAATCTACAAAGTGATGCGTCCAGGTGAGCCACCAACGAAAGAAGCAGCTGAAAATCTGTTCAATAACTTGTTCTTCTCTTCTGAGCGTTATGATTTATCGCCAGTTGGTCGTATGAAGTTTAACCGTCGTTTGGGTCGTCCTTACGAAGTGGGTACAGATCAGAAGTCGCGTGAAGTTGAAGGTATTTTGTCAAATGAAGACATTACCGACGTACTGAAAACCTTAATTGAAATCCGTAACGGTAAAGGTGAAGTCGACGACATCGACCACTTAGGTAACCGTCGCGTGCGTTCAGTAGGTGAGATGACAGAAAACCAATTCCGTGTTGGTTTAGTGCGTGTAGAACGTGCTGTTAAAGAGCGTTTGTCTCAAGCTGAAACAGACAACTTGTCTCCGCAAGATTTAATCAACGCGAAGCCAGTGGCTGCTGCAATCAAAGAATTCTTTGGTTCAAGCCAATTGTCTCAGTTCATGGACCAAAACAACCCATTGTCTGAAATCACCCATAAGCGTCGTGTATCCGCGCTTGGTCCAGGTGGTTTGACACGTGAACGTGCAGGCTTTGAGGTGCGTGACGTACACCAAACTCACTATGGTCGTGTATGTCCAATTGAAACGCCTGAAGGTCCAAATATTGGTTTGATTAACTCACTTTCTGTGTATGCCAAAGCCAACAATTTTGGTTTCTTGGAAACACCATACCGTAAAGTCGTTGAAGGCCGTGTGACTGAAGAAGTTGAATACTTATCTGCAATTGAAGAAGTCGGCACAATTATTGCGCAAGCGGATTCAAGCGTAGACCAAGATGGCAACTTAACAGAAGAATTCGTATCTGTACGTCACCAAGGTGATTTCGTGCGTATGCCACCAGAGCGTGTAACGCACATGGACGTATCTGCACAACAGGTTGTTTCTGTTGCAGCATCACTGATTCCATTCCTTGAGCACGATGACGCCAACCGTGCCTTGATGGGTTCGAACATGCAACGTCAAGCGGTTCCAACTTTAATTGCCGACAAGCCACTTGTTGGTACAGGTATGGAAGCCAACGTAGCGCATGACTCAGGTGTATGTGTGATCGCGAAACGTGGTGGTCGTATTGAATATGTTGATGCGTCACGTGTGGTGATTCGTGTTAACGAAGAAGAAATGATCGCAGGTGAAGCAGGTGTGGATATCTACAACCTGATCAAATACACACGTTCGAACCAGAACACTTGTATTAACCAAAAAGTTTTGGTGAAGATGGGTGATAAGGTTGGTCGTGGTGATGTATTGGCTGACGGCCCATCGACTGATGGCGGTGAGCTTGCGCTTGGTCAGAACATGCGCGTTGCGTTCATGACTTGGAATGGTTACAACTACGAAGACTCGATCTTGCTTTCTGAGCGTGTACTTCAAGAAGACCGTCTAACGTCGATTCACATTCAAGAATTGTCATGTGTTGCACGTGATACCAAATTGGGTGCTGAAGAAATCACAGCTGATATTCCAAACGTAGGCGAAGCTGCACTGTCTAAATTAGACGAGTCAGGTATTGTTTATATTGGTGCTGAAGTGACTGCGGGCGATATCCTTGTAGGTAAAGTAACACCTAAAGGTGAAACGCAATTAACACCTGAAGAAAAATTGCTTCGTGCAATCTTTGGTGAAAAAGCGGCTGACGTTAAAGATTCATCGCTTCGCGTGCCATCAGGTACTAAAGGTACAGTGATTGACGTTCAAGTGTTTACCCGCGATGGTCTTGAAAAAGACGAACGTGCGCAAGCAATTGAAAAAGCACAGTTAGATGCATATCGCAAAGACTTGAAAGAAGAATACAAAATCTTTGAAGAAGCTGCACGTGAACGTATCATCCGTTTATTGAAAGGCCAAGAGTCTAACGGTGGCGGTACAACCAAACGTGGCGACAAGCTTTCTGAAGATATGTTGTCAGGCTTGGCTTTAGTGGATTTACTTGAAATTCAACCAAGTGATGAAGCGATTGCTGAACGCTTAACGCAAATTCAAACCTTCTTGAAAGAGAAGAGCTTTGAAATTGATGAGAAATTTGCTGAGAAGAAACGTAAACTTTCTACAGGCGATGAGCTCACTACAGGCGTGTTGAAAGTTGTTAAGGTGTACTTGGCTGTTAAACGTCGCATCCAACCGGGTGATAAGATGGCGGGTCGTCACGGTAACAAAGGTGTTGTATCTAACATCTTGCCAGTAGAAGACATGCCGCACGATGCTAACGGTGTACCTGTTGACATCGTATTGAACCCACTAGGTGTACCATCTCGTATGAACGTGGGTCAGATTCTTGAAACACACTTGGGTATGGCAGCCAAAGGTTTGGGTGAGCAAATTGACAAGATGCTCAAACAACAACGTGAGATTGCTGAACTACGTGCGTTCCTAGACAAGATTTATAACAAAGTGGGTGGCGAGCAAGAAGATCTTGACAGCTTAACTGATGATGAAATCTTGGTATTGGCTGGTAACTTGCGTGCAGGTGTTCCATTGGCTACTCCAGTATTTGATGGTGCTGAAGAAGGTCAAATCAAAGAATTGCTTGAACTTGCTGAATTACCACGTTCTGGTCAGACCGTATTGTATGATGGACGTACAGGCGAGAAATTCGACCGTCCTGTGACTGTAGGTTATATGTACATGCTCAAACTTAACCACTTGGTGGATGACAAGATGCACGCACGTTCTACAGGTTCTTACTCACTTGTAACGCAACAGCCGTTAGGTGGTAAGGCACAATTCGGTGGTCAGCGTTTCGGTGAGATGGAAGTCTGGGCACTTGAAGCATACGGTGCTGCTTATACGCTGCAAGAAATGCTCACTGTGAAGTCGGATGACGTTGAAGGTCGTACCCGCATCTATAAGAACATTGTAGATGGCAACCATTATATGGATCCGGGCATGCCTGAATCATTTAACGTATTGACCAAAGAGATCCGTTCTTTAGGTATCAACATTGAACTGAAAAATGGTGACTAAGTAACCATTGCATCCCCCTTGCGAAGCCAAGCTTCTCACCGTTTTAAATGGGCAAGGGTGGATGATTCAGTTAAAAAACAATATTTGTGACCCAGTTGGGCTGTGAAAACCAAGCGCCCAGCACACGGAGAAAAAAATTGAAAGACTTGCTCGATATCATGCGCAAAAAGACGGATTCAGACGGTCATGCTCCAGTAGAGTTTGATCGCATCCGTATTGGTCTTGCGTCACCAGAAATGATTAAGTCATGGTCTCACGGTGAAGTTAAAAAGCCAGAAACCATTAACTATCGTACGTTCAAACCAGAACGTGATGGTTTATTCTGTGCCAAAATTTTTGGTCCAGTAAAAGATTACGAATGCTTGTGTGGTAAATACAAGCGTATGAAATACAAAGGCGTCATTTGTGAAAAATGTGGCGTAGAAGTAACGACTGCAAAAGTTCGCCGTGAGCGTATGGGTCACATCGAACTAGCTTCTCCAGTTGCACACATTTGGTTCTTAAAATCACTTCCGAGCCGTATTGGTCTATTGTTAGACATGACTTTACGTGATATCGAACGTGTATTGTATTTTGAATCTTATGTGGTGACTGACCCAGGTATGACACCATTTGAGAAATACCAACTTCTCAATGACGAAGAATACTTCAATGCTTTAGAAGAGCATGGTGATGAATTCACAGCGAAAATGGGTGCTGAAGCGGTTCAAGATTTGTTGAAAGACATCGATCTTGAAGCTGAAATTGCGCGTTTACGTGAAGAAATTCCACAAACAACTTCAGAAACTAAGCTGAAAAAAGCATCTAAGCGTTTGAAGTTGATGGAAGCGTTCAAAGAGTCGAACAACAAGCCAGAATGGATGGTGATGAATGTACTGCCTGTACTTCCACCAGACCTTCGTCCGCTTGTACCACTTGAAGGTGGTCGTTTCGCGACTTCTGACTTGAACGACCTTTACCGTCGTGTGATTAACCGTAACAACCGTTTGAAGCGTCTTCTTGACCTTGCAGCGCCAGACATCATCGTACGTAACGAAAAACGTATGCTACAAGAGTCAGTAGATGCGTTGCTAGATAACGGTCGTCGTGGTCGTGCAATTACTGGTTCTAATAAGCGCCCGCTTAAATCTTTGGCAGATATGATCAAAGGTAAGCAAGGTCGTTTCCGTCAGAACTTACTTGGTAAGCGTGTTGACTACTCTGGTCGTTCGGTAATTACTGTAGGTCCAAACCTACGTCTGCACCAATGTGGTCTTCCGAAGAAAATGGCACTTGAGCTATTCAAGCCGTTCATCTTTGCCAAACTACAAGCTTCAGGTCAAGCAACTACCATTAAAGCTGCGAAGAAAATGGTTGAGCGTGAAACGCCAGAAGTTTGGGACGTTCTTGCATCTGTGATTCGTCAACACCCAGTGATGTTGAACCGTGCGCCAACGCTTCACCGTTTAGGCCTTCAAGCATTTGAACCGATCCTGATTGAAGGTAAAGCGATCCGTCTTCACCCGCTTGTCTGTGCTGCGTTTAACGCCGACTTTGACGGTGACCAAATGGCGGTACACGTACCATTAACACTTGAAGCGCAGTTAGAAGCGCGTGCGTTAATGATGTCGACCAACAACATCTTGTCTCCTGCGAACGGTGAGCCAATCATCGTACCTTCTCAGGACGTGGTCTTGGGTCTTTACTACATCACACGTGATGCTGTAAATGCCAAAGGTGAAGGCATGGTGTTTGCGGATACGCACGAAGTAAACCGTGCGCTTGCAACAGGTCAGGTAGATTTACACGCTCGCGTAAAAGCTCGTGTACACCAAACTGTAATCAATGAAAATGGCGAGCGTGAGCAACAAACGATTGTTGTCGACACTACACCAGGTCGTTGCTTACTTTGGGAAGTTGTGCCTGAAGGTTTAAGCTTTGAGCAAATTAACCTTGAGATGAACAAAAAGAATATCTCGAAGTTAATCAACTCTTGCTACCGTAAATTGGGTCTAAAAGATACAGTTATCTTCGCCGACCAATTGATGTACTTGGGCTTCCGTCAAGCGACACGTTCAGGTGTGTCTGTGGGTATGGAAGACATGGTTATTCCGCCACAAAAACAAGCAATTATTGAAAAGGCAGAAACTGAAGTTCGTGAAATTGAACAACAGTTCGAGCAAGGTTTCGTAACTGCAGGTGAGCGTTATAACAAAGTGGTCGATATTTGGGCGCGTACCAACGACCAAGTTGCTAAAGCGATGATGGACAACTTGTCATTCACTACTGTGAAAAACAAACAGGGTGAAGACGAGAAGCAAAAATCATTCAACTCGATCTACATGATGTCGGATTCTGGTGCGCGTGGTAGTGCGGCACAGATTCGTCAGTTGGCGGGTATGCGTGGTTTGATGGCGAAACCAGATGGTTCGATCATTGAAACCCCAATTAAAGCGAACTTCCGTGAAGGTTTGACGGTACTTCAGTACTTCATTTCAACACACGGTGCGCGTAAAGGTTTGGCCGATACCGCATTGAAAACAGCGAACTCAGGTTACTTGACACGTCGTTTGGTAGACGTTGCACAAGACTTGGTGATCACTGAGCCAGATTGTGGTACCTATGGTGGTTTAGTGATGACTCCATTCATTCAGGGTGGTGATGTCATTGAAAACCTAGGTACACGTGTATTGGGTCGTGTGACTGCTGAAGACGTGAAGAAAGCGGGTTCAGACGAAGTTATTCTGCCACGTAATACACTCATTGACGAAAAACTTGCAAACTTCCTTGAAGAGCAAGGTGTCGATGAAGTGAAAGTGCGTTCAGTCGTGTCATGTGAATCGACCTTTGGTGTATGTGCGAAGTGTTATGGTCGTGACCTAGCACGTGGTCACTTGGTAAACCCAGGTGAATCTGTAGGTGTTATGGCTGCTCAATCGATTGGTGAGCCAGGTACTCAGTTAACCATGCGTACATTCCACGTGGGTGGTGCAGCAAGCCGAACTTCTGCAGCGAACAGCGTACAAGTGCGTAATAAAGGTTCAGTACGTTTCCACAACGTGAAAACTGTACAACACGCTAAAGGCCACTTGGTATCTGTATCTCGTTCAGGTGAAATTGGTATTGCCGATGAGCTTGGTCGTGAGCGCGAACGCTATAAACTGCCATACGGTGCCTCAATCTTGCTAAAAGATGGCGAAGCTGTAGAAGCAGGCGGTATCGTTGCGACTTGGGATCCGCACACACATCCACTTGTAACTGAAGTTGCGGGTAAAATCCGTTTCAGCCAGATTGCTGATGGCGTGACTGCAACCTCGAAAACAGATGATGCGACTGGTATGACCACAGTTGAAATCTTGCCAGTGACTTCACGTCCTGCGTCAGGTAAAGACTTACGTCCTGCAGTCGTATTAGACACTGTAGATGGTGGTGAACAATTCTACTTCTTGCCACAAAATACCATTCTTTCTGTGCGTGATGGCGAAAGCATTGGTGTGGGTGACGTCATTGGTCGTGTTCCACAAGAATCTTCACGTACTCGTGATATTACCGGTGGTTTACCACGTGTTGCTGACTTGTTTGAAGCACGTAAACCTAAAGAGCATGCGATTCTTGCAGAAGTGTCTGGTATCGTGAGCTTTGGTAAAGAAACCAAAGGTAAGAACCGTTTGGTAATTACACCGGATGATGGCTCTGAGATTTACGAAGAGTTGATTCCAAAATGGCGTAGCATCAACGTGTTTGAAGGTGAGCATGTGAACCGTGGTGAAACCATTTCTGATGGTCCACAAAATCCACATGACATCTTGCGCTTGAAAGGTGAAGTCGCGTTAACGAATTACATCGTGAATGAAGTTCAAGACGTTTACCGTTTACAAGGTGTAAAAATCAACGATAAGCACATTGAAGTGATCGTACGTCAAATGTTGCGTAAAGTCGAAATCACCGATGGTGGCGATACTAGCTTCATTAAAGGCGAACAAGTGGATTACATCCGCGTGGTACAAGAAAACCAAGCAGTATTGGCACAAAACAAGTTCCCTGCGAAGTTTGAACGTCAATTGATGGGTATTACCAAAGCATCGCTTTCAACTGACTCGTTCATTTCTGCTGCATCGTTCCAGGAAACAACACGTGTGTTAACTGAAGCAGCTGTAACAGGTAAAGAAGATGACTTACGTGGCTTGAAAGAGAACGTGGTTGTAGGTCGTTTGATTCCTGCAGGTACTGGTTTGGCGTATCACTTGGAACGTCGTCGTCAGGAAGCTGAAGCTGCAGAAATTGCGTTGGTTAATGACTTCTCTGATGTAGACCAAGCATTAAGCCAAGCATTTAGCGATGAATTCAACGATTTGTAATTCAAACTGAATACATGAATCTAAAAGACGCCTCTCGGGGCGTCTTTTTTTATGTGTCACTTTAAACTCAGATTTTGCTTTAATAAAACTAGAATATTTCTTATAGTGGAATCAGAACAATTTAAAAATATGATGAAAAACTAGGGGATAACACATGAAATTTACAGGTATTGTATTGGGTGTATCGGCAATGTTGATCAGCTTGCCAATTCTTGCGGCACCAATGCCGCATAGTATTGTGGTGAAAGATAAAGCGATTGTGCCTGTATTGAAAACTGAAGTGACTCGTAAAGTTGCAGGTGAGCCACCTGTACGTCATGTGGAATCGACAATTTTTGAAGTCAGTAATCAGGGTAAAGATATTGTAGCCAAAGAAGTGGTATTTGATGATGATCAAAGCCAGTTTTCAGAGAAACAGTTGGGTTTACCTGTGATTCAAAAGGGCGGTGTGATTGTTCCTACTTCAAAAATTGAGCTGAATAAAACCCTAAAACAAGATGGACAGATTCTTTCAGAAGTCAAAAGTATTGATGCGGAAGGTGTGGAATATAAGCAAGGACAAGCACCTATTCACCGTACTTTGAAGTTGGATCAGGTAAAAACACCTGAAACCAAAGAAACGATTTCTCATGCAGTTTTTACTGAAGATGGACAAACCACAAGAGATGTCATGCTTTTGGAAGAAGATGGTGCTGAATCATCTATTCAGCCTTAAGTCTTTTACAGAAATACCTTCATCTTACTGTGCTTGGTAACAGTTTTTTCAAAGTTGTTACCGCAATATGCACTAAGCTGAGAGCGAATAGACCGAGGGGGAGTAATCACCATGAAAAAAGTATTGAGTGTATTGGCAATTGCCACAGTATCGACCATGTTTATGGCAGGTTGTGAAAGCATGAGTTCTAATGACCAGCGTATTGGCGCTGCAGCATTAGGTGGTGCCGTTGGTGGCGCAGCGGGTAACAGCGTAGGTGGTAGTGTTGGTGCAGCAGCAGGCGCAGGTGCAGGTGCGGCAGTTGGAAGTAAAACCCAAGATGGTTCTAACCGTAACGCAACCTATAGTGGAATTGGCGGTGCGATTGGTTCAATTTTAGGTAAAGAAGTGATAGGTGGTAACGCAGGCGCTGCAATCGGTGGTGCTGTTGGTGGTGGTGCTGGTGCAGCGATCGAGCAA
This sequence comes from Acinetobacter sp. A2, assembly GCF_048537555.1. NCBI lineage: Bacteria > Pseudomonadati > Pseudomonadota > Gammaproteobacteria > Moraxellales > Moraxellaceae > Acinetobacter > Acinetobacter sp. A2. The sequence goes on from NZ_CP183239.1 coordinate 274,748, forward strand.
AAGCGTTAATCTGAATACGAACAGCCAAACCATCCTATTGAAGTACTTATATTTCAGTACATACAACGCAGAATCTCATGATTCTGCGTTTTTTTATGTGAGCTGAAAAATTAATGCGTTTGGATAAATTGATTGACTGCTTGAGTATAGGGATTATTTTGCCCCAATGATTTGTTGATTTCAGCATGTGAAAGTCGGACAGGCAATAATTGGGTTTGAGTCCCGAATTTTTGTGCTTGTTGAATAAATTGCCGAGCTTGAGTACAGGGTTGGTCTGCGCGGATGGTTGAACACACAGCGAGAAATGCTGGTAGAGCTTGGTGCAGCTGAGCTATCGGAGAAAGGGCTTTCCAGTTGGAGGGCTGATCACCAAAGGCTTGATCATAAAAATGAGCATGACGTGTTTGCATCATCTTTTCAATATCATAAGCCGCGCTATCTAAAGCAACTGTAGCACGCCAAGGTTTAGGCTGAGGGGCCAGCCAATGGGGACGAACGGTTAATAGACTGACCAGATGTGCGCCCGCAGAATGTCCCATAAGTACCAAGCGTTTTGAGTCAGCATTCCAATGCGGTGCCTGATTTTGGATATAAATAAGCGCTTGAGCTATATCCTGAGTTTGCTGCTGTACGGTCACATCCGGAATTAATCTATAGTTGATAGACACAAAAATCCAGTTTTGTTTGTTCCAGTAACTCAGCTTATTTTTGACCACAGCAGCATGATTTTTATCACCTATTTTCCAAGCACCCCCATGGACCATCATCATGAGCGGTGCAGGTGTTTGATCTGTGAGTACTTTGGCGGGGAAATAGACATCCATCACTTGTTGAGGATGAGGTCCATAAGCCACATTTTTCAAAGTCTGCACTTTGGTAAATGTATTAGGCTCTAAAGCATGGATAGATGTCGATGAATAAAAACAAAGTAGGGAAAAGATTGGCACAAGAATTTTTTTCATTTTAATGATCCTTGAATTTTAAATACCATCAATGTTTATAATTTTTATGATCCACTGATGTATTAACAGCAATACTTTAACTGATCCATACCTGCTAAAAAAAGAGTCGCAAAGTTTGTCGGTGACATCGATTTTTTGTCTTTGGATTAAAATGATATTTCAATACATACAACGCAGAATCTCATGATTCTGCGTTTTTATGTGAGCTAAAAATTATGTTGCTACGGCTTTGGGCTTTTTACGTCGGATATATACCGTCTTATGTACTTCGGCAATGCGTACGCCAGATTCATCCAAAATATTCAAGCTATATTGGCGTGTGATCGGTGCATAATTTTCGGTCAGTTGCTTAACTTCATTAATTTCTTCTGCGCTGAGGCGAATATCTGCATATACCGTGCTACGACCAGGGGCAAGAAATTGAATGCTCGCAGCTTTATCCCAAACTATATATTTGGAACCTAGGTGATGCATCAGAATGAGCATATAGAAAGGATCGACCATAGAATATAGGCTGCCACCAAAATGCACCCCAACAATATTTTGGTTTTTTCGGGTCAGCGGCATTTTGACCCGCACATGATATTCAGCTAAATCAATCTGATCAATTTCGATACCCGCACCGCGATAGGGCGCATAACGATTTAAAAAATATTTAGAAATAAGTGGAATACTTTGTAGTTTTTTAAGCAGATTCATGTGATTTTAACTATAACTTTCAAGTCTGGATGCCTTATATTAGTCTAAAATTTAGGCATCAATATGGCATGTTTTGTTATGCTGAGTGCAACAAAGGTCAATAAAAAGGATATTTATGCAAGCGCAAGCACAATGGATTGAAACTTCAGATAAACAAAAACTGTATGTCAAAACTTGGGGTGAGCCTCACTTACCTGCGCTGATCTTGGTGCATGGCTATCCTGATCATCAAGAAGTCTGGGAGCGGGTCATTGCGCTGTTGGTACAGGATTTTTATATTGTGAGTTACGATGTACGTGGAGCGGGGCAGTCTTTGGCACCACGTTCTATGCGTGCTTATAGCTTGCCGCAATTGGCTACAGATTTAATGTATGTGGCCAATGCCGTGTTGGGGCAGCGTGCTGCATTTCATTTGGCCGCACATGACTGGGGTTCAATTCAGTCTTGGGAAGCTGTGACCAGCTCAGAATTTAAAGGGCGGATTTTATCTTACAGTAGTATTTCGGGCCCATGTTTAGATCATGCAGCATTCTGGATGCGTAAGCAATTTGCACAGCACAAACTCAAATTTCTGAAACAAATCCGCAAGTCTTGGTATATTGCCGCATTTCAATTGCCAATGGTTGCACCTATGCTGTGGCATTTTTTTAAACCTGAGCAATGGCGCAACGTGGTCATGCGTTTAGAACGTCATACAGATATTGCTATGAATCCACATGTTGCACAGGATGGTCGCCACGGGGTTCAGTTGTATCGCGCCAATTTTATTCCACGCTTACTCAAGCCACGACCGCGTTATGCAGTTTGTCCTGTACAGGCAATTGTATTGAAGTACGACCAATTTGTGAGTCCTGAATTGGCCGATGAAATGTCACATTGGGTTGAGCATTTTCAACGGGTGGAATTGGTTGCTAATCATTGGGCAATTCTTAGTCAGCCACAAGCTGTTGCTACAGCCATCCGTGACTTTGCTTATAAGCATGAAAATCAGTGATTTTTGCCTGATCATACTTAGATTCATTTGTCGGAGTTGAATGTTTGGTCAACTCCATCATTCATAATCTCTGATAAAATAGCTTCTTTTTTAAATTTTCATCTCTTATGTTCGCAATTATTGCTGCCATCACAATCATGTTTGGATTGTCGCTGGCTCGTGTGCCTGTGGTTTTTGCCTTGGTGATTGGTGCCGTTTCTGGTGGTTTACTGGCTGGTTTGGGCTTACAAGGAACTTTAGATTCCTTTAACAATGGCTTAGGTGGTGGTGCGAAAATCGCGCTGGCTTACGGTATTTTGGGTGCATTTGCATTGGCTTTGGCACGTTCAGGTTTGCCTGATTTATTGGCCTATAAACTTATTCGTACTTTAACTGGCAGTCAAAACAGCAAAGTTCAGAATCGGGTCAAATATCTGATTTACTTTACTGTGGCTTTGGCAGCAGTGTTCTCGCAAAACCTGATTCCTGTGCATATTGCATTTATTCCTGTGTTGATTCCACCGCTGTTGAGTGTATTCAATCACTTGAATTTAGATCGTCGTGCTGTGGCATGTTTGCTCACATTTGGTTTGGTGGCAACCTATATGTTCGTACCAGTAGGTTTTGGTGCCATCTTCCTGAACGATATTTTGGCGCATAACATCAATACTTTTGGTGCACCTTATGGCTTTGCCATTCAGAATCAAGATATTCCTGCCGCAATGTTTATTCCTGTATTTGGGATGTTCATTGGGCTATTGATCGCGTTGTTTGTGAGCTATCGCAAGCCAAGACACTATCAAGATGTGCAGGTAGAACGTACCCAAAGTATTTCCAGTGAATTAAATTCAAATACAAATGAGCAAGGTACTGAAAAACCTCAGATTGCTAAATTTACCTTGTGGATGGCTGTATTTGCGATTATTGCAACGCTAGTCGTACAACTCTATTCGGATTCCATGATTTTGGCGGGCTTAGTGGGTGTTGCCATTTTAAGCTGTGCAGGAATTTTTAAATGGAAAGAAGCCGATGATGTCATTATTACGGGTATGCGTATGATGGCATTGATTGGTTTTATTATGATTGCGGCACAAGGCTTTGCCGCGGTGATTGAAGCCACCAATCAGGTACCCGCTTTGGTAGAAGCCTCTGTAGAATGGATTGGTAATAGCAAGGCTTTAGCAGCCTTTTTAATGTTGCTGATTGGTTTGCTCATTACGCTGGGCATTGGTTCATCGTTTTCGACGGTACCAATTTTAGCGATTATTTATGTACCATTGTGTTTACAGTTTGGCTTTAGCCCTGCGGCAACCATTGCCATTATTGGTACAGCCGCGGCGTTAGGTGATGCAGGTTCACCAGCCTCAGATTCAACTTTAGGCCCAACTTCAGGATTAAATATGGATGGTCAGCATGACCACATGAAAGACAGCGTCGTGCCGACCTTTATTCATTTTAATATTCCATTGATGATTTTTGGTTGGATTGCGGCCATGGTGCTGTAGTAAGCGCAGCATCTAGTTATTTTCTTTAAGTCTATCTAATTGAATCACATACAAGATTGTTCATGCTTTACGAAGCATGGCAATCTTGATCAAAATCAAAGCCACAATAAAAATTATAAATTCAAAAAAAAGAGATCATCTAACCAAATCTTTTTAGCAATCTACGTTGTTAGGCCTCATGCAATACAATTAAAAATAGATCCAATTACTGTATTACCCAATCATTATTGCAGATGATTTCTATTCTCTTTATTTACATTTACAAAATTTAAGCTGATGGAATTTTATTCTACGAATGTATTGCAATAAAGCTGAGTAAATTAATCAAATTAAAATAAATCTATGTGAATTTTAAAATAATTAAAAGGTGTATTTTAAATGAATCTTTATTAATATTTTGAATTAAAATAGAGTATTCTACTCGGAATATAATACTAAATAGTTGATAAATAAGCTTGGTTTTAAATACCAATCATTTTAGTCTAATTTAAATAAATTTATATAATAATGAATGAGTTGTAAAATAATTTAAAATATATGTTTAATATGTGTTGCATATTAATAGCAGTCATGTTTAATATTAATTAAGCGTTAAGATTTTTATTCTAAAGGTGGTTTTAAAATGTTAAAGCAAGTTGCTCTAATTGCATTAATGGGTATGTCTGCTTCTGCAATGGCAGGTCAATGGCAAGTTAAAGTTGGTGGTTCGGTTTTAGCGCCAACTCAAGATACAACAGTGGCTTTTGGCGTTGTTGCTGAAGCAGATCATGAATATGCATTTACACCATCTGTAGAATATTTCTTTAATGACAATATCTCTGCAGAGCTTCTATTGGCTACACCAATCAGCCATGATGTGTTGGTAAATGGTGATAAAGCTGCAAAAATTAAGCATTTACCGCCAACTTTAACAGCTAAATATCACTTTAAAAATTCAACCCGTTTTACCCCATACATTGGTGTGGGTGGTACAGCATTTGTTGCTTGGGATGAAAAAGGTGTTGCTAAAGACGTAAAAGAAGACTTTGGCTTTGCAGGTCAAATTGGTTTTAACTTCCAACCAGCTGATGCGAAAAACTGGGGTGTCTTCTTTGATGCACGTTATGCACAATTGAGCCCTGAAGTTACGTTAGCTGATGATACAGCTGAAAAATTGCGTGTTCAGAAGTTTGATTTAGACATCGACCCAATGGTATATACCATCGGTTATAGCTACAAATTCTAATAATTGCTAGCCCTTTATAATAATAAAAATCAGCGCAACCCCATCTTTATGATGGGGTTTTTTATTGCAAAAAATAACAAATGTGCAAAATGAAAAGATTGAGCGTATAGGCAATGTTCATTTAAATTTTGAAGAATAAAGTAGAGTATGAAAAATAAGGAAATATCATGTTTATAAAATATAGTTGGATTTTTTGTGCCTGTTTCATGCTCAGTTCATTTAGTCATGCAGCCAGTTTTTCTTGTGAAAAAGCCAAAACACAAACCGAACATGCCATTTGTGAGCACCGCGCTGTCAATGATGCCGATGTGAAAATGGCCACCACCTATCGTATAGTCAGTCGTTTAGTTGCGATGGGTACACGCTCACAAATTCGTGATGAGCAATTTCGTTGGTTAGAATTACGTGATCGTTGCGGCAGTTCACTATCGTGTTTAACTCAGGTGTATGATCTACGTCAGCAAAAATTGGATGAGCATCTGAATCGTCTCTATCAACGCGCACCTTTTTAAATTTTTCTAGATTTAGGCTTGAAAAATCAGGACATCACTCCAATTCATTAACACATCCAACAATAACCATGTTTATGAATTTAAGGAGTGATGAATGAGCGAGCATAGCCAAAAACATAGTTTCCAAGCCGAAGTGGCTCAATTATTACATTTGGTGACCCATTCTCTTTATTCCAACCCTGAAATCTTCTTGCGTGAACTTATTTCTAACGCATCAGATGCCTGTGACAAATTACGTTTTGAGGGCATCAATCATCCTGAATATTATGAAAATGATCCTGATTTACGTGTACGTATTCGTCTAGATCAAGAAAACAAAACCCTAACCATTTCAGATAACGGCATTGGTCTAAGCCAACAGGAAGCGATTGATCATTTAGGCACGATTGCAAAATCGGGCACCAAAGACTTTATGTCTAAATTAACGGGCGATCAAAAAGCCGATGCACAATTGATTGGTCAATTTGGTGTGGGTTTCTATTCAGGTTTTATCGTGGCCGATAAAATTACCGTAGAATCGCGCCGTGCAGGCCTTGCTGCAGATGAGGCAGTGCGTTGGAGCAGTGCCGGTACAGGTGAATTTGATGTTGAGCAAATTCATAAGGCAGAGCGTGGTACTGACATCATTTTGCATTTGCGTGATGATGCATTGGATTATTTAGAAAGCTATAAAGTAAAGCAGATTGTGAATAAATATTCTGATCATATTAGCTTGCCAATTCAAATGCAGAAAGAAATCTGGCAGCAAGAAGAAGTTGCTGAGGGAGAAGCACCCAAAGCTGGACAATATGTTAAAACGGATGAATGGGAAGCGATTAACTCGGCCAGTGCCTTATGGACACGTAATAAAAGCGAGATCAGCGAAGAACAGTATATTGAGTTTTATAAAAACTTAAGCCACGATTTTGATGCACCTTTGGCATGGGCCCACAACCGTGTGGAAGGCAGTACGGAATATACCCAGTTGTTGTATGTGCCAAGTAAAGCACCACACAATATTTTTACCCGTGAAGCCAAAGCGGGCATTAAATTATATGTAAAACGTGTCTTTATTATGGATGAGGCAGATAACCTGATTCCAAATTATCTACGCTTTGTGCAAGGTGTGGTTGATAGTGCAGATTTGCCGTTAAATGTCAGTCGTGAACTACTTCAAGAAAGCCGTGATGTGAAAACCATCCGTGAAGGCAATACCCGCCGTGTTCTGAACATGTTGGATAATTTAGCTAAGTCAGAAGATGAAAAAGACCAAGAAAAATTCAAGCAATTCTATCAAGAGTTTGGTTCAGTCTTAAAAGAAGGCTTGGGTGAAGACTTTGGTAATCGTGAGCGTATCCTGAAATTATTGCGTTATGCGACCTCGAATAATGATGAAATGAGTACATCATTGGCGGATTATAAAGCGCGAATGAAAGAAGGCCAAAAAGCAATTTATTATGTAACGGCTGATAGTCTGAATGCTGCTAAACACTCACCGCAACTTGAGTTATTTAAGAAAAAAGGCATTGAAGTGTTGTTAATGGCAGAACGTGTAGATGAATGGGCGATGAATTTTGTCCAAGAGTTTGACGGTACGCCATTGCAAAACGTATCTAAAGGGGCGGTCGATTTAGGTGACCTGCAAGATGCCGAAGAGAAAAAGGCTTTAGATGCGGCAGCGGAACAATTTAAACCAGTGATTGAACAATTGTCTGCATCTTTAAGCGCTAAAACCAAAGAAGTACGTGTAACTACACGTTTGGTAGATTCACCTGCATGTTTGGTAACAGGTGAGGGCGAACTCTCGCCACAATTGATTCGTATGTTGAAAGATGCAGGTCAGCCTGTACCTGAGAGCAAACCAATTTTGGAAATCAATCCTGAGCATCCATTGGTGCAAAAGTTGCAGGCTTCAAATCAGTTTGATGATTTGGCACATGTGATTTTTGATCAGGCTGTGATTGCTGAAGGTGGTTTACCTGAAGACCCTGCTGAATACGTGAAACGCATTAACAGTTTATTATTAAAATAAGTTGTTAAAACGCTGTTTTAAACTTGATTCACTGTGTGGTATGCAGTGAATCAGTGGAAAAGACCAAGCCCTGATGACATCAGGGCTTGGTCTTTTTATGGGAGGCTGTAATATTTTAAGTCATAGATCGTTTAGAAAATTGCCTCTAAACGAACTAAAGCCCCTAAATAATGATTACGATCTTCGCGATCATCATTCAAATAATTGACATCGCCCTGAATAAAGAACCATTCACGTAAAAAAGGTTGGCGCCAAGAAACAAACGGCCCCCAACTGTTTAAACGTAAGTCATCATCATGGTAATAACCCCCCGTATAAACGCCGTAGTTAAAGCGGTTGCCTGCAAAGAATTGGTGTTGTCTAAAGGTGTAGTTATCCCAGCGTAAATCATCCTCTTGTGCATCGGCATAAGTCAGGCTGAATTGATTGGATAAAAAGGCATGATCAGGACGCGCATGGATAAGTTCTAAGTTGGTTCTGAGATAGTTTTCGCTGTCGATACCATAACGATAAATTTGTTCGGCATGGAACGAGAAATCATTTTCCAGCGTCCAATCTTTAGAGGCTTTTAAACGCACATAAATATCATCGCCTGAACGCACCCCTAAATCGGCATCAGTCTCGAAAGGCAGATGTTCGGCAAAGTTAGACCAACGTAAGGCTAAAGAGCTGTTATCTTCACGGCTACGTTTACCATCTACTGTTTTGTCTTCAGCATTGGCAGGGTTTTCATTGGTTATGGCGACGTTATTTTGCAATTCGTTATCGAGAGAGTCATCACCAAAAACCACACTGAGTTTCTTTTCAAGCGTGGGTAAATCGATTTTACCTCGAATACGTGGTTTAACCTCATAATCATTATATTTATCCCAACGGCTATCCACTAAAACACGTAACGTAGCAGATGCTGGTTCTTCAGGACTTGGCTCGCCAAACCAGTTGTCAAGTTTATGTGCTGTTTTATCTGCCCAAAGACGAATCTTTTTTTGGCGTTGATCAAACCATGTTAAATGCTCAGTATCAGCTGTGCTGGGTACAATCGGGTCATTGGACTGTTCAGGTAAAATGGTAGGTGTTGCATCCACCCAACGTGGAATAGTGTAATAAAAACTGTTTTTTTCTGCCGAACTTGGTGGAACCACAGGCAGTTCATAAGGTGGTGTTGGTGTAACTGTATCTACAGTGATTTGGTTAGATTCTTGGGCAAATGTAATGCCAGTAACCCCACTCAAGAGACAGCTTAATATAAAGGGTGAAGTATGCTTTATTCTTGACATTATTTACTGATCTTTAAGCTATTTTCGTTAGTGTTGAAAATCTGTCAGATAAAAGCAAGCCCTAGCTACAAAATCATAATACAAAGGTTTATTTGAGTATCTGTTTTAGTTTTCTTGATGCATTTGAATCGCTTGGCAGAGTTGTAACGCATCAATGGGTTGTTGTAATTGTGAAATGATTTTTTGAATCATTTGCCAGCTAATACCGTGTTGACGGTCAAGTAGGATATGCGGAACGGCTTGCTCTGTGCGTGAGAGCTGCAAGCGCTTTTGCCCATGAATCAGGCGATTTTTTTGGCGCTCTTTCAATAAAATTAATGGCGTCTGACTTTGTGCTTCACTTTCTTCAAACTGAATAAATTTTGTGGCGTGAACATGTTGTACCGGAATAAAAGGAAAATAATTTTCTTGTTGCCAGACCACTTGTGCAGTATGGCTATAACATTCAAATAAACGATCAAAGTCAAATAAATGAGACTGTAGTTTTTCCCAAGATATTTCACGGACTGCAGCAAGTTCATGTTCAAACTGATCACAAAAACTGCGCATCAGCCGAATGGCCTGCATTTGATCTAAAGCACCAAGCAAGACCACATATTTGACGAATTTCCCATGAAGATCGGTTTGTTCAGCTACATAGACAGCACGAGCCAAAACCTGTTGTTGATCTTCTTCTGGCGTAGACAGATGCACCACTACATCGGCATATTGAGTGAGTTCAGGAACTTCGGGAACAAACACCCGATATAGCTCAGCGGATTCGTTTTGCACTAAGTTTAATGCGGAAATTGGGCAATCATATTGATTTAATTGCAAAATTTTTACTTTATTTGAGCTTGGTTTTACAATTGCTGTAGCTTGAGCAGTACTCAGTAAGGCTGATGTGGTATCAGTGCTATTGTTTGCTTCGCTTACTATTGGCGTCGCCATAACTTGATTTTCAATAGGCTCAAGTGCCATTTCTGGCGGGCTATCTTCCGTAGGCTCTATTTGCAGAGAGTCAGCCTTAGAGACAAGTGTAGGTTCTATGATCAGATCAAAACTAATTATGTTCTCCGTTGTGCTACTTGTATCTACTTCTGTCACAGCCACGGGTGGTAGAACTTGTGGTATCTGTTGCTCTGCTACTTGTAATTGAGTAAGTTGTGCCGCTTGGTTCAGTTCAGCATCTGTTTTTAGGCAGTTGTATTGTTGCTGTTGTTCTAACAGCCAGCGATACGTCTGTTCTAAATCTTGAAATTCACTCAGTAATGCGCTGCGATGTTCTGCAGGAATTAACCAAATTTGCCAACCTGTACGGGCGTGATACAGCATCGCCCAGCCAGACTCAGGTTGTTGATACAGTGCAGTTTCCAATGCTTCAACTTGAGTAAATATCCCGCGGAAAGACTGTGCATATAAGCTTTGTTGTGCAAATTCTTGCGCCGTCTGAATAGGATCAAGCTGTGTTTTAAACGCGAGCAATTGTTTTTGAAAAACAGGTTCATCACAACGCATAAAAATTTCTTTGATGCGTGTTTTAGCTTTGGCTGTTTCGTACAGACTTAATTTTTTAAGCGATAACGCACTGGTTAAATCATGTAATTCTTTAATAAGCAGTGATTTTTCTAATGTATTCATAGATGCACACTTAAATATGTTGTTGCGCTTTTTCTAAATAGCTGGCTAAGACGATATTCAAGGCCAACTCGATCAGTTTATATTCAGCCGATTGTGGTTGAGGGTAGCGCTTGGCTAACTCAACCAAATGATTCACATCAATGTCTTGTGGTGAAATTTTCTTTTGTATAAGTGCTTGAAGTTGTTGCATAGGCATTGGCTAAAGCAATGAAAACAAATCAGTTTAATTATAGGCATTTAATAAAAAAATACATGCAAAAAATTGTCAGCTTTTGTGCTTTTTTTGACATTATTGACAAAAAGTGCGGTGTTTCTATAACAAATATTGAAAATTTTCTGAGACTGAATGCAAAGCATGGCTTTAAAAAGCCAATTTGAACTTAAATAGGATGAGATTTAACTTATATTCAGTTTGAAAGCAGCTCTCTTTTATTTCACTCAGCATATAAAAAAAGCAGCTGATGACAGCTGCTTTTTGGGAGAGAAAAGAATGGGAGATAAAATGGTTTGTTACGCCATGCAGTAACTAGAAAACTTAGGCTGCTTTCTTGTCTGCTGTTTCTGAGGTTGCTGCTTCAGAAGCAACGGTTTCAGTCGCAGCTTTTTTTGTAGGAAAATCGGGTACATGTACAATTTGAGCTGAAACATTTGCAGCCATAGCCAAAATTGAAACCACTAAAACAGATTTAAGCATATTCATGAGAATGTCCATTCAACATTTCTATGTCTATACATAGAAAGGGGAGGTGAGGGAGATAAAGTGAAATAAAAAATTCACATGAATCATAACAAAGTTTGAAATTTACAAAATGATCGTTTCGGCAATTTTTATAAAAATAACAATATAAAACAATGTATTAGAGTTTTAACTCTAGTTTTTAGTGCTGCTTTAAGTGATTGAGATATTAACAAAATTCAATTTTAAGCAAATGTAATAACAGAAAATTTATGTCAATTTTTGGCACTGTGAAAACATGTAATGTTTTGGCTGTGATTGGTTAAACAATAGCAAAAATGCTGCATTTTTATTCTATGATGAATCTGCAATAACGATAAAGGACAGTGAGACCATCATGGCAATTGCAAAAGTAGTAGAAGTTAATTCAAGTAGTGCAAAAAGTTTTGAAGATGCCATTCAGACAGGCATCGCCAAAGTGACGGAAACGGTTAAGAATGTCCAAGGTGCTTGGATTAATGAACAAAAAGTGGTGATTAAAGACAATAAAATTACTGAATATCGTGTAAATTTAAAAATTAGCTTTTTGGTTGAATAATATTTAAATCGCTTAAAAGCACAAAAAAATCCCGTTTCGGGATTTTTTTGTAGGTCTAAGTTTTTAGAAATAGCGCTATTTAGCATAGCCTATATTTCATACTTAAGCTTTAGGCTCAGGCAAATCACACTGTTCGCTATCACAGCTTGCAGCATCTTCAATGTCTAGATTTTGTGCTGTTTCTAAGGCTTTTTGCATGACTTGCAAAAACACTTCACGGGGTTGTGCACCTGCCAAAGCAATACGTTGATCAAATACAAAAAATGGTACACCTGTGACTTTCAATTGATCACGGGCAACTTCTTGGTCAAATTTAACAAAATCTGCATACTCATCTGAATTGAGCACATCATCCACTTCTACGGGATTTAGACCAATTCGTGCTGCCACATCTTCCAGTGTTTCACGCTCACCAATAGCAAGACCTTGCGTCATATAACTATAGAAAAACGCTTCTTTGGCTTCATTGCCCAAGCCCTTACTTTGCGCCAAATGCACCAAGCGATGTGCGTTAAAGGTATTGCCTGAATTGGCATTTTCCCATTGAAAGTCAATGCCTTCAGCTTTGGCCATTTCAGCAATATTGCGTTGCATGTCTTCAACTTCGGCTACACTACGACCATATTTTTGTGCCAAGCGTTCAGAATTGGAAACTTCCTGACGAGGTGGGGCATCTGGATCAAGTTCAAAACTGTGCCAGTGCACTTCTAATTCCACACCTGCCTCTTGAGCTGCAGCTTCTAAACGTTTTTTCCCGATGTAGCAAAAAGGGCAAACAATATCTGACCAAATATCAACGCGCATGAAAAATCTCAAATTCTATTTTTTACTAAGATGGGGATGCTGTACAAAATTTAAAGCAGCAAGTTAAAGGAAACTTGTTTTTGAGTGTCTGGTCAAATAGAAATTGGTATATTCCAATAGCTTAGTAATAAAATAAGTATGAAATCTATACAAATGTGATGGGCTTCACGGTAAGATAAAGCAAATATTAAAAATAAGAGGGCACTCATGCGACGGATAGTGCTAATCATTGGATGTGTAACGGTTATTATTTTTGGGTGGATGTTTTATCAATACAGCAGTCAGCAAAAACAAGTGACGCAATTACACGCCTATCAAAACGTGATTTATGAAAAAGCGGAACAGATTTTTGTACAGGCACAGGATTGGTCTAAACCGATTCAGATTAATGTACAAGACTCACGCTTAGAGGGTGATTATCAGGTCATGGCCAGTTTTGTGCTGAGCCATATGGTACAAAGTGCTGAAGCTAGAAATAGCTATTTGCGTGAACTCAAAGCTTTAAATTGGGATCAGTTTTTAGATCCACAGCGTTTGGCTGAAGATAAAAAACAGGACTATGCTGACACCGAAGCCATGCTGGCACAAGTACGTGCTATGGTGGAATTGTATCAGGAGCATTTAGAACAACATGAAGCAATGGCATTGGAGCAAATTGAGGCCTTGCCCATTGACAACAGTTTACGCCGTCATTTGGCAGAATCTTTAATTGAAAGCCGCCATAATGATCAGGGACATGCTTTGTATGAGTTGGAAAAACAGAACTTGGGCAAAGCTTATGTGTTATTTGCCATTTTAAAAAATAATAAATGGGAGCTGAAAAATAAGACTTTCATGTTTTATGAAGATGCACCATTAAAAGAATTTAATACAGTTTATCAAGAAATTGTGCAATTAAATCACCAAATGCAGCAAATCAGTCAGCATCATCAACGTGCTTTGCAAGCCAAGTTATAGTGCAGTTGTTTTAAACACTTACATCAAATTGTCAAAAGAATGTCATCTGCTGTTCAACTGTCTTGCCTAGACTGAGCCTGTTGATTTAACAGCTTGGTATAGGCAGGTTTGAGATGAACAACATTCAAGTCTTTGATGACATTCAACAACTGTATTTACAATTTCTAGAAAATAGAAACTACCCTAAACTGGAAAACTTAAATAATTGGGGAAAAAACCGTTTCTTTTTCAATCAGCACTTTCATTTGATTGAAGACTGGCATCAAACTGAACAAATCGTGATTGAATTTAATCAGCAATATTACTGTCTAGATACAGGTAGTGCGCCAGACTTTATGGATAAAGACCGTTATATGACTTGGTTGATGGGGGAGTTGCTGATTTAGTTGCGTGATCAAGCATTTATATTCAAATATAACTATGCAAAAGAATAAAATCTTAAAATTATAAATTCTGAAAACAATAAAATAAAAATCCCCGCATATTGCGAGGATTTTTTATTGCTTAAAACAAATTACACACGTTCAATAATGGTCGCGATACCTTGACCAAGACCGATACACATGGTCGCAAGACCGATTTGCGTATCTTGTTGTTCCATTACGTTTAACAACGTAGTGGTAATACGCGCACCTGAACAGCCCAATGGGTGACCGAGTGCAATTGCACCGCCGTTCAAGTTAACAAGGTCTTGCTTGTCATAAATGCCTAAGCCTTTCAGTACAGACAAACCTTGTGCAGCAAATGCTTCGTTTAATTCAAAAGTTTGAATGTCGGCAATTGATAAGCCTGCACGCTTCAGTGCTTTTTGCGTTGCAGGTACAGGGCCGTAACCCATGATAGCTGCATCACAGCCTGCAACTGCCATAGAGCGAATCACAGCACGTGGTTTTAAACCTAAAGCTTGTGCACGTTCAGCAGACATAAGTAGCATTGCAGATGCACCATCAGACAATGCTGAAGATGTTGCTGCAGTTACTGTACCGCCTTTCGGATCAAATACAGGGCGTAACGCTTGGAATGCTTCAAGGTTGGCATCAGGACGAATTACCTCGTCAATGTCGCAAAGCTGTTTAAAGCCGTTTGCGTCATGACCTTCAATGCCAATGATTTCGTTTTTAAAACGACCTTCCTGCGTTGCAGCCCAAGCACGGCGGTGAGATTCCACACCAAACGCATCTTGCTCTTCACGCGAAATACCATTCATACGGCCCAACATTTCAGCAGTTAAGCCCATCATGTTAGATGCTTTGGCATAGTGCTTAGATGCAGCAGGGTTGATGTCGATACCGTGCATCATGCCTACGTGGCCCATGTGCTCTACACCACCAATGATGAAAATATCACCTTGATTAGTTGCAATTTGTGCCGCAGCCGTGTGGATGGCTTGCATTGAAGAGCCGCACAGACGGTTTACAGTTTGACCTGCAACAGTTTTTGGAAGATCAGCCAATAACGCAATATTACGGCCAATGTTCATGCCTTGTTCTAGGGTTTGGTTGACACAGCCCCAGATCACATCTTCAACTTCGTTAACATCAAACTGGTTACGAGCAACTAAAGCACGAACCAATTCAGCCGATAGGCTGTCAGCACGTACATTGCGGAACATACCGTTTTTGGTTTTACCCATTGCTGAACGTACGCCATCAACGATGACAACGTCACGTGGATTTAAAGTAGCCATTCACGTTGCTCCTTAACCGTAGAATTTTTTGTTGTTAGCAGCCATGTCACGCAACATTTGTGGCGCTTCATAAGCTTTTCCTAAGTGTGCATATTTGTCGCAAAGTGCAACGTATTCAGCAACACCTGTTTGGTCGATGTAACGGCATGGACCACCGCGGAATGGAGGGAAACCTACACCCATAATCATGGCCATATCTGCTTCAGATGGTGTTGCCACAATGTTGTCTTCTAAGCAACGAACAGTTTCGTTACAGAAAGCCAGCATCATACGGTCAATGATTTCTTGTGCATCAAATTCACGTTTTTCAGCAGTTGCAACAGATGCCACAAGCTCGTATGCAGTTGGATCAACCACTTTGGCTTTTTTGCCTTTGCGGTCCAATTCATATTTGTAGAAACCAACGTCATTCTTTTGACCAAGACGTTTGTTTTCGTACATGACTTGGATTGAGCCTTTATAGTCAGGCTTCATGCGGTCAGGGAAACCTTCAGCCATAACTTCTGCACCGTGAACGCCCGTGTCAATACCGACCACGTCCATTAAGTATGCAGGACCCATTGGCCAGCCGAATTTTTCCATGACTTTGTCGACTTGTTGGAAGTCTGCACCGTCTTTAAGTAATAAGTCGAATGCACCGAAGTAAGGGAACAATACGCGGTTTACCAAGAAGCCTGGGCAGTCGTTTACAACAATTGGTGTTTTACCCATTTTTTGAGCAAGAACAACAGTGGTAGCAATCGCTTCAGCAGAAGTTTTTTCACCACGGATCACTTCAACCAATGGCATCATGTGCACTGGGTTAAAGAAGTGCATACCGACGAAGTTTTCAGGACGCTCTAGGTTTTCAGCCAAACGTGTGATTGAAATGGTCGATGTATTCGATGCAATAATCGTGTTTTCACGTACTTTAGATTCAGTTTCTTTGAGTACAATGCCTTTGATTTTTGGATTTTCCGTCACGGCTTCAATCACGATATCCACTTCTTTAAACTCGTCGTAGCTTAAAGTTGGGCGGATGCGTGCCAAAGTTTCACCCATTTTTGCAGGGGTTAACTTTTTGCGTTCAACTTGTTTGGTCAATAAGCCATTGGCTTCTTTCATACCCAAAGCAAGTTGAGGATTACCAATGTCTTTCATGATGATTGGTGTGCCTTTGCTTGCCGCTTGGTAAGCAATACCACCACCCATGATACCCGCGCCTAGCACAGCCGCTTGGTTGACAGGGTGTGCACCTTTTTCATATTTCTTAGAAGTTTTCTTCACCACTTGGTCGTTGATGAATAAACCAATCAACGCACCTGCTTGTGGTGTTACAGCCGCTTTAGCAAAGCCTTCAGCTTCAGCTTTAAGTGCTTCGTTACGTGGTAAACTTGCACCGGCTTGTAAAGAATCAAGCATCAATTTTGGCGCAGGGTATTGTGCAGGGTTTGCTTTTGCCAGTACCGCACCTTTTGCTGTGTTGAACGCCATCATTTGTTCAAGTGGGTTCAATTTAACAGGGTCTAATTTTTCCTGACGTTTTGCTTTCCAGTCCAAACGACCTGCAATGGCTTGTTTAACCAAGTCAAGCGCAGCATCTTGCAATTTGTCTGCAGCAACTACGGCATCTACAGCACCATCTTTGAGTGCTGCATCTGGACGTTTAGGGTTCGCCATTGCCATCCATTCAACGGCATTGTCGATACCAATAACGCGGCTTAAACGTACCGTACCACCAAAGCCTGGGAAAATACCCAGTTTAATTTCTGGTAAGCCCACTTGTGCTTGGTCAGACATCACACGGTAGTCACATACCAAACACATTTCAAAGCCACCGCCCAATGCCATACCATTGATTGCAGCAACTTTAGGAACTTCTAAATCTTCAAAAGCATTGAAGATGTCGTGAACAGGCAATGCCCAATCCACAATTGCTTGTTCGCCTTGAGCGAAGTTTGCACCAAATTCGGTGATGTCTGCACCTACGATGAAGGTCGATTTAGCTGAAGTGACAATTAAACCTTTTACTTCGCTGTTTGCTTTAACAGCTTCAATTGCAGCTTTAAAGTCTTCAATCGTTGCACGGTTAAATTTGTTGACCGACTCACCTTGTAAGTCAAAGCGGAATTCTGCAATTCCGTCCGAAAGCATTTGGACGGTAATGGCATTGCCAGCGTGGATCATGCCTGATCTCCTTTATTTTGGAGGACTTCTAAGTTGATGTTATGAAGCGTGTGCGATAGTCCTGCACACATATATGCCTCGCTAATCTTACGATAACTATATCGAAAAAAAATATAGCAAGTTGTATCAAGCCGTGACGCAAGGGTCATGATTTTTATCGCAGCATTGAATTGCTTTTTGACCTAATTTTAAAACTGTTTTTTTAAAGTTCTATGAAAGTGTTTGTTTTCTATTTTATTTTTAATTTTGAACAGTCGCAGGTGAATCCTTGAAAAGCTTAAAAATAATACAGTATTGCGATGCTATTTTCGGCAGAAAAGTCAATTCACGGTAATTCCAGCAAAACTTTGAGCAGTATCTGTAGAAAAAATTAGCAGCTGCAATGCTGTGTTCTATTTTTGGATATGACCGCTTGCGGCAAATTGGCTAAAATATTCGGCATTTTAAATTTTGAGTTGTGTTCAACAACTTTGGTTGTTCTATGTTGAAGTGGATTATTTTGGCGATTTTTATCGCTTCAGCGTTGTATATTCAACAGCGTGGTAAGGTGCGTCATAGTTTTTATCGTCAGTTCTTTGACCATTCTACGATTTTGGCACCGATTAACTATTTAATGTATCTGTTTTCAAAAGTGCCGAATCAACCGTATATCGACACGCAGTACTTTCAAGATTTAAAAGTACTGGACGAAAATTGGGAAATGATTCGTGATGAAGCCAAGGCTCTGTATGAGCAGGGTGGCATTAAAGCCTCAAGTACCTACGATGACTTGGGTTTTAACTCATTCTTTAAAACAGGCTGGATGCGCTTTTATTTAAAATGGTATGACTCGGCACATCCATCTGCAGCAGAATTATGCCCAAAAACCACAGCTTTATTAAAAACCTTGCCAAGCATTATTAAAAACCTTGCCAAGCATTAAGGCAGCCATGTTTACCGAGCTTGCACCTGACAGTCGCTTGGTGCGCCATCGTGACCCGTACGCAGGTTCATTGCGTTACCATTTGGGACTGATGACACCAAATGACGCGCGCTGCTTTATTGATGTAGATGGTGAGCGCTATTCATGGCGTGATGGTGAAAGTGTGGTGTTTGATGAAACCTATATTCACTATGCCGAAAATGGCACTGATCAAAACCGTATTATTTTCTTTGCCGATGTTGAGCGTCCGTTAAAATCGCGCTTGATGCAAAAGTTTAATCACTGGTTTGGTAAGAATGTCATGACTGCAGCCAGTTCTCCAAATGAAGCCGGTGACCAAACGGGCGGCTTAAATAAAGTCTTTGGTTATGTTTACCAAGTGCGTTTAAAAGCCAAAGCTTTAAAGGCCAGAAATAGCCGTTTGTATTACTTTCTAAAATGGTTTTTGATGTTAGGTATTTTCTTCCTAATTTTTATTCGTCCTTATCTGTTTTAAATCATCACAACGCCTTTCGGGGCGTTTTTTTATGGCATTTTTCCATAATTTTAGCGTCAAGCTTCAATTTCACGCTGCTTTTATGTATAGAATGAAGCAACTTAGGGGAAAATTTATGCAAACGTTTCGTTCTAAAAAAGATTGGTGGGTCTTGGCCTTTGTGATTTGTATGTCAGGCTTATTAATTCAATTATTGCTGACCATGTATGCCAAAGGCACGATGCCTGCATTTCCAGTACATACGGGGGTATATATCATCACAATTTTTGTGTTGTGGTGGCCTATTTTTAATACTCGCTATCAGGTCGATGCAGAACGCTTGCAGATTCGCTGTATGTTTTTAAAGTGGGATATTCCACGTGCCAATATTCAGAGAATATCTAAAACCAATAATTCTGTGGCATCACCCGCCTTATCTTTAAAACGTTTAAAAATTGATTATGTGCAAGCAGGGCAGTCAAAATTTGTCTTGGTTTCGCCTAAAGATCAAGCCAAGTTTAGTCAGGCATTGGGAATAGAAATTATTGACTAATCTACAGAATTTGAAAGTATCGCCCCATACACATCACGATATATAAATGTCAAAGCATTGAGGATGAGCATTATCATCCTCAACCAAAGATCAATCTATTTGAATGTGTAATGCGCCTGCGTTGCAATCCAGACACAGCTTTGTCCGTTCTGGGTGGCTTAAAAAATACAACGCTAAAATGGGTTCTAGCTCGGTACGGATTTTGCGCCCCAAATGCCGAGCGCCGTAACGAATATCATGCCCCTGATAAAAATATGCTTTGGCTGCAGCTGTCAGCTGAACTTGGCGCTGTTGATGTTGCAGGCGATGATTTAATTTTTCCAACTCAATTTCAACCAGTTGAGGTAAAGCATCGGCAGATACAGCCTGATAATGCAAGCTGCGGTCAATCCGATTTAAAAATTCAGGGTCAAATCTGCGTTGCATGACTTTTTCAATGATTCGTTGAGTTGGCATGCGTGTTAGGCACAGTTGCTGCAGCTTTTGCGGCAACAAATTTAGTTTATCCAAGTATTGCTGTGCAGCCTGTGCCCCCACATTGCTGGTCATAAAAATCATGCAATTGCGAAAGTCGATGGTTTTGGTGCCTGCGGTCAACGTCAGTTTGCCTGTATCCAATACATTCATTAAGCCACGGAGTACTTCAGTTGACGCTTTTTCCAGTTCATCAAACAGCATAATGCCTGGACGGGTATGTGAGCCTGCAATGGCTGTTTCGTCAAATAAACTGTGTCCTTCTTTGGAGCCGACGTAACCCGGTGGTGCACCTGTCAGTGCTGCAGCATAATGTTCCTGCGCCAAGGTATTCATATCAATACGGCAGAAAGCATCGGGACGGCCGTAAATGGCTTCAGCTATCAGGCGTACTGTTTCAGTTTTTCCCACACCTGTTGGGCCAAGCATTAAGGTCACAGAAAGTGGTCGTTCTGTGCTGGAAAAATCGGCCTTGACCACATACAGCATTTTTTCAATTTCATTCAGTGCAGCATCTTGTCCAATAATCCGCTGACGCAACAACTGCATGACGTGCGCAGGTTCAAAATGAAAGCGTGGTTGACCAATCAGGCGATCTTTTTCAGAGTTGTGTGGATTAGGACGGGTGGGTTCGGAGGTCGCGGGTTGAATAATATGTAGGCCGTGTTGCGTGGTCGTCATCCTGCACCTTTGTTTTGCTGACAAGATGCCTGAGCATAGCAAACCTTGTGTTGTGAACTAATCGCTTTTAGCACTGAGTTGATTGTTTTTGTGGATAGATCCTGTAATTGGCTACAGGATAAAGCTTGAAAAAGTCAGCTGAAGCATCACATCATGTAGACAATGCAGCGATTATAGGATGACTCGTGAACCCAAACGCACGTGAGCATATTGAGAAAATTTTGGCAAACATGACCCAGTTGCCTGGGGTGTACCGTATGTTGGGTAAAGACGGAGAGTTGTTGTATGTGGGCAAAGCCAAAAACTTAAAAAATCGTGTGTCGAGTTATTTTATTAAGACCATTGAGCATCCGAAAACTCAAGCCTTGGTTGCACGTATTTATGATATTGAAACTTTGGTGGTGCGTTCGGAAACTGAGGCCTTATTGCTTGAACAAAATCTGATTAAGCTGCATCGCCCACCGTACAATATTATGCTGCGTGATGATAAGTCTTATGTTTACATTTTTGTTTCAGCAGATCAGCCATACCCGCGTATTGCCAGTGGACGTGGCAAAGGCAAGCATCAGGTCGGGAAGTTTTTTGGGCCTTATCCGAGTGCCTATAATGCTCGTGATACTTTGGTGGTGTTACAAAAGTTGTTTAATGTGCGGCAGTGCGAAAATAGTTATTTTGCCCAGCGGCAGCGCCCATGTTTGCAATATCAGATCAAGCGTTGTTCGGCGCCGTGTGTGGGACTCATTTCACCTGAAGAATATAAAGAAGATGTCAATAATTCGATCCGTTTTTTACAGGGCGACAGTAAAGAGCTGAATCAGCAATTGATTAGCAAAATGGAAGCCGCTGCCGAAGCATTGGAGTTTGAAAAAGCGGTCTTTTACCGTGACCGTATGGCATTGCTACGTGATGTGCAGGCACAGCAAGCCATTTACAAACTCAAAGGTGAGGCCGATATTATTGCCATTGCATATCAGGCAGGGGTGACCTGCGTGCAAATTATGCATGTGCGAAATGGCAAAATGCTGGGTGGGAAAAGTTATTTTCCAGACATGCTAGGTGATGATTTAGGGCAAATGCTGGCCGACTTTATTGCCAACTTTTACTTTCAGGTGGCCGATGAAATTCCAGCTGAATTGATTGTGAATGTGGATGTAGCAGATTGCAAAGAGCTAGAACAAGCCTTACAGCAACACTTCGATAAAAAAGTCCAGATTAAGCATAAGGTGCGTGAAACCCGTGCCGAGTGGCAAGAGCTGGCGCAAATGAATGTGCAGCATGCCATTAAAGGTAAACTGGCCAATCATTTTGAATTAAATGAGCGTTTTTATCAACTTGAGCAAGTGGTTGGACGGCCTATTGATCGAATTGAATGTTTTGATATTTCACACACTATGGGCGAAGACACGGTGGCATCTTGTGTGGTGTTTGACAGTGGCGGCATTCGCAAACGTGATTATCGACAATTTTCCATTCAGGATATTCAGGCGGGAGATGATTATGCCGCCATGCGTCAAGCACTGACCCGCCGTTATAAAAAAGCCATGTTGCCCGATTTATTGCTGATTGATGGCGGCAAAGGGCAGTTGAATATGGCGATGGAAGTCATGCAGGAATTAGGGCTAGATGCCTTTATGATAGGGGTGTCTAAAGGTGAAGGACGTAAACCTGGGTTAGAAACCCTACATTTTACCGATGGCAATAAAATTCAGTTGCCTGAAGATCATAAAGCCTTGCATCTGATTCAGCAGGTACGTGATGAAGCACACCGTTTTGCGATTACCAAACATCGTGCCAAACGTGATAAAAAGCGTGGTTCATCGGTACTGGAAGTGATTCCGGGTTTAGGGCCAAAACGCCGTCGTGATTTGCTCACGCATTTTGGTGGCATTCAAGGGGTACTTAAAGCCTCTGAAAAAGAGCTGACCTTAGTGCCAGGACTGGGCGAGGTGATGGCACGTACTATTTATAAAGTGCTGCATGAGTGATGGTTTTATCCATAAAAGCAGTATTTCTGCAAAGGTAAATAGCAAAAAAGCGCATTGACTCTGCCGTCATTGAACATTCACATCCAATCGAAACGCTGTAATATCGACAACATCATCGCTTAAGGAAAAACCATGTCGTTGCTACAGACCTATCAGGCCATTGCCGAACAAGAATGGATCGATATTCCGCAGGGTTGGTTACAAGGACGCACCATTTATGGTGGGTTGGTGGCAGGCTTGATGATGCAAAAAGCTCAGTATTGTATTGCTGATCCTGAAAAGCGCTTACTCAGTAGCAGCGTGACTTTTGTTGGACCTGTACAACAAGGTCGGGCACGTCTTACAGCTGAAATTCTGCGGCAGGGTAAGTCAGTCACTAGCATTGAGGTGCGTTTGTGGCAGGATGATGCCGTACAAAGCATTTTGATTGCCAGTTTTGGCGTAGCACGTGAATCTAGTATTGTGGTGCAGCAAGAACGTACTGCACCAAACTTTGCACCTGTCAGTGAATTACCCGTCACGCAGCATCACCCCCTAGCACCTGAGTGTTTTCAGCAAATGGATTTGGTCTGGGCAGAAGGGCAATATCCATTCAGTGCCAGCCATAAACCTGATTTTGCAGGGTGGATGCGCTTTAAGCCTGAACAGCACAGCAATCGCGCCATGAATATTGCAGATTTAATGGTGGCATTTGATATGTGGCCACCTGGGGTATTGCCGATGTTTAGTCAACTTGCACCTGCCAGCTCTTTGACGTGGCATGTAACCTATGTCAATCCTTTGCAAAATCAGTTACATGACTGGATGAAATATAAAGTATTTACCGATCATGCCAGTCATGGTTATGCCACCGAATACGCACACCTTTGGGATGAGCAGAATCGTTTGATTGCAATTGCCCGACAGACCATCACCGTGTTTGCCTAGTGACACATTCTGCCATTTCGTATAAAGTGAAGCCTATTCATGATGACAAATCCTCAAAAAACTTGTGAATGAACAGCGTATAGAGGGGAAACATTGGCGGTGTCTATGACAACAGGTCGTATCCTGAACATTCCAAATATATTAACTTTGGCTCGAATCGCCTTGATTCCTGTATTTTTGTTGGTGGCTTATTGGCCGCCTGCAATGGGCGTAAATGGTTACGATGGTGGTATGACACGTCATATTCTGCTGACTTCTATTTTTGTGATCGCTGCTGTTACAGATTGGTTTGATGGCTATTTGGCACGTTCTTTAAATCAGACTTCTGCATTTGGGCGTTTCCTAGACCCTGTAGCAGATAAACTGATGGTGGCTGCGGCATTGATTGTGTTGGTGCAATGGCAACCCACTATTTCTATGGCTTTTGCTGCGATTGTAATTATTTCTCGTGAAATTACTGTATCTGCATTGCGTGAGTGGATGGCCGAATTGGGCGCACGTACAAGTGTGGCCGTGTCTACTGTAGGTAAATACAAAACTGCATTTCAAATGATTGCAATTTCAGTATTTTTATTGAACTGGCAACCTTTAGAAATGTTGGCGTATTTACTGCTTTATACCGCTGTGATTTTAACGCTTTGGTCGATGTTTATTTACTTAAAAGCCGCTTGGCCTTATTTGAAACAGCCTTAAAGCAGGCTTTACACAGAGCTTCCTCATAAAAAAGTGCTTCTATCCTGAAGCACTTTTTATTAGCTATGAGTTTCTTCTTCGGCATCGTCTTCAAAGGTTTTGGCAATTTTTTCAATATTTAAGCTCTTTGCCATCGCATCAAAAATTTCTTTATAGACCCCATTTTGATGATAAAGCGTGTCATGTTCACCATGTTCTGCAATTCTGCCCTCCTTCATGACATAAGTGTAATCGGCATCAATAATTTGCGATAAGCTGTGTGAAATGATGATAACCGTACGTCCCTGTTTGATTTCATCCAGACTTTGCTTGATTTGTTCAGTTGCAATAGCGTCCAGACTTGCAGTGGGTTCATCTAAAAAAATAATTGGCGGATTTTTAAGGAACATTCGAGCCAAGGCAATCCGTTGTTGCTGACCACCAGAAAGCATCAGGGCATCTGCATCATAAGCTTGTGGTAATTGTAAAATTTGTTCGTGAATAGAGGCTTTTTTGGCAGCCTGTATGACATCTTCTAAACTGGCGTCGGTTTTGCCATAACGAATATTTTCAAAAATAGAGCCTTGGAAAATATGATTCTTTTGTAAGACCAAGCCAATATGATCACGTAAATACTGGGTGTCGATCTGTTGTATGTCTATTCCATCGAGTTGAATCGTACCATTTTGTGGTTCATAGAATTTATCTAATAAACTAATCAGAGTCGATTTTCCCGCCCCAGACAAGCCGACCAAAGCGGTAATTTTATTGGGTTGAATCTGCATCTGAATATCTTTGAGTGCATGGTGTCCATTGGGGTAAAAAAAGTTAATGTTTTTGAGGTCAAACTGCCCGCGAATGACTGGCTTTTGTGTACCACTCGGCTCGATTTCATCATCGGCTTCCAGAATTTGGAAGAAGCTTTCTGAATAGATCATGGCATCATTCACTTCATCATAAATACGATGCAATGAACGGATTGGCGCAGAAACGTTGCTAAACAGCAACACGTGATACATGATCATGCCAATGCTCATTTGCCCATCCAAGACAAAATAAGCCGTTAAAATAATGATCAGCACCACCCCAATTTGTTCAATAAAGCTTTTGAGACCATCAAATAAAAAACTGGTTTGGCGGGTTTGCATTTGGTTATGCGTGAGTGTTTTTTGCAGCGTGAGTTGTTTTTCTGCCTCTATACTTTCTCGGTTAAAGGATTTAATCACGGTAATCGAGTTAATGATGCTGAGAATCCCTTGGCTTTTTTTCTCACGTCCATCACGCAAATTACGTCGCCAACTGCCTAACTTTTGCGCTTGCAGATAGGTCAGCCAAAAATAAATCGGAACAATAATTGTAGCGACCAAGCCTACATATACATTGGCATAATACATCAAGCCTAAGGCCACGAATGCACTGGTAAATAGCGGTAAAATATCAATAAAGAAAATTTGGACTAAGCGGGTGAGTGAACCAATCCCGCGGTCTATACGTGTTTGTAATTTGCCTGCTTGGTTGTTGTCTTGATTAAAAAAAGCCAAACGGTAACGTAAAAACTTTTCAATAATGCCTTGAGCTAAATCTTGTGAGACAAAAATACGTAGTTTTTCACCGTAAAACTTCTGCCCAAATTGCACAAAGGCATTGATGATTTCTTTGCCCAGTAAAATTGCTGAAATGGTGATTAAGATATGCCAGCCTGCCGCAAGTCCTTGTCCTGCTTCAATTAAGGCATTAATGCTATCGACTGCATATTGTAAAGTGAGTGCATTGACTTGGGCGGTGAATGAGCCAATTAAGGTCAAAATCAGGGTTGCGACCACCAACATTCGGTAGGGACGAACAAAGGGACGCAATTTCTGAAACAAATTCCATAAATTCATAGGCTGTTATTTTTATAAGCAGGTTTGCTTTAAGTCTAAGGATGAAGCCATCTACTCACAAGCCAAGATCCTGTATCATTTTGTGTGCAATCTTCTCGTTTAACTTTTAAGTTAGATGCTAAATAAAGCTAATTACTGGAACTGCCATGAATCTGGAGTTGTTTGCACCTGAACGATGTGACAATGTGTTGCCTTACGATGGTATTGTTCAGGATTATGGCGTAGTGCTAAGTGCAGAGCATAGCGCACGTTATTTGGAATATTTTTTACAGCATTTGGCATGGCAAGCCGATGAAGGCCTGCTATTTGGTCAGTATTATCGGACACAGCGCCAAGTGGCATGGTATGGCGATGAACAGTATCAATATCGGTATTCGGGTGCTTTAAAGCAAGCTCATGTTTGGCAACCTGCTTTGTGGCGACTAAAACAGCAAGTTGAGCGTTGGGTGGGGCATCCCTTTAATTCGTGTTTGGCAAATTTATATCAAGATGGTACGCAGGGCTTGGGGTGGCATAGTGACGATGAGCCAAATTTAGGAAAAAATGCCGTTATTGCTTCATTGAGTTTTGGTGCAACCCGTAAGTTCAGTTTTAAGCATAAACGTACGGCAAATAAAGTGGAGCTTTTATTGCAGAGTGGTCAGTTGCTCGTGATGCGAGGACAAACACAGCAGCATTGGAAACATGCTTTAATTAAATCGAGTAAAATTTTACAACCCAGAATTAATCTCACGTTTCGCTATTTTCATAGCATTTCTAAATAAGATTATCCTCAGATTAAAATTTTGCCATGCTAGTCCTAGTTCACATCTAGGCCTAAATCTGTATTCAGGGTTTCAACCTGTTTTTCAATTTGTTGGGCATTATCCTGCAAAATTTCAATCAACTTTTGCAAATTCACAAATTCAAAACGGTTTTTTGAAGCCAGCAACGTTAAGGCATAAGGTGCATCTTTAGATGAAAAGCGAATCGGGACAGACAAGCCTGCAATTTCTGCACTCAGTTCGCCATTTGAAAAATAATAGCCTTGTTTTTTAATTTTGCGCATCTGTTGCAAAAAGTCATCTTCATTCTGTGCAAAGTTGACTTGTGCCAATTCAGTAGAAAAACGCTGGTAATAGTCTAAAATTTTTTGCTTGGGCAAGTGCGCCATAATAATTTTAGGGGATGAGCCAACATAGACAGGACGTGGGCAACCACGACCATACGAGAGTAATGGTGTGTCTTTGAAAATTTCATGGTGCACATCAATACACGAATCTTGATTGAGCTGGGTCAGTAAACAGCAAAACTCGGTGCGCTCTGCAATTTTTTTCATAAACGGTGTGCTGATGGTGACCAATGGGTCTGTGGTGCGGGAAATATAATCTAATACCGCAATTTTGGGCCCAAGGGTGTAATCCCCAGATGTACCACTCATGCGTTGCAGTAGTTCTGCAGACACCAATTCTTTTAAATAGCGATAACTGGTGGGCTTAGATAAACCGAGTTCTGCACTAATGGTATCGACATTAATCACAGGACGTGAGGTCGAAAATAAGTCTAAGACCGTGAGAATCTTGCCAAAGCTAGACAGTGCCATGCGGATTTACTCATTCACACCAAAAGAATGATGTTACTTTATATCAAAAAATAGCCGAACAAATAGACTTTTTACAGATGGCTTTAGGCATTCCAGCGATCAATGCTGTTTTAGGACTAACCTTTAAGGATTGATTGCCTGCGGATCACGATACCAGCTTTCAATCAACAAGGCTGCAGCAATACTATCTGCCGCTAATTTTTTGCCCCGACCTTGTGCTTGATAGTGTTCAAGTTCATCACGTGCTTCACGTGTGGTCAGACGTTCATCCACCATAAAAGTTTGAATATTGGTTTGGTGACGCAGACGTTTGGCAAACTTTCGTGCGCGGGTAGACAGCTCTGATTCGCTATCATCCATATTTAAAGGCAGACCCACCAAAAATAAGTTGGGTTGATGTTGCTGCACAATTTTAAGCAGAGCATCCCATTGAGGAATGCCATCTTTCATAGGGAACAGCGCCAAAGGGCTGGCACTTTCAATCAGGGATTGTCCCACCGCCATGCCCATTTTTTGTGTACCAAAATCAAAGGCCATAATGCTCTGTGCTGATGATGTTTCAGGCATGACCAATCTCTGAAGATAACCAAGTGCGGTCTACGCCCATTTTCCGATAGGCAGCATCCCAGCGGTCGTCATAGGGTAAATTAAAAATCAAGTCCATGTCTGATTCGCAAATTAGCCAATCGCCTCGAGCAATTTCCTGTTCTAGTTGTTGTTTGCCCCAACTGGCATAGCCTAGTGCAATTTGATAGCGACCTACGCCTTCGTTGTGGGCAATTGCATCTAAAATATCTTTAGAGGTGGTAATACAGACGTTTTCACCCACTGCAATAGACGAATGCCAAGTTGGCTGACCAGTGTGTAAAACAAAACCTGCCTCAGGTCGCAATGGGCCACCTTGTAAAACCTCGTGAGGATGCACATTATCGGCGTCTATGTCTAAATCATTCAGTAATTCCTTGATCTGAATGCCAGAAGGACGGTTGATAATAATGCCTTGCGCACCATCTTCATCATGACGAGCCAAATAAATAACGGTATTTGCAAAAAAATCGTCATTCATATCGGGCGGGGCAATGAGACAGCGATGCGTCAGATATTGTTTGGTCACCTAAGCAATTCTCCTTAAAAACAGTTGCTTCTAGAAAAAACCTATTCCTTTAGGGTACACGTTACTTGAGCTTTGCGATTTCACCAAGCTCTTTTTGTGACAGAGTTGGTTTTTTAAGCCTGTTGAAACTTCAACTGACGTAATTGTTTGGCATGTTGCAAGGTAGTGTCGCTAATTTCAACACCGCCCGTCATGCGTGCCAGTTCTAAAATACGTTCATCTTCTTCTAATTCAACTATGGTGCTGCTAGCGGGATCAGTTTGACGTTTTTTCACTAAAAGATGTTGATCGGACTGTGCCGCCACTTGTGCCTGATGGGTAATACATAAAATCTGTACATGTTGTGCCAAACCTGCCAATAAGCGTCCGACAATTTCCGCAGTACCACCACTGATGCCGACATCAATCTCATCAAAAACCAAGACTTCGGCTTCAGTTTTTTCGGCATTCATAACTTGCATCACCAAGGCAATACGCGATAACTCACCACCAGAAGCCACACGCGCTAAAGGTTGAGCTGGAATACCTTTATTGGCGGTAAATAGCAATTGAATAAAGCTTAAGCCTTCGGCAGAAACTTGCTCCAGAGGTTCAAATTTAAATTCAAAATGTGCCTCAGGCAGTGCCAATTGTTTGACTTGCTCGGTCAGTTGTTTGGCCAATGGAGCGGCTGCCTCACGACGAATATCATCTAAATGCTGCGCTTTGGCTAAAAAGTCCTGATGCGCCACTTCAACTTGTTCTGCCAAAGTTTCAGGGTCTTCCAATTCATGCAGCGCAGTGAGTTCGGCTTGCCACGTTTCGTATTCCTGTTTGAGTAATTCGGGTTGAGTACGATACTTGCGTGCTAAACGATGGAAAACCTCAAGTTTCTGATTGAGTTCTTCCATACGCTCTGGGTCAAAACTTTGACGGTCAATAAATTGGCGCAAGTTTGCTGTTGCATCATCCAATTCACTTTGCGCATTGAGCAGAGAATTATAAATTTCGGACAGTTGCTCACTTCGCCCCGCATGTGATTC
Organism: Acinetobacter sp. A2; assembly: GCF_048537555.1. NCBI lineage: Bacteria > Pseudomonadati > Pseudomonadota > Gammaproteobacteria > Moraxellales > Moraxellaceae > Acinetobacter > Acinetobacter sp. A2. The sequence goes on from NZ_CP183239.1 coordinate 304,710, forward strand.
CAAACGTCGAATAATAGATGCAATTTCTTGGGTGATATTCGGTTCAGCTTCATCTAGTGCATTTAGACTGTAACTACAATCTTGCATGATATGTTCATGGTGGCTTAGACGATCAAACTCTTGCTCAATCTCTTTGTAATCTAATTGCACCAAGTCTTCGAGTTCTTCCAACTGTAAATTCAGCGTTTCCATGCGTTGTTTACGGGTGGCTTGCGCATCCAGTGCGGCTTGATGCTGACGGATATTTTTTTGCCAAGTGCTATAGGCATCACGCACCGCTTGGGCGGGCGCATAAAAATTATAATAACGATCGAGCCAATGCTTTGGATAAGGCGGCTCAAGCAATTGTTGCTGACTATACTGACTATACAATTGTACCAGCAAGCGCCCAATTTCTTTGAGCTCTGCCAAACTACTTGGACGACCATTAATCCAAGCCTTGCTGCGTCCTGTGGCAAAAATCACACGTCGTAAATGGATTTCTCCGGACTCGTCTGCTAACTCATGTTCTTTGAGCCATAGTGCTTCGGGGCTGTGTTCCTGATAGCTAAAGCTGGCAGTTACATCAGCCTTATCTGCACCAAAACGTACATAATTGGTATCGGTACGTTCACCTAAACAGGCAGAAAGCGCATCTAAAAGTAAGGATTTACCTGCACCAGTTTCCCCAGTTAGGACGTTAAACCCAGTTTCAATATCCAAGGCTAGGTGATCGGCAAGGGCAAAGTTAATCAGTGTTAAGTGAGTCAGCATAAACGCATCCAAGCTGCGAAAAGTGGCAGTTAAAAAGAGTCAAGTTTTTTGATATGCCACATTGCGGCTGTTATTTTCAATCAAAGCATCTTCGAGTCTATTTAATTCTAGCTTAAATTACAGCGCAAACAACAAAAAATGCAGCAAAGTCCAGATCATTTCATCTTATGGTCATTGAATCAGGGCATGCTTTACTTGGGGAGTTTTAAGTGCAGTTTGAGCGGGGAAGATGTGCCTGTCTAGGCAGAATGGGTGAACTATTTCACATTCAGCTTTAGCACTTTAGTCGCGGGAGCTTGGTGCATATTTGTGGATAGGAGCGGCAAGACCTTAGACAGCATGTATAGCGTGCTCTGCATTGTCTGGGGGATGGTCAACTTTACGCTAGCCCCTTTGTAAACACAGATTGATTAGTTCTGAGGACAGAATTAAACTACATCAGTCAAAAATATAAAAACGCGTTACCTGGAGATTACGCATGTCAGCTCAGTTTGATCATGTATCAGTTGTAAAAAAATCGAATGTCTATTTTGGTGGGCTATGCATCAGTCATACTGTGCAGTTTGAAGACGGCACCAAAAAAACATTAGGGGTGATTTTACCGACCGAACAAGCCTTAACTTTTGAAACGCATGTGCCTGAACGCATGGAAATTATTTCTGGTGAATGTCGTGTGAAAATTGCAGACAGCGAAGAAAGTGAATTGTTCCGTGCAGGTCAGTCATTCTATGTGCAAGGTAGCAGCCGCTTTACCATCGAAACTGACGATGTTTTAGATTACGTGTGTCATTTCGAAGGTTAATCAAGAGTAGGGTATTTTACATTCTCAACACAGTTTGCCTGTCAAATAATCAGAGAAATTGAGTTAAGAAATTTTCCCCTGAATCGGTTAAACTAGCTCTATTGAAATCCTGTAAAGTCAGCTTTGCAGGATTTTTCGTTTTCGCTGTTTTATTGGTGCATTAATTTAGAGGTCGTTCATGGCAAAACCTGAATATTATTATGGCGTTCACTCGGTGGAGTCATTATTGGAGCTTGAGCCAGAGCGCGTTTTAACTTTATTTACCTTAAAAGGGCGTGAAGACCAACGTTTGCAAAAAATTCTGGAACTGGCAGAGCCATTTGGCATTAGTGTGCAAAAAGCCAGCCGTGACAGTTTAGAAAAATTAGCAGGTCTACCTTTTCACCAAGGGGTGGTGGCGGCAGTGCGCCCACATCCAAGCTTGAATGAAAAAGACTTAGATAGTTTGTTGCAAGCGGATGCTCAGCCATTACTTTTAGCACTCGATCAAGTGACTGATCCACATAATTTAGGTGCCTGTATTCGTACGGCTGCCGCAATGGGTGTTGCTGCAGTGATTGTGCCACGCGATCGTTCTGCAAGTTTGACCCCAACCGCACGCAAAGTGGCTGCAGGTGGTGCAGAAAAAGTCAAATTTATTCAAGTCACCAATTTGGCCCGTACTTTGGCACATTTGAAACAAGAGTTTAATGTGCGTGTGGTGGGTACCATGTTGGATGAAAAAGCCTTACCAATTCAGCAGTTCGATTTTACCGGTACTGCGGTGTGTGTAGTAATGGGAGCAGAAGATACGGGCTTACGTCCAATTACTCAGTCACAATGCGATCAAACCGTATTTATTCCGATGGCAGGCAATTTGCAAAGTTTAAATGTCAGTGTTGCAACAGGGATGGCACTTTATGAAGCCTGTCGCCAGCGCCAAGCTTAAGTACAGATACTGAATTTTTATTGGATTGATGCCTTAACACTGTGATTCATTTATCTCCCCAAAAGCAGGGCTATGCCTTGGTATTGGTCACCATGTGTATTTGGGGTGGTTTTACCTTAACCGCACGGCTCAATGCACAATGGCAGATCAGTGCTTGGGATATTACTGCCTTACGTTTTGCCTTGGCTTTTTGTATTTTAATGCCGATCTTGATCTGGAAAAAAGATACGGCATTTTTATGGAAAAAACAGCCATTTATTTTGGCAATGATTGGTGGGGTGGGTTATTGCCTGACCGCCTATAGTGCATTTCATTATGTCCCTGCCGCACATGCAGCTATCTTTCTGAATGGTTGTATTCCTGTCTGTACAGCTATTGCCGCTTGGGTGTTGTTCCGTATTCCATTTGATCGACATACTTGGATCAGCATTGCGATTATGCTTACCGCAATTGCCAGTATGAGTGTGTTGATGTATCAAGAAACAGGTGTCGCCTTTGGTTTGGGGGATGGCTTGTTTTTCATCAGTGCCATCTGGTGGGGCATCTTTACTGTTTTACTTAGACAATGGAAGCTCTCGGCATGGCATGCCATGGCAGGTGTAGCAATCTGGTCGGCAATCGTCTATGTGCCAATCTACCTGCTGTTTTTCCCAAAACAACTTGGCGCACCCGAACCCATGCATTTATTGCTACAAACCATTTTTCATGGTGTATTCGTCGTGATTATTGCCACCTTAACGTATGTTGAAGCAATTAAGCGTTTAGGTGCATTTAAAGCGGGTAGTGTTGTTACTTTGGCGCCATTTATTGCCGCCATTCTTGCAGTGCCGTTGTTGGGTGAGCCTTTGAGCTTGGCAATTTTGTGTGGTTTATTGGGGATGGGGATTGGCGCGTTGCAACCTTGGCGTTGGTGGGCTAGACCTGATAGCTTAAAAGCACAACTAGAGCAGCAAAAAACACACACAGATTAGTGTGAGGATTGATTGGCTCGAGTTAAATACTGTTGGTGTAATACCTCCAGTTTGCTATACAAATGATCTAAATGCCCATCATTCAGCACAATATCATTGGCCAAGCGCTGTTTTTCAGCACGTGGCATTTGTGCCTGAATAATTTTATGAATTTGTTCAACCGTTTGACCATCTCGTTGAGATGCTCGATGAATTTGTAATGCTTCGGTCGCATCAATGAGTAAAGTGTGTTGCGTCAGTTGATGTTGATTGGTTTCAAAGAGCAATGGTGAAACTAAAATCACATATGGGCTGTTGGCCTGCTGCAATTGCTGAATAATTGACTCACGAATTGCAGGATGAGTAATTTTTTCCAAGGCTTGGCGGGCGCTCGGTTCTTTGAAAATATGTTCACGTAAGGCACGGCGGTCAAGTTCGCCATTTTCAAGTAAAACCCAGTCACCAAATTGTTGTTGAATTTGGGTCAGTGCGGGTTGTCCTTTTTGTACCACTTCTCGTGCGACAACATCAGCATCGACCACGTGAATGCCTTGGGTCTCAAACCATGCACTGGCTGCAGATTTACCGCTGCCAATTCCTCCCGTTAGACCCAAAACAAAACGCATGTGCTGTCCTTATTGTCCTAAATAAACTTTCATGATTTGCTCGCCCCATAAAAAGGCAATCCAGCCTGCAATTGCAATATAAGGGCCAAATGCAAAAGGTTGGTTCTCTTTACGGATTTTTAGCAGAATAATGCCAATAATAGCGCCAACCAAAGAAGATAAAAGCACAATCAGCGGCAACATCATTGGACCCATCCAAGCGCCTAAGGCTGCAAGGAGTTTAAAGTCGCCATAGCCCATGCCTTCTTTGCCTGTAATAATTTTAAACAGGTAATACACTACCCATAAGCATAAGAAGCCAATGACATAACCCCAAATAGCAGAGGTAGGTGAGGTGTAGATGGCATAACTGTTGATTGCTAAGCCCAATGCAGCCAAAGGTAGGGTATAGCGATCGGGCAAGAGTTGAGTGTCGAAATCAATAAAGGTGAGGGCAATTAAGATATAGGTCAGTATCAAACCGAACAGCATTTGTACAGTTGGGCCAAATACGGCAACCACAATCAGCGCACAAACTGCGCTTAAAACTTCAATCAGTGGATAGCGCATACTGATAGGGTTTTGACAGTGCCCGCATTTGCCACGTAAAACTAACCAGCTCAGTACAGGAATATTCTGATACCAACGAATAGGTGTATGACATTTAGGGCAAGTCGAGGCGGGTTTGCTCAGTGTGATTTTACTTTCATCAATAATAGCTTGTTCTGGATGTAACAGCATTTGGCAGTCTGTACGCCATTCCTGCTCCATCATTTTTGGTGTGCGGTATATGACCACATTCAAAAAACTGCCAATACATAAACTAAAAAGTCCAACTGCGATGTACAACGCAGTTGGATTTTGAATAAAATACGCGATTAATTCTTGCATTAAACCACAGAACCCATTTGGAAGATTGGAAGGTACATAGCCACAACCAAACCACCGACTAAAATACCTAACACAGACATAATCAGAGGTTCCATCATCGAGGTTAAACCATCTACTGCGTTATCTACTTCGTTTTCATAGTGGGTTGCGACTTTATCTAACATGGCATCGAGTGCACCAGACTCTTCACCAATCGCCACCATTTGCACGGCCATCGCTGGGAATTTATTGGTAACGCGCATGGCGAATTGTAGTTGCTGACCTGTGGCGACATCTTCACGAATTTTCATGACCGCTTCTTCATAGACCACGTTGTTGGTTGCACCTGCAGTTGATTCCAAAGCATCAATTAATGGTACACCCGCAGCGAAGGTCGTGGCTAAGGTACGGCTATAACGTGCAATAATGGCTTTATAGACCAAATCACCAAAAATAGGTGCTTTGAGTGCAGCTTTGTCCAAGAAATCACGGAATTTTTTACTCCGTTTTTTAGCTTCGAGGAAACCTGCAATAATGACACCAATTACAATAATCAGCAGGAACCAATATTTCTGCATCCATTGTGACATGTTTACCACCATTTTAGTGAAGGCAGGTAAGTCTGCACCAAAAGAGCTAAACAATTCTTCAAATACAGGAACAACTTTTACCATCAAAATAATGGTCACAATCACAGCCACTACAATGACCGTTGCAGGGTATTTCATGGCTTTTTTGATTTTTTGTTTTAACAATTCGCTCTTTTCTTTATAGATCGCAACACGATCTAGCATAGTTTCCAGCGCACCTGATTGTTCACCAGATTCCACTAAAGAGCAGAATAAGTTGTCAAAATATTGAGGATATTTACGCAATGCACCAGCAAAGGTATTCCCGCCTTCAACCTCGCCTTTAATGCCCAGTACCACTTCACGCATGGCAGGGTTTTCTAGACCTTCGGCAACAATTTCAAAGCTTTGTACCAAAGGCACACCTGCTTTCATCATCGTGGCAAGCTGACGCGTGAAAATCGTGATGTCGAGCGTTGACACCCGTTTTTTCATTAAGCCATCAAGAATATTCTTTTTCTTTTGGCGAATGGTCTTGATGGTAATTCCTTGTTTACGCAATGTGACTTTTGCCAAAGCCATATTACGCGCTGGAATTTCCCCTTTAAGCTTAGCCCCTTTGCGGTCAATCCCCTCATAAACGAAGGTGGGCATCATCTGTGCTTTTTTGACAGCCATGCGTATTTATCCTTATTTTAAATATTACATCTATTCACTGGTCACACGATTGACTTCTTGAAGTGAAGTCACCCCCTGCATGACCTTAAGTAACCCCGAGCGACGTAGATTGTTAAACCCCAATTTTGCCGATGCTTCAGCAATTTGGATGGCATTGCCATCCTCCATAATAAGTTTGGAAATTTCTGGTGTGACTTTCATCACTTCATAAATACCGACACGTCCTTTGTAGCCTTCACGACATTCAGCACAGCCTACTGGTTGGTAGACCTGAAACTCTGGATTGTTCAAGTCGGCTTCTGTAAAACCCATTTCCAATAAGCTTTGTTTTGGAATATCTGACGGTGTTTTGCAATACGAGCATAGGCGTCGAGCCAGACGCTGTGCAATCACCATATTGACTGAAGTCGCAATGTTAAAGGATGGTACTCCCATGTTGCGTAAACGGGTTAAAGTTTCTGGTGCACTGTTGGTATGCAGTGTTGACATCACCATGTGACCCGTTTGTGCTGCTTTAATTGCAATTTCTGCTGTTTCTAAGTCACGAATCTCACCCACCATAACAATGTCAGGGTCTTGACGTAAGAATGATTTCAGCGCTGCAGCAAAGGTCAGACCAACTTTATTGTTGACGTTAACCTGATTGATCCCTTCAAGGTTAATTTCCACAGGGTCTTCGGCAGTGGAAATGTTGGTGTCTTCTCGGTTTAGAATGTTTAAACCTGTATAGAGCGATACCGTTTTACCTGAACCTGTTGGACCTGTGATCAGTAACATACCTTGCGGTTTGTCCAGAGCTTCCATAAACAAAGCTTTTTGTTCAGGCTCATAACCCAAGGCATCAATCCCAAGCATGGCGCTAGATGGATCTAAAATACGCAGTACAATTTTTTCACCGAACAAGGTTGGCAAGGAGTTAACACGGAAGTCGATGGATTTATTCTTAGACAGTTTAAGTTTAATACGACCATCTTGCGGCACACGTTTTTCAGAAATATCCATTTGCGACATGACTTTCAAGCGTGATGCCATACGATTGGCTAACTGTAATGGTGGATTGGCAATTTGACGTAAGACCCCATCGACACGGTAACGCACGCGATAGGTTTTTTCATAGGGTTCAAAGTGTAAGTCCGAGGCACCCATACGAATCGCATCAATCAGTAATTTATTGATGTATTTGACGATAGGGGATTCATCGCCCTGTGGCTCATCTTCTGTGGCTTGTTCTTGTTCGTTGTCGCCTTCGTCAAAGTTGAGTTCAAAGTCATCATCTTCAAACTCAAAAGCAGATTCACCTGCGAAGTTCTGCTCAATCAGTTTGGCCAGTTTGTCATGTTCAACCACAATTGCTTCAACATTCATTTTACTGTTGAAACGAATCGCATCCATCGCTTCGATATTGGTTGGGTTACTGGTCGCAACGTAAAGTAAATTATTACGTTTAAAAATAGGCAGTAGGCAATATTTGCTGAACAGCTTTTCATCGATGCCTTCACGCACAATCAAAGCGGAATCATAGACACCTAAGTCAAAAATAGGTTCACCAAATTCATTGGAAATTTTTTCAGCAATCAGCAAAGGTGAAATATTCAGGTTCTGAATGAGATAGGGAACAATGTCAATTTTTTCTTTTTGTGCAGAGGCAATCGCAGTTTGCATGTTTTCAGCAGAAACGAGCCCATCTTCGACCAAACGCCGAATAAAACCTGTGAATCTAGGTGTAGCTTGTTGTACTGACATTCCCCAACGTCCTCAAATTTAAGATTGTTTATAATTGGTATCGTAAAATTATACTTTTGTTGCATAAAAATACCATATCTGAAAGTGCTGTCACCACCTAAGTATCGCTTAAAAGCATGAACCAGTTACATTAATCTGTTAAAAAAATTGTAAGTCTTGCCCTGAAAAGATACTTCATGCTGAGCTTTGATGCAAAGCTTGCACAAAAAACTCAGCAGAAATGTGATTTGCGTGTAGAATGTGCGCGATTAAATGAATTGTTTTTGTAGGTTATTCTATGTCGGCTACGACGATTAAGCCTTGGGTGGTTGGCAATTGGAAGATGAATCCGATGCATGCCGACGCTCAGCAACTTATTTCTGAATTTAAAACATTATTACAAGAAAGTCCTGTAGATGCTGAAAAGTGTCATTTGGGTGTTGCCCCTGTAACGTTGGCATTAGCGCAAACGCAGGAGGCATTGGCTGATGCAGTGCGTCCTGTTTATACCGTAGCGCAAGACCTTTCACGTATTGCAGGCTTGGGGGCTTACACGGGTGAGGTGAGTGCAGAATTACTTAAAGATAGCCAGGTTGAATATGTGTTGGTCGGACATTCTGAACGCCGCGAGCTGTTTGCAGAAACACCAGCCATTTTGAATGAAAAAGTAAAAAATGCCTTGCAGGCGGGGTTGACTGTTATTTACTGCGTTGGCGAAAGTTTGGAACAGCGTGAAAATGGTCAGGCAGAGCAGGTGGTATTACAGCAAATTTGTGATATCGCTGCAGTGGTTGAAGCAGAACAATGGCAGAAAATTGTAATTGCTTATGAGCCAATTTGGGCTATTGGTACGGGTAAAACAGCATCTCCTGAAGATGCTCAAGCCATGCATGCTAAAATTCGTGAAGGTTTAAGCCAAATAACTAGTTTTGCCGTGACTTTACCGATTTTATATGGTGGTAGTGTAAAACCAGAAAATGCCGTAGAGTTAGCAGCTTGCCCAGACATTAATGGTGCCTTGGTGGGTGGTGCATCACTGAATGCAGCATCGTTCCATCACATTGCACAAGCCTTTGCAAATACACAATAATGAGGAGTTCAGCATGCAAACATTTGTGCTGGTAGTACATATTATCTTGGCCATTTTAATGATTGGACTAATTTTGGTTCAACATGGTAAAGGTGCAGATGCGGGCGCTTCTTTTGGTGGCGGTGGTGCTGCAACTGTATTTGGTGCTTCGGGTTCGGGTAACTTCTTGACCCGTTTGACCGCAATTTTAACGGCATTATTTTTTGCCACCAGTTTAACTTTGGCTGTCTTTGCCAAAAAACAAACGACAGGTGCATATAGTTTGCAGACCGTACAAAATACTGTACCAGCACAACCTGTATCGCCTGAAACTTCACCAACTGCGCCTAAAAGCGCTGAATAATTTTATTTAGCACTTTCTTTTTGCGCATGATGCGACTAGAATGCGTCACAGCTGCGGTGGTGGTGGAATTGGTAGACACGCTACCTTGAGGTGGTAGTGCTTTCGGGCGTGGGGGTTCAAGTCCCCCCTTCCGCACCAACTTGTAATCCAGAACATAAGTTGGTGTGAGCAGCAAATCTGTTGATGCGGGATGGAGCAGTCTGGTAGCTCGTCGGGCTCATAACCCGAAGGTCGTTGGTTCAAATCCAGCTCCCGCTACCATTTTTAATGGTTTGGTATTGCTATTCATAAAATGAGATGCTCGCTTGTCGGACTTAGCTTTTTATAACTTAGCGGAGGTGGTTTTGTTTAATCCGAGCTCCCGTTACCAATCAAATCTTAAGTTTAATTGCAAATAAACTTAGGCAACTTAATTTAAAGTTGAGATGAATTTTTGCATATTGTTGCGGGATGGAGCAGTCTGGTAGCTCGTCGGGCTCATAACCCGAAGGTCGTTGGTTCAAATCCAGCTCCCGCTACCAAGATTTAAGGTGGTAAGGTTTAGTTGTAAGGCGTTGTAGCTCATTGGGCTCAGCTTTTATAACTTGGCGAAGGTTGTTGGTTCAAATCCAGCTCCCGCTACCAAGATTTAAAAGTGTAATAAGCCTTAAGCTTGTTAGACTTAACTGATTAAGGTGCAACTTAGTCAGGCAAACATGCTAAGTTTGATTGAAAACTTATTCATTTTTGTATATAATTTTTGCACGTTGATGCGGGATGGAGCAGTCTGGTAGCTCGTCGGGCTCATAACCCGAAGGTCGTTGGTTCAAATCCAGCTCCCGCTACCATTTTTGAAAGTATGGTAACGCTGTTTATTGATAAGTCGCTACTCAAGCATGACTTTAAATTACTAGCGAAGATACTTGGTTCAGACCCAGTTTCCATTACCAAATTTCTTAAGAGGCTCACAACAAGGTGGGCCTTTTTGCACAGTGGACATTGGTTTTGCTGTGTAAGAATAGGGGCGATTACGCCCTTTTTTATTGGCTATCGTGTAGTGTCGATACAAGCCGTGCGCGGCCTAAAGTCAAAGTGTCATGTTTCACTACTACTATAGTTTGTATGAATGTGTAGTGGTCAAATAAGACCATTGAACCGCAGCAGAATGACGAGAGTAAATGAAGCTATCAAATAAAACTCAAGCACTTCAGGACTTAATTGCGCCAGCAGTGCAAGCATGTGATGTGGATCTTTGGGGAATCGAATTTATTCCACAAGGTAAGCGTTCTTTATTGCGTATTTATATCGACAAAGCGGTCGATGAAAATGCTGAACCTGTCTTAAATGAAGATGGTGAGTTAGAGCAAGGCCGTGGTATTGGTGTGCAAGACTGCGTGCGTGTGACTCAGCAAGTTGGCGCAATGTTGGATGTGCATGACCCAATTTCAGGTGAATATGCACTTGAAGTGTCATCTCCTGGTTGGGATCGTCCGTTTTTCCAACTTGAGCAGTTGCCTGCTTATATTGGGCAAACTGTCGCGTTACGTTTGATCAGTGCTGTAGATAACCGTCGTAAATTTCAAGCGAAATTGGTTGCGGTAGATCTAGAAAATGAAACCATTCAGGTTGAAGTTGAAAAGCAGCAAGTATTGGAGATTGACAGTCACAATATTGATAAAGCAAACCTGATCTACCAAGATTAATCAAATTAATAAGAATCTGAACGAATAGGTGACTTATGGCACGTGAAATTCTTACCGTCGTTGAAACGGTTAGTAACGAAAAAGGTGTAAGTCGTGAGGCAATTTTTGAGGCGCTTGAACAGGCTCTTGTTGCTGCGACGAAAAAGAAATTCTACGAAGGCACAAACTCAGAAGAAGCACGTTTGCGTGTGGAAATTGATCGTAAAACAGGTGACTACCGCACTTTCCGTCAATGGGAAGTTGTGGCAGATGAAGATCATGAAATGCCTGCATGCCAAGATGCGATTTCTGATCTAGACCCTGCACAATGGTCAATTGGCGATATTCGCGAACTTGAGGTTGAGTCGATTGACTTCGGTCGTATTGCGGCACAAATCGCTAAACAAGTGATTGTGCAAAAAATTCGTGAAGCAGAACGCGCATTGGTTGCAGATGCTTATGAAGCCAAAGTAGGCGAGCTGATTTACGGTGAAGTGAAAAAGCAAACTAAAGATGGTTTTATTATTGATTTAGGCGATAACGCAGAAGCGTATTTGGCACGTGAAGAAATGATTGCCAAAGAAATTTTGCGTCCTAAGCAACGTGTGAATGCAATTTTGTACAACGTAAACCGTGAAGGTCGTGGTGCACAATTATTGTTGTCACGTGCTAAGCCTGAAATGCTGATTGCTTTGATGAAGAAAGAAATTCCAGAGATTTCTGAAGAAATCATCGAGATTAAAGCAGCAGCGCGTCAGCCAGGTGTACGTGCAAAAATTGCCGTAAAAACCAACGACCATCGTATTGACCCTGTAGGTGCATGTATTGGTATGCGTGGTACACGTATCCAAGCAGTACAACAAGAGTTGAATGGTGAGCGTATTGACGTCGTGGTATGGTCTGATGATCCAGCTCAATATATTGCCAGCGCTTTAGAGCCTGCCGATGTATCGGGTATTGTGATTGATGAAGAAGAACGTACGGCTGACATTATTTTTGCAACCAGTGATCAGTTAGCACGTGCAATTGGTTCACAAGGTCAAAACGTACGTTTAGCGTCTGAACTTACAGGTTATAAGCTGAATATGATGCTTGAAGAAGAGTATCACGCACGTCAGCAAAACGAAGCACAACAGTACTTAGATTTATTTGTTTCACGTTTAGACATTGCTGAAGACTTGGCAATGGCTTTGGTTGAAATGGGCTTCACTTCATTAGAAGAAATTGCGTATGTTCCTGCGGAAACATTTGACGAAATTGATTTAGATGAAGAAATCGTTGAAATGCTACAAAGCCGTGCCAAAGAAGTGGCATTGGCAGATGCATTGCAACAGCAAGAAAATATTCAAGATCCGAGTGACGAACTTCTGGCAATGGAAGGCATGACACAAGAGATCGCTTATGCGCTTGCCGCTCGTGGTGTCATCACAGTTGATGATTTAGCTGACCAAGCAACTGACGATATCGAAGATATTGAAGGTTTAGGTTCAGATAAAGCGGGTCAATTGATTATGAAAGCGCGCGAATCATGGTTTAACTAGGAGGTAATGTATGACGGACAAGTCGATTAAAGAGTTAGCGCTCAGTGTAGGTCGTCCAGTTGAGAAGCTCCTGGAACAGGTTCGTGACGCAGGTTTACCACAGCGTAAGGCTGACGATATTATTTCCACTGAACAACAAAATACCCTAGTGAACCACTTGAAAAAGGTTCACGGTCAAGAGGGTAATGCAGGACAAATCACGTTGAAACGTAAAACCACCAGTACGGCTAAAGTGGCAAGTACTTCGGGCAAGGCGAAAACGATTAATGTAGAAGTTCGTAAGAAACATACGTTTGTAAAGCCAGACCCTGAACAAATTAAAGCGGAAGCACTGGCAAAAGCACAGGCTGAAGCAGCTGAAAAAGCTCGTGCGGAACAGCAATCACAAGCGACTGCAAAAGTACAAGCAAAAGCTGATGCGCCGCAAGCAGGTGCAGCAAAAGCAAAACAAGCTTTAGATGCAATGCGTGCAGCAGCAAAAAAAGAAACAGCGAAGCAAGAAGTGGCTAAAGCTGCGGTTGTGGTGAAACGTAAGTCAACCAACAAGCCAATTGTGAAGCAAGCGGTGAAGGTGACTGAAACACCTGAACAGAAGAAAGCGCGTGAAGCACAAGCGGCACAGTTGAAAGCGACTGAAGAAGCAGCACGTCGTAAGGCAGCTGAAGAAGCGCAGCAACGTACGCTTGAACAAATGCGTCAGATGGCATCTAAATATTCAAATGAAGATGCTACTGCAACTATTCGCGTGGTAGATGATTCTCCATTGGCCGCTGGTTTGGTTGGTCAAGCGTATGAAGATTCATTCGCGAAAGAAGACCGCGAAATCAAACGTGGTACCAATACTACCAATACACGTTCACCGAAAAAAGGTGGCCGTCGTGGTCAAGAAGAGCAATCGTTTAGCCAAAACCCGCATAAACGTGGTTTAAAAACTAGTCAAGCGAATAAGCACGGCTTTGAAAAACCAGTTAAAAAACAAGTTTATGATGTTGAAATTGGTGCAACCATTGTTGTCGCTGATCTTGCAGCAAAAATGGCTATTAAGGTGCGCGAAGTAATTAAGTCACTCATGAAAATGGGTGAGTTAGTTACGCAAAACCAAGCGATTGAGCAGGAAGTCGCGGCACTTGTAGTTGAAGAAATGGGCCATAACCCAGTATTGGTTTCAGATACTCAAGCCGAAGATAACTTACTTGAAGCAGCAGAAGAGGCACGTGGTGTTCAAACGACTCGTCCTCCTGTTGTAACGATTATGGGTCACGTTGACCATGGTAAGACATCATTGCTAGATCGTATTCGTCGTGCCAAAGTGGCAGCAGGCGAAGCCGGTGGTATTACCCAGCATATTGGTGCTTACCACGTACAAACCGACAAAGGTATTATTACCTTCTTAGATACACCAGGACACGCAGCATTTACAGCGATGCGTTCACGTGGTGCGAAAGCAACTGACATCGTGGTATTGGTTGTTGCAGCTGATGATGGTGTAATGCCACAAACAGCAGAAGCGATTGACCATGCGCGTGCAGCGGGTACGCCAATTATTGTGGCCATTAACAAAATGGACAAAGAATCGGCTGATCCAGATCGCGTATTGAACGAATTGACCACCAAAGAAATCGTACCTGAGCAATGGGGCGGTGATGTACCGGTTGCTATGGTTTCTGCGCATTCAGGTCAAGGGATTGATGAACTTCTTGACTTAATTTCAATTCAAGCAGAAATGATGGAATTGAAAGCATCTGAAGAAGGTGCAGCGCAAGGTGTGGTAATTGAAGCACGTGTAGACAAAGGTCGTGGTGCGGTGACTTCTATTCTGGTACAAAACGGTACCTTGAATGTAGGTGATTTAGTACTTGCAGGTTCATCTTATGGCCGTGTACGTGCTATGACGGATGAAAATGGTAAGCGTATTAAATCTGCAGGTCCTTCAATTCCAGTTGAAATTTTAGGTTTACCTGAAGCGCCAATGGCGGGTGACGAAGTTCTTGTTGTGAATGACGAGAAGAAAGCCCGTGAAGTTGCAGATGCACGTATGGATCGTGAGCGTCAAAAACGTCTTGAACGTCAAAGCGCAATGCGTCTTGAAAACATCATGGCATCAATGGGCAAAAAAGACGTACCATTTGTCAATGTGGTATTGAAAACAGATGTACGTGGTACTTTAGAAGCCTTGATCGTAGCGTTAGGTGAATTGTCTACCGATGAAGTACGTGTTCGTGTGATTGGTTCAGGTGTAGGTGCAATCACTGAATCTGACGTGACATTGGCAGAATCTTCTGAGGCGGTATTACTTGGCTTTAACGTACGTGCGGACAATACTGCACGTCAAAAAGCAGATGCAGATGGTATCGACATTCGTTACTACTCAATCATCTATCAATTAATTGATGATGTGAAAGATGCAATGAGCGGTAAGCTTGCACCAGAACACCGTGAAACGATTCTGGGTGTTGCTGAAGTACGTGAAGTGTTCCACTCAAGTAAATTCGGTGCTGCAGCAGGTTGTATGGTACTGGAAGGCGTACTTCACCGTAACAAACCGATTCGCGTTTTACGTGATGATGTGGTGGTATTCCAAGGTGAGCTTGAATCACTTCGTCGCTATAAAGACGTGGTGGAAGAAGTTCGCGCTGGTATGGAATGTGGTCTTGCAGTCAAAGGCTATAAAGACATCAAAGCACTCGACAAGATTGAAGTGTACGATGTTCAATTGATCAAACGGAGTCTTTAATGGCGGGTAGTCAACGTCTGAAGCGTATGGCCGATTCAGTACAGCGCGAGCTGTCTGAATTGATTCGCCAAGAGCTGAAAGATCCACGCTTAGGTGGTCTGGTGACCATCTCTGCGGTGAAGGTGAGCCCAGACTTAGGATATGCCGAAGTGTACGTAACCGTAATGGGACGTGAATTAGGCGATGAGCAAAGCGAAGCGGCAAACAAAGAAACATTGGATGTATTAAACAAGGCATCAGGTTTCTTGCGCCATGAGCTGAGCCGTCGTATTAAAACACGCATTACCCCGCGTTTGCGTTTCCACTACGACAAAACCAATGCTTATGGTAACTATATGTTTGGTTTAATTGCAGAAGCAGTCAAAGATTTGCCACCTGCAGAACCTAAGCAAGATGATGAATAATCGAATCGAGAAATTCTAAATAAAATGCCACCTTAGGGTGGCATTTTTTATGGTTAGAAAATAATGAAAGTTCAGTATTACATTAAATCATCATTAGACTTTTTTTCATAACGACGCAAGTTGCGAAGTTGACGCTGCCATGGCAACGGACGCTCTAAGGTTTCAGGTACATTACCACTCATTGAACGTAAGCGTAAATGCAGTGCCGCTTGCGCCATTAAATTGGCTGAAACAGGCGCAGTAATAAACGCAAACAAGGTAATCAATACTTCAGCAAAACCAAAGCGACCTTCAAATGCTGCATAAATAATTGCAGCAATTAAAAAGCTCCCTAATCCTAAAGTACTTGACTTGGTTGGTGCATGTAAGCGCATGAATAAGTCAGGCAGACGCACCATACCAATGCCGCCAACCAGCATAAAAAACGCCCCAATAATTAAAAAGAATGACACCGAAATTTCCATGAGTAATTGCATGTGTAGTCTCCTTAATCAATCACGTGGCCACTGGTAAAGTAGCGCGCCAGAGCAGCTGTTGATACAAAGCCCAACATCGCCACCAATAAAGCACCTTCAAATAATGAGGTACTGCTCCAATAAATGCCCAATACCACCACCAAGCAGGTTGCGTTTAAAAATAAGGTATCTAAAGCCAACAGGCGGTCTACTATTGAAGGGCCAAGAATCAGGCGGAACAAGCACATTAACATTGAGATGGTGATCGCAATCATACAAATCCCAAGGGCATAGGGTAGGATGCTCATACCTTCTCTCCTGTTTGTGCACCAAAAATTTCAATTAATGGCTTTTCATAACGGTTTTTAATGTCCTGAATATCCACGTTTTCATCTTCAGTGCTCAGGGCATGTACCAAAATATCACCACGATCTTGATCGATACCTGCGGTAACAGTACCAGGAGTCGTGGTGATGATCATTGCCAGAATACTGTTGACTTGCTCATGTTGCGTTTCCAATGGAACACGGAACCATTTTGGCTGCATTCGGTCTGTCGGGCCAAGTACCAGTTTTGCGACACGCACATTGGAAATAATAATATCCCATAGCACCACAAAAAATAGGTGAATGGCTGCAGTCCATTTGATATCGGGCGTGCGAGCAATAAAAGGCTGAATCAATTTTGGAATTAGTAAAGCTAAAACCAAAGCCATCAACAAATTGCCTGCAGAGATACTATGCGCCAACATTAGCCAGCTCAGTGCGACCAACACTGAAACAAAGGGGTGGGGGAGCAACCTGTCCCAAAACGAAGTTTTTTGTCTCGTTTTTTGCATGTTTAAGGCTCCGCAGGTTTGAGTTGAGTATCGCTAGGTTGCTGTGCTTCCTGTCGATTTTGCTGTTGAATCTGACGTTGCTTATAGTCAGAAAGATGTTCACCTTCCAAAGTGTTCGGGTGAATCACGTATGGAATTAAGTGTGCATTAGCATCCAGACTTTCTCCACCATATTTGGTTTCAGGTAAATATAGCGGGTCATAAGGCTGTACGCTAATCACATTACCCGCACGGTCTTTTTTCAAAATAATGGCTTCATAGGCCGCATTATTCTGAATTTGCTGGGCTGTACTGGCCATATAGTGCTGAATTGGGTTGGCAAATACTACATACAGCATCAAGCCTGCCAATAAAAAGTAAATCACACGGTCATTACGTGGTGGTGCAATAGCAGGCAGTGCTTGGTACTCATGGTAAGCTTCAGCTTGAATGTCATCTTCAGGTTTGGTTGCACGCCAGAACAGAATAAAACCAACACGAGTAAAGGCAATAATACTCAGCAAACTGACCAATAAAATGATGCCAATAATCCAGCCTTGATAAGGGACATTGGCCGTGGCTTGTAAGATAAAGACTTTACCCAAAAAGCCGCTAAACGGTGGTAAGCCTGCCATCATTAAAGCAATGATAAAGTATGTTAATGCAACCACTTTATGCTGTTTCATTTGTGGTGCGATGGTGAAATGATCTTTGAATTGTCCACGTTGTGAAGTAATCCAACCGCAGAGCAGATAGAACGCAGCAGCAATGAGCGTACTGTGTACCAAATAATACAGTGCGGCAGACCAAGCCTGCGTGTTCATCATGGAAATGGCAATCAAAATGGTGCCAATTGAAGACAGCACCATAAAACCAACAAAACGGCGCAGACGTTCTGCACCAATGGCGCCAATGACCCCATAGAGAGAGGTAATGAGACCAATTGGCAGCAGCCAGTTTTGTAGAATTTTATGGCTGAGCGCATCATCAAATACAGTACCGTTGACCCGTAAAATCGCATAAACACCGACTTTGGTCATGATGGTGAACAAAGCTGCTACAGGGGTCGTAGCCACGGCATAGGTTTTAGGTAACCAGAAACCTACAGGCAACATGGCGGCTTTAATACCAAACACTACAAATAACAGTAACCCACCTGCAACGGCAATTTTGTGAGCATCGGCATCTAACAGCGGGATGAGACGAGCAACATCAGCCATATTCAGGCTGCCCACACTGCCGTAAATCATGCCTAAACCAATCAGGAATAGGGCAGATGCCAGCAGGTTGATGGTGACGTAGTGAATCCCGAGCTGAAAACGTGCTTTACCTTGTCCGTGTAATAACAGGACATAAGAGGCTAGCAATAACACTTCAAAGAAAACGAACAGGTTGAATAAGTCACCTGTGAGGAAGGCACCACAGAGGCCCATGAGCAGGAAATGCACCATGGTGTGGAAATAGCGACCACGTTCATCCCATTTTTTGCTGGAGAACCACAGCAATGGCAAGGCTAGGGCATACGTCAGGACTAGCATTAAAGCCGACAATTGATCCAGCACTAAAATAATGCCAAACGGTGCTGCCCATTCACTCAAATTATAAATAATAATTTGTCCGCTACTGACTTGAATCAGGTAGCTGATGGCAGTGATTAAACCAAGTGTAGCCGAAAGATAGCTGATACCACGACGCCACGGCTGACGCCAGTCACGTGCGAGTGAACCAAACCCCGGGTTACCCAACAGCACTAAAATAAATGCGGTAAAGGTTGGAATTAGAATGCTAAAAATAGGCGAGTGCTGGGTCCAAAATTGGAGGAAATCAGTCATTATGGCTCATCCTCACGTGGATCTAGCAGCGGGTGTTCTTCTTTGGCATCGACATGGTCACTACCGGTTTCATAGCGACTGCGCAGTGCCAATTGCACAATAAAGGCAGTGGTAGCAAAACCAATGACAATGGCTGTTAAAACCAAAGCTTGTGGGAGTGGGTCACTGGTTTTACTGGCTTCGGTCAAAATAGCAGGCGCATTTAATTGAATACGTCCCATACTGAATAAGAAGATATTGACCGCATAGCCAATCATGGCCAAGCCCAGTACCACAGGAAAGGTACGGGCACGTAAAATTAAATAAATACCTGTCGCGACTAACATTCCAATGGCAGACGCAATTAAAATTTCAAGACTAATCATTGCATTACTCCTTTGGAAGTGGGCCAGACATGCCAGAGTGACGTGAGTCGCCCAAGACGGAAATCATCAGCATCACTGCGCCGACCACAGTCAGATAAACCCCAACATCAAACAAGGCCGCAGAAGCCAGATGTAATTCACCAATCAGCGGTGGATTCACATAAATATGTGCACTGGTCAAGAATGGACGTCCCCAGAACCATGCAGCAAGCCCAGTCAGCCCAGCAACACTTAAACCGATGCCAATCCAGATTTCGTATAAACGTCCAGATTTGGCTTTTAGCATTTGTTCGGTTTGATCTTGCCCTAGCGCAATGTATTGGATGATTAAAGCCATAGCGGTAATTAAACCTGCAATAAAGCCGCCACCCGGTAAGTTGTGACCACGCAAGAAAATATACAGACTCACCACCAATGCGATTGGTAAAATCCACGAAGCGGTAATACGCAACATCAATGGAGATGGGTTAAAGCGGTAGGTCAGGCCTTGGGTCATAATGGTGCCGTGTGTACGCATGCCATCCATGAGGCATAGTGTGCCAATTGCGGCAATGCCCAATACGGTAATTTCACCAAAGGTATCGAAACCACGGAAGTCGACCAAAATTACGTTAACCACGTTGGTACCGCCACCCAAAGGAATGGACTGCTGGTTGAAGAACCATGAAATTGAGTTATGGTCACGGGTCATCACCAACCATGCAATCCAGCCAATGCCAATCCCGCCACCAATCGCAATTAAGGCATCTCGCCAGCGACGTGAACTGCTTGACTCATACGGGGTTAATTGTGGGAGTAGGGATAGGCTCATTAACAATAAAACAGTGGTGACGACATCCACCGTGATTTGAGTTTGTGCCAAATCAGGTGCAGAAAGCCCCACAAAAATCATGGTTACGACTAAACCAACCGCACCGCTGATTAAGACAGCCTTGATGCGTTCATGGTGGAACCACAGCATCATCCAACATGCAGAGAACAGCAATAACCACAAGACTATAGCAATCAGTGGCGCATGGGTCAGTTCACGTGTACCTGTGCTTAACCCTTGATTCAACAAAGGTGTGGCGACTATAAACACGGTAAACACAATAATCCACACCAAATAGCTTTGTAGTGAACCATTTTCAGTTTTACGTTTGATTTTGCGTGAAACTTGTAGCAGGTGCTTTAAAAATGATTCAAACAGCAGTTTGCCTTGGAATTGCCCCAAGTGTGGGTCGAGGTCAATTTCACGGATTTTTCCACCTTTGGCGAGCGAGAAATAGAAGATGATCCCGCCTAGCAGAGCAATCGCACTCATTAATAGGGGTACATTAAAACCATGCCAAATGGCTAAATGTGCACCTTCAAAGTTGAGCAGTTGGGTGCTGGCACGTGTGGTGCTATTGACTATGTGTTCGACCAATAATGCAGGCAAGATACCGACTAAAATACATAAGATCGCCAAGAGTGTTGCTGGTGCACGCATCCCAAAAGGCGGCTCATGTGCATCTTTATTCGGTACATCTTTACCAATTGGGCCATCAAAGAACACGCCATGTACTAGGCGAATAGAATAGGCGACCGCAAAAATACCCGCTAGTGTGGCAACCAACGCAGAGATGAGCATGACAGGGCCTGACAAATTGGCCAGTAGTTCGGTAAAGAACATTTCTTTGGACAAGAAGCCATTGGTCAGTGGTACACCTGCCATTGAAGCTGCGGTGATCATGGTTAAGGTGGCGGTAAACGGTAGCAATTGCCACAAACCACTGAGTTTGCGTAAATCGCGGGTACCTGATTCGTGGTCAATAATTCCCGCAATCATAAACAGCGCAGCTTTAAAGGTGGCATGGTTAATGATGTGGAAGATTGCTGCTGCCACTGCCAGTGGTGAACCAATGCCGAGCAAACACATGATTAGCCCTAAATGGCTGATGGTGGAGTATGCCAATAAACCTTTTAAGTCTTCTTTGAAAATGGCAAAGAAGGCGGCCATACATAGGGTAAACAAGCCAATAAAAGTGACCAAATTATGATACAGCGCTGCCCCAGCAAAAATTGGCAATAGGCGTGCAATTAAGAAAATCCCTGCTTTGACCATTGTGGCTGAATGCAGATAGGCCGATACGGGTGTCGGTGCAGCCATGGCATTCGGAAGCCAGAAATGGAATGGGAATTGCGCACTTTTGGTAAATGCACCCAATAAAATCAGTGATAATGTCGGTACAAATAAATGATGCTGCTGAATTTGCTCAGTCATCATTAAAATTTGATCAATTTGGTAAGTGCCTGTGATTTGTGCTAACAGTACAAAACCACCGAGCATGGCCAGTCCACCCATACCAGTAATGGTGAGCGCCATACGTGAGCCGCGTTGTGCAGCTTCATAATTGCTCCAGTAACCCACCAACAAGAATGAGGAAATACTGGTCAGTTCCCAAAACGTTAGCAGTAAAATCAGGTTATTGGACAGGGAGATGCCCAGCATGGCAGCCATAAACAGCATGAGCAGCACGTACAGCTTACTGAGTGAATTTTGAGGGCTTAAATAATAATACGCATAGATGAAAATGAGCGTACCGATGCCCGTAATTAGCAAAGAAAATAACAGACCTAGAGCGTCTAGACGAAAGCTTAAATCAATCCCTAACTGAGGGAGCCAAGACCATGTTTGAATGATCGTTGCGCCATTAAAGACCGCTTTTGCTTGAGTCAGTAGCAGAATAAGGCTGCTGAGACTGACTCCGATTGCCCCTAAAGCCGTTACCCCGCGCGAAAACTGTTTCAGCCACGAGACAAGGGTTGTGCCTAGTACTAACGGTAACAATATAATAATCGGTAGCACACTCATATCCATTGTCGTGAATAGGTTTGAAACCTAAGGATGAATCTTATCTTTCAAGGATTACAGGACAGCAACATGCCATCCAAAAGACTCAATCTTGAAAGCCAATTGGTCGTGCCAGTGTGGACACGTTGTCTATTGTTTTGACCAGCATATTGGTTGTGGCTTGAGTCAGAAACAGGCTATGCAAAAATCAATTTTGCCTTGCCGCATGACCTTAGACAGCAAAATATGCTCATCTTTCGCTGTATGAAGCAGCGAACTGGGTTGTGCTTGGTTTTGGCTAATGCTGTGCTTAAAAATCTGTTAGATGCATCCGTTCAATATGAAAATAGTCAGGCTATTTTCTTATTTGATGTCACACCTGCTGCATTTTAGTTTACAGCACTCACCGTGTATGAAAAGGTCGATAGACACGATTCAAAATATAAAAAAGTTGTATTGCGCAACTTAAAAAACTACAGCAAAATCGGATTTTACTATAAAAGTTTAAAATTAATCTGATTTTATTACATGAATAAAACAACATCAATTTTTTCTGCATACAGCGAAGTCATTATATACCCGATGGTACAGACCCGAAGCATCTTGCTCTGAATTTTATTGAAATATTCTACTTAACCTTAAATTTTGTACAAAATAAATGGTCATGCTCTACATCTAGCTGAAGTTTTAGCTTAGATTGAGTCAGGTAGCTGATCAGTTGTTGCTTGGCTGTCTTCATTTTGCAAACGACGTAGCAGTTCCTGTTTTTGTTCTGGACTACAATGATTTTGAATCTGCTGCCAAATTTCACTGGTTATTTGTGCTTCAGTTTTTATTTCTTGTAGCGAGTTATCTTCTGAAACGCTAGTTTCCAGTAAATCTGCATAAATTTGTGCAAACTGTGGCTGTAGGCTTTGCCAATGAATAGTGTTTAATTGTTTGTGTTCAAGTTTTAGGCACTGAAAGCGTTCAGCCTGTTCTAAAAGTTCGCTACGGTTACCTGTGGCAATAATTTGCAAGCGTGGGAAAGCTTGATGCAAACGCATCAAAATTTGTGCAGCATGTGATTGATCCAGTTGATGGTCAATCTGATCAATCAATAAAATGCCGTCACCTTCTGTACACGGATAAAGGCTGTTCGGATTGAGTAGACATAAACGCCGTACAATATCCCCAACTAATGCAATCCAGTTGCGCTGACTGTTCGATAGTTGTTGATACAATAATTCTTTGCCCTGACAACGCACCATGAGTTGTAGCTTTGGCAAATATTGCAGATAAATATCTTCAATTTCAGGTAGTACAATCTGTAAAGCATCTTTGAGTGCTTGCAAACCGGGTGCATGCATTTGTGAGTAAGCATGTAATAGCGACTGATTTAGTGCCTGTGGCAACTCACTTTGCTGTTGCTGATACAGCTTGTGTAGCAATTGCGCACTTTGGGCATTTTCAATATCAGAAACTTCCCGCAACCACTCAAAAAAACGGCTAAAGGTGGTGAAAGGAATCGCTGCAATTTCGTAGGCATGCCTAGGCTGTAAAATCAGTGGGTTATTTTTATTGAGTAAATTGACTTCATTCACAAAGCGTTCCGCAGGGTAGTAGGCGATCAGCGGTAGACCTTGCATTGGGTCATGTCGAATAGCATGCTGATAGAGCTGCACCATTTTTTCCAGTTTGGTGGTTTCAACTTTGCTCACCCCAACAGCATTGCTGTTCAGGGTTTTATACAGTTGCCAGTCACAGTGTTGAATATTTTCAATTTGTGTGTTGCTTGATTCTGCCAGACTGCCAATTTCTATCGGAATCTCCACACACACATCAATTTTTGCTTGTAAGCGCGTTTGCATAATGTCTTGATCTTGCATGACCAAGCCCGCAGTGCGTAAATCTTTATAACGTGCAGCAAACCAGGTCAGTGCCTGATAACTAAAGCGCAATAGTGAAGTTTTCCCAGCACTCTGGTCGCCTAAAATAAGGGTGATGGGAAGATCGTGATAATTCAGTTCAAGTTTTAAGTCTACAAAATGGGTGATGTGTCTGAAATGAACCGATGTAATTTTCATAGCGCACCTGCTGCAATTACCCCACCGCTTTGCGTAACGATGTCGGCATTTTTATTTTCAGTTGTTGTACCAAATCGTAAATATGATGAATATTTAAACTTACTTTAGCACGTGTGCAGGCCACGTACAGTAATCTTAACTCTTCATCACTAATTTTATGTTCTTTGTCATTCAGCTTAAACTGGTAGTCATCTTCAATATGTACCCGATTCCATTCCAGACCTTTGGCTTTATGCGCTGTCGAAATAATATAGTCAGCTTGGTCAATGGGGGTAATTTTAGCCAGTGCCCGTTTTAGTGGGTCGGTTCCATGATCATCCACCAGTTTTACCAAAGGTTTAATGTCACTGCCATCGTTAGTTTCGCAATATTCATGTACATCATGCCATGAGTTGAACCACGCCAGTTCAGGTACATCGGTCACACGTTTGCCTTGTTTCAGCATCGCGGCAGCATCAACAAAACGGTTTAAACGCACATGGTCAGCCTGTAAACTGACTTTATCGCCATGCACCAAACCTGCCAGTAACAATTCCATAGCACGGGCATTGGTGCGGCATAAAATTGCATCACGCATTTTGGTGTGTGGCTTGTTCACTACTTTTGAATGTAGTTGCGGATTGCCAAGCAAAGGCACGGTTTCATTCAGTCCGCCTAAAATGGCATTGGCTGTCAGCGCAATTTCTTCACCAAAACGGAAAGATGTGGTCAGGCGTGATTCAGGCAAGGGCAGTTGTTGCATGGCATTGACTGCACCACGCCATGCGTAAATTTGCTGGTGTGCATCGCCCACATAAATCACCTGCGTATTGCGTTGCTTGAGTAAAATACCCAACATGAGTGGGTCAGCATCTTGCGCTTCATCAAACAGGACATAATCGGCAGGAATATTGGGTTCCGACAAAGCCCAAAGTTTGAGGTAAATATCGTGCCCAATACCTGCCTGATGATTGGGGTCAATCGACTCCAGCCAACGCCGCTCCACCGCAGGGTAAAGATGTTTTTGTAAAGTGTCGATGTCGTCTGGGTGCAGCCAACTAGGTGCTTGTAAATGCCGTGGGGCAGGGTATTGCGAACTGGTCGAGCAGAAATAACTGACTGCGTTTGCGACCAAGCTGGCTAATCGACTTGGCATCAGCACATATTTTTCATAACGTCCGCCCATCATCCGTCTAAGGGTAATCGGCTCTAAACGGTACTCTTTGGCAATAAAGCTGGGGCTTAAGCGCGGTAGACGTAATTTGTCGGTGACTCCACGTGGAACGCTGCGGTAAGCAAGCGAGTGGAAAGTGCGACAATCGACCTGACGGTGAAATTTACTCTGTGCTTCAGAGGCAATGGCTTTGTTAAAAGCCAAATACATGCCACGCCGCTCAGGCATAGCATCACTGATCATTTGTAAGGTGGTGGTTTTACCTGTGCCTGCGTAGGCAATCACTTTAAAGGATTTACCCAGACGTGCGTTGTCTATGGCAGTGGCTTGCTCATAGGTCGGGCTGGGCTTGATAAGGACAGACACAGATATCAGCGTTGGTTTTAATTAAGCGTTAGTGGCTGCGGTTGGCTTTTTCAACTAAGCCAGATAAGCCTTGGCGACGTGCCAATTCATTCAGTACCACTTGCGGCTCAATGTCGAAATAACCCAACATTACAATGCTGTGGAACCATAAATCTGCCACTTCATAAATTAGGTCATTTTTATTGTTGGCATTGGCTTCGGTATTGAAGTCTTTGGCTGCAATAATCGCTTCTACGGTTTCTTCACCGACTTTTTCCAAAATTTTGTTCAAGCCTTTGTGGTACAGCTTTGCTACATAAGAAGAGTCAGGATTGGCGGTTTTACGCTCGCTCATCATTTGCCCTAAATAGGCCAAAACTTCAACTTGCTCAGCTTGTGCCTTAGACTGACTCATGGCCTGCGTGTGGGCATTGGCGGCTTGTTCACCGTAAATTTGATTTGGGTCTTTCAGTTGTGCATCTACAATTTCCCAGCCGTTGGCTGTGAGTTTGCGATAGAAACAAGATTCACGACCTGTGTGGCAGGCAATGCCGCCATGCTGTTCAATTTGTAGAATGATGACATCGGCATCGCAGTCTAGGCGAATTTCATGCACAGTCTGAAAGTGTCCAGATTCTTCACCTTTGTGCCACAATTTATTGCGTGAACGTGAAAAATATACGGCCTGATTTTTTTCAGCAGTCAGTGCCAAGGCTTCACGGTTCATCCATGCCACCATCAACACACGTCCTGTTTGATGATGTTGTGCAATGGCAGGCACTAATCCTTGTTCGTTAAATTTTACTTCATCGAGCCATTGCAAGTTATTCATGAGTTGTTCACCAAAATTAATTTAAATTGTATGGACGCCATTTTCTAAGCGCACGATTTTGCATCGTCCCTATAGTGTACGTGATTCAGGACAATTTACCTAAATTATCTTGCTAGATTTATGCTGTCAAAGCGTTTGCATAAACTGCGGGAAGTTTTGTTTTTCCACCATTTCCAAGAATTCATCGCCCAAACGTTGGCTTTCCGCTACGGACTGTTTCCATAAGCGAATTCGCTGCGCTTGATCTAGACCTTTTAAAGTGAAGTCTTTACGATCTGGCAAACGGCCTAAAGGCAGGCTGCTCAAATATTCTGCCGAAGGTGATAGTAAAAGTGTCCGTGCCTGATTTTCAGGATTGGCCTTGCGGTTTTTCAACATTTTATCGAACCAGCCCGGGGTGATGCTGTCAGTAAAGTGTGGATACAGCACGATGCCCTGACTCTGGTATGGCAAATCTAAGTGGTAGTCAATCAAGCCACCATCCCGATAACTGCCCACTGGCGCATCAGGAATGTCACGAATAGCAGACATCACCCCTGGAATAGACGCTGAGGCGAGTAGCCACGGTGCGACATTTTGCTCATTTAGGGCTTGGTAATGGGTGACAAAATCATCCTCAACCATAAACTGTTGCCCTTGCGCAGGTTGGCTGATGACCCGTTGCATAAACAAGCGGTTGTGTTTACGTGCAATGGCATTGCTACCAATAATTCCTGCCACAGAAGCGAGCAAAGGTAAGGCTTGGTCACTTTGGAAAATATGCTGAGCTTTGACTGAAATGACCGTTAGGTGATAGTCAGGGTGGTTGATCAGTTGCTGTTGCTGTCCTTGAATCAGTTCAAACAGCATGTTCTGACAAATCTCAGCCACCTCTTGGCGTGACATTTTTTTATGAAAATATAGGTTGGTGTATAAATCGGACAGACGCTCAGTACCTTGTTTTGCGCCCCAAGCCAAAATACTGGCAAAGCGCCAACTGCCAATGGAAGAACCGACAACTGTACGGCGTTTAGGGGCTTGGGCAAAAAACTCACCAAAAATTGCTTGATCTAGTCCTTGTATGCCAATGCCTTTGGGGCCACCTGCTGCACCAGGAATAATATCAACCTGTTGGGCGTGTAAACCTTCTTGTTCAATCAGTTGGCGGGCCAAATGTCCTGCACGGATACTGAGGGCAGGGGCACGTTTATGCAAAATCTGAGTCATGCTTAATCTATAACGCTACAAATGTGCATTAATTGTAGGCGTGGGGATTTTTGCAGCAATGGCGAGAGGCATCACTTGGTGACTGATCAGTCATAGAGCTGTTTGTGGTGATGTTGATATTGAGAGGATAAAAAATCCTGCTTTTAAAGCAGGATTTTAAATATTGATGATCTGCTGATCAAACAATGTCACTTTATTTGACTACGCGCCAAACCGCCAAAAAGCTTGCCAAGACAATCAAAACAATAGACACATACCACGGTGCGATAATTGCAATGGATAGGAAAATGGCCATGATGCTGCCAAAAATCCAACTGCGTTTTTGCTGATGTTCCATTTGCAGGCGCATGCTTTGTAATTCATGCAATTGTTTAGAATGCCACGCTGACTGGTTTTTAAGACCGTTTAAACTATCAATCATTAAACTTGGCAAGTCTTGTGCACCTAGCAACAGGTCAGGAATTTGCTGACCAATTTCTTTGACATTTTTGACAGGATTCATATTGGCTTTAATCCAGTCGGTCAAAATTGGTTTTGCCAGTTTCCAAATGTCCAGTTCAGGGTATAAGTCGGTGCCTAAGCCCTCAACATGCACCAAGGTTTTAAGTAGCAGCATCAATTGCGGTGGAATTTCCAAATGGAAGCGACGAGCAATATCCATGACTTGAATCAGGATGCCTGCAAAGTCCAATTCGTGCATTGGTTTAGACACCATTGGCCCGACAGTACGGCGCATTTCACGGGCTAAGGCATCTTGATCTGTGCCTGGTGGAATCCAACCGGCCTGATGCACCACTTGAATCAACTGCATGAAGTTGCTGTTCATGACGGCAAGTAGCATACGCGCTACAGTCATTTGGTCATGTTTAGACAACTCCCCCATAATGGCACAATCCAATGCAATAAAACGCGGATTGTTGGGGTTAATGGTTTCCACAAAGACGTTGCCTGGGTGCATGTCGGCATGGAAAAAGTTGTCACGAAACACTTGGGTAAAGAAAATGGTCAGGCCTTTTTCTGCCAAATCGGCACGATCCATGCCCAAACGGTCAAAGGTTGCTGTGTCGGAAATTGGCACACCAGTAATGCGCTCTGCCACCATGACATCTTTACTGTCCATATAGACTTCAGGCACGTACATCATGCTTGAGCCTGTAAAGTAGTGGCGCATGCGGCGAGTATTGTCTGCTTCTAAGGTCAAATCCAGTTCATTAAGAATAATTTGACGATAGTCCTGAATAATTTCAGACAAATGCAAGGCACGTGCAGCTTCCAGACGTTTTTCCAGTGCAGCACCTAGCCATTCCAGAATTTCAAAATCTTGCAAAATTTGCTGACGAATATCGGGGCGGGTGACTTTTACCACCACTTCACGACCATCATGCAAAGCCGCTGTATGTACTTGTGCGATGGATGCCGCTGCTAAAGGCTGCTCATCAAAACGAGCAAATAGGGTATTGATGTCTGCCTTGAGTGATTGCTGAATCCGCATTTGTGCCACATCAGAACCAAAAGGTTTGACACGGTCTTGCAGCAAGACCAACTGCTGTAAAACTTCAGGCGGAATCAGGTCACGACGAGTAGACAACAACTGACCAAGTTTAATAGCCAGGGGCCCCATTTCTTCTAGGGCTTCTTTGAGCTTAAGCGGGTTTTTACGCTCTTTACTTGACCATGCCGCAGGGTGCATGCGAATCAAACTCAGCGCATGTCGAGCCTTTTCTGGTAGTTCTTCCGCAGGAAACAACGTGTCGAGTCTATAGTGCGCGGCAATGCGCCAAAGTTCGAGTAAACGTGAAACGTGCGGAATCATAAAGACTTATTCCCTAGGGCTGAGTGGAGTTTGAAGTATCAGAAGCCGTTTCTGGCATTGCATCAAGCTGAGCCTGTAGCTGGTGAATTTTGGCTTCAGCACGGTCTAAGTTTTGTTGGAAAATGCGAGTGTCTTGTTGCAAGTCATCCATTTGCCAGCGTGGGGCAAATAGACCACTGTCTTCTTTTAAGGCATCTTCAGCAAAAAATAAATGGCTGTGCAGGCTGCGTTTTAAATGTTTCGGTGCAAGCTGAATTTTACCAATTTCATGCGCCAATGCTGGGCCAATCCAAGGGCTTAAATGCGCTGCCAAGTCAGGTTCGGCCTGTTGCATAATACGCTGAATATCTTGCAACAGATGATAGTCACCTTGCAGTGGAATATTGCCCACTTCATCTGATAGCAACAGTTTGAGCAATTGCACCACATTCTTCACATGCAGCGTTGCCGTGGCAGCACTGATATTTTCGGCTTGATCAAAAGGACGTTGTTCAAAAATAGATGCACGCTCACTGTGACCTGTTACAGTCGGTTCTAAACGGACTTTATTGTCGTCAAAAAACACATCTACCGAAAGTTGTGGTGAGTCGAGCACTACACGTAACATTTTGCCGTGCAGTTGGTTGAGCTGGATGCGAGTAATTGCATCCAAATCAATAATATGGTGAATGAGTCGTTCTACAGCACCAAGGGCAAGAATAGACCACATTGTGCGCCGCCTTAGAGTTTAAAACCACGGTGAACAGCAACAATACCACCCGTGAGGTTGTGGTAGTCACAGTTTTGGAAACCTGCTTGTTCCATCATACCTTTTAAGGTGCGTTGGTCTGGGTGCATACGAATAGACTCTGCTAAGTATTTATAGCTTTCAGAATCGTTCGCAACAATTTTACCCATGATTGGCAGTGCAGTGAATGAATATAAGTCGTACAGCTTAGAGAATGGCTCAAAGACGGGTTTAGAGAATTCTAGAATTAATAAACGGCCACCTGGCTTAAGTACACGGTACATTGCGGCTAAGGCTGCATCTTTATCGGTCACGTTGCGCAAACCAAAAGAAATCGTGAGCAAGTCAAAGCTGTTGTCTTCAAAAGGTTCTAAAGTTTCGGCATTGGCCAGTACAAAATCGACATTGGTACAACCTGCATCAATCAGACGGTCACGACCCACATTTAACATAGATTCGTTAATATCTGAGAGGACGACACGACCTGTAGAGCCAACTTCACGACTAAATACTTTGGCTAAGTCGCCTGTGCCACCTGCAATATCCAGTACACGCTGACCACGGCGTACACCTGACATATTAATCGCAAAGCGCTTCCATAAACGGTGAATACCAAATGACATTAAGTCATTCATAATGTCGTATTTGCTGGCAACCGAATGGAATACTTCTGCGACTTTTTGAGCTTTATCTTCACTGCTCACAGTTTGATAACCAAAGTGCGTGGTCGGGCCAACATTGCCTGTATTGGCACCACGTGGCAAATTATATTTTGGCACTGCACCTGTTACAGAAGTGTCCGTTAATTTTTGTTCTAAAGATTGTTGCTGACCTTGTGGAGCGCCTTGTGGTAGAGGCTCTGTTAAGAATGGACTCACTTTGTCTGTTGGTTGTGCCGACTCGGGAGTAGCGGTAGGCATTTGATTTTCATTCGACATTGGAGTCACTCCTCAGATAAAAAGGCTTAAGGCTGCAGTGTATGCATGATGACAGATTCTAAGCACTTGTACAGTAATCATCATGCAATTGTTATGAATAATATACAGAAAAAATCAAATAGTGCGCTAGCCATACGCGGAATTGTTGGCTATTTCACAGAATAAGCAATCCTCTGCTTGAGCTGACAGATGGCTTAAAGATCAACTGAGTAAACATGCCTATGATTGAAAGGGATGTAAGTCACCTGCATGGACTTTGGCAATAATCTCGCGCTCAGTCGCCGTGAATTGTTTCACAAACTTTTCAGCAGATTTGAGCGGTTTCATGGCTAAGAAACCATCTTGCATAAATTCATACATGATTTGAAAACTGTATTTTTGAGCTGCACCTTTACACATTTTAAATGCGGTATACACCACAAAAGAGCGCATGTATTTATCTAGATTTTTACCCAGCTCATCGAGCATGGTTAATTGTTTTAAGCGAGCTTCGCCTTGATCGAGCTTTAAATAAGTCAACCGCATCATTTCATCATTTAAGGGCATATTTTCAGGATAGTCCTGTAGCAACTGCGCTGCGACTTGCTCATCAAGCTGTACCGCAAGAATGGCTAGACTCACACCAGATGTACCAGTTTTAATTGCATTTTCAGGAATGATTTTTTCAGCCTTATGTGCATATTTGAGCAGTCGTGCAATTTGACCTGCCAAAGCGTCAAAATCGGGGCCGCCGTATAAACGGTTTAAAAAGTAGTCTGCCATTAATACATTCTGTTTTTCTGCAAACTGCTGGGCGTGAGTACGCTGCATACGCTGTTTTTGCCATGCTTGCACATCTTGTAAGCGTTGAAATAAAACAGGATTTTTATGATATTTAAATTGATAATACAGTTCTAACAGCTCATCTAAAGCAGCAAGTTTAGACATAGGATGTCTCATTATTGTCTTGAATAGGCAAATCTTAAAGTGAGTTCGACTTCGGAGCTATGACAAATTACACACAATTCAGAAAGCAACGGGTCAGTGTGTTGAATTTATAAACAAAAACCTGATAAAAACTGTTAAAAAATGAGTCGATATTCGTATACTGATGAAATAACACAAGAACAGAGCAGATGATGTCAAAAGCAAATACTGAATTTAAACTCATGGAAGAAGAACAACTTTCAGTCGAGCTGATTGAAGCACAATATGCCTTAAAAAATACCAAAGGTGAAAAGAACGCCAAAAGTTTGCTGATTTTGGTGAGCGGTATTGAATTGGCGGGTAAAGGTGAGTCGGTTAAACAATTAAGAGAATGGGTTGATCCACGTTATTTGCGTGTAAAAGCCGATGCACCACATCCGTTTAATCCGAAACAGGCACTGTGGCAGCCTTATGCACGTTTTATCCCTGCCGAAGGTCAAATTATGGTGATGTTTGGTAATTGGTACAGCGACTTGTTAAGTACCGCTATGCATGTGTCTAAGCAAATTGATGACACCATGTTCGACAACTATGTTGAGAAAATGCGGGCCTTTGAAGAAGATTTAAAAAATAACCATGTTGATGTGATTAAAATTTGGTTTGATCTGTCTTGGAAATCTTTGCAAAAACGCTTGGATGATATGGAGCCGAGCGAAGTGCATTGGCACAAATTACATGGCTTGGACTGGCGTAATAAAAAGCAATATGACAGCTTACAAAAACTGCGTCAGCGTTTTACTGACGACTGGATCATGATTGATTGTGAAGATGAAACCATACGTGATCAGCAGTTTGCACAACATATTTTACGTGCACTGAAACATTGTCCTACACATCCGACTAGCTCTGGCATTACTTGGCAGCCTGCAGAAATTCCTGAAGTTTTATTGAATCCTGTATCTGAGGCGGTGGCAGATGATGAATATAAAGCTGAATTAAAAAAACTCACGAAAAAAGTGGCAGATGCACTGCGTTTTGATAATCGTAACGTCAGTATTGTATTTGAAGGGATGGATGCCGCAGGCAAGGGCGGTGCCATTAAACGCATTGTGAAAAAACTGGATCCGCGCGAATACGAAATTTATACCATTAGTGCGCCAGAAGCCTTTGAAATCAGTCGCCCGTATTTATGGCGTTTCTGGACGAAAATTCTGCCTGAAGAGAAAATTAATATTTTTGATCGTTCTTGGTATGGGCGTGTTTT
This sequence comes from Acinetobacter sp. A2, assembly GCF_048537555.1. Classification (NCBI taxonomy): domain Bacteria; kingdom Pseudomonadati; phylum Pseudomonadota; class Gammaproteobacteria; order Moraxellales; family Moraxellaceae; genus Acinetobacter; species Acinetobacter sp. A2. The sequence goes on from NZ_CP183239.1 coordinate 337,894, forward strand.
GGTCGAGCGGGTGGAAGGTTTGATCAGTCCACTGGAGTGGCAACGTGCCTATGATGAAATTAACCGTTTTGAAAAAGATTTGAATGATCATCAAACGGTGGTGATTAAGTTTTGGCTGGCGATTGATAAAGACGAACAAGAACAGCGTTTTAAGGCGCGTCAAGAAACTGCACACAAACGCTTTAAAATTACCGATGAAGACTGGCGCAACCGTGGTCGTTGGGATGACTATTTGGTGGCTGCGGCAGATATGCTGCAACGCACCAGTACGGAATATGCACCGTGGTACGTTATTCCAAGCAATGACAAAAATGCAGCTCGTCTAGAAATTTTAAGAACCATTTTAAAACAACTCAAGGCAGATTAATCTGCCTTGGCGTGAATGTTCGTATGAATGTTTAAACGAAGTTAAAATTAGTTTTAGAACTATTTAAGCATTCATGACTTTGGCTTGTTTGAGCTGAATGCTTTTGGCTAGTTTGTAGCTTTCTTCAACATGGGTTTCGGCAATTTTTTTCATAATAAAATAACCCAAACCTGCCGCCACCATCTGTCCGCCCAGTGGAATAAACTTGGTAACTTGTTTGGTGATGTACTTGGCTGCAACATTATTCAGGGATTTTTTCACTGCGGTACGCGCCACGACCAAACCTGAAAATTCAACGCCACGTTTACGCAATTCGCTCCAGTGCACTTTTCGGGTTTCTGGGTCGTAAACACTGACTTGTTCAGGTGATAATCCAAAGCGTGCATTAATTTCGGGAATTAATTGCGACAAGATGCCAACGTCAATCACGACATCTAAAAAAGGAACTGGAATCACGGCTGCGCCTGCAGAAAAATAGGCACGTTTTTTGACCAGTTCTAGGCATTCTGCACGAATCATTTCCAAATCTAAGCTTGGATCAATCGAATCTGGGACGGTATCTCTTTTTATCATATATATAACTCTAAAATGGCACCTAATGTTTTGCTATTTGCTATCATTAAGCTACTTTATTCAAAGCATTTTTTGAATCAAGTCATGAATGAAAATATGCTTTTAAGGTGGCATAGCGTGTTGTGAAAGTATAGTAAATAATCTTTATTCTTTTGTTGTATTTAGCATTTTATTCATTTTTAAAAAATAAGGAATAAGTATTTATGGCGATTCATGTCATACAAAGTCAGCGTATAGAAGTTTTGCTTGAAAAGATGCTGAACAGCATACGTCAGCCGACATTGAATCCCTTACAGGTACTTAAAACCCAGCATTTTATTGTGCCTTCGGTTGCTGTAGCAACGTGGCTGACTGAAAAGATTGCTGAACAACAGGGCATTAGTGCCAATACTCAGTTTCATCATCGTATTCGGGCGTTTCAGTGGGCAGCTTATCAGGCAGTATTGGAAGATAAAGACCGTGTAAGGCAGGCGAATATTCCGCGTATTGTGATGCAGTGGCGTGTGTTCTATGACTTACAGCCTTGGATTCAATATGAACAGAATCCATTAGAAACTGAGCATGCTTTATACCGTTTAATTCAGCGAATTTATGACAGTGCAGCATCACTACAGTCTGACTCAGAGCGGCAGCTAAAAAAACAAAATATGCTGTACTGGGTGGCAGACAAAGTGTCGCGCTTGTTCAGTAACTACATGGCTTATCGTGGCTTTTGCCAAAAAGGCTGTGCAGGAACCTGCCAATGTCAAAGTAATTGGTTGTCGATTTGGGGGCAGCAGCAACATCTGGATTTAAAGCAACAGATTTACGTCCCTAAAAGCTTTGATACTGAAGAAGAGAAACAGTCGGCCTTAGCGCTTGCAGTATTTACGCAGGAGCAGGCCGAAGAATTAGAACAGTGGCAAAGCTGGTTGTGGTCGCATATTTTTCATGCCGATTTTGAAAATATGCAGGAGATTGATCGGCAATTTTGGCAGGCCTTGGGCACGCCTGAAAACCCAAATTCTTGTATCAAGAAGCTTCCTCAGCAACTGGTGATTTTTACTGTATTGGATTTGCCGCCGAGCCAGTTATATTTTATGCGCCGTTTAGCGCAGTATATGGATATTTTTATTCTGCATTACAACCCATCGCAAGAATACTGGGCCGATATGGTCGATCCAAAATGGAAGTTACGGGTCGATGCACGTATTAAAGACCGCTTTGTTCGTGAGATGGAAAAACAGAACAAGACCGTGAGCGATGAGGACATTGCAGCGTATATTGAAAAATATAATGGGCATTTTAATGCCGATATGCGTGAATCACACCATCCGCTGCTGACACGATTTGGCAAACAGGCACGGGACCATTTTTCATTGCTTTCGGTTTTGTCGAGTGGTGAGGAAGGCGAATGGGTGGATGAGTTCCCTGAACAATATCCTCAACATTTATTGGGCAAAATTCAGTCCGATGTATTGAATTTAGAAGTGCCTGCAGCACAGTCGTATTGCTTAGACCCTGAAGATGATTCCATCGAAATTCATGTTTGTCATTCGAGTTTGCGTCAGCTGGAAGTTCTAAAAGATCGTTTAATTGCATGGCTAGGCCAAGATGATAGCCGTCAAGCCAGTGATATTTTGGTGCTTAGTCCGAAACTGAAAGAACAAGAGTCTTTAATTCGGAGTGTCTTTGCTGCACCGCCAAGTGAGCGCGATTTATATCAGAAAGGGCAGCAAAAAGGCCAACAGAGTCAAGCGGGACTCGCACATCAACTCAGTCAAGACAGTGTGTATTTGCCCATTCAAATAGCAGGGATTAGCTCCCTAGACATTCACAATGCTTGGCGTGCAGTCACTGGGCGGATCACTTTGGTTCAGGGACGCTTTAGTTTTGAAGAGTTTAGTGACTGGCTCAGTTTGGCCGCCACGCAGCAGCGTTATGCGTTGAACTTAAATCATATTGAACGCATGAATGCGCTATTGTCTGAAGCGGGGTTTAAGCGAGGTTTAGATGCAGAACATTTGAGCCGTAGTTTGAGCGCAGGTGATCAGGATTACAGATTTACCCTCAAATTTGCTTTAGACCGTTTGGCTTTAGGGGTAGCCGTCCCTGAACATTGTGTGGTTAATCAGACCTTAAGTTATGCCGATGTACAGCCCGATGATTTTGAGCTGGTCTTTAAACTTGTACAAATTTATCAAGATTTTGCAGTACGCCGTGACTGGTTAATTCAACATGAATTGGGTCAGTCACAAACGGTAGAGTTCTGGCTGAAACAACTGATGCAAGATGTCAGTGAATTTCAGGATGCAGGTGTAGATGTACTGGCCTCGGTCTTTAGTTTGGTGCAAAAGCATGACCGTATGCTGACTTTGGCCAGTTATTTTGATGAGCAATCGGGACATGACATCCGTCATTTAAGCTTACCCTTAGACTATATTTTGCAAGAAATAACAGCGCAGCTTGAAACACAACTCGAGCAAGCCAGTCCATCGGGGGCGATTACTTTTAGTCAAATTGGTGCGATACGCCCACTGCCTTATAAACTGATTGTGATGTTGAATTTGGACAATGGTGTATTTCCAAGTCGTGATCAGCAACTGCCTTTTGATTTGATGCAGTTGTTGAAGCCTCAGCTTGGAGATCGTTCACGGCTAGATGATGATCAAGGCGCTTTTTTAGACAGTGTTTTGCTGGCTCAGGACAGTGTTTGGCTGTTCTATAACGGCTTTGATGTGAGCGATGGCGAGGTGCGTGATCCCTCTGTGGTGGTACAGGAATTTGTACAGCATCTGGCTTTTATTGTGAAACATCCCGAAGGTGAAGTTTCTAAAAATATCAAAGTGCAAGGTGTTGATATTCCAGTGCAGTTGCTGCCAATTTATCACTTGCATAGCTTACAGCCTTTCGATCAGCAGCGTTTTGCCGAAAGCCGTGAAATTCGCTTTAAAGACCAGTGGTATCGGGTGGCCAAACAAATGCAGCAGGGTACTACACCGCGTGAAGCATGGTTTTGTGAATATCCATCATTGCCACAAGATGTGGTGGTGCTAGACAGTACGCAGTGGATTAAAGATGTTTGTTTCCCTGCCCGTGCCTATTTAAAAGCCATTGGTGTGAATAATCTAAAGTCAGATACAGCTGCGCTCAATCAAGAACCGTTGATTTTAAATGGTTTGGAAAAATACGCTGTGCGAGACTTTTTACTTAAGTACGGCACACAAGAAGCAAAAAGTTTATTGCAAGATACTTTGCCTGTAGGCAAAACCCTGAATGCCACCTTTAAAACTGGGGTGCAGGAGCAGCAATATTTACGTGATGTTTTAATGCAATATGCAGAACAAGAAACCTTGACCACTCAGCAGGTCTGGAAAATGACTCCGCAAGTGCACATCCGCATTCAGGTACCTGCAACGACAACCACCCGTTGGTGTAACGTGGTCGCTTCACGGGCAACGCCACAGCGCTATGCACATGTTTGGTTGGAATATTTGTTGTGGGTAGCATATCAAAATACTGCGCAGCAGGACTTGGAACGGATCGTGGTCTGTAAAGATGATGTGATCCATTTTGCTGGGGTGAATGCCGCACAGGCACAAGATTATTTAGCGATGTGGATGGAGTTTTGGGCACAGGCACAGCAATATCCTGTGTTGTTGCCTGCTGCTTTGGTTTTAAAAATGAATAATAAAAAAGAATTTGAAATTGAGTGGGATGAAACAGACTCCGAACAGGTTTTGAATATGGACAGCTTTGCAAAACATTGGCAGGGCGGAGCTTGGGGGGGCTTTATTGATGAAAGTGAGAAAAATCACCCTGACTGGGCCTTTATTTTTCAAGACAGTGAAACGGAGCCATTGTTGATTCAGGCATTTCAGCAGCATAGCTATCGGTTGTATCAGCCTATTACCCAACAGCGCCAAATTGCGAATCAGGGAGAGTCAGCATGAATACATCCAGCATATTTCCAATTTGCTATGACCCGATTCAAGAAATGCAATTTAAAGGCTTGCACTGGATTGAGGCTTCTGCGGGTACAGGTAAAACTTATACCTTGTCCAGTTTAATGGTGCGAATTTTTCTTAAGGATTATTTGCCGAATCAGGTGATTGCCACAACATTTACCCGTGCTGCTGCGGCTGAACTAAAAAGTCGAATTCGTGCTCGCTTACAGGAAACCAAACAATATTTTGATGCGTGTTTAGATTTATCTCAGCCAGAAATCTTAAAAAAAATTGAGCAAGAACAAGACCCTTTGCTTAAGTATGTGCTGCAGGAGCATCATCTAAAAGTAGATTATGCCAGTTCACGTTTGCAGTTGGTGATTGCGCAATTAGATGAGTTGTTTGTGGGCACCTTAGACAGCTTTAGCCAAAAAATGTTGCGAGAATTTGCATTTGAAAGTGGCAAAATTGAACGTGCCGATATTACCGACCAAGCTTCGGTTTATACAGAACAATTGGTACATGATGTGTTGCGGGAATGGATTCAGGCACAACCTCAGCATGTTGTGGACTATATGCTGTTATGTGGGCGCTTAAAATCGGCAACTGAATATGTGGGTTTAGTGGGTACAAGTTTGAATTTTGCATCTGCAAAAATTCAGGGGATTGAGCAAGTACAACTGGAAGTGCAAGATTTAGAAGTCGCCTTGCAGCATTTAGCCACAATAGATCTCACTCAAATTGAAGAATTAAAAGAATATTATGATGGTCAATACAACTTTAATTTTTCCCATTATGTTGCAGGCAGTGACAAGAAAAAATTACATCCACTATTTACTGTCACGTTGCCCAAACTGATTGAAATGCTGCAGCACAACCCGTTAGAGCAGTATTTTAATCTGCATTTAAGCGATGGGTTTAACGAGGTTCTTGGGTTGTATCTCACTGCTGAAGGTAAGCCAAGATCGGCAATTTTTAATAAAGCCAAAGCACCGTGTACCCAAGATGTGCAAGATGCCTTTTTTGACCATCCAGTGATTCGTAAAATCAAAGCGGTGGCAGATGCGAAACTGCAATTTGAAGGCCAGATAGATTTGGTAGATACCAACTTAAAATTTTATTTGGTGCAACAAGTCAAACAGCGCTTACCACAGTTGTTGCAGCAAAAAGGTGAAACCACTTTTGCGCAACAAATTCGCACCTTGGCAGAAGCTTTACATGGTGAGCGCGGGCAGCGTTTTGCACAATTTGTACATACACGTTATCCGTTAATTTTGGTGGATGAATTTCAGGATACCAACCAAGATCAAGATGACATGCTCTCGCAAATTTGGCGTAATCCAAAATGGTATGCACGGGGCTGTATGATCATGGTGGGTGACCCCAAACAGGCAATTTATGGCTTCCGTGGCGGCGATATGCTGACCTATAACAATGCCCGTGATGATGTACTGAAAAAACAGGGATGTATTTACTCCCTCAGACAAAATCATCGTTCTGTCAAAGAACTGGTAAGCGTGGTGGATGAGTTATTCCAACGTCATACCGATTTTGGTGAGCAGGTGACTTATCATCCGGTTATTGCGGGTTCACGGCCTCATCCTGCTTTAATCGATCGGCAGCAGGCCAACCCTGCGCCGCTTCGGTGGATCACCGTTGCACATGATCAAGATGAATCTATTCAAATTGCTTGGAAAATTCGTGATTTATTAAATCAGGGGATTTCAGGTGAGTTATATTTTGACCATTCTACAGGTAAGCTTGCATTACAGGCCGATGATATTGCGATTTTATCCACCAGTCATAAATTGCTGGATCAAGTGCAATATGAGTTGGAGCGTATTGGTATTCGGGTAAATCGAAGCAGTAAGCGCAGTGTTTTTAGAGGATTTCTAGCGCAAGATGTTGCGGCAATTTTAACGGCAATTTTACATCCTTTTGATGAAGCGAAAGTAAAGCGTGCTTTACTGACTCGTTTGCTGGGCTATAACCTGCAGCAGTTAATTGAACTTGAGCAACAAGGCTTGGGGCAGTTTATATATGACTTCGACTGTATTCGTGAGATGTGGGTCAATAAAGGCTTTTTAACCGCTTGGAGTTATTGCCTGAACTTATTTAAAGTTTGGGAGAATTTGGTGGCAAAGCAGAGCTTTGACAATGAACGGCATGTGGTGAATTTACGTCATTTAACTGAGTTGCTTAGTCGGCAGAGTGAGCGTCATCAAGGCGCTTATATGCTGTATTACTGGTATTTGCAGCAGGTTGAATCGCCTGGAGAACGTGACTGGGAAGTTGAACGAAAGCTGTCGAACGCGGCAGGTGTAAAGCTGATGACCATTCACCAGTCCAAGGGACTTGAGTTTAAAGTGGTCTTTTTAATGTCAGCAGATCGGCCGCCAAAACCTGATAAGTCTGCTTTGGTGTTTGCAACGCAGGAAGAGCAAGGCATAGAGCAACGTGTCATTGCCATTAAACATAAAGACATGGATGCAACAGCAACGCAGCAGCATCGTGAGCGTCGTTTAGCTGAGCTGAATCGCTTGTGGTATGTGGCATTAACCCGAGCCAGTTATCGGGTCTATGCGATGTTAAAACAGCCTGAACCACCTAAAGAAGATGTCAAAAGTAAGAAGCCGTCTGCACCTAAAGCGGACGGATTAAATGTCTGGCGTTTAAAAGCATCGGTGTGCTCACAGACTCAGCAAATTGCAGCGCAATTCAGTACTGAGGAAGCGCCTATGCTGAATTTACCTCAGGCATTGGAATTACAACAAATACAAGATGTTGTGATTGAGGCCGCAGACTTTCCAGTGCGCCGTTTTTACCCACGTACAAAAACCAGTTTTAGTGGTTTGGCACAGCATCTGCCGAGTACAAGCCCTCGGGATAGCTTGGTGGTGATGGCTGAGACGCAGGCAGCGGCAGCAGATGAAATCAATCAAGAACCTGTTGAAGCGATTGAGCTTGCGCAACCGATCGCATGGATTAAAGCCAATTTTCAGCGTGGCACACAGGCGGGTAGTTTTTTACATAAACTATTTGAATATATCGACTTTCAGGCCAGTCGAGACCGCATTGCAGACGAAGTGAAACGCCGTTTTCATAATGATAAAGAGTTTAACTCCGATATGCTGTTGGCCGATTTGGTTGCCAAGCTTCATCAAGCTGATGTGCAGAATATGGCACAGGAAGCCGAAGTATTTGAGCTGATGACCGATTGGCTGATGCAGGTCTTGCACACCCCATTGCATCAAGACTTTTGTCTGTCTGCATTGGCTGTAGATGGCTATTTGTCTGAGTTTCCATTTTATTTGGCCATGGCAGACCAACGCTTATTGTTACCCGCCATTCAACAATTATTTAACGATGCAGGGCGGCCTATTCAGGGCTTAAACGAGGCCAACAGCGCTCGTTACCTGACAGGTTCAATTGACTTGGTGTATTTCGATGGTCAGCGCTATCACATTGCGGACTATAAAAGTAACTATTTAGGTGCAGATCAGCAGGATTATGCCTTGAGTCATATTGAAAATAATATGACTCAGTCTAGTTACTGGTTGCAAGCAGGACTGTACTTGGTGGCCTTACATCGTTATTTGGGCAGCAACATGCAGGGTTATGATATTTATCAACACTTGGGTGGCGCCAGCTATTTGTACTTGCGCGGCATGAATGGTGAGGTAGGACAAGGCGTATGCCATTGGCAGCCTGAAGCAGATTTTATTCTGCAACTAGATGAAATATTAGGTTACTTTGACCTTAAAAAATCAAACTAAGCCTGTTCTTAGACTTAATAAAACAAATGCTTATCCTGTGGATAACTTTGAGGATAACTGTGTGGAAAACAAGCATATTCACTTAATTCCAGCGCAATCTGCCATGCAGGCATGGTTGGATTACCTCTGTCAGCCGCCATTTAGCACTGCAACGATTGATGCTGCTGGTAAATCTTTGATGCAGCAAGTCCTTGATGCAATAGAACAGGGGGATAGTTGTATTCCTGCAAGTGCGGCACAGGTTGCGGCTTTGCATGATTTACAAATCACGCTACCCGTACAGCCCTCGGACACAGCAGCTGCAATTGCCCCGTTTGTATTTGACGGGCAGCGTTTATATTTGTACCGCTACTGGAAGTTAGAACAGCAAGTCGCCACTGATATTTTAAGAATTCAGGCACAGCAACCGCTTTCATTTGAGTTAAAACCTGAACAGCTCAACTTATTGCAAGACCCACAGCAACAGCAGGCTTTACAGACTGCTGCCAGCCAAAGTTTGAGTATTATCACCGGTGGGCCAGGAACAGGGAAAACCTATACCTTGGCGCATATTATTGCCGTACTCAATCAAGCTTTGCCAGATATTCGCATTGCCATGGCTGCACCGACAGGCAAGGCGGCACAGCGTATGCAGGAAGCCTTAAAAAATGCGTTGAATAGCAAAGCCTTACAAGCCTTTGATGTGGACGCTTTACAACAGTTACAACCTGTCACTTTGCATCGTTTACTCGGTTTGGGGAATACAGGCAAGCCTCGTTTTCATGCCAAACAACCTTTGCCTTACGATGTGATTGTGGTCGATGAAGCCTCTATGCTGGATTTGCACTTGTCACACATGTTATTGGCTGCCATTCCTGCACAGGCACGTTTAATCCTGTTGGGAGATGCCAATCAGTTAGCTTCAGTTGATGTTGGTACGGTGTTGGCAGATTTACAGCAAGTTCCTGAATTAGCAAAAAATCGTGTCAATTTAGTCACCACACGCCGTTTTGCTGAAGGGGCAAAAGTTGGGGCAATGGCGAAGTTCATTCAGCTAGAGTATCCTGCACAGCAGGTTTTGGCAGCGTTTGAACAGCAGGTGGTTGCTGCCACCCAGTTACGCAAAATCAATTTAGAACAAATACAGGTCGATGAAGTTCAACTTCAATATCTACCAAGTCAAGACAGCCCAATGTCTGCAACAGATTTGGATGGCTATTATGACCAGCTCATGTATGGCTATCAGTCCTATGTGGAAGTATTGAATGCGGGCTTGGCTGATGGCAATGATTTGCAAGACTTTCAGCATTTTGTGATGCAGGGTATTCAGGTGTTTGATGATTACCGTATTTTAACCGCGATTCGTCATGGTCATTTGGGCTTAAAGCAACTGAATGTGCAGATTGAGCAGCGCCTTTTACAGCAATCCAAACAGCAAAAACAAGGGGATTGGTATATCGGCCGACCTGTGATGATGACCTATAATGATTACCAGCTGGGACTGTCCAATGGTGATATTGGCATTTGCTTTATGCGAACACATAACGCACAGCGCCAGTTTGAAGTGTATTTTCCAAGTCTGGACAAATGGGTACCTGCAACACGCTTACCTAAAAATATTGAAACAGCTTTTGCGCTCACTATTCATAAATCTCAAGGTTCGGAATTTAGCCATACAGCAGTGGTGCTAGATGCTATGGCTAAAAACTTGCTCAGCAAGGAACTGATTTATACGGCTATTACCCGTGCTAAAAAAGCGGTGAGTTTGCTGGTCGATGCACAAGCGCTGGAACAGGCATTGAATATTCGCACCCGTCGTAGCAGTGGTTTGTTAGCTAGAATTAATGAGGTTCTGAATTATTAAGCGGAAGTGAATAATAGGTACTTTTGTACGAAATGGCTTACATCAATTCGAGAAATTTGCGCATAGAGATTCGAGTATGTTTTTGAGAAGATGACTTCACACAAAAAGCTCAATAAGGATTTTGAGCATAATCGCAGAATAATAACGATAATTGTCGATAGACAGCGAACTGACAGGACGTGAGTGAGAAGAGGAAACTTACAGCCGCTAAGCCTTGTAGTTTTGGGAGAGACTACAGGGCTTTTTTATGTCTGTTAGTTTTGTTGGCTTGCAAAATACAGACAATGCTTACTTGTTGTAAGAAAAAGCTTACAAATAGATACGAGAAATACGACTTCTTTCACTTTAGTATTATGGCAAAATCTACCACACAAGGACGTGAAACCCAGAACAGGAATGTTCAGACAATAAGACGCGAAAACGCGCAAATAACGACAATAAACAAAACAATAAGAATAATAAGACAAGAAACTACAGCGCAAAAACAGCCCGAGCTCTGCTCGGGCTGTTTTATTTTGTGAGCTAAAAATGACATTATGTTTTATGCTATTGGCAAAATATTACATATTATCAAACATATACAAATGTATATTTATTTGTGCACAGTACTTTATACTTTTATCTATGCAAAACAGCAGGCAGAAAAAATCTGGCGTGACTGCTTAAAGTAAAAATTAAAGCAGTTGTTAGTCGTTCTGTTTTGCAATCGGCACGTTTTTGCCTTAAAATGATGCCCTTGCTGTAGTGATGCACGGCAGTCAGTTGATTCATCAATTGATCGGTATCAAATCTTTTTATTAAGCATCTCGGAGAAATCGAATGGCTTTAACAAACGCAGATCGCGCAGAGATCATTGCTAAATTTGCTCGTGCTGAAAACGACACTGGTTCACCAGAAGTTCAAGTAGCGCTTTTAACTGCTCAAATCAATGACTTACAAGGTCACTTCAAAGAGCACAAACACGACCACCACAGCCGTCGCGGTCTAATCCGTATGGTTAACCAACGTCGTAAGTTACTTGACTACCTTAAAGGCAAAGATGCGACTCGTTACAGCGCATTGATTGCTGCTTTAGGTTTACGTCGTTAATTCGATTTAAGCTTTTATTTTCGGACTATTGCATGTTGAATGCTGTATTACTGAAAACTAAAGTAAATCTAGCTTTGGCTAGATCAGTGGAAGGGGCGAATGTTTCGCTCCTTCTTTGTGTTTAAAAATCGTGTTTCATTCGAGTGAGGTCGGCTTCTAAGCTTTGTCATTTACCAAAATATTGTGTTGTGAATGCCAAACCTTAGGGGTCTCCACGAGAATAATTGTTCACAAGAACTAGGAAAAAATAAAATATGTCGATGTTTAATATTATTCGTAAAGAATTCCAATTTGGTCAGCACCAAGTTGTTCTAGAAACTGGTCGCGTTGCGCGTCAAGCTAACACGGTTATGATCACTATGGGTGGTGTAACTGTATTGGTTGCTGTGGTTGCTCAACCTACAGCGAAAGCGGGTCAAGACTTCTTCCCGTTGACTGTTAACTACCAAGAAAAACAATATGCTGCGGGTCGTATCCCAGGTGGTTATGGTAAGCGTGAAGGCCGTGCGTCTGAAGCGGAAACTTTAATTTCACGTTTGATTGACCGTCCAATTCGTCCGTTGTTCCCAGAAGGTTACTATAACGAAATTCAAGTGACTGCGACGGTTGTGTCTTCTGACAAAACCATGGACGCTGACATTGCAGCCATGTTAGGTACTTCTGCTGCACTTGCAATTGCAGGTACGCCTTTCCGTGGCCCAATTGGTGCTGCACGTGTCGGTTTAATCAACGGCGAATACGTACTTAACCCGAACTTTGAACAAATGGCGCAATCTGACCTTGACCTTGTGGTTGCAGGTACAGAATCTGCAGTATTAATGGTTGAATCTGAAGCGAAAGAACTTTCAGAAGACCAAATGTTAGGCGCGGTGCTTTTCGGTCATGACGAAATGCAAATTGCAATTCAAGCGATCAAAGAATTTGCTGCGGCAGCTGGCGCAACAGAATCGACTTGGACTGCACCAGAGAAAAATGAAGACCTTCGTGCGAAGTTAAAAGAAGCATTTGAAGCGAAAATTTCTGAAGCGTATACGATTGCAATTAAGCAAGACCGTTATGCTGCATTAGACGCACTTCAAGCTGAAGCTGTGGCTCAATTTGTTCCAGAAGAAGACGTTGATGGCATCGCAGATGACTTAAATGAACTCTTTGAAGACCTGAAATACCGCACTGTACGTGACAACATCTTGTCTGGTAAGCCACGTATTGATGGTCGTGACACCAAAACTGTACGTGCATTAGATGTACAGGTGGGTGTGCTTGATCGCGCGCACGGTTCTGCATTGTTCACCCGTGGTGAAACTCAGGCATTAGTTACTACAACTTTGGGTAACACACGTGATGCCTTGATGGTAGATACACTATCAGGTACTAAAACTGACAACTTCATGTTGCATTACAACTTCCCTGCATACTCTGTAGGTGAAACAGGTCGTGAATCTGGCCCTAAACGTCGTGAAATTGGTCACGGTCGTTTGGCACGTCGTGGTGTGCAAGCTGTTCTTCCTGCTGCAGACCGCTTCCCGTATGTGATTCGTATTGTATCTGACATTACTGAATCAAACGGTTCATCATCTATGGCGTCTGTATGTGGTGCTTCTTTATCACTTATGGATGCAGGTGTTCCGCTTAAAGCACCAGTTGCAGGTATCGCAATGGGCTTGGTAAAAGAAGGTGAGCGTTTTGCAGTGCTTTCTGACATCTTGGGTGATGAAGACCATCTTGGTGATATGGACTTTAAAGTTGCAGGTTCTGCCAATGGTATTACTGCACTTCAAATGGACATCAAAATTGAAGGCATCACTGAAGAAATCATGGAAGTTGCATTGAACCAAGCTTATGCAGGTCGTATGCACATCTTGAATGCAATGAACCAAGTGATTTCACGTGCACGTCCAGAAATTTCTATGCACGCGCCGACCTTCCAAGTCATCAACATCAACCCAGACAAGATTCGTGATGTAATTGGTAAAGGTGGTGCAACCATCCGTCAAATTACTGAAGAAACTAAAGCTGCAATTGATATTGAAGACAACGGTACAGTACGTGTATTTGGTGAAACCAAAGCTGCTGCACAAGCTGCTGTTGCAAAAATTCAGGCATTAACTGCTGAAATCGAGCCAGGTACAATTTACACAGGTAAAGTGATCCGTATTGTTGAATTCGGTGCTTTCGTAAATATTCTTCCAGGCACTGACGGTTTGCTTCACATTTCACAAATCTCGAACGAGCGTATTGCTAACGTAGCAGACGTTCTGAAAGAAGGTCAGGAAGTGAAAGTACAGGTTGCCGATGTAGACAACCGTGGTCGTATCAAATTAACTATGAAAGACATCGAACAAGCATAATGCTGTGTTGATGATCTGAAATGGTCAATGAAAAGCCCGTATTCAAACTGAATGCGGGCTTTTTTTATGTGCAAAATTTTGTTGATTTTAATCAGCGATGCAATCATTACACGAACACTAGAATAAATAGCAACGCATATTTGAAAACGATCGCATTTCATGCTTAAACTGAGTCAAGCTGATATTTAAAAGCCTACAAAAACTGAAAATAGAGTAGCCTGTTCTATGCAAAGTTATTATTTCTATCTGCATACCAATCACAAAACCAATATTTATGTGCAAAAACAGCCAATTGAAGGGTTTGAGCCTGAATTTATCTGGATTGATTGTACCCGTGATGATGTACTGAACCGAGCCGAACAGTGGCAACAGGAAATTTTTCAGCATAGTAAGTTGTCGCTGAACGAGTATCATGTGCGTGATATTTTAAATCTTGAACATCCTTGTGCTTTTGACACCTTAGATGATTATGACCTGCTCATTCTTCGTAAATTGATTACTCCCGAAGACCGTATTGCCACAGGGCAGCAACTGGGGGAGAAACATGAGCGGGTTTTTGGACTTGCTACCACGCCTATGAGTTTTATTATGACACCGCAGGTGCTGATCACCGTACGTGAGCAGGGCAATAAAGTCATGGAAAGCTATTTGTCACGTGTCGAAGCAGCGGTGCAACGTCCTATTGAAGAACAAAATAAGGCACGCAAACTGGCAGCAACGCCACTGGATTTGACTTTACGTTTACTGAATTTGGTGGCTGATGATTACTTGGATATTCGCATGCCACTGACCCGCCGTGTGGAATATTGGCAACAAGAATTATTGCAAGGTCATCGGCGTTTTACTCGCTGGCATCAATTACTGCAAGAAAATATGGCATTTCAGCAAGTTGAAAATTTGTGTGAAGAGCAAATTGAAGCTTTGCAAGAATTGCGTGATGAAATTGTGGATAACTACCCGCATTTGCGTGGAAAAAAGCGTAGTGAAAAGCAGGATATTATTTTAGTGCGGTTAGATGATTTAACCAGTCATATTGAACGAATTCAAAAGCATACTATTCGATTGCGTTCCGCAGTACAAACTGCCATTGATCTGCATTTTTCTGCAATTGCCAACCAAACCAATGAGAATATGCGAATTTTGGCGATTATTACCGCAGTTTTTGCGCCTTTAACTTTATTTACAGGTATTTATGGCATGAACTTTGAGTTTATGCCAGGTTTAAGACATGCGCAGGCCTTTTGGATTATGCTGGGCGTAATGGTCATGACCACTTTACTGTTGCTGTATTATTTCTATCGCCGTCACATGGTGGGACGGGGTGAAAAAAGTGTGATTGATATGTTGGCGCAACAACATAGCGATCAACACATGAGTTTATTCTGGTTTTTAGATTACGAACCGATTAAGCAAACTGTAAAAGGCACCATCAAAGAAGTAGAAAAGCTGACCAAGCTGAAATAATTAAGCTATCGCTTTTGCTTGTCTAAAATGTGACATATTTTCAGCTTTTCAGCTTTTCAGCTTTTCAGCTTTTCAGCTTTTCAGCTTTTCAGCTTTTCAGCACATTAGCCGTTTTTGTGCGTTTGGGCAGTGTCACATACAGCCAAGTATTCTCTGCCTTAATTTAATTATTTAAGTTGAGATAGATTGACTCAAATTTGAATATTGAATGTGTATCAAGCCAGTTGATCATTCTGTGCATTGCGAAGCAAGTGGTACATTTCATCTTTAAGCTTAAGTTTTTTACGCTTCAGCGCTTCAATGTCATCATTAATTTGATGCACTGGATCAAGCTCAAGTTGAATAATCTCACGATCAAGCTGTTCATGGTCTTCAAAAATTTTTGAAAAATGTGGATTGCTGTCACGTAATACCTGAATTAAATCACGAAATTCAGGGAACATATTTTTAATCTTTTTGTTGCAGTCTTTGGTCTTCATTGTGGCGATCATTCTCAAGAAACAATTAATAGGGCATACAAAGAAAAACGCTCTAGCAAGCTTAAATGGACTTGGCTAGAGCGTTGGCTTAGCTATGTTGAAAATTCAGATGTTTAACTTCTTTGCGTAATTTTTGAACTTCATCAATCAGGTCTAGCATCATGGCTACAGCTGAAAAGCTGGCTTCAAAATCGCGTTGTAGACGATAGGCCTGACGAGCGCGAGTCACATCTTCACCAAAAAATTGATGGATACGTTCTGCAGGGCGGGAAGGCAAGATGTCATATTCTAGAAGTTGTAAGACCCATTCTGGGCTTTGCCCACAGGCAGCAGCAAAATTTTTTAAATCAAGTTGGGTAAACTCTTCTATGAGTTCTGTATGTTGTCCGTCTAAAGTAGTTTCACGATATAGAATAGTGGTCATAGCATACTCCTTCTAGTTTATTTCAAGTTGAATCATCAACCTGAAATGAGGGATTGTATTTGCATCTGATTGCTTTATATCAAAGTGGATGATCCTTTAATTTAGCGCCTATAGCATGCAATTGAGTCTATTATTTGTATTGCTTTGGTGAATTTGTGGCCTATCCATGCCGTTGAGTTATTCTGCTTAGAATTAAAATGCACAACCAATATAGATTATTTTTTGTGCAATGTGTTTAATTATTCAAGCATTTCATCAGAAGTGATAGCCTAAAGTTTAAGCTTATTGTTTCAAAGTATGACAATAAAAAAGACCCTTGAAAGGGTCTTTGGGATCAGCAGCTTATTCTGAATGGCGATGGAACTTAGTATTTCACCCAAGTCACGCTTCGGCCAATTACAGAAACACCAACATAACCACGTAAGGTTAAGCGTTTACCATTTGCACTTAAGCGAGCTTTGCCTTTATAAACCTTACCGCCAATTGGGTCTAGCACGTGGCCTTGGTTAAATTCACGTGGGTTTTTCGGGTCTTGTTTAAAGCCCCAAATAAAAGGTAAACCAAGGAAAGGTTTATTTTTGAGTGTGCCTGGACATTTGGTGCAGGTCACCATTTTTTCTGCGCCAGGAACATTGCGGGTTTCAACAATAATACCTTCATAGGTACCATCTGCTTTTTTGCGAATTTCTACATCCGCACGTGAATACCCTGTACGGTCATCAATGGTTTTCCATTTGCCAATTAGAGGATCACTTTCAGCAAAACTTAAACTAGAAAGTGTGGCGAAAATCAGACCTGCAAAAATCCCTTTATAATTTTTTTTCATCAATGTGTCCCCAAATGTATTAAAAATCTTAAAAATAGAGTAAAAATTCTATTTTGAGCTTTATAGCAAGAAAATACTGATGACGCAAATTGATCATGGTAAATTTAGAAAGAAATACCTAAGAAAAACGTGAAAATTAAAACTTTGGTTTGCTTTTGAAGCTATTGTTTTGATGAGTGCGATAAAAGTCCAATTTAGGATATATCAATCATTTCAGACTTTTATCGCTTAAAAAGAGATGGGGAAAGAACAGCGACTAGTATTTAATCCAAGTCATTTTACGGCTGGCATTGGTAGAAATATCTACATTGTAGAGGGTTAAATGTTTGCCGTTACTGCTTAGGCGTGCGCGCGTTTTATATTGCTTACCCGTACGTGGGTCTAAATAATCACCTTCATAAAATTCAATTTGATTGCTTGGTGTCGCTTTTAAGTGGCTTAATGGCACAAAACCCATGAGTGGCTTATCTTTATTTTTACCAGTGCACAGTGTGCAGCTTTCCAGACGTGGTGCACCAGGTACAGCACGGAGTTCTACAATCTTGGCGGCATAAGCACCTTGTTTGTCTTTGCTCATGACAACATCTGACAATGAAAATCCTGTACGGTAATCTAAAGTTTTCCATTTACCCACGAGCGGGTCAGCATTGGCTGCATAAGCCAGACTTGAACAGCAGATTGCGCTTATGAAAGCTAAACGAGAGAAGAACAGTGTGTTCATAAAATTAACATCCAACAATGAAGACAGCCAAAACATAAAGGCATAAAAAAAATATGGGATTATTTATACCCAATTTTTGCGGTATTTTCTAGTAATTACATGAAAGTTTTGTGAAATAAATCACATGAAAAATAAAGGGATGATAGCTTTTAACGATGCTCAAAGCAGAAATAAAAAATGAGCAGTCAAGGCTGCTCATTTTTTATGGTTTTCTTGGTTTGGATCACAAAATTTAGCTTAAGTGTTCTCCAAATAAGCCAAGTGCTTCTTCGGCACTGAAGGTATATTGTGCGCTACAGAATTGGCAATCCATAGTAATTGGATTTTGATATTCCAGTGTTTCACGTACTGCAGCGACACCAATTTGAATTAACGCATTAGCACAGCGTTCTTTAGAACAGGTACAACCAAAACGCAGTGCTTCTACTTCAGGTAAACGCACTTGTTCTTCATTGTATAAACGGTACAGAATTTCATTGACTTCTAAATCTGTCAATTCTTCGGCCTTTAAGGTTTCCGTGAGCATAGTCACACGTGGCCATAAATCTTCATCGACTCGTTGTTGTTCTTCTTCACTGTTACGTGGCAACAGTTGAATTAGTAAGCCGCCTGCACGTTCTGCATTGCTGGCTAACACAATACGGGTAGGAATTTGTGCAGATAAGTCATAATACTGCATTAAACATTCGGCTAAATTGGCTTTATCTAACGGTACAATCCCTTGATAACGTTCACCAAATTCTGGCTCAATGTTAATAAACAACACAGGGCTGACCAGACTTTTCAGTACGGTGCTGCTGTCTTCTGCAGTTAAAAAGTGTGGATCTGGTTCGTAGTCTGCCAACGCACGGACTTCACCCAAGTGGTTACATTCAGCCATGGCCCACTTAAACGTGCCAGATGCCTGAATTTGTAGGCTGATGCGACCCTTAATTTTTAGGGTACTGGCCAACAATGCAGTGGCGCAAAGCATTTCGCCCAACAATACTTGTACCGCTGGCACATAGTCACGTTGTTCTAGAATGGTTTGCAAAGCATCTTCGAGATGAACTACCTCACCACGAACAGGGCTATCTTCAATAAAAAAGCGTTGGCGTAAATCAGACATAAAATTCTCCATAACCCTGTTTTAATGGTGGCATTATTGTAAAACACAAGTCAGTTTGCTGCATCACGTGTTACATCAATATGACCACTATGTAAGCCACGTTTTAAATCGACCCCGAGTGGCATTTCACGGTTTTGTGCATCACTTTCAAACAGGTGTTCTAATTCGGCCAAGGCATTACGATGGGTTTCATAAATTTTTTGTTCATCGGTATAAATATGTTGCTGCTGTGCCAATAGCTTTTCATCATAATCACGGAACAATTCAATACTTTTATAGGCATCATCTTCATTAATACCCAAATCACGCAAAGCCTGATAGGCCATGCCCAAGGAGGATAAATAGGTTTCCCGCCAAATATGGGTCACGCCTAAATCACGTAATAAATGCACGTGATGGCGGTCACGGGCACGTACCAATAATTTCAATTCAGGATAATTCAGGCGAATATGTCGTGCGACATTCATTGAATCTTCAATATCATCAATGGCTAAAATAAAAATTTGGGCATGTTGAATGCCTGCGGCACGTAAAATTTCAGGTTGGGTGGCATCGCCATAATAGACTTTGCCGCCATAATTACGCACAAAATCAATTTTGTCGATATTACTGTCAATTGCGGTAAAGTGCTGATGCTGTAAATGCGCCACACGGGCAATGATTTGTCCAAAACGGCCAAAGCCTGCAATGATCATAGGCGGATGCGCATCGGGAATCTCATCATACACAGGTATTTTTTCCCGCTCCAAACGCGGGATAATTTGACTGCTCATCAACCAATATAAAATTGGGGTCAGTACCATCGACAACGTCACAATCAAAGTCAGCGGTTGCAGCATGGCTTGACTGAGCACACTTTCACTTTGCGCAACGCTCAGCACCACAAAGGCAAACTCACCGCCTTGAGCCAAGCACGTTGCCAAGAGCAAACTATTGCGCCAAGAATATTCAAAATAACGTGCAATGGCCGTTAGGGTTAGCAGTTTGATGAGCATTAAGCCCAACGCACCGCCAATAATCAACCATGGCTGTTCCACCAACAAGGAAAGCTGGGTGCTCATACCTACAGTCATAAAGAATAGGCCCAGTAACAGACCCTTAAAGGGTGCAATGCTGGCTTCGAGTTCATGACGAAATTCAGAGTCGGCCAACAAGACACCCGTTAAAAATGCGCCTAAAGTGGTGCTAATGCCCAGCACATCCATAATGCTGACCACGCCGAGCACAATGAATAGACCTACTGCCGTGATCAGTTCATGTGCACCACTTTTGGCCACAAAACGGAAGAAGGGACGCATTAGATAACGGCTAAATAAAAACAGTCCGCTAAAGGTGGCAATAATGGCTGCAAAGTAGGCAATACCATGGTGGGTAGATTCAGCACCTGCCAGCATGGGAATCATGGCAATTAAAGGAATTGCGGCGATATCTTGAAACAGTAAGATTGAAAAGGATTGCTGCCCATAACTGCTATTGAGTTGTTGCTTTTCTTGCAGCATTTGCAGCACAAATGCGGTGGAGGACAGCGCTAATGCAAAACCAATTACCACGCTTGCAGCAATGCCTTGCTGTAAGGCAAAAAATGCCAACACAGCCAGTAAAACGCCTGTAATGCCGACCTGTAAACTGCCTAAAACAAAAATGGGTTTACGCATATCCCATAGTCGTTGTGGACGTAGTTCCAAGCCAATAATAAACATCAGGAAGACCACGCCGTACTCTGCCAATTCCTGAATGGCATCCGGGTCGCTGGCAATATTGAAAACACTTGGGCCAAGTAAGATGCCTGTAAACAAATAGCCCAGCACTGTGGCAATGCCAAAGCGTTTTAGTAAGGGCACTAGTAGCAAAGAAGCACCCAAAAAAATGGTCATTTGTAACAATAAGGACATGTGGGCATCCAAAGTTTAAAGCGGTGGATTATTGCAATACAGGGTTTTGCAGCCAAAACAGCAATTTACTGGGTTAGCTAAATTCTTGTGGATCTATATCTAAACTTAGTTTCATGCTGGATGGCTTTTCATGCAACATATTTTGCCACCAGTTCCTGATATAAAAATGTAAGCGCGCCCGATCTTTAGACAATAGCACCATGTGCGCTTGGAAACGACCTGCCTTACGTTCCATTGGCGCAGGAATAGGCCCCCAAATATCAATTAATTGTTCGGAATGTTCCCTGAGCCATTGCGCATGTTGTTGTAAAAACTGTTGGTTTAATTCCTGACTTTTGGACTCACAGCGAATCAGCGCAGTATAACGATATGGCGGCAGTTGCGCGGCTTTGCGCTCTTTTAAACTTTGTTTGGCAAACTTGCGGTAATCTCCCTCGACCAAGGTGGTGAGTAAAGGATGATCAGGACGTAAACTTTGCAAATAAACATCGCCTTTATGTTCACCACGCCCTGCACGTCCTGCCACTTGCACAATCAGTTGGGCGGTACGTTCAGGTGCGCGAATATCAACACTGAGCAAGCCTGAATCGATATCTAAAATAGCCACCAAGGTTACATAAGGAAAGTGATGTCCTTTGGCCAGCATTTGTGTGCCCAGTAAAATTAGGGGTTCACTGCGTTGAATACGGTCATAAATTTTTTGCCAGCTGCCGACACGACTGGTTGAGTCACGATCTACCCGAATCACATCTATATCTGGGAACAGTTCATTTAGACTGTCTTCCACTTTGGCGGTACCCATGCCCACAGGTTTGAGTTCTTCATGGTTGCAGGCAGGGCATTGCTCAGGTTTGCGGTGAATTGTTCCGCAATGGTGGCAGTGTAAATGCACATAAGGTTGATGATGCAGGGTAAAGTTGGCATCACAATGTGGGCATTTGGCTTGCCAGGCACAATTTTCACAAATCAGGACTGGGGCATAGCCACGTCGGTTTAAAAACACCAAGACTTGTTCTTTTTTTGCCAGACGTTTTTTCATTTCATCAATCAATTGTTGACTGATGCCATGCTGTTTTTTGGCAATTTTTAAATCAATCAGGTGGATTTTAGGCATAAGCGCGGTGCCTGCCCGTTGATTCAGCTCCAAACACTGCATTTTGCCTTGATCGACCAAGGCATAACTGTCAATACTTGGTGTAGCTGAACCTAAAATAACAGGGCAATTTTCCAAATGGCCACGGTAAAGGGCGACATCTCGAGCATGATAGCGAAAACCTTCTTGTTGTTTAAAAGACAGGTCGTGTTCTTCATCTAAAATAATCAAGCCCAAATTTGGCAATGGAGTATAAATCGCAGAGCGTGTGCCTAAAATAATAGACGCTTTGCCTGTTTGTGCCGCCTGCCACGCTTGCAAACGTTTCGAATCATTTAAACCCGAATGTAAGAGGGCAATATGGCAGTGAAAACGTGACTGAAAACGGCTGATGGTTTGTGGGGTCAGTCCAATTTCTGGGACTAACACCAGCACTTGTTTGCCCTGTTTTAGCACCTCATGCATGATGTGCAAATACACTTCAGTTTTGCCGCTGCCCGTTAAGCCATCTAGTAAAAAAGCTTTATATTGCTGCCGAACTTTAAGTACGCTGTCGATGGCTTTTTTCTGATCGGGATTGGGTGTTAAAGGCATTTGTGCCAAAGTGACAGGCATTGGGCTGAAATCTTGGGTTTCCAAAACACATTCGCAAATTTCTTTGCTTGCCAAAGCTTTTAGGGTGGCGGTTTCAATGCCTGCTAAATTTAAAATATTTTCAGAAGTACCCGTTGGATGCAGCTTTAAAATTTTATAGGCTTCCTGCTGCTTTTCTGAGCGTTTAATTTTAGCCTCGGCCTGTGCATCTAGCAGTTTCCAAGTTCGAGCCAGCAAATTATAGGGCTTGGCTTGACGCAATAAACTTGGCAAAGCGCTGTGCATCACTTCACCAATGGGAAATTGGTAATATTGTGATGCCCATGTCAACAAAGTTAAAACTTTAGCGTCTAAAATCGCTTGTTCATCTAACAGTTCGGTAATGGCTTTGAGTTTAAAACGTGGGTTAATTGGGGTGTCGAGCGCCAGTTTTTCGACAATAATCCCAACCAAGTTTTGCCGACCAAAGGACACCAACACCCGTGCGCCAACGGCTGCTTGCTGATATTGTGCTGCACTGAGCATGTAATCGAAGCAGTCATAAAGATATACGGGTACAGCCACTCGAATACGGTAAATGGGCTGCGGGTCTAAAGTCGAATCTGGCATAAAAAAGTCGTACCGTCCTGTGAAAATTGGCATCGTGCTCTGTGTTGGCTTGTGATAGAGTGAGCACAGAATTTATATCTAAGAATATGAATGATTTTAGTGGTCAGACGCAACTGCGCTGCAAGAAATTTTGGAAAATTAGAGCATTACAATGCCAGCATATCAATTTACTGCCATTGACGCTTCAGGGAAGCAGCAAAAAGGTGTTTTAGAGGGCGATTCTGCACGTCAAATTCGTCAGCAATTGCGGGACAAAGAATGGATTCCTGTCAGTGTCGATGCCGTTGAACAGAAAGATAAGCACAGCGGCAGACAGTGGTTTCAGAAAAAAATTACCGCCTATGATTTGGCTTTGCTGACCCGACAATTGTCAGTATTGGTGGCAGCCTCAATTCCATTGGAAGAAGCGGTTCGTGCAGTGGGCAAGCAAAGTGAAAAAGCGCACGTGCAAAATTTGCTGATGTCGGTGCGCTCCAAAGTACTAGAAGGCTATTCACTGGCCAATGCTTTACAGCAATCGGGACGTTTTCCAGACTTATATATTGCGACCATTGCCGCAGGTGAGCGTTCAGGGCATCTGGATTTAATTCTGGAACAATTGGCAGACTACACCGAAAATCGTTTTGCCATGCAGAAAAAAATTCAAGGCGCCATGATTTATCCCATCATTTTAATGCTGATGTCCTTTGCGATTGTAATGGGCTTAATGACCTATGTGGTGCCCGACATTGTTAAAACCTTTGACCAAAGTAAAGATGCTTTGCCGTGGATTACCGTAGCTTTAATGAAAGCCAGTGATTTTATCCGTGCAGCATGGCTATTTTTACTGGTGGCATCGGTGATTGGGGTTTTATTGTTGGCTCGTTTTTTACGTACTCAGGCAGGGCATTATGCCTTTGACCGTTTAACCTTAAAATTGCCGTTATTTGGCAAGTTATCACGCGGTATTAATGCAGCACGTTTTGCCAGTACCTTGTCTATTCTGACTCAGTCAGGTGTGCCGTTGGTCGACGCGCTGAAAATAGGAGCGGCAGTTAGCAATAATTGGGTGATTCGTGATTCTGTCAATTTGGCAGCAGAAAAAGTGACCGAAGGTGGTAACTTGGCGACTCAATTGGAGCGGAGTGGTTATTTTCCACCGATGATGGTACAAATGATCAAAAGTGGCGAAGCCTCGGGTGAGTTAGACCGCATGTTGTCACGTGCCTCGGTGATGCAGGATCGTGAAGTGACCACGCTGATTTCAACCTTGTTGGCACTGTTGGAACCGCTCATGTTAGTGTTGATGGCCAGTATTGTATTGGTGATTGTAATTGCGGTGATGCTGCCAATTGTGAATATGAACAATATGATTTAAATCGTTTTGAAGCATCCTTCTTCAAACTGAACTTAAAATAAATGTCGAATTGATATAAATACATGAGAGAAATTGAATGAAACGGAATCAACTCAATAAGCAATCTGGTTTTACCCTGATTGAAGTGATGGTGGTGATTGTCATTTTAGGGGTGTTGGCTGCCTTAATCGTACCGAATGTGATGGGACGTGGTGAAAAAGCCAAAGTGGATACCACTGCCATTACTTTAAAAGGAGTAGCAGGGGCGCTGGATCAATATAAACTCGACAATGGTAAATATCCATCTATGCAAGATGGCGGTTTAGATGCTTTGGTGAATCAGCCTGCATCGGCTAAAAACTGGTTGCCTGGCGGTTATGTGAAAGGGGGCTATCCGAAAGACAGTTGGGATAATGACATTCAATATGTGATTCCAGGTGCGGAAGGACGTACGTTTGATTTGTATTCATTTGGTGCAGATGGTCAGCAAGGTGGTGAAGGCACCGATGCCGATATTTATTATCAGCCTTAATGTTTATTGAATGTGGTATACGCTGCATTTATAAAGCAAATAGATTCAACATCTATAGCCGTTGTTATCGATATGATGAAATAAAAAACCGAGCATAGCTCGGTTTTTTAAGTTATTTTGCCTGAGCTGCATCATTAGCGCCGTGATTTAAACGAGACATCTACCTGACGTGGTCGATAAATCCAGCCCAGAATTAATAACAGCAATGAGAAAATCAGCACAGGCCAATCGCTGAGTCGACTATACAGTGTTTCACCTTGCATGGCAGGCAACTCACCGCGTAGCACAAACTCTTGATCCATTGGTGCTTGTTTTACAATACGACCATGATGATCAATAAATGCAGTCACCCCTGTATTGGTGGCACGAATAAACCAGCGTCCATTTTCTTTGGCACGCATTTGCACCATTTGTAAGTGTTGCAGCGGCCCTGCGGTACCAGTAAACCACGCATCATTAGATACGGTTACCAAAAAGTCACTTTGGCTGGCATTTCTGCGGGTCAGGTTCGGATAGGCTACTTCATAACAAATGGCTGCACCCAAATCATGCTGCTTAATGGAAAGCGGTTTTTGATCTGATGCACCCCGTGAAAAACCACTCATCGATGGGTCATTTTGCATAGCAGGTAAAACCCAGCTCAGTAAGCCTGAAAGTGGAATGTATTCACCAAAAGGCACCAAACGTTGTTTTTTATACAAGCCTTCTGCGGTATCACCTGTTGCCATAATACTGTTGTAATACATTGGATGTTGCTGAACTTGTGATTCTGGCAAGTCCCAGTACGGAATACCCGTGACCCATGAACTGCCTGTTTTCTCTGCCTGTGTTTTCATGGCATCTAAAAACGGTTCAATATCGGTCTGGAACATTGGAATTGAAGACTCCGGCCAGACAATAATGTCTCGTCCCCATTCGGTCCGGGTCAGGCGAGTATAAATTTCCAGTGTCTTGATTTGGTATTCTGTGAGCCACTTTAAGTCTTGTGGAATGTTGCCCTGAATCAGAGAAACCGACAGCGGCTTTTCTGCTTTTTCAGTCACAAAACTGAGTTGCGCTGCCCCCCATGCGCCCAAGAGTAAAATTGCAGATGGAATAAGCCAGAAGATTCGTTTTTTCAGGATTTCTACCAGTGCACAGGCCAGTAGAATGACCACAAAAGACACCCCGAAAATACCAAACAGCGGTGCATAGCTATCTAAAAAGCGTTCGGTGAAGGCATAGCCTGCAAATAGCCATGGAAAACCTGTAAATACCCAAGTTTTCGCCCATTCAAAAAATACCCACAGTGGAGCGAAGGTCAGAGGTGTTTCAGGGAAAAACCGCCGATACAACCACGTCTGCACGGCAGTAAACAGCCCCATGAGCAAGGCCATAATCGCAATCATCACCACGCTTAAAAAAGCGTTGGTATCGCCGTAGACATGAATAGATGTATAGAGCCAGAAAGCACCAACAAACCAAAGCCCGATCCCGTAAGACCAACCGATAAAGAAAGCCTGTTTAGGGTTGCGTTTGCTTAAGCTGGCATACAGTAAAGCTGGTGACAGCAGGGCAATCCACCAGTAATGATAAGGGGCAAGTGCCAGACTAAATACGGCACCTGCTAACAGCGCAATGATGAGTGGATAAATCAGAGGCAGTTGTTGATGTTCTGAAGCATTGGACAGCTTGGAAAAAAAAGACCTCATTGACGTACGGCTCGAATCAGATGAATAGTGCGGGCATCTGCTTCAAGAATGGTGAACTCCCAATTGCCAATCACAATCACTTGTCCTTGCAAGTCACTCACTAAACCAATTTCTTGAAGCAATAAACCACCCACAGTTTCTACTTCATCGTCAGAAAAATCTGCATCTAAAACATTGTTAAAATGTTCGATTGGTGTAAGTGCTTGTACCAGCCAAGTGTTTGCAGTTTTCGGGTCATTATCTGGAATAATGTATTCTGCTTCTTCGTCTATATTGTCGTGTTCATCTTCAATTTCACCGACAATCTCTTCCAAAATGTCTTCTAGCGTGACCAAACCTGAAGTGGTGCCGTATTCATCAATCACAACCGCAATATGGGTTTGAGTGTTTTTAAGCATGCGCAATACTTGGTCTGAACGTGCACTTTCAGGCACAAACAATGGCTGACGCATGAGGGCACGAATATCGACTTTAGTTCTTTGTTCGGTCAGTAATGGCAATAAATCTTTTGCCAATAAAATTCCCACCACATTGTCTGGTTGGTCAGATGAAAACACAGGAAAACGTGAATGTGCCGATTCGACCAAAACGTGCAGAATGTCGAGTAACTCGTCATCTTCCTGCAAGCTAATCATCGCGGTACGTGGGGTCATCACTTCACGAATTTTGGTGGCAGGTAAATCCAGAACACCTTCGAGCATTGCCACCGTATCGGGTTCTAAAAAACGACGTGAATCTTGTACTAATTTTAGCAATTCATCGCGGGTTTCTGGCGCGGTGCCTAACCATTTTCTTAAGCCACGCATACCCCACGATGGGCCTGATTCCTCGTGCATGATCTTTCCTAAAGACTCTTTATATCTAAAAAACTTAGCTTAATCATACCTTAGAAAACACAGTTGTCTATTGCTAATCTTGGTAGAAAAGTAGGGCAAAGACGTCATGCGCAAATGCTGTGGGATGCAGCGGCAACACATCAAATAAGAGTGTGCTTTATGCTAAACTAACGCGATGTTTTAAATACCGAGTCTGTGCATGTCTGAACTTCCTCTCACACCTAGCATTCAATTAAATACGCGCGGTTTGCGTTGCCCTGAACCTGTGATGATGTTGCATCAAGCCATTCGCAAATCTAAATCGGGCGATGTAGTTGAGGTTTTTGCAACAGACAACTCTACGTCTTGGGATATTCCAAAATTTTGCATGCATTTAGGGCATGAGTTGTTATTGCAAGAAGAGCGCCTAGATGAGCAAGGCAATAAAGAGTTTCACTATTTGGTGAAAAAAGGTTAATGAAAAAGTATTCGCACTGAAACCGCCCATCATGAAATAACGATAACTATAAAAATAATGTGATCAATACAGGCATATTTCATTTGTTATTTGTGCAAATTGAAATATGCCTTTTGTGTTTTTGAACGTCCAAGACATCTTTATTTTTTTAATGATTCAAATATTGAACCCGCATCACAGCTCAAACTGAAAAATGCTGAAAGTATCCATTTCTTGCGTTAGGCATCGCACATTTTTGGGGGATGCTTTTTAACTTTTATGCATTTTTTTAGCTTGCTGTGTGCTGGTGCAAAATTATGCGACGTTATGTGTAAGGTGTAAAAAACCATTTGTAAAATGTGAACTTAGATTGTATTTTAATTATTGATTTTTAACAAAATAATTTAAATTATTTTTTAATATATGAAAAAATTAGCCTATAATGCGATCAGTTTATTGAGTTCGATTGCAGAATATTTGGGGATAAAGGCTTTACCAAATCGGGTGAAGGCAAGTTGGTGTTTACAGGCAATAACCAGTATTTGGGCGATTCGATTGTGCGCGGTGGTGTGCTGGAAATTAATGGCAATAATGGGCCATCAAAATTTCAGTTGCATGCAGGTGAGCTAACGGGCTATGGCCGTATTGCAGATGTGCAGCAAACTGGTGGCTGGCTGAATAATGAAGGCAATTTAACCATCACAGGCAACTATTCGATGCAGATTGCTGCAGATCAGCAGCAACATGCGGGTTTTAAAGCACGTTTTGGCAATTTGCTGACGGTAACGGGAACCGCCAATTTGGCAGGGACTTTGAACCTGTTTGATGAAGTGCCACTTGATCAGCCACTTATTACTGCACAAGGTTCACAAACTACCGTATTACGTGCGCAACAAGGCGTACAGCGTGAGTTCGATGCTTATCGCTCAAGCAATCCATTATTTGAGTTGACACAAGTTAGTTATCGTCCTGAACTGAATGCAACGGGCGAGCCTGTACGTGCGGCAGATACAATCAATACCGATGTGGTGATTACGGCAAAGCGTAAATCGACTGAAACGGTGGCGGCTCTTGCTGCTGAACTTGAAGGACGTACTCAGGTTGCCCGTAATTTAGATGTAGTTTTAGCAAGTCTTGATCAGAAACAACAGTTAGAAACGCTGGAAGATGCTGAAAAAGTTTTTGCCAATCGCTTATTTAACAATTTTGCTCAAACTATACGTTATAGCAATGCTGCTGAAAGTACAGTTTCTACGCAGGCATTGAATCAACTGTTTCATCAACTTGATCCAAGTTTTTATGCCAATACCGTTTTAAATGTCGCAGAAGAAAGCAGCAAGCAAGAACGTCAGTTTGCACAGCGTTTGGCAACCGCACAACCCAAACAGCTTTGGTTTTCGGGTGATTACCAAAGTTATGATATGGATTATGTCGGCTTAAATAGTGAGCGCCGTAGTCATCATCAAGGTGTTGGTGTGGCAACAAAACTGGCAGGGATGACCTTGGCAGCGCAGGCCGATTTCAGTCAACTGAACTTAGATGATGCCGTACAAACAGGCTCAAAAAATAGCAGTCAGAGCAAAGCCTATGCACTAACTATGGGGACAGCACAGCAGCTTAATCGTGATTTAAGTGTCGCGGCATGGTTAAAAGGCATGCAGGTGGATGTTGACGCGCAGCGTGGTCATGCTCAAGCACAAAAAATACAGTTTGATGGACAAATGTATGCCGCAGGTTTGCGTCTAGATTATAGCTATCCACTCAGTCAAAAAATGCAGATTCAACCGTATTTAGACGCTTCGTTCCAACATTATGTTCATGCCGAACAAACTCAGCAGGATGGTGTCAACAGCTTAGATGATTTGGTGATGCAGCGCTGGAATTTTGGTGCAGGTTTGCAAGCCAATTACCAGTTGAATCCAGCATGGCAATTGCAAGGCAGCTTGTATTACAGCCAACCGATTCAGGAAAAAGCATATTTAGATACCCATTATGTAGGCACAGCGGAGAAACTGAAGTTTGATGCATGGCATGCCGATCAAGGTCAATATCATGCTGCCTTAGGTTCACAACTTCACTTTGGACAACATAGTTTTCTCAATTTGAATTATGAATATAGCGGGCGATCACATAGCGACAGTCATCGGGTACAGTTGGCGGTAACGACTCGATTCTAATTGATCGTTTTATTCATGAGAAAGTCATGAAAAAGCGTAGATTTGCGTATGAATGAGAAGTTTGAATCTTGATTGAAACAGCCATGTAGATAAATCTGCATGGCTGTTTTTTAGATCACAGTCAAATGGACTGAGTTTTAGACCGCATAGCGACTCATTAAAGTCAGTGGTGCTTTGGACTGTAAATAATCGGCAGGAATAAATACGATATTGGCAGCGTGTTGCTGTGCTGCATCAATAATATGGTTGATCACATCGTCTGTGGCTTGTGCGCTGTCAGGTGCGTGCGCTTGATCTAGATAAATTCGTTGCTGGTCGGTATCGACCCAACCTGTCTGCATGTAGCCTTGTTGAACATATAAAGTATCGACATTATTTTGCAACACTGCCTGATAAATTTGCTGCAGATCGGTCACAACACGGTCACTGGCATAGAGTTCATCCAGTTGCTGCGCATGTTGCTGATGCAATTGTTGTTGATGGCTTTTTAGCTCGGTCTGAATACTGTCAATAATGTGTTGTGCGCTGCCTTGTTCTAGCTGAGTGACGTTATCTACACTGAAAATAATGGCATTGGGTTGGTCGCAAATAGATTCATAAAAACTGATATTGCGTCGATCACCCACAATGACCAAGCCCAATGGCTCACTGGCACGTACAGTTTGCACATTTTTATCGACACGGTTTAAAAACTCTTTGAGTAAACGGTCTTCATTGGCGGCTGTGGCACGTTCTGCACCGCTGGTGCTATATAAGTTATCATTTTGAACAGGAAATGCACCATGTGGCAGTCGTTCATTCAAGTCGCTGTCATCTACAGAAAACTCATGGATTACACGATCATTGGAGGCCTTAATCAGACGTCCAACTTCACGACTGATCACTACCACATAGTATTGCACTGCATAAGATAGCTCACGAATAAAATCACGCACTGAAAATTGTTGATCAATCACAATACGTTCTTGGGTAGGGAATGGCAGACGCAGTACTTGTGCACTGTCGGCTGTGGCAAAAATAGCCAGACTGTCTAAATGGTAGTTGGGATTCAAATCTTTGGTTTGATGATGAATCTGTTCTAAAATTTGTGCCACCAGACGTTTGTCATAGTCTGCCAACAGGCGTTCTTCGAGTTGTTTAAGTTGGTTTTTAAGAGCAATCACATCTTGCTGATTGTCTGGAAAGGTACGATGTGTGGGTAGAAATAAGCTGACTGCAGGTTGTGCCTGCACATTTTTAAGTTGGTTGAGGGTGTCTGTTAAATTAAGCATGTTGGAATTCCTCTTCTAATGAAAATAAGAAGAACAACCAAATGCTTGAGCAAGATAAAACTCAAAGTACTGCTTTATACTCCACTCAAGTCAGTTTTAGTCAGCATCTACAACATTTTGCTACCGTGCTAAGTGCTGCATAAAATGCCGAATAGCATTGTATAAAAGCTGACAAAACAACATTTTCGGTTGTTCAAGTCTGAAAAAAACGAAATAAAAAACTAAAAATAGAAAAGATAAAAAATAAGCAAAAACAGCATAACAAGGAAAGTTATTCAATCGCCTGCTTTTGAATAGAGAAATACCTGAAAAATGTAAGGGATTATGAGACCTTGGTAATTTTGTAAACTGTGTATAAAAAAGCAGTGCCGAGGCACTGCTTTTGGGTTTCTCAATTGCGATTCGCAATTACATATTCGGGTAATTCGGACCACCGCCACCTTCAGGTGTTACCCAAGTGATGTTCTGTGATGGGTCTTTAATGTCACAAGTTTTACAGTGCACACAGTTCGCTGCGTTAATCTGGAAGCGTTTTGAACCATCATCATTTTCCATGATTTCATAAACACCTGCAGGGCAGTAGCGTTGAGCTGGCTCATCCCATTTTGGTAAGTTCACGTTTACAGGAATGTCTGCATTGGTTAATTTCAAATGTGCAGGTTGGTTTTCTTCATGCACAGTATTGGATACAAACACCGAAGATAAACGGTCAAAAGTCAGCTTGCCATCTGGTTTTGGATAGTTCGGTTTAAAGCTCACTGCATCTACAGTTTTGAGTGCGCTAAAGTCAGGCACTAAATCATGCAGGGTAAATGGTACTTTAAACACGTTCTGGTCGATAAAGTTAAACGCACCACCCATCCATTGACCAAACTTATGCATTGCAGGGCCAAAGTTACGTGCGCTATAAAGTTCTTCTTTCAGCCAGCTGTTGTTGAATTTTTCTGTGTAGGCAGTCAATTCTTTAACAAAGAAATCTTCGCCTTCAGTGACACGGGCAATTGCTAAATCACCGCCTTTTGCGACACCCGCAGCAATCGCTTCAAATACCGCTTCACCGCAAAGCATGCCAGATTTCATGGCTGTGTGAGAGCCTTTGATTTTGGCAAAGTTTAAGAAGCCCGCATCATCACCAATTAAAGAACCACCAGGGAAAGTGAATTTTGGCAATGAGTTAAAGCCACCTTTAGTCACTGCACGCGCGCCATAAGAAATACGTTTACCACCTTCCAAATATTGCTTGATCAGTGGGTGAGTTTTCCAGCGTTGCATTTCCATAAATGGATACATGTGTGGGTTGGTATAAGACAAGTCCACAATCATACCCAAAGTCACTTGGTTGTTTTCTGCGTGGTATAACCACCAACCGCCAGAAGAACCCGTTTCACTTAATGGCCAGCCTGCACCGTGCATAACTAAGCCAGGTTTGTGCTTGGCAGGGTCAATTTCCCATAACTCTTTAATACCAATCCCGTAGTGTTGTGGGTCAGCATCTTTATCCAAATTGAATTGCTGGATTAAATGCTTACCTAAATGACCACGACAGCCTTCTGCGAAAATGGTGTATTTGGCATGTAGTTCATAACCCGGTGTGAAGTTATGCGTTGGCTCGCCATCTTTAGCAATGCCCATGTCACCAGTTTGGATGCCTTTAACCGTACCATCGGCATGGTAAAGAATTTCAGATGCCGCAAAGCCAGGGAAAATAGAAACTTCTAATTCTTCGGCTTTTTGACCTAACCAACGCACCACGTTGCCTAACGAGATCACGTAGTTACCATCGTTATGCATGGTTTTAGGCACCATCCAATGCGGTGCTTGCTGAGCTTTTTCAGGTGACATCAAGAAGAAAGTTTTATCTTCAGTCACAGGCACATTTAAAGGCGCACCTTCTTCTTTCCAGTTAGGAAATAACTCGTTGATGGCGCGAGGCTCAAGAATTGCACCCGAAAGGATATGCGCACCAACTTCAGAGCCTTTTTCGACCACACAAACGGACAGATCATTTAAATTGTTTTCAATTGCAAGTTGACGAATTTTGATCGCAGCAGAAAGACCCGCAGGGCCTGCGCCTACGATGACTACGTCAAACTCCATCGATTCACGTTCGATGTGTTCCATGTAGGACTCCTCATATAATTGAAGGTGGCAACCGCATCAAGCAACGGTGCTGCCATGAGTATTTTTAGTTGCCAGACACAAATTTAATCGTGTCTTTTACAGTATGGGTAAGTATTGTGAGCTAGTATAGTTTTAAACCGAGTCTTAGCCAATTGGCTGAATCGTATTATTTTTCCGTCAGTAAGGTACTGCAGCATGAAGCATGACGATAATTCAATCAAACCGACAGAAAATGTAGCTACGGCTGATAATAAAAATTTAATGCACATTGCACAATATATAAAAACTGGACAGTCAGGTCACAAAAGATCAATCCCTCCTTTGGAGCAATGGCATCCAAAGCATTGTGGAGCAATGGATTTGCTGGTCAAAGCCAATGGAGAATGGTGGCACGAAGGTCAATTGATCAAACGTCAGGCATTGGTTGATCTGTTTTCTAGTGTGTTATGGAAAGAGCAGGGCAAGTTTTATTTAAAAACCCCAGTGGAACAAATTGAAATCCAGGTAGAAGATGAGCCTTTGTTCATCAATCAGGTTGATGTGGTCGAAATCGGACAGCAAAATTATATTCAACTTATCACTACACATCAGGATATTGTGATTGTTGATGCCGAGCATCCTATTTTTATGCGTGAATATGCAGGTGAGCTGCGTCCTTATGTGCATGTGCGTTTTGGTATTAATGCCCTGATTCAGCGTGCGGCTTTTTTACATTTGGTGGAATTGGGTGAGCTGAGTGAAAATGCGCAGGGCGAAACGATTTTATCATTGAAAAGTGGTGATTTGCACTTGCATTTAAGCAGCTGAGGTTTAAGCTTTATTCATCCCATTTTGTATTGCTGAATCTCTTGCTATGACAGCCATTCATCCTGTTTCGCCCTTAAATCAAGCCATGCCAAAAGCACAAGCCAGTGCGCCAATTGGTATTTTTGATTCGGGCATAGGAGGCTTGTCAGTTGCCATTGAAATTGCAGAATATTTGCCCAATGAGCGCATCCTTTATTATGCCGATACTGCACATGTGCCGTATGGCCCACGTGATGATCAAAATATTCGAGAACTCACTGCAGCTGCAATCGAATGGTTATATCGACAAGGTTGTAAAGTTGCGGTCGTGGCGTGTAATACTGCTTCTGCTTTTAGTCTAGATTATCTGCGCGATCATTACGGCGAAGATTTTCCCATTATTGGTTTAGTGCCTGCTTTAAAGCCTGCCGTATTAAATAGCCAAAGCAAAACTGTGGCTGTACTTGCGACGCCTGCGACTTTTCGCGGACAACTTATTAAAGATGTGATGCAGCGTTTTGCGATTCCTGCTCAAGTGCAAGTCTTGAATGTCACCAATCTAGATTTAGTGCCTTTTGTTGAGCAAGGGGCGCAAATGAGTGAGGCATGTTTAAGTTCCTTACAGCAGAGTTTGCAACCTGTGGTCGATCAGGGCGCGGACTATTTGGTACTCGGTTGTACCCATTATCCTTTCCTAAAACCTGCGATTGAGTCCATTTTTGGTCAGAAACTGACATTAATTGACTCAGGAATTGCCGTTGCGCGTCAAACTTCCCGCATTTTAATTAAAAATGAGTTATTATTTGAACAAAGTTTGGCAGATACTTTACAAATTGAGTGTTATGTCAGCGGGAACAATGCAGAACAATTAAAGCCCGTGTTGCAGCATCTTATTCCAGGCAATATTTCTTGGAGTATCGCAAATGTGGATGCTGACAACTGACTTTATGACAATTTTTATCATTGGGGATATGCAGGACACGTAAACGGTTCGTGACGTGTAATGTGTAACGGAGAAGGGGAAACCAATGCTCGATAAGCGCTATCAGGTCTTTATCTCGACTTCTGGGGCAGATATGCAGCCAGAACGGGTGATCTTGGCTCAAACATTGGTGGGAATGGGTTTTTTTTCGTGGGGATTAGAGCAACGCACCCCACTCAGTACCGCTTTTGCACGTCGTCAAATTGATGATTGCGATTATGTGGTGATATTACTGGGCAGCCAATATGGTGAGCAATCGGTATCGGGCGTGGGTTACATGCATTTAGAATATATCTATGCCGTGACCAAACAAAAACCGATTGTGGTTTTTATGCATGAAGATCCAGATTCAAGAGATCCATCGTTACATGATGAAAAGCCTGAACTGCGTGAAAAATTTAAAGAATTTCGCAAATTGCTACAGCAAGAGGTTGATCAGGTCTTTAGCTACCGAACCATGCGTGATTTAGAGTTGGCTGTTCGTTTTAACATGTCGCAAATGTTGGAGCGTTATCCGACCACAGGTTGGGTGCGTCCACAAAATACGCAAGCCTTGCATGATGAAATTGAGCGTTTAAAGAATAAATTAAGACAATTAGAAACTGAAATTGGTAAGCGTGAAGAAGACCCATTTTTAAACTTACCCAAAGTGTCTATGCATGAGCCTTATCGGTTTGAATATCGTATGCATGCCTATCAGGATGGTAATTTTAAAGAATTAAAGATTGAAAAAAGTCTAACTTGGGCGCAGTTGCTTGCTGTGCTTGGCAGCACTTTTATTCACCCGACACCTGAAGAATATTTTTCTAAACGCATGAATGAATATTTAAATGAAACGGGGCTGGATGATGCACGTCGGATCATGCCACGTGCGCATGCGGTTGCTCGTTCGCAAATTAATATTCGGGCTTTGCACAATATTAAAATGCA
The DNA here is from genome assembly GCF_048537555.1 of Acinetobacter sp. A2. Classification (NCBI taxonomy): domain Bacteria; kingdom Pseudomonadati; phylum Pseudomonadota; class Gammaproteobacteria; order Moraxellales; family Moraxellaceae; genus Acinetobacter; species Acinetobacter sp. A2. Next base: position 374,124 of record NZ_CP183239.1, read on the forward strand.
AATGCGTCAGAATGACTGGATTGTGCAAGCAGGCCGCGATGACCGACAACGGATGCTCTGGCAAACCACCCTGAAAGCGCAAAAGTTGTTAGAGAGTAATTTGCTAGATCAGGTCCAAGCAAAGACACCGTATTAATCTATCAATCAGTGCTCAAAAAACTGTTAAAGTAGCGGGGTTCGATCAGTAGACAAGAGGGCTGAATGTTGCCTACAGCAAAACCCAAAGTAACCGTTCTTTTAGCCAATTTAGGTACGCCTGATGAACCTACTGCAAGTGCAGTACGCCGTTTTTTAAAGCAGTTTTTGTCTGATCAGCGCGTGATTGAAATCCCTAAACCGATTTGGCAAATTATTTTAGGTTTATTCATTTTGCCGTTTCGCCCCAAACGTGTTGCGCATGCGTATGCCATGGTATGGCAGCAAGATTCACCCATGCGGGAAATTTTGCTGCAACAGGTTGCGGCTTTAAAGCAACAGTTGGCATCACAGTATCCAGAGATTGAATTAGATATTGTGCCTGTGATGACCTATGGCAATCCAGGGATTCAGCAAGCGTTAGCACGTTTGAGTCAAAACCCGCCTGATCATGTGATTTTATTTCCGCTGTTCCCGCAGTATTCAGCTACATCCACTGCGCCTTTGTACGATGCCGTTGCCCACTGGATTCCGAAGCAACGTAATTTACCTGGGCTGTCGATCATTCGTGATTATTATCAGCATCCTTTATATATACAGGCTTTGGCACAAAGTGTACGTGACTTTCAGGCCGAACATGGTGTGGCAGAAAAATTGTTGATGTCATTTCATGGCATTCCACAACCCTATGCAGATAAGGGCGACCCTTATGCCGAGCGTTGCCGTATCACTGCGCAATTGGTTGCCGATGCATTGAATTTAAATGAACAGCAATGGGCAATCAGTTTCCAGTCACGTTTTGGCAAGCAGGAATGGGTTAAGCCCTATACGGATGTTTTGTTAGAAGAGTGGGGGCAGCAGGGGGTGAAATCTGTGCAGATCATGAGCCCTGCTTTTTCTGCAGATTGTCTGGAAACCCTAGAAGAATTAGCGATTCAAAATTCAGAGCTGTTTTTGCAGGCAGGTGGAGAGCAATACGCCTATATTCCTGCCTTAAATACCCGTGCCGATCATTTGGATTTGCTCAATCATTTACTTCAGGCTAATCTTGAGGCTTTAAAGCTTCAGCTCGCCCATTAAATTTTGAGGTCTAGACCTATGTTGCAAGTCAAAATTGTTCCTGTAACTGCATTTCAACAAAACTGCTCAATTGTTTGGGATGCTGAAACCAAAGAAGCAGTTTTGATTGATGCGGGTGGTGAACCTGAAAAATTAAAATCCGAAGTAGAAGCTTTGGGTTTAACCGTAAAAGCCTTATGGCTAACGCATGGACATTTAGACCATGCTGGTGCAGTGGGTGCTTTGCAACATCACTGGAATGTTCCTGTGATTGGTCCACAGAAAGAAGATGCATTTTGGCTAGATCAGTTGCAAGAAGTGTCTGCGCGTTATGGTTTTCCTATCCCTGAACAAGTCACTGTGAGCCAGTGGCTAGACGGTGGTGAAGTACTAAAACTTGGTGAAGAAAGTTTTGAAGTACGCTATGCCCCAGGACATACTCCAGGTCATGTGATGTTCTATAACGCCAAATATGGCATTTTGTGGACGGGTGATGTGCTATTTAAAGGGTCAATAGGTCGTACAGATTTTCCGCGCGGTAATCATCAACAATTATTAGATTCAATTCAGCGTGAGTGTTTCAGTTTGCCTGATGACACCCAGTTTATTTCAGGTCATGGGCCAATCAGCACCATTGGTTTTGAAAAACAGCATAACCCGTTTGTAGCAGGGCAAGCAGGTTAGAAGCAGTGTGTATTTATACTTTAAGAAAAAGTCAGCAGTCGCTGACTTTTTTATTTGCGAAAGGGATTATTCAGCATTTGTTTGCTTTCAATTGCAAACAGCATTGTAAAAATTGTCAGTAAGATGCCTATGCACAGCATGAGTAAATCATGCGCATATAGTCCAAAGCCTAAACTGCTGGTAGAGAGTAATTAACTATAACTAAAAATATAGACAAATATTTGCATAAGTGCTCATTTTGTCCATGTCGATTCAGTAGTGGCAAGGTGGGTATTTATTAGAGATTTAAATGATTATCTTTTGTATTTTAGGTGAGTGTCTTGGTATATTAGCATCCATATCTATTGATTATCCAATCCCTTAACCTAGGCATGACTTTGTGAAATTAACACGCATTCATCACTGTAAAAACTTGAATGTGCAAAAGTACAAACAGCTTGAGAAACAAGCTGTTTTACTTGGTCGTATTCGTAGCGAGGTGTGGGCTAAATATGGTGCTATTTCAGGTTTGAATATCAGTGACAGAGCTATTCGTGATGCGTGGATGAAAGAAAGTCGTGACTTTGGTGTTTCTGCAAATGCGTGGAAAGAAACGCTACGTGATTGCATAGGTGATATTAAAGCCTATCGAGAAGCATCAAAAGACAAAGTAAAGCAGGCGATCCGAAAACGCACCTCCTGTAATAATGAACAAAAAAGACTATACACCTTGCTTAAAAAAGATGAATGGATGACTGATAATTTCCTCCATCGTCAAATGCGTAATCACTTTAAGCATGGTGTTAATCACACACATAATCAAATTATTGTTCGTGCGGATATGTGTAAAACCTTTGAGTTAAATGGTCAATGTTGGCTTAAAGTGCCGAGTCTAGTCCCTCGACAAACCATTAAAATCCCATTAAATACGACTGTTGATTTTGCACCGCAAGGCACATTAAGAATTATTCTAAAAAATGGCAATATTGAAGTTCATTCAACCTATGATGCAGTTGAAACACAAGATTGTGGTCAGGAAACAGTAGGTGTTGATAAAGGGTACTCAGAAGCTTTTGTGGACTCTGATGGCGATGTATATGGGAGTGGTCTAGGCAAGCTGATCTCAAGTGAATCAGATTATTTAAATCAAAAGTACAAGCACAGAAACAAGCTCAGAGCGATTGCTAAAGCTAAACCACACAAGAAACAGAAAATTGAGTTAAATAATCTAGGTCGAAAAAAACTAGATAAGCGACAAGATACTCAAAAAGCAAAGCTCAAAACATTAATATTTACAGCAACTCACAAGTTGGTTGATAAAGCCAAAGTGATTGTTGCGGAAGATTTAACATCCCCAATTCAAAGTAAACGCAACTATGGCAAAAACACCAATAGACGCTTAAATACATGGGCTAAAGGTTTGTTAGCTAATGCCCTAACTTCTATATCTCACCGTAGAGGTTCTACGGTGCATCTAGTCAATTCTGCATATACTTCGCAAAGTGATTCTTTCTTGCATGGCCTTTTAATAGGTACACGTAAGGGAGATCGTTTTCACCGTTTCAATGGGGAAGTTGTGCAAGCTGATTGGAATGCTGCGAGAAACGTGCTTGCAAGATTAAACGACAATGAGATAAGTCGTTATACGCCTTATAAAACTGTAAAGCGTATATTGCAAGAACGGACTGACCGCTACAAGTCGGAACTGACCGACTCAGGCTCTAGTTACACGCTTGGCAACAAGACATTAACAGAGTGCGAATTAGTCCTTGAGTATGTTTGAATACATTTTAAGGAACAGTAAAATACACAGCATTACAATTCCTTTTAACATGATTTCCATGGTGAGATGTTCCTAGGTTATTTTTTGCTTTCTTTATTGTTATGTGCAGTGACGGAGTCACGAACAGTGCAAAGTATAACCTGTGCTATTTCTGCTGAAAGCAATTATAGAACAACTAAGTTTTGAGCAATTTTTCTAAAAATGTGAAAAATTCCATGAAACTGCGTGTAGTTTTAGGCAATATTTGGCGTGGTAATTTATTGCTTATTCTTCAGAATTTTCTGCTTGAGGCGCATCCTGCGTTGGCAGTCTGTATTCATCATTTGCCCATGCACCTAAATCAATGAGCTTGCAACGTTCGGAACAAAAGGGACGAAATGGATTATTTTCCCATTGCGAAGGTTCGCCACAACGTGGGCAAGGAAAAGTGCGTGGCATGATCAACTCCAAATGAAAAATGCAGGATTGGATTAGGCAAATAGCACCTGACTTGGTAGACTTGTGCCGAATTTTGTAAGTTTGATCTGATTATGCCAATTCGTCAATTTCAAGCACAGCGTATGCATGCCCCTCGTGATTTTCAAGCCATTGCCAATGAATCGGTTTGTGTAGAAATTGGGGCAGGAAAAGGCAAACACGCCCTATTGTTTAGCGGGCAGTATCCTGAGCACAAGTTGATTGCAATTGAACGCACCCGTGAAAAATTTTTGGCGATGCAAAAACAGCATCAGCTGGAAGGTCAGCAGAATTTACAGATTGTTCATGCCGATGCGATTCCATGGATTGTGCATGCTTTATTCCCTGCACAAGTGGCACAGTTCTTTATTCTTTATCCGAACCCAGAACCGCATAACGCCACGCAGCGTTGGTTGAATATGCCGTTTTTTGAGTTTTTACTGTCACGCCTACAAACAGGCGGCAGTATTACTTTGGTCAGTAATATTCCTGAATATATCGCAGAAGCACAGCAGCAGTTGATTGAGGTGTGGAAACTGCCGTTTATTCAGCAAGATGTACCTACAGATTCGGCACGTACCCATTTTGAAATTAAATATTTAGCCCGTGGCGAGCGTTGTCAGGAATTGCGTATCACTAAGCCAGCAGGTTATCAAACTCGTTTTGATGATTTTCAGCCTTTACAGGGACAGCAGCCAGTTTTAATGCCTGCTGAAACAGTTGAAACAAAATCTTCCGCAGACTCAAGCTCAGTTGCTGAGTAAATAGGCATGAAACAGCGCATTGCAATTATTGGTGCAGGCCCTGCTGGCTTAATGGCTGCCGAAGTGCTGAGTCAGTATGCCTATGAGGTGCATGTCTATGAGCAAAAACCTTCAGCAGCACGTAAATTTTTGATGGCAGGCAAAACGGGTCTAAATATTTCACATGCCGAACCAGTTGCACAATTTATTCAGCGTTATGATCAGGCGGAATGGTTGGCGCCATGGATTCAGCAATGGGATGCCACGTGGATTCAAAACTGGATGCAGGGTTTAGGTATTCAATCCTATGTAGGTTCATCGGGGCGGATTTTTCCACAAGAAATGAAAGCAGCCCCTTTACTGCGTGCTTGGTTAAAGCGTTTAGCCGATGCAAGTGTGCAATTTCATTATCGACATCAGGTGTGTGATTTAAAACACAATCAACTCAGTATTTTAAATTTAACTACGGCACAGACTGAGCAGCAGCAGTTTGCTGCAATTGTAATGGCATGCGGTGCGGTATCTTGGTCAAAACTGGGTAGCGATGGTGCATGGCAGCGTTGGTTGTCTGCCAATGAAATTCAGCCTTTTCAGGCCAGCAATGCTGGGGTGGAATGTCATTGGTCAAACTATATGCAGCCTGTATTGGGGCAGCCTTTAAAACGTGTGCAGGCATGGGTGGAAGGTACTGAGCCGAGCATGGGCGATATTGTGATCAGCCATTATGGTTTGGAAAGTGGCCTAATTTATAAGCAGGGGCGTGCGCTGCGACAGTTACAGCAAGCACAGCAACCAATGCAGTTATATCTAGATTTATTACCCGATTTAAGCATTGAGCAACTCAGTCAAAAGTTACAACCTTCTAAAAAACAGTCGTTAAGCAATGTATGGCGCAAGGCGGGACTTGATGCCGCAAAGGCTGCGATTGTACGTGAACTGGTGGATAAAACACTTTGGCAACAACCGCAACGATTGGCGCAGCAGATTAAAAAACTAAATGTGCCTTTAACAAGCTTTCGGCCGATTGAAGAAGCAATTAGCTGTGCGGGTGGGGTGAAGCGTGAGGTATTGTCGCCACAATTACAGTTAAATTCTAATCCTCAGGTTTTTCTTTGTGGTGAAATGCTGGATTGGGATGCTCCGACAGGTGGTTATTTGCTAACAGCCTGTTTTGCCACTGGCCGTGCTGCTGCTGAAGGGGTACATCAGTATTTACAGCAGCATCCCTAAAATGCATTATTCATCAAGCTGAGGATATTGCTCACGCCAATGTTCGAGTTGTTGCTGTGCTTGTAATAAATCTTGCAAACCTTGCTGGCGCTGTTCTGCACGAATTGGATATGCTGCTGTAGATGTTTGGCTGCTTAGATAAGCTGCTTGTTGTTCCCAATAATTGCTCATTAAACCTTGAATATAGCGCCCTTGTGGGGTTTTTAAATCTAAGTCTTTCAGCATGGCTAAGGCAGATTGCATATTGTCCTGTAAGCGGCTCTGTGCAAAGGCTGCATCAAGTTGCTTGGCTTCATGCAAGCGTTCCAATTCATCCAACATATCTTCACTCATTTGCTCGTGACGCTGTTCATAATCTGTCAGCAATTGAATATCATGCGAGTCATCTGCAGTCATTTCAAAGGGCTGAATTGCAGCCTGTTCGACCTGATTTTGCATGATTTGATCTTCTGGGCTGAGTTGGTCGGCATGCTCAACATTTTTCTGTTCGCAGGCAGTTAGACCCAAAGCCAGACCGATCAGCATGGGAGCAAGGGTGTGTTTGAAAGTAATCTGCATTGAAATGTGCTCCTTTTTTGGTTGATTTTTATGGCTTGGTTTTACCCATTTTTTTGATAGATAAACACATGGGTACAATAAGGAAATTCAATTGTATCTTGCGCATGTAGTCCGGTGTATTCCAGTACCAATTGTTCAAATTGTGTTTTGAGTTGTTGTTGCTGAGCGGCAGGCATTGCAGCGATAAAACTGGTCGAAAGCAGACGCTTGGAAACCACTTGCTCGACTGTGCCAACATGCCTGTGGTGAAATTGCTGTTCGTGGCGAAGTTGGAATAAATCTGTATCTGCAAATACCTGACGCCAGTCTTGATTGTGAAAGCGTGGTGTATCGCCCTCAAAAGGGAGAATCATTTCTGCGAGGACATTGACCCAATTCACTGAAATATCACGCTGATTCCAGATGAGTAACAAGTGAGCTTGAGGTTTTAAGATACGATGAATTTCCTTTAAACTTTGTAGATTGGCAAACCAATGAAAAGATTGTGCGCAGCTGACTAAATCAGCACATTGGGCAGGCAAGGGCAATTGCTCACTTCGTGCCTGAACGGTTGCAACTTGTGGGTAAAGTTGGCGTAATTCAGTTAACATGCTAGCAATGGGTTCAACTGCTGTAAGCTGCGTTGTTAGTTTGAGCAAATGCGGCAGGAACTTTCCTGTGCCAGAACCCAAGTCTACAATATGGCTATTCAGTGGAACTTGGAGCTGATCTTGCAGGAAAACATCGACTTCTTGCGGGTAACTGGGGCGAACTTGTTGATATAGGTTTGCCCCTAAAGCAAAGCCTTGTTGTGCGGCAGGATGTAGAGATTGTGTCATATTTTGCGATTTTTAATCTGCTGTGCATCTATAAAATAACATATTCACTTTTGAACTTGCGTACAGTGTATTCAAGTTTAAAGTAACGGTTTAATTCAGCGCCTTGGCGCCGGTGTGGGAATGGACAAACACATAATTTTTGAAGACGGACATATCCGCGCTATTTTCATGAAAGGCTCATCTCAGGAGCTGATTTTTTCTTTTGGCGATTTAATCACTCGTGCCAAAGGAACGTCTATTAACGCCGAAAAATCACTGGAAAAGTTTCATTTTAATGTGATTGGGGTGATGCCAAAGGAAAAATCATGGTTTCCTGAAGCATCTATGCGTGCCATGTTGGCAACCATTCAAGAGCTCATTGCCCCGTTTAAAGTCCGTGTCGGCTATGGCGGCTCTATGGGAGGCTATGCGGCAATTAAGTATTCTAATTTACTGGATTTAAACCGCATTGTGGCTTTGGTGCCGCAGTACTCGATTGACCCTGAAGATATTCACGACGCACGCTACAATATGTTTTACCATGCCGATGTGAATGCCAATATGCGTATTCAAGCGCAGGATGTATCGGCACAGCGTGAATATATTGTGGTTTATGACCAATACTATCCAGAAGATCGTGGGCATTATTTAAAAATACAGCCATTAATTCCGCATTTACATACCTTGCATTTGCCATTTACAGGGCATGATGCGATTGCGATTTTGGCTAACTCAGAATTATTAAATGACTTTTTGACCCATCCTTTTGATGCGCCGTTTTTTTACCAAAAAATTCGCAAGGTGAAAAAGAACAGTAAGTTTTACTATCGTAAAGTGATTGAAAATGTCTTACCGAATCACCGTTGGTCTTTAGGTCGTATTTTAAAATACAACAATTTACAGCTAGACAGTAATTTCTTTGATGCCAAGCTGAAACAAAACCTGATTCGTTCTTTATTGAGCAATAAACAGGTCGATCAGCACGACCTAAACAAATTGGGTCTGCAAATCCAGTTACCGTATGAAAATCGGAATGTATTGCTCGATCATTTTGGTCATGGTTTGGTGTTTAACATCATCAGCCAAAAAATTGAGAGCTATGCAGCAAATGCAATTGCCTTAAACCATAAATTTTTGATTCCGATTTATGCCAAAGGCAGTGGCTTGGTACAAATTTATCTAAACGATGAGCGCTACTTAATTAGTATGAATGATCGTCATGTCATGAAATTATGCAAAGAGCAAGATGCGCTTGCGGCAGGCATGCATCCCTTAATACTGAAAAAATATAGCGACTATTTTGTCTTGAGTTATAAGGATTTAAACCTGAGCAGCGATGAGTTTGGCGGCAACGACTTTGTAGAAGATTTACCAGATACTGCCAAATTTACTCTAGAACTTGAACAGTAGTCTGCAAAGTTTTAAAGCCTTAATTTCTATGGTTTAAATTTTAGACACTTGTATTGTTTTGCCATTGGGCTAAGATGGTCTTGAAACCTTGTTTTATTGATCATTCCAAGGGTAGTGTGTATGACCAAGTTGTTAATGCCTGCTGTGCTTGTTTTATTGTTCAGTTTAATTGTATCTGCAACGGCTTTTGTCGATGCGCCAGAGCCTAAAGCCTATTTATTCTTTGCTTTAGCTGTGTTGGTATTACTTGGGCTTAGCCTATATGTGTTCCGACAAATACAAAACTCTATTCGTTTTCACATGAATAAGCCTGCAGAATAATTGCAGGCTTTTTTATAATTTTAAAGCAAATCATCAATCCAATATTTTTATAGTTTAATCACTTTAATTTCTTCTTCAGATTCGTCACTTTGGGCAGCCTGAGTCTGTGCTTCCTGTGTCTGTGGCGTTGTAGTGGTTGGCGCAGGCGTTACATTTTGTGATGGTGTACTTAATGGCGCTTGATAGATCGGCACGGCTTGATCACTTTGCCCTGTAATCACTTCTTTGGTTTCCTGAATTTTATTATTGACCTGACCCGCCAGTTGCTGCCCTGTTTGCTTGGCTTGCGCTGCACCCTGACTGCCCAAAGTTTTGGCATTGTCTAAAGCCTGATGTGCCGATGGACGAATTTTCTCAATGCCTTTTTCTGTGACTTCACCCACTTTTTGTGCAGCCTGAATCACACCTTCCTGAGTTTTATAAGCCCAGACGTGTAATAAATTTGGATTGTCTGCATAAGGGCGAATCGGTTTGTGGCTTTGATTGTCTTGTGTAGGTTCAGAACTGTTTTGCGCACATACAGCAGCACTGCTGAGCAATAATCCAATGGCAATACCGAAACTGATTTTATTCATGTGTTGGCCTCTTTAAATACGCAGTGTGGTGGCTACTGAAAGCTTGAATGTAGATGAGGATTCTTGGCAGTACCCATCTTAAAATTACAACCTTCACGCGCTATGTAGTGATGTTGTTGAGGATTGTATAAGGAATACATGACAAATACTGTTTGCTTCTCGCAAGTTTAATTGTCTTTAGAGTGATGATTGAACATGCGTTTGAATCATGTGGTGTTTCTAAGCACAATTTATGCAGATCATAAGCAGAGCATAAATAGAAAGACCCACAATAATTTGTGGGTCTTGTTACTCTGGAGAGTTTTAAAGCAGGGCAGTATTGGACTGCACTGCACGATTATCTTAATTTGAAATATCTGAAGATGGCGGGTTTGTGTTAAAAGTCACACAATCTTGCTACATCAGGATACATTCAGGTTCGTTTTAAATTAGTTGCATTGTGCAAGTGCATCTTTATGAAAGTGACTGCGCAAGGTAATGAAGTTTTTTTGTACCGTAGCATCGTGCAAGTCAAAGTGCTGTGCGGTACTGGTGCCGTCTTGGGCAAAAGTTGCAGAACCTGCTGAAATTAAAGTGTTGCCTTTAAATGCCCATTGCTCGATTGAGCGACCTGCCTTGAGTGTACCTGTAAATTCAATAACGCATTTATCAATAAATTTAGTGAGTTTTGCGCTGTTGTTTACGGTGTCTGGGTAAACTTCGATATTTTGAACTTCTTGTAATACACCTGCAGTAAGCTGCGGAATAACAGGTGCAGAAGTACACGCACTAAGAGAAAGGCAAGTTAAACCCGATAAGATGAGTGTTTTAAGTTTCATAAGCTTGTTTTCTTGTTGAGTGTTGTTAGGTTGAGTATAGGGAATCTAGAGTAAAATGCCTACCGATTAATGATTCCAATCTTGTGAACGGATACGTCCAGTCTGATAGTAAATCGACACTAATTCTATAAAATTCTTAAAATCCAAATTTTCAGTCAATATTCTATTAATTGATTGCCAATCGACTTCAGAACGTCGTCGAGCGGGTAATAGTATTTCGCTTTCTGTTGGATTTTCTGGGTTTAGTAAAATCACACCTATGCCATGCAAGGCAGAAAGCATGCGTAGTTCTTCCTCAACTTCACTTGTTGAAATAGATGTAGCCACAAGGTAGCCTTCATTTGCCCAACTGGAATTACTGACTGCTTGGAAAAAGCTACTTCTAATATTTGAGTTATTTAGTTCTTTTTTTACCTCGAATGACCAAAGCCGAACATTCTGACCTGAACCATGTTTAACGCAGGTCTTCACTAGTTCATGCCACTTTTTATCAATAGGCTGTATAGCAACAATATCAGGGTGTAACCATTGATTACCATTTTGTCCTCGATTATTTGAAGACTTTTTTTCATCAATTCTCAGGCTATAGAGGTTTAGCTCTTTAGACAAATATTCGATGAGAACAGGATATAAATCATGTTCTGAGAGTACTTTATACGTTGGAGTAGATACTACTTCTTGCTCATCATCGAGAGGAATATTTTCTGAATTATCTAAATCAGGTAAGGGGATGTTATTTTGTTCAAACCAATACAAGCGCGGTCTAGGCTTGTCTTGCATTTGAATTTTTGGCTCGATTTTCAGGATTGCTTTTTTATGTGCACCTATTTCAGCAATAACTTGATTTAAAAAATCTTCTTCATTCGAAAATCGTGAATTGCTTCTTTTTTCTAGGTAGTCATTTGGATAAAGCTTTGTTATCCCTAGAGCAATTTCTCGAGCAGTGAATTTTTGAGTTGGATGTGCTTTTAAAAATTCCGCGACTTTTTGTGGTTGTGATAATTTCATTTCATCAATATGTAAAAAACCCCACTATCAAAATAGCGGGGTTTCTTTTATTTTACAAGCAATTAAGACTTTAGTGCTGCAACACACTTACATCTGCAACACGTGTAAATAAGCCACGTAACTGTGCCAGTAAGCGTAAACGGTTGGCTTTGAGTTCAGCATCATCCGCCATGACCATCACATTGTCAAAGAACGCATCTACTGGCGCACGTAATGCTGCCAATTGAGAAAGTGCAGTGGTGTAATCTTTTGCTGCCAATAATGGCTCAACTACAGGTGTGATTTTCGCAAGTTCAGTGAATAATGCTTTTTCTGCATCTTCCACTAAGTTTGCTTCAACCACAGCACCTTCAGGCGTAGCTTCTTTTGCTAAAATATTGGCAACACGCTTGTTTGCAGCCGCCAATGCAGCAGCTTCAGGCAAGGCACGGAAGTGATTGACTGCATTTACACGCTTATCAAAATCAAGTGGAGATTTTGGTGATAAAGCTTGAACAGCTTGAATCACATCTACCGCAACGCCTTGGTCTTCATATTTAGCACGGTAACGACCTTCAAGGAATGCAACAGCATCTGCCAAAGTCTTGTCGTGATCTTTCAATACATCGCCATAAGCAGCCAAAGCTAGCTTGATTAAGTCTTCAATTGAAACATCTAAACCGTTTTCAGTCACAAGGCGTAAAATGCCAATGGCAGAACGACGCAATGCAAATGGGTCTTTAGAACCTGTAGGTGCTTGACCAATACCAAAAATACCTGTGAGCGTGTCTAAACGGTCTGCAAGGGCAATGGTTGTGCCTGTTTTGGTTTTTGGAAGAACATCGCCAGCGAATTTAGGTAAATATTGTTCACCCAGTGCTTCTGCAACTTCGTCATTTTCACCTTCAAGACGCGCGTAATAAGTTCCCGCAATCCCTTGTAGTTCTGGGAATTCACCCACAAGCTCAGACGTTAAGTCACATTTTGCAAGCAAAGCAGCTTTTTCAGCATCTTGCGGATTTGCACCTGTAATTGGCGCTAAAGCAACAGCCAGTTTGGCAATACGCTCAGACTTGTTCCAAAGTGTGCCCAGTTGCGCTTGGAAAACCATGTTGGCCAATTTTTCTTTGCGTGATGCAAGCGGTTGCTTTTGGTCTTGCAAGAAGAAGAATTCAGCATCAGACAAACGTGGACGAACCACTTTTTCATTACCTGCAATAATTTGAGTCGGGTCTTTCGACTCAATATTGGAAACCGTAATAAAGTAAGGCTGTAATTTGTTGTCGCTATTGACCAAACAGAAATACTTTTGGTTGTCCTGCATGGTAGTAATTAAGGCTTCTTGTGGTACAGCTAGGAAACGCTCTTCAAAGCTGGCACGTAGTGCAACAGGCCATTCTACCAATGCAGTCACTTCATCACGTAAGTCGCTAGGCACAATCGCAATTGCATTGACCTCATCTGCCAACGCTTTTACTTGCTGGTCGATAATAGCCTGACGTTCTTCAAAAGAAGCAATGACTTTGGCCGCACGTAACGCATCTAAATAGTCATTGGCGTGTTGTAGTGTGATTGCTTCAGGGGCATGGAAGCGGTGACCATAGGTTACATTCGCTGCCTGATGATCTTGAATCGTGGCTTCAACCACGGTGTTGTCTTTAAGCAACACCACCCATTTAACAGGACGCACAAATTCAGTACGGCTTGCGGCAGAGCGCATACGTTTTGCGATTGGCAGGTTGTCCAACGCAGTTTGTAGAATTTGTGGCAATAATGCATCAAGGCTTTGACCTTTCACATCTTTTAAATAGCAGACTTTTTCAACTTTACCCGCTTGGAAAGTAGAGACCTGATCAACCGTAATACCTTGACCACGCATAAAGCCTTCAAGCGCTTTGGTCGGTTTGCCTTCGGCATCATAGGCAGCTTGCACAGCTGGGCCGTCAAAACGTTTTTGGGTGTCTGCTTGCGCACCATCTACATTGACAATTTTAAGTGCCAAGCGACGTGGCGCTGCATAAGCTTCGATCGAATCGAACGCAAGGCCTGCTTCTTTTAAACCTTTTTCAGTTTCTGCTAGTAAGGCATCGCGTAAGGTTTTTAAGCTTTTCGGTGGGAGTTCTTCGCAACCGAGTTCAAATAAAACTGTATGTTTAGACATTATTTGCTTTCCTCAGTATTTTGCGCTTTAGCTTCCGCTTCAACTTGTGCTTTTAACTGCGCCAAGACTTCATCACGTAAATGCGGTTCAGCCATTGGGAAACCTAGTTTTGCTCGTGCGGCTACATAACTTTGAGCAATAGAACGTGCCAAGGTGCGTACACGTAAAATATAACGCTGACGCTCAGTCACAGAAATTGCACCACGCGCATCGAGCAAGTTAAAGCAGTGAGATGCTTTAATCACTTGTTCATACGCAGGTAATGGTAATTCTGCGGCAATTAAACGGCTCGCTTCTACTTCATAGAAGTCAAACAGTTCAAACATTTTATCAACAGGCGCATATTCAAAGTTATAGGTCGATTGTTCAACTTCGTTTTGATGGAACACATCGCCATAAGTGACTGTACCAAATTGGCCTTTGGTCCAAACCAAGTCATAAACCGAATCTACACCTTGTAGGTACATTGCCAAACGCTCAAGACCGTAAGTGATTTCACCCGTTACTGGGTAGCATTCAACACCACCGACTTGTTGGAAGTAGGTAAACTGAGTCACTTCCATGCCGTTTAACCAAACTTCCCAGCCCAAGCCCCAGGCACCCAATGTTGGAGATTCCCAGTTATCTTCTACAAAGCGGATGTCATGCACCAATGGGTCAATCCCAATCGCTTTTAAAGAATCCAAATATAACTGTTGGATGTTGTCTGGGTTTGGTTTGAGCACCACTTGGAATTGATAGTAGTGTTGCAAGCGGTTCGGGTTTTCACCATAACGACCATCTTTAGGACGACGTGACGGTTGCACGTATGCTGCATTCCAGGTTTCAGGCCCTAAAGCACGTAGGAAGGTTGCGGTGTGGAATGTCCCTGCACCCATTTCCATATCGTAAGGTTGTAAAACGACGCAGCCTTGCTCCGCCCAGTAGTTTTGTAAGGCAAGAATTAAGCCTTGAAAGGTATCAATATGCGATATGGCGCGACTCATGGTCATCCACTTAAAATTAGAGAAAAATTGTGCTCAATTATAAGGATTTTGCGGGGTGCTGGCAAAGGTTAAAGCATAAAAGCATGTGGTCTGAGTCGGTTTTACAAATTCACTGATAAATGAAAGATGTAAAACAAATACACCTTATTGCGTGATTGTCTTATAATCTTGGTAAATGTTCGCCACAGGATTATCCCCGTGTTTCATTCACAACTAAACTGGCTAAATACACTTAAACCAAATTTCAAAGTTTTGCCTTTGAAAGAAAGGTTGCTGTGTGGGTTGGGGGCGTTGCTGGGTTTGGCACTATCTTCACTGATCAGTTGGTGGGTATTGGGCGATATTAATGCATGGTATATCGCACCGATGGGAGCGTCTTCAGTCTTGCTTTTCGCTGTGCCTGCAAGTCCTTTGGCGCAACCGTGGAATATTGTGGTGGGGAACAGTATTGCGGCCGTGTTAGGGGTCAGTTGTGCTTTATATCTACCCAATTTAACCGAAGCTTTTAGCGTGGCTGTGGCATTGTCTATCTTTTTAATGATGACCACAGATTCTTTACATCCGCCAAGCGGGGCAGTCGCAATTACTGCAGTACTGGGCGGAGAGGCTGTACGTGAATTGGGTTATCATTTTGTTTTTTATCCTGTTTTACTCAATTCTGTACTGTTGATGCTCATTGCAATTGCATTTAACCGCATGATTGGTAAACCGTACCCACAAAAACCACAATTGAATACACGTTCTCAAGACCCGACACCGACTCAAAAAGCCACCATTCAGCCGCAAGATATTCAGGATGTTTTAGATGAACAAACTCAGCTTTTGGATATTAGTGAATATGATCTGCAAAAAATTATTTTAGAGGCGCAGTCCAAAGCCAGTGAGCGACAAACTCAAGCACTGACTTGTGCCGATATTATGAGTAAAGATGTACTGACTTTGCATCAAGATGAAGATATTCACAGCGCATTGGAAAAATTTAAACAGATGAATTTAATGAGCCTGCCTGTGGTGGATGATGCGCAGCATTTGGTCGGAACTTTAGCATTGTATGAAGTGGTGGAATGGTTTAAACACGTGACTGATTTGCCTTATCGTTGGCAGCATCAAGTTAAACATATTATGTTGCGACAGGTCGTTACGGTACAACCGCAACAAAGTATTCAGGATTTGGTGCCTTATTTTGTTGAGCGTTCTTTTAATTATATTCCTGTGGTCGAGCAACAGCGTTTAGTGGGCATGATTAGCCGTGCTGATATGATTGCAGTATTGAATCAGCAGCTTGTAGAAAAGTAGTTTCGATTCATACTCAAACCCATGCCTTTGCTACAAGCTAGAAAAAGTTTTGTTGTGAAAACATTGTTGTGAAAACAATAGGCAAAAAAAAGCTACGATGCTTGGGGGAGCAATCGTAGCGAAAAAGAAATTCAATGTATTTAAATCTGATGATATAAATGCGGTCAGTCAGTAAAATTTCAAGACCGTTTATCGGTCTTGATCTGAATGAACGGTACGCACAGGTCTTGAATAGCCTTGAGTTGGATTTTGCATATTGGACAGATTCTGTTTTGGCATTACCAACCACAATACCAAATACACCAAGATGCCTGGAAAGGCAGCACTCATTACTGACACGATCACGAAAATTAAACGCAATAAGTTCGCATTCCAACCAAAACGTTCAGCAATACCACCCATGACCCCAGCAATCATATTTGAGCGGTTTGAGCGATATAAACCAACATTGGCCATTCAGTTCTCCTTGAGAGATCAATGAAATAGAAAACACATTCGTAAAAATCAACATCCACTAATGAGGTTGTTCTTGAATCACGAATGCTTAATATAAAAATGGTGTTGTTGTTGAATTTTTAAAGTATCTAGCCAAAAGCAATTGGTAAAGTTATGTAACTTAAGGTGTTGATTAAAGCAGCATCCCCCTAAAATATTCAATTAGAAGTCGGCAGCAGTTTGAGATGAAAGTTCAACATCAAGGAATGAGTTGGGCATATATTCAACGTTGCCTACAGCTGATTTGAGTACGACGAAAAGCTTCAATTTTTTAAGGGAATGTGTGTCATTGGCTAAATCATATATGTGTGTAGTCTCTGTGCTGAGCGGAATGCTATTACTAGGATGTGATGGATCACAACTTGAGCAAGCTGCTGTGCAAAATTATTCAGAACCTGTAGAAACCAAACGGTTGACTGAGGTGGCAGGGCAGGCAACTGCGCCCATTCAAGTGAGTGAGCAACCAGAGACACGTATAATTCCTGAAGCACATCACACCTATGTAGGACGCTATTCCATTCAAGTTAGCTGTACAGATAAATTTGTGATGTGTGAGCAGGGCACGGTAGATTATATTTTGACTTTATTGCCCGATGGGACAGCACATCGTATTTTTGTGAATGCAGGAAAAATCAGTTACGACACTGAAAAGAAGTACCGCAAAGACTTTTGGTTTTATGATGAACAAAACCATCAGATTGTGGTGGCGCGTTCCACTGGGGTGAATTTTTATTACAATGTTGACCATGAAAATAACTTAATCATGGATCGAAATAAAATTGCGATTGCGACTGAAAATAACCGTGAATACTTCAAAACCCATCCATTGCCTTCGCAGAACTATCACTTAATTAAATCAAGCTAAGAATTAGCGATACGATGATTTAACGGACTGCATTATTTGAGTCGATGAATAAACCATGAGTTGTTTGGGCTTGTGGTTTTTTTATGGGCGTGTGAAAGCTAGAAAAGAACAAATGTCTTTTTTGAATTGAATATTTGAAGAGGTATTTGAAAATGAATGGTGGGTCGTCCGCGATTCGAACGCGGGACCAACGGATTAAAAGTCCGCTGCTCTACCGACTGAGCTAACGACCCAGAGGAGTAAAAATGAAGATGATCATTTTTAATGATATCAACCTTTTAGAAAATGGTGGGTCGTCCGCGATTCGAACGCGGGACCAACGGATTAAAAGTCCGCTGCTCTACCGACTGAGCTAACGACCCATCTAAGGTTGATCAAGGAAATGGTGGGTCGTCCGCGATTCGAACGCGGGACCAACGGATTAAAAGTCCGCTGCTCTACCGACTGAGCTAACGACCCTGAACCAGCAACCAAGCAGGCTTGATTGTGAAGTGCAAGAAAAACCAGAGGGTTTTAAGCACCACTTCGTTTGATGGAGCGTATTGTAGCAAGATATGAAGCGAGCGCAAGCAAAAAATAAAAAAGTTGCCTATGTTTGATTATAAATGCAACAAATTTGTCGTATCTAATCAAAAAATAGGCAACCAATTGGCTTAGAAGCGATATTGATAGGCTTGAATATTGTCGTAAATTTCTGGGGTCAGTTCGCAATATGCAGTTTGACTTGGCAATAACACCAGAATTTTTTCATCACACTGTTTTAAATCAAACCCTTGGGTTTTCAGGGTGTTTTTCTGATACTTAAATGTGCCAGTGGTTTGCACTTGCTTTTGCAGACGCAAAAATACAGGTACAGCATAGGCGGGTAAGTTCTGTTTAAACTGTAGCAGCATTTGGCTTAAGTCCTGATCATCGAGCTGACAGCCATCTGCCAAAGTAATTGCCGCCATACCCGCACGTCCATTGGTATGAGGAATTTCGACACCATACACCACGGCTTCAGCAATTTTGCTGTAGTCACTGAGGATATTTTCTACTTCGGTGGTAGATACGTTTTCACCTTTCCAGCGGAAGGTATCGCCTAAGCGGTCAACAAACTGGGCATGTCGGAAACCGATGTCTCGGACTAAATCACCTGTGTTGAAGTAGGCATCGCCTGATTTAAAGACGTTTTGCAAAATCACGGCTTTATTTTTCTCAGGGTCGGTATAGCCGTCGAAGGGTGAGCGGCGGGTAATTTTTCCAATGAGCAGACCGACTTCACCTTTTTTAACTTTTATGCATTTGCCTTTGGCATCACGTACAGGCTCATTTTTTTCTTTATCAAATTGAATGACGGCATAAGGTGTAGGCGAAAAACCAACGGTATTGTCAAAGTTAAAGACATTACTGAACCCGACGTTGCCTTCGCTAGACGCATACAGTTCTAGAATTTCCTGAACACCAAAGCGGGTTTTGAATTTGCTCCAGATGTTTGGGCGCATGCCATTGCCAATCATTTTTGTGACACGGTGTCCACGCTCTAAGTCTGAGGCAGGTGCATCCATTAAATAGCGGCATAGTTCCCCTACATAACCAATGGCTGAAGCATTGAATTTATGCACATCTTGCCAGAAACAAGAGGTGGAATATTTACGTCTAATGGCAAAAGTAGCACTGCTTGCAATCACGCCACACCAGCACACCACAATGCCTGTCGCATGGTACAACGGTAGGGTGCAATACATGACATCGTTTTGGTTTAAGCCTAATACGTGCCCATAGGTGCCGTAGGCCAGTGTCCAGCGACTATTGGTGAAAATAACGGCTTTAGGCAGACCTGTTGTGCCTGAAGTATAAATATAGAACAGCCCATCTTTGCCCTGTACAGACTGCGTGGTCGCAGGGTTGAAAGCAGGTTGTGTAGCTAAACAGAGGGAGAGGTTACTAAATCCTTCAGGAGCAGTACCTGCATCCAAGTGTGTATTTTGGTCTGCAAACCAATACAGACGATTGTCTGGCAGTTGTAATTCAGTACGGATATCGGCAACCGCTTGGCGGCATTCTTCGCCCACAATCACTGCAATGGGTTTAACTAAATTAATGCTATGAGCCAAGACTTTAGCCACTTGTGCCGTATTGACGAGGGCAACAGTTACGCCAATTTTAGCCAAGCCAATGATACTGGCAATTAACTCAGGTCGATTTTCCAGCATAACGGCGATGACATCGCCTTTACGGGCGCCAATGCTTAAATAGTAATGCGCAATTTGGTTGGCCCATTCATTTAGCTGTAAATAGCTGTATTGCTGATCTTCAAACATGAGGGCGCAGCCCTGTGGATTGCGATGGACAGCCTTTTCAAATGCTAAACCCAAGCCAGCAGGCGTGCGAGGAGTACGTAAATAGGCTTGCTTTAAACCTGTAATCAGGTGGGGAACTTTTGTCATAAACTGCGGAATTTTTGCCGCAACATCCGTTAAGCCAATTAAATCGCTTTGTGTCATTTGGTTCATAAGAATCCTATTTTTGTCGTCATCCGTTGCATCTGTTGCAAAGCATCAAGTCTTGTTGTTTTTTAATCCCTAAAGGCTAGTGCAATCAACCTAATTTTTCAGCTTTATACTGGATTTTATAAAATCATGGAGTAAATCTAAATTGTCGCATGATTTAAATTCAGGTCGATGCGCTAAGTTTTACGTTACAAAAAAAATCCAGTCATCGAAATGACTGGATTTTTTTATTCCGCTGCAAAAGTGCGAATTACGACTCAGTTGGCGGCGTAGCTTTCTTTGGTGGACGACCACGTGGACGACGCGGACGTACCACTTTTTCTTTGTCTGCTTTTTCTTGCTCAGACTCAGCTGTTTCGGCTGGATCATCTACAGCCAATTCTGCTTGTACTGGTTCCGCAGCGACTGGCGTAGATGCTTCAGCAGTTTCTGCTTCGGCAGAGGCAGTCTGTTGTTCTACTTGCTCAGTTTGAGCTGTTACAGCAGGTGGTTCTTCTGGAGTCACACTGACTTCTGTAGAAACAGCTTCTGCTTCAGCATTAGCAACAGCAGGTTGTTCAACTTCGGTTGCTGGATTTGCTGCTACAGGTGCAGCTGTGGTTTCAGCTTCTGCTTCAGTTTTCTCAACTACTTGAGCCTGCTTAGCTTGCTCTAACGCTTGTTCTGCGGCCTGTTTTGCTAAACGACGACGCTCACGAGGATCGTTGGCCACACGTTTGTCTGACACAGGTTTTGGTGGTGTCAGATCTAAAACAGGCGCAGGTTCTGCTTCAGGAGCAGCTTTGGCAACTTCTACGTCACGAGTGACAGGTTTTTTCTCTGCCATAGGCGCAGTGCTAACAAGGCTTGCAGCATACTCGTCAGTGAACTTTTGCAAGGCACGGTTGAACGTGGGAATTAAGCCAAACTGTTCAATTAATACCGAGCAATCTTCACCATAGACATGGCGAATTAAGCTACCAATGTTGTATTGCCCTAAAGTTGGTACTTGAGATGGTGTCAACTTCGGTGCAGCTGCTTGTTGAGCCTGCGCTTCACGTTGCTGACGACGACGCTGACGCGGGTCGTTGCTAGCACGTTTTGCTGGTGCACTTGGTTGTGGCTGTGCTTCTGCTACAGGAGCAGCTGCTTCCACAACCGCTGTTGCCGCAGGAGCTTCAACTTGCTCTGCTACAGCTTCCGCAACAGGAGCTGCTGCAACAGTAGGTTCAGTTGCAGGCGCTGCATTCAATGCCACGATTTCAGTTTGTGCTTGATCAACATTAACCACCATGGCTGTAGTGCTTAACTCATGGCGTGGTGCATCAATTAAGTCTACTTTTGGTTGGTTGTTGGCAACTTCAGCTGTGACAGCTGCTTGTTCGTTCAATACGCTGGCATCACGTTGGCGATTTGGGCGTTCTGGACGAGGTTGGTTACGACGGTCACGACGTGGCACGGCATTTTGTTGTTGCTCATTGTTGTGTTGAGCATCTTGCTGCTGCGCTTGGTCATTGTTGTGCTGACGACGAGAGCTGCGTTTGTTTTCGCGCGCTTCCTGACGTTGCTCCTGACGTGACAACTGAACTACTTCTTCATGCACTTGATGTTGTTGATTGTCGTGCTGAGTTTGCTGTTCGCGTTGCTCTTTGTGCTTATTATTGTTGTGACGTGGCTTTTTGTTGTTGTGGCGTGGCGCCGATTTTTCTTCACGTTCAGCAGCTTTTTCTGCGCCATCACGTTCAGTTTTTTGTGCCACAGTCGATGGTGCAAGGTACACATTTTGGCTGCTTGCAGCAGGTGCTGCGGCTGCAGTTGCAATTTGACCAAACTGACCACGGCTAACTGCGCCATTATTTACCATTTGTTCAATGGCTGCTGCAGCGTTGTTGGCAGTACGTGCTTGATCAATGGTAGATGCTTGTTTTTGCACAAACAGATTTTCTAACCATGCACATGGGCTGGCTGCTGTAGTTGCTGCCGCAGGTGCAGACTGTTGTGCAGCTGCTTTATTTTGCTGTGCTGCTTGTGGTTTTTTCGCTGTAGTTTTTTCAGCTGCAGGTGCGCTATGGCTGTGCGATTGATCTGCTTCTTCCAAATGCCATTCAGAAGACTCATATCCCAATTCTTTTTCACTTGAACGGGTTGCTTCAGTACGCTCATAGCTCGTTGGCGCAAAACCTTCAGGGTTATACGAAATTTCGTAATGCGGCGTTTCTAAGTGTGGGTGCGGTAAAACTGTCACACGTACATTTGAGGTTTGCTCAAGGTAAACCAAGCTATGACGTTTTTCATTCAGTAAGAAGGCTGCAATTTCTACAGGCACTTCAACCTGAACTTCGCCATGACGTTCACGTAGTGCAATTTCTTCCACTTTACGCATAATCGAAAGAGATAGAGAGCGTAAGTCACGCACCATACCTGTACCGTGACAGCGTGGGCAAACGTAACCAGTCGCTTCTTCAAGCGATGGACGTAAACGCTGACGGCTCATTTCCATTAAACCAAAACGTGATAATTGACCAAACTGGATACGTGCGCGGTCACTTTGAGTGGCTTCACGGAGTTTGGCTTCAACCATGCGTTGGTTACGGTCTTTGGTCATGTCGATGAAATCGATAACAACCAAACCACCAATATCACGTAAACGCAATTGGCGTGCAATTTCTTCAGCAGCTTCAAGGTTGGTATTTAACGCTGTATCTTCAACGTCTTGACCACGGGTCGATTTTGCTGAGTTGATGTCAATTGAAACCAATGCTTCAGTTTGGTCAATGACAATTGAACCGCCTGAAGGCAGTTTTACTTCACGCTCATACGCAGTTTGAATTTGGCTTTCAATACCAAAATGTGCAAACAGTGGTTCATTTAAAGTGTAAGTTTTTAGCTTGTCTAACTGACGTGGCATAACCGCTTTCACAAAGTTATAAGCTTCGTTATAGGCTTGTTCTGAGTCAATTAAAATTTCTGCAACATCATCACGCAAATAGTCACGAATGGCACGTGTGACGACACCTGCTTCTTGGTGTACTAGCATTGGTGATGGGCCTGAACTTGCAGTGCTTTGAATTTGTGCCCAAAGGTCCATTAAGTGTTGAAGGTCAAGCTGCAATTCTTCTTGAGAACGACCAATACCCGCAGTACGCACAATCACGCTCATGCCACGAGGAATGTTCAGTGAAGCTAACATCTCTTTCAGTTCTTCACGGACTGAACCCGAAATTTGACGACTGATACCGCCACCTTTCGGGTTGTTTGGCATAAGTACTAAATAACGACCTGCCAAAGAAATGAAGGTGGATAGCGCAGCACCTTTGTTGCCACGTTCTTCTTTTTCTACCTGAACCAAAAGCTCAGTACCTTCAGTAATCAGTTCGCGGATATTTGAAGTTTGGCGAGGATCGGCTTTGTAGTAAGAGTTTGCGATTTCACGCATAGACAGGAAGCCTTGGCGACCTGCACCGTATTCAACAAATACGGCTTCTAAAGAAGGTTCTACACGGGTCACATGACCTTTGTAGATATTCGATTTTTTTTGTTCACGGGTACGATTTTCTAAATCAAAATCGTAAAGACGCTGACCAGTGACAAGTGCAACGCGAATTTCTTCGGCATGTGTTGCATTAATCAACATACGTTTCATGGGTGTAACACCTAATAGTGATACACAGCAAAAAATCGCTAGACACGTAGCGAACATCAAGCATCACGGATCAACTGCTCAGATCTCAAAAAACCTATTGTGGTCTGAGCTTTTTTTACCGGCCTTATTTAGGTTGGCTGCGGTGTATGATTCACGTATTGATGATGGCAATACGGCTTTAACCTTTAAACGGATAAAGTCACCTGATCGCTTCACTGGCGGACGAGCGGTGTATTGGATGTGTGTAACTTTCACTGTCACATTGCTCGAAGATCAGCTCTTCTTTACATAGATAGAGTGTCTTGATACGGAATTATCGTCGTATCTTTACAAATTGTGCAGATCCAATACATCAAACGCTTTAGCCTGAATGCGACTTCAGGGTGCGACTAATCTGATGTGTATCAGTTTACGTTTAAAAACCAACAAAGTTGGCGACATATTTTTTCAGACAAACTGATTTATGTACCTGAGGTACAATTAAACGCAACAGTTTGCTTTTTTGCCGATATAATAAGCCTTCGGCGTCGGCATAATTCTTTTGGGACCTGCTCGTATATGGTGAGGTATTCAGTTGAGTGTTGTTTCAGAAAATTCTGAATAGATTCAACCTTAACCCACTAACGATGGTTTCCGTGCGCTGACTATATCAAACCTTGCATCATCTGCCTATGGGCTAAGCTTATGTTTCTTGTGTAAAGCATAGCCTAAATGATCAGTTTTTAATCAATTTTAGTATTTTATTAGGTCACTTAACTGTATGAATTCTACCCAACAATGGCAAAGTGTCACTTGGTTTGAAGTGGATGAGCATCAAGCGGGTCAACGCATCGATAATTTTTTGTTTAGTCGTTTAAAAGGGGTGCCTAAAAGTCGCATCTATCGTTTGATTCGCGAAGGGCAGGTACGGGTCAATAAAAAGCGTATTAAAGCAGAAACCAAACTCAATATTGGCGATCAAATTCGTGTAGCGCCTATTCGCTATGAACAAAAAGACGACAGTGCTGCACCTATTTCAGATAAGGTCGCACAAAGCTTATTAAGCCGTGTGATTTATGAAGATGAAGGCTTGATGGTGGTGAATAAGCCTTCGGGCATTGCAGTGCATGGCGGTAGTGGTGTCGCTTATGGTTTGATTGAGGGTTTACGTGCTGCCACAGGTAAAAAATATTTGGAGCTGATTCACCGTATTGACCGTGATACTTCAGGTTTGGTGATGGTATCTAAAAAGCGTAGCACCTTAAAAACGCTGCAGGACTTATTGCGCGAACATAAAATTCAAAAAACTTATGCGGCCATTGTCAAAGGGCAGGTGAGTTTAGATCAGCAATTGATTGATGCACCATTGCATCGTTATGAATTGGCCAATGGTGAACGTCGAGTACGTGTATCTAAAGAGGGTAAAGAATCCAAAACCCTGTGGAAGGTCGCAGAGCGTTTTATGCATGCCAGTTTGGTGTATGCATCGCCACTGTCTGGGCGTACCCATCAAATTCGTGTGCATGGTTTAAGTATTGGGCATCCTTTGGTGGGTGATGATAAATACGGACATCAAACTGAATACCGTGGTCCTGCACCACGTCGTTTGTGCTTACATGCTATGCGTTTGGAAATTCCGGGCTATCCTGTGATTGAAGCTCCTTTACCTGAAGATATGCAGAGTCTGGTGGCGCAGCTTAGAGCGCAAAAGGCGGATAAGCCGATAGCACCACCTGAGTTTTAATTTTTGTCATTCTCTATTGTGTGATAGCAGTTCCCTTGTTTTTAAAGATGAGGAACATTGTTTCTCAAGACGGAGATTGGGCTTTCAGGGGTAATTCACAGCCACATTTTATAGTTTTTAATTTAAATTCTTGTTGTATAGGCTATGCCTTACTTTTCAAAGATGAAAAGTAACAAAAATCTTTTGTTTCGCTGATGGAACATCCCTGTGCCACAGCGAAACGGCGACATTCATGTCGCCGTTTCGCTATCGAATATTTGTTGTGATATATGTGCTGATTCTTGATCATTTATCCTTTTCAGTTAAGGTAAAGCGAGGGAATTTTAAAGCAGAATCAAATCTAGGAACCTAATATGAACAAACCTGTAGAACTCATCATTTTTGATTGGGATGGCACGCTATTTAATTCCGTCGGTCAAATTGTGGCGAGTTTGCAGTTCGCAGCACAACAATTTCAGCAACCACTGACCGATGCTGCTGCTAAAAGTATTATTGGTTTGGGCTTGCCAGAAGTGGCGCAGCGCCTGTTTCCGCAGGTGCCTGAACTGCATCAGGATATTTTGCAGTGCTATTCAGAACACTATGTGGAACACTCAAAAACCGATGTTTGGTTTGATGGTGTGGCAGAAATGCTAGATGAATTGTCTGGTTTAGGTTTGAAACTGGCCGTGGCAACAGGTAAAAGCCGTAAAGGTTTAGACCGTGTATTGGCTCAAACCAAAAGCCAGGATTTATTTGTGGCAACACGCGCTGCCAGTGAAACTAAATCTAAACCAGACCCTCTAATGTTGCAGGAAATTTTAAGCAGCACCCAAGTGCAGGTTGAGCAGGCTGTTATGGTGGGCGATACCTCTTATGATTTAGAAATGGCGCAGAATATTGCCATGCCACGTGTGGGGGTGAGCTACGGTGTGCATAGTGTAGAGGTGTTGCAGCGTTATCAGCCTTTGACTATTGCGCATGATGTACCGAGTTTACATGCATTTTTATTGCAACAGTACCGTTTGCGTCGGGCAGGTTAATTTACAGCACAACAAAAAGGGCAGTTTGGTAGCAAGCAAGTTGCCCTTTTTTATTGAATATATTGTGCTGACAGGAAATGCTTAGCTTTTAGTCTAAAGTAAGGATTAAGACATTTTAAGATTGCTACAAATAGTCGAGCCATCTACTCGGGAAATAATAGTAAAGCCCACGGGCGGCTGTTTTGATTGATTTTTATAAAAACAGACTAATAGCTAATAGCTATTGAAAAAAAGAAAATAAGTATTGGCATAAAAACGCCATTTTTCAGATGCTAAATCAGTTTATACATACCTCTGAGATGGACAGCTTATCACGCTGACGGTCAAGATCAGGGTCATGGTGCCTTTTCTTCTTTTATCACCTTTCCAACACCTCGGGGTATAAGCCCAATTTTTGCAGTTTAAGGAAACATTGATGTCGAATTCTGCTGTTGTTGAATCAGTTGCGCAAGCATTACGTACTGCCGAACTCTCTCAAACTGCGATCGCGCCAATCCGCCCAGAGCTTGGTGGTGAAAGTGCTGACGTAGATATTGCCTATGCCGTTCAAGAAGTGAATACCGAACGTGCCTTAAAAGAAGGCCGTCGTTTGGTGGGGCGTAAAATTGGTTTGACCTCTAAAGTGGTTCAAGCACAACTGGGCGTAGATCAGCCTGACTTTGGCATGCTGTTTGCCGATATGGCCTATGGCGATGGTGAAGCAATTCCAGCCGGTTTGCTGATTCAGCCTAAAGTAGAAGCAGAAATTGCATTGGTGATTAACCAAGACCTGACCAAAGAAAAACACACCTATGCAGACATTATCAGCGCGACTGAATATGCCTTGCCAGCCATTGAAGTGGTCGATAGCCGTATTGAAAACTGGAAAATCAGTTTGATTGATACCGTGGCAGATAACGCATCTTCAGCTGCGTTTGTTTTAGGTTCACAACCCGTCAAGTTAGAAAATCTAGACTTGGTGAACTGCAAAATGGTCATGACACGTGGTGAAGAAGTTGTTTCTCAAGGCGTGGGTAAAGCATGTTTGGCAAACCCGCTCAATGCTGCAGTGTGGTTGGCCGATGAAATGGTACGCCGTGGTCGTCCATTGTTAAAAGGCGACATCATCTTAACAGGTGCTTTAGGCCCAATGGTTGTTGCGCACCCAGGTGAAGAATTCAAAGTTGAAATTGAAGGCTTTGGTTCAGTAACAGCTGCGTTTGCTGCGGAATAAATCGAGATTCTAAGAGAGTACATGCATGAAAAAGATTAAATGTGCAATGATCGGTCCGGGTAATATTGGTACGGATTTGCTTTATAAATTGCAACGCAGTGAATGGTTGGAACCAGTATGGATGGTGGGGATTGACCCAACTTCTGAAGGTTTGGCACGTGCTGCAAAAATGGGTTTAAAAACCACAGCAGAAGGTGTGGATGGTCTTCTTCCTCACGTAATCGAAGATGATATCAAAATTGCTTTTGATGCGACTTCTGCATATGTTCACGCTGAAAATAGCCGCAAGTTAAATGAACTTGGTGTGCTGATGATTGACTTAACCCCTGCGGCAATTGGTCCATTCTGTGTACCACCTGTAAACCTTGAAGCCTTGCTACAAGCGGGCGAAGTGCCAAACGTTAACATGGTAACGTGTGGCGGTCAGGCAACAATTCCGATGGTTGCTGCAGTGTCTCGCGTTCAACCAGTTGAATATGGCGAAATCATTGCAACAGTATCAACAAAATCTGTGGGTCCGGGTACACGTAAAAATATTGATGAATTTACCCGTACGACTGCAGGCGCCATTGAAAAAGTAGGCGGTGCGAAACAAGGTAAAGCCATCATCATCATTAACCCGGCAGAGCCACCACTGATGATGCGTGACACTGTTCACTGTCTGGTTGAAGGTGAACCAGATCAAGCCGCGATTACTGAATCTGTGCATGCCATGATCAAAGAAGTGCAGAAATATGTACCAGGCTATAAATTGGTGAATGGCCCAATTTTTGATGATAACCGTGTTTCAATCTTCCTAGAAGTTGAAGGTTTAGGTGACTTCTTGCCGAAATACGCAGGCAACCTAGACATTATGACTGCTGCTGCTGCTCGTACTGCAGAAATGTTTGCAGAACACGTTTTCAACACTGCTGAAGCTTAAAGGAACACCAAAATGTCTAAGATTATTGTTCATGATATGACTTTACGTGATGGTATGCACCCGCAGCGCCATCAAACGACTGT
This sequence comes from Acinetobacter sp. A2, assembly GCF_048537555.1. Taxonomy (NCBI): domain Bacteria; kingdom Pseudomonadati; phylum Pseudomonadota; class Gammaproteobacteria; order Moraxellales; family Moraxellaceae; genus Acinetobacter; species Acinetobacter sp. A2. Next base: position 402,539 of record NZ_CP183239.1, read on the forward strand.
AGAGCAAATGATTGCAATTTCAACTGCATTGGATGATGCAGGTGTACCTTTGATTGAAGTCACTCATGGTGATGGTTTAGGTGGTTCATCGGTTAACTACGGCTTTGCGGCAGCAACTGACGAAGAATACCTGTCTGCTGTTGTGCCACGTATGAAAAATGCCAAAGTATCTGCATTGCTTCTTCCTGGTATTGGTACGGTTGATCATTTGAAAATGGCACATGAAATTGGTGTATCTACCATTCGTGTTGCTACACACTGTACTGAAGCGGATTGTTCGGAACAGCACATTACCGCTGCACGTAAATTAGAAATGGATACAGTGGGCTTCTTGATGTTAGCGCACATGGCTTCACCTGAAAAATTGCTAGAAGAAGCGAAAAAGATGGTGTCTTACGGTGCAAACTGTATCTATGTGACAGATTCTGCGGGTTATATGCTTCCTCAAGATGTGATTGATCGTGTAGGTCACTTACGTCAACACTTGGACCCAAGCATCGAGTTAGGTTTCCACGGTCACCACAACTTGGGCATGGGTGTTTCTAACACTGTTGCTGCGGTTGAAGCAGGTGCAGTACGTGTAGACTTGGCATCTGCTGGTCTTGGTGCGGGTGCGGGGAACACACCACTTGAACTGTTCATTGCTGTCGCTAACCGTATGGGTATGGACACTGGCGTGGACTTATTCAAAGTACAAGACGTGGCAGAAGATTTGGTGATACCAATGATGCACAACCCAATTCGTGCCGACCGTGACGCGGCAACTTTAGGTTATGCAGGTGTGTATTCATCATTCCTATTGTTTGCGAAACGTGCTGAAGCGAAATATGGCGTTTCTGCGCGTGAAATCCTGATGGAGCTTGGTCGCCGTGGTACAGTGGGCGGTCAGGAAGATATGATTGAAGACTTGGCTTTGACTATGTCTAAAGCACGTGAAATGCAAGCCTAAGTTTTAGTTATAAAGCTAGCTTGAATGAAGCACCCCAAATGTATTTGGGGTGCTTTTTTTATGGCGAAAAATAGGCAAATTTATGCAGAATTTAGTGGTGGATTAAAATGATTTTCTTATAAGTGTTGTTTATAGAAAATAACGCTAACACATTGACTTACATCTAAAAAAGATTACTCACTAGCATATTGCAAAAAATAATGACCCTTTTAGGTCAAATTGTGCTGTGAATTCAGAGAGAAAGTCATTTGGTGAGGATTCATTGCCAAATGTTTTATCGTTAAAAAGAATTAAAAATGTTTAAAAAAAATCATAATGCAAAGAATGGCTAAAATCTGCTGAAAACCCTAATACTGTGGTCGGATTTTTTTCAATTACAGAGTTTTGCATGATGCGCTAATTCGCTTATTGGATGAATAGGAAAAACTCATGCATCGTCACAATTTATGGATAGCACTTTTTGCTGCGACAGCAACTTTAGGGACAACTGCCACTCAGGCAGATTTTATCGACGACAGCAATGTTCAGCTTAAATTTAAGAATTTTTATTTAGATCGAGAATATGCGCATGAGGCAGGTCGTTCGGTAACTCCTGGTTATGGAAATTGGACGCAAGCTGTCACTTTAGATGCGAAATCTGGTTATCATGATATTGGTGCAGGTATTCAAGTCGGTGCTGATCTATTGGCACAATATGCGATTGGTTTAAAATCACGTGGTGAAGTGAATGACATTCACATGCCATATAGCAATCAGAAGACCGAACGTGATAACGCCAAGTTGGGCGCAACCTTAAAAGTTAAGGTTTCTGAAACTGAGTTGAAAGTTGGTGATCTATTACCAATGTCCCCAGTGGTATTCTTTGATCCATCGCGTCAATTACTCACAACTTATAGTGGTGCATGGTTAGAGTCTAAGGATATTCAGAATACTAAACTAACTTTGGCATATATTGAGGGCATTAATGCTCGCTATGACAATCAATACCAAGATTTAAGTTTGTTCCCTAATAACGATTTTACTAATACAACTGATGATGGTATGTATATCGCAGGTGTTGATTACCAATTTACTCCAAAAGTCGGTGGTAGCTACTGGTATGCAGATGTCACCAATATTTATCAACAACATTATGTCGCTGCAAACTACAAAACGACTGTTGGTGAAAAAACTAAGTTGGACACCCATGTTCGTTATTTTGATAATAGCGAGTCAGGTGATAAGTTGTATGGCAACATCGACAGCCAAGCAGTATCTGCTGGTGCAAAAATTAACCATGGCATGCATACGGTTCAGTTAGGTTATCAGCAAATGTTTGGTGAACATGGTACAGGTGCACCAATGTTCCCAACATTGGGTGGTTGGGTACCACAGCCGTATTTAGATAACTGGTCGGTAGCAAGCTTTATTCGTAAAGATGAGCGTTCGTGGAGTTTAGGTTATACCTATAACTTTGCAGAAGCAGGTATACCAGGTTTGACTACAACCATTCGTCATTTCCGTGGTGATAATATTGATCGTGGTGATGCTCCTGAAGGTAAAGAAAACGAAAACAATGTGATCGTAAATTACGTTGTGCCTGAAGGTAAGTTGAAAGGCTTAGGCTTCAATTACATGTTTATTGATACCAACTATAATTTTGGTAATGACTTAGAAGAACATCGTGTAGCCACCACCTATACCTATAAATTCTAAACCTTGTAAAAAAGAGCGACTTTATATAGTCGCTCTTTTTTTAATATTTATGTACTAAATACCTTATAAAAATTAAGATTTTAATTTTATTAAATTTATAAATTTCAAAGAGTTGTTTAATCGTTTTTTTATGGGTTGTGATCGTAAATTTGTATCAGTTCATAAGGCATGAACAGGTAATATAAGCTAGTAAATACATAATGTTGAATGAGTCCACTTGTCGTCAAATTCTATTTTTTAGAGCTAAACGCAAGCTAAAGACTGTACGAGGAGTATATATGAGCACTGTTCAAATCCCTGACTATACAACAGATCCATTCTTTGGCTTAGAAGATAAATGGATTGAAACTGCCGAAGGCGAATTAACGCACTATCACGAAGTGGGTGAAGGTACACCTATTCTATTTTTACACGGTTCAGGTACAGGTGTATCTGCTGCGGCAAACTGGTGGTTAAACTTGCCACAAATTGGTGAGCAAGCACGTTGTATCGCAATTGATACCATTGGCTATGGTCAGACTGTGGTGGCTCCAAACACTGCTTATGGTATTCGTGCTTGGGTTGATCATGCAGTGCGTACTTTAGATGCATTGGGCATTGAAAAAACATGGTTGGTGGGTAACTCGCTTGGTGGTTGGTTGGCATTCCAATTGGCATTGGACTACCCTGAGCGCGTACTTGGTATCGTGTCTATGGGTACAGGTGGTGCAAAACAGACTGCTGCACTGAAAGCTCACGCAAACCCAGTACTTACAGAAGAAGGTATCAAAAAGACACTTTCTATGTTCGTTGTGAACAAAGACCTGATCACAGATGAGTTGGTTAAGGTTCGTTTTGCTTCTGCAAAAAATGACTATGCATCAGACCGTTTAATGGATGTGGTTGGCGCACGTGACCGTGACCGTTTTGAGTTCCCACTCGATTTTGACAAAATGAAAGACATTACGGTACCTGTTTTACTGATTCACGGTACACAGGATGTAGTGATTCCAGTATCTCGCACATGGGACATTTTAAATGTTGTGCCACATGCCGATGCGCACATTTTCAGCCAATGCGGCCACTGGTCACAAGTTGAAAAAGCGGAAGAATTTAACACTGTGATTAAAAACTATTTAACAGCACGTGGCGTAAAATAAGCAGTATGATGTGAAAAGGATGGCTTCGTGCCATCCTTTTTTATGAGCAGGGGCATTTAGTGTTGGATAAAACTGGCCACCAAATTAATGCAAATGGCTAAAATGGTGGTATTGAAACTATAAGCCAAAATAATGTGCAGTGTGTTTAGTCCGCGCATAGGTTGTGAGCTAATTGAAATATCTGCAGTTTGTGCTGAAGTACCAATCACATAACTAAAATACAAAAAATCTGGATAAGTCGGGTAGGGCGTTTTAGGAAAATCCAGCCCACCTTCTTGCTGCTGTTGCAATGCCAAATAGTAGTCATGGGCATAGTGGATGGCGAAAATGGTGTGCATAAAAAACCAAGCACATAAAATGGTGGTAATAGATAAAATAAAATGTCCCATGCGCACAAATTCACTTTGTGCAAATAAATTCACCTCAATAATGATCGCAATAAAGCACATCACCAAAGTTAAAAATACCAAAAATAGAATCAGCCATTTGCTGGCATCTTGCTGTTGGGCACGTTGCAAAATATGTGCATGATCACTGTGCCACAGATTAAGCATGGTCAGCAGTAAATAGCAATATTCCAGCTTAGTAATAAGCAACTTGACCATGCCCATGTACTGAAAGTTTGAAATATGGCATACAGCACAATGGTAATCACAAAACTAATAAAGAAATAAGGACGTGACTGAATACCAGATCGCATGCGTGTAAATGGATTTTTTAGCATTCTTATTCCTTTTAAGGCTTTTGTTCTCACCTGATTGTGCGCTGTTTTATGGCATGAGTCTAAGTAAATCTAGGTATTTTAGGTAGGTTTACTTATTAGACTTAAGTTGTAATTTAAGGCGCTAGATGGCAGCAATTTTATATAAAAATGCGATGTGATATTTGAAGTCAATGAGCATTCATTTTGCATCATCTTTCAAAAATAAGTTTAGACTTAAGTCTAAAGCTGAGTATTGATGCAGAAGCAATAAAAAAGTACTTTTTCTTGTGGCGGAGAAAAAGCACTTTTATGATTGGGTATTTCAGACTTGTGGCTTATTCGCGGTTTATGTCCAAATAGAACACGCGAGTGAGCAGCTCTAAAAACTTCTGTACAGCAGGTGAGTTACTGTTTTTGCCATAACTCACATATAAGTCCAAATACGGTAATTCCACATCTAAGGGGCGAATCACAGTATTTTCCATGGTCAGTGGTGCAACATAGCCTGGCAAAATAGTACAACCCAAACCCATGCCTACAGAGTTGATATTAAATAAAATATTGTCTGCTTTTTGCACAATATTCAGTTCAATATTATGTTGTTTAGAAAAATCGACAATCAAATGGTGCAAGGTATAAGATGCTTCTGCCGCAGGAATAATAAAATCTACGCCATTTAAAGCTTTAACAGGAATACGCTCATATTTTGCTAATGGATGATCTTTAGGCAAAATAAAAATCAGCGGCTCACGTAGCACAAACTGACTTTCAATTTCATCACTATTGATATTGTGTCGGGTAAAGGTGATGTCGAGCTCACCTTTTTTGATCATCTTCATTTGCTCGGTATTGTTCAAGCTGAGCAATTCAATTTTCAAATCTGGATTTTGTACCCGTAAGTTTGGTAAAACAAAGGGGAAAATTTTCATTTCCGCCACCGGTACAAAGCCAATACGCAGCATTTGCTGTTTGGCTTGTGAAACCTGACGTGCCATGGCAACGGCTTTGTCGGCTTGGGCAAGGGTCAGGCGAGCCTGTTCCAAAAATACAGCGCCTTCTTCGGTCAGTTCAACCTTGCGTTTGGTACGGTTTAACAGTTTAACGCCAACATCTTCTTCTAAGTCTTTAATTTGCTGACTCAGCGAAGGTTGAGCCGTATAAAGCTTAAGTGCCGCTTTACTGAAGTTGAGTTCTTCAGCCACGGTAATGAAGTAGCGAAGGTGACGTAATTCCATACAGCCATTCCAAAGATTAATTCAAAATATGTCTTACTATAGATTAATAAAAGTATAATCTATAAACAACCATCAGATGAAAATTATTGTGTCATTTAGGAAATAAATAGGGTTTTATCATTGTGTAATGTTTTAATCGCATAATATAAAGTTTTATTAATCTATAAAATCTATTAATTGAAACAAAAAAAATATTTCACTAAACGTCCCTAAAAAATCATTATCCATCCAAAGTTGAGTCTATTTACTTTGTGCCGTTGTTGGTCACAGGAGAGCTTTTCATGAGTGGAAAAATTGATGTGCGCGAAATCGACGCTTTGGTCGATGCACAAAATGGACGTATCACTCCATCTATTTATACAGATCCAGATATCTACGAATTAGAACTTGAACGCGTGTTCGGCCGTACGTGGTTGTTCCTGTGTCATGAAAGCCAAATTCCTAAAGCTGGCGACTTTTTCAACACCTACATGGGTGAAGATCCAATTATTGTGGCACGTCAAAAAGACGGTTCAATCAAAGCATTTTTAAACCAGTGCCGTCACCGCTCAATGCGTGTGAGCTTCGCAGACTGTGGTAATACGCGTGCATTTACTTGCCCATACCACGGCTGGTCTTACGGTATTGATGGTTCACTCAAAGATATTCCATTAGAAGAACGTGCTTATCCTCAAGGTGCTTGTAAAGAGCAATGGGGCTTGGTGGAAGTGAACCGTGTGAAGTCTTACAAAGGCTTGGTATTCGGTTGTTGGGATGAAACGACTCCTGACCTAGAAGAATACATGGGTGATATCGCTTGGTACTTAGATGGCGTAGTGGATCGTCGTCCGGGTGGTACAGAAATTATTGGTGGTGTACACAAGTGGGAAATTGACTGTAACTGGAAATTTGCTGCAGAACAATTTGCTTCTGACCAATACCACGCATTGTTCTCTCACGCATCTGCCATTCAGGTTTTGGGTGCAAAACCAGATGATGACAGCAGTAAACAATTGGGTGCTGCACAAACCGCTCGTCCTGTTTGGGAAACTGCGAAAGACGCACTTCAATACGGTTCACGTGGTCACGGTTCAGGTTTCTTCTTTACAGAAAAACCAGATGCAAACGTATGGGTAGATGGCGAAGTTGCTAACTATTTCCGTGAAACGTATGACGAAGTTAAAGAGCGTTTAGGTGAAGTTCGTGCCCTACGTTTGGCTGGTCACAACACGATGTTCCCAACCTTGTCTTGGTTGAACGGTACAGCAACACTTCGCGTATGGCACCCACGTGGCCCGAACAAAACTGAAGTATGGGCATTCTGTATTGCCGATGCTGAAGCTTCTCAAGAAGTGAAAGACGCTTTTGAGCGTTCTGCAACACGTGCATTCGGTCCTGCAGGTTTCCTAGAGCAAGACGACTCTGAAAACTGGATTGAAATTCAAAAAGTATTACGTGGTTATAAAGCGCGTCAAAACAAACTGATTGTTGAGATGGGTAAAGGTAACGAAAAAATCCGTGAAGATGGTATTCCGGGTATTACCAACTACATTTTCTCTGAAACTGCAGCACGTGGTATGTACCGCCGTTGGGCAGATTTGCTGATCCATGAAAAATGGGAAGATGTTGAAAAAGCAGCTGACGAATACGAGAAGGAGCTAGTGAAATGAGTCAAATCAGTTTAGAACTTCAACACGAAGTTAGCCAATTCTTGTATCGCGAAGCAAAGTTGCTGGACGACTGGAAATTCCGTGAGTGGTTAGAACTCATGGCAGAAGACATTTCTTATACCTTGCGTACTACACCGAATGCGCAAACCCGTGACCGTCGTCGTTCAGTTGAGCCACCAACCACTTGGGTGTTCAACGACAACAAACACTTGCTTGAGCGCCGTGTGGCACGTTTAGAAACGGGTATGGCGTGGGCGGAAGAGCCGCCATCGCGTACAACGCACATGGTTAGCAACGTGATTGTTGAAGCAACAGACGTTGAAGGTGAATACGATGTACACGTAACTTACTTACTGTACCGTACTCAAAAAGAGAAAGACGTGACGATTTACTGTGGTAAGCGTAATGACAAAATCCGTCGTGTTGAAGGTGGCTTAGGCTTCCAAATTTTCAACCGTAAGATTGTGCTTGACCAAGTAACGTATAACTCACACAACCTGAGTGTATTCTTCTAATGAATAAGATTTTTGTTTGCCAAGTTGACGAATTAGACGAAGGCGAAGCGTTAAAAGTGGACTGCGGTGTAAACGGTATCGAAGCACTGGCAGTATTCAACAACGGTGGTGATTTCTTTGCCATGAACGACCGTTGTTCACACGGTAATGCCTCAATGTCTGAAGGTTATCTTGAAGATGATGGCACGGTTGAATGTCCACTACATTCTGCACGTTTCTGTTTGAAAACTGGTCAAGCTTTATGCTTGCCAGCAACTGACCCTATTCAAACCTTCCCTGTGGTGGTTGAAGATGGTGCGTTATACGTAGAAATGGCAGGAGAGTAAGCATGGGTTGGCTAAAAGGCGAAGTGGCACTGATTACAGGTGGCGGTTCTGGTTTGGGTTGGGCTTTGGTAGAACGCTTCCTTGAAGAAGGTGCGCATGTGGGCGTATTACAGCGCTCACAATCTAAAGTCGATGCCTTAAAAGAACGTTTTGGTGATCAAATCGTGGCAGTCGCTGGTGATGTTGCCAACTATGCAGACAATGTCCGTGCTGTACAGGCCACTGTGGAGCGTTTTGGAAAACTGGATTGCTTTATTGGCAATGCAGGGATCTGGGACCATTATGCAGATATCGTCAATACTTCGGGTGAGCAGCTTGAAAAAGCCTTTGATGAAATCATGGGCATTAATACCAAGGCATTGATCTTGGGTGCAAAAGCGGCACTAGATGAGTTGGTGAAATCTGAAGGTTCTATCATCTTAACCTTATCCAATTCTGCGCTGTATTCTTCAGGCGGTGGTCCTGTTTACACTGCATCTAAACATGCAGGTGTTGGCATCATGAAAGAGTTGGCTTATGAGTTGGCACCTAAAGTACGTGTTAATGCCGTTGCGCCTTCAGCAATGAATGTCAATATTAAGGGTGCAGCCTCTTTGGGGCAGGAAAACCTTGGCTTACTCGATGCGCGTGACCCTGAAAAAATTGCACGCGGTATGCCGCTTAACTTCTTGCCTGAGCCAGAAGATATGACAGGTTCTTATGTGCTCTTGGCATCTCGTCAAAATAACCGTCCACTGACTGGCGTTCTGATCAATGCAGAATGTGGTCTGGGTATTCGTGGTTTACGTCAACCACGCGCAGGTTTCTTTGACGAATAAAATTGAGTCTAAATTCAATAGACGAATCGGCAGCCTTTCTCTGGGCTGCCTTCCTTATTTAGGAGTCTCTCATGGCCGTTAAACTCATTTGTGCATCGCACAGTCCTTTAATGGAATTTGCAACACCGCAAGATCAATCCAAAGAACAAAAAGTTCGTGCTGCCTTTGAGCAACTTGCTGCAGAAGTCAAAGCTTACGATCCAACCTTAATTATCACGTTTGGTCCAGACCATTTTAATGGTTTCTTTTATGATTTGATGCCAAGTTTCTGTGTGGGTATTCGCGCAACGGCTGCGGGTGACTGGGACTACGGCAAAGACAATGACCGTATTGATGTACCTGAAGACAAAGCGTTGGCTATGGTGCGTCGTGTATTGGATGAAGGCGTAGATGTGGCGTACTCTTATCGTATGCAGGCCGATCATGGGGTGACTCAGCCTTTACACTTCTTGTGCGATGGTCAGTTAGACCGTTACCCAACCATTCCTGTATTTATCAATGGTGCTGCTGCACCAATGCCAACCACGAAGCGTACCATTGCTTTGGGTCGTGCAGTGGGGCAGTTTATCAAGTCTTTAAATCTTGAAAATGAACGTGTTCTTGTTTTAGGTACAGGTGGTTTGTCGCACGATCCACCAACACCACAAATGGGTTCAGTGCCACCTGAAGTTGAAGAGTTTTTAATAGCAGGGCGTAACCCAAGTGCTGAAGCACGTCATGCACGCCAAGCCAAGATTATTGCTGTTGGGCAAAAACTTGCAGCGGGTGATACATCGGTCGCAGTGCCACTTAGCCCAGAGTGGGATATAGCCTTACTTGAGAAATTCAAGCATGCAGATTTTGCGGCAATGGAAGCCATGACTGAAGCTGAAATTCGTCGTGATGGCGGCCGTGGTGGTCAGGAAGTTCGTTCATGGATGGCTGCTTTTGCGGCATTGGATGAGCTGGGTGCGTATGAGATGACCACACATTGCTATGAAGATATTAGTGAGTGGATTGCGGGCTTTGGTATCGTATCTGCCGAGTTAAAAGGTTAAGTCCATGAGCGTTGAAACAATTGTAATTGTGGGAGCAGGTCAGGCAGGGGCAAGTGCCATTCTTGAGCTGCGTGGCAATCAATATGCAGGTAAAATCATCCTCATTGGTGATGAAACACATTTGCCTTATGAGCGCCCACCACTGTCTAAAGATGTAATTTTACGTCCTGAAGAAACCAAAATCGAAATTCTGTCTGAAGAAAAATTGGCAGAATTGGGCGTGGAAACCATCCGTGGCAATGGTGTGAGCAAAATCAATGCTGAAGCGAAAACCGTCGAACTTTTCAACGGAGAGGTTGTTGCTTACGACAAACTTTTGCTTGCTACAGGTGGTGCAGCACGTCGTTTACCTAACTTTGATGCTTTGGGTAAACACGTTTACACGCTGCGTAACCTTGAAGACTCACAAGCTTTGGTTCCTGTACTGCAAGCGGGTCGCCGTATCATTTTAATTGGTGGCGGTGTGATTGGTCTGGAGTTGGCATCTTCAGCACGTTTCAAAGACTGCCAAGTAACGGTCATTGAAATGGGGCCAATGGTGATGGGGCGTTCATCTCCACGCATTTTGAGTGAATTCTTGCTTGAGCAGCAGCAACTGGCAGGTGTCGATGTACGTCTGTCCACGCAAATTGCAGATTGTAAGTTGGATGGTGAAGAAATTGTTGTCACCCTTGAGGGCGGCGAAGAACTTCGTGCTGACGCTGTGATTTACGGTATTGGTATTATTCCAAATGCGCAATTGGCTGTAGCAGCAGGTCTGGACGCAGATTTTGCAGTGCATGTGAATGAAAACTGTCAAACCTCAAACCCAGATATTTATGCTGCGGGCGATGTTGCTTCACAACTTCGTGAATGTGGTAACCATCGTCGTGTAGAAACTTGGGAAAATGCTAACTTGCAAGCAGGCATTTTTGCACGTCATGTTATGGGCGTGGCGCATCCTGTTGCAAATCCAGCTTGGTTCTGGACTGATCAGCTCGACATCAACTACCAGTTCGTTGGTGATATGTCGGCAGCAGAATGGCATGTACGGGGTGAGATGGATGCGACTAAACGCAGCGACTCCTCATTCGTACTGTTTGGTGTGACTGATGGCGTGATTGTAGGCGGGATTACTGTGAACGCTGCCAAAGACATGCGTCATCTGAAAAAGCTGATTAGCAAACAGGCCGTATTTGAAGCAGACAAGTATTTAGATGTGAGCCAAGACCTTCGCAAACTGGTGAAGTGATCTTGAGTAAATGAAACAGACCTGAGGCAACTTAGGTCTGTTTTTTATGTGCTTAAAAAAGTTAGATTTCATGTTGAGTCAAGTATGAACGCCAATACATCTCCGCTTGTTGTGACCGCCAGTATTTATGCGCTCTTGGTGCTGATCTGGGCCACTACGCCCTTGGCGATTGTTTGGAGTGTACAAGAAGTCCATCCGATGTGGGTGCTGATAATCCGCTACTTTGGTGCTTCTGTGATTGCGCTGTGTTTACTCAAATTGATGCGTGGCCCACTACCTTTTGATAGCACTTCTATGAAAAGTTATCTGGCAGGGAGTCTAAACTTAATTGGTGCGCAACTGTTTATCTATTTGGCAGCAAATTATTTAACTTCAGGTTTAATGGCGCTGATTTTTGGTTTTTCGCCATTGATTGCAGGCTTGATCGGTCATGTGATTCTACGTACACAAAAACTGATAGTGTTACAGTGGATTGGTATGGCAATTGCCATATCCGGGCTAAGTTTTGTTTTTGCCGATTCTGCCGACAGCAAAGTCAATCCTTGGGGTGTGGTGCTCATGCTGATTAGCATGGTGTCTTATATCAGCTCAATTTTTTGGGTCAAACAAATCAATGCACCTTTAAGTCCTATGTCTCAGGCCACAGGTTCATTAATGGTTTCGGCACTGGGTTCATTGTTATTAATTCCGTTTATTTGGCAGCATGTTCCAACCGTCATGCCTGGGGTGAAAACCATGATTGGTTTTATCTTTACCATGATCATGTCGTCTATTGTGGCAATGCTGTGCTATTTCTGGCTGATTCGCCGTTTAACTGCGTCTACAGTTTCTTTAAGCAATGTGATGACGCCTATTATTGCGCTGATTTTAGGTGCAACGCTAAACAATGAACACATCAGCATGAATGCATTTGTTGGTATTGCTGTGGTGATGTTGGGTATTGTGATGTATTTCTGGAAAGAATGGCGCGAACAGTATTTCTGCAAAGGCTAACTTTGCCGTGCTGAGTTGCTGCCCGATACGACTTTTTTCTCAAAACAACAAAAACATAAAGGAAATTGCCCGCTTGATTTCGCTACTATGCGTGATAGAGTCAACACATGAACCAAAGCTGTGTTTATTTCTGAACAGATCAGGATTAAAAGCATCATGGCAGATGCACTATATATTATTGGGCTTACATGAACAACGTGGAACAAAAGCATTTTCAACTGCCAACGGAAGCCTGTTGGTCACATACTTGGCGTAAACCCAAGCTACAGTTTTTGCCTTCAAATCATTATGATGGCACGCAGTTTTTTAATCCTGTGGCGTGTCCTGAGGGGCGCAGCCAAACTGATTTACTGAAATGGTTGCTAAAACGTAAATCGAACAGCTGGAAGGTCAATGCCCAACAAGAGGCACAACAGTTCTTTGCAACGCCGCGTGCGGTTCCACAATTACGCCCACAGGCCAGTTTGGATGATTGGCAAGTCTGGTTTGTAGGGCATGCCACTGTATTGATTCAAATTGGCCCCTATAACATTTTGACCGATCCAGTCTGGGCTGAGCATGTGAGCCCAAAACAGGGCAGAGGGCCTAAACGTGCCTGTCCTGCGGGCATTGCATTGGAGGATTTACCCACCATTCATGCCGTGCTGCTTAGCCACAACCACTATGACCACATGGATTTAGCCACCTTAAAATGGTTGAACCATCAATTTGCCATGCCTATTTATACAGGTTTGGGCAATAGCTGGTATTTACCGCCAGACTTGCATGTGATTGAAATGGATTGGTGGCAGTCGGCTTTGTTTAAAGAGCTTAAAATTGTGTACACCCCTGCACAACATGGTTCGGGGCGTGGTGGACGTGATCAGAACATGGCGTTGTGGGGCGGTTTTTCTATTTTGCATGGGCAAGACCATTGTTTCTTTGCGGGGGATACAGGCTATTCTCCACATTTTAAGGAAATACAAACCCGTATTGGCGCACCACGTGTGGCTCTTTTGCCTATTGGTTCTTATGAGCCACGTAATCTGATGCGTTATATGCACATGAACCCTGAAGATGCCTTTCAGGCGCATAAAGATTTGCATTCCAAATGTTCTTTGGCCATTCATTACCGCACTTTTGAGTTGACCGATGAAGGGCGTGAGCAACCAGAGGCAGACTTGCATCATGCCATGAAACGTTCATCTAAATTGATGAATCCGTTTTATTGTATTCGTGAAGGTAAGAAGCTGATTGTGTAGTCGTTAACAAGCCAAAAGTAGTTTTCTACTTGCTGAAAAGTGTTATTTGCAAACGACACAATAAAAAGCCCCTATCGAATAGGGGCTTTTTATGAGTTTATATTTTTAGTGAATCTTTAAGTGTAAAGATTACAGGACACCTGGCTGACCAAGTGCAGGATCCGTTGCACGAGCAGCTTGTGCATCTGCAACAGTCATGCCCAACGCAGCAGCAACACCTTCACCATAAGCAGGGTCACATGCGTAACAGTTACGAATATGGCGGTACTTAATGAAGTCTAGCGCATCGCCCATTGCACGTGCGGTATTATCAAACAGTGCCTGTTTTTGCTCAGGGTTCATTAGATTGAACAATGCGCGTGGCTGGCTGAAATAGTTGTTATCGTCTTCACGGTAATCCCAGAAATCTGCATCACCACGGATTTTTAATGCAGGTTCACGGTATTGCGGCTGTTCTTGCCATTGGTGGAAGCTGTTTGGCTCGTAGTGTGGCAAGCTGCCATAGTTGCCATCCATACGACCTTGACCATCACGACGGTTTGAGTGCACAGGGCAACGTGCTGCATTCACTGGAATTTGTGAATGATTCACGCCTACACGGTAACGAGCAGCATCGGCATAGTTAACCAAACGTGCTTGTAGCATGCGGTCTGGTGAATAGCTGATTCCTGGAACAAGGTTGCTTGGCGCAAAGGCGGCTTGTTCAACATCTTGGAAGTAGTTTTCTGGGTTGCGGTTCAGCTCAAACTCACCTACTTGAATGAGTGGGTAGTCACCTTTAGGCCAAACTTTGGTCAGGTCAAATGGATGATATGGTACTTGTTCTGCCTCAAGTTCAGGCATGATTTGTACGAACAGCGTCCATTTAGGGAAATCACCACGTTCAATGGCGTTATATAGGTCAGTCTGGCTGCTTTCACGGTCACGACCAACTAATTCTGCTGCTTCTGCATCGGTCAGGTTTTTGATGCCTTGTTGCGTGCGGAAGTGGAATTTTACCCAGAAGCGTTCATTGTTGGCATTAATGAAGCTATAGGTATGGCTACCAAAACCATGCATGTGACGATAACCGACTGGAATACCACGGTCAGACATCACAATGGTGACTTGGTGTAATGCTTCTGGCAGTAATGTCCAGAAATCCCAGTTGTTGGTTGCATCACGTAGGTTGGTGCGCGGGTCACGCTTTACGGCTTTGTTCAGGTCTGGGAATTGGCGAGGGTCGCGGAAGAAGAATACTGGTGTGTTGTTACCAACTAAATCCCAGTTACCTTCTTCGGTATAGAATTTCAGTGCAAAACCACGAATATCACGTTCTGCATCGGCAGCACCACGCTCACCTGCAACGGTAGAGAAGCGCGCAAACATTTCAGTTTTTTTGCCCACTTCAGAGAAGATTTTAGCGCGAGTATATTGGCTAATGTCATGGGTCACTGTAAATGTACCAAAAGCACCTGAACCTTTGGCATGCATACGACGCTCAGGAATCACTTCGCGAACAAAGTTAGCTAGTTTTTCATTGAGCCATAAATCTTGCGCAAGCAATGGACCACGAGCACCTGCGGTCATACTGTTTTGGTTATCAACAACGGGTGCGCCCGCGTCAGTGGTTAAATGCGTCACAGGGCATTTTTTAATATCTTGGCTCATCATTGTTCTCCATTATTGTGATCATCATGTAGGGGGCTGCATTAGAAACTTATCTTCATAAAGCAAGCTGCCATGAACCGTTTTGTTCGTTTAAAAAATCAACTACAACACCACAATATCATACTGAAATGTCATGCATAGCTGAAAGCATCTAAATTTTGCCATTTTAATGTAAAACGATTTTATTGATTTTACAAATAGATAAATTTGTTGCTGATGATTGGCATTAACGATGCTAAAACTGAGTGCTTGGCTGACGTAAATAGGAAGCTATTAAAGGCTTTTAAGGTTGTTATAAAAAGGCAGCATGGCTTGCAACATATCGCTATGTAATTGCGGCCAATCCTGAAAATCAGGCTCAATTAATAAACTTTGTGCGATAAAACCATAGCAAATACGCTGCATATTTAAAGCAAGGGTGTGGCATTGACTTGCATTGGCGATAAATGGGCCAAGAATATTCAGCCACATCTGCACCATCATGGCATAACTTTTTCTATAAATTTCAATACTAGAAATTTGACGCTCTAATAAAAAACTATGCGCCCATAAAAATTGCTGAGCCTGAATCTGTTCGAGTTGAAAGCCAACAACTTGCTGTAAATAATCCTCAAAAGCCAGATTTGTGGATAACTCCAGTTGCCGATGTGCATAACTTTGTAGGCGTTCTGCATTGGTTTTCACGTGTAGGTGAATGGTGAGTGCAATTAAATCTTCTTTTTTAGAAAAATATTCATAAAAGGTGCCTAAACCCACGCCTGCTAAGTCTGTAATTTCACGAATGGTAATGTGATCTGCAGGGCGTTCATGTAAAAGCCGAACAAAACTTTCCTGTAAGGCCTCTTGGGTCAGTTTAGCCCTTGATTGGCGTGGTTTACGACGTACTTGTATCTCAGAATTTTTCATAAATAAAGCCGAACACCTTGCTGCTTATTATTTTCTATACTGAAAAGCATCATCAGGAAAAAATCATCAGGGATCTAACACAATGCAAACATGGGCGACCCATCAAATTCAAAATCAGTTTGACGAACTACAAGACTATAACTTATTTGAAAGTGACATTGTTTTACAAGAAATTTTATCTCGTTATGGCAGTACGGATCAGACACGGCTCAATGAAATGGGGCAAATTGCGGCTTCAGCAGAATTTTATCACTATGCAGATTTAGCCAATCGGCATACCCCTATTTTACATGCCTTTGATGCTCGTGGACGTCGTCAGGATGTGGTTGAGTTTCATCCTGGATGGCATCACTGGATGGCGCTGAGTCGTGAATTTGACACCCATGCGCATCCATTTAAACAGCCTCAATCTACAGCAAAATGGGTGGACTGGGCCAGTCGGTTTTATTTGGCAGGACAAGTCGAATGTGGCAATTTATGCCCGAATTCTATGACGTTGGGCAGTATTCCACTGATTCAGCGTGAACCTGAGTTGTGGGCCAAAATTGGCGAAAAACTGCTAAGTAATGAATATGACCCACGCGATGTGCCTATTTCACAAAAGAAATCTATTTGGCTCGGCATGGGGATGACAGAAAAGCAGGGTGGTTCAGATGTGCGTGCCAACCAAACACTTGCCGTTCCAGTCGCAGAAACAGGACGAGGCCAAGCTTATTTACTGACAGGGCATAAATGGTTTTTCTCGGCCCCGATGTGTGATGCGCATTTGGTGGTGGCCAATACCGAGCAAGATGGTTTGGCTTGTTTCTTTGTACCGCGCTGGTTGGAAGATGGCAGTAAAAATCATGTTCAGGTACAGCGCTTAAAAGACAAAGTCGGAAACCGCAGCAACTCCAGTTCAGAAGTCGAATTTCAGCAGGCTTGGGGCATTATGATTGGGGAAGCAGGACGTGGTATTCCCACGATTATTGAAATGGCGAATTACACCCGTTTAACCTGTGCTGTGGGCAGTAGTGCCATGCTGCGCCAAGCCCTTGTGCAGTGCCTTGCCTATACCCGACAGCGTCAGGCTTTTGGGCAGACACTGGCTAATCAGCCATTAATGCAGGCGGTTTTGGCAGATTTAGCACTGGAAACCGAAGCTGCAGTACAACTCAGTTTTCATTTGGCTCATTGTTATGAAAGCGATGATGCTGTGTCTTTGGCATGGAAGCGCTTAATGACGCCTGCAGCGAAGTTTTGGGTATGCAAACGAGCTGTGGAGCTTACAGGTGAGATGATGGAAGTCTTTGGTGGCAATGGTTATGTCGATAACGGCATCATGGCACGTATTTTCAAAGAAGCGCCTGTGAATACCATTTGGGAAGGTTCAGGCAATGTGATGTGCTTAGATGTGCTACGCGCCATGCAGCGAGAACCTGAGCTGATTCAGGTGTTATTACAAGACTTGGCGGGTACTGCCGTTACAGATGCTATTTTGAGCAGTGAGTTAGATCGTTTGCAGCAGTTATTGAAGACCACGAACAGCAATGAATTACAATTTATGGCACGTTCTTTAGTCAGTCGTTTGGTGATCTTTGCACAAGCGGTATTGTTGCTGCGTTATGCCCCAGACTTTGTCGCACAGGGTTTTATTCAGTCACGTTATAGTGAGTCGCATGGGCAAGTGGTGGGTATGCTGAAACCTGAACAGGTAGATGTTGCCGCCATTTTACAGCGTGCATTTGCGGCATAAAACTCAATACTCGCTCGCTGTGTTCAGAACACCAAAAAATTCACCCGCTTGGCAAACACCAAACGGGTGAATCGAACCGTCTCTTTCAGTTAAGTGTTGAATAATCACACTCAATAGATCGAGTCAAAGCTGATCTGGCAATACTTATTTCGCAGGCTCTTCAGCTTTTACACCTTTTTGATAAAGTGTGTAAATGTAGATCGGAATATCCAAATCTTCTAAGTGTTTGTAGATCAGTGGACGTACATCTTCCCAATCTAAACCGCCTACACCTGTTGCAAGACGTGGTAATGCCAAGCTTTCAATTTTCTCTTCTTCAATCAACTGTTTTAAGTTTTTCAAAGTACGGTTTACGTATTCTGTTGATGCTTTACCAGGTTTTGAACCGTTGTCATAAGCGGCTTCCTGAGTCATCAGGTTCACAATGCGTTGACCTTCAGCATTGACCCAAGTCCATTGCTCGCCCGCTTTAGGGTGGTAAATATGGCAATAGTTACGGAAGTCTTTATACAATGCAGGCCAGTGCTCGCGCAGACTTAAAGCCAAACCTGTAGCAAAGTTATCGTTAGGGGCAACACCGTGAGCAATTGCACGTGCTTCGCTCAGTAAAATATCTCCAGATACTTCATAAATCATAGATTTGACTCCTGTTTTTAATGGTCTTGTTTAACTGATCTTCTATATTCATATTAGCCAATCATTGCCGTTTTTCTAGTGGATTTTATAACTACTAAGTATTTGTAAAGTAATAAATTTTTTAGAATTTCGTGCTATAGTTGTATGGGTAAAGCAGCTGAATATTCTTTAAAATAGCTTTCAAAAATAACCGTCAGAAAAATCCAGTAAAACTGCTTTTAATAAGTTTTTCACCCTTATTTTTATCTTAGCACTATTTAGGGTAAATCGCTTGTAAATTGTACAAAAAAGCGTATGATCGGCTGCCCAACTTACGTGGACGGTTGGAGGAAGATTAACCATTTTTTGCAGATATTATCGGCTTGAATTTTACGCCAACACCTCCATTTATATAGAGCAGGCATACTGCTCATTTCAATAATCAACTGAAAGGAACAGCGTTATGGCAAAGAAAAAACAGCCAGAGCTTATTCAGCATAACTTTGTGGCAAAGCACATGCATGAGGTCAACAAAAGTCAGGTTTTTGTAGACCGTAAGAAAAATGCCAAACGAGGCTATAGCAAACACAAACAAGGGCGATATTCCGATGATTATCGCCCTTGTTGTTTTTGGGATGTATTGCGTGCTGCTTGAGCTTTAGCAATGTTTATGGCGCTACGATGCGTGTTGCCAGTTTCACCATATCGCCCAAGCCATGGGTTTTAAAATAATATTCAAGCAAACTTTTTACCATAAGTGGGTTATTCATTTTTAAGGCTTGTTCTAGTAGATTTTGTGCATCACTCATTGGTACATGACAAATCGCTTTACGCACCCGCAGAATATTACTTGAACTCATCGACAGGGTATTAAAGCCCATAGCCATCAAGAGCACCGCAGACAGCGGGTCTCCCGCCATTTCACCACAGACACTCACTGGCTTATCATATTTATGACATTCTTTTACCAAGCGGGTTAAGGCGCGTAGTACTGCGGGGTGAAAGTGTGAATAGACGTTGGCCACGCGCGGATTGTTACGGTCAACTGCCAATAAATATTGGGTTAAATCGTTTGATCCCACCGAGAAGAAATCCACCAACGGGGCAAATTCATCAATTTGTAGCAGTACACTCGGCACTTCTACCATAATGCCAATTTTAGGCTTGTTAATTTTAACCTGTTCTTCTTCCTGTACCGCTTGCCAGTCACGATCGAGCAAATATAAGGCTTCTTCTACCTCGCTGACACTGGTAATCATAGGCAGTAAAATATGCAGATTATTCAGACCAATGCTGGCTTTGAGCATGGCGCGAATTTGCGAAGAAAAAATTTCAGGGTGATCCAGTGTGAAGCGAATTCCACGCCAGCCTAAGGCTGAGTTTTCTTCCTCAATCGAGAAGTATGGCAAGTCCTTGTCAGCACCAATATCCAGCGTACGCATCACCACCGGTTTATTGGCAAAATGGCTAAGCTGTTGGCGGTAAATGGCACGTTGTTCTTCTTCACCTGGGAAGCGATCACGCAGCATGAACGGAATTTCAGAACGGTATAAACCGACCCCTTTAGCGCCACGTTGCACGCCACGTACAACATCAATCATCAAGCCTGTATTGACGTACAATTTTACCGCAACGCCGTCAGGGGTAATCGCGTCTTTGGTTTCATATTGCTTCAGGTCTTTGGCAATCTGTTCTTCTTCTTTTTGAATCTCTTTATAGCGTGTGCGCATACGTCGTGGCGGGTTGATGAAGACCCGGCCTTGGTGCGCATCTACAATCATTTCTACATCGTCTAGACTGTTGATTGGCAGCTCAGTCACACCCACTACAGTTGGAATACCGAGGGCACGTGCCACAATCACCATGTGTGAGTTCATCGCCCCTTCGGTGGTGACAATCGCTGCGATTTTATCGACAGGCAGTTCTACCAAAGCTGCGGTGGAAATTTCTTCGCCAATTAAAATGCTTTCATCGGTCAGTTCACGGTGACTGGCATCGGCTTCTTGCAAAGAGGCTAAAATACGACGGCCTAAATCTTTCAGATCAGACACACGCTCACGTAAATAGTCATCTTCCATTTGCGAAAATAAGGCAATGTGATTGTCAATCACAATACGCACCGCACCTTGTGCCCAGTTCCCTTCGCGAATCAGTTCTTTAATTTCGGCAGGTAGGGCATTTTCATCCAACATGCGCAGGAATACGCTAAACAGTGCACGTTCCTCCGCCATTAAGGCATCCTGCATTTTGTCATCGAGCGCCTGAATTTCCTGACGTACTGCATCGAGTGCGTTGTCCAGTAATGTCAGTTCTTCGCTAATGTCATCGGCTTCACGGTCTGGCACAGCAGCCAAGTCCGCAGGAGGATACAAAATGACCGCACGACCTAAAGCAATCCCGCCTGAACCCGAAACCCCCTGAAAGGTTTTGTAGGCAGGCAGGTTGTTCGGTTTGCGGAATACATCAATATTGCCCACGGCATGCGCATGTGCAATCACGCCTGAAAGCTGGGCGCAGAGCGTCACTAAAAAGGACTCTGCCGCTTCAGAAAAGTCTTGTTTGTCCTTGTTTTGAACCACAAGAACACCCATCACTTTACGACGGTACATGACTGGTACACCAAGGAAGGAGTTATAAATTTCCTCACCTGTTTCGGCTAAGTACATAAATCGTTCATGTTTAGGCGCATCGTCTAGATTGACGATTTCTTCACGCTGTCCAACCAGTCCGACTAGACCTTCGCTGGTATGTAAAGACACATGTCCCACAGATTCAGGGTTTAAACCCTTTGAAGCCATGAGGAGGTAGCGCTGATTACGTTCATCCAACAGGTAAATCGAGCAGACATCCACATGCATGGCTTCTGCGACCTGATTCACCATAATGTCGAGTGATTCATGCAAACTGGTGGACGCATTGATTTCTTGCACAATGCGTCTAAGGGTATCCAGTTGCATGTTTGACATACGCGCTACTCCATATTTAGATGGGTTATTTTTAGGTCAGTTGTTACACAGCTCATGACCCTAAGTTATCACAACTGCGTCTATAACATTAAGTTTAAAAACCTACATTTTTTGCAGGTTTTTAAGGTTTTTTGAGCGGTAATTGATTACACAATTCCACCATCGCTTTACGGTAGACGTCACGTTTAAAATTGACGACCTGACCGAGCGGATACCAGTAACTGACCCATTGCCATTGATCAAATTCAGGCGGGTCTGACAAATTCAGCCGAATATGATGTGCTGAAGCCGTCAGTTGCAATAAAAACCATTTCTGTTTTTGACCAATACATACTGGGTCTGAATCCGTGCGTATGTACCGATGTGGCAAACGATAACGCAGCCAACCTTTAGTTTGCGCGATAACTTGGACGTGTTCGGGCAGTAAGCCAACTTCTTCTCTCAGCTCACGATAAAGTGCCTGTTCAGGGGTTTCTCCATATTGGATACCTCCTTGTGGAAATTGCCATGCATTGTGACCAATGCGTTTTGCCCATAGAACTTGTCCAAACTCGTTTGCCAAAATGATCCCGACATTGGGTCGGAAACCTTCTGAGTCGATCATTTGGCTACCTAAATATTGTTTAATTTATGACTTTGCACTCGGGGATGATGATTTCTTTTCTCCAACTCGAAAACGCAAAGTGTAAATAATGTTAAAATTGCTATGATCTTAACGAATTTCTATCGACTAGCGGAGATAGATTTACAATTTTTTTCTTAAATTTCAGTTTTTACGAGTATTTTCATGAAATTGGCGCTATTTGATCTCGATCACACCTTGTTAAATACTGATTCAGATCATTCTTGGGGTGAGTTTTTGGTAAATGAAGGTTTGGTCGATCCAGTCCGTCACCGCGCCATGAACGACAAGTTTTATGAAGACTATAAGGCAGGGCAGCTCGACCCAATTGCATATAACGAATTTGTATTTGAATTTTTAACTCAGCACGACAATCAATACCTGACCGAATTGCATGAATTATTTATGCAAAAGGTGATTCGTCCGCAAATGCGTCCTGAAGGTTTTAAAGCAATTCAGCGTCATCAGGCTTTAGGACATGAATTGGTAGGCATCACCGCAACATCTGACTTTATTACGGCACCTATTTTTCGTGAATTTGGCATTACTGAAATTATTGCCACCAATGCGGAAGTGGTCGATGGTAAATATACAGGCAAGGTAATTAATACCGCATGTTACCAAAAAGGCAAATTGGTACGTTTGGAGCAATGGCTAGAAGGTCGTGATGTGACCGAGTCTTGGGCGTATTCAGATTCCATTAACGACCGTTTCTTGCTGGAGTATGCTGATCATGCCATTGCAGTAAACCCCGATGCACGTTTACAGGCTTTAGCGGAAGAGCAAGGGTGGGATGTGCAGGACTGGTCAATTTAAAGTTTAGATTAGTGCAATTATCGCTGTATCAGGTGTAACTAGTCGCTTGTTTCTGTTTTGTTTTTATTTGCTGTAATGTTGGATTATGTCATTCATTTTTAGAATAGGCGTGCTAAGGTAAGGCAAGAATTAAAAAACAGCAGGAGTGAAAAAATGAGCGGTGTACGCCCAAGAATGACACATTTATTTGAACAATTAGGTTTAGATGCCAGTGAAGAAGCGATTCAGCAATTTATTGTGACACATCAACTTAGCGCAGAAACCAATATTGCCGATGCTGATTTTTGGACAGACGCACAACGTCAGTTTATTGTTGAAAAAATAAAATCGGATGGTTCATGGGCGATTGTGGTGGATCAATTGAATGAATCTTTACATGAAGATTCGGTCAATCGTTAAGAAATAGACCACGCAGCATTTTGAAATTCTGATAAAAATAGCCCTCAAGTGATGAATCACTTGAGGGCTATTTTGTTGAGTCTAGAAAAGTAAGCTTTATAGATAAAAATGTTTTTGAGTTGTAATGCTTAATGCTTCATCATCTCAATCAATTCTAAAACTGCACGTGATTGTGTCCGTCCAGGATGCCATACCATACCGAGTTGACGGTTCATTTCTAAATCAATATCTAACTGTTGCAAGTCCTGATTGACCAAAGTTTTGGGTAGAACAGACCAGCCCAAACCAATAGACACCAACATCCGAATTGATTCTAACGGGTTGTTGCTCATGGTGACTTTAGGTTTTACCCCTTGCTTTTCAAACTCTGCTAAGGTGATTTGACTGGTATAGGTTTGCGCAGCGGGTAACAAACTTGGGTAGCTAAGTAAGTCGGACAATTGTAGGTTTTTTTGACCTGCTAGAGGATGAAATGGCGCCACGACAAAGACCAAAGGATCATTCCAAATGGTGACATAAGCCAAGCGCTCATCCAGTTTAGGTGGAAGGGTCAGAAAAGCCAGTTCTAAATCTCCAGCCAAAACCTGCTCATGTGCCTGTTCAGAATCGACAAAATGCACATCTAGCGTGACATTGGGAAATTCCTGTACGTATTCTCGTAAATGATTGGGTAAATGGTGCAAACCAATATGGTGACTGGTGCCAATTTTCAGTTTGCCTTGAACTTGCCCTTGTTCATGGCTGAGGGTGTGATGAATATCGCCCAGCTCATTCAGCCAGTTTTTAACTTTAGGTAACAATGAATGTGCCGCATGTGTAGCCTGTACGCCACGTCCTGCCGATTCAAACAGTTTTACACCAAAATAATCTTCCAAACTGTGAATGCGTTTGGTCACTGCCGGCTGGGTAATAAACAGTTGATCTGCGGCCAAAGAAATAGAGCCCGTTTCCATGACTTTTACAAAAGCTTCGAAGGCTGCAAGATTCATCTGAACTACCTATAAGTATTTTTTATCACTGTATTTATTATTTAGAAAAAATTAGAATTAATCAAAACAAATTCTACATATTTTGAAACTGTAGGCAGAAACATCCTCAAAGGAGTAGGTTTAAAAAGGGCATAAAAAAAGATCATCGTCGCTTGCGCTACGATGATCTAAGAGGAAGAAATAGAACAGCAGTATTCACTTGAGAAGAGGATAACTAGAGCATAACGATATGTTAACTAGGCGATAATATTGGTCTCTTCAGCTTGTGTTTTCTTTTCCCAAATACGTTCGTGAATGAAATAAGCCACCGCTTGAACCGTTGGTTCGACCAAACTTAAGGTAATAGCCATCCAAATATTACCCGTGACCACATAACCAACCACCATTGCCACGGTGATGTGCATAATGTAGTAGCTCAAGGTCTTTTTGAACATGCATTGATTGTTAGCAACAAATTTTTGAATATGACTCATGTGATACTCCTGTGCTGCTTTGGTGTTTCTCTGTGTGATAGCTAAAGGATAATCATTCTTGCTTGATTTGTAAAAACGAATATTTTTGTGTTTTTGATTGGAAAATTAGATTTTAGTCGTAATTATTTTTTAGATGAAACGATGTTGATTGAACTCAACTTGAAAACAAAACAGGTTTGAACCAATAAAAATATTTTGCTTGGAGATAAATATTAATTCCCAAAAGTTTTTAAATTAATAAAAATGATAAATTAGATTTATACAAATTCGCGGTTATAATCGAAAGAATGAAAAAATTACCCAGTCCAGTGGAGTAGATCTGACATGGCAGGCGAAAACCAACAAGCACAAAATCCAACAGCAAAAACTTTGTATGACAAATTGTGGGATGATCACTTGGTCACCCAACGTGACGATGGCTCAGCTTTATTGTATATCGACCGTCATTTATTGCATGAAGTGACTTCTCCACAAGCGTTTGAGGGCTTACAACTTGCAGGTCGTCAACCGTGGCGTTTAAGTGCCAACGTGGCAACGCCTGACCACAACGTACCAACCTCTAAAAAAGAGCGTGCAGATGGTATTGCAGGTATTGAAGATGATACTTCACGTATTCAGGTGCAAACCTTGGACGACAACTGTAAAACCTTTAACGTGGTGCAGTTTGACATCAATGACATCCGTCAGGGGATTGCGCACGTGGTTGGGCCTGAGCAAGGTTTAACTTTACCAGGTATGACGGTGGTGTGTGGTGACTCACATACAGCGACACATGGTGCATTTGGTTGTTTGGCACATGGTATTGGTACTTCTGAAGTTGAACACGTATTGGCAACCCAATGCTTAGTTCAAAAGAAAATGAAAAACATGCTGGTACGTGTAGATGGCAAATTAGGTCAGGGCGTTACCCCAAAAGACGTAGTATTGGCCATTATTGGTAAAATTGGTACGGCAGGTGGCACAGGCCATGCGATTGAATTTGGTGGTCAAGTTTTCCGTGATATGTCTATTGAAGGTCGTATGACCGTATGTAACATGGCTATTGAAGCGGGTGCACGTGTAGGTATGGTGGCTGTCGATGACAAAACCATTGAATACGTGAAAGATCGTAATTACGCACCGAAAGGCGAGCAATGGGACGCTGCAGTTGCCTATTGGAATACCTTACATTCAGATGAAGGCGCACACTTTGACACCGTCGTTGTGTTGCAAGGTGAAGAGATTGAGCCACAAGTGTCTTGGGGAACTTCACCTGAAATGGTGATTCCAGTGTCGCGAGCCGTACCGACTTTAGAACAAGCTAAAGATGACGTACAGCGCAATGACTGGACGCGTGCTTATCAATATATGGGTTTAACTGCGGGTCAGTCTTTGGCAGACATTCAATTAGACCGCGTATTTATTGGTTCATGTACCAACTCGCGTATTGAAGATATTCGTGCCGCAGCTGAAGTCATTAAAGGTCGTAAAGTTGCTGAAAGCATTAAACAAGCGATGGTTGTTCCTGGTTCTGGCTTAGTGAAGCAACAAGCAGAACAAGAAGGCTTAGACAAAATTTTTGTAGAAGCAGGTTTTGAATGGCGTGAGCCAGGTTGTTCAATGTGCTTGGCCATGAATGCAGACAAGTTACAACCAGGTGAGCACTGTGCATCGACATCAAACCGTAACTTTGAAGGTCGTCAGGGTAACGGTGGTCGTACTCACTTGGTGAGTCCAGCAATGGCTGCTGCAGCTGCAATTGCAGGTCATTTTGTAGACGTACGTTCATTCTAAGTTATTCCCTCATCCCAACCTTCTCCTAAGAGGGAGAAGGAGTTCTCTCTCGTAATAGAAGAGAGAGGGAGAGGTTACGGATTCAGTGAGAATTAAACATGAAAAAATATACCGTTGAACAAGGTATCGTTGCACCATTAGACCGTGCCAATGTCGATACTGACTTAATCATTCCAAAACAGTTCTTGAAATCAATTAAGCGCACAGGCTTTGGTGATAACTTATTTGATGAATTACGTTATTTGGATGAAGGCTATCCAGGACAGGACAATTCAAAACGTCCGTTGAATACTGAGTTCGTATTGAATCAGCCACGTTATCAGGGCGCTTCAATTTTGATTTCACGTGCTAACTTTGGTTGTGGTTCAAGCCGTGAGCATGCGCCATGGGCATTGAATGAATATGGTTTCCGTACTGTGATTGCGCCAAGCTTTGCTGACATCTTCTTTAATAACTGCTTTAAAAATGGCATGTTACCTGTAATTTTAACTGAAGATCAGGTTGAGCAGTTATTTAAGGAATGTGCTGCGACAGAAGGTTATCAATTAACCATTGACCTAGAAGCGCAAGAAGTACGCACACCAAACGGTACTGCATTTAAGTTTGAGGTCGATCCATTCCGTAAACATTGTTTGTTGAATGGTTTAGATGATATTGGTCTAACTTTGCAAGCGGCAGATGATATTCGTGCTTATGAAGAGAAAACCAAGCAATCTCGTCCATGGGTTTTTGCTGAAATTCAGGCTTAAGTCCAGTCAAATTAGTCATAGCATCGTGGCCTAACTCTTGCTAACATCGGCACATAATAATTTTTATATTTTGTATCTAACAAGTGAGGTTGGGCGCGAACAATGAGTAAGATTTTCGGTCAGCTTGCTGTAATTGGATTTTGTGTGACTGCGTTAAGTGCATGCCAAACGTGGGATACAGCACGGCTTAAACAGGTAAAAGAAACTGCGCAAACTAAATCCAATGCATTAATTTACTGTACAGGTACGGATGATTGTGAATTTGAACGGTTAAATAAAGTCACCATTGTAGATGCAGAAAATCATCGTGTGACACGTACTGCCATCAAACAAGGTTTGGTGCGTTTACAGGAATCTTCCTTAAATAAATCGAATGCCTTGTATTTGTCTGTGCCTCCTGCACAGCATGAGTTGGTAATACGTTTTTATCCGATTTCTAAAGATCGTGCAGAAAAATTGCATGTCATTCATAAGTTTAATGCCAAGCAAAAATATACCTTTAGAATGTATCGAGACCGCATTCGTACTAAAGGTAGCTTATTAAATGTATCTGCACCCGATCCACTCTGCGTGGAGCTGATGCAAAACAACAAACCCATTCGTCGTTTTTGCAAACCCTACAATGTCCTGAATGGCTTAGGCGAGTTTGTGGAACAAAAAATTTAGTCTCTACAGTCGTTGACTGTTATTAACAATGGAAATTTTCATGTCAAAACATATTTTGATTTTAGCTGGTGACGGCATTGGTCCAGAAATTGTGAAAGCTGCTGAACAAGTGCTGACACGTGTCAATGAAAAATTCAATTTGGGTTTGACTTGGGAACAAGGTTTATTGGGTGGTTCAGCAATTGATGCACATGGCGAACCGTACCCTGCAGTAACATCTGAACAGGCTAAAAAAGCCGATGCAATTTTATTAGGCGCTGTTGGTGGTCCAAAGTGGGACAACATTGAGCGTTCAATTCGTCCAGAGCGTGGCTTATTAAAACTACGCAGTGAATTGAACTTGTTTGCTAACTTACGTCCAGCGATTTTGTACCCACAATTGGCAGATGCTTCTAGCTTGAAAGCTGAGATTGTAGCAGGTTTGGACATTCTGATTGTACGTGAATTAACAGGTGGTATTTACTTCGGTCAGCCACGTGGTATTCGTGAATTAGAAAATGGTGAAAAACAAGGTTATAACACCGACGTTTATTCAGAGTCTGAAATTAAGCGTATTGCCAAAGTTGCATTTGAGTTGGCTGGCTTACGTGGTGGTAAAGTATGTTCTGTCGATAAAGCCAACGTACTTGAAGTGACAGAGTTGTGGAAGCAAACAGTCACTGCAATGCAGCAAGCAGATTATCCAAACATCAATTTATCGCACATGTATGTAGATAATGCAGCGATGCAATTGGTACGTGCACCAAAACAGTTTGACGTGATTGTAACCTCTAACTTGTTCGGTGATATTTTGTCTGATGAAGCGGCAATGTTGACGGGTTCTATTGGTATGTTGCCATCTGCTTCTTTAGATGAAAATGGTAAAGGTATGTATGAGCCATGTCATGGTTCAGCGCCAGACATCGCAGGTCAAAACTTAGCGAATCCATTGGCGACTATTCTTTCTGTAGCAATGATGTTGCGTTATACCTTCCGTGAAGAAGCTGCAGCAAAAGCCATTGAAGATGCAGTAGGCAATGTATTGGATCAAGGTTTACGTACTGCCGATATTATGTCTGAAGGCATGAATAAAGTTGGTACGGTTGAAATGGGTCAAGCAGTCGTTACTGCACTTAACTAAAAATTTAAGCGATTTAACCTATCGCTTACAGCGCTAAATCAAATCATCAAACGCAGTCTTCGGGCTGCGTTTTTTATTGGTTTTGTACTTTTAGAGTGTTTTAGCTAGGAGAATTAACAGCGTTGTCCTGAAACATACACTGCGGTAGCAATACCCTGCTGTAGGCGAAAATACAAATCACAAGCCAGTGCAACATCGTAACTTTCATGACTCGGGATACCAATATTTAATGGAACAGCACCAATACCTGTAGTGGGATGCTGCGCCATAGGGATCGGAACACGCATAGGACGAATGATACGGTAATGTAGCAATTGAGGGGTAGCTTGAGCTGTACCAAGCTGTTGATAGCCAATTTGGCTTAATTGCAGATGGGTCAGGATATATTGGCTAGATTGACCAATAAATTGCTGTAAATAAGTATCGCGGTTTAAAGTGGAATGCGGTGGATTGCTACTACACGCCACAAAACTGAGTGCAAAAAGACCTGTTATACAAGCAACGCAAGATCGAAAAAACATAAACTTTTCTCCATTGCTCAAAATTTTATTGTAGCGAGCAACGCTGGAAGAAATGTTGTGATTCGATAGGCGGTAGCTAGAAAAGGTTTGAGAATGGAGGATTTTTAAAAAATAACGTAAAAAAGCCACTTCGAAAGTGGCTTTAGCTTACTCTAAAACTTAGCGTGCGCGGTAAGTGATGCGACCCTTGGTTAAGTCGTAAGGTGTCATTTCAACCTTCACACTGTCGCCTGTTAAAATACGAATATAGTGTTTACGCATTTTACCAGAAATGTGAGCAATCACTTCATGACCGTTTTCTAAACGTACACGAAACATAGTATTAGGAAGCGTTTCGGTGACAACGCCTTCGAACTCGATGAGTTCCTCTTTATTGGCCATGGCCTACCTGAGTATCAAATTGGAAAGGCGCAAATTATAGGCAATTTTTCTGAAAAAATCAAGACGCTTTACCCTATACACCGCGCATCTGTTAGTAAAATAAGCGAATCATCGGTTTATACTTTTTCTGTAAAAAGGGGCTTGGGTAGGTTGTCAGTTTGGTCAATCGCAGTTAATCTAATTTCAATCTTTTTGGGTATAAATGAAGTACATACAAGGAAGGTTTTTGCGTGGGTCAGCTAACTGATGCATCGGTTGTATTGCGATTAGGCTACCAAGCGATTCGTCGTGCGGGGTTGCCAACCGAAGAAATTTTAACAAAAGCAGGCGTGGCCTTAAATCAGGTCGATGCCAATCAACGTACGCCTTTAAATGCACAATATGCGTTTTGGGTTGCAGCTGAAGAAGTCAGCAAAGACCCAGATATCGGTTTACACTTGGGTGAGCATTTGCCATTGTACCGAGGGCAAGTGATTGAGCACTTGTTTATTTCTTCAGAAAACTTTGGAGAAGGCTTAAAGCGTGCCTTGGCCTATCAACGTCTAATTAGTGATGCTTTTGATGCCAAACTGGTGGTTGAGGATGACCGTTGTTATTTGACTAACGGGGTGCAGCCGTGGTCTGAAAATATTGTCAATCGCCACTTTTCTGAATGTGCTATGTCGGGTGTACTGCGCTTTTTTAAATTTATTACCGAAGGCAGATTTCAGCCCATTTATATCGACTTCAATTTTAGTGAAGGGGCAATGGATGATGAATACTTTCGGGTGTTTGAATGTCCAGTAAGCTTGGGGCAAAAAGAAACTCGTTTGTACTTTGATCCAAGTATTTTAGAGTATCCGCTTTGGCAGGCTGAACCTGAGCTGCTGCAGTTACATGAGCAACTGGCATTGGAAAAGCTGCAGGAATTGGCACGTTATGATTTGGTGGGTGAGGTACGACGTGCCATTGGCTCTACCTTGGAAAGTGGTGAAACTACACTGGAAACAGTAGCGGCACAATTGAATATCACACCACGTCGCTTACGTACGCAATTGAGTGAAGCCAATACCAGTTTTCAGCAGATTTTGTCAGATTATCGCTGTCGTTTGGCGAAACGCTTACTTTCTAATACCAATGAAAGTGTGGAGCGAATTGTGTACTTAACGGGTTTCTCTGAGCCAAGCACGTTTTACCGTGCATTTAAGCGCTGGACCAATGAAACCCCTGTGGAATATAGAAAGCGCAAACAGCGTTAAGTTGCCTGTTCAAGTCCCTCCTAAATGGAGGGATTTTTCATTGCTGCACTTTTTCAGGGAATTTAGTTCTTCTCTGATCAGGAGGTTAGGGGGACTAAAATTTTGAAAAAGAAATTATTCAGGCATGTTTAACCAATGAGGCCCTAAAGGAACTTTGGGTAAATCAAACTGTTCCGGATAATGCGCCTGAATAAAATATAAGCCGTCAGGTGGGGCGGTAATGCCTGCAGCCTTACGATCTTGTGCTGCAAAAATTTGGTCAATATGGTCAATTTCATACAGCCCTTGCCCAATCTCTAATAAGCACCCCATGATATTGCGAACCATGTGATGCAAAAAGCCATCAGCTTGAATATCCAGCACCAAATAATTGCCGTGACGAATCAGGCGGCAATGGCTGACATGGCGTACAGGTTGATTGGACTGACATGCAGCAGCGCGAAAACTCTCAAAATTATGCGTACCTTCAAATTTCTGTGCAGCCGCAATCATTTTGTCGACATCTAAGGGATAATAAGCATGCGTAACTTGCTTGTGCAATAAGGCAGGACGTTGCGGATTATTGTAAACCACATAGCGATAGCGGCGTGCCTGTGCCTTAAAACGGGCATGAAAATCCATGTCCATAGCCTTAATCCATTGAATCGCAATATCTTTAGGTAGTTGGCTGTTGGCACCCATTAACCAGCCACGTTCAGGGCGAATGGCCTGAGTATCAAAATGCGCCACCATATTGGTTGCGTGCACGCCAGCATCGGTACGTCCTGCACCGTGTAAAATAATTCGTTCATCAGCAATTTTGCTCAGGACTTTTTCCATGGTTTCCTGCACACTCGGCACGCCTGCTTGCTGGGTTTGCCAGCCGCGATAACGAATGCCACAAAATTCAATTCCGACTGCAAAACGCTGCATAATGACCTCAAATTACACTGAAGAATGCCAATGCGCATACCACTGTGCAAGGCTGTCGTATTGTAAATGCATTTTTAAGGCTTTTGCATACAGATCTGCATGGCTGTGGCAATTGCTGATAAAAATTTTACTGTCCTGCAACCATTGGCTGATGGCATAGCGTTGTTCTATTGCTCCAAAGGTGACTTGTGTGGTGAGAATCACTGCACATTGCTGGCTTTGCAGGGCATGAATCAGGGCGATGACCTCGGCATTGACTGCCATATTGCCTGTGCCATAACTTTGTAAAATCAGACAGTGGGGTGGATGTTGTTGTAAGGCTTTTAAATTCTGTATCAAGGCTGAAAGTGCAATCGGTTGTAGCATCCAATTGAGGCAGTTAAAGTGCTGAGCTTTTTCAATATGCTGAGCTGTGATGCTTAACGGTGGCTCATCGTAAGGTTGAATTCCACTGCAGGCTAAAGCAGATTGCCCTGTAAACGCATTTAGCTCCGTGGTGTGTTGTTTCAGGGCTGTTGCAGCGTGAATGAGTTGGTGATGAAAAGCTAGATACACGCCCAGATTCACTTGATGAATCTGTGCTAAAGCAAAATTTAGGTTGTCGAGTGCATCACTAAATTCACGGGTGTCTGTGCCTTGTGTATTTAAAAGCGGATATTGGCTACCGGTTAAAATGACGTGAGCAGAATGCGTTAAAAAACGTGCCAATACCGCACTGGCATAGCTGAGAGTGTCAGTGCCATGCAGAATCACAAAATGCTGAAAATCTTGTTGTTGTAATTTTTGAATATATTGAATCAGCAATAGCCAGTCTGCTGCGGTACAGGCGCTACTGTCTTTAATAACAGGTGCAACAAAACATTCAATATCTAAATTTAGGGGGAGGACTTGTGCTAAGCGAGGTAGAAATTGCTCAGCAGGCATTGGACTTAGGGGTTCGCCGACACAGCCAAAGGTGCCGCCCATATAAATCAAAGCAATTTTTTTCATCATAAAAAAAAGCAGTCAAGGATGACTGCTTTATCTTAATTGGATTTGCTTCAAGAAGCGATTTGATTCAGTAACTGATCGGCACGTTGGCGTTGTTCAGTTGAGTAATCTGCATCTTGCTCGCTGAGTAAGGCCTTGGCAGCATCAAAAGCACCTAATTCGATATATTGAGCAGCCAAGTCTAAATTTAATTGAATTTCATCAACCTGAGCTAAATCAGGGAATGATTTAACCAACGGGTCATTCAGGTCAACGGTTGCAGCAACAGGAGCAGTTGTCGTTTCTTGCTCTAGAGTTGGAGTAGCTATGACCTCAGCTGGGGCTTCTGCTTCAGTTGTTGTTTCTGGAGCAGGTGCGCTGTCAAATGTGAAATTGAATTCAGATGTAGCAGGTTCAGTTTTTGCTTCAACAGCCGCAGGGGTTTCTGTTGTTGAAAAGTCAAAGTCTAAACTTGGGGCTTCAGTTGTAGCAGGTGCACTTGCTGGTGTTTCAGGTGCTACAGTTTCAGTTTTATTCGGCTCTAAATCAAAAGAAAATTCAAGCGGTTGGGCTGCTTCTGTAGCACTTGTACTTGGCTCAGGTGTAATTGTAGGTACTTCAGTTTTCTCTGTTGCTGGTGCAGTATCTACAGAAAAATTAAAGTCTAAAGCAGCAGGTTTTGCTTTTACTTCAGGCTCAGCTGCTTTTTCTACAGGTGCAGCAGGGCTTAAGTTTAATGATGAGGTATCAAATTCTAAGCCAGCTGCAGTATCTGTAGTTTTATTTGAAGTTAATTCGTGTTGTAACTGGTCAAATGATGCAGTTTGATTAGGTGTGCTAGATGGTGCAGTGAAGTCTAAGCTAGCATTAGAAGCGGATTGAGAGGTCTCGTCAGCTGATTTTTCTTCAATGCTCTCACGTACATAGCTGGCCTTTTTCGCTTCGGCCTGCGTCAAAATATCATCTAACTCTAAAGAGCGTAAATGATTCAGCAATTGATCAATCGCAAACTCATCTTTTTGCTGTAAATGAATGTCGAGCAAGAATAAATACAGACCGTGTAAAGAATTATCGCGTTTTAAGGCCTGATTGATCTGTGCTTCTGCAGCAAAGAAATTACGTTCCTTAATCAGATTTTCAATATTCGTCTGAATTTTAACAGGTACAGGGGTAGAGTGCTGTGCTGCAGGTACCACATCTTCAACAGCAACTGATTTTTGTGCCGTTTTTTTTGTAGTCGTGGTTTTTTTTGCACTACTTTTTGCTGGCGTTGCTGCTTTTTTGGTGGTTGGTTCAGCTTCTTTACTTGCTTCACGCTTTTTCAAGAAAATTGCGATTACCAGTAGCAAAATAAACGGAATCACATAAATCAGCATGTTTATACCCCTTGAGGATGTGGTGCGTGTTTGACCTTATATCCCAAAAAAATCATTGTAAGTAACATTTAGTGTTTTGGCTTATTTGCTGCTTGTTGTTTTTGCAATTGTTGTTGCAGTTCAGCCAAGCGCGCATTGAGTAATTGAATTCTGTGATCCTTCTGACGTAATGCCAATTCTAATTCTGTTACGTTCTTTTGTAATTTAACGGTTTTCTCGCGGGATGTCATAACTTTTAATGACAAGTCACCCGAAGTTTGTGTGGATTGTGTGTTCTTTTTCGCAGAACCATGGGTGGAGTCTTGTTGATTTTCAGCGACAAGGCTCATTTCAGCCTGATTCAAACGATATTTGGCTTTGCCAGATTGTGCTGCAGTGGCTTGTTCAGGCACTGGAATCGTTGCTTTTTTCTGGGCTTTTGTACCTGCTTGTGTCTGTAGGTTTAGGGTTGCACCACGACGTAAACGATTGGCATCTCCCTGAATAAAAGCATGCTCATTATTGGCTTTAATTTGTTGCATGACTTTTGCAACAGGCTGGTTATTTTCACCCGCAATACGTGAGGCAATTGCCCATAAAGACTCATTTGATTGCACCACATGTTGAGTCTTGCTTGGTGCTGTCACGCTTGGTTTTGCTTTGGTTGTTGCTGTTTGAGCAGGTTTGCTGGCTGGTGATTCGGGTTTAGCTTGAGCCGCTTGTTTTGCACGCTGTTCGGCAGCAAATTTTTGAACCAAAGGATCAGCAGATTGTTGTGCCACAGTCACAGAGGATGTTGTGGTCGTCGTTTTAGGTGTTGTGGAATTGCTGACTTGTTGCTCTGGTGTTGTGTTAACCACGGTGTTACTTGCTGTTGTGCTGCTGCGGCTTGGTGCTGTTTGTACTACAGTCACTTGCTGCTGATTGAGCGCAGGAGGAGCACTGCGCTGAATGGTAAGCGGTGCTTCAAACGCATTACGCTCAATCGCCTTTGGTGTTTCAACTTGGTAATGAGTGCTTACAGGTAAATTTAAGGCAATATCTTGCTCATTCACGATCATCACAGGGGTTAAAGCCTGTTCATTACTGCGCTGCGTTGCGGCGAGCGGGGCAGGTGTACTGCGCTTTAATGGTGTACGAATATGCTGTAAACGTGTTGCATTACCTTCTTTAATTTTAACCACAATATTAAGCTCAGACTCTGTCAGAGGTCGTGAGGAGGTAATGGTAATGACCCCTGTACCATTGCCGTTGCGGCGGGTAAAAAAGTTAAGATGGCCTGGTGGACGATGGCTTGCACCAATAGACATTAAATCTTCTGCCGTGGCCAAACCTACATCAATCGGTTCATTAATATTGGATTGATGAAAGTTGATTTCAGCATAAAGCAATTCCCCAGCTGTTGACTGAATTTGAATTGGGTCAACATTCATTGCATACATTTGCTGCGAAGCCAAAATAGATAAAATGGCGATCTTTAATTTGTTATATACAGTCATCTTAATTGTTAGCTCGGTCATTTATCGCAAGGCGAAAAGGATAGAGTAGCGAGTTGTAGGTCGATTGTAAAATATTAACACACCGATTACATAAAAAAAGCCAGTCAAAATTTGACTGGCTTTTTGCTGCTAGATCACAACATCAAAATGATTGAGTGATCAAGCGAGTATTTAGGCGTTTTTGTAATCAATTAAGATGCGTAACATGCGGCGTAATGGCTCAGCAGCACCCCAAAGTAATTGGTCACCTACAGTGAATGCACCTAAGTACTCTTTGCCCATGTTCATTTTACGCAAACGACCCACAGGAACAGTTAAAGTACCAGTCACAGCTACAGGTGTAAGATCAGTCATAGATGCTTCACGAGTATTTGGAACAACTTTAGCCCATTGGCTTGATTGACGAATCATATCTTCAATTTCATTCAATGGTACGTCTTTTTTCAGCTTCAAGGTGATTGCCTGAGAGTGACAACGCATTGCACCAATACGTACACAGTGACCATCAATTGGAACGATCTGCTGATTGCCTAAGATCTTGTTCGTTTCAACTTGACCTTTCCATTCTTCTTTCGATTGGCCGCTTTCAAGCTGCTTGTCTATGTATGGAATTAAAGAACCCGCTAAAGGCACACCAAAGTTTTCTGATGGGAAACCTTCGCCACGTTGTAATGCTGCAATTTTAGAGTCAATGTCTAAAATTGGTGAGCGTGGATCATCCAACAAGTCTTTGGTGTTGTTGTAGAGGTAGCCCATGCCTGTAATCAGCTCACGCATGTTTTGCGCACCTGCACCAGAAGCTGCCTGATAAGTCATTGACGTCGCCCATTCCACTAAATTGTTTTGGAACAGTGAGCCCAAGCCCATCAACATGAGTGAAACAGTACAGTTTCCGCCCACGAAAGTTTTAGTGCCATTCACCAAGCCATCTTTAATGACATTCATGTTGACAGGGTCAAGCACGATAATGGCTTCATCATCCATACGTAGGGTAGATGCTGCGTCAATCCAGTAGCCATTCCAGCCTTCAGCTTTAAGCTTTGGAAAAACTTCAGAAGTATAGTCACCACCTTGACAGGTAATAATGACATCCATTTGCTTCAGACTGTTTAGGTCTGTTGCATCCATAAGTGCTGGAGCAGTCTTACCACCAAACGCTGGTGCTTCACCGCCAGCATTACTGGTAGAGAAATAGAATGGCTCAAAATGAGCAAAATCATTTTCTTCAACCATACGTTGCATAAGGACGGAACCGACCATCCCGCGCCAACCGACCAGACCTACTTTCATGTCACTTTGCCTCGGTGCGTTAAAAAACAAAAAGGAGTATGAGTTTATCAAAAGGGGGCGCAACTGCAAGCATTACATGAACAAAACATGAGTATTATTGAGTGAAATCTCTAGTTTATGTTACATACAAATTGATAACATTTGTTTCAAGCAAGAAAAATCAAAAAATACAAGTGAGTTAGACAACATGATTTGGGTGGAGATACTGGCAATATTGGTGATTTGGCTCAGTTTTTGGTCGCTGATTCCGCGTGATGAGTGGTGGATTCGGGGCGCAGATTTTCCGCGTTTGCAAATTTTAGCACTGGGGATTATTGCCTTTATTTTATTGCTAGTTTGGGAACATCCATGGGATATGTCACGCCAAGTGATCTTGATTGGCGTGATTGCTGCTTTGGCTTATCAACTCAAAATGGTCTTGCCGTACACTTTATTGTGGAAAAAACAGGTGAAGCAAGTTCGTCCTGAACAATTGAACCCTGAAAAACAAATTTCTTTAATTGTGTCCAATGTGCTGACGCCCAATCAAAAGCATCATTTGCTCATTGAACAAATTCAGCAACTGAAACCCGATTTGGTTTTGACCTTGGAGTCTGACCAAATTTGGCAACAGGCTTTGACTGAAATTGAGGTGGATTATCCATATCGGGTCGCAGTTCCTTTAGATAATTTGTACGGGATGCATTTGTATAGCCGTTTGCCACTCAAAGATACAGAAATTAAATTTATTCTCAGTGATGAAATTCCGTCCATTCATACCACTGTATTTTTGCCTTCAGGACAACCTGTGCAGCTATATTGTTTGCATCCTAAACCACCAAGCCCAACTGAAGCCAAAGATTCAACTTTGCGTGATGCAGAGCTACTTATTGTGGGTGATCAAATCAAAGATTTGGATGAAAGTTGCATTGTTATGGGAGATTTAAACGATGTGGCATGGTCACGTACGACACGACTGTTTCAGC
The DNA here is from genome assembly GCF_048537555.1 of Acinetobacter sp. A2. Classification (NCBI taxonomy): domain Bacteria; kingdom Pseudomonadati; phylum Pseudomonadota; class Gammaproteobacteria; order Moraxellales; family Moraxellaceae; genus Acinetobacter; species Acinetobacter sp. A2. The sequence goes on from NZ_CP183239.1 coordinate 440,679, forward strand.
GGATTAGTGGCTTACTTGATCCACGGGTAGGACGTCATTACATCAATACCTTTCATGCAGATTATCCCTTGCTGCGTTGGTCGTTAGACCATGTTTTTCATAGCACAGACTTTGCTTTGGTCAAGATGAAACGCTTAGCACATATCGGCTCGGATCATTTTCCTGTGTATGTGGTTTTGCAGACAGGGCGTATTTTTGATCGGATTCAAGAAGAGTTGCCTCAAACTGATGCCGATGAGCAAGAAGCACAGGACGCAATTCAGGAAGGCATTGAAAAAGCTGAGCTAGAAGAAAAGATTGTGACAGATGAAATTGCGCAGCCGTATAAAGAGCAGGGTAAATCGGTTTAGAAATCAATCGAAAAGTGTACGAAATAGCTTACACGGATTTAGGCACATGGCGCATAGTTTATTCTGACTGATCTGGTTAAGATTACTTCATCGGCACAAGGACTCGGGAACGGAATATCCCATTAAGGAAGACGACGCCGATGGATGAACATCAAGGATATGATGTAGGTAAGGAATGCCACATAATAAAATAACAATAAGTTTTGAAAGCACAACCTCATGAGCCCGAGTTTTACAGGAAGTAGAACTCGGGCGATGATTTTTAGGGATTGTTTTTTTTCACTTTCATTGTTTTTTAAACGAATTAAATTTCAATCAGCTTGATTTAGTTCTAAGGCTTTAGGTGCGTTTTGACTGCAAAACTTGCTGATATAAATCTAAGGTTTGGTGGCACATATCTGCCAAACTGAATACCTCCACAGGTGCTACGCTTTGCTTTTGCTGTATGTGTAACTCTACAGTTTTCGATAAAGCAGACTGATCATCGACTTTTATTAGCCCTTGCGGATACAATTGCGATAAAATTTCTGCTACGCCCCCACGGTTCCAGCCAATTACAGGTGTACCTACAGATAAAGATTCAAGTGCGGTACGCCCAAAGGTTTCTGCCTGATTAGAAAGAGAAAGTACAATATCGCTAAAAGCAAGCCATTCACGAATATCAGAACGGTGTCCAACAAATGTTATGACTTCAGTCAAATGTTTATCCTGAATATTTTGTTTTAGTTCTTGCAGGTAAGCTATTTTTTTCGCATCTGCACCGCCTACAACTACAGCATGGATATGTGGATACTGGTTTTTTAATTTCGCAATTAGATCAATTAATGTTTCATGACCTTTTAAACGTGTGATACGTCCTGGCAAACAAATTAAAAACTTATGTTCAAGTTCAGGAAAATCTTGATAGGTCTGTTGAATCCATTGTGTAGAAGGTTGATAGCCATGTGGAAATGCCGCAGGGTCAATTCCACGATAAATACGGACAATATCTTCGGCTGGGCAATTTTTATAATGATCGTGAATGTAGGTGACCACACTGTCTGAAACGGCAATCACTTTTTCAGCTTGGGTCATAATTTGGCTGTAGCGGTTAATTGAATAAAAACCGTGCACGGTTGAAATTAAGTGAGGACGTTTTTCTGCTGGAATACCTTTTAGAGCAAAATGGGTCAGCCAAGCAGGTACACGAGAACGCACATGCACAATGTCTGGTTGATGTTGCAGAATCAGTTGGCGTAAAGGACGGATTTGCCACAAGCTTGATAATGATTTTTTGTGGATGGCCAACTTTAAATGTATAGAACCTTCAGTTTCAAGTTGGTTCACCATCCGCCCGCCATTCGACACCACCAATGAGGTATGCCCTTGAGCGACTAAGGCACGGGCAATTTCTAGGGTGCCACGTTCTACACCGCCACTGTTTAATTCGGGTAATAGCTGCATGACTTTCATGAATCTTTCCTTTTACCGTACAGATTAGTAAATACTGTCATAACCTTCGGGACGGCTCTTAAACCGACGATGAAACCACATATATTGGGTAGGAGCGATGCGTAGTTGCTGCTCAATAATAAAATTGGTGCGCGTTGCATCTGCGACTTCATCTGCACTTGGAAAATCTAACAGTTCAGGCTCAATCAGCACTTTATATTGAGGGTTGGCAAGCTCACCTGTACGGTAAAAATATAACGGAATTGCAGCGGCTTTGGTCATTTTTAACAGACGACGATGCGCCGTGACTGTTGCTGCAGGCACGCCAAAAAATGGCGCCATCACCCCTTGTTTTAAACCAAAATCCTGATCTGGGCTATACCAAATCGCACGCCCGTTTTTTAATTGTCGGATTAAGCCACGCATATCATCGTGGTCAATTTGATGACCATAAATGGTGGCGCGACAACGGTAAATGAGCATGTCCAATAACGGATTGTTTTGTGGGCGATAGACCACGTCAGGGTCAAAATATTGGGCACAGACATAACCGCCCGCATCGAGTAAAGTAGAATGAGTGCCCAAAAGCAAAACACCACGACCTGCACTCTGTGCCTGCTGAATATGCTCTAAACCTTCAACTTGGGTACGACCTTTAAACCACTGTGGGTTGTACCATGCGTTAAGCGTTTCAAATACACCGAGCATTTGATCTACAAATACTTGTCGTGCATTTTCATGCAGTTGCGCTTCATTCCATTCAGGGAAACACACTTCTAAATTGCGTAAGGTGGTCAACCGACGCGACTTCATGCTTTTAAAGGCTAAATTGCCCAAAAACTGTGCCAAACGATACTGAATTGCCCATGGTAAAATGGCTAAAATCATGAGAAAAACGATGCCAATCCATACCCCCCAGTATTTGGGTAACAGGAAAGACCATTGAAATTCACCAGGTTGAAATTCAGTGCGTTGACTCATAATATCCAGATCGCTTGTTGCATCGTTGCAGTGTAGCATGAACCGATTTTAAAATTAAAAAGCATCCGTCCAATGGGAAAGATGCTTTAAGAGGTCTGATTTTAGAGGATTTATGCCTAGCGCTTAAACACGTTTGACATATCCCTCGAGCTTATTTACCTAGTTACCATTGGCCAGATTTTCTAACTCATCCCAGCGTTCTAGTTTTTCCAATAGCTCTTCATCAATTTCTGCCAAACGCTGTGAGGCTTTGGTGGCGGCTTCAGCATCCGTTACAAACCAAGAGCCATCTGCCAGTTTTTCAGACAATTCTGCTTGTTCCTGCTCCAATGCTTCAATTTCGCCTGGTAATTGCTCCAAAGCACGTTGATCTTTGTAGCTTAATTTGACTTTTTTCGCTTGTGGCGCGGCAGCTGCAGCCTCGGCTTTGGCAACAGCTTTTTTTACATCACTTTTTTGATCAACCACAGTTTGGTCTGGACGCTGCTGCAAATAGTCCTGATAGCCGCCAATATATTCATCAATATTGCCTTTGCCATCAAACACCCAAGTTGAAGTCACTACGTTGTCCATAAAGGCACGGTCGTGTGAAATCAGTAATAAAGTTCCTTTATAGTCGCTGAGCATTTCCTCAAGCAATTCTAAAGTGACCATATCCAAGTCATTTGTTGGCTCATCCATCACAATTAAGTTAGATGGTTTAAGTAATAATTTTGCCAGTAAGATGCGGTTGCGTTCACCGCCAGACAAGGCTTTAACAGGCGTACGTGCACGTTCAGGTGAAAATAAAAAGTCTTGCAAATAACTATAGATATGACGACGTTGTCCGTTTACATCTACAAAATCTGAACCTTCAGATACGTTATCTTTAACTGATTTTTCCAAATCCAAGACGTTACGCAATTGGTCAAAATAGGCAATTTCGAGCTGTGTTCCTGTTTTGACAGAACCGCCATGCTCAATTTCACCCAAAATGGCTTTAATCAGTGTAGTTTTACCCACACCGTTGTCACCCACTAAACCAATACGGTCGCCACGTAAAACCAATGCCGAAAAGTCTTTAATAATTGGTGCTTGATTGCCAAAAGCAACTTGTAAATGTTCAATTTCAAACACAAGTTTGCCTGAGCGGTTGGCTTCCTGTGCAGCCATATTGACTTTGCCTTGTTGGAAGCGACGAGCCTTCGATTCTTCACGTAAGGCTTTTAAGGCACGCACACGTCCTTCGTTACGGGTACGACGTGCTTTAATGCCTTGGCGAATCCATGCTTCTTCTTCGGCCAGTTTTTTATCAAATAGTGCGTTTTGTTTTTCTTCAGCTTCAAGTTGCTGTGCTTTTAAATCTAAATAGCGTGAATAGTTGCCTTCATAGCTGCGTAACACACCACGATCTAGCTCGACAATACGAGTGGCAATACTGTCTACAAAAGCACGGTCATGCGAAATAAACAGCAGGGTTAAATTGTTTTGATCGAGTAAGAATTTTTCTAACCATTCAATACTTTCTACATCCAAGTGGTTAGTTGGCTCATCTAATAACAACACATCAGGCTGTGTGAGCAGGGCACGTGCCAACAACACACGACGTTTACGTCCGCCCGATAAATCGGCCAAGTCTGCATTCGGATCCAGTCCCATTTTACTTAAAATGGCATTGACCTTATTTTCTAGCGCCCAGCCATCCAGCTGATCCAACTTGTGTTGCAGGTTCCCCATGCGATCACAGGCATCCATATCGCCCAATACACAGGCATCGCTGGCTTCATGGTAGGCTTTGAGCACCGCAGCTGCTTCACCTGCACCATCGGCCACAATATCAGCCACTTTACCAGATGACATCGGTACATCTTGTGCCAGCATAGAAATAGTGATGCCATTTTGCAGCGATACTTCACCGGCATCGGGTAGTAAACTTCCTTCAATCAGTTTAAGTAGAGTAGACTTACCTTCCCCATTACGGCCAATCAAACACACTCGTTCGCCACGTTCTAGGTTAAAATTCGCGCCGTCGAGCAAGGCAGGTCCACCAAATGCAAGTTGGACATCCCTTAAAGTAATATAGGCCATAGTGTTTCCTAAAAAATCTCAAATGAGGATTTGAAATGACTAAACAAAGTATAGATGATCAGGCGTCATTTTCCGCACCCATTGAAGATTTGCAAGTGCGAATTGCATTTTTGGACGATTTAGTTGAACAATTGAATGAACAAGTGGTACGCCAAAGTCTGGAAATTGCGGATTTAAAGCAACAAATGCAATTGTTGTATCAGCGGGTTGAGTCTGCCGATTTGTCGGAAGGCATTGCGCCATTTGACCCACTGACTAACCGTCCACCGCATTATTAAGGCTCGAAGATGCGTAAATACAGGGAAGGTAGTTCAGATCAAAACAATGTCAGACATGAATTTTATTTGACCTTTACGATACTTCCCGTTGTAATGCTCGGCTGCTGCGCCAAAATCTTAAAATCTACCCGTGTTCGCTAAAATTTATGTCTTCTAAAGTTGTGTTACTTGATCTTGAAAACAACATGCCTACCGCGACCTTGTTGCGAGAGATTGTTGAGCATCATCCTAGTGTGTATCTGTTTAATTGTGCAGGAAAATTTGAATACAGCCTGCAAGATTTAACCGAGTTCGCAGGCTGGGTTAGCACAGGTCAGCTCATTATTTTAGATAGCCCTCGTGCTGAATTTAAAGAGTTTGAATATGCTGTGGTGGTGGGGCAACTGATGGCGCTGCTTGAGCCCGATACACAGGTTGAAGTCATTTCTGCCGCAGACAGTATTCAGATTTTATTGGAAATGTTGCAGGCTTCAGAAATCGCTTGTCACCTGATTCATATTCAGCCTGAAGTTCAGGCTGCGAAAAGTAAACATCAATTACCGAGCCCTGCAGCAATTCGCAGTAAGCCTGAATTGCTGTTGGTGAAAAAGTACTGTGAGGCGTTGGCAAAAATGTCAGGTAAACCGACGAATCAAGACGCTTTAAAAAACTCGATCGCCAATATTTTGCAGCTTGAAGCAGATAAGGCACAGCATGTGTTGGGCATGTTGATTAACCTAAAAATTGTTAAACGTGTAGATGAGCAGATCAGTTTCCGTAAAAAAGTACTGAAACAATGGGTGCAGTTAGATTTAGATGCTGTAGCAGAGCCCATTCAAGAGGTGACAGAAAAGTCTACGCTAGCGGAGCAAGCAGAAGTTGCAGAATTGCATCCTCAGCATGCGTTGTTTAAAAACTTTAGCCAAATTGACCCTGTGCAATGGGAAGTGGCAAAAAAACTACGTGAGCTAAAAGGTGATAAGCCTAAAGATATTTATGAGTTGCGTGATTTATTGGAACGACTTTTTCCAAAATCTGACATTCGCTTATTGCTCAAAGAACTGATTGAAAAAGGCTATATTTATTGGAATGGGCATGAAGTGCTGTATAGCCATGAAATGTTTTTGAGTTGATAAGACTGAGGGTATATGAAAAAAATATTATTAGTAGACATCGAAAATATTCAAAAAACTGAAAAAGAGCTTTTGAAATACTTAGCTCAATATCAATATGTGTATTTGGTGTATGCAAAATCACCTATAAATTTAAGCTTGGACGGTTTGCAGATGCTTTCTGATTTTGTGACTAAGAAAAAGCTTGTTCTTATTAAAATGCCTAAGATAGGACCAGATGCTGCAGACTTTGGGTTGGCTTTCTTAGCTGGTCAGTTGTCTATTCAAATGGATAAATCAAATATTGAATTTGATGTTATGTCGAATGATAAGAAAATTGAATATATTGTTGATTTATTGACAGTAATGGGTTTTAAGTCTCAACAGTTAAAAAAGGATATCTCATCTTCACCTAGTAAAGAGTTTAAATTAATAAATCAGGAAATTGATTTAAGCTCTGATGAGATGAAACCTTTACTGTTTGCAATTCAATTACTCTTAAAAAATCAACCAAAACAATTTAATTCATTAAACAATGCTTTAAAGTCTTGGTTAAAAGGATATACAAGCAATACTAGAAAAATTATTGAGCAGTTAAAAGATTATCAATTAATTCAGATTAAAGATCAGACTGTAAGTTATGAGCTATCTAGGATGAAAGAAGCTCTTAAAATTAGAAAAAAAGGTGAGGTACAGGCTTTAAGTAAAGCTTTACCATCAGTTGATGAAATTCAGATTAAGCCGCATTTACAAAGAGTGAAACAGTATTGTGATTATCTAAGTAAAATTAGAAATAATAAACCTGCAAAATTAAATAGTTTACTGAATTCGATTCAATCTGTATTAAAGTTAAACACTCAGCAATCGGCTCAAGATTTTACCAATATTTTAATAAAGCAAAATATTGTTAAACAAGAGAGTACCAAACTAACATATAACGATTCCTTGATTGAGGCTTGGGCTAGTCTAGACAAAACTTGTTTGAATACAATAATAATTCAGGCAAATTTAATGGGGCAGCCTAATACCGAAGTTTTGTCATAAAGAGCATAAGCTTCGGATAAAGCCTATGATTTTAGTCGTCGGTACTTGCGTTTTATATTGTGCTTATGCAACTCTAATATAAGAATAGAAAGGTTGTACTATGGAAAATACTGGAATTTGGGTTGCCGTTGCCGTCATTGTATTTGTGATGGGCTCTATTTTTGGTCTGCGTGTAAGCCCAAGAGAAAAAGCTTTGGGACTAATGCGTGAGAAAGCCCGAAAAATGGGACTACACCCACGTTTGGTGGTTGCACCCGACTGGACCAAAATCCCGAAAGCAACGGAATCACGTGCCAGTATGGTGGCGTATTATAGCGTCTTAATCGCCGATGCTCGTTTACCATTGATGCGTGCTTTAGTGACAGATCAAAAGCTTAATGTGCTGCATGGCGATGAGAAATTTCAGGGCTTACCCATTGCATTAAAGGGCATTTATGCTATTGATATGCAGGCAAACTGTGTAGGAATCTATTGGGATGAAGAAGCCGACCTTCGTGCTACTCAGTTAGATGAAATGAAAGCCTTTTTACATGGCTTGGCAGAACATTAATTTTTAAACCATTAAATAGGAAATACGGTTACTTATGGCGAACGCTCCTCGGTCCACATCCAAAAGCACAGCAGCCAAATCTGAAGCTGGTCACAAACGTGCCTTAGTGATTGTGGAGTCGCCTGCAAAAGCGAAAACAATCAATAAATATCTTGGTTCGGACTACATTGTGAAGTCTTCGGTAGGTCACGTGCGTGATTTACCAACCAGTGGCGGTGCTAAAACCACAGAAAAGAAAACCACCACCCGAACCAAGCTGACCGAGGCTCAGAAAGCTGAAAAAGCTCAATCAGCATTAGTCAACCGTATGGGCGTCGACCCTGAACATGACTGGAAAGCACATTATGAAGTGCTACCAGGCAAGGAAAATGTCGTTGCGGAATTAAAAAAACTGGCATCGCAGGTCGATGAAGTCTATCTCGCAACGGACTTGGACCGTGAAGGGGAAGCCATTGCATGGCATTTAAAAGAAGTCATTGGTGGCGATGACTCTCGTTATCAGCGTGTGGTGTTTAACGAAATTACCAAAAATGCCATTCAGGAAGCGTTTAAGCACCCTGCGCGTTTAGATACCAATAAAGTCAATGCACAACAAGCGCGTCGTTTCTTAGACCGTGTGGTTGGCTTTATGATTTCTCCGCTGTTATGGGAAAAAATTGCCCGTGGTTTATCGGCAGGGCGTGTACAGTCGGTTGCGGTTAAATTAGTGGTAGAGCGTGAGCGTGAAATTCGTGCTTTCGTCCCTGAAGAATACTGGCAAGTGTTTGCAGATACCAAATCTGCAAAAGATGACATTCGTCTAGAAGCGGTGAAGCAAGCGGGTAAAACCCTCAAGTTACGCAACAAAGCCGAAACTGATGCTTTACTGAACTTGATTAAAGATGCGCAATACACCGTATCTGCACGTGAAGATAAACCGACCAAAGTTAATCCGAGTGCACCGTATATCACCTCAACGCTACAACAAGCAGCCAGTACTCGTCTTGGTTTTTCAGTCAAGAAAACCATGATGTTGGCACAGCGTCTGTATGAAGCAGGTTTTATTACCTATATGCGTACGGACTCGACGTTCTTGAGTGATGATGCCGTAAATATGGTACGCACACATATTGAATCCGAGTTTGGTCAAAAATATTTACCTGCAAAACCTAACCGTTATGGCAATAAAGCAGGCGCACAAGAAGCGCACGAAGCAATTCGTCCATCTAATGTTGCGCTGAAAGGTGACAGCTTGGTAGGTGTAGAGCGTGATGCACAGCGTTTGTATGACTTAATTTGGCGTCAGTTCGTTGCCTGTCAAATGACACCTGCAGAATATTTATCATCAACCATTTTAGTTGATGCCAATGGCGTAGAGTTAAAAGCCAAAGGCCGTACACTGGTTTTTGATGGCTTTACCAAAGTGCGTGGCCAAAACAAATCGGATGATGATGTGCTGTTGCCAGCCGTTAAAGTGGGTGAAATTCTTAAATTAGAAAAGCTTGATCCATCGCAACACTTTACTAAACCGCCTGCACGTTTTACCGAAGCTTCTTTGGTCAAAGAGCTTGAGAAAAAAGGCATTGGGCGTCCATCGACCTATGCTGCGATTATTTCGACCATTCAAGACCGTGGTTATGTGAAACTGGAAAATCGTCGCTTATTTGCAGAAAAAATGGGCGAGATTGTAACCGACCGTTTGGATGAAAGCTTTAATAACTTGATGAACTATGACTTTACTGCAGACCTTGAAGGTCAGCTAGATAAAGTTGCAGATGGTGAACGTAACTGGAAAGATTTGCTTAACAGTTTTTATGGCGATTTCAAACAGCGTTTAACCAATGCACAGGGCGAACAAGGCATGCGCCGTAACTTGCCTGTAGAGGTCGATGCAGTACATTGTAAAGAATGCTCACGACCAATGCAGATTCGTACAGGTACGACAGGCGTATTCTTAGGCTGCTCAGGCTATAACTTGCCACCGAAAGAGCGTTGTAAGGGAACGCTGAACCTGACACCTGTAGAATCACTTGCCGCCTTATCCGATGATGATGCCGCTGAAACCGCAGATTTGATGTCTAAAAAGCGCTGTCCAATTTGTGAAACAGCCATGGACAGTTATGTAATTGATGGCGGTCGTAAACTGCACATTTGTGGGAATAACCCAGACTGTTCAGGTTTTGAGCTTGAAGAAGGCGAGTTCAAAATTAAAGGCTATGATGGTCCAACCATTCCTTGTGACAAGTGTGATGGCGAAATGCAGCTGAAAACAGGTCGTTTTGGCCCTTATTTTGCCTGCACCAGTTGTGAAAACACGCGTAAAGTGCTCAAGAATGGTCAACCTGCGCCACCGCGCGTTGATCCAATTAAAATGGAGCATTTACGCTCGACCAAACACGATGACTTTTTTGTACTACGTGATGGTGCAGCAGGTTTATTCTTGGCAGCTAGCAAGTTCCCGAAAGTGCGTGAAACCCGTGCCCCGAAAGTGGCTGAGTTGCGTACGGTGGCAGAACAGCTTGATCCAAAATATCAATTTATTTTGCAAGCACCCGATGCAGACCCAGAAGGCAATCCAACTTTGGTGAAATTTAGCCGTAAGAACCAAGCGCAATATATTGGTTCAGAAACACCTGAAGGCAAACAAACCAAATGGTCATTAGTTTACCAAGAAGGTAAATGGGTTGAGGCTTAGCACGGTCTGTTATGGAATTGAAGCCAAAAAAATTCGCCATCTTAATTGATGCAGATAATTCCTCAGTCAATTCGATTGAGTCTGTGTTGGAAGAAGTGGCGAAATATGGCATCGCCAGTGTGAAGCGCGTGTATGGTGACTGGAGTAGCGAAAGTCTGAAAAATTGGCGTGATGTACTTTTACCGCACGCCATTACCCCTGTGCAACAATTTGCTTATACCAAAAGCAAAGATGCCACCGATATGATTTTAATTATCGATGCAATGGACTTGTTGTATAGCGGGGCTTTAGATGGCTTTTGTATTGTATCTAGTGACAGTGATTTTACTCCTTTGGCATCTAGGATTCGTGAAAGTGGTCTAATCGTTTATGGTTTTGGACGTAGTAATACACCTGAAGCTTTTCGCAAAGCTTGCGATAAATTTATTTATGTAGAGAACTTGGTTTCTGAAGCAGAAAAAGCTACGGCTACAGAAGAGCCTGATCAGAAAGAAAAAAATAATAAAGTTGCAGATATTGCACAGAGTATTGATAAATATACTTTAAATCTGATTTATAAAGCGGTTAAAGAAAATGCCGATGACAGTGGTTGGGCTTATTTAGGTGCGATTGGTACTTATATCAGCTCGGTTAAACCTGATTTTGATACCCGAAATTATGGTTACGATAAGCTCTCTGGTTTAATTAAAGCCTTAGGTCTATTTGAAACCAAATTACAGGGGAGTCAAATGTACCTAAGAAAGCGTAGCTTTAGTACTTTCGTCAAGCTTGTCCAAAAAACAATTCAACAGCTTGCTGATCAGGCGGGGTGGGCTAAAGTTTCAGAGATTATTCAGCATATTGAGCAAAATGATCCCTACTTTAATATTCAAAATCAGGGTTTTGAAAACACACAAGCAGCTATACTTTCAATACATAGTGGTTGGTTGGAATTTTCCGGTGATGCTAGTCGTGTTAAAGTCGGCAAACTGATGTCTTAGTGTTGCTGTAACTCATGTGGAAAAAAATCCGAATTTTGTGCTTATTGCTGGTTTTACTGGTTGTTGCAGTCAATGCATGGCGTGATCAGAATCAAGACTGGACTAAGCCGGTCATCGTATTATTACACCCCATTAATGCCGATGGACGGACAAACACACAAAATTATATCAATGGCTTAAATATCGTCAATTTACATACGGCACAAGATTATCTTAAACAGGCATCACAGCAGTATCGCGGGCAACCAGTTGCGCTGTATTTTAAGTTAGGCCGTGAACTTAAACAGTTACCACCTAAAGTCCCAACGGATGCCTCTTTACTCAGTACTGTTCTTTGGAGTTTAAAGTTTCGTTTTTATGCTTGGCAGCAAAGACAGGGGAGAGATGGTGCGGCAACTGTAACGCTGTATCTGAATTATTATGATCCAAGCCAAACCCAAATTTTAAAATACTCCACCGCACTGCAAAAAGGCAAAATTGGCTCAGTAAATTTATTCGCCTCCAATGCGCACAGTCAGCGCAATACTATGGTGATGGTGCATGAATTACTACATGCCTTTGGTGCAACAGACAAATACGACTTGGCTACAGGTCAGCCAATTTACCCAATTGGCTATGCAGCACCGAATCAACAACCTTTATATCCACAGCAGCAAGCCGAGTTAATGGCAGGTTATATCCCGCTTTCACAAAGCAAAAGTAAAATGCCTGAGTCGTTGGAGCAAACACGCATCAACGAAATTACCGCTATTGAACTGGGCTGGAAATAAGCCTGAGGATAAACCTGTACTTATCCACAACTCACGATACAGCCTGTGTAAAAGTATGCTGAGTGTATGAAATGCACTATTGATATTCGTGGGCTTATTTTTAAACCGATCTGTTAAACTATTCATCCACCCAGCACGATGAGTCACTATGAGTTTAGCCAGCCTAATTGATGAATTGAACCCCCAACAAAAACAAGCAGCCACCACAGCACATCAACATAGTCTGGTTTTGGCAGGGGCAGGCTGTGGCAAAACCAAAACCATTGTGGCACGTGCAGCGTATTTAATTGATCAGGGTATTCCTGCTAATCAGATTCAAATTTTGACTTTTACCCGTCGTGCAGCCAGTGAAATTGTGGCGCGGGTTGAGTTAGCATTGGGTGAGCAAGCTAAGGGCTTGCGTGCTTCGACTTTCCATACTTTTTGTATGTATTTGCTGCGCCGTATCCCTAAAGCATTTGGATTAGAGCAGTTTTCAATTATTGATCGTGATGATCAGTTAATGATGTTCCGTTTAATTCGTGGCAAAGATGATAAGAAAAACCCAAGTCAGTTGCCTAAGCCTCAAGAGTTATGTGATTTATATTCTTTTGCGCGAAATACCCGCCAAAAATTGAGTGTGGCATTAGAAAAACAACAGCCTGAATATTTGGCAATGAAAGACCAAATTGCTGAGATCATGCAGGAATATGAAAGCCGTAAACGTGCGCGTGGTTTTTTAGATTATGACGATATTTTGGCTGTGGTGGCATCGGCATTGGCACAATCTGAAGGTCTGGTCGATTATGTCGCATCCATTTGTCGGCACTTGCTGGTCGATGAAATGCAGGACACCAATCCTTTGCAATGGGCGTTGCTTGAACCCTTAAAAGATCGGGTCAATCTGTTTTGCGTAGGTGATGATGCGCAGTCGATTTATGGTTTCCGTGGTGCGGATTTTGAAAATATTCATCATTTCACTGAACGTGTGCCGAATGCTCAAATTTTTAAACTGGAACAAAATTATCGCTCCACTCAGGAAATATTAGACCTGTCTAATTGGTTGCTGGAGCAAAGTGAAATTCGCTATAACAAACGATTGCAGGCGCATCGTGGTGATGGCATCAAGCCGAAAATGCATAATTTTCCAAATGAGTTTGATGAAGCTAAATGGATCGCCATTGATATTAAAGAGCGACATTTCTTGGAAGGTGCACCGTGGTCAGATCACATGGTGTTGGTACGCTCCAGTTTTGCTGCACGGCATATTGAAGCGGCATGTATTGCGGCAAGTGTACCGTATCGTTTTATTGGTGGCATGAAGTTGTTGGAAACTGCGCATGTGAAAGACTTGCTCAGTTTATTGCGGGTCATTGCCAATCCTTTAGATGATATTGCATGGATGCGTTTTCTGACCTTGTGGAATGGCGTGGGTGATGTCGGTGCAAGTAAGTTGGCACAACAACTATTGCTTGAACCGAGCATGGATAAAATTATTGAAAAGTTGGAAAAGTTTGGAAAATTGCCTGAAAAAACTTTACTGATTATGAAGCAGATGGATGTTTTACGGCATGAAGTTGCTGCTTGTGTCGGTTTGGGGATTGAAGCTATTCAGGAACAATTGGCAGAAAATTATAAAAAAGACTGGAATCGTCGTGAGGGCGATTTTCAGTTGGTGCAACAATTGGCGGCTAAGCATGCGCAGTTAAGTGAATTTTTAGAAGAGTACGTACTCGATCCTGTATCTATTTCAGAAATTGAACGTCAGTCAGATACTGATGTTGTCACTTTGATTACGATTCACTCTGCCAAGGGTACAGAACAAAAAGTGTGCTATGTGGCCAATGTGACACCGGGGCAGTATCCACACGCACGGGCGCAAGGCAGTTTTGATGATATTGAAGAAGAACGTCGCGTGTTGTATGTGGCCTTGACCCGTGCCCAAAATGAACTGATTTTAACCAAACAAAATCTGAATTTGTGGGCGCGAGACACGGTAGACGAACAGGGGCGCAAGCTAGACAGTTATTTTTTGAATGATTTGACCCGTCAGTTGTGTAGCATGGAAACCCATCACCGTCCCCGTCAGCAAACGGTTAAAAGCGCCTTGGTGGAACGTCAAGCGATTAATTTAGATTTTGGCATTGATCTCGATTAAACTATGTCACATGGTTTCCTGCAAAAAGTAGAGTAGGCGAGTGCTTTTTGATGTTTTTTGCCTATTTTAAGGTTGTAAGATGAAAATTTTAGTTCGTAGTTTAGAGCGCACGGTTACTGAAGAAGAGTTATTAAAACTTTTTCAGGAATACGGCACAGTCGAATCTTGTACGTTGGTGCTGGATGCGGCAACAGGAAAGTCGAAAGGGTTTGCATTTGTAGAAATGCCGCATGCACGTGAAGCTGTGAAAGCAATTAAAGGCTTGAACACATTGCGTCTGCATGGCCATGGTATTCGAGTCAAAGCGGCGGAAGATAAGCCTGCCTCAAAATAGTTCAAAGGGAGCAAAAAATGCTCCTTTTTTATGCGCATTTTCTAATGCAAATTCTGATATGGGCACGGTATTGGTGCGCATTTTGGACTGTATAAAAACAGTCTTTTTTTTATTGGGAATCATGTAAAAATCGGTTTAATCTAAAGCTCTTAGACCGCTAAATTGAGGAAAGGCTCATGTCTCGTGTTGCTCGTTTTCATGCAGATCGTACCAATCAGAAATTATATTTCGCCCGCCTTTCGTGCCAACAGGCAGAACAAACCGAACACGTTCAGCAAGCGCAGGCGCATCGTGAAGCTGCGGTATTTCATTTGCATGGCGCAGTACTGGCTTTTTTGCAGGAATTGGTACGTTATTATCGCCTGAATGACAGCAATCCGACCCTTAAATCGATTGAAGAATTAATGGCCGCAAAAGGGCAGATTTCGCCTGAAGTGGCTATTTTACAGCAACTGAGTAAATCGGGCTTTATTGCAGAGTTAAAGCGAGCGTATCGCTTGTGTCAGTACACACCAGAACCGAGTGCGCCTGAACCTGAAGATGAAACATCATCTAATTTAATTATTAAAGTCACGCAAACGCCGCAAGCATGGTTGCCAGACATCAAAATTTTACGCGAATGGCATCGAGACTTAACCCAATTGATTGATGGTTTTCGCAATGAGATGGTAGAGTTTTAAGCTGACCAAGAGCCCTTGAAAAATTTCTGATCAGCCCGATATAAATATTCTGAACGATGCAAAGTGCAAGCGCCTTTGCCGCCATGTCGAGCATGGAGGATATATGTCTATAGAGCAATTGAAAGAATTATTTGGTAATCAGGAAGCTATTTTGGAGCTGGTGCAGCTTGAAGGCGGTGAGTTGGCATTGCGTAATGCAGGCTCAGAGAAAGAGCCGTTAGTGAAAATCCAGTTCAATGACGAAGTCAAAGCCTTATTGGGTGATCAGACTGCTGTTGTTGCCCAGCACATGATTCAGGCGGCATTATTTGGCTTGTTGGAAAAACAGGTCAATGAGTGGCATGCAGAAATTGTGGATGAGCAGCCAAAATTTATGAGTTGATCTGTATGCTTCAGTGAACTTGCTAGATCAGCAGAGAAAGCAATCGTTCATATAAAAAGCGCACTGTTTAAAGTGCGCTTTTTGTTTGTTTTATATCTGGCTTAGATCGCCATAAGTCCAAACTTGGCTTAATGCGTTGGTGGTTGATGATGCGCAATTTCAATTTGATTTAAAATATAATTACTCATATTTTTCGCCATTTCTTCTTTGGCGAAATACACCTCACCAATGTTGTCCTTACGAATCACTTCGGCTTCAGCTTTGCTTTCTGCACAAACCAAGACCTGAATTTCAGGGTTGAGGGTTTTGGCAATATCCACAATTTTATGAATGTCCAGAATATCCATAGGCGAAAGCACCAACAGTCTTGCATGCTGGATATGCGCCTGAATCAGCACACCTGCTTCTGTCGCAACTCCGCTGACCGCAGCAATGCCTTTGGCACGCAAATCTTCTACAATTTCACGGTTTTCTTCGGCAATAACGACCTTAATATTTTCAGCCATGAGGTTTTGGGTAATACGACGTCCGACTTCACCATGTCCAACAATCACGACCTGATCACGTAAATAGTCCTGTGAGACTTCATCGGGTAGCATCGCTAATGGGTCGCTGCTACGTTCCAGTAAACGTGCCAAGTAAGAGCGTTCCCGAATCCAGTTTTGCACGGGTTCAATTGCAGAGAAAACAAAAGAGTTGAGTGTAATAGAAATGAGTGCTCCTGCCAGAATCAGGTTTTGGCCTTCCAGCGACAACAGTTGTAGCGATACGCCTAAGGTTGCCAAAATGAAGGAGAACTCACCAATTTGCGCTAAGCTTGCACCTACAGTTAAGGCCGTGTTGAGTGGGTAGCGAAAGAACAGCACCAAAGCCATTGCCGCAATGGTTTTACCCACCATAATAATGGCGACCACAGCCAGTACGTGTATCGGTTCTTCAATTAAAATACGTGGGTCAAACAGCATGCCTACGGCTACAAAGAACAGGATTGAGAAAATTTCACGTAGTGGAAGCGTTTCTTCTTCGGCACGATGGCTAAAGTCAGACTCTTTCACCACCATACCCGCAAAGAATGCACCGAGCGCCATTGATACGCCAAAGACTTTATAGGCACCAAAGGCAATCGATACTGCTGCTGCAACTACAGTCAAGGTGAATAGTTCCCGAGAGCCCAAACGTGCCACAATTTGCATGATAAAGGGCACAAGGCGTTTGCCCACAATGAGCATAAAGGCAATGAAGCCTGATACCTTAAGTAAGGTTAGCCCCAAAGTCAGCCAGATATTTTCATCATTTGCACCTTCAATGGCTTGTCCACCCAGTAATACGGCTGTTGCGGGAAGCAGTACCAAGGCCAAGACCATCACTAAGTCTTCAACCAATAACCAACCCACAGCAATTTTACCGTTAACGGAGTCAAGTAAGCCGCGATCTCCTAAGGCTTTGAGCAAAACAACGGTACTGGCACAGGACAGGCTTAAGCCAAAGATGAGCGCAGAGCCAAAACTCCAACCCCACATCATCGACACACCCACACCCAATAAGGTCGCCACTGCAATTTGTAGTATTGCACCAGGCAGGGCAATACGTCGAACTTGCATGAGATCGTTCAGGGAAAAGTGCATGCCCACGCCAAACATGAGGAACATTACCCCAAGTTCTGCCAGTTGGTTGGCTAAATGGATGTCGGCAA
This sequence comes from Acinetobacter sp. A2, assembly GCF_048537555.1. NCBI lineage: Bacteria > Pseudomonadati > Pseudomonadota > Gammaproteobacteria > Moraxellales > Moraxellaceae > Acinetobacter > Acinetobacter sp. A2. Next base: position 458,121 of record NZ_CP183239.1, read on the forward strand.
CAATTCCGGGGGTGTTGGGGCTAATGATCACCCCAGCAATTAAATAGCCCATGAGCGGCGGCAGGCGTAAACGAGCAGCGATATAACCAAATACCAGCGCCAAGCCAAAACCAACGGCAAGTAAGATAATGAGTTCTACATCATGCGGCACGAGAAACTCCTGAAGCCATGGTTAACCTTATGTGAAGACAAGCACAAACAGTGCCAAAAGAAAATGCGAGGAAATTTTAACAAGTGGGGCAAAAAAAGTGCAAAAAAAACGACCTAATTCAGGTCGTTTTTTTAAAAAGCCAAAATTATTTGATTTTAGCTTCTTTGAAAATCACGTGTTGACGGATTTTTGGATCAAATTTTTTGATTTCCATTTTTTCCGGCATAGTACGTTTGTTTTTAGTAGTGGTGTAGAAATAACCAGTACCCGCTGTAGACACTAAGCGAATCTTATCACGCATTGTCTTGACTCCTTACTTAGATCTTTTGACCTTGAGCACGTAGGTCAGCAACAACCTTTTCAATGCCCAATTTGTCGATAATACGCATACCTTTAGTGGTTAAACGAAGACGTACGAAACGTTTTTCGCTTTCTAACCAGAAACGGTGGTTGTGCAGGTTCGGCTCGAACCGGCGCTTAGTTTTGTTGTTGGCGTGTGAGACGTTGTTACCAACGACTGGACGCTTGCCGGTAACTTGGCAAACCTTAGACATGGTGTAACTCCATTGATTTAGCCAACAGCAAATCTGTATGGCCAGTCAAAAATAAACGGATGAATTCATTCAAGGGGCGTTTTATATCAAAAATACGCTTAAAAGACAAGCGATTTTCTTCAAAAACAGCATGAGCTAGTTTGATAGCTCATGCCTTGATCAGTTAGCGAAGCAGCGTCTTCGAAATCAATCGATGAATCGGCTTATCAAATGGGGGAAGAATGAACTTCAAGCTATATAGCTTCGGATTAGACATTACCGACCGTTCATGTGATAAGCTGAAAAAACCTTCAGGACCGTGATATTTCCCCATCCCTGATGCGCCAACACCGCCAAACGGTAGGTCATCTTGTGCAACGTGGGTCAATACAGTATTGATTCCGAAATGCCCTGAATGGGTTCGCTGTGCGACATAGTCGGCACGCGCCTGATCAAAGTCGAAATAGTATAAAGCAAGAGGACGCGGTCGGCTATTAATAAACTCGATTACATCATCAATTTGATCATATTCTAAGATAGGTAGCACTGGCCCGAAGATTTCGTTTTGCATAATTTGCATGTCTGGGCTGACATTGGTCAGTACGGTAGGCGCCATTTTGCGGGTTGCAGCGACATTTTCACTTTGCGGATTAATTTCAATAATATTGGCACCGCGTTCACGGGCATCTTCCAAATAACCTTGCAAACGGCGGTACTGTTTGTCATTAATAATGGCGGTATAGTCCTGATTGTCACGAATGTGTGGATACATTTCCGTCACATAGCGTTCAAAATGTTCCATAAATTCGGCAGTTTTACCTTTAGGCAGGAACATATAGTCAGGCGCAACGCAGGTTTGACCTGCGTTCCAAAGTTTACCTACGGCAAGACGTTGAGCAACATCGGCCATGTCGCTAGAAGGGTGAACCAAAACAGGTGATTTTCCACCAAGTTCTAAAATGACAGGAACTAAGTTTTTGGATGCTGCAGCCATTACCGTTTTACCGACTTCGGTAGAGCCTGTGAAAATCATTTTGTCAAAAGGTAAATGGCTGAAGGCGTCAGAAAGATTACCACCGCCATTAATCACTGCCACCAGTTCTTGTGGGAACGCTTCACTCAAGGCATTTTCCAATACCCGACCAAAATGGGTCGAGGCACTGGAAATTTTGATCATGGCGTGGTTGCCTGCTGCCAAGGCGCAAATGAGTGGGCCTAAAGACAGTAATAATGGATAATTCCATGGTGCAATAATGCCAATCACCCCTAAAGGCTGATACTGTACCCATGCTTTTGCAGGTTGGTGAATGATTCCGACTTGACGTTTAGACGGTTTCATCCAATTGCTTAGGTTTTTACTGTAGTATTTGATATGTTCTAAACAAGTCAGCAGCTCGCCAATTTTAGTTTCTGCAATGGCACGGTTGCCATAGTCACGATTAATCGCTTCAGCAAATTGGTCTTGATATTTCACAATGACACGTTTTAAGCGAGCTAAACGCTCAATGCGTTCTTTGGCACTTGGGACAGGATGACGTTGATACGCATATTTCTGCAATGCCAAAATATCATCCAGACGTTGTAAATCGGGTGAATGAGGGGTCATTGAAGTTGTTTTTGTTTGACTGTTCATGGCATGTTACCATTCAATAAAAGCAATATAAGTTAGTTTTTAGAGTATTTACTCTAAACAGTCAAGTGACTTTATGTTTTCGCTCCCCCAAATTTTAAAGAATGGTTGTTTTTAGGATGTCACAAACCAAAACGTTGAAAACCAAAGAACGTATTTTGCAATTGAGTTTGCAATTGTTTAACGAGCGTGGTGAGCGTTCAGTTACAACCAATCATATTGCGGCTGAACTGGGTATGAGCCCGGGGAATTTGTATTATCATTTCCGCAATAAGAACGAAATTATTAAAGAGTTGATGGAGCAATACCAGCAGGAAACTTTAGAAATGCTGGCCTTACCTGAAAGCCGTGGTTTGGATGCCAACGATAAAATTCGTTATTTTCAGGTACTCAGCAGTCAGTTATGGGCCTATCGTTTTTTGCATCGTGATGTCTATCACTTGGTCGAAACCAATGAAGATTTCCGCAAAATGTATCCGCGTTTTGCAGGGCAGGTCATGCAGCAGGGGCAGAAAATTTATCAGGCCTTTGTGGATGCAGGACTCATGCAAATGACCGAGTCGGAAATTGAAGCCTTAATTATTAATATCTGGATTGTGCTGACCAACTGGACCAACTTCTTATATATGTCGGGTCACATTACCGATTCCAATCATTTAGAAGAAAAATGGGTATGGCAGGCTTTGCGTCAAATGTTGTTTCTTGAGGGGGCATATTTACGTGGTGAAAGCCGTGCGACTTATGAGCGATTATTGGAAACATTAGGTTCATCTGAACTGTTTGCAAGTTTATCATCCAGTAAAAATACCCAAGCCGACTAAGCGGCTGTGAATGGCTATTTAGAATGTCTGAGAAACGCGTTAGAATACTCGGCTTGTTTTTCAATTTAACCAAGTAGTGACTTAAAACAACATGAATATGACGACTGCGAATACTGCACGTTTACTGATTACCTGTGAAGATAAACCGGGTATTGTGCAGGCTGTATCAAGCTTTTTGTATCATCAGGGAGCTAACATTACTGCGCTTGATCAATACGCAACAGAAGCACAGGGCGGGCGTTATTTCATGCGGGTTGAGTTTGAGCTAGATCATTTGCAAAGCCGTAAAGAAAGCTTATTGCAAACGTTTGCATCTAACGTGGCAGAACGCTATGACATGCAGTGGCGTTTGGCCTTAGTCAGCGATGTGAAAAAAGTCGGCATTTTGGTGTCTAAAGTCGATCATGCTTTGCTAGAGTTGTTATGGCGTCATTCACGTGGCGGCTTACCTTGTGAAATTACAAAAGTGGTGTCGAACCATGACACCTTGCGTGAAGCGGTAGAAAATTTTGGTATTCCGTTTGAAGTAGTACCTGTAAATAAAGAAAATAAACGTGAAGCTTATGCTCAAATTGATGAATTGATGCAAGGCAATGATTTGCTGGTATTGGCGCGTTATATGCAAATTCTGGATGAAGAGTTTGTGTCTAAGTGGGAAATGAAAGTGATCAATATTCACCACTCTTTCTTGCCAGCTTTCGTTGGAGCGAACCCGTACAAACAAGCCTATGAAAAAGGCGTGAAGTTGATTGGCGCAACGGCACACTACGTGACTGCAGACCTAGACCAAGGCCCGATTATTGAGCAAGATGTAGAGCGTGTGAACCACGACTTTACGGTAGACCAACTGCGTGAATTGGGGCAGGACGTTGAACGTAATGTACTGGCTCGTGCAGTCAAATGGCATTTAGAAGACCGTATTATTGTAGATGGCAACAAAACTGTTGTATTTCAATAGGGTGTAAAGCCATCTTAAGATTGAACAAAAAACATGCCGTCTAGGCATGTTTTTTTATGCTACAATTGTAATGTTATAACATTTGTTTTAATTGTTTATTAATAAGCATATTGTGTGATTATTCACACGTGTTATTAAAAAATAGTTGCAAATGAAAACACTTCTCATTTATTATTGCGTTACTTTAATTGTGCTAACCGATCAGTTTGATCGTATAAGCTGTGATGGTTTGGCAATTGCTTTTCAAGGTCGCTGACTTTAATGAACCAATCTCCCAACGCTATGACGCATACATCCCACACCATGAAAAAGAAAGTTGTAACAGCTTTAGCCGTGGTTGCATTGGGACACGTGGGCGTGTTGTGGGCATTGGGGCAGATGCCAACCCCAAGCTTAAAGCCAATAGAAAAAGAACCTTTAAAAGTCCGCTTTGTAAAAATTCAAGAACCTCCAAAACCTTTGCCGCCACAACCTAAAGCTGAGCCGCAACCAGAAAAACCAAAACCGCAGCCAGTGAAAGAAGTGCCAGTGGTAGAAAAACCGTTACCACCGCCACCTAAAAAAGTGGAAAAAGTACAGCAGGTGAAAAAAGCGGAAGCGCCTAAGCCTGTGGCAAAACCCGTAGAAAAACCTGTCGAGCGTGTTGTGAAACCTGCACCTGTAGCGACAGTGACTGAAACTAAGGTGGTACAAGCCGCACCTAAACCAACTCCTGCGCCTGTTGCACCCGCACCTGTCGTGCCAGCCGCACCTAAAACAGTTTCAATTGGTGGGTCAGGGGTGCAATGGAGTCGCTCACCAAAACCAACTTATAGTAACCGCGATTTACAAGGTGAAACCCGAACAGTGGTAGTTCTCATTGAGGCCAATGAAAAAGGCGCAATTACCCATGCACAAATCACCCGTTCCAGTGGTTTACCTGCTTTAGATCAAAAGATTTTACGCGCTGTGCGTAGTGCAAAATTCAAACCGTACAAAGAAAATGGCGTTGCTTATCCAATTCGTGCTGAGCAGCCTTTTGAATTGACATTGAACCCTAACGGCTAACCTTAACAGGAGTTCGAGTATGAACTTTTCCGTCTATTGGCAACATGCAGATGCAGTCAGCAAAACACTGTATTTCGTGTTATTGGCGATGTCGATTGCGACATGGACCATCTTCGCATTACGTTTGATGGGCACGCGCCAATTGAAGCAACAAGCTTATGCTCAACTGTCTCAGGCTTTAAATCAGCTTAAGGCAAAACTGGCGCCACTAAGTTTTGAACAGCGCAAAGCGGTTGCAGAACAGGCCCTATTGCGTCAAATTTCTGTAGAAAAAGCATCGGCAGAAAAAGGGGTGTCGGTATTGGGTACAATTGCCTCACTTGCACCGTTTGTCGGTTTATTCGGTACGGTTTGGGGAATTTTCCATGCACTGGTTGCCGTAGGTAAAAGTGGGCAGGCAGGACTGGCACAAGTCGCAACCCCAGTGGGTGAAGCTTTAATTATGACAGGCTTTGGTTTGGCAGTCGCAATTCCAGCAGTGATTGCCTACAACATTTGCTCACGCGTGAACCGTACCTTATCGAACAATCTGCAAGATCATGCACACAGCTTGTTGATTGATACCATGTTGCAGCAAGATTCATCTGTGCAAAAAACAGAAGTGAAAGCAACACAACAAAGTTTGGTGGGAGGTCAGGTTTAATGGCTTTTCAATTGGGTGAAGACAACGACTCAGGCATGAATGAGATGAACCTCATTCCCCTGATCGACATTATGTTGGTATTGATGATCATCTTTTTGGTGACAGCGACCGTTGCCAACCCATCTATACCATTAACCTTGCCGCAAACGACTGCAGAGATTGTCGATTTACCACCTGAGCAAATTCAGGTCAGTATCAATGCCAATGGTGAAGTGGCGTGGGATGATCAAATTATTAGCTTAGATGAGTTGCAAACCCGCTTTAACAGCGCCAGTCAGCAAGCTCAGCAACCAACGGTGGTGTTAAGAGCCGACAAAGAAGCGCGTTATGATACTGTAGCGCAAGTGATGTCACGTGCGAGTGAAGCCGGACTCAGTGATATTGCTTTTGCAACAGACGATTAAGCCCATATCTTATTTAAAATTAGCGATCTTTTAAGGTCGCTTTTTTTATGCGAACTCACGCATAATGCCAAAATATTTCACCTACTCAAGCGTATTTAATCAACCAAGCTATTTGGGTTGAGTTCGCCGCTTATTTGAAAGTCTATTTTTTGTTTAAATCAGGTTCAGCCATGAGTTCACGCCAAGCACTGGATGCAAAAGCCAGTAGTATGATGCTTATTTTGTGCGTCTTTTGGGGTTTACAACAAGTGGTGCTGAAGCTGGCCGCACCTGATATTTCTCCATTAATGCAATTGGCATTACGCTCAGGTTTATCTGCCATCATGGTGTTGCCTTTGTTGTGGATGGCAAGAAATACGCAATTGCTTGCAGCGCAATATGTGTATCCCGGCATATTGGTCGGGGTGTTGTTTGCCGCAGAATTTTTTATGCTAGGGCAAGCTATTCAATATACCTCTGCCTCGCACGTGGTGGTTTTACTATATACCGCACCTATTTTTGTGGCTTTAGGCTTACATTGGAAACTACCTGCAGAGCAGTTATCTCCTTTGCAGTGGAGCGGAATTATTTTGGCTTTTGTCGGGATTGCGGTTACGTTTTTGTGGCGTGCTGAATCTCAACAGCAAGACTTCAGCCAAATGCTTTTTGGTGATTTACTGGCCTTAAGTGCAGGTATGCTTTGGGCAGCCACCACGATAGCTGTACGTTTAAGCCGTTTGTCTGAAGCACCTGCAACGCAAACCCTGTTTTATCAATTGGTAGGTGGCTTTCTGATTTTATTGCCTATGGCGTATGCACTCGGGCAAGCAGACATTCATTGGACTGCTATTGCATGGGCAAGTTTGGTTTTTCATGCTGTGTTGATTTCATTTATTAGCTATTTGGCTTGGTTTTGGTTGTTGAAGCAATATTTAGCCTCTAGCTTAGGCGTATTTTCATTTTTAACCCCTTTATTCGGGGTGTTGTTTGGTGTTTGGTTATTGAATGAAAGTCTGAGTCAAAGTTTTATCGTCGGGGCAATTTTGGTCATGTTGGGCGTGTTGATGGTCAATGCACAAGGTTGGTTTAAAAATAAAACTCAGGTAAAGCAAAGCAAATAAGCTGTGCTGCTCGGTTTGAATTCGGTTGGGTTGTGGTTTGGCAGACTTTATCTGCAATCAAGCAAAAACCATCTTCAAGCGATTTAGTGAATTGCATACCTAAACTTGAAAATGGTTTTTGCTAAAAATTGAAATGATCTAGATTAGCCGTTATTTCGCTTCAAAAATTTTAGATAACGGAATGGAAAGTTTGGCAGCTAAGTAGTCGTCAGATTCAATTAAAATAGGCCCTAGTTTTTGCATCCATTCATCATCAGGATACACATTGGCTAACTCCTGACGGCGTGGTAAAGAGTAAGGTAATTTTGAATAAAAACTCCAAAAATCCACCTGAGACAAATTACGCACCAACACGAATTCATCATTTTCAGTGCGCTTAATTAAATTTTGTTGTTCCAACATCAATACATAAGATGGCCAGCGTCCAATTTCATTGCGGCCTAAAACATCCAGTGCTTCTGCCTCGCTCACACTCTCGCCACGCATTTGCTTTTTATAGAACAATTCCAGCAAGTCTAAAAGCATAAGTAGGGGATGGCATTTTTTTTCTCGACTGGCTTCAAATGCGGTCAGGGCATAACTAATTTCGACACCTAAGAGTACGATGTTCCAAGACAGAAAAATCCACAGTAAGAAAATAGGCACAGCCGCAAATGCACCATAAATCAGCTCATAGCTGGTGAAGTTGGACATAATAAAACCAAACAGGTTTTTTAATAATTCAAACACCACTGCGCTAAAAACACCTGCAATTAGGGCGGCTTTTACAGGCACACTACGGTTGGGAATCGTCCAGTTTAGAATAAAAAAGCCTAAAACAGTCAGTGCGAATGAAATCAGCCATAAAATAAACGCACCGTTGAGCTCATAACCTGCAAAGTTATTACTGAGTACATTCATAGATGCCAAAGTGGATGAAATAACAAAGGCACTGCCCAGCAAAATAGGTCCTAAAGAAATAATGGTCCAATAACGCATAAAACCCATAATGCCACCACGGGTTTCTTTGACACGCCAAATGCGATTAAACACGGTTTCAATACTGGTCAGCATCATCACTGTGGTAATGAATAAAAACAGAATCCCGATAATCGTGAGGTTGCTAGATTTATCAGTAAAAGCACTTAAGGCTTTGTCGAATGCGATGGTGGTTTTAGGTAAAAAGTTACTGTAAATCAGCTGTTGTAATTGTTGGCGTGCAGGTTCAAGTGCCTTAATGGAAGAGATGATCACTAAAAAAACGGTCAGCATCGGCACAACCGCAAACAGGGTGGTGTAGGTTAAAGAACCTGCTTGTTCACGGCAGCGGTCGGCTTCAAAGCGACGCAGCACAAATAAGACAAATTGAAACCATTTTTTGTCATAGAAGGGCAGTTTCTTTAAATACTCAACAATCATACAGTCGCTGTCTCAATTTTTAATCATCTTTATGTGTTTTCATGTTTAAGCTTAACCAAAAAAGCAGCAAAATACCGTATAGTTTTCATTTTTAGTCTGATTTATTCGCATGATGCAAGCATATATTCTGGTTTTGTACTTTAGTAAATATGGTTCTACTAAGGAAATGGCACATTTAATTGCCAATGGAGTAGAGGCCAGTGGCATGCCTGTTAAAATTAGAACCGTACCCAATATTTCAACTGTTGTACAACAAGCTGAGCCAAGTATTCCAGCAGAAGGCGATATTTACTGTACTTTGGATGATCTGGCCAATTGTTCAGGTTTAGCCTTAGGTTCGCCAACACGCTTTGGCAATATGGCATCAGAAATGAAATACTTTTGGGATCAAACCACCAGTCTGTGGCTGAATGGTGCGTTACATAATAAACCTGCCTGTGTGTTTACCTCTTCAGGTTCGATGCATGGCGGACAGGAAAGCACTTTACTGACTATGTTACCGCCACTTTTTCACCATGGCATGATGATCATGGGCTTGCACAATGCACATCCTGCGTTATCCAACACCAAGACAGGCGGTACACCGTATGGGGCAACTCATGTGAGTGGCCCACGCCACGATCAGGCTTTGAGTCAGGATGAAAAAATCTTGTGTGAAGCACAAGGGCAACGTTTAGGCGAAATGGTGAAAAAGTTACAAGGAATGTAATTTTCTGAATCATTAACTCAGGTGTAAAACGAATAGAATGTTTTACACCTTGATTGTATTTGAGCTTCATTGGCTGCGGTAATTTGAGTATTTTTATTTATGCAAAAAAAACAAATTACTTTTCACGTAAAATCACTATTTTTAGTGATATTCAGTCTTTCACTTTTCACATTTAATAGCCACTTTAAAAGCAGAATTTTCTGTCACGGTTCACGCAGCATTTTTTGTGCAGGTATATGTATTAAGCACAATGGATTGCTGTAAAAATGAGAGATTGAGGAAAAGTGGAAATGAATAAGTTAGTGTTAATTGGTTTAGCTGTATTGAGTTTAGGCTGTTCGTGGTCGAGTGTAGCTGCAACTGAGATTGTACACAGTCTGAACTTCCCCCAAGAACAACCAGCCCAAAAACAACCTGCAGAAGTTCAATATTTAGCAGCTCAAAAGCCAGTAATTGCAGCCGAAAATGTACAAGTAAAATAATAAAAAGATGTGATAAAAGTGCTGTTTTATACAGCACTTTTTTATATGAAAATCTACGTTTGGTGTGTTTAAGATTGGTTTGGTTTGATTTGTTCTTTAAAACGGTGTTTGCATTTCAGACAATGAAAATCAAGAAAGATATTTTGGTCGACAATTACACCTGCTTTTTTACCAAAGCGATGCCCTAAAAAGCCGCCAGTGATTCCAACACTAATTGCACCTACAAAAGTGCCAATGGTACCACCCATAATCACCCCAAGAGGCCCTGCCACAGTACCAATTGCAGCACCAATTGATGCACCAGAGGCAGCACCGCCGACGGTTCCAGCCGCTGTTCCTGCCGAGCCTAATAAGACTCCACCAATTTTTTGTAAGCTTTGTTCATGGTCGCGTTTTTCAACTTGGGTTGAGCCACACTTTGGACAGACGATACTGTGTTCCATCAACGGATTGTCTTGTGTCATGACTGTAAAATGCCTTGTACTGATGCTGTTTGCATAACTGCAAGCAGGATGTCAAAAGAGTGAGTAATCTTTCCCTTCTTTATATTTAAGAGATTTACACACTATTGTTTAAGAGGTTCAGCATGGCGTAGCGCTGTCATTTTGTAAATAAAATATATGTAAATGAGTTGCTTAAGTTTGCAAAATAATAGGGCTAAAAAAAGAGCGCCGTAGCGCTCTTTTTGAGATTTAATTTTGTGTCATGACTAGATTTATTGCTTCTGCGAGCAAGGCTTAATCACGTACAAATTCAACTGTACCATTTGCCAAGGATTTAACACGGGCCAATGACTCGACACGGTAGCCTTTTTCTAAGAGTAATTCACGACCAGACTGGAATGATTTTTCAATCACAATTCCAATGCCGACCACTTCTGCTTGGGCTTGATGAATCAGATCTGCCAGCCCCAGTGCTGCTTGACCATTCGCTAAAAAGTCATCAATGACCAACACTTTGTCGGTAGCATGAATGTGTTTGTTTGAAATGGCGATAGTGCTTTCCGTTTGTTTGGTAAATGAAAACACTTTAGAACGGTATAAATCATCTTTTAAAGTTAAAGATTGATATTTACGTGCAAAAATTACAGGAACGCCCAGTTCTAAACCTGCCATGACTGCAGGTGCAATACCTGATGCTTCAATGGTAATAATTTTGGTGATGCCTGCATCTTTAAATAAACGCGCAAATTCTTGACCAATTTGCTGCATCATCACAGGGTCAATTTGATGGTTTAAGAAAGAATCGACTTTGAGAACCGTCTCAGATAAAACGATACCTTCAGCTAAAATTTTCTGTTCTAGTGCATGCACGGGAGAATCCTCAAGGGCAGGTGCTTTTTAAAGCAAAAGCGTATTTTAAAAAGCACCTGAAAAAATGCAAGAACAATTTACCAAATGGTGAATAGCTGCCGAGTTTGCTCAGCAGCTATGTTGAGAATTAGTTGGTTGGGCCTTTATAACCTGTTAGCAATAATCCATAAGACTTGTCTTTGTCTTGGTGGGTGACTTTTACAGGTAAGTAGTCAAGTTTTGGTGCAAGCCAGAAAATCGTGTCACGGTTAGGTTTGTTGTGTTTAAGAACCACTTTAATGGTGTCAAACGTACCGTAATTGGTTTTGATTTTTTCTGAACCTTGTTTAATAAAGCGACGTGATTCAACTTCTTTGTTGTCAGCAATATAGTAGCTCGACTTTAAACCGCCACTTTTTAAGTCTTCACGAATTTGCAATTCTGCATTGAGTTCATCCAACACACCTGCTTTCCACGCAAACGAGCGTGCATCGCTGTCTTTTTTGGTGTTAATGGTTTTTGCAGCAGGATTAAAATTAATATTCATGGTGTTGTTATGCACCAAAATTTTACTGCTGCGGCTAAAACTAGACGAGCCAATTTTACCGTCATTAAAAGTAAAACGGCTGGTTTCAGTGGCAGATGCAATCACACCTGCTTTGGCTGCAAATACATAATTCCACTGATTGCCTGTTTTGCTTAAGGTACGTGTTGCAGAACCCAAGTTTTTACCATTGTAGTTAAACTGGTAACTAGCTTGGAAAGGACTCATGGCAAATGCTTGGCTAGAGAAACCAGCCAAGAACAGTGCTGTGGACACACCGGCTGCCATACCCATTGTTTTCAATACATGATTTGCCATTGCTGAGATATTTCCTCTGTATGTAGGGAGATGCAATTTGCTTGCTTGTTGCCATTATACGCATTGAATATGAAGAGAAAATTGGAAATTATGCGGCTTATGTAGTTTTCCTGTATGTATTCTCTTCCAAAATTTAACCAAATTTAGTAGATACGATGAGCAAGGCAGGCATTAGCTTTGTTTTTGTTTCAATGGTGTCACTTGTGTATCTTCTAGGGTTTCACTCAGGTCATCCAGTCTTTCTTCAGACATTTTACGGAACAATGCCGTTAAATTGACGTTGCCCATCAGTACCAATTCGGCTTCACGTAATACAGCGTGATTCACGTGAACTTTGCCTAAGGTGTCAATGATCGAGCGGTTTTTGCCTAGCCAGCGGTTTAAGTCCAAATGCAGTAAGTCATCTTTGACTTTAATGACTTTAAGTTTTTCTAAAATCATCCCCAAAGGGTCGTCATTGCGTATTTTTTGATAGTAGAACAAGGCACATTTCACGGCAATTTTATGAAAAACACTTGGATAACTGGCATCAATTACTTGGGTGTCACTGATTTGTTCAAACACAATCAGTTGTGTGTTTTTATTCAGCTCCATCTGTACCAGTTTTAAATCAACCGAAAGGGTAATGTTTAAACCGTTATAGTCCAGCGTAGCGTACAGGCGTAACCAGTCATCGTGTAAGTCTGCATGCAGATCTTGCAACATTTTCACATTATCAGTCACAAAGCGCTGAAAAGTCGCATTTAAGAAGACTTGAGATAATGGAAATTCACGTTCATCCTCAATAAATCCTTCCGCTTTTTGGTACACTTGTCGGATACGTTGAGAGATATTGGTGATCAGGCTTTGCATACGGCGTCCAGGTCGTTCATTGATTCTTTTCAGATACAAATATTTTATCGAATTGTATTAAAAATACAGGCACAGAAGCTTGCAGTTTAGCAAAATAAATTGCACCATTTTTAATATTTTAAGATTCGGCAGTCAGCTTTTTGATGAACTTGGCAGTTTTGAAAAAAGTAAAATCTGTTCAAAGTAACTTGCTCTTAGATTTATACCGCATTTAGCGGCTTGGGGAATCGGACATTTTGTCGGATTAATGTGATGCTAAAAAAAATTCAATTGATGCCTACTTCACAAGAGTGGTGGAAAGACCCTATTTTTGCTGCTGCGTTACTCGTGGCTGCTGTGTTGCACGTGATGATTTTAGCTGTGCAATTTGCTGCACCACAGCAAAGCGATGCCGCAGTCAAAGAAATTGCGGTATCGGTACGTATGAGTGATACAAAAGTTGAAGATGCAGACTTTTTAGCACAGGCCGATCAACAAGGTTCGGGTACTTTCCGAGAAGAACATCGCATGTCTAGTGACATGCCAGCACCTATGACTGAGCAAAGTGCAGGTGAACAGCAGCTGGAAAGCTTAGAGCGTATGCAGCAACAGCGTGAATTAAACTTTGAAGAAAAAGTGTTGATGACCACGCTTAGCTGGCAAAAGCAGGCGGCAGAAAATCAGCGTAAAAAAGCCATGCAGGAATTGAATAGTCAGTTTCAGGCCAAGGCGGCCATGGTTGCAAGTATTGAGGCACAATATTTACAACGCCAACAAAACTTTAGCCGTCAGCAAAAAATTAAAACCATTGATGGAATTCAGGCCAAGCAAGACAACACTGCGGGCTATATGGAAAAATTCCGTCAAAAAGTCGAATTTTACGGTAACCGTTATTATCCTGAACAAGCCAAAGCACAGAATTTGGCTGGCGAAGTCCGTTTGATGGTGATTTTAAATAACAATGGCGGGATTCGTGCCATTCGTTTAATTGAAAGTTCAGGCCATGCCATGCTGGATGAAGCAGCGAAGGCTTCGGTGCGTAAGGCCGCACCTTTTGGTGCATTCGATGCGAAAATGAAAGATATTTCTGAATTACGGATTGTGCGGACGTGGCGCTTTGACCCTGCCGAAGCTGAGTTTGAGGTGCGCTAGTTTTTCCCTCTCTCTAACTCTCTCCCGAAGGGAGAGAGAATTTTGTGTGTAGTGTTAAAATCATAGGATTCTACCCACGTTCTCCTTCCTACGAGGGAATTAGAGGAAGGGCTTTCAGAGGACGAAGTAATAAAAATCTGATCTCTGCAATGTTCTTCTAGTATTTAGCAATCATGGGACTCTCATGATTGTTCTCCCTCCCACTGGGAGGGAGTTAGAGAGAGGGGCTTTCATAGATATAGTAACTACATCTGATTTCTTCTTTGTGCAGCAATGTTCTTGTAGTATTCAGCAATCATAGGCTCTAACTCACGTTCTTCTTCGCGAGGGAATTAGAAGTAGGACAGTTTTCAATAAAAAAGCGAGCCGAAGCCCGCTATTTTTATAGTGTTCTAGAACTTCAAATTTAATCTCTTTCCACGTATGGATTTTCTAAGCCCAACTTGGCAAGAATCTCAATTTCTAAAGCTTCCATTTCTTCGGCATCCTCATCTGAGGTTTCATGGTCGTAGCCCATGAGATGCAGCGTGCCGTGTACCAGCATGTGAGTGAAATGTGCCAAAGGTGTTTTAGCTTGTTCGGCTGCTTCCTGTAAAACCACAGGAATACAAATCACCAGATCACCAATTGGAAAGCTTGGCAACACTTGTGCCATTTCATCGGGTAAATCACTCGGGAAAGACAAGACATTGGTCGATTTGTCTTTTTTGCGATATTCCAGATTAAGCTTGAGACTTTCTGCATGATCAACACAGGCAATCCCAATTTCACAGTCACTTTGGGTGTCTATATGCCTTAAAGTGGTTTCCACCACTTTTTTAAGATAGGCGCGCTTTAATACCAGCTCAGGTGCTTGAATGTCCTGTTGCAGGCTTAGACTTAGTTTCAAAATGAATCCTTAATACTTCAGTAGGTTGCAGAACGCACAGCCACTAGTGCTGTGCATCTGCTGCGGCATCATTTTCCGCAATTAAAGCTTCCTGACGTGCTTTGCGTTCAGCACGTGCTTCGGCACTTAAACGCTGTTGCTCACTGTCCCAGCCTTCGTAGGCTTCAACAATTTTTTGCACCAACTGGTGACGTACTACATCACGTGAGTGGAAACGTGTGATGTGAATTTCATGCACATTTTCCAAGACACGCAGCGCATGAGATAAACCTGATTGCTGACCACGTGGTAAATCAACCTGAGTCACGTCACCAGTAATGACCGCACGAGAGCCAAAGCCCAAACGAGTCAGGAACATTTTCATTTGTTCAGGGGTGGTATTCTGCGCTTCATCCAAAATCACAAAAGAGTGATTTAGGGTGCGACCACGCATATATGCTAGGGGCGCAACTTCAATTACTTGACGTTCAATGAGTTTGGCCACTTTCTCAAAACCCAACATTTCATATAGGGCGTCATAAAGTGGGCGCAAGTAGGGGTCAATTTTTTGGGTTAAATCACCAGGTAGGAAACCCAGTTTTTCACCTGCTTCAACCGCAGGACGCACCAATAGAATTCGCTGAATTTCATTGCGTTCCAGCATATCTACGGCAGCAGCTACGGCCAAATAGGTTTTACCTGTACCTGCAGGACCAATACCAAAAGAAATATCGCTTTGCAAAATACGCTGAACATAACGCTTTTGGTTGGCACCGCGTGGGTTAATACGGCCTTTGCGGGTTTGTAACCAAACAGCATCCAATCCAGTATGCTCTTGCCCATCATCCGATTGTAATTCACGGTCAGTCTGACTGCCTTGAATCATCATGTGGAGCGTGTCTGCACTGATTTGTGCAGAACTTTCCGCTTCTTCATGCAGGCGTTGCAAGAGCGTTTCGGCTCGCTCAACTGCATCAATTTCCCCATCTATAAAAAAGGCGTCACCACGATGGGAAATTTGGACGTCTAGGCGTTGTTCGATTTGTTTCAAATGTCCGTTATAAGCACCGAGCATGCTTTTTAAACGTTCCATTGAAATACCAGGAAAAGTTACTGTACGTCGAATCGCTGCAGTCAAGAGAATTCCTTAATCTGTTATTGGACTTTAGCTCCTACATTACGCCACGTCAGGCTCAAGATTCAAGAGCTCACCATAAACTAAATTCAAAGTTTTAATCTCGGTAATCTCAATCTCCGCAAAGCGTCCGACCCAAGCAGGGTCACCAATAAATGTTACTAAACGTGTATTGTCTGCTGTGCCGACCAAAATGTTCGGATCTTTATCAGAAACATTTTCAATCAGGACACGTTGCACCGTACCCAGCATGGCATCGGTCTTATCAATACTCGATTGTTTGATCCATTGTTGGACTTTGGCCAAACGCTCTTTTTTCACATCTTCAGGTGTGGTGTCTTCAAGTTCAGATGCAGGCGTACCTGGACGTTTTGAATAGATGAAACTGTACGAGTGGTCAAAATCCATCTCTTGAATAAACTGATAAGTTTCTTCAAAGTTTTGATCGGTTTCACCAGGGAAGCCAATAATAAAATCGCTAGATAAATGCATATCTGGGCGCACTTTACGTAATTTGGCAATCTTGTCGATATACACATCAATGGTGTGGTTACGCTTCATGGCTTGTAGCACATCGTTTGAGCCACTTTGTACAGGTAAGTGTAAATGCGACACCATTTGCGGTAAATCACGGTAGCATTGAATTAAATCATCATTAAATTCAAGCGGGTGTGATGTGGTGTAACGAATACGACCAATGCCAGGCACTTCGGCAACTAAACGCAGTAAATCTGCGAAAGTACAAATTTTGCCGTCAAAAGTCTCACCACGGTAACCATTCACGTTTTGACCGAGCAAGCTAATTTCACGTACACCTTTTTCTGCCAAAGTCGCAATTTCAGCCAAGACATCATCTAAAGGACGTGAAACTTCTTCACCACGGGTATATGGCACGACACAGAATGAGCAGTATTTTGAACAGCCTTCCATAATCGATACAAAGGCCTTAAAGCCTTCAACTCGCGGCTCAGGTAGGAAGTCGAACTTTTCGATGTCTGGGAAAGAAATATCCACCAGTTTGATTTTTTCTTTCTTTGGTTTTTCGACCTGATCGTGGTGTTGATCAAGCATTTGCGGTAAACGGTGTAAGGTTTGTGGACCAAAAATCATATCCACATACGGGGCACGCTTTTGAATATTGTCGCCTTCCTGAGAAGCGACGCAACCGCCTACGCCAATCACCAAATCAGGATTTTTTTCTTTCAGCTTACGCCAGCGACCTAATTCAGAAAACACCTTTTCCTGCGCTTTTTCACGAATCGAACAGGTATTCATGAGCAGAATATCGGCATCAGCAGGGTTGCTGGTCAGTACATAGCCGTGAGAATCGCCTAAAAGGTCTGCCATACGGTGACTGTCATACTCATTCATCTGACACCCTTGCGTTTCGATATACAGTTTTTTGACTGAACCGTCGGCTGGGGTGTGCTGTGGCTGGGTAACAGTGTTTTCTGAGGCAGCTTGGGCACCATTGGGGATGAAGGTTTGAACCGTCATGTAGGCTCCTAAGAGATAGTTCACTAAATCGTTTATAAAAAATAAACGTCATTAGACAAAAGAAAGGCGCATATTTTAGCAGGAATTCACGCTAAACTGACAGCCTTAAATCAGCACAACAGCTGATTGAAATATGAAGAAATTTGTTTGAACATGAGTTGTAAGATTAATAGTGTCTAATCAGAAGGTTACATAACAGAACACAACTGCGGTTCTAGACTAATTAAACTAAACCTAAAGATGAGATGCGGACCTCGAGGCGGAAGTAAATGACCGAAAGCAAGCGAATGCTGCAAATGATGAAACAAAATAATAATTTAGCTAAAAAGCTTGCTTTGAGCCTTGTTTCATTTGCAGTCATGGCAAGTACGCATGCGGCAAATGAACAGTTCAATGATGCGTTACGTGCCGCCAATTCAGGTGATGTCGATTTATTGCAGCAGTATCAATACGCCATGCAAAATGATGTATTGGGCTATTATCCTGAATATTGGTCATTAAATACTAACCTTGGCATGCAGCCTGCCACCGCTATTATCCAGTTTGCACAGCGACATCCTCAATCAGCTATGGCGGAAAAATTGGCTGCCGACTATGTCGAAGAAAAAGTTAAACAAGCAGATTTTGGCAGTGCACAACCTGTGCTTGCCTATGTGAGTAATGCCGATCAGGCGGAAAGTTGTGCTATGGCGCAGGTGCGCACCCGTTCGGGCGATCCTTTAGTGCTGGCTGAATATAAAGATGTTTGGCTGACCACTAATTCACAACCTGAATCTTGTACAGGTTTGGGCCGCATGATGCTCTCTAGTCCAATCATGACTCAGCAAGACAAGCAGCAGCGTTTGTGGGGGCAATTGCGTGCAGGGCAGTCAGGGCAAGCTTTGGCGACTGCGCAAAGTTTGGGTATGAATCTGAGTTTGGCACAACTGAACAGTATTCAGGCTAATCCACTGAATTATTTATGGTCGGCCCCAAAAGCCAGCAATGAAGATCACGCTTATTTAATTTATGCCATAGGTCGTTTAGCCGACAGTGATCTGGATTCGGCCTTGTCTTCGCTAAAACGGAGCGCAGAGGGCACACCCGATGCCGTACAAAAAGCGTTGCACCGTGCAGTAGGCTATATTGGCGGCACCACGGTGATGAAAAATAATTTCAACCGTGAAGTGTTAAATGCCTTAGATGCCAGTTATGGCTTGCCATTTAGCCCCGAAGAGGCAGAAATTTATGCCAGACAGGCCATCCGCTTTGGTGCATGGGAAAGTGTGATTCGTGCAGTAGACAGCATGAGTGTGACTCAGAAACAAGAAGACCGTTGGCAATACTGGTTGGCCCGTGCCTCAGAACAACGTGGTGATGCAGCATCAAAACGCAGTGCGCAAAATATTTATAAACAGTTGGCACAGGGCGATGATTATCACAACTTATTAGCAAAAGATCGTCTTGGGCAGCGTTACAATGCCATTCCAGTAAATAGCCAGCCGACAACTAATGATTTGCAGCGTTTAAATCAGGATATTCACTTTAACCGTGCTTTTGCCTTACGTGAAATTAATGCGCCCGCCAATTATGTGAATCGAGAATGGAATTGGGCGGTACGTCAGGCCTATTTAAGACAGGATGATGGTTTGATTTTGGCAGCCGCCAAACGTGCGACCGATATGGGGTGGTACGACCGTGCAATTTATGCAGCAGACCGTACTGTGAATAAGCACAACTACAGTTACCGTTATGCAATGCCACACCGTAATTATGTGGTGAGTCATAGTCAAAATGCAGGTATTGACCCTGCTTGGGCTTATGGTTTGATGCGTCAAGAAAGCCGTTTCAATACTACGGCACGTTCGCATGTCGGTGCGGGTGGACTCATGCAAATTATGCCAGACACGGCACGTTTGGTTGCACGACAAATGGGTGAAACTTACAATCCTGCTGCACTCAGTGATATGAATACCAATATCCGCTACGGTACATTTTATTTGTCGACCATTCAGCGACAATTAAGCAATAGTCCTGTGCTGGCCACAGCAGGGTACAACGCAGGGCCAAACCGTGCACGCCGTTGGCAGCCAGAGTTTCAGCAAATTGCAGCAGACCAATATACTGAAAGTATTCCTTTGCTGGAAACACGTGACTATGTAAAACACGTCATGACCAATGCTACACATTATGGATTGATGTTAGGTCAAGGCGGACAATCTATGAGTAGTCGTATGCAAAGTATTCCATCACGCAATACACCATAGTTAGTGGAATACTCAAGCATGCTATTTGTCATCGAATCACTATTTAGGGGGCAGAATCATTGAAAATGAGGATGGGTACCATTTTGCAGCCAATTCATTTTGCATTGCTCAGTTTGGGTGGTGCTGCTTTGGTCATGTGTACACAAAATGCATTTTCAGCTCCTGTGCAAGGCTATGTGATGTCGGTTCAAATGACTCCAGCCGTATGTTTAATTGATTCAACCAAAAGCAAAAAGCGTAAATGTTTAGAAGGTTACTCGCTGAATATTGAGGGTTTATATCCTGAAGTAGCGACACGTGAATGTAGCACCCATTCATCGGCAAAGTTACCACCGTTACAAGCGAAGGTGGTGGCGCGAGTCATGCCCGATGATGCTGCACGAGTACAGCTTTGGCAGGGGATAGGTGGGTGTGTGCCTATGAATGCTAGTCAGTATTTCCGAATGATCATTAACAATGCAGATCGGATTAATGTGCCTGCGGTATTGACCGGACAAGACACTCAAACCGTACAACTGGGTCAGTTGCGTAGCCTGTTCTTAAAATCTAACTCGGGTATGTCATCCAAAAGCATTCATTTTCAATGCTCGAATCATCAGGGCAGCAGTTATTTAACCGAAATCAAAATTTGCTATAACAGTGCTGGGCGCTATAAGCAGTGTGCTGCCAACATTGGGTCAAATTGCCCAAGTCAGTTTGTGATTAAAGGTTCTTACTAGGTTTTTGAGCGCATTAAATTTGTGGTTTTGAGTCTTTTGGAAATATTTTATTTATATTTTCTATCAGACTTTTGTGGAATTTGATGCGCTTTTGCATGCATCCGCTGAATGATTGGAGTACAATCTTTCGCGTTTATGATTATTAGATTAAATGGACTGACTATTTAATCGCATTGACTATCCTCAACTGGAGATAATTACATGAAGCAACCCGTTCGTGTTGCCGTGACTGGCGCTGCAGGTCAAATTGGTTACAGCTTATTATTCCGTATCGCTAGCGGTGAAATGTTGGGTAAAGACCAACCAGTTATTCTTCAATTGTTAGAAATTCCTGTTGAGAAAGCTCAACAAGCGCTTAAAGGCGTAATGATGGAACTTGACGACTGTGCTTTCCCATTATTGGCAGGCATGATCGGTACTGATGATCCTAAAGTTGCATTTAAAGATGCTGACTACGCTTTATTAGTTGGTTCACGTCCACGTGGTCCTGGTATGGAACGTGCTGACTTGTTAAAAGTGAACGGCGAAATCTTCATTGGTCAAGGTCAAGCATTGAACGAAGTTGCTAGCCGTGACGTTAAAGTTCTTGTTGTAGGTAACCCTGCGAACACGAATGCTTACATCGCAATGAAATCTGCTGCAGACCTTCCTGCGAAAAACTTCACAGCAATGTTACGTCTTGACCACAACCGTGCGTTAACTCAACTTGCTCAAAAAGCGGGTGTTGCAGTTTCTGACATCAAAAACATGACAGTTTGGGGTAACCACTCTCCAACAATGTATGCTGACTACCGTTTTGCGAATGTAAACGGCGAAAGCTTAAAAGACAAAATCAACGATGCAGAATGGAACAAAGACGTATTCCTTCCAACAGTTGGTAAGCGTGGTGCTGCGATCATCGAAGCGCGTGGTTTATCTTCTGCTGCTTCTGCTGCAAACGCTGCAATTGACCACATGCGTGACTGGGCGCTTGGCACAAACGGCGAATGGGTAACTATGGGTATCCCTTCTGACGGTTCTTACGGTATTCCTGAAGGCGTAATGTTCGGTTTCCCTGTAACTTGCGAAAATGGCGAGTACAAAATCGTTCAAGGTCTTGAAATCGACGAGTTCAGCCGTGAGCGTATCAACTTCACGTTAAACGAACTTGAAGAAGAGCGCGCAGCAATTGCTGACATGCTTAAATAATTTAATCTTATAGATTAAATTTAAAACTCGATTAAGAGTTAGGCCAGTCAATTTTATTGACTGGCCTTTTCTTTTCTATGTTCATATTTCTTATAACAATAAGATTGATAAATCAAATTACCTTATATTTATTATCAGATATAAGAATGAATTATCTGCGATAAAATAAGCAGTCAGCCCTACAGCGTAGGGGAAATTGCGTAGAATACGCGGGTTTCCTTTTTCAAATTCTCTCTTCCATGTCTGTTATTGTTGCTGCTTCCCAAAGATCGAATGTTTCGGTTTGGGTGGCTTTTATCTTATTAATTGTGGGTACCTTGGGTGCCTATCAAATTGTTGGTCTGAATCAAGCGCTGTTATTTTTGATTGGCGGTGCTTTGGGGATGACCTTGTATCATGCTTCTTTTGGTTTTACTTCTAGCTGGCGCGTATTTATTAAGGCTCTAGACTAACATATCTATTCTGCTAGTCTAGAGCCTTATTAAAGAAGGGCGTGGGCGTGGGTTGCGTGCCCAAATGATCATGTTGGGTTTGGCGGTATTGCTATTTTTCCCTGCTTTAGGGGCAGGTGAATTATTTGGTAATCCTGTCAAAGGTAATGTAAATCCAGTTTCCATGTCAGTCATGATTGGTGCCTTTATTTTTGGTATAGGCATGCAATTGGGCGGCGGTTGTGCTTCAGGGACTTTGTACACCGTTGGCGGTGGTAGTGCCCGCATGTTGGTGACCTTACTCTTCTTTTGCTTAGGTTCGTTGATTGCAACATCACATTTGGATTGGTGGTTTAACCTACCACATTTAGCACCCATTTCTATTGTAGAAAGCTTTGGGGTGATTCCTGCGCTGTTGTTGAGTTTCGTTATTTTTGCGTTAATTGCAGCCGTGACAGTATGGGTTGAAAAGAAACGCCATGGCAGTTTAGAGGCAGAGCCACAAAGTCAGCAGCACGGCTGGAAACGCTTTCTGAAAGGCCCGTGGCCGTTGATTTGGGGCGGCATTATTTTAACCCTGCTTAACTTTGCTACCTTGGCCTTAGCAGGTCGTCCGTGGGGTGTAACCTCTGCACTTGCAGTTTGGGCTGCAAAAGTGGCGACCTTAGCAGGAATGGATGTAAGTGCTTGGGATTACTGGCAACAACCTGGCAATGCTAAAGCTCTAGCCAATTCACTTTGGCATGACATTACCTCGATGATGAATTTTGGCATCATGCTCGGTGCTTTGCTTGCAGCGAGTTTGGCAGGCAAGTTTGCGCCTAACTTTAATATTCACGTCGTTCACTGGTTGCAGCAGTTGTTGGTGGTCTATTACTTGGCTATGGCGCACGTTTAGCATACGGTTGTAATATCGGTGCTTACTTCAGTGGTATTGCATCAGGAAGTGTGCATGGTTGGTTGTGGTTGGTATTTGCCTTTATGGGGAATGCAATTGGCGTAAAACTGCGCCCGATTTTCTTTCCAAGTGAAAAGCCACAACCTGAAAAATTAACAGGTTGCTAAATTTAAAACTAAACCTATTCAGCCAGTCAGCGTAAATTTTGACTGGCTTTTTATTTCGTGGCTATTTCTCAGCTCTTAGCTAAATATTCGACATCATTCTTATCAACAATTTTTGATTCATTCTTACTTGTATTGCATGCTTTGAAACTTGCACAGAAACAGTTGTGTTGTACAAAAAATAACATGCTGCAACTCGGCTGCTGCTGAATACTTTTATAAAGCGAGTTACAGTCATCTTAATTACAGAAAGAGTTAAAGGAGGATGTCATGTTTGATCAACAACCAACTTTAGAACTGCTATTTCAACAATTGGGTCTAGATGCAGATGATGCTGCAATTGATCAATTTATTCGTGAACATCAATTGCCCGCAGAAACCAAATTACACTGTGCTGAATTTTGGACAGAGGGTCAGCGGCAATTTTTACAAAGCCATTGGAAAAAAGATGATGACTGGGCCATTGTGATTGAAACGCTGAATGAGCAATTGCATAGCGATCAGCATCCAAGTACGTAAATGGTGTGAAGTATGGTTATAAAAAGCTTGAGTGAGAGCAGCTCAAAAAATTAATCACAAAAAGATACAACAAACCCAGTCAAAGGACTGGGTTTTTTATGCAAAGTGTTATAAGTTGGTTCAATAAGGAATTACAAATAAACTAATAAAGGGGGCAAGGTGCTCATGCAAAATACTCCATCATTAGCCATGTTATTCAGCCAGCTCGGTTTAGCCAGTAGCCCTGCAGCCATTGAGCTGTATGTACGTACACATCAATTACCTGCACAGATTAATTTACATGAAGCGCCGTTTTGGAATAAATCGCAACGTGAATTTTTAATTAGTCATTTGGTACAGGATGATGACTGGGCCATTTGGATTGATGAACTTAATCAACAGTTACACTTAGATGCTTATCGTTTGCAAGCAGTATAAAAACCATCTCATATTTATGCTAACGCCTCAATACGAGGCGTTTTTAATGCATTCTGCTTTTAAGCATCTGTTTAAACCACACTTCAGTTTGGTAAGCATTAAAGGCTGGGTGAATCTGCAATAACTCCAAATCAAACTCGGCAGTTTTACTGTATTTTCCTAGCCAATGGCGGCATAGTGCAGTTTCATTTTTACTGGCGCTGGCATAGGCCAAGAAAAAGAAAATATCGCCATGCGCATAATGGGTCATAGCTTTTAAAATTTGCTGGGTAATCAGTGCATATTTGGCATCACGCGTGAGCTCAAAATACATCATATATGCTTTGGCTAAATGCAAAGACAGATTGATATACAGCGACAAGGGCATTTCTTCAAATTCAACACGACCTTGCTCCAACAGCACAATCGCTTCTTGTAAAAAGTAAATCTGCTCTTGGCGCAACTCACTTAAACTGACCAGTTGTAAGCGTAAATCGGCACGTTCCAGCGCCAGTTCTGGGGTGTTCCCTTGTAAGAAAAGTTGGTCGGTTTCACCAATACGTTGAATAAGTTGTTGAGTCGAATGGCGCATTGGTGAATTCCTAGTTGCAATATGGGCTATACATCGGGGCAGATTTGAGCTTTTAAAGCCAAAGCACTGGAAAAACTACAAGCATTTCTAGCAAACTTACCAAAGCGCATTGCCACTGCGTAACCACGCTGTGATGGATAAACGTTGTTGCTTGGCGGGTAAAACTTCATGCAATAAATCACTTTGAAAAATGGCTAATCGGTTTGGTGATGGTTCAATAATATGCCATTGGTCGTGTTTATCTTGTAGGCGGAGCTGACCACCCCAGTC
This sequence comes from Acinetobacter sp. A2, assembly GCF_048537555.1. NCBI lineage: Bacteria > Pseudomonadati > Pseudomonadota > Gammaproteobacteria > Moraxellales > Moraxellaceae > Acinetobacter > Acinetobacter sp. A2. The sequence goes on from NZ_CP183239.1 coordinate 483,057, forward strand.
AGGTTGCCATTCGCTATGTAAATAATATACGGCAGAAATCACCCGATCATTTTTCTGTTGAGGGTTGTCACGGTGCAAGGCGTAAAAAGACCCAGTTTGATAACTGGCAAAATGTGCTTCGACTTCACGAATACCCAAATAAAATGCCTGATTGAATTGTTCTGCTAAGGCTAAAAGCGTTTGGGTATGTTGATGGGCTGTGCTTAAGTTTTCATGAATCCATAAAATATGATCACTGCGAATATTGCTGACCACGCCATTTTGAATGGCGGCTTCACGAAACTGATCTAAATTTTGACTACACTCTAGCAGCAATTGTTGCTGATATTCGGGTGAATAAGCATCATCAATTATTGCAAAACCATGTTGATCCAAATCTTCAAGAATTCGATCAACATTCCAGGACTTTGGGAGAAGTGTAGCGTCCATATAAAATACTCAGAAAAAGATGAAATTGAGAGTTGGTTATTTTAGAGGAATACAAGCTCCTGAATGAAACTTTTTTTCATGCTAAAATAGCGGTTGATTTTAGGAATGAACCAAACATGAATTATCGTCACCATTTCCATGCAGGCAACTTTGCCGATGTCATGAAGCACGTCTTATTGCTGCAAATTCTGACGCGTTTAAATGCCAAAGATAAACCTTATCGTTATGTCGATACACATGGCGGTGCGGGTAAATATGACTTGTCTTTAGCACCTGCACAGAAATCGGGTGAATTTTTAAATGGTATTCACCGTTTGGTAAAACTAGATGATTCAATCAAGCGTCAGGCACCAGAAGGTGTACAGCAATATTTAAAACTGGTTGAAGAAATGCGTACTGTCGATGGTCAGGGGGCTTATCCAGGTTCTCCGTGGTTTGCCTTACAGGGTATGCGTGACATCGACAAAGCCACAATTTTTGAAATGCAGCGCGACGTATTTCAGCAATTACGTCATAACATTCGTGACAAACGTGCAGGCTTACATGAACGTGATGCCTACGAAGGTTTATTGGGTGTGATTCCACCTAAAGAAAAACGTGGTTTGGTGATGATTGACCCACCGTATGAATTGGAACGTAAAGACTTTCCACAATTGGTGGAATTATTGGCTGCTGCGCATAAAAAATGGCCGACAGGTGTGTTCGCAGTATGGTATCCAATTAAAGACCGCGCCATGATTGAACGTTTTGAAAAGAAAATGTTTAAAACAGGTATTCGCCGTCAGTTAATTTGTGAAATTTGTGTATGGCCAGATGACACACCAGTTGGTTTAAATGGCTGTGGTTTGTTGGTGATTAATCCACCTTGGAAATTCTCTGAAGATGCAGATGAAGCCTTGCAATGGCTATTCCCTCATTTACGCATGCAAGAACATGGTGGGCATGCTGCAGTGCGCTGGTTGGTTGGCGAATAAAAAAGTTAAATAGACGTTCAGGTTACAGTTAGGACACAAAATAATGACAAATACATCCAAGCCCGAAGGTGAATATAGTTCCCGTGATCTTGAACATGACGGAATTACATTTGAGGTGGTGGAAGAAGAGCATACCCGCGAAGGGCAAAAGGTGAAACGTCGTGGTATCTACCTGTGGCCAAACCTGATTACCACGGCAGCATTGTTGTCGGGTTTTTACTCGATTATTGCCAGTATGAATGGTGAGTTTAGCCAAGCCATTTACGCTATTTTTCTAGCGGCATTATTTGATGGTCTAGATGGGCGTGTGGCACGTGCTATTGGCGCGCAAAGTCCTTTTGGTGAGCAGTTTGACTCTTTGTCTGATATGTTGGCTTTTGGGGTTGCGCCTGCCATTCTTATGTATAGCTGGAGCTTGCATGATTTAGGCCGTATTGGCTTGGCGGCATGTTTTGTTTATACCGCTTGTGCTGCCTTCCGTTTGGCGCGTTTTAATGTGCAAATTGGTGTGGTCGATAAACGTTATTTTATTGGAGTTGCGAGTCCTTTAGCAGCACTGATTATTGTGTCTTTGGTTTGGGTGGGGCGTGATTTCCCTGAACTGTATGATATTCGTGAGTTTGGGCTACAAATCTTGAATGCTGTGATTATTATTGCAGTAGGCTTATTGATGATTTCTAACATCAAATATTATTCATTTAAAACCTTTGACCGTAAACGTGTTCCATTTTTTGTTTTACCTATAGCCGTCTTTATTTTGGCCGCCATGACTTATAACATTCCAGTAGGTATTTTGGTGATTTCAATCATTTATGCACTTTCAGGTTTTGTGACCACCTTTATGGCAAGAAAAAATGCAGTGAGTTAGTGCAGCATTAGACTGACACATCAACTCACAAGGAGTTTGATATGCAGCTGTTTCAAGATTTTTTAGATCGTTCCAAACAACTCAATCAAACTCCTGATGCGCTTTGTAAATTGCCTTATCATGCGCCAAAACATCATTATAAATTTATCTATCAGGGCTTAATTCTGCCTGCTTTACCTGCACCATTGCATTATGTGAATTTTCTCGGTTTATTGGGCCATCTGAATAGTAATATGTTACGTACTGAGCAGATGCTGAACGGTTCAGCTTTAGATACTGTCAGTATTCATTGCAGCACCAGTCCGCACATGGTAGGACAAACCAATCATTATTCCATGCAACACGATTGCAAATTCAGTCGACACAATTTTCAGTTTGCTCGTAAAGAATGCATTACAGGTAAGTTTCCGCAATTTCGGATTCAGCGTGATGATACTGAGTTGAGTTTTGATTTACAGATCACCACAAGTACCACAATTTCTTATTTCACTAAACTGCGGATGAGTTTAGCCGAACACTGGTCATTATTGTGCCAATGTGAAGGCGATGTTCGTTATAAAAATCAAAATTTTGAGATTCAACAATTAGGCAGTTTTGAATACGCCAGATCAATACAGTTTCCCTATTTAGCGGTCGCATTCTTTTGCTATCAGGTAATTAATTTAGAGAATCAGCAGCAAATGCTGTTGTTACAAAGTCGTGATGTATTCAATCGTATTCTGCAATCTCGAATTTATTTGCGTGATGCAAGCACTGGGCAAAGTACTTTGTTTGATGAACAGGTTCAGCTACATATTCAGCGTGTCTATCCACAAGTGACAACACCAATCGGACAGACAATGTATTTACCGCGTGAATTTGAATGGACTTGTCAGGATGTAAATGGCAACAGTATTTATGTCAAGGCGCAAAGTCGAGGGGATTTTAAATTTGGCGCGGCTGCAGGTTATGTAGGGAGTTTTCAATACCAACTTTCTATCAATGGAAACTTGCAACAGGGTGAAGCAGGTTATTGTGAATATATAGATTGCCGTGCGCTGAAGTGGCAGGAGCAAGATCAGGCGGAAAATGTACCCGCGGCAGTATTGAATCCCGAACCTTTTATGATCAAAAAAAGAAATAATCAAGATTTTTCTGGAAAATTACATAATTTTGATGAATAAACAACCACTCAAACAATATTTTTGCTAAAAACAAAAAACAGGGCTTGCAAGCGATGGGAATTCATCTATAATGCACATCCATCGGCGGTGATGTTGATAAAAACTTGTTGAAAAACAACAGCTTGGTTGATTGATTTAAGATTAATTGAGTTTGTTTTGAGTAGATGGGTTTGAAAATAAAATCAACATTGCATGTTGACTTTCTAGAAATAGAGAGTAATATGGCCGACCTAGCTTGATGCTGACGAAGCATCGAGAAGATCATTAAGAGATTATGAAGAACAACTTGTGTGGATTTTTACTGATTGATTAATCGAAAATATTTCATTGATTGATTGGTTTAAATTACTCGAAGTTTATTTGAGCGAAATTTAAGTCAGAAAATTGATGAGCCAGATTTGGAAGTTTAGATTAAAACTTCAAAATGATTTTAACTGAAGAGTTTGATCATGGCTCAGATTGAACGCTGGCGGCAGGCTTAACACATGCAAGTCGAGCGGGGAAGGTTGCTTCGGTAACTGACCTAGCGGCGGACGGGTGAGTAATGCTTAGGAATCTGCCTATTAGTGGGGGACAACATTCCGAAAGGAATGCTAATACCGCATACGTCCTACGGGAGAAAGCAGGGGATCATTTGACCTTGCGCTAATAGATGAGCCTAAGTCGGATTAGCTAGTTGGTGGGGTAAAGGCCTACCAAGGCGACGATCTGTAGCGGGTCTGAGAGGATGATCCGCCACACTGGGACTGAGACACGGCCCAGACTCCTACGGGAGGCAGCAGTGGGGAATATTGGACAATGGGGGGAACCCTGATCCAGCCATGCCGCGTGTGTGAAGAAGGCCTTTTGGTTGTAAAGCACTTTAAGCGAGGAGGAGGCTCTCTTGGTTAATACCTGAGAAGAGTGGACGTTACTCGCAGAATAAGCACCGGCTAACTCTGTGCCAGCAGCCGCGGTAATACAGAGGGTGCGAGCGTTAATCGGATTTACTGGGCGTAAAGCGCGCGTAGGTGGCTAATTAAGTCAAATGTGAAATCCCCGAGCTTAACTTGGGAATTGCATTCGATACTGGTTGGCTAGAGTATGGGAGAGGATGGTAGAATTCCAGGTGTAGCGGTGAAATGCGTAGAGATCTGGAGGAATACCGATGGCGAAGGCAGCCATCTGGCCTAATACTGACACTGAGGTGCGAAAGCATGGGGAGCAAACAGGATTAGATACCCTGGTAGTCCATGCCGTAAACGATGTCTACTAGCCGTTGGGGGATTTGATCCTTTAGTGGCGCAGCTAACGCGATAAGTAGACCGCCTGGGGAGTACGGTCGCAAGACTAAAACTCAAATGAATTGACGGGGGCCCGCACAAGCGGTGGAGCATGTGGTTTAATTCGATGCAACGCGAAGAACCTTACCTGGCCTTGACATAGTAGAAACTTTCCAGAGATGGATTGGTGCCTTCGGGAATCTACATACAGGTGCTGCATGGCTGTCGTCAGCTCGTGTCGTGAGATGTTGGGTTAAGTCCCGCAACGAGCGCAACCCTTTTCCTTACTTGCCAGCATTTCGGATGGGAACTTTAAGGATACTGCCAGTGACAAACTGGAGGAAGGCGGGGACGACGTCAAGTCATCATGGCCCTTACGGCCAGGGCTACACACGTGCTACAATGGTCGGTACAAAGGGTTGCTACACAGCGATGTGATGCTAATCTCAAAAAGCCGATCGTAGTCCGGATCGCAGTCTGCAACTCGACTGCGTGAAGTCGGAATCGCTAGTAATCGCGGATCAGAATGCCGCGGTGAATACGTTCCCGGGCCTTGTACACACCGCCCGTCACACCATGGGAGTTTGTTGCACCAGAAGTAGGTAGTCTAACCGCAAGGAGGACGCTTACCACGGTGTGGCCGATGACTGGGGTGAAGTCGTAACAAGGTAGCCGTAGGGGAACCTGCGGCTGGATCACCTCCTTAACGAAAGATTGACGATTGGTAAGAATCCACAACAAGTTGTTCTTCATGACGATGTATCTGAGGGTCTGTAGCTCAGTTGGTTAGAGCACACGCTTGATAAGCGTGGGGTCACAAGTTCAAGTCTTGTCAGACCCACCACTACTGACGACGCAAGAGATTGCAGAGTAAACGGAAATCAGAAACATTGACTTATTGATAAGCTGGGGACTTAGCTTAGTTGGTAGAGCGCCTGCTTTGCACGCAGGAGGTCAGGAGTTCGACTCTCCTAGTCTCCACCATACATTACAAAGTAATGTAAAACTGAAGTTAAATTCCAAAGATAGCTTATAGAATTTAGTAAATAGGTTAAATCGTAAAGATTTAATGATTTATTAAATTCTGTGATTTATCACAGTGAACTACTCGCTGACGAGGCGGTAGGAAATCATTAACAGATTGGCAAAATTGAGTCTGAAATAAATTGTTCAACTCATTTAATTCAAGATTGACAGTAATACTTCGGTGTTACGTTTTAATTACGAATTGAAATGAGAACTAGCAAATTAACTGAATCAAGCGTTTTGGTATATGAATCTAATTGAAGCTGTACAGTGCTTAAGTGCACAAGACGTCAAACTGTGAATTAAATAAATATTTTATATTTATTTAATTGTCTTAACCCTACTTGTAGGGGTTAACGACTGTTTGGGGTTGTATAGTCAAGTAATTAAGTGCATGTGGTGGATGCCTTGGCAGTCAGAGGCGAAGAAAGACGTGATAGCCTGCGAAAAGCTCCGGGGAGGCGGCAAATATCCTTTGATCCGGAGATTTCTGAATGGGGGAACCCACCTACCTTAAGGTAGGTATCGTATGATGAATACATAGTCATACGAAGCGAACGCGGGGAAGTGAAACATCTCAGTACCCGTAGGAAAAGAAATCAATTGAGATTCCCTCAGTAGCGGCGAGCGAAAGGGGAAAAGCCCATTAAGTTATGTGTGTTTTAGTGGAATGCTCTGGGAAGTGCAACCATAGTGGGTGATAGTCCTGTACACGAAAGGGCACACATAATGATGACGAGTAGGGCGAGGCACGTGAAACCTTGTCTGAATATGGGGGGACCATCCTCCAAGGCTAAATACTCCTGACTGACCGATAGTGAACCAGTACCGTGAGGGAAAGGCGAAAAGAACCCCTGTGAGGGGAGTGAAATAGATCCTGAAACCGCATGCATACAAGCAGTGGGAGCCGACTTGTTCGGTGACTGCGTACCTTTTGTATAATGGGTCAGCGACTTATATTCAGTAGCGAGGTTAACCGCATAGGGGAGCCGTAGAGAAATCGAGTCTTAATAGGGCGTCTAGTTGCTGGGTATAGACCCGAAACCGGGTGATCTATCCATGAGCAGGTTGAAGGTTGGGTAACACTAACTGGAGGACCGAACCCACTGTCGTTGAAAAGCCAGGGGATGACTTGTGGATAGGGGTGAAAGGCTAATCAAACTCGGTGATAGCTGGTTCTCCCCGAAAGCTATTTAGGTAGCGCCTCGGACGAATACCATTGGGGGTAGAGCACTGTTTCGGCTAGGGGGTCATCCCGACTTACCAAACCGATGCAAACTCCGAATACCAATGAGTACTATCCGGGAGACAGACTGCGGGTGCTAACGTCCGTAGTCAAGAGGAAAACAATCCAGACCGCCAGCTAAGGCCCCAAAATCATAGTTAAGTGGGAAACGATGTGGGAAGGCATAGACAGCTAGGAGGTTGGCTTAGAAGCAGCCACCCTTTAAAGAAAGCGTAATAGCTCACTAGTCGAGTCGGCCTGCGCGGAAGATGTAACGGGGCTAAAACTATGTGCCGAAGCTGCGGATGTATACTTTGTATACGTGGTAGGGGAGCGTTCTGTAAGCCGACGAAGGTGGATTGAGAAGTCTGCTGGAGGTATCAGAAGTGCGAATGCTGACGTGAGTAACGACAAAACGGGTGAAAAACCCGTTCGCTGAAAGACCAAGGGTTCCAGTCCAACGTTAATCGGGGCTGGGTGAGTCGACCCCTAAGGCGAGGCCGAGAGGCGTAGTCGATGGGAAATTGGTTAATATTCCAATACTTCAGTGTAATGCGATGAGAGGACGGAGAAGGTTAAGTCAGCCTGGCGTTGGTTGTCCAGGTGAAAGGAAGTAGGCATGCATCTTAGGCAAATCCGGGGTGCTCTATGCTGAGATCTGATAGCAAGCTGTACTTGTACAGTGAAGTGGCTGATACCCTGCTTCCAGGAAAAGTCTCTAAGCTTCAGTTACACTGGAATCGTACCCGAAACCGACACAGGTGGTCAGGTCGAGTAGACCAAAGCGCTTGAGAGAACTCTGCTGAAGGAACTAGGCAAAATGGTACCGTAACTTCGGGAGAAGGTACGCTGTTGATGGTGATAGGACTTGCTCCTTGAGCTGTCGACAGCCTCAGAAACCAGGCCGCTGCAACTGTTTATTAAAAACATAGCACTCTGCAAACACGAAAGTGGACGTATAGGGTGTGATGCCTGCCCGGTGCTGGAAGGTTAATTGATGGGGTTAGCGTAAGCGAAGCTCTTGATCGAAGCCCCAGTAAACGGCGGCCGTAACTATAACGGTCCTAAGGTAGCGAAATTCCTTGTCGGGTAAGTTCCGACCTGCACGAATGGCATAATGATGGCGGCGCTGTCTCCAGCAGAGGCTCAGTGAAATCGAATTCGCCGTGAAGATGCGGTGTACCCGCGGCTAGACGGAAAGACCCCGTGAACCTTTACTGCAGCTTGACATTGAACTTTGACCTTACTTGTGTAGGATAGGTGGGAGGCTTTGAAACTCGGACGCTAGTTCGAGTGGAGCCGTCCTTGAAATACCACCCTGGTAATGTTGAGGTTCTAACTCTGTCCCGTTATCCGGGACGAGGACCATGTCTGGTGGGTAGTTTGACTGGGGCGGTCTCCTCCTAAAGAGTAACGGAGGAGTACGAAGGTGCGCTCAGCGTGGTCGGAAATCACGCGTAGAGTATAAAGGCAAAAGCGCGCTTAACTGCGAGACCCACAAGTCGAGCAGGTACGAAAGTAGGTCTTAGTGATCCGGTGGTTCTGTATGGAAGGGCCATCGCTCAACGGATAAAAGGTACTCTGGGGATAACAGGCTGATACCGCCCAAGAGTTCATATCGACGGCGGTGTTTGGCACCTCGATGTCGGCTCATCTCATCCTGGGGCTGAAGCAGGTCCCAAGGGTATGGCTGTTCGCCATTTAAAGAGGTACGCGAGCTGGGTTTAGAACGTCGTGAGACAGTTCGGTCCCTATCTACCGTGGGCGCTGGAAATTTGAGAGGATCTGCTCCTAGTACGAGAGGACCAGAGTGGACGAACCTCTGGTGTACCGGTTGTGACGCCAGTCGCATCGCCGGGTAGCTATGTTCGGAAGGGATAACCGCTGAAAGCATCTAAGCGGGAAGCCTACCTCAAGATAAGATTTCCCCGAGGCTTTATGCCTCCTAAAGAGCCGTTGAAGACTACGACGTTGATAGGTTGGATGTGGAAGCATAGCGATATGTGAAGCTGACCAATACTAATTGCTCGTGAGGCTTGACTATACAACACCCAAACAGTTGTTGTATCACAAGCATCAATCGATTCATAAAAGATCACTTAAACCTGATCAGATCAAATATCTTGATTCAGCCCTTGCTGAACATGAAATTTCAGATACAATAGCCAACCTGTTAATAACTCATTTGGAACTAAGTAAGGCATTACAAGCGAAAGCATCGAGCTTAAGCAATGTAACTAAGACCCGAACAAGTCCATAACAGTTGTGCTGGCGACAATAGCAAGAGTGAACCACCTGATCCCTTCCCGAACTCAGAAGTGAAACCTCTTCGCGCTGATGGTAGTGTGGGGTTACCCATGTGAGAGTAAGTCATCGCCAGCTCATTATTCAAACACCCTCAACAAGCGTTGAGGGTGTTTTTTTATGCCTGAATTAAAATTAAAAAGAATAAAAATAAAGAACACCAAAAAATAAAACCATCAATGGATGGTTTTAAATTGGTCTAGTTTGACTGAAGTGTTATCAAGCAAATAATTGAGTAACAGCACACCAAAGAATAGCAAGAATCGCAATTGCAACAATAGGCTCTAAAACTTTAGACCATGTTGGAACAGTTGCTTCTATAAGCTCAATTTCTGCGTGATTGTCGTGGCTATGTTGTTGAACCATTTGATTAAACTCCTTCATTGATGCTTCTAATGATAGCTCTTCTTGTGGAATTGGTTTAGAGCCTTTTAGCTCTGTTAGTTCGTTTGTTGACCAAATCCAATCATCAGCCTGACCAGATAAATGCTCGATTTGGCCAAGCAATAACTCGCCTATGCCTTTATTACCAAAATTGCCAGTATGATCCAGTTGCTTGAGCTCAGCCAATTGTAAGGCTAGTATTTCACTAATGTTGTGCTCTAGTTCGGTTTTGCTTAGTGTGGATTCATTGGCAGTTGATGTGGTTAGGCGGCGTGCAACTTCTTGAATATAGAGTTCATCTTGGCTATCTATTTCCTGATAAAGTTTTTGATTATCTTCACGCCATAAACTTACCAATTTACCTAGGCTGAGTGCGTTAATTTCTTGAATATATTGATCACGCTCTACCGAGTCATATTGTTTCAAAAGCGATGGCTTTTGAAGTTTAATCTGCGCTGCAAAATATTGTACTAAATCAAAAGCCATTCACTACTCCATTGTTTTAATCTAATAATCTAAGGCTTGGTTTTTTCTTAGTTTGTTCGGGTTTTTCTTCAGTCTTTAATTCTAAAGCATCTTCATCATTTTGGATATGTTGATACTCGCTCGGATCAAAGAATAAGCCTTGTCCATTTTCTCGAGCGTAAATCCCTAGTACCGCATTCATTGGCACATATAAGTCGCGTGAAACACCACCAAAGCGTGCGGAGAATGTAATTGCATCATTGCTCATGTGTAAGGCGTGTACAGCATGTGGAACAATGTTTAATACTATCTGACCATCCTGCACAAATTGTTCAGGAACAAGCGTATTCGGCTGTGTAGCGTCTACCAATAAATGTGGCGTGAGTTGGTTGTCGCAAATCCAGTCATAAATTGCGCGAGCTAAATAGGGACGGGTCGGACTTAAGTTGATTTCAGATTCAGACATAATGTGCTCTTTAAGTATGAATTAAAAATTCCTGATAGCGGTTTTTTTCCTGCAATGTCATTGATTTTAAAAATGCAGGGCGATTAAAAATACGCTGGCAATAGAGAAAAATAGGTCTACAGTGTTGTTTGGGTAGCTCAATGCCCATGGCTTTGAGTCGTATAAATAATGGCGCTAGCATGCAGTCTAAAATATTAAATGTTTCAGACATAAAAAAAGGATAATGTTGAAACAGTGGTGTGAGTGAAATGAGTGTATCACGTAATTGTTTTTGTGCTGTACGTTGTGCTTGGCTATTTAAGCTGTCAGGGTGGCGCAGCATGTCATCGGCGAGCTTGAACCAATCGTGCTCAAAGCGCCAGATATATTGACGTTGTTCTGCGCGTGGCATAGGGGCATCGGCATAGAGCTTATTTTGTCGATAACGATCATCTAGATATTCTGAAATTATGCTGCTATTGAATAATTTGAGATCATTTTCTAATAATATGGGCAATTGATTGTAGGGATTGAGACTAGCGAGGTCTTCATCCTCATGATCGACAAGAATCAGTTGATATTTGATTTGTTTTTCGGCAAGAACGTAACGAATCCAATGTGAGCGAAAGTCGTCTGCATGACTATAGAGGGTGATGCCTTGTAAAGGTGCGTTTTCGACTGACATAATCCGATATAAAACCAAATGAATAGAATAGGATACTAGACTTGGTGACTAAAATCACGCAGCAAACCTGACAAAAGTGTATGAGATATTTATTGAGATGCTGATTGGGTTTTATAAGTAGCTAAAGTGTAGATTTTGGTTGAATCGTATATCTTGGTGTTGTTATGCAAATAAAAAAGCCTTGGAAAATCCAAGGCTTTTTGTGTCCGATTAGGTAAACGAATTAACGTTTAGAGAATTGTGGACGTTTACGTGCTTTACGTAAACCAAGTTTCTTACGTTCAACTTCACGAGCATCACGAGTAACGAAACCAGCTTGACGAAGAGCAGGTTTTAAAGTGTCGTCAGATGCGATCAATGCACGAGTAATACCGTGACGGATAGCACCAGCTTGACCACCAATACCACCACCAGCAACAGTGATGTAAAGGTCATATTTGTCAGTAGCTTCAAGAAGTTCTAACGGTTGACGTACGATCATACGAGCAGTTTCACGACCGAAATATTGCTCAAGAGTACGGTTGTTAATTACGAGTTTACCTGTACCAGCTGATAAGAAAACACGTGCAGTTGCGGTCTTACGGCGACCTGTACCATAATTAGTAGCCATGTGCTGTATCCCTTAGATGTCCAAAACTTGTGGCTGTTGAGCTGTGTGAGGATGCTCAGCACCAGCGTACACTTTCATTTTCTTGATCATAGCATAACCAAGAGGACCTTTTGGCAACATGCCTTTTACAGCGCGTTGGAAGATTTCTTCTGGTTTGTGAGCAACTAATTTCTCGAAATTAGTTTCACGGATACCACCAGGGAAACCAGTGTGGCGATAGTATTTCTTATCAAGTGATTTGTTACCAGTCACTTGAACTTGCTCAGCATTGATAACAACGATGTAGTCACCAGTGTCAACGTGAGGAGTATAAGAAGTTTTGTGCTTACCGCGTAAACGACGAGCGATTTCTGTCGCAAGGCGACCTAGAGTTTTGCCAGAAGCATCAACAACGTACCAGTCGTGTTGAACTTCAGCTGGCTTAGCGCTGAGAGTTTTCATTAAACCACTACCTATTATAGTTGGTTTGGACTATGGAAGCTGTCCAAACAAAAAGGAGTCCGAATTCTACCTGAAATTAACTAGAACCACAATGGAAATGTCACATTTTAAGCGCTATATTTTAGCGAGCTTAAATACAAAAGAAAAGTTGAATAAATTTGTAACATTCAACATTAAAAGCCTAGATTTATGCTGTTTTAAATCGCCTTTATAGGGTTATAAGTAAAGTTTTTAGTAGATAATATTGAAACAAAAGGGGGGATAGGATGTCGCAAGATTTGCAATCAGAAATACAGCAGCAGTCTGATCTACCTACTTCAAAATTCATTAAATTTATTGCTGGATGTTTTATTACATTGCTCAGTGTCTATATGCTGGCTTTTGTAGTATTGGGTGCTGTATATGGTGTGGATGTGTTTAGCATCTTATTACTGTATTCAATTTTTTTCCATTTAGCACTTTTCCCATTTTTATTGTATGGCGTTGGTGGAATCATTTTGCTGTGTTTAGCAGACACCCAATATCGGGAGGTGCTGAAAAAATCACAAAAAATATTGATGATGGGGCTGTTATTGGGTGTTGCTGTTACCGCTATTTCTGAATGGGCGCATGTGCAAGGGATTTTGCAGACTCGATTTATCTTGGACTGGAAATAAAACAATCAACTAAGATGGCGCTATACTTTAATTATCCTTAGATAAATCTGGACTGAGCATTTATGCGACCTTTATATGTCACCAGTGGTGAACCCGCAGGGATTGGACCTGATATTTGCTTGAGTTTGGCAGACCGAGTGGATGAGCGTCCAATTGTGGTATTGGCAGATCATCAATTATTACAACAACGTGCCGAAATTCTAAACCAAAAAGTCGAATTGATTGAATATTTAGGTCAGCAGCACGCAGCTGCAGTGGGGCAGTTGTATGTTGAACATGTGCCCTTGGCCGCAGAGGTACAACTTGGTCATTTAAATGCTCAAAATGCGGCTTATGTGTTAGAGCAATTACGTCGTTCTGCATCGTATGCCATGACGGGCAAAAGTGTCGGTGTTGCGACAGCGCCAGTACAAAAATCGATTATTAATGAAGCGGGCATTTCGTTTAGTGGACATACTGAATATTATCAGGAGTTTGCAGGTGTAGAACGTGTGGTGATGATGTTGGCGACTAAAACGCTACGTGTTGCCCTCGTAACAACGCATTTACCGTTACGTGCAGTCGCAGATGCGATTAGCAAAACCCGTTTGCAGCAGGTGATTGATATTTTGCTGCATGATTTAAAAAGTAAATTTAAGATCGAGCATCCTAAAGTGTTGGTGTGTGGTTTGAATCCACATGCGGGTGAAGATGGTTATTTAGGCATGGAAGAAATTGAAGTCATTAATCCTGTGCTGCAAAATTACCGTAACCGTGGGGAAAACCTAAGCCTGAGTTTGCCTGCAGATACGTTGTTTACCCCTGAAAATTTAAAAGATGCTGATGCAGTATTGGCGATGTATCACGATCAGGGTTTACCTGTGTTAAAATCTCAGGGCTTTGGTGAAGCAATTAATATTACTTTAGGCTTACCGTTTATTCGCACTTCAGTCGATCACGGCACAGCGCTCTCCCTCGCAGGTACAGGACTTGCGAAAAGTTCTAGCTTGCATGTTGCTGTCGATTTAGCGCTGGATTTAGCACGTTCATAATCTCAGCTTGGAAATCTTTATGTATCAAATTAATGCCCTAAACCCAAAGGAAGAAGGGCATCAGGCTCGTAAACGCTTTGGTCAAAACTTTTTACATGACCAACGTGTGATTGCCAAAATTGTACGCTCTGTTAACCCACGTCCGGGTGATAATATTATCGAGATTGGGCCGGGTTTGGCTGCATTGACCTCACCTTTAATTGGTGAGTGTGATGCCTTGACTGTAGTGGAGTTAGACCGTGATTTGGCTGCAGGCTTGCCAGGGCGTGTACCGCATCCCGAACGCTTGACCATTGTTGAAAGTGATGCCCTGAAATACGATTTTAGTGAATTATTTGCTGAAGGCCGTCCTTTACGTGTGGTCGGGAACTTGCCTTACAATATTTCGACTCCGTTATTGTTCCATCTCTTAGAATTTGGCGACAAAGTCAAAGACATGCACTTTATGCTGCAAAAAGAAGTGGTGGATCGTATTACCGCATCGCCAAACACCAAAGAATATGGGCGTTTGTCGGTGATGATGCAATATTACTGCAAGCCAACCTTCTTGTTTGAAGTGCCGCCTGGTGCATTTAACCCACCGCCTAAAGTGACTTCTGCTGTATTTCGCTTAGAACCCTATGCAACCAAACCAATTATTGCCAAAGATGAAAAGGCATTGGCACGTTTGGTGTCGCATGTTTTTACCCAGCGTCGTAAAACTTTACGTAATAGCTTAAAAGGCATGTTGGCTGAAGATGCATTTGAGCGTGCAGGGGTAGACCCAATGGCACGTCCTGAAACTTTAAGTTTGGAAGCATTTGTCGCATTGGCAGATCAAATGGTGAGTTAATGGCAGAAATTCGATACAACTATGTGATTGGCGATGTACAGGGCTGCTTTGAAGCCCTGAAACTGTTACTTAAAGAAATCCAGTTTGACCCTGATCAGGATTTTATCTGGTTTGCTGGCGACTTGGTTGCACGTGGTGAAAACTCAATTGGTGCATTGCGCTTTATTAAAAAACTGGTCGATCGCGGCGTTGCAGCAACAGTTTTAGGCAATCACGATTTGACGCTGTTAGCAGGCGCACGTGGCTTAAAGAAAATTAAAGAGCAAGACAATACCCGCGATGTAATTGATGCGATTGACAGTGATGATTTAATTGACTGGCTACGCAAACAGCCTTTGTGTCTTTTTCCGAATGAAAATACGATTTTGACCCATGCAGGTATTCCCCATATTTGGGATGCTGCACAAACAGCAGCCTATGCTAAAGAAGTCGAAGCGGTCATTGGGCATGAAGATTTTGCTGTGGTGGATGCATTTTTTAAGGAAATGTATGGGGCAGAACCTACAGTTTGGTCGGATGATTTAACGGGACATGCGCGTTTACGTTGTATTACCAATTATTTGACCCGTATGCGTTTAGCCAATTTACAGGGTGGTTTGGAGTTCAGCTTTAAAGATGCCTTAGATGACCCGATGCCAGAAGGTTTTAAACCGTGGTTTGAATATCCATCTTTAGCTGCGCAAACACATCAAATCGTATTTGGTCATTGGGCGGCATTGCAAGGGAAAAGGGTAGCTGACAATATTCAAAATGTAGATGGCGGTTGTGTGTGGGGCAATCAGCTCATGGCGTATCGTTTGGAAGATCAGCAATTGTTTGCAGTGGATAATCCGCTGGCAGAATGGTAACAATACTTTATCTTTATAATTTGAAAATGTGATGTCGAAATGAAAACAGCCACTTATTAAAGTGGCTATTTTTATCTTGAATTTTATTGAATCCGAATCCAAGTTTGGCTTCGACCTAGTGTAGATACCCCCATATAAGCGCGCAAAGTCAAGCGCTTACCTGTCGAGTTGAGGCGAATTTTTGCATCGTAAATACGACCTGCCAATGGATCAATTACGCGTCCTTTTTCGTAATTATTGCTGTCTTTGACTTGTTGTAAGCCTTTTAAAATGTCCATCCCTAAAATAGGTTGGTTAGTATAGGGCGCAGGGCATTTATTACAGAGTTCACGTGGGGTATAACCTGGACGTGGAGTTACTTTAATAATTTTACCCGTATAGGTTTGATTGGCTTCTTTACGAATTTCGATGACAGCTTTGGGTGAGCCTGTTTTATCATCAATTTGTTGCCAAGTGCCCGCTAAATCTTGTGCCATCGCCAAAGTGCTAAGGCTGCCGAAGATGACGGCTATTCCTAAAGCCAATTTTTGAATCATTTTATTTCCCTTACTCGGTCTTTGCAGCTAGTCTAATCTCTGAATAGGGCTTGAACAAAGCCCTGAGGATCTTGAAAAAATGACCGATGCGACACTATGCGTTAGATTTTATTGACGAATCCACGTTTGTGTCCGACCAATGGCGGAAATTCCGACATAACCACGCAAGGTTAGGCGTTTACCGTTGGCAGCAAGACGTCCTTTTAAGCTGTACATTTTGCCTGCAAGTGGATCAAGAATACGCCCGTTGGCATAGTTGTTGTTATCCACATGTTGTAAACCTTTAATAATTTCTAAGCCTACAAGTGGTTTATTGGTATATGGTGCAGGGCAATCGACACAAATGGTTTTAGGGGTATAGCCTGCACGTGGTGTGACTTTGACAATTTTACCCGTAAACGTGCCATTTTCCGCTTTGGTAATTTCAATTAAAGCCTTAGGTGAGCCAGTTTTGTCATCAATGCTTTGCCAAGTTCCAGTTAAGTCTGCAGCAAATAAACTGCCACTGAACATTAAGCTTGCAAATGCACCTATCAGTAAATTTTTCTTCATATCAGTTCCTTTGATTGCCGAAATTGATCACAGAGGTTTATTCAAGATATAAAGCGGGTTGTGGTAGGAGTCAAGCGATTTGAGAAAAAATTAATCTTAAAGTTGCGACTAAAATGTAAGAAAACTAATAAAAAATGCCACGAACGTGTGGCATTTTGAGTGAAAAGTAAAGCGATTAATTAGTCGCTTTTAATCCAAGTTTGGCTGCGTCCTAGAGCAGATACGCCCACATAACCACGCATGGTCAGACGTTTGCCATTGCTGCTTAATTTGGCTTTGGTGCTGTAGATATTGCCGTTTAATGGGTCAATAATTTTTCCACCAGAGAAGTTAGTACCACCTGTATGTTTTAAGCCTTTAAGTATATCCATTCCTAAAATAGGTTGGTTGGTATAAGGCGCAGGACAGTTGACACAGGTATCTTTAGGGGTGTAGCCAGGACGAGGGGTAACTTTGACAATTTTAGCCGTATAGGTGCCATTGGCTTCCTGACGAATTTCTAAAATTGCTTTTGATGAACCTGTTTTGTCATCAATATTTTTCCAAGTACCCGTAATATCTTGAGCTAGCGCAAAACTTCCTAACGCTGAGCAGATTAAGGCAACGGTGAGTCTCATCTTGACCATGTTCAATGTTCCTTGTTTTTGGCTAACTGTATATTTCATAGTAAAAAGAAAGTTAAAACTCGACAAGTCTAAATAAGTGATTGCTCAGTCACATTTTTTGTAAATACAGTATAAAAGTTGGCAGCCATACTGCGGTAAATACTGCATTGACGGCCATACCAAAGGCGGCATAACGTCCAGCTACGCTACCACGTTGCCAAGCTTGGGCGGTCCCAATTGCATGCGCAGCCAGACCTAAAGCCAAACCAGAGGCACGTTCATCATTGATGTGTCTTAAAATAAAAGGTGAGAAAGCAGCACCTACAACACCCGATAAAATCACAATCAAGACAGCCAGTTGAATTGGGGCTTCCAAAAGTGTGGCGATGTTAATGGCAATAGGTGTGGTTACGGCACGTGTAGCAAAGGCCATAATATCGGCACTAGACATGTGCAAGGCATAGGCCAGTCCCATAGGTAGGGCTACAGCACTGATGCTGGCAAACAGTAGAATACCTAAAATGGCTTTTAGTGGTAAATCGTCATAACGCATGGCGGCCAGAGGAATGGCCAGTGCCACCGTCACATAACCCAATAATTGATTAAAAATAGGGTTGGTTTGCGCCATGTAATTTTCGTAAGGAATCCCAAAAATGTATAACAGTAGCAGCACAAAGAACATGCCAAAGACAATTACAGGAATTTGCGGTACTTTTTGGTTGCAGGGTTTTGCCAGAACATAGGCAATGAGGGTAATTAAAAAGCCATATAAAACAGATAACATTTTAATCTCCTACAACCAGCGTTTTGCCATTTTGGCATAGAGCCAAAGCGGAATGAGGGTGCTGATACACAGTACAATCAGGAAGATTGGTATTTGTTTGCCCATGTGGGTCAGCATGATCAATGAACCTGCGCTAATAGGTAAAAAGGCAAATGCACTTTCTTTCATGATTTTGTTGTTGGTATCGACCAAACGAGCAGGAATTTTACTGAGTTTACGCCAAGTAAATAAGACCGCCAATAAACTGAGCAAGCCCACTAAATTGCCAAGTTCTGGGTGATTAAACTGAGTCATGATCCATACTGCGGCTTCACGAAACACAATAATCAAGAGGAGTGTGCCGATCCATGCTGGCCAGTCTATCTGTTTTATTCTGCTCATTTTGATCTTTCGTTAAAATTTCACTTATCACGTTTTAACCGATCTGATCGTCAATTTCAAATGCTTCTAACGGACGTTTAAATTGTTCCGCCTGCGCACCTAAAATTTCTTCAATCGGTAAATGTGCCTGTTTAATCAGTTGTTCCAATTTGTGAGGCGCCATATTGACCTGTAGCAGCAATTGTCCCTGATCATCATAGTGTTCAGATTGAATGACGTTTAGTTCATACAGTTGATTGCGCAATTTGCCATAGGCAGGTTGCAGTTTGAGTTCAAATGGCTGAATTTGTCCCATCAGACACTCATGCACGGCCTGTTTTAATAATTCCAGTCCTTGGCCTGAATGCGCTGAAACATAAACACGGTCAGGTTGATGCGGTTTGGCATAGACAATTTTGGCCGTTTCACCTGACGCATCAATTTTATTGTAAACCCGAAGAATAGGCACATCTGCGCCAATTTCTTTGAGTACGCCTTCCACCGCTTCAATTTGTTCCATCAGGTCGGGGCTGCTTGAATCAATCACATGCAACAGCAAACTGGCTTCCAAGGTTTCTTCCAATGTGGCTTTAAAAGACTCCACCAGTGAGTGAGAAAGGTTGCGTACAAAACCTACGGTATCTGCGAGGACTAAGCGACCAATGCCATCCCATTCTAAGCGGCGTAGCGTGGGGTCAAGGGTTGCAAACAGTTGGTCTGCCGCATAGACATCACTTTGTGCCAAAATATTAAATAGGGTAGATTTTCCTGCATTGGTATAGCCAACCAGCGACACGGTTGGAATAGCGGCTTTTTGTCGTGCTACTCTGCCTTGGGCACGGGTTTGACGCACTTTGTCGAGTTTGGCTTTGAGTTGCCCCATACGAATACGTAATAGGCGGCGGTCTGTTTCAAGTAAGGTTTCGCCTGGCCCACGTAAGCCGATACCACCTTTTTGGCTGTCTAGGTTGCTGCGACTGCGCACCAAGCGTGAAGACAGGTGTTGTAATTGTGCCAATTCAACTTGTAATTTACCTTCGTAAGTACGGGCACGCTGGGCAAAAATATCTAAAATCAGTTCGGTACGATCGACCACACGGCACTGCATCACTTTTTCTAAATTACGTGCCTGCGCGGGGCTGAGTGCATGGTCAAAAATCACCAAATTAGCATCGTGCTGTTGTACCAATACGGCAATTTCTTCGGCTTTGCCTGAGCCAATAAACAGTTTGGCATCGGGTTTGCTGCGTTGTGTGTAGACGTGTTGTACGACCTCTGCACCTGCAGATTCAGCCAAGAGCTGAAATTCTTCGGCATCTAAGTCTTCGAGTATTTGTACCTGAACACTCACCAGTACAACACGTTCGCCTTCTTGATGAGGCACAAAATTTTCCACTCAGCGCAATCTCCCTACTAAAGCTTTATTCTAGTAGAAAAACTGATCGTGCAGGGAATTAGATGACTGGATTTTTTTGTGCCTATCTTTATTGCTATTTAGGCGTTGGTCACAGCAATTGGGGGGATTTCTATACTGAATTTGCCTCATTTAAATTTTGCAAAAAGTCGCATTTTTAGCGGGCAGATTCGGTTTTTATTATCAATGCAAGTTCAGATTGAACAGTATAGAATGAGCAAAATATGTGTTGTTCGATCTATAGACCAAGTTTACTTGCGACTTATATTCGATATTTTGCGTTTAACAATTAGTGATCACCTTATGAACCCAGCTGTTGAAACTCATTCCTCTCCAATTCATGGCTTTGCCAAGTTTGCCTTATACAGCAAAAAAGTACTGGCCACAGCGGGAGCTATTGGCGAAGGGTTTTATCTGGTCTATCGTCACCAATTGTATAAAGACACCAACAACCCGCATAACACCCGTTATGTCCAGTATTTTTGCCGTCAGTTGTGCAAAGTTTTTAATATTGAAGTGCAAGTTCATGGTGAAATTCCGCATGATCCTGCGCTATGGGTCAGCAATCATATTTCATGGTTAGATGTTGCGGTATTGGGTTCAAGTGCTCGGGTCTTTTTTCTTGCCAAGGCTGAAATTGAAAAATGGCCGTTATTGGGTAAATTAGCCAAAGGTGGCGGGACGCTATTTATTAAGCGTGGTTCAGGAGATTCGGTCAAAATTCGTGAACAAATCACGCAATTTTTAAAGCAGGATATTCCTGTGTTATTTTTCCCTGAAGCAACGACTTCAGATGGTACTAAAATTAAAAAAGTACATGGTCGTATTTTAGGGGCTGCAATTGAAGCCAAACGCCCAGTACAAATTTGTTTGATTTGTTATGTGAATCAACAGGGTGAGCTAGATACCGTTGCTCCGTTCATTAATGACATGACTTTTGTAGACCATGTGAAAGATGTGTTGGAAATGCCTAAAGTAACGGCACATTTAATGGCACTGCCTGCAATTTCGGTAGAAGGTCACAACATAGAATCTTTAACTGCCGTGGTGCAAGCGAACATGACCGAAGGTTTGGCAGAGTTACATGCCAAAGTGTTGAAACCACAAGCGGCTGCATCATAAAAGCGGTATGAGCTGAGCTGATTTAAAAATCAGCTCATGCATATAAACAAGTTAAGACTACATAAAGCCTTCAATTGGCAGCCATGAGGCGACTTTCATGGCCCCACGTTGATACCATTTCATACCTGGCTCTTTTTTCAGAATTTTGGTTTCACCTTGTGGTGTTTTCATTTGCCACTGAATATTCTGCTGTGCATCTAGAACCAGTTTGTAGGCATATTTAGCCAAATTAGCATCCATAGTTTGGTGTACGGCACGGGCCAAAGGTGGGCTGTTTAAAATCACACCAATTTCGGTATTTAAATAAGCCGAACGTGGATCAAAATTAAAAGAACCAATAAAGACCTGTTTTTCATCTAAAGCCATGAGCTTGGCATGCAAGCTGGAACGGCTCAGACCTTTCATGCTGACTTTGGCTTTTTTGGAAATTTCATCGGTATGCGTGTTGAGGTTTTCCACTTCAGGGCGAGCCAAGAATTCATAAAGTTGCACATTGTTGGCCAGTAAATCCTGCCGATATTTGGCATAAAACGCATGTACCACAGGTACATCATTGGCTTTAAAGGAGTTGGTCAAGACACGTACCTGAATACCATCATCGGCTAAGTCTTTAAGTTTTTGAGCACCAGACTGTTCAGGGACGAAGTAGGCCGAAATAATATCGACACTATTGCTGGGCTTTTCCAAGTGATTGAGTAACTGAAAATTGAGATGCTCTTCTTTAGAGGCACGATCTTTAATTTTGCTTGGAGCATCTTTCACGACTTCGGCACTGACCCAATCAAACTGGATGTTGTGCATCATCCATTCTTCAATGGCTTTGGAGCGTCTAACCAAGTCTAGATAATTTTGTACAGTGGCTTCTTGGTAGTGTTGTTCGAGTTGTTGCTTTAGACCTTCATAACGCAAGGTGTAATGGCGTGGATTGACCAGTTGCTTGACTGAATAGGCATAGTCATCGTTCCAGTATTCATCAAATGAATGGATGATTTCATCGGAAGCTGAGCCGACCAGCATGACATCCACATCGGAAAATTGATAATTTTCACTGACGTTATAGTACTGATTACTCATATTGCGACCACCAATCAGAGAAATTTGGTTATCGGCAATAAAGCTTTTGTTGTGCATGCGACGGTTAATACGTTTTAAATCCAGAATCATGTCCATCGCACGATAATGACGAAAGCGATACGGGTTATATAGTTTGATGTCGATGTTGCTGTGCTGATCGAGTGCGAGATAAATGCCTTCCATTTTCTTGGCATTGTTATCATCTACCAGTAAACGTACTTTTACCCCACGATCTGCTGCGCGAATAATGGCATGTAGCGCAAGTGCGCCAATTTTGTCGTTATCCCAAATATAATATTGTAGGTCTAAAGATTTTTCTGCTCTATTAATCAGGTAGATACGAGCTGCTAAAGCTTCTAGCGGGTCATAAAGAACATGATAACCCGTCAGTTGTGGATTTTTTTCGCGTAGTGGCAACACAATTTTGGCCAAACTGGTTTGGTCGGTTGCAGTTTCAAACGCCATCTGAATTGGATGTTCAATTTGTTTGGGCAAGGTGCTGCAGCCTGAACTGGTCAGAATAAGGGCACAACTCAGCCATAACACATAGCGGCGTTGGAGGTTGCATCGAATGGATGAGCTGCGGTCTGCCAAATTCAATTCCTTTTTTTGCAGATGGGGAGAAAATAAGTCAAAAATAGAGTTTGAGTATAATTGTCAGCTATGAAAAGATAAATATGACAATGGTGTGTAGACGACGAGCAAAGGCACTGTGTTGCTATCTAAATAACAGCAACATTGAGCAGCTGCAGTATGACGTAACAGAGAACAATTATGTGGAATAATGATTCGGTGGTGTTGTATTTCTATATTGGCATGGCAATTTTAGCGGTGTGGGCGGTTTCGCAAGCATGGCGCAGTCAGGCCAATACCGAAACCATTCATCCGTTCAAAGCTTTTGTGCATTTATTAGCATTTTATTTGTCTTATCTGTTGCCGCCATTGGTGTTCTTTAGTGTCTATGCAGGAATGCAAGGCTATTATTCTGTTCACGAAGCGATTTTTGTATTTGTGGTTAGTGCCGTATTAAGTTATGCACGTTTTATAGAACCGCATTTAATTCAGGTTAAAACCACCAAATATCAGATTCATGCAGACCGCCGTTTATTAAAGCCTGTCAAAATTGCCTTAATTGCAGATTTACATATTGGTTTGTTTTCTGGGCATGAACGTCAACTCAAGCAAATTGTGAAAAAAATCAATTTGCAAAACCCCGATATTGTGGTCGTGGCAGGAGATTGGACCTATGAACCTGAAAATAAACTGGCTCAGGAACTTGCTGTATTAAAAGAGATTTGTGCACCTGTGTATTCGGTCAATGGGAACCATGACGAACAGTACCCAGGTCCGCCTATTCAAGAACTTTTACAAACGGCTTTGGCACAAAATAATGTAATTGATATTGAAGGGAAGATTGTCGAGTTTGACGAGTTCCGTTTGTTGGGTATTGGCGATTTGTGGGCAGGTAAAACCGACATGCGTTATATGCCCGATTTACCTCAAGACAAGCCGTGGGTGTTGTTATCACATAACCCAGATACAGTAGATATGGTACCTAAATTACCAACTCGTCCGCTGATGTTGGCAGGACATACCCATGGTGGGCAAGTTGAGTTGCCATGGTTAACCGATTATGTGATGAAAAAAGTATCGATTTTAGGGCATAAAAAAGGTTTATATCGGCATGATCATGCTGATGTTTTTGTGACGGTGGGCACGGGCATGGTGGGTGTGCCGTTTCGTTTTGGCGTGCCGCCTACCATTGATATTATTGAATTGTTATGACATTAATTTAAATAAAAAACCAGCCTCGGCTGGTTTTTTAATGTGATTTTATTTACTTAGATTTGATTGTTCACATCATCATGCTTGGTTTCACGAATCAGTAAAAAAGCCATTAAAGATAAGATAGATGCCGCACTCAGGTAATAGCCGACTGCTGCTAAGCCATAGCTGGTGGCAAGTTTAGTAGCAATGAGTGGGGCAAAAGATGCACCAAAAATACCTGCCAAGTTAAAGGTCAAGGCAGAACCTGTGTAGCGAACAGAAGTTGGAAAAATCTCGGATAAGACCGTACCAATTGGCCCATAGGTCAGTCCCATAATGGCCAAGCCAATGCACAGGAAAATAAAGACCACCCATGTACTGCCCGAAGCAAGCATATCGGCAAAGAATAAACCAAAAATCGCTGAGATAATACACACTGCAATTGACGTAGTTTTACGCCCAAATTTTTCTGCCAATACCGCAGACAAAGGAATAAAAGCCGCAAAGCATAAGGTGGCTAACAGTTGAAGTTTTAAAAACTCTTCACGTGAATAGCCTAATTGTTTGGTGCCCCATTGTAAGGCAAATACCGTGGTTAGATAAAACACCACAAAGGTACAAATAGCAGCTACGGTACCTAAAACCAGCATTTTAGAATGCTTTTTAAAGACCTGAATAAATGGCACATTCACTTCTTTTTGTTTATTGAGCACTTTTTGAAAGGCTGGGGTTTCATGTAATTTTAAGCGAATCCATAAACCTACAATGACCAGTAAGGCACTGGAAATAAATGGAATACGCCAACCCCACGCCATAAAGTCTTGTTCAGACATTAAAGCACCTAAAGTTAAGAAAGAGCCTGTCGCCAGAATGAAGCCAATGGGTGCGCCTAATTGCGGGAACATACCATACCAAGCTCGCTTGCCTTCGGGTGCATTTTCAGTGGCTAATAGTACTGCCCCCGACCATTCTCCACCTAAGCCTAAGCCTTGTCCTAAACGGCATAGTGCCAAAAGTAAGGGTGCAACAATACCAATTTGTGTATAAGTTGGCAGTAAGCCAATACAGACGGTGGAAATGCCCATGGTCAGTAAGGCTGCAACCAAGGTGGCTTTGCGCCCAATCCGATCACCCAAATGTCCAAACAGGGCTGCACCAATAGGACGTGCAATAAAGGCAATTGCAAAGGTGGCCAGTGACTGAATGGTGGCAGTCATTGGGTCGGTACTGGTCGGAAAGAACAGATAGGGGAAGATGATCACTGCCGCAGTGGCATAGATATAAAAGTCAAAAAACTCGATGGTTGTACCGACCAAGCTTGCAGTCAGTACTCGAAATTTAGAATTTTGAGTCGGCTGTTCAGCGGCAGCAGTAGATGAAGATGCCATACAGGACCTTATGTAAGTGAATTTGAAAATATAATTCAGCACAGACAGAAGAGGTGCAGCTGTAATCGCAAATACTTCTTGCAGTTATACTTTTTTGAACAAGAAATAAGTCAAAAGATGTTATCTCAGGACTTAATCAAATACTGAGAAATCCACACATGATGGATGACTGTATCTTTAGAGCGATTAAATCACATACAGATAAATTGACAAAAAGTGCGCTCCTGCACCAATCAAGACAAATACATGCCAAATTGCGTGGGTATATCTTACGCGTTTTAAGGCATAAAACAATGCACCCACCGTGTAAGCAAGGCCACCAATCAGTAAAAAAGTTAGTGCTTGGCTGCTTAAATAGGCCTGCATATCATCCATGACCAAAACGGCCAACCAGCCCATGACCAAATAAGCAATTAAAGAAATTTTATGAAAACGGTTGATAAATACCAGTTTGAACAAGGTGCCAATTAGGGCAATGATCCACAGTGCAATTAATAAATATTGTGCTTTGGGCGTAGGGATGGCAATAGAGAGAAAAGGGGTGTAGGTGCCTGCAATTAAATAATAAATGGCAGTGTGATCAAGCTTTTTATAAAAATAGCGGCGGTCTGCAGCAGTTGCCATGTGATACAGCATAGAGGCAGAAAAGAGCAACACCATACTAATGGCATAGGCCCATAAACCTAGCCATTGTCCTGTACTCAGGTATGCGCCTTTGATCAGTAAAAAAATACCGCCAATTAATGCCAAAGCTGCACCAATACCATGGCTCAGATAGTTAATCCGTTCCTCTTGATGGTCATAATCTGGTACTAAAGGCGCATTCAATTTCATAGGTGTTCTTTTTTATTTATACAACTGTATAGTAATTCAATTTTGCTTTTAGGGTAATAACATTTAAACTTGAATTGTAATTTTTTCAGGTTTTCACTATGTCGACTTTGGCTTCTCCCTCTGTGCAGGAACAACAATTCTTGGAGGCTTTTCAGCAAGCCATTGATACACAAAAACTTGATCGTGTGGTACTTAGCCAGTACAAAGGCGAATTGGAACAATTAGAAAAAATTACCCTGCGTATTATTCAACTCAATCAAGAGCAGGTATTGAGTTGTTTGTATCGTCATAAAACGCAGGATATCACCAAAAATTATCCTTTGGCGCAAGCCCAATCACAATTGAGTCAGTTATTGGCAGATTGTAAACAGGCGAATTTATTTACCCTAGATCAAGAAATTCAGCTTAAAAAGAATAAAAAGAAAGCCATGCTCAGTATGAGTAAAGCGGTAACGTCTGCTGCAAAACCCAAAGAGCAACAAGGGCATGATCGTGAAAAGCAACGCTATGTCGAGCAAAGTAGTCCTTTTTTACAGCCTCTAGGTATTACTGATGCGCAGGCGCAGATTATTCCAAGCATGGCGCGTAAGTGGAAACAGATTAATAAATTTATTGAAATTTTTGCGGGTGCATTGGCGCATATTCATCTTTCTGAGCAAAGCGTGCGTGTGGTGGATTTCGGTTCAGGTAAGGGCTATTTGACCTTTGCACTGTATGATTATTTGCAAAAGCAGCAATTGAAACCTTGGGTTACAGGGGTGGAATTGAATCCGAAAATGGTCGAGTTTTGTCAGTCTGTAGCAAAGGCGGCAGATTTTCAGCAGCTGGACTTTTTTCAGGGTGATGTCCGTACCTATCAACCTGAACACTTGGATGTCATGATTGCATTACATGCCTGCGATGTGGCAACAGATTTTGCAATTCATACGGGTATTCGCCTGAATGCACAAATGATTATGTGTGCACCGTGTTGTCATAAAGAATTGCGTCCACAATTGCAAAGTCCGAGTGTGCTTAAACCAATGTTGCAGTTTGGCATTCATGCAGGACAGCAAGCAGAAATGTTGACCGATACCATTCGTGCATTATTGCTTAAAGCCTATGGCTATGACACCAAAGTGTTTGAGTTTGTCTCGTTGGAGCATACCAGTAAAAATAAAATGATTTTGGCGACCAAGCGGGCAGATGTTCATCAACCTGATCAAGCAGTTTTGGCTCAAATTCGCGAACTGAAAGCCATGTATGGTATTCAGAAACATTCTTTGGAATTGTTGTTGAATGATCAGTGGGATCAGCAGGGGATTGGCTGTAAATGCTAAGGTCGATGGGCTTGGAGTAAATAATGCAAAATTATGAAATTCAGTCGGATGATTGGGCGCGCCTAGCTGCAGATGCTAAACCCATTCGTGAGCAGGTGTTTATACAAGAGCAGCACATTTCCCCTGAAGATGAGTGGGATGCACAAGACGCAATTGCCTTGCATTTTGTTGTTTATCTAGCAGGGCAAGCTGTTGCAACAGCACGCTTGTTGGAAAATCATAGTATTGGTCGTGTGGCTGTATTGAAGTCGCAGCGTGGTTTAGGTCTCGGACGTGTGTTGATGCAGCATATTATTCAACTGGCACGGCAGCAGTGCCGCCCAGAGGTCAAGTTGTCTGCACAGGTGCATGCAATTCCGTTTTATCAAAGTTTAGGTTTTTACGTTGAAGGTGAATCATATTTAGACTGTGGTATTCCGCATGTGGATATGCGTTTGCAGTTCTGATTTTTCCTCATTTATTTTTATTATTTGGCTTTTATAAAAAATCGCCATGTTTCATTGGAAACATGGCGATTTTTTTGATTGATTTCTGCTAGCGCAAATTAATGTCCATGCGTGTTGGCAGGTGCTTGCTCGTGGCTTTCAGGCATAGCAGCATGTTCAGTTTCAGTCATAGCATGTGCATCTGCTGTAGGTGCAGCTTTTAACGCTTCTCGAGCTTCACGGTCAGCTTGTGCCTTTGCAATTGCTTCTTGTGACATAGCTGGTGCATTTTTAAACGCATGTTGTTGGGTATTTTGCTTTTGTTGCTGGCTTGGCATGTAATCTGGTTCATTGGTAACGGCCAACCAGAAAATAAACATGAATATTCCACCCAAAATACAGAAAATAAAGAGTGCTTTCCAACCCCAAGGCGATTTTTCAGGAGTAAGGTGTTCAGTCATGTGTATCTACCCAATTTGAATCTATATCTTAAAATTATGTAACTTTATAACATAAAATGCATAAAAAACGGATTAAATTCTGTGCGTGTTACCTTTTTGGGGTAATTTTTAATTAAATAAAAAGAGGGATGGTGTATCCCTCTTGAATTGTGAAGTATGGGACTAAATGGCTAAATAACTTTAGCACCTGCAGCAACACGCTCTTGCAAGAGTTGAGGTGGATTAAAGCGTTCACCATATTCTGCTGATAATTGCTGTGCACGTACTAAAGCTTGATCTAAACCATATTGATTCAGGAATTGCAAAGCACCACCTGTCCATGCAGGGAAGCCAATACCAAAAATTGAACCAACATTGGCATCAACCACAGATTCTAAAACACCTTCTTCTAAGCAGCGCAAGCTATCTAGCGCTTGCACAAATAAGAACCGATCAATCATGTCTTGTTCAGATATTTCAGTGTTTTTATACCAGTGGCTTAAGCCTGCCCACAGTTGTTTTTTACCTTGTTCTGGGTAGTCATAAAAACCTGCACCTGCGGCTTTGCCTTGACGTGAAAACTTATGAATCATGGTTTGAATGACATCATCTGCAGGAGAAGCGGCGCGATCTATGCCCTGTGCTTGCAATGCTTTACGCGCTTCCTGAGCCACGTGTTCCGACAGTGTTAAAGATACTTCATCTTGAATGGCAAGTGGGCCTACAGGCATGCCTGCTTTTAAGGCTGCCATTTCAATTTTTGCAGGGTGCACGCCTTCGGCCAGTAAACGCAGACCTTCTTGTACAAAAGTGCCAAACACTCGACTGGTAAAAAAGCCACGACTGTCATTCACCACAATTGGGGTTTTGCCAATTTGTTGCACAAAATCGAAAGCCTTAGCCAACGTGGCTGTATCGGTATTTTTTCCTTTAATAATTTCCACCAACGGCATTTTATCGACAGGGCTAAAGAAATGCAGACCAATAAAACGGTTTTGATTTTGTGCTGCTTGCGCCAACTCACTAATGGGTAAGGTCGAGGTATTAGAGGCCATCACACCATCTTCAGGCAAAAATACTTCTGCTTCCTGTGTAACTTGTGCTTTAAGTGCAGTATTTTCAAATACAGCTTCAATGATTAAGTCACAGCCTTGTAAATCTGTTGCCTGTGCGGTTGGATGGATCTGGGCAAGAATTTGTGCAGCACGTTCTGCATGGATACGGCCTTGGGCAACTTGTTTATCGAGCAGTTTTTGGCTGTATGCTTTGCCTTTTTCAGCCTGTTCAATAGACACATCTTTGAGCACCACCGCAATGCCTTTAGTTGCGGTTGCGTAGGCAATTCCTGCGCCCATCATGCCTGCACCTAAAATCCCGACTTTTTGTACTGAATTGACAGGAATCTCTTTAGGGCGGCTCATCCCAGATTTAATTGCATTTAAGCCATGCCAGAACGTGCCAATCATATTTTTAGAAATTTGGCCTGTCGCAAGCTGAGTAAAATAGCGTGATTCGATTCGCAGCGCCGTATCAACATCGACCTGAGCACCTTCAACCGCTGCCGCCAGAATTGCTTCAGGCGCAGGGTAACAGCCTTTGGTTTTATCACGTAAGATGGCAGGGGCAATTGAAAGCATTTGTGCCACAGCAGGTGTTGCAGGTGTGCCGCCTGGAATTTTATAGCCTTTGGCATCGAATACTTGTTGAGATTGTGGGTGTGCCAAAATCCATGCACTGGCTTTGCTGAGCAGTTCTGTTTCATTGTCTGCAAGTTCATGCACCAAACCCAAACTTTGTGCTTTTTCTACACTCAGTTGTTTACCTTCCATTAAAAGTGGTAGGGCAGTTTGTAGGCCTAGTAAACGCACCATTCGTACAATTCCACCACCCCCTGGTAATAAGCCTAGCGTTACTTCAGGCAGACCAAATTTAGTTTTGGGGTTATGAATTGCAATACGATGATGACAGCACAATGCCAGTTCCCAACCACCGCCAAGTGCTGTGCCATTCAAGGCAGCCACCACAGGAATACCACGAGTTTCAATATAACGTAGCTGTGCTTTTAAGCTTTCAATCATTTCAAAAAAAGCACTGGCCTGTTCAGGTTGTGTTTGAATCAGTTCATCTAAGTCACCGCCTGCAAAAAAGGTTTTTTTTGCAGAGGCCATGATAATGCCGGCTACTTGTTCATCGGACTGTAATTGTTGTACGACCTGTTGCAGCGCATCTCGAAAGTCTGCATTCATGGTGTTGGCAGATTGATTTGGCGAGTCAAAAGTTAGAATGACAATATTATCGGCATTTTTTTGGTAGTGAATGGCGCTCATTTTGTACTCCTTATACTCGCTCAATAATGGTGGCAATTCCCATACCACCACCTACACATAATGTGGCCATGCCGCGTTTTTTATCTTGTCGTTCTAACTCATCCAACAAAGTGCCTAAAATCATGGCACCTGTCGCACCTAAAGGGTGCCCCAAGGCAATTGCACCACCATTTACGTTCACTTTGGCAGGGTCAACTTTCAGTTCCGTGATAAAACGCATCACCACAGCGGCAAAGGCTTCATTGACTTCAAATAGGTCAATATCTTCAATGTTGAGTCCTGCTTTGGCCAAGGCTTTACGTGCTGCAGGTGCTGGCCCTGTAAGCATGATCGCAGGGTCTGTGCCGACCAATGCAGTGGCTAAAACTTTAGCGCGAGGTTTTAAGTTTTGTTGCTGTACCGCTTGTTCAGATGCAATCAAGACCAGTGCTGCACCATCTACAATACCCGATGAATTGCCTGCATGATGCACATGATTGACTTGTCCAGCTTCAGGGTATTTTTGCAGGGCGATGGCATCGAACCCCATTTGCCCCATCGTTGCAAAACTTGGTTTAAGCTGAGCCAAGCTTTCAGCCGTGGTCTGTGGTTTGATAAATTCATCTTGTGCCAAAATGACCACACCCGCCTGATCTTTAACTGGTACGATGGAGCGCTCAAAATAGCCTAAAACTTGGGCTGCTGCTGCTTTTTGTTGAGATGCAGCTGCAAATTGATCGACCTCGGTGCGGCTATAACCATCGAGTGTGGCAATTAAGTCAGCCCCGATACCTTGTGGAATAAAGTCACAGGCCATATTGGTTTCAGGATCAAATGCCCAAGCACCGCCATCTGAACCCATTGTCACACGTGACATAGACTCCACACCGCCCGCAACAATTAAATCTTCCCAACCTGAACGAACTTTTTGTGCTGCTAAATTAACGGCTTCTAAGCCTGAAGCACAAAAGCGATTGATTTGTACCCCTGCAACATCATTGTCCCAACCTGCGGCAATTGCTGCAGTTTTGGCAATATCTGCACCTTGATCACCTATAGGTGTGACGCAGCCTAAAACAATATCATCGACTTGAGAGGTGTCTAAGTTATGTCGTTGCTGTAATTCATTCAATAAGGTGGTGAGTAGGCGAATAGGTTTTACTTCATGTAAAGCACCATCTCTTTTTCCTTTGCCGCGCGGGGTGCGAATGGCATCAATGATATAGGCCTCGCTCATAATCAATCCTTTGTCGATAGTTTTCTTAGTGATTGCTTTTGAGTGTAAACAGAAAATGCTGAAGTGCAATGATGAGAACGGTACAGGTCAGTGAAGTTTTTTGCCAATACTGCAGTATGGTTTGATTACTGTTGTGGATGAGGAGAGTGCTGTGTGGTACTTAAAAAAAGCCCTTGCAGTGTGCAAGGGCGATTAACTGGAATCACAGGTGAGTGTGAATTTTTAGTTGTGAATTAATGATAACCATGCAACTGACGATATAAACCAGGGGTTACACCAGTCCACTTTTTAAATGCACGGTGGAAGGTACTGGTTTCACTAAAGCCAACTTGTTGTGCGACATCTTCAAGGGTCAGTTCAGGATTGAGTAGCAAGTGAATCGCTGCATCACGACGCAAGGCATCTTTCACCCCTTGATAGCTTTTGCCTTCTGCTGCCAAACGACGACGTAAAGTTTGTGGCGATAAGTACAGCATAGAAGCAACATCGTTCAGGGTTGGCATTTCTTCGCCAATCTGACTCTTTAACACATCGCGAATACGTGAAGTTAAAGAATTGGTGTTTTTAAATTTCACTAACAATTGTGCAGGTGCAGTTTTTAAGAACTCGTCTAAAGTTTCCTGCGTTTGACGAATTGGTAAATCCAAATAGTCAGCTGCAAAGGTAATTTCGGTACGTGGCATATCAAATTGCATTACAGGTGCAAAGAATAGCGCATCGTATTCATCTGCATGTGCAGGACGAGGATAGCCAAAATGCACACGCTCTAAAGGCAAGCGACGCTCTATTAGCCAAGAGGCCAAGCCGTGCCAAATCATTAACATGCTTTCAGTAATGAAGTGATCAGGATCCATAGATTGTGGAATAGACGGCACTAGGCGTGCTTCGTGTTTGTCACGTTCTAAGGTTACAGACCAGTCATCACCAAACAGTTTGTAGAATTGAGAGGAGAGTTCTAAGGCATCGCCCAGTGTTTTGGCGTGAATCACCAATTGACACATAATTGCGAATGTTCCTAAACGACGTGGTTGGCTGTCAAAGCCAACGTGCTCGTCTTGAGTCACCATCCACAACATTTTTATAAAGCGCGTGTATTGTTCAGGTGAAATACGTGCTTTCGGTTGGCGCAGCAGTTCCGCCTCAATACCGACATGAGATAATAAGGTTTCGACATCCATACCGAGTCGTTTGACACCTGTGAGCGCAGCATTGACAAAATGGATACTAATGGTATCTCGGCTCATGTTAAATCCTTCAGTCTCTTTTGTATTCACGTAAGCTTGACCTAAATGACGCTAAAAAATTGAAATTGGCAATTTACAATACCAATTTTACTTATTTTACATAATAAATTGCCGAAATGATCAAGGTAAATGGCTGAAGATGACATTGTGTTACAGTTTTAGTGTTTATAAGATAAACGGAAAATCAGAAAAAATGGCGTAATCACAACAATGACACATGCACTGAACGGTTTAAAAGTTTTAGATTTTTCCACCTTGTTGCCTGGCCCATTTGCAAGTTTATATTTGGCAGATATGGGTGCAGAGGTGATTCATATTGAGTCTGCGACAAGGCCTGACTTAATTCGTATGTTTCCACCCTATGCCAATGGACAGGCCACTTCACACAGTTATTTAAACCGCAACAAACAGTCCATTACTCTCGATTTAAAATCGCCAGACAGCATTCAATTGATTTTGGACAAAATTGGTGAGTTCGATATTGTATTGGAGCAATTTAGGCCTGGTGTGATGCAGCGTTTAGGGCTGGACTATGCCAGCTTGGCAAAAATTAATCCACGACTGATCTATTGTTCCATTACAGGTTATGGGCAAACGGGCGATTATAAACATCGGGCAGGGCATGACATTAATTATTTAGCCTTGGCGGGAATTGCAGGGCACAGCGGACGTCAAGCAGGCGGGCCGCCACCGCTAGGTATTCAGGTGGCCGATGTAGCAGGTGGTTCATTGCATGCTTTGGTTGGAATTTTGAGTGCGGTGATTGAGCGTCAGCACAGTGGCTTAGGGCAGTATATTGATATTTCGATGACCGATTGTGCTGCCACATTAAATAATATGGCAGCTTCTGCTGTTTTGGCGGCACAGCTGCCTCAATATGCTGAGCAATCTTACTTAAATGGAGGCAGTTATTATGACTATTATGAAACGGCCGATGGTCGTTATCTTTCGGTGGGCAGCTTAGAGCCACAATTTATGCAAGGCTTGGCACAAATTTTAGATTTGCCCATTTTGCTCGAAAAAGGCACATCTTTAGACCCGCAAGACCATATACAAGTGAAACAAGCCATTCAGGCCAAGATTAAAGCGCAAAATTTTGCCACGTGGCAGCATATCTTTGCACAACACGATGTTTGTGTAGAACCAGTTTTAACTTTAGATGAAGCTTTACATTCCCCCTTGGCACAGCAGCGTGGTTGGACTGTAAATGTTCCAATCCAAGGCAATGCCACACAAACCGAAACTCAGTTGGCTTGTCCTATTAAATTTTCACGTTCAAAAATGCGCTATGACTATATTGGGCAGGCTTTAGGTGTAGGACAATGGTGATCATGCTCAATAGCTAAAAATATGTAGGAAACTCAACTTAAACACGAAATAAAAACGAAGATAGATGCTTTAGCATAAAAAGTGCTAAAGCATGCATTATTTTGTGATAGCTATGTAAAAGGTCTGGAAATTTCGGCAAAGGCTTGCAGGCTGTGCCATTGCAATGTCTTATCAATAAAATCGCTAAGAAATATGTAAAAAACACATTTTGTTGATAGATTGAATCTCGCTATGCTGTCAGCCGTGATAATAGAAATGACTAGCTGTACGCCATGTATTTATATACTGATTTCGATCAGCAACTGATTAATGAACGTGTTGCACAGTTCCGTGACCAAACGGAACGTTATTTAGCAGGCAAATTGACTGAAGACGAATATCGTCCATTACGTCTGCAAAATGGTTTGTATGTACAACGCTATGCGCCAATGTTGCGTATTGCTGTGCCTTACGGTCTGATGAACTCTAAGCAGTTGCGTAAAGTGGCGCAGCTGGCCAAAGACTATGACCGTGGTTATGCACACGTATCAACACGTCAAAATATTCAGTTTAACTGGCCTGCACTTGAAAATGTGCCAGATATGCTAGCTGAGCTTGCAACAGTACAAATGCATGCTATTCAAACCTCAGGCAACTGTATTCGTAACACCACCACAGACCAATATGCAGGCGTTGTGGCAGGTGAAATTGCCGACCCTCGTCCGACTTGTGAATTAATTCGTCAGTGGTCTACCTTCCATCCTGAATTTGCATTCTTGCCACGTAAGTTCAAAATTGCTGTTTCAGCACTTGAAGAAGTGGATCGTGCAGCGACTGCGTTTCACGACATTGGCGTATATATTGTTAAAAATGCGGCAGGTGAAACGGGTTACCAAATTAAAGTGGGTGGTGGTTTAGGCCGTACGCCAATTATTGGTAGTGTGATTCGTGAATTCTTGCCACGTGAAGATTTGATTGCTTATTTAGAAGCAGTATTGCGTGTCTATAACTTACACGGTCGCCGTGACAATAAATATAAAGCACGTATCAAGATTTTGGTAAAAGCGTTAACGCCAGCAGTATTTGCAGAAAAAGTTGAAGCTGAGTTTGCACATACAGTGAAAACTTTAAAAATTGATGCAGAAACTTTGCAGAAAATGGATGAAAACTTCACGCCATTTGCTTATCAAAACTATGCCGATGAAGATTTTAGCGAACTGTTTGCACAGTATCCAAAATTCAAGCAATGGTTCAACATCAATACCAATGCACATAAAGTGCAGGGTTACCGCATTGTCACGATTTCTTTAAAACGTGCGGGTATTGCACCGGGTGACATGAGCACCGAAGAAATGAATTTGATTGCAGACTTGGCCGATCAATATACCTTTGGCGAGTTGCGTACCACACACGAGCAAAACATTGCTTTGGTAGATGTACCACAAAAAGACTTATTTGCCTTGTGGCAAGTGTTAGATGCCAACAACTTGGCACGTGCGCATATTGGCTTTATTACCGATATTATTTGCTGCCCAGGCGGTGATTTCTGCTCGCTTGCTAATGCAAAATCAATTCCAATTTCAGAAGCGATTTCACGCCGTTTTGATGATCTAGATACCATCTACAACCTTGGTAAATTGGATTTGAATATTTCGGGCTGTATGAATGCATGTGGTCACCACCACGTGGGGAATATCGGAATTTTAGGTGTCGATAAAAAAGGCGCAGAATTCTACCAAATTACCCTCGGTGGTCATGCCGATCATGACGCTTCAATTGGCGATATTTTAGGGCCATCATTTGCTGCTGAAGTGATTCCAGATGTCGTGGAAGAAATTTTAAATACCTATTTAGACTTGCGTACCGAGGGTGAAGATTTTATCGACACTTATCGTCGTGTCGGCATCCAGCCATTTAAGGAGCGTGCTTATGCTTAATACCGCACTGCCTGTGCTCGCAAAAGATGGCACGATTGCAGAAAATACTTATCAAGTGATTGCTGAAGATGCTGCATTACCTCAAGGTGATGTAGTGTTAAGCGTTGAGCAACTTGATCAGTTGGCGCAAGTTTCAGGTAAAAAAGCGTTGTATCTCACCGTAGATGCTTCTCCAGAAAACCATGAATTTCCGCTTGCTGAACTAGATGCGATTTTTATTGAATTCGCTGGTTTTAATGATGGTCGTGGTTATTCGTTTGCAGCGTTATTGCGCCGTCAGGGTTTTCAGGGCGAACTTCGTGCCGTAGGTGATGTATTTAAAGATGTACTGAACTACATGAAGCGTGCAGGTTTTGATACTTTCGTGATCAAAGAAGGTAAAGATGTCAGCGAGGCAGCTGCCGGCTTAGCCGACTTTACCCATCCTTATCAAGCATCGACTGCTGTACCAAAACCGAATTATCAGACAGGTGCTTAAGTTTAAACACTTAAGTATTAGACCTGAAAACAGTATTGATTCTGTTGCAAAAAAAGCCTGCATTGCAGGCTTTTTGTTTGTTTGAAATTTAGAGTATGGATTGTTTTTTCGTTATTCTTCATGCTTTAATTTGGTGCAAAGTACTGTAGTATAAACACGCTTCTGCACCTCGAAATTCTGCTGTGGTGTTGTGTGCTGCATGCAAAACGCATCAAGATGGTGATTTAAAATAGATCATCATCTGATTTGTTTTTTAATTTTTTCATGATGAAGTGATTTGTCTTTATGCAAAATTCTATCCGTATTGGTATTGCTGGTTATGGCAATTTAGGTCGTGGTGTTGAAACGGCTATCCAGAAAAACCCAGATTTACAATTGGTGGGTATTTTTACTCGTCGTGCACCTGAAGCGGTTTCGCCTTGTTTTGCTGAAACACAAATGTTTCACGTAGATTCATTGTCAGATTTCCAAGACAAAATTGATGTGCTTATTTTATGTGGTGGTTCAAAAGACGATTTACCACAGCAAGGCCCTGTATTGGCTAGCCAGTTCAATATTGTCGATAGTTTTGATACCCATGCGCGTATTCCTGAATATTATGCTGCTGTAGATGCACCAGCTACAGCTAATCAGAAAACTGCCATGATTTCTATTGGTTGGGATCCTGGTATGTTCTCCATCAACCGCTTATTTGGTGAAGCATTGTTGCCAGATGGCGAAACGTATACCTTTTGGGGTAAGGGTTTAAGTCAGGGACATTCAGATGCAATTCGTCGTGTGGATGGCGTTAAAGCGGGCGTGCAATACACCATTCCTTCAACTGAAGCGATGGAAAAAGTACGTAGTGGTTCGCGCCCTGAATTAAGTACCAAAGACAAACATACCCGTGAGTGTTATGTGGTACTTGAAGATGGTGCAGATGCAGCAGCTGTGGAACAAGCAATTGTAACCATGCCTGATTACTTTGCAGATTATGACACCACGGTTAACTTTATTGATGAAGCGACTTTAGCTAAAGATCACCAACGTATGCCGCATGGTGGCTTTGTGATTCGCAGTGGTAACACCAGTGATGAACACAAGCAAGTGCTTGAGTTTTCTTTAAAACTAGAGAGTAACCCCGAGTTTACTGCAAGTGTTCTCGTCGCTTATGCACGTGCTTGCTACCGTTTAAACCAAATGCAGCAGTATGGTGCTAAAACCGCTTTTGATGTTGCACCAGGCTTACTTTCAATGAAATCGCCAGAGCAATTGCGTAAAGAAATACTCTAAATTTGCCCTAGGGGTTAAAAGCAAAAAAGGACTCAATTGAGTCCTTTTTTGTGGCTGAAATGTTTAGGCGAAGATGTTGCTGTTTTTACTCAAAGGGCAAATATTTACCGTCTTTGCTTTCATTCGCTTAGGTGAAAAGCACTAATCCTTTAGTGCGCCTCATCCCAGTTATTGCCTTTACCTACTTCTACCAGTAATGGCACAGAAATTTCCACCACAGATTGCATGACTTGCGCCAACTGTGGTGCAAGTTCATCGGCAGCATCCGCATCGACTTCAAATACCAATTCATCGTGTACTTGCAATAACATTTTGGCCTGTGCCTGAGGCAACATTTTATCGACTTCAATCATCGCCATTTTAATAATGTCAGCAGCAGAACCTTGCAGTGGTGCATTAATGGCCGCACGTTCAGCCGCTTTACGTACCATCATATTCCGTGCATCAATATCTGGTGTGTACAGGCGACGCCCTAAAATGGTTTCTACAAAACCTTGTTCAAGTGCAACTTGGCGGGTACGTTGCATATATTCATAAATGCCCGGATAGCGCTGGAAGTATTGTTTGATGTAGTTTTGTGATTCTTCACGAGTAAAACCTAGCTGACGAATCAAGCCAAATTCAGACATACCATAAAGTAAGCCGAAGTTTACGGCTTTGGCCTGACGACGCTGGTCTGAAGTCACATCTTCCAAAGCAATACCCAAAACTTCTGCAGCAGTACGACGGTGTACGTCTTGCCCGTGATTAAAAGCATCAAGCAGGGCATCATCTTGTGAAAAATGAGCCATCAAACGTAATTCAATTTGTGAGTAGTCGGCTGCCAACAGCACACGGCCTTCAGGTGCAACAAAGGCTTTACGAATTTGGCGGCCAATTTCAGTACGAATAGGAATGTTTTGTAGGTTTGGATCGGTGGAAGATAAGCGTCCCGTTGCGGTCAAGGCTTGGTGATAACTGGTATGCACCCGATGCGTATCCTTATTTGCCTGTTTCAGCAAACCATCGGTATAGGTGCTTTTTAGCTTAGATAAGCCACGGTAGTCTAAAATTAAGCCACTGATCGGATGTTCAATTTTTTCCAGAACACTTTCACTGGTGCTGTATTGACCTGTGGCCGTTTTCTTGCCGCCTTTAAGCCCAAGCTTATCAAACAGAATTTCACCCACTTGTTTAGGTGAGCTGACGTTAAAGTTTTCACCAGCCAACTTTACAATTTGATTTTCCAAATCTTGCATGGTTTGGGCAAAATCGACACCTAATTGATCTAAAAATTTCAGGTCAAGTTGAATGCCGTTTTCTTCCATACAGGTCAGCACACGAGCCACAGGCATTTCAATGTTGTGCAAAATATTGACCAA
The DNA here is from genome assembly GCF_048537555.1 of Acinetobacter sp. A2. Taxonomy (NCBI): domain Bacteria; kingdom Pseudomonadati; phylum Pseudomonadota; class Gammaproteobacteria; order Moraxellales; family Moraxellaceae; genus Acinetobacter; species Acinetobacter sp. A2. The sequence goes on from NZ_CP183239.1 coordinate 522,468, forward strand.
TTCAGGATGTTTTTGTAGCTTCGCAGACAGCACTTCATATAAACGATAAGTGACATGCGCATCTTCTGCAGCGTAGTGTGCAGCCGTTTCAATTTCAATTTGATTGAAGGTTTTTTGTTTAACGCCTTTGCCTGCAATTTGCTCATACGATGTAGTCAGGTGACTTAAATATAAACGTGCCACATCATCCATGCCGTGTCGAGTTGCAATTGAGTTGAGCACATAAGATGCCAGCATGGTATCGAAATACCAACCTTGTAAATGAATACCATGATTTTCAAGCACATGCGCATCATATTTTAAATGGTGCCCAATTTTCTCGACCGCATTATTTTCTAAAATAGGTTTGATTTGCGCCAAGATTTGATCACGGTTGAGCTGCTGTGGTGCGCCTACATAATCATGTGCTAAAGGCACGTAATAGGCATCTTTTGCATCAAACGCCACAGAAAAACCAACAATTTCCGCAACTCGATAATCTAGACTGGTGGTTTCCGTATCAAATGCGAAACGCTGTGCCGTATTCAGACGTTGCAGTAAGGCATCCCAGTGCTGTGCATCTAAAATGGTGTGATAGCTTGCAGAACCCAGTTGATCATCTACGCTACTTTGAGTGGCCTGATCTTCTGTCGCAATTTCACTGGTTGTCGGTGGTGTCACTGTTTTTGCCGCTTGCTGATAATTACGGTTGTTTGGATTATTTGGATGATCCAGCGATTGCAGCTGATTACGGAACTCAAGTTCGGTATATAAATTACGTAAGGCTTCGACATCTGGTTCTTGTAGTTTTAGCTCAGAATAACCAAAGTCCAAGTCCAAATCACAAACGATACTGGCCAGTTGATGGTCTAATGCGATGCCATCTGCGTTATTTTTAATATTTTGTCCAACTTTGCCTTTAATATTGTCGGCATTTTCTAAAATAGCACCAATGGAGCCGTATTCGGTCAGCAATTTGGCTGCAGTTTTGGCACCAATACCAGGTACGCCCATAATGCCATCCGAGGCATCGCCCATTAGGGTCAGGTAATCAATAATTTGATGAGGCCATACTCCAAACTTGTCAAACACCGCCTGAACATCCATCGGCTTTTCTTTGAAGCTGTCTTCAAGGGTGACTTTTTCAGTCACCAATTGCGCCATGTCTTTATCGCCAGTAGAAATCAGTACTTGCTGTCCTTCGGCCTCTGCACGTTTGGCCAGTGTGCCAATAATGTCATCGGCTTCAGCGCCAGGCAGCATAAATAACGGAATACCCAAGGCACGAATTAAGGCATGTAAGTATGGAATTTGCTGAGATAGCTCTTCAGGCATACTTGGGCGGTCACCTTTATAGATAGGTGATAATTCATGGCGAAAAGTTGGTTCAGGCGTATCAAAAATAACAGCCATGTGGGTTGGCTGGGTGCGACGCATGAGTTTTTGAATCGCAGAGATTGCTCCACGAATTGCATTGGTATGTAAACCAGTTGACGTGGTTAATGGTGGTAGTGCGTGAAAGGCACGAAATAGAAAATATGAGCCATCGACCAAGACAAATGGTGGCATGGATTGATTCCTTCTGCAAATAAGCAGTTTATTGTACGTGATTTTTGCAGTTGTCGCAGAAACTGATTTTTAGTGCAAGTGGACAAGCGGTCGAAGCGGTTACTGAATTGCTGATGAATCCTGATTCAGAATCAGGCTGGCTGTTGTATGATCAGAGCCAAGAGAAAATATAAGCACAATGAAGAGCAATGCAGACAAGGCAGAGTGAAATTCGAATCATTTGGTTCATGGTATTGATGGTTGTTGCAATGGGTGCATGGTGGTTGGATGTACCCATGCTGAGTTATGTGTGCGCGATTGCGGCGGGTATGAGTATCATGCTGTATGGTGGGCGCGTGCAACAAGCCTTGGAATACAACATAGATGCACGAACTATGCGCTATGTACCTACTTCAAAAGTGCCGATGTATTTGGCAGCAATGATTGCCATGCTGGGTATGTTGCTGGATTGGTATTTGATTGTGTCGCTTGCTGTGGGTGCATGGATTTTTCTGTTGTTGCGTTGGCTTTCTCGTTTGGAGCAGGCAGTTTATCAAATTCAGCAACGGCAGCAAACAAGTGCATCTCAAACAGAGGTGTCTACTACAAATACATCAGCACCGTATGTAACCACTACAGATGTAGCAGCAACTGTTACCCTTCAAAATGCTATACCTGAAAGGAAATACACGCCAGAAGATGACATTGCTGAATCGAGAATTGATTTAGCACAGACTGGGGCAGACAATTCTTCTGAGTTATCGACTCAGTCAGTTCCATCTCAAGCTATTTTGGCAACTCAAGCAGAACAGTATTTTGTTGAAAGTCATGCTGTAAATCAAGATTTCATTCATCCACCTGCGCAGACATCATCACAAACACGGACATCTCATCCTAGTTTACTCGAGCAGGCGCAAACATGGTTATTGCACGGCAATCCTGTCTTGAAAGTCGCCATTGTCGTATTGTTAATAGGTGTGGTGTTGCTGCTACGCTTTGCCACCGAACATTGGCAATTTAGTTTGGCAGTCAAACTCATGTTTGTTGCAGCTGTAAGTGCTGCGGTGACTGTATTGGGTTATTTGCTACGTGCAAAAAATCGGAGCTTTGCTTTAGGGGTGCAAGGTTTAGGTTTGGCAGGGCTGTGTCTGACCTTATTTTTTGCCTATTACAATTTGGTCATTCCCAATTTAGCGATAGCCAGTGTGTGTTTTATCGCTGTAATGTTGCTCACACTTTGGCTGAGTTTGAAACAACAGTCCATCGAACTGGCATTAATGGCAATGTTGATTGCTTATTTTGCGCCCTTTACCTTACCTGTTCGCAATGCTACAGCCATTGAATTGATTGCCTATTATTTAGGGATTAACGTCGCGGTAGCAATTTTAAGCAGTGTGCGCCCTTGGAAATACCTGAATCAGGTTGCATTTTTAATGACGGCTATCGTGGGTGGTGGCTATGCCTTTTATCATGGATATGTGTTTGAACGTCAGGTTTTAAGTGCTTTATTGTTGGCACATGCGGCAATTTTTATTTGGCTCGGTTTTCGCTTTAGTCAACTCTTGGCACAGGATGATGTCGCCACTTTCCAATTCAAACCTATTTTGGACCTTGCCCTGATTTTTGGTGCACCTATTGTCGCCTACGCCTATTTATATGTGATGTATTTTGAAGAAACTCGATGGCAAGCGGCTTTTAGTCTGGTCTTTGCTGTGGTTTTTGCAGCCTTATATACGCTGACCCGACAGCGTTCACAAACCAAGTTTATTGCACAGAGTTATTTTAGTCTGATGCTGATTTTCAGTTTGCTGATACCGCCTATTTTATTGCCTGAGCAATGGAGCGTGATTGGGTGGGCACTGCAAGGTGTGGCAGTTTTTGCTTTTGCTTTAATTAAAGTCTCTTCAATCAGTCGTTATTTGGCTTTAGGTTTGTTCGCTGTTGCAGGGCTATCAGGACTGTATTACTTGGTGGAGCTGCCATATTTTGAACCCAGTATTTACTGGGTGCTTAGTCTGAGTTATGCCGCTGTGGTATTAATGGCCAACAGCAAAGCAGATTTTCGAGAACAACTCAGCACAGGTACGATCAGCATATTTTGTTTCATGCTGCTGTCTGCCAGCAGTCTGTGGTTGTGGTTAGGTCTAGATAGCTTAGCTGGCGAATATGCCATGGTTTGGACGCTGCTGGCAATCGTCACAGCCTATGTATGTATGAATGAAGTCATACTTTCACGACAGGCCACGTGGTCTTGGCTACTGCCAAAGTGGTTGGGACTCACTCCAGTCATGTTCGCTGCTTTATCTTTAGTGATCAGCCGTGATTATGATGGGGCAATCCAATGGGTATCAGGCACAGAGCGAATGCTATTTGCACTATTTGCACTTTTACTCAGTGTTTTGTGGTTACGCCCTTTATGGACGGTACGCACCGATAAAGTCTGGGTGAGTTTAGGGCTGATTCCTGCCTTAGCACTGGCAAGTTTAACGCTGTTACCTGAGCATCCTTATAGCAGTGTGGTGATTTTACCGCTGATATTTGCAGCATGGTGCTGGTGGCAAAAGCCAGAGTCAGACTGGCGTATGTTCTGGTATGCGCGCAGTAACTTGGTCTTAATGCTATTTTGGATGTTGTGTTCACAACTGCTCAATGAGCAGGCATTTTATGGCTATGTTTTGCCAATTTTGAATCCATTTGATCTGGTCAGTATCGCCATGTTGGTGGCTATTTTATGGATGCTGAATTTACAGCGGAAAACTGATTTAGATCAGGGCTTAGCTGCGGTGATTATGGTTGTCAGTCTGCTATGGTTAAGCAGTTATGTTCTTTTGCGTGCCTTGCATTTGTATTTAGGTACGCCAATCAACGAGATTGCCGTTTGGCAAGATGCCACCGTACAGTTAAGCCTGACTGTACTTTGGGTCAGTTTGGCATGTATTGCAATGTGGATTGCCAGTTTCAAGCAATTACGTGCCTTATGGATTCTAGGTAGCAGTATTTTGGTGATGGTGACCTTGAAACTGGTACTTTTGGATTTATCCAATATTGGCACTCTTATGCGGGTACTCTCATTCTTTGCGGCAGGACTGGGTATGCTGCTGATTGCCTATATTGCTCCAATTCCTGAACCTGATCTTGCTAAAAACAACAGTTCGCCATCTTCTAAAACTTAAGATGGCGCTCAGGTTGTATTTATGACGAAGTGGGTGTGATTCAAAACGATTACTTTAAGTCAGGTTCTCGTTTGAGTTCTTTAGCATTGGCGTACTGATCAAGTTCGTCATTGCTCAAGGGGCGTGATAATGGATGATCAACAAAACCCATTTTTGGTACAGGAATTTCAATGCAATTGTCCAAGAAACCATTACGAATACGTTCTTGCATTTCATCACGTACTTTTAAGAAGTTTTCTTGCTGACACCACACTGCAAATAACAATTCAATTGAAGACTCTCGGAAAGCTGTAACCGTCACTGCTGGTTTTGGGTCAGATAAAACTAGCGGATATTGATTGGCGACACTCAGCAAGACTTCACGTACTTTAATAATATCTTCATGGAAATTAATGGCGAGCGTAATTGGAACACGCCGTATTGGAAATTTGGACAGGTTATGTACAGGGGCACGAATTAATTGTTCATTGGGCAAACGCACATAAATATTGTCTTGGGTCAGTAATTTCACTGAAAGCAAGTCAATTGAAATCACTTCACCCTCAATGGTATGCCCACGAATCAGGGTAATTTGAATGGTATCACCCACCTCAAAAGAGCCTTCACCAATCAGGAACATACCACTAATTAAGTTAGAGGCTGATGTTTGGGATGCAAAACCAAGTGCTACCGTTAAAATACCTGCTGCGCCCAAGAAAACACTTAGCTTAAAGCCTGCCTCCTTAAGGCTAGCCATCACAAACAGCAGAAAAATAAAATAGAAAATTCCGCGTCGCCAGACCAGGCGTTGATGTGCATTAAAACGCGCACCGATGGTACGTACAAAGGTATTGGAAACAAAACGTGCAATTAAAAAACCAATGAGTGACAGTACCACTGCTACCAAAATTTCGGTCAAGCGATCTGTATTGACACTGGTAAATATCCCTTTGAGGCTGTTGGTGATTTCTTTGGAAATATTGGAATCTGCCATGACATCCTCTTAGAAAAATGACTCAAACATATTAAACAACGCACCTGCCGTTTCACGTGGTGGCTGTAAATAGGTGACTTCACCTGCATGTGGTGGTGTGCGGTTTTCAATCCGAATCCGTGGCGGGCGGTCTAAACCTTCATGCATGACTCTAATTTGTGAAGTCCATAAACGGCCTGTACTTTCACTAAAAAATAAAGGCAGCGCAGGTACAGGTACACTCATACGGTCAAAGCGCAATTGCTGATTACTGGTATTGTGAAATTCAATTGGAGTCACTGCACGAAAGGCACGTGGTTTGAGTTGATGTAATTCAGTACGACCATCCACCGCCGTGGCATAGCAAATTTCACCCGTACGATGATTCGGGCCAAACCAAGTGTCTTTGGGGCGAATAATAGGCAGGTCAAAAATGGGTTCACGTTGACCATCTACAAATCCTGCCATCCAAAGTGGCGTGCTGATATACAGTGTACCGCGTTGCCCTGCAGGAATATAAATTGGATCGACAGGTTTAATCACCACAGAGCGGTCTGCTAAACGTGGCATCAGTTGTAATTTGCTCTGTGTCGATTTGAACATATAGCGTTCAACTTTCACAGGTTGTGGAAAAGCAAATTCAGGATCATCAATCGTGTGCCATTGCTGTTCATAATCATATTGAATTTGCGGACGATAGTATTCCAAACGCCATTCTTGCATGCCGCGGGTTAAACGCAATAACAATGAACCAAATTGCCATGCTTTAGGACGATTAAGCTCAAACTCATAGTCACCCCACCATTTTAATTTGGATGAATCGAGTTCCGAAATCTCATGATTTTGTGACAATGGCCTATCCCTTTGTTGATAAATCAGTGAAAAACAGACTTCACGCTGTCATACGCTTAGAGTACACTCAAATTAAATTTTTTCATCATTATTATAATCGCTGATGCAAGTACTGAAACAATTACAAATACCGTATAGCTTTGCCAAACGGCATGGGGTACTGATTCGTTATGAAGGCGATCATGCCTTTATTGTACGTCGTGAAAATACTCCTATGCTTGCGATTCAAGAAGCACGTCGTTTTTTGGGGCATCCTGCGCAGCATCAACTTTGTAGCGATCAAGAGTTTCATCAATTATTAAGCAGCAGTTTTGCAGGCGATACTGGTGAATCTCAGCAAGTCGCGGCAGGGCTGGAAGATCATCCTGATTTACTCAGTTTGGCAGACTCTGTACCTGAAGCAGAAGACTTAATGGATCAGGAAGATGATGCACCCATTGTGCGTTTAATCAATGCCTTGTTGTCTGAAGCGATTCGGGTTGGTGCATCCGATATTCATATTGAATCATTTGAAAAGAAACTGTCGGTGCGTTTACGGGTTGATGGTCAGCTACGTGAAATTGTACAGCCTCGTCGTGAATTGGCGCCGTTGTTGGTGTCACGTATTAAAGTCATGGCCAAGCTCGATATTGCTGAAAAACGTATCCCGCAAGATGGTCGTATTTCGCTTAGATTGGCAGGTCGTGAGGTGGATGTACGTGTTTCAACACTGCCATCTTCACATGGTGAGCGAGTGGTGATGCGTTTGCTGGATAAGCAGGCAGGTCGTTTGAACATGACCCATCTAGGGCTTATGCAAAATGACTATGAACGTCTAAAACAATTGGTGCATCGTCCACACGGGATTATTTTGGTCACAGGGCCTACGGGTTCGGGTAAAACCACGACTTTGTATGCTGCATTGTCAGACTTGAATGATGGCTCTAAAAATATTTTGACCGCAGAAGACCCAATTGAATATCAGTTGGAAGGGATTGGGCAAACACAGGTCAACACCAAAGTGGATATGACCTTTGCACGTGCTTTAAAAGCGATGCTGCGTCAAGACCCAGACGTGGTGATGGTGGGGGAGATTCGTGATTTAGAAACTGCCGAAATTGCGGTGCAGGCGTCTTTAACAGGTCACTTGGTGCTATCTACATTGCATACCAATACTGCCATTGGTGCGGTTACCCGTTTAAAAGATATGGGAATTGAGCCTTTCTTGCTGTCCAGCTCCCTAATTGGCGTAATTGCACAGCGTTTGGTGCGTACCTTATGTTCACAATGTGCCACGTGGCATGACGCAGATGACTTTGAAAAAGAACTGTTTAAAAATGTGACAGATGCGACCGATTTAAAACTGCCGCAACCGAAAGGTTGTGATCATTGTTCACATATCGGTTTTACAGGGCGTACCGCCATTTATGAAATTGTGCCTGTAGATGAAGCGATGCGTCGTTTGATTCATGGCAATGCCGCAGAATATGAACTAGAAGATTATGCAAGAAAGCAGTCTGGCTCAATTCGTGAAGATGGTTTGCGCAAAGTTTTGGCAGGTAAAACTACCTTGGAAGAAGTCTTGCGTGTGACCAATGAGGCAGCTGAATAAGTTAGGCGATGACAGATCATTAAATGCTGATCTATAAAAAGACTTAAGGATGTTGAGGCATATAATCTAAAATAAAAAAGGTTGATCACAAAAAATGATCAACTTTTTTATGGGTATTATTTTATGAAATCAAAATATTAAAATTGCAACAAACGACGATGCTGCATTAAGGGCATAGATTCACGGACTTTACTTTGTTCTGCTAAATCAAAGGGTACAGTAATCAGTTGAGCGCCTTCATTTTCCACAATTGCCAATAATTGCCCACGTGAATTGGCCGCACCTGAATGCCCCCAAGTTTGGCGTTTTTCACCATGCCAACCTTGCTGTGCTGCACCCAGTACTTGACACTGGCTGTCCATGCCACGTGCCTGCAACAGCAATTGCCAATGCATTTGACCTGTAGTGTAAGTAAAGGCTGAGGGTGCTGTTAAAATATTTGCACCTTGAGCACGTAAAGTTAAAGCCAATTCAGGAAAGCGCAAGTCATAACACACCATCAAGCCAATATTGCCAAAAGGTGTTTTTGCAACTACCGTTTCAGAGCCAGGTTCAAAAAATTTAGATTCCTGATAACCACCAACAGAGTCACCCACTTGCACATCAAACAAATGAATTTTGTCATAACGTGCTTCAGTTTTTTCAGGACTAATACATAAACTGACCGTGCGTACACGACCATCAGCAATTGTGGAGCCATCAGGGCGATAAGGGCACGGCAAAGTCCCCGCCACAATCCAGATTTGATGTTGATGTGCAAGCTGTTCTAAACGCTGTTGAATAGTTTCAAACTTTGCAGCAGTTTCACGTTGCTTGCCCGCTGCAAAGCAGACAAAATTTTCAGGAAAAACGATCAGTTCTGCACCATCGGCTTTACTTTGTTGAATCAATGTCTCAATGGTTTTGAAGTTTTCTTCCAAATCGTTTTGAGAATTCATTTGTGCAACAGAAAGTAAAGTCATGGGTGCGCTCCAGTAAAGAGATCAGACATTTTGCTGGTTGTTTTCAGCACATTGATCCAGCGTATCTTGTTCTTTTTGTAGCTGTTTGACCAAAGGCTCAAACATATTTTGGTTGTTCTCATTCAGCTTCATGAGAGTTTTGTGTGCATCAAGTACGGTGGTTAGCATATTGCTATGAGTAACATGCTCTTCCACTAACTCGCGTGTGCAGACGGTTGGATCGCCACAGTAATTCAGAATCACAAATACTTGTCCTAAGCCCATGCTGTTGGCTAAGGTGGTAATGTCTGGATTGGTCGAGAGCATGACGGCTTGAATTTGATGCACTTGTTTCAGTTTTAAGCCTAGTTTAGCCAATACGCCCAAAACTGTGCTGTCAATAAATGTGGTTTGAGTTAAATCTACAATTGCACCCACCACATTGGATTGCTGTTCAATTTTACTGAGTAGTTTGTCTAGACTAATACAAGATTGGGCACGCACTTCGCCAAAAAGCTTAAAGATATGCGTTCCATTCAAGCTTGCATATTCAACATGACCTGTTGACATATAAATGCCATTTGCAGAGAAGGATTAAATAATTATCCCATAGCGCCTATGTAGACTCAAGTAGCTTACAGTCGTATATGCGAGGTGTAGATGTTAAGCGATTGAATAATCGTTTATTTTGTACGGCATAAACTCAAAATGGCAATGTCATCTGCCACATGGTCAGGAGCTTGGAAGGACTGATTTTGCAAATGAAAGATCAATTGCTCAAACTGTTCATTCAAGCCACCACTGTAAGGTTCAAGCGCACCATCAGAGCAAATAATAAAACGTGCCTGTTTATTTAAAATACATTCAAATTCTTCCACCTCTAAATCTTCAGTCAGACCCAAAGGAAAGCTGCTGGTATTTAAAATTTTAGGTGCTTGATTGGGCTCAAAAATAATCGCAGGAGGGTAATGCCCAGCACTGGACCAGCGTAATTGGTGGGTTTCAATGTTTAAAATCCCACTAATCATGGTGATATGTTTTTCAATATTTTCTTGAACCAACATACCATTTAATTTTTTAATCAATTCACGTGGTGTTTTAGAGCGGCCATGAAACGCGGCCATCCATGAAGTGAGCAGACTACTGGTCACACCATGTCCAGAAACATCGGCCAAATAGAACATAATTTCTTTGTCGCTGATTTTCCAATAGTCAAACCAATCCCCCGACAAATAAGCCGAAGGTTTAAACAACGTTTCAACTTGGTAGTTGCAAAGCTCAATTGGATTTGGCAGTAATTTTTTTTGTAGTTCTGCAGCAGAAGGTAAGTCACGACTGTCTTGATTACGCTTATATTGCGCATCAATTTTGCGTAGGGCGTGTGGTGGGTTTTCGGGTAAACGATTCCATAACCAACCCGCTAAAGCACCTTGTTCCCAAGCCTGAACCAAGGCTGTACCTTCATCTTCAAAGGCTAAAACAATGGTGGGTAAATTCCATTGATGGGTTAAATAGTCTTGCACATCGGCAATGGCAATAATGGTTGGATCATACAAACTGATGTCATCTATGTGAATCATTTGCACACTAGGAAGTGTGTCGAGCACCTGTTCTAGATATGGAATATCACGTGTGGGTTGAATGAAATACATAGAGGCTTATGTTGACCCTGAACCTAAACAAAGCGTTACTATAACAATGCCTGAATACTCAAGGAAAGTAAAAACTCACCTTGAGTAAAATGTTTTACAAATTATTCTTTGCTTTCATCAGGCAGATTTATTTCTTCTTGATCATCAAAAAACTCTTCGGTTTCATCGTCCACGAAAGAAATACTTTCGGCATCTAGTCCTTTCTTTTCTGCAATTTCAAAGTTTTTACGTTGCAAATAAATATCACGTATTGCCGCATATTTATCGCCTTGTAAAACTTGTTCTACATCTAAAAGCTGAGAGCGTGTATCTAGACCACGCATGACTTGCTCAGACCAATATAAACGGTCATTGCCATCTAAAATATACTTTTGCGGACGAGCCTGACCATCTACTAGCGTTCCAAAACCATCACGGAAGGTGCTTGGGCCGTAAATTGGCAACATGACATAAGGCCCCGATGGCACGCCATAATAGCCTAGGGTTGTACCAAAATTTTCTTCTTCAGTGTCTAAACCTAAACGACGTGCAGGGTCAGCCATGCCTAAAGTGGTGATGGTGTTTAAGCTAAAACGTCCAAGAGTTTTAACTGCACGTAATGGACGACCTTGAATCAGTTGATTGACTGCATTCCAAGGTTCACCTAAGTTTTTACGAAATTGACGATAAGAACCGCGCACTTCTCCAGGTACTTTTTCTGTATATTGCACCGCAAGTGGACGTGCAATATTGCGGTCCAAAATGTCGTTTAAAGCATAAATTTGACGGTTCAAAGGTTGAAGTGGGTCTTTAACTTCATCGGGCTGAGCTGCATTGGCATTCACTTTTAAATCTTTGGCTTTTACATTTTTTAATTCTTTAAGCGCATCTAAACGACTGCTTTTGGTTTCAGTCGTATCTGTAACCATAACTTCAGCAGTTTCTGATTCAACTTCTTCAACTGAAGCGGTTGTTGCATGCGTAGAGGTGATGAATCCTAAAGAAAAAAGGCACACCCAAAGATATTTTTGTTGATACATAAAGAATCCTAGCGCTTAAATCTAAGTAAGCAAAAGCTGTTAAATAGCCGATGCGGATATAGTAACAGTTAATTTGAACGATGTATTAAAGCAAATTTGCTCAAAATATGTGTTAAAAAAATTAAATTGAACAAAAAAACAACGCCTGTAATGATTTTTATGAAAAAAGCCTTGCATGGCAAAATATTTGGCCTATAATGCACATCCATCGGCGGTGATGTTGGTAAAAACTTGTTGAAAAACAATAGCTTGGTTGATTGATTCAAGATTAATTGAGTTTGTTTTGAGTAGATGGGTTTGAAAATAAAATCAACATTACATGTTGACTTTCTTAAAATAGAGAGTAATATGGCCGACCTAGCTTGATGCTGACGAAGCATCGAGAAGATCATTAAGAGATTATGAAGAACAACTTGTGTGGATTTTTACTGATTGATTAATCGAAATATTATCATTGATTGATTGGTTTAAATTACTCGAAGTTTATTTGAGCGAAATTTAAGTCAGAAAATTGATGAGCCAGATTTGGAAGTTTAGATTAAAACTTCAAAATGATTTTAACTGAAGAGTTTGATCATGGCTCAGATTGAACGCTGGCGGCAGGCTTAACACATGCAAGTCGAGCGGGGGAGGTTGCTTCGGTAACTAACCTAGCGGCGGACGGGTGAGTAATGCTTAGGAATCTGCCTATTAGTGGGGGACAACATTCCGAAAGGAATGCTAATACCGCATACGTCCTACGGGAGAAAGCAGGGGATCATTTGACCTTGCGCTAATAGATGAGCCTAAGTCGGATTAGCTAGTTGGTGGGGTAAAGGCCTACCAAGGCGACGATCTGTAGCGGGTCTGAGAGGATGATCCGCCACACTGGGACTGAGACACGGCCCAGACTCCTACGGGAGGCAGCAGTGGGGAATATTGGACAATGGGGGGAACCCTGATCCAGCCATGCCGCGTGTGTGAAGAAGGCCTTTTGGTTGTAAAGCACTTTAAGCGAGGAGGAGGCTCTCTTGGTTAATACCTAAGAAGAGTGGACGTTACTCGCAGAATAAGCACCGGCTAACTCTGTGCCAGCAGCCGCGGTAATACAGAGGGTGCGAGCGTTAATCGGATTTACTGGGCGTAAAGCGCGCGTAGGTGGCTAATTAAGTCAAATGTGAAATCCCCGAGCTTAACTTGGGAATTGCATTCGATACTGGTTGGCTAGAGTATGGGAGAGGATGGTAGAATTCCAGGTGTAGCGGTGAAATGCGTAGAGATCTGGAGGAATACCGATGGCGAAGGCAGCCATCTGGCCTAATACTGACACTGAGGTGCGAAAGCATGGGGAGCAAACAGGATTAGATACCCTGGTAGTCCATGCCGTAAACGATGTCTACTAGCCGTTGGGGGATTTGATCCTTTAGTGGCGCAGCTAACGCGATAAGTAGACCGCCTGGGGAGTACGGTCGCAAGACTAAAACTCAAATGAATTGACGGGGGCCCGCACAAGCGGTGGAGCATGTGGTTTAATTCGATGCAACGCGAAGAACCTTACCTGGCCTTGACATAGTAGAAACTTTCCAGAGATGGATTGGTGCCTTCGGGAATCTACATACAGGTGCTGCATGGCTGTCGTCAGCTCGTGTCGTGAGATGTTGGGTTAAGTCCCGCAACGAGCGCAACCCTTTTCCTTACTTGCCAGCATTTCGGATGGGAACTTTAAGGATACTGCCAGTGACAAACTGGAGGAAGGCGGGGACGACGTCAAGTCATCATGGCCCTTACGGCCAGGGCTACACACGTGCTACAATGGTCGGTACAAAGGGTTGCTACACAGCGATGTGATGCTAATCTCAAAAAGCCGATCGTAGTCCGGATCGCAGTCTGCAACTCGACTGCGTGAAGTCGGAATCGCTAGTAATCGCGGATCAGAATGCCGCGGTGAATACGTTCCCGGGCCTTGTACACACCGCCCGTCACACCATGGGAGTTTGTTGCACCAGAAGTAGGTAGTCTAACCGCAAGGAGGACGCTTACCACGGTGTGGCCGATGACTGGGGTGAAGTCGTAACAAGGTAGCCGTAGGGGAACCTGCGGCTGGATCACCTCCTTAACGAAAGATTGACGATTGGTAAGAATCCACAACAAGTTGTTCTTCATGACGATGTATCTGAGGGTCTGTAGCTCAGTTGGTTAGAGCACACGCTTGATAAGCGTGGGGTCACAAGTTCAAGTCTTGTCAGACCCACCACTACTGACGACGCAAGAGATTGCAGAGTAAACGGAAATCAGAAACATTGACTTATTGATAAGCTGGGGACTTAGCTTAGTTGGTAGAGCGCCTGCTTTGCACGCAGGAGGTCAGGAGTTCGACTCTCCTAGTCTCCACCATACATTACAAAGTAATGTAAAACTGAAGTTAAATTCCAAAGATAGCTTATAGAATTTAGTAAATAGGTTAAATCGTAAAGATTTAATGATTTATTAAATTCTGTGATTTATCACAGTGAACTACTCGCTGACGAGGCGGTAGGAAATCATTAACAGATTGGCAAAATTGAGTCTGAAATAAATTGTTCAACTCATTTAATTCAAGATTGACAGTAATACTTCGGTGTTACGTTTTAATTACGAATTGAAATGAGAACTAGCAAATTAACTGAATCAAGCGTTTTGGTATATGAATCTAATTGAAGCTGTACAGTGCTTAAGTGCACAAGACGTCAAACTGTGAATTAAATAAATATTTTATATTTATTTAATTGTCTTAACCCTACTTGTAGGGGTTAACGACTGTTTGGGGTTGTATAGTCAAGTAATTAAGTGCATGTGGTGGATGCCTTGGCAGTCAGAGGCGAAGAAAGACGTGATAGCCTGCGAAAAGCTCCGGGGAGGCGGCAAATATCCTTTGATCCGGAGATTTCTGAATGGGGGAACCCACCTACCTTAAGGTAGGTATCGTATGATGAATACATAGTCATACGAAGCGAACGCGGGGAAGTGAAACATCTCAGTACCCGTAGGAAAAGAAATCAATTGAGATTCCCTCAGTAGCGGCGAGCGAAAGGGGAAAAGCCCATTAAGTTATGTGTGTTTTAGTGGAATGCTCTGGGAAGTGCAACCATAGTGGGTGATAGTCCTGTACACGAAAGGGCACACATAATGATGACGAGTAGGGCGAGGCACGTGAAACCTTGTCTGAATATGGGGGGACCATCCTCCAAGGCTAAATACTCCTGACTGACCGATAGTGAACCAGTACCGTGAGGGAAAGGCGAAAAGAACCCCTGTGAGGGGAGTGAAATAGATCCTGAAACCGCATGCATACAAGCAGTGGGAGCCGACTTGTTCGGTGACTGCGTACCTTTTGTATAATGGGTCAGCGACTTATATTCAGTAGCGAGGTTAACCGCATAGGGGAGCCGTAGAGAAATCGAGTCTTAATAGGGCGTCTAGTTGCTGGGTATAGACCCGAAACCGGGTGATCTATCCATGAGCAGGTTGAAGGTTGGGTAACACTAACTGGAGGACCGAACCCACTGTCGTTGAAAAGCCAGGGGATGACTTGTGGATAGGGGTGAAAGGCTAATCAAACTCGGTGATAGCTGGTTCTCCCCGAAAGCTATTTAGGTAGCGCCTCGGACGAATACCATTGGGGGTAGAGCACTGTTTCGGCTAGGGGGTCATCCCGACTTACCAAACCGATGCAAACTCCGAATACCAATGAGTACTATCCGGGAGACAGACTGCGGGTGCTAACGTCCGTAGTCAAGAGGAAAACAATCCAGACCGCCAGCTAAGGCCCCAAAATCATAGTTAAGTGGGAAACGATGTGGGAAGGCATAGACAGCTAGGAGGTTGGCTTAGAAGCAGCCACCCTTTAAAGAAAGCGTAATAGCTCACTAGTCGAGTCGGCCTGCGCGGAAGATGTAACGGGGCTAAAACTATGTGCCGAAGCTGCGGATGTATACTTTGTATACGTGGTAGGGGAGCGTTCTGTAAGCCGACGAAGGTGGATTGAGAAGTCTGCTGGAGGTATCAGAAGTGCGAATGCTGACGTGAGTAACGACAAAACGGGTGAAAAACCCGTTCGCTGAAAGACCAAGGGTTCCAGTCCAACGTTAATCGGGGCTGGGTGAGTCGACCCCTAAGGCGAGGCCGAGAGGCGTAGTCGATGGGAAATTGGTTAATATTCCAATACTTCAGTGTAATGCGATGAGAGGACGGAGAAGGTTAAGTCAGCCTGGCGTTGGTTGTCCAGGTGAAAGGAAGTAGGCATGCATCTTAGGCAAATCCGGGGTGCTCTATGCTGAGATCTGATAGCAAGCTGTACTTGTACAGTGAAGTGGCTGATACCCTGCTTCCAGGAAAAGTCTCTAAGCTTCAGTTACACTGGAATCGTACCCGAAACCGACACAGGTGGTCAGGTCGAGTAGACCAAAGCGCTTGAGAGAACTCTGCTGAAGGAACTAGGCAAAATGGTACCGTAACTTCGGGAGAAGGTACGCTGTTGATGGTGATAGGACTTGCTCCTTGAGCTGTCGACAGCCTCAGAAACCAGGCCGCTGCAACTGTTTATTAAAAACATAGCACTCTGCAAACACGAAAGTGGACGTATAGGGTGTGATGCCTGCCCGGTGCTGGAAGGTTAATTGATGGGGTTAGCGTAAGCGAAGCTCTTGATCGAAGCCCCAGTAAACGGCGGCCGTAACTATAACGGTCCTAAGGTAGCGAAATTCCTTGTCGGGTAAGTTCCGACCTGCACGAATGGCATAATGATGGCGGCGCTGTCTCCAGCAGAGGCTCAGTGAAATCGAATTCGCCGTGAAGATGCGGTGTACCCGCGGCTAGACGGAAAGACCCCGTGAACCTTTACTGCAGCTTGACATTGAACTTTGACCTTACTTGTGTAGGATAGGTGGGAGGCTTTGAAACTCGGACGCTAGTTCGAGTGGAGCCGTCCTTGAAATACCACCCTGGTAATGTTGAGGTTCTAACTCTGTCCCGTTATCCGGGACGAGGACCATGTCTGGTGGGTAGTTTGACTGGGGCGGTCTCCTCCTAAAGAGTAACGGAGGAGTACGAAGGTGCGCTCAGCGTGGTCGGAAATCACGCGTAGAGTATAAAGGCAAAAGCGCGCTTAACTGCGAGACCCACAAGTCGAGCAGGTACGAAAGTAGGTCTTAGTGATCCGGTGGTTCTGTATGGAAGGGCCATCGCTCAACGGATAAAAGGTACTCTGGGGATAACAGGCTGATACCGCCCAAGAGTTCATATCGACGGCGGTGTTTGGCACCTCGATGTCGGCTCATCTCATCCTGGGGCTGAAGCAGGTCCCAAGGGTATGGCTGTTCGCCATTTAAAGAGGTACGCGAGCTGGGTTTAGAACGTCGTGAGACAGTTCGGTCCCTATCTACCGTGGGCGCTGGAAATTTGAGAGGATCTGCTCCTAGTACGAGAGGACCAGAGTGGACGAACCTCTGGTGTACCGGTTGTGACGCCAGTCGCATCGCCGGGTAGCTATGTTCGGAAGGGATAACCGCTGAAAGCATCTAAGCGGGAAGCCTACCTCAAGATAAGATTTCCCCGAGGCTTTATGCCTCCTAAAGAGCCGTTGAAGACTACGACGTTGATAGGTTGGATGTGGAAGCATAGCGATATGTGAAGCTGACCAATACTAATTGCTCGTGAGGCTTGACTATACAACACCCAAACAGTTGTTGTATCACAAGCATCAATCGATTCATAAAAGATCACTTAAACCTGATCAGATCAAATATCTTGATTCAGCCCTTGCTGAACATGAAATTTCAGATACAATAGCCAACCTGTTAATAACTCATTTGGAACGAAGTAAGGCATTACAAGCGAAAGCATCGAGCTTAAGCAATGTAACTAAGACCCGAACAAGTCCATAACAGTTGTGCTGGCGACAATAGCAAGAGTGAACCACCTGATCCCTTCCCGAACTCAGAAGTGAAACCTCTTCGCGCTGATGGTAGTGTGGGGTTACCCATGTGAGAGTAAGTCATCGCCAGCTCATTATTCTAAGTCCCCCTTCTCTTTGAGATGGGGGATTTTTTTATGCAGAAAGTAAATAAAAATATGAAATAAAAGAATATTAAAAATAAAGAACACCAAAAAATAAAACCATCAATGGATGGTTTTAAAGGTAAATATTCGATTTTATTTGAGAACTTTAATTGGCTTTTCGTAGTTGTCTGCGTGCATGTTTAAATGCAGTTCTTAGCCCTTCCTCTAGGGTTGGATGGTAGAACGGCTTATCTAAAATATCTTCAAGTGAAAGTTCCTCATCAATCATCCATGCAAGTAAATGAGCCATGTGTTCTGCTGCTCCGACAAACAGTTCTGCACCTAAGAGTTTATGGTTACTTGAATCAATATAGACTTCAATACCACCTTTATTTTTACCTAAAACTAAAGCACGACCTTGTTTTTCATAAGAAACAAAACCTGTTGTGAATGCAATATTCTGATCTTTTAGCTGTTTGTAGCTTTGTCCTACAGTTGCCATTTCAGGTGAGCTAAACACAATTCCGATTGGTGTTAGTGTTTTTAAATTTATTAGGTTTGGATAATTCAGACAATTGTGAACAGCTTCACGGCCTTCATGTGCAGCTTCGTGCTGAATTGGTGTATTTGTATGGGCATCACCGACTACAAAAATAGCATGTTGCCCAAGTTGTTTGGTGTAGGCATCAATTGGGAGGTGTTTTGAGTTATTAAAGCTCTGATCTATATTTTCGAGTTGAAGTTGATCTAAATAGCTACGTCTACCTGTAGCAACCAGTACGTAATCGGCAGTTAAGTTTTGTGTTTGTCCATTTTCTTGATATTCAATTTGCACACCTTGCGCTGTTTTTTTAAGTTGGGTTGGCAAGGTTTCAAATTTAATGTTCAATTCTTTGTTGAGGGTATCTTGGGCAATTTTTTGTAGTTCAGGACTACTGAGAGAGCCTACTTTGCGACTACGTGCAAAAATAGTGGTATGTACTCCTAAGCGCTGCATGGCCTGAGCTAATTCAATTGCAATCACACCGCTACCAATAACTGCCAAAGTCTGAGGTAATGTTTCCAATTCAAAAATTTGGTCTGATGTGATTAAGAGTTCACCCAAAGCTTGTTTCCATGATTGGTCATAAGTAGGGGTAGAACCCACAGCAATAATAAAGGATTTCGCTTGATATCGTTGTCCATTGACTTGAATGGTATGGGCATCTACGAATGTCGCAAAGCCAGAAATTTTGTGGGATGCCTCCCAGTGATCTACATCTTTCTGTGTTGCTGCAGTAAAGCGGTAACGTAATTGACGTACGTGTGACATGATTTGAGATGTATCAATTTTTGCATTTATAGTAAGTGCAACTTCTTGTGCATGTTGAATGTCGTGCATTCGATTGGCACTAGAAATTAGCACTTTGCTAGGCATACAGCCAACACGGGCACAAGTGGTATCCCAAGGGCCATGGTTAATGATAAGTAGATTTTTGGTATGTTTAATGGCTTCTTTATAGGCGCTAATGCCGGCGGTTCCTGCACCAATGATAATGAGGTCGTACATATGTAGTCTTAACTTATTAAATTTCTTTAAATCTAATACAAAAAAGCCTCCATGTTGGAGGCTTTTTTGTATTCTTAGATTAACATTTATTAGTATTTGATAGCACTTGGAGAGCTAAATTCTGTGATTATACCTGAAGCTGTATTTTTTGATTGGCCTGCATAAGTCACGCCATTAAGAACGTGTTTGAATTTTAAAATTGAATCTACTGCAGATTGTTTAAAATCAAGAATGCTTGGACCTTCCAGGTAAATACTTCCAATAAACTCTTTAGCATTTAAGGTTGGTTGTTCATGTTCTACACGTGTTCCAGATATTGTAACACTTGGCAGATTTAAAGTTTCAATGTTATTCAAAATTTTGTATGTACTTGGAGCAACACCTAATTCAGAATCAATACGGAAATTTACTGGCTCAGCAAAAGCTACATTAGTATTATCGTTAATTAATGTATTAAAACCTGAACCAGCTTCAGTTACATAATATTCACTGTCATCTGAAGTTTTTGGTACCTTATAAATGCTGAGAGCTCCCATTACTGTACTTTCTGTAGCACCAGCTTTTGTTACAGTTATTTTGAAATCACTTGTTTCACTATTAATTAAGATAAAACGTTTCTGAAGGCCGTCAGTTTGTGCAAATGGGTATGAAAATGCACCAGAAATCGCGATATCTTGTAAATGTTTTAATTTATTTTCATTTTCAAATACAAATAAATACGTTTCACCATAATAACTTTTTAAATCTGGTGTGACTTCTTCAGACTTTAAGCGAATATTTGCTAAATCATTACCAATCGTTTGATCATTTAGGTTATCTATCGTGCCATCATCAATAACAAAATCCCAGGCATCATATTTTGCTCCTAGTAATGTATTGATTTCATCTCCTTTGAAAATATAGCAAGTACGGTAATCTGATGTACTTTCGTCATAACATTTTTCTTTACGGTTTGTTGTAGCAAAAGCTGTAAAGTCAACATTTCTAATATCTTGAGATATTTTTAATATGCTTTGTGCATAAGCATCTAGTGCGTGGTCAACATAACCTTTTTGTTCAGGATCAGCCTGTCCAAATAATGCTGCCCCTTCAGCTTTTAATTCATTAAAAATTTTTTGAGCATCTGCTGGTGTTGTGGCACCACCAGTCGATGGTTGGGTCGGAGGGTTTCCAATATTAGTGCCTTTATTATCGTAATAACCATCACTTCCACCGCCCCCACATGCGGTAAGTAAACCAGTTAATGCTACTGCAAGCGTCACTGCTGTCCCATAGTTTGCTTTAAATAAAAAAACCTGAGTCCTAACAGTTAAAATATGAGTGCAAACAAACACTTTAACGACCAGGATTCAGGTTTTGTCACATCAGAATACCGTATTTCATGAGCTAATTAAACCTGTTGTGCGACAGGATTTTGAACAACTTGCTAAAGTACACCATGTTGGACAGAAATTTAGAGCGGCTTCCCGGTGGGATCAGTTTATTGCCATATTGATGTCTCAATTCTCTTGTAGGCAAAGTCTGAGAGATATTCAATCCAATTTGGAGTGCCAACAGGAAAAGCTAAGTCATCTCGGAGCAAAGTCTATTCCCCGAAGCACGCTGGCACGAATCAATGAGCAGCAGCCTGCTACCTTGTATCAACAGCTATTTTACAAGTTGCTTAAATACTATGAACACTCAAAAGTAGCTCATAAATTTCGCTTTAAGAATCCCTTGTATTCCTTGGATGCCAGTCATATTGACCTGTCGCTTTCCTTATGTGAATGGGCCAAAGTTCACGACTCAAAAGCCAGCATGAAACTCAGTATAGGATTGAATCACAGCAATGATATTCCTGAGTTTGTTGCAGTTGAAAATGGCAAAGAAAATGACATGGTACAAGGCCGCAAATTCCAGTTTCCTGCTGGCAGCATTGTAGTTTTTGATAAAGGCTATGTCGATTACCAATGGTATGCAAATCTGACTGCTCAAAACATTGGATTTGTCACACGTTTTAGGCCTAAATCTGTGTATCAGGTGATCCAGCAACATCCAGTGCTTGAATCCAAAGGTATTCTAAAAGATGAAACCATTCAGCTAAATAGCGCACATGCCCTAAAAAGAAAAGCCCCAGTGTTAAGAAGAATTGAATATAGAGATCAGCAAAGTGGCAAGCACTTTAGCTTTCTCAGCAATAACTTTCATTTAGCCGCCTCCACCATTGCGGCGATTTATAAAGATCGTTGGAAAGTTGAGCTGTTCTTTAAGGCGATTAAGCAGAATCTCAAATTAAAAGCGTTTCTAGGCCGCAGCAGGAACGCAATTCAGACACAAATCTGGATTGCGATGATCGCCTATTTATTGGTGAGTTTCGCTCGACATTTAGGAAAAACAGGTTGGACAGTTCAACGTTTACTCAGAATAATTCAAGTGAATTTGTTTGAAAGAAGAGCTTTAAAAGCTTTATTTTCACCCGATAAAATACCCATAAAACAAGAGGAAGCTCAAATGAGCTTCCTCTTGTGAAAAATTGTGGGACAGCAATGCTGCAAGCGTTCCTTTTAAAAAATTCATTGTGTAATACCCCGAATTATATTGTTATTAACAAAAAAATAATTTTGCAAAGATAGCATATATTAAAAATGGCGCATATAGCGCCATAGGTTGAACAATAGATAAAAATTATAAACTAGTCCCCACACTCACACCTACAGTCGGGCGCACTTGCATCGAACTACACGCAGTGAGAACTAAGACGCACATTACTGCCAATAAAATTTTATTCATGCAACAAACCTTGAGATTTTGCTTGATGAAATAAAGCACTGGAACGAGCACCACTACGACAAATCATCAGAATGGGTTTTGGAAGCTCATTATAATATTTGGCAAATTCAAGAATATCTGTTTGAGAAATTTTACCGCTACTAACGGGCTGATAAATCACACTGACCTGAGATTTTTCTGCAATATTGCGTAATTCACTGACTTTGACCACATTGCCAATCTCTTGATCAGGGCGGTTCACAATCACCGATTTAAAACCCTGCCGTATCAATTGTGAAAACTTAGCAGTATTCATCTGACCTGCAACGCTGACTTTGTTTGTTAGCATCTGTGTATTGTTCGCATAACTCAGTGAGATACTGCTGCAGATCAGAATACAGCAAAACACATGTTTGAGGATGTGTTTAGTCATCCAACAAATCCATTTGTTTAGCTAACTGGAATAAGTTATTTGAGCGGTTACCTGTACGGCAGAACATCAACACAGGTTTTGGCAATTCATTATAGTGATTGGCAAATGCACGAACATCTAGCTCGGTAATCTGACCTGATACCACAGGTTGATAAACATAATCTATACCTGCAGCACGTGCGGCTTCTTCAATTTGTGCACTGGTGGGCTGTTCAGGACCACCTTCCATATCTGGGCGGTTATTAATAATTGACTTAAAACCTTTCTCAAGCACCTGAGTTACATGCTCAGGACCAATTTGACCAGCAAAACCGACTTGTTCAGACATGGGAAACACTCCATCATTTTATTCATGACAATATGTTTTATGATAGCATTAAGCAGATTCATGAGCTGAATGTTCTGAAATATTTATAACGATGATAACGATAAAATAACGCAATGGAGCGCGTATGCATTCCTACACGGTCGAGCCTTTATATGTCAAAAGCGATCATGAGGTGATTGCTGCAGACTTTTATCGCCCCAAATCTATAGAAAAGCCCGCGGTGATTCTGATGGCGCATGGTCTGGCGGCCTTGCGGCATTTTAAATTGGTGCAATATGCACAACACTTTGCTCAGGCAGGCTATGCCGTGGTGTTGTTTGATTATCGCTATTGGGGTGGAAGCACAGGTCGTCCACGTGAGTTGGTGTCTATTGAAGCGCAGTTAGATGATTGGCGCAGCATGATTTCACATATCGCAGAACGTAAATCTATAGATGCCAAGCGCATGATTTTATGGGGGACATCGCTCAGCGGTGGATATGTACTCAGTTTGGCTTCACGATTACACAATTTGGCTGCGGTGATGGTACAAGTGCCTTTTGTCGATGGTGCGGAAAGTGCCAAGTTGTATCCTTTGCAGCAACTTCCTAAAGCCTTAAAAATCTCCAGTCAGGATTATATGGGTGCAAAGGTGGGTATGTCGCCAAAAACACTGCCTGTGGTGGCGCAAAAGGCGCTGTGCTTTTTACCTACAGCAGACAGTTATGCAGGTTATATGTCCATTGTAAATTCTGATTATTATTGGAGCGGTACCATTCCTGCGCGGGTGTTTTTTCATTTAATCCGTTATCGTCCCATTCAGGAAGTCCGCCAAATCAACATCCCGGTGTTGTTTATTGCCTCACAGCACGACAGTTTGATTCCAATTGAATCTAGTCGTGAAACAGCCACCAATATTGCGCCTTATGTGCAATATGAAGAGTGGGATATGCAACATTTCGATATTTATCATGGTGAATGGTTTAAAAAAACCATTCAGACCCAATTAGAGTTTTTACAGCAACTGTTTGGAGTTCAGTAAATGATTATTGTGTGTCCTGAGTGTGGTGCAAAAAACCGAGTACCTGAAGATAAATTATCTGCCAGCCCTGCGTGTGGACAGTGCCATCAAGCCTTGATTCCGCTTGCGCCAATTGAACTGAATGAACAAAATTTTAGTCATTTTATTCAAAACAGCGATTTACCTATTCTGATTGATCTTTGGGCAGACTGGTGTGGTCCATGCAAGATGATGGCACCACATTTTGCAACGGTGGCTAAGCAAAATCCGCATGTAGTATTTGCAAAAATTGATACAGAAGCCAATCCACGCTTGAGCAGTGCGTTTCATGTGCGCAGTATTCCAACACTGGTACTGATGAATAAAAGTAATGAAATTGCTAGAATAAGCGGTGCGCTACGTGCGACTGAATTACAACAGTGGTTGGATCAGCAGCTTAACGCCCAGTCTTAATGCACTGTTCGTGCTAACTTAATGCAAATGTCCGGAGTGAACGTGTCAGATTCTCATGCAAAACCAGAGGGAGTGCTTTCCTTACAAACAATTGCCATGCCAGCAGATACCAACTGGAGTGGAGATGTCTTTGGAGGCTGGATCGTTTCACAGATGGACTTAGCGGGTGCAATTCATGCCGAGCGCTTTAGTAAAGGGCGCTGTGCCACGATTTCAATTAACCAAATGACTTTTTTAGTGCCTGTCAAAGTGGGCGATGTGATCAGTTGCTATACCAAAATTTTGAAAGTGGGCAATACCTCAATTCAAATGCAAATTGAAGTGTGGGACAGCCATGATGATTCACGTGAAGCAGTATGTGTTACCGAAGGGGTGTTTACCTTTGTTGCGGTAGATGTCAAAGGTTCAAAACGTCAGATTCCTGAAGAATCCAAACAGAAGTTTTTAGAGGCTCAGGCGAGCCAAGCGTAGTTATTTTAAGTGACTATAAAAAATCCCAGATCTGTAATCTGGGATTTTTTGCTTTAAGGAATAATCTTAGGCTTGTTTCTGCTTTAAATGTGCTTTAGACACCCAAGCCCACAGCATTTCACACTGAATCGGAGCTTCACCAGATTCATCCATGACACTGACATTGACCAGTGTTTCGCCTTTATCGGTGCTGTGTATGAGTTGTTGCTGTTCGGGGCTTAAGGTCGCAATGGCGGTCATAGCACCTTGAGTAGGGCGTTTAAAGTCTACTTTCAAGCTTTTAATCAGCACAATTGCACTATCTGGCACATTCATAGCTGTCACAAAACCTGTTGCAGTTTCGGCAAGCAGCGCCATTGCACAGGCATGTACTTGCCCAATATGGTTTTGCATGGCTTTGTGATTGGCAATGCTGACTACCACTTGTGATGGAGTCACTTCGTGATAGCGAATTTTTGCACTACCCACCATAGGCACGACACGACCAAAAGCTTGACTTAAAAGGCGGCTTTGAATGCCTTTAGGCAATTTTGATGTTGCTTTGACCAGTTTGTTTAAGCGATTGGTTGGTGTCATGGCATCCCCAAATTAATCTTTAAAGTTATTAAATTGCAATGGCAGACCAAATTGTTGCTCTTTCAAGAACGCCATCACTTGTTGCAAAGTATCGCGTTTCTTGTCGGTTACACGAATTTTGTCACCCTGAATAGAAGATTGCACTTTAATGCCACTGTCTTTAATGGCTTTGTTAATTTTTTTTGCGGTATCTGAGTCAAGACCATCTTTCAGTTTGATCACTTGAATCACATTTTTACCTGATGCCGTCATTTTTTGTGGATCAAGTGCCTGAATGTCGACTTTACGCTTATAGAAGTGATTTTCAAGCATGGTATACACTTGCTCACATTGGAAATCACTTTCAGTGGAGATTTTAATCTCTTTGTTTTTTTCATTGAGTTCGATAGACACATCTTGACCACGAAAATCGAAACGAGTACCAATTTCTTTTTGTGTGTTTTGAACCGCATGATTCACTTCAAAAAGTTCTAATTCAGAAACAATATCGAAAGAAGGCATAATGAAGACCTTTGCAAATGGAAACAATATCTGAGATGCTAGGGATGTTTTCTTCATTTGCCAAGTGTTGTTTACATCAAAGGAGTGCGCAATGATCCGTAAACAAGAAATTACAACATTTGAGTTCCCAGAAAATGCAGTGATCTGGGATGTACGCGATTCAAGTGCTTATGCTGAAGCACACGTGAAAGGGGCAGTAAATCAGCCTATTAGCGATCTTTCAGCAGAGAGCCTCACTCAGGTGTCAGCGGATCAACCGATTTACATTTTATGTGGTGGTGGTAGTAAAGCGCCACGTGCAGCAGAGTTACTTGAGGGTTTTGACAACTCACGTGAATATGTGGTGTTAATGGGTGGTACGCGTGCAGCACGTGATGCTGGCTTAGCACTGGAGCAGGGTGCATAATTTGCAACTGCAAAAAAGAAGCGCCGAAAGGCGCTTTTTTGTTGGGTGTTATTTTATCTTTTTTATCTACAGCTAAGGGCTAGGCTAAGGGGGGGAGATTTTTAAAATATGGTTTTTTGGCTTTCACTTTTTTTTGAAAGCGAGTTACAGCCAGTTTTTGCAGTAAGTTTTTTGGTACAGGGCAGGCTTCTGCTAAAACCTGTGCTGCCAGTATTTCACTGCACAATGGGGCAAATAAAAAGCCTTTAGAACCCAGTCCTGCAAAGCTATAAATTTCCTGATCATCATGCATTTTACCCAGTAAAGGGAAATAGTCCTGACTTTGGGCACGTACAGAAGCACGTCCTTGCCAAGTGTCTACAGGGGCTAAATTTTTAGCATAGGCAGGAAAGACACTGTGGATAAGTTCGTAGTTATGCACATGGTCTTCTGCCAATACATCGCAATCTTCCCGATTTGGATAAAATGATGCGCCTAAAATGAGCTGCTCAGCATTGAGCTGCATGCAATACCCACCATAGCTATAGGCTTGTGATAATGGCAAGGCTTGATTGGCATTATTTAACCAGCTGACTTGCCCACGAATAGGTTTAAGTACAGGATAGTTTTCAAAAAAAGCACCGCTTTGTAGGGCAGCGCAGACAATAACATGATCAAAACGTCCGAGTTCAGCATCTGTACTGTGTAAAATCTGCTGTTGTGCTGCAGCTGTAATTTTTTCAATTTTGGCTTGCTGAAACTGAATGAGTGGGTGTGCAAGAATTTCATCTCGCAGTTGATGTGGAGAAACTGCGCCTGCTTGCAATAAGTTCAAACTGGCAAAGTCACTTTGTGGTATGAGTTCAGCTGCGGTGTGTGCTGTTAAAATATCTGGTGGATATTGTGTGGCTAAATCTAGTAATTCATCGGCATGTTTAAGCGCCAATTGATGAATCTGCAACGGACGAAATGCCTTGAATACGGCATAGTGATTCAAGGCATATTGCCATGCCAGCGTCATTAAGTGATCGGCAGTTTGATGAGCTGGGCAAAGTTTTGGGTTTAACAATGCCAAGGGATTGCCTGAACCACCTGCAAGGGGCGCTGTTTGATCGTAGAGCGTGACTTGATGCCCACGTTGTGCAAATGCCCAAGCACAGCTTAAACCTGCAATTCCTGCGCCTACAATCGCAATATGGCGCTGTTTGGTGGCTGCATTGCGGTTTGTTGCCGCAATTTGTGCCATTTCAGTCTGATCTGATGTTTGCGGCATGTCCGGCGCTTGCCAAACTGCTTTTAGCATTTCCCGTTTATGCCCAAAACCACGTGGGCGGGTAATCTGAATACCGTGTTGTTTTAAGCCACGTTTAAGTACGCCTGCCACACTGAATGAGGCAAAGGTCGTGCCATAGTCTGATAAGGCTACAATGGGGTTCAGTACCGTTTCCTGCCACATATCTGGGTTGCAAGAGGGGGCAAAGCCATCTAAAAACCAAGCGTTTACAGGTGTGGTTTTGGCAATTGCAGGGAATACTTCCTGTGCATCGCCTAGCCATAAATCGAGGCTAAAGCGTTCATCTGGAAGATTTAAACGATGACAGCCTGCTATGGCTGCAGGGTATTGCTGAATCAGCTGTTCAGACAGATGACTCAGTTCTGGCCAAGCGGCTAAGGCACGAATTAGATCGGCTTTGCGGAGTGGAAATTTTTCTACAGAAATGGCGTGCAAGTGACTGTGATTATTAGGACGTACCTGTTGCCACAATTGCCACAGCGCTAAAATATTTAAGCCTGTTCCAAAGCCTGTTTCACCTACGCAAAAATATTCAAAATCGTTGAGTGCTGCCAAGCGGGTGGGTAAGTCGTTGCCCTGTAAAAACACATGCCGCGTTTCGAGCAGGCCATTGTCTTTAGAGAAATACACATCACCAAACTGTTTGGAAATGGGCACATCAATGCCATCGACCAGTTGCCAATCCAGCTCGGCAGTTTGAATAGGCTGAAACAAAACAAAAGTCCTTTAAATGAAAAGGTGCGCAGTCAGATTACCATTGACGACGACGCTTGGTATAAACATAACTGGCAATTAGAAAGCCGAGCAATACGCCTACTGCCAGTGTCGCTGCACCATATAAAAACATTTGTGCACTGCGTTCACTTTGCAGCACTTGGACTTGCACGCCTAAATTATCATTTTTAAGTTGCAGTTCCTGATTTTGTGCTAAGGCATCTAGGTTGGCCTGTTCGAGTTGTTGCAAACGTGTGCTTTGATCTTTAATCAAGGCTTTGGTTTTGGCTTCCTGAATGGCTTTATTTTTAGCAATTTGTTCGGCAGTCAGTGGTTTATTTTGAGTAGCAGGCACTGCGGGATTGCCTGCTGTGGTTGCTGAAGCTGCAGCCGCATTGCTCGCAGCCGCTGTAGGCGCAACTGCAGCAACTGTGTTCGGCATTGGCGTTGGTTCAACAGCAAAGGCGGCTGAACTCAGTAGAACAGCACTGGCAACAACGAAACGCATATTGCTTATCCTTGAGGAAAGGCTTTGTTGAATGGCTTGACGTCAATATGACTGTACACGCCTTCTTTTAAGAAAGGTTCATCTTGTAACCATGCGTCTAAGGCTTCACGGCTATCAAAGTCGACAATCATGGTGCTGCCATAAAAACCTGCTTGTGGATTGCTTGGGTCTTTAGGCATAGCGCCCGCCACAATCAAACGACCTTCTGCATCTAGCTGTTGCAAACGTGCCAAATGTAAAGGACGTGTCGCAAGACGTTTTTCCAGTGTACCTTCACGGTCAGTACAACTTAGAACAAATAAAGGCATAGCTACTCTCGAATATTGCAGATCAGAAATTATTCAGATGTTTTAAAGTATTTGCGCAATACAATAAACTGCACAATGATAAAGGAAAACATTACGATCATGTCACCAAAAGCGGTGAATTCTCCCCAATATTTTCCATCCATAAATAAAAATGCAAAAAACACATGCAGGAAAGACATCACAGCAAACATCGCAGCCCATGCATAATTCAGGTTTTTCCAGCCTGTTTCACTTAAGTTGAACACTGGGCCAAATAAGCGTTGAATAAGGGGTTTACGGTCTTTGCTGAACCACGGCGACAGTAAAAAAGCACCGGCAAAGACAATATTTAAAATGGCGGCTTTGAGGCGGATATAAAAGTCATCGCTCAGCATTAAGGTGACACCACCAAAAATGACAGTCATAAACAACACAATCCATTGTTGTTTATCTAGGCGGAATTTTTGCATGACAAATAATGCGCCATACACCACTAACATGGATATGATCAGACCTGTGGTTGCCACAAGAATATGATTATTATCGACACCGCCTGCAGAGCCGATGAGTTGTAATAATTGATGGTCGGTGTCTTTTGGATCTACAGTTTTGTATAAATAAAAGAAAATAATGAGGGGCACAAAGTCTAAAAGTGCTTTCATGTTAGAGTATCTAAATCTGATCAAATAAATGACATAGTATAAGTGATGCACGGCGTAGATTTACATACACACAGTAATATTTCTGATGGAACTTTGTCACCTGCAGAACTGGTAACTGCAGCCATTCAACAGGGTATTCACACCTTGGCATTGACTGATCATGACACGATGGATGGCGTGCTGTTAGCGCGACAAGCTGCACAGGGACAGGCTTTAGAGATTGTTTCTGGCGTGGAAATTTCGAGTCAGTGGTCACGGCCTGCCACCAAAAAGAGTTACAGCGTGCATGTGGTGGCCTTGAATATGCAAAATCCTGCGCCGTTGCAGGCGGTACTTGAACAGCAAAAACAAATTCGTGCAGAACGTGCCAAGCAAATTTGTGATTTGCTGACTCCGCTGATTGGGCAAGATATTTATAACGATGTACTGGCCAAAGTCGAGGGTGTGGCAGATCGGATTACACGTACACACATTGCCAAAACCTTGCAAGAAAAAGGTTTTGTGACACGTGTTCAGCAAGCATTTGATAAATATATTAAAGAAGGCAAAAAAGCCTATGTGAAATTTGATGGCTTGAGCCTGCAAGACACCATTCGGGTAATTCACGAAAGTCAGGGCTTTGCTGTGTTGGCGCATCCCACTCGTTATGATTTATCTGCCACCAATATTCGTTATTTGATTGAAATTTTTGCCAAATATGGGGGAGATGCTGTGGAGTTACCACCCAATATTGACCCTACTTCGACCCGTCAAATGGTGGATCGTATGATTGCTGAACATGGCCTAAAAGTATCCGTTGGCAGCGATTTTCATGGTGAAAATATGCCATGGATTAAACTGGGTAATATTCCACGAGTGAAAGAGGGGCAAGTCGGGATCTGGGAGAGTTTTGTTTAATAACTCCCTCATCCCAACCTTCTCCCAGATGAAGAAGGAGTTCCTTCCCCGTATAGAAGAGGGCTAGGGAGGGGTAATAAATTAAAGCAAATTATTGTCTTGAGCTTGAATAGGCGGTGGGGTTGGTTTGCCCAAAGTACCCAATAATTCAATTTCAATGGTACGCACCATGGCATCTAATGGTAAGTCGTTACTTTGCGTACCAAAAGGTTCTTCAATTTCAGAACTGAGCGCATCTAAGCCTAAAAAGGTATAGGCTAAAATACCGACCAAAAGTGGGGTCGCCAATCCGAGCGTAGACCCCAAACTAAACGGCAGCATAAAACAGAAAAAGTACACAGTACGATTCAGCAATACGGAGTAAGCAAATGGCAGTGGTGTGGTGGCAATACGGTCACAGCCCGTTTGCACCAAACTGAGTTCGGTCACGTGCTGATTCATTTGGGTGTAAATAATATCGGAAATTTCACCTTCTTTTAGGGCTTGCATCAACTCCCATTGAATCAGACTTAGGGTGTATTGTGGTGCGTTGGCCTGTTGATACAGTTGGGTAATCGCTTGCTGGCTCATACCACTGGTTTGTATTAATTCGGTAGGATTGGCGGTTTGATGACGCAGTCGGTCACGTAGTACGTTGGCAAATACAATGACATGCTGAATCACACGCTCACGGCGTGCCTGAGTCAGCATACGGCAGTCACGGTCAAAATGACGTGCATTGGCAATCAGCATGCCCCAGAGTTTACGTGCTTCCCACCAGCGGTCATAACAGGCACTGTTTTTAAAGCCAAGAAAGATCGATAGGACGACACCAATTAAGGTAAAGCCGACTAAGGGCAATTCAGGAAAATGAAAGTAACCAATATAGGACAAACCACCAATAATGGTGGAGAGTAACATCACTACCCCTAAAGGTGGCAAGACCTTGGGTAAAATCGTGCCCCGCCACGAAAATAATAAGTTAAATACGCTGGGTTGATCGACTATCATTTTATTAGAATCATCACAATTTTTTGATGATCTTCTGTGCTTGTGCAGGCTTTGTCAATATACAAATTTTAAGTGTGCTCAAATTTCAGCAATTGTTGCTCGGCAAAGGAAAAATTGCCCTCACTCGAAATGATGCAATGATCAATCAAACGTAGTTCTAGCAACTGACAGGCCTGTTGTATCTGCTGTGTCAGGACTAAATCTGCACGTGAGGGATGTGGCAATCCGAAAGGATGATTGTGTGCAATCACAATTGCCGTTGCGTGTTGGCTAATCGCAAAACGCAACAATTGATTAATGGAAATTTCACAAGAATTTAGCGCGCCATAGAACAGTTTTTTAAAGCTAATTTTTCTTAAACAGGCATCTAGGCAAAGTACAGCAAAGACCTCACGTGTTTCACCTAAAAGTTCAAAACGTAAATATTCCATTAAGCGTTTTGAATTGCTCAGCTCTATGGTCTCTTGTTTTAAATGTTCAGCCACATAACGCCGTCCAAGCTCTTTGACTGCCATGAGCTGCGAATATTTGCTGCTGCCCATGCCGTGAAACTGGCACAGCTCTGTGATTGGGGCATCTAATAAGGCGGTTAAGTTGCCAAAATGTTGAATCAGCAGTCGTGCTAACTCCACCGCTGAATGTTGCTGTGAGCCAGAGCGTAGGAAAATAGCCAATAGTTCGGCATCAGATAAACTGGCAGCACCTTGCTGAATGAGACGTTCACGCGGCCGTTCTTGTTCAGGCCAATGTTTAATAGATAAATGCATTGTTATTTGACTTTTTTATTCTAAATTTGAAAATTTAATCCAAGCAGATCTCTTGGGAATGACATTATTTAATGCTATTGTGAGCGCCACTGCAACAAAAAGGTGGCTTGTTTGTGAGCTTCGATTTAAGCGTCATCCCTCATAAAAACATTATTTTAGCTGTGACAGGCGGTATTGCGGCCTATAAAAGTGCGATTTTAGTACGTCGTTTAAAAGATGCGGGTTTTAGTGTTCGTGTGGTTATGACCAAAGGTGCGCAAGCCTTTATCACACCACTGACTTTTCAGGCACTGTCGGGTAATCCTGTGCATACTGAATTGCTAGATACCGAAGCCGAAGCAGGCATGGGGCATATTGAACTGGCTCGTTGGGCGGACTTAGTATTGGTTGCACCAGCCAGCTGTGACACCTTAGCCAAGTTTGCTGCAGGTCTGGCCGATGATTTACTCAGCACTTTATATTTAGCCACTAATGCCCCTGTTTGGGTAGCACCTGCCATGAATCAGCAAATGTGGGCGGCCAAAGCCACACAGCGTAATTTAACCACTTTGGTGGAAGATGGCGTGCATGTGATTATGCCTGACGCAGGCGAACAAGCCT
The DNA here is from genome assembly GCF_048537555.1 of Acinetobacter sp. A2. NCBI lineage: Bacteria > Pseudomonadati > Pseudomonadota > Gammaproteobacteria > Moraxellales > Moraxellaceae > Acinetobacter > Acinetobacter sp. A2. The sequence continues at coordinate 555,353 of NZ_CP183239.1, forward strand.
GTGGCGATGTCGGTTTAGGGCGTATGCCTGAGCCTGAAGATTTAGCCCATCAGGTCACCCAGTATTTTCATCAGGCACAGCGTGCCTTGGTGGAAAAGTTTGGCATGTTAGCAGGAAAAAACGTCACCATTACGGCCGGGCCAACCCGTGAAGCTTTAGACCCTGTGCGTTATATTTCTAACCACAGTACCGGCAAAATGGGCTTCTCGCTGGCTGCAGCTTGTTATGCGGCAGGAGCAAAAGTTACGCTCATTACTGGCCCAGTGAGTTTAGATACACCGAATGGCGTACAGCGGATAAATGTATCTTCTGCTATTCAAATGCTAGATACCAGTTTGCAAATGCTAGAAAAGGGCTGTGATATTTTCATTGCTACAGCTGCAGTGGCCGACTACCGCGTGGCAGAAATTGCAGAACACAAAATTAAAAAGTCAGGCGATGAGCTGAATGTGGCCTTGGTGAAAAACCCAGATATTGTTGCGACTATTGCTCAGCAGGAAAAACGTCCATTTATGGTGGGTTTTGCGGCAGAAACTCGCAATGTAGAAGAATATGCAGCGGGTAAATTGGTGGCGAAAAAGCTAGATATGATTGCCTGCAATGATGTTTCCCGTGCCGATATTGGCTTTGCTTCAGATGAAAATGCCATGACCGTATTTTTTGCTGAAAGCTACCACATGGAAAAACGTGATTTGGAAAAAGCCTCGAAGCAAGAAATTGCACAGCAATTGGTTGAGGCGATACATGATGCTTTATATCGTGATCCATCACAGGATGATGAGTTTTAACCTTTATCGTATATCCATAAGTTAATGACATAAAAAAACCGCTGAAATTTCAGCGGTTTTTAGCTTAAATACAGCGTAAATTAAGCTTGGCCTTCTGCTGCAGCAGCTTGCGCACGTTGCATATTGGCTTCAAACTCGGCATCGAAGTTGATTGGGGTGAGCAATAATTGCGGGAAGCTGCCTTTGGTTACCATATCATTTACAGATTCACGTAAGAATGGGAACAAAATGTTCGGGCAGTATGCGCCCAGAATATACGGTAAACGCTCTTCTTCAACGCCATCAACTAGGAAAATACCAGCTTGGGTAACATCAACAATAAATGCAGTATCGCCACCGTTGTTGGCTTGAACCACAACTTTTAATGCCACTTCAAAGTGGGTTGGGTCTATTTTTTCTGCAGAAGATGACAGGTTAATGTTAAGTTCAGGCTGCCATTCTTTGGTAAATACTTGTGCCCCAGGAACTTCAAAAGAAATGTCTTTGGTATAAATGCGCTCTAATGCCAATTGTGGTTGAGCTTGTTGTTCTTCACTCATGTTAAATCCTTACGAGTTGGTTATATAGTGTTATGTTTATGCCAATAATTGATCGAGCTTGCCTTCGCGATCTAACGCATATAATTGGTCAAAGCCGCCAATAAACTGGTCATTGATGAAAATTTGTGGAACAGTACGATGATTGGTACGTTGCATTAATTCAACCCGTACTTCAGGCGCTTCATTCGACAAATTAATTTCTTTATAGGCAACGCCTTTACGCTCAAGGAGTTGTTTTGCACGAATGCAGTATGGACACACAGTCGTTGAATAAATAGTGACTTCAGCCATGATCGTTCTCCTTGCGAAAAATATGAGGGATAACTATTTGCTTTTTACTAAAGGTAAACCTTGTGCTTTCCAGTTGCTAATGCCGCCATCTAAACGATAGGCATCTGCATGAGCGACTTGTTGTAAAGCACTGCCTGCAACTTGACCTAAGTTACAGATAAAGACCAATGGACGATCTGAGGTTTTTAGCTCTTCAACATGCTTGGTAATTTGGCTATAGGGAATATTGCGGCTGCCACTGATATGACCTTCACGGAAATCTTTGGCATCACGTAAATCAATCAACATGGCATTTTTAGCTTTGACTAAAATACCCAAAGATTGTGGGGAAATTTTACGACCATTGCGTTGACCTTCTAACACAAAGAACAACACTACCAATACGGCCAGTGTCCCAAATAAGAAGGGATGATTCCCCATAAATTCGAACCAACGTTCCACAAGTCACCTAATTACAATTTCAAAATTGTTCAAGAGTATAGCGTATAAATATAGCAGTATTCTAACAAAAACCAACTATCACATGCCATAACTCTAAGCCTTTGCCCTAAAAGGTTTTAGGTTACTTTGTTGTGAACGTCAACAACATGCAATAGACTACGAAAACCACCTAAGCGGAGGTTAAATTGGAGGTTAAAAAAAATTGATTGCCATAAAATATTCAACCTCTCTAATGCCATGAAAATTAAAGAAATGTCGTGAGGTCGCCCATGCTGTCTAAATTGCAGATTGATGCTATCAAGCCAACGTCAAAAACACAGAAAATACATGACAGTGAGTTATTGTATTTATTTGTATCTCCGACAGGTCGCAAGACTTGGAAAGTGCTTTATACGCTTGATGGAAAGAAAAGCACAATCACACTGGGCGAATATCCAAAGGTGCTGAATGCTAAAGATGCACGTTTAAGACGTGACGAGATAAAAAAACAAATATCTGAGGGTATTAATCCGACTGAGCAAAAACGACAGGAAAAAATCAAAGACTTGTCAGAGATGAGCTTTGCCGACCTGATACGCCTTTATATGGAAAAGGTCACACCACACAAAAGGGGTGGGGCGGTAGAGGTCACTGTATTAAATGGTTATATAAAATCATTTCCCCGATTGATGAAAAAACCAGTAAACCAACTGGGGCAGCTAGATATGATTCAATTTAGGGATGAACGGTTGAAAAAGGTTAAGGGCGCAACAGTAGCTCGTGACTTAGGCTTACTGGGTGCTGTGTTCAAGTACGCACGACAAGAACTAAGAATTATGACTGAATCCCCTTTGCATGATGTAGCGAAGCCGAAGCAGTCACCGAGCAGAAATAGACGCATATCCCAAGATGAGATTGATAGAATCCTAGACGCATTCAAATATGATGGTATCTCTCAACCAGTCACCAAAAAACAGCAGACCGCATGGGTATTTCTATTTGCTATTGAAACGGCGATGCGAGCAAGCGAGATAACTAACCTAAAGTGGGCGGACGTTTACGACAGGCATGTTGAACTAGAAATCACAAAGAACGGTACAGCTAGAAAAGTCCCTTTATCTAAGCGAGCTATTGAGCTTCTAAGCTATATGCGAGGGATACATGAAACCGATGTTTGTACTGTGAAAAACCTAGTTGCAAAGGGCGAAGTGGGAGGAAACGGCTTATCTACAATTTTTAATCAGGTTGTGAAGCGTGAATTAAAAATTAATGACTTAACTTTCCATGACACCCGACATGAAGCCATTTCACGGATGGTTAAAAATGCAAAACTCCCAGTACAGGTACTGGCAAAAATCACAGGTCATAAAACCATTGGTATTCTAATTAATACCTATTACAACCCTGATATTGAAGAACTAGCCGACCACCTACACAAAGAGGATGACCCCGACATTATTCCATTTAAAAAGACAGTGTAAGCGACAAGCTAGGACGTTCAATGATTGGCAGTAACTTGTCATTTCGCTTATATTCAGATTGCTAGGTATAGGAGGCATCCGACAAGCAAGCACCCAACTTGTTTACCTAGCGACTTTTGGGGATGCTGTGGGAGGCATGAATTGAAACGCATAAGCGATAAAAAAAAGATACCTGAATTTTTTAATAATAAGAGATATGACGAATATTATAAAAATTTTGGTGTCGTGAGGCTAACTCACGAAATCCAAGATAGGCAAAGCACATCATTCCACATTAATTCAATATTTGAAGATGATTACGTCACCCCAGTCACAGAGGATGACCTCAAGAATAAAAAATTTATAACCATAAAGCGTTTTATAACTATTGATGGTAAGCGCGTTGAATATACCCCACCACCTCGAACTATCGAACAAATCATCGAGGATGATAAACAGTCACATCTACGATGGATTGAGAAGCGCACAGAGCCAACCACTTATATGGAACACCCGACACTAGGAACTATTAGAAAGAGTGGTCGATATCCTGAGATTTTTCCGCGCCTCCTATTCGATATTAGGCCATACATCCAACCAATCAAAGAAATGGCTGACGATATAGAAACGCGCTCTAAATATGCTCTTAGACGCAATGTAGATGAGTATGATGAGTACCCAGCAATTAGTATTAATCTTGATTTTTCGGATGATGCAATCATTGCAGATATAAAAAAGCATTTAAAAAAATTGAGAAAGCAACTAAAGCACAGACCAAAACTCTTACCGCCTAAAGAGTTTATAAGAAAGTTTAAAAACTTTAGGACGCTACAAGTCATTGATATTCTTTTGTGGCAGAGGCTAACAGACCAACACATTGAGTACGATACACTGGCAGAGTTCTTATTTCCTCATGGTCAATACACTGGAAAGCAATTGCGAGAAACAATCATACCTTTTGCAAAAAAACTCTTAAATTCAGGAAGTAATGAGAGCGCATATCTATTCTATTTATCAGATCAAAGTAGTGAAAAGTAATATTCATTCGATGTCACAACTCTAATAATTATTAAAAAACATACTGCACCCAAGCAATAACGCTTTACAACTTGCAAGGGTGCAACATGTCAGCACATGAAAAATACGCTCGTATTAAGCAATTAGCGAGCGCACCATCTACCCCCGAAAAAATCTACACCATCAAGACAGGCGAGAACGCAGGCAAGAAACGCAAAGTAAGCGCAAAGCCTGAGCGCATCGGATTGTTACCAGTGACCGAAAAAACAATATGGACTTGGGTGCGCGATGGGAAATTTCCTAAGCCGTTGAAGCTATCAAGCAACGTCACTGTATGGCGCATGTCAGAGGTCGAGGCATGGATTGAAGAACAAGCCGACATTGCAACAATGGAGGCTTAACATGAACAAAACTACTCAAGACCAAACCATCCTAAAACACCTCAAAAGCGGTAAAACCATCACACAGGCAGAGGCGGCTAACTCTTATGGCTATTACCGACTAAGTGCGAATATCGAGCGTTTACGCAAAGCTGGCTACGACATTGTGACCCATTACGAGAAGAACAGCCGATCTACTGGCACACATGGACGCTATGAACTTCGGGAGGGGGAAGAATGAAAGATTTTGTATTAGCTTCATACCGACCAATGAATGACACAGAAACCGAAGCACATTTAATCGTGAATGATGATGCAATGGTATTTGTTGAACTTGATGCGGTGGATGGTGCAGAGCTAGAGATTTTGGCGGCTCATGCACAATTAATGAAAAACCCCGATGCGGTGGACGTTTTGGCATTTCACTACGGCAGCTTAAAGACCTTGTTTGACAAGTTGGCAGAGGTGGCAGCATGAAAGAGCTATTTTTTGAAATGTTTAAGGGGCTACTTATAGGCATGTGTTTTGTTTTGTTTTGCTTTGTTATTGCAACTCTAAGCCGTTCCGCTTATGCTGTAGACCTCTCAAAAACCGTTAGCGTCACCCCACAACGTCATTGTGGTTTTATTGTGCCTAAGTTTTGCAAAGCCTCTCAAGCTGCGCAGAAAACAAGCGCAAGCGTTTCAGCTACGCATACAAGGCTGCAATCCCTCTATGGGGAGTGGACACTGCAAAATAAAATACCCCTTGTGGGAAATATGCAGGGCAGAACTAACGGTCTGAGAGTGGCACTTCCTACCAGTTTTATTTATCAAAATGAGCTGGCTTTTACTCAAAAACTACCGTTAGGAGGCAATTCTCATGCCTAAACAAATCAATTCTACAAATACACCTAAAAAATACGATGCTGGCGATATGCACGACATTCAGTCGTTGGCTGCGTATGACATGAACTGGATGCAAAGCGCACTAAACCGAGTCCGCCGTGACTTCATCAAGTTAAGTGCAGACTTACAGCAGCAAGGCATACATTCATGCCATTTCGATGAACTAAAAACCGCACTGGAAATGTATAGCTACCTAGCAGAGGAACGTCATAGCTTTCATGTGGAAATGTCAGAACAATATGAAAAAGAGTGGCAGAACACCAAAGGGGGTGCGGAATGAATGCAAAACACCCCGATATTTTAAACAAGCCAATACCTCTAGCAGTTAATATCGACCCAGTTACAGGGCATCGAGTGGAGTATTTATCACTAGATGATTTTGCTCAAAGCTGTATTGATGAATGCAGCCTAAAAGTGAAATCTGATGTTTATATCTGCCCAACAAAGCCAAGTTATAACTGTGAAAGTTGCGAAGCCTACACGCTCATAAATCCAAACAAATTGAGCGAGGTTGTTGGCTATGCAATCAAAGGAGTGGCGAAAAAATACGACACCACAACAACACCATTTAAAGAAATAGACAGCCAACAAGTGTCTTTCATTATTGGTAAAAAAGGATTGTTTGCAAGCGGTTTAAATAAGCCTCACTTATCGTATGTAGTCGGTACAAATGATATGGGTGTATTTATTCAACTTGCTAAGGCAGGCAAAGCGGTTTTGCTGCATCAAAGTTTAGATGAAGCGTACAAGATTTTAAACAGTGGTATGCCTAAAACTGTTTTTAGATTGATTGCAGGCAAGATTCCACCAAAAGAAAATACTGATTTATTTGTTCAAGTGGATGACTCTTTTAGAGCGTTTACCTCTCAACAAATAGAAATGTTTTTTCTTGAGAAACGGAAGCAAATTATTGAATCAGGTGCATTCAATCAAGATGCAGATTCTCAACAATGGGGCGAGTTGCTGCCACTACAGCAAGCGGAATCAGTAGCAAGCAACCCTTACCCTATTGATGCACTGCCCTTATTGGCAAAAGAAGCGGTTTTGGCTATTTCCGAGCATGTGCAAGCACCCATATCTATGACTGCTCAATGTGTTATTGGTGCAATGTCACATATTGCTCAAGCCAAAGTAAATGCACCCGATAGATTCAAAGCACACGGCGAGCCATGCAGCTTGTTTTTGCTTACTGAGGGGCAAAGTGGCAGTCGTAAGACTACGAGCCGAAATCTAGCAGATCGGGCAATTTTGGACCATGAGCGCAAGCAATACGAAATCTACCGAACTGAACTTGAGCAATGGAAAAGTGGGTGTGCTGGATTACCTAAAAAAGAACGTGAGGCATATTGTGCTGAGAATCCCCCACCCAATGACCCAAGCACGTTATACAGCGACATTACCCTAGAATCTATTGCAGGGTTGTTTATTGATGGAATCTTGCAAAATGCTTCTATTTCAAGTGATGAAGCAGGGCAATTTTTCGGTGGGCATACTATGAAAGCCGATACACGTAACCAAGCATTAGGCGGTTATACAAAACTGTTTGATGATGGGTATGTGGAACGTACACGCTCAAAATCAAACTTAAACGGTAGTGGTCGGGCGCATGATGTGAGATTGACTTTCAACCTACAAGGGCAGCATGAAGTTTTAGCCGATGCCATTAAAGACCCAGTGCTAAGGGGGCAAGGTTTTTTGCCTAGATTCATCTTAACCAATCCTGAGAACTTGGCAGGCACACGCCTACAGGATGCAGCCTATAGAGCGAAAAATGCCAACAAAGACCACAGGCTTATTGCTTACTGGACACGCTGCGAATCATTACTCGATAGCTGCCCACAAGTGCAATCAGGACATGAGTTGCACAATGGGCGTTATGTCATACCTATGAATGAGGAAGCCATAGAAATTGATGCAGAGTTTTATAACGTCATTGAATCGCTACAACGTGCAGGCAAGCGTTTTGAGTACCTACAAGCGTTTGCTAGTCGTGCAAGTCAATTGGCACGCCGTTTAGCTACTGTATTTGCGTATTTTGAGGGATTGGAACAGATAGATGCTAAAACCCTCAAGGGAGCTTGTGAAGTGCTTAAACACTCTTTAAATGAGTGGGCAATGTATGCAGACATTGAAGTCAAAGCGGAAAGTGATGCTGAGAGGCTGATTAAATGGATTATCCGTAAGTGTGCAAAGGATAAGACAGACCGACTTGCTTACTCTTATATACAAACCTCATGCCCTAGACCGATGCAGAAAAATAAAAATCTCCTAGAGATGGTTATTCAACAGCTAGAGGATTCAAACCATATCAAAATTGAATCACTAGGGCGCACAAGATACGTTGTAATTAATCCTTTATTACTGGAATCGTGACTAAGTGACTAAGTTAAGCCGAAACCCTTATACAGCAAGGCTTTTCACTTAGCAGTCAGCAAAAATGGCTTTGACTAAATGACTAAATGACTAAGTGGATGACTAAACCATGTATTCATTTAGTCACTTAGTCATTGTGATATTTAGTGACTACTGAACGCAAAGCCTTATATATAAAGGCATACAGAGCAATTTAGTCATTTAGTCAGCTTTTTAGATAAATGAAATATATTAGAGAATTGAACAATGGCGAATGTGAATAAATCAATCGTGATGGGTGTGCTAGGTCGTGACCCTGAAACAAAACAATTCCCCAACGGTGGCAGCGTTACAAATTTCAGCGTTGCAACTACCGACCACTGGAAAGACAAAGCCACTGGCGAGCGCAAAAGTGCTACAGAATGGCACAGAATCACCACTAACAACCGACTGGCCGAGATTGCTAGTCAGTACCTCAAGAAAGGCAGCAAGGTTTATATTGAGGGCAGCATGAGAACAAGGAAGTGGAAAGACCAAAGCGGTGCAGATCGTGAAGTCACAGAGATAAAGGCAGATATTCTGCAATTGCTGTGATGAAGTTTATTCACCTTTCCGACCAACGGTAATGTAGTGAGTGATACGCCGTTCTATACTGAGTTTAGAAAGTTGCTATAGTTTAGTTTTGCCCATACTCCCCAGTGTGGGTTTTTTTTTGGCTGTGATTCAGTATTCAAGTATTACTTGATAACTGGGTATCTTAGACCGCATTAGATCGGTACAGTCTAATTAGACAAAAACGCTTCTTTCATAGGGTGAGTTTCGCAAAATCATTTCTTTCATAGGATTGTTTCGCAAATGCACCCTACTGGATTTCAAATCCGAAAGGGCAGCTTTTTGAATGTTGAGTTTTGCTAAGTCCGAGCAGTAAACGGAAAGTAGTATTTTGTAGTAATCAGGGCCGTAATGATTTCAGGTTTTATCAGGTTCAATCGTTGGGTTTTGTTGGGTTCACAATGTGAGGTTTTGTGAGGTTGTGAACTTAGGATTACTTAGGATTTCCGCAGTCTGCAATACTAAGTTTTACTAAGTCCAAACCATAACAATTGATAACAGGCGCAGCGTTTTGAATGTCAACAATTGTTAGCAGCAAGGCAGAATCAAATCTAGTGGTAATCTTGGGGTTCTGAACGGAACGAAAAATTGCGCTGAGTTTCGCAACAACTACGCGCGCGCACGCGAGGGATGGATGCAACTGTGGTTTTGACCTTTAAAATCCCAATAGAGTTACAGCGTGATTATTCGTGCGGTTTACTGCTACAAATAACCTGAACATAGGATTACCCCCCCACTGTGGGTATGGTCATCTTGACCACACTTTAAATGTGACCAAGTGAGTACCTGAGCCACAAATAAGAGGAGCAGATCGAATATTTAGTTTTTCGCTCCACCAAAATGAGGAAGCGAAAAAAAATAATTTATTGCTCAAAAATGGGGGGTACAGAACACGAATGGAGGTTAAATTGGAGGTTAAAATTTTAACTCATGTAAATAAACCCAGCAAAAACAATAATATACAGATTTAATTGATTGCATAAATATGGCGATCAAAAACACCGCTTCAAGGGCAGCGCCATAATAAAATTAATTTTTTTGTTGCGCTTCGGCAATTTCATCACAGAGTCTTAAATAACTGTCCAAACGACGCGGCAAAATTTCACCCTGTGCGGCTGCCTGTCGCAACGCACATTGCTTTTCGTGTTTATGGGTACAGTTACGGAATTGGCAATGTCCCAGCAAATTTTCAATTTCAGGAAAACCGTGCTGAATTTTATCTGCACTTAAATGCCACAAACCAAATTCACGAATACCTGGCGAGTCAATCAAGGCAGCGCCTTCGCCAAAGCCAATTAAGCGGGTAGAAGTGGTGGTGTGCTGCCCAAGGGCTGAGTTTTCCGAAATGATATTGGTCTTTTGCGCCGCTTCTGGCACGATGGCATTAATCAGCGAGCTTTTGCCTACGCCAGATTGCCCCACAAAGGCTACAGTTTCACCTGCTAAACGTGCGGCTAAATGGTCTAAATTGCCATCGGACTGGGTTTGCATAACTTCATAGCCCAAGGCCTGATATTCCTTAAGCAAGTCTAAAATTGGGTCGTTTTCTTGCAGTAAATCAGATTTGTTTAAGACCAATAGGGCTGGAATGTCTGCATCGGCACAGGCAACCAAATAGCGGTCAATTAAGCCCGGTGCAGGTTCAGGCAAAGGCGCAAACACAATAACAATCAGGCTGATATTGGCGGCAACAGGTTTGACCTTATGGTAGCGATCTGGTCGGGTCAGCAAAGACTGACGTGGATGAATCGCGCTAATAATGCCCAAACCTGTATTTGGGTCGGCCTGCCATTTCACTCGATCTCCCGTCACCAATAATTCTAAATTGGTACGGGTGTGACAGCGCCAAACACTGCCAATTTCAATGGGTTTCCAAAAAGGCTCTGGTTCGCCTGCTTGGACTATAGGCTTTTCAGGATGAATTTCAGGGACAGATAATGCTTGCACTTCCAGTTGACGGCCATAGTGTTGTACCACCAAGCCTTCTAAATCATGTGAGGTGTCAATATCTGCCTGACGTGACTTGTGTTGTTTTTCAATTCGACGTTGCTGCTGTTCAGTCAATCGACGTTTACGAATTAAAGCCATTCATATCCTAAAAACCATGAGCTCAGGATGGCAAAAATAGCATGAAGCGGGGGCACAGTTACAGCCAAGAAGCAAGAAATTTGCTACTATGTTGTTTTTAAGCCGAATAAGATTGCACATTTATGAGCAGCACGCCTGATACTCGCCTGATTTGGATTGATTTGGAAATGACCGGTCTAGATACCGACAATGACCAGATTATTGAAGTGGCCACCATTGTGACCGATGATCATCTGAATATTTTGGCAGAAGGGCCTGTGCTTGCAGTGCATCAACCTGACCGCATTTTAAATGCTATGGATGAGTGGAATACGCGTCAGCATGGGCAGTCAGGTTTAATTGAGCGTGTGCGCCGCAGCAAACTCACTGCGCAGGATGCAGAACAGCAAACCATTGAGTTTTTAAAGAAATGGGTGAATCCAAAAACATCCCCAATGTGTGGTAACTCAATTTGCCAAGACCGCCGTTTCTTGCACCGTTTAATGCCTGAATTGGAACAGTATTTTCATTACCGTAATTTGGATGTGTCTTCAGTCAAAGAACTGGCAAAGCGCTGGCGCCCTGAAATTATGAGCGGTTTGAAAAAGAACGCTTCGCATTTGGCGATGGATGACATTCGCGATTCGATTGCCGAGCTGAAATATTACCGCCAATATTTTTTTATTATGAATCAAGACTAAGCTCTATATACACACGCAAAGCTGTGCGGATGTTGCAAAAAAGAGGCAATCGCCTCTTTTTTTGTTGCCAAGTTTTTACATAATCTGCAAAAAAAGGCGCATTATGCAATTTCACTCTGTGTTCAGAATTGGCATGATACAGCGAAATATATCTAGGTGAGTTTCACATGGCACAAGGTCTTTTGGCGGGTAAGCGTTTTTTAATTGCAGGTATTGCAAGTAAATTATCTATCGCATTTGGTATTGCACAAGCATTGCATCGTGAAGGTGCAGAATTAGCATTTACTTATCCGAATGAAAAACTCAAAAAACGTGTTGATGAATTCGCTGCACAATTTGGTTCAAGTATTGTTTTGCCATGTGATGTTGGTGTAGATGCAGAAATTGAGCAAACATTTGCTGAATTGGCGAAACACTGGGATGGTTTAGACGGTTTGGTTCACTCTATTGGTTTTGCACCTGCACATACTTTAGATGGTGACTTTACCGATGTTACTGACCGTGATGGCTTTAAAGTTGCACATGACATCAGTGCTTATAGCTTAATTGCAATGGCACGTGCTGCAAAACCATTATTACAAGCTCGCCAAGGTTGCGTATTGACGCTGACTTATCAAGGTTCTGAACGTGTTATGCCTAACTATAACGTGATGGGTATGGCCAAAGCTTCTTTGGAAGCAGGCGTGCGTTATTTAGCTTCAAGCTTGGGTGCGGAGGGTATTCGTGTAAATGCAATTTCTGCAGGTCCAATTCGTACCCTTGCAGCATCAGGCATTAAATCATTCCGTAAAATGTTAGACCTGAATGAAAAAGTTGCACCGTTAAAACGTAACGTGACGATTGAAGATGTTGGTAATGCCGCATTATTCCTATGCTCACCATGGGCCAACGGTATTACAGGTGAAATTCTGTATGTCGATGCAGGCTTTAATACTGTAGGCATGAGCGCAGATTTAATGCTAGATGCTGAATAAGCATTGCATCTAGTAAATCAAACCGAAGTTTAGGCTTCGGTTTTTTTATGGGTATATTTTCAAAATAGAGATATTTTACAGATCACTGCAATTTTATTTCCTTGTTGCAGGCAACTGCTGTTATAACTAGAAAGTTGTCTTTTGACAAAACTTTAAAATAAAGCTCGGTTTAAGGTTGTGAAAATGAATGCGGAACAATTGCAAAAAACATTACATGCCAGTCAATACGCAGAACAAGTCTTGGCAAATCACGAAGCCTTGTTACAACAGGATTATGCAATTGACCAATTTCTGAAACCACTGAGTGCCGATTATATTCATCAACTGGTCATTTCGACTTTACAAGACATCAGTGATGAAACCCTGTGGATGAAAACCCTGCGCATTTTACGTGCGCGTTTAATGTTCCGCTGGATTTGGCAAGATGCCAATCAACTGACCGATGTGGTGACACTGACGCAAGAACTTTCTGATTTTGCCGATATTTGTGTGCAAGTGGCCAAAGATTTTGCGCGAGTTCCGCTGGTTGCCAAACATGGTGAACCAATGGGATATAACAGCAAAGTGCAGGATTTAATTGTGGTGGCTATGGGTAAGCATGGCGCACAGGAGCTGAATTTATCCAGTGACATCGACCTGATTTTTGCTTTTGATGAACAAGGCGAAACCAACGGACGCAAGTGCATTGAAGTACAGCAATTCTGTATTTTATGGGGACAAAAGCTGATCTATCTGCTAGATCACATCACTGCAGATGGTTTTGTATTTCGTGTTGATATGCGTTTACGTCCGTGGGGCGATGGTTCAGCTTTGGCCATTAGTCATGTGGCATTGGAAAAATACTTAAGTCAGCATGGACGTGAATGGGAGCGCTATGCATGGATTAAGGCACGTATTATCACGGGCGGGCAAGAAGGCGATGAACTGTTGGAGATGACCCGACCTTTCGTATTTCGTAAATATGTCGATTACACTGCCTTTGAAGCCATGCGCGAAATGAAAGCCATGATTGAGCGCGAAGTGCAGCGCCGTAATATTGAAGACAATATTAAACTGGGTGCGGGGGGAATTCGTGAGGTTGAGTTTATCGTACAGGTTTTTCAGCTGATTTACGGTGGCTCAAAGCTGGAATTGCAAGACCGTCAATGTTTAGTCAATTTACGCCATTTGGGTGAGGCAGAATTATTAGAGCCGCAAGCGGTGCTGGATTTAGAAGATGCCTATTTGTTCCTGCGCCGGGTTGAGCATGCTATTCAAGCCTTGAATGATCAGCAAAGCCAAGCCCTACCTACCGAACCTGAACTACGTGCACGTATTAGCGATACCTTGGGTTTTGCTGACTGGGACAGCTTCATGCAGACCCTGAATGAAAAGCGTGTCAAAGTGATTTATCAGTTTGAACATTTAATTAAAGAAAATGAACCCGATTCCTTGCTAGAAAATTATAGTCAGCTGGAAAAACAACTGAATGCGGTACTGGATGATCAAGCGAAAAACCTAGTACATGAGTTTTGGTATGGGCACGGCATAAAAAAACTCACAGCCAAAGCTTTACAGCGTTTAAAAACCTTTTGGCCACACTTGATTGAAGCGGTGTTGCAATCAGAACATCCACAAATGGCATTGATGCGTTTAATGCCATTGGTGGAGTCTGTACTACGCCGTACTGTGTATTTGGTGATGCTGATTGAAAGCAAGGGAGCTTTACAGCGCTTGGTAAAAATGGCCACGGTCAGCCCATGGATTTGTGAAGAACTGACTCAATATCCTGTGTTGTTGGATGAATTTCTATCTATGGATTTTGAATTGCCGAGGCGTAGTGATTTGGAAGATTCGCTACGCCAGCAATTGCTGCGTATTGAGCTGGATGAAGTTGAAGATTTAATGCGGGTGCTGCGTTTATTCAAAAAATCCAATGTGCTCACGGTTGCAGCCAGTGATGTATTGGCAGAAAGCCACTTGATGAAAGTGTCCGATGCGCTGACGGATATTGCCGAAGTAACAGTAAATGCAGCGTTGCAACTGGCGTATCAAATTACGGCTAAAAAGCATGGTTATCCGCTCGACAGTGAAGGGCAGCGCTGTGGTTTAGAACATAATGCTTTTGCGATTATAGGCTATGGTAAGGTCGGTGGGATTGAGCTGGGTTATGGTTCAGATTTGGATTTGGTCTTTGTGCATGCCATGGATGAACAAGCCGATACCGATGGGATGAAACCCATCAGTGGTTTTGAATTTGCCATGCGGGTTGCGCAAAAGTTTATTTCGCTTATGACCACACAAACCCTAGATGGCCGTGTCTATGAGGTCGATACCCGTTTACGTCCATCGGGTGAAGCAGGTTTATTGGTCACCAGTTTGCGAGCTTTTGAACAATATCAGCTTAAAAGTGCATGGTTGTGGGAGCATCAGGCCTTAGTACGTGCGCGCAGTATTGCGGGCGAGCAACGTTTACGTGACAAGTTTGAAGTATTGCGCTGTCAGATTTTGACTCAGCCACGTGAAGAAGCACATGTGCGCAGTGAAGTGCTGAAAATGCGTCAAAAAATGAAAGATCATTTGGGTTCATCCAAAGAGCAAAAAAAAGATGGAATTTTTCATTTAAAACAGGATGCAGGTGGTATCGTTGATATCGAATTTATGGCACAGTATGCGGTATTAGCCTGGAGTGGGTCGAATCCTGATCTCGCCCATTATTCCGACAACGTAAGAATCCTTGAAGATGCCGCAAAAACAGGTTGCTTATCCAGCGACGATGCGACAGCATTGATTCAAGCTTATCTCCGTGAACGAGCCGAAAGCCACCGCTTAGCCCTTGCAAATCAATCCATGCAAGTCAATGCTGCGGACTGGTACGATACCCGTGAGGTCGTTTGCAAGTTATGGCAAAGATTAATTGATCCGACTGCAATGTCTGCGTTGGATTAAAATGACTATGTATAAACATTTGGAGTGTGTGCCATGAATTTGGCTGATCGTGATGGTTTTATTTGGCAAGATGGACAATTGGTTGACTGGCGTGATGCAAAAATTCACGTCTTAACGCATACCTTACACTACAGTATGGGTGTGTTTGAGGGTGTCCGCGCTTATGAAACGCCAAACGGAACTGCGATTTTCCGTCTTCAGGACCATACTAAGCGTTTGTTAAACTCTGCCAAAATTTATCAAATGAAAGTACCATTTGATCAAGCAGCTTTAGAGCAAGCGCAAATTGACGTGGTACGTGAAAACAAACTTTCATCGTGCTACTTACGTCCATTAATCTGGATTGGTTCTGAAAAATTGGGTATCGCTGCAACCAATAACACCATTCATGCTGCTGTTGCCGCTTGGGGTTGGGGTGCATATTTAGGTGAAGAAGCGATGGCCAATGGTATTCGCGTTAAAACTTCATCGTTTACGCACCATCATCCAAACGTGACTATGTGTAAAGCCAAAGCTTCTGGTAACTACACTTTGTCTATTCTTGCACACCAAGAAGTCGCGCAAGCAGGTTATGATGAAGCGATGTTGATGGACCCACAAGGTTATGTATGTCAAGGTTCTGGTGAAAACGTATTCTTAATTAAAGATGGCGTTTTACATACACCAGACATCGCAGGCGGTGCTTTAGATGGTATTACGCGTCAAACAGTGATCACTATTGCTAAAGACTTGGGTTATGAGGTGGTTGAACGCCGTATTACACGTGATGAATTCTACATTGCTGACGAAGCATTCTTTACAGGTACAGCAGCAGAAGTTACCCCAATTCGTGAATACGATGACCGTGTAATTGGCTGTGGTTCACGTGGCCCAATTACCACTGAAATTCAAAAAACTTTCTTTGATGCAGTTCAAGGCAAGAATGACAAATATGCACATTGGTTGACTTACGTTAAATAAGTCACGCGTGTGTACCTGAGTCTATATTACTGACTCAGGTGTGATGACCCCATTCAGGCAGTGGCTTGAATGGGGTTTTGTTTTGTCTGCTATTACGTTATTGAACGGCTAAATTTCTTGGGAGGTTTATTTCTCACGTTACAGACATAGATGAATGATCAACTGTTTCTTCGTTGAGCTGGTGATGTACTAATTTGATCTTTTGGATAAATTCAGCCGCCCAAAACATGGCTTTTTTATAGCGAGAGGCAATCCCTACAATTGGTGAGATTTGATTTTAAAAAACGCTCAGTCTGTCGAATGTGATAGGAGATAGTGAATCAAATACGTGAAAAGTGTAGTAAAAATTAGACTAGAAACCGAATTTTGACCATTCTTTCAAAAATAAATCCACTTAAAATGTAACAAAAGTTAAAATAAAAATGTTATTAAAGTTAAATAAAAACAATGTGTTGGTTTAAATGTAAATAAATATATATTTTTCATTATCCCTAAAATTTGGATCACAAATTTTGGGGAGTGAGCTGCTCCCTAGTTTTTTGCGATGTCATTTAAAACAGTACTTTAATCTCGTAATTTGCTGAAATTCAAAGTTTATTAAAAATTGTGTGAAATGGGGCGTATAGATGGATTTTTGTGAGAAATACCTAAAATGAAGAAACTTGCTAAGGATTGAGTTTCAATAATTCTAACGATATCTCAAGCGAGTGAATGATTAAAAAATGGTTTTTTATAAGAGTTATGGAGAAGTGACATGTCTAAATTTATTAAAACTGCTGCTGCTTTGATGGTTTTCGGAGCTTTTTCAACGGTAACAATGGCGGGTGGTAATCATCATCCTAAACCAAACCCTAAGCCAACCCCAGTATGTAACGAAGGGCCATGTACAGGAAGTATTCCAATTCAAGTGATTGTGCCTAAGCGCTGTGAGCTGAAAGTGAAAACACCAAGTATCTCATTAAAAGATGGTGCACAAGCTTCTGGTCAATTTATGGTTGGGGCGAATGCAAACTACAACTTATTGGTCGATACCGACAACCGTGTTGGTGGAGGCAAAACAACCAAATCTGCAGCCAAATCAGGTAATCATGCAGTGGGCTTAACGGTTGAAACCAAACGTGCGGGTTCACCATCTTTGATTCAGTTAAACGATCAGCAAACCAATATTGCGCCAGGCAACAATGGCTGGAGTACTTACAATGTCTTGGTTAAAAGTGACGGTGTAGGTATTTCTAAACCAGCGGGTACCTATACCGATAAATACAACATTCGAGTGTCATTCTAATTCACTTGAACGCAATCTGAATCAGTTGGCTTTACCGACAGGGTGGAGTCAACTTTTTAGTCTAAAGACAAGCGTAATCAGACATTGTTGGGGGATGCATGAAAAAATTATTGAAATATGTGCTGGTCGCAAGTTGTTTATGTGCAGAGGCAGTTTATGCAAATTTGGTGATTTCACCGACTCAAATGTATTTGGGCGATAAAGCACGACAGCGCAGTGCAACAGTAGTCATGGAAGCCACAGATCTTACTGAACCGAAAAGCTTTGAAATGTCTGCCTACAAATGGTCGCAAAATGCACAGGGTGAAGATGTGCTAGAACCAGAACAAGACATCTTAATTAATCCTAAAAACTTTGTTTTACAACCGAATGCACAACAAGTGATACGCGTAGGTTTTAGCCGACCACTTTCTAAGGAAGAAATGGCGCAAGAAAAAACTTGGCGTATTGTTTTTAAAGAAATTGCCCCTGTGGTGGAAGAAGACGCTCTCCAATTTTTATTTACGATTTCTGTTCCTTTATTTGTGGGTAAGCAAGATGCCATTCAGGTGACTGCAACCCCGCGTTATCAAAACGACCATTTGTTTTTAGAGATAGAAAATCATGCTGCATCGCATGTGCAAATTTCTTCAATCAGCATTTTAAACCAACAAAAACAACCCATCGCAACCACACGTGAAATGAAATATTTGTTAAATCAACAAAAACACAGCTTTGATATGGGGCAAATCAAACTCAGTGATTTGAAAAATTACATACTCAAACTTGAAACAGATAAAAGTGAGCAAGCCATTGAGTTAAAAATGAAGGGCTAAATCATGCATAGAACTCGACTGTTTTTTGCGCTGCAATGTGTCCTGTGGGGGATACCATTACCCGCCAATGCTGCCAATACTGAAATGGCATTGAATAGTGTCTGGCTAAATGGCGTAGATCGTGTCATTGAAAGTCTAGTGTTGCAGCAGGATGGGCAACGCTATATGGAATGCGAGGTTTTGCAACAACTCGGTTTACAGCAAGACCGTTTACAAAAACACAGCGCACAAACTCAGTTCTGTTCTGTAACCACCAATGAAATTCAGTCTGAGCAAGATTTTGCGCTGCAAGCGATTAAATTAACTGTACCTGCCAGCTATTTTATAGATGCACAATTGAGCCAAACCCATGCGATTCCGTCTAAAGCAGAGTTGGGCGGTTTTTTAAATTATGATGTGCTGTATGCACGTTATGATAATTACAATGAATTAAATGGCTTGGCGGAGCTTGGTATTTTTAAGGATTACTGGATTTTTAAAAATGGCATGATGTATCGCAAAGAGGCAGAACAAGATCAAGATAAGCTACTGCGTTTGAATACCAGTTTTGAAATAGAATTTCCATCACGTTATCAGCGTTTAACTTTGGGCGATAACACCAGTGTTTATAATCCATTATTAGATAGCTTTAGATTTGGCGGTGTGTCTTTTGGGTCAAATTTTAGTAGTTATCCAGACTTTATTTATTGGAATGTGCCGACTTTAAGAGGCAGTGCCGTACTGCCATCTACCGTCGATCTATACATTAATGGCATCAATCTATATCAGCAACAAGTGACGCCTGGGCACTATACCTTAAATACGGGTGCAAATATTCAGCAGTCGGGCGAGGCGCAAGTGGTGGTGGAAGATGTATTGGGAAATCGTACCGTGCAATCTTTTCCAGTTTATGTCACCACGCAACTACTCAAACCAGGACTGAACGAATACAACTTTTCTGCAGGAAAGCTGCGTTATGACTACGACTACGTGTCGGATGATTATCGGGAGTTTTTTGGCAACCTTTATTTCAGACGTGGAATTACAGACAGCACGACTTTAGGAACCAATTTAAGTTATAGCAAAGATGTGCAGAATGTCGGGTTGCTATGGACGCAATCTCTCAGCAAATATGCCTTGTTAGATACGCATGCTGCGTCTAGCCACAGTGATTGGGGCGATGGTTATACCTTTGGCGCTTCGTTAAGCCGTAATGGAAGTCGGGTTGCACTTGGTGCAAGTCATAAATACTACAGTCCTGAATATCGTGGTTTGGGTTATAGCGATATGACACAAACAGTGGAATACGACAACTTAGCTTATGTCAGTATTTTCAATATTCCTTTCATTAATACCTTAAATGTGAACTATCTGGAGCGCCGTTATTATCCCAATGCAAATAATAGCTTTGCAGATAGTCAAATGCTTACAGTCGGTTTTTCTCGTATGTTTGGGCGTCAAACTTCATTGTCGTTTTCATATTATAAAGATTTGAAAATGCAGGATAGCGACGGGGCATATTTAACGCTGAATTATCAATTTGACCAACGCCGCAGTGTGCAGCTTTCACATAATTTTGATGAGCAAACCCAGTTGCGTTATGCACAGAGCAGCCTGACGCAAAATGGTGTGGATTACACTCTTGCTGTGCGTCATCAACAAGCAGAAGGGGATGTAGGAGTAAATGCCTATACCGCCCTGAAAATGCCGATGGGCAATTTATATTTAAGCCACGATGAAAGTGAGAGCTTTAGCTACAGTCAAGCCAATTATCAGGGTGCAGTAGTGTGGTTAGACCGTAAATGGGCCATGACCAAATACGTAGACAATGCTTTTGCTTTGGTGAATGTTGGTGATATTCCAAATGTGGAAGTACAACGTGCCTTAACACCTGTTGGTAAAACCAATCAACACGGCTATGCGTTTGTGCATGACATTGTGCCTTACGTCAATTACGACGTGTCTTTTGATCAAGACCAGTTAGATCTGTATGACAGCTTTGAATATTCAAGCCAAAAAGTGATTGGCATGAATCAACGCGGCTATAAAGTGAATTTCCCTGTTCAGCGTACAGGATTGATCATATTGCGTTTACTCACGCCCGATCAGCAGACCTTTGTGCAGGGCAGTGAAGTGTATTTAAGTGATGATGCAACCGAATTTGTACCTGTGGGCAGCGATGGAAAAGTACATTTATATGGTGTGAAAGCAGGCAGTTATACGCTGAAGGTTAAAACCAAAGGTGGAAAAGTTTGCCATAGTTCACTTGAAGTCCCTCAAATTAAAGCAGGCACTGTTCCACAAACCAGACAGTTAGATTTGATTTGTCAGTAAGTATATCAGCAGGATGATTGAGGATGAGAACATGAAAAGATTAGGGATGGTAAAAAAATTAAGTCTAGTGCTGTGTGGATGCTGGATTTGTTTTCCTGCACAGGCTTGCACCATTGGTTCAGTCAGTGAATCTTTATTGCAAATGAGTTCACAATACCGTAGCCAGACCGCAACCAGTTTTAATGTGCGCTGTGACCGTGGTTATAGCATTCAGTTCAGCAGTCGTAATTTACGTGACAAACATGGCAGCAGCTTTGTGAATAATGGTTCACACCGTTTACGCACCAGTATGAGTATTATGGGAGCAAAAACAAATTTGTGGAACACGCCTATAGCAGGGCATGTTTCTACGACAGGACATAAATACAGTGTCGCGGTACGCTTGGATGAACAACCGAGTTTGACAATGCCAGCAGGGCGTTATACCGATGAGTTGTATATTAATTTACTTTTTTAGAGGGCTTAGATGTGCGGCAGATCAGGTATTCAGCAAACAAGATATTCAGCAGGCAGGTATCCAATATCTGCTTTTTTTATCTATTTAGGGTGAATGACAGCAAACGATTTACATTAAATTTATACATAAAACTATGTGTGCAAAACTAGGTATAGGCGATCATCGAGTTGTTAAAAAAATGACAAATGTGTCACCAAAGCATCATATTACTGCAATGCAGCTGCTCTATGCTAGCAAGCATAAAATAAGAATTGAGCAAAAGGCGATGAGCAATGTATTGGCAAAGCAGAGCAGTAAATTAGAGCGTTACAGCGATGCATTTAAATTTCATTTCAAACAAGATCAAAAACAAAAAAGCAGCCAGCCTACCTCTGAACTCTCAGACCTTGTCCGTCCACGTTTAAAAATTGCCCTTGTAACAGAAACTTGGCCACCTGAAATTAATGGTGTGGCACGTTCACTGTTGCAGCTTTGCAAAGGATTGCAGGAACTTGGACACAAAATTTTATTGATTCGCCCTGAACAAAAACAAGCCTGCACTCAATTCCAACCGTATCAAGAATGTCTGGTAAAAGCACAAGCCATTCCTAAATATCATAATTTACAATTTGGCTGGCCGCAGTGGTCTAAACTTTCGCAGGCTTTAGATGAGTTTCAACCTGATGTGGTGCATATCGTGACTGAAGGTCCTTTGGGTCTAGCTAGTTTACAAATTGCAAAGTCCAAAAATATTCCAATATCGAGTGGTTTTCACTCTGCTTTTCAGGATTTTAGCCGTTTTTTCGATTTGGCATTTTTACTCAAACCCATTCAGCACTATCTAAAATGGTTTCATAACAATACATCGCTGACTTGTGTGCCAAGTAGCCACACCGAAAAATCATTGCGTCAGTTTGGCGTGCAAGGGCCTTTAGTGGTGGTTGGGCGTGGTGTCGATGTTGAATATTTTTCCCCGTATTTTCGTTCGACCCAACTGCGAGCAAGTTGGGGTGCCAGTGAAAACACGCGGGTGATGTTGTATGTCGGGCGTTTATCACCTGAAAAAGAAGTCAATCTTATTATTAATGCCTATCAGCGTATGCCAAAAAATACCGAACAGCCTGTGAAATTGGTGATTGTTGGAGATGGGCCAGACCGTGAACGTTTAGAAGCCATGAACGCTCAGGGAGATATCATTTTTACAGGTAGTTTAAGTGGCACAGCACTTGCACAAGCCTATGCCAGTGCTGATGTATTTACCTTTGCCAGTCAGGTCGAAACCTTTGGCAATGTGGTATTGGAAGCCATGGCCAGTGGTTTACCTGTGGTTGCTTATGACTATGCTTGTGCCAATTTACACGTTCGTCCAACTGAAACAGGCTGGCTCAGCCCTTTGGGACAGCATACACATTTAGTCGGTCATATTTACCGACTTCCCGATATTACAACCCTTAGACAAATGGGCGAAAAGGCCCGCAAAGCGACTTTAAATATTGGCTGGCAACACCCAGTCCAACAATTTGAGCAGGCGTTATATCAAGTGGCAGAGGAGCGATACATGCCATCTTAGTTATGCGCCAAAAGGAGAGAACTGATGAAGTTTAAAAATGCAAAAATAAGAATGCTGGATCTCGACTTAAAAGGCTGTTTGTATCTTAACCATTTTTCCCACTCGCAGAGGGTGGCACAATTTTTTAAAATTATTAGCCGTTTGGGCGATGGTGTGTTCTGGTATGTCATGCTAGCAAGTGCATGGATCATGCAAGGCATTGGCTACAGCTTACAAATTATTTATCTTTTATTGGGCGGCTCGGTTGGTACAGGTATTTATAAATACCTCAAACAAAAAACAGTGCGTCCACGTCCCTATCAGGTTCACCAAGTCATTCGTTTAGGTGAGCGCCCGCTAGATCATTTTAGCTTTCCATCGGGTCACACATTACATGCAGTAATGACCACCACAGTGTTGGGTTATATCCAGCCAGTATTGTTGATGTTGATGTTGCCTTTTACGATTTTGGTAGCTATTTCCCGTATGATTTTAGGTTTGCACTATCCAAGTGATGTGGCCGTCGGGGCGATGATTGGAGGGGCTGTAGCGAGTGCGATTATTTTGGCTGCACCTTATGTAAATATTGTTTTATAAGTGGTTTGTATCTCAAGTTTATATTAAGAACTTGAGTATGAATTTATTGATTAGAGGGCTAAAGAGTTATAACGGAGTCCTATTAATTACGGTCAAACAGTTGGATAAACCTTCGGTTCGACCTACTTTACTACACATATTTTCATTCAGCAAAATGAGAAGCTGAGTGTTTCGCGAGAACATCATCTTGCGGAGTAACGCTACTCATCATAAAAGCGATTTTCCATATTTGGATTACTGCTCCATTGTTGACTTGCGCTGCAAACAAAGCAGTGCTTGTTTTTGCTCAGGTTGTGGATGACGTTTCCGAGTATCAGATGTATGTGATTGAGTACCATTAAGTATGGTTTTATGTATGTAAATCATATTTGAAAAGTTATAGATCAGATACAGAAAGGCAGGCAGCTTTGGTGAAATTTGTTAAAGTAGTCGCTGTCTTAAATAGAATAGGGAATACACATGGGTTTACGTTGGACAGATAGCATCGACATTGCGATTGAATTATATGAAGCACATCCCGATGTGGATCCACAATGGATTCGTTTTACCGATTTACACGCGTGGGTCTGCGCTTTACCTGAGTTTGAAGATAACCCAGAAAAATCGACAGAAGGTTTGTTAGAAGCCATTCAAATGGCGTGGATTGACGAAGCACGTTAAAAATAGTGCTGTGAAGCCAGACGGATTTATCCGATGTCGATCTGCATAATTTGCTTCATATCGAAAAAAGCAATTTTTTTACACATCAAAAGCAGAAAACAGCCCATTATTCGGTATAATGCGGCAAAATTTTCGCGTCAACATTGACTTAAGGAGCCAATCATGGCTATTGAACGTACTTTATCTATCGTAAAACCAGATGCAGTTGCTAAAAACCACATCGGTGACATCTTTGCTCGTTTCGAAAAAGCTGGTCTTAAAATCGTTGCGACTAAAATGAAACACCTTTCTCAAGCTGAAGCTGAAGGCTTCTACGCTGAGCACAAAGAACGTGGTTTCTTTGGTGACCTAGTTGCGTTCATGACTTCTGGTCCAGTTGTTGTTTCAGTTCTTGAAGGTGAAAACGCAGTTCTTGCTCACCGTGAAATTTTAGGTGCGACAAACCCTAAAGAAGCTGCTCCTGGTACAATCCGTGCAGATTTCGCTGTAAGCATCGACGAAAACGCTGCTCACGGTTCAGACTCAGTTGCATCTGCAGAGCGTGAAGTAAACTACTTCTTTGCTCAAACTGAAGTTTGCCCACGTACTCGTTAATACGCAGTATTCAAACCAGATAAGTGTTATTATGCTTATCTGGTTTTTTATTCTCCGAATTTTTATTTTCTGAATAAACCCTTGCTCACCTCTTGAGCATCTCCTTTCATCTTTAGACATGGTTTAGGTAATACACACATGAGTACAGAAGTCCTCGCTGCATCTGCGACAGATGTTCAGCAAGCATCTGCATCCGCTCCTGCACAGTCCAATACTGCAGAGAAAGTGAATCTCCTTGGCATGTCACGTCCACAAATGGAAAAATTCTTTGAAGAGTTAGGCGAAAAGAAATTCCGTGCAGGGCAGGTGATGAAATGGATTCACCAGTTTTTTGTTACAGACTTTGCCGAAATGACCAATATTTCGGGCAAGTTACGTGAAAAACTGGAAAAGATTTGTGAAATTAAAGCGCCAGAAGTGGTGCATAAAAACTATTCTAAAGACGGTACGCGTAAGTGGGTGTTCCGTGTGGGCGAAGGTGAAGGCTCACTCGTCGAAACTGTCTTGATTCCTGCAGAAGATAAAACTGGCTCACGCAAAACCTTGTGTATTTCATCGCAAGTGGGTTGTGCGCTAGACTGTTCATTTTGCTCTACAGGTAAACAAGGCTTCCAGCGTGACTTGACTCAAGCCGAAATTATTGGTCAGTTGTGGATGGCAAACTATTCCTACATGGAAGATGTGCCAGTGGTAGAGCGTGAGCGTTCTGTGACCAACGTGGTGATGATGGGCATGGGTGAACCATTGCTGAATTACGATGCTGTTTTGAATTCTATGCGCATCATGTTAGATGACTTTGCCTATGGTATGTCTAAGCGCCGTGTGACCTTATCTACCTCGGGCGTAGTGCCTAAAATTGATCAATTGGCACAAGACATTGATGTTGCCCTAGCAATTTCTTTACATGCCACCAATAACCAATTACGTGATGAGCTGGTTCCAATCAACAAAAAATATCCGTTGGAACAATTGATTGCGGCTTGTCAGCGTTATATTGGCAAAGATGGCAATGAAAGTGCCCGTAAACACGTGACCATTGAATATGTCATGTTAGATGGTGTGAATGACCATCCTGAACATGCACAGCAAATGATTCAGTTACTCAAGAACCTGCCAAGCAAAATTAATTTGATCCCATTTAATCCTTTTCCGCACGCACCGTATGGGCGTTCTAGCCGAAATCGAATTATTTCTTTCCAAAAAACTTTGTCTGATGCAGGTTTTGTGTGTACGATTCGTCAGACACGTGGTGATGATATTGATGCTGCCTGTGGGCAATTGGTCGGACAAGTCGCCGATCGTACCCGTCGTGCAGAGCAGTGGAAAAAGAAAGTTGCAGCGCAAAATGAAATTATACGCTCGCAAGGATAATGACTTGTATAGATAAGCGACTTGCATCGAATTAAGACGCAAAGGGGATGTCCATTGAATAAGCCTGTATTTAAATTCGCACAAATTACAACCGTTTGTATTTCGGCAATTTTTGCTGCAGCTTGTCAAACCACAGCGCCAACGCTCGGACAAAAAGACCCAGAAAAAGCAGTACAAGTACGCACTCAACTTGCCGCAGAATATTTAAAAAATGGCGACTTAGATTCTGCTAAGCGTGCGTTGGATCAAGCTTTGGAAAGCGATTCACGCGATTCATCTGCCAATATGATGATGGGAGTGTTGTTGCAGCAAGAAGGTAGCAAGCTGAATCTAGAAAAAGCCGATGCCTATTTCAAGCGTGCCATTGCTGCTGACCCTCAAAATGCACAAGCGCGTAACAACTATGGTACGTATTTATATCAAGTAGAACGTTATAATGAGGCGATTGAACAGCTCAGTATTGCTGGTGCAACACTGGGTTATGATCAGCGTTTTAGAGCATTAGAAAACGTAGGGCGTATTTATTTAAAGTTGGGTGATGTCGCGAATGCCGAAAAATCATTCAAACAAGCCTTGCAAGCCAACCGCGATTCTTATGTTTCAATGTTAGAGTTGTCTGAAATTTTATATTTAAGACAACAATTTGCACCCGCTCGACAATTGTATGAACAGTTTGTACGTGCGGTCGGGCAAAAAAATCAGGGTGCGCGTGCCTTATGGATTGGGATTCGTTTAGCACGTGCCAATGGCGATCAATTGGGAACTCAGGTTTTAGTGAACCAGCTGCGTGCATTATTTCCCAATAGCCAAGAATACCAACGTTATTTGCAATTACAGTACAGTACTGAGGCCGTATGGAAGTAAATCCTAATTCACCGCAACCATCACAGGGGAGCAATCAGGTACCCCATGCATTAGGAAATGTTCAACGTCCAGGTGAGTACCTTCGTCAAATTCGTGTGAATCAAAAACGCGATCTGGCTGATGTTTCAAAAGATTTGAAAATTCCATTGAAAACACTGACTGCACTTGAGCAGGATGAATATACCGCCTTGCCAGAAGCGACCTTTATTAAAGGTTATTATCGTACCTATGCCAAATATTTGCAGGTCGATGCTTCTGCGATTATTCAGCGTTTTGATGAAATTTATGCCAACGATACAGGTCTGTTGCCCAACCATGCTTTGAATAATTCACCCATCAAAATTATGGGGAAGTTGCCTGGTTCCAACCGTGATCGTAATAAGAAGTGGCTGACCCGTATCGCCATTGCGATTGCTGTCTTGTTGCTACTGTGGGCTTTGGTGGCATTGATTCAGAACTGGATGTCTTCTAGTCAAGACACTGCTGAACCTGAAATTGCAGTGCTGCAATCTGATGTGCAAATCATTTCAGACAATGCAACGGTTGGCACAACCTCACTTGCTTCAGGTGATCAATTGAATTTGCAATTCGCACGTCCAACTTCAGTGCATATTGTCGACTCTGCAGGCAATGTATTGGCAACAGGACGTCAGGCATCAACTTTAAATTTACAAGGTGAAGCCCCATTCCAAATTCGTTTAGATGATGCCACTGCTGTGTCATTAAGTTTGAACAATGAGTCGATTTCATTATCGCCATATACTGTAAACGGAAAAGCCGAATTCCGTTTGTCTCGATAATGCAGCAAGGTAGAGCGATATCATGATTGTGAATCCAATTCAACGCCGTCCGACCCGTAAAATTCGTGTGGGTTCTGTTTATGTCGGTGGTGATGCACCCATTAGTATTCAGAGTATGACCAATACAGAAACCTGTGATGTAGCTGCGACTGTGGCACAAATCCAGCGTTGTGTGGATGCGGGTGTAGACATCATGCGTGTTTCTGTGCCAACAATGGAAGCCGCAGCTGCATTTGGTGAAATTCGTAAGCAAGTGTCTGTACCCTTAGTTGCAGACATTCACTTTGACTATAAAATTGCTTTGGCCGTTGCCGATGCTGGCGCAGATTGCTTGCGTATTAACCCAGGGAATATTGGCTCAGAAGCTAAAATTCGTGAAGTGGTGGCTGCTGCAAAACATCACGATATTTCCATGCGTATTGGTGTAAATGCAGGATCGCTAGAAAAAGACATTCAGAAAAAATATGGTGAGCCAACAGGGGCTGCATTGCTAGAATCTGCCATGCGTCATATTGATATTTTAGATCGCTTAGACTTTCATGAATTTAAAGTTTCAGTCAAAGCCTCTAATGTGTTTTTAACCATGGATGCTTACCGCCTGTTGTCACAACAAATTGATAATCCATTACATTTAGGCGTAACTGAAGCAGGCATTTACCGTACAGGTACGGTTAAGTCAGCAATTGCTTTGGGTGGTCTGCTCATGGAAGGCATTGGCGATACCATGCGTATTTCGCTTGCGGCAGAACCTGAAGATGAAGTCAAAATTGGTTTTGATATTCTTAAATCTTTAAGCTTACGCTCAAACGGCATTAACTTCATTGCTTGCCCAAGCTGTTCACGTCAGGAATTTAATGTGATTTCTGTGATGCAGGCTTTGGAAGAGCGTTTGGAAGATATCCGCACGCCTATGGATGTATCGGTTATTGGATGTAAAGTGAATGGCCCAGGTGAAGCCAAAGAGGCGGATATTGGTGTCGTGGGTGCAAGTCCACGTTCGTTGGTATATCGAAATGGTGAAAAAAGCCATTTAATTGATACCAACCAACTTGTTGATGAAATCGAAAGCATGGTTCGTCAACGTGTGACAGAGCTTGAAGAAGCTAAATCTAAAGAGATTATTCGTACAAATTTTTCTGAGTAAGACATGAGTTCAATTGTTGCAATCAAAGGTTTTAATGACATTCTGCCTACGCAAACTCCTGCGTGGAGACGTCTAGAGCAACATTTAGCATCACTAATGGATGCTTATGGTTATCAACAAATTCGTTTGCCAATGGTCGAGCAAACCAATTTGTTTAAGCGTTCAATTGGTGATGCGACCGATATCGTTGAAAAAGAAATGTACACTTTCTTGGACAAAGGCAATCCGCCAGAGTCTTTGACTTTACGCCCTGAAGGTACTGCGGGCTGTGTACGTGCCATGTTAGAGCACAATTTACTGCGTGGCGCGACCCCGCGTGTGTGGTATATCGGCCCGATGTTCCGCTATGAAAAGCCGCAAAAAGGCCGTTACCGCCAATTCCATCAATTTGGTGTCGAAACTTTTGGTGTTGCAACGCCAGACATGGATGCCGAACTTATTTTAATGACTGCGCGTTTATGGAAACGCATGGGCGTTGCCGATAAAGTTCGCTTAGAGTTGAATACTTTGGGTGAGTCGGATGAGCGTGCTGCGTATCGTGCTGCTTTGGTTGAGTTTTTAGAAGCTCACAAGGCCGATTTAGATGAAGATTCTCAGCGTCGTTTAAGTACCAATCCACTGCGTATTTTGGACTCTAAAGATGCTAAAACACAAAGCATCTTAGAAAATGCACCGAAATTACATGATTTTATGGGTGAAGACACCCTAAATCACTTTGCCCAGTTACAGCAATATTTAACAGATGCAGGCATTGATTTTGTAATTAATCAAAAATTGGTACGTGGTCTAGATTATTACAACAAAACAGTATTTGAATGGACAACTACGCATTTAGGTTCACAAGGCACAGTCTGTGCAGGTGGACGTTATGATGGTCTGGTTGGGCAATTGAAAGGCAAAGCAGATCAGTCTGTACCTGCCGTGGGATTTGCCATGGGTATTGAGCGTTTGTTGTTGCTACTTGAGCAAGTCGAAGACAATACACCAGTACGTGATTGTGAAGTGTTCTTGTTGGCAGACCCAAATACGCAAGGCAAGGCTTTGGTTTTGGCTGAGCAAATTCGTGACCAGTTGGAACAGGCAGGCAGCCAAATTCGCCTGAAAGTCGGTTCACAAGGTTCAATGAAAAGCCAAATGAAAAAAGCCGATCAATCAGGTGCAATCTACGCATTGATTTATGGTGAGCGCGAAGCGGAAGCACAGCAATTGGCAGTCAAAACTTTGGCAACTGCCGAGCAAACTGCAGTCGCTGTTGCTGAAATTGTGCCTTTCATCATTGAAAAATTTTCTTCACAATAAGCCAAATAACATAAGGAAAAGGGTAATCCAATGAGCGCATTGAGTGATGACGAACAACTTGATAGTTTAAAATCGTTTGCGAAAAAATATGGCTCGGCCATTATTAGCGGGATTTTAATTGCGTTGATTGCCTTTTTCGGATGGCAATATTGGCAGAAAAAAAACTTGGCTGAGCATCAAATGAATACTGCCAAAGTGCAGCAACTGATGGATGATGCACGTAACACAGAAGCGAATCCTGATGCTTTTAGTCAATTGTCTGCAACTGCCGATAAAATTGTGAAAGAAGCGCCAGACTCTGCGCAGGCCATTCAAACTCAGTTTTTAATGGCAAAATTGGCTTATGATCAGCAAGACTTTGCTGCGGCGGAAAAAGCTTTAAAGAAAGTTGAAAACTCAAAAGTGAAAGATCAGGGCTTGGTGCAACTGGTCAAGTTACGTTTGGCGTATGCACAGCTGGCTCAAAAGAAATATGACGAAGCCATTCAAAGTTTGGCAGGCGTGACCGATCCTGCATTTAAAGCTACAGCAGACGAAGCACGTGGTGATGTCTATGTTGCCAAAAATGACCGTGAAAATGCTAAAAAAGCGTATCAAAGTGCATGGGATACTTTGGTAGAACGTAAACAAGAGCGTCAAATTTTACAAATAAAACTCGAAAGTGTAGGCGTTTTGGTGGATGATCCTGAAATTGAACGCCCAGTATTAGAAACACAAGTGGATGAGAGCCAATGAATAGAAAGTATAAAATACCGTTTGCACTGACAGTTTTAACCCTCGCTTTGGTGGGATGTTCTACAAATAAAATTAAAGTTGCAGAAGTTAAGCCAAATCCACTCCCAAAACTTGAACAAGCACAGAGTTTAGTGCCTGTATTTTCGCAAAATGTATCTTCTACAACGGCAGCAGATCCACTGCGTTTACAGCTCGATGCTGCAAATGGTGTAATTTTTACGGTTGATCCTAAAGGTGAAATGGCCGCCTATCAAGGCAAACAGCGCCTTTGGCAAAAGCAAGTTTCTAAGCAAGGTCTTAGTGCTGGCGTAAAAGCTGCAGAAGGAATAGTGGTTGCAGGCAACAGCAAAGGACAATTGTTCGCCCTAGATCAGCAAACAGGCGAACAAAAGTGGGTGGCACAATTAACAGGTGCAATTCTTGCACCTTCATTGATTCAGTCTGGTCGTGTGGTCACTGTCAGCAATGATGGCACGGTGTATGCGCACAACGTAGAAACGGGTCAATTGGTATGGACCTATAACTTGCCAAACGTACAGTTTAGCTTACGTGGTATGGCTGCACCTGTTGCTTTAGACCCGCGTACAGTCTTAATTGCTTCGGCAAATGCCTATGTTTATGCCTTAGATATTGTGACAGGCGTACCACGCATGCAACGTCGTGTCGCAATCAGTGAAGGTCGTTCAGACATTCAACGCTTAAATGATATTGATGGTGACCCTGTAGTTGCCGGCCAATTCTTGGTGACCACAAGCTATCAAGGTCAGGTCACTGTATTGGACTTGGCATCGCAACAGGTGATCTGGAGCGAAGACATGAGCAGCACCAAACGCCCAGAAGTAGCGGGTAATGGTGTGTTTGTCAGTAGTGATGACGGTAAAATTGCTGCCTATGAAATTACGTCTGGGCAACAACTTTGGGAAAATGACAGTTTACTGAATCGTCGTTTGTCTAATCCTGTGTTGTTAGGTCAGTATTTGGTGGTAGGCGACTTAGACGGTGTATTGCATTTGCTTGACCCAAGTTCAGGTCAGTTGGTTGGACGCTCAAAAACCAGCGGTGAAGTACGCACATTGCGTGTCATTGACAATCAGCTCTATGTAGCAACGCAAAAGGGTGCTTTCAGCGTTTGGCAGAACCGTTAATTTTATTCTGACTTTTATGCTAAAATAGTCGTCCGTATTTTTACGCGGGGTAATTGAATGTTCAATACCCCGTGTTTTTATTTAGATATTTGATCTACTTTCTCCACAGTTTCTGATGTTCAGGCCATTTAAGTTGGCTGATCTTGTATAAAGGTTAATCTATGAAACCCGTAATTGCGCTCATTGGTCGTCCGAACGTCGGAAAATCAACGCTGTTTAACCAGATTACCAAGAGCCGTGATGCGCTTGTTGCCGACTTTGCTGGTCTGACACGTGACCGAAAATATGGTGATGCTACTTACCAAAACAAGTCCTTTATTGTTGTGGACACAGGTGGTATTGGCGAAACCGAAGGCGGTATTGACTCTTATATGGCAGAGCAGTCAAAAACTGCAATCCACGAAGCGGACATCATTATTTTTGTGGTGGATGCACGCGCAGGTTTACTCGCATCGGATGAGCAAATTGCACGTGAATTGCGTACTTTAGGCAAAAAAGTATTCTTAGTGGCCAACAAGGTCGATGGCGTACATGCCGAAGCAGCCTTGGTGGAATTCTTCAAGCTAGGTATGGGCGAACCATTACAAGTGGCTGCTAGTCACGGACGTGGCGTACAGCAAATGCTGGAAGATGTTCTGGCTGATATTCCTGAAGACGAAAACCCAGATGCACATGACCAAGACACAGGTTTGCGTTTAGCCATTATTGGACGTCCAAACGTGGGGAAATCTACGTTGGTCAACCGTTTATTGGGTGAAGAGCGCGTAGTTGCATTTGACCAACCTGGAACAACACGTGACTCGGTTTATATTCCATTTGAGCGTAATGGGCGTAAATACACCTTAATTGATACTGCAGGTGTGCGTCGTAAAGGTAAGGTGGATGAAATGATTGAGAAATTCTCAATTGTGAAAACCTTACAAGCCATGAAAGATGCTCACGTTGTGGTAGTGGTGGTTGATGCACGTGATGGTATTGTAGAGCAAGACTTACACTTGATTGGTTATGCACTCGAAGCAGGGCGTGCCATGGTGGTTGCGATTAACAAATGGGACAATATGTCTGAGTATGATCGCAAGCAATGTAAGCTAGATGTAGAACGTCGTTTTGACTTTATTCCATGGGCAAAAATTCACCTGATTTCTGCATTACATGGTACAGGTGTGGGCGATCTATACCCATCTATACACCGTGCTTATGAATCATCACATTTGAAAGTTTCACCTGCTAAACTGACACAAATTTTGAATGATGCGACTGATGCGCACCATCCACCAAAAGTACAGGGGCGTGCCATCAAAATGCGCTATGCGCATATGGGCGGACAAAACCCACCTACAATTGTCATTCACGGCAACAAGGTAGATAAAACCCCTGCGGATTACCGTCGCTATTTAGAAAATGTGTTCCGTAAAGTGTATAAACTTGAAGGTACACCGGTAAAAATTGAATTTAAAACTTCTGAAAACCCATTTGAAGGACGTAAGTCACAGGTGGATGAACGTACTGCAGCACGTCGCCGCCGCTATGTACAGAAGTTCAAGAAAGCTGAGAAAAAGTTTAAGCGTGGTTAAGCTGTCATTTTTCAAGATGCAAAAAAAGCCCGAATTTTAAATTCGGGCTTTTTATTGTGTGCGGCATATTGGGGTAGCATTACCTTATGCGCGCTTTGCCAATAATCGATTCGACCAACGATTTAACCATTGCGGGCTGATGCCAGACAATTGCATTAAGGTTTTGGCTTTTAAACCTACCGCACGGTGGGTGTTGGTCAGAATAGAGTCTTTGGCCGTTGCTTGCTGATAAACCACTTGCGCTACATCTTCTGCTGAGAGATGTACCCCCATATTTTGAATGGTGCCAGCATTCATATCTTTAACCATGGCTGTTTGCACAAAAAGTGGCATTACATCTAACACACGAATACCAAATTTATCCCATTCTATATCTAGTCCTTCAGTGATGCCACGCACAGCAAATTTAGAAGCAGAGTAAGAGATTAAATCAGCTTGTCCATAAATTGCAGAGGCGGAAGACAGATTAATCACCCGAGCAAAACTAGCCTGTTTCAAATAAGGCAAAGCGGCGTGACAGCCATTCAACACGCCATTGACATTGACTGCCATGGTACGGTGATGAGCTTCTATAGGTGTATCTTCAAAAGCACCTGAATATAAAATTCCAGCATTGTTGACTAAAATATTGAGTTCACCCGCCCATTGGCAAAAATCTGACAAAGCAGCTTGCCAGCTGGTATAGTCCGCTACATCCAATAAGCCTGCATGCGCACGTTCACCCAGTTGATTGGCCAGTTGTTGGGCTTGGGTGAGATGAATGTCATAAATACCAACACGGTAACCTTGCTGGTAAAACAAACGGGCAATTGCCGCACCGATGCCTTGTGCAGCACCACTAATCAAGATACTGTGCATTTGAACTTGCTCCCTGATGTTATTTTTGTTGTACATATCGTCCTTGCGGTTTTGAGCATAGCAAAAAATATTCAGGTTTGTGCAAAAAAATGAAATAAGGAATATCTCATGCAGCAATTGCTTTCAGTCATGCAACAACTTCGTCAACAATGTCCGTGGGATCAAAAGCAGACCCCTGAAAGTTTGACCAAATATGCAATTGAAGAGGCCTATGAAGTCGAAGCCGCAGTACGTTCAGGTAATGTGGATGAAATTCGAGATGAACTAGGAGACCTTTTGCTGCAAGTGGTGTTTCAGGCACAAATGTA
This sequence comes from Acinetobacter sp. A2, assembly GCF_048537555.1. Taxonomy (NCBI): domain Bacteria; kingdom Pseudomonadati; phylum Pseudomonadota; class Gammaproteobacteria; order Moraxellales; family Moraxellaceae; genus Acinetobacter; species Acinetobacter sp. A2. Next base: position 590,076 of record NZ_CP183239.1, read on the forward strand.
TAGTGAGCAAGGTGCGTTTAACTTTCAGGATGTGGTGCAAGCTATTACTGAAAAACTGATTCGTCGTCATCCACATGTGTTTCAGGCCGAACAGTTTGCGCAGCTCAGCGCAGAAGATGTTGCTGCCTTATGGAAAACCATCAAACAACAAGAAAAACAGGGCAAGGCAAAATCACGTTTAGACGAAATTAAACATGCCCCTGCATTACAGCAGGCACAGCAAATTCAGCAGCATGCAGCCCAGTTAAGCTTTGATTTTCCAACTGTAGAAGAGGCTTATGTAAAACTTGAAGAAGAGTTGCAGGAATTACAGCAGGCGATTCAGCAGCAACAATCCGACGAAATACTGGATGAGTTTGGTGACTGTTTATTTTCTTTGATCAATGTAGGTCGTAAACTAGGCCTGTCCAGTGAAATGGCATTATTGAGCACAATTCATAAATTTAGAACACGCTTTGCTTACATAGAAGATCAAGCCGAATTACAACAAAAACAGATTGAAGAAATGAGTTTAGAAGAAATGGATCAACTTTGGGAGCAAGCAAAACAACAATTAAAAAAATAGGTTAATCATTGTATGTATATACCACGCATATTGGGTTTGAGTTGGGCTGATTTCAAATTTACAGTACTTGGATTATGGGCAGTGTTGCTGTGTGGAATCAGTCTTCCCACAACGGCACAGCAGTTCGACCAAAATTATTTAAAATGGAAAGCGCAGCAAGAAGCACAAGATCAGCGTTTGACTGCAAAGCAAACGACTGCTGCCACATCACAATATTATTTAGCACGTCCGAAGCAAAAAGTAAGTTCTAGTGTGCAGCAAGTCCGTTTGAACAGTGCATCGCTAGAGCAACTGCAACAATTATCGGGGATTGGCTTGAAAAAGGCTGAAGCGATTGTGGAATATCGTAAACAAAAGGGACAGTTTCAAAGTATCGAAGAGTTACAGCAAGTCAAAGGCATTGGCCCAGCTTTATTTGCCAAGAATAAACACAAGCTGGCATTGTAGCTGCAAGCAGAATTTTAGCACTACACATTGCAAAATTAGCGTGTGAATCAAATTGCCCTTTGATTGTGATAGAGATATGATTAGCGACATCTTATATATTTTACGTTCAGACGTAGGAGACAGCGTCTTTTGCAAACTTTGCGCGCGTCAAAATGTGGTTTATCTACCGCTCAATTACCTTCTTCCATTTTAGATGTTTTAGATGCTTTAACTAAAGCAGGCTATGAAGCCTATATTGTAGGCGGTGGAGTTCGTGACTTAATGTTGGGGCTGAATCCTAAGGATTTTGATGCCGTGACCAATGCCACACCATCACAAGTGAAAGAGGTTTTCGGACGACGTTGCCGAATTATTGGACGACGTTTTGAGCTGGCGCATGTCTACGCAGGACGTGAACTGATTGAAGTAGCGACTTTCCGTGCGCCACCCAAAAAAGCTGTGACTTCTGCCGCAGGCATGATTCTTCGCGACAATAACTGGGGTACAATCGAGCAAGATTTTGCCCGTCGTGATTTTTCAATCAACGCATTGTATTACCAGCCCCGCAAAGGCATAGTGCTGGATTTTTGCAATGCCGTAGATGATATTAAGCATAAAAACTTACGTTTATTGGGTGATCCAACCCTACGTTTTGAAGAAGACCCTGTGCGTATGCTGCGGACTTTGCGCTTCGCTGCTAAATTGAACTTCAATATTGATCCAAAAATTCTAAAAATTTTTACGCCTGAAATGACGCAATTATTGCGTGATGTTTCACCCCACCGTTTGTATGATGAGTCGCAAAAGCTCTTTACGATGGGGCATCTAAACAAAGTTTTACCAATGTTGATTGATTTCGGAATTTGGCGTCAGTTATTTGCCGATATTAAACCTGACATTAATCCGTTTATTGAACGTGCTGCAAAAAATACAGATCAACGTATTGCCATTGGCAAAACGATTAATCCTGCATTTTTCTATGCAGTGCTGTTGTGGCAACCATTTTTAGAGCGTTGTGACTTTTATTTATCTAAAGGTGTAGTTGCAGCCGAAGCACGTGCACAGGCAGGTTTAGATGTGCTGAAACGTCAAGCAACACGTACCATCATTCCACGTTTTGCTGAAACTTTTATTCGTGAAGTATGGGAAATGCAAACCCGCTTGTTGCAACCTAAGCCACAGCAGATCGAAGCCTTATCGGGACATGCGCGTTTCCGAGCAGGTTTTGACTTCTTGTTATTGCGAGAAAAATCAGGCGATAGCTCAACCCTAGGCATGGGCCAATGGTGGGATGCCTATCAGCTCATGAGCACCGATGAAAAAGAACGTGCGATTGCTCAATACAACCGGTCACGTGCTAAGAGCCGCCGTAAAGCAGCGCCTGAGCCTGTTGAGGTGTTAGCTCAGCAGATTGATCATCAAATTGAGCCTTTGGTGAATGAGCCTGAGCCACGCAGCCGTCGTGCGCGTAAAGCCAAGCAATATGAAGAAAATCGTGCTCAACGTTCTGCAAGCACTCATGAGTCTGGTATTGCTGCAGATCATCCAATTTTAAAACGTAAACGTGTACAACGTGATTTAAGCCAAGTGATTTTTGGGCCTACACAATGAGCAACATCACCTATATTGGTTTAGGCAGTAATTTGGGCGACTCTCGTCAAATTTTAGCCGATGCTGTACAAAAACTGGCAACTTTGGGTGCTGTGCAGACCTCAAAGCTGTACCAAAGTCCACCCATGGGGCCACAAGATCAGCCAAACTATTTAAATGCCGTAGTGCGTTTGGAAACAGAACTTGAACCTCTAGCGTTGTTGGATGAGTTACAGCGTTTTGAACAGGAGTCGGGTCGGGTGCGGTTACGTCATTGGGGTGAGCGCACGCTAGATTTAGATTTATTGATTTATGGCGATGCCACGATTGAAAATGAACGTTTGACTGTACCGCATGTGGGTGTGTTAGAGCGTGATTTTGTCGTCATCCCATTGTTAGATTTAGATGCTAATTTAAGCGTCAAAGGACAAGCTTTAAAACATTTGGCATTGCTTGAACATCCGAACTTAACAGTTGCGGATGCAGGGGATTGGGCAGGGCTGTAAAGTTTTAAATTAAGCATGAGTAATGCTTTTCCATAGAGGAATATTTTCATGATTAGTCTAAGTGACCTAAGAAAATTTAAAGCGGAAGGTCGCAAATTCTCCTGCCTGACTTGCTATGACGCAAGCATGGCAAAGGCAATGGAAGTTGCCGAAATTGACACAATTTTAATTGGTGATTCTTTGGGCATGTCAATTCAGGGACGTGACTCGACTTTGCCTGTGACTGTGGCCGATATGGCTTATCACACCGCTGCGGTACGCCGTGGCAATCAGCATGCTTTTATTCTGACAGACCTGCCATTTATGAGTTATGCCACTCTAAATGATGCACTGCAAAGCTCGAAAGAAGTCATGCAGGCAGGTGCGCAAATGGTCAAAATGGAAGGTGGTGCATGGCTCAGTGAAACCGTTGCAACATTAACCCGTAACGGTATTCCAGTGTGTGTGCATTTGGGTTTGACACCGCAATCGGTGCATGTATTTGGTGGCTACAAGTTGCAAGCGCGTACACGTGAAGCGGCAGACAAGCTGATTGCAGACTGTAAAGCTGTGGTGGATGCAGGTGCGGCAATTTTATTGCTGGAATGTGTACCTGCACAGCTAGGTCAGGAAATTTCAGAGCTATTCCCTGAAATTCCTGTGATTGGTATTGGCGCTGGTGCAGCGACCGATGGTCAGGTCTTGGTGGTACAAGACATGCTAGGGCTCACCTTTGGCCGGGTGGCAAAATTTGTACGTAACTTTATGAAAGAACAAGCAGGTGAAACTGCTATTTTAGATGCATTTAAAGCCTATCATGTCGCAGTACAAGATGGCTCTTTCCCTGCACGTGAACACACTTTCCAAGTTGAGTTGTAATATGAAAACTGAAACCACAATTCAAGGCTTAGCAGCATCTTTACAGCCTGCACGTGCTGCGCGTAAAACCATTGGTTTTGTGCCGACCATGGGGAATTTGCACGAAGGGCACTTAACTTTGGTGCGTGAAGCGAAAAAAATATGTGATGTGGTGGTGGTCAGTATTTTTGTCAATCCAATTCAATTTGGTCCAAATGAAGACTTTGACAGTTATCCACGGACTTTGGATCAGGATAGTCAACTGTTGGCAGATGTTGGTTGTGACATTATTTTTGCGCCTTCGGTTGAGCAAATGTATGGCAATAAGCCGCGTTTGACCAATATTTCTGTTAGCGATATTACTGCAGATTTGTGTGGCTTACAGCGTCCGGGGCATTTTGATGGGGTCGCAGTCGTAGTGACCAAATTGTTTAATATGGTGCAGCCAAACTATGCTTTCTTTGGTGAAAAAGACTATCAACAATTGGCAGTGATTCGTCAGTTTGTGCGTGACTTAAACATTCCGCTTGAAGTGATTGGTGTACCAATTGTACGTGCAGCAGATGGCTTGGCGCTCAGTTCGCGTAATGGCTATTTGAGTGCAGAACAGCGTCAAATTGCACCGACGATTTATCAAAGTCTAAAAGCAGCAGAACAGGCGTTACAGCAAGGCGAAAGCTTGTCACAAGTGTTAGCGAATATTAAGACCACATTGACAGCTGCGGGCTTTGTTGTGGACTATGTAGAAGCACGTACAACAGAATTGCAAAAAATTGAAGCATTTAGTGAAGATGTTGTGCTATTCGTTGCTGCCAAACTGGGCAATACACGTTTAATTGACAATTTGCAGGTCAAACATTCTGCATAGTTCGCAATATAAGGGTTGCATGCCATGAAACGTATTTTGATCGTTACAGGTCAATCGGGTTCAGGAAAATCTTCGGCATTACAGGTGTTGGAAGATTTAGGTTATTACTGTATTGATAATTTACCCTTGGCATTGCTCCCAGAAATTGTAGACAAACTGGATCAGGAAAATAATTTAGAGCAGTTGGCGTTGGGGGTGGATGTACGCAGTACCCGTGCCGATTTGCAAGAGTTTGATCTGGTATTTGAGCAACTGCAGAAGCATGGATCGGTAGATATTATTTACCTGACCACGCAAGATCAGGAACTGATTGCCCGTTTTAGTGCATCACGCCGTCCGCATCCTTTGTCGAGTCGATTTAAAAGCTTAAATGAATGTATCCAAGAAGAAAAAAACTTGTTGATGCCTATTCAATTTCGCTCGACTGTGCATATAGATACTACCGATAAAAGCGTGCATGACCTAAAGCATGTATTACTGTCTAAGCTTGGGCAAAGCGATCATCTGATTGTGATTTTACAGTCCTTTGGTTATAAGCACGGCATTCCGCTAGATGCCGACTATGTTTTTGACGTACGGCATTTACCCAACCCGCATTGGGATTTAGAGCTGCGAAAACATTCAGGTTTAGATGCACCCGTGCAGGAGTTTTTGCAACAAAGCCCGCAAACTCATGAAATGTTTAAAGACATTTATCAGTTTTTAGAAAAATGGTTGCCTGCTTTTGCCGAAGGGCATCGTCACTACATCACCATTTCTATTGGCTGTACTGGTGGGCAACATCGTTCTGTTTATATCGTAGATAGACTAAAAAAAGCACTTGAGGCAAAATGGTCTATACAAGTCTTACACCGAGAAATGAAGCACTGGTCATGATTGACACAACTGTTGACGTAATTAATAAACTAGGTTTACATGCACGGGCATCTGGGAAACTGATAGAAGTGACCACCAAATTCCGTTCGTCAATCCAAATTGGCAAAGGCGACAAGTTGGTCGATGCCAAAAATATTATGTCCTTGCTCATGCTGGGTGCAGGCAAGGGAACTACTTTACGCTTGGTGATTGATGGGGCAGATGAAGAAAAAGCTTTATCTGACATTCAAGCACTATTTGCAGCAAAATTTTACGAGGCAGATTAATCGTGGCACGTCGACCGCAACGTTTTACTGAAGATGACTTTGAATCTTTAGAAGGGCGTGCAAGTAAAACCGAACAGAAAAAAGCCGTACAGCGTATGGCTGCTCTGGGCGAACAATTGGCGCAGTTAAGCACCAAACAAATTCAGAAACTTCCTGTAGAAGAGCGCTTAATCGATGCTTTGCTAGAATTGCAAAGTATCACTTCACATGAAGCACGCCGTCGTCAGTGTCAGCGTATTGGTAAACTGCTGCGCAATGAAAATGAAACGGTAATTTTGTCGTATTTAACACCACAACAAGGCGCAAAGAAAACCGCGCAGTTACAGCGTTGGGTGGAGCGTATTATTAAAGATGGCGACCCTGTCATCAATGATTTTAGTAAAACCTACAAAGCTGCAGAACGTCATACGTTGCGTCAGCATCTGTTACGTATTCACCGTGATATGAAACAGGAAGTGCCTGAAGAGGAATTAGAGGCCTCTAAACTCAAGTTATTCAACTATGTGCAACAGGTTGCGCTCTTGTCTGAAAGTTAAGTCAAATTAAGTTGAGTTAGAGCAAATCTGAAGATGGTTGTAGATTATTAACTCATTCGAAAATAAAAAAACGACTCCAAGATGAGTCGTTTTTTTATTTGGATTTGCTATGAGGATGTGTAGTGGGTACATCTTCATAGTTTTAGATTAAATTTAGCCTTAACCAAACTCTCCGACTGAACGCTCTTTGGCCCATTCACGCAATACAAACTTTTGTAATTTGCCTGTAGAGGTTTTTGGAATTTCAGTAATCACCACATCTTTTGGTACTTTAAAGCGTGCTAAGTGCTGGCTGCAATAGGCAATGATTTCTTCAGGGCTGGCCTGTTTACCGTCTTTGAGCTCGATAAAGGCACATGGTACTTCCTGCCAACGAGGGTCAGGTTTTGCTACCACTGCAGCAGTTAGCACAGCAGGGTGTTGATACAGGACTTCTTCAACTTCCAGTGACGAAATATTTTCGCCCCCTGAAATGATCACGTCTTTAGAGCGGTCAGTAATTTTGGCATAGCCGTCGGGTTGGCATACGGCTAAATCACCCGTATGGAACCAACCACCTGCAAATGCTTCTGCGGTAGCTTCTGGGTTTTTCAAATAGCCTTTCATCACGATATTGCCACGGAACATAATTTCGCCCATGGTCTTACCATCTTTGGGTACAGGTTGCATTGTTTCAGGGTCAAGAACTTTCATGCCATCCTGCAATGGATATGGCACACCCTGACGAGAATGTAACTGTGCTTGTTCCTGAATAGACAAGTCGCTCCAACCTGCTTGAGAAGCACAGAGTGCAGATGGGCCATAAGTTTCAGTCAGGCCATAAACGTGAGTAACATTAATGCCAATATTGCGCATACCTTCAATAATTGCGGCTGGTGGTGCAGCACCTGCTACCATGACTTCTACACGGTGGTCAAACTGGGTCTTTTTCTCATCTGGGGTGTTAATTAACATCGATAAGACAATTGGTGCACCGCAGAAATAATCGACTTTGTGTTCTGCAATCAGTTTGAAAATCAGTTCAGGGTCGACTTTACGCAAGCAGATATTGGTACCACCATTGGCGGCCATGGTCCACGCAAAACACCAGCCGTTACAGTGGAATAAAGGTAGCGTCCATAAGTATTTGGCACGCGGTGTCATACCACAGGCAATGATATTACTTGCTGCATTAATATATGCACCACGATGATGGTAAACCACGCCTTTCGGGTTGCCTGTGGTGCCTGATGTGTAATTTAGACTAATCGCATCCCATTCATCTTGCGGTAAATGCCATTCAAAATTCGGATCACCCGCTGCGAGCCATGTTTCGTATTCAATTTGTCCGATGCTAAGGGCATTCGTAGCATGTTCGTATTCTGCGTCGCTGACATCAATGACATAAATTTCATGCGTTACCATTGCCAAGGCTTCCTGCGCCAAGGCTGCAAATTCAGGGTCAACCAAAAGTACTTTGGATTCAGCATGATCTAGCATAAATGCCAGTGTTTTGGCATCTAAGCGGGTATTTAAAGTATTTAACACTGCCCCCGCCATAGGTACGGCAAAATGTGCTTCCAACATAGCAGGAACATTCGGGAGCAGCACCGAAACAGTATCGTTTTTGCTAATGCCTAATTGTTGAAGTTGATGGGCAAATTGGCAGCAGCGCAAATAGGTTTCACGCCATGTGATTTGGCGAGAACCATGAATAATCGCATTTTGATGTGGGTAAATATAAGCCGCCCGTTCTAAGTAACGTAAAGGGGACAAGGCTACAAAATTGGCGGGTGTACGCGGTAATTCATCGTATGCGCTGACCATTGTTATTCTCCATATATGTCGTTATTTTATCCAGCAGAGGGTCTGCTGACATTTCATGAATGGCTTGCGCTGTAGGCTAAAACTGAGCAGATCAGGCATGAAACGCAGGGAATAGCGAGACTATTGCCAAGTTTCATAACGCAATCTGAGAAAGTTTTAGCCACAGTCCTTTGGAACAAGCATATTTTTTGCTGCTATTACGTTATGAGTCAGTTATTTAGATGATTAAATTTCCTGCCTCATGCCTTATATCAGCTAAAAAATATGCGTTGTCGCAAACATGGATGAATTGGCAACAGACCCTAAAAGATAGGGATTTTATGGCAGCTTTGCAGTTATGCTTTAGTCGAAATCCTGTTGTTTTTATTTTTGTTCGCTTGTAAGTCGGTTTAAATAATGAGTGAAGTAAAATTTAACTTTTTGTTTTTCTTTAAGAATAATCAGTGTTTATGGTGTGATCTGATTTTTATACAGTGAAGGGCTGAGTCCTGTCCATCGTTTAAAGGCACGTCTAAATTCACGCAATTCACTAAAGCCCAGTTGCTGACTGACTTCACTAATGGAAAGGGATTGTTGTAGCAGTTGTTTGGCTTTATTTTCTAAAACACGTTGTCTTAAATTTTGGAAACTACAGCCCTCAGTTGAAAGCTGTCTGCGCAAATGTCTTTCACTCATTTGAAAATGCTGCGCTGCTTGCGTCATATCAAAATGCTGCGGTAAATGCTGCTCAATCAGATAACTTAGTACATGTGCATATTGCTGCTGATTAATCGCCTGCATATCTTGCAATGCCATTTGGCAGACACGCATAGCGGTGCTGTAGTTGGCAGCACTTGCGGTTTTAATGTTACGGGTAAAAATTTCAGGACGAAATACCAGTGCATTCATGTGTGATGAAAAATGCAAAGGACATTGATAATGTGCGTGATAAGCATCTAAATGCGCAGGTTTGGCAAAACTAAAATGTACTTCGAGCAAATCTTGATGATCCCCCAACATCACATCTAAACAGCTAATAATACTGGACAGGGCTTCATCGCAGAAAAAGCGCAACAACTGACCTGTAGGGTAGCGCTCTTTGATGACTAACATGGGATGGTTAGAGGAAAAATCATAATCCAAGTCCATTACGCTGCCTGAAATTGGATGGTATTGCAGTCCTGTCTGTAGCGCTTCCACAATATTTTGACTGGAGATCATGGCAAAACCAAGCATGCCCATGGAAATCAGCCCTTTGTCACGTCCAATTTCTAAGCCTAAATGCTCGCATTGGGTGTCTTGTAGCGCACGTGTTGCAACCTTACAAATGTCTTGAAATGAAATAAAACCATGACCTTGATCAATTTGAGTTACATCTAAGGCTATGCCTTCAAACCAATGCTGATATGTAAGCTGTTGCTCTTTAGCATAGTGAATTAAACCCGAAAGCAAAGCAGGGGGTACATGTTGCAGTAAATGGTTTGATGTGGGTGACATAAGTCCGATTACCCCCCCCTAGGTCTTGTTAATTTAACCCTTATAGGTATGTAGCCAATTTTGTTTCAATGCGATTGCACTATGTTGTGGCTGATTGTATCGATGAAAGGGAATGCATAGCAATGTATTTGGTGGGTTGGGATAAACAGGAAATTTACATTCAGCCAAAAGGTTTGGCAATGTTTGGCTATGGCACTTGGAAGCATCGTGCTTATGATAAAAGAACCGCTTTATTTGCCCGTAGCATTTGTATTCAAACTTTAGACAATGATTTGTTGATTTTTTGCTGTTTGGATATGGGCTGTGTGACTTATGCCATGCGTAGTCTTGCTGTGCAGCATTTGCAACATAAACTGGGTGAGCGTTTTCAGGCACAGCGTTTTATTTTAATGGCAACACATATCCATTCAGCTCCTGGCGGCTGCGGTTATGAAGCTCTCTATAATATGCCAACTCTAGGCTTTGTACCCGAACATTTAAATGCAGTGGTCGATGCAATTGTTAGTAGTGTAATTAAAGCCTTAGCCACACAGAAAAAAACCGATATTTACATGAGTAAGGGCTGCTTTGATGAAGGCACTCCAGTGGCATGGAATCGAGCTTTGGACTCTTACAACCGTAACCCTGATATCAGCCGAAAAAATCCTGAGCAATGTCATTTAGCGGTCGATCGTGACATGCAATTGCTTGGCTTTTATAGAGAGGGTGCGTTACAGGCAGTCTTTTCTTTATTTGGTGTGCATGCGACTTGTTTAAGCAGTCGTTTGAGTGCACATGACGGTGACAATAAAGGCTATGCTGCAACTTGCACAGAACGGGTATTACAGCAGCGTGGAGTGAAAAATCCTGTCGCTATTTTTGCGCAGGCTGCCGCTGGTGATGTTTCACCGCATTATCATGGGCCTGAACAGTCACAGATACGCGCTGCAATCTGTGGTGAAAAAGAATACGAATATGCGCAGCAAAATGGCCGCTATCAAAGTGAGTTGGCACTGAAAGCATTGGAACATCACAGCACACCGTTAGTGGGTGAGTTAGATGCAGTATGTAGCTATGTCGATTTAAGTAATATTGAAATTCCTGCAGAATTTGCGATGGGACAAACCCAAGCAAAAACCAGTGCTGCCTGTCATGGTGCTGCTTTTTTTGCAGGGACACCTGTAGATGGTGCAGGGGTTGCCCAACCTATTATGAAAGCCATGCAATGGCTGGCACAGCGTGAAAAAAAGAAAAAACTAAGCAAAACGCATGCGGCAGATTATAGTGACTATCAAGCCTTATATGAATCTCAAGGGCCAAAGGATATTGTGCTGGACTGTGGTTCTAAAACCATTTTTGGTAAAGTCCTGACCCATTATCCTAAATTTCTAGATCGGCTGATTGCTGAAATGCATCGACAGGTCAGTGCAGGTGCGATTGAGCAAAATCTGTTGGTTCCGAATATTGTGCCGTTGCAACTGATTAAAATTGGACATTTGAATATCCTGTGTTGTCCGGGCGAGATCACCACGGTTGCCGCTAAACGCCTGAAAGCCACGGTTCAACATTGCTTGGCAGATAATCAGAAGGTGTGGTTAGCATCTTACTGCAATGACTATATGGGTTATGTCACCACCTATGAGGAATACCAACAACAAGCCTATGAGGGGGGCATACGTTATACGGACAGTGGACACTGGCCGCATTACAGACTAAATTCCAGTATTTAGCCCAACAATTAAATTTACCAGCGGCACAGCGGGATGCGCAAACTAATCTACCACCCGATGTGCCACAGCACGAATTAGAAAAAAGAACTTATCAAGCTTATTCAAACAACAAAAATGGATCTGCAAAGGTGTTCCATGTGAAACATGAGCACAGTGAAAACAAAGGGATGGAGCTATGAAACTGTAGTAAGCATGCATAAATTTTGAATGCGAGGTAATAAAAATAATGGAAACGCAGAAAAAGGAAATAGCATGAGACAGCGTTGGAGTAACTGGTCAGGTGGGCAACAGGCTCACCCTGACTTTTTACAACCGAAAAATTTGGATGATCTAAAAAAAATTGTGCTCAAGCACGACAAAATTAGAATGGTGGGCGCGGGACACTCTTTTAGTCCTTTGGCAAAAACCGATGATGTGATGATCAATTTAGATCACATTCAGGGGGTGCATAATTTTGATGAGCGAAAAAACCAATGCACCTTATATGCAGGCACTCGTTTATATAAATTAGGTGAATGTTTAGCACCTATTCATCAAGCCTTACAAAATCAGGGTGATATCGACCATCAAAGTTTGGCAGGTGTGGTCGCGACAGGAACGCACGGCACAGGGGTTGATTTACCTTGCTTGTCTGCATTGGTTGCCGACTTTGAGTTACTGACAGCACAGGGTGATGTATTGCATTGCTCACCTGAACAAAATGCCGAAATATTTGAAGCTGGGCGGGTGGCTTTGGGCAGTTTGGGTATTATGACTAAAATTACCTTACAAAACCGTCCACGCTATAAGCTTAAAGAACACATGCGCTTATGTGCATTAAATGATATTTATCAATATATTGATCGTTGGAAACATCAACATCGCCATATTGAGTTTTGGGCATTTTTGCACAGCGATCAGGTCATTTTAAAAACCTTAGATGAAAGTCGTGGTTTGACTGAGCCACGTCCACAGCACTGGTTGTCTGAAGATCGTCTATTGACTTTCTGTTCGGAAATGACACGCTTATTTCCTGCATTAAACCCATATTTACAGTCTTTGCTTGGTGTATTTATCAAGCCTTCCACACATGTAGATTGGTCGAACCAAATTTTTCCTACACCGCGCAATACCAAATTTAACGAAATGGAATATCAATTGCCTGCTGAACAAGGTCTGGCCTGCTTGCAAGAGTTACTCGCGGTGTTGAAAAAGCAACGGGTTGCCATGTTCTTCCCCATCGAATTTCGTTATGTCAAAGGTGATGATATTTGGTTGAGTCCGTTTTATGGGCGTGATTCTGTGTCTATTTCGATTCATCAGTTTTACAAGCAAGACTGCCAGCATGTTTTTAAATGGGTTGAGCCAATTTTGCAAAAATATCAGGGGCGCCCGCACTGGGGTAAATTGCATACTTTGCAGGCAAATCAGCTCCGTGAGCTATATCCAAAATGGGATGATTTTATGCAGCTACGTCAGCGACTCGATTCTGAACAAAAATGGATGAATCCACATTTAACCGAACTTTTCCTACACTGAAGTTGTGTATGATGCGAGGGTGAAAATGTCAGTGCATTATTTTCAAAAAATGACCCAGCACTTGCAGCAGCAGGGTACTGGCTTGCCACAGTTGATTGTGGATGTTGAGCGTTTTCAACAAAACCTAAATTTTGTTGCAGCGCAACTGCCTGCACAGTTACAACCTAGATTAGTGGTCAAATCTTTGGCATGCCTAAACTTGTTGCAACAGGCCAGTCAGCATCTGAATACACAGCGTTTCATGCTGTTTCATTTGCCGCAAATAGATTACATCGCGCAACAATTTCCTCAGGCAGATGTACTACTAGGTAAACCAATGCCACTGCGGGCAGTTGAGCATTTTTATCAGCAAGTGCAGTCATCTCATTTGAATATTCAGTGGCTGATTGATCAGCCTGAGCGTTTGCAGCAATATTTAAATCTCGCACAGCGTTTTCAACTTTGCTTAAAGATTAATATTGAAATTGACATTGGTTTACACCGTGGTGGTGTGCAAGATCATGCCACCTTTGTGCAAATGCTGGAATTGATTCAGCAACACCCCGAACATTTAAAATTTTCAGGTTTGATGGGTTATGACGCACATGTGACCAAATTGCCGAATGTGTTTCAATTGCAAGCCAAAGCCTATCAAGATTCGCAACAGCAATACCGACACTATAAGCAGCTGATTCAAGATCATTTTCCTGAATTGTGGCACGACAACTTATGCTTTAACGGTGGCGGTAGCCTGACCTTTATGCAACATTGTCAGCAAAGTGAGTGTAATGATTTAGCTTTTGGTTCCATGTTGCTCAAACCCAGTGATTTCGACCTGAACGGTTTGTCTACTTTGCAATGCGCACTTTGGATTGCTACACCTGTATTGAAAGTTTTGCCGCAGGTACAAGTACCGGGTTTAGACCGTTTACAGCCCTATTTGCCGCAGCGTGATCAAGCTGTATTTGTCTATGGCGGTTATTGGTTGGCAGATTATATTTATCCTGCGGACAGTCATCCGCATGCCTTATATGGTCGCAGTAGCAATCAAGAGCTGATTCAAGTGCCAAAAAATCATCAAATTTATATAGATGATTATGTATTTTTACGCCCCCAGCAGAGTGAAGCGATCTTGCCGCAGTTTGCTGTGGTCTATGCTTATACACAGGGACAATGGGACTTATGGCCTTGCTTTAGTGAATAAAACAGAGGAAAACATGATTCTTTGGCTTTTTTAAGTCACAAAGGTTTAAACCTGTACCCAAGCCGTGTAAAATTTAAGGCGCTTTTTATTTATACACCGTTTTTATCTTTTGAGGGTCTCCCTTAATCATAATCTCGCGGTGATATGCTCCATGGTACGGGGCATCACTCCTTAAGGATTTTTATCTATGCCTATTATCACTTTGCCAAATGGCGATCAAAAACAGTTTGATCAAGCCGTATCTGTGATGGAAGTTGCTCAAAGCATCGGTCCAGGTCTTGCCAAAAATACAGTTGCTGGACGCGTCAATGACCGTTTGGTAGATGCTTGTGATTTAATCACCGAAGATGCAACTTTACAAATTATCACGCCAAAAGATGAGGAAGGCGTAGAAATTATCCGTCACTCATGTGCGCACTTGGTGGGGCATGCTGTAAAGCAGCTTTTCCCAGAAGCAAAAATGGTGATTGGTCCTGTTATTGAAGAAGGTTTCTACTACGACATTTGGATGCCACGTCCATTTACCTTAGATGACTTGGCTGCTATCGAAGAGCGCATGAAAAAGCTCATCGACCAAGACTATGATGTCGTGAAAAAAATGACCCCGCGTGATGAAGTGATTGCAGAATTTACCGCACGTGGCGAAGAATATAAATTACGTTTGATTGCAGATATGCCAAACGAAACCCAAATGGGCTTGTACTATCACCAAGACTATTTGGATATGTGTCGTGGTCCACACGTACCGAACACTAAATTCTTAAAATCATTTAAATTGACCAAAATCTCGGGTGCTTACTGGCGCGGAGATGCGAAAAACGAACAGTTACAACGTATTTATGGTACGGCTTGGGCAGACAAAAAGCAGCTTGCAGCCTACATCAAACGTATTGAAGAAGCTGAAAAGCGCGACCACCGTAAAATTGGTAAAGCATTAGACTTGTTCCACATGCAGGAAGAAGCACCAGGTATGGTGTTCTGGCATCCAAATGGCTGGACGATTTATCAAGTACTTGAGCAATACATGCGTAAAGTACAGCAAGAAAATGGTTACTTAGAAATTCGCACCCCGCAAGTGGTCGATTTCACCTTATGGGAAAAATCAGGACATGCTGCCAACTATGCAGATAACATGTTCACTACCCATTCTGAAAACCGTAACTATGCGGTAAAACCAATGAACTGCCCATGTCACGTACAAGTCTTTAACCAAGGGCTAAAGTCGTATCGTGATTTGCCAATTCGTCTGGCAGAATTTGGTTCATGTCACCGTAATGAGCCATCGGGTTCATTGCACGGCATTATGCGTGTACGTGGCTTTACTCAAGACGATGCACACATTTTCTGTACCAAAGAACAAATTGGGCCTGAAGTTGCAGACTTCATTCAACTGACTTTAGATGTTTATAAAGACTTCGGTTTTGAAGATGTGCAAATGAAGCTATCTACACGTCCTGAAAAACGTGTAGGCGATGATGCACTGTGGGATATGGCAGAAAAATCTTTGGCAGATGCTTTAGATGCTGCAGGTTTGGAATGGGAGTTACAACCGGGCGAAGGCGCGTTCTACGGTCCGAAAATTGAATTCTCACTCAAAGACTGCTTAGGTCGTGTGTGGCAATGTGGTACAATTCAATGTGACTTTAACTTGCCTGAACGTTTAGAGGCATCTTATGTCACTGAAGACAATGATCGTGATCAGCCTGTAATGTTGCACCGCGCAATTCTTGGCAGTTTTGAGCGATTTATTGGTATACTTATTGAGCACTATGCAGGCTTTATGCCACCATGGTTAGCGCCAGTGCAAGCTTGTGTGATGAATATTACAGATTCACAAGCTGCTGCAAGTGAACAGGTCGTCGCAAAACTTAAAGAAAACGGTATTCGTGCTATTTCTGACTTGAGAAATGAGAAAATCGGCTTTAAGATTCGTGAGCGTACATTAGAGCGTATTCCATATTTATTGGTACTTGGGGACCGTGAAGTGGAAGAGGGTACTGTAAACGTGCGTACTCGCTCAGGAACAAATTTGGGTACTATGTCAATTGATGCTTTCATTGACCTAGTGAAAACAGCCGTCGCAGAACGCGGCCGGTATATTGTGGAGTAACAGCGATTAAACAGCCTGACCGTAATCAACAGGGCGGAAAATCTAACCGTCCTGCTTTGAATGATGAAATTCGTGCAAAAGAAGTCCGTCTTGTAGACGAAAATGGTGAGCAAAAAGGGATTGTAAGCTTAGCTGATGCATTGCGTGCAGCCGAAAGCGTAGACCTTGATTTGGTGGAAATTGTGGCAAATGCCGAACCACCAGTTTGTAAAATCATGGACTTTAACAAGCATTTGTTTGATCTAAAGCAAAAGCAGAAAGAAGCGAAGAAAAAACAGCATCAAGTACAGGTGAAAGAAATCAAACTCCGCCCTGCGACTGATGTTGGTGATTACAACGTAAAATTACGTGCAATTATCAAATTCCTTGAAGAAGGGAACAAGGTAAAAATCACTTTACGCTTCCGTGGTCGTGAAATGGCTCACCAACAGTTAGGTTTGGCTCAATTGCAAAAAGTTGAAGCAGATGTAACCGAATATGGTGTAGTTGAACAAGCACCAAAAATGGAAGGTCGTCAAATGGGTATGTTACTTGGACCGAAAAAGAAAAAGTAACCTCATCTTGAACTGAAAAAAGCACTGCAGCATCGCAGTGCTTTTTTTATGCCTGGAAGAAAAATTGTATTGATTCCTATTTATAAGGTACATCAAAATTAAAGCATCAAATTGTATGGAGCAAGGCAGGTTAAGTCAGCAAAAATCTCTACAGTACAGAGCGCAATAGCAAAGTAAAACATGCTATAAATGAATTCGCAGCAAAATAATGCCCACCCAAAAGTAAAAAATAGTGAAGGATAGAACATGATTGATCTTTATTATTGGGGTACGCCCAACGGTCACAAAATTACCATCGCACTGGAAGAAATGGGTTTGGAATATCAAATTTTCCCCATCAATATTTCGGAAAATGATCAGTTCCAGCCAGACTTTTTGAAAATTTCACCAAATAATAAAATTCCTGCCATCGTAGATCAGCAAGGACCGCGTGGTGAGCCAATTTCTGTATTTGAGTCGGGTGCAATTTTGCAATATCTTGGGCGTAAAACAGGTATGTTCTACCCAACCGATGAGCAAGAGCGGGTAGAAGTGGAGCAATGGCTTATGTGGCAAATGGGTGGCTTTGGCCCAATGCTGGGGCAAAATCATCACTTTAACCGCTATGCGCCTGAAAAAATTCCTTATGCAATTGAACGTTATATTAATGAGTCCAAGCGTTTATATGGGGTATTGAATAAGCAATTAACTGGGCAAAAGTTTGTGGCAGGTGAGTATTCAATTGCAGATATGGCTATTTTACCGTGGGCATTAAGCCATGAATGGCAAAGTATCAACTTAGAAGATTTTCCGTACGTGAAAGATTACGTTACACGTTTAACAGCACGACCTGCGGTGCAGAAGGCATTGAGTATTCAAGTTTAAAACAAGTTTTATGCTAAGATGCTCAGCCACCTGATGAGACATAATTTTCAGGTGGCTTTTTTATTGGATGTGTTATGCAAGAATTTTTTCTCAACTTCACCAAAATTGTTGAAAATAATGCCAAAGTATATTGGAGCATTATTATTGGAATCGTGAGTTGCCTCATGCTTTTTGTGGCAGAAGCATTTCATGTGCAAAACTTGATTAGTACTTTAAATAGTACAGATCAACAAGTGTTACGTGCTGCAATTGAACCGATCACTCAACGTTATACATGGGCACGTGCGGTTTTGATTCTATTGTGTATTATTTGGGCAAACATAGAATACCGTAAAACCAAACAGGCTTTAGGGCTTTAATTTTTTGATGGCTTGGTCGCTGCTGGGTTTATTCCTATCTGCCTTTGGTGCTGCCACGTTATTACCACTACAATCTGAAGCGGTATTACTTGGACTGTTATTTGAAGGCCGCTATGCACCTATATGGCTGATTACTGTTGCGAGTTTAGGCAATATTTTAGGCTCTTGTGTGAACTGGTATTTGGGACTACGTCTGGAGCATTATAAAAATAAAAAGTGGTTTCCTGTTTCGGCTACACAACTTGAAAAGGCACAGCGCACCTACGCCAAATTTGGATTTTGGTCTTTGTTGCTCAGTTGGGTGCCCATCATTGGTGATCCGATTACCCTGATCGCAGGCCTGATGAAAGAAAACTTTGCCCGTTTTGTGTTGATGGTCAGTCTGGCCAAAATCGGGCGTTATTTGTTTATTTATGTCGCTTATACTTGGGTCTAACGCTGAATGATGGCAGTTATTCTTGAGCAGTCAATTCATCACAAGTATCTAAATCAAAGTAAATTTCATCTTTCAATTTTGACTTTTTGTAGAGCCAAAATTTACGTGGTACTTCAACTTGTGCGCTTTTAACAGCAGCTAACACCTGTTGATCAAGCGCATACTGACCAGAACCTTTAGTGATTTTTGCTGTTTTTACTTGCCCGTGTTTATTTATTTTAAATTGAAACTTCACGGTGCGTGAATGATCTTTTAGTGCATCTGCACTTAAGTTGAGCTGTGGCTGACTGCGATACTGAAAAGCAACTTTTTGCTGTTGTTGCTGTGCTAACCAGTTTTTAGATTCAAAGGCAAATTGACAATCTTCAGATGAATTATCCTGAAATCTTAAATTAAAGCTTTGAAAACCAATTGTTGCAACCGCAGTATCATCTACATAATGCGGCTGAATTTCTGCGGCAAGCACTGCTTGAAGCAAGATGTTATCGAGCTTTTTAAGCCCAGTACTTTCCTGAATTGTGGCTTGACGGATTTTACCGGTTTCGTCTGCATGAATACGTACAATTGCTGCGCGGTTTTGTTGATTCAGGTCTTCATTTTTATATTGTGGTTGTGGGAAAGTACGCCACGCCAAACGGGTTGTTAAATGCGCGGGCAGGGCTGCACTTTTTTGAACCTGTAGATTGGTTTGAGTTGGAACCGACTGCACCTGTTTGGCATAAATCGGTGATGTTGCAAGGCCAAGCAATAGGGAGAAACACAAAGATTGTTTGATCATTTTTACGGTCTTTTTATCGAACACAAGCCGATGCGAAGTATTGATGTAAATTGTGGTAATCGCAAGAGAAAATCTAGTCAGAATGATTAATTTAATGAAGATTTTGCATGTGCTGATTGAGCAAAGTTTGCTTTGAACTAAATTTTGTATAGCAAGACACAATTTGTGATGTGTAGGTAGAATGGGCTGCTATACGTTAAGCAGAAGAAGCACAATTATTTATTTGGCCTAGGTGCTTTTGTTTTGAGCAGAGATGCTTTAGAATACTCGCTCCCTTACCTGCAGGTCGTTTTTGCAATGGTGCAGACGTGCCGAACAGGTGTTTAAAGAGGTTGTTATGGCTAAGTTAAAAACTCGCCGTGGTGCAGCTAAACGTTTTAAAGCGACTGCTAACGGTTTCAAGCGTAAACAAGCGTTCAAACGCCACATTTTGACCAAAAAATCTGCTAAACGTATCCGTCAATTGCGCGGCTGTGTAATGGTTCACGTAAGTGACGTTGCTGCTGTTCGTGCTATGTGCCCATACATCTAAGGAGATTATAAATGGCTCGTGTAAAACGTGGTGTACAGGCTCATCGCCGTCATAAAAAAATTCTTGCTCGTGCTAAAGGTTACTATGGCGCTCGTTCACGCGTATATCGCGTAGCGTTCCAAGCGGTAATCAAAGCAGGTCAATACGCTTACCGTGACCGTCGTCAAAAGAAACGTCAATTCCGTGCTTTATGGATTGCGCGTATCAATGCGGGTGCTCGTCAAAATGGTTTATCGTACAGCCGTATGATCGCTGGCTTGAAAAAAGCTCAAGTGATTATCGACCGTCGCGTACTTGCTGACATCGCTATGCATGACGCAGTTGCATTTGCTGCTTTAGCTTCAAAAGCTAAAGATGCATTAGCTGCATAAGTCTTTTTTAAGACTAAAAAAAAGACCGCATTTGCGGTCTTTTTTATGCTCAAAATTTATGACTGGCTTATAAGCCAAAATAGTAAGCCGCAGCACAAATTACCACGGTAATTAAAATCAGTTTAATTACCGCAGATGCACCGACTTTATGTGATGCAGGGTGTTTAGGTGAGGGAGTCGACATTGTGCTTGCAGGCGGTGTAGTTGTATTTGTAAATGGGTCGGGAGTTTGTGCGGGCGTGAGTCGGGCAGTCTGATAATGATTAGCCACTTTGGTAATGAACTTGGCATGTAAATCATCAATTTTTTGTGAAAAATGGCGTAAATTGAGCTGTTCACTTGGCTCAAATTCAGTGCCATTGGCGTGATAAGGATGTTGTATTTTATTTTGAATGTGCTGATCTAGCGCCTCTAAACAATGCAGCATGTCGTGGGCATAATCTGCTGGATAATCGGCTGGAATGACCGCCAAAGCATGCACTTGCGGAAAATCAACAGTCGCATCTGTTCCTAAATAGGGGCGTGATGGTTCAGGTTGAATGAAGTCTGCAGCAACGTTATTTTGCAACAACTCTGTGCGAATAAAGCGATCAATTTCATCCCAATTGGGTGCTGCAAAATCTACATCAAGCTGTTTGGCGAGTTTGTGATTTAACTGATAACGCCACATGACTTCCTGACGCAGTTCACTTTGTTGGGTCGCAGGTGCAATATAGTCTTGTTCTGCGCTGTACCATTCGGCAAGTTCTTTGCCAAAAATCCAAGCATGTTTATGTTGTGCTTCATGACTCACAATAAAATGTGAAAAAGGCAGGAGTTCAACATTTGGGTTTGGATTTTTTTCTTCGTTTAAAATGCTAGAGCTGTGCAAGCTGAGGCGTTGTACACCTTGTTGTTTCAGGTGTTCTAACCAAATTTGAAAATGCTGCGCCAATAAATGTTGCGATAATAAATCACGGAACTGAATTTGATGCTGGTTAAAAATGTGATGCTTTAACCAATGATTAAAACTTAAATCCTGAGCCAAAAATTCATTGCCGTAAGTCACAAGGGCGAGTTGTTGTTTCCAAATTTGATCGAGCGCCATAATGTTGAAATCTCATGGTGATTGGCTTTATCTTATACTTTTTATATTTCAGGATGCTAATCTAATTTTCATTGCATCGAAGCTTCATCAAAGCGACTAAAAACTGTTAGAATACGGGGTTTTTAAATTATTTCTAATATTGTTGCTTTTGAGAGTTACTATGTCACTGGAAGCCCTGACCAATGAAGCGCTCGCTGCAATTGCAGCAGCAGAGGACCTTGCTACACTCGACCAGGCGCGAGTGCAATTTACGGGGAAGAAAAGCCAGCTTGCGGAACAATCCAAAGCACTGGGTAAAATGGACCCTGAACAGCGTAAGGAATTTGGTGCTCAAATTCATGCGGTACGTGAAGCAATCAACGCGGCTTTAACGGCACGCCAAACTGAATTACAACAAGCTGCTTTGGCAGAAAAACTTGCCAATGAAACAGTTGATATTACTTTACCTGGCCGTGGTCAAAGTGTGGGCAGTATTCACCCAGTGACGCAGGTACAAGAACGTATTTGCCAATTCTTTACTAAAGCTGGTTTTACTGTTGCGACAGGTCCAGAAGTTGAAGATGACTATCACAACTTTGAAGCGTTGAATATTCCAGGACATCACCCTGCACGTGCCATGCACGACACTTTTTACTTTGATGTAAATCATTTATTGCGTACCCATACTTCAGGTGTGCAGATTCGTACCATGGAAAATCAACAACCGCCTATTCGTATTGTTTGTCCAGGTCGTGTCTATCGCTGTGACTCAGACCAAACACATTCGCCAATGTTCCATCAAATTGAAGGCTTATACGTGGCGGAAAATACCAGTTTTGCAGAACTCAAAGGCTTGTTAATTAACTTGCTCAATGAATTCTTTGAAAAAGACTTAAAAGTCCGTTTCCGCCCATCTTACTTCCCATTTACGGAGCCAAGTGCAGAAGTAGACATTATGGATGAGCGTGGCCGCTGGTTAGAAGTTTTGGGCTGCGGTATGGTGCATCCAAATGTATTGCGAGCTTCAGGCATCGACCCAGAAAAATACAAAGGTTTTGCTTTTGGTCTAGGGGTAGAGCGTTTTGCGATGTTACGTTATGGCATCAATGACTTGCGTATGTTCTACCAAAATGATGTGCGTTTCTTACGCCAGTTTGCTTAAACGAATTTATACCTCTCCCTGACCTCTCCTAAAAGGAGAGGGGTTGTCCATCTATGACACAGGGTGCTTCTTCTTTGAAAAGAGGGGGCAGAGGGGATTCAAAATTTAGATTTATAGGTTTTTTACAAAATGAAAATTAGCGAAAATTGGCTACGCACATGGGTAAACCCAGCCATCGATAGTGAAAAACTATCCGATCAATTGACCATGTTGGGTCTTGAAGTGGATGACTTGTCTCCAGCAGCAAAGCCATTTACAGGCGTTGTTGTGGGTGAAGTACTGACAGTTGAACAGCACCCTGATGCAGACCGTTTACGTGTTACCACTGTGAACATTGGTTCAGGCGAGCCATTACAGATCGTTTGTGGTGCACCAAACGTACGTGCAGGTATGAAAGCACCTGTAGCAACGATTGGCGCAGTATTACCTGGCGATTTTAAAATTAAAAAAGGTAAATTGCGTGGTGTGGAATCACAGGGGATGCTCTGCGGTGCATCAGAAATTGACCTTGAAGATAAACTTGATGGTTTATTGGAATTACCTGCAGATGCACCTGTAGGTGTTAATGTTCGTGAATATCTTGACTTAGATGACAATGTCATCGACATCAGCATTACCCCAAACCGTGGTGACTGTTTTAGTATTCGTGGTATCGCTCGTGAAATTGCGGTAATTAACCAATTGGCTGTAAATACTCCTGAAATTCAGGCTGTGGCAGCAACCATTAGCGATGAAAAAACTGTGCAAAGCCTAACCGAAGGTTGCCCACGTTATTTAGGTCGTGTAATTAAAAATGTGAATACCAAAGCGGCGACACCAGAATGGATGGAACGCGCGTTGGCACGCTCAGGAATTCGTCAGCACAGCATTTTGGTGGATATTACCAACTATGTGCTGATTGAACTGGGTCAGCCTATGCATGCCTTTGATGGTGCGAAAGTGCAAGGTGGTATTCAGGTTCGCATGGCGAATGCTGCAGAAAAACTGGTGCTTTTAAACGAACAAGAAGTTGAGTTTCAAGAAGATGTGATGGTGATTGCCGATGACGAAAAAGTCTTGGCGATGGCTGGCATTATGGGGGGCTTATCTTCTGCAGTCAGCGATGAAACCACAGAAATATTCCTTGAATCTGCATTCTTTGCACCGTTGCATATTGTGGGTCGCGCACGTCGTTTTGGTTTACATACCGACGCATCACAGCGTTATGAACGTGGTGTAGATTTTGAATTGCCATTATTGGCCATGCATCGTGCATCACAGCTTATTGCTGAATTGGCTGGTGGTGAGTTTGGCCCTATTACAGTGGCAGAACAAGCATCTCAATTGCCTACACGCTCTGCAATTGAATTAAATCAGGCGCAGGTAGATCAATTGCTTGGTTATAGTGTCGATGCTGCATTCATTGCCGATGCCTTAAAACGTTTAGGCTGTGAAGTAACTGTTCAGGCAGAAGGTCAGTGGAGCGTCGTACCGCCATCACACCGTTTCGACATGGCGATTTATCAAGACCTGATTGAAGAAATCGCACGTATTCACGGTTATGACAATATCCAAATTAGTTTGCCTGTGATTGATGTGCAATTGGCGAAATATCAAGACCAATTTGAGGTTGGTCAATTACGTCAAACTGCAGTGACTTTGGGTTACCAAGAAGCGATTAGTTTTAGCTTTGCTGATGCAAAATTGGAAAAACAGCTCAACCCTGCAGTAAATCCGTTGGCATTGGCAAATCCAATTTCTAGTGATTTAGCTGTGATGCGTTCGACTTTATTGTCTAGTTTGATTCCATGTGTACAGTACAACGTGAATCGTCAGCAAAACCGTGTACGTTTCTTTGAATTAGGTCTACGTTTTGATTATCAAAATGCCAGCAGCATTCACGATTTAAAACAAATTCCAACCTTCGCCTTGATTGCGGTTGGTGCGAAAGCAGCAGAATCTTGGCATGCCAAAGCTCAGCCAATGGATTTCTTTGATTTCAAAGGGGATATCGAAGAAATTTTAGCTGCAGGTCGAGTGCAGGTAGAGTATGTGCGTTCTGAACGTGCATGGTTACACCCAGGTCAGTCAGCTGAAATTATGGTCAATGGTCAGTCTATTGGTTACTTCGGACGTTTACATCCATCTTTGGAAGATGAGTTGGATTTAGGCATTACTTGGGTGGCAGAGCTTGATCAAGCAGCAGTTTTGCAAACTTATGTATCTAATTTTACAGAATTATCACGTTTTCCATCGGTTAGACGTGATATTGCGCTTTTAATTAGTGATAAGATAAATGTAAGCGAAATTCAGCAACTTATTGAAAAAACAGGTGGAGCGCTGTTAGACTCAACTTGGTTATTCGATGTGTATACTGGACAAGGTGTTGAACAAGGCAAGCGTTCTTTAGCATTTGCGTTGTTGTGGCAACACCCAACACGTACACTTGAAGATGCTGAAATTAAATCTGGTATGGATAACATTCTGCAAGTGTTGGAAAACACTTACCAAGCGACATTGAGGGCTTCATGACAGCATTAACAAAAGCAGAAATGGCTGATCATTTAAGTGAGCTCACGAGTTTAAACCGCCGTGAAGCGAAACAAATGGTCGAGTTATTTTTTGATGAGATCAGCCAAGCACTGATCTCTGGCGAGCAAGTTAAACTTTCAGGGTTTGGCAACTTCGAGTTACGTGATAAACGTCAACGACCTGGTCGCAACCCGAAAACGGGCGAAGAAATTCCAATTTCAGCACGCCGTGTCGTCACATTCCGCGCAGGGCAGAAATTCCGCCAGCGTGTGGGAAATGAGCAGATCGATTGATCTGCTTTTTTTTATGTCTTAATTCTGCGTTAGATATTTAATACTTGTATTTGGTTTAGGCTGGCATCTAGCGTGAGTTGAAATACATTTAGCCTACTTTTTAAAATAATCTATAAAGAAGACCAATAGCTTAGATAGTCAATTGTCTCTGTAGTACATAATCAATAGATGATTTTACCTTGCCCAAAATGGATGGTAGCTTTAATAAACTTTGGAAAATATTCTGATTGAATTTCAAAGGTTTGACTAACATACTTGCAAGTGGGGTGGAACTGTTCTGATGCTTTAAAAAACCACGATTTGTATATTGTGTCCGTAATTTAAAACAGGCAATAAAAAAGAGAGCCAGAGGCTCTCTTTTTGTACTGCATAATCTAATCGATTATTGAGCAGCAGCTTCAGAAGCAGCAGCAGCAGCGTCTACAGCAGCGTCAGCAGCATCAGTTGCAGCAGCAGCAGCAGTGTCAGCAGCATCAGCAGCAGCGTCTACAGCAGCTTCAGCGCCAGAAGCAACTTCTACAGCAGCAGCGTCAGCAGCAGCTTCAGCTTCAGATGCAGCTACAACAGCTTCAGATGCAGCAGCGTTAGCGTCAGCAGCAGCTTCTTCAGTTTTTTTAGCACAACCAACGAAAGCTAAAGTAGTAGCAACTGCAGCAGCAATAGCGATTTTTTTGAATAACATGGCATCACTCTCTAAAATATGAGATTAAAAAAAACCGACGTTAGTCTGTTGTATGCTTTTATTATTCCTAAATTTGTTAGGCACTAACAACGCAGGCGCAGTCTAACTGGTCTGCGAATATGCTATCACTGCGCTTTTTGAATTGCTACTAGGTTGATTGAAAAAAAGGCAAAAAACAGGAAAAATACGTGGTTTTTTAACAGAAAATAACAATCAATTTGTCAGTTTAGATTGGAGAGTTGCAAGGTAACTGGCTAAAAACTAAAAGTTTTTTACCAAATATTATTTTATAATCATTTACTTAAAAATAAGTTTACATATACCACGTGCAATTGTGTCTTTATGTAAACTCTGTCAACCAAATAAAAAAGCCATCGTTATAAGATGGCTTTTTTAAGGGTTCTGATGTCCCGTCCTGAAATAAGTTTACACCTTAAGAGACTTATTTTATGGAACATAAACGAGAACAACGAGTTAAACGTACACAACGTGACTATAGCTTTGCCTTTAAAATGATGGTGGTACATGAAGTAGAAAAAGGGCAAATTACTTATAAGCAAGCTCAGGCAAAATATGGTATTCAAGGAAGATCAACTGTGCTGGTATGGTTACGCAAGCACGGACAACAGGACTGGACTTCGAATATGCCGACTTCTTCTAAACGCCAATTGACACCCCAACAACGAATCCGCCAATTAGAAAAGCAGTTAGCCGCAGAAAAGCTTAAAACTGAATTTATTCAGGATGTGATTTATCACATTGATAAAGAATGTGGGACTGATCTTGGAAAAAAGTATACCGAGCACGTTTCAAAGATTGGCAAAGCCAAAGAAGACTAAGCGTTTCACATTATTGTCAGTGGTTGGGAATCACCCGACAAGCTTATTATCAAGCAGAAAAACGTGCTCAAATGACTGCACAAGCAACTGAACAAATACTTGAGTTGGTTATGGAATATCGCTGTCTCATGCCAAGTATCGGAACACGTAAGCTGTATTGGCTTATTAAAGGCAAATTGTTGCAACGTGGTTTAAAGTGTGGACGGGATCAGTTATTTAAAATATTGAAAGAAAATAACTTATTGATTCGCCCTAAGCGTCGCTATACAAAAACTACGGATAGCAAGCATTGGATGAAGAAGCATCCAAATTTATTAAAGGATTATTCAGCAGTGCAAGCCAATGAAGTCTTTGTTAGTGATATTACCTATGTTGAGAGTGCTGAAGGTGTGCATTATTTATCCTTGGTGACAGATGCTTATACCCGACAGATTAAAGGTTATAAGTTATCGAATGATATGCGTGCGGAGAATGTTGTGCAGGCTCTACATATGGCGATGCAGCAAGCGACAGATCGAGCGACTAGGATGATTCATCATTCAGATAGAGGTGCTCAATATTGCTCTGAGCTATATCAATCGGCATTGCGCCATTATGGGATATGTCCTTCCATGACAGATGGCAAGGACTGTTGTCAGAATGCATTAGCAGAGCGAATTAATGGAATATTAAAGCAGGAGTTTTTAACCACGCGATGTCAAACCATGAAGGAGTTAGATCACTTAATTGCGGAATCTATCATGATTTACAATTGTTATAGACCGCATTTAAGTTTAAATATGAACACCCCGAATCAGATGTATGAGCAAACAAAAACCGAGCTAATTGCTTAACTCGGTTTGAAGTGGAATACTGTCAATCTATTTCAGGACAAGACATGATATTTACAGATAATTAATTCGCAGCTTTACGCTTCATTTGATCAAAGAAATCATCATTGGTTTTGGTTTCTTTCATACGATCAAGCAAGAATTCCATTGCTGCCAATTCATCTTGTGTGTGCAAGAGTTTACGTAAAATCCAAACTTTACGTAAATTATCTTCGCTCATTAAGCGCTCTTCACGACGGGTGCCAGATTTCTTGATGTTCATGGCAGGGAAAACACGTTTTTCTGCAATGCGGCGGTCTAAAGTAATTTCTTGGTTACCCGTACCTTTAAACTCTTCGTAGATCACTTCGTCCATTTTACTGCCTGTTTCAATCAGTGCAGTTGAAATAATGGTCAGTGAGCCACCTTCTTCAATATTACGTGCAGCACCAAAGAAGCGTTTTGGACGTTCTAGAGCATGTGCATCCACACCACCCGTCAATACTTTGCCTGAAGATGGTACAACTGTGTTATAGGCACGGGCTAAACGAGTGATCGAGTCGAGTAAAATAACGACATCTTTTTTATGTTCAACCAAGCGTTTGGCTTTTTCAATTACCATTTCAGCTACTTGAACGTGGCGTGCAGGTGATTCATCAAAGGTTGATGCAATTACTTCACCACGAACGGTACGTTCCATCTCAGTCACTTCTTCTGGACGTTCGTCAATGAGAAGTACGATTAAGAACACTTCAGGGTTGTTGCGCACAATGGATTGAGCAATATTTTGCAGCAACATAGTTTTACCCGCTTTTGGCGGTGCCACAATAATAGAACGCTGACCTTTACCAATTGGTGCAACCAAATCTACCACACGTGCGGTTAAATCTTCTGTTGTACCATTACCCAATTCCATCACCAATTGTTCGGTTGGGAAGAGTGGGGTCAAGTTTTCAAATAAAATTTTATTACGTGAATTTTCTGGGGTGTCGTAGTTAATTTGGTTTACTTTAAGCAAAGCAAAATAACGTTCGCCTTCTTTTGGTGGGCGAATAGTCCCTGTAATGGTGTCACCTGTACGCAGGTTAAAGCGACGAATTTGTGAAGGACTCACGTAAATGTCATCTGGGCCAGCAAGGTATGAACCTGCAGCTGAGCGTAGGAAACCAAAACCATCTGACAGAATTTCTAGAACGCCATCACCAAAAATCTCTTCACCATTCATGGCATGGC
This sequence comes from Acinetobacter sp. A2, assembly GCF_048537555.1. Lineage (NCBI taxonomy): Bacteria > Pseudomonadati > Pseudomonadota > Gammaproteobacteria > Moraxellales > Moraxellaceae > Acinetobacter > Acinetobacter sp. A2. The sequence goes on from NZ_CP183239.1 coordinate 618,837, forward strand.
GCTTTAAGATGGCAAAAATAATGTCTTGCTTACGGTTACGTGCCATTCCTTCAAGGCCCATAAACTCGGCAATCTTGATGAGTTCGCCAATCGGTTTTTTCTTGAGTTCGGTTAAGTTCATAGAGGTTCTGATAGAATAAAAATTCTGGGGTACAGGTTAGAGAGGGAGCAACATTTAGCCGCATTCATACAATAAAATGAAAGCAATTGTATTTGCACAATAACGATTCAGAGCACTGATTCATTGTTTGATTGAAAAATGTGAAAAACAATTTCTGTTGCCGAGCGGCATTTTTGTGTTGTGTCTTTTAAGAAAGCGGATGGAAGATCCTATGTTTCTTGAGCATGCAATATAAGAGAGAAACGGGAGTTTGTCAATTTATAGGCAAAAAAATACGCCAACAGAGAGCGTATTTTTTTATTCATGATCTGTAAAACAGACTTAGATATTTTCATCAATAAATGCAGTCAATTTAGATTTTGGTGCTGCACCAACTTGTTGCGCAACAACTTCACCATTTTTGAACATAAGTAATGCTGGAATATTGCGGATGTTGTAGTTCACAGCAGTTTGTTCGCAAGAAGTCACATCCACTTTCACAATTTTTACTTTGCCTTGATATTCGTCTGCAAGTACTTCAAGTACTGGTGCAATTGCTTTACATGGCGCACACCAGCCAGCCCAGAAGTCAACCAATACAGGAGTATCTGATTGAAGAACATCTGCTTCGAAGTTTGCATCAGTGGTGTTTACGATGTTGCCAGACATGGATTACGCTCCAAATAATTTTTAAAAATAGCTATACCAATTAGTATTACATAGCCATCTTGAACAAAGTAGGGGGGATCTTTGGATTTTCCATCCAAAATACAAATTTGTCTAATTGATCCTCACGATCACGACAATTCTGTAACACAATTGTCATATATGCAGAATTTTTAAATAGTCGTCAAATTGTGCTGATAAATGGCTTTTAAATTAGGTGTATGTGAATTACTCTAGGCACAATTCTGTCTAGGTTTGTTTGAAGAATGTCTGATTTTTTAATTGATGAAGAGTTACTCGCAGCCATCGATATGGGGTCGAATAGTTTCCACTTAGCCATTGCGCGGGTGGATCATGGTGAAGTAAAAAAAGTGGCATCAATGTCAGAAAAAGTGCAGTTGGCCGCTGGTTTAGATGAAAACAAGAATTTAACCGAAGCAGCACAACAACGTGGTTTGGCATGTTTAGCACGTTTTGTTGGGCGTTTAACTGCGGTACAGTCAAACCGTTTGCGTATTGTTGCCACCAATGCTTTGCGTCAGGCCAAAAACGGACATGAGTTTATTCAAAAAGCTGCAGAAATTTTGCCTAAGCCAATTGAGATTATTGCAGGGCGTGAAGAAGCGCGCTTAATTTATTTGGGTGTATCACACACCATGGCCAATAGTGGTCGTCGTTTAGTGATTGATATTGGTGGTGGTTCGACAGAATTAATTATTGGCGAAGAATTTGAGCCAATTCACACCGAATCTTTACAAATGGGCTGTGTGGCCTATACCAAAGCCTATTTTGCCGATGGTGAAATTAGCAAAAGCAGTTTTGAAAAAGCAGTGGTAGCGGCACGTAAAGAGCTGTATTCAATTGCCAATACCTATAAAGAAGCAGGTTGGGATACCGTTGCAGGCTCGAGCGGCACCATTAAGGCATGTCGCCAAATTACCGTGAATATGGGTTGGAGCAATGAGCAGGAAAATCTCACCCGTGAAGGTTTGGAAAAACTCAAAGACCGTTTACTTAAGTTTAAGCACGTATCAGAAATGGAGTTTGATGGTTTAAAAGAAGACCGTCGAGCAGTTTTGCCAGCAGGTTTGGCCATTTTATATGCTGTGTTTGATGTTTTAAATATTGATAAACTGGTTTACTCAGACGGTGCTTTGCGTGAAGGGGTAATGTACGACTTGCTTGGCCGTTTCCAGCATGAAGACATTCGTGACCGTAGTGTACAAGCCTTAATGGGGCGTTATAACTCAGACCCTAAACAAGCGGGTCGGGTGGTAAAAACAGCACAGCATTTGTTTGATAGCGTTGCTGAAGCTTTAAAATTAAATAATGAAGATAGTGACTTATTGCGTCGTGCGGCATACTTACATGAAATTGGTTTAGCCATCAGTCATAGCAGTTATCATCGTCATGGTGCATATTTATTGCAACATTCGGACATTCCGGGTTTCTCGCAAATTGACCAAAACTATCTCTCACATTTGGTTTCCAATCATCGCAGAAAATTGCGTCAAGACGCGAAAACAGAAGCGCTGAAAGCCGGTGGCAATAAAATTGTCTATTTAAGTTTGCTACTGCGCCTTGCAGTTTTGGTCAACGCAAGTCGTAGCGATGCGATGCTTCCTGCCATTGAATTAAGCATCCGCAATGCGCAACAATGGCAGCTCAGCGTGTCGGGTGATGCCAAACAATGGCCATTGCTTGTCGCTGAATTGCACGATGAACAAGTGCAATTCAAGAATTGGGACATTGAATTGAATATTCAGTCGGAACAATTTGTCGATTAAGATTTGGTTAATTTAGGGATAACAGTCGACTTATGAAAAAAGCTGCTCAATCTAAGGCATGGAAAACCGTGCAAATTGCACGTCATCCTGAACGTCCGCAATTTCTAGACTATGTGGGTGAAATTTTCACTGAATTTGATGCCTTGCATGGTGATCGTTTATTTGGTGATGATGGTGCAATGATCGGTGGATTGGCACGCTTTGATGGTCAGCCTGTCATGGTGATAGGTCAGCATCGTGGTCGCAGTACCCGTGAAAAACTACAGCACAACTTTGGTATGTGTAACCCAGAAGGCTATCGTAAAGCACAACGCCTCATGGATATGGCAGAGCGTTTTAATCTGCCTGTGTTCACTTTTGTAGATACAATGGGTGCGTACCCAGGTGTAGGTGCAGAAGAACGTGGTCAAGCCGAAGCAATTGCAACCAGCTTAGCGCAACTGTCAAACTTAAAAGTGCCTGTGATTGCCACAGTATTAGGCGAAGGTGGTTCAGGTGGTGCTTTGGGCATTGGTGTGGCAGACCGCGTAGTGATGTTGTCACACAGTATTTACTCTGTTATTTCACCAGAAGGTTGTGCGTCTATTCTGTGGAAAACTGCAGAAAAAGCCGAACAAGCCAGTGAAGCATTAGCATTGACTGCAGAAAAACTACAAAAGATCGGTATTGTAGAATACGTGGTCGATGAGGGTGAAGGTGCACACTTACAGCCTGAACAAGTGATGCAAAGTCTAAAAGCTGTGTTAAAAGAAGCTTTGGGTGAATTGCAAGCAATGGATGCAACACAACGATGCGAAGAACGTTACCAACGTTTAATGAAGTTTGGCAGCGACAATTTAGGTCTAGCGTCTTAAGTCAGTTACAGACTTTTCCTGCACAGACAAAATATTTAATTGGATGTAGTGGCGGCATGGATTCCATGTTGCTACTGCATCTTTTGTCGTTTTTGTGCCCAGAAAAAGTACGGGCGATTTATATTGATCATCAATTGCAAAGTCCGAGTGCTACATGGGGCGAATTGGTTCAAACCACCTGTCATAGTTTAAATGTGCCATGTGTGCTACAAAAAGTCAGTGTGGCCGAGGGTAATTTGGAAAATCAGGCACGTCTGGCTCGCTATCAGGCATATATGCAGCATTTGGATGCCAACGAAGTTCTAGTATTGGCACATCATCAACAAGATCAGGCTGAAACGGTGTTGTTGCGCTTACTTTCAGGAGCCGGTGTACACGGACTTGCTGCAATGCAAGCCATCGATGTTCGTGAAGATTTGACCATTTGGCGACCATTGCTAGATGTTTCTCGTGAGCAAATTTGCCAATGGTGTGCTGCGTTAAAGCTAGATTATGTACAAGACCCCAGTAATCAGGATGTGCATTATGATCGGGCTTGGTCGAGAGAAATCTTGTGGCCTGTGTTACAGCAGCGTTTTCCTAAAATGCAGCAAGCCGTCACACGAACCGCAAGCTTGATGCAAGATGCCGAGAAAATTTTGGCTGAAGTCTTAGCACAAGATTTGGCCGCTTGTGGTACAAATTCGCAGCTAAATTTGATTCAGTTGCAACAATTGTCTTTGCCACGACAACGTCAGCTATTATCGGCATGGATGAAAGGACAAGCGCAATATCGTCCAAGTTTTGATATGGTCGAGCGTTTGCAGCGAGAAGTGATTCAGGCCAAAGCTGATGCGCAAGCGGCGTTACATTGTCAGGATTATTATTATCTGCGTTATCAGCAACAATTATTTCGTTTGCCTAAAGCAGAGTATTTAGCTGAGGAACATTTTGAAGCGGTAGAGCAGGATTTATTGTTGCAGGCAGATCAGCCTTTTCAGCTTTGGTCGGGTTGTTATCAATTGCAGCCAGCAAAAGTTGGTTTATGTTCAAGTTTATTAAATAAAACCCTGACTTTACGCCCACGTTTGGGGGGCGAAAAAATCCATTTATATGGGCGGGTAGGGGCTTGGCCGCTGAAAAAAGCCATTCAGGAAGCACAAATTTTTCCGTGGACACGTCATACAATTCAAATATTAAGCCTAGATAATGTTATGCTAGGCGTCTTTAGCCCCAAAGGCTTTTGGCTTGCACAGTCGGACTATTGTGTCGCAGATGGATGGCAACCGAATTTAGTCTCTTAACGAATAAAGAACTCAACGAAGAGCGTGGATCATGAGTGCAGTATTGAATTGTAATATTAGTTTTATTGGCGGTGGCAACATGGCGCAGGCTTTAATTGGCGGTTTGATTGCCAGAGGTTTACCGCCAACACGTATTACAGTTTCAGACCCTGTAGAGCAAGTACGTCAGCTTCTGCAAGAAAAAGATGTACATGTGACTGACGATAATCTAGCTGCGATTGCAGAGGCAGATATTGTCGTCTTTGCCGTAAAACCACAAGTTTTGGCACAGGTGTTACGTCCATTACAGGGACAATTTGCAGATAAATTAGTGATCTCGATTGTTGCAGGTGCAGAAATTTCAACGATTGCGAATTTATTGGGTACTGAGCGTGTGGTACGTGTCATGCCAAATACCCCTGCTTTGGTACAAACGGGCGCACATGGTTTATATGCAACTGAGTATGTAGATGCCAAAGATCGTGAATTGGCCAGTCAGGTTTTGGCTGCGACAGGTTTGACGATTTGGGTAAACTCAGAAGCACAAATTGATGCGGTGACTGCGGTATCAGGTTCTGGCCCAGCGTATTTCTTCTATATGATGGAAAGTATGATTCGTGCAGGTAAAAACTTAGGCTTAGATGAAAAAGTTGCTACAGCACTTACTTTGCAAACAGCACTAGGTGCCGCACAAATGGCAATTACCAGCTCGAATACGCCTGCCGAATTACGTAAGAATGTCACTTCACCCAATGGTACTACGCAGGCGGCCATTGAAGTATTTGACCATGCGCAAATTTCACAAAATATTCAGGCTGCATTGGCTGCTGCAAAAATGCGCAGTCAAGAATTGGCACAAGAGTTAAGCGACAGCATTTAATAGTTGAAAAACAAAGAATTTAAATTTAGGAAAGTTCAAGTATGGGTGCAAATTCTGCGCTAATTTTTGGCATTATCATTAACGTAGCAATTTTGCTCGTCTTCTTCCGTTTCTTAATGCAGTTGGCTGCGGTTAGCCCATATAACCCTGTGGTGCTTTCAACCATCAAAGCCACCAAAATTGTAGATGTATTTGGTCGTATATTTCCAACTGTAGCCAAAGGTCGGGTTAATTCAGCTGCCTTAGCTTTGTTAGTGGTGCTGTATTTACTTAAAATTTTCGGGGTGATGTATCTGAATGGGGCTATGCCGAACAGTCCGATTCACTTGTTGATTCTGACTTTTGTGACCATGATTCAGGATTTAATCCGTTTCTGTCGCTATCTGATTTTTGCGACTATTATTTTAAGTTGGGTGGTCATGTTTACCCAGTCTCGTGGGCCTTATATTGAAGTGATTCAAGAGTTGGCAGAGCCGTTGTTAGCACCATTCCGTCGTTTATTGCCGAACATGGGTATGATTGATTTATCACCAATCATTGCATTTTTAGCTTTATACATTGCTGAAATTATTATGAATCAGGTGGCGATTGTGCTACTGACAGGTTTGTAAATATCTCTAGATCATTAGATATAAAAAAGGTGAATGATGTATTCACCTTTTAATGCTTAGGTCGTCAGCATTTGAAAATAAAAGCCTCAAAATTTGAGACTTTTATTTATTTTTCTTTGTCCCGTCCTGAAATAAGTTTACACCTTAAGAGACTTATTTTATGGAACATAAACGAGAACAACGAGTTAAACGTACACAACGTGACTATAGCTTTGCCTTTAAAATGATGGTGGTACATGAAGTAGAAAAAGGGCAAATTACTTATAAGCAAGCTCAGGCAAAATATGGTATTCAAGGAAGATCAACTGTGCTGGTATGGTTACGCAAGCACGGACAACAGGACTGGACTTCGAATATGCCGACTTCTTCTAAACGCCAATTGACACCCCAACAACGAATCCGCCAATTAGAAAAGCAGTTAGCCGCAGAAAAGCTTAAAACTGAATTTATTCAGGATGTGATTTATCACATTGATAAAGAATGTGGGACTGATCTTGGAAAAAAGTATACCGAGCACGTTTCAAAGATTGGCAAAGCCAAAGAAGACTAAGCGTTTCACATTATTGTCAGTGGTTGGGAATCACCCGACAAGCTTATTATCAAGCAGAAAAACGTGCTCAAATGACTGCACAAGCAACTGAACAAATACTTGAGTTGGTTATGGAATATCGCTGTCTCATGCCAAGTATCGGAACACGTAAGCTGTATTGGCTTATTAAAGGCAAATTGTTGCAACGTGGTTTAAAGTGTGGACGGGATCAGTTATTTAAAATATTGAAAGAAAATAACTTATTGATTCGCCCTAAGCGTCGCTATACAAAAACTACGGATAGCAAGCATTGGATGAAGAAGCATCCAAATTTATTAAAGGATTATTCAGCAGTGCAAGCCAATGAAGTCTTTGTTAGTGATATTACCTATGTTGAGAGTGCTGAAGGTGTGCATTATTTATCCTTGGTGACAGATGCTTATACCCGACAGATTAAAGGTTATAAGTTATCGAATGATATGCGTGCGGAGAATGTTGTGCAGGCTCTACATATGGCGATGCAGCAAGCGACAGATCGAGCGACTAGGATGATTCATCATTCAGATAGAGGTGCTCAATATTGCTCTGAGCTATATCAATCGGCATTGCGCCATTATGGGATATGTCCTTCCATGACAGATGGCAAGGACTGTTATCAGAATGCATTAGCAGAGCGAATTAATGGAATATTAAAGCAGGAGTTTTTAACCACGCGATGTCAAACCATGAAGGAGTTAGATCACTTAATTGCGGAATCTATCATGATTTACAATTGTTATAGACCGCATTTAAGTTTAAATATGAACACCCCGAATCAGATGTATGAGCAAACAAAAACCGAGCTAATTGCTTAACTCGGTTTGAAGTGGAATACTGTCAATCTATTTCAGGACAAGACACTTGATTTTAAAAGAGTGCAAAAAGGGTATCGGTTACTGATTTATAGTAACTCAATTGCTACAGCAGTTGCTTCGCCGCCGCCAATACATAAAGCCGCTACACCACGCTTACCACCTATACGTTTCAGTGCATGAATTAAAGTCAGAATGATGCGTGAGCCAGTCGAACCTACAGGGTGACCAAGTGCGCAGGCACCACCGTTGATATTTACTTTTTCAGGATCTAGTTTGAATTCATCCATTGGGCACATGGTGACCATAGCAAAAGCTTCATTAATTTCCCATAAATCTACATCTTGTGCATTCCAGCCTGCTCGATCCAATACTTTCTGAATTGCACCAATTGGGGCAATAGTGAATTCTGAAGGATGTCGTGAGTTGGTTGCATAGGCTACAATTTTTGCCATAGGCTTTAACCCTTTGGCAGAAGCATGTTCAGCAGACGTTAGGACTAAGGCTGAAGCGCCATCTGAAATTGAGCTGGCATTGGCTGCGGTAATCGTACCATCTTTGGCAAAAGCAGGACGAAGTGTTGGAATTTTTTCAATATTGGCATTAAAAGGTTGTTCATCTTTATCTACAATGACATCGCCTTTACGAGTTGTAACTGTCACAGGGACGATTTCATCAGCGAAATAGCCTTCATTGACCGCAGTTTGTGCACGTTTGAGTGAGCGAATCGCAAAGTCATCCATTTGTTGGCGCGTGTAACCTTTGCTATTTGCCATATCTTGTGCGAATGAGCCCATCAAACGACCTGTTTCAGCATCTTCAAGGCCATCTAAGAACATGTGGTCTTTCACATCACCATGTCCCATACGGTAGCCAGCACGTGCTTTGGTCAGTACATAAGGTGCATTACTCATTGACTCCATGCCACCTGCGACAATGATTGAGGCAGAACCTGCTTTGATTGCATCGGCAGCTTGCATGACAGCTTTCATTCCAGAACCACAGAGTTTGTTAATGGTGACCGCACCTGTAGAATCTGGTAAGCCGGCTTGACGCATCGCCTGACGGGCAGGGCCTTGCTTTAAACCCGCAGGCAGGACGCAGCCCATAATGACTTCATCGATTTCTGTTGCTTGTACCCCCGCACGTTGAATGGCCGCTTGAATACTTGCCGCACCTAATTCTGGTGCAGTCACATTGGCTAAACTGCCTTGAAAGCCACCCATTGCAGTGCGTGCACCATTTATAATAACGATATCCGTCATTTTATTCTCCCAATTTATATGTGCTTTTGTCTAAATTGAATTCCAAGCAGGAATAGATCACTTCTGCAGTATAGGCAAAAAAAGATAAGAATAAAGTGACAATGTAAAGATCGTTTAGACTGCTGAGTTAACATATATTGATGTCTTCTGCTCGGGTTTGCCCCATTTTACTGAGTACTAAGCGTTTGCTTGTAAGGTGAGTGGAGCAGTAAAAGAAGCTACCATTTGAGCCGATCGGCAAACCTTGTTGAGCATTTAAAGTCACACTAGGAATGTTTAAAGTTCCACGCCAATCCAAGGTTCCGTATTTAAGTGCAGTTTTTTCTGTATAAAGAATGTATTCACTGTCGTCAATTTGGCGGTTTCGATTACGATCCATAAAGATCAAAAAACCAGTATTCCAGTTTTGCTTGCTACATTGAACAAAGTTTTGTGTAGGACAAATCACTACATTGCTGTGATGGGTGAAGGCATGAGAGCGTGCTATTTTCACGCTGGACTGTAATGAATACTGAATTCGTTTGAGTTCTTGTTCTGCCATCAGCTGATGAAAATGTGGCAGGGCAATCATGACTAAAATCGCACTAATCGCTAACGTGACGATCAATTCAAACAGCGTGAAGCCGTTTTTTCTTACATTCGACATAAGTCTTTACCTGTTATTGTTATGTTTTTTATGATTAATCTGAGTAATTTGTTGTTTTATAGTGCTTTATCTGCTGTGTATAATAATTACTAAACAACTTCTCTAGAAAGTGTTAAAATAAACAGCAAGAAAGATAGGCTATTCGCCACAAATAATTGAGTAGAAAGTTACCGAATTACAACGGAAATTGTAAGTAATTTTGTCAATAATTTACTTGATTAAAATTATCAAGCACTTGGAAAAGTAATAAAGTGTTTGTATGATTCAAAGTGACTAGCTTAAAAATAATACTGGGGTATAAGAAAGCCTATCTCAGGGTAGTCGAAAATTTAGGCTTGAGCTTGAACAACAATTGTTATCTCTGGAGGATAAATCCATGAAAATGAGTCGTATTGCATTAGCAATGCTCGTAGCTGCTCCTTTAGCTGCTGCAAACGCGGGCGTAACTGTTACCCCATTAATGCTTGGTTATACTATGTTTGATACACAGCATAACAATGGTGGTAATGATGGTAGTTTAACAAGTAGCGTAGAGCTTGATGATGACCTGTTCGTTGGTGCAGCACTTGGTGTTGAGCTTACTCCTTGGTTAGGTTTTGAAGCTGAATATAGCCAAATCAAAGGTGATGCCAGCAACGGTGGTGAATACAAGGGTCAAAATATCGCAGGTAACTTCTATGCGACTTCTGATCTAATCACTAAAAACTACGACAGCAAAATCAAGCCATACGTATTGTTAGGTGCTGGTCACTATAAATATGACGTAGAAGGCGCTAATGGTGTAGGTTATATCCGTGATGGTGAAGAAGGTACTTTAGGTAATGCTGGTGTTGGTGCGTTCTTCCGTTTGAACGATGCTTTATCTCTTCGTACTGAAGCACGTGGTACTTACCACTTTGATGAGCAATTCTGGAACTACACAGCTTTAGCTGGTCTTAACGTTGTTCTTGGTGGTCACTTGAAACCAGCTGCTCCTGTAGTAGAAGTTGCTCCAGTTGAAACAGTTGCTCCAGTTCAACCAGCTCCACAAGAGTTGACTGAAGACCTGAACATGGAACTTCGTGTGTTCTTTGATACTAGCAAATCAAACATCAAAGATCAGTACAAGCCAGAAATCGCTAAAGTTGCTGAGAAGTTAGTTGAATATCCAAACGCTACTGCTCGCATCGAAGGTCACACTGACAACACTGGTCCACGTGCACTGAACGAACGTTTATCTTTAGCGCGTGCGAACTCTGTTAAATCTTCACTTGTAAACGAATACAATGTAGATCCAGCTCGCTTGTCTACTCAAGGTTTCGCTTGGGATCAACCGATTGCTGACAACAACACTAAAGAAGGTCGTGCTATGAACCGTCGTGTATTCGCGACGATCACTGGCAGCCGTACAGTGACTGTTGAACAACAAGCTCAATAATTTGAGTTAAGTTGAAAAAAACGACTCTTAGGAGTCGTTTTTTTATGTCTATTCAGTTTGTGTGTTGAAAACACAAGGGAAAATCATCTGGATTTACATTGTCTTAAGATAAGATGCAGCATGCTAACCATGTATTGAGAGAAACGGGTGATGTAAATACAATCACGCGATAGAAAGATTAATGAAGTTCAGATTGTGAAGGAGAATTCCTCAAAGAGTTAGGGAATGATGAATAGAATATCAAACTGGGTAGAGAAAAAATTGAATAGCTTAATTGCTGAATATCATTGTTTTTTGATAATAGATTTTAACTAAAATAATTTTTGACCGTATTGGTTTAAATATCCCGCAAAAAAAAACAGCCAAAAGATGGCTGTTTTTGATTAATCATGAAGAAACAGATGGTGATCTATTTTAGTCACGATCTGTAAGCATGGGTTGTACATCCATATCTTGATAGGCAATGAGCTTGGTTTTGTGTTTCCATTTATAGCCTAACCAAATGGCTAAAAATAAAAAGATCCCAATATAGGTTGATAACACCGCTAACCATTCACCATCAAGCACCGCTTGGTAGTTTTGACCTAAGACCACAATCGCACATAGGATAAAGGCAAACCACGGGGCAAATGGAAAGAATTTAGCACGATAGGCTAAATCATGCAGTTGGTAGCCTTGTGCCAAATAGCCTTTACGAAAACGATAATGTGATACAGCAATACCAAGCCAGACAATAAAGCCACACATACCTGACATATTCAATAGCCAGTTAAATACTTGTTCTTCACCAATAAAAGTGGTTAAAAAGCACAGTGCGGCAATTGCGGTAGTAGCATAAAGTGCATTCATGGGTACGCCACGTGCATCCAGTCGTGCAAAAGCTTTTGGGGCGCTACCTTTGCGTGCCATATCAAATAGCATACGGGTAGAGGAATACATGCCTGAGTTACCAGCAGATAAAATAGCCGTTAAAATCACTGCATTCATAACACTTGCTGCAAAAGCAAAACCTGCCTGTTCGTACAGTAAAGTAAAAGGAGAAAGGGAGATATTATCAGTCGCTGCTGCTTGGAGTAAACGTGGGTCATCGTAAGCAATGAGTGTACCAATGATGAAAATACACACGATATAAAATAATAAGATTCGCCAGAAAATTTGTTTAATTGCAATTGGAATGGTCTTCTTCGGGTTTTTAGATTCACCTGCTGCAACTCCGACCATTTCAGTGCCTTGGAAAGAGAATCCTGCAATCATCGCTACACCAATCAGGGCAGATAATCCACCGACAAACGGAGCTTCACCTTTGTTCCAATTGGCGAAAGTAGCGACATCTGGAGTCAGCATGATTTTTACAATCATGAATATACCAATGATGATGAACGCTACAATTGCAAGGACTTTGACCAGCGAGAAGAAAAATTCTGATTCACCAAATCCTTTTACGGTTAATGCATTAATACCAAATACAACTGCTAGAAATAACGCACTCCAATAGAAACCAGGAATATCGGGAAACCAGAATTTCATTATAAATTGTACAGCCACCAATTCAAATGCAACCGTAATGGCCCAGTTGTACCAATAGTTCCAGCCTAGCGCAAAACCAAAGCCGCCTTCTACATATTTGCTGCCGTATGTGAAGAAAGCCCCAGAGGTTGGATTGTGGGTGGCAAGTTCCCCTAAACTGGTCATCAAGAAATAAATCATTACACCAATGAGGGCATAGGCCAGTAATGCACCGCCTGGGCCAGCATTGGCAATGGTTGCACCTGAGGCAAGGAACAAGCCTGTACCAATCGAGCCGCCTATGGCAATCATGTTTAAATGACGTGCACCGAGCTTACGCTGTAACTGTCGATTGTTTTGAGTTTCGCTCATCATGCATCCTTCGTATTTTTTTGTGTACTGGCAAACAGCACTTTAAAGCCTTGTTGATCTGCCTTGATTGTGCATTGACCAAAACTTTGTTCAATTAATAGCGGGTAATTCAAAAAGCGGTTGGCTACAATCCAAAGTTCACCACCCGATTTCAAATGACGACGTGAAGTTTTACATAGGGTTTCACTGGCATCGTAATCGGTCTGAATACCTTGATGAAATGGGGGATTGCTGACAATGGCATGTAAAAACAGCGGGGCATCCTGAATGCCTGTCACCGCTTTAATTTCAAGTTGTTGAGGATTGAGCTGATTTTGTTCAAACGTCATTTGTGTAGATGCTAAAGCAAAGGCATCGACATCGAGCGCAAAAATTCGGTTTTCAGGATTTAACGTCGCTAAATAAGCACTGATGACCCCAGCACCACAGCCAAAATCTGCAATTTTTCCAGACGTCACCTGACTTAAATAAGGTAAGAGAACTGCAGTACCGACATCTAAATGCTTTTGGCTAAATACGCCTGGTAGCGCACAAATTTGTAAGTCACCTTTTGGTGTGCTGATGTTATAGCGTTGTGCCCAGTCAGACAGTGCTTTAGCCTGAACATTTTGTTCTAAAATCAGCTGCCAAAGTTGGCAATGGCGTGCGCTATCAAGTTTGAGCATTTTGCCATAAGGCTGTAACTGTTTGGCTGCGCGCTCAACCCCACCTTTCTTTTCGCCCACCAAAAATATGCTACTGCCCACTTTGAGTTGGGCCGCAACATTATGAATTAAATAATTCAGTAATTCTTTGGATTTGGGTACGAAAATAACTGCTTGATCAAACTCGGCAGCAGGAAACTCTGCACCAAAATGCACTTGAGCCTGCTGATTTTGAAAGTATTGATAGTCGTTGAAATTCCATGTCCAGACAGAGGCTTGGATTGAGTCACCCAATTCTGCGAGGAGTTGATCGGTTGGGGCATTGATCAGTAGAACACGACCAGACAAATAGTCATATTGTCTGAGTAAAACTTCGCTTTGGGGGTTCATGGTTCTCTCTCCAATAGAAAAACACTGTCTAAGTTCAGCTCAGACAGTGTTTTTTGGACATGCAATTACTTTTTGGTTTCAGGAAGCACAATATTTAAAATGAGTGCTGCAATACCGCCTGTGGCAACGCCTGAGCTGAAAATATTACGGAATAATTCAGGTAAGTGTTCCAAAATTTGTGGCACTTGTGCAACACCTAAGCCTAAGCCAAGAGAAATTGCAATAATCAGTAAGGCACGACGATCTAGCTGTACCCCTGAAAGAATGTTGATACCTGAAGCTGCGACAGCACCAAACATCACCATTACAGCACCACCTAGAACTGCTTGAGGTACTGCCTGAATCACGCCTGCAACTGCAGGGAGTAGACCTAAAATAATCAGCAGTGCTGCAATCCAAATTCCTACATAACGGCTGGCAACGCCTGTCAGTTGAATTACACCATTGTTTTGGGCAAACACCGAACTTGGGAAAGTATTGAAAATACCTGCCAAGAATGAGTTGGCGCCATTCACCAATACACCACCTTTGATACGCTGCATCCATTGCGGGCCATCTACAGGTTGATTGGAAAGTTTGGATGTTGCGGTGATGTCACCAATTGCTTCCAGTGAAGTCACCAAATAAATAAAGGCCAAAGGAATGAACAGACTCCAAGAGAAATCTAGTCCAAAATGCATAGGTGTAGGAACTTGTATCAGTGGCGCATCTTTCAAGCCTGAAAAGTCTAAATGACCCATCATGCCTGCCAGTGCATAACCAATCACCAAGGCAATTAAAATAGCAGAGCTTTTAATCCAGGTGATATTGATACGGTTCAAAATAATAATGATGGCTAAGACCGTACACGACATAATCAGGTTGTCAGTATTGGCAAAAGTATTATTGCTCATGGCTTGATAGCCACCGCCCATACTGATGAGGCCTTCTTTAATAAGGGTTAGACCAATTAACAGCACCACAATGCCAGTAACCAGTGGTGTGATCAGTTTTTTGACCCACGGCAAAATTTGGGACACGCCCATTTCAATAAATGAACCTGCGATCACGACACCAAAAATTGCCGCCATGACTGACTCAACAGGTGTACCTGCTGCGACCATGGCAGAGCCGATCCCAATAATGGGGCCAATAAAGTTAAAACTGGTACCTTGCACAATGAGTAAGCCAGCACCAAAAGGGCCAACTTTTTTACATTGTAAAAAGGTCGCGATGCCTGAAATGACCAAAGACATCGACAAAATCATGTTGGTATCTTCTTTTGAAACACCCAAAGCCAAGCAAATCAGCAAGCCAGGTGTAACAATCGGTACAATAATCGCCAATAAATGCTGGAATGCGGCTAAAAAAGCGATAAGTGGTTTTGGACGGTCATTCAGACCATAGACCAGATCAAGTTGGTCTTTTGGGGAGGGAGATTGGTTAAAATCAGACATAAGTCGTAAAGATATTGCAAAAGTGGCGCTATTCTAATCGAGTTACACAGCTTTACAAAATCAAAAGCGTGTTACTCATCAAAAAAAATTGTGTGTGTCAATAAAGTGTCACTATAAAACTTTAGTATTTTTCTGTATAATTTGCCCTCAAATTTATAGCGTATTGAATTTACATGTCAGATATTAAAACTCTCCGCAACATCGCAATTATTGCGCACGTTGACCACGGTAAAACAACTCTTGTGGATAAACTTTTACAACAATCGGGTGCACTCGGTGAACGAGCGGGCGAGATTGAGCGTGTCATGGATTCAGGCGCTATTGAAAGTGAACGTGGTATTACCATTCTTGCAAAAAACACAGCAATCAAATGGTTAGATAAACGTACTGATACTGAATACCGTATCAATATTGTCGACACCCCAGGACACGCCGACTTCGGTGGTGAGGTTGAACGTGTAATGTCGATGGTTGACTGCGTATTACTTCTTGTAGACTCTCAAGAAGGCCCAATGCCACAAACTCGCTTTGTAACGCAAAAAGCCTTTGCACGTGGTTTGAAGCCAATCGTGATCATCAACAAGGTAGATAAGCCAAACGCACGTCCAGACTGGGTAATTGATCAAGTATTTGACTTGTTTGATAACTTGGGTGCAACTGATGACCAATTAGACTTCCCAATCGTATATGCATCAGGCTTACGTGGTGTTGCTGGTCCTGCACCAGACGAATTAGCGGAAGATATGACACCGTTATTTGAAACAATTGTTGATATTGTTGAGCCACCAGCAGTTGATGTTGATGGTCCATTCCAAATGCAAGTTTCTTCACTTGACTATAACAGCTTCGTAGGTGTAATTGGTGTTGGTCGTATTCAACGTGGTTCAGTGAAATTAAATACACCTGTAACCGTGATTGACCAAGAAGGTAAAACACGTAACGGTCGTATCTTAAAAATCATGGGTTACCATGGTTTAGAGCGTGTTGATGTTGAATCTGCTTCTGCAGGCGACATCGTATGTGTAACAGGTATGGACGAACTGCATATTTCTGACACGATTTGTGATCCGAAAAATGTAGAAGCTTTACCACCGCTTTCTGTAGACGAACCAACAGTATCGATGACATTCCAAGTGAATAACTCACCGTTTGCAGGTAAAGAAGGTAAATTCGTGACTTCACGTAACATTCGTGAACGTCTAGACCGCGAATTAATTCACAACGTTGCACTTCGTGTAGAAGATACTGACAGTCCTGACCGTTTCAAAGTATCAGGCCGTGGTGAACTTCACCTTTCAGTATTGATTGAAAACATGCGTCGTGAAGGCTTCGAGATGGGTGTATCTCGTCCACAAGTGATCTTGAAAGAGATCGATGGCGAAATGCAAGAACCATACGAAAACGTGACTTTTGACGTAGAAGAACAGCACCAAGGCGCTGTGATGGAACAAATGGGTAACCGTAAAGGTGAGATGACCAATATGGAAGTAGACGGTAAAGGCCGTATCCGTATTGAAGCAACTGTACCTTCACGTGGCTTAATTGGTTTCCGTTCTGAATTCATGACCATGACTTCAGGTACAGGTATCATGACTTCAAGCTTCTCGCACTATGGCCCAATGAAAGCAGGTCAAGTAGCGAAACGTCAAAATGGTGTGTTGATTTCTATGGTTCAAGGTACTTGCTTGGGCTATGCATTGTTCAGCTTACAAGATCGTGGTCGTTTATTCGCTAAACCTCAGTTAGAAGTTTACGAAGGTATGATTGTAGGGATTAACTCTCGTTCAGACGACATGGTGGTTAACCCAACTAAAGCGAAGCAGTTAACTAACGTACGTGCTTCTGGTACTGATGATGCGTTGACACTAGTGCCTGCAATTGAATTCACACTTGAGCAAGCACTTGAATTTATTGAAGACGACGAGCTAGTTGAAGTAACACCAAAATCAATTCGTATTCGTAAGCGTTGGTTGACTGAAAACGAACGTAAACGTAACCGTGATAAATAATAAAATATCCTGATCTAAAAACCGCTAAATTCGTTTAGCGGTTTTTTTATGCCCGAATGTTTAAACACAAATTCAATATTGACCAAACTTTAAAATTACACAATGCTATAACGACACGTGCAATTTGTAACATAATATAATGTATACTGCGTCACAAAATAACGCTTAAAAAATACTGGAGAGTCGTATGAGCATTATTCAAGAATTTAAAGAATTTGCCATTAAAGGCAATATGATGGATTTGGCGGTTGGTGTCATCATTGGTGGTGCTTTTGGTAAGATTATTGATTCATTGGTTAAAGATGTGATCATGCCGCTTATTTCATGGGTGCTCGGTGGTGATGTCGACTTTACCAACAAGTTCCTGATTTTGGGTGATAATCCAAATAATATTCAAACCTTAACTGCGGCACAGGAAGCAGGTTTAAATATTTTTCATTACGGTAACTTCATGACCATTTTGATTAACTTCATTCTATTGGCATGGGTAGTGTTCTGGTTAGTGAAATTAATGAACAAAATGCGCCGTAACCAAGAAGAAGAGCCAGCTCCAGAAGCAACACCAGAAGATATTGAATTATTACGTGAAATTCGTGATGAATTGAAAAAACGTCAATAATTTTAATCCTTAGATGAAGCAAAAAAACGGTGCAAGATGCGCCGTTTTTTTACTCTCTTCCTTTGGGAGATGAGCGGCAATACCGCGTAAGGGTGAGGGGATAAACCACTCTTGTAAGAAGAGGGAGCTTTGGAAATTATAAATCACATCCGAAATTTAATTTCGAGTAAATGAAAACCAAACTGACTCTTCACAGGGCCATGTAATACCCGTTCTGCTGCAGTAAAGACCAATTTATCAATTACGGGTACAAGCTGCCCTTTTTTAACCTCACCCAATTCACCGCCTTTTTTGCCCGAAGGGCAGGTCGAAAACTGTTTAGCAATTTTGGCAAAATCAGCACCCGATTGAATCCGCTTTTTCAGTTGTTCACAGGTTTCTTTATCTTTGACTAAGATATGACGCACAATTGCAGTTTTCATGCTTTTTTACCTCGTTTAGTTGCGGCATGTTTAGTCGTGGTAGGTACTTTTTTCAATGGTTGGCATTCAGGACAAAATACAGATGCGCGTTGTCCTAGTTTCAGGTTTTCTAATGTGGTTTCGCAATTCACACACATTTCACCCGCACGTCCATAAGCCAGTAAAGTCTGCTGAAAGTAGCCATTTTCACCCATGGCATTGCTGTAATCACGCAAGGTCGAACCACCTAAATCAATCGCTTGTTTTAAAATGCGCTTGATTTCAAGCACCAGTTTTTCAATTTGCGCCAAACTCAGAGATGACGCAGGTTGTGCAGGATGAATACCTAAGTTAAATAGGCTTTCCGTGGCATAAATATTACCCACACCTACCACGACATGGTTATCCATAATTGCAACTTTAATGCCAACGTTCTTATTTTTTAACTTGTGAAAAAGATAGTCAGTATTAAACGCATCACTCAGTGGCTCAGGGCCAAGAGGATCAATCAATTTATGTTGTGAGCTTTCATCTAGCCATAAAATACAGCCAAAACGACGTGGGTCGTGGTAACGCAATTGCATATCTTCAAACTGAATAATCAGATGGTCATGTTTGCGTAAATCTTCATGGGCATCGCAAAGACGAAAACTACCTGACATGCCTAAATGCCATAACATGCTGTCTTGCTCAAATTGCGCCAGAATGTATTTGGATCTGCGGGTCAATTGCAGAAGTTTTTGTCCTGTGAGTTTATGCAGGTTTTCTGGAATGGGCCAACGTAAGCTGGCTTGACGTACTTCTACATTCAGGACTTTTTGATCCAGCAGCGGCAATAAACTGGTTTTGGTGGTTTCAACTTCGGGCAATTCAGGCATGGTACAAATTCAATCCACTTGTGGAAATTAAGCAGGCAAGGGCATAAAGTAATGCGCTTAATATTGGGGATAACCTATAGAATACAAGCCATAGCTTGCCACCGCAAAATTATTCTGTGAAAAGCTAAAGCATGCTTTGCAAAAACCATACAACACGTTATAAATAAATCATTTTTGAACATCTACTATAGGGAAAAACCATCTTGAAAAGATGGCAGATTCCGAGTTTTTACTTCTTTATTTCATGATTCACTTTTGGTGAATCGCACAGTATGAGGGCATGCAGCGTGACATTACTTTTTCAGCCGATTCAATTTGGCTCACTGCAACTTGCCAATAAAATTCTGATTGCTCCAATGTGTCAATACTCTGCCAATGAACAGGGCGAGTTGAGTTACTGGCACGAACAACAATGGGCAAATTATGCGCTGTCTGGTGCAGGCATGTGTATCGTCGAAGCTACTGCAGTGCAGGCTGAAGGGCGTATTAGTTATGCCGACTTAGGTTTATGGAACGATATGCAGCGTGCGCAGCTCAAAGCGCTATTGCATAAACTTAAAAGTCTGTCTCCAATGCCATTTGCGATACAACTGGCGCATGCAGGGCGTAAAGCATCGACTGATAAACCATGGCAGGGCAAAGGGCAATTTGCGCCGAATCAAGAACATGGTTGGCAAACGGTATCGGCCAGTGAGTTGCCATTTCAGGCACATGAACATGCACCGCATGCGTTAAGCCAAGATGAAATTCAACAGATTATTGCAGACTTTGCCAGTGCTGCTGTACGTGCGGTGGATGCAGGCTTTGACTTAATTGAAATTCATGCCGCACATGGTTACTTGTTACATCAATTTATGTCGCCATTGTCTAATCAACGGCAAGATGAATATGGCGGTAGTCTCGAGCATCGGATTCGCCTGACCTTAGAAGTATTCCAAGCCATTAAAAATGCAGTCCCACAAGATTATCCAATTGGAGTGCGAATTTCTGCAACTGACTGGATGGATGATGCTGGTGGTTGGAATCTGGAGTCATCCATTGGCTTAGCCAAAGCGCTTGAGCATTTAGGTGCTGCGTATATTCATGTATCGAGTGGTGGTTTACACCCTGAACAGCAGATTGATTTACACGCAGGCTATCAAACACCCTTTGCACATGCGATTAAACAGGCGGTAAAAATACCTGTGATTGCAGTGGGGTTGATTACGGAAGCCATGCAGGCAGAAGGCATTTTGCAATATGAACAGGCCGATGCCATTGCTATTGCACGTGCAATTTTGTATGACCCGCGCTGGCCATGGCATGCAGCTGCTGAATTGGGTGAGCAAGTTGAGATTGCACCACAATATTTACGCTGTCAGCCACACGGATTCCGTCGTTTATTTCAGCCGTTTAAGCCAATAGAGGGTGATGCAGAAACCTGAGATTGGATCACTTAAAATAAGTGAAACTTAAACTATTTTGCCGTGCTTTATTGGCGGATTCGGTGTAAGGTAAATCAGTAAAACCATGCAGAAATATGGGCAACACTGAAAAAGGATGTCAGGGTGTTACTGAGTATTTTATTTCCCATTTGCGCCGTTGTGCTTTTGGGATATTTTGCCGTAAAAAGCCAGTTTATAGAAGCAAACGCAATTCAGTTTCTAGGGCAGTTTGTTATGAAAGTGGCCTTGCCTGCATTTTTATTGCAGGCTTTGGCCAGTAAGAGCTTGGCGGAAATTTGGCATCCTGCTTATTTTCTGGGGTATGGTGGCGGTTCTATTGTATTGTTTGCAGGTGCATTTTTACTGTATCGGCATTATTTTTCTGAAAGTTTAACCCATAGCAGTGTTTTGGCGATGGGTGCTTCTATGTCCAATACTGGGTTTATTGGCACAGCCATTTTAACCTTGTTGATTGGCAGTCAGTCCGCAATTTATTTGTCTTTAACTTTAATTGTAGAAAACCTGATTATTGTGGCCATTATGCTAATTTTGGCAGAACGTGGGCTGCAATCTACAACAAAATCAGGCTGGCAACTTTATTTGGAAACCTTGCAGCGTTTACTGAAAAATCCTGTAATTTTATCCATTTTATTGGGCATGTTGTGTGTGTTCTTAAACTTAAAACTGCCGCAATCTATCTCACAAATTCTAGAAATGTTGGGTAAAACCGCTTCACCTTTGGCACTGTTTGTGATTGGCGGCAGTCTGGTTGGAATGAAAATTCAGTCGCTGAATCTGCAAAGTATAGTGTTGGCATTGCTCAAGGTGCTGCTGATGCCGCTCATGATTTTTGGCATTTTATGGATGTTGGATGTCAGCCGTGAAATGTTGTTTGTTGGAACTTTATTGGCGGCTTTGCCCATGCCAATCGCCTTTGGTATTTTTGGGCAGCACTATGGTTTACATGACAAAGCTTTAGCACCATTAGTGTTAAGCACAATTTTAGGTTTTGTGATGGTGGCAATTTTATTAACCCAATCTGACCATTGGTTATAAAACTGAACGAGAGCTTAGTGTTATAACTTTGAAAATGCACTTGAATAAACAGTGTACAAAATAGATGGCAGTTGTATATTATTTAGCAATATTAGACATATAGCATTGTTTGCAGGATGGGCTATGCAAGATGCCCCACATTCAGATACAACACAAGAGATTTCACCTTCAAAAGTGTTGTTACAGTCAGCGAGTCATTCTGCACAACGCTCGATTTTGAATGCTTCACATTGTGATATTCAGAGTCGGCAACTTATCGAAAATGCCTTAAAAGACCCAATTGCAAAAATTCCAGCAGTATTCAAACAAAACTATTATCAGTTTCAGTATCGACATCAAAAATCTTATTTAAAACAAGTAAATTATGTCGCTCAGCTGGCATTTTTAATTTATTTCTGGGCAGACCATTTTGTCATCCCCGATGTAAGTGCGCTGTCTGGTATGACACGTGTGATGGCCATTCTTATTGGTTGTAGTCTTAATTTTTTCTTATTTAAATATGTTCGCCAAATTCAATGGTTGGATCTGATTTTACCGCTTTCGACTAGTGTATCTGCAATCATTTGGTTTGAACTTTTATTACACTCAACCAGTGCGTGGATTTCTACATATCTATATGCCAGCGTGATTTTGATTGTCTTGGGAAATTTGTCCATTCAAGTGCATTTTCGCCGTTCTTTAATCACCTCTGCGCTGATCAGCGTGGTGATTTTATATGGTGTCTATCGTCTGAGTAGTTTGCAGGATTTTTATATATTTCTGTTGGTATATACGCCTATTTTATTGTTCAGTATTTATATTGCTTGGATTAATACCCTAAATGCGCGTAAGAATTTTCTTAGAGCATTATTGGAAGACTGGAATTACCATATTTTAAATGAAATGGCACAAACAGATGAACTGACTCAATTGCACAACAGACGCCATTTTATGCATGCAGTCGGGCATCTCATTCAGGCATGTTGCCATGAGAGCACAGCGGCTTTACTGATTTTTGATGTCGATAGATTTAAAGTCATCAATGACACCTATGGGCACGATGTAGGTGATCGGGTACTACGTAGCATTGCAGAAGTGTCACAACGTGAAATGCGACAGGGGGATATTTTGGCTCGTTTTGGTGGAGAGTAATTAACTATAACTAAAAATATAGACAAATATTTGCATAAGTGCTCATTTTGTCTATGTCGATTCAGTAGTGGCAAGGTGGGTATTTATTAGAGATTTAAATGATTATCTTTTGTATTTTAGGTGAGTGTCTTGGTATATTAGCATCCATATCTATTGATTATCCAATCCCTTAACCTAGGCATGACTTTGTGAAATTAACACGCATTCATCACTGTAAAAACTTGAATCGAGAAAAGTATAAGCAACTTGAAAAACAAGCTGTTTTACTTGGTCGTGTTCGCAGTGAAGTTTGGGCTAAATATGGTGCTGTTGCAGGCTTAAATATCAGTGACAGGGCTATTCGTGATGCGTGGATGAAAGAAGGTCGCAACTTCGGTGTATCTGCAAATGCGTGGAAAGAAACCCTGCGTGATTGCATAGGTGATATTAAAGCCTATCGTGAAGCTTCCAAGGAAAAGGTCAAACAAGCTATTCGCAAACGTACGACTTGCGACAATGAACGTAAAAGACTCT
The DNA here is from genome assembly GCF_048537555.1 of Acinetobacter sp. A2. Lineage (NCBI taxonomy): Bacteria > Pseudomonadati > Pseudomonadota > Gammaproteobacteria > Moraxellales > Moraxellaceae > Acinetobacter > Acinetobacter sp. A2. Next base: position 642,084 of record NZ_CP183239.1, read on the forward strand.
ATACGCTGCTAAAAAAAGATGAATGGACAACAGATAATTTCCTCCATCGTCAAATGCGTAATCACTTTAAGCATGGTGTTAATCACACACATAATCAAATTATTGTTCGTGCGGATATGTGTAAAACCTTTGAGTTAAATGGTCAATGTTGGCTTAAAGTACCAAGCCTAATCCCTCGACAAACCATTAAAATTCCATTAAATACGACTGTTGATTTTGCACCGCAAGGCACATTAAGAATTATTCTAAAAAATGGCAATATTGAAGTTCATTCAACCTATGATGCAGTTGAAACACAAGATTGTGGTCAGGAAACAGTAGGTGTTGATAAAGGGTACTCAGAAGCTTTTGTGGACTCTGATGGCGATGTATATGGGAGTGGTCTAGGCAAGCTGATCTCAAGTGAATCAGATTATTTAAATCAAAAGTACAAGCACAGAAACAAGCTCAGAGCGATTGCTAAAGCTAAACCACACAAGAAACAGAAAATTGAGTTAAATAATCTAGGTCGAAAAAAACTAGATAAGCGACAAGATACTCAAAAAGCAAAGCTCAAAACATTAATATTTACAGCAACTCACAAGTTGGTTGATAAAGCCAAAGTGATTGTTGCGGAAGATTTAACATCCCCAATTCAAAGTAAACGCAACTATGGCAAAAACACCAATAGACGCTTAAATACATGGGCTAAAGGTTTGTTAGCTAATGCCCTAACTTCTATATCTCACCGTAGAGGTTCTACGGTGCATCTAGTCAATTCTGCATATACTTCGCAAAGTGATTCTTTCTTGCATGGCCTTTTAATAGGTACACGTAAGGGAGATCGTTTTCACCGTTTCAATGGGGAAGTTGTGCAAGCTGATTGGAATGCTGCGAGAAACGTGCTTGCAAGATTAAACGACAATGAGATAAGTCGTTATACGCCTTACAAAACTGTAAAGCGTATATTGCAAGAACGGACTGACCGCTACAAGTCGGAACTGACCGACTCAGGCTCTAGTTACACGCTTGGCAACAAGACATTAACAGAGTGCGAATTAGTCCTTGACTATGTTTGACTACATTTTAAGGAACAGGAATTTATTGTTTTTTTACCGCATACGACCAAACAGGATGCCTTGAAAATAGCAGAGCGTTTACGCCAAAAGCTGTCGCAACAAGGCATCTCATTGCAAGATCAGGAATTACACTTTTCGGTGTCTGTTGGCGTGGCAGAACTTGGAGTCGCACAGTGTAATTTGGAGCCATTGATCAAACAAGCTGACTTGGCACTGTATACCGCCAAATATCAGGGGCGGAATTGTGTGATGCATTATGACGACTTAGATTTGGCATCTTGCGAGCGTCTTGAGTTGGTAAGATAGCGCACTGACAGATGAACTGGCTGAATGTGTGCGCTATGCTCACTAAGTCCGAGTTTTAACTTTTCTTGGCTGCAGCTTTGTTTGAACCTTTGGCTTGATCGGCCATCATTTTTTCTACCGCAGCCAGTGACTCTTTGGCTTGAGGTACATTTTCCTGTGCCAATGATGCAAAAATCTTTTTCGCCTCAGGTAAATTTTGTGGCACGATATTGCCATTCACAAACATATTGCCCACCGCCATGAGCGCAGGAATATAGCCCTTTTGTGCCAAGTTTTGGATACTTTGTAGACCTTGTTTAATTGGTGTTTCATTTTTGTTTTTAAAGCCCGTGCTAATGTCGTATAAAGCTTTGGCATGAATGGCTTGATAGTGATCCTTCGCTATTAAAGGCTGTAATAACTTTAGTCCTTGTTGATCGGACGCTGCCGTATTTTCTGAGAAATATACAACGGCTAAATCTACAGTTGCATCGTGAAAACCTAGTTTAGAGGCACTTTGTAAATGCTGTTTAGCTTTGGCAGTATCTTGTTTTAAACCCAAAGCACCCGTCAGATAGTTTTTACCTAACACATAATGCGCAACAGGGTAGCCTTTTTGAGCAGATTGCTCGTACAACTGTAGGGCTTTCTTTTCATTTTTAGCGGTGCCTTGCCCTGTTTGGGTTAAATAACCCAAGTTATACATGGCTTGAGCATTGCCAGCTTTGGACAGTTTTTCTAACTCCTGATAGGCATCTTTGACTTTATTGGCTTGCATTAATTGTTCAATCTTTGCAAAAGCAGGATCGGTTGGAATGTTGCTATTTGCCATGCTGATGCTGCTAGATAGGGCAATCGCACCCACAATGAGTAGTTTCTTCATCATTTTCATTTGACCTTATTATTTTTTACACACAACTCCGTTTATGTGTAAGTTTTAGCGGATGTATTCATCATAATTTGAAAAATGTGAAAGTAAATATAAAAACTGTGAATTATTCAGATTACAGAAAAGACCGAGGGAATCTTGTGATTCCCTCGTGGTGTAAGCAATATTTTTAAGTTTATTGTGGGCGGGCGACATCGCCATTTAAATGTTCAGGTAAATCTAATACTTGTACAGATAATTCTTCCAAAGCACTTGGCTTAGCCACGACCAAAGCTTTAAAACCATCTGCAGTTGCAAGGCTGTTCACTACTTCCACATCATTATTCAGTTTGTCTGCAGGCGCAGGTGCATCACCAGTACCCTGAATTAAATGTAACCAATGTTTTGGTTTAGCTTTAAACCATAAACGAGCCACAACTTCCTGACCCAAATAGCAGCCTTTGTCATAATGCACGCCATCCCGTTGATGCAAACGTAATTCCTGTGGCTGAAACACCTCTGCGGTTGCGGCTTGAATCCAAGCTTGACCTGCTTCAATGGCTTGTAGCTGCCATACCTGAATATCGGTCGTTTCAGCAGTAAATTCAGTCTGCTGACCTTGAAGTTGTGGATAGACCGTACCGATGGTCTCAAGCTGCATTTTTGAAAATGCACCAAATTTTTTAATGTGTTTGGCTAAATCTTCGGCTTGGTCGGCAGTGCTGATTATTTCAAAACTTTCAGAGGAGATTTTTTTGAGCCATAAACCAAACAGCACACGTCCTTTTAAACTACAAATAGCCGTATAACACGTTGTATTTTCAGCCAAAGCTTCGACATTGACGGTCACCTGACCTTGGAGAAATTTTTGTGCATCTACACCGTTTAAACTCAAAGCACAGAAAGCTAAATCGCGCATGAAAACCCTTTTCAGAATGAAATCTAAGACTAAAGAATGAGGTCAATTTTGCGCTATTTTTAGAAAAAATGCATTTTTCAGGCAAGAATTTTACTTGAAATGTAACCAATTATTGCAAAAACCACTATTTTTATATTTAAGTATATGAAATATAAAAGATTTGGGAAATGGGTTTTTGGCAGCGTACAATGCTTTCGACGGGTGGAAACAATCATCCCATAAGATGTTGAGAACAATAGAGTAAGGGCGAATACCAGATGAATAACAACTACCGCAAACCGCTGCAAGGCACTCAGCTCGATTTTTATGACGTGCGTCAAGCCGTTGAAGATATCCAGCCAGGCGCCTATGCCAAACTTCCTTATACCTCAAAAGTACTTGCAGAGCAGTTGGTGCGCCGTTGTGATCCTGCAATTTTAGAACAATCTTTAAAACAATTGATTGAACGTAAACAAGAGCATGATTTTCCGTGGTATCCAGCACGTGTGGTATGTCACGACATTCTAGGTCAAACCGCATTGGTAGATTTGGCAGGTTTGCGTGATGCGATTGCCGATCAAGGTGGTGATCCATCTAAAGTGAATCCTGTAGTGCCAACCCAGTTAATTGTCGATCACTCTTTGGCAGTGGAATATGGTGGTTTTGACCCAGATGCATTCCGTAAAAACCGTGAAGTGGAAGATCGCCGTAATGAAGACCGTTTCCACTTTATTGAATGGACTAAAACTGCGTTTGAAAATGTAGATGTAATTCCTGCGGGTAACGGCATCATGCACCAGATTAATCTGGAAAAAATGTCTCCAGTAATTCAAAACCGCGAAGGTCTGGCATTTCCAGATACCTGCGTAGGTACAGACTCACATACGCCACATACTGATGCTTTGGGTGTCATTTCTGTAGGTGTGGGTGGTTTAGAAGCTGAAAACGTAATGTTGGGCCGTGCTTCTTGGATGCGTCTGCCAGATATTATTGGTGTGGAGTTAGTCGGTCAGCGTCAGGCGGGTATTACAGCAACTGACATCGTATTGGCTTTAACTGAGTTCTTGCGTAAAGAACGTGTGGTTGGTGCTTATTTAGAATTCTTTGGTGAAGGTGCAGACAGCATGTCGGTGGGTGATCGTGCCACGATTTCCAACATGACCCCTGAATATGGTGCTACTGCAGCCATGTTCTACATCGACCAAAACACCATTGACTATTTAACCCTGACTGGTCGTGAAGCAGAGCAGGTAAAACTGGTTGAAAACTATGCCAAAGAAATTGGTCTTTGGGCATCTGATATGACTCAGGCGGAATATCCACGTGTGTTACGTTTTGATCTTTCGACGGTTACGCGTAACATTGCAGGCCCATCTAACCCGCATGCGCGTGTATCTACCGCAGACTTGAAAGAAAAAGGCATTGCAGGTGTGGTTGAGCAGCGTAGCGATGGCTTAATGCCAGATGGTGCGATCATTATTGCGGCCATTACCTCTTGTACCAATACCTCAAACCCACGTAATACCGTGGCGGCAGGTTTATTGGCACGTAAAGCCAATGAATTAGGCTTGGTGCGTAAGCCTTGGGTGAAGTCGTCATTTGCACCAGGTTCTAAAGCAGCTGCATTGTACTTGGAAGAAGCAGGCGTACTGAAAGACTTAGAAAAACTTGGCTTTGGTATTGTGGCCTATGCATGTACTACCTGTAATGGTATGTCTGGTGCATTAGATCCAGTTATTCAGCAAGAAATTATTGATCGTGATTTGTATGCGACTGCGGTGCTTTCAGGTAACCGTAACTTCGATGGTCGTATCCATCCGTATGCGAAACAAGCTTTCTTGGCATCTCCACCATTGGTTGTGGCTTATGCGATTGCGGGTACCATCCGTTTTGACATCGAAAAAGATGCATTAGGCACCGATCAAAATGGTAACCCAATTTACTTAAAAGATATTTGGCCATCTGATGCTGAAATTGATGCTTTGGTGAAAGAGTCAGTTAAACCTGAACAATTCCGCCAAGTGTATATCCCAATGTTTGATTTGGGCGAGTCTGAAAAATCCGAAAGTCCGCTATATGACTGGCGTCCACAAAGTACTTATATCCGTCGTCCGCCGTATTGGGAAGGTGCATTGGCGGCACCGCGTACTTTAGCCAATATGCGTCCTTTGGCTATTTTGGGCGATAACATCACCACAGACCATTTATCTCCATCGAACGCGATTATTTTAGATTCGGCAGCAGGTGAGTACTTGGCAAAAATGGGCTTGCCAGAAGAAGATTTCAACTCTTATGCAACGCACCGTGGTGATCACCTGACGGCACAACGTGCAACTTTGGCGAATCCAAAATTGTTTAATGAAATGGTGGTACGTTCAGACGGCACAATTAAGCAAGGTTCTAAAGCGCGTGTTGAGCCAGAAGGCGAAGTAATGCGTATGTGGGAAGCGATTGAAACCTATATGAACCGTAAACAGCCGTTAATTATTATTGCGGGTGCTGACTATGGTCAGGGTTCTAGCCGTGACTGGGCTGCAAAAGGTGTGCGTCTTGCTGGTGTGGAAGCAATTGTCGCTGAAGGTTTTGAGCGTATTCACCGTACCAACTTGGTGGGCATGGGCGTATTGCCACTTGAGTTTAAAGCGGGTGTAAACCGTAAAACTTTAGGTTTGGATGGTACAGAACTCTATAGCGTGATGGGTAATATTGCGCCACGTTCAGACTTAACTTTGGTGATTGAGCGTTCAACTGCAGACGGCAAAAATCAAATGATTGAAGTGCCTGTGACTTGCCGTTTAGATACCGAAGAAGAAGTGTCTGTATATGAAGCGGGCGGTGTATTGCAACGTTTTGCACAGGACTTCTTGGAAGGGAATGTGGCTTGATTTTTTAAAAAATTTCTCCTAACTTTTCTTGAAAAAAAGAGTTGGGAGAAATTATAAAAATTAAAAATAGACAAATATTCACCCATAAAAATAGTGATAATATATTGATATTTATCATAAAATTAAAACAGAGGAAAAGCATTATGGTTGGGCATTTAGAAAATTCAGAAATTGAATTAAAGCATATACTATTAGAATTAAATCATGGCAGAGTGAAGCATATGAGGCATTTCATAGACTCATATTACTGTTATGCAAATAATTCTATAAGTAAAAATGGAAATGCTAAATGGTCTAAATTACTTTGGAATACGAAAACATCAGAAAAAGCTAAGAAAATTTATGAGGATTTCGAGTCTAAAATAAGCCTAACTACAAACAGTAAGGATCGTAATGATTTAATCAAAAGAAGAGACAAGTTAGTTACACGAGATCACTCTATTCCTTTAAAAGTAATTTCTAAGATATTATTGGAAGAGCATTTAAAAAAGCCCTTAACTCTAGAAAGCTTACGAGAGTTATTAGATAAACAAATTTTTCATACAACTATTACAAAAGATGAAGATGCGTTACTCAGGATAAATAAATTAAATGATTGTATGCCTGCAAGTTTTTATGAAGATAATCACAGCTTATATGGCAAATGGTATGCACGTTATGTTGAAACTGGAATTGCAATAAATGATGTGCTGCTATAGTAATTAATTAGTATAGGCTTTCGCCCAATTGCCATCATCACCTGTCAAAATGGACAATAGACAATCATCACAGAATAGATATACTGGATTGACCATTTCTAAACCATACGGAGAACAAAGATGGTAACTGCAGGTGATAAACCAGGAACAGGCTTCTATTTTTGTGTCCAATGCGGGCATCGCGTTTACTTAGAAATTGGTACAGACCGTCTACCACCGTGTACCAAATGCCATGGCACCCAATATAACAACAAGGTTGCCTAAGCTACACGACAAAAACAGCTGATCCTGTTTTTAATCTAAAGCCCTATCACCCGATGGGGCTTTTTGCTATTTTAGCCATAGAAAACCACAAGCAATGAGGTACAGCATGGAAACAATTCTCGGTTTATGTGTTGGCATTGGTCTGAGTGCTGCCAGTGGCTTTCGGGTTTTCGTACCATTATTGGTTATGAGTGTTGCAGCACTGATGGGGTGGTTTGAACCCTTAAAAGGTTTTGAATGGCTGGCCATGCCTGCTGTTTGTCTAGCTTTGGCTGTAGCAACAGTCAGTGAAATAGCCGCATATTATGTGCCGTGGGTCGATAATATGCTCGACACCGTTGCCACACCTGCTGCCATGATTGCAGGAACACTCACCACTATGGCAGTAAGCAGTGGCGAAATGTCGCAATTTGCCAGTTGGGCTTCGGCAATTATTGTGGGTGGAGGTACAGCGGGTGTAGTGCAAATGAGCACGGTTGCGGTACGTGGGGTATCGACTGCAACTACAGGTGGAGTTGCGAATCCTATCGTTTCTACAGGAGAGTGGATTGGTGCAGCAGTACTTTCGGTATTGTCTTTAATTGTGCCTGTGTTAGTGGTGTTTGTGGTGGTCATTGCTTTAATTTGGGCTATTCGATGGATTCGTGGCAAAAAGAAAGTCGCAGAATCTTCGATATAAGTCTTTCAGGAGCAGTTTGAAACCATTTCATAAAATATGTGGTAATAAATTCAATATTTCTGCTTTATTTGATGGTTTAAGCGCATAAAAATTGCCTATTTGGTAAATATTTTAAAATATTGTTAAAAATGTAATAAAAAATTCAAAAAAATATAAAAATTAAATCATTTTGGGGAAACAATCCCATGCTCAAATCACTACTATATATCTCAAGGGTGTGATGGGGATCGAAAAGAGTAGATTGCTGCCAGTTGCGTACAACGCGCGTGTAGTACTTACCCAAAAGGTCTCGATTCGGCTTAGGACGCTATAGATTAAAAGTTTATAGGCTATAAGATCATGGCTTATCCAGCATGATAGTTGAAGTAAACCACAGTTGTTTTCCCTAACACCCTCAAGAATTTTCAAAACAAATAACAACTTAAAATAACAGCCATAAAATTATAAAAATCTAAATAAAATATCAGTTTAAATTTAAATCTCTTGTAAACATTCGCTACAAAACTCCCATCAAGTCACTTATCTAAATCTGCTAAATTGAGCTTGTAATCTGCATCTAAACAGGTGTGATATGAGTGTTGATTACGATTTTTGGTGTCGATTTTTACTGACTTGCGCACTGATTAATTACGCTATTTTAATGCTGTGGTTTGTGGTGTTGATATTTGCACATAACTGGCTTCGACAGTTACATGGCAAATGGTTCAAACTCACCGATTCAAGTTTTGATGCGATTCATTATGGTGGTATGGCAGTTTATAAAATAGGGGTATTGCTGTTCAATATTGCTCCGCTCATTGCGCTGTATATGATGCGACCTTAAATACCACAACAGAAATACCGCATTTTAAAGCACCTTTAAAATATAAGATGTAGTCACAGCAAGGCTGAAAGACCACAATTCAAGGAGTTTACAAACATGAATCAATTAAAACCCGCACTGATTTTAGGTGGGCTGATTTGTTTGGGAATGGTGCTGGCAGGTTGGATTTTGGGCAACAGTGCACTGAAAATTAAGCAATATGAGCGTGTGGTTTCGGTCAAAGGCTTGTCTGAGCGTGAAGTCAAAGCCAATGTGGCCGTGTGGCCCATTCGTTTTAGCGCAGCCAGTCAAGATTTGGCTGCTTTGTATGACACCATGCAAGGCCAGACTGCACAAATTCAAAACTTTTTAAAAAATGAAGGTTTTGCTGCGGAAGAAATTACCATTGCCGCACCCGTGATTACCGATAAATACGCCCAGCAATATGGTGGAGATGGTAATGTTGCCTTGCGTTATACCGCGCATCAAACCATTACGGTCTATACCAAAAGTATAGATAAAGTCCGCAGTGCACAAAGCCGTCTGGTCGATTTAGGCAAGAATGGTATTGCCTTTGGTGGTGAGGATTATGGGCAACGTACTGAATATTTATATACGCAGTTGAATGACATTAAACCTGCCATGATCGAGCAAGCTACCCAAAATGCCCGCAGTGTTGCAGAGAAATTTGCCGCAGATTCTGACAGCCGTTTGGGGAAAATCAAATCGGCCAATCAGGGCGTATTTAGCATTGAAGAGCGTGACAGCAACACCCCTTATTTGAAAAAAGTACGCGTGGTGTCTACCGTAGAATATTATTTGGCAGATTAATGTACAAACTCACTCAATCAGGAAACAGACATCATTAATCGTTTTAGCTAAGCAAGCACATTGCCCGACTGAATTGACAGCTTGGGCTGTGCTTGATATTTTGCCCGCACCGCTTTTTATGCTGTATGTTCATGGCTTTAAACGACAACTTTATTTATGCACCACCACAAGAACCTTTAGAAATTGTCTATGAAGATGATGATTTGCTGGTGATTGATAAGCCCACAGGTTTGTTGTCTGTGCCGGGACGTTTGCCTGAACATCAGGACAGTGCCTATTTAAGGGTTTTAGCTCAACATCCCAGTGCAAAAATTGCCCATCGTTTAGATATGGCGACATCCGGTATTTTAATGTTCGCCAAGCACCGTGATGCAGAAGTTGCATTAAGTAAAATGTTTCAGGCCCGAACGGTCAAAAAAAACTATATAGCTTTAATTCAGGGGCAGCTTGAGGGGCAAGGCAGTGTCGATGTGCCGTTAATTACCGACTGGGAAAACCGCCCACGGCAAATTGTGCATTTCGATTTAGGCAAGCCTGCACAAACGCTGTATCAGGCTTTGGAATATCAGGCCGATGAAGATATTACCCGTGTATTACTGACGCCAATTACAGGGCGTTCGCATCAGTTGCGGGTGCACATGCAATATATTGGTCACCCAATCACAGGCGATAAGTTATATCATCCTCAGCCGCAACAAAGTCCTTTAAAACGAATGGCGTTACATGCCAGCTATTTGGCGTTTACTCAGCCTTTGAGCCATGAAGCTGTAGAAATTCGGGCACAGCTTCCTTTTTAATCACTTTCTTTCTAACAGTCACATTTTTTTCAAATTATTGTGAAAATACTCAAAATTTGGGATAGCCTTCATCCCAAGAACTAGTTAATTTAACGCTATAACCGTAGATTTTCATTTTCCTTGCACAAAAAGGAGGTTGATTGGTTATTTTAAAATTTTTGTGTTGAGTGTTTGGGGCTGCAACTTGAGGTTGAAGTGATTTTTGCGTGAAAAACGCATCACTTGAACGGGGCAGGCCGATGGGGTGGGAGGCAAAGTTATGTTGTATATATTGGGCGCAATAATTGTAGTTCTTGTGGTGATTGTTTTTTGGCAAACATTACGCAGCCGTGAATTATCAGCAGGTATTCAATCATTACAAACTAATTTAGACCGTACCCGTACCAATTTGGCAACAGATGAGTTGGAAAGTAACGAGTTAGAGCATCAGCTCACGCTGCTTCGGGTAGAAGTAGGGAGTTTGAAAAACCGTGTGGAAAGTTTGCAGCATTATCAAGATATTTTAGATGTTGAACAATATGTGCAGGAGCGTCGCCAACAAGTTGAAATGTTTGTAGAAATGGTCAAGTCTGAAGCAGAAAACATGCGTGATCAATGCAAACAAAAAATTGAAAAAGTCAGTAATTTTTTAGTCGAACACGAACAAAAAGCCAAAGCTAAAACCCTAAAAGCAGCTCAAGAACAATTAGGTGCTTTTTATCATTTAGCAGAAGAACGTCAAAAGCTAGAGCAGGTGACTGCCGCGCTTTATCACAAAATTGAAGAGAATACCCCCGCGTTTCAATTGCCAGCACAGCAGTTACTCGATCATTTAATTGAAGACTATAGCCAGTCTGATGCAGCACAGCATTTAGTACAGGTACGTCAAAAAATTATGCAAGCGATTCAAAATAATGAAATGGCTTATTGTGCATTTGTAGATGAGCAGCGTCGTCTTTCTGCGGTAACAATACTTAGTCACGCATTTAACAGCAGAGCAGACTTATATTTAGCCCAGTTGAACCAACACAATTTAGGGGAATCTCTACAAGCGTTGCAGGATGATTTCACCTTGCTTAATCACTATGCGGCATCTTTTGGACATAGCAAAATTTTAGAATCTTACTTGGTACTTCGTCTTGAAGAGTTAAAATTTGCATCTTTAGTGATTGGCCTTAAGCAACAGGGCACTGACACCACACAGCCAGTAAAACTGGCAGCGAATGCTTAAGGATAATCTGCATCTATAAGATGCAAACTCTTTACGGCAGTCCGACTAAAGTCAGCGGCAAAATACAGAAAACTTGATCAAGTACGGCAAAATTGTGCTATGTTGAATTCACTATTTTGTCACTTGCCAGATATATATTGGCTAAAAAGATAACAAGGATATTCGCATGACACGTGACTATGAACAATTCCCAGATGATGATAACGGCAATGTACTTTGGCAAATGCATGAAGATGGGGATGACCTGACAGAGCCACATGAAATTGAGTACTCCATTGCTTTTACCACACAAGAACAAGCCGAAAAATGTGCGTTGTATTTGTTGGCAGAAGAGCAAAAAATTTCATTATTTCAAGATGAAGAATCTGATGCGGTTGAATGGATTATCACCATTTATGTGTATATGGAACCAGAGTATTCAGACATTGTAGATTTAGAACAATGGTTCACTAAAATTGCCGAAGAGCATGGCGGTGAATATGATGGTTGGGGCTGTATGGCCTACGTCTACGATGATGAAGATGAGTACGAAGACGAAGAATAAATTTGATTTTCCAAAAGCATGTGTTGATCACATGCTTTTTTAATTCTGCATGACGCATAAGGATTGGTTTTTAGTATTAAGCCTTGCAGCGTATTGTAGAGCAGAAAGAGGCAATATGGATATTGCAATTAAACGAGCCTATCTAGATGCTGTACCTACAGATGGTACACGGGTTTTAGTCGATCGTTTGTGGCCACGTGGTGTGAATAAAGCGCGTGCTCAAATTGATTGGTGGCCTAAAGAAATTACCCCCTCAACTGAATTACGCAAGTGGTATCACCAAAACCCTGAACAAAACTGGGATGAATTTCAACAGCGTTATCGGCTCGAACTGACTCAGCAGGAAGCGACCTTACAGGAACTGCTTCAACTGGCACAGCAGCAAAAAGTGACCTTAATTACCGCTGCAAAAGATGAACAGCATAATCATGTTGTGGTGTTAAAGCGTGTTTTGGAGCAATCTTTAACATCGTTAGAGTAAAAATCCATCGGATTATTCAACCATTATCCTTATGCTTTATAAGGTTTTTAAGTTTATGAATAATCAGTGAAAAATGTTATAATAAAATTTTTGAGGTTTTTTATGTCTTTGCCAAATTGCCCAAAATGCCAGTCAGAATATACTTATGAAGATGGTGACTTGCTCATTTGCCCAGAATGCTCACATGAGTGGAAAGAAGGTGATGTAACTGAAGAAGCGGCTGCAGTAATTAAAGATGCAAATGGTAATGTGTTATCAGATGGCGACACGGTAACCGTGATTAAAGACCTTAAAATTAAAGGTTCTTCTGCTGCTGTAAAAGTAGGAACAAAAGTGAAAAATATTCGTTTAATTCCAGACGCTGCCGATGGTCACGACATTGATTGTAAAATTGATGGTATGGGCGCGATGAAATTAAAATCTGAGTATGTGAAAAAAGCATAATCCGTATTAGAAATACCAAGCGCAGGCAACTTTGTAGAAGTCGCCTGCGCTTTTTTTATGCAGTGCATAAAGAAAAAGATCATTAAGTTTTGTGATATGTGACAATAAAAATGACACAGCATCCATTGCTGTCCCACAATTTTTCACAAGAGGAAGCTCATTTGAGCTTCCTCTTGTTTTATGGGTATTTTATCGGGTGAAAATAAAGCTTTTAAAGTTCTTCTTTCAAACAAATTCACTTGAATTATTCTGAGTAAACGTTGAACTGTCCAACCTGTTTTTCCTAAATGTCGAGCGAAACTCACCAATAAATAGGCGATCATCGCAATCCAGATTTGTGTCTGAATTGCGTTCCTGCTGCGGCCTAGAAACGCTTTTAATTTGAGATTCTGCTTAATCGCCTTAAAGAACAGCTCAACTTTCCAACGATCTTTATAAATCGCCGCAATGGTGGAGGCGGCTAAATGAAAGTTATTGCTGAGAAAGCTAAAGTGCTTGCCACTTTGCTGATCTCTATATTCAATTCTTCTTAACACTGGGGCTTTTCTTTTTAGGGCATGTGCGCTATTCAGCTGAATGGTTTCATCTTTTAGAATACCTTTGGATTCAAGCACTGGATGTTGCTGGATCACCTGATACACAGATTTAGGCCTAAAACGTGTGACAAATCCAATGTTTTGAGCAGTCAGATTTGCATACCATTGGTAATCGACATAGCCTTTATCAAAAACTACAATGCTGCCAGCAGGAAACTGGAATTTGCGGCCTTGTACCATGTCATTTTCTTTGCCATTTTCAACTGCAACAAACTCAGGAATATCATTGCTGTGATTCAATCCTATACTGAGTTTCATGCTGGCTTTTGAGTCGTGAACTTTGGCCCATTCACATAAGGAAAGCGACAGGTCAATATGACTGGCATCCAAGGAATACAAGGGATTCTTAAAGCGAAATTTATGAGCTACTTTTGAGTGTTCATAGTATTTAAGCAACTTGTAAAATAGCTGTTGATACAAGGCAGCAGGCTGCTGCTCATTGATTCGTGCCAGCGTGCTTCGGGGAATAGACTTTGCTCCGAGATGACTCAGCTTTTCCTGTTGGCACTCCAAATTGGATTGAATATCTCTCAGACTTTGCCTACAAGAGAATTGAGACATCAATATGGCAATAAACTGATCCCACCGGGAAGCCGCTCTAAATTTCTGTCCAACATGGTGTACTTTAGCAAGTTGTTCAAAATCCTGTCGCACAACAGGTTTAATTAGCTCATGAAATACGGTATTCTGATGTGACAAAACCTGAATCCTGGTCGTTAAAGTGTTTGTTTGCACTCATATTTTAACTGTTAGGACTCAGGTTTTTTTATTTAAAGCAAACTATGGGACAGCAGTGACACAGCATCTCTTTTAATGTTTGTACAAAAATACTACTTTTTTATTTGGCCTAAGTCCTTTATATTTTAGATGAAAAGAACAAGTTTTAATCAGGTTTAACGTAGTCATTACTTAACAACACCACTCACAAAAACAGTTGGGGGAAACTATGTCAGGATGGTTCGAAGTTTCACAAGCAAGCAATGCACAATATCGTTTTGTACTTAAAGCGGGGAATGGCGAAATAATTTTAACCAGTGAGTACTATAAAGCTAAAGCTTCGGCTTTAAATGGTATCGCTTCGGTACAAAAAAACAGTCAGGAAGATGGCCGTTATGACCGTCTGACTTCTAAAAACGATAAGCCGTATTTTAATTTAAAAGCCGCCAATCATCAGGTGATTGGTACAAGCCAGCTCTATACAACTGAGCAATCACGTGAAAAAGGCATTGAATCGGTTAAAACAAATGGTAGCAGCAGTACCATTAAAGATTTAACAGTAAGTGCTTAACCTTAAGGTTATCCTTAATTTTAAGCCTTATATAAAAAGCATGCTGCGGCATGCTTTTTTATTTTGGTGTGGATGTCATGGATAGTTCCCCAATTGACAGTATTGAGTGAAGTACTTTGAGCATTTTTGGATAGAGAAGAAGATTAATGAAAAAATTGGCGATGCGGATATTCTTGGTACTTATAGCGGTGGTGGCGGTATGGTGCGCAGGGCCATATTGGAGCCTGTATCAAATCAATCAGGCTGTGGAGCAACATCAAGCAGACCAACTTTCAAGCTATATAGATTATCCGCAAGTCAAAGCCAGTTTAAAACCACAAGTGCAGCAGCGTTTACAGCAGTTAATGGGTTTTGAGGCATCCTCTTCAGCACCAAATGTTTTGGGGCAGCTATTGACTGATCAGCTGAGCGATAAAATGCTAGATGTTTTACTGACGCCAGAAAGTATTGCTTTATTGATGCAGGGCAAAGCATGGCAGGAATCCATTCGTTTACCAGATTTATCCTTACGATTGCCGCAAACCTCCGCAGAGCAATGGACTGTGGAGCATCGGAAAACAGGATTTAGTATTTTTCCACGTGCGCATGCACAACAAGTTGAACTTGCCGAGGCTTTTAAACCGAGTCTAGATATTCGCAGTGGTTTTCATCGTTGGAACCGATTCGTGGTTAAAGTACCCACCCAATATGCAGGACTTACCGAATTTGAGCTGCAACCACGCAACTGGCGCTGGAAAGTTGTTGCGATTCGTTTAGATGTACGCGAGTAGGTGAGTACGAGGTATGGACTTTTTGAACTTTCCTCTCGATGTGTTGAAGGTCATTTGGTGAAACAAGAGCAAGCAGGAAGAATAAGATGAAAAAATTATCAGGTGGTTTGAGTGCGGGGTTGTTACTCAGTGGAGCATTGTTTAGCCCTTTGTTGATTGCAGCACCAGTAGCAAGTACAACAGCGACATCTAAAACTGCACCGATTGAAGGCTTATATTTTCAGCATCAAGACTGGGAGTTGGCTTGTGATAATACAGGCACCTGCCGTGCTGCGGGTTACCAAACTGATGACAATTTTGAGCAACCGATTAGCGTATTGCTAACGCGTAAAGCAGGTCAAAATCAGGTCATACAAGGTCAAATACAAATTCAAAATGATGTTCCTCAAGCGACACTATTTTTAAATGGACGGGCTTTGCAACAGTTACGCTTTAATGAAAATATTGCTAACTTGTCTGCTGCCAGTGTGCAAAAGCTGTTGGTGCAGGCACGTCAGTATACCGTTATTGAATTAAGGCAAGCTAAGCAACGCTGGCAATTGTCTGATGCAGGCTTAAGTGCGATATTGTTAAAAATGGATAGCTTCCAAAAGCGGGTGGGGACAACATCTGCCGTACTTGCAAAGGGTAAGCAGTCATCTTCAAAAGTGTTAGTTGCGCAGCCTATTCCGAAAATTAGTATTCGGATGCAGCCAAAATATAGAACAGCCAAAGCACAAGTGCTTACTGCGGCAAGTGCAGACAAACTGTATCCGATATTACGTCAGTCAGCAGACCGTGATAATTGTTATATGTTGTTTGAACCTGAGGAAGATCAGCATATTCGACTCTACTCGCTTAATCAGCAGCGTACTTTGGTGGAAGCAGATTGTTGGCGTGGTGCATATAATATGGGTGTGGCTTATTGGGTTATGGACAAAAAGCTGCAACATATCCATCAGTTTGTGACGGATTCAGCTTCAGAATTTAGCAATGGGCAGGTTTTTGCATATCAAAAAGGTCGTGGTATTGGAGATTGTTTTAGTCAAATTGAATGGGCGTGGAATGGTCAGCAGTTTGTGAAAAGCTATCAGTTCGATGCAGGGCAATGTAAAGGCTTTGCGGGCAGTGCGTGGGACATGCCCAATTTTGTTAGCCAAATTGAATATGCATCTGCCGATTAAAAACTAAAGTAAAAATATTAATGACTCATTCAATCGGTGCAAGTGCTTAATTCACTTGCGCTCGAGCGACTAACTTTTCCATAATTTCATCTAACTTTTTCAGTCGCTTAATGTCATCCCATAATGCTTTAGCTTCTGGATAATGTTTTGACATCATGCCAAGCCATTGTTTATAACGGCCTAGCATTCCAATTTCAGTTTTGGCAGGGCCATGAATAAAGCGAATTTGTAGTTGTAGCAAATCTTGCCAACTCAGCA
The DNA here is from genome assembly GCF_048537555.1 of Acinetobacter sp. A2. Lineage (NCBI taxonomy): Bacteria > Pseudomonadati > Pseudomonadota > Gammaproteobacteria > Moraxellales > Moraxellaceae > Acinetobacter > Acinetobacter sp. A2. The sequence goes on from NZ_CP183239.1 coordinate 658,903, forward strand.
AAGGTAGGTCTGAGTTTTGACGAATACATTGGGTCAAATCTGGGGTGGTGACCGCACCACGACCAATCATTAAATCTTCACAGCCCGATTCTAACTGGCATTGTTTGGCATCGGCATTATTCCAAATTTCGCCATTGGCAATGACATTTATCTTCAATGCTTCACGAATAGGGCGCAGTTGATCCCAAAAGGCAGGCGGTGTATAGCCATCGGCTTTGGTACGCGCATGCACCGTGACCCATGCTGCGCCTGCATCTTCAATGGCATGTGCATTTTCCAGCATGAAGTTCCGATCCATATAACCTAAACGCATTTTGGCGGAAACAGGTATGTGGGCAGGCACAGCATCACGCACGGCTTTGACCAGCTCATAAACCACTTCGGGTTCATCGAGTAAGACTGAACCACCCCGATGACGATTGACCGTTTTAGCAGGACAGCCAAAGTTCATATCAATCGCAGGTGCACCCATCGCCGCAACTTTAGCTGCATTGGCCGCCAACATATCAGGGTTATTTCCCAAAAATTGCACATGTACAGGCGTGCCTGCGGCAGTTTTACCGTTGGTGAGTAGTTCTGGGCAATAAGTATGATAGATATGGTCTGGTAAAATACTATCTGTGACCCGAATAAACTCTGTCACACACCAGTCAAAACTGCCTACAGACGTGAGTACATCACGCATGATGGGGTCGGTTAAGCCTTCCATGGGTGCAAGAATTAGTTTCACAGGATGCTACTAGCTCAAACAAAAGTGGAGTTATACGTTTTTTTATGGAGGATGTCTAGGCAATGGCTTGGAATTGATATGGTCTTCACAAGGACTTTAATATTTCTGTTCTCTATCTGCTCTCGGCATAAATAGATTAACTCGTTCGCTCTGATCATTGTAAAAGTGTAATCAACTCACTTCCCCAAAATCATTTCCAACACAAACTTAGAACCAATAAAACCGAGCGCCAATAAAAAGAAACCAATAATGGTAAAGCGAATCGCTTTTTGACCACGCCAACCAAACTTGTAGCGTCCAAGTAGTAATGCACCATAGACAAACCACGAAATAATACTAAACGCCGTTTTATGCGCTAAATGCTGTGCAAAGAAATGTTCTACTGTAAAGAAGCCAAAGCCTAATGCGACAGTCAGTAGGGCAAAACCTGCGATTAGCATATCAAACAGCAAAGATTCCATATCTTGCAAAGAGGGCAGTAAATTGACCCAAACTCGACGCTTTTGTTTATTTTTCAGTTCGCGGTTCTGAAACCACATTAACACCGCATGAATGGTCGCCATGAGCAATACAGCATAGGCCGCTAGCGACAAAATAATATGAATGTCTAAGCCAATCGAATTTTTGCTAATAAATAAATTATGCTGACTGAATGAAAAGCCTGCAATTAAACCCGCAGCAGCCACAGGAATACCAATCAAATTCAGTGCAATCACAGGACGGTAACTACTGAACAATAAGCTCAGCAATAACATCAGACCTGAAGTAAATGACATCAGATTAAACACGTTGTAATTGACACCCATTGGCGTCAGCATATCGTTATATAACACCGCAGCATGCAGCACTAAGCCCAAACTGAGCAGAGAACGAATAAACCAGTGATTTGGCGCACGTTTAGACATTAAATGAGAAAATAAATACCAAAAAGAGCTGGTATAAGCGATTAATGCTAAAATCGTATAAACCAAGGGGAGACTGATCATGTCAAACCTTTTTCAGGATGATGAATATTCATTTATATAAATTCGATGAGAACTACAGTATCCTATAGCATCTTGTGCATAAATTTTCTATTTTAAAGAAACATTTTTTTGCTAATGGCTATTTTAAGCGGAATTTGCAATGTTTGATACCTTAACAGAACGACTCACGCAGAGTTTAAGAAATGTTACTGGCTCAGGGCAGCTAACCGAAGACAATATTAAAGATACGTTACGTGAAGTACGTATGGCACTTCTTGAAGCCGATGTGGCGTTACCTGTAACTCGTGAATTCATCGCGAAAGTTAAGGAAGAGGCATTGGGTCAGGAAGTGATGACTCAGTTATCCCCTGGTCAGGCGTTCGTCAAAATTGTCTATGACGAACTCACAAAAATGATGGGCGAGGCCAATGAAAGCCTTGACCTAGCTGCCAAGCCACCAGTTGTAGTGTTGTTGGCAGGTTTGCAGGGTGCGGGTAAAACCACCACAGCTGCAAAATTGGCACGTTTTTTACAAGAACGTCAAAAGAAAAAAGTCGCCATGGTGTCTGCCGACGTTTACCGTCCTGCAGCGATTAAACAGCTACAAACAGTTGCTGGTGAAGTTGGTGCAATTTTCTTTGACTCGAATGCCAATGAAAACCCTGTAGATATTGCCAACCGTGCTATCGAACAGGCAAAAATTCAGTTTGCTGATGTTTTAATTGTCGATACCGCAGGTCGTTTGCATGTCGATGATGACATGATGGACGAAATTAAAGCATTACACTCAGCTATTAAACCGACTGAAACCTTGTTCGTGGTCGATGCCATGACAGGTCAGGATGCGGCAAATACAGCCAAAGCCTTTAATGATGCCTTGCCATTAACGGGCGTGATCTTGACCAAAACGGATGGTGATGCGCGTGGTGGTGCGGCACTTTCAGTACGTGCTATTACAGGTAAGCCAATTAAATTCTTGGGGATGGGTGAAAAACTTGATGCCCTAGAGCCATTCCACCCAGAACGTGTTGCACAACGTATTTTGGGCATGGGTGACGTGCTGTCTTTAGTCGAAGAAGTTGAACGTAAAATCGACAAAGAAAAAGCCGAAAAAATGGCGAAAAAACTGCAAAAAGGCGGCAGCTTCAACTTTGAAGACATGTTAATGCAGTTTGAGCAAATGAATAAAATGGGTGGCATGATGGGCTTCTTGGACAAGTTGCCTGGCATGAGTAACTCAGGTATTCAAGATGCCATTGCTCAGGCGAATCCTGAAAAGCAAGTTAAGAAAATGGAAGCGATTATCCAGTCGATGACCATTAAAGAACGCCGTAACCCAGACCTCATGAACCCAAGCCGTAAAAAACGTATTGCTGCGGGTTGTGGTATGGAGGTGGCAGAAGTGAATAAACTCATCAAGCAACATGCACAAATGGCAAAAATGATGAAAAAGTTTGCCAATCCATCAGGCATGGCAAAAATGATGCGCTCATTGGGTGGTTTGCAAAAACAATTCAGTGGTGGCGGTATGGGGCCGTTATTTGGCAATAACGACCCAACCAAAAAATAAGCCATCTGCTAGATTCACAACAACGCCCAAGCTTCTGCTTGGGCGTTGTGCTTTGAGCACTTTACATATTGGGTTAGATGTATTTTTAGAGAGGATTCAATGCGCAGATTGCGTTAAATCCTCGCGAGAATTTCTGGAGTGGAGTATCATAACGCCACTTTTTGAAATTTATTCCTTAGAAGGTTGTGCATGAAATTGCTGGCATTGGAAACTGCCAATGAGCAGTGTTCCGTTTCCATAGTAGATGAAACGCAGGAACTCTTTTTTCAGTTGGATGCGCGAGCAAAAGCACAAACGCAAACGATTTTACCCATGATTGAGCAGGGTTTTGCCCAAACACAAATCAGTACGGCAGACCTGACCGCAATTGCATTTAGCCGGGGTCCAGGTTCATTTAGCGGTGTGCGTATTAATGCGGCAGTGACTCAGGCATTGGCATGGTCGCATGATGTACCTGTGATTCCTGTATCGACCTTGCAGGCACTGGCACAGGCGGCTTATCGTCTTGAAGGTTTAAATGCAGTAACTGCGGTGCTCGATGCACGAATGAATGAAGTCTATATTGCTAGTTTTCAGTTGAATGAACAGGGCATTATGCAGGCGGTTGATCAGGAACAATTGCTGAATTATAGCGATGCTGCTAAAGCGGTACGCTTTACTTTAGTGGGTTCGGGTGCGGGTTTAATTGATCAAGAACAAATACAATACAAAGGCTTAAGTGCAACCGCGCAAGATATTGCTACTATTGCACGCGTCTATGCGCAGCAACAGCAATGGGTGAGCGCAGAACAAGCACTGCCTGTATATTTACGTGACAATGCTTGGAAAAAAATTCCAGAACAAGGCAAAGCATAATTAGGGTTATTTATGGATCTTTTACTGCTGCTCAAAGCGGCAATTATGGGTATTGTAGAGGGGATTACCGAATTTTTACCCATTTCCAGCACGGGGCATTTGATTCTTGCGGCTGAACTGATGGACTTCTGGACCAAGGAAAAAAGTGATGTGTTTGTGATTGCCATTCAAATGGGGGCAATTGCTGCAGTCATTTATGAGTACTGGACACGTCTTTGGGGCGCAGCGACAGGAATGTTTACAGGCGAAGAAAAAGGTCGTCGTCTGGGCTTTGGTCTGATTATGGCGTCTATTCCAATTATTCTGATTGGACTGACTTTTGGGCAAACTGTAAAAGAATTATTGTTTAATGATGTTGCCGTAGCCATTGGTCTGATTATTGGTGGTTTTATCATTATGTGGATTGAGAAACATCCACCACAAGTACGTGCGCATGAAGTTGAAGACCTAACTTATAGAGATGCTATCTGGATTGGTCTGATTCAGGTGTTATCGCTTATTCCAGGTACATCACGTTCAGGAGCAACCATTATTGGTGCAATGTTCTTGGGTGTTTCGCGTAAAGCCGCCACTGAATTTTCTTTCTTTTTGGGTATTCCTGTCATTATTGGCGCAGGCTTACTCGACTTGTACCAAAGCTATGATGTATTCCAAACCACAGAAGATTGGACGGTGCTCAGTTTCGGGATCATCGTATCTTTTGTATCGGCACTATTGCTAATCCGTGCCTTGGTGGCGTATGTGGCTAAGCGAGATTTTATGATTTTTGCTTGGTACCGTATTGCTTCAGGTCTGGTAATTTTATTGTTCGCATTTACAGGCTGGAAACTATGGTAAGCGGGCTTCGCTTATATACCGAAGCCGAATGGCAAGCTCAAGCACAGCATTATTCTGCTGTGCTTTTGTCTAGAGGGGTACAGGTTTGTCTAGAAGTGGTAGACAAACTGAATGCCCGTTTTTTACGTTTGCATCCTGAGCTTGCTTTATGTGTAGACGCAGACGGCTTATGGTTGTGCGCCAATGGCATGAAAATGCAGCCCGACTGGAAAGCAGAATCAGGGCGTTTAAAGCGTGCATCTTTAAAATCTGAAATGATTGCACGTGCCTGTAATTTGTCAGAAAAACCGAGTCTGATTGATGCAACGGCAGGACTTGGACACGACAGTTTGCTCATGGCACATTTGGGTGCGCAGGTCACTTTGCTGGAACGCCATCCTATTTTATTTACTTTATTAGAAGATGCTAAACGCCAAGCACAGGGGGATCCATTTTTGGCTCCCGTGGTGGCGCGAATTGATCTGGTTTTTGCAGACTCAGCCGATTATTTGCGGGACTGTGCTGCACAAGGCAAAATAGTTGATGTGGTGTATTTAGACCCAATGTTTCCACAGCGTGATCAGCATCAGCAAGCCCAGAAAAAGCAGGCGCAGGTGAAAAAACAAATGCAGTTATTGCATTTGTTGTTACCTGAACATGGTGAAATGGATTTAGGCGATCATTTACTGGGTTTGGCACAGCAAGTTGCAAAACGAGTGGTGGTAAAACGCCCACGTTTGGCGGTGTTTTTAGCGGGCCGATCAACGACCCATCAATGGCAAGGGGATGCCTGTCGCTTCGATGCTTATTTTCAGCCAAATTTGAACAATGGGTAGATTTCTACCACTAAAGCAGGGGCAAGCGGCTCAATGCTTCTATAATGTGCAAAGATTTGTTATATAGTTAAAAATGACAATTGATAATTACGACGACAAGCATAAACTTGGAGTGTGAAAACGCGAGCTGCGATTAACAGAATCCTATGATTGACTTCAAACCCTCCATTAACTTTTGGCACGATTTTAAAAGCAACCAAGCTGCGGGCGTTTGGTTATTTTTGGGTTCGCGACGCTCCTTACAAATTATTCGTCCATCTATTCCCCAACTGATTTTTTGGGGGATTCTAGGTGGTCTTGCCAATACCTTATTTAGCTGGTTAGTGGCAGGTGAAGTTGGTGAATTTAACCCGCAGGGTTTGGTCAGCTATGCCCTGTGGCCGTTTATCGCCTTAATTGTTGGAATTATTTTGTCCCAACGGGTCAATAATCCTCGTCTACTTTTGGTCCCTGCGTTGCTGTGGTTAGTGCTAGACACCCACGTTGCTTTATTACAAAGTCTGATTCAATACATGGGTATGATGGATGTCTTGCCGTATGTATTGTATGACTATTTGCCCACTATTTTCATGGTGCTGTTTGTATGGCAAAGCTTGGCCGTCGTATGGGTGTTTTCACGTGAATTGCACTGGCCGTGGTGGGAGCGTGCGCTGATTGTTTTGGCAACGTTGTTTACTTTAGTGGTCTGGCAAATGTCAGTGAAAAGTCAGCCCATTTGGAAAGTAGAAGAAGTTCCACCTAGTTTGAGCGAAGAAGCTTTTTATGCGCAAAGCCGTGTATTGAATAAGGCTTTAGAAAGTATTCAATATGGTGAATTTGCTCAATCGCACTGGTATTTTTTAGGTGTGGCAGGGGCGAGTTATCAAGATGTCTTTATGTCTGAAATTGAACGTATTCGTGAACAGTTTGATACCCGTTTTGGAACTTTTGGGCGTTCTATGGTGTTAATCAATAACCCTATGACCCGTAATGTAATCCCAATTGCCTCACAAACCAGTATTGAAATGGCGTTACGCCGTATTGGACAGCGTATGAACCGTGAAAGTGACGTACTGTTTTTATATATGACTTCACACGGTTTAAAAGATCACTTTGAAATTGAAAATGCACCGCTCGATTTAAATCAGGTCGATCCGAAATGGCTACGAGACACTTTAGATAAATCAGGTATTCGCTGGCGAGTGATTGTGATTTCTGCCTGTTATTCGGGTAGCTTTGTGTCGGCCTTGCAAGATGATAATACCTTGGTCATCACCGCTTCGGCAGCAGATCGTGAATCGTTTGGTTGCTCAAATGAAGCAGACTACACTTATTTTGGTCGTGCGTTTTTTGATCAAGCAATGCGTGAGCAGAATTCCTTTGCCAATGCCTTTAGTGAGGCCAAAGTAACTGTGGCAAAATGGGAACAGGCCCAAGGTTTTGCCCCATCAGAACCGCAGTGGTCTATGGGTAAAAATATGGAATTAATGTTGCCACAATTAGAGCAGCGTTTATTTCCACAAAGCAGTATGGCTGCAAACAGTGATACGCAAATGAATGTGCGCACTGCCGAATAAATTAAATAAAAAGTATCTGTACAGTAGGAGAGAGTGATGGAAGTAATTCAGAACAATCGCTGTTTTGAGGGCGAACAACGGATTTATCGTTTTCATTCTACTGCCTTGCAGGGTGAAACTCGCTTTGGCATTTTTCTGCCTGCACAAGCCTTGGCTGGTCAGGCCTGTCCTACGGTATTTTATTTGGCGGGCTTGACCTGCACGGAAGAAACTTTTGCAATTAAAGCGCATGCACAGCGCATGGCGGCACAACTGGGTTTAATTCTGATTAGTCCAGATACTTCCCCACGTGGGGATACTGTCGCACAAGGCGATCATTGGGATATTGGGCAGGGGGCAGGTTTTTATATCAATGCAACACAGGCACCTTGGGCAACACATTATCAAATGGAAAGTTTTGTGGCCGATGAGCTGTATCAACAAGTGCTTGCGCAGTTTCCAGTGAATCCGCAGCAAGTGGGTATTATGGGCCACAGTATGGGCGGTCATGGTGCTCTGACCCTTGCATTTAAATATCCTGAAAAATTTAAGTCCGTATCTGCCTTTGCGCCAATTTGCGCACCAAGTCAATGTCCGTGGGGTGAAAAGGCATTTTCCAATTATTTAGGTACAGATCAGCAAGTGTGGTTACAGCATGATGCCACTGCATTGGTACAAACCAAAGGTGCGTTATTCAAAGATATTCTGATTGATCAAGGGCTTCAGGATCAATTTTATAGTCAGCTCAATCCTGCATTATTTCAGCAAGCCTGTGCTGCTGTGGGGCAGTCGCTAAGTTTACGTGAACATGCAGGCTATGATCATGGTTATTATTTTATTCAAAGTTTTATGGATGAGCATTTACAATTCCATGCAGTACAATTGCAAGATGATGACGCTGCATAGCAATTAATTTTAGACGCTGATTTTTTTAAACTTTTCTAGGCAAGTTGCTGACTTTTGATTAAAATGTTCAGCACTTGCTTTTTTACCATTTGGAAAGATCACTGTATTTTATAGAATTGGTTTACGGGTAAAGCCACTGGCATCAAAATAAAACACAATAAGGCAAAACATGCATAATTCAGACTGGAATGCAGCGCAGCATCCGCCTACAACCTCTACATTTTTTACACCTGAACCGCGTGTCTCACCTGAAGAAAACCCATGGTTGGGACGTACCCATCATTTTCAATTTCACGGTACAGCCTCAGAATATTTTGGCATCTGGATTGTCAATATTTTGCTAATGATTGTGACCTTTGGACTTTATGCACCTTGGGCTAAAGTCCGTCGTTTGCGCTATTTTTATGGCAATACTGAGTTTGTGCAGCGTCGTTTTGACTTCACTGGTATTCCACATAAAATTTTATTGGGGCGCTTAATTGCAATTGGTATTTATGTGGCCATATCGGTAATTTCCAATTATTCAGTTAAAGCGACCTTGATTGGGGTGGTCATTTTATATCTGGCAGTGCCGTGGTTGATTCGTGCCACTATTCGTTTTAATGCCCGAAATAGTAAATTTGGCAATGCCCGTTTTTATTTTTCGGGCAGCAATAAAGAAGCCTATTGGGTATTTCTTAAATGTATTGTCATCAACCTGTTGACTCTGGGACTGTTTTTTCCTGTTGTGGTGTGGATGTATAAACGCTATTGCCTAGACCACTTATACGCAGGTCAGCTCAAATTTAAATTGAATGCAGACTGGCCTGCCTATATGCGCGCTATGTACATTCCCGTTTTTCTGTTTATTGGAATTTTAGTGGGGGCTGGCCTAGTTTTGGCCTTTGCAGGACAATTGAGCAGCAACCCTGCACAATTGATTTGGTTGTTTTTAGCGATTTATTTACTTGGTTTATTTTTTGTCTGGCCGCTGATGTCGGCACGAATTTTTATTACCACGTGGAACAATACCAGTATTAGCCGCAGCGTATTTAAAACCGATTGCGGGCAGTGGCATTATGCATGGATTATGGTCACGAATTGGATTGTTAAAGTGCTGAGTTTGGGCTTAATGACGCCTTGGGCTGCGATTCGTTTATATCGCTATCAGGTGGAATCTTTAAGTTTGCATTTAAAAAATGATCCAGATGCGATGATCAACAAACTGCAGGCTGAACATAGTGCGCTTGCAGAAGAAATCAGCGATATTTTTGATATTGATGTATCGCTCTAAGTATGGGGAAGAATATGGCTGCGCAGGTGTTGGATGTCGTGTTTTATGATGGTGTGATATCTAAGCCATGGGCAGCGCAAATTTCTCCGATAGATGACCAGTCAGTGCTTATACGTTATGGCGATGCACTGCAAAAACAACGACGCTATGACTATGCTGCAATGACCTTGGTTGGTGCATTAGGCAAAATCCAGCCTGTGATTGAGTTAAATGATGATGCCCGCATCGAGTTTTCTCAAGCCTTGCCAGAATGGTTTCAATTGCGGCATAAAGATGTGCATCATTCCATTTGGAAACTTGAACGTACCCCAAGCCTGATTGTCTTTAGTCTGGTATTTGTATTGCTCATGGTTTTTGCAACGATTCAATGGGGTATTCCTAGCGCTGCAAAATATGTTGCCTATCAATTGCCTGCAAGTAGCTTGCAGAAAATTGGCAATGAAGCCGAGCATTATATTTTAGAGATGACACAACCGAGTCAGTTGTCACAAGCACGTCAGCAACAAATTATTGGGAGTTATCAAAAACTCATTGCAGGCGATGCACCTGCCAAAGTACTGTTCCGTCAAGGCGAAAGCTTGGGTGCCAATGCCTTGGCCATTCCCAACAACACTATTATTTTGACCGATGAGTTGGTGGCTTTGGCACAAAATGATCAGGAAGTGGTTGCAGTTTTGGCACATGAACAAGGGCATTTGGTCGAGCGACACAGCTTGCAGCAGGCCTTGTCCAGTTTAGGGTTTAGTATTATTTTGCTGGCCATTACAGGTGATGGTACAGATTTAATTTCGGCCTTACCTGTGGCATTGGTGGGAGCGAATTATTCACGTAACTTTGAGTCTGATGCAGATCACTACGCACTCAAAACCATGCAGCAGCAGGGTATTCCTACTGTTCATCTAGCAAATTTTTTGGAGCGTTTGGCTCAAGATGCTGGCGAAGACAGCCAAGCCAAGAAATCACCACTGGATTTTTTACAAAGCCATCCTGCAACGCAAAAACGGATTCAGGCAGTCAAAGAATTTGAACAAATGCAGCATGCAACGCCATAAATATATGAATTAATGACGTTGCCAAATAGCAGTAAGTGGTTCTTGTCCCATACGAATTAAGTGATCTAGCACCACCTGTTCAAGTCGTGTTAAATCGGCTTCGGTATCTTGTAGTTGAATGTGTACCAGCAATGCTTGCACTTGTGGAATCAGAGAAATGGTTGCTGTAGGCATCATAATTTGCAATTGATCGCTGCTTTCTGCAACTTCAAATTTATGTTTCCAGTGGTTAAGTAGACGTTTGGCAATACGACTTGCCTGTGTTGTTTGAATATGAGCTGAACTATGCATGATCTGTAGCAACCGCCATCTTGCTAAAATAAGTGGAAGGATATTTACCATAACAAAGTCATTCAAAAAATCGAGCGGGAGGGTGCAACAGAGCGTTGCGGATATAGAATCATTGAATCGCAACGGGTTTAACCAAGCCAGTCAGTCTTTGCTATAATGCGCCACAATCCCAATATTCAGCTAGGTTCTCCCATGTCTAAGCCTTATTTAATTGCTCCTTCTATTTTGTCTGCAGACTTCGCCCGTTTGGGTGAAGAGGTTGAAAATGTGCTGCAGGCGGGTGCAGATGTGGTGCATTTTGATGTCATGGACAATCACTATGTACCTAACTTAACTTTTGGTGCAGGTGTGTGTAAGGCACTGAAAAATTATGGCATTACAGCACCAATTGATGTGCATTTAATGGTGAAACCTGTAGACCGTATGATTGGTGATTTCTTGGAAGCAGGTGCGGACATTATCACGTTCCACCCTGAAGCTTCAGAGCATATTGACCGTTCATTGCAATTGATTAAATCGGGCGGAGCAAAAGCAGGTTTAGTCTTTAACCCTGCGACACCATTACATTATTTGGACTATGTGTTAGATAAAGTCGATCAAATATTATTAATGAGTGTGAACCCAGGTTTTGGTGGGCAAAAATTCATTCCAATGACTTTGGAAAAACTGCGTCAGGCACGTCAAATTATTGATGCTTCAGGTCGTGATATTCGCTTAGAAGTTGATGGTGGCGTAGGCCCTGCCAACATTCGTGAGATTGCGGAAGCGGGTGCAGATATGTTTGTTGCAGGCTCAGCAATTTTTGGTAAGCCAGACTATAAAACTGTGATTGACGAAATGCGCGCTGAATTGGCAAAAGTGGGCGCAGTTGAAGTATAAGTTTCTACAATCACAAGGCTTTAAGTTGTGGATAACTTTGTAGATAACCGTATGGATATCTATGTTGATAACACTATGGATAAGCCTATTAATTTATAAACATTTGTACATCAACTGTTTATGACTTATACAAAATAAGTATAAAAAGGATTCAATTAAATCCTTTTTGTTTGTTTTAAATACACTGAATTTATTGAGTATTTACTCAGTGAATCATAAAAATAAGTTGCTTAATATATAACTTGATTGTTTTAGTAGGTTTTTAAATCGGACTGTTTTAATCAATTTTCTCCATTGGAAAAGATTGTGCATAACTGGGGCTTAGATTATAGTGTTTAACAACTCGCAGAGAAGTTGCACTTGGCAAAAATGTTCATCTGTGATGCCTAAACAAGGCGAATACAAGACTGTGTATTGCGACTTAAAAGGATAAATTTAGTGCTTGCTCCAGCGTACAAACAAGTTTGGTTTGTAGTCCTCATGGCATGGGTCATGGGGTGGAGCAGTATTGTCAGTGCTGCTGTCAAACCTACCCATGTCTGGATGATGTCTAGCCATACACAAATTACTGAAACACAATCTGCTGTATCAGCCGCATCTGCCAATCCACCTTTATCTTCTTTATCGGATTGTCATTCTGTTGCATCTAAAAATTCTGTTGATATGCAACATGCATTTTTACAGGATCGGCATAGTCGTTCACATGCTGTGGCGCAGCTAGATACATCTGCTGCACATCTATCATCTAAGAATACCAACAACCCAGATTGCCTCAGCGCTACTGATTTTTCTGCTGCCAGTATGAATTGTCAGGATTGTGCACAATTGCATTGCCAAAGCCTAAGCACTGTGCTGAATGTGCAACTGCCTGAACTGATGCAACCTGCAGAACTTACAACTGCCAATATCTTGTTGCCTGCTTATCAGGCGCAGCATTTACTGGGGCATTGGCAACAAATTTTACGCCCACCCAAAGCTTAATCCTGAACCCAAAACACGTTTGTCGTTTTATTTTTAAGGATTAAGTCATGTCTAAATTTTATCAGCGTGCACTGTTTTTAAGTGCCTGCGCATTATGCTCCAATGCTGTTTTTGCAGCAGTTAAGGAATACCACCTTACCATTGCAGAACAAACCGTGAATATCACAGGTAAATCTGTAAAGCGCATTACCGTCAATGGTCAGTTTCCTGCGCCTCTACTTGAATTTGAAGAGGGCGATGACGCAGTAATTCATGTTCATAATCAATTAAAAAATCAGGACTCATCGATTCATTGGCATGGTTTATTGCTGCCAGGCTTAATGGATGGCGTACCCGCTTTTAATGGTTTTAGGGGAATTAAGCCGCAGGGGCATTTTGTTTATCAATTTAAAGTACGTCAAAGTGGTACTTATTGGTATCACGCACATTCCAAAGGTCAGGAGCAAGACGGTTTATATGGTGCATTGCTCATTCATCCTCAAGCCAAACAGCCTTTACCAGCACATGAACAAACAGATCGTGATTATGTGGTGATGTTGTCAGATTTCCATGAAAAATCTAGTAATCAAATTCAGAAAGATTTAAAAATTTCTGCAGAGTTCTATCAAAATCGGCGTGAAACTTTGGCTGATGTTTTGCGTCAAACTCAGCGTGATGGGTTAAAAGCCACTTGGTCAGACCGTAAAATGTGGAACCAGATGCGGATGCTGAAAACCGATCTTTCCGATGTCACGGGCTATACCTTTTTGATGAATGGTAAAACGCCTGAACAAAACTGGACGGGCAAGTTTAAGCCAAATGAAAAAGTCCGCCTGCGTTTTATTAATGCGTCGGCGATGTCTTTTTATGATGTTCGGATTCCAAACCTAAAAATGACGGTAGTCAGTGCCGATGGTCAGCCTGTGAAACCTGTCAGTGTCGATGAGTTTCGTATTGGAACCGCCGAAACCTATGATGTCGTTGTTGAGCCTAAAGCCGCACATTATGCAATTGAAGCCGAATCGATTGATCGTTCGGGTTTTGCTTTGGGTCGCTTACAAAATGAACTACTACCCACTATGCAGATGCCGCATGTAGCGCAATCACGCCCACGTGCTTTACTCACGATGGAAGATATGGGGCATGGCTCAGAACATTTAGACGTTGATCATTCCAAAATGAACCATGCTGCAATGTCGGAAATGGATCACTCTAAAATGAACCACACTGCGATGTCAGAAATGGATCACTCCAAAATGAATCATGCAGCGATGTCAGAAATGGATCACTCTAAAAAGAACCATGCCGTGACATCAGACATAGATCATTCTCAGCACAACACAGCTTCAAAGAAAAATGATTCGACTGTGGTATATGGTTGGGCCAATGCCTCTACACCTGTAGGCCATAAAGCCTTGCAATATGCAGATTTACAAGCGCTGCAACCGCAGAAAGATACTCGCGAGCCGACGAGTGAATTGGTGATTCGTTTAGGCGGTACGATGGAGCGTTATATTTGGACCATCAATGGTAAGAAGTTTAGTGAGGCGGAGCCGTTACAGGTGCAATATGGCGAACGGATTCGGATTAAGTTTATTAATGACAGCATGATGGCGCATCCAATGCATTTACATGGCATGTTTATGCAACTGGAAAATGGTCAAACTGCGAAAGATTTACCCAATAAGCACACGATAATTGTGCCGCCTGGCAAAACTGTCACGGCACTTTTAACCGCAGATGAACTTGGGGAATGGGCTATACATTGTCATCTGCTTTATCACATGAGTGCAGGAATGATGAATAAGTTAATTGTGGCTCACGTCAGCGATGATCAGCGTTCAAGCACGCCAATTGCGTCTAATGAAGGAAAGGACAGTACTGAGCAAAAAGGAGAGCAACATGCGCATCATTAATCTTTTTGCCAAATCTGTACTTGGTGTTTCAGTGTGTAGTTTGAGTGGTGGGGTGATGGCTGAAACCGCATCACATGCTGCCCATTCAGGTGCATCTATGCTTGCAACTGTAGTTGTATCTGATTCAGCATCGCATCAGTCGCATCAGTCGCATCAGTCGCATCAGTCGCATCAGTCGCATCAGTCGCATCAGTCGCATCAGTCGCATCAGTCGCATCAGTCGCATCAGTCGCATCAGTCGCATCAGTCAGTCATCTCCTTGCCAGAGTCGCAACCACATGATCATCGTCAAGAGCATGGTGCGCAAATCTATGCCGTAACTACGGTTGATACACAATGGCAGCTCAATGAATCCGGTGAGGGTGCATTGCAGTCTGAATTACAAACCCGTATCGGAACCGATGAAAATAAATTATTTTTGAAAATTCATCGTACTAAGCATGAATCACAACCGACTGAATATGATGCCAAGCTGTTATATAGCCGCATGCTTTCAGACTTTTGGGATGTGCAGGCAGGTGTGCGTTATCGCAATCAGACTGCTGAATTGGTACAGCAAACTGATACTGAAGAAAGCTTAGATGTCGTGCTGGGCTTGCATGGTCTAGCGCCTTATTTCTTTGAAACCGATGCTCATGTCTATGTTGGCCATGATCACTATGCGGCAGTGGAGTTGGAAACAACTCGCGATTTGCTGCTTACCCAAAAGTGGATTGCACAGCCATATTTAGATGTGAAACTGCAGATCAGTGATGATACTCGATATGCACAAAAAACGGGTTTAAGTCATGTGGCAGCAGGACTTGAGCTACGTTATGAGGTGAATAAAAACATTATGCCCTATGTAGATGTGGGGTATGCCTATCATAAAGGCAATCAGCATACGGCTTGGCAAACTTCCACGCCATCTGAACAGGGTTGGTTATATGCTGCAGGTTTGCGTTTCAGGTTTTAATTATTCACCAACTCACAAACTTACCAACGATATTGGGTTGAGTATTGTTTTCTTGAATGAATAGGTGACTCCAAAAAGCATAGGCTTGGTTTATACTGAGCCTATTGTATGTTTGGGTGTGGTGTATGTCATCTTCAACTCAGGACGCTCAGTCGACTCAAGATCAAAACCTGAAAAACCAATGTAGTAATACGTCTGGCTGTGATGGTCAGGATAACCAACCCGTTAAATCTGCTTGCTCCAGTCAATCTGCAGGGTCAAATCAGTCTTGTGGGAGTGATTGCGCTACATCTGCTGAAAATACTGCTGATTCGTGTTGCAGTAACAAGAGTTGCGCCAACACCAACAATGCTCAGTCCAATGCAAATGTGGTTGCGGCAGATCAAATTCCTTTAAGTCCATGGGTCAGTGCCTACAACATTCCTAAAATGGATTGTGGTGCAGAAGAACAAATGGTGCGCATTGCTTTGGCAGATCACAATGATATTGCAGCTTTGTCATTTGATTTGGCGGCACGTCATTTGAAGGTGTATCACCACACTCGATCTGTAGCAGAAATTACCGAAAAGTTGGAAACATTGGGCTTAGGTGCGGTGCTTGAACAGACTGAGGCAAATACACAAACGGAGTTGCCTATAACCGACAGTCGGGCACAAAGAAAAGTCTTATATGCCTTGCTTGGTATCAATGCAGTAATGTTCTTGGTGGAATTGATCGCAGGTTTGATTGCGTCTTCCACAGGGTTAATTGCCGATTCTTTAGATATGTTTGCCGATGCTGCAGTCTATGGCTTGGCACTATTTGTGGTGGGGCAATCGGCTAAAAAGCAACTTAAAGCTGCACATCTTTCAGGTTGGGTGCAATTGGCTTTGGCTGCAGTGGTGATTGTGGATGTACTGCGTCGTTTCTTCTTGGGTAGCGAACCAGAATCTATGTTGATGATGCTCATTGGCGCTGCTGCATTGGTGGCAAATGTCACCTGTTTATGGCTGATTTCAGGGCATAAAGATGGTGGTACGCACATGCAGGCCAGTTATATTTTTTCGGCCAATGATGTGATTGTCAATTTAGGGGTGATTATTGCAGGTGGTTTGGTGCTACTGACAGGCTCGAATTATCCAGACCTGATCATTGGCTTAATTGTGGCGATGTTTGTGTTGAATGGTGCACGCAAAATTTTAAGTTTAAAATAGCGCTTGAATAGTGGTCGTGATTTAAAGCATCACAGGGGGAACGACCTCCCTTATTGAGTTTTAGTCAAAGATAGAACTAAAAACTGAATAAGAAAAAATCTTCAGGACGGCCTGATTTCATTATTTTGAAGGAGGGCGTCATGGCCTGGATAATGTTGATATTGGCGGGTATTTTTGAAGTCGTCTGGGCATATTCGATGAAGCTATCCGATGGCTTTAGCAAGCTGATACCCAGTATCATCACTCTGATCTTTATGATTTTAAGTTTTGTGCTGTTGGCTTATGCCATGCGGACTTTACCTTTAGGTACGGCTTATACCATTTGGACAGGTATCGGCGCAGTGGGTTCTTTTTTGGTGGGTATTTTTATTTTAGGTGAGCCTGCCAGTGCCATGCGTATGTTGGCTGCTGTGTTGATTATCTCAGGTTTGGTACTAATGAAAGTATCTTCAAGCTAGGGTTAGGCAAGGTCTTGTTGGTTTGTGATTTAACCACGGTATGCAAATAGGAGTAGATCGTGCAATTGTTCTTTACTGAAATGGATACTCCTGTGGGTGTGCTGAAACTGGTAGCACATGATCAGGCACTGGTTGCGGTCATGTGGGAAAATGAAAATCCTAAACGTGTACGCTTGGCCACTTTGCTACAGCAAGATGATCATCCTATTTTGTGTAAGACCAAGCAGCAACTCCAAGAGTATTTTGCAGGACAGCGCCAGCAATTTGATCTCCCTCTTGATTTTGAAGGTACGGCATTTCAGCAAAGCGTCTGGCAAGCTTTGCTAGAGATTCCATTTGGTGAAACCCGTAGCTATAAGCAAATTGCAGAACAGGTAGGTAATGTTAAAGCTGTACGTGCAGTTGGTGCAGCAAATGGCAAAAACCCAATTTCGATTATTGCGCCGTGTCATCGGGTGGTGGGTGCGAATGGTAAGTTGGTGGGATTCGCTGGTGGTTTGGATAATAAGGCGATCTTATTAGAGTTGGAATCATCACTTTTAAAAGCTGAGTAGTTTGTGCAGAACTTAGCGATATAAAAATAGAGTAGGGGAAATGTTAAAAACATTAGTGCTGCAGTTTTGGTGGCTTATTCTGCTTGTTGCAGGTGTGGGGTTAATTAAAATTTTCAAACCTTTTTTAAAGGGAAAGGTGGGAGAGTTTGCGGTAAGTACGCATGTAAAACTGTATTTAGATGAGCGTTATATTTTATTGAATGACGTGACTTTGCCTGATGAGTCGGCAGGGACAACGCAAATTGATCATATTTTATTAAGTCCTTTTGGCGTTTTTGTGATTGAAACGAAAAACTATAAAGGCTGGATTTTTGGTGGAGAGCGTCAAAAAGTATGGACACAAAAGATTTATAAGAAAAGCTATAAGTTTCAGAACCCTGTCTATCAAAATTATAAACATATAAAAGTATTGGAATCGGTATTGAGCGATATTGTCGAGCCTCAATTGCTGCATTCTGTGATTGTATTTATGCCAGATTGTGAATTTAAAACCAGTTTACCTAAGAATGTTTTTAAAGGCAGTGCTTGGATTGAGTTTGTTAAAGGCTTTCAGCATGAGGTGATTCCACCGATGAAGCTTAAACGTATTCAACTACGGATAGAAAAAGAAATTTTGGAGAAGTCTTGGAAAACAAATCGTGAGCATGTTGAAAATTTAAAACAACGACATGAACGTTAAGAATTGAAATAAAAAGCCCTGATATATGCTCAGGGCTTAAATATCTCTGCCTTAAAATTAAAACCGTTTCGGAATTTTCTGACCATTTGGAACAGGTGTTTCGGCATGTTTAAGTACACCAAACAACCACGTTTCTGCATGTTGTACTGCTTGTTTGAGTTGATCTCCCATTGCTAAGCGTCCTGCAATAAAGCTTGCCAAAGAGCAACCCGAACCATGATATTCACCCTCAAGGCGAGGGCAACGGGTTTCTGAAACCAGTTCATTGTTGCTATACAGTGCATTACGAATATAGTTGGGCGTATCTTCATGTCCACCTTTGACTAAAACAGCCTGTGCCCCCATTTCAAACAACTTGGCGGTTGCACGTTCCAGATCATCTTCACCCGTTAAAGCGCGCAACTCCACTGTGTTGGGAGTAATTAAGGTAGCAAGTGGAATTAGTGCTTTAAACGCCTGAACCAACGTGGCTTGATCACCTAAAGAACCACCGCTATTGGCCACTAATACAGGGTCAAGCACATATAAATAGTCAGGGTGTTCACGCAAAAAATCTGCCAGTGCTGCAATATTGTTGGTTGTGCCTAACATACCTGACTTAACAACCTTAATTGGCAGGTCATTCACTACAGCATTGGCTTGAGCCAGTAACAGTGTTTTAGATGTTGCTTCAAAGCCAAACACTTGTTGAGAGTTTTGGATGGTCAATGCTGTGCAGGCAATCGCTGCATGTGCGCCACTATTGCCAATCGCTTCAATATCAGCCTGTAAACCAGCACCACCCGATGGGTCTAAACCAGAAAAACAAAGTACCGTTGGTCGCACAGCCATATCCTTCATTGCTTATATTTACGTTAGTATAGGTAACTTTGTAATAACTCTCGATAGTCATTTGTACTGATAGGCATGGATTGTGATTAACACCCTTTTAATTGATTTAGATGGCACTTTAACTGACCCCAAAGAGGGCATTACCGCTTCTGCACGCTATGGTTTGGCAAAAGTTGGGCACCCTATTGCAGAAAGTGAAAATATTGACTGGATTATTGGGCCGCCACTCAAAGCCTCTTTGGCGAAATTACTTGAGGTGGATGTGCATGATGTCTTAGCTGAGCAAGCTTTATTGGGCTATCGTGAGCGCTTTGCCACCACAGGGCTGTTTGAAAATCATGTCTTTGAGGATGTTGCAACGACTCTAGCCAGTTTAAAACAACTGGGCTATCGATTATTTTTAGCGACAGCCAAACCTGAAGTTTATGCACGCCAAATTTTAGACCATTTTGATTTATTGCAATATTTTGAATATCCATATGGTAGCGAGTTGAATGGCGACCGTACCAATAAAGTAGACCTTATTCACTATATTTTGCAGCAAGAACAATTGCAGCCTGAGCAGTGTTTAATGATTGGAGATCGTGAGCACGATATTTTAGGCGCACGTGCTAATGGCATAGATTGTGTCGCAGTTGAATATGGCTATGGCTCAGCACAGGAGTTAGATTTAGCTGCTCCAAAATATCGAATTCAGCATTTTGCACAAATTTTGTCGGTAGTTGCAGAGTTGCCTTAATTTTTGGGCTATATTTGTTTGCATTTTTACCGCAGAGCTTTAGGCAGGATCATGCTTCAATCTTCATATCCAGATTGAGAAGGAGGTTGTGATGAAGCGAGTCAGTCAATCGATTACTTTTGTGGCAGTTTCAGTACTGATGACGGCATGCGTGAATAGCATACCCACACTTCCAGAGTCCGCAGCACAGATTGAAATGTACACCTCATTGCAACATCGTCAGTGTGAGCCTGACACTGGTTTAACTGTTGCTGAGATTAGCCAGCGTTTGCAGCAGGCACAGATTCAGGTATATCAGGCTCGTGTGGGTTCAGATGGAAGAATGTATGCACAAGTCTGTGGTGGGGCGGATGGACGAATTGCCATCGTGACTATTCCTCAATCTCAGCAGAAACAAGCAGAAGCCTTAGGGTTTAAGTCTTATCACGCAATCCAATCTATCAAAAATAAATAAGGCTGAAGTCAATAAAAAACCTCAGTTCATATAGAGCTGAGGTTTTTTTCTAACTCAATTGCAATTGAGTTAAGTTGGACGTATCTAGATGTTGAGGTTTAACGCTTAGAATTGCGGCTTAACCACCACTAAAATCACAATTGCCAGTAACAAAACTGTTGGCATTTCATTGAAGAATCGCCAGAACTTATGTGATTTGTAATGTGCATTACCAATCAATTTCTGACGGTAGTAGCCACAAACCAAGTGATAAATCACCAATAAACCCACCAATGCAACTTTCAGGTAAAACCATAACGCATCGTGGTAATTGCGGGTGGCATCACCCCAATCTACCAAAAAGTGTGCCGTAATGAGGGTGGCAATCATAGATGGCCACATAATCCCTCGGTACAACTTGCGCTCCATGATTTCGAAACGCTGATGGCTCAGCGTATCTTCACTCATGGCATGGTAAACATATAAACGTGGTAGGTAGAACAATGCAGCGAACCAACAAACCACAGCAATAATATGTAATGCTTTTACCCATAAAAAAGCATCAGAAGGTGCATCCATCGATCATCCTATGGAGATTATTCATCCCACTTCTTGAAAATAAGGCAGGCATTTACACCGCCAAAACCGAAACTGTTACTCATCACAGTATTCAATTTTGTGTCACGTTTTTCAAGTACGATATCAAATGGTTTTGCGCCTTCATCTAGTTCAGTAACGTTGATGTTTGGTGCGATAAAGTCGTTTTGCATCATCAAGACAGAGTAAATTGCTTCTTGAACACCAGCGGCGCCCAAGCTGTGACCTGTCATTGACTTCGTTGAGCTAAGTGCAGGAACTTGACCTTCGCCAAATGCACGTTCCATGGCTTTTAATTCTGTTACATCGCCCGCAGGGGTAGAAGTACCATGAGTGTTCACATAGTCAATTTTTTCTACACCGTGTTGTTTTGCTTCGTCTAAAGCCATGAGGATACAACGTGTTGCACCTTCACCGCTTGGTGCAACCATGTCTGCGCCGTCAGAGTTGGCAGCATAAGCCACAACTTCAGCTAAGATATTTGCACCACGCGCTTGAGCGTGTTCAAGTGATTCAAGCACCACGAAACCACCACCACCAGCAATCACGAAACCGTCGCGGTCTGCAGAATACGGACGAGATGCTGTTTCAGGTGTGTCATTGTATTTAGAACATAATGCGCCCATCGCATCAAACAATAAGCTTTGTGACCAGTGATCTTCTTCACCGCCACCTGCAAGCATTAAATCTTGTTTACCCAATTGAATTAGGTTGTAGGCATAACCAATTGCATCTGCAGAAGTTGCGCATGCGCTAGTAATTGAGTGAGCGATCCCTTGTAATTTGAACGCAACGCCCAAGTTAGCTGTAATCGTGTTCGACATGTTACGTGGTACGAAGAAAGGACCAATTTTACGTGCGCCTTTTTCTTCAAGTAACTCGATCATTTCTGCAACAGATGCAGTTGAGTTACCGCCAGAACCACCCGCGATACCGTAACGTGGGTTACCTGCTAAATCTTCTTGCTTTAAGCCAGCATGTTCAATCGCATCGACTGCAGCGTTGTAAGCGTACATCGCACACACGCCCATAAAGCGTTTTAATTTACGGTCAATGTGGTCAAAATTTTGTTCAGCAGCTGCACTTACATGGCTCTTGAAATTCAGTTCAGCATACGTTGGGTTGGAACGTGTTCCAGAAATACCGTTTTGTAAAGAATGAGTCACAGCTTCTAAAGTATTACCAATGCACGAGTTAATGCCCATGCCGGTGATTACAACACGTTTCATCTACAGATCCCTTATATGGTGATAATGTTGAGCCGAACACCGCAATTGCACAGCTGTGCCTGATACGGGATGACTCATGTCTTTCAATTGCGTTCATAATAACAGAAAGAATTTTGAATTCTTATGGCAAATATGATGCCACTTTGCAGCAGTGTTCAAACCACCAAAACACAGCAGAATGGATGCAGGAAGCCAACCAAAAGATACACAATCATATTGAGATAAACTTAGACTACACCTAGTATTTACCTATAAATCATAGAAATTAAAAATGAGGAGTAAGAATGTCAGATTCTAATAATAAACAAACAAGCGGATTCTTCTCGAATGCGATTGGAGTGGCTAAAAAGCTCAGCAGTACAGGCATGCATGTTTTGCAGCAGGTTGCACCAAGTACAGCAACCAAGCAGGAGCCACGTTCCAATGCAGGACAAATTATTGAAGGTCAGGCACGTAGTTACAGCCCATTTCAGGCGCACCATTATGACAATCCTCAACACATGCTCAGACAGCATATTCCACAAGTGTCACGTCAGTTACTCGGTCGTCACTACACTCGTGTTAATCAGGTTGCCAGTTTTGTTTCTCCAGATTTTTCCGACAAAATTTCAGATTACTTTTTTGATCAGCTCAACAATTTTAGTTCTAACATTAGTTCAGTCGATGCTGTGCTCGATCAGGCGGGTGTGCGTGATTTAGAAGAACTGACACAAGATGTCGATCGTTCCAAACGTATTGGTCAGGCACTGGCGGAGCAAAACAAATGGATTGCCTCCCTGCAAGGTGCATTGACAGGGGCAACAGGGGTAATTGGTTCAACGATTGATGTACCTGCATCAATCATTATGTCGTTGCGTACAATCTATCAGGTGGGTCGTGCTTACGGTTTTGAACTGAATAAAGAAACTGAACAAGAAATCGTACAGTTTATTTTCAAACAAATTGATTTAGGTGTGATTGCAGAAAAGCAAGCGGTGCTGATGGGACTTAAAACCCTATCCAATATGTTGCAAACGCATGATGTACACCAATTACAAAACCTGTTGGGTTCAAGTAATGACTATGAATCCCTAAAAAAATACTTTTTAAATGAACAGGGTGAAGCCAAATGGCCGTGGCTAAACAGCGTACCTAAGTTCTCTATGCTGAATAAACTTACGCCTGTTGCAACAGCATCGGTCAGTGCTATATATAGCTGGAAATTGGTAGAAGATGTACATCACAAAGCGCAACAAGTATTCTCCAATGCTCGCAGCTATTTGATTCAACATAAAGACAGCAACTTATCTGCCATTCATGCTTATGAAAAGTCGTTAGAATTACTTGCACAGGCTGCGCCTAAACTATTGGAACAGTTAAAAGGTGAAGATAAGGCTCAAGACGATCTAGATGAGTCATTAGATACAAATAACCAAGCTGCAGAACCTTCTGATGCGACCACACAAGTACTAACGGATCATCAAAGCATCCGTAAAGTCAAAGTACAGAAAAAATCTGACAAAGTGGACGCAACCGAAACACAGGTAGATGAAAATATTCAGCAGGGATTAGAAGAATTGGCAGATCAAATGCTGGAACCACATGCCGAAGTTGCACCACAAAAAACAGCTATTCCAGTTGAAGAAACAGATGAATATGCACTAGAAGATGACTTGGATGCTGTAGAGGATTCAACTCAAGTGGCTGAAACCGTTTCAGAAAAACAAGCAGAGCCAGTAAAAGCGAGTGAAACAAAGGTTACAAAAAAGCCAAGAACACGTACCACTGCACGAAAACCAAAAGCTGAATAAAAACAAGTGATAAGTAGGAAAATGGTTGCTGTTTTAACTGTCTATGAAATATTGACCATTTTTCTATCTTCGCTTACAATTGCATGCCCTCAAAAAGTAGTATGTTTTTGGGGCTTTTTATTAACGGGAGAATTGCCACATGGCAACAACAAATCAGTTGATCCGTAAGGGTCGTACGACTTTGGTTGAAAAATCAAAAGTTCCTGCGTTGAAGGCTTGTCCACAACGTCGTGGTGTTTGTACACGTGTTTACACAACTACACCTAAAAAACCTAACTCAGCAATGCGTAAAGTTTGCCGTGTTCGCTTAACTTCAGGTTTTGAAGTTTCTAGCTACATCGGTGGTGAAGGTCACAACCTACAAGAGCACAGTGTTGTTCTTATCCGTGGTGGTCGTGTTAAAGACTTACCAGGTGTACGTTACCATACCGTTCGTGGTTCTTTAGACTGTGCTGGCGTGAAAGATCGTAACCAGTCACGTTCTAAATACGGTGCTAAACGTCCTAAGAAATAATCTTTTAAAGATTAGTCTTAGTTCTTAGAACTGCAATCCTTTATCGTCTCGCTTGTCTGATTTCTGCATTTAATTTTGTGAAATTCAAGCGACGTGTAGTAAGGCCAGCGAAATGCACACGACACTTTGTGCTACGGCTGGATCACCCTGAAGTGTCATATTTATAGGTAGTTTAAAATGCCAAGACGTCGCGTAGTCGCTGCTCGTGAAATCCTTCCGGATCCTAAATTCAGCAGCCAAACAATCGCTAAATTCATGAACCACGTAATGCAAGATGGTAAAAAGTCTATTGCTGAAAGTATCGTTTACGGTGCTTTAGACCGCGTTCAAGAAAAATCTAAAGTAGACCCAGTTGAATTTTTTGAAGCTACGCTTGAAAAAGTTCGTCCAATGGTCGAAGTAAAAGCACGCCGTGTTGGTGGTGCTACTTATCAAGTTCCTATGGAAGTACGCCCATCCCGTCGTACTGCTCTAGCGATGCGTTGGTTGGTAGATGCTGCTGCTAAGCGTTCTGAAAAAACTATGGCGTTACGTCTTGCTGGCGAGTTGCTTGATGCATCTGAAGGTAAAGGCGCAGCGATCAAAAAACGTGAAGATGTGCACCGTATGGCTGAAGCCAACAAAGCCTTCTCTCACTACCGTTTCTAAGCGGATAAAACAGGCCCTAATCAGGAGGGTGATGAATCAGTTGTCACTGAGTTGTCATCAAATCGCTTTAAGTTGCTAAGCAGCTTAAAGCGTCCTGTTTTAAACAACAAAATTTAGGAATGCTAGAAATCATGGCACGTCAAACCCCAATTTCTCGTTACCGTAACATTGGTATCTCTGCGCACATCGATGCGGGTAAAACAACAACTTCAGAACGTATTTTGTTCTATACAGGTGAAAGTCACAAACTTGGTGAAACTCACGAAGGTTCAGCAACAACTGACTGGATGGAACAAGAGCAAGAACGTGGTATTACTATTACCTCAGCAGCTGTAACATGCTTCTGGAAAGGTATGGCTAACCAATTTGACCAACACCGTATTAACGTAATTGACACCCCAGGACACGTTGACTTCACAATCGAAGTTGAGCGTTCTATGCGTGTTCTTGACGGTGCATGTATGGTTTACTGTGCTGTAGGTGGTGTACAACCTCAGTCTGAAACTGTATGGCGTCAAGCAAACAAATATAAAGTACCTCGTTTAGCGTTCGTTAACAAAATGGACCGTACTGGTGCAAACTTCTTCCGCGTAGTTGAACAAATGAAGACACGTTTGGGTGCTAACCCAGTGCCTATCGTTGTTCCAGTGGGCGCAGAAGACACATTTACAGGTGTTATTGACTTAATCGAAATGAAGTCAATCATCTGGGATGAAGCTTCTCAAGGTATGAAGTTTGAATACGGCGAGATTCCAGCTGATCTTCAAGCAACTGCTGAAGAATGGCGTACTAACATGGTTGAAGCTGCTGCTGAAGCATCAGAAGAACTCATGGACAAGTACCTAGAAAATGGTGAACTTTCTAAAGAAGAAATCATTGCTGGTTTACGTCAACGTACATTAGCGGGTGAAATTCAACCTGCAATGTGTGGTTCAGCATTCAAAAACAAAGGTGTTCAACGTATGTTGGACGCAGTAATTGAATTCTTACCCGCACCAACTGACGTTGAAGCAATTAAAGGTATCTTAGACGACAAAGACGAAACTGAAGATTCTCGTGAAGCGTCTGATGAAGCTCCGTTTGCTGCGTTAGCGTTCAAAATCATGAACGACAAATTCGTTGGTAACTTAACGTTCGTACGTGTTTACTCAGGTGTTCTTAAAGCGGGTAGCCCGGTTTATAACCCAGTGAAAATGAAGCGTGAGCGTATTGGTCGTATCGTACAGATGCACGCAAATGACCGTCACGACATCGAAGAAATTCGTGCGGGTGATATCGCAGCGTGTGTAGGTCTTAAAGATACAACGACTGGTGATACATTGTGTGATGAAAACGCAGTGATTACACTAGAGCGTATGGAATTCCCAGAGCCAGTAATTGCATTGGCTGTTGAACCTAAGACTAAAGCTGACCAAGAAAAAATGTCAGTAGCTTTAGGTCGCTTGGCGAAAGAAGACCCTTCATTCCGCGTACGTACAGACGAAGAATCTGGCCAAACGATTATTGCGGGTATGGGTGAGCTTCACCTTGACATCATCGTTGACCGTATGAAGCGTGAATTCAACGTTGAAGCGAACATTGGTAAACCAATGGTTGCTTACCGTGAAACGATCAAAAAGTCTATCGAACAAGAAGGTAAGTTCGTTCGTCAAACTGGTGGTAAAGGTAAATTCGGTCACGTATTCGTACGTTTAGAGCCGCTTGATCCTGAAGCTGGTAAAGATTACGAATTCGCTGAAGAAGTTGTAGGTGGTGTAGTACCTAAAGAATTCTTCGGTGCGGTTGACAAAGGTATTCAAGAACGTATGAAGAATGGTGTCTTGGCTGGTTACCCAGTTGTAGGCATTAAAGCTACATTGTTCGACGGTTCTTACCACGATGTCGACTCTGACGAATTATCGTTCAAAATGGCAGGTTCTTACGCATTCCGTGATGGTTTCATGAAAGCAGATCCTATCCTTCTTGAACCAATCATGAAAGTTGAAGTAGAAACTCCAGAAGACTACATGGGCGATATCATGGGTGACTTAAACCGTCGTCGTGGTATGGTTCAAGGTATGGACGACTTACCTGGCGGTACTAAAGCAATTCGTGCTGAAGTTCCACTTGCAGAGATGTTTGGTTACGCAACACACATGCGTTCTATGTCTCAAGGTCGTGCGACTTACTCTATGGAATTTGCTAAATATGCTGAAACTCCACGTAACGTGGCAGATGGCATCATTGCTAAATTCCAGTCTGGTGGTAAAAAAGGTGACGACGAGTAATCTTTCGATTACTATAAGCGCAAACTAATTCATAGTTAAAAACCTAATGCTCATGGAGTGATCCTCCATGAGTTGTTTTAAAAAGGAAGATCTCATGGCTAAGGCTAAGTTCGAACGTAATAAGCCACACGTTAACGTGGGCACAATCGGTCACGTTGACCATGGTAAAACAACTTTAACAGCTGCGATTGCTACAGTATGTGCACGTAAGTTTGGTGGTGAAGCGAAAGATTACGCTGCTATCGACTCTGCACCAGAAGAAAAAGCACGTGGTATTACAATTAATACTTCTCACGTAGAATACGATTCTCCAACTCGTCACTACGCGCACGTAGACTGCCCAGGCCACGCCGACTATGTTAAAAACATGATCACTGGTGCTGCTCAGATGGACGGTGCGATCCTTGTTTGTTCAGCGACTGATGGTCCAATGCCACAAACTCGTGAACACATCCTTCTTTCTCGTCAGGTAGGTGTACCTTACATCATCGTATTCTTAAACAAATGCGATATCGTAGACGACGAAGAGTTAATCGAATTAGTTGAAATGGAAGTTCGTGAACTTCTTTCTACTTACGACTTCCCAGGCGACGACACTCCAGTAATCCGTGGTTCAGCACTTGCTGCACTTAACGGTGAATCAGGTCAATATGGCGAAGATGCTGTAGTTGCTCTTGTTGAAGCGCTTGATACTTACATCCCAGAGCCAGTACGTGCAATCGACCAAGCATTCTTAATGCCAATCGAAGACGTATTCTCAATTTCTGGTCGTGGTACAGTAGTAACTGGCCGTGTTGAAACTGGTATCGTGAAAGTAGGCGAAGAAGTTGAAATCGTTGGTATCAAAGACACAGTTAAAACAACTGTAACTGGTGTAGAAATGTTCCGTAAACTTCTAGACGAAGGTCGTGCGGGCGAGAACTGTGGTGTTCTTCTACGTGGTACTAAGCGTGAAGACGTACAACGTGGTCAAGTACTTGCTAAACCAGGTACAATCAAGCCACACACTAAATTCGATGCGGAAGTATACGTACTTTCTAAAGAAGAAGGTGGTCGTCACACTCCATTCCTTAACGGTTACCGTCCACAATTCTATTTCCGTACAACTGACGTAACTGGTGCAATCCAGTTGAAAGAAGGCGTTGAAATGGTAATGCCAGGTGACAACGTAGAAATGTCAGTAGAATTAATCCACCCAATCGCAATGGACGCTGGTTTACGCTTCGCGATCCGTGAAGGTGGTCGTACTGTAGGTGCTGGTGTTGTTGCTAAAGTAACAGCATAATCACTGTATAGTGTGAAAAAGCGCTCCATTTGGAGTAATGCCAGTCAGTTAAGAAATTGACTGGCATTTTCTTGGATATTTTTGTGCTTTAATTTTCACTACTCGCGGACATTGCCTTTGCCTTTTTTCAGGTAATACAAATATTTTAGATTGTTCAAATAATTGTGCTAAATGTTTGGGTAGATTTCCTGCTGATTCTAAAGGTGTGTGCCTTAAGATATTGATAATACTCATAGATGCAATATGGAAACTGATCCTTAAAGGACTCACCTTTGCATGTTCAGCGATAAACCTCATCTGTCTTCTTAAGATATTATAAGCAATAAATACCCCCCACAATTCTTGATAGACCAAATCAGGTTGTTTGCTTCTTAAAATTCTTGCATCCTGTAAATCACTTTTAATTTCCCGATAACACATTTCTATTTCCCAACGCTGGATATAAAGCATTGCAAGGTCTTTGAATGGATAAACTTTAGAATCTGTTAATGATGTAATGTAACGTCTTATTTTTCCTGCATATTCAACTTCAATTAAACGTGCTTCCCAATAGTCACCCAATGACGGATTTATCTTTTTTGCTCTTGCTGAAACAGGCATTTTGATCTGAAAGTCATGGGCCGCATTATGATGAATCACTTCATAACGCAGGTTGTCCTTTGCTCGCATCAACCAATGACTCTCTTCTGCCTGAGATTGCCAACTCACTAAAAAATCAGCAGAGAAGTAAGCACGATCAAATAGGGTAATACTGCGAACTGGTGCTTTTAATTGACTGGCTAAGGTTAATTCACCTTGATCCATACTGCCAATTTGGGCATCAATCATTTCATGTGTATTGGTATTCACCAGGCAAGTCGCTCTGACTTGTGGGTAAGGGGCAGCTGCTGTTTTGCCTTTGGATGAACCAAAGTGCTTAAAGTTTTCTTCTGTATGAGGCATAGACCAAACCACACCATCTACAGCACAAACGCATAGACCGTGAAAGTTGCTATATTGTTGTTGTGAGTCTTTAAACCATGCCTGACTTAATGTCGAAAATAAAGCACTCATGGGCTCTAAGCCTAAGCGCTGTCTTGCTTGTACGGATGCACTCGGTACACAGTATTCTGCCGTACCGAAAACAAGTTGCAATTGTTGAACCACATACCAAATCGGTTGATTTCGAAATAGAGCAAGTCCGATTACCAGCCAAACAACATGTTCAGCAGGCAGTTTTCTTTTTCGAATTGATGCTTTACCTGTTTGGTTTAAGCAATCTTCAATCCAGTTTAAATCAATCAATTCACTGAATTGTGAAAGTGAAGGTAGGGTTTGTTTTAATGTTAAATCTAAATTCTGAGATAAATTCATAAAAAAAGAGCGTATTTACATACGCTCTTTTTACAGTATTTTAACTTTTTTTGCTTAACTGACTGGCATTACTCCATTTGGAGCGCTTTTTTTATGGTTATTTTTTATCTAAATCACAAAACAAATTTAAAGTATTGCTATTTGTGCTTTTGCACCACAAAAACAATTTCACTCATCATTATTGTAAGCGTCCGCTGAATCCCATACCAATTTTTTAATTCGATTTAGGTTTCCAGCAGTGCGGCAGCAATTCTTCAATTTGGGTCACTTTGTGTGTCGGTAACCTTTTCAGCACATCACTTAAATAGGCATACGGATCCAAGCCATTCAGCTTTGCTGACTGGATTAAAGTCATGATATTGGCTGCTCGCTGACCGCTGCGCAGCGAACCTGCAAACAACCAGTTCTTACGGCCCAATGCCCAAGGTCGCATTTGATTGTCGGGTAGTCAGACGCAGTTACCTACGTCCAACCCCCTAAGAACCGTGCATGCGAGTTTCCCAGCACACGGCTCAAGCCTCTGCTAAGGCGCCATTCGGCACCCGGTTATACATCGTTGACATTGGCAAACTGAACACTCCTCGGACAATACAGATGGTAAATCTCAAGATTAGCAACTGCATCCGTTCCACCATGACTTAGCTTCACAATATGACGGCTGTGCCATGGTGTATCTTTGGTGACTGGTTTAAGACAGGCGCAGCAGCGACCACCTTGTTTTAGCCACACCCGATACAGCTTGGCTCGCCCCTTTGCGGAGACCAGCATTCTTTTACCCCATCGGGATTCGAAGTACTCATCCCATGCGGGGTCATGAGGGTTAGCAGCAGCCTTGATCTTGATATGTCGCACAATTGGCGTGTCCGAGGCAGACACTAATGTGTATTGTCGCTTCCGACCATCGGCGGACTGTTCATCACATGAGAACACCCATCGACGCGCTCCTTGTACTTTGAAATACCGATCTTTGACCCATCGGAGTGTCTTGCGAGGGTGGCGACGTACAGCCCATCGCCAGAGCATTTCCCACACTGCGTTGTCTACCTGGTTGAAAACCTTCTTGGCAACGACATGACTATGATAGTTGGCCCAACCCCTTAGAATCGGGTTGAGCAAACCGATCAAAGTGGCCTGTCGTGTCGCTTTGTTTGCATTGATTAATGCTCGCAGCTTGTCAAGATGAGCGCTGATGTTTGCCTTTGACGGCTTGATCAGTAGCTTGCCGTTGTACTTACGTACGTTCCAGCCAAGAAAATCGAACCCGTTCCCTATGTGCGTGATTTTGGTCTTTTCCTGAGAGAGCACGAGACCGCGCTGCGCCAGAAATTCAACCACGGCAGGACGAACTTCATTTTCGAGCCACTCTTTAGAATACCCCGTGATGATGAAATCATCCGCATACCGTACCAGTTGCAGCTTTTTGCCTGTCCATTTGGCGTTAGAGAACCTCTTAGCCAGCATCGTTTCCAGTCCGTCCAAGGTCATGTTGGCCAGCACCGGGGAGATAATACCTCCTTGCGGTGTTCCGGAAAGACTGGGAAACAGCTTGCTTTGGTAGACGTAACCGGCTTTGAGCCATTTCCGTAGAATCACCTTGTCCATTGGGAGGTTGGCGATCATCCAGTCATGGCTGATATTGTCGAAACAGCCTTGAATGTCACCCTCTAGCACCCACTCCGCACTTACTTTTCTTGACAGCACACCAAAGCACTGTGCTGCAGCATCCGCGGTTGAGCGTTGTGGTCTGAATCCATAAGAGTTCCGATCAGCGGTGGTCTCCGCGATGGGTTCCAAAGCCAGCAGATGGAGCGCCTGCATGGCCCGGCATTTCATCGTGGGTATCCCGAGAGGTCTCATCTTGCCATTTTTCTTCGGAATAAGGACTCTCCGAAGCGGAAGGGGCGTGTAACCTCGCCTCTTCAACGACATCATCGCACCGGTCTTGGCCTTGGGTGTATTCCAAGTCACCTTGTCGACCCCAGCCGTGTTTTTGCCTTTGTTTTCAGACACTCGTTTTACGGCCAATGCTTTGCCACTAAACGAGTGAGTCAGCAGCCATTGCAGAGCTTTCGCCTTGTTATACCTGCCGTCTTGTACCGCCTTCACAATACGCGCTTGCAGCCCTCTGACATGACGCTGTACAGCAATCCAATCGATGCTGTCCCACGATGTGCTGGAAGGCGCACACGCTGATACTGCTGCGTTCATTTGCTCTCCCTCCATTAAAAGGGTTCTACACACTCTCTTGTGATGAGAGACCATAAGGACGTCAGCCCGCTTTCGCGTGAGGTAATGTTTCAACCTCTATCCAACCCATTACAGACTGGCATTCGCTTTTTCCTCGTTCCTTCGCCCGCATCACCATGGGCAGTTTTTGCAAACTGCTTTCCCAATGGGGGTAATACGGGATTTCCACGTTCCGCTTACTGAAGTACATCGGCTTAGGTGCCTGCTATCGACCGGGAGGCGTATGGGTCACGAATGCGTAGTAGAAAGACGCGATTCCCACCTCCATTACCGTTTTGGTTCGAGCGTATTAGCCATTTCCGCTCGTTCAATTTAACGATCGTTGCGCAGATTCACATGTGTTCACCATACCGATTATCTAGCCCTTGTCCGGCTATGGCTGCCAGAAGAGTACGCCTCTCACGATTGATACCCCGCACCTTACGGTGCCTCGTTACATTGTCGAAGGCGCTCTTTATTCAGCCTTCTAGATTCACCCGGTGACACGGGTGGTTCCCGCAGGGGGAACAACTTCATTAAGCGACTTCGTGTCGCACCTCTACCCAATTATTGCAAATCGGTAGATTGCCATCATCCAAATAGCGGCTTAAAGCTGGCCAACGCTTCAGAGTGTAATTGATGGCCTTGGCGGTGGGAGAACTCGATGGCACCGTCAGATGATGTTGGTTGAGCCATTCATATAGTTGTTGCATCACCGGTTGGCTATGCTGTTGTCGGTATTCGCGGCGCTGTTCTGCTGTACCATCGGTCTTTTTCCTGAGTTCTGCTTCTATCGCATACAGTTTCTGAATCAGCACTAATGCCTGTTCAGCG
Organism: Acinetobacter sp. A2; assembly: GCF_048537555.1. Taxonomy (NCBI): domain Bacteria; kingdom Pseudomonadati; phylum Pseudomonadota; class Gammaproteobacteria; order Moraxellales; family Moraxellaceae; genus Acinetobacter; species Acinetobacter sp. A2. Next base: position 692,072 of record NZ_CP183239.1, read on the forward strand.
ACCTGACTTTTTTTGGTCACATGCAGTTCATGGAATTTACGACGTGCATGGGCCATGCAGCCCACCTCAATGACCTGGCCTGATTTAAAGCGTGCTTTATAACCACTGTAATCATCACAGACTAGATAACCCTGCCAGCCATTCAGGAACGCTTCAGCATGCTGGCCTGAACGACTATCCTGAAAGTCATAGATCACCGCCTGAACTGGATTGTACTGTGTAGTGGCGTAGGCCCAGACATAACCTTTCTTCGGTTTTTTATCATTCTCACCCATCCGCATGATGGTGACTGGTGTTTCATCTGCATGCAGCACCTGCTGTTGTAGTACCACCTCTTTTAAGGCATTGGCCAGAGGTTCCAGTTCTACACCGCAGCGACCTATCCAGTCAGATAAAGTTGATCTAGAAAGTTCGATTCCCGCCCGCTGATAGATCAGACGTTGACGGTACAGCGGCAAATGATCGGCATATTTCGATACCAAAACATGGCTGAGCAGTTCAGGTGAAGCAATGCCTTTATCAATCACATAGGCGGGCATCGCTTGCTGAGTCAGAGTGTCACACTGATCACAGACCCATTTACCACGCACATGCTGTTCCTTATAGAACTGTGCCGGTCTGAAATGCAGTTTTTCACTGATATCTTCGCCGATACGACGGAGTTGGCAGCCACAAGCACATTGGGTTGATGCAGGTTCATGCTCAATACGGATGGTGTGTAGATGATCTGGCAGTGGTCGACGTTTAGGTTTATTGGTTTTGGCTTTCTGTGTCGCTGCATTGGTTTTATCTGCATTTAGCCGTTCCAGTTCTAGATCAACCGCGGCAATATCTTCTTCAACCGCTTCATCCCACAGATGGATTTGTTTTGCCGTTAAGTGTTCATTCTTTTGGGCGAATTTGTGCTTTTTAAACAGCGCCAGTTCATGCTCGTATTTTTGATTGAGAATAGAAAGATGTTGAACTTGAGCATCTAATTGCTGATTGGTGACTTCAAGATGTTGAACTCTGGCATCTAATTGCTGATTTGATTGTTCCAGTTGTTGTTTAGATTGTGCTAGAGACTGATGCTGCATTGCCAACTGTCTGGTGAATTCCAGCAGTTGTTCATGGGTCAGTTGGCTTAAGTCAGGCAGCGTATTCATGACCGCAGTATGCCTGAGGTCATGAGAAGAATGAAATAGAACGTTTGGAGAATAGCAGAATGGAACAGCCTGGTTTAAAGCATCGTCACCACCTGCTGTCGTCCAATGCGCTGCCAGGGCAAACCTTGGATCAGTGCCTGTAACTGTTCCGGGCTAAGGGCCACGGTTTCACCTTGGTGAACTTGAGCCCAGTGAAATTTGCCCTGTTCCAGCCGCCGGGCACACAGCCAGATGCCCAGTCCATCATGTACCAACACTTTCATGCGATGGCCACGTTTATTACAGAACAGGTAAGCACAATGCGGTTTGATGTAGCCAAAGGCTCTCACCACCTGAGCCATGGTCGTATCCATACCTGCACGCATGTCCATGGGCTGAGTAGACAACCAGATTTCATCAATGCGGATCATGTTGCCAGTGCCTTGAGTAATTCTGCCAAGGCAGGTATTTCTGATGTCTGCCATTTTAGCTGAATATCATTATTCGTATGAGGCACGGTGATACACAACGTGATCCTCTCATCAATAGGTTGGCTAATTGCAGCAGTGTAAGGCAAAGCAATAAATGCTGGATTCACATGAGTAGGATCCTGCACGGCACCATCATGATGGCTGAGGATCCTGATCCAACGACTGACAAGGTTGGCATTAATACTATGTTGCAGTGCGACCGAAGCGATCGAGGTATTAGGATTTTTACAGGCATTGACAATACTGAGTTTGAATTCTTTGCTGTATGTTCTGCGTTTTTTAGCAACAGGAGGTGTTGCTGAATATATATCCATGTTCATGGATTAAGTCCCCACTTGTTTTTAGGTGGGAACTAAATTAAGGCTTATAGGATCGCTTGGTAAGGCTGTGTTAGCCGGATGCTTACTCATTATTTTCGTTCCTCATGTCCTGAACTGACAATTTGCTGTCCTTAACTGCACTTAAACAAAAACGAGAAAACTTTAAGATGAAAGCAAGTCAAAAATAAGAAATACGTCGGTTACTGAATAGATGTATTGGTTTTGCAGTAATCGAGGGAGATAAAATATGAATGCTAAAGTCAGTATTAGTCAGCGAGCAGGAGCAAGTTTCCCTGTACGTCGCATGAATTTTAACTTTGATACAGTGCCAGAATATTGGATGAGTGGGAATGCTGGTCTTACCCATTTTATGACTGCATTATCTGCTTTATTCCCTGCAGGTGAAAAGTTCTTTATAGACAGTGTGCGTGCTGTACGTTATCACCCAATGCTAAAAGACAATGCTGAATTGCAAAAAGAAATCAGCGCTTTTATTGGTCAAGAAGCCATGCATACACATGAGCATGTGGGCTTTAATGCTTCAGCGCAAAAGTTTGGACATGATGTTGATACTTTAGATCGTCATACTGATACAGTCATTCAGACTACACGCAAGCTGCTTGCCAAAATCGCAAAACCTGTTGGTATTACACAGGAAATGGTGGATTTAACTGCAACCACAGCCTTAGAGCATTTTACGGCTACGATTGCCTCACAGTTACTCAGCAATTCTCATATTCAAGAGTTGATGAGTGACGATACTATGAAAACCATGTGGTTATGGCATGCCATTGAAGAAAATGAACATAAAGCGGTTGCGTATGATGTATTTGAAGGTGTATTTGGTAAAGGCGTAAAAGCCTACGCATTACGAACATCATCATTAGTGATTTCAATGCTAACTTTATTTTTCGTGCAAAATTATTTTTTACTACGTTTGCTCAAACAAGATCAGCAGTTGAATCTTGAAAACTTAAAAATGATTTATCGTTATGCTTATAGCCCATCGAAAGGCGTGATTACCGGTATGGCAAAAGAAATGTTGCTGTATTTTAAACCAAGTTTTCATCCTAATGATGTTGATACTACGAGTTTGTTGGATACATGGAAAGCCAAATTAGGCTTCTAAACTTTTCCCTTTGGTCAGGCAACGCACGTTGCTTTTTTTTTTGCTCGATTTTTTTGTTATGACTTCTATAATGCCTACATCTTAACACCTAACAAGATCATTTCTTATGATTCGATTAATGCAAGCTGGCGATGTGGCCGATGTTGTTGCAATTGAAAATTTGGTACAAAGCCATCCGTGGTCGGCTAAGCAGTTTGCTGAAGCGGTAGAAAACTATCACACCACGGTCATTGAGCAGGCGGGGAAAGTGGTGGCTTTTTGTATTTTGCAACCCGTGTTGGATGAAGCCAATTTGTTGTTGATGGCAGTGCATCCTAGTCAGCAAGGCAAGGGTTTGGGTTATCAATTGTTAGAACATTCAATTGCCGAGCTGAATAATCAACCTGTGCAAATTTTTTTGGAAGTGCGCGAAAGTAATGAGGCTGCAATTGCGCTGTATGAAAAATCAGGCTTTCATCAAATTGATTTACGTAAAAATTATTATCCTAAACCTGATGGCACACGTGAGCATGCCATTATTATGGTGAAATCTTGCAGCGACGATTTTGCCAGTTTGTTTAAGTAAACGTGAAATCTCAACACATTTAGTATGGGGTTACTGTATTTTATTTAATGATCGAGTTATTCCAACCCAAGGGCAGCGTCGTCATTAAGGAGTTTCCCAATTGCTGAACCTCATCTGCATTTAGACTGCGGTTAATGCGTCGCCATTGACCATCTAAAAGCAGTTCAAGTGGCACATATTGGGACTTGTAATTCATTTTGTTTGAATGTGGCACCCAATAGCCTAAGTAGACATATTGCAACCCCAAGTGTTGGGCTTGTTCAATCTGCTTTAACACTGCAAATGTTCCTAAGGAGCGACGGCTCTCGTCAGGATCAAAAAAAGTATAGACCGCAGAAATACCGTCATCTAAATAGTCGCAGGTCGACACACCAATTAAGCGATCTTCCTGCCACATTTCTAAAAAGAAACTGTGGGTGCAGCTGTGAATTAAAAACTTTTCAAACTGATCACGGCTAGGCGGGAACATATCGCCATCGGCATGACGTTCATTGATATAGCGTTCGTACAGCGCATAATGTACATCACTAGCATCTTGTGGTTGGGTAATTTGGATGTGTAAATCTTGATTGCGTTTCCATGCTTTCTTTTGGGTGCTGTTCATGCCAAATTCCACAACAGGAACACGAGACGACAGGCACTGACGGCAAAGGTGACACTCAGGGCGATAGACAAAGTCACCACTGCGACGAAAACCTAGTCGAGATAATTCAGACAGGGTTACGACATCAATTTTATGTGCAGGGTCTAAAAATACCATGCGTGCAGATTTTTCAGATAAATAACTACAATCGTGCGGCGGGGTAATGTAATACTGCAAATCATTTAGCAGGGATTTTGGGTGATATGAATTCATTTTCAAGATCCCTCTCTGTTATTGTCATTCAAGTAGGCGCGCATACTGCGCTATTGTTTTACTTGAAAATACACTGTCCTGATATTTTTTCCAATTGATGGCGGGCTGTTTTACAACATCTTGTAACGATTTAAGGTAGTCTTGGCGAGAAAGTGTACATGCACCCAAGCTAAGCAAATGCTCATTGACCAATTGGCAGTCAATCCAGGCTAAGTTTTGTTCTTGGCCAATCAGCATCAAGCTATAAAATGCCATTTTGGATACATCGGTGCGATGACTAAACATCGACTCACCAAAACAGCCTTGACCAATGGTGACGCCATATAAGCCGCCCACTAAAGTATTTTGTTCCCAGACTTCAACACTATAGCCATAACCTGCTGCAAACAGCTGACAGTAACCTTGAATAATGTCATCAGATATCCACGTTTCGTTGGCATAACTACGCGGCAAGGCACAATGGCGAATGACCTGCTCAAAGGCGTGGTTAATGGTGATCCGATAATCTATTTTTTTCATGTTGCGGACTAAGGATTTGCTTGGGTGATAATCCTTCGGAAAAATCACACAACGCGGTTCTGGGCTCCACCAACAAATGGGCTCACCTTCTGAAAACCAAGGGAACAAACCATGCGTATAGGCTTCATATAAAGTGGCAGGGGAGAGGTCTGCACCGACACAAATCAAGCCTTCACCTTCAGGATCAACCTCAATTGGATCTGGAAAAATGAATGATGAAGCTGGGAGCGTTTGCATATCAAGAGCCGTATACAGTTTTATATGATCTGCTGCGCATCATACCTAAAAATGTTGTGATAAAAAAACCGCTCCTGAGAGCGGTTTGTGTCTTTAAGGTAATGAGCTGAGTTTATTCGCCTAAGGCATCTAAATACTTTTCTGCATCTAGCGCAGCCATACAGCCTGAACCTGCAGAAGTAATTGCCTGACGGTAAACTGAATCGGCAACATCACCAGCGGCAAATACGCCTGCAACAGAGGTTTGTGTTGCGTTGCCTGCTGTGCCGCTTTGCACTTGAATATAACCATCACGTAAGTTTAACTGACCTTCAAACATGCTGGTATTTGGTTTGTGACCAATCGCAACAAACAAGCCTGAAACTTCAACATCTTGAGTTGAACCATCAGTGGTTGATTTTAAACGTACCGATGTTACACCAGTGTTGTCACCTAAGACTTCATCGACCTGATTATTCCAAAGAATGCTGATTTTGCCTTCTTTTTCTTTGGCAAATAAGTGATCTTGCAAGATTTTTTCAGAACGTAGCGAATCACGGCGGTGTACTAAGGTTACATGCGAAGCAATATTGGAAAGATACAATGCTTCTTCTACAGCCGTGTTGCCACCGCCCACAACCATTACTTTTTGATTTTTATAGAAGAAACCATCACAGGTTGCGCATGCGCTAACGCCTTGACCCATAAATGCTGCTTCAGATTCTAAACCTAAGTATTGTGCAGTTGCACCTGTGCAAATAATGAGTGCATCACAGGTGAATTCTTCCATATCGCCTTTAAGTACAAATGGACGAACATTTAAATTCACTTCATTAATATGGTCATACACGATTTCTGTGCCAAAGCGTTCGGCATGGGCTTGCATACGTTCCATTAACGCAGGGCCAGTTAAACCTTCAGGATCTCCCGGCCAGTTGTCTACTTCAGTGGTGGTGGTCAGCTGACCACCTAATTGCAAGCCTGCAATTAATGTCGGTTTTAAGTTAGCACGTGCTGCATAAACTGCTGCACTATAACCCGCAGGGCCAGAACCTAAAATAATTAATCGTGAGTGACGAGCGCTCATGCACAGCATCCTTTTTTTATTTAGAAATTTATGAAATTATACGTGAAACAGAAAGACTTTGCTGTGTGAATAAATTTGATATTACTGATCAGGTAAATCGATTTGAGCTATATAGAAAAAGTTAACAACACACTTCAATAATCTTGCATCTTTTTCTAGGCAACACGTGCATAATATAAGGTCTGCGATACGTTTTATCTTGTAATCTTCTTCAAGGTTGCATAGATCAATTCAACGCAGAGGCTCATTCAAATAAGTGGCTTTTTAGACCAACGAGCAAACAAAAACATTGATGAAGAATTGGCAACAGGACAGTATATGACTGCGGTGTCGGGTGCTTATGCACAGCGCTTAATAGTGACTTTATTTTTGGTCTCTTTTGGAATTTATCTGTTTCTTGCAACAGTGACCTATACTCCATTTGACCCGGGCTGGATGCATATTTCCAGTGATACCCAACAGGTTTCGAATGCCAGTGGGGTTGCAGGGGCGTGGATTGCCGATTTACTATTTGGATTTTTAGGCTGGGCTAGTTTGCTTATTCCTGCTTATTTATTTATTGAAGCGTTACAAGTTTGGTGGCCACGTAGTTTTTTAAACCGCCCATTTCGTTATGCTGCCCAGTTTTTTATTTTGCTCGCCAGTGCAAGCCTATTGTATTTGTTTTGGCAAGTCCCTGCCGATACGCTAGATAACGCATCTGGGGGGATTATCGGTTTTGAGCTTGGGCAGAGCTTATCACAGCTTTTAAGCATTTATGGGGCTACTGCATTTTTAGTGGCGTTCTGGGTTTTACTGTTTACTTTGGCCTTTGGTGTAAAGTGGAACAGAACTTGGGCGACTTTAAAAGCAACACCTGCCTATCTACAAGATTTATTTTACCGTAATGTGCCTGAGCCAGAATCTGATTTTGAACGTGCTGCACCGCAAGTGAAAAAAACGGTGGTTGCTGCTGCGCCTGCGGTACAGGCCGAAACTACAGCTGCACATGATGATCGTACATCTACAGAAATTGCAGTTGCACAACAAAATCAACAGATTGAAACGCCACATCCTGCAGCGGAGCGTATGTTTAATCACATGCAGCAACGTGAAGAAGATGAACAGGCACAACAGCTTTTAGTTCAAGATGAAATTGATGATGTAGAGCTAGAAAAAACCATTGAAAAAGCACATCAATTGGAACAAGACAGCCAGCGTATTGTGGCAACAGGTGAAGTGTGGCGTGCCTTGCAGGAAAATACTGACTCACAGCATAACCAAGACATTCATGCACTATTGCGTGCTTCAGAAGAACCTGAACACCCAATCCAAAGCAATTCATTAAATGATGGATTACCAACTACGTCTATGCCGCAGTCTGGCAATAAATCATCGTTAGATTGGGATGACGACCAAATTTTTGATGAGCTGTTAGCGGCTGTACCACAAGGAAAAACCGCCAGTGATTTACATAGCCCATTCCAAAGTGACAGCCATGTAGAAACACTCGAAACAGAGCGTGATCACGCTCAGTATGAGGCAAGAAATACTGAGGCTTCAGTAGATTTTCAGCGTAATGAATCGCACTTTACGCCACCATCAGATCATCCTGTTGTAACGCCTAAGCAGGTCAGCCAAGTCAATCGTACAGCGCATGAACTTGATGGTTTAGATGATTTACTGGTGGATGATCTTTTGGGTGATGAGCCATTTGAAGATCATGTTCAGAATCCAACAAAAGCAGTACGTAGCAGCAGTAGTTATGCGCAAAGCTCTGCTTTTGTGCAGGCACCTATTCAGACGGCAGCAACTGCAGCAGCAGTTGCAGGTTCAGCAACGACAGCGCAGACGGCTACAACTGAAAAAGTTGCCTTATCTAAGGAAGCTTTTGTAGAAGCATGGCAGGAAACAGCAGGCAAGCCACAAGATGAAGATGATTTCGATTTTGATGCGCCTTTGACCGATGCCAGTGGCCGTCCAATGTCACGCGCGATGCAAGTCGCAGAAAAGCGTCGTGATCTTTCTCCGCTACCAGGTTTGGAATTGTTGGATAAGGTTGACCCGAATAAAAAGGTCAATTTTACGGCAGAACAATTGGCGCGCTTGTCTGAGTTGCTGGAAATTAAGTTACAGGAATTCAATGTCAAAGCCAAAGTGGTCGAAGCACAGCCTGGGCCTGTAGTGACACGTTTTGAACTGGATTTGGCACCTGGGGTGAAAGCGTCAAAAGTGACCAATATTTCTCGTGACTTGGCACGTTCTATGTCTATGGCATCGGTGCGTGTGGTGGAAGTCATTCCAGGCAAGCCGTACATTGGTATTGAAGTGCCAAACAGCACCCGAGAAATGGTGCGTTTGATTGAATTATTGCAAACCCCTGCTTTTGAAGATCCGAACGGTATTTTATCCATGGCGATGGGTAAAGATATTTCAGGCAATCCAGTGATTACAGAATTGGGCAAAGCACCACACATGCTAGTTGCAGGTACAACAGGTTCAGGTAAATCGGTTGCGGTGAACTCAATGATTTTATCGATGCTGCTGAAATATAAACCTGATCAATTGCGTTTAATTCTGATTGACCCGAAACAATTGGAATTGGCTAACTATAATGATATTCCACATTTATTGACACCTGTCGTGACTGATATGAAAGATGCAGTCAGTGCTTTGAATTGGTGTGTCAATGAAATGGAACGTCGTTATAAGTTAATGTCCTTCCTTAAAATTCGTAAGTTAAGCGACTATAACCGTAAGGTGGAAGAGGCGCTTGCTAGTGGTGAAGACCTGATTGATCCAACTTGGAAACCGAGTGATTCTGCTACACAGGAACGTGCTCCACGCTTAACTCCATTACCTTCTATTGTGATTGTGGCAGATGAGTTTGCCGACATGATTATGCAGGTCGGTAAAAAAGCAGAAGAAATGATTACCCGTTTGGCACAAAAATCACGTGCAGCAGGGATTCATTTATTGCTTGCGACTCAGCGTCCATCGGTAGATGTGATCACAGGTTTGATTAAAGCCAACATTCCAACCCGTGTGGCCTTGCGCGTAAACTCAAAAATTGACTCGCGCACTATTTTGGATGCAGGTGGTGCAGAAGACTTGCTTGGTCATGGTGATATGCTGTTCTTGGGGCCTGGTAAAATTGAACCAGAGCGTGTGCATGGTGCGTTTATTTCAGATGATGAAGTCAACCGTATTTGTGATGCATGGCGTGAACGTGGTGACCCAGACTATGTGGATGAAATCTTGACACCATTTGATGAAGAACCCTCTTCACGTGGTTTTGAAGATGGTGAAGGCAATCCAGACCGTGACGTGCTTTATGATCAGTGTGTGGCGTTTGTATTGGAAACACGCAAAGTTTCGACTTCGTCTTTACAGCGTAAATTTAGCTTAGGTTATAACCGTGCAGCACGTATTGTCGATCAAATGCAAGAACAGGGTATTGTCAGTGAGCAGGGGCCAAACGGAAAACGTGAAATTTTAGTTTAGTTTTTTCTCATTCTGTTTTATGTTAAAAAAATCCCGCAATGACGATTGCGGGATTTTTTATTTCATTATCTTTTGCTGAATTTAGCTAAAGAAAGACAGCTAAATCGTTTAGGCAAACTTAGCCAAAACTGCTAAAAACTCATCTTTTTGACGAGGGAATTCAGCAATCACGTCATGAATACGTTGACCTTCAGGATTGGTGGCATTCACGTCACGACCATCGGCAATAAACTGGGTCAATAAGCGCTCATAGTCGCTTGGACGCATGTGTTTAAAAGCATGATATAACACATGGAAATCTGCATTGACACCTGCAGGTGGCAACTGATTTAAGTAAGCAAACACACGTTCATCTGACCATGCTTCGTTAAAGGTTGCAGGTTGAGATAATGCCATAGCAATCTCCTTTATATTCTTTTGAAAAAATAGGGCAAAATAATTTGCGTTATTTTGCCCTGATTCAATTTGCTTGACTAATCAGTATTCAGATTATCGCTCTTCAGGCAAATTGATATTCATTTCTAGCATTTCAATATTGGCTTCTGAACGTACTGACATTTGAATGTGTTGTTCATCTACCCCACGCACGTAGCGGTTCACCACTTGCATGATTTCTTTCTTCATCTGATCAATTTTTTCTTGGCTTAAGCGTTTACCAAGACCTTGTTCAGAAGCAACAATCACTTTTAAGCGATCTTTTGCTGTTTGTGCACTAGATGGCTTATCTTCACCGCTAAATAATTTGCTCCAAAATCCTGCCATGTCTACGCTCCAAATAATCGTGCTAACCAGCCCTTAGGTTTCGCTTCAATATGGCGAAACGGACGTTCTTCACCTAAGAATCGTGCAACCAAGTCATCATAAGCCTGACCTGCAGCAGCATCGCTATACAGAATGACAGGTTTACCTTCGTTTGATGCTTGAAGTACGCTCTTACATTCAGGAATTACGCCTAAAGTAGGTACACGTAAAATATCTTTAGAAATGTCATCAATCGTTAGCATTTCTTGTTTATCGGCACGTTCTGGGTTGTAACGTGTAATACACAGGTGCTTACGGATACGACCTTCGTTTTGTTCTACTTTTTTAGTTTTGCTGTCGAGCATACCAATAATACGGTCAGAGTCACGTACTGAAGAAATTTCAGGGTTAGTCACAATAATCGCTTCATCGGCATGATACATCGCTAAAATAGCACCGCGCTCAATCCCTGCAGGTGAGTCACAAATAATGTAATCAAACTCTTGTGCAAGCTCATCCATAATACGTGCCACGCCTTCATCGGTCAGGGCATCTTTATCACGGGTTTGAGAGGCTGGAAGAATATAAAGGTTTTCAATATCTTTATCGCGAATTAATGCTTGTTGTAAACGCGCTTCATTATTTAAAACATTCACAAAATCATAAACAACGCGACGTTCACAACCCATAATTAAGTCAAGGTTACGTAAACCCACGTCAAAATCGATAACAACAGTTTTGTGACCACGTAGGGCTAAACCTGTTGCAAAAGATGCACTTGTAGTGGTTTTACCTACGCCACCTTTGCCTGATGTTACGACAACAATTTTCGCCACCGAATCCACTCCTGTTATGGTTTAAATTCCCCTATATTTTTTGGGGATTTTTGGTGATTATTTATACATTAAAATTGTAGAGCTTCAAATACAAGCTCTTGGTTATCATTTAAGTAAATATGCACAGGTTTTTTGGTCACATGCTGTGGAATGTCGTCCGCAACGCAATATGTGCCTGCAATAGATACCAATTCTGCTTCAAGGGAATGGCAGAAAATTCGTGCTGTAATATTCCCGCCCGCGCCGGCAATGACTCTACCACGTACACTACCATAAATATGTATATTTCCTGAAGCAATCACTTCTGAACCGCTATTAATGCCTGCGGTTAAAATGATGTCGCCTTGATGCTGTACCAAACATTGACCTGTGCGCAAAATTTCATCGTGATACGACGTAATATGTGCCACTGCAGGTGCAGTTTCAGCGACTTGATTTTCAGTCTGTTGTTCTGCGGCAGGCTCAGGTTTAACTTCCACCACTTGTTCTTTGGTCGCTTTCACTTCTTGAAGTGGGCGGTCTTGTGGAATCACAGGAAATTGAATGGCACGTGCCTGATCGCCCAATAGTCCTTCAGTCACCGCAATTGGCTGTGCCTCTAAACTAATGAGTAATTGAATCAGTGCAATCAGTTCCTGTTCGACTGAACTTTCAATCACCATCAAAACGCCTGGTGGAAATGATTTTTGCAACATTGGGCTTAGTTGCTGGCGGATCGCATCATGATCATTGGTGTCTAAGCTAATGCGAATCGCATTGACCAATCTGCCTTTTATCCGTATGTCAGCCATAATAATTCCTTAACACTTCTGACTCTGCTGGTTGTCGAAGTCATATTATAAATAGAGCAAATCCTAGAACAAATTGGGTGAATTCTCTAGTTGCATGACTAAAAATATTTATCCCAATCGTAAAAATGTTAAAACGCACTCATGAAATATTCTGTTGTTGTCCTTCATCTAAAATTTGTTGCCATTGTTTGACTTTTACTTGTTTGCGAATGGCTTCCAAACTTTCAAATACTGCTGACTCTACTAATTTATCAATATGCTGATTATGTTCAACTTCTATCTGACTAATTTTTTCGGCAATCATTTGATACGTCGGGTTGCTGGACTGTGCGTTCGGTTGTGCAAAAGGTTCAATCAAGCCTTGGGTGATGTTTTCGCCTAGTCGCTGACCAATACTTTGAATTTGCTGTTCAATACGACCACCAACCAATGGAATCAGACGCAGAAGCTGAGTCAGCTCAGGCGTATCTTCAATGGCTTGATTGACTACCAGCCCTACATTTTTTGCAATTTGGTGGCGTTGGGCTTGCAACTCTTTACCCAAGGATTCTTGCAGAATATCCGCCAGTGCAATGGCCAGTAACTGACGATGCCGCTCGACCAAATCATCAATAAACTGTTTGTGTGTGGTGCTGGTGGTCAGTTCACGCTGTACGCCATTCAGCACAGTCAGTACCACTCGGCTACTCAGTTCTTCCATCAATAAGCTGTAATAGAAGTTGCCACGTTTATACCAACTATTTGGGATGACTTTATAACCGTGACTATGCAGGTTGTAGCCAATAGCAAAGGCGCGTAATAAACGTAAAAAACGTAGCTGTGGAATGATTGCGAGAATTTCATACCAGTGAATAAACGGAAAGAACCACCAGCGTTGATGATGCTTAAAAATAATAGCAATGCCCCAGCGCACACCCAATTCCACAATTAAAAATGTGGTAAACCAACCTTCGGTGATAATCACCCAAGGACGTAACTCGCCCCGATAAAACTGTAAGATTTCAGGCAGGCGAATAAAGTCGAACAGCCATTCACCAAAATCACTCATTAAAATGGCATTGGCACTTAAACAGAACAAGTTGAAGATGATTAAACCCATCAAAAACAAGTCATAAATTAAGGCAATTTTCCAACCCCATGAATCTTTACGCAGGGTATGGAATGAGGATTTGATTACAGGCTCTTCAGACTTTTTCATGGTTCACCTGATTGGGTTAGGCCGTCGGGGCAGCAAATTTTTGTTGCATGGATTCAATCAGCTGATCTTTTTCCAACCATAATTCATGCACCCATTGCTGGAAACGCTCACGGTATTCAGCATCATCTTCGTAATTACCACCCAAGACCCAGTCTGGAATGTTGATTTTTCGTAAATTTACCGCAATGCGAGGAACTTCTCCGAGCCAGAACTCGCTATAGCCTGGCACGCCATCTGGGTAAACAATGGTCATATCCACCAAAGCATCAATTTGATCGCCCAAAATATTCAAAGCCAGCGCTAAACCACCCGCTTTAGGCTTTAATAAATGTTGATATGGCGATTGCTGCTGATCATGTTTTTCTTGAGTAAAGCGAGTGCCTTCTAAATAGTTGAGCAGGGTAAAGGGCTGACTCAACAACTGTTGGCAAGCTTTACGTGCTTCTTCCATATCACGATCTTTCAGTTCAGGTTTTTTAGCAATCTGGGCTTTGGTATGCCGTTTCATCATTGGGAAGCCTAAAATTTTAAAGGCCTGACCCACAAATGGAATAAAGATCAGTTCCCACTTGGTAAAGAAGCGGGTCAGTGGCATGCGGGTTAAACCAAAATATTGATTGACCGTAGTGTCTACCCAGCTTTGGTGGTTACAGGTCATCAGGTAACGACCCTGCATACTGAGCGCCAAGTCTTCATCAATACTGATGTCCCATTTTGTATTGGGTAAAACATGGTCAATCAGCCAGTTATTCACACTTAGCCAACTGTTGGTAATTTGAATATTGGTTTCATCGACTTTGCGGGACTGTTTAAGTAGTTTGGTCAAACCCAGCGCCAACACAGGTGGACCGTGAAAAAATGTACTGCCGGTAATGACTGTACCCACGGTGAGTCCTTTTGTGATTTTTTTTAATAAAGGGTGTTTTTTAGCTTGCGATGACATAAAAATCGGTCCTGAAGAAAAATCGTCCAATGCGTCACATATTGATTTATAGACTCAATATAAATGTTGTTTTTAAAATAAAAAAGTGTTGAAGTGAAAGTGTGTAGAAATTGTGATGAAGTTATACCAAGATTTGTACACGATCATGAAGATTTGTAAGCAAAAGTTTTTTTATTAACAAAAAATCAATGGTCTAAGTCTATTTCTTCATTCAATATTTGCATCATACAACAAAACACAAAGTAAGGAGGCATGCCATGCGTGCACTAGCAATTTCAGCAGCAGTCGTAGGGGCAATGGTTTTAACTGGTTGTCAATCGACTGGTAACAACCTTGGTGGTGTGGAATATGACAAAACTGCACTAGGCACAATTATTGGTGCTGCTGCGGGTTATGGTATTTCTAAAGGCAATGCAAATACAAGCGCACAAAATAACCGCGCTGCGGCAATTGGTGCTGTAGTTGGTGGTGCTGCGGGTGTTTATCTTGACAATAAAGAGAAAAAATTACGTCAGCAAATGGCGGGTACTGGTGTAGAAGTAAACCGTAATGCAGATGGTTCTGTTGGTTTGGTTATGCCTGGTAACATCACGTTTGATACCAACAAATCAAACATCAAACCTAACTTCTATACAACGCTGAACAAAGTTGCGCAAACGCTAACTGAAGATAACAAGAGCGGTATTTTAGTGACTGGTTATACCGACAGCACTGGTAATGACTCAATTAACATTCCATTGTCACAAGCACGTGCACAATCGGTTGCAAACTATTTGTCTAGCCGTGGTGTATCAACTTCACGTATTAATGCACAAGGTCACGGTGCTGCAAATCCAATCGCATCGAATGCGACTGCAGAAGGTCGTGAGCAAAACCGTCGTGTAGAAATCAGCATTTATGCAATCCAATAATTTGGCATAGCATAAGTTGTAAAGAACCGCCGAAGGCGGTTTTTTCATGTCAAAAATTTAGTATTGCGTAGTTGCACACTCAGCAAATAGACAATGACGCTTAAAGCAGCATTTTAGATTAGTCATCTTAGTCTGAGATGACTATAATCGAGCTCGAACCGAAATAGAGGAAATACTATGTCACTGGCAAGTCAGTTAAACGACAAGCAACTTGAAGCGATGAAATACACTCAAGGACCCTTGTTAGTGCTTGCAGGGGCGGGTTCAGGTAAAACTTCGGTGATTACCCGAAAAATTGCTTATTTGGTTAAGCATTGCGGTATTCCTGCGTATCGGATTACAGCAATGACTTTTACCAACAAAGCTGCACGTGAAATGAAAGAGCGTGTAACCAAATTGTTATCTCGTGAAGAAGCCAAAGGTTTGTCGGTATCGACCTTCCACACCTTTGGTCTGAACTTGTTGCGTCTTGAATTAAAACATACGCCATTAAAAGCCAATTTCTCTATTTTAGATGCCGATGACTGCAAACGTATTCTGATGGATTTAATGCACCGTGATAATTTGTCAGGTGCAGAAAGCAAGGAACTGATTGCCAAAGCCATGAAGATGATTTCAGATTGGAAAAACGATCTGATAGCACCAGAGCAGGCACATACCACTTGTGAAACGCCAGAAGACATTCAGTTTGCGCATTTATATCAACTCTATGAACGTAATTTACGAGCTTACAACGCAGTCGATTTTGACGATTTGATTGTGATGCCGACTCGTTTATTGCAAGAAAATGCAGAAGTACGTGACAAGTGGCAGAACCGTGTTCGCTATTTATTGGTCGATGAGTATCAGGACACCAACACCGCACAGTATATTTTGGTGAAATTGCTGGTGGGGGTGATGGGGCAGTTCACCGCAGTAGGTGATGATGACCAATCCATTTACGCATGGCGTGGTGCCAAGCCAGAAAATATGGCTTTGCTTAAAGAAGACTTCCCAAATTTAAAAGTGATTAAACTTGAGCAGAACTACCGCTCTACCAGCCGTATTCTGAAAGCTGCCAATACCGTGATTGGTAATAATCCGCATATTTTTGACAAAAAACTGTGGTCAGATAAAGGTCATGGTGAAGTCATTCGGGTAATTACATGCCGTAACGATGATGATGAATCAGAACGCGTGGTGAAAGATTTACTCACACATAAATTGATGAACGGCAAGAGCTGGAAAGATTATGCGATTTTGTATCGTGGGAACTTTCAGGCACGTATTCTGGAAACCCAATTACGCCAAATGCAAATTCCTTACAAGCTTTCGGGGGGGCAGTCGTTCTTCGCACGTGCTGAAATCAAAGATATCATGAGCTATTTGCGTCTGATTATTAACCCAGAAGATGACAGTGCTTTTTTACGTATTATCAATACGCCTAAACGTGCCATTGGGCCTGTAACTTTAGAAAAACTGGGGCTATTCGCACAAGAAAATCATTTGTCTTTATTGGCAGCAGCAGGCGACCAGCGCTTAACCATGGCAATTCCCAAAAAAGCCACGACACAGTTGGCTGAGTTTGCAGATTTTATTAGCAATTTCACGCGTAACTTATTGGAAGATGATGAACCTGTGCCGATCATCCGTCAGATGATGCTAGAAGCAGGTTATATCGACTACATTAAAGAGCAAGCAGCCACACCTGCGCAGGAAAAAACCAAACTCGACAATATTGAAGTGCTGTATAGCAGTATTCAAAGTTTGATTAACCGCGCTGAAGATGTCGATGAAAAAAATATTGAAAGTGTGATTCGTAAAATGGTGCTGCTGGATATGCTTGAGCAGCAACAAGAAGAAGAAGACACCGACAAAGTCAATTTACTGACCTTGCACGCTTCTAAAGGTTTGGAATTTCCATACGTGTATTTGATTGGCTTGGAAGAAGAGTTGTTGCCACACAAAAACTCGATTGTGGCAGATACCGTTGAAGAAGAGCGCCGTTTAATGTACGTGGGCATTACTCGTGCACGTCAGGGCTTAACCATTACCTTGGCAGAACAGCGCAAGGCGGGTGGGCAAATGAAACAAATGACACCAAGCCGTTTCTTGGATGAATTGCCGCAAGATGAGCTGGAATGGCTCGGACGCAAGAAAAAACTGGCAGGTGATGTTGATCCAAAACAACAGGCGCAGCATTATTTGGAAAATTTACGCGCACTGATTAAACGCTAATCTAAGTTTAAAAAACATATAGCTATATTGATGCAAAAACTGCATCAAAAGCCACAGTAAAAATTGAAGAACAGGACAAATTTCATGAAAGTTCAAGTTAAAGTATTAGATTCACGTTTAGGTACAGAATGGCCTATGCCAACTTATGCCACTGCAGGTTCTGCGGGTCTAGACTTACGTGCCTGTGTGGATAGCACCACTGTCATTGAACCGGGTCAAACGGTATTGGTGAAAACAGGTTTGGCAATTTATATTCAGGACACAGGCTTTGCAGGCATTATTTTGCCACGCTCAGGTTTAGGGCATAAACACGGTATTGTATTAGGTAACTTGGTCGGTTTAATCGATTCAGATTATCAAGGCGAGTTAATGGTATCTGTTTGGAACCGCAGCCAAACCGCATTTAGTTTAGAACCTGGTGAGCGTTTAGCACAGTATGTATTGGTCCCTGTGGTACAGGCAGAATTTGAACAGGTCGATGAATTTGTGGCAACAGAACGTGGTGCTGGTGGTTTTGGGCATACAGGGAAAAACTAATTTTTTTAGTCACTTAAATATAGTTTGTTCATTGAATTATAATGCTTGGTAAAGTTTCATCTGAAACTTTACCTGCAATTCTTGAAAAGTAACCAAATATGTACTAATAATGACAAGCATATTTCTAGATCATATGAGACGATAACGCATCCTTAAAAAAGTCTAATTAGAATTTTTAAAATTTATAGAGCTGAGATTTATTCAATTTATGTTGGCTCATTCTTGTAGTTGTAAGCCTATGAACCATCCACTATCTCCATTTCCTCTGCATATTTTTCGTGCTTATGACATTCGTGGTAAAGAAAGCGTATTAACAGCAAACCTCGTACATGCAATCGCACAAGGTTTAGTACAGCAGTATCAACAGCATCAACAGAACCAGATTAGTATCGGTTACGATGCTCGTTTAAATAGTCCCGCTTATGCGGAAATGATGCGACAGGTTTTTCTTGCGCATCATTTTCAAGTGACGATGGTGGGCTGTTGCTCAAGCCCGATGTTGTATTTTATGGCACGGCATACTGCAGGTAATGGCATTATGCTGACCGCCAGTCATAATCCAAAATCTGACAATGGTATTAAATGGATTATGCAGGGTGAACCGCCAACGCCTGAAATGATTCAGCAAGTGGCAATTGATGCCACACCATATTATGTGTTGAATCAAAGTAACAGTGGATGGGCTAATTCTGTCGCTACTACTTCACATGAATTTATAGAAGATGCTTGCCAGCAATATCAAAATGCCATGTTACAGGACATTCATTTGGCACGCCCTTATAAAGTGGTGCTGGATGGTATGTATGGCTCGGCAGGGCATTGCGCTGCATTGGTATTACAAAAAATGGGCTGTGAGGTGGTGGTACTACGCTGTGTGGCCAATGGACATTTTCCAGATCATGCGCCAGACCCATCTCAAGAAAAGCACTTACAACATTTAAAAACTGCGGTACTTGAACATCAGGCAGATATTGGCATTGCTTTAGATGGGGATGGTGACCGTGCGGTATTGCTGGATGAACAGGCAAAGGTTATTTCAGCAGACCGTTTGCTTTCCTTATTTGCAGAAATGTGTCTAAAAACCCATCCACAGCATGAGGTGGTGTTTGATGTAAAATGCTCCACTATGGTACGCAATACCGTGCGTGATTTAGGCGGTCAAGCGGTGATGATTCGTACAGGTAGTACTTTCTTGCGCCGTTATTTAGCTCAGTCGCAGGGTAAAGCCGTGTTTGGTGGCGAATATGCAGGGCATTATGTATTTAATGACGGGCGTGGTTTTGGCTATGACGATGGTATATACGCCGCCTTGCGGGTACTGGAATATTTAAGTCAAAGTGAAGCCGGTAGCATTTCAGCACTGATGCAGAAATATCCTGAGCGCTGCTGTACAGAAGATACTTATATTAGTACGCATAATATTGAACCAAGCACTGTTTTAAACGATGTAGAAAGCTGTAGTCAGCAGAGTGGCGCACAATTAAGTAAAATTGATGGCGTAAGACTTGATTTTGAAGATGGATTTGGCATTATTCGAGCATCCAATACGGGCGAATATTTTACGGTGCGTTTTGATGCCGATAATCCATCACGACTGAATGATATTCGCGATACATTTGTTTCCATGTTAAGTGAGCGATACCCTGAAATCGCCCAAGACATTCTAGATGCTCAATAAGGAGAGGCGAATGCCACATCAACAGACTGGTATCGACAAAGCACAAATTTTGACTGAAGCTTTGCCGTATATTCAACGTTTTGCGGGCAAGACCCTTGTTGTAAAGTATGGCGGCAATGCCATGACTGATCCTGAGCTGGAAAGTTCTTTCGCACGTGACATCGTGCTGCTTAAAACAGTTGGATTAAACCCAATTGTTGTGCATGGTGGCGGCCCACAAGTAGATTCTATGCTTAAGCAATTGGGACGCGAGTCTGACCGTATTGACGGCATGCGTGTGACCGATCCTGCTACCATGGAAGTGGTGGAAATGGTGCTCGGTGGTAGTGTGAACAAGTCCATTGTGAATCTGATTAACCAACATGGTGGTCGCGCCATTGGTTTGACAGGTAAAGATGGTAATTTGATTCGTGCACAAAAATTATTGATGCAAAAAACCACCGAAACAGGCGAAGTCGAGCAGATTGACCTTGGTTTAGTCGGTGAAGTGGTTGGGGTAAAAACTGACGTTTTAGAAATGTTTACCAGCAGCGACTTTATTCCTGTCATAGCACCTTTAGGTGTTGATGATGCTGGCAATACTTATAACATCAATGCTGACTTGGTGGCTGGTAAAGTTGCAGAAGCATTAGGTGCAGAAAAACTGATTCTACTCACCAATATTACTGGTGTGCTAGATGAAAATAAAAACTTATTGACCGGTTTGACTACGCAGGAAGTGGATCGTTTGATTGATACTGGTGTGATCTATGGCGGTATGATTCCTAAAGTTGGCTGTGCATTAGATGCAGTCAAAGGCGGTGTAATCAGCGCACATATTGTAGATGGTCGTGTGCCGCATGCAACCTTACTGGAAATCTTTACCGATCATGGAGTTGGTACTTTAATTACCAACCGAGTGCAGGCACGTAAGTAATAGTTCATTTGAGTGGGTTTGCACATTGTGCTAAGTCTGCAAAAGATTGAAAAGAGCTTCAAAGGAGGCTCTTTTTTTATGCCGTACAATAGTCATTTGTTGATTTTAAATGCCGAATCAGGCTGATTTGAGTAAAACAGAATTCTGCTAAAAATCAGTCATCATAGTGTCATGCAGCTGTCCTAGTGTAAGAGAAAACACGAGGTATCTATGATGCTGCAAAAATTAAATCAATACCGTCAACAATTAAGTTTTCCATTAAGCAAAGTTGGCAAAGCACAGAAAAAAAATAGCAAAGCCACACAATATGCGTTTGAATGGGTCGAAAATTTAAAACAATTACAAGAGGTACAACGCTTTCGTGCTCAGCAATTTTCTAAACAATTTGGCATTGAGTTTGCGTCAGGGTTAGACCAAGACTTATATGATTTTAGCTGTGAACATGCTGTGCTTAGAGATAAAGCAACGGGTGAAATTGTGGCGTATACCCGTTTAAAACTTTGGCAAGGGCATGAGCTAGCCAATAGTTATAGTGCACATGAATTTAAAATTATAGATGAATTGGGACATTTCTCAAATATTGTTGAAATGGGGCGAACTTGTGTGCATCCACGCTACCGTTCGGGAAAAACCTTGTCTATTTTATGGCTGAATTTGATTCCAAAAGTTTTATGGGAAATGCGTGCCAAACATTTAATTGGCTGTGTCAGTATTCGCTTGGAAGGTAATGAAGCACGTGCCTATTACACCCATCAAGCGATTCAGCAATTGTCTGAAAATCAACGCTGTGATATTCAATCTCAAGATGCATTTGTGCCGAGTTGTCCAAGTCATAGCTTTAGTCAAGATGAACGTATCCCTAAATTATTTGACGTGTATTTAAAAATGAATGCCAAACTCTCAACTCAGGCATTTTATGACCGCGAATTTAATTGTTTGGACTATTTTGTATTGTTAGATGTGAAGCAGATGGCAAAGCATTTTATTCGACAAAAGAAAGTCAAAGCGTCATAAGCCTGCAGTTCAAATTTTCTGATTTGAAATATCATGATGGCTGATGCACAATAATAAAATTAACTAATTATTGTGTATAGATAAAGCCTTATGTGTCAGTTGCTTGGAATGAATTGTGCGACACCTACCGATATTACCTTTTCATTTCGGGGATTTTCGCAGCGCGCTGGAATTACATCAGATCATTCAGATGGCTTTGGAATTGCTTTTTTTGAAGATAAAGCTTGTCGTTTATTTGTCGATAATCAGTCTGCAGTCGAGTCACCAATTGCCGAGCTGATCCGTAATTATCCAATTAAATCACGTAACGTGATTGCGCATATTCGTAAAGCCACACAAGGTAAAATTAATCTAGAAAACTCACATCCGTTTAGCCGTGAATTGTGGGGGCGTCAGTGGATTTTTGCCCATAATGGAGACTTACACGATTTTCATCCACGTTTGTCGGGACGTTTTACCCCTGTGGGTAATACTGACAGTGAGCGTTCATTTTGTTATTTACTTGATCAATTTGTTAATCGCTTTGGTTATGATGAACCGAGCTTGATGCAAATTTTTGACTTATTGGCAGAAATTTCCCCACAAATTGCAGAACATGGGACTTTTAATTTCTGCCTATCGAATGGACAAGCCTTGTTCAGTTATGCGGTCACCAAATTACATTGGTTGGTACGTGCCTATCCATTTCAACCTGCCCAATTGATTGATTTAGATGTTGAAGTCGATTTTAGTCAAGTCACCACACCAGACGATTGTGTCGCGGTGATTACCACAGAACCTTTAACGCAAAATGAAACTTGGACTGCATTTCAACCTGGCGAAATGATTTTATTCCAGCAGGGGCGTCCTGTTAAATCGCAAATGACGCATATTGAGCGTTTGGAACGTGAGCGTTTGAACCCTGAATTAAGGCGTGTGACCAAAGCTGATCAATATTAATCAGTCCGAGTCGTATATGTGAAAAATATTCATTTTATTTAGGTGTTTTTTCTTAAAATCAAGAATAAAAATGTGTGAATTGATTAATTAATAATTGATTCTTTTGGTCGGGTATTGCTATTGTTTTTAATGTAAATCAATTGGTTATGTTTGTTTTTAGTAGTTTTGGTTAATCCCTACTAAACCACTCCATTTTTATTTGTGCTAAATGCGGCTACCATTCATCAACGTGATTAATCATTTATTTCTGTAGGGTGATCGTATGAAGATGAAGTGGGTTCCAGAATACAATACTGGTATCGATGTGATTGACGATCAGCATAAACGTATCCTCGATTATATTAATGAAATTGTTGAAATTGGCGATGGTACTGATCGAGCTCGTGTAAAGCAGATTTTAGATAATATTATTGATTACACTCAATCCCATTTTACTTTTGAAGAGTCATTGCAAGAAGAAGCGGGTTATAAATACCGTGTACCGCATAAACGCGTGCATGATTTATTTATTAAGAAAATTGAATCTTACCGTGATCGTTTTGAGATGGGACATTCGATTGAAAGTGAATTACATGAAGTTTTATCTAAATGGTTAATTAATCATATTCAACACGATGACGCCGATTATGTGGGCGCTGTGAAAGAAAATATGATGGGTATTATTAAAGAAAAAGAGCAGAAGAAAGGTAAGGGCTGGTTTGCACGTTTCTTCTCGTAATGACAAATACTGTTTACACACAATATTGAATTGATGTGATAACAAGTGCTACAACAAAAATTATAAATTTGCGCAGCAAACTGTCTTAGATAGTTTGCTTTTTTCTTTTTTGAGGTTTTGCTTTTCCTTGATGACAAAGGCAAAATAGCCGTAGATTTTTATTAGGACAGCATCATGCAGGACAATGCTATGTCACGATGGTTATCGCCGCTGATGGCATTTGGTTTATCTTTTATTATTATTGCCACTTTGGCACCTATGACCGGTATTCAGGTTGAGCGTCAGCTCGATTTTTGGTTACTTTGGTTGGGTACCATGGTGATTTTGGCATTACCGATCACCTATTTGGAAATTGCTTTAGCCAAGCGCTCTAAAAGTACCGCACTACAGGCATTGTCTGGTTTAACCCGTGATGCAGATGCTTCACCAAAATGGCGTATTGTGGGTTGGCTTGCGGTGGTATTTATTCCGTTTTTGGCAGGTGGCTTGTTGTCCAACGCTGCGAAAATTTTGAATCAATACGCCGTGGAAGGCTTGGCCGGTAACATTGTACTGGTTATTCTTGCAGTTGTGGCATTGTCGCTGTCATTGCTTGCACGTCAAATTTTACTGTTGTGTACTGCTGTAGCTGTCGTGGCTGCATTGGTTTTAGCCAATATATTTGGTACCCAATTGCCTGCATGGCAAGTCACACCTATTGAATTAGGCGAGTGGGGGAGTGCAACAGTATTGGCTTTGGTTGCCAGCGGTTTGGGCATGGGGTTGTACTGGCAAACCAGTTTGGCGCAGGCGCAACAGCAAAATGCGGCAACATCAACCGTTTTACCCATCTGGATTGCACAATTATTGGCAGTCGTTGCTTTTGCCTTCTTTGCAGTACAAGCACAAATTCCTGCACTGGCGTTAGTGGTTGCCGCAGTTGCAGCTGCTGCCGTGTTATTACAATTGGCACGTGAGCAATTGGCACAGCGTCAAATGGCCGTTGCGATTCAATGGATTGTCTTAATTGCAGCAACACTGGTGTGGGCAGTGCCAGCCATTACTTCAGTATTTAATTTTGTGTTGTTGCTTTGGGGCTTGGTGATTTGCCTGATTTATGCCATTTTCGCAGGCTGGATTATGAAAATCAGCCATCTTCGTAAAGCTATGAACTTTAGCAGTGAAGCCTTGTATAACCTGTGGCGTATTGCAGTACGTGTTGTGTTGCCTATATCAATTGTAGTCGCTATTTTTGCATTGATTGGACAGTTTCTAGCATGAATCAAATGATGCAGGTTTGGGTTGCGTATGCAACACCTGAACAACAGTGGCATATTGCGGTTGCATTTCAGCAGGGAATGACCGTTGCTGATGCAATTCAACAAAGTGGAATTGCGACACAAACCACTTTAGCAGAACCACTGTCTGTGGGCATTTTTGGTGTAAGGGTTGAGCTGCAGCATCAATTGCAGGCAGGGGATCGGGTCGAAATTTATCGTGCTTTGACCATTAACCCGAAAGACATTCGGCGTAAGCGCGCTGAAAAGAACCCTGTAGGGCGCTATGCCAAAAGCAATCGCCTCAGACAATTGAAATGATTTGAAAAACCCCTCAGCGAGGGGTTTCTTTTTATTTTAAAGGGGCTATAGTGGTGGCGCGTTGAGAATCGCTTCTTTCGATCCTGGTAGACCAGGTTGAGATTCTGGTATGGTTTCTAAGCCTTCAATTTTTTGCACGATACCAGTTTGATCGAAATAGATTTTCAAATGCTGACCATGCGCGGCAGGGATCTTGGCTTTTTTAGCATAAGTTCCTGGGATATAATTGTAAATGTAGTCCCAACGTAACGGGTTCATTGGATCGGAAATGGTTGGACTGCCCAGTAAAAAGCGAACTTGTTGGTGACTCATACCGACTTGGACTTTTGAAGCTTGCGCTTGGGTTAAAGGCGTACCCTGTGGAATATCTACTTTATAAACGCCCAAGGTCGAACAGCCTGCGAGCAGTGAAGTGACCAATAACGTCAACATGATTTTTTGCATTTTGCTACACTATCCCAAATTAATTATGATGCATTTGATCCAGTGTTAGATCATACTGCATCTTAACTTTGTTGCATATTCCAACTTTAATTTTGTTGAGAGACCTTTTTACATGCCTATTTCAAATCAAGAATTACGCAAAGCTGGACTTAAAGTTACCCTTCCACGAATTAAAATCCTAGAATTATTAGAAAATTCAAAACAACATCATTTAAGTGCAGAAGACATCTACAAAACTTTACTCGATCAGGGCGAAGATGTGGGTTTAGCAACTGTGTATCGTGTGTTAACACAGTTTGAAGCTGCTGGGATTATTGAGCGTCATAATTTTGAGAACAACCACTCTGTATTTGAAATTATGCAGGAAGATCACCACGACCATTTGGTGTGCTTGAACTGTAGTAAAGTAGTTGAATTTATTAATGATACTATTGAAAAAGAACAGCACGATGTGGCAGAAAAATTCGGTT
This sequence comes from Acinetobacter sp. A2, assembly GCF_048537555.1. NCBI lineage: Bacteria > Pseudomonadati > Pseudomonadota > Gammaproteobacteria > Moraxellales > Moraxellaceae > Acinetobacter > Acinetobacter sp. A2. Next base: position 717,792 of record NZ_CP183239.1, read on the forward strand.
TTGAATTAACAGGTCACTCACTAAATTTATATGGTTATTGCGATGCGCCTGAATGTCGTGAAGCATTGCGTAAAAAATAAGTTAGAAATACAAAAAAGGCTTCCATTACGGAAGCCTTTTTCTTATCTGTTTTGAGTTTATTGCCCATCAAAGGTGATATTAGATGTAGCATGCAATAAACGGTCGCCACCTTCTTCTGATAGCTTGATTTGTAGACGCAAGTCGTTTGGTGAGTCAGCGTGCTTGAGTGCATCTTTGTAGCTAATTTGCTTGGCTTTATACAGATCGTATAAGGCTTGGTCAAAGGTTTGCATGCCCAATTCACGTGAACGCTTCATCAAATCTTTAATTTCGTGTACATCACCTTTACGGATTAAATCTGCAATGAGCGGTGAGTTAATTAAAATTTCAATTGCAGCACGACGTGAGTTACCGTCAATAGTTGGAAGGAGTTGCTGCGCCACAATTGCTTTGAGGTTCAGCGATAAATCCATAAACAACTGGCCATGACGGTCTGCTTCAAAGAAGTGAATAATACGGTCAATGGCTTGGTTGGCGTTGTTGGCGTGCAGGGTTGCAAAAACCAAGTGACCGGTTTCGGCAAAGGCGATAGCATAATCCATGGTTTCGCGGGAACGAATCTCACCAATTAGAATCACATCTGGCGCTTGACGCAGGGTATTTTTTAATGCCACTTCAAATGAGTCGGTATCAATACCCACTTCACGTTGGGTAATAATACAGCCTGCATGTTCGTGTACAAATTCAATCGGGTCTTCAATAGTGATGATATGACCTTTGGAATTTTGGTTACGGTAACCAATAATTGATGCCAAAGAGGTCGATTTACCAGTACCAGTTGCACCCACAAAGATGATAATACCGCGTTTGGTCATTGCCAAATCTTTTAAAATTGGCGGCAGTTTTAACTCATCCATGGTTGGAATTTTGGTTTCAATTCGGCGCAGTACCATGCCAGGTTCATCACGTTGCTGAAATGCACTGACACGGAAACGTGCCGATTTTTCACGGTTGGTGATGGCAAAGTTACATTCACGTGTTTCGGCAAATTCCTTGCGCTGCTTTTCACTCATAATTGAGTTCAGTAACTGCCCGACAATTTCACCTGTCAGTTTGCTTTTGGCAACAGGCACAATTTGTCCATGAATTTTCATGGACGGTTCAACATCGGCAGTAATAAACAAGTCAGACGCTTTTTGCTGAATCATCAAATTCAGTAAATCATTAAAGTCCATCGCGTATCTCGAATTTTAAACTTATAAGAATGATTCAGGCTGCTTCGCAACAGTTCGTGCAGTCTGTGGACTAATTACACCGCGCGATACCAAGTTTTTCAGGCTTTGGTCGAGTGTAGTCATACCGTAGTTTGCACCAGTCTGAATAGCCGAATACATTTGCGCTACTTTGTTCTCACGAATCAAGTTACGTACCGCAGGAATACCAATCATGATTTCATGGGCTGCAACACGACCACCGCCATTTTTCTTCAGCAGAGACTGTGAAATGACGGCTTGTAGAGATTCAGATAACATGGCACGAACCATGTCCTTTTCTTCTGCAGGGAATACGTCAATGACACGGTCAATGGTTTTTGCCGCCGAGGTGGTGTGTAGCGTACCAAATACCAAGTGACCTGTTTCCGCAGCAGTCAGTGCCAAACGAATGGTTTCTAGGTCACGCATCTCACCCACCAAGATGATGTCAGGGTCTTCACGCAGCGCTGAACGCAGTGCTTCATTAAAGCCATGTGTATCACGGTGTACTTCACGTTGGTTAACCAAGCATTTTTTAGATTGGTGTACAAATTCGATAGGGTCTTCGACTGTTAAAATGTGGTCATAACGATTGTCGTTAATATAATCGATCATCGCCGCAAGGGTGGTCGATTTACCTGAACCCGTTGGCCCTGTCACCAAAACCAAACCACGTGGATATTCACAAATATCCTTGAAGATTTGCCCCATGCCTAAATCTTCAAGTGTTAATACTTTTGATGGAATGGTACGGAATACCGCACCTGCACCACGGTTTTGGTTAAATGCGTTCACACGGAAACGTGCCACGCCAGGCACTTCAAAAGAAAAGTCAGTTTCTAGGTTTTCTTCAAAATCACGGCGTTGTTTATCATTCATAATGTCGTACACTAATTTGTGTACTTCTTTATGTTCTAATGCAGGTAAGTTAATACGACGTACTTCACCATCCACACGAATCAGTGGTGGCATACCAGCAGATAAGTGTAAATCCGAAGCGCCGTTTTTAGCGGAGAACGCCAATAATTCTGTAATGTCCATGAAAGTCCCCGAGATCAATTAAATCTTAATTATTTTGATAGAATAATACGGCTTTCCATCAGCTTAACCAACTGTTAGTTGCTGGGCAAGGTAAAAAAAGATGAATGAAATGAGAAATCCATCAATGAATAATTTGCAGCAATCACGTACTCAGGTTTTGGAGCAGATTCAACAGGCCTGTGAATTGGCACAGCGCAAGCCAGATACAGTGCAATTATTGGCTGTTTCCAAGACCCATCCGAGTGAAGCTTTGCGTGCCATGTATGCGACTGGCCAGCGTACTTTTGGTGAAAATTATTTGCAGGAAGCATTAGATAAAATGCAGGCCTTAAGTGATTTGGAAATTGAATGGCATTTTATTGGTCATGTACAGCGCAATAAAACCAAACATCTGGCAGAAAAATTTGCATGGGTACATGGGGTGGATCGTTTGATTATTGCAGAGCGTTTGTCGAACCAGCGTGATGCTCAGCAAGCGCCACTCAACATTTGTTTACAGGTCAATATTGATGGTCAAGACACTAAAGATGGCTGCCAGCCTAGTGAAGTTTCAGCGTTAGTTCAGCAGATGAGTCAGCTACCGCATTTAAAGCTGCGCGGTTTGATGGTCATTCCTGCACCGAACAATACTCCAGCTTTTCAGCAGGCGAAACAACTCTTTGATGCAGTTAAAACTCAACATGCCCATCCTGAAGATTGGGATACGTTGAGCATGGGTATGTCTGGCGATTTAAATGCAGCAATTGCAGCAGGTTCTACCATAGTACGGATTGGGACGGCTTTGTTTGGTGCGCGTGATTACTCTCAATCATAATCACAGAGCATTGCAATGCGATGTCAGATTAGGTCTTGTACGTTTTGGCTGACACAGAATGCAGAATATTGCGGCTAGTACACAAGGCTGGATTTTCTTAATATGAACTTATCGGGAAACAGGGAGTTTCCTAAATAAGAACAATAAAAAATAGAACAACATGGAAGTGCTTGGTACGACAGGAGTTATACCAAAAACTGAATCTAGAAAGCCCCGACAGGATGTCGGGGCTTTTTTAGTTCTGTGCTATCTCCGTGCTATCAATGTTGTGATTTTTTAAATGGATTCAGTTGTATTTAGAAAGCATATTGAAGTTCGATCAAAGTGACGAACAGATCATTCTCAGGATTTATTCTCTAACCAGATGCTAATACGTGCAATCAGTAAAAAGAGCAAAAAACAGAACTGAAAAAAGCTGGTAAAGATGATGATCCAACCGCTATTTCCAGGAGTTTTTCTCGCCTCAAACTCAATGACTAAAGTGCAAGTGGTCAGTATTATTTCAAAAATCAAAACCGCTTTAAAAGCGGCAGGGCGAGGGAAGCGGACGAGCCAAGTGAGAAAAATAATACTCACACTAGGTAATATGCTAAATAAAAATATTGTTTTTATATCCATGAAAATCAGTATCTATCGTGTTAATGATGCTCTCAACCAAGCAAATAATCAGGCTAACTATTCTTAATAGTTTGAAAAATGATCGTTATCTTAACTCGCTTATAACCGTAATAATTTTTGGCATTTCGGGCAATGTCGCGGCTAGCCCACGACATTGATCTCACTTGCCCCAGCACCGACAGGATTGACCTGAATTTGCACAGGAATCCGTTCATGCATTTCCTGAATATGTGAAATCAGCACCACTTTGCGACCTTGACTTTGTAGATGATCTAAAGCGTTCATCACCATGTGTAAAGAAGTTGGGTCGAGCGTACCAAAACCTTCGTCAATGAATAGTGATTCCAGTTTCATTGAGCCTGAGGCCATATTGGCAATGGCAAGTGCTAAAGCCAAAGACACCAAGAAGGTTTCACCACCTGATAGCGATAGAACAGGACGAATTTCACTGTTCATATCCAAGTCAATAATGGCCAGACTCAGACTTTCAGGAATACGGTGTAATTGATAACGAGAACTGAGCGGTAACAATTGTTGGTTGGCATATTCCACCAAAATATCTAAATGGTGTTCTTGAGCAATTTTCTTAAACTTAGTACCTTCTTTATGACCAATTAAATCGTAAATGCGTCCCCAACGATATTCTTCAGTTTTAATCTCTTCAATTTGAGTTTGATAACGTGCCAAAGTCGCTTGATTGTTGGCATGAATATGCAATTGAGCTTCAATTTCACTCAAGCGTTGTGCCTGTTGGGCTTTTTCTGCTAGCAGGGCTGTGAGTTTACTTTCTACATCGTCAAAACTAAGCTGCGGCTGTTGTTTTAAGTGTTTTTGGTATTGTTCTTCAAGCGTTTGCCAAGCAGTTTTAGCACTTTCCAAGCTGTTGTGATGTTGCTGTAGCATGTTGCGCATTTGCTGATGATCAGAATAAGAAATCTGCAAACAGTCATGAATCACACTAGACAAAAACTGTGGATGTGCGGTTTGCCAAGTTTCAATATGCTGCATACATTGCGTTAGTTGCTGGGTGCACTGCTGAATTTTACTGTTTAAGCCATGTTGTTGCAGTTGTAAGTTTTTGAGAGTTTGTTCTGTCTGATTGAGTGCGTGGCGTTGTGTATCCAGTGCAATATTAAGTTGCTGCTGTTCCTGATCTAAAGCCTGTTGCCATTCCTGATAGGTTTGGTAAGCCTGACCTGCATAGTTTTGTGTGAGTTGCTTAATTTGATCGCGCAGCGATATCCCTTCGGCCTTAATTTGTTGCAACTGCTGTTTTTTGTCCTGAAGTTGTTGCACCAAAAAGCTGTGTTTTTGTTGGAGTTGCTGTTGTTGTTGGGTGAGCTGTTCCAGTGCTTTGAATTGTGCATCTTGCTGTTGATGTAATGTTTGGCGTTGCAACAAATGCTGTAAAGCATTTTGGTAGTAGTCATGGGATTGGTGGAGCCAAGTCTGTTGTTGCGCTGTGCTTAAGTCAGCCACAATGGTTTGTAGACGTTGTGTCAGGTCTTGGCGTTGTTGAATGGTATATTTTAGTTGTTCCGCTTGCTGTGTCGTACTGCGCCATTGTTTTAGGGTGTCGCTTGCTTGCTGAATAGCATGCTGCAACTGTTGAGTCGATTGATCTGTTGTAACCCACTGCTGTTGTACTTTTTCGATTTGATCTGCAATAGGGAACGCTGTATCTAAGGTGAAGGATAAAGACGCAGCCAGTTGTTGAGCTAGGGTTTGTTGTTGTTCAATTTGCTGTTGCAGCTCAAGGCTACGTTGTTGTTGTTGAGCATAGGTCACTTCAAATTGTGTGCTATCACGTTCTAACTGCTGCAACTGTTTTTGCGCCTGTACATATTCAGTTTTTGCGTGTTGCAGTTGCTGATCTTGTAATTGGTTTAAAGCTTCAGACAGTAAACTCTCATGCTGAATAAATGGATGTTCATGGCTACCACAGACCATACAGGCTTCATTAGGTTTGAGTTGAGCACGTAAGTCCTGCACACTTTGATGCTGCAATAAACGCTGTTGCTCAAAAACTTGTTGTAGCTGTTGTAAAGTCTGTTCTGCGATCAGTAGTTGTTGCTGTTGTGTTTGGATTTGAGCCTGTGTCTGCTTTTGTAAGCTTAAAGTTTCTTGTAGGCGGCTTTGCAACTGCGCGAATGAGCTTGCATATTGCTGCCATTGTTCCAAGGTCTGTTTAAGCTGCGCTAATACATGCAGATGCTTTGACGATTGCTGCAAATGTTGTTGATCTGTATATAACTGTTGCTCAAGTTGTTCATGGTTTTGATATTGCTGTTCCCAAGCCGCAATGTGTTGCAGCGCCTGCTGCTGTTGATCAATTAAGGCGTCTAAAGAAGCTTGAAACAGCTTTGGATTTTGCTGGCGCAATTGTTGTTCAAACTGCAGGTAGTCTTGCAGTCGTTGTATCGTAAGCGGCAAGGTTTCATCAAAAATAGCCCATTCTGCAGTGTGTTGTAATTGTTCAGCCAAGTGCTGTCGTTGTTTCTGCTGCTGCGCAAGTTGATGTTCAAGCGCATTTAAATCATTTTGCACAGGCTGAATTTGTTGCTGTTCAAATAGTTTTTGTGCTTCATCCAACGCTGTATATTGCTGTAATTTACTGGAAATTTCATGCTGTAACTGTGCTGCTGTATCAAGTTGGGGCTTTAATTGTGCAAAATGCTGTTGCCATGTTTGAAGATTTTTTTCAGCTTGGTGTTGCTGTGTGATAGCTTGCTGTTGAGCATGTTCTGCCTGCTGTAAAGTGGGTTGAAAGTCAGCCAGTTGCTGATTGAGTGTGTTTAGTTCTGCTTCTGATTGCTGACGTAGCACAAATTGCTCACGAATACTTTGAAATTCATCTAATTGTTGTAGCAATTGTTTTTGTGCTGTCAGTTGCAAGTCTGCATTGATTTGCACATCGTAAACTTCTTTTTTAGCTTGTGTACTGGCATACAGTTCATGGCGGTCTTTGTGCCATTTCAGGTCATTTTCATACAGCTTTTCAGTTTGACACAGCAAGGTGACTTGCTGACTTAGTTCATACTGTTGTGTTTCCAGACTTTTCAGTGCGTCGTCGCTGAGCAGCGTCACATGCCCCATCACACTTTCAAGCGCAGCACGTTTCTGTTTAATGTCACTGAATTTTGTTGCAGCCAGCTTGCTGACTTCGGTAAATATTTGTGAATTGGTTAAATATTCTAGCAAGTCAGCACGTTCATGGTCTTTGGCTTTTAAAAAAGCCCCAACTTCAGACTGCGCCAGTAGCACTGCTCGAGTAAATTGCTCAAAACTCAAGCCAATCAGTTTTTCTACAAGAGGTGTTGCTTCAGAAATCTTTTGATTTAAAACCCGTTGTTCATCTAGACAGGTAATGGCGCGCTCAACTTTTAAGTTGCCGTCGAGTTTGTTGTGTGCCCGTCGAATGTTCCATCGTGCAGCATAGCGCTTTTGATCGAGTGCAATAAATTCAAGTTCAGCAAAACCTGACGTGGTACCACGCCGTAAAATGTGTTTGGAATCTTTTAAGGAAATTTCTTTGCCTGCAGCATCGGTCAGGCTGCCAGATGCACCTCTTAAGCGTGGAATTTCATCATATAAGGCTAAACACATGGCATCGAGCAGGGTAGATTTGCCTGCACCTGTTTTACCTGTAATGGCAATTAATCCTGCATGTGCAAGTGGATCATCTTCAAAATTAATTACATGTGTACCCGCTAAAGATGCCAAATTTTTTAAGCTCAGACGTAAAATTTTCATGGCAAATCCTTAAGCTTTATTTTGATCGAGTTCGTGTTGCGCTTCAGCCAAAAGCTGTAAAAAATCGCGTGTGGCATCCTGATCGGGTTGATAGCCCATTTTTTCCCATAAGCTCGCAAACAGTTTTTCTGGGGTCGGTGGCTCTAAGTCAATTTTGGAATGTTGAAGATTGGTGTCTTCATTTTTTTGAAAACGTCGGGCAATGCGTAATAAGCGGTAACGATTCGCAGGCAAAGTCTGTTCAATCTGCTGACGCAAATCGACAGGTGGTGGTGCATCACTCAAATATTCAATTTCTAAAAAATGACGTGCACATAAATCTGCGATTTCATCTTGAGGTAATTTAGCTAATTCGTTCATAAGCTCTGAAAGTTCACAGCGAACTCGAATTAGCTCTACACTGCGTGGAATCAGCAGACTTTCGCATTGAAAGCGTTGAGCGTCGGTACGGGTAGGGTCAATTTTGACTTCAAGGACTTGATGTTTGTAATTGAGTTCACTAAATGACAAAGGAATGGGCGAGCCGCTATAGCGAATATGTGGCTGTCCGACCTGCTGTGGTTTATGTAAATGCCCGAGAGCCACATAGTCAATCACTTCATCAAACAATGCAGTGGATAGCGCTTCTTCATTACCCACTACAATTGGGCGTTCAGAGTCTGAAGTTTCAGCACCTTGCATGTGCGCATGTGACATTAAAATTAAGGCTTGATCGGGTTGTTTTCGAGCTTTGGCTTCGACAATGAGTTGTTGATGCAAATAGGCAACCGCAGACTGCGTATTCGTCGTTTCTTCACTGATGCCAGTAATTTCTGCACTGCGTAAATAAGGCAGGGTAAGACACCATGCCACTATATTTTGTTCTGCATCATAAATTGGGACTAGCAGGCGGTCTAAATCCAGACGTTGTTCAGCAGTTTTTTTAATCACTCCAACTGCTTTGGCATTGAACTTAGATAAAAATGGTTCGACCTGCTCAATACGATAACCGGAGTCGTGATTCCCTGCGATCATCAAAGTTTGCATGTGGGGTGCGAGCGCGTGAGCATCCGTTAAGAATTGATAGAGCTGTTTTTGGGCGCTTGAGGCTGGATTGACCACATCAAAAATATCACCCGCAATAAGTAGAGCGTTTGGCTGCTTGATTTTAATTTGAGCCAAGAGCCAATTTAGAAATTCGGTATGTTCATATTCACGTTCATGGTGGTGGAAAAATTGCCCCAAATGCCAATCAGAAGTATGTAAAAAATGAACCGTCATCGTTATAAAGCTCTTGGTTTTTTATGGGTTTAATATAAGAAATCTGGGGCAATAAGGCCAGCCACGATTGTTGTGCAGCGACATGAGCTGTCGTGCATTTTCTGAATAATGAATATATTGGTCTGATCGTCTGCGTAAGAAATATACAGAATGTTAAAAAAACAGTACAGTATAGTGACAATCCGATTGAATCGGTTTTTTATTCATGCGCTTAAGTCATGAAATATTCACTATATTGGGGTGATGGACATGTCAGATCAACCTTTTTCACAGGATAAACTAGCAGGGACGCTCGAAGAAGATCAGATTTACAAGACCTTGTTAGAGTCTACCTTGGCAATTCCTTGGAAAATCGATTGGGCAACGAAAGAATACCGCTATGTCGGTCCGCAAATTGAAAAACTATTGGGTTGGCTGCCAAGCTCTTGGAAGTCTGTTGAAGATTGGGCAACACGGATGCATCCTGAAGATCGTGAACGCATTGTGGATATGTGTGTGGCGCAGTCGATTGCAGGTATTGACCATGAAGCAGACTATCGTGCACTGACAGCATCGGGCGATTATATTTGGGTGCGTGAAGTTGTGCATGTCGTCCGTGATGCAGAAGATAAAACCGAAAGTTTGGTCGGTTTTATGTTCGATATTTCTGAACGGAAAAAGCAGGAACAGGAATTAGAGCGTTTACGTACGCAGTTAGAAGAATATTCTTATCAAGATGGTCTCACGGGAATTGCCAACCGTCGTTTATTTAATGAGTTATTTCATCGTGAATGGTTGTCTGCGATACGCGAACAGTGTCCACTGTCGATGATTATGTTCGATATTGATTACTTCAAAAACTACAATGACCATTATGGGCATATACAGGGCGATGCCTGCCTACAAGAGGTCGCAAAAATATTAAAATCTTCTTTGTCACGTCCTAGAGATGTTGTGGCACGTTTTGGTGGAGAAGAGTTTGTGATGATTTTGCCAGACACATCAGCAGAGTCCGTAGCAGAATTGGCCAATCGCATCATACAAAACATTCGTGATGCCCATATTGAGCATGCACAATCTCCAATTGCACCGCATGTCACGATCAGTATGGGTGTAAAAACAGCCGTTATTGAGCCTACCGACGATAAAATAAAATTTCTGCATGATTTAGATCGTGCACTTTATCGTGCAAAACGGGCAGGTCGTAATTGTTATTTGAGTGAACCGACTTAGGTGCTCGTATCTAAAAAATACTCGTATCTAAAAAATAAAAGATCAAAAAATAAAGACCGACGATTCGAGTGATGATGAAATCGTCGGTCAAAGAAAACTTGCGATGCAGTAAAGCTTTGGCTGCTGTTCAAAACTTCACTGCATGCGATTTATTGCTTTAGTCAGGTCACCGAAAATATTGTGGATGCCAATACACATTAACGGTTGTTGTGACCTTGTAGCCTATATAACGTCAGGCTTTTGTATTCGGTTGACAATTTCATGAAAAAAAAATCAATTTTTTTTATACTAGGCTGAATCTTTTGTCTGAGTCATCTTTATGGTATCGCTAAGCCGTTATTTTATCTGGTTTTTCTTGTATTGCTTTGTGATGACCTGTATTTGTGGCGTATTGGCTGCATTATTACCTGCGGGTGTAGGCGGGATTTTAACTGCGGTGCCTTATTTGGTTGCCATGATTTTAGTGCTGTATAAGTTTTTAAAACAACAACACCGTGCGCCGAATGACAAGGAACGCAAGACATTTACTTTAGGATTTAGCCTGATTTTTTGGGGCTATAACTTGGCGTTTTTATTATTAGGTTTGGCGATATTTTCTCGCCAAAACCCAAGCATTTGGCAAGATTTTTTACAGTATTTGCAACAGCCGCAATTTATGAGTGTGGTGGTGATCATGTTCTTGTTGATCGCAATTCCATTGTATCTGCTGACCTATTGGTTTTATGGTAAACAGGCACAGCGTATGGCAGTTAAAATGTTTGGCTGATAAAAGAAGTTGTTAATATCTGATTTTCCTCAAATATACATGATCAGTTATGTGATGATGATTTGCTTAGACTTGAACATTCAGTCTAAATCACGTATAGCTAAAACTATATTTTTCATCATGCTGAGATTGGAAGATGCATAAACCTTTGGTACTGGTAACAGGGGCAAGTGGTTTTATTGGTTCACAATTGTTGCCGTTTTTATTGCAACAGGATTATCGGGTGGTGGGGCTAACCCGACAGCCCAATCGAGTATCCAAACATCCACAATTACGCTGGATTCAGCAGTTAGATGAACTCGACACCGACCAAATTGATTATGTGATTAATTTGGCGGGAGAAAGTATTGGGCAGGGCAGATGGACAGCAGCACGCAAACAAAAATTGCTTGATAGTCGAGTTCAGACCACACTGCACTTATATCAATATCTTGAAAAGCGCCGTATTTTCCCCAAGTGTATTATTTCAGGCTCGGCAGTGGGGTATTACGGAATTGACCCGCAGGAACAATGGTCAGCAGTATGTACCGAACACAGTGCAGCACAAGATATTTTTATGTCGCAGTTGTGCCAGCAATGGGAACAGGCTGCGTTAAGCTTCAGCCAGCAAAATACTAAAATTATGCGCTTGGGCGTGGTGTTTGGGCGCGGTGGTGGCATTTTACCGCAAATGTTATTACCAATTCGTTTAAATGCCGTCGGGCGGATTGGGCATGGACGTCAACCTGTGGCATGGGTGCATTTGCAAGATGTTTTAGAGGCTATTTTATGGCTGATGACCAATCCTGTTGAGGCACAAATTTTGAATGTGGTGGCACCTGAAATGAGCAGTCAGCAATATTTTGCAGAAACGGCAGCACAGTTGTTAAAGCGCCGCCCATTGTTTGTGCTGCCAGCTTTGGTACTGCGCTGGTTACTGGGTGAACAATCACAATTGGTCTTAAATGGACAATATGTTGAATCGCAAGCTTTAGTGCAGGCAGGTTACCATTTTAAATATCCAAAACTTGCACAGGCGTTAGAGGCTTGTTTAGGTTCAGCAGTACCCTCAAAATAAAAGAGGGTAATGTGCTGAGTATTATGCGCAGATTGGATCAGCTTGTAGCTGTTTCGGGTCATAGGCTGCAGGATTAACCAAAGTCTCTTGCCCAAGCATGAGTTGTCTTAATAGCTGTGCCGAGGCTGTGCCCATACATAAGCCATTACGGAAATGTCCAAAATTCAACCATACATTATTAAAGTTTGGCGTTTGGCCAATATAAGGCACACCTGTTGGTGAAGCAGGACGTAACCCCGCCCATTGTTTCACAATTGGAAACTGCGCCAATTCAGGAACCATTTCCAAACAAGCGCTTAAAATATCCTGCTTAATTTGAGGATCAGGGTGAGTATCAAAACCGACTTGACGCATACTCGAACCGCACAACACATGTCCGTCACAGCGTGGAATGAGATACATCACTTTGTTCATGCACATGGTAGGCAACCATTGAGCAGGGGTTTTAAACAACAGCATTTGTCCTTGAACAGGCTGTACAGGAATACTTAAACCAAGTTGTGCTGCCCATTGCTGTGACCATGCCCCTGTGGTGACAATAAAGTGATCTGCATGGTGCAACTGACCATCTGCACTTTGAATGGCTTGTGCATGATCGCCCTGCAACTGAAATTGCTGGATAGGGCAATGCTCCAAAAACTGTACTTTGGGATGCTGCTTTAAGTATTGGGTCAAAGATTGCAATAAGCGTGGATTACGCACATTGGCCAATTGCGAAAAATACAAGGCGTGTTTAAATTTTGCAGCAATGTGCGGGTTAACTTGTTCAAGTTGTTCCTGATTTAAATAGTCACACTGCTGCATTGGCTCATTATGCTGCGTAGCATAATTTAGGCCAATCTCAAAATCATCTTCATCAAAAATTAGCATGCCTGTTTCATGGATTTCAAAATCAATGCCAGTAATTGGTTTGAGTTTTTCATTCCATGCGAGGTATTGTGGTTTGGCAAATTTGGCTAAGTCATTAACCGCTTGAGGATAACGCCACGGATACATGGGAGAAAGAATCCCACCGCCCGCCCATGACGCGGCTTGAGCTGCCTGTTGTTGATCAAAAATACTGATAGAGCAACCTTGCTCTACCAGTTCAAGTGCAGACAACAAACCGCTGATGCCTGCACCAATAATTGCAATATGCATGAAAGCTCGCCTGTTTATGCCATGTCTTTAAGTTTGAGCGCAGCTTCTTCGGCAAAATATGTCCAAATACCATCTGCACCCGCACGGCGGCAGCTCATCAGTGATTCAATAATCACGCTGTCCGACAACCAGCCATTTTGAATGGCTGCAGCAAGCATGGCATATTCACCACTGACCTGATATACAAACGTAGGCACAGCAAAAGTATCTTTCACTTCACGAACAATATCTAAATAAGGCATGCCAGGTTTAACAATGACCATGTCAGCGCCTTCTTGAATATCCAGTGCAATTTCATGCAAGGCTTCGGCACGGTTGCCAATATCCATTTGATAATTGTATTTATTGCCACCTTTTAGGTTGCTTGCAGAGCCGACCGCATCACGGAATGGGCCGTAAAAGCTAGAGGCATATTTGGCAGAGTAGGCCATAATTGAGGTATAAATATGGCCGTTGCTTTCTAAGGCATGACGAATAGCACCAATGCGACCATCCATCATGTCACTTGGCGCAACCACGTCGGCACCTGCTTCAGCGTGGCTTAAGGCTTGCTTAATCAGACAGTCAACGGTTTCATCATTCAGCACATAACCTGTGTCATCAATAATGCCGTCTTGACCATGGGTGGTGTAAGGGTCAAGTGCGCCATCGGTAATCAGTACCATGTCTGGTAATTCTTTTTTTAGCAGGCGGAGCGTGTTTTGCACCAAGCCATCTTCACGCCATGCTGCTTCTGCAGTCAGGCTTTTGTCTTCTTGAGGAGTCACTGGAAACAAAGCCAGTTTGGTCACGCCCAGCTGCATTAAACGCTCGGCTTTTTTCAGTAATAAGTCGGCAGATAAGCGCTGGATATTCGGCATACTTGGAATATCTTGGGTTTGATTCTGACCTGGTAAAACAAATACAGGGTAAATCAGGTGATCAGTCGTTAGATGCGTTTCACGCACCATGGCGCGTAATTGATCATTTTTACGAATACGACGCATACGAGTGGCAGGAAATGCAGGACGATTGAACGTGTAGGTCATAAAAATCTCGCTGATCAGTATTAAACTAGGAGACTATTGTAGCCCCTTAAGTTTGATTTGGGCATACATTGGCTGTTTTTATTGTTTGGAAATTGAGTTGTTTGGACATTTGGGCACGTTATGAGTAATGCAGAGAAAAGCTGGACTGGAAATATACATTTGGGTGCGAAGGTGGATATAGATGTTGTGCTAAGACAATTGGTTCATGCCTTTAATAGCTCGCCATTTTTTCAGCACAATGGCATGAGTATGCGTGTGGTGGATGGTCAAATTGAAGCCTATATTGAAATGCAGCCTTATATGGTGGGCAATGTCGCATTTCAAATTTTACATGGCGGCGTGGCTGCAACTATTTTGGACAGTGTGGGTGGGATTGTGGCGATGGGAGAGCTGTATAAAAAGACAGAACCTGAAACCTTGCCCGATACCATTAAAAAAGTTACCCGTTTGGCCACAGTAGATATGCGAGTAGATTATTTAGCACCAGGACGTGGTAAATATTTTATTGCCCGTGCAGAAACCCTACGCTTAGGTCGTAAAGGCTGTACCATGCGCATGACCATGGTGAATGATGAAGATAAACCAATTGCGACAGCCATTGCATCGTACGCTTATTAAGATTAGAGGCTGAGCGCTCAATTGGATTTCCGAGCGTTGTTTTAGAGAAATGAGGAGTTGAACCATCAGCTCCTTTTTTTTGTGCAAATAAAAATTGGAATTGTGACAGTTTGTAGCGGCTTAAGTTTTGTTTAAGTTTGGGTTTCTATCTTGAACCTTGAGTGATTTTAGATACAACCTCATGCACATGATCAAGTTTAGTTTTGATGGACATTCATCTAGCACAGCGCATTTTTTGGATGCTCATTTTAGTCAGAAAAAAAATCAGCAAGCCTGTGGTTTGCATAAATATCTACAAACGACACCTTTACTAGAGCCACATTTCAAACCGACCTATTCAGCACAAACAGCGGATACTGTCCCTGCAATTTATATAGAAAATAACACACAGCATTTAAGCATCAAAACTGTGGAGCGTAGTGCCACTGAACGCTGGGCACTGGAAAACTTTATTCGTGATAAATATCAGAAAGTCCATCAGGCAAGTATTTCCAGTTTTTCAGACACGCTTTTTGCAGGCTATGCCGATGCTGAAATACAAGTCGCGATTGGTCTGCAGCAGCTCAAAACCGCACATGCTTTTTTAGAACAGTATTTAGATGCACCCATCGAAAATATTTTAAGTCAGCTCAGTGCAATGCCTGTATCCAGAACCCAGATTGTCGAAATTGGCAACTTGGCAGCGCAAGACATGAGTAAAGCTAAATTGATGGTGGCTTTTTTGGTGTTTTATTTATCACAAAACAATGTGCAGTGGGCAGTTTGCACAGGTACTGCCGCCGTGCGTTATGTGTTGCAAAACATGGGGCTGCATTTTCATGTGTTGGAAAAGGCAAATCCAGAAGTATTGTGCGCAGCACAGCAACAATGGGGTAGCTATTATCAGCAGAAACCTTATGTGCTTGCTATTAATGTTGCCGCAGCTTTCGCAGTAACACAGCCACAGTACCATTTTCAGAACTAAATGTTCATTCAGATTGTTCAGCCTGAACAGATGAAGCACAGTATAGAAGGTAAACCCATGCAGCACTTGTTTGAATCGCTTGCACGCCATGCGCAACAGTTTCCTGATCGTGAAGCTATTGTGACTGCACAGAAGACACTCAGTTATGCAGATTTACAGCAACGGGTAACGCAACTAAGTCTTGAGTTTAGCCACTCTAAGGCACAGCGTTTAGCGCTGTGGGGCAGCAATACAGTAGATTGGATTGTGGTGGATTTGGCTGCTCAAAAAGCAGACATGACCGTGATACCAGTGCCTTTGTTTTTCACAGCCGCACAGATACAACATTTATTGCAAGACAGTCAGACCGATTTGTTGTGTGTGTTAAGTGATTCAGCTGAAATTCCACAAGTTTTACAGCCTGTCCTTGGAGAAATGCAGCTACAAACTCAGGCTACATCTGCGTTATTTCAAGGGCAACTATTTAGCGTACAACAGCTGGATGCATCACCGCACGAGACATTTAGGGCTGTAGCGCACCCTGTTAAAGTTACCTATACATCAGGCAGCACGGGCACACCCAAAGGTGTGTGTTTATCTGCCGCAACTATTCAGTCGATTACCACTGCATTGAGTCAAGCATTGCAAAGCAGCCAACTTGGGCGGCATTTATGCCTAATTCCCTCAACCTTATTGGAAAATATTGCAGGCGTGTATGTGTCCTTAAACATGGGGCGTGCGGTGGTAGTGGGCGAGGTGAATCAATTTGGTTTGATGTTCAATCATCAGTTTGATGTCACACGTTTTGTGCATGCCGTACAAAAATATCAGATTGAAAGCGTGATTTTATTACCGCAAATGCTTAAGGCGATTGTGGAATATTTAGCCTTAAATGCCGATGTGGATTTGAGCTCGCTCAAATTTATTGCAGTGGGTGGGGGCAAGGTATCGGCAGATTTATTGAAACAATCACAGCAGTTTAATTTACCTGTTTATGAAGGTTATGGCTTGTCTGAATGTGCTTCAGTGGTCAGTCTGAATGTGCCTGAAGCCAGAAAAATTGGCAGTGTGGGACGAGTGTTGCCGCATGTACAGGTGAAAATCGCAACCGATGGTGAAGTGGTGGTGAAAGGCAATGCCATGCTGGGTTATATGCATGAGCTGCAAGCAGGTCAAACAGAGGTCGCAGAAATTCACACAGGTGATGCAGGCTATTTCGATGCAGAGGGTTATCTTTATATTACAGGGCGTATCAAACAAGTCATTATCAGTAGCTTTGGGCGCAATATTTCCCCTGAATGGGTTGAAGCTAATAGTCTGAGTGAATCCGAAATTCAGCAGATTGCCATATTTGGCGAAGCACAGCCTTATTTATCTGCGGTGATTTATGCTGCAGCAGAAACTTCAGATGCACAGCTGGCTACCGCTATTCAGCGCGCCAATACGCGTATGCCTGACTATGCCCAAATTCAGCAATGGTGTCGTGCGCCACAAGCCTTTTCTTTAACCAATCACATGCTGACTGATAACGGCAAGCTGCGCAGAGCTGTAATTCAACAACATTTTCAAAGTGCTTTGACTACATCAGCACAGCAGCTTGCCACGGCTTAACCTGAAGTTTCAGCTTGATGAGTGCTATTAAACACAGCAAATACTCAAAATTAGTGAGATAAATTCCATGAATATTGCACAAAAACAGTTGAGCAGTTCCCATCAGCAGATCAAAGCACAATTGGTCGACCAGGGTTGGGTGCTGCTTAGAAATGAAGAGATGGATGTAAACACATTTAGTGGCTTAATGACGAATATTTGCCAAACGCTGACCTATGACCCTGCGCGGGAAAATGTGACTCGTCAATCTCAAAAGGTAGATGCAGGAACTCAAGCTATGGGGCTACATATTGAAAATGGTTCAACACCTATGCCACCCGACATCATTGCATTTTTTAGTGAAAAAAGTGCTTCACGTGGTTCTCAAACCACCTTATGTGATGGGCATGCAGTCTGGAAAAAACTGCCTGAAACGCTCAAACAGAAATTTTCAGAGTAATTAACTATAACTAAAAATATAGACAAATATTTGCATAAGTGCTCATTTTGTCTATGTCGATTCAGTAGTGGCAAGGTGGGTATTTATTAGAGATTTAAATGATTATCTTTTGTATTTTAGGTGAGTGTCTTGGTATATTAGCATCCATATCTATTGATTATCCAATCCCTTAACCTAGGCATGACTTTGTGAAATTAACACGCATTCATCACTGTAAAAACTTGAATGTGCAAAAGTACAAACAGCTTGAGAAACAAGCTGTTTTACTTGGTCGTATTCGTAGCGAGGTGTGGGCTAAATATGGTGCTATTTCAGGTTTGAATATCAGTGACAGAGCTATTCGTGATGCGTGGATGAAAGAAAGTCGTGACTTTGGTGTTTCTGCAAATGCGTGGAAAGAAACGCTACGTGATTGCATAGGTGATATTAAAGCCTATCGAGAAGCATCAAAAGACAAAGTAAAGCAGGCGATCCGAAAACGCACCTCCTGTAATAATGAACAAAAAAGACTATACACCTTGCTTAAAAAAGATGAATGGATGACTGATAATTTCCTCCATCGTCAAATGCGTAATCACTTTAGGCATGGTGTTAATCACACACATAATCAAATTATTGTTCGTGCGGATATGTGTAAAACCTTTGAGTTAAATGGTCAATGTTGGCTTAAAGTACCAAGCCTAATCCCTCGACAAACCATTAAAATCCCATTAAATACGACTGTTGATTTTGCACCGCAAGGCACATTAAGAATTATTCTAAAAAATGGCAATATTGAAGTTCATTCAACCTATGATGCAGTTGAAACACAAGATTGTGGTCAGGAAACAGTAGGTGTTGATAAAGGGTACTCAGAAGCTTTTGTGGACTCTGATGGCGATGTATATGGGAGTGGTCTAGGCAAGCTGATCTCAAGTGAATCAGATTATTTAAATCAAAAGTACAAGCACAGAAACAAGCTCAGAGCGATTGCTAAAGCTAAACCACACAAGAAACAGAAAATTGAGTTAAATAATCTAGGTCGAAAAAAACTAGATAAGCGACAAGATACTCAAAAAGCAAAGCTCAAAACATTAATATTTACAGCAACTCACAAGTTGGTTGATAAAGCCAAAGTGATTGTTGCGGAAGATTTAACATCCCCAATTCAAAGTAAACGCAACTATGGCAAAAACACCAATAGACGCTTAAATACATGGGCTAAAGGTTTGTTAGCTAATGCCCTAACTTCTATATCTCACCGTAGAGGTTCTACGGTGCATCTAGTCAATTCTGCATATACTTCGCAAAGTGATTCTTTCTTGCATGGCCTTTTAATAGGTACACGTAAGGGAGATCGTTTTCACCGTTTCAATGGGGAAGTTGTGCAAGCTGATTGGAATGCTGCGAGAAACGTGCTTGCAAGATTAAACGACAATGAGATAAGTCGTTATACGCCTTACAAAACTGTAAAGCGTATATTGCAAGAACGGACTGACCGCTACAAGTCGGAACTGACCGACTCAGGCTCTAGTTACACGCTTGGCAACAAGACATTAACAGAGTGCGAATTAGTCCTTGAGTATGTTTGAATACATTTTAAGGAACAGTACAGCAAGACGGCAATTCAGTTCAGGTATTTCTCACCACGGGCTACGGCTACGCCTATGAACAATTCTGAAGTGATGGAAATGAATATTAAAATGGGCACAAAAATTGATAGCCCTGAATTTGTGGCGCAGGAGTTATATCAATTTTTGAATCAATCAGGGCAATCCTACCAAGTTGGTTATCCTGAAAAAATATTTGTGAAATTGAATCAGGTAATGCCGCATGTTGTGGCTGCGTCTATTCAAAAAGATCTAGACACCATTTACCACTATGCCGACAAAAGTAAAAAGTCGAGTCCTTTAAGCTATGTTGCTCAATCTAAAAAACCTTAAGTCATCTAAGTCATAAATGAAACTTTTTGCGATAACGCCATAAGGTGGTTCGGCTAACTCCGAGTGCTTGCGCCACCAATTCAGTTTGACCTTGGTATTTTTCCAATAGGTCTTGCAAGGTGTCTTTATCAATTTTTTGACTGCTTTTGAGGGGCAGTTGAATTGGCTGTGGTGTTGTAGAAGGTCTGGCTAAGTTCAAACTGGCATGCACAATTTCATCGGGTAAATCTTGTGGGTCAATTTGGGTTTTACCTGCCGACATAGTCAGTGCATACAGCAAGGTATTCTTTAATTCACGTACGTTACCCGGCCAATCATAATTCAGTAATACCGCCAAAGCTTGTTCAGATAAAGTCGGTGTGAGCTGAAACTGAGCCTGCTGTTGTTGCAAAATAAAGGCGGCAATTTCAGGAATATCCTGTTTGCGTTCTCGTAGTGGCGGCACAAAAATAGGGATAACTCTTAAGCGATAGAGCAAATCTTGGCGGAACCTGCCCAGTCGGGCTTCTTCACGCAAAGCACGATGTGTTGCGGTAATAATTCTGACATTCGATTTAATTGATTTTTCACCACCCAAAGGGATAAATTCGCCCGTTTCCAATACACGCAACAATTTTGCCTGTAGCTCTAAAGGAATTTCTGCAATTTCATCTAAAAACAAAGTACCGCCCGCAGCACGTTCAAATACGCCTTTATGTTCCCGAATTGCCCCTGTAAAAGCGCCTTTCACATGCCCAAATAATTCACTTTCTAGAATGTTGGCATTTAAAGCGGCACAGTTAATCGCAATAAAAACCTGTGCATGACGATGACTTCGTGCATGAATGGCTTGCGCCACCAACTCCTTGCCGCTGCCAGATTCGCCACGGACTAAAACTGGGAATTCAGTCACTGCAACTCGTTCAATAATGGAATACATATGCTGCATTTGTGGCGAATGACTATGGAAAAAATCTGTCAAATTACTGTTTGTCTGCTCGGATGCTGCTGTTGTTTTAAATACAGGTAGAGATACGACGGGCTGCATAAAAAATAAACGCCCACTCAAGTTTTCTGCACGAATACGAATATTTAAGTGGTGATAACTCAACGCTATGGAATTGTCTACTAATGTCAGGGTTCCAATAGGTTGTTGTAAATTCAGCAGTTGGTTTTTTAAGTTTTTTTCGATGCTGCCTGAAAATGTGGCCGATGCCTGAGCATATTCGTAGCACCATGTTTTGGATGCCTCATCATATATATACAGCCAACTGTCAGGGCAAAGTTGCTGTAAATGAAACAAAAAATCTTCAAGTTGAGCTTGCTGTTCAAAGTCATACATTGTCGTCATATTGTTTCATCTTTTGTTTCATTTTAGATTTAATTGAAACATGAAACGCAACAATTGTGAAACACACAGATGTAACTGAATTAGATAATGCATTTCAATATATTGTATTTTATTAATATATTAAAAATAGATAAAGTTGGCACTCTATTTGCAAAACTAAGCATAACAATAATTCAATACGGTACACAGCACATGATCTTTCATCAATTTTTTGAACCGGAAAGTTCAACCTACACTTATTTATTGGCTTCTGAACAAACCCGTGAAGCCGTACTCATTGACCCTGTGATTTCCGAGGTAGAGCAGTATGCGGCTTTTTTGGAGCAGCATAGTTTGCAATTGGTTTACAGCTTAGATACCCACGTGCATGCCGACCATATTACTGCGGCAAATACCTTAAGAACCCGCTTTGGTTGCAAAACTATTTTGCATCGTAATTCGGGTGTTGGGTGTGGTGATATTTTCATTACCGATGGTGCGGCCATTCGTGTCGGTGAGTTGCAGATTGAAGCACGTTATACCCCAGGTCACACCAACGCATGTACCAGCTATGTGGTGGATGGCATGGTGTTCACGGGGGATGCCTTACTGATTGATGGCTGCGGTCGTACAGACTTTCAGGAAGGTAATCCTGCTACTTTGTATGACAGTATCCACCTGCAAATTTTTAGCTTACCTGATGATACTTTGGTGTACCCAGGTCATGACTACAAAGACCGTGTTTCATCTACCGTGGGACAGGAAAAACGCAATAACTCACGTTTGGGGCAAGGCCGTACCAAAGCTGAATTTATTACCCTTATGCAGAATTTAAACCTGCCTTATCCAAAACAAATAGATGTGGCTTTGCCTGCCAA
The DNA here is from genome assembly GCF_048537555.1 of Acinetobacter sp. A2. NCBI lineage: Bacteria > Pseudomonadati > Pseudomonadota > Gammaproteobacteria > Moraxellales > Moraxellaceae > Acinetobacter > Acinetobacter sp. A2. Next base: position 739,475 of record NZ_CP183239.1, read on the forward strand.
TCAGGTGTGCGGCAAGTGATGTTGATGTACTTAAAGCGCCATACACGAGTGGAATAGGGGAACAGGCATGTGGATGTTAATTCTGGAAGGCTTGGTTATTGGAACTTTACTCGGGCTGACTGGGGCAGGGGGCGGTATTCTTGCTGTTCCTGCCCTAATGGCAAGCCAAGGCTGGACCGTTGCACAAGCTGCTCCCGTAGGATTATTGGCTGTCACTCTAGCTGCTTTTGTGGGCACAATTGAGGGATTATTCAAGCGAATTGTACGTTATCGAGCTGCATTGTGGATTGCCTTAATCAGTATTCCTTCAGCACGCTATGGCGTACATTTGGCAGGTATTGTGCCCCCTGTTTGGCTGACATTGGCATTCAGTGCGGTTATGTTCATTGTGGCTTATCGCATTTTCTTTAATAAGGTTAATGATCAGACCAATCCACCATGTAAGGTCAATCAAACGACTGGACGCTTAGTTTGGAACGCCAAAACAGCATCTTTGTTGGGCGGTGTGGGGATTATTGCAGGTTTGCTGACAGGCCTACTTGGAGTCGGTGGCGGCTTTGTGATTGTGCCGTTATTGCGTAAATTCACTGACTTGGATATGCGCAGCATTGTAGCAACATCTTTAATGATCATTTTTTTGATTGGTGGCGTCAGTATTTCTGCCCATGTTTTAGATGGTTTTCAGTATCCGACGATGGTCACCATGACGTTTGTCATAGCGTGTATTGTGGGGATGTTGTTGGGACGTGTTTTAGTTCACCGCATGAATAGCAATACGGTACAGAAAGTATTTGCCACCACGGTGATTGGCGTTGCATTGTATTTAATTTACAGCGCAATTATGGCTTAAGTCTAATATGAAGCGGCTAGGTTTTTATTCTGAACTACAGTATTGTGACTAGGTAACGTATTGTTAAGTGTAAGAAAAAGCACTAGACCTAGACCAGATTAAAGATTAGCTTAACTGTATAACATGACAAGGAGCCAAAAATGAAAAAACATTTATTTTGTGTGGGTGTCGAGTTTCGTAAAGCATCCGATGAAACAGGCTCTTATGCGTATTTGACTGCTTATTTAGGTGCAGATCATCTAAATGAAGCGATTGAGCGTGTGCAGAAACAACTAGAGCAAGAAGGCAATAAAATTTTATTTGTACGTGGATGTTGGGTGGTCGATGCCGATTGTGACGATGGTTTCTGCCCAACTGAAGAAAGCAATGCGGCTTCTAAAGCAGACCTGTTGTTCAATGATGAAATCTATTATGGCAAATTGCAGCAATGGTCAGCCAATAATGGTTATGAATACTAAGGGCTAGGCTGTTTAATTGATCTAACACAAAGTTTGATCAAACTAAAAAACCGCATTTAAGTCATGTTTTAAAATCATGTTTGAATGCGGTTTTGTTGTATCTAAATTGCTGTCAGATTTATTTTAAAGTTCATTTTTTAATGCGAAGCTCAGTTTTCATCTCAGGTCAATTCTGTGCTGCTAAATGAGCTCTTAAAATTCGTCTGAGTTCTAAAATGGTTTCCGATTTTTCATGAAGGGGCTGTAGTAGACAACATATTGCGAGTAACATTCGTGTTATAAAATAATTTTGAAAGATTTCTTTAGCACAAGTTTTTGGGTAATCACAAACATGAATATTAAAAAACTCACACTGGTGAGTGTAGTGGTGATTTTGGGTTTGGTGGCTTATTTGGTCTGGCAAAATATGACCCAATCCGATACAGAAGCTTTAGTCAGTGGTAATGGGCGAATTGAAGCAACTGAAATTAATATCTCCAGTAAATTAGCTGGCCAGTTAGAAGAAATCTTGGTGCAAGAAGGCGACTTTGTAGAATCAGGTCAAGTTTTAGCCCGTATTAAAGTGTCTGCTTTAGAAGCACAACTCCGTGAAGTCCAAGCCCAGCAGCGTCAGGCACAAGATGGCATTGCTACCGCAGAAGCGCAAGTCGCCATGCGAATCAGTGAAAAAGCTGCAGCGCAAGCCATGGTTGTTCAACGTGAAACTGAACTGGTTGCGGCTAAAAACCGTTTGGCACGAACTGAAATTTTGGCTAAAGATGGAGCATCATCAAAACAGCAATTAGATGATGAACGTGCAGATGTTAAAAGTGTGGCTGCGGTGTTGAGTGCAGCAAGAGCACAAGTAGACAGTGCACAAAGCGCAATTGTGGCAGCAAGAAGTCAGGTGTCCAGTGCACGTTCACAAGTCGATGCGATTAAGGCCACAGTAGAGCGGATTAATTTTGATATTGAAGATGCCCAGCTCAAAGCTCCATTAAAGGCACGTGTTCAGTTTTTGGTGGCACAACCCGGTGAAATGATTGCCGCAGGCGGACGGGTCATGAACCTGATTGTTCTGTCGGACGTTTATATGACCTTCTTTCTGCCAGAAACGGTGGCAGGCCGAATTGCCATAGGTACAGAAGTTCGTATTGTGCTGGATGCAGCCAAAAATGTAGTGATCCCTGCCCGTGTTTCTTTTGTTGCAGATACTGCACAGTTCACCCCAAAAACAGTGGAAACTGCAAGTGAACGTCAAAAACTGATGTTTCGAGTTAAAGCCAAAATTGATCCAGCTTTGTTACAAAAGCACATTCAGCAAGTCAAAACTGGCCTTCCAGGCGTGGCTTATATCAAAGTTGATGAAAGTGCACCTTGGCCTGAATTCCTAAGCAATCTGGTTAAATCATGACAGCATCATCTGCGCAAGGTGCGATTGTTGCCGACATTCAACAGGTCAGTCTGAAATATGGCAAAACTCAGGCTTTAATAGATATTTCTCTGTCCTTGCCTGCAGGCTGCATGATTGGTCTGATCGGTCCAGATGGCGTGGGTAAATCAAGCCTACTGGCATTGCTGGCAGGTGCCAAGGTCGTTCAGCAGGGCCGTTTGATGGTACTCGGTGGTGATATTGCCGATGCAAAACACCGCAGAAAAGTTTGCCCGCATATTGCCTATATGCCACAAGGGCTTGGCAAAAACTTATCCAAAACTCTTTCGGTGGAAGAAAACCTACAATTTGTTGCCCGTTTGTTTGGACATAATGCGGCAGAAAGCCGAAAGCGTATTGATGCACTCACCAAAAGCACTGGGTTGTATGACTTTTTGGATCGTCCCGCAGGAAAACTCTCTGGCGGGATGAAGCAGAAACTCGGCCTGTGTTGTTCTTTGATTCATGATCCTGATTTTTTAATTTTAGATGAGCCGACCACTGGGGTTGACCCTTTGGCACGCTCGCAGTTTTGGGAGTTGATTAACCGTATTCGTCGTGTCCGCCCACAAATGAGTGTGATTGTCGCCACAGCGTATATGGATGAAGCGCAAGGTTTTGACTGGTTAGCGATGATGGATGAAGGCAGAATCCTGAAAACTGGCAGTCCTGATGAGTTGTTGGCACAAACTGGTAGCCACAGTTTAGAAGAGGCCTATATCAAGCTTTTGCCAGAGCAAAAGAAACAGGGTTATGAACCAGTCGTTATACCGGCTTTACCGCAGCATGATTCAGAAGGATATGCGCTGGAAGCCAAAGATCTGACCGTTAAGTTTGGCGATTTTACCGCAGTCGATCATGTCAATTTTCAGATTCGTCGTGGTGAAATTTTTGGTTTTTTAGGCTCCAATGGTTGTGGCAAATCGACCACCATGAAAGTTCTGACGGGATTGCTGGAAGCTTCGGAAGGGCAGGCATGGTTGTTCGGACAACCCGTGGAAGGCAGTGATATAGCGACCCGTCGCCGTGTTGGCTATATGTCACAATCCTTTTCACTCTACAGTGAATTGACTATTACTCAGAACTTGGTGCTGCATGCCAAGTTATTTCATGTGCCTGCAGAGCAGATTGCATCACGTGTGCACGAGATGCTGCAGCGTTTTGACTTAAGTACTGTAAAAGACAAATTACCTGATGATTTACCGCTTGGACTGCGGCAGCGTCTGTCATTGGCAGTTGCTCTGGTACATCAGCCTGAAATTTTAATTCTAGATGAGCCGACCTCTGGCGTAGACCCCATCGCTCGGGATAATTTCTGGCGTCATTTGATCACTTTGTCACGTCAAGACGGGGTCACCATCTTTATTTCCACCCACTTTATGAATGAAGCAGAGCGCTGTGACCGTATGTCATTGATGCATGCAGGACGGGTCTTGGACAGTGCAGCGCCTGCACAATTAATTAAAAACCGCCAAGCGAGTTCATTAGAAGAGGCTTTTATTGGCTATTTGTTGGATGCAGGTGCTGGTGTTGGCGCTCAGACTGTGACAGAAGAAAAGGATGAACAGCAAGCTAATGATCATCTGTCTGTCAATACGCAGCAACCGAAGTCTAGTCGATTCAGCCTACAACGCCTGCTCAGTTATGCATGGCGTGAATCGCTAGAATTGGCGCGTGATCCGATTCGTGCGACCATGGCTTTGGTCGGGTCAATCATTTTGCTGTTGGTGATGGCACTTGGAATTACCATGGATGTGGATGATCTGACGTTTGCTGTGCTGGATCGTGATCAAACAGGTTTAAGTCAGAATTACACGATGAGTATCGCTGGCTCACGCTATTTTGTGGAAAAACCACCTCTGCAAAGTTATGAAGACCTAGACCAGCGCATGCGCAGCGGTGATATTGCTTTGGCGATTGAAATTCCACCCGGCTTTGCACGAGATGTGGCTCGAGGAGAGAACGTCAAGATTGGTGCATGGATTGACGGGGCTATGCCGCAGCGTGCAGAAACGGTTCAGGGCTATGTGCAAGGGATTCATGCTCATTGGTTAATGCAGCAAGCCTTAGAACAAAGTGGTTATAAATATTCCAGTGCGGTCAATGTAGAAACCCGCTTTCGTTATAACCCAGATATCAAGAGCTTGCCAGCAATGGCTCCAGCTTTGTTCCCATTATTAATTCTGCTCATTCCTGCAATGCTTACAGCACTGTCTGTGGTACGAGAAAAAGAACTGGGTTCGATTGTGAATTTGTATGTTACTCCAGTCACCCGCAGTGAATTCTTAATTGGCAAGCAAATTCCTTACGTGGTACTGGCCATGCTGAATTATTTCCTGATGTGCCTGATGATAGTGGTGTTTTTTGATGTGCCGATTAAAGGCAGTTTTTTGACGCTAACATTGGCATCTTTACTGTTTATTATTTTTTCTACAGCTACAGGTTTATTGGCTTCGGCACTAACCAAAAGTCAGATCGCCTCGATGTTTTTGGTGATGCTCGGTACGATGATTCCAGTGATGCAATTTGCGGGCATTATTAATCCCGTTTCTGCATTGGAAGGTTTTGGTCGCTGGTTTGGAGAGATCTATCCTGCGACACACATGATCAATATCAGCCGTGGGGTGTTCAATAAGGCATTGGGTTTTGAAGACTTGAGTCAGGGTTTCTGGATTATTCTGCTGTCCGTCCCCGTGATGATGTGTGCAGCAATCCTTGCACTAAAAAAACAGGAGCCCTAGGATGTTCAGACAGAAAATACAGAATATCTATCAGCTCGGTTGCAAGGAGTTGTGGAGTCTTTGGCGTGAGCCAGTCATGCTGATTCTTATCATTTACACCTTTACAGTGGCCATTTACACGGCTGCTACAGCCATGACAGACAGCCTGAATATGGCGCCTATTGCGATTGTAGATGAAGATCATTCAACTTTGTCTGAGCGGATTAGCTCGGCATTTTATCCACCTTATTTTATTCCGCGAACCACAGAACTGAATTACATGGATACTGGAATGGATGCAGGTGAATTTACATTTGCTTTAAATATTCCAGTGAATTTTCAGGAAGATGTCTTGGCGGGTAACTCGGCCGCAATTCAGGTCAATGTAGATGCAACACGTATGTCGCAAGCTATGATCGGGGCAGGTTATATCCAACAGATTGTACAGTCAGAAGTTAGTGAATATTTGCTGCATCATCGTGAAATGACCAGTATGCCAGTAGAGCTGGAAATGCGGGCACGCTTTAACCCAACACTAGACCAGAAATGGTTTGGCAGTGTTATGGAAATCATCAACAACGTAGCGATGCTGTCTATTATTCTGACTGGTGCTGCGTTAATTCGTGAGCGTGAACACGGTACGGTTGAACACTTGATGGTGATGCCAGTCACGGTGTTTGAAATCATGATGTCCAAAGTCTGGTCGATGAGTCTAGTGGTATTGATAGCGGCTTTTATCGGTCTGAAGCTGGTGGTACAGATGGCCTTAAACGTACCTATAGAAGGTAACTTGTTTCTGTTCTTCTTTGGTGCTTTGTTGACGTTGTTTGCCACCACTTCGATGGGGATTTATTTGGCGACCATGTCCAAATCCATGCCGCAGTTTGGCTTGTTAATGATGTTGATTTTGATTCCGATGCAAATGCTTTCAGGTGGCATGACCCCGCGTGAAAGTATGCCTGAAGTATTGCAATATTTGATGCTGATTGCACCAACCACGCATTTTGTTGAGTTGGCTCAGGCTATTCTGTACCGAAATGCTGGGCTGAATATCGTTTGGCCATCGTTTCTGTGGCTGATAGCAATTGCAATTGTGTTCTTTTACGTGGCTTGGAAACGCTTTAAAGATACGATTCATACCATGGCTTAAAGGTTTTTATTTGGTTTAAATCACTTTGATTTATTGATTAAAGCTTTTGATTACGGGACGGCAGCCTAAGAAATTTTTATTTATTGGAGCAATGAGTAGGTTAGAATCATTCTAATGAGTGTTTTTTATACTGATTTACTTAGAGATAAACATAATTCTTTAATTTTATAAGAAGCTAAATTTTAATTATATTTTAATATGTTAAGGGCTTTGATGTGACCTCACAATGCTATATTTTGGCAGACTGTACCGACTTATATATTTTATTGGATCCTAAGGCACAAAATCTTACGGATTCTGAAAAAATGGTCATTCTACTGGAAATTGAGCAAGCACTTGCTCAGGCTAATTTTGCAGCTAAACATCTCAATTTACTTTGGGATAATGGCTTAACTCATGGAAAATTCACAATTTGGTCTGTGGATGCACCCATTAAAGTTTTGTCTGCCGATGAAAAACAACAGCTGATTGCTGGCTCAACTTTATCTAGTTTTGTACTTCCTGATTATTTGCAACAACGGGCTCAGGAAGATCAACAGCTGATGGTTTTTCCAGAAGAATACTATATCAAAAGTCTATTAAACCTGCATTGATGCGGCTTATCGCTGTTGCACTATAAGCCGATCATTCTATTTTATTTTGGCTTTTCTTTTGCAAAGGCTCTGCGCGTTGTTCATTATCGCTCAGGTAATGACCAAGGATAAAACACTGTTCCCGTTGCTTGTGCGGTTGTTCGCTCCTCGTTTTCTAATTCATGCAGAATTCGATAGATAATATTGGACACCAGTGACTGCTCATTCGACTTTTTCATAATGACAATCAGCTCGCGATAAAACTCTTCTTCCCCCAAGCGAATGACATTGATGTTGTTCTGCTGGTCACGCCAAGGCGCATTAAAGGGAATTAAGGCTACACCTAAATTGTTTTCTACCATTTTAACAATGGCTTCTACATCTTCAAGTTCAAGAAAATCCTGTGTTTCAATTTTATGCTTGCTTAAAAAATCAGAAACGATATTGCTGCCAAATGAAGAGCAGTCGTAACGTATAAAAGGGTAGCGGCTCAAAATTTCTTTATAATCTGTGAGCTTAACTTCTTTAGGAGTCACTAAAACAAAAGCTTCTTTACACAGCGAATAGTAGCTAAATTCTTTGGAAATAGGGAAGTTCGGTTTTATGATCACCCCTAGATTAATCTCGCTATTTTCTACCATATTGAGCAGGTTTGAAGACACACCTGGCAGAATTCGTACTTTGGCATAAGGTAAATATTCCTTAAACTTTTTCAATAATTGTGGGAAAAAGCCAGATTGAATCGAAGCAATCGCACCAATTTTAATCAAACCCTTATAATCAATCAGCGATTCAGGCTGCTTGATTTTTTCAATCAGCACCATGATTTCTTCTGCATATTTAATGACGCGCAGCCCCTCTACATTTAAATAGGCTTTGCGTCCGACCCGTTCAAAAAGTTCAAGATCAAGTTGCGTTTCTAAGGACTTTATTTGAGCGCTTACACCCGCTTGTGTTAAGCCAATCCGCTGTCCCGCAGCACTAAATGAACCGTATTTTTGGATAGCAATTAGCGTTTTTAATTCATTCAGCATCGCTAGCTCTTTATTTATAGATAAATATTGATTGTTAATTATATAGAAATAATTAGTTTTTAATTAATTTTATTTGTGAATAAGATGTCTTATCGCCCCAAAAAAGAGTGAAAAAAGATTTTGGGTTGCAAGGTAAATCGCAAATGACATAAGGAGTATGTGCTGTGAAAGATATTTTCAAAATGCTCAAACAGGATTGGTCTATTTCTGCCACAGTCGCAGGCTTCTTGGCTGTACTGATTTCATATTCAGGCCCTTTAATCATTTTCTTTCAGGCGGCACAACAGGCGAATGTCTCTTCATCTATGATGATTTCATGGATTTGGGGAATTTCTATTGGTGCTGCTGTTACAGGCATCTTTCTATCGATTAAATACAAAGCCCCGATTATTACGGCATGGTCAGCACCGGGCACGGCCTTATTAGTGACTTTGTTTCCTGATTTATCCCTGAGTGAAGCCGTTGGGGCATATATTACCGCTGCGCTTGCCATGTTGATTATTGGTTGGAGTGGATATTTTGATAAATTAATAAAAATGATTCCGCAAAGCATAGCTGCTGCCATGATGGCAGGAATTTTATTCCAGTTTGGTTTAGGGCTGTTTATTGCCAGTAATTCTATGCCTTATTTAGTGATAGGTATGTTGTTGTGCTATCTGATTGCCAAACGTCTTTCACCACGCTATGCCATCATTTGGGTGTTGCTCACTGGAATTATTCTTGCGGCAGCAATGGGACAAATAAACCCAGTCAACATGGATTTTTCACTCGCTGTACCACAATTCATTACACCTGAATGGACATTAACCTCAACCATCAACTTTGCGATCCCTTTGATTTTGGTCAGTCTGACGGGGCAATTTTTACCTGGAATGGCCATTCTCAAGTTGAGTGGGTATGACACACCAGCTAAACCCATTATTAGTACAGCGAGTATTGCTTCATTAGCGGTGTCTGTGGTGGGTGGAATTAGTATTGTACTGGCTTCAATTACAGCGGCTTTGTGCACCGGTAAAGATGCCCATGAACTTAAAGAAAAACGCTATATTGCAGGGGTTGCCAATGGACTGTTTTACATTTTAGGTGGTCTGTTTTCAGGCAGTATTGTGATGCTATTCAGTTTACTGCCAAAAGAATTAGTCGCTGCGCTTGCAGGACTGGCCTTATTGGGTGCAATTGCCACCAATATAACTGCAGCAATTAAAGACGAAAATCACCGTGATAGTGCGCTAATTACCTTTCTTGCCACCGTCTCTGGCATGAGTTTTTTAGGACTAAGTTCTGTATTTTGGGGTATCTGTATAGGTTTGATTGCACACTTTATTTTAACCAAACGTGACAAAGCCGCTGTAACGCATGCGCAATTAAAAACTATTGAAACAAAATGATAGGCCAATCAAGTCTGCATCATAAACCAATAATATTGGGGGGAATAAGTGGAATGAGTCACTTGAAATAGGAAGGAGAGGTAGGCCACCAAAGTTAATGAGTGGCCTTTAGATTAAGCATCGCTTTGGTCAAATAATGCAGCGTCCCGATTATTTTTCCTGAAATTTTAATTCAACCTGATAATCGTCTTGGGTCACTTTTATTTTATGGTCTTTATATTTACGCTTACTTGGAGAAAGGGCAGAGCTCGTGACCTCTTTATGGAATTCACTGTCTGACATAAAAAAGTAGTAGGCTTTATAACCCAATAAGATTTTATCTATCTTTTTCCCTTTTTTCTCTGCAGTACGAATGAGTCCATTTAGATAATCTAAGCTGATGTTCTCTGACATTCCCAAACCCTCGAAAATAAAGTTGCATTATCACACGAGGTATAAGCGAGTTTTATTACAAATTGATGACACGTGTATTGGGGGGTATCGCCATGTTTACGTCGTGTTCGTATTTTGGAAGAGGCGGGCATTATTCAGCAATATACTGCTTTGATTGATGCAGAAAAGGTTGGGAAAAGTTTGACCCTGTTACGCGTATTTGGTTGATTGGACAAGATATTGAAACAGTACAACGTTTTACCGATACGATTCAGGCGCTACCTGAGGTTGTAGAGTGTCATTTAATGGTGGGAGACTGTGACTTTTTATTGAAGATTGTGGTGTCAAATATTGAAGAATATCGGCAGCTACAGATTAAGCATTTAAAGAGAGAAAATTCAGTACAAAATATTAAAACCGAAATTCCAATGCAAAAGATCAAACAAACTTCGGCTGTGCCTTTAGACTAAACATTCGATGTAAAGTGTACGAAAATATAAGCCGTTGCCGTCTAGCTCCCGATATTCTTTTAATTCAGGTTCAAGATTGGCTAGGACTGTATCCGACATAGGACCGCGTTTTATTTCATTTCTTTTCATGGCTTGTACACCAGTGAGTTCAATAAAATGTGCAATGTACACGGTATATGTACACTGTAGCTAGTTATGTTTAGTTATGTTTAGGCAAGAAAAAAGGCTTAAATCCTTTAGATTCAAGCCTTTATCTTAATAAAACACGCATATTTTGCCATGTTTTGTTAGGTATATGGTGGAGGTGGCGGGAGTTGAACCCGCGTCCGCCAACACTACACTCGAGAATACTACATGCTTAGATATCGTCTATTGTTTTAACACTTAAAGACCCGACGAACAGGGTTAAAAGTGCGATCCTCTAAGTTTGGTATAAAGCCCCGAGGCTTGGCTCTATACGGACTTGTGTGCGTGCGCTTCAGTCGGGTTCACTGACCACAAGTATTCAGTGAAGCGGACAAGCTGCCCTTAGGCAGCTAGAGCGTAAGATTCGTCGTTTGCGACTATTTTAATGCAAATTTTATTTACGAGAGAAAATGCGCTCTCGGCATGCATCTATGAGCTTCATCATCAGCGTCGAAGCCAATAACACCCCCATATCACAACGCAATCATAGCATAGCTGGCAAAAATTACGATGTATTTTCTGCACAATTACACATTTCAATGCGCTTAATTACATAATTGCGCTAATATTTTATTTTTCAAGCCAAACACAATAAAAAATATGAGTTATTTATTAGCACTCGATCAAGGCACGACTTCCAGTCGCGCTATTATTTTCAATGAACACGGACAAGTTCAGGCTACAGCACAACGTGAAACCCACATTCAGACGCCACATTCAGGCTGGGTAGAGCAAGATGCCCAAGAAATCTGGTCAAATCAAATTGCAGTGGTGCAACAGGCTTTGGCTACAGCAGGAATTTTAGCCAAAGATATTCGTGCAATTGGCGTGACCAACCAACGTGAAACGACTGTAGTGTGGGATAAACGCACGGGAAAACCACTGGCCCCTGCAATTATCTGGCAAGATCGACGTGCTGCAGACTGGTGTCATCAGCTCATTCAAAATAACCAAATGCAATTGATTCAGGAAAAAACAGGTTTGCGTATAGATCCGTATTTTAGCGCAGGCAAACTGGTTTGGTTACTTGAGCATGTCGATGGGCTGAAAATTTTGGCACAACAAGGGCATGTGGCCTTTGGCACCATCGACAGTTGGTTAATCTGGAATTTAACCCAAGGCGCTGAACATGTCATTGAGGCAAGTAATGCTTCAAGAACAATGTTGATGAACTTACATCATCAAACTTGGGATGAAGACTTACTGGAACTGTTTCAAATTCCAGCATCAGTTTTACCTAAAATTATTGCATCAGACAGTTATGTTGCAGACACCGCAACTGGCTTATTGGGTGATAATATTCCAATCACAGGTATTTTGGGTGATCAGCAAGCAGCTTTATTTGGACAATCTTGTTTTGAGGTAGGTACAGCAAAAAATACCTACGGTACAGGCTGTTTTATGTTGTTCAATACAGGCAATCAGGTGCAGTTTAGCCAAAATAAGTTACTCACCACTCTGGCATGGCAATGTCAAAATGAAACCCATTTTGCCCTAGAAGGCAGTGTCTTTATGGCAGGGGCAGTGGTGCAATGGCTGCGGGATGGTTTAGGGATTATTCAAAAAAGTAGCGATGTAGAACAACTCGCCAATAGTGTAACTTCTAGCGATGGTGTTGTGTTAGTCCCTGCATTTACAGGGCTTGGTGCGCCACATTGGGACAGCGAAGCAAGGGCACTTTTATGTGGCATGTCACGTGGTACCAATAAGGCGCACATTGCCCGTGCGGCATTGGAATCCATTGCATTTCAAGTATCGGATGTACTCACTGCCATGCAGTCGGACTTAGATCATCCTCTGAAAGAATTGCGGGTCGATGGTGGTGCCAGTCAAAATGATATGTTGATGCAATTCCAAGCCGATATTTTAAATGTACCTGTGTTGCGTCCTAAAATGCTGGAATCTACCGCTTGGGGTGCTGCTGCTATGGCTGGTTTAAGAGCAGGCGTATTTTCTGACCTATCTGAAATTTCGGCATCTTGGCAATTAGATCGAGTGTTTGAACCTCACATGAAAGAGGCAGAACGGGCTGAGCATTTACTGCGTTGGCAACAGGCCTTAAAACGTGCCAAGTCAGATTTATAATTTGAACAGCAATTAAGTTTAGATATTTAGATAAATCCTTAAACAACAAACCCCATGCGCATAACGTATGGGGTTTTTTTGATTTTTTACGGTCTAGGGTGATGGCTTTTTGTGTTTAAGCCTTACATTGCCTCACGTTGAGCTTCATCTTCTAGATAACTTTCCAAAGAATCATCTAGTGCATAAAGCCATGGTGTGTGATGCGGTTTAGCCATTTTTCCTGTCATCACTGAGCGATAAACTTTATCTCTAAAGCCCATAATATTTTCTTTTTTATGCTTTTTCCATTGCATGAAAATATCGTGTACTGCATCAATATTGAAAGATGGATAGTCGGTCTGCGCAATCAGGCGTTTGATGTAATCCCCTTGAAAACGTGCAGATTGTTCATCGCTCATTAAGCGTTGTTCTTTTTCATGTAAGGTCTGCGTATGACTTTGCATTTCTACCGTGCTTGGCAAAGCAATTTTGCCCATAATCACATCACGGACAAACCATGCTTGCGCATCGAACATATTGAAGGTGTACCATTGATCTTGCATGCCCAAATAGAACAAGCGAGGATTTTTTTCCCACACTACGCCCTGATATAAACCCTGCGGATAAAGACAGTTATGTGTTCTGAGGCGCAAGTCATCTTCAATAAATGGGAAGTGGTGTAAATAGCCCGTGCATAAAATAATGGTATCAATTTTGGCCGATGTTCCATCACCAAAATAAGCAGTATTTTCATCTACACGCAATAACTGTGGCTTTTCAGACCAGTTTTTAGGCCATTTAAAGCCCATGGCTTTGCTACGATAGCAACTGTAAATTTGCTTGGCGCCGTATTTATAACATTGTGAACCAATGTCTTCGGCAGAGTAGCTGCTGCCGACCAATAATACAGATTTGCCTTTAAATTCCAGCGCATCACGGAAGTCGTGTGCGTGCAAAATGCGACCATGGAATTGATCAAAGCCTTCATAAACAGGAACGCGTGGGGTAGAGAAGTGTCCAGATGCAACAACAACATAATCAAATTGTTCTGAATAATGCTGTTGTTGTGCATAATCTTCAACATCTACCGTGAATTTTTGTGTTGTTTCATCATAGGCAATGTGCTGAACGGCACTATTGAAACGGACTAAATCTTTGACCTGTGCTTTTTCTGCACGACCTTTGATGTAATCCCACAGTACTGCACGTGGCGGATATGAAGCGATTGGTTTTTTGAAATGTTCATCAAAAGTATAATCGGCAAATTCTAGCGCTTCTTTAGGGCCATTTGACCATAAATAACGGTACATACTGCCGTGGACAGGTTCGCCATGTTCATCTATACCTGTGCGCCAAGTATAGTTCCAGAGTCCACCCCAATCATTTTGTTTTTCGAAACATACAATTTCAGGAACTTGTAGACCTTTGGCCTTTGCTGACTGAAACGCTCTTAATTGGGCCATGCCGCTTGGGCCAGCGCCAATAATTGCAATTCGATCCATTGCTATCTCCATTAGTTTTGAGTTCTTAATTACCTCTCCAATTTTGAGTGTCACAATTCAGGATTTTTAAATATCCGCATTATTAAAATAAGCAAATACAATCCTAAATTTAGAGATCAGGTAGACCCTGTCAAAATAGGATGTGAATTAAAAAAATAGAAAAATAAAATACACAAAAGACAGTAAAAATTGCTTAAGCAATTCATCTTTATAAAAAAATGTGTTTTACAAGAAGCATGATCTTATCATAATTTTTGATTAATTTTGGTTTTGCTTAGTTGTAAAAGTGAATTTAAAGTCATTGCTGTTGTTGTTTTGGTTTGATTAATTGGTATATTTTATTGATTTTTATAGAGAAAATAAGATGAAAATTTAAAGCTAATTTTTATCTCATTTTGCCCAATATAAAGGTGATTTTGATGAGATTGTTGCAAAATCTACAATGATATACAGAGGATTGAAAACTGAATCTTAGGCAACATTTTCAGAGAGCCATACCCGAAGCGGACTTCTGAAAAATTAAAAGGATGCTGTGATTGATAGGTGTAATGAAAGTTTAGTTTTTATAAGCCATGAAAGCAGTAGCGTATTTATCAAGCTTTATCTAATGATTGAATGTGCTTTGCGTACATTCAATCATTAAAGTTTGTGGCGACTCAGTAATTAAAGTTTACGCCACACCTTATTTTCATCTTCTAAAGAGACAGTAAAGTTAAATTCGTCGTCTACGGTAACCAAGTAGGAGTTAGGATTAACCAATAAAACTTTTAAAATTGTACCTTGCTCGAATTCAATTGGTGCGCAGTTTTCTTTACGTAGAACAATAGGTTCAAGTAGCTCAATAGCAATGTTTTCTGTTGGAGATTCCATACCGCACCCTAAATGAGTTATTTTTAATCAACCGTATTATATAGTAAATTGATGAATAATCTACACAAAATCGTAAATTTGTGTCGGGTTTAAATATTTTGTACTTGAATTGTTGGTCAAAAAATCGCAATAAATTTGCCCAATACTTCATAATTTGACATTTTAAAAATATAAGAAATTGAAATTTGATGTAATTTCTTAGATGAATGGCAAATGAACAGCGCAGTAAAATATAGCCGATTGATGAAATTTACAGTTTTCAGCATAAAAATAAAATTATTGCTGAAAAAACAGCGTATAAAGTATAAAAGTTAAAGTATCCATTCACGCTTTTTTAAGTGGTGAAGGCACTGGGTTTTACATTCCAATTTAAAAAATAAAGGCTTTTTGTCTGCATGTTTAAGTCATTTTTTCCAAATCCAAAGTGGTTTTTTATTTCATTGCTTGTTTGGTTCGCGATCAATCTGGCTTTATGGTACTCGGGCGGTAGCGCATGGGGTAGTTGGATTGGCTTCCCGCAAGGATATGCAGAGGCCGAATTACCCATTGGTGTCAGCCGTTTTTGGTCACCTGCTTTTTTATGGTTTTATCTGTGGTTTTTTGTGGCAACGACGCTGTTTGCTATTTTCTGGAAAATTAAAGCAAATCACCCATGGCAGCGTTGGTCTGTATGGGGTTCAGCCTTTATTTTGTTCAATATTTGGTTTGGCGTTCAAGTCAATGTGGTGGTGAATGCTTGGTACAACCCATTCTATGATCTGATTCAAAAAATGCTGAGCAGTGGCGGGGGCGATGTCAATGAACTCTATGCAGGTGTTTTGACCTTTTTGTATGTGGCGATGGTGGCTGTGACCTTAATGGTCTTTAATCTATTTTTTGTGAGTCACTATGTGTTCCGTTGGCGTACAGCCATGAATAATTTTTACACGGCACACTGGGAAAAATTACGTCATATTGAAGGGGCATCACAACGTATTCAAGAAGACACCATGCGTTTTGCTAGAACCATGGAAACTTTAGGAGTCAATCTGGTAGAAGCCTTTATGACTTTATTGGCCTTTTTACCTGTTTTATTCAGCTTGTCTGTGCATGTCAAAGCATTGCCTATAGTGGGGGAAATTCCTTATGCGCTGGTTTGGGCTGCAGTGGGGTGGGCGGTATTTGGTACATTGGTGTTAATTGTGGTGGGTGCGAAGTTACCAGGTCTGGAATTTAATAACCAGAAAGTTGAGGCGGCTTATCGTAAAGAATTGGTTTATGGTGAAGATCATGCCGAACGTGCTGACCCACTCAGTTTAAAAGAATTGTTTAGCAAAGTACGTTTTAACTATTTCCGTTTATATTTCCACTATGCCTATTTTAACTTGGTACGCATTTGGTACATGCAATTGGACAATATTTACGGTTTATTTGTGTTATTCCCAAGTATTGCCGCAGGTGCAATTACTTTAGGTTTGATGATGCAAATTTCCAACGTATTTGGCAAAGTACGTGAATCATTTCAGTATCTGATTGCATCTTGGCCAACAATTATTGAGCTTTTATCTATCTATAAGCGTTTAAAGGCTTTTGAATCGACCTTAGATCCATAATGATGTAGCTCTAGACCTGTTCAGATAAGTCGCAGAAATGCTGTGCACTTATCTGAACAAATGTATGAAAATAATACAGGTGTTGTGGCACAAAATTATAAAAAACTGTGATGGGTTGTATTTTTTGCTCAAAATATTTAACTTAGCTCAACTTAATTCAAGATTAATCGACCATAAAAACAATGTGTTGGATTTGTTATTTTCAGCCAATTCATATATTTTCATTCATATAAAAACAATTGAGAATTGAGACGTGACCTGCAAAAAAATACTTTTGATGGGTGGGATTGGCAGCCTCTTATTTGGTTGCACAACAGTTGATCAATTTAGCCCAAATTCGGTTAAGCATTTTGCATCTCCCCAAGAACTGATTGTTCAGAAAAATTTAAATCAGCCCAGTGGTGCTGCCAAAGAATATGTCTACTATTGGGGACCGCAGCGTAAAGATCAACCTGCTGAATCTATGGTGCCGCGTAAATATATGGGCAGCTATTGCCAGTCGCAAAATGGACGTTTAACGCTTGCCTACAAAAGCTCAATGAGTCTTGTTAAAAATGCATGGTCGAAAAAACTACTGAATACCTACAGAGATGTCAAACAGGGCATTGGTGCTTACCGTTGTGTACGCAGTCAGGGGGGAAGTTGGATTGTTTCAATTGAGCCTGTTACTGAAAGAAAACTTGAACAACGTGGTGAAGCCCGTGTGGTGAGTTTAGTCACAAAAATGATGACTGAAGATGAAGCGCGCCGTTTTTACCGTGTCGCAAGCACTTCCAAAACAACCAAGGCCACAACAACGCCCGCCAAAGCAAACATTACTAACAAAAAGGTAGAAGAAAAAGAAAAGCCTGAGGAAAAGAAAGAAGTTGTGAGCCCACCAGTTAAAACTGCCGCACGTGTTGTAGAAACCCCACAGCAACAACAAATGCGTTTATATGTCGCAGCACGCCGAGACATCAATAGTGGTCGTAATCAGGTCAATGCCTGTAACAATGCACAACGTGCCTACAACTATGGCAAATTACAAGGTGCAGAGGGCACACGTATTTATACAGAATCTGGCATGCTGGTGGCACGTTGTTTAACCAGTGTGTCGAGTTATCGCGGTCGTTTTCCAAACGCGGAAGTACAAGCCAAGCGCATTTTGCAGAATTTAGCCAAAAATTATAATCATGCAGGCGCAAAAAATATGTTAAATCAAATGAAATAACCAACCCCAGCTTTATAAGCTGGGTTTTCAAATGAATTGAGTCATTTAAAAGAAAGCAAAATGAAAAAAGAAAACACAGAGCAGCGTGTAGATACGGGGACTTATTTTTCACGCATGCTGTTGAATGAGATGGTCGATGAAAATACGGTAGATTTAAGCGTGACACCGTATTTTTTTAATGAACGGGGCAAGCCACATTTCACTGCATTGAATAAAATAATTCAGAGAACTTTGCTCAAGACCGAAGCTGTGACAGTTGCTGATTTAAGTTGTTTAGCACCCATTCGGGTTCGAGCAAAAAATCAGAAAAAAACCAAATGGGGTGTGATCACAGAACTTGATTTTCCTGAGGTTACACAATCAATTGTTTATCAACCTTTCAAAATCACACCAGAATTGGCAGCAGCTTTTGGTATGCATTTGATTGGACAGGGCAAAAGTATCAAGATTGAAAATGATTACGATATCGTCAGTTATTGTGAATACAAATACGGAAAATTTGCAGCCTATGCCAATCCATATTTAGACACCGCACCCTCAGGGCAAGATCGGACTTTATTTCCTACAATTTGCACAGATTTAGAAGGGCATAATTTTCCGCATTTGTTTGTCTCTTGCGACCCTTATTTGGACTTGGTGATTTCTGTTGGGATATATGACAGCAAACAACAAACTTTAGTTGTGGCAGATTTATGGATTCCAGCAGGCTATGCGGTCTATATTCCGCCACAAAAAATTGATGATACGACTGAAAAAATATATCTGCATAACAACCGAAATAGTGCAAATGCCTGTTGGGGCAGCAATGTCATGCATGAGCAGATTAAGACACATACTTTGCTTGATACACAAGGCCGTATTCATTGGTTTTGGAATCGACTATCCACGGAGCATCCACAGTTATGAAGTTAAAACATTTGCTGCATAGCACAATTAAAATTTCAGGATTCAGCGCATTGGCTTTATTTAGTTTTAATGTTTCTGCCAAAAGCCTGAAACAAGCCACTGCGCATGATTATGTGACAGAGCGTTATTATTTGGGGCTAGATTCTAATCGTGCTATAGAGGAAAAGATGACTCGAGCCAGACTCAGGGGCGATGAGCGCGAACAAATCCGTATTTTGTGTGTAGATGTTCGTAAGTACTATCAAGATGTTATTGCTTTAAACCAAGCCAATCGACATTTTAATCCAAAGAAAATTGATGCTGAAACCAAAGAATATCGTGTACTACTCAAGGGTTTAGATAAGGAAAATGTTTGTAAAGACCTCGGTTTTTAATAGAAGGTTTGTTGGTAATTTTAATATTCGATTGAGGGTGTGATATTTCCTCTCGCTGTGGGAATGGGAGATAAAATTAAATAAGATTTGGATGAGCCTGTAAATAATTTTGTGTAATTGCTTTTCATAAATTTAAAGGTGATTGCTTAAGCGGTCACCGAATTCAATAATAAAGCGGCTCATGGCTAAACGCCAGTCGCGAATAGGCATATTCCACTTTTTAGACGCTGCATCAATTGCCAGGTAAATCACTTTACGTACAGAATCATCCGTTGGAAAGACTTTACGCTTTTTGATCGCCTGACGTATTACGCTGTTTAATGATTCGATCGCATTGGTGGTATAGATGGCTTTGCGTATCTCGGCTGGATAAGCAAAGAAGGTATTTAGATTCTCCCAGTGTGTACGCCAGCTTTTGCTGATCTGTGGGTACTTGTCATCCCATGTTTGGGCGAATTGATCCAAGGCCATCAAGGCTGCCTCTTCAGTAGGTGACTGATAAACGGCTTTTAAATCCTGAGTGACCGCCTTGTAATCTTTCCATGATACGTATTTCAAGCTGTTACGCAGCATATGGATAATGCACAGCTGGATATGGGTTTGCGGGT
Source organism: Acinetobacter sp. A2 (assembly GCF_048537555.1). NCBI lineage: Bacteria > Pseudomonadati > Pseudomonadota > Gammaproteobacteria > Moraxellales > Moraxellaceae > Acinetobacter > Acinetobacter sp. A2. The sequence goes on from NZ_CP183239.1 coordinate 759,212, forward strand.
ATACGCTGTTAATGGCATCAGGAAAGCCTTTTAGTCCATCCACACAGGCAATTAGAATATCCTGCAACCCTCGGTTTTTAAGCTCAGTCAGGACAGTCAGCCAGAACTTAGCGCCTTCATTCTCCGCCATCCACATACCGAGCAGTTCTTTGTGTCCATCAAGATTAATGCCCAAGGCTAGGAATACAGCCTTATTGATAACACTGCCATTATGACGGACTTTGACCACAATGCAGTCCATATAGACGATAGGATAGATCGCATCTAATGGACGGTTTTGCCATTCAGCAACCTGCTCCTTAACAGCATCTGTCACCCTGGAAATAAGCGTTGGAGATACATCGGCATCGTACATTTCCTTGAAAGTAGCCACGATTTCACGGGTGGTCATGCCTTTGGCATAAAGGGATAGAATTTGGCTATCCATTTGCGTGATACGGGTCTGATTCTTTTTAATCAGTTGTGGCTCAAATGTGCCATCACGATCTCGTGGTGTGGTGATTTCAATCTCACCATCATCACTCAGGAGGGTCTTACTGGAATAGCCATTACGGGCATTAGAACCGTTCTTACGAGCATTCTTTTCATGTCCGAGGTGTTCGGTAAGTTCGGCATTGAGAGCCGTTTCAACAGTGAGTTTAGTCAACAATCGGGTGAATTGATTGAGATCGTCTTCTGTTTTGATTCCTTTAGCAAATTCTGCTGCAAGGTCTTTTAGTTTTTGTTCGTTCATCATGTTGCCTGACTCCGTTGTGAATATGAACATAGCAAATTCAGGCAATTACACAATTTAATTTACAGTCTCATTTGGATATAACTTCTCAAATTCTTTATTCACTGCTTCGCCACGTAATAAATAGCCTTTAGGTTGGATATAGCTATAAATTTCCCGAGTAGGTTGTTCATGCCAACCGATGTTGAAAGCACATAGTTTTGGGAAAAGTTGCAGATGGCTATAGTTATAATTGATAGAAGCTTATTAATGTAAATAAGCTTCTATTAAATAGAGTTACTTCGATGCTGGAGATGTTAAACAATTCTTCTGTACAGCCATCTTTTGCACAGCTTCGTATTCTCCTTTCAATCTTGAGAACTCTGCTTCCTGAGCTTTATTTCCTCCAATAAAGAAGAGTGCTGGCCAAAAAAGTACTAATCCTGCACCTGTTACCCATTTGTCACGTGTTGCACGAGAATCTACTGAACCGCCAATTTCAGCTACTCTGTTTTGAATGTTGCTAGCCTCTTGTCCTAGCTGATCACAGCTATATTGCTGATACTGTAAGGTTCTTGGATGAAGTAGCACATCCTGTGAATACAACGCAACTCAATATCAGGCTTATTGCTCTTTTCATTTTGTTATCCCCCTCATTTTATCTGTGATAGCACAAGATTTAAATATAAAAAACCCCGCATTAAGCGAGGTTTTTATAACATAAAATCAATTAATTATCGAATAAATTATCCAATCAATTTCTTCATTAATTCATTCACTTGAGCAGGGTTGGCTTTACCCTTAGACGCTTTCATCACTTGACCGACTAAACCGTTGAAGGCTTTGTCTTTACCAGACTTATATTCTTCAACCATTTTTTCGTTGGCAGCAAGCACTTCCTTAATAATCGCTTCAATCGCACCTGTATCAGTTTCCTGTTTCAAGCCTTTTTCAGCAATAATTTCGTCTGCAGTTTTGCCTTCATCCCACATAAAGCCGAACACTTGTTTTGCAATCTTACCGCTAATCGTGTTGTCCACAATACGCGCGATCATACCGCCAAGTTTCTTGGCAGATACAGGAGAGTCTGCTAAATCTAAACCTGCTTTATTGAGTGCACCTGAGAATTCACCCATCACCCAGTTTGCTGCAATTTTACCTTGCGCCGCACCACCTGCTGCAGCAACCACAACTTCGTAAAATTCAGACATTTCACGAGTTAGTGTTAAAACGTGAGCATCGTATTCAGTCACAGCAAAGTCTGCTACAAAACGTGCACGACGTGCCGCAGGCAATTCAGGCATGGTGGCTTTAATTGCTTCAATTTGCGCATCTGGAATAACCACAGGCAATAAGTCTGGATCAGGGAAGTAGCGGTAATCGTTCGCTTCTTCTTTCGAGCGCATCGAACGCGTTTCCATCTTCACCGGGTCAAACAAACGTGTTTCCTGATCAATGGTGCCATCCCATTCCAAAATTTCCATTTGACGTTCAATTTCAACATTGATCGCTTGTTCAATGAAACGGAATGAGTTCAGGTTTTTCAATTCACAACGTGTACCGAAAGGTTGCCCCGGACGACGTAATGACACGTTACAGTCAGCACGGAATGAGCCTTCTGCCATGTTGCCGTCAGAAATACCTAACCAACGCACTAGCGTATGAATCGCTTTAATATACGCTACGGCTTCTTCAACCGAACGCATATCGGGTTCAGATACGATTTCAAGCAAAGGCGTACCTGCACGGTTGAGGTCAATACCTGACATGCCTTCAAACTGATCGTGAATCGACTTACCAGCATCTTCTTCAAGGTGTGCACGGGTTACACCAATGCGTTTGGTCGTGCCATCTTCAAGTTGGATGTCGATATGACCCAAACCGACAATTGGGTTGTCCATCTGGCTAATTTGGTAGCCTTTAGGCGAGTCAGGGTAGAAGTAGTTTTTACGTGCAAAGACAGAAGCTTGATCGATATAAGCATCAATCCCTAAACCGAAGCGAATCGCTAAATCTACCACTTCTTTATTTAAAACAGGCAGTACACCCGGCATGGCTAAATCAACAAGGCTGGCTTGTGTATTTGGGTCTTGACCAAACTCGGTGGATGAACCTGAGAAGATTTTAGAATTGGTTGCAAGTTGCGTGTGAATTTCAATCCCAATCACGACTTCCCAGCCATCAATTAGGTTTGATTTCGCTTTCTTTTGATTGCTCGCCATTATGCATTCTCCTCAGCAATTGCCGCGCGTTTGCTATGCCAGTCTGTCGCTTGTTGGTACTGATGTACCACAGATAACAGTTGTGATTCAGACCAGTAGTTGCCAATCAGTTGTAAACCAACAGGCAAGTTGTCTTGGTCAAAGCCAACAGGTGCACTAATTGCTGGTAAGCCTGCCAAGTTCACCGCGATGGTGTAAATATCGCCCAAATACATTTCAACAGGGTCTAAAGATGCGCCAATTTTGTATGCAGTGGTTGGTGCAGTCGGTGCTGCAATTACATCTACCTGCTCAAAGGCTTTTAAGAAGTCTTGCTGAATTAAACGACGAACTTTTTGCGCTTTCACGTAGTAGGCATCGTAATAACCTGCAGAAAGGGCATAAGTACCAATCAAGATACGACGTTGTACTTCTGCACCAAAGCCTTCAGAACGTGAGCGTTTGTAAAGGTCTAAAATATCTTGCGGATTTTCTGCACGGTAGCCATAACGCACACCATCGTAACGTGAAAGGTTAGATGATGCTTCTGCAGGAGCAATCAGGTAGTAAGTCGGGACGTAGCTTTCAGTCATGTTGAGGTCAATTTCAACAAGAACTGCGCCCAATTCTTCTAATTTTTTCAGTGATTCTTCAACACGTGCTTTGACTGCAGCATCTAAACCAGCCACATTGAAGTATTGTTTTGGAATACCAATACGTAAGCCTTTAAGCGCTGTCGCATTGAGGTTCGCTACATAATCTTCAACCGCTTTATCCATAGAGGTTGAGTCTTTGGCATCGTGACCTGCCATCACATTCATTAAGTAAGCACAGTCTTCTGCAGAGCGCGCCATCGGGCCTGCCTGATCTAAAGAAGATGCATAAGCAATGATGCCGTAACGTGAAACACGTCCATAGGTTGGTTTAAGACCAGTTAAACCACAGAATGATGCAGGCTGACGAATTGAACCGCCAGTGTCTGTACCCGTAGCAAAAGGAGCAAGGTCAGCCGCTACAACGGCTGCCGAACCACCCGATGAACCACCTGGTACGTGATCTAGCGCCCATGGGTTTTTGGTTGCGCCGTAGAATGAACTTTCAGAGGTTGAACCCATTGCGAATTCGTCCATGTTCACTTTACCTAAAGTGACCAAACCTGCTGTTTTACCTTGTGCAACCACGGTTGCATCATAAGGTGAAATAAAGTTATCCAGCATTTTTGAACCCGCAGAGGTTTTAATGCCTTGAGTACAAAAAATATCTTTGTGCGCAACAGGCACGCCTGTTAAAGCTGTTGCTTGACCTGCCTGACGTAAGGCATCGGCAGCATCTGCCTGAGCCAATGCAACTTCATTGGTCACAGTCACATAAGAGCGTACTTGAGGATCAATTTTTGCAATACGTTTTAAATAATGTTCAGTCAGTTCGCGAGAGGAGAATTTGGCTGCCGCTAAACCCTCAGAGATTTCACGAATCGATAAGCGATGTAAATCTGTCATGAGAAAAATTCTTTTACCTTTTTATGAAGTCAAAATGTAACAGCCGAATAAATTATTCAATCACTCGTGGAACAAGGTACAAGCCATCCTGAACTGCAGGAGCAACAGCTTGATATTGTTCACGATGATTCTGTTCAGTTACCACGTCTTCACGTAATGGTTGCGGGTGGTCAAATGGACTTTTTAAAGGCTCTACGTCATCAGTATTAATGCCTTTTAAGCTTTCCATCATGCCTAAAATTTTATTTAGACTTTGAGCATATTCAGCAGATTGCGTATCATTGAGTTTAAGACGGGCAAGATTGGCAATTGCTGAAACTGTTTGTGCATTTAAATCTGCAGAATGCTGAGCATCCGAGGTAGACATAACATCACCTAAAATCAGTATTAATAAAAAATTTCAAAATATCGTGCGTTATAATAAGCGATTGACTTGTTCAACGCACCACATTTAGTTAAAGTTGCCAACTTGCGTCCACATAAAGTTTAATCGAGAACGACTCCGTGATTCTAAAACGACTAATTGGCTTGTTTTCGCCAGACCTAGCCATTGATTTAGGTACAGCAAATACACTTATTTATGCGCCAGGACGAGGCATTATATTAAATGAACCGACGGTTGTGGCAATTCGTCACAGCGGTTCACAGAAAATTGTTGCCGCAGTCGGTCTTGATGCCAAACAAATGTTGGGTCGTACCCCTGCAAATATTTCTGCAATTCGCCCTATGAAAGATGGTGTAATCGCTGATTTTGAAGTGACTGAAACCATGCTTAACCAATTTATTGGTAAAGTGCATGAAAAGCGCTTATTCCCACCTGCACCACGTGTAGTGGTGTGTGTGCCATGTAAATCTACCTTGGTAGAACGCCGTGCCATTCGTGAAGCGGTATTCAATGCGGGTGCTCGTGATGTCCGCCTGATTGAAGAACCGATGGCCGCTGCAATTGGTGCGGGTATGCCAGTTGAGCAAGCTTGTGGTTCTATGGTGGTCGATGTTGGCGGTGGTACAACAGAAATCGCCATTATTTCATTACAGGGTTGCGTGTATTCAGATTCATTGCGTATTGGTGGCGATGTGTTTGATGAGCAAATCATTAACTATGTGCGTAAGGCGCATGGCTGTGTGATTGGTGAAACCACAGCAGAAACCATTAAAAAAGAAGTGGGCATGGCATTGCCAGATGAAGGTGCTAAACCACTGGAAATTGAAGTTCGTGGTCGTAACTTGGCTGAAGGTGTGCCGCGTGCCATTACGGTTACTTCAGATGAAATCACCCAAGCGATTTCTGATCCGCTACAAAGCATTGTTGCCGCAGTGAAATCTGCATTGGAACAAACGCCTCCTGAATTGTCTTCAGATATTGCAGAGCGTGGTATTGTGCTGACAGGTGGTGGTGCATTGTTACGTAACCTAGATAAGCTATTGGCACAAGAAACAGGCCTACCTGTGGTGGTAGCAGAAGAACCATTAACTTGCGTGACCCGTGGCGGTGGCAAGGTTCTGGAATTCTTTGATAATCCAAACCACGATATGTTATTTGTTGGCTAATACATAGGATTCGGCGGTGCAAACAAATCTGTTTTCCAGACAACCGCCATCTTTTCGCTCTTTTATTATTGCGGTCATTACTTGCTTGGTCATCCTGTTTTTTAACTGGCGTGTTCCGCATGTAATCCAACCTGCACGAGATGTTTTGTATGCGGCATATAACCCAATTTATGCCCTTGCAAGCTATCCTGTATTGTCGCGAGAATGGCTAAGTCAACAAAGTAAGTCTGAAGCTCAGTTGCGTCGTGAAAATACCGCGATGCAGGCAGAGTTGTTACAGGCTAAAGTCCGCCTGCAAAAATTATCTGAACTTTCTGCAGAAAATACCCGCTTGCGTGGGTTGCTCGATACACCCTTAATCATTGATGGACGCATGGAAATTGCCGAAGTGATTGGCACCGATGCTGACCCTTTGCGACATATTATTGTGATTAACCGTGGCTCTCAAAATCAGTTAAAAGTCGGACAAACTGTTTTAGATGATAAGGGAATTATGGGGCAGATTATTTCTGTTTATCCGCATAGTAGCCGTGTCATGCTGCTTTCAGACAAAGAACATTCACTCTCTGTACGTCTAGAACATACTGGTATGCGTGCCATTGTGTCTGGTACGGGTGACCTTGGTCGTTTAAAAATGGAATATGTACCGACCAGTGCCAATATTCAGGTTGGAGAGAAAGTCTATAGCTCTGGCTTGGGCGAGCATTTTCCAGCAGGTTATTTGGTTGGAAGCATTGCTAAAATTAGCCGTCATAATTCAGGTGAGTTTGCCCAAATTGATGTCGTGCCTGCAGCACAATTGGCAGGTGGGCATCATGTAGTGGTGTTATTCTCAGAATCTTTAGCGAAGGAGCAGCCAAATGCCAATCGCTAAAATTGGACAAACCCGACTCGGACAAAACAAGAATAAAGATCCACTATTTCCGATTATTTTTTCTGTAATTGCTGCATCTGTACTCATGGTGTATCCGCTGTCTTATACAGGCTCGGGTTGGCGACCATTGTTTATGTTGATGGTGACCTTGTTTTGGGTGCTTGGGCAACCAACATGGTGTGGCATCTGGTTTGCCTTTGGTACAGGCTTGTTTGCAGACTTGCTCCTCGATGCACCTTTGGGCATGAATGCCTTGAGTTTTGTGGTGATTACTTTTGTGGCACGTTTCCTGACTCGTGAACGCCGTATTATGACGTTTGCAAATTTATGGGTCATCAGTGCAATCGCAATTTTGGCACACCTCGCCCTGATTTGGGTGATGCAAGTCATGGGTGGGATTCAGTTCCCATTTGCCCGTCATTGGCAACCTTTGCTGAGTAGTATTTTGCTCTGGCCTGTGCTGTATTATTTCTTGCGAAAATGGCGCATTTAATTCTTGCCTCAAGTTCACCGCGCCGTCGGGAACTCCTGCAACAGCTTGGGCTGGAATTTGAAATTTACAGTCCTGACATTGATGAATCTATTTTGGCGGGCGAAGATGTTGCCGCGTATGTTGAGCGGTTGGCATGTGCCAAAGCTGACGCAGTTTTACAGCTATTTCCTGATGCTATTGTGATTGCTGCCGATACCAGTCTAGGCGTAGATGGGCAGATTTTGGGCAAGCCAGAATCCAAAGCACATGCCTTTGCCATTTGGTCACAACTTTCTGGTCGAAAACATGATGTTTTTTCAGGAGTTTGTGTGGGTACAAAACAGAAAAAATCCAGTATAGTGGTAAGTACACAGGTTGAATTTCAATCGCTTAGCCTAGATGATATGGAAAGTTACTGGGCAACAGGTGAGCCGATTGGCAAAGCGGGAGCGTACGCAATTCAAGGCATTGCAGCACGTTATATTCCGCGTATAGAAGGTAGCTACAGTAATGTTGTGGGCTTACCTTTGCATGAAACCGTACAGTTATTACAGACAGTTAAGGCACTAAATTAACTGCTGCACAAAAATTTTTATAATGTTTTGAGTTTTATTATGTCTGACGAGTTGTTGATTAATGTCACACCGATGGAGTGTCGGGTGGCGTTAATTCAAAACGGCACGGTCAATGAATTATTCGTTGAACGTACTGCCAAGCGTGGTCTGGTGGGCAATATTTATAAAGGCAAAGTCGTGCGTGTGCTGCCAGGTATGCAAGCTGCTTTTGTCGATATTGGTTTATCACGTACTGCTTTTTTGCATATTAATGACATGATTTGGCCACGTAGCCAGCCAACACCCAATGTATTTGAGTTGTTGCAACCAGGGCAAATTCTCACGGTACAAGTCATGAAGGATATGCTGGGTACTAAAGGCGCCCGACTGAGTACTGATCTTTCCATTCCTTCGCGTTATTTGGTCTTAATGCCGTATGGCAGTCATATTGGCGTATCACAACGCATTGAGTCGAGCGAAGAGCGAGAGCGTCTGCGTGGCATCATAGAAAGCATTCAGGCAGAGCATAAACTTCCAGGCTCAGTGATTGTCCGTACAGCAGCCGAAGGGGTAGATGAAGCCGCTTTGGTGCAAGACATGTGCTATTTGGCAAAACTGTGGGAATACATTCAGCGTAAACAAATCAGTATTGCCGTACCCTCTTTAATTTTTGAAGAATTACCTTTACCACAACGCGTGATTCGTGATCTAGCCAATGACAATACCGCCAAAATTTATGTCGATTCACGTGAAATTCATGCCAAATTAAAAGAGTTTGTAGATGAATTTGTGCCGAATATGCACAATCGTCTGATTCATTATCCTGGCGAGCGGCCACTGTTCGATTTATACAATGTCGAAGAAGATATTCAAAAAGCTCTGCAAACCCGTGTGGCATTAAAGTCGGGCGGTTATCTGATGATTGATCAGACTGAAGCGATGACCACCATTGATGTGAATACAGGCTCTTATGTTGGTGGGCGGACTTTAGAAGACACCGTATTTAAAACCAATATGGAAGCCACGCAGGTAATTGCCCGCCAGTTACGTTTGCGTAATTTGGGTGGCATCATCATTATTGACTTCATTGATATGCAGGAAGTGCAGCACCGAGATGAAGTCTTGAGTCAGTTCGAGCGGATGCTTGAACGAGACCATGCCAAAACCAAAATTACCCAAGTGTCTGAATTGGGTTTGGTCGAAATGACCCGTAAACGCACCCGTGAATCTTTAGAACATTTACTGTGCGAAGCCTGTCCAACCTGTCAGGGGCGAGGATATGTCAAAACAGCTGAGTCAGTGTGTTACGAAATTTTTCGAGAAATTTTAAGATATGCCCGTGCATTTGAGTCACAACGTGGCTTTACTGTCGTTGCGCATCCATCGGTGATTGACCGATTGTTAACTGCCGAAGCGCCAGCAGTCGCGGATTTAGAGCATTTTGTTAGTCGTGTGATTAAATTTCAGGTGGAAAATTTATATACGCAAGAGCAATACGATATCATTCTGAGCTGAAATTGTAACAGGATATCACTAAACAGTTGTTACATCTGAAATTTTACTTTTTTGAGCGAATTCTCAATACTAAGCATACACAGTCAGTAGCCAAAACCGAACATCTCCCTCGGTTTAGCAAATGAGGTATGTCATGGGTATGAGTGAAGCAGTGATTAAAAAAAGTTTGAAAGTCTTAGATCGTAAAGTGACACATAACGGTTATATTTTGGATGAGCAAGGTAAAGAAACTCAAATTACCACAGCAATGATTAGCGCAGTTTGTCAGCAATTATTAAAACAGTGTCGTAGTATTCAAAAATAAGGGGCATAAATTGCCCCTTAATTGATTGTAAAATCTATCCTTAACTCATTTTATGCGTCGTATAACATATTGATGTTATATGAAATACAGGGTAAAAACCCACTCAAATCCATTCCGAATATTGGGAAAGCCCTTCAGGTTGAAGGTGAAGATTGAGTGAGTTTTAGCAAGCCTTATTCAAAGATCAATCTACAATTTTATTTACACCTTCAGGTGCATCAATAATCTGTTCAAAACGCTGAATTTCATCTTCCAAATGCTGCAATAAGTTTTGCATTTTCGGTAATGCATGACGACATGCGGTCAAACCAACTTCCAGCTTGTCTAAATAACTGGTCATAGTGATATTCAAAGCTTGTCCATCTAGCACAATTGAAGCAGGATAGAGCGCATCTAGCTTCGCACCATTCCAATATAAAGGCTCACGTGGGCCTGGCACGTTAGAAATGACCAAGTTAAAGGCCTGACGCTTTGGCATAATGCCAGACAAAATATTGATACCTGCAGCACCATATACAAAGGCACTGTAGTTCATAATTTGATTGGCATTCATACGCTTAAAACGCTGTTTAGCATTTTGTACACTGCGGCGCACAATTTTTAAACGTTCAAGCGGGTCTTCTTTGTGTGTGCCCAAGTTGGCTAAAATCATGGTGATGCGGTTAGAAACTTCTGAATCATCATCACGAATAGACGCAGGCACCATTGCAATCAGGGGTTTTTTCGGCAGTGCGTATTGACCAAGTAAGTACTCACGTAGCGCACCTGAACAGATTGCAAGAACAACATCATTGATGGTCACACCCAATGATTTGGCAATACGATGCAAACGTGCAAATTCAAAAGATTGAGCGGCAAAACGACGTGATGCGCTTACACGCTGATTGAGAATACTGCTTGGTGCTTGGAAGCTAGAAACATAGTCAGGGTTACGTCCCATATCTTTAGTAACAGTTTGTGATACTTCATAAACTGCGCGAGGGGTTGCTTCAACATGACCTTTGACCCCACCAAAAATTTTCTTTAAACGGCTCACTTTAGGTTCTTTTAGGCGTTTGGCGCGTGGCCCTTCAACACACCAAGGCGGAACAATGCTTTTTGCATTTTCATCGTGAGAGAGGGATTTTTCCACCAAACGCATCCCTGCAATACCATCCACCATGGCATGGTGAATTTTAAAGAACATTGCAAAGCGGTTGCCCTCAATACCTTCAATAATATGGCAAGTCCAGAGTGGTTTAGCACGATCAATCAGTGAGCTATGTTCTTGTGAAATATAGGTTAATAATTCACGAATACGCCCTGGTTTAGGCAAGGCAATATGACGGAAATGATGATCAAGATCGAATTCTTCATCTTCATCCCAAAATAAGCCATTCAGTTTGTTATTAAATGGTGCAATTGGCATAGACTTGGATTCACGTATGTCGGCAACTAAGTCTTGAATAAAAGTGGCTGGTGCATGTTCTGGAATTTGGAATAAGAATAATCCACCCACATGCATGGGCTGTTGACGTTTTTCGAGTGATAGGAAAATAAAATCAATAGGGTGTAATGGACGCATATTGTGGATTGCCTCACTGCAATTTCTACGCTTGTTCTTATCTGAACAAGGTTTTTAGAGTTATATAAGATTTAATTCAGTATATCTTTTTTATCAAACAAATATAGTGATTTTTGCGCCATCGCAAGTCAATAAAAATCACAGTAAAACTGTGATTTTTATTGTAGTAATAGATGTGTTATTTTAAATTTCCAGCATGTAGACCGCATTCTTTGTGCGTTGCTTCTTCCCACCACCAACGGCCTTCACGTTCATGTTGGTTCGGAAGAACAGGGCGGGTGCAAGGTTCACAGCCAATTGAAATAAAACCTTTTTCATGCAAACGATTGTATGGAATTTCCATCATGCGAATGTAATTCCACACGTCACTACTTGACCAGTTTGCCAGTGGATTGTATTTGATTAATTGCTTGTTAGGGCCTGAAAATCCTGCATCTGCTTGTACGACAGGAATATCTTGGCGTGTACCTGGACTTTGGTCTTTACGTTGACCTGTAATCCAGCCATCTAGTGTTGCCAGTTTTTTACGTAAAGGTTGAACTTTACGAATCCCACAACATTCTTGATGCCCATCTTCAAAAAAGCTAAATAAGCCTTTTTCTTGAACCAATTGTTGCACTGCTTCAGTTTCAGGAAAGCAAATTTCGATCTCAATATTATAATATTTGCGTACAGTTTCTAAAAATTGATAGGTTTCAGGATGCAAACGTCCTGTATCTAAACTAAATACACGAAATGGCACACCTAAATTGGATGCCATATCAATCAGCACTACATCCTCCGCACCTGAAAATGAAATCGCGACTTCGCCTTGCTGACTTAAGGCAAGTTTTAAAATGTCACTCGGTGATTTATCGGCATATTCAGTCGCGAGTGCATCAACAATGTCTATGGTGGGAATGGTGCGCATAAATCTTCCTGCAGTCGGCTTGAGGGCTAATCTTTGTTCTTGAGCGAATTATTTTAATGGAATTCCTAAAAAGGTCTTATCACTAAAAAATAAATGCTTATGAATGAAATAGATTTAAAAAAGAACAAGGCAAATACCAAATCTTCGGCTATGATAGGGAAAAATTTTTACAGGTATTTTGGGAGAACCCATGGAAATCGTATGTCTTGATCTTGAAGGTGTGTTAGTTCCAGAAATTTGGATTAACTTTGCTAAAAAAACTGGCATTAAAGAACTTGAAGCAACTACACGTGATATTCCTGACTACGATGTGTTGATGACCCAGCGTTTAAATATTCTAAAACAGCATGGCTTGGGTTTGAATGATATTCAAGCCGTGATTGCAGATATGGGACCATTCCCAGGTGCAAAAGAGTTTGTTGAATGGGTTAGCACTCACTTCCAATTGATTATTCTTTCAGATACGTTCTATGAATTTGCACATCCGTTGATGAAGCAATTGGGTTGGCCAACAATTTTCTGCCACAAGTTAGAATCAGATGAAAATGGCATGATTACCGCTTATAAATTGCGTCAACCTGATCAAAAACGTCAGGCTGTTAAAGCCTTACACGGTTTAAATTTCCGTGTAATTGCTGCAGGTGATTCATATAACGACACCACGATGCTAGGTGAAGCGGATCATGGTTTCTTATTTGATGCACCTGAAAATGTGATTGCAGAATTCCCACAATTTCCTGCAATTAATGGTTATGAAGCATTAAAAGAAGCAATTCGTGGTGCTTCTGTACGTGATATTCCAGCTTAATCTGAAGCTGAGTATAACAAAGGGCATCATTTGATGCCCTTTGTTATTTATGCGGTTTTAACAGTGCATTGATTTAGAAGCGGTAGCCGAATTTTAGACCATAACCCAAAGCATAGTTGTCTTCAAATTCACCAACGTCTGTTGTACCCGTACGTGCAGTGGCATCACCCAACCAAAAATATTTTACGCCAGCTTGAATAAAATAGTTTTCTGCTGGGATGTATTGACCACCTAAGCCAACGCTCCAATAACCTTCTGTTGGACCTAAAGTGGTGACAGGGTTACCCGCACCAGAGTCATAACCTACAGAAGCAGAACCAGACCAATGACTATTAAACTTGCGACCCACGCCTACGGTTGCAGACCATTGATCATCTGAATAGTCAATAAGGTTATTGCCAGAAGCTGCATTTAAAAACTTTGGTGTGACCGCAAATTGATCCCAATGTGCCCAACGGATATTGGCAAAAGCTAAAGTGTTGGCTGCAACACCTGTTTGAAAATCAATATTTACTGATTGCGGAGTTACAACTTCAGTGAGTGCATTTGGTCGTTGAATTGCACCAAACCCAAAAGTTTCAGTAGTATCAAGCTCATGTTTGATTTCTGAACGATAGGTAACCGCAGTTTTTAACGCGATTTCAGGAATTTGATAAGCAAAACCAGCAAGCCAACCGTATGCTTCATCTTCTTTTAAATTAATGTCGTAGCTGCCAAGTTTAGAAGCACCCCCGTACGCAAGTCCACGTAAAGATACTGTACCTTGTACGGTTTGATAAACAGGACCTGCGTAGAAATTCCAGTTTTCTGTAGGTTGGTAACCAATTAAAGCCGTGAGATTGTGTGTTTCAACTTCTACTTGGGTTGCTTCACCATTCGCGGCAAAAACTGGATTATTTGAAGGGTAGAGAGATTCGGCGCCAAATGGTTGGTCATATAAAAGACCTATAGAAATGTGTTCAGTTGCTTGTACTTTAATCGCAGCAGAAGGGAAATAATAATCTTCTGCCATATCCTTTACTTTCAATTGATTAGATTGAACTTTGGGATCTAAAATTGAAATACCAGCTTCTGCATAATTACCCGGTTGTAAAAATGCAGCAATAGATTGACCAGAACGGTCTAAACCAGCAGCAAGCGCAGGTGTAAGTGGGAGAGTACTAAGTAAAATAGCCGAATAGATTTTATTGAGCTTCATGGTCGTTCCCTGATGCTTTATGTAACAAAAAGTGCAGGAAAAGTAACATATTTAAAAAAAGAGTAAATGCTCAACTTCGCAGAATATATGAACTGAATAAGTTATAAATCGCAGTTGATTAGAGTAAACGTACTATTTTTAGGTCTTAAGTAAATGAATTTTATCAATTATTTAATTTTATATTGGGCAGGTGTACAAGGTTTTAATTGTTCTAAATTTGAACATTTGGTTAACACTTGTATAAAAAGTGGAGTAATTTTTTCCTTTAAGTGGTCGCTATTCTTTTAAATTAAATGTATTCGATTATTAATGCAGTCATTATGTTGTCAGATCAAAGGTTTTTAGCGTCAATTTATTTAAGAGCTATGAACTTTTTGGATTTACGCAACAGATCTAATATACTTAAACAAAGCGCATCCAGCAAAAGGTCAAGCCATGAAATCTGAACAATATCAAGGGAAAATCAAGCAATACAATGCCGAAAAAGGCTACGGTTTTATTGCCGCACCTGAAGGCGAAGTATTTTTTCATATTTCAGATTTTCCTGCAGCAGAGGCTGAACCAAAGCGCAATGACCGAGTAAAGTTTAATGTGGTTCAAAATGGAGATCGCTATAAAGCGATTAACATTGAACCTGTAGAAGATAAATCCAAAAAAGCAAAAAAAGCCAAAGCAGTGGCTGTGAATACTTCAATTACTTCGGCATTGTTATCCAATCTGAAGCGTTAAGTTTTGCTGCTATAAAAAAGAGGCTTTTTAGTCTCTTTTTTTGTACAATAATTAAAAATTTACGTGAAAAGAGTAATTTATGTTTTTAGAAGGGAAAATAAAAACTTATAACGAAGAACGAGGCTTTGGTTTTATTCAAATAGAAGGAGAACCTAAAGATTTGTTTTTTCATATTAAAGATATTCCCAATAAAAATATTCCACTAAAAGTGGGAGAAAATCTAAAATTTCGTAAAGTAGAAGAAAATGGCAAGTTCAAAGCAGATAATATTGTCCGTTTAGATATTAAGGTTGCAGTCGAAAGGCATACACCTCAATCAAGGGCAATTCATACGACAAAGCAGAATCATAAAAGACAGCAGAAGTCTGAAAATAACTCATCCAATTTTGTTACTTATATTGGTATATTGATTATATTCGGCTTGGCTTATGCAGTATTTAATAAGTATCAAGCTTGGCAAAATAGTCTGCCCGAAGCTTTATCAGTACAAAAAGCAGTAGAAGTTCCAGTTGTCGAACAGAACTTTACTTGTGATGGGCGTGAGCACTGTAGTCAAATGACGTCATACGAAGAAGCGTTATTTTTTATACGAAATTGTCCAAATACTAAAATGGACGGTGATGGTGACGGCATACCATGTGAGAGTCAGTTTAATCGCTAAAAAAAGAGTACCTTGATCGGCACTGCTGTCCCATAGTTTGCTTTAAATAAAAAAACCTGAGTCCTAACAGTTAAAATATGAGTGCAAACAAACACTTTAACGACCAGGATTCAGGTTTTGTCACATCAGAATACCGTATTTCATGAGCTAATTAAACCTGTTGTGCGACAGGATTTTGAACAACTTGCTAAAGTACACCATGTTGGACAGAAATTTAGAGCGGCTTCCCGGTGGGATCAGTTTATTGCCATATTGATGTCTCAATTCTCTTGTAGGCAAAGTCTGAGAGATATTCAATCCAATTTGGAGTGCCAACAGGAAAAGCTAAGTCATCTCGGAGCAAAGTCTATTCCCCGAAGCACGCTGGCACGAATCAATGAGCAGCAGCCTGCTACCTTGTATCAACAGCTATTTTACAAGTTGCTTAAATACTATGAACACTCAAAAGTAGCTCATAAATTTCGCTTTAAGAATCCCTTGTATTCCTTGGATGCCAGTCATATTGACCTGTCGCTTTCCTTATGTGAATGGGCCAAAGTTCACGACTCAAAAGCCAGCATGAAACTCAGTATAGGATTGAATCACAGCAATGATATTCCTGAGTTTGTTGCAGTTGAAAATGGCAAAGAAAATGACATGGTACAAGGCCGCAAATTCCAGTTTCCTGCTGGCAGCATTGTAGTTTTTGATAAAGGCTATGTCGATTACCAATGGTATGCAAATCTGACTGCTCAAAACATTGGATTTGTCACACGTTTTAGGCCTAAATCTGTGTATCAGGTGATCCAGCAACATCCAGTGCTTGAATCCAAAGGTATTCTAAAAGATGAAACCATTCAGCTAAATAGCGCACATGCCCTAAAAAGAAAAGCCCCAGTGTTAAGAAGAATTGAATATAGAGATCAGCAAAGTGGCAAGCACTTTAGCTTTCTCAGCAATAACTTTCATTTAGCCGCCTCCACCATTGCGGCGATTTATAAAGATCGTTGGAAAGTTGAGCTGTTCTTTAAGGCGATTAAGCAGAATCTCAAATTAAAAGCGTTTCTAGGCCGCAGCAGGAACGCAATTCAGACACAAATCTGGATTGCGATGATCGCCTATTTATTGGTGAGTTTCGCTCGACATTTAGGAAAAACAGGTTGGACAGTTCAACGTTTACTCAGAATAATTCAAGTGAATTTGTTTGAAAGAAGAGCTTTAAAAGCTTTATTTTCACCCGATAAAATACCCATAAAACAAGAGGAAGCTCAAATGAGCTTCCTCTTGTGAAAAATTGTGGGACAGCAATGCCTTGATCGGTACTCTTGTGTGAACTATTTCGCTTCACAAAACTTCATAAATGCTTTTAGGCCAGGCCCTTGATATTTCTGACGATGTACTAACATGAACAGTGGGCGAGTGAGTTGCCAAAATGGCGTATCTAAAATCACCAATTGACCTTTCTCAAGCAAAGGCTCAATTGCCAGTCGTGAAATACAAGACATACCAATGCCACCTGCGACAATTTTTAAAATCGCTTCGTTATGCCCCAAGGTCAAACGAATATTGGCATCAGGCAAATCTTTTAAAATCGCATTGTCAAAAACTTCACGTGTGCCTGAGCCTTCTTCACGTAAAATCCATTCAGCATCTTCAAAATCTGCTGTGGTTAAGGCACGCTTAAGTTGTGCTAAAGGATGTGTTGGCGCACAGCACACGGCAAGTTCATCATCACGCCAGTGAATACATTGTAATTGTGGTAAATGACATGAGCCTTCAATCAGTGCTAAATCGAGCTGAAACTGATTGACGGCTTCAATCATTTGGCGTGTGTTGCCTACTTGTAACTGTAAATGTGCCTGTGGCTGAATTTGCAAAAAGTCTGCCATTAAATCTGGCATTAAATAGTCACTAATGGTCAGGGTTGCGCCCAAACGCAAATCGATACTTTGGAGTTCGCCTTTGGCTGCCTGTTCAAAGGCTTCACAGCGTCCTAAAATTTCTAAGGCCTGAGGTAATAAAAAACGACCTAAATCGTTAAGTTGTAAACGCTTACCTAAGCGGTCAAATAGTGGAGCGCCTAAACCATCTTCCAAATCTGCTAAGGCCATACTTGCAGCACTTTGGGTCAGTTTAACTGCATCACTGGCTTTGGTTACGGTCCCTTCCTGGGCAACTGCTACAAAAACCGCCAACTGGCGTAAAGTCATGCGCATGAATCAAGCCTTAACATTTAAAAAATATTAATAAATTATCCTGACATGCTAACATGAGCACAGTCTTTCACGCCACGTTCAAATCATGTCAATTGAAAAATTTACTTTAGAAAAAGTGCTTTCGGTGCATCGTTGGACCGATACCTTGTTTAGTTTTACCATAACTCGCCCTGCACATTTCAAATTTACTGCAGGACAGTTTGCACGTATTGGTTTAAAAGTGGGCGATGAATTGGTGGTGCGCGCTTATTCTGTGGTGTCATCACCTTTTGATGAAACCTTGGAGTTTTTCTCAATTGTTGTGCCAGAGGGTGCATTCACCTCGAACTTGCAACATTTGCAAGTGGGTGATGAGTTATATTTAGAAAAAATACCTTACGGTTTTTTAACTTTGGCACGTTACCAACTGCCTACGCCACAGGATTTATGGCTGCTTGCAACGGGTACAGGTCTTGCACCATTTTTATCAATGCTACAAGACTTTGAAACTTGGTCGAAATATCAAAATATTTACTTGGTTTATAGTGTGCGAACCGAATCTGAACTGGCCTATGTCGATATAATTCACCAGATTGCCGAAACTTTTGGGGAAGGACACTCAGGTTTTAAATTTATTCCCATTATCACCCGTGATCCGAATGCAGCGCTCAATGAACGCTTACCTGTGTTGATCGCCAACGGTGCTTTGGAAAAAGCCGCAGGGGCAATGTTGAATCCTGCAAGTAGTCATGTGATGTTATGCGGTAACCCTGCAATGGTCGATGACACTAAAGAAGCTTTAAAAGCACGAGGTTTGACCATGAATCGCCGTGGGGAAGGTAATATTGCCGTAGAAAACTATTGGTAAGGCTGTGATGCAATTCTTTAAATATATCGCATGTGCAGGACTGATATGGACTGCTGCAAGTGCTGCGCAGTCTGCAACTGTAGAAACACAGGTAGCGCTACAGGGTAAAACCCTAATTTATGATGGACCACTGAGCGCGGAAGTCAATACACGTGCAGCAGAACTCTTAAAGCAATCAGGTCAGGTTGATACACTGAAAATCAATAGCCGTGGTGGTGAAATTGGTTTAGGAATGGACTTGGGCAATTTGGTCTATGACCATCAACTGAATGTTGAAGTCGGGCAGTATTGCTTTTCTTCATGTGCCAATTATGTTTTCCCTGCGGGAAAAGTGAAATATTTAAACTTACGTAGT
The DNA here is from genome assembly GCF_048537555.1 of Acinetobacter sp. A2. Taxonomy (NCBI): domain Bacteria; kingdom Pseudomonadati; phylum Pseudomonadota; class Gammaproteobacteria; order Moraxellales; family Moraxellaceae; genus Acinetobacter; species Acinetobacter sp. A2. The sequence continues at coordinate 778,161 of NZ_CP183239.1, forward strand.
CAGCTCGGTTGGCATGGCGGTAGTTTGCAAAAAATGCAAATTGAAAGTGCGGAAATGGAGCAAATATATAACGAGTACATTGGCCCAATTCGTGCGAAAGAAAAGGCTTTTTTTCAGAAAATTAAAGTGCAGCAAGCATCCACAATTGCAGGGCAAGCGCCACAGTATGATGAATTTGAGCACTGTGTAGGTTGGCGCTATACGCGTGAAAAAATGCGAAGCTTTGGTATAGATCAGGTGCGTTATAAACAATGGCTATGGTTGCCTAAAGCGAGCTTTGAAAATAAGTGTATTTTCACCATTCGCTAAAACATGGTTGTTCAAGTTATTTCATCATCTACAAAAAACCTCATCTACTGTTTGGCAGATGAGGTTTTTTGATATTTGTGTGGCTCAACTTTAAAAAAATTAATGCACAAACATATCCATATATTCACGGATTTCCTGAATTGCGCTGTCTACATCGCTGCTGAGCCAAGTTGGTTCAAAAAAACCAGCATAATGTTCTAAACGCTCTTGCGGTACGACCAAGCGCACAGGACATTCTTCTTCCAGCATGCGCCATGGCAAAATTGGCACATCATTGTCCAAAAAGGCAGCAATGTTGCGAATATCAATAATCATGGCATTGATGCAATCTGGAAAAGGCATCACCGAAAATTCTTCAGTACGACGTCGGAAATATTCCAAATCGCTCCATTTTAAGAGATAGCTTGGTTTACTAAATTCAATAATACCAATCAGATGCCCATCACGGGTATAGTGCAAGGCACATTGATGAGTGACGTCAGTGTCAAGATCAAGCGATACACTTTGTTGACGATACGCCATAAAGCTTTAAATACACAAAAAACGGGCCATGATTATAGCGCATTTCCACACTTGAGGCAGATTTGTCTGCATGGGGTGATGAGTGAGTATCGGTACTTCACATTTATTACATCTATTCACCATCTCACTATGCTTTGTGACACAAAGCATTGCAGCAGCTTGTTAGTATAAAAATTCACCAGATAAATATTTTAAGTGAGGGGAACATGCCACATGATTTTAATAAACCACCTCATGTAAGTTCCACTGAGGAAATCACCCGTAAAAAACGTATTCCAGTGTTTATGCTGATATTGGTGGGTATTTTTTTATTGGCATTGCTGATTTACATGATGGCGGACCGCAAACCGAGTCCAAGTGATGCACCGCCTGGGCATCCTAATCCTGAAGTTCAACAAGCGACACCCAATAGTACAACAACAGGTACAGCAGGGGATGAAGCTCGAGCAGTGGACAGTGATACTGCCACCGCAACTGATCAGTAGCGATGAGTTACATGAGTTGAAAAAACAGACCCATAGCATTGAAGCCTTGCATTATGCAGGGCTTTTTTGTGGGTTTTCGCAAGTTTTATTGACACTCCTTTGTAGAATTGTTGCGATTCTGCATCCCAAGGTTGAATAAAAAATATGCAAATTCTATGGTGAATAGAGCTTTACTCAATAATTTGAATCGATAAAAAGCAGTTTTACGCTGCGGGACAGTTGCAAATGGTCCTTAGAAAATCAGCGTAATCACCATGAGGACTATAGACGATGAATGATTATTTTAATGGGAACCTACATGGTAGAGGTTTTGATGCCATGTATTATTGGGAGCAATTTCAGCCGATTCTGGCGGCTGTTGCAATATTGCTTGTAGGATGGATTGTGGCATTACTCGTGGCTGGGGGCGTTAAAAAAGTCCTGCAAAAAATGGGTACAGATCAGAAGCTGGCACATGCAACGGGACATCGTTCAAATATTGAAGTGATTGTGTCGCGGGTCATCTTCTGGGTTATTTTAATTATTGCGGTTATTGGTGCGCTCAATGTACTGAATCTGACCAGTGTCAGCGGCCCATTCAGTAATATGATTCAGCAGTTCTTGCTGTTTATACCTTCATTATTGGCAGCGGTTGCTGTGGGTTTTATTGGCTGGATTTTAGCGAATTTAGTCAGAGTTGGCATGCAAAAGCTGTTGGCACGCACTCAACTGGATGAAAAACTCAGTTCTGATGTGGGCGTGAGTGGCTTAAGCCAAAATATTAGTGAAATTGTCTATTGGTTGATTTTATTGCTGTTCTTGCCAATCGTACTTTCGATTTTAGGCTTAAACGGTTTGCTCTTCCCTGTGCAAAATATGGTGAATGAAGTTGTACTTTATTTACCGAATATTTTCATAGCCGGCGTGATTGTTTTTGTGGGCTATATTCTTGCAAAAATTGTACGTGGCATTGTGGAAGGTTTATTGGCAAGCCTGAATGTACAGCAGCATGCTGAAAAAGTGGGCATCTTTAAAAATTCAAATTTACCTAAATTGCTAGGTTCATTTGTTTTTGCCTTAGTTATTATCACAGCTTTAATCATTGGTTTTGAAGCACTCGGCATAGAAGCTATTTCGCAACCTGCAACAGCCATGTTGTATGAAATTATGAATGCGATTCCGCATATTATTGCTGCGGGTCTGATTCTTATTTTAGCCTATGTGGTGTCACGCTTTGTTGCCAATATTGTGGTAGAAGTGGTTGCAGGTACAGGTGTAGATGAAATTCCTGCCAAACTTGACCTACAACGTTTTTTAGGCACAACTAAAATTTCATGCGTGGTCGGTTATCTGATTGTGTTCTTTACCATGTTGTTTGCTGTATCTGAAGCAGCAAATCGCTTGGGCTTTGAGCAAGTCAGTGGCTTGATTGCCATGTTCATCCAGTTTGGTGCCGACATTCTGTTGGGTGCTGTTATTCTGGTAATTGGCTTCTGGCTAGCAAATTTGGTGGCCAAAGTGGTACAACGTGGCGAATATAATAGCTCACGTTGGTTAGCGAACTTGGTCCGTATTCTCATTATGGGCTTAGTGGTGGCGATGGGCTTACGTGCGATGGGTATTGCTGACTCTATCGTGAACTTGGCCTTTGGCTTAACTTTAGGTGCGGTAGCTGTGGCTTTTGCTTTGGCTTTCGGTCTAGGTGGTCGTCAACCTGCAGAGCGTGTCTTAACTGATTTGATTGATAAAGCCAAACGAGAGGCGAATCAACCAAATCCATTGCGTGAAACAGAAGTACAAAACGCAGCGCCATCTACAACTGTAATGACACCGATGGCAACGCAAGCACAAAGTACTGTAGCTGATAATGATACCGCTGCACCTGCTGAAGCTGCCACAGATCATGCGGTGCCAGACAGTTTGAAAGTTGATCCAGAACATCCAGCTGTAAATAAACCTTTTGGTTCTACAGGTGAAGCAGAACCTGATGTGGATCAAACACCAAATAATGACCCGAAATAACCTGTTCAGCAGTTTCGTTGAATGATTAAGATCGATCAGACCCGTGCTGGTCGATCTTTGTTTTATGGATGGATTTCCCTGAATAGAAAAAATAGGTTGATACAGGAGTGCAGCATGTCAAAACAAGCACCTAATAAATTCTTTGCACCGATTGTGATTGCAGGTATTACCATAGGCTTTTTTGTTGCTGCTTATAAATTTGTTTTTGCCAAACCGGAAGCACCAGAAAAACCAACTGAAAATATTGAGAAAAATCATCTAAAAGAGGATAGACCAAGCTCTTAAATTATGTTAAAAATTAATCAAATTTGGCTAGGATTGGCTAAATAAAATGAATGAAAGTTCATGAGCAAAAGAAGCTTAAAAAGGTGAGATGAGGGATAAGGTCTAAATAAAAAATTCAGTTTTAACTGAGTTGAAATATTTAAGTCTTACAATTCGCGTAAGGATGACAATAATGAGAGAAATCAACATGCTAAATAAGTTACGTAGTACTTTGAAGCCTCAATTTTCGGCAAAATTACCACTGCATCAACAAAATGCTGTGGCAAAAATGCAACAAGCGGAAGCACGCTTAGCGAATACGCCAAAATTGGTATTATTCCGTACAGATTATCTTGAATAATCATGGATACTTGATCTAAATTTTAAGTTTAAAAAGCCAGTTCATATTGAACTGGCTTTTTTGCTATTTACTGAATTTTTGTCTTGAAATAGATTAACTTAATACAATTCAAATAGTGAATATCTCATAGGTTCAAATGTTTCGATGTATGCGTTTAGACATATTCTGAAGCGGCATGCGCAGATGACCATGCCCATTGAAAGTTATAGCCACCTAAATGTCCTGTCACATCTAAAACTTCACCAACAAAATATAGGCCTTTTTGTTTTTTACTTTCCATGGTTTTTGAAGACACCTCTTGAGTATCTACGCCACCTAAAGTGACTTCGGCTGTGCGGTAACCTTCTGTACCCGATGGTTTGACTTCAAAGGCATTTAAACGCGCTGCAATGTGTTCAAGTTTTTCATCACTGATATTTCCAATTGCTGTTTCAGAAAGCTCTGACCAAATCAGTTGCTGTAATTCGGTTACTACACTTTTAGGTAGGAGTTCAGTCAATAAAGTGCGCAGTAAAACTTTCGCCTGAGTTTGTTTTTTCGTTTTTAGAAAATCATAGAGTTCTAAATAGGGCAAAAAGTTAATTTTAAAGCTTTGACCGACATCCCAGTAATTGGAAAGCTGTAAAGCACTTGGCCCGCTCAAACCACGGTGGGTAAATAATAAGGCTTCGGTAAAACTATTCAGTGAGTTTGATAAGGTTGCATCTACAGCATTACCACTTAAACGCGTGGTGACTTCTTTAAAGCTGTCTGAGAATGTAAAAGGCACTAAACCTGCACGAGTTGGATAAACATGATGGCCAAATTGTTTGGCAATTTCATAACCGATGCCTGAACCACCAAGGGTAGGAATAGATAAACCTCCTGTAGCCACCACCACTGAAGTGGCCTGAAAGTAGCCTAGAGTTGTGGCAACCTGAAAGCCCTGATCATCCACAGCATTCACGGCTTTGACTTCAGCATTGGTTTTAATATCGACTAAGGCCGTTTTTTCACATTCTGCCAATAGCATGGCTAAAATTTCTTTGGCGCCGTTTAAGGTAAATAATTGCCCATGTTTGCGTTCTTCATATTCAATGCCGTATTCACAGACTAAGCCAATAAAATCCCAATTGGTATAACGGGTTAATGCTGAAATCACAAAGTGTGGATTATGTGAAATGTAGTGGTTGGGTTCGACCTCTAAATTGGTGAAATTACATTTTCCACCACCTGACATTAGAATTTTTTTACCCACTTTATTGGCTTTTTCCAGCACTAATACCTTGCGACCACGCTGTGCAGCCATGTAGGCGGTCATCAGCCCTGATGCGCCCGCGCCTAATACCAAAACATCATATTGATTTGCAGTTGCCATGTCGCACCGAGAGAAAATGAAAGCGGACTATTATAGACTTTATCGTTTGAGGATGTCGCATTTTCAATACTGAAATGCGTTTGGAACGTGAGTATTGCCTATAAAACATGAAATGATTATCAATTAAATAGATCACTGTCGTGATGTAGACACTTTACGTGGAGATGGTGGTAATTTGTGCAATAAGGTTTTGTTTATGTGATGGGGTTGTTTTAAAAACTAGATAAAAAAAACAGTAATTTATAGTTGATTAATTGTGTTTGCTTCTCCAAAGTAAATTTTATTTTTTGACATGTTTGTTGTGTCGTGACTGTGTTTCTTGGGGAAATTTATGAATAAAACACGTTTAAGCCTTGCTGTGATTTTAAGTATAGGTCTAGCAGGGTGTGGCGGCGGCGGTGATTCTGTATCTACAGAAGTAAATCCTGCCAACCCAACACCAGCACCTTCTCATCCAATTCAGCCTACACCCCCACAAGATGCAAGCCTAGCCAAAAAATTAATCAATGAAATTCGCCTTGCAGATGTGGCAACAGAATTCACAGCGCAAACTTTTGGTTTTGAAAGCTGGACACCACGTGCGATGGTGGTACATCAAGATATTATGTATATTGCGAACGATGGTGGCCAAGCCAGCATTTTACGTTATGACTTAAAATCTAAAAGAGCCCTCAGTACAATTCATGCACAGAATATTCCAAGTCTAGGACAAGCTTGGAACCGTTTACTGGATTTGCATGTGCATAATAATCGCTTGTATGCGACCTCTTATTCATCAAATCGGGTAGATGTTTTTGATATTGGCTCGGGTGGTAATCCTCCCATAAATAACCGAAGTTAAAAGTAGAGGTTAAGCAGCCATTAGAGGTGGCTTTCCTTTGTTAGCTTGATGTGGTCTTTCATGGTTGTAATGCCACAACCAGTTTGTTGCATAATCTTTTACTTCATCCAAAGTATCAAATAAATGCTTGCTCAGCCAACTATAACGTATGGTCAGATTATAGCGTTCAATATACGCATTCTGCTGTGGCTTACCCGGTTGAATATATTCAATACGAATACCGTGCTCAGTAGCCCAGCGCACAAATTCGTGACTGATAAATTCGGGACCATTATCGCATCGGATCACTAACGGTTTTTCTCTCCACTCCAGCAATTGATTCAACGTACGAATAACCCTGATTGTGGGCAATGAGAACCCTGCTTCAATGGCTAGGCCTTCGCGGCGGTAATCATCAATCACATTCAATAATCGAAACTTGCGACCATCGGAAAGCTGATCATGCATAAAATCTAATGACCAAACCTGATTTTCTCGGATTGGTTCTTTCAATGGTTCAGGCGCATGCCGTTTTAGTCTTCTTCTCGGTTTAATACGCAGATTCAGTGCCAACTCACAGTAAATGCGGTAAACCCGCTTGTGATTCCAGCAGCAACTCTCAACATGCCGTAAATACGAGAAGCACAAACCAAAGCCCCAATCGGAATTTTCCTCAGTGAGTTCAATGAGCTGTTCAGCAATGAGTGCATTGTCATCGCTGAGTTTGGCTTGATAGCGGTAGCAGGTTTCACTAATGCCAAATGCTTTACAAGCCAAACGAATACTAATGGCATGCTGGGCAACTGCCTGTTGTGCCATCTTACGCCGGCAAGATGGCTTTACCCTTGCGCAGCAGTGCTGCTCATTGCCATCGCTTCCTGGATGATTTCGGCCTTTAATCGCTCTTCCGCATACATCTTTTTAAGTCTGGTATTTTCGGCTTCTAGCTCTTTCAGTCGAGCCATTAATGATGTATCCATACCACCATATTTGGCACGCCATTTATAAAAGGTAGCATTACTCATGCCGTGTTCACGGCAAAGGGTCGCTACAGGTGTGCCAGATTCTGCCTGTTTCAAGATGGACATGATCTGACTGTCAGTAAATTTAGATGTTTTCATGCAGAATCTCCTGCTCGTATCTTAAGAGAAAATTCTACTTTTAGATCCTATTATTTTTAGGGGGGATTACCGATGACACAAACAATTGAATTAAATCAACTGAAACAATATAACCTGATTACCTATATTCTATATTTGGTTGGTTTTGTCGTAGGTATTACAGGTTTATGTTATTCACCAATTAAAATGTCTATGCGATAAACCATTTAAAATGTCCTGTTTTTAACTGCAAGAGTCAAGAACAGGATTTAAATTTCTTTGTTCAATAACAGCTTTCTGAGCTTTACGACTCGGCATACTTTTCTTGAGGCGGGAACGTTTATTTTGTTTTTCCAACTCTTCATGCTGTTGCTGGATATGCGCCAGAACTGAGCCTAATCTTTTATTCTCAACAATCTCATTTTGCTGTAGCCCAGCCAATTTATTGAAGATGCTGTAATTGAGCTTTCGGCCTTCGTGCATGATGGCTACAGTGCCATCCGGGTACTCCAGAAATGAAATGTATTGCCCAACAAGTTTGTGATTCAGTGCTGTTGGCTCAAGCATATAAATACACTTGTCATAAGTGATGGTCAGGTTCTTCGTGACCTTACGCGGTTCCTGCCAAGTAAAAATATCCTCCAGCTCAGCATCAGATTCGGTTAATGGTCGATGTAAATTCTTTGAGTTTCGCGCACATTTGGCGAACTTCTGATTGAACTGCTCAATAAAGCAGGGCAGCCAGGCATTTGCTTCGGCAATCGAACTGATACCCTCCAGGCGCATCTCCTTGATCAGACGGTCCTGAAGTGTCCTGTTGGCACGTTCCACACGTCCTTTTGCTTGTGGTGAGTTGGCAAAGATAATATCAATGTTTAACTCATTCAGAATCCGCCCAAATTGCGTGATCTTGCTGTCCTGGCTCGATTTCTGATTCACTCGGAAGACCGAGTGTTTATCGCTATAAAAGGCCAGAGGCTTGCCGTATTGCTCAATGTAGGCTCTAGTCGAAAGCATATAATCGAAGGTCGTTTCCGCCTCACAGAAGCGCAGATGCAACAGCTTTCCAGTGGCATCATCGATATACACCAATAAACAGCACTTAGCAGCGCGTCCTTCGAACCAGTCATGATATGAGCCATCAATCTGGATCAGCTCACCGAAGCAATCCCGGTTATAACGTGGCTGATATGGACGTTTAAGGCGCTTGGGTCGCGGAATCCAGAGGTCATTTGCAGTCATCCAGCGCCGAAGCGTTTCTACCGGGATATCTAGGTCAAACATGCTGCTGAGCTTCTCATGGGCCAAGGTGGGTCCAAATCCAAGCAGATGTTCAGAAATAATGGAAAGACATTTTGATTTTAATAAATCATCATGGCGACGATGACCTGGTTGACCACGACTGGCATGTGCCATACCTGAGACACCATCTTGATTGAGCTTTTGTAATAACCGGGTAATTTGACGGGTTGAAAGATTGAGGATTTCAGCACCACGGACCTGGGTAATACGATGATCTCGAACGTCTTGCAGAACTGCAAGTCGTTGAATTTCTTTGTCAGACATAGTGATCAGCATCTATATTTATATCCAGTCCATGGTGATAAAAACCATCATAAACTAGACATTTTTATTGGTGAGAATATAGACACTTTAAATGGGTTCTAACAGTTTAATTGCGATTATTATGAACTATGTTAAACGTAATGAAATGCGTGGTACGAGGTTAGAAAGCCATGTGGATTGGCAAATTAAAACCTTTTGGTACAGCCTGATTGGTTATATTGTCGGCTTTCTATTAACTGCAGTTTTGATCGGTTATTTCATTATTTTAGTGGTATTTATTTGGCATGTTTATCGTTTAATTAAAGGTCTGATTGCCTTGAATGATAATAAACCTATTCAGGCTTAAATTATCAGATAAACAGGTTATTCAGCTGTTTGGTTTAAATCAGGTAGGTCAATGTGTCTACCTTGTAAACCACCCGTATGAATTAGCAAAATACGTTCACCTGCATTGAATTCGCCACGTTGTATCATGCTACTTAATCCAAAAAGCATTTTTCCTGTATAAATTTGCTCGAGTGGAATTGCCTGTTCTTTTTCAAACGCTCGAATAAAGGCCAGTAATTCAGGCGTGGTTTTGGCATAGCCACCACAGCAAAATTCATCGGTAATTTGCCAATTTTTTTTGCTGGTGAGTTGTTGTACTTCCTGTGTTAAAAAATTACCTTTGAGTGCGGAAAAACCCAGAATTTTTTGATGGGGAAGGCTCGCTTCAATTAAACCTGCAAGGGTTCCCCCTGTACCGACAGCACAGCAAATTAGATCAAACTGGTGTAGATCATCTGCGGTTAGAATTTCCTGACAGCCTTGAGTTGCAAGTCTATTGCTGCCACCCTCAGGAATAATATAAGTATTCGGATAAGACTGTTGTAACTGCTGCAAAAATTCAGCTTGGTTTTTTTGACGATAGCGCTCGCGTGAAACAAACTCAAATTGCATCCCCATTTGTTGCGCTAAATTTAAAGTTGGATTTAAAGCACGGTTCGCCAATTCTTGTCCACGAATGATCCCAATACTTTTCCAGCCAAAAAGCTGTGCTGTATAGGCAGTTGCTGCAATATGATTAGAATACGCACCGCCAAAAGTCAGCACTTGCTGATAACCTTCGGCTTGTGCTGCCAAAAAATTGTATTTTAATTTATAGAATTTATTACCCGAAATGTGAGGATGCACCAAATCTAGCCGTTTAATCCAAAGTTCACGACCATGAACATAAATGCGTTGTAATGGAATTTCTTGGGCGATGGCATCAAACATAAACAAGGCTGGAAAAAATGACTTGCTATTATAATCAGCAGATTTGATAAAAAGACATCAACAATAGAACTAGGCTATTTGTCTTTATGGATTGATCGGATTGCTGATGGCGGACTTGATGATAGTGTGCTTGAATTTTCAGCATTTTATTCATATTGTTGATTTAAAAAATATACCAAATAGTACAAATAAAAAGAGAAAAACCGTAAAATAGCCAAATTGATTGAGTTTGGTTGGGTGTTGGTTTTGGAGTCTTTACTTATTTTAGGGTCAATTGCAGCGGCATTAATGCTCGGTGCGATGAGTCCGGGGCCAACCTTTATTTATGTGGCAAAAAACTCAATTGCTATTTCACGTAAACATGGCTTGTTTACTGCTTTGGGTACAGGCACAGGCGCTGCAATTTTTGGTTTATTGGCTGTTTTAGGCTTGCAGGCAATTTTATTGGCTGTACCTTCAGCTTATTTAGTAATGAAAATTTGTGGTGGCTTATATCTGTTGTTTTTGGCTTATAAAATTGTGAAGCATGCCAAAGCACCTATTCAAACTAATCTTGCGCATGGGCAACAAATGTCGCTGCGCCGTGCGTTTACCACTGGTTTAATTACGCAGTTATCTAACCCTAAAATTGCAATTGTCTTGGCCAGTATTTTTACCGCTTTATTGCCCAAGGAAATTCCAACCTATTTTTATGTGGTACTGCCAATTTTGTGTTTCTTTATTGATGCAGGGTGGTGCTCATTGGTGGCAGTGGCATTATCTGCAGAAAAGCCACGTCAGGCATATATTAAATTTAAGGCCGTATTTGACCGTATTGCAGGGGCAGTGATGACAGTTTTGGGCTTAAAGTTAATTTTTGGGATGAAGTGATTTAAAGCAGATGGTTTGATCTGTTTTTCCCTAGATTTGGTTTTTAAAGTAAGTTAATGCCTACATCTTAAATCAGAGTATAGGGCGGTGGTACAACACATCCTCTCCCTAACCCTCTCCTAAAAGGAGAGGGAACATCCCAATATTCATTTAATAATGGATTCTCCCTCTCCCTAAGGGAGAGGGGCGGGGTGAGGGAAACAAAAAAGCCCCTACATCAGTAGAGGCTTTTTATCTAAGATCGAAATCTTAAGACACTTTATCCCCCGGTTTAGCACCCGATTCTGCTGAAATAACAAAGACACCTTCACCATTTCCTGCAGCAAGTACCATCCCGTTAGAAATACCAAAACGCATCTTACGTGGAGCAAGGTTAGCGACCATTACCACCAATTTGCCTTTTAAATCTTCAGGTGCATAAAATTCACGGATACCGCTAAACACGTTACGAGGTTCAGCTTCACCAACATTTAAAGTCAGTTGAAGAAGCTTATCAGAACCTTCAACAGTTGCAGCATCTAAAACTTCTGCAACACGTAAATCGACTTTCAGAAAGTCTTCAATTCCAATGATTTCTGCTTCACCTACTTTTGGCTCTGCTTTTTTCTGTTTGGCTTTTTCCTTTTTCTTTTCAGCTTTTGGTGCTTCAGCAGGAGCAGCAGCTAAAGAATCCTTAGATGCATCTACCATAGCCGCCACAGCTTTCGGGTCTACACGTTGCATGAGTGGTTGGAATAGTGCAATTTCATGCGCCACTAAAATCTGTTGGCGTGATGCAAAATCGAAGCTATCCAGTTTTAAGAAATCTTGTACTTGTGCTGCAAGCGTTGGCAACACAGGACTTAAGTAAATGGCCAATTGACGGAACAGGTTAATCCCTACAGAACATACATCATGTACTTGCTGTTCTTCACCTTCAATTTTGGCTAAAGCCCAAGGCTTTTTCTCATCAATATATTGGTTGGCTTTATCGGCCAATGCCATAATTTCACGAATAGCAGTAGAAAATTCACGCGCTTCGTATGCTTGAGCAATTGAGTCGCCTGCATCAATAAAACTTTGTACCAGTTCAGGCTCTGCACAGGCATTAGACAATTTATTGTCAAATTTGGTGTTGATGAATTTGGCACAACGGCTAGCAATATTCACCACTTTACCTACAAGATCAGAGTTTACTTTCTGAACAAAATCATCCAGATTTAAGTCAGAATCTTCAACTTTGTCAGATAGTTTAGATGCGAAGTAATAGCGTAAATATTCAGGGTTTAAATGCTGTAAATAGGTTTCTGCTTTAATAAATGTACCGCGAGATTTCGACATTTTTTGACCATTGACAGTCAAGAAACCGTTTACGAATAAACCTGTTGGTGTGCGATAACCCGCACCATCTAACATTGCAGGCCAAAATAGGGCGTGGAAATAGACAATGTCTTTACCAATGAAGTGATACACCTCTTTGTCTGAGTCTTTTTTCCAGTAATCTTCAAAATTTAAGTCAGGGCGTTTGGTTTTAACGTAGTTTTCAAAACTCGACATATAGCCAATTGGCGCATCTACCCAGACATAGAAATATTTGTTTGGTGCATCTGGAATTTCAAAACCAAAATAGGGTGCATCACGTGAAATATCCCAGTCGTTTAAACCATTTTCAAACCATTCATCTAATTTGTTGGCAATTGAAACAGGCAAGCGACCTTCATCACGGGTCCATTTTTGCAGGTACTCACCAAAATTTGGCAATTTAAAGAAATAGTGATCTGACGATTTTTCTACAGGCGTCGCACCGCTCAAGGTAGATTTCGGATCAATCAGCTCAGTTGCGTTATAGGTTGTGCCGCAGACTTCGCAAGAATCACCATATTGATCTTCCGCTTTACATTTTGGGCATGTGCCTTTAATGAAACGGTCAGATAAGAACATGCCTTTTTCAGGGTCAAATAATTGCGTGACAGGACGAACGGCAATATTGCCTGCATCACGGTTTTTGACATAAATTTCACTGGCACGTGCGCGGTTGGTATCGCTATGCGTTGAATCATAATGATCAAAATGCACACCAAACCCATCAAAATCACGAATATGTTCTTGCTGCACATTGGCAATTTGCTGTTCAGGGCTAATCCCGTTGGCTTCAGCACGCAGCATGATTGCTGTACCATGCGCATCATCCGCACAGACATAAGTCACGTCATGTCCCATTGCACGCATGGCGCGAACCCAGATATCTGCCTGGATATAACCGAGTAAGTGACCCATATGGATCGGACCATTGGCGTATGGTAGGGCGTTGGTGACTAAAATTTGACGCACGGATATCACTCTCTCAAATATGGATGATGCAATTCGGGCAATTTTACCTTAGATAGCCTATAGATGCACAAGGGATTCCATGAATTCTTTTCAAATCCATTTACAACACCAAACACAATGCATAAACAAGAACTTAGTCTGAGTTTGAGTAAAAATAAGACAAAAAACCAAGTTACTCAATCGGAATTAAATATTTTCAGCTACAGCATGGCTTAACCTTGTACCGAATTATCGTTACACTATCAGAATCGCGGTATTTCCAAACTTTGGAGTAAATCTATGTCTTGGCTTTCTTCACTTAAATCGGTTTTTTCACCATCTCAGTCGGTGAATGAAGAAGCGATTCAGCAGATTTTGCAAAGTTACGTGCTGCCACATTCTCAGCAGTTGTTAAAAGATCGGATTTCCCAAGTGAATGTGCAGGGTGAAATTTTACAAATCACCATCAATACGTATCCTGAAGAAAAATCACATTTACAACAAATACATGATGAATTGGCCGATGCTTTGGAAAAATGTGGCATTAAAGAATTGAATATGCATGTGATTCAGCAAAAAACGGGTCAAGCAAAGCAAGAAAGCTGTGGTCATCAACATGCTGAGGGAGAAAGCTGTTCATCATCTACTCAAGCTCAGACTGCATCTTCTAATTTACCACCAGTGGTCGATGCTGCGGGTCAAAGCTCAGTGCAAGAAGCAGATCCGAATAATCCACCTATTCAAAAAGCTGCACCACAACAGCGTGATGTGCCAAAACATCCACGTATTCAAAACGTGATTTTGGTGTCATCAGGCAAAGGTGGGGTAGGAAAATCCACCACGACAGTGAATTTGGCCTTAGCATTGCAAGAATTAGGCTTAAAAGTTGGGGTATTGGATGCTGATATTTATGGCCCAAGCATTCCTACCATGCTGGGTAATGCGGGCAAAACCCCTATGATTGAGGCCGAGCAGTTTGTTCCATTAGATGCTTTTGGTATGCCAGTTTTATCCATCGGACATTTAACGGGTGATCATAATACACCTGTGGCATGGCGTGGGCCCAAAGCGACTGGCGCATTAATGCAGCTTTTTAATCAGACCTTATGGCCTGATTTGGATGTGCTGATGATTGATATGCCGCCAGGCACGGGTGATATTCAATTGACTCTGGCGCAGCGTATTCCAGTAACGGGTGCAGTCATTGTGACGACACCGCAAAATGTTGCATTAATGGATGCCGTGAAAGGGATTGAACTGTTTAATCGGGTGCAAATTCCTGTTATGGGCGTGATTGAGAATATGTCGACGCATATCTGCTCAAACTGTGGCTATGAAGAGCAAATTTTTGGTCAGGGCGGTGGCGATAAACTGGCAGAACAATATGACATTCCGTTGCTAGGACGTTTGCCTTTAAATGTGAGTATTCGTGAAAATGTCGATGCGGGCACGCCGTCTGTAATTGCTGGCGATGATGCTGCAGACAGTTATATTGCGATTGCCCAACAGATAGCAAAAAAACTGCCTAAAGCTGAAAAAGATCATAATCGTATTTTTTAAGTGCGAATTGAAAAATAACAGTTATTGTTGCCTTATAAGTATTTCAATAGCTAGAAGCTACTTAGGATTAGTGTGCCTGTAAATGGGAAATGGCGGAAATTTAAATTATCTTGGCGCTTTAAAAGTAGCTAGTTTTCATTAATCTGGTTTTCAGTTAAAGTACAGCACAGTTTAAACATTCATATTTTGGATAGAAAATAAATGGCAATTAAGTCTGATCGTTGGATTCGCGAAATGAGCGAAAAACACGGCATGATTGAACCGTATGCTGAAAACCAAGTGCGTTTTGACGAAAATGGCGAAAAACTCATCTCTTATGGGGTGTCTAGCTACGGTTATGACGTGCGCTGTGCGCGTGAATTTAAAGTCTTTACCAATGTTCACTCAGCAATTGTTGATCCAAAAAACTTTGATGAAAAAAGTTTTATCGATATTGAATCAGACGTGTGCATCATTCCGCCAAACTCTTTTGCTTTAGCGCGTACTGTTGAATATTTCCGTATTCCGCGTAATGTCTTGACGGTGTGTTTGGGTAAGTCGACCTATGCGCGTTGCGGTATTATTGTCAATGTCACTCCGTTAGAACCTGAGTGGGAAGGGCATGTCACCTTAGAATTCTCTAATACGACTAATTTGCCTGCACGTATTTACGCTGGCGAAGGCGTGGCGCAAATGCTATTTTTTGAATCAGATGAAGTTTGTGAAACCTCGTACAAAGACCGTGGTGGTAAGTATCAGGGGCAAACAGGTGTGACTTTACCTAAAGCATAACTGATAGACTAATTCAGATTAAAAGAAAGCGAGCCGAAAGGTTCGCTTTTTTCATTCATCGGAAAGCTGTGCTGTTTAGCCAGTTTTTTTTGCATTTGTATTAATATTCAGCATAATTAAATTTGAGAATGGTTTGGCATAATCACGTTTTTAAGGATAAAAACACTCAAATAAATAGCCAAGCTATAGATAAATAAAAGAAAGATGCGGAGCATCAGATAAAAGGAAGGTCGAGATGACTGAACACGCAATTACTTTCCCTTTTCGTAAGCGTTGCTTAGCCACTGCTATAGGCTTACTTTTAGCGAACCCGAGTTATGCTTTACAAGCACTTTCCGATGACTCTTTGTCAAATACCACAGGCGAAGGGGTTGCTTTAGTTCTTGATGACTTCAAGATGGTGTTCCAGCAACCGAACGATCTTTCTACAGGGTCGAGCTATACACGTGGCTTAGAAAACCCAAGTCAATATGATACGGGCTTTATTCGTATTATCCCGACGGGGGAGAATTATCAATATATTCAAAATAAGCAGTTTGAAGAAAAATATAAAATTGCTTATACGAATCAATATGATAATTCACATAAAGCAGTGTATAAGACATCGGAAACTGCAGAATATAATCGTGTTTATCAGGGTGAGTTTGATAAAGCATTTGCAGCAAAGAAAGTTGAAAATGAAAAAACTTATCGTGAATATGAGTATAGTGATCAGGCGGGAACCCTTTATAAACAACGTTACGATTATTGGTATAATGAAGTTTATAATGTGGGAGCGAATTGGTTTTTATTACCTAATGAAAAGAGGAAGCGTTCGCGTGATGCAGCTTTAAATGATTTAAATAATGTTGATCAGTGGAAGAATGAATTAACTAGCCGTGTAAATGCAAAACTAACAATTGATGCGACACCTATCGCCGTAAAAAATGCGAAAGCATTGGCAGAGGTGTATGCATTAAAACAGGTTGAATTGCATGCGAATCAAGTAATACGTGATACTGTAAATCAGCAAGCAAATATAACGCATAATAGAACCAAAGCAGATGTTTTTATTTATGGTTTAGCATTATCTAAAAGTGATAACTCATTAAGTAGCCGTTATAGCAATCAGGGCTTTAACTGGGGTTCCGCAGACAATCCATGGTTATTCCGTGCAGGCACAGAAAAAGTAAAACAATTTAAAAATATAGAAAAAGATGTTGGTTATTTAGCATTAGAGGCACCGCTCGCAACTACAACGCCAACTGAAAGTGATAATAATATTAAATTGGGTTTTTGGACTGATATTTTTTCACGTCAGTTGAACTCAAGCGCAGAGGTAGATCCAAGCACTGGGGCGCCAAAATCTGGTTTAGATAAAGAGTACCGTTTGCGTACTCAGTTTATTGCCAATGGTTTAAGTTTAAATGGTTCGCAGACTCGACTATTTCAGACTTTAGATTCTGATAATCCAAATCATCATCAAACATTGGGTATGGCAAGTGTATTGCGTTTAAATACTAATGATAATCCTGCGAATTTAAGTTTCACAGATTCAAACTTAGATAGTAAAGGGATCCGCATTAGTACAGCAGCAAAATCAGATACTTTGGATGGAACGGCGGTCACACCAGCAATAGATGGTTCATTAGCACCAGTTTTTCATGATACAGAGGGTTTGTACTTATATAGTCCAAATGTCAATTTAGTTTTAGGGAATATGTATCAGCCTTTTGTGGTTGGTTCTGAGGGCAATAATATTGTGCTGGAAGTCACACGTATTCCGAATGTTCCTGAAATTTACAATAAAATTTATCAAAATTATGAAGACGGAAAGGGTGGGTATTTAGGTTCTACAGCATTTACAGGTTCAACCTGTAATGTGGTGAGCTGTGGCACACCGCTAAAAGCCAATGTCAATGACAGTACTGCGATGTATCAAGGACGTAATGCGACGCATAGTAGTATTGCAATTGGTACTGTAGAACGCTTGCCAAATAATATGTTGCGTGCCAAGGATCATGATAATGCCACAGGTGTTGTATTTAAGGGTGTAGATGGTACTGCTAAGAATCTAGGTTCAGTTGCAATAGATGGTGTGCTGATTCAGCACCTTAAATTTAAAACAACAGGTCTATAAAAGGAGAATCATCATGTTGAAAAAACTGTCTTGTATTGCATTGATGTGTAGTCCTTTGACCCATGCCAATTTAATTGCACTGGAAAATCATGAATTAACCCAAGCAACAGGTCAAGGGGGTGCAGATCTCAGTTGGACGTTGTCGTTAAACCATGAATATGCTGAAAATTTAGAACTCAGCAATATTTCAAAATTTAATGGCGGGACTAAACCTACAGAAGTTTATTATCGCTATAGTGAAAATTGTGCTGACAATAATGTGCTCTGTCGTTTAGCGATTGCACCCAATAACCATGAAGATAATAACGGTAATAAAAAATGGCTGGTATTTAAGCAAATTCAAGGCACCCTACAAATTGATAAGTTTTCTTTAGATGGCACGACTATTATTAATCATAAAAATGACCCACAAACGGCTATGCAGCTTAAGTTTTATGATGATAAGCCGTTGAAAATAAGAAATTTGGGTTTTGCAACCATGGCGATTGAAACAGGTTCTAAACTTGAAGGTGAGGGTTATGCAAATTCAACAGTTTATGAGAAATATAATTCAAAACAAATTTTAGCAGATGGAACGATCGGTAGTGAGGTATCTTTGGATGTACCATTGTTTGATCGGGGCGCCGAAAAAGGATTTATGGGCTTAAATATTCACGGCAATATGCACATGTCTGGCAATGTGAAAATATTTAGCTACAACTGTACAGGTTCAGCAGCAAGTCGTTGTTGAATATAGGATTAAGTACAGTATAGGGAAATAAAAATGAAAAAAATAATGCAGTTGAATTTATTAACATTGAGCGTACTTTGTGCGCAACAAGTGTATGCTTTAGAGCTTATCACAGACCAGCATTTGTCTGATGTAAGTGGGCAAGATGGTATTGTAATCACCCATGAAATGTCTAAAGCCACGATTAATCAAGTCAATTGGTATGATCCTGATTTAGTGGCTGGAACTCAACAGGGTTTAGGCTTACATAATGTAGAAATTCAAGGACAGAATAACCAGCCTATTATCAGTAAGCTTGCTTTAGATGTGGGGAAAACTGATGTTGGCGCAGGTGTGCGTATAGATGCGAGTATTGACGCTTTTCAAGCGACTGCAGATTTAAACTTAGTCAAAAAGAACTGTGTCGGAAATAGTTGTACTAAAGAAACACAAAGTTTGGGTCAGTTCGGCTTAGAAACGAAATCACCTTTAAAAGTATTATTAGAAACCAAAGCAGGTTTATTCAATCAAAATGAAACGGCACATTTAAACTTCCAGTTACAGAATGCCAATATTAGTCATGGTTTAGGTAAGCATCAATTATCTTTGCATGATTTTAACTTTAATTTTGCGACTGACGGCTATATGTATATTGATGCCGATGAGGGATTGGTCTTTACCACTAAAAATGGTACCACCGACCATTTTGTTAATCTTGGACGAGTGAAAGACCTGAGTGATGTTGCAAGTAGCCGACAAAATGCAACCAATCCTGGGGTCAATATTGACTTGCGTTATGATGATAAAAATTTAATTCGCTTTGGTGCATCTGGTGCAGTGAGCAATGCGAAATTGTTTTTTAATGGGCAGCAAAAAAATGTTGCCAATTTTGACGTTTCGAATAAGGTCAATGGTGTAATTGAAACTAAAAATACCGCAGTTACAGGCTACGATACTGTGGTGGGGCAAGGTGGTTTGCATTTGGGCTTATCTGCTGATTTTACCAATCAAAATACGACAGGTTTGACCGCAGGACAATTACCAACAACTTTAGAAATTGGGCACACAGGAAAAGGCAGTTATGCGGTTGAGTTTTCGAATTTAAGACCGCTAACTACCCGTGATGCACAAGGTAATTTACACAATAAAAATGCCTATATCGATTTTGGCGATATTTATATTAATACCGTACAAGCGAAAAATCTCAATTTTTTAGTCAATGAAAATATTAAAAATACCATTGGTGCAACCAGTCCTATTTTAAACCAGTTGCTATCGAGTGAGCTTGAAGGTGATCAGTTCTCACTCATTGCTGTTCGTGGTATGGACTTTCAGTCTATTGCGGCCAAAGCGAGAATTATTTCTGATAACTCTTTAAATGAATTGACAGGGGATGGTGGTTCTTGGGGTATTGGAATTCCAATTTATAATTTAAATGCCAATGTGGCCTTGTCGGGTAAACAATATTTGTCACCTTATGATGGAACGAATAAAACGGGAATTGGTTATAACGCCATGGTTTCTACCGAAGGTTATGGCATAGATTCAAAAACAGGCTTGCCCAGTACCACTTCTATTATCCTAATTGATGGGCAAAACAGCCTGCATGCAGGAGAAACTGTTAACTATTATGCTGGTTTAAGAAATATTGATGCATTAATTCAGTCCGACGGTGTGATTGGTTATGAAGATGATGGGATTTATATTCGTGCAGATCATTTATTGGTTGCAGCAAAAGCAGAGTTAGCGATTGGGCAATTACCAGGTTCAAAATACAATTGCGTCACAGAATCAACGAAATGCGGTAGCTTTGTACCCTACGACAATTTCTCTAAGAAAGATGATGTGTTAACCACAATTGCGTTTAAATTAGATGGAAATGGTGAATTGTTGGTAATTCCTGGAATGGATCCAACCGCTACTAATCCGAACTCAAATTTTTTGTCTTTTGATGCGAACTTTAAGTTTAGAAGTCTAGATAGCACAGAACAGGCAGATCCGAATAATTTAGGTAGTTATTTTAGTTTGATTAATGAAGATCAAGTGAATCATGAAACTGTTCAAACTTCTTCAATTAACTTGAATCGTATGGAAGGGCATTTAGGTGTTAAAGGAAAAGTCGTCGTTAGTGCAGATACGGTTACTTTAGACAATCAAGTTAAATTTAATTATAAAAATGATATTGCTCAACCCTTTAAAACAGACTTTGCAATGTCTACCAATGGCAATATGCAGAAAATCGCATCTGTCGCGCTTACAGGTGGAACCATGCGCAGTACATTGGGCATTACGCCACGCTAAAGGATAGAAATAAAATGAAAAAACCGATTTTAGTTGCATCTATTTTAAGTACAGCTTTTTCATTCAATTCTGCTCAAGCGATGCAGGCTTTAAATGATGATCAGTTATCTCATGTACAAGGTCAGGCACTTTTGAATCTGATGACTGCGACAGATCAATCACAAGGGTTAAACTTTTATAAACTGAGTGTTGATGCACTCATGGAGCTTAATGCCAACATTAAAACACTACAATTAGGTTGTGGTGGTGTAAATAATGCGATTGGTGGTAAAGCGGGATGTGATATTGATATTTCTAATATTGCACTAAGTGGTTTGAATAAGTCCCATGATTCAACAGGTAGTCCAGAGTTTAATGGTGAACGTGCGGGTACTAGTGCGCAAATTACCAATCCATTTATTGAGTTTGCAATTAGTGGAAATAGTGCGTCAACACGTGAAGTGGTTGGTTTTCGTTTAGGTGCTGAAGAAATTTTAGGTCTACTAACTTTGGGTACAGATAACGTACAAAACCCAAATGACGGGATTAAAAGTTTTAGTGGTTATATGAAAATGGCACAAACTCAAGGTCATTCATTTACTGAGCAAGCGACATTTGGTATGACCGAGGATGAAATTATTTCTGGTCGTTTAAAGGCTTTGGGGCAAACAAGACAGTTTGATAGTAAGCCATTTACAAATGGTGTTAGAACAGAAGGGCATACAGGGATTACAGTTCCTTCTATGAAAGTAGATTTTACTATGCCAGAAACGGTGGTTACGGGTCAACGTATGACTGCTGCCAAAGTGAGTGGTATTCGCTCATCTATTCCTTCTATTCCTTTAGCTGCTGCAGAGTCGGGTAAGAGTTTACCAGGTAGTGTTCAGGGAACTCCTGACTTCTCAAAAGACCAGCTTTATGTGGAATTCCCGGCTTTATTAGGTACGGTTGGTACGCACTCATTCTTTAAAATGGCAGCAGGTTCGAGTTTGGATGAACTTAATATGGATATTACTTTTGTTCAAGCTTTAAATATGATTCACAATATTCCACTCAATGGTACGGGGGGCTATTTATCTTTGCAAAGTAAACCTGTGCATTGGCAGGGGGCTGATCAGGGCGATGTTGCACAACAAGGGTGGTGGATGTCTTTTAAAGAACCTATACAACTGGGATATTTAGCAACAACAGATAAGGTTGATATTTCTGCGGTATTACCACAAGTAGCTGAAGCAATTAGTGATTATTTACTTTATAAATCTGAACCAATTGATGTTGGTTTTTTTGCTGCGTTAGGATCTTTAGCTGGAATACCTGTAGAGAAAAAATTAAATATTAATGTGGGGCAATATACTACTCAGAACCCTGCTACGATTACATTAACGGATAAGGTTTTACAAAACCAGAACGTCACCCCTAACTGTTATGGTGGTATGAAATTCTGTTAATCTCAAATGAAAAAAATCCCGCAACTTGTGCGGGATTTTTTATGCTTAGTGTTTAACCTTCTTTAGCAATTTTGATGAGTAATTCTTCTTTCGTCAGGTTGCTAGATTCAGCATCACGGCGACCTTTATATTCAAAAGTACCTGCATCTAAACCTTTCTCACCAATCACAATACGGTGCGGAATACCTGTAAGCTCAAGGTCAGAGAATTTCACACCAGGACGTTCATTACGGTCATCTAGTAAGACATCATAACCCGCATCTTGAAGTTCAGCATAAAGTGCTTCTGCTGCTTCTAATGTACGTGGTGATTTATGTGCATTCATTGGCACAATCGCAATTTCAAATGGTGCGATGGCAGCAGGCCAAATAATTCCTTTTTCATCAAAGTTTTGTTCAATGGCAGAGGCAACCACACGGGTAACACCAATACCATAACATCCCATAGTTACGGTAAACGGCTTACCATCTTCACCAAGAACTTTACAGCCCAAAGCTTCTGAATACTTAGTGCCAAGCTGGAAAATATGACCGACTTCAATACCACGTTTAATTTGTAAGGTACCTTTACCATCTGGAGATGGATCGCCTTCAACGACGTTACGCAAATCATAAACTTCAGTATATTGCGCATCACGCTCCCAGTTTACACCTGTTGCATGTTGGTCAATTTGGTTTGCACCCGCAATAAAATCTGAAAGTACTGATGCAGCACGGTCGACAATCACCGTGATGCCTTTTTCAAGTAAACCTTGTGGGCCAACAAAACCTGCAGTTAAGCCTAAATCTGCAATTTGTGCTTCTGTTGCAAAAGTAAGTGGAGCTGCAATCAGTGGGTGTTTTTCTGCTTTAATTTCATTCAGCTCATGGTCGCCACGTAAGAATAAAGCAATTACAGGAACTTGTCCTGATTCATTGGCAACACCTTGCACCAAAAGTGCTTTTATAGACTGATTGCTGTTTGCACCTAAAAATGCAGTGACATCGGCAATGGTTTTTTGATTTGGTGTATCTACAACTTTTAGTTCTTGTGTTGCTGCCGCACGTTCACCCACTAAAATAGCTTCTGCCATTTCAATGTTTGCTGCGTAATCAGATTCGGTAGAGAAAGCGATATCATCTTCACCACTCGATGCCAAAACATGAAATTCATGCGAGCCTGAACCACCAATAGAGCCTGTATCGGCTTGTACTGGGCGGAAATCTAAACCTAAACGTGTAAAAATACGACAGTAAGTGTCGTACATGACATCGTAAGTTTCTTGTAAAGATGCTTGATCGTTATGGAAAGAGTATGCATCTTTCATCATAAATTCACGTGAACGCATCACCCCAAAACGAGGGCGAATTTCATCACGGAATTTGGTTTGGATTTGATAAAAGTTAATTGGCAATTGCTTATAACTTTTTAATTCATTACGTGCTAGGTCGGTAATTACTTCTTCATGGGTTGGGCCAAGTACAAAAGGGTTGTTATGGCGGTCATTGAAGCGCAGTAATTCTGGGCCATATTGCACATAGCGACCTGACTCTTCCCAAAGAGAAGCAGGTTGTGTAACAGGCATAAAGGTTTCTAAAGCGCCTGAGCGGTTCATTTCTTCACGAACAATTGCTTCAACTTTATTTAGCACACGCACACCCATTGGCAGCCAAGTATATAAACCTGAAGCCAATTTACGAATCATACCCGCACGTAACATCAGTTGGTGAGAAATCACCTCGGCATCGTTTGGGGTTTCTCTTAACGTAGCAAATAAAAAGCGACTCGCGCGCATGGAAACTGTCCTAAATAAAGAAGCGTTAAAATGGAATTTTTTCAGAGCCAGATTATACAATAAAAATGGGGCTAAGCTTGCGTTAAAATTTAGCCCCTCCATTATGCGTCAATGTCGTTTGATGCTATGAAAGCAATTTGCGGGTTTGGTGCAGCATAAAGTTTTTAAAGTCATCTAAGTAAGTGAAAATCACGGGTACAACAACTAAGGTCAGTAGTGTAGACGTAATCACACCACCAATAACAGCATGTGCCATAGGTGCACTTTGCTCACCGCCTTCACCTAGTCCAAGTGCGAGGGGTACCATCCCCATTACCATGGCACTAGTGGTCATTAAAATAGGGCGTAGTCTGGTTTTACCTGCCGCAATAATAGCGTCATAACGTGACTCACCTTGATCCATGGCTTTCTTTATAAAATCAATCAGTAGAATCGCATTTTTGGTCACCAGTCCCATCAGCATAATAATGCCAATAATAGAAAATAGGTTCATGGTGGAATT
This sequence comes from Acinetobacter sp. A2, assembly GCF_048537555.1. Lineage (NCBI taxonomy): Bacteria > Pseudomonadati > Pseudomonadota > Gammaproteobacteria > Moraxellales > Moraxellaceae > Acinetobacter > Acinetobacter sp. A2. The sequence continues at coordinate 802,525 of NZ_CP183239.1, forward strand.
AAAAATAAACAGCGCCAAGAACACACCAATGAGCGACAACGGTAAAGAAGCCATAATTGCTGCGGGGTGAATAAAGCTGTTAAATTGCGAGCCTAAAACAATATAAATAAATACGATGGAAAGTGTAATTGCTGTCAGTGCATAACCCGCAGATTCGGCCATATCGGCATTGGAACCTTGGGTGTCAAAACTATAGCCCACAGGGAGCTTAAAATTATCCTGAATTTTTTGTATGTCGGCACCAATGTCACCTGCAGGTCGACCTGCGGTGTTCGCTTCTACCAAAACTTCACGAGCTAAATCTCTTCGGTTAATTTGTGCTGCACCGAGGCTTTCTTCAAAGCTCGCAACACTCGCCAAAGGCACTAGAATGCTTTGTCCATTGGAATCAGTTTTTTGTGAAGTCAAATACATGCTTTGTACATCACTTGGCAGACTGCGTTGGTTTTCGGCTAGGCGCACGTTCACATCATAGGTTTCACCACGTTCATCTTGCCATGTCGTAACATTATCCCCAGCGATGAGTGGTCGGATAATATTGGCAATTTGATTGACTGATAATCCTAAATCACTGGCTAAGACACGATTTATATGCACACCAAGCGTAGGTTTAGGCGCTTTCAGTGAACTTTCTAAATCGACAATCCCTTCTACCTGTGCAATTTCGGACATAAAACGGTCAGAAATTTTTTGTAGTTCGGCTAAATCTGGGCCTTTAATGGAAATCATCACGGGCTTTTGACCACCCGACACTGTTTCGTCTGCAGAAGCCACCGAGGTAATACTAATGCCTGCAACACTTTGCAAACGCTGACGGAATTCATTGTTGAGATCAGTCAGGCTTTGTTGGCGTTCATTACGCGGGCTAACGGTAACACGTAAACTAGCATGGTTTTTCCCCCGATCTGTTACGCTATTGATAACGCCATAAGTTGCACGAACTTCGGGGTGTTGACGGACAATGTAATCCACTTGTTGTAGCTTGGCCTGTGAATATTCCAAAGAGGCATCTACAGGGGTTTCAAATTTAATCCGAATTTCACCTTTATCTGGTACAGGAACAAATTCAGTGCCAATCAGTTTGGATAATCCGAGCGCGCCGAACAAAGAGCCTACAGCAATCAATAAGGTGATGACCCGAAAACGTAGTGCCAGTTTTAATAATTTTTCGTAATGTGCGCTTAAGTTATCCAGCTTGTTGGAAATCCAATTGAGGAAGCGTTTTATACGACCTGGTTTTTTATATGGATTGGTTTTTTCTGCCCAATGTGCTGATAGCATTGGGTCTAGGGTAAAACTGACAAACATGGAAATGAGTACAGCGGTACTTACCGTCACACCAAACTGATAAAAGAAACGCCCAATAATACCGCCCATAAATGCAACGGGTAAAAATACCGCTACAATGGTCAAGGTTGTAGCGAGAACAGCTAAGCCAATTTCCTTGGTGCCATCTAAAGCTGCAGTAACATGATCTTTACCCATATCGGCGTGACGTACAATATTCTCACGCACCACAATCGCATCATCAATTAATAAGCCAATACTGAGCGAGAGCGCCAGCAAGGTCATCATGTTGATGGTAAAACCAAATGCCCAAATAAAGGTTAGTGTACCCAGTAGGGCAATGGGTAAGGTCAGCCCTGTAATGGCTGTAGAACGAAATGAACCTAGAAACAGCAGTACAATCAGGACTGCAAGTATGGCACCTTCAATAATCGTACGAGCGACATCACGAATACTGCCACGAATGCCTTTAGAAGAATCCACCACGACTTTTGCGGTAATGTCCGCAGGGAGTTGCTCTTGAATGCGATCCAGAGTTTTGTAGGTGTTATCCACCACCTCAATGACGTTGGAGTCGGAGCTGCGTAAAATGTCGACTGCAACGGCAGTTTGTCCATTTAAAAATGCACTGGTTTCCAACTCGGCTTGGCTGTCTTGAATGGTCGCCACTTGTTTTAAAAAGATCGGTGCGCCATTTTTATTGGCAATAATCAAATCGCCAAAAGCCAATGGGTGGATAACTTTGGATTGGATTTCGACCACCAACTCACTGTTGGCCTGCTTGAGCGTGCCGCCAGGAACCTCAATATTTTCAGCTTTAAGGGTATTGATGACCTGATCAACTCCTATGCCAAAACTCATTAATTTTTGTGGATCAACCTCAATCCGAATTTGTCGTTGTGCATCGCCCAGTAAATTGACTGTGCCCACGCCTGACACGGTACGCAGTTGTGGCACAACCTGTTGATCTAAATAGGAGCTCAAATCCCGCAGAGACATTTGTGATGATTCAAATACAATCGACATGACCGCATTGGCTGTTGGATCGTATCGCTCTACCACAGGGTCTTGAATTTCATCACGAAACTCTGCACTGACTGAAGAAATTTTATCACGTACATCTTGTGCCGCGACTGCTGAAGGAACATCCAAATTGAATTCGGCAATGATGGTAGACAGTCCTTCACTAGATTGTGAAACTAGTTGTTTTAGTCCAGAAATGGTATTGATCTGATCTTCCATTTTCTTGGTAATTTCAGACTCGACTGTTTCAGGTGAGGCGCCCGGATAGCTGGTATAAACCACCACAAAAGGGAAGTCGACATCAGGAAATTCTTCTACACCCATACGTTGCCATGAGGCCAAGCCAAGCACCATAAGACAAAACATCATCATGATGGTAAAAACAGGGTACTTGACACTAACTCGGGTAAACCACATAACAACGATCCTGATTTTTTATTTATTGGACAGATTCAATACAATATTTGCGAACTATTGCGGCTGTTTTTGAATGATTACAGGTTGCTGAATTTGATCAGGCTGAAAGCTAACACGACTGACCAAGTCATTGGGTTGTAAGCCTTGAATCACAGCGGTATTGTCGCTATAGCGTTGTTCTAAAACAGTAACGTCTATACGTGCAATTTTTTGATCACGAATAACCCATACATAAGGCTTGTTTTCTATATTGTGGATGGTGTTAAGTGGAATAATTTGCCCTGAAATTTGATTGCTTGCCAAAATATGACCATCTACAAAAGCACCAATACTGAGTGAGGGGAGGGCTTCTAATGGAGTGGCAAAAAACTCAATTTGACGACTGGCTAAATCTGCAACAGGAGAAACACGACTAATCTGGGCATTGAGTGTGTTGTTGTGACCTTGCAATTGATATTCAATTTTTTGTCCCACTTTCAGGGCTGCCTGTAAGTCACTTGGTAATTTGGCTTGAATTTCTAAGCGTGAAGGATCGACCACTTCAAATAAAGTCTGTCCTACAGCAACAGTTTGCCCTGGTTCTACTTGACGCTGAGTAATAACGCCACGTATAGGGCTTGTAATCGTGCCGTCTTGATCGGCTTTGAGTGCAATATCTACATTGGCTTGTTGTACCCGCACATTTTCAATTTGCGCACGATAGTCCAACTGACTTTGTTCATATTCAACCTGTGAAATAAAACCTTGATCGAGCAGGCGTTTTTTTCGCTGCATCATATTCCGAGCTTGGTTGGCTTGAGCTTGGGTTGCGGCCAAATTGGCGCGTGTTTGCGCCAAGCGTGCAGCATTGTCTTGATTGTTCAGACGAACCAAGGTTTGCCCACGTTGCACTGCATCACCCACTTTCACATTCACGGATGTGGCAGTGGCGCTGACTTGCGATTGAATACTACTTTGATTGACCGCACGCACGGTGCCTGTAAAGGCAGTTTTTTTGATGGCACTGCCTTGCTGGATGGTAACTAAATCTTGTTGAATTAATTCTATTTTTTCTGGTGTTGGAGCAACATTTTCTGTTTCATTTTTTTGGCAGGCAGCAAGAAATACACATAATCCAAGTGTACTGATCCGAAGAAGTGGCAAAGGTTGTTGATTAAAAATGAATGCGATACGCTGTGCAATGTGCATGCATATTTGTCCTTATTTTAATGTCAAAATGACAACGCAAAGAAAGCCGACCCTATTCTAGGACTCTGAGGCGTTGAATAATTCTGTCGTATTCTGCTTGGGTATTTCGATAGCTTGTTTGTAAAGATTGAATCATGTCTTTTTTTAATTCAATATTTTTTAAGTTATTGTCTAAATTGGTTTTCAGTTGTGGTGGTACAGGCTTAACTTTACGTAAATACTCCATTTCCTGACGTTTAAAACTAATACGGTCAGTTTGGAGTTGCTTGAGTTGTTCTTGTTGAAAGCTAATTTGCTTTTTAATGTGCGCTAAAGTGTTATTTCTCTTAATGGTGGCAGTTTGACTGTTGGTATAGGCTTTTTTTAGACGCTGGTCCGACTCACTCTGACGTGCTTGAGCAGCACGTTGTGGTGCTTTTTTAATATCGGTTTCAGTATTATAGGGACGAGCACGCTGAATCACTTGCATGTTCCGATCCAAAGCCTCATAGCCATAGCGGATATGATTTGGGGTCACATTGCTGCTAATATTGGCTACGCCTTTTTGATCATAATAACGATACCATACTGCTTTATTTTGAGTTTCAGCCATCAATTGAGCAGAGGGAAACAGAAGCAACGCTAGCATCGCCATTTTGAACGACTTTTTGTTTTGTTTTAATTTGACGGCGAGTAATTGTGCAAAATAAGTGCTCACGTTGTCCCCCAAATGAAAGTTGACTAAATTACTTAAATTAAACGTAATATATAGTGTTATATTAGATCAAAATTAGAAATTAAAAAAACACAACCGATAAAAAAATATCGATGGTCACCAGAAAGTGTGAGTGATTTGGTGATAATGGTGTAAAAGTGTAGCTTCGAGCTAAATATGTTCGTTGAAACTACAAGTAAAGATATGTTAAAAATACGATCAATGTGTAAAAATTTCTACTCAGTTGCTTGTACAAACAAAATGGGAAGGGTCATTGAATGGACGATAAATTCCAAAATCTAAAAGTCATGGTGATTGATGATTCAAAAACCATTCGCCGTACAGCTGAAACACTTCTACAGCGTGAAGGTTGTGAAGTGGTTACCGCAGTTGATGGATTTGAAGCTTTATCCAAAATTGCCGAATCAAATCCAGATATCGTATTCGTAGATATTATGATGCCACGCCTAGATGGTTACCAAACGTGTGCCTTAATTAAAAACTCGCAAAACTACCAAAACATTCCTGTCATTATGCTATCAAGTAAAGATGGTTTATTTGACCAAGCCAAAGGACGTGTAGTAGGTTCTGATGAGTATCTGACTAAACCATTTAGTAAAGATGAATTATTAAACGCCATTCGTAACCACGTGACAGCATAATTATTAGTTAGTTAGATTTATTGGGGAAAATAATGGCTCGTATTCTTATTGTAGATGATTCACCTACAGAAACATTCCGCTTCAGAGAAATCTTGACCAAGCATGGTTTTGAAGTCATTGAAGCAGCGAATGGTGCAGATGGCGTGACCATGGCGCAAGCTGAATTACCAGATTTAGTATTAATGGATGTGGTTATGCCAGGCGTGAATGGCTTTCAGGCAACACGTCAAATTTCGCGTGGTGATACCACTAAACACATTCCAATTGTAATTGTGAGTACCAAAGATCAGGCAACCGATCGTGTTTGGGGGAAACGCCAAGGTGCAAGCGATTACTTAACCAAACCTGTTGACGAAAAACAATTAATTGATGTGATTAATCAACATCTAAATGCAGGATAAGCTATGGCTGCAAATGGTTTTATTGAATTACTTCGGTTATCTAAACGTGGTAACAAAAACTACGTTAGTACCGAAAATGAGGTAAACCGCTGGTCAGGCATTGCTTTTGAGATGATGGGGCAATATTTTGTTGCTCCATTGGGAGAGGTTTCTGAGGTTATTTACCCACCGAAATACACACCAGTTCCGAACACCCAACCTTGGGTGGTCGGTTTGGCCAATATTCGGGGTAGATTGCTCTCAGTTTCAGATTTGGCACATTATGTTTCTGGGCAAAGCAGCCAATATTCACCTACTCAAAAAGTAATGTGTATTAGTCATAATGACCATTATGTCGGTTTGGTTGTAGATCAAGTTTTGGGTATACAGCACTTTAATAAGAAAAGTTTCTTCTCTAAACACAATGATTTAGAAAGTAATTTACAAGAATATTGTCAGGGCTATTTTCACCAGCATAACCAACAATGGCATGTTTTCTTATTTAGTCGTTTATTGCAAAACCCAAAATACATGAACGCATCTATAAAATTTATAAATTAACTGTCGCGCACCTAAAAAATGAAGGCGTCAATCGGGGAGAAGCTGCATGGGCTTTAAACTTAAAAAGAAAAATTCAGGCGAAGAAACTGTTCGTAAAGCAAGTGGGCCAGGTTTTGTGGCAAAATTACAAACGCGAACTGATGAGTTTGCGAGTGTATTTGGTGAAACAGAAAAATCTAAGCCACTTATTTTAGGCGCAGCTTTTTGTATCATCTTATCGCTTTTCCTGTTGCTATACCTCTTTTATAGTGTGCCGCGTAATAACGATTTTACCCGTAGTTTGGGTGATTTACGTCTATTGTCACAAACCATTTCACGTCAAGCGACTGAAGCAACTGCATCAGGTACACCTGAATCAATCAAAAACTTGACCGATTCGCAAAAATCTTTTGCAGAAAACTTAGAAACGGTTAAAGACATTCATGCTAGTACAGACACGTTGCGTGAAGTTGAAACACAGTGGAAATCGGTTTCTGAAAATATTGATTTGATTGCTTCGCAACAAAAAATCATTAACCAACTTTATGACACTAACATTGCAATCAGTGAAACCATTCCAGGTATTCAGGCTGAATATAACTTGATGGTTGACCAAATGGCACGTCAAGATATGCCAAGTAGCCAGGTTGTAATTGCAAAAAACCAGGTATTCATTGCAGAACGTATCTTGCGTTCAATTAGCTCGGTGTTAACAGGTACAGATAGTTCACGTGAATCTGCGGATGACTTCAGTGCCGATACTGAAACTTTCGGTGCGTATTTGGCTGCACAGTTAAATGGTAGTGCAGAGTTGGGTGTACAACGTATTGCACAAGAAGACTTACGTGAGTCATTAACAGGTATTCAAGCAGAATATGAAGATGTATTGAAATCTGCTGCTGCAACCGTTTTAAGTAACTCTACTCAAATTGTAAAAGTACGTCAGGCTTCATCTTCTATTTTTGACCAGTCTGATAAACTTTTAAGTAATTTAAATAAATTGTCTGGCAGTTCAGGTTGGTCTATTGCAATTCCAGCAATTGGCTTAATTGCAGCCTTACTTGCATTCTTGTTCTGTGTATTCAAATTACTTGGCTTACGTGGTGAAGCCGATAAAACTCGTGTGGTTCGTCTACAAGATGAATATGACCGTAACCAAAACGCGATTTTACGTCTACTCGATGAGATCGCCGACCTTGCAGATGGTGACTTACGTTCATACGCAACGGTATCGGAAGACTTTACAGGCGCAATTGCTGACTCGATTAACTTCGCGATTGACCAATTACGTGACCTTGTATCGCGTATTCATGAAACATCACACGAAGTTGCACAATATACGGCAACTACGCAGAACATTACCAACCAGTTAGCAGAAGCTTCTGAACATCAGGCGCAAGAAATTGCAGGTGCATCTGCGGCGATTAACGAAATGGCAATGTCGATTGACCAAGTATCTGCCAACGCGGAAGAATCCGCTGCGGTAGCAGAACGTTCGGTACATATCGCATCGAATGGTGCGGACGTTGTAAACCGTTCAATTGAAGGTATGGATATCATTCGTGAGCAGATTCAAGAAACCTCTAAGCGTATTAAGCGTTTGGGTGAATCTTCACAAGAGATTGGTAACATCGTTGCCTTGATTAACGATATTGCCGACCAAACCAACATCTTGGCATTGAACGCAGCAATTCAGGCGTCTATGGCGGGTGAAGCAGGTCGTGGTTTCGCGGTCGTTGCGGATGAGGTACAGCGTCTAGCAGAACGTTCAGCATCTGCAACTAAGCAGATTGAAACACTGGTTAAAACGATTCAGACCGATACCAACGAAGCCGTAATTTCGATGGAACAAACGACTTCTGAGGTTGTACGTGGTGCGAACTTATCTAAGGATGCGGGTGTTGCACTCGATGAGATTCAAACAGTATCGAGCAACCTTGCGAAATTGATTTCTAACATTTCGGATGCTGCAAAACTACAGTCTGCGTCTGCAGGTCACATTGCAACTACGATGAACGTTGTACAAGAAATTACTTCGCAAACCACAACGGCAACCTTTGATACAGCACGTTCGGTATCTGAGTTGGCCAACATGGCAGAATCATTACGTGAATCTGTAACTGACTTTAAACTACCTGAATAAGCGGAATTCCAGCTTGGGGAAGGGTGTACCTATACTTCGGTAGAGGTACACCATCATTCAGAGATAAAGCATCGAAAAGATGAACTTAACTTTTGAGTTAGGGGCATTCAGGATGGTTACAATTAAGTTGAAGTACCTTTCGGTGCTGAAAACGTAAGAAGCCTTAGCTATGAAAGAAATATTAAAAAATTTAGTTGAAACAACGACGCTTCCTGAAGATAGTTATCTTGATCAAGATGCGGAAATTCTTGAAATTTTTGTTGAAGAAATTGAAGAAATCTTCGAAGAATTAAATCCATTATTTGTAACTTGGTTCGAAAATCCGACAGACCAAGAAACTTTAGTGACCATTCGTCGTCACTTTCACACCTTAAAAGGCTCGGGTCGCATGGTCGGTGCGAAGTCTGCGGGCGAACTGGCATGGACGGTAGAAGATACTTTAAACCGTGTGCTTTCGGGTGCTGTTACCCTAAATACTGATATTCAAAAATTTGCAAAAACTGTTTTCCATATTTATCAATATAAACTGTATCCAATTTTCAAAAATGTGGGTGTCATTGATATTGATTTACGCCCATTGGTACTTTTAGGACAACAATTACAGCAAAACCAAAGTCCTGAACCAGCATTAGAAGAATTACTTGTTTTAGCCGATCAATTAACAGCACAAGATATACCAACAGGTCTTGAGCTGAGTGATGCTGTTGAGTCTGAAATGACTACTACAGTAGCGGCGACAGAAGAATTAGAATCAGCAGAACTGCCTGCAGATGTTGAACACGCTGAAGTTGAGCAAGACACGAGCACAGATGAAAGTCTATTGGCTGAAACCCTATCTATTTTTATTGAAGAAGCCGAAGAGCATTTAGCGACCATTGATCAATTCTTGGCACAAGAACAAATTAAATCTCAAGATTACAATGGTCTGATTCGCGCCCTGCATACTTTGCGTGGTAGTTCATCGATGGCGCAAATTGATCAGGTGTTTGAAGCCAGCTCTAAAGTTGAAAACTTATTCAAAGCCTTTGTGCAAGATGAAATTGAATCGACCTCTAAAGAAACAGCATTGTTGGTGCAGTATGCAGAATTTGTACGTGATTATTTGCATATTCTGCGTCAAGGACGTTGTGATGGTTTAGATGTCATATATGACACCTTTAACAAAGCGTGGGATAACTACGGCTTTAGCAGCAGCGACACTGATGAATTAGCCAATCCTCAAGGTTTGGTCTCTAAATTAATTGAACTGAATATTGACCGTTTACTTGATGCCGAATTTGAATTTGATAAATTGGCGCAAGCACAGTATCCAGACTATTTGCAAGAATTGAGTGCGCAGGCACAATTGTTGGTGGATCATACCGATAACCGTGCATCAATTGGTATTCATCAATTTACTCAAGAGCTGAAAGCAGCGTATGACCGTGTTTTAGCTCAACCAGTTTTGCTAAATTCAGAATATGCTTACGAGCTATTTGCGCAGGCACATCAAGAATTTATCCATTTATTCGATACTTTGGCAGCTGGGCAGCGTGTCACGGTCACTGAAGATATTCAGAAAACGCTGAATGACTTAACTGCATTTGTACAGCAAGATATTGAAGAGTCGGCGCTTGAAACATCTGAAAGCGTGATTGAAGAAGCTGATCAAGTCACTGAAACTGCCCCTGCTGAAGTAGAAAATGTTGAGACTTCATCAGAGGTTGCAACTGTAGAAAGTTCTGGTGCGGTAAACTTGGCGCAATTGTCACAACGTATTGCCGCTGACCGCCAAAATATCCACGCAGCAGATGCCAACAAGGATTTTGATCCAGATTTACAAGACATCTTCCTTGAAGAAGCCGAAGAACTTTTGGTGGGAATGGATGAAGATGTAAACACGTGGTCTAAAGACGCCAGTGATACATCAGCCTTAAACAACCTGATGCGTTATTTGCACACTTTAAAAGGTGGTGCGAATATGATTGCTGCAACGCATATTGGTTTAATTGCGCATAACCTTGAATCAATTTATGAGCGCATTATCAACAACCAAATTGTTGTTTCACCTGCGTTGATTCAAATTATTCGTTTAGTACAAGACGACATTGCAGACCGTATTCAAACCATTCGTGAAGAAGGTGTGGACTATGCAGCGCCAGAATCCATTGCGATTTTGGCTGACATTGTTAGCTTGTCACAAGGTAAATCAATTGAAACGAATACCGCTGTTCAACCTTTAATGCAACAAGAGCAGCCAGTGCAAGTTGAAACAGAAGCCGAAACTGAAGCAGAAGCCGAGATGCAGTCTGCAGAAGAAGTATTGGCAGATGATGTTTCAGTTGAACTTGAAGATGCCCCTGCAGCCGTATTTGAACCAATCACTGAAATTGCTGCTCCCGAAACAACGGCTGAGTCTGAAGATGAACAACTGCTTTCTATAGTAGAAGAAACATTCCGTGAAGAAGCTGAAGAAATTTTAGATTCAGCGGATCAGCGCTTGAAGCATTGGTTTGAACAACGTAGTGACCGTAGTATTTTGCTACAGTTACAACGTGCTGCGCACAGCTTAAAAGGTGGCGCACGTATGGCTGAAATTGAGCCTGTTGCGCAAATCGCCTATCAGCTTGAAAGTACCTTTGAACAGTTTGCTGTGCATCAGTTTAACTCGAATGTTTATGATGCACTTTTACAAACTGCGTTGGCTTGGTTGCGTGATGCTATCTTTAAAGCCGATTACAGCAATTATGAAAGTCTGAAATCGAGCTTGGCCGCTATGCAATTTGTGGATGTTTCTGCGCAATTGCCTGAGCGTTTAACGCATACAGACTTGTTATCACCAAGTCGTAGTTATGAGTTTGTACAAGGGGATGGCACCGAGCCGCCTGCAATGTCAGGTGAGTGGAGTGAAACAGCCACACTAGACAATAGCAATGAGATGATTCGTATCTCTGCCGACTTGGTAGAGAAGATGATTGACTTGTCTGGTGAGAACTCGATTAACCGTTCACGTATTGAAATGGAGCTGGGACAGCTTGGCGGTACGCTGAATGAAATGGAATTGGCGATCAAACGTCTGGCAGATCAGTTACGCCGAATGGAAGGCGAGTTGGAATCACAGATTATTGCCAAACACGGTTCTGAAAACTCACGTTATGCAGACTTTGACCCATTAGAGATGGACCAATATTCCTCATTAAATCAATTGTCTAAATCTCTTGCGGAATCTGCATCGGACTTGGTGGACTTTAAGAGCACATTGGCTGAAAAAATCCGTGATGCTGAAGGTTTGCTTTTACAACAATCACGTATTCAGGCCGAAATTCAAGAAAGCTTGATGCGTACTCGTTTGGTACCATTCTCACGCTTGTTACCACGTTTACAACGTATTGTGCGTCAGACTTCATCTACCTTGAACCGTCCAACAGAATTGGTGGTACACAATACCGAAGGTGAGTTGGACCGTACCATTCTTGAACGTTTGGTGACTCCATTTGAGCACATGCTACGTAATGCGGTAGACCATGGTATAGAAGACCCTGCACAACGTGCAGCGGCCAATAAACCTGAAGTCGGAAAAATTGAACTTAACATTAGCCGCCAAGGCACAGATGTTGTGGTGACGTTTGTGGATGATGGTAAAGGTATTGATGATGCGAAAATTAAACAAAAAGCTTTGAGCTTGGGTTTAATTAAGTCAGATCAAGACCTCGATAAAAATGAAATTCTACAGTTAATTTTCCACCCTGGTTTCACCACTGCACAGGCGGTGACACAAATTTCAGGTCGTGGGGTTGGCTTGGACGTAGTGCAAAGCGAAATTAAAGCGCTCGGTGGTCACGTTTCTGTAGATTCAACTTTGGGTCAAGGCACAACCTTTAGTATTCGTGTACCGACCACGGTTGCGGTATCAGATGCCTTGATGGTAAAAGTTGGTGATCAACAATTTGCAGTACCATTGGCGCAAATTGATCGTATTGTGCGTATTGCACCAAGCACTTTGGAAACATACTTCAACAGCAATGAAGACCTCTTCCAAATTGACAACCAAAGCTACAAGTTACGTTACTTGTCTGAGTTTGTCGGCAATCAGCCTTTACCACGTTTAAATCACGTTGGTCACTCATTACCGGTGCTGTTAATTAAAGGTAGTACAGGGCAAACCATTGCCTTATTGGTGGATCAGTTAATTGGCTCACGTGGTCAGATTGTTGTGAAACCAATTGGTCAGCAGTTCTCAAGCATTGGTGCAATTGCAGGCGCAACTATTTTAGGTGATGGTCAGGTTTGTCTGATTTTAGATGGTCAAAATATTGCTCGTCAGATTCTTGCAACGCAACGTACCAAGCAAGCCAGCGATCAGCGTGATACACAACGTCGTGATGCACGCCGCTTGATTATGATTGTGGATGACTCGGTAACTGTACGTAAAGTAACGTCACGTCTGCTTGAGCGTCAAGGTTATGATATTGTCACAGCGAAAGATGGTGTTGATGCCATGGAGCAGCTGGAAAATGTTAAACCAGACCTGATGCTGCTAGATATTGAAATGCCACGAATGGATGGTTTTGAAGTGACTAACTTGGTACGTCACCACGATATTCACAGCAACTTGCCAATTATTATGATTACCTCGCGTACGGGTGAGAAGCACCGTGAGCGTGCGTTCAGTTTAGGTGTTACTCACTATATGGGTAAACCGTTCCAAGAGGCAGAATTGCTTGCCAATATTGAACAATTATTAGCAGCGAGTCGGGGGTAAGCCATGAGTCAGAGCAATAGTCCAAATTTACTTGGCCAGATCAGCCAACAAGAGTTGCAACACTTAATTACCGTATCTACGGGTTTTATTGATGCCTATATTGTTGAATGTCATGCCAAGCAACCCATGCTGCTACCGCAAAACATTGTTTTATCGGCACTGGACAATGCCACACAGGTTAAAACTGTGGAATGGCACGATTCACAATTACCTGTCTATGCAGTGAATGACCCTGAAAAAAAAATGGGTGTAGCCTTGGTAATTGAAGGCGATGAAATGGAGCAGCGCTTTGCATTGATGTGTAATGAAATGCCGCAAACCATTCGTTTGCGTATTTCTGAAGTGGTTGATGATGACCAACAAGCTGATGATCCTAGCGTATTCCAATATGTACGTATGGGTGATCAAGTCTTTCATGTGCCAAACTTGCAATACATTCAAGAAAATCTGACAGCTGAATAAGCATTGTTTGGCCAATAGAAAAGGAACTCAAATTGAGTTCCTTTTCTATTTTAACGCTGTATTTTCTGATTTTAGGTCAATAAACCTTCTAAAATTTGCTCATAGATTTCTGCCAATGGTTCTAAATCGGCTACATTTACATGCTCATTAATTTGGTGGATGGTTGCGTTTAATACCCCAAGTTCAAGTACTTGTGCGCCTGTGGGTGCAATAAAACGGCCATCTGATGTACCACCACTGGTGGATAATTCAGTTTCAATACCTGTCACATTGCGAATAGCCTGACGTGCCGCATTCACAAGTTCACCTACAGGTGTTAAAAAAGGTAAGCCTGATAGTGTCCAATCAATCTCATAATCAACTTGATGTCGATCTAAAATTTCTAATACACGCGCTTTTAATTCATCTGCGGTGACTTCAGTTGAGTAACGGAAATTAAAAGTGACAGTCATGTTGCCTGGTACTACATTGGTTGCACCAGTACCTGCTTGAATATTTGAAATCTGAAACGAGGTCGCAGGGAAGTATTCATTGCCATGATCCCACACAGTTTCACATAACTCAGAAATGGCTTGAGAAGCAGTATGAATTGGGTTGATCGCCAAATGTGGATAAGCCACATGACCTTGTTTGCCTTTAACGGTCAATACGCCATTGAGTGAACCACGACGTCCATTTTTAACAATATCGCCCAACTGATTTGTACTAGAAGGTTCACCCACCAAGCACCAAGTCATTTTTTCATTGCGTGCTTCTAAGGTTTCTACCACTTTCACCGTGCCGTTAATAGATGGACCTTCTTCATCTGAAGTGATAAGAAAGGCAATTGAACCTTTGTGATTAGGATGCTTGGCAACAAAGCGTTCTGAAGCCACCACCATGGCAGCCAAGGCGGTTTTCATATCGGCGCTGCCACGACCATACAATTTGCCATCACGAATTTCTGGTGCGAATGGATCAGAATTCCAAGCATCCAAACTGCCAGTAGGGACAACATCGGTATGACCTGCAAAACAAAAAACAGGTGATGCTGTGCCTTTACGTGCCCACAAGTTATCGACATCGTCAAAACGCATAGATTCTATGTTGAAACCAATTTTTTCTAAGCGCGCTGCCATCATGTTTTGACAGTTGTGATCGACAGGTGTGACCGAGGGTTGACGTAAAAGTTGCAGGCTTAAATCGAGAGTAGCAGTAGAGGTCATGCGCGTTTCAGACGTTTATCAATAATGAGTACTAATAATAGGGGAATAATGCTAAAAAAGTGAAATTTTAGTGTAAAAAAACCTTGTTTGAGCACAAGGTTTTTTGAATTTCTGATGTTTCAGGTGAAAGTTTTCACCAAGAAACCCAGAATTATTGACGGATTTCTTGCTGAGTTTTTTCAGCGGTATTGCTGACTGCATTACCAGCAGATGAAACATCTTCACCCACGCCTTTAATGGTGTTACAACCAGTTAAAACAAACATCATAAGTAGTGAGGTTGCTAAAATTTTTTTCATGATTATCTCCAGTATTTTAAAGCAAGAAACATTTTGTCCTGTGTTTTTAGATTAAGAAATAAACAAAAAAATAAATAGGTAACTTTCATGGTGGTTGCGTAATGAAATGTTGAAACTGTTATTCAACGTGTAAGGGCGGATAGCTGAGATAAGAAGCTGCTCTATACATATAAAATTCAGAAGTTGTGGCTTGGAAATATAAGCCATCAGTCCACCATTGGTTGGTTAAACTACTGGCTTGCGCATTTGGGCAAATCCATTCGTGTCGTTGTAAACGATAAAAGTCAGCCGTTTTTTCTGGAATATGGTTGCCCCAAGTGCCTAACCGACGTGCACGATTAACCCAGTGTGGCGTGCGGTTTACAGTATTTTGGCGATGTGGATGTGGGAAATATAACTGACCTTTCAGAACTGCAAAACGCTGCTGAATGGGAAAGTTTAAAGCCTGCTCAAACTGGAATTGTTTTTGACTGAAATGATTGAGTTTGCGTGCCAAAGTGTCGGAACGGTTTAAGCCATACCAATGTGGCAAGGAAAAATCTGCTTCGGCCAAGTAATATTTTAAAGCGACTTCCCAATGTTCAATTTGCTGGGTGTCATGGTTACGCAGTAAAAAATCTAGTTCACCTATAGTTTTTGCTCCATCAATAATTTGAATACTGTGTCCGAGTAATTCAAAGGGATGATAGTCACGATCGAGCAACCAAAACCACATCAGCATTTCAAAACGCAAACCCAAGCGGGTACTTTTGAGTTGATTTAGAAAATTATGTAAAGCTTCGGGATGTAAATCTAAATAAGCCAAACGCTGTTGGTAATTGAGATAATGCTGTTGCCAAAAAATATCTGCATGCAGTGTAAAGGCATGTTGAATTTGTAATTCTGGCGGCAAACTAGACAAAATATTGGGGCTTGCCAAAGCAAATGCCAATTGTCGTACTGCAGCAGTACGATAATTTAACCAGACTTCGGGCGCAAGCGTAGGAGGTTGCAACTCAATCATGTACGAATCCATGCGAAAAATGCAGAATTACCACGGAAAATGAAAAAACGCTTTATACTACCGCAATTCGTAGTTTGGGACAGTGGTATGCAAAGCTTGTTTTGGCGAAGTTTGGTGGTGATCTTTGTCATCCTTGGCTTTATTGGTGCATTGCTGCCAGGCATGCCCACCACAGTTTTCCTGATACTTGCAGCATGGGCCGCTTCACGCGGGTGGCCACAGATGGATGACTGGTTACTGAATCATCCTAAATATGGCAGTACCTTAAGAGACTGGCGCGCTAATGGGACAGTGCCACGTAAAGCCAAATGGTTTGCAACTACTATGATGAGTATTAGTGCGATCATTATGTTGTTTACCACAGCACCGGTTGCAGTCAAAATTTTTACCAATACCACCATGTTTGTAGTTGGCGTTTGGTTGTGGTTGCGTCCTGAACCTGAGCCACCATTTAAAGAATAATAATAGGATGAAGCAATGTCATATTCATACGCCCAAGCTGATATTTTGATTGATTTGGCAGAGCAAACTTTATATTTGCCTAAGCATCGTAAATTTTATGTTATTTCCAGCGGTGTTAATGGCATCGGTGAAGCTGAAAATAGTGGTAAGACCCCACGAGGATGGCACGAAGTCGCCTTGAAGTTTGGGGAAAATGAACCAGAAAATGCAGTTTTTATTGCCCGTCAGCCAACAGGTGAAATTTACAATTTAGATTTAGCAGAGCAATTTCCTGAGCGAGACTGGATTTTAACCCGTATTTTATGGCTTAGCGGTTTAGAGCAAGGATTTAATCAGGGCGAGGGCTGCGATACTTTTCAACGTTATATCTATTTACATGGCACGCCAGATACAGAGCCGATGGGCATTCCTGCTTCACATGGCTGTATTCGTATGCGTAATCAAGATATTTTGGAATTATTTGACTTAATTCCTGAAAAAGCATTGGTTTATATTTCTGAACAGAAACTTGATTTGAATGGTTGATCTGCAAGTTTTGCATGAAAAGGGTAGTTATAGTGAACTATAAAACTCTAGCCAAATGCGTAAATCAATGTGTAGGCTAAGCAAGTGCTAACAAGTTGAAAAGCCCATTAATTTTGCTTGAAAACTAAAATAACTTACAGAATTTGTTTGTTTTTATAGCGGATCACCTATTTTTTAATCACTCAGTCACAAAAAACTGAAAACAAGCCGAAAAGCGTTTGACAGTCGGTAAAGATTCTCTATAATGCACCTCACAAACGATGAAGACGTTAAGGGCGCTTAGCTCAGTTGGTAGAGCGTCTGCCTTACAAGCAGAATGTCGGCGGTTCGATCCCGTCAGCGCCCACCAAGCCTTTTCGTTATAGATTCTTACGTGCAGCGGTAGTTCAGTTGGTTAGAATACCGGCCTGTCACGCCGGGGGTCGCGGGTTCGAGCCCCGTCCGCTGCGCCACTTAAGATTCTTAACCATTGTTTGTACCACAATAGTGACTTTGTGTAAGTGCAGCGGTAGTTCAGTTGGTTAGAATACCGGCCTGTCACGCCGGGGGTCGCGGGTTCGAGCCCCGTCCGCTGCGCCATTTACATAAATTGCTTTTGAGGGCGCTTAGCTCAGTTGGTAGAGCGTCTGCCTTACAAGCAGAATGTCGGCGGTTCGATCCCGTCAGCGCCCACCAGATTCTTTTGCGATGCAGCGGTAGTTCAGTTGGTTAGAATACCGGCCTGTCACGCCGGGGGTCGCGGGTTCGAGCCCCGTCCGCTGCGCCATTCTAAAGAATAGGTTTAAGTTGCCTGATAGACTTAAACTAGCATCATGCAAAATTTGACAGTTTTGCAAAATCAGCACAGAATACTGTTCTGATCTTATCAGGGCGCTTAGCTCAGTTGGTAGAGCGTCTGCCTTACAAGCAGAATGTCGGCGGTTCGATCCCGTCAGCGCCCACCATATTCAAGTAAATATGTTCTGACATAAATACTTAAAGACCTTAATTGCTTAACGCAATTACCGTTGCAGCGGTAGTTCAGTTGGTTAGAATACCGGCCTGTCACGCCGGGGGTCGCGGGTTCGAGCCCCGTCCGCTGCGCCATTTTTCACGCCCTGAAGTGAAAAGTGAGATCAAATACCAAGACTATTCACTTTGTTGGTCTTGCGTCGTAAAAATAACAGCGTTATTTTTATCTCTCAGGGCGCTTAGCTCAGTTGGTAGAGCGTCTGCCTTACAAGCAGAATGTCGGCGGTTCGATCCCGTCAGCGCCCACCATATCTTCTTCTCCTTCTTTATCTTATATTTCTTGCGTATTGCTATAAATTCGCCTAGAATTTTTTATCTATAATAATATTAATATCCGTGACTTATGCGAAATCCTTATCAACGTAAAGCGGCGTCTAAGCAAGTAACGCAAACTTATAACGCGCAAGATATTTATAAGCAATTTATTGAGACGATGGTGTCTCAGGGGCATGTGTTTGCTTTATATGAAGATGGCTGGGCATTGTGTGCAACACCTACAGGCCAGCGTGCTTTTGCAATTTGGCAAAATAAAAGTCTGGCCAAATTGCTGATAAAAGACAATTGGGCAAACTACCAAGTACAAGAAATTTCACTGAAAGACTTTATTGAAAAAGTGATTCCTTTTTTACGTCAAGAAAGCACCAATATTTCTATGAATTTAAGTCCAGAAGGGCAGAATGTATTGGTTGCCCCTGAAAAATTATTATTGGATTTGAAAAATTATTTGTATCAGGTTTATATGCAAAAACCTGAATTTTTTAAAGATATGCAAATTCCATTGCCACGTTCGATTCGTATCAATTAAGCAAGCTGTATTGCTTGAATTTTAATACTCATTGAGCAACCAACCACTGATATATGCAAAATACTCGCGTAACCATGCGTTATAGCGCGTATAGAGTGGTGTAGGTGCACTGAGCATGCTGAATTGCGTATACCCCTGCCGTTTGGCAATTGCAGCTGCACGTAGGGTATGAAAATCACTGGTGACTACTATAATCGGTTGAGTTTTATCTGTACCTAAGCGGTGGAGTAGTGGTTGGCTATTCTGTAAATTCAGCGCTGTACTGGTACTTTTCGTTTCTAAAATAATTCTGGATGCGGCAATGGCATAATGCTGTTGCAAATAATTTGACATGACCTGCGCTTCGGTCAGTTGTTCTGCAAAGGCAGGCCCTCCACTCACAATCAAATAACTTTGTGGATGTTGTAGTGCGTAAGTTGCTGCAGTGTCTAGCCGTTTGGCTAATGTTGGTGAGGGAAGTCCGTTTTCAATCCCGCTACCCAATACAATAACCACTTTGGCATTGGGTTGAGTGGATGTTTGAGACTGTGTGCCCAAATGAATATAAGCAAAAAAATAGAATAAACTGATGCACCACAGCCAGAATAGGCTCCACACTAATCTCCAGTATATTTTTAGTTTTGAGTGCTGTGTGAGCTTGCGTTGAATCCAACTGTAAAATAAGGCATAACCCAATAAAATTATACCAATGACCACGGGCAGTACTGTGCCAAAATGAATTTTCTTTAAACTGATTAAATACAGACCATCGAATACTAAAATCAGCGCAACCATGCTACTCAGCACACGTTTAAACCAATTCAGTTGAGTGTGGGGTTGGCTTGATAGAGCAGGTGGCATAAGCTTCAATTCAATATTCTGGTGCAAATCAGTATATCTAAATCTTATTCCAATTGGTCACTCAGCCAAATCATGTTTGGCTGAGTATTTTTGATCTCAGTGGAATGACATCAAAGTTATCATACCGAATTAATATACATCGCGACGATAGCGGCCTTGCTCACGTAATTGCTCGAGTTGATCATCGCCTAAAATATCTTGTAAGGCGTGATCGACATCACTGGCCATGCCCTGAATACTGCCACATACATAAATTACAGCACCGTTTGCAATCCACTGTTTTAGTTCAGCAGCGTGTTCACGTAATTTGTGATGTACATAAATTTTTTCATCTTGATCACGCGAGAAGGCTAAATCAAGTCGTTGCAACATGCCTGTATTAACCCAAGCTTCAATGGTACGTTGATAGAAGAAATCATGTGCTTGTTGGCGCTCACCAAAAATTAACCAGTTTTGGCTGTAATTAAGACGCGTGCGGGCGTGTAATAGGCTCATTAAACCAGCGAGTCCAGTGCCGTTACCAATACAAATAATCGGGCGATTATCTGCAATTAAATGAAAGCTAGGATTATTACGAATGCGAAGGGCAATGTTTTGTCCCAATTCTGCATGTTGAGTCAGCCACCCCGAGCCTAAGCCAAGTTTTCCTTGCGCATCAGCTTGTTGGCGTACCACCAAGCGCAAAACTTGTTGAGTTGGGATGCTGGCAATTGAATATTCACGGCTTGGTAGTACAGGCAGTTGTACCAATAAATCTTCAAGGCTTTGAAACGGCTGAATGTGAACAGTTAAGTCTTTATCCCAAAGCCATTGTTGCAGCGTTTGCTGCTGTTTCGGCACAAGTGTTTGTGCATCTAGTTGATGTTGCGCTAAAAAGGATTGAATACGTGCCGTGCTATTGCCGGGTTGAATTTCGGCAATATCACCTGCAGCCCAATGCGCTTCGTGCTGCGGTACAAGTTCAATATTAAATGCAGGTGCACCTAAACTATCTGGATTGAGTAAATCACGTTGTTGCAAACGCCATGTATCAAAGGTTTTATCAATTTGCATACTTTGCAATTCAAGCTGTGTCACCTGTGCTAACGCTTGATTCCAGCGTTGTACATCGGCAGGATTGGCATTGTCTACTTCAATAGTGTCAAACAAAGCGTGAGCCTGATTGCGTTGCAGCCATGCAGCAAGACGATGTCCAAAATCGCAATAACTGTCAGGATATTCTTTAGAGCCTAGAGCTAAAACGGCATAACGTAAATGAGCGAGGTCTAAGCTTTGTGACATGATTTTTTTCACAAAGTTAGAGGCTAAATCGGGAGCATCTCCTGTGCCGTAGGTGCTGGCAACAAACAAAATTTGGGTATTGTCTTTGAGGTCAGATGGCAGCAATTCTTGAATAGCTTTGACAGTGACAGGTTGATGCGCTTCTTGCAAACTTGTTGCTGTGCGCCATGCCAGTTGCTCCGCTACACCTGTTTGCGTGGCATAAACAATTAACCATTGCTCAGCATTTGGGTCAATGCTGAATTGCTGCTGCGATTGACGTGCTGCTACAGTTAAGCGTTTTTGTTTACGACGTTTCAGATATAGCATCCAGCCTGTAATGAAGAATAATGGCATCATTAATGAAGCCAGCATGACCATAAACTGATAAATCGGGCCAAAGAAACTACCACGATGCACAGGCAACATGCTGCTCATGATTTTTTCATTGAGTTTCTTGTCTGCATAGAGCTGTAATGCAGTGATCTCGGTATTTTGATAATTAAAGGTAGCCGTGTTGCGTGCACGTTCATGCTGAGGAATGGCATCCACAAAATTGATGTCAATTTCCGCATTGGCTTGTTTGGGCACATTGAAGGTAATGTTGGAATAATCACGTCCTAATTGTTGCGGGAAGTGATGCCACGCCTGATTTAAGGCAAGTTGGATTTGAGCAGCATCTATATTATTTTTCGTTTTTTTGTTTTCTGATGGTTTCTGCTCTGCAGAAGGAGCGCTCGATGCTGCATTAAGCTGAGTTGGATTAGTGGCATTCGCGCGAGGCTGAGCTTGTTGCTGAGGCTGTGGTCGTTCCACTCCAAGTACTTTGTACATGCCACCACGCCACCAATCATAAGACCAAAACAGTCCGGTACAGGCTAAAATCAGATAAAAAATGATGACCCATGTGCCTACAACAGCATGTAAGTCCCAAATAAAATTGCGCCCTTTAAGTTGGGGTTTAATTGCGAACCATTGTTTGAATGAATGACGTTTTGGCCAGCGTAAATAAATGCCACTTAACACAAAGAAAATCAGAATAAGCGTACATGCGCCTGTGATTTGTTTACCGACTGGCCCAACGGTTAAATTGCGGTGTAATTGCTGAATAAACTGAAAAAATTCGCGTCCTTTAACTTTTGGAAGTTCTTCTGCCGAATAGGGATTGATGAGAATATTTTGCCCGCGTTTTGAACCTTCTTTAGCAATATTAATGCTTGAGGAGGCCGCAGGGTCTTTGGCAATGCTAATGCTATTGATTTTATAATCGGGTTGTACTTGCTGAAAATGCGTATAGATTTCAGCAGGTGTCAATTTGGTTGTTTGCTCAACTTGTACCTGATAACTTTCAGGATTCATCCATTTTAGAATTTCTTGTTCATAAGAATAAATTGCACCTGTCACGCCCATGAGTGACAAAATAAGCCCAGCGGTAATACCAAGGAACCAGTGAATTTGGAAGAATGTTTTTTTCAACATAAGGCGTGGGCGTTGAGAATGAATTGTGATGAAGAATAATACAGGTGTAATACGTATTGCAAATAATATTTATTCTCATTATCGTTTATTGTTTTAATTTTAATCAAAAAAAACCTCCATCACGAGGGACAGAGGTTTGCTGTTGAGTAGGGGATATTTAGATTTGCTTTGCTTCGCCAGCAGATTCAGTTAAGTGCTTACGAATGGTATTAAAGGAGAAGTTTCGGCTATCCATACGCTTTGGTAAAATATAAGCACCTTGCTGACCTTTTACTTTAAAGTTCATTAAAATAAATTCAGGGGTGTTGTACCATTCGTACACATCTTTCCAGCCAATCGCACCTACACCTTCTTGAGCACCCATTTGCTGACGCATGACGATGCCATGCGGTTGTACGCCTAAACGAATGCCTTTAATTTCTTGTACAGGAAATTCATTCATTTTACGTTTGACGTACCATTCCAAGCCGTATTTGCGTACTAACAAGTAAAGCACCACACAGACAATGGCTACCCAACAGAAAATAGTAGAATAATTTTTTAACAGCAGAATGCCTAAAACAGAAAGGGCAACAATGACACCCATAATGATCCATGCTTTCATGCCAATTTTATTGGTGCTGCGCCAAATGACCAATTGCGCATGACGCTGTTCTTCTTCAGAAACTTCATAGGTCACAGGCTGTAAGGTATAGGCGTATAAATTTTTCGCGGTCATAGTGAAACTAACAAATTTAAAACTGCAAAAAGTTTAGCATTAATTACAGCAATTCAGTGAGTATATTGTCGCAAAATCATGCTAAGGTCGGTGAATAATCATTTATGCGGCAAAAGTTATGTCGCACACTCTACTTGCAACAAGCTTTACAAAGAGGCTAGCTCTGTTGCGTCCTGATCGTGTTCATGGCTCAAACTTTGTTTTAAGCGGCTCATTTGCTGCAAAATACTCATCATCAAGGATAATTGCTGCAAAATAATCAAGGATTTTTGATCTTCTTCCTTGTTTTGGCTTAAACGCTGCCGAATAGTTTGTATCATGTTATGCGCACTTAAATCTGGCATTTCATCGTTGAGTAATGCACCCCGAATATTATCAAGTGTTTGGTCGAGCAATTGCAGGACTTCCGGATCTTCAACTTTGTCACGATGTGCCCCTAGGGCAGCAATATAGCTGATAAAGGTATGATTCAGACACAAAAACTCAAAGGCTTGCGCTTTTTGTGTGGGGTCAAAGTCAGGCTCGGTGGCTAAGGTGGAAATAAGTGATGCAACTTCGGCATCGGTGTTGTGCGCTGCACGACGCACCACACGATAATTTAACCCGTTGTTACGTCCATGTTTGTATTGTTCAATGACTTCTGCCAAATAGTCACATTGAGCTGTCAGTGAGCGACGAATGGTACGGGGCAGGCGGCGGAATTTCCAGTCAGGGAAAATAAAGCTCACGCCAAACCATGCCAATGCACAGCCAATTAAAGTATCTAGCATACGTGGAATGGCGGCAGCATAACCCAAACCTTCCAAGTTAAAATTCATGAGTGCCAAAATGGTCATAAAGGCTGTGGCTTGTGCATATTGTTTACTGCGTAGTTCAAAGAACAGCATGCCGCTAATGATCAGAATCAATAATTGACCTTCTACAGAAGGCACAAAATATAAAATCGCATAGCCGACCACAATGCCTGCCAATGTTCCAATAATACGCAAACGTAAACGCCGTTTAGTGGTGTTAAAGTTTGGCTGCATCACGAATAGAGCAGTCAGTAAAATCCAATAGCCATATTCAATATTGGTCACTTGCACAAATACATAGCCAATTAATAAGACAATGGATAAACGAATAGCATGACGAAACAGCACCGATTCGGGCGTTAAATGCTGTTTGATTCGGATGACAATATCATCCCAGTTTTTCAAATCATCATCTTTGAGTTGCTGTTCGATATATTTGGCTTTATCCAGTTTGATATTACGTTCGGTTTCAAGGTTACGTAACTGTGCATCAATTGATTTTAGGTTCTGATATAAGGCAAACAGAGCATTGATCCAGACTTGATCGTATTGCTGTTCGCTACGCAGTTTTTCCAAAGACTGTTTTAGGTTTTCAAAAGCATGTTTAAAGCGTTTGTTATGCAGATATGGCTGACGATGCAAAATACTTTCGCTTAAGTCTTTACAGGCTTTGCCTTGAATAGACAAAATGCGCTGAAAACGGAACAGAATGTCGCTGTGCTGAAAGATTTTAGCCAGTTTTTGATAGTCAATATGCGCAGAGTCGGCACGTTCGTGAATATCCTGTGCAACAAAATAATATTGCAAACTGCGACGGGTGTCTTTTTGCCCGCGGTCTCCCTTTAAGCGGGTTAGCAATGCGGTTTTTAGATCGTTAAAAATTCCAATTAATTTACCATTTTCGAGCGATAGGTCGATGATGCTTTGCTGATAACTCGCTGCTGTCATATCGACATCAAATAAATTGGATTTGGCAAATAAAAAGTCGCCTAAAGATGCATAGCTATGCGACAGTTTGTCTTGTACTGCACGCACAGGGAACAGTAAAAAGCTAATGGTTGAAATTAAACCATACCAAATAGCACCTGCAACCAAGAGCAGTGGTTGCATATACCATTCTTCAAATAAATCTACCCCAAGCATGGAATAGACCGACACCACTAAACAGCCATAAGAAATAGTGGCGTAGCGTCGACCGAGTGAACCCAGCAGAATTAAAACAATGCAGGAAAGAATTAAACCTGTGGCAAATAAAACCGGATGTGGAAATAAAAACTGAATAGAGGTGGCGGTAATAAAAAAGCCGATATAGGTATATAGCTGATTGACAATCCGCACTGAAAAGCGGTCATCAATATCACTTAAGCCTGCTGCCACAACACCTAGTGTGAGTGGAATTGTGGCCAGTTGCATGCCCATAAAATAGGGGACAAATGCCGTTCCCGCAAATGCAATGAGCATGCGGATGTTATACATAAACGTGGTGTTATAAGTCGCTTGTTTCAGCCGTGTCAGCCAAGATTTCAACTGTATTCCTTTAAGCAAATGCTCTGTTTAGACTGAGGTTTTATGGGAGTCAGGTAAATTA
Organism: Acinetobacter sp. A2; assembly: GCF_048537555.1. Taxonomy (NCBI): domain Bacteria; kingdom Pseudomonadati; phylum Pseudomonadota; class Gammaproteobacteria; order Moraxellales; family Moraxellaceae; genus Acinetobacter; species Acinetobacter sp. A2. The sequence goes on from NZ_CP183239.1 coordinate 828,050, forward strand.
TGTGAAAATTCATCTTTGATGCCAACAAATCATACTATGGAGCGTGTAAGCTTGTCTGCAAGTATGCCATTTCATCATAAAATATGACCATAGCAAAAACGATACCAAGTTCTAACGGTACGCCACAACCATCTTCACAGCAATATTCAACAGCGTGGATCTTGTTGCTGGCGTTATTGACCTCGCTTGGGCCATTATCGATTGATATGTATTTGCCCGCTTTGCCTGTCATGGCAAATGCGTTTGGTGTACCTACCCAAATGGTAGCCAATAGTTTGCCTGCCTATTTTTTAGGTTTGGCATTGGGGCAATTAATTTATGGCCCACTCAGTGACCGTATAGGACGTAAACCCCCATTGTATTTTGGCTTGGCGTTGTTTTCTGTTGCCAGTGTATTGTGCGTTTTTGCTCAAAATGAATGGAATTTAATTGCGGCACGTATTTTACAGGCACTTGGCGGTTGTGTAGGCGTGGTGATCGCCCGTGCTGCAATTCGTGATCGTTTGGATTTACAAACTTCAGCACAGGCTTTTTCAAGCATGATGATTGTGATGACCATTGCCCCGATTATTGCGCCAACTTTAGGGGCGTGGGTTTTGCAATGGATGAATTGGCAAGCCATTTTTGCGGTGCTGGCCTGTGTGGGCATGATTTGTTTGATATGCGTGCATTTCTTTTTTCAGGAAACTTTAGCTAAGCAACAGCGTTTAAACCTGAATTTTCAGCAGGTGCTGACTTTGTATGGTTCTATTCTAAAAGATTCAAATTTCCGCATGCCGATGTTGGCAGGCTGCTTAACCGGTGGAGCTTTATTTTGTTATATCAGCGGTTCGAGTGCAGTCATGATGGATCAATACGGACTGAGCGAAACGGCATTTGCCTACCTATTTGGTGCAAATGCCGTTGGCATTATGCTGTTTTCGACCATCAATAAAAAAATCAGTGGGAAATTGGGCGTTTTACAACGCTTAAAACTGGGCAGCACTATTCAAGTAACAGGCGCATTATTATTGGTGATTACGGGGTGTTTGCCACAAGCCAATTTAACATGGGTTATGCTTGGGCTATTTTTAGCAGTATCGGGTATTGGTTTTACAGGCCCGAATGCGATGGCACTGGCTATGGCGGGTCAAGGTGCACGAGCAGGAACAGCCAGTGCGGTAATGGGCAGTGTGCAATTCTTTTGTGGTCTGATCGGTGGTGTATTACTGAATTTTATGTTGTGGAGTGCCTTGCTGAATATGGCGCTGCTGATGCTGCTGTTTATAGGAGCAGGTCTGTTAGCCACGTTTAAAATTAAGCCCGACCTAGATTAAGAATTGAACAAAAAATTATATTTTTTGTTCTGTAACGCTGATTTTTAAGCTGGAATATTACACTTTTAACTACACCTAAATATATACAATAGTCTAATGAATGATCAAATAGTTGAATAATCAACCTATTCAACCAATTGAAAAATATATTTATTTTGTTTTTTGATCTGAAATTTTGATCGTTTATTTATATTTGTGCGGGAAAACTGATTTTAATAAAGACAATAACTTGATAGATTGATGGCTGTAATATATGACACAAATTGTAATATTTTTAATATTGATGTGTCTTTGTCTATTGGGGCAAAAGTGTGGTGATTTTTAAGCCATTTTTATAATTCGATGTGAAATCGATAGATGACTCAAAAAATCATCATGCACGGATGCAGCGTTGTTTTATTTTGGAGAAATGAATGAGTCAATTATTCAACGGTCAGTTTATGATCAAAGGTTTGGCGATTGCCGTTACAACATTAATGGTGGGTACTGCTCACGCAGCAAAAACTGAGCAACAACAAATTCAAGAACTTCGTCAAGAAGTTGAAGCGTTGAAATCGTTAATTCAGCAACAACAGCAAGTACAACAACAGCAGCAAACTCAAATTGCCCAAGTACAACAGGCGAAACCTGCTGCACCTGCAAGTGCATTAAGCAGTTTAAAGTCTAAATCTGGTGCAGATATTTCTATTTATGGTTCGATCCGTGGTGATGCAAACTATATTATTAAAGGTGCGGATAATGACTTTAACTCAGCACATACAAGTAAAGAAGAAGCAAGTGACAAATTACGTGCTACCGCAAAAGTCACCCGCTTAGGTTTAGACTTTAATACACCTGTTGGTGATAACAAAGTGGGCGGTAAAGTTGAAGTTGATTTTGCAAGTTCGGACAATTCTAAGTCAGAAAACTTACGTATTCGCCACGCTTATTTGACTTTAAACAACTGGTTATTCGGTCAAACCACATCGAACTTCTTGTCAAATCATGCACCAGAAATGATTGACTTTGCGACAAATATTGGTGGTGGTACAACACGTATACCGCAAGTTCGTTACAACTACAAATTAGCACCTGCAACTGAATTATTTGTTTCTGCTGAAGAAGGGAATAGTTCTTCACAAATATATGATACTAAAGAGAAGAAAAATGTTAGCTCTGACGTAACTTACCGAGCTCCTGTATTGACTGCTAAAGTAGTTCAAGGCTTTGCAGAAGGTAAAGGAACAGCTTCTGCACGTGCATTGGTTGAACATTACAAATCAGAAGCAGTAAATGATGATAAAACTGGTTGGGGTGCAGCTCTAGGTACGAATTATCAAGTTGCGGAACCTTTAAAAGTATCTGCAGACGTATCTTATGTAAAAGGTAACAGCAACTACTTATATGGTAGTAACTCTGCATTTTACGTAAATACAGTTAATGGTGAAATTGAGCAAAATGAAACGATTGGTGTACAAGTGGGTGCAACCTATAAGTTCTCTCCACAACTACGTTCAACTTTAGCCTACGGTGCTTTATTTGCCGATGATGGTACAGACTATGCGCGTGCAGCAAATAATTCTGGTGCTAATGAGAAAGTACAACAAGCGTGGATTAACTTTATCTATTCACCTGTAAAACCAGTCGATTTAGGTATTGAGTATATCAACGGTGAGCGTGAAACATTTGCTGGCGATAAATTCAGTGACGACCGAGTAGGTTTTATGGCGCGTTATAGCTTCTAAGTCACTCCTTTTAAGCACAATCCAAAACAGAGCTTAATTTTAAGCTCTGTTTTTTTTGTTGAAAATTTATGTTATTCACTCAATAACTTAAATTTTATCCAGTTTAAAGGAATGTTGTAACTTTCTCTTATAGCTGAACACAATCATTAAAATTTTTAGAAAAAACCGCAGAAAATAGCAGCTTTTTGTCAAAAAAAATGCATAATGATCGACCTTTAATCTTGCTGTTTTTTGTCAAGTGGTTGAATATCTTTATCGGAAGGTATTTATCTACCTCAGATATTTGGGAGCTTATATGAGATTACCTCTCAGTGTTAAGCCGATTCAGTTGTTTGCACTCGAAGTCACCCCGAAAGTGAAAATGCTGTCTTTTGTCTTTCTTTTCTTCTGTTCTAGGCAAACGCAGATGATAACGCTTGAGTGAAACCAAAGGATGGGTTGGCTGAGCGAAATGCATACCTCTTAAACTTCGGTCAAATACGATATTGCTTACATACTTTGTATTGCGGCATTTTTTAGTTGATTTAGAGTCATAATGATGCAAATGCTTTGGTTTGCATTGACAGCTCTTCATCATATTAAAAATAATCTGCAATCACTATATGGATATTGCCATGGAATTTACTTTTAATGCGTTTTATACGCTGATTGCTGCGGTCATCGTCCTGCTCTTAGGGCGACTTTTAGTCAATAAAATTGATTTTTTAAAACGCTATAATATTCCTGAACCTGTTGCAGGTGGTTTGGTTGCCGCTATTGTTTCATTGTTGGTGAATCAATTTTGGGGTTATAGCATTACCACCAGTAGCGCATTGCAAACTAGCTTTATGCTTATTTTCTTCGCCTCGATTGGTTTAAGCGCGAACTTCACAAAATTGCGTCAGGGCGGAATCGGTTTAATTATTTTCTTGATTGCAATTTCCACATTTATTGTGCTGCAAAACTTCGTGGGTATTAGCCTTGCAACGTTATTGGGCATTGATCCGTTGATTGGCTTAATTGCAGGTTCAGTTACCTTAACGGGTGGTCATGGTACTGCGGGTGCGTGGGGCGAAATTTTTGAAACCCAGTATGGTATTCAAGGGGCGTTGGCATTAGGTATGGCCAGTGCAACCTTTGGTTTGATCATTGGTGGTTTGATTGGTGGCCCTTTAGCCAAAACCTTAATCAATCGTCATCAATTGGCTGTACCACGTACCGACGAACAAATTGAAAAACGCGATAATACGCCTGCAGATCAAGACTCTAATGAGTTTATTCCATTTGAATATCCGCATCAGGTGCGTTTAATTACAGCAGATAATGCAATTACTACTTTGGGTTTATTTGCAGCGTGTTTGGCATTTGCCGAATTTATGACAGGCGCTGCCAAAGGCACGATGTTTGAATTACCAACTTTCGTTTGGGCATTGGCGGGCGGTGTGGTTCTGCGTAATGTCTTAGAAAGTATTTTTAAAGTTAATATTTTTGACCGTGCGATTGATGTGTTTGGGAATGCATCTTTATCGTTATATTTGGCGATGGCGTTGTTGTCACTCAAACTATGGCAATTGGCCGATTTGGCAGGTCCGTTGATGGTGATTTTAGGTGCGCAAGCACTCACAATGGCGTTATATGCAGCTTTTGTGACCTTCCGTCTTATGGGGAAAAACTACGATGCAGCCGTGTTGGCAGCAGGACACTGTGGTTTTGGGATGGGAGCAACACCAACAGCAGTTGCTAACATGCAAGCCATCACCAATATGTATGGCCCATCTTATAAAGCATTTTTGATTGTGCCGTTATGTGGCGCTTTCTTTGTCGACTTGATTAACGTCGCGGTGATTCAGTCTATTTTGAAATTCTTTGCAGGTTAAGCTGTTCAGATGTAGATAGATTGCAAAATAAAATGCCAGTTCACATGAGCTGGCATTTTTTATGTGGGATGTTGAATGGTGAGTGAGCCTCTATACTCGAACGCTATGTGGTAGGCCCTGATGCAAGTGAGTCTTAAAAATAGCCTAAGCAATAAAACTTAATAACACAGTATAGAGCAGGAAGCTTCCAATCAGACTCAGCCAAACGGGTAATTTTGACTTTAACAGCACAATCACGAGGGCAATAAAAATAAGGTCATAGAGACTCAGTACATAGCGTTGTGCCATTTCCACCACCATGTAGAGCAATAGCCCAACCACCGCGGCATTAATACCTGTAACGGCATGACGAATATAAACTTGCTGCATTAACCAAGACCAATACGGCAAGGTAGCAAAAACCAAAAAGAAAGAAGGCAGGAAAATGGCCAAAGTCGCTAAAACAGCATTGAGCCACATCATGTCCGTCATGGGAACTAAACTGCCCAAATAAGTAGCAAAACTAAATAATGGGCCTGGAACTAATTGTGCCATGGCATAACCCAAATCAAATTGTTCTGCGCTTACTAAACCAGTACTGACAAAATCTTGATGTAACAAGGGTAAAATAACGTGGCCACCACCAAACACCAAAGAGGCTGCTTGATAGAAACTTAAGTTGGCGGCATAAAGCAAATTTGGCGTGAACCAGTTGAGTCCTGTTAATATGATAAACGGTGCAACAAACAGCCCACCCCAAAATATGGCGTATTTACGATGCTGTACAATGTGGCTTGCAGTAAAGCTCGTTTGAGTTGTATCTGTATTTTGAACATTTGTTGGCGTCTGTTTTGCCATCCATATACCCAATACTGCTGCAAGCAAAATCACCAAGACTTGATTCAAACTAAAAGGCACAAAATAAATAAAAACAGCTGCAGCCAGCATTAAGGCGTATTGCCAAATAGTTTTACAAAAACTGCCTAACATTTGCCAAAATGCCCAAGCCACGACGGCTAAAACAATCAGTTGAATCGTGTGGAAACTATCTGAAGAAAGCACTTCTAAATATTGATGTCCGAGTACTGCAACTAAAGCCATGAACACAGCAGAAGGTAAAGTAAAACCAAGCCATGCAAGTACTGCCCCCCAATAGCCTTTTTGTAAATAACCAATCGCTAAACCCACCTGACTACTGGTTGGGCCTGGTAAAAGTTGAGCCAGTGCCACAACTTGGGCATATTGTGCTTCATCTAACCATTTGAGCTGTTGCACAAAGCGTTGATGGAAAAATACCAAGTGTGCTGCAGGCCCCCCAAAAGACAAGCAGCCCAATTGTAGAAAGACCCAAAATAGCGAAGAAGAAGTGAGCGTGTGCATATATGTGTAGACAGATTCAACTTGTGCGCCAATGTAGTGGCTAGACGTGACAGTTTAACGAATTACTACAAGGATCAGTTAAAATAATAGATAGACTATGTGCACTTATATGAGTGATTTGCTGAAGTGCCCATGGCCTGTGCATACTGAAATAGTCACTATGTTTCAAATGTAATGGAAGCATGAGCCTGCTATTTTTAAATTGCAAACAAGTATCGACTGAAAGCTATGGATTCAAGAAGGTCTATATGAAAATTTGGTGTGTATCGCTAACTGCATTATGGATGTTGGGTTGTCAAACTGTCCCACAACAGCCACAAAATTTGACACAAAATCTTGTGGCTACGCAGCCTGCTGTGGCTGAAGCTGAGTCACGCCTGAATCAAATTGACTTTCAGCAACTTAAGCAAAAAAACAAGCAACCTGTGGTGGCTTTGGTATTAGGCAGCGGTGGTGCACGTGGCTATGCACACATTGGAGTAATTGAAGTATTAGAGCAATACGGTATTCAGCCTGATTTTATTGTGGGCAGTAGTGCGGGCAGCATTGTTGGTTCAATTTATGCCAGTGGAAAAAATGCGCAGCAATTACGTGACATTGCCTTAAACATGAAAGCCAATGATGTGCGCGATGTCACTTTCGATTTAAAAGGCTTTTTTGATGGTAAAAAAGTTGAAAACTATGTCAATACACAAGTCGATCAATTACGTTTAGAGCAATTTAAAATACCTATGTATGTAGTGGCGACTGAATTGAAAGAAGGAAAAAAAGTCGTCTTTAATTATGGCAATACGGGGCAGGCAGTACGCGCTTCCGTGTCTATTCCAAGTATGTTTGTCCCTACAAAAATTGCAGAACATGAATATGTAGATGGCGGTTTAGTTAGCCCTGTACCCGTGAAAGTCGCGCGTGAATTAGGTGCAGATATTGTGATTGCCGTGAATATTTTAGCTCAGCCAATCCATACCGAAACCAGTAATGTTTGGGGACTGTTTAACCAGAACATTAATATCATGCAAAAGCATTTGGCCAATGAAGAGTTGAAGCAGGCGGATGTCGTGATTGAGCCTGATTTACGTGAAAAGGCGCATATTTTTGATGTGAAAGGCCGTGAAACGACCATGCAGGCAGGCGCAGATGCGACTACACAACAATTATATAAAATTGATCAGGTTTATCACCGTCATCATTTTAGTCATGGGCATCGGATTGTCGAGTATAACGCCAGTAACACACAGGCTTTCTATGGGCAGTGAATAAAACTGCCTATAAACTTTATATGACTCAAATAAGATGATTTAAAGGGTGAGTCTAATTGAACTTATGTATGAGTGCGAGCGAATAAAAATGATTATTCATGGAAAAATTCACTTTTAATTATTGTAATTCATTTATATCTATAATTAAAAAATAGAATACTTAAAAAGTATCTCTTTAAGATGACTTGGATATTTAGATTTAAAACAGATTAAAAATAAATTCTCATTTGGCATATTTCAATTTATGCTATGTAGCAAATTACTTTTTTGTTTTGATGATGCTTGTCAGAAAAAATAAAGAAAATTCATTCACTTTAAGATAAATACTTTAGAACACAGCACAAAATTGAAGGGGGCAGCGTTATGTTGTATTTTCAAGTGGGGCAGCAGGTAAAACTGGCGACCATGGCAGAAGTTGTTTTTACCATTACCATGATTAATCCAGATGGGACTTATGTTATTGAAGCTGTATTAAGCCAAGATCAGACTTTAACTTATAGCAATGTGTCGCAGGAAATGCTGCGTCTGGCTGCTAATTAGTGTATCTGTAAGTCAATTTTTAAGCCTTTTTTTTGTCATCTAGCGTTAAAATTGGGTGGTAAATCACTTGAATTATCTATAAAAAATAAAAAATATGATGGTTTTTTGAACACTTGAATCAATGAGATTAACCGAATATCAAATTTGAACAAGTGTTTTAAAAAACAGAAATGGATTAAAAAATAACAGCTTGGGAGCATTGGCCTTTAGTCTTATAATTTTAAATAAATGTTGTCATAAACAATATAAATAATAATGATGCAGTTGTTGCCGAAATGAACATTCAAACTTTTCTAAACACGATATAATAATGGTTCTTATCTTACTGTCTTGAAAAGAGTCTAGAGAACGCGATGTCACCATTAGATCAAATTGCCCCAGTGTTAGATGACCAGTCAGAATTAACCATGACCGTGCTAATGACACCCGATATGGCAAATTTCTCGGGGAATGTACATGGTGGAACAATTTTAAAACTATTAGACCAAGTGGCATATGCATGTGCGAGTCGCTATTCGGGTAGTTACGTCGTGACCCTTTCGGTAGATAAAGTGAATTTTAAAGAGCCAATTCATGTGGGTGAATTGGTGACTTTCCTTGCCAGTGTCAACCATGTTGGCCGTACCTCAATGGAAATTGGGATTCGTGTAGAAGCACAAAACATTCAAAAACGTACTGTACGCCATACTAACAGCTGTTATTTCACGATGGTGGCTGTAGATGAACACGGTAAACCAAAACAAATTCCAGCACTGAAGTTAGATAATGACTGGAAACGTTGTCGTTTTGAAGCTGCAGAACAGCGTAAAGTGGCGCGTTTGCAGGAAAATCATCATCCATCTTGCAGCATTTACAAGAAAACTGAACACAGCTAAGTTGATGTTGACTCGCTGATCGGAACCTGCTTTTAAAATAAGCAGGTTTTTTTTATGCCTGCATTTTATTCCGTAAAAATTAATGATTGCTCAGGTACTTCGCTTGTAAAGCCAGATGGATCATCAATTGAAACGTCTTAGCACTAGTATCTACTGTAATCTTACTTTATTATATTAAAACGAAACGTATCGTATCGTTTTGTGGAGCAAATCACATCCACAAATTTGGGATAGCACATGACAGAGCATACACCAGAAAAAAGTTCCAAGCGTAAACAGTGCATTTTAAATGCAGTGGTGGCTGCGCTTGCAGAGCAGGACTATCGTCAATTGACCATTGAAGATATTGCTGCACGTGCAGGGGTAGGGAAGTCCACAATTTACCGTTGGTGGAAGCATAAGTCTGATTTGGTATTTGAGGCGTTTAAACAACAAACTGAGTCAGTGTTTGAGTTGGATTTTGAACAGTCCTTACAATTCAATTTGATGCAGCAACTTTCAAGACTGAGTCTGGCTTTAAATCATGGCGTGGGGCGGGCTTTATTGGTGGTTATGGCAGAGCAGCGTGAAACTGCGGGGCAGTTTTTTAAAGATTATTTATTGCCGCGTCGTGAGCAAACACGAAAGCTAATACAAGTCGCAATTCAGCGTGGTGAAATTCGTGAGGATTATCCTTTTGAGATGATGCTCGACACGTTATATGGGCCTATTCATTATCAAATTATTTTTTTCAACCGTATGCCTGATGCACAGTATATCCACGATTTAGTGCAGTTGGTGATTCAACCTGCATTGATGCCTACAGCACAATCGTAAAGTAAAATTTTATGTCTTCTTCATCTTCTATTGCAGACGGTTCACAACGATTATGGAATCGTTCCTTTATTTTGTGCGTATGCAATAACCTGTTTTTATTTATTTATTATTTTGCTTTGCTGACGATTTTACCCATATACATTATGAAAGATTTGGATGGTACGGTAAAAGAAGCAGGTTTGGCACTGACATTATTTTTAATTTCTTCCATCGCTATTCGACCATTTTCAGGTTTGATTGTAGAAAGACTGGGCAAGAAATTCTCTTTTCGTGGTTCAGAATTATTTTTTGTACTGTTTGCTTTTAGCTATTTGTGGATAGACAGCATGTGGAGTTTGCTGTTGGTGCGCTTTTTACATGGTATTTGGTTCAGTATTTTGACTACGGTTGCAGTACCTGTGGCCAATGATTTTATTCCAGAACAGCGTAAAGGTGAGGGCATGGGCTACTTTGTCATGTCCACCAATTTGGGTGTGGTATTCGGGCCATTGTTAGCTTTAACTGTAGTGCAATTCAGTAGCTTTCAGGTGTTATTCGGCATTTTATGCATCATTATGTGCATAGGCTTTGTCTTTTGTTGGCTGTTAGATGTGAAAGATAGCACAGCAACAGAACAACCACTTGCATCGATAGAGCAAGCGAATCGAAGTACATCCAAAAGTTTAGGCTTAAGTTGGCATGACCTGATTGAAACAAAAGTTATTCCTGTCAGTTTAGTGGCATTACTCACGGCACTGGCTTATTCAAGCATCATGAGTTTTATCACGGCGTATAGCGAATCCAAAAACTTACTGGCTTATACCAGTGTGTTTTTTGTGGTGTTTGCAGTGTCGATGATTGCGGTACGTCCGTGGGTTGGACGCTTATATGATCGGCGTGGGCCAAGTTCTGTGATTTATCCCTCACTGTTATTTTTTGCGATTGGCTTGGCCATCGTCAGCTTTTTATCTAATCAATGGGTCTTATGGCTCTCTGCTGTGTTCATTGGTATTGGTTATGGTTCTGTGTTCCCATGTTTACAAACCGTAGCGATTCAGTCTGTGTCTAAACAGCGGATGGGGCATGCAATTTCTACTTTTTTCACTTTGTTTGATTTAGGCATGGCAATTGGTTCAGTGTTGATGGGTGTTCTCATTGCATGGTATGGCTACTCGCTGACTTATATGTTGTGTGCGCTGATCACCTTGTTGACTTTAGTGCTCTATAAATTGATGGTGGTACCTACATTGGTGAAGAAAAAAGCGTAATTTTATAATGCAGTTGAGTAGTGTGGAGAAAGGGATAGTGCTGTTGATTACGCTATTAGGATTGGCTGCGATCTAAAGAGATTGTTTCCGAGTTAATCATCATTATTTTCTATGGTGGATTTAGGCTTTGAGTTACAAGACAACCGCTGTGTTCGCCCAGAGAGTGGAGTCAAACGCAACGGTTGTGGTATTTACAACTTAGCGTTGTGTCACTGTGTGAAGGACTTAAGGTTGTGGCGTTGCAGCAGCAGGTTGCTCAGTTGCAGTTTCAGAAGCTGGTTGTGCAGCAGTTTGTTCTGAAGCATGTTCAGCCACAGCTTCCTGAGTTGAAACAATCACTTTTTCTCGTTCGGTATTGCTGGTCTCAGCCTTGGCAGCAAAGCTGTTGGCTGTAGCAAATGCGAAGGCAGAAGCGAATAGAATATGAGTTAATTTCATAGTTTGGCATCCTTATTTAAAATTTATAAACCTAAATATTCAGCAGAAGCGAATCTTGCTTCTCAAATATTCAAATTAGTCATCACCTGACTTGAACATGCTGAACAGGGACTCATGCTAAGCAGTGCAGAATGTAGGATCAATGCTTGCAACAAAGCAAAACAGATGCGGTTACTTGAACATCACAATGATGATGAGCAGGTAAGAATTTGGTAAATTTTGTTTTAAAATTGCAGCTAAATTTCGTCAAAGTAAGCGTCTTTTCCCAAAGGAAATTGCTGGTGCAGCAATAAAACATTACATCGATCAGTGGAAAGCTGGAAATTTCGTGCAATTTATTGCGTAATTCAGGCTGGCTAAATGTAAGAGAATCTTTCAATAAACTTATTTTATAGCCCAAATTTTCACGTATTCAGATTCAGATTGAACTTAAAACTAAACTTGCTTAGCATGCTTGCTGTTGTTTGTACTTTAATACAGTGAGTTTGTTTTGAAATTAATTGCACCACAAAAAGCAGTTCCGACCCATATTATTTCTGGATTTTTGGGTGCAGGCAAAACCACCTTATTAAAACAATTGCTCAGTCAAAAGCCAGAACATGAGGTCTGGGCTGTGCTGATGAATGAATTTGGTCAAATTGGAGTAGATCAGCAATTGTTGCCGCAACAGCAAGGCTATCAAGTGAAAGAATTACTGGGTGGTTGTTTATGTTGTAGCAGTCAACTACCTATGCAAATTGCTTTATCGCGTTTATTGTCTGAAACCCAACCTGACCGTTTATTTATAGAGCCAACAGGCTTGGGCCATCCTGCACAATTGTTGGAACAACTAACTGAACCGCATTGGCATACACATTTATCTATGCGTGCTTTGGTGACTGTGGTCGATGGATCACGTTTGCACGATCATGCATGGTCACAGCAAAACCTATATGCAGATCAACTGAAAGCTGCGCAAATTATAGTGGTGTCACATGCAGATCAAATGCAGGCTGTAGACGAACAGGCGCTGGTGCAATTGCAACACGAGTATCAAGCCTATGCTCAAAGGTGGCTGAAAGCAGCACAAGGCAATATTACTTTGGCAGAAATTGATCAACTGTATGTAGGCACACAACGCAAAATTCAGCCCTTATTAAAATTACAAAAAACGCTGATCCCAGCTGCAAATACATCTGAAGCAGAAATTAAACAGTTGCCATATCATTATGTAGAAAGTGCTCAGGGCTATTCGGTGGCGGGCTGGAAATTTCCAAAACGTTGGCAATTCGACTTTTATCCACTGTTAGATTTGCTGTGTGAGCAACAAGACTGGTTACGCATTAAAGGAATTTTTAACACCAATCAAGGTTGGCAAAGTTTTAACTTCAATCCTGAGCAATTCAACTATCAATCTACCGAAGAGGGAATTGATAACCGCATCGAAATTATTTATCAAACAGCACGTGACTGGCAGGCATTTGAAGCAGAATTATTGGCCTGTCAGCTTGCAAATGACACATTAAATGAATGATTAAGGTGCAGATTGAACTGCAATCAATGCAGCAAAAAAAACTAAAATCTATTATGCTTAGCGGCAAATTTGACTTGGTTTTGGGAACAGCACAATGGCGCTAAAAGCGACAATTTATAAAGCAGATTTGAACATTGCCAATATGGATGTGCATCAATATGGTGACTATCAACTAACAATGGCATTGCATCCTTCTGAAACCATTGAACGCCTGATGGTGCGCATTTTGGCTTTTGCCCGTTATGCAGACGAAGTTTTGGAATTTACCAAAGATTTGTTTGAAACCGATGAGCCTGCCTTGTGGGAAAAAGACTTAACAGGTCAATTGATAAAATGGATTGAAGTAGGCTGCCCAGACGAAGACAAAGTCAAAAAAGCCAGTGCACGTTGTAAGCAGGTGGCTATTATTGCTTATGGCTCATCGGTAGATGAGTGGTACAAACGCAACAGTAAAATCAAAAGTTTAAATAATGTAGAAGTTTGGCAATTGTCTGCAGCGAGCACTGAAGCCATTCAAGCGCTGTGCGAACGCACCATGCAATTACAGCTGAATGTAATGGATGGTGAATGGACGTTGATAGGTGATCAGGCGCAGGCTCAGATTGAGTGGACACAGTTGCAATAATCTTTTGCAATAGTCTGCTGTAATTTGGTTGGAAATCAGTCAGACATTTGATTTTAAAATTTAATCCTTTGTGGTCTATGTTAATTACATGACCATTTATATTTGGAGATCCGCATGAGTGCAGAATTAGAAATTATTGATTTAGTGGTGGGTGAAGGTAAAGAAGCGGTTAAAGGTGCTTTAATTACCACACATTATACGGGTTGGTTGGAAGACGGAACCAAGTTTGACTCATCACTTGACCGTGGAAATTTTTTTGAAACGGTGATTGGCACAGGTCGTGTCATCAAAGGCTGGGATCAAGGCATTATGGGCATGAAAGTTGGCGGTAAACGTAAGTTAATCGTACCTGCACATTTGGCTTATGGTGAGCGCAAAATGGGCAATATTATTCCAGCTAACTCGAATTTAATTTTTGAAATTGAACTTTACGATGTGAAAACACGCGATCAATAATTTTATTTGATCTTGGTTGAACATCGTTGGTCATAAGTCATTCATCTGATGCATGTAAAGTATTGTATGAATGACTTATTTTTTACTTCAAATTTAGCTCAAGACCGATTAGATTAAAAAACAGGTATATTTAGGATCTATATTTTTTGGCCTTAATTCAGATGTGGCGCACTTGTGCGTTTATATGTTTGCTGTTGCTATGTAGTACGCTTACAACACATCATGTTTGGGCGCAGTATGAATCCGCACCTGAATCTTACTATTTACATCAAAAACTACTCAATCATATTCAGTTCACAGAAGACCATCCCAGCTTTTTAGAAGGTAAATGGCTGTTCTATCCACAACAACTCCTTCAAGAACCTAGCGCAGTCTTGTCTGCACAGACGGTGGAATTGCCAGCATCATTTGAAGATTTGACGGGCAATAGCAATACCTATGGCACTTTCATTGGGCATTTTCAAATTCCTAAAGAATTTTTAGGTAAACGGATTGCAATTTGGATTCCTAACCAATATGGCGCGTATCGAGTATTTTTAAATGGTGATGGTTTGGTGCGGGTTGGCACGGTGGGGGCAGATGCTGCCACCCACCAAACAGAAAATGCACCACGAATTGCTTATTTTGTGCCTGAAAGTGAATATTTTACGTTAACCATCCAAGCCTCCAGTTTTCAGGGCTTACAAGGTGGCTTAAAAAACCCAATGAAAATTGGTGTTAGTCGTGTCATCAACCAGCAATTTCAGCGTTTGATGATGAGTATTGCCATGATTTGTGGCGCAGTACTTGGTATCGGTGTGTTTACTTTAATGTTCTCAGCCTTTAGCCAAGCACAGGGAGGAAAGAACAAACATATCTTTATTCTTGGTCTGTTTATCGTTTTTCTGGCACTCCATAACTTATTTTCTGCCCCTTATGCTTATACCACTTTCCTGAATTTAAGCTGGTCATGGGGGCTAAGACTCGAATACTTATTTAGCTTTTTTGCGATTTTATTCTTTCTGAGTTATATGTTTTTACTCAGCACGCATTATTTAAACCGCTGGATTTATAGTGCGGCAATGTTGCTGCTCAGTTTTAATATTGGTGTGACGGTATGGGCTGAGCCTAGCATTTTTCAGCAACTTGCGTTTTATAGCGCCTTTTTCTTTATCGTCGTCTTGGCCAATTTTGCGTATGGGTTTTATCAAACTATTCGTTTGGGAGAGAGCTATTCTGCAATCAACTTTTGGGCGGTCATTATACTGTGTGCCACGTTTATTCATGACTTTTTATTGGTATTGAATCTTGTCGATTCCATACACTTATCTTTTATTTCCACCAGTGTGTATGCGTTGTTGATTATGTTTCAGCAGGCACGTAACTATGCCTATCACAATTTACATATTGAGCGACTTAACCAGAAGTTGATTAATCTCAACAGTTCTTTGGACTCTAAAGTGCAGGAACGTACCCAGCAATTAAGCAACTTAAATGAAAAGCTAGAGATGCAGGTTAAAATTGATGCACTTACAGGCGCTTATAACCGCCGTGCATTAAATGAAGAAATCCAGCGTTTGTATGTAGAAACGCTACAGGGCAAACGGCATATTTTGGTGTTTGCCATGTTGGATGTCGATTATTTTAAAAAATACAATGACCATTATGGGCACTTAAAAGGTGATCAAATTTTGCAAAATTTGGTCAAGGTGTTACATGCGACCTTACCTAAAAGCGCTTATGTCGCCCGTTATGGTGGCGAGGAATTTGCCATTTTGCTGCATGATATTCCGCAGCATGTGATTGGGCAGTTGATGCAAAACGTGTTGCAGGCGGTAAGAGATGCACAGTTTGAGCATGTCGCAAGAGAAGATCACAAACAATACGTGACTTTAAGTATAGGCGTTGCATGGATGACGCGTGAGTATAGCTACAGTCATGTGGATGATTTAATGAAAACTGCAGATGTGCATTTGTATCAGGCCAAACATGCAGGGCGTGATCAAGTGGTGGTTCAATCTTAATTCAAGCATGATCCTACAGTGATGTTGTCGCTAATCACTTTTTTAGGCAGATAGATAAGCTTGAATTTTTTTTTGTAATTGTGCATTGGAAATATTGCCAGACAATCGCTCCACAATATGACCATCTTGAAATATAAGCGTAGTAGGCAAACCAAAGACTTGATAGCGTAGGGTCAGAATGGGAGATAAATCTATATTCACTTTGCCGAATTTTACTGAGGCATCAAACTGCTGAGCAAGCTGTGTAAAAAACGGTGCATTCTGCACACAGGGTGAACACCATGGTGCATAAAAACGAATCACCGCCAAGCCCATTTCGTATTCAAATTCACGGTAATTATTTTCGTTATATTCTACAATTTCTGACATTGCATACCCTTTATTCATGAGTGAAAACACCACGTGAGTTGAATTATACCTAAATTGATTTGGGTTTTAATGCATTACTGTTTTATGTTCAAATAGTCAGAATTCATTTAACCATTAATCAAGCAGGGATTTGTCATGACCGCAAGCACAATGCAGCAAATTATTATTACAGAACCAGGTGGGCCAGAAAAACTGGCCTATGAAACCGTGGCAATTCCAGCAGCGCAAGCCAATGAAGTTTTAGTGAAAGTTCATGCTTTTGGTTTGAATCGACCAGATATTTTACAGCGTCAGGGGTTGTACCCAATGCCGAAAGGAGTAACTCCTGTTCCAGGTTTGGAAGTTGCAGGTGAAGTAGTTGCTGTAGGGGCAGAGGTCAGCCAGTTTAAAGTGGGTGATCGTGTTTGTGGCTTAACCAATGGTGGCGGCTATGCAGAATATTGTGTAGTACCAGAAAGCCAAACTTTGACTATTCCTGCAGGCGTGAGTTTTGTGCAGGCTGCAGCGATTCCTGAAACATTTTTTACTGTGTGGGCAAATGTATTCCAAATGGGCAAAGCCAAAGCTGGCGAAACAGCACTTATTCATGGTGGCACCAGTGGCATTGGTACAACAGCATTAATGCTGTGTAATGCTCTCGGTTTAAAAACCTTTGCGACAGTGGGTTCAGATGAAAAAGTACAGGCAATTTCACACCTCACTACAGCAATTAACTATAAAACTCAGGACTTTGAGCAAGAAATTCAGGCTGCTACAGACAATGCTGGGGTTGATATTATTTTAGATATTGTCGGTGCGCCGTATTTAGAGCGTAATTTAAACTTATTACGTCGTGATGGCCGCTTGGTGTGTATCGCATTTTTAGGTGGTGCAAAAGCCAAAGAGGTTAAGCTGGGTCAAATTATGATGAAACGTTTGACCATTACAGGCTCAACCATGCGTGCGCGCAACACGGCAGAAAAAGCAGAAATCACCAAAGGCTTACAAGAGACGGTATGGCCTTTATTGGAAAAAGGTGAATGCTTACCAATGATCTACAAAACATTTAAGTTTGATCAAATTCAGCAAGCCCATGCAGAAATGGACACAGGTGAGCATGTGGGTAAGGTTGTTGTAGAAGTACTTTAAGGCTTTTCGTACATCATTCAAAAAAACTGACCATGGGTCAGTTTTTTTATGCGTACAAATTTAGATACGATTTTTCAATAAAAATTACATTATGATTCTTCTAAATTTAATACTATTTTTCTAAGATTTACCAAAAAGTAAAATAATGGTGAACCATCCGACACAACCTGTCGAAAATGCGATGTATATTAATTCCAACCAAACAAATAAAGATTAAAAACATACCATCCTAACATTGCACAACAGAGGGCCAACATCATGAAAATTCTACCTTCTTTTTACAGTACTCAGCATAGTTTTGCTGCTTTGAAACGGTTGCACAAAAGCATTATTCGCAAGAAAATCAATTTAGGAGATTTACATCGCGTGTATAGTGCAATGCTACATTTAGAGCGTTATAACGCACGTTTAGATGCTGATAAGCGTGATAATTCATATTAAATTTTCACAGAAATTGGCAGTCTTTATTCATTGGTGCTAAAAATACGAGGTCGTTTTAATCTATATATTTAGTTGAATTTTCATTTTAAATTAAAGTCTTTATTATTTTTAATACGGTTATAGTGATAAAAAACAGTGCTATAGAAAAAAGCACAAAGAGGGTGTTATGAAATGTGTGAGTTCAACACATGAGCGTTTGGCAGATCGACTTGCCAATATTTTAACCAAATTAAATGTAGGACATCAATTAAGTGTCAAGGAGTTGGCAGAAGAGTTTCAGGTCAGTACCCGAACCATCGAGCGTGATTTTGACCGTTTGAATGCATATTTGCCTCTGCTGCAAGACCAGCGCAGCAAGCGTTATTATTTAGATTCATCTTATTTAGGCCGTTTTAAATTACAGGATATTCAGAACTTTGCTCAGTTGTCGGGCATCAGTGATTTATATCCTTCTTTGGACATCCTGTTTTTAAGGGAGTTAATGGATCATCGGGCAAACTTGGTGTTTTCAGCCAAAGGTTATCATTATGAAGACACCACTCAATACGCAGAACCTTTTAAGGTTTTGACGCAAGCTATCCAGCAAAAGAAATCGGTTGCCTTTGCCTATAAAGGTAGCTTAAGAGAAGTGTTGCCATATCGTTTAATCCATCATCACGGCAATTGGTATTTGGCTGCAGTTGATCAAGACACTTTAAGGGTCTACCGTTTAAGCCGTATTGAACAGGTTGATCATACGCATATCGCCCAAGACTTTGAGCATCAGACTGAAATTTTGCAGCAGTTGGAAGATGAAGAGGGCATTTGGTTTGGGCATGACAAACAGGAAATCCGTTTATCGGTAGATGCAGAAGTTGCTTTATATTTTAAACAGCGGCGACTGTTTCCAGAACAACAAATTCTTCAAGAAAAACCGTGTGGTGAGCTGCTCATTTCATGCCAAATCCGCCATGAAATGCAGCTATATCCTTTGGTGAGGTATTGGATTCCACATCTAAAAATTGTTGAACCGGCACATTTACAAGAGAATTTGCTCAAAGGCTTGAGCCATTATATTTGTTGATCTCAGGTTTTTTAGATGAGCAATGACTGTAAGGCGTTAAGATTACTGCTGATCTGTTCGATGTACTTTTACTTTACTGTTATCGCAGTAAAATTATTACAGCGGAATCTGTCGAGCTTTAGTCGAAATTGTGCGAAAATAGCATTTTGCTCTTTTGTCTAAGGACAGTACATGATTGACCAATCTCCTGAATCATTAAGTGATATCGAAATACTCGACATTTTACAATCCATGAAAAGTGATGAATTGGATACAGAGGCAAAAGAGATTATCCGTAATGGTGGGAAAGCTGGTCGTCAAGAAGCGCATAAAGCTGCGTTGGTGGCACTGAATCAGTCTTTTGAAAGCAAGTTTGTTGAAGCAGTTAGTTTGGCTTTACAACTGAACGATGCACAAGCTAAGAAAATTCGTTATAAAAAAGACCGTGTACGTATTTTGAAAGTACGTGGCATAGATTATTTAGCAATTGATGGTGCGGAAACAGCACAAGTCTTGGCACAGATCGCACAGGCAATTGTGCGTGAAGATGCAACGGTTACCCATGATTTGCACAATATTTTCCCATTCTGGAAAGAAGGCTGGCCGATGGTGCAATTTGATAATGTTTATAAAATCTTAGCTGAAGATATTGCAATTCATTATCATGCAGTATTGGATGAATTGATTAAGCAATACTAATATTTAGATCGTTCCCAATAAAAAAGCACTATATCATTTACGATGTGGTGCTTTTTTATTGTCGTGTTTAGCACATAGTTATTCTTCTGTTGCTACAGCATTTGCGTTGTCCAAAGGTTCTACAATGCGCGTTACCAAGAGTTGGTCAATTTTAAAATGATCGACATCGACCACTTCAAATTTATAACCATCAAATAATACAGAATCTGCAGGTCGTGGAATTTTTCGCAATTTATACATCATAAAACCTGCAATAGTTTCATAATTTTCATCATCGGGCATTTCATCAATTTGCAGCGCATGTTTAATGTCTTCAATTGGGGTGCTGCCATCAATCAACCATGAGTTATTGTCACGTTTAATAATTTGCTGGTCTTCTTCAATGGGTGTCACCCAATCGCCCATTACGGTAATCATAATATCCGACAGGGTAATCACACCGACAACCAAGGCATACTCGTTAATCACCACCGCAAATTTTTCTTTGGTGGAGCGGAAACGATCGAGTACTTCAGAAAGCGTGAGGGTATCTGGAATGGTCAAAACATTACGGATGGTGCTTTCATTCAGTTGTAGTAAAGATTGATTGTTTAGAATTCTGACCAAAATGTCTTTGGCATCCACATAACCAATCACGTCATCAATATTTTCACTGCACACCAAAAATTTGGAATAGGGATATTCTGCAAGTTTTTGTCGAATACTGGCTTCTGATTCCTTTAAGGTAAAAAACACCACATTTTCACGTGTGGTCATACTTGAAGGCACGTTACGCTCTTCTAGTTCAAACACGTTTTCAATAAAGTGATGCTCTTGCTTCTGCAAAACACCAGCTTGCGCACCTGCATCCATGACCGCAGAAATATCATCAAAAGTAATGTTATCTTCACGGGTGGTATTGACTTTAAATAAACGGAACAGCACATTGGCAATGGCATTGATCATCCATGCCAAAGGTTTACAGACCCGAATAAAAATCTGAATGGGGTTAATAACCGCTACCGCAATTTTCTCAGGGGCTATCATGGCCAAGCGTTTAGGCATGAGGTCGGCAAATAAAATAAACAGCGATGTGACCAAGGTAAAAGAAAGCGCAAAACTGATGGTTTCTGCCCAAGGCCCTTGATAAAAGCGCATGACTAGGTTGTAGAAATAAGGACGAAATGCACCTTCACCTAAAATACCACCTAAAATTGCAACAGCATTTAAGCCAATTTGAGAGGCCGCAAAAAAGTCAGCCGAGTTTTCTTGTAGGTCTAATACTTTTTGGGCACGTTCATCGCCAGATTCGGCTAAAATTTTTAATTTAACTTTACGCGCACCTGCCAGTGCAATTTCGGTCAGGGATAAAAAACCAGCTCCGACAATGAGTATTAAGATAATAACGATATTCTGGAAGAGGCTCACGAATCCACCTGTGGATTATATTATTGTATCTATTACAAATTTGAATCTTTTTAAAATGCTGAGGAATACCGAAATATTCCTCATTTGAGTATAAGCTTTTACAAATAATAAGTTCAGTGAATTTTTAATTAATAGGCTGAAAATTGAGAGTTATTCATTAAAAACTCACGATTTTCTTCCTCAATCATCTGACGTGCCACATATAAAATCAGTTGACGTAACCAGCGGTGCGCAGGGTGATGATGTAGCAATGGACACCATGCCATCTTCAATTCAAATTCTGGAATATAAAATGGTGGGTCTTTAATGAGTAAATTTTGGCTTTTGGCTTGTAAGCGTGCGATTCGGGTTGGCAGGGTAGCAACTAAATCGACATTAGAGGCAAGTAAAGCAGGCATTTGATAATGACGGGTAAATACCGAAATTTTACGTTTTTGGCCAATACGCTCTAATGCTTGGTCAATCCAACCTAAACCAGCCTGTTTTTCAGGATTTACGCCAAAGCCAACGCCCATACCAGTTTTAGAGACCCAAATATGCTGAGCATCTAAATAACTTTTTAAATTGAGATTATTGGCAGCAGGGTGTTTGTGATTGAGTAAGCAAGAGAAGCTGTCACGCCAGACTAAAACCTGATGAAAACTTTGCGGAATTTCATTAAAACGGTTAATCGCCAAATCAACTTTGCCTTGTTCCATGTCACGGTATGACACATCACTAGGCGTTAGAAAGTCGAGTACAACATTGGGTGCTTCAGAACGTAACGCTTTAACCAAACGCGGTACTAGTGTTGCTTCGGCATAGTCGGATGTCATAATCCGAAAAACACGATTAGAGGTATAAGGGCGGAATTCGGTACGGGGTTCCAGAATCATGGAAAGGTCAGACAAGGCATCACGAATACGCGGTTGTAGTTCTAGCGCGCGTTCGGTAGGGGTCATACCTTCAGAAGAACGAATTAGCAGGGGATCATTAAATAAATTGCGTAAACGACGTAAAATATTACTCATGGCAGGTTGGGTGACCCCTAATTGTTCTGCAGCACGTGTTACATTTTTTTCACGAAGTAAGACATCAAGATAAATTAATAGATTAAGATCAACCCGCTCCAGATTCATAAAATAAATACCGAAAATAAAATCAATAAATTATAGGGATTATGCCATAAGCTGTATGGCTTGTGTAGAAATTATGATGAAAAAAACGACGAGATAAACAGCAAAAAATGGCAATAAAAACAGCCAAAGTCCTGACTATTTCTGAATGAAATATGTGTACAAGCGCATTACTTTTCTAATTGCAGTATTTTAAAAGCGTGTATGCCAATAAGCATTGGCAAAACTGATAATAAAACAAAGCTTTTGAGTGAAATCTATGCAGTTGTATTGAATTGAATATCATCAAATTTTATCTAAAAAATGGCAGAAATGGCCAATGCAAGTATTTTTTTAGAAACGCAAGACTTAAGTCTAATGAATAAATTATCTTCAAAAAGATGAATTTGTAAGCAAAGATATTTATGGTTTTTTAAAATTAATACAATTTAAAACAATGGTTTAGTTTTTTGTGAGCTTGTCAGAGTAAGACTTTGATCTATACATTTTTTTAAAAAATACCGAGAATTACACGAGAATATTGGATTAATTCATTCAGTCAATCTACTCTGTATTCATCGTAACGAAGTGCTCTAAATCTGAGCAATCAAGCATAAGCGCGATTTAGCCTTCGATTGATAAATCCTAAATAATATTACAGGGTAAAATATCATGTCTACATACCAAACAGCGATTGATGCAATCCGCGAATTAAAAGCAAAATTCGGCAACACTTGGGCAGACATCAGTCCTGAAGATGCTGCGCGTATGCAAATGCAAAACCGTTTCAAAACTGGTTTAGACATTGCTAAATATACAGCTGCGATTATGCGTCGTGATATGGCTGCTTATGATGCTGATTCAAGCAAATACACTCAATCTTTAGGTTGCTGGCACGGTTTTGTTGCGCAACAAAAAATGATTGCGAACAAAAAATACTTCGGTACTACTGAGCGCCGTTATATCTACCTTTCTGGTTGGATGGTTGCTGCACTTCGTTCAGAATTCGGTCCTCTTCCTGACCAATCTATGCACGAAAAAACTTCTGTTCCTGCATTGATCGAAGAAATCTACACTTTCTTACGTCAAGCTGACGCAAAAGAATTAAACGATTTGTTCCGTGCACTTAAAAAAGCACAAGACGCTGGTGACACTGCTAAAGCTGCTGAAATCACAGCACAAATTGACAACTTTGAAACTCACGTTGTGCCAATCATTGCGGACATCGACGCTGGTTTCGGTAACGAAGAAGCAACTTACTTACTTGCTAAGAAAATGATCGAAGCGGGTGCTTGTGCTCTACAAATCGAAAACCAAGTTTCTGACGCTAAACAATGTGGTCACCAAGCTGGTAAAGTAACTGTTCCACACGAAGACTTCATCGCTAAAATCCACGCTTTACGTTATGCGTTCTTAGAAATGGGTCTTGACGACGGTATTATCGTTGCACGTACTGACTCTGAAGGCGCTGACTTGACTCAAAAAATCCCAGTGGTTAAAGAGCCAGGCGACATCGCTTCTCAATACATCAGCTACTTAGACACTCAAGAAATTGACATCTCTGAAGCGAAAGAAGACGAAATTCTGATCAAGCGTGATGGTAAATTACACCGTCCTAAGCGTTTAGCTTCTGGCTTGTATCAATTCCGTGAAGGCACTCAAATTGACCGCGTTGTACTTGACTGTGTAACTAGCTTACAAAACGGTGCTGACCTTCTTTGGATCGAAACTGCGACTCCAAACGTAGAAGAAATTGCACACATGGTTAACCGTGTGAAAGAAGTTGTTCCAAATGCGAAGCTTGTTTATAACAACTCTCCATCGTTCAACTGGACTTTAAACTTCCGTCAACAAGCTTACGACCGTTGGGTTGCTGAAGGTAAAGACGTTTCTGCTTACGACCGTGCTAAATTAATGAGCGCTGAGTACGACAACACTGAATTAGCAGCTGATGCTGATGAAAAAGTTCGTACATTCCAAGCAGATGCTTCTCGTGAAGCAGGTGTGTTCCACCACTTGATCACACTTCCGACTTACCACACTGCTGCGCTTTCTACTCATGAGCTTGCAGAAGGTTACTTCGGTTCTGAAGGTATGTTGGCTTATGTTGCTGGCGTACAACGTAAAGAAATCCGTGGTGGTATCTCTTGCGTTAAACACCAAGCAATGGCTGGTTCTGACATCGGTGACGATCACAAAGAAATCTTCTCTGGTGACAACGCACTTAAAGCTGCGGACGAAGCTAAAAACACTATGAACCAATTCAACGCGTAATCGCTGAATGGTTTAAAAGAAAACCCTGCGTAAGCAGGGTTTTTTTATGGCTGTTAAAAAGTGATGAAGCTATTTTTGAATAAAATTTTAATGAATCAAAGTTTTGCTTATTTAATTTTGATCACATCTGCCTGTACAGAAGCAGGGTAATGAAAAGATACTTTAATCCACTGTTTTTGTTGTGCAGGAATAGGCAATAAAAATTCAGGTTCAATCACTGCTGCGTATTCATGGTACTGTTGATCTACTAAAATCAAATCACTGGCATTGAGCTTAAGCGTCTGATCGGATTGGTTGTGAATTGTTAGAAAATAATCATGTGTAATCACAGGATCATTCAATTCTTTAATGGCAACGCTTTGCACCTGCTCAGCTTGAATATCTACATGCTTCAGGGCATTGCTAACTTGCATATTTTCTACAGGGTGTAGAAGAACTTTTTTTGCAGCGTGTTGTGATTGTTGCTGCTGTAAGTGCAGCTCCAAGCCATAAGCAGTCAATTGTATAGTCGCATACGTGCGACCATTCTGCGTTTGTAGTAACCATTGATCTGCGGTACTAGCGGATGGTTCTTGATTTGATGATGTTATTTTGGGTGTGACGGCCTGAATGTGTCCTGTCACATTGTTTTCACGACTGCGCTGCTTAAAACGTTGTACTTCATTGAGTTGAAAGCTTTGATCTTCATTCAAGCGTAAATGAATCACATGTTGCTCGCAGCGTTCACAAGGTAGCAGGGCTTTAAAATCACCCGCCCATTGCCCAATCGTTTCAGTGCTAGATGCAGCAGTTTCAGTTTTAGTTAGGACTTGAGCTTTAGGTAAAATTTGGTTTTCAGGTGAAAATGCTGCCTGATTTTCCTGATGTTTTTCTGTTTGACCACAGGCAGATAGCAGCAGGGTGAGGGTGGTCAATGTGAGATGATAACGATTTAGCATACAAGCTAGAGATTCAGAGCTGTCTTGTTGTCACCTTAAACGTTCATGTCTAGTCTGAAAAGCCGATTCACGACATTTTTTCAGCAGATTTGTTGCAACTTATAACAAGTTAGATGCCGCAGTGACTTTATACACCTTGTTATATCCCTCAAAATGTCTAGGTTTTATGGTGCTGATGATCATACTGCATATTGTGACCTGAAGTTTAATTTTGCAGGGAACAAGTCAATAAATTGAATAACTTTGCGAAGAACTGGTCGTTCATCTCAAATGCATCATTTTTTTGTACATTTATATAGTAATTGTCTATTTATTATTCAATTGCTACTTTTATCTTGGTCAGCAGTTGCTAAAATTCGTCCACTTTATTTGGGGTATGTGGTTGTGTTTGAAAAATTAGCTGAGCGAAGCCTAAATTTAATGGGTTGGGAAATTGATAATCATTGTCCGTTGGAATTAGACCAATATGTCATGATTGCCGCACCGCATACCAGTAATTGGGATGCCCTCTATGCACGTTTGGGGCTTAAGGCTTTAGGTGTTAATGTTCGTCTTACCATTAAAGACAGCTATATGAAATTACCATTTGGCCCTTTTGTTCGTGCCATGGGTGGAATTGGTATAGATCGTCGTCCTAAAGCACCTGGTGAAGCACGTCCAAGTATGGTGCAGTTAATGACGGATTTATTTAAGACCCATCCGAAATTGGTCATGTTGGTCACGCCAGAGGCAACGCGTGCGCGTCAGGAACAATGGAAAACAGGGTTTTATCACGTGGCTGTAAATGCAGGTGTACCTATTGCCTTGGCATATATGGACTATGCAAAAAAGAAAACAGGTATAGGTAAAATTGTTTTTCCTACGGGTGATTATGAAAAGGATATGGCTGAAATTATGGCATTTTATGCACAAATTGAAGCTAAATTTCCTGAGAACTTTAGTGTGGATACACGTTACTATTCAGAGTAAGCGATGGTATCAACATTCAAATTGAATGTCTCAATTGAAAAGACAGGGCATTAGCCCTGTCTTGCTTTAAAGCGTGGGTTGGATTTGCAGATCACAAATAATTTGCCACGACGTTTTACAATTTGGCAATCACCGCGTGACTTTGCACTTTTTAATGAAGAACGAACTTTCATACGTTTTAAAACACCCCTTATTGCAATGTTATAATATTACATATTTAAGCGGATTTGAAAAGCAGAAATTGTTGCGATTGTGGTATTTGTATCTATACAGTGGTGAGTAAAAGAAAACAGCCTGAAGCAAATAACAAGCTCAGCACAATTTGTTTAAATTGCTTCTCAGAAATTTTATAAAATAATTTTGCACCTAAAATTGCTGGCAGGCTCACACTGATGATAATTACTGCCATGTAGGGCAATTGTGTTGTGTCTAAGTGACCCTGTATGGCATAAGCCAACAGTGTAAAAAGCTGAATGGCAAAGTTAAAGTGCCGCAGAATATAGCGTTGTTGTTCTTTGCTAAGATTTTTTAGCATGACCCATGCAGAAGGTACCGAACCGCAAAATCCACCTAAACCGCCTAAAATACCGCCAATAAAACCAATAGTGCTATCGGCAATTTTTCCTGAGCGTTGAATGGCTGGAATTTGAGGGTTAAGCAGCATAATCGGGCACCACAATACTAAAAATAAGCCTAAAATTATTTTAAAGGTTTCGGCATTGAGTACATTCAGCAAATAAGTCCCCAAAGGGACACCAATAAAACCTGCAATGAGATAAGGCAAAATCAGCTGTTTGCTGAGTTGATGTGGTTGTTCATTATACAGTGAAATTAAATGGCTCCACACGGAGGCAAACACCACCAAGGGCGCAGCCAATTGTGGTGCGAGTACCCAAACCCAAAATGACATTGCCACCAAGGCAAATGCAAAGCCAGTCAAGCCTTGAATAAAACCAGCAATGATTGCGCCTAAGATAAACAGTAACCAAGTCATAAGGATACTCATCTAAGTGTTAAAGGCTCGTTAGTGGTACGCATACGCTTAAAAATACTATTGAATGTATATGGTGAAAGAAACGTATAAACGATAAATTTAGCGCCAATTTAAGCCGTAGTCTTTCTATATAAGCCTGCACGAACTGTACCTGCTTTGGTATCTTTTATTTTTTGCCAGCTATTTGGCAGTTTTAATGTGTTTAAATCACAATCTGCTTCAACATAAATCAAAGCATTTTCTGCAGTGAGCGGATCACTTAAATGCGACAACTCCTCCCATAAATCTAGACTATACGGAGGGTCTAAAAAGACCAAATCAAACTGACCTTTAAGTGAGTTTAAGGCTTGTTGTGCTGTACTGACTTTGAGTTGAGCTTGAGCTTTAGTCACACGTAACAACTCTAAATTCTGTTGTAGAAATTCAGCCTGCGTACGATTTGGCTCAATCATCACTACTTGTGCTGCACCACGTGAAAGTGCTTCAAAGGCTAAAGCACCTGAACCTGCGCAAAGGTCTAAAACTTTACTATTTTGCACATCCCACATCAGCCAGTTAAATAAGGTTTCTCGCACACGGTCAGGGGTCGGGCGTAGTCCTTCAATCGAGGCAAATGCCAATTGGCGACGTTTCCATTCTCCACCAATGATACGCAGTTGATTTTTCATAATTTAATCACTCTCTACGGGGGTTGCTGGAGATGTTGAAGTTGTAGCTGCTGGATTTGGCACCACTGGCTGAGGCTGAACTATAGTTGAACTCGGATTTGTAGATGAGTGAGTTGTTGCAGCAGGTGCTGTTGCTGTATTGGCTGTGTTTGCAGATGGCACAACTGTTGATGTCACTTCACCACTTGGCAATTCACTCGGTTTTAAACCTGCGGTCATTAAACCACCGCTGACTTGTGCAGCAGAAGGGCGAATAGGCTTTTTATCTTTATTGAGTAACCAGTAATCTAAAATTGGGCGCGCCAAGGCTGTTGCTGCAGAACCACCACGGCCATTTTCAAGAATAATTGCAATAGCAATCTCAGGGTTTTCCGCAGGGGCAAAGCCGACAAACAAACCATGGTCAAGCT
Source organism: Acinetobacter sp. A2 (assembly GCF_048537555.1). Lineage (NCBI taxonomy): Bacteria > Pseudomonadati > Pseudomonadota > Gammaproteobacteria > Moraxellales > Moraxellaceae > Acinetobacter > Acinetobacter sp. A2. The sequence continues at coordinate 856,510 of NZ_CP183239.1, forward strand.
GACGATCTGTCAGCAATGCTTCATTATAGCGTTTGCCCTGTGCAATACTTTTAACCTGTGCTGTTCCTGTTTTGCCTGCAACAGAATATTGCAAACCACTTTTGATTCCTTTACCTGTGCCTGATTGAATCACATCAACCATAGCTTCACGCATTTTAATCCAGTCTTCTTCAGTACCATTAAAGTCAATTTTACCGTTGGTGCCATTGTGAACTTTAAAAGGTTTTGCACCACGGCTTTCACGTAGTACGTGTGGTGTAACTTTAAAGCCTTTGTTGGCGGTGATGGCGGTGGCCATCGCCAATTGTAAAGGGGTAGAAGTGAAGGCGCCTTGTCCAATGCTGACGGAAATGGTTTCACCTTTCATCCACTTGGCTTTACGAGTACGCATTTTCCAATCAGGGTTTGGATACAAGCCTGTGCTTTCACTTGGTAGGTCTACTCCAGTTTTTTCACTAAAGCCAAACTGACGCATCCAATCGTTCATTTTTTCAATGCCCATACGATAGGACAGTACATAGAAATATGTATCGCAGGACACGACTTGGGCTTTATGCATATCGACAATGCCATGTCCAGATTTTTTATGGTCACGGAAACGGTGGCTGTCACCCGGTAAAGTAAAATAGCCATAATCTTGAATGGCAGTTTTCCAGTCGACATAACCATAGTGAATACCACCAAGGCCAAACATGGGCTTAATGGTCGAACCAGGTGGATAAACCCCTTGTACTGCACGGTTATACAGTGGCTGATCTAAATTATCACGCAGGGCAGAGTAGTCAGTATGACTGATGCCTGTGACAAATAAATTGGGGTTAAAACTTGGGCTAGAGACTAAAGCTAAAATTTCACCTGTACGTGGGTCAAGTGCCACAATTGCACCACGGCGTTCTGCCAGTTGTTCAGAGGCGACCACTTGCAAGCCATAATCCAATGACAAAAACAAATCATTGCCACGTACAGGGTCTTTGCGTCCTAAATTGCGCAGTACATTCCCGTGTGCATCGGCTTCTACAGATTCATTGCCTGGAACTCCGTGCAGCAAATGCTCATAAGATTTTTCCACCCCAATTTTGCCAATCAGGTTGGTGCCTGCATAAGCATCCTTATCAATTTCTTTCAGTTCTTTATCATTAATACGCCCGACATAACCAATCACATGCGCAAATAGCTCGCCATGTGGGTAGTAACGCGTCATTTGAGTTTCAATATTGACCCCTGGGAATTGAAACTTCACTTCACTAAAGCGGGCAATATCGGATTCATTTAAATTCAGCTTGATCGATACACGTTCAGTTTTACGTGAAGTTTTAATCCGACTTTTAAAGCGATCTATATCTTCTTCTGTCAGTTGTAAAACAGGTGTCAGTCGCGCAATGGTATCGTCAATATCTTCAACATCTGCACGGCTTAAAGTGGCTGAGAACACAGGGTAGTTATCTGCCAATAACACACCATTGCGGTCATAAATATAACCACGTGCAGGTGCGAGTGGTTGTAGCCGAATTCGGTTTTTATCTGATGCAGTCGCAAATTCATCGTAGCCGCTAATTTGTAAAAAGGCATAACGAGCCACCAACAGCAGCAAGAAAAAAACCACAACACCCACCGAAAAAAAGATGCGATTGCGAAAAATACGCTTCTCTTGCTGAGCATTTTTTAACGGATAGTGTTGTTTCATACAAAAATTGGCTTAACAAAAATGAGGGAGAACGAATTTGGACTATTCTAACGCATCTATTGGCAATTTTGAGTAACCATGTTTGACTGAATTGCCCGATTTAACCTAGAAGATGGGCGCAATCTTAATTTTTGACTTTAGCGACATCAAAATTGTAATTTGCTGTATATAAGAATCCTGACAATTCTGCTAGAGTCAAAACACGAAAACAGGACTGTTTTTAAAATTAAAACAAATGGACACTGGTGACAATAATGACAAAAGTCTATTCTTTCGTGGCATTACTTGCCTTTTCAAGTTTTAGCTTTGCTGGGAACACTACTTTTTTACCTGAAGCAAAAATTAGCGCAGATAGCGCAAAAACCTGGAATGTAGGGGCGGGTATTACCCAAAAATTACTGCATTTGAATGGTGAATGGGTCAATCCTTATGGCATTGCCTATCTAAAAGCGGGGGCTTTTTTAAATGGTGACCATGAAGTCGGTGGGCAAACAGGTTTTCGTTACCCATATCACCTCACAGGTAAAGACAAAAATGGTTATTATATTGGCGCTTACGCAGGACACCTAGAATCTAAATGGGTGGATGGTGAAGAAAAAGCGCGTTTAGGTGCAGGCATTGATCTGGCTTATGTATTACTGAGCCCTGAACGCATCAGTAGCTTTAGTGTTGGCATTGGCGCAGGTGAAAAATTGGAAGATCGACAAGGGCGAGTGATTGCGGAAACTGAGCCTAGACTACAATTTTCCTATACGCTCAGTATGGGTTTGTAGTCAGAATAGTGACTTTTAACTACTTTAGAATCTTGTAATTAGAACTAAATATGGAAAAAATGCATGCTTGAGTACGTCAATCAGTTGTGGCAAACCTTTTTGAATCGTCCAGATTTTTGGGCCGTGCTCAGTATTATTCCTGTGACTGCTTTTGTGACTTGGGCGCACGTGTGGATGGCACTAAAAATGGTGTTCTATCCAATTAGCTTTTGGGGCTTTCACCTTGGGCCTATTCCTGTGGGATGGCAGGGGATTGTACCGCGTAAAGCAGGGCGTATTTCAGGCATCATTACCGATAACACATTGTCAAAATTAGGTTCATTGCGTGAGTTTCTCAATGCTATGGACCCTGAAGATATGGCGCGTATTATTGGTGAGCAAGTGGGTTTTGAACTTGAGCACTTAATTGATGAGGTCATGTTAGACCGCAATGCTGTGCTTTGGGAAAACCTACCGTATTCGATTAAACGCCGTATTTATGCACAGGCGCATAAGCAATTACCGGGTGTGCTCAGAGAGTTGGTTACTGAACTGACCCTAAATGTAGAATCCTTGGTAGATATGCGTGAAATGGTGGTTAGTCAAATGGAAGGTGACCGCCGTTTAATGGTGCGCATGTTCCTGAAAGTTGGTCAAAAAGAAATTAACTTTATTTGGCATATCAGCGCATTAATTGGCATGGTGTTTGGTATTTTCCAGATGATTGTATGGTTTATTGTGCCGTGGCACTGGACTGTACCGTTCTGGGCGGCTATTTGGGGCTTCTTGACCAACTGGATTGCGATTTGGATGGTATTTAACCCAGTCGAACCACATTACGTGAAATATCCGCAGTTCTTTAAATTGACTGAAAATCGTCAATTTCCATGGATTAAGCCAGTGATTCCACGCATTGGGACTTATAATATTCAGGGTGCGTTCATGAAACGCCAAGAAGAAGTCTCGGATGTGTTTGCAACGGTAGTCACAGAAGATCTGATTACGTTAAAATCGATTATGACTGAAATGATGTATGGCAGTAAAAAAGACAAAACCCGCCGTATTGTCAAACGCCACATCAACGAAATTATGGAAACACCATTGGTTCGTACCTCTTTACAGTTGTCTTTGGGGCCAAAAGAGTATGCCAAACTCAAGACTGACTTGATTGATCGTTCGATTGAAATTACGATGGTGCCTGTATGCGACCCTGCCTTTAATGCGAGCCGTGCACAGAAAATCTATCAAATGTTCAGAGATCGTATTCGTGAACTGACACCAAAAGAATTCCAGAATCTATTACGACCTGCCTTTCAGGAAGATGAGTGGATTCTAATTGTTTTGGGTGGTGTAACTGGCTTTTTTGCTGGTTTAATACATTTGTTTGTCGCTTTCTTATAATAGATGCTGGCTGCGTGAAGAGCGACTGTTCTGACATGCAACGAGTGTCAAATACATTGTTAAAATGAGGATGTTTTTTTATGCGCATTATCTTACTCGGACCACCTGGAGCAGGTAAAGGTACACAAGCTCAGTTGATCTGTAAGCGCTACAATATCCCACAAATTTCAACCGGTGATATGCTCCGTGCTGCAATTCGTGAAGGTACTGAATTAGGTCTACAAGCTAAAAGCGTCATGGATGGTGGCGGTTTGGTTTCAGATGAGCTGATCATTGGTCTAGTCAAAGAACGTATTGCGCAGCCTGACTGTGTGAACGGTTGTATCTTTGATGGTTTCCCACGTACCATTCCACAAGCTGAAGCATTGGAAAGCGAAGGCATTAATATCGATCACGTGATTGAAATTGATGTTGCAGACGAAGAAATCGTACAGCGCTTGTCTGGCCGTCGTCAGCACCCTGCATCTGGTCGTATCTATCACCTTGTTTACAATCCACCAAAAGTGGAAGGTAAAGACGATGAAACAGGTGAAGACTTAGTACAACGTCCTGATGACCAAGAAGAAACCATTCGTAAGCGTTTAAAAGCCTATCACTCAGAAACTGAGCAATTGGTTGGCTTCTATCAAGGTCGTGCTGCTTCTGGCGAAAATGCACCAAGCTACAACAAATTGAATGGTCTTCGTCCAATTGAAGAAGTTCAAGCAGATTTGTTTGCAATTTTAGATCAATCAAAATAAGCTTTATTTGGCCTTCAAATAAAATCGTGTGAAAACACCGAGCTTATTTTGACTTTAAAAGAGTCCTGATTCATATTAGGGCTCTTTTTATTTGTGTTTACTTTGGAGAGTGCTTTGCAACATGCTGCTGTAATTATCATGCTATTGGCAAGTATTGCTGTTTTAGGCTTTCTTATTTTTGTGAGCTATAAATTGTTGCGCAATACGCAAGCGCAAGATTTAGCAGAGAAGAAAACTGGCAATCACTATCAACTGCATCCGAAATTGAAGCAACAACAAAGCGAGCAGTCATCTCATACATCAGACCCTGAAGATAAATAGATTTATTCATGCTGTGATTGTGTATAGATTGCACAGTTATCCACATTGTCTTCGTTGTTTGGCACAGTCTGTTTATTGAAACGCTTAGTTAGAGATTGCTCAAGCTAGATTTCGTGCATTGTAATACTGCGATGTGCACCAAATGCAAAACGATCAGGCCAATTACAAACATCAGACACCACACATTCCCCACATTTAGGTTTGCGGGCGATACAACAATAACGGCCATGCAAAATCAGCCAATGATGCGAGTCAATTAAAAATTCTTTAGGAATAACTTTAATCAGACGGTGTTCAACTTCTAAAACATTTTTACCCACAGCCAAACCTGTACGGTTACCTAAGCGGAAAATATGCGTATCTACGGCCATAGTCGGTTGTCCAAAAGCGGTATTTAGCACCACATTGGCTGTTTTACGACCCACGCCGGGCAAGGCTTCTAAATCGGCTCGATTATTCGGCACGATACTGCCATGTTTTTCGATCAGAATTTTACAGGTTTTAATGACATTTTCTGCTTTGGAGTTATAGAGTCCAATGGTTTTAATATATTCCTTTAGGCCATCTACACCTAAGGCATAAATTTCCTCAGGCGTGTTGGCAACGGGAAACAATTTGTCAGTGGCTTTATTGACACTGACGTCCGTAGCTTGAGCCGATAAAGTCACGGCAATCAATAATTCAAAAGGATTGGAAAAATTCAGCTCAGTGGTTGGGTTAGGGCGCTGCTCACGCAAGCGTTCAAAAAAAGTCTGAATCTGTTTTTTGGTCATGTTTTTTGAAGATTTTTCTTTGACCGTAACCGCTTTTTTTGACGCTTCTTTAACGGGCTTGGTTTTTAAGGTCGTGCTTTTTAAGGACATATTTATGCTCCTAATTCACGTAATTGTTGTTGTAAATTGGCAAGCATGACACGTTTTTTCTCATCTTCACGCACGCTCAGTTGTTTTTCTAACTTTTTAATTTGAGTGCGTAATTTTGCAAGTTCAATGGTGGTTTGCGCATCGTTTGTGGAAATTTGCTCTGTTTTTTGCACAGGTAATTCAATCACAGGTACAGCCACATTTGCCTGTGCTGTAAATTGAGCAAACAGTTCTGTATCAATTTCTGCACGTACCACAGGGCCTTTACGGTGCAAACGACGTTGTTCTTCACGTTGAATGTGTGCGTAATAGCGTTGACGTAAATCATGCTGTTCTGCCACACGTGCGCTTTCGGACAGCAAGGGTTGAGTATCTTCAACTAAATCGATGCAATCGACTGGACAAGGTGGAATACAGAGTTCACAACCTGTACATAAGTCGGTCAAAATACTATGCATAAGTTTGCCTGAACCTAAAATTGCATCTACAGGACAGGCATTAATACATTTGGTGCAACCAATGCATTCATCTTCACGTATAAGCGCTTTCATACGTTGTGGACGTCCATCTGCCTGCACAGGCCAAACACTGGCTTCTGCGGTCAATACAGGCCGTTGTAATAAAGCTGCCAAGGCATCCGCAACAGGTTGTCCACCAGGTACGCATTTATTGGCCGCTTCACCTTCAGCGATCGCTTTGGCATAAGGTAAACAACCATCACGATGCCCGCATAAACCGCATTGGGTTTGTGGAAGCAGCGCATCAATATTTTGGATCAGGGCAATTTGCGAATTCATGGACAAACCAATACCGCCTAAACAGCAGTAGAAAAACGGAAGATAAAACGAGGTCAAAATTCTAGGTCGATGATTTTAGCACGATTTCTGCTTTTAGGCTTGTGCGCAAATTCAGTACAATTGCTGCTAGCTTTTTGGGCGAAAATGCTCAAAACTATGAATTAATTTGTTACATTAACTTATAGGCTTAACACGCTAAAAAATAAGTTAAATTTATGAAAATACAAATGTTTTAAAGTTTTTTGAAAAAAACTATTGTAGATTGTTAACAAAAGATATTTAATATTTTGCGCCAAAATATATCATTGATTGAAATTTTGACCAATTTTGATCCATTTTCTGCTGAGGATTAAGCGTTGAAATACAACAGCCTTAACGAATTCCTAGATTACGTTAAAACACGTGATGCACATCAACCAGAGTTTCTACAAGCTGTAGAAGAAGTAATGACTAGCCTTTGGCCATTCATTGAAAAGAACCCTCAATATGCAGCACATGGTTTGCTTGAGCGTTTGGTTGAGCCTGAGCGTGCGATTCAATTCCGCGTTTCATGGGTAGATGACCAAGGTCAAACTCATGTAAACCGTGCATTCCGTGTACAGTACAACTCAGCAATTGGTCCATTTAAAGGGGGAATGCGTTTCCACCCTTCAGTGAACTTATCTATTTTAAAATTCTTAGGTTTTGAACAAACCTTTAAAAACGCTTTGACTACATTGCCAATGGGCGGTGGTAAAGGCGGTTCAGACTTTGACCCTAAAGGTAAGTCTGAAGGCGAAATCATGCGTTTCTGCCAAGCGTTGATGATCGAGTTATACCGTCATTTAGGTTCTAACACAGATATCCCTGCGGGTGATATTGGTGTGGGTGGCCGTGAAGTAGGTTACATGGCGGGTATGATGAAGAAGCTCAGCAATGACACTTCATGTGTATTCACAGGTAAAGGTTTGTCTTTCGGTGGTTCTTTGGCGCGTCCAGAAGCAACGGGTTACGGTACTGTGTATTTCGCTGAGGAAATGCTCAAAACACGTGGCGATAGCTTCAAAGATAAAGTCGTTGCAATTTCAGGTTCAGGCAACGTAGCACAATTCGCTGCAGACAAAGCGATGTACTTGGGCGCGAAAGTCGTTTCACTTTCTGACTCAAACGGTACTGTGTACGTAAAAGAAGGTTTCACACCAGAATTACTTTGTGAAGTAATGGAACTTAAAAACGTAAAACGTGGTCGTATTTCTGAATTTGCGTCTAAACACGGTTTTGAATATCTTGAAGGTCAACGTCCTTGGGGGATCAAGTGTGACATCGCATTACCATGTGCAACTCAAAATGAGTTGAATGGTGATGATGCAGCAACTTTACTTGCGAATGGCACAATCTGTGTGGCTGAAGGTGCGAACATGCCTTCAACTTTAGAAGCTGTTGAGAAATTCGTAGAAGCGAAAATCTTATACGCACCAGGTAAAGCATCGAATGCGGGTGGTGTGGCAACTTCTGGTCTTGAAATGTCTCAAAACGCAATCCGTTTAGGTTGGACGTTTGAAGAAGTTGATGAGCGCTTACATGCAATCATGAAAGAAATTCACCGTAACTGCGTGAAATACGGTACTCAAGAAGATGGTACTATTAACTATGTAGACGGTGCGAACATTGCTGGTTTCGTAAAAGTTGCCGATGCAATGCTGTCTCAAGGTGTATTCTAAGCTATTCGCTTAAATAGACTTTCAAAAAACCGATGCAAGATTGCATCGGTTTTTTATGGGACTCAGATTTTCAAATTGCTAAAACTCGCTATAAGTTGTCGTCAAAATCCAAAACATAGCTCATTTAAAATAATACTTTTTCACCTGTTTAGGTTAGGGCTTAATCAAAACGGTAAATGTCCATGCCAAGTGAGCCCATACTAAAACTGCTGTGCACAATACTAAAACGATCTCCCGTACCCATCGCAAAAAATAAAGGGGCAAAATGCTCAAGGGTTGGGTGATTACGCGCAACATAAGGTAAATTTTGCCAGTCGAGCACTGCATCATAGTCACTGTGGCCTAAATGCTGTACCACACGGTTGCGGAAGCTAGAGGCCCATTCAGGTACAGTTGCATCAGCCGTGTGCCATGACAATTCACGTAGGTTATGGGTAATACTGCCTGAGCCGATCAGCAAGATTTGTTGCTCACGTAAAGGCGCAAGGCTTTGACCAATCTGATAAATCTGTTCTGCGCTCATATTCATTGGCAGCGAAACTGCAATTACAGGAATATTGGCATCGGGATACATGTGCAACAACGGCATCCACACCCCATGATCATGTGGTCTAGTGCTGTTGGCATGCGCAGCAAAGCCTGCATCTGCCAGACGTTGTAAAATATCTTCGGCAAGTTCTGGCAAGCCCGGAGCAGGGTAGCGTAGGGCGTATAATTCTTCTGGAAATCCACGAAAATCATGCCATGTTTCAGGGCGAATACCTGTATTGACTTCTAAAGAATTACTTTCCCAGTGTGCAGACATTACGACTATGGCCTGCGGTGTTGGCAAATTAGAACTTAAACGATGCAGCGCAGGCCCAACCTGTTCAGGATTGAGTGCCAACATGGGTGAACCATGCGAGATAAATAAACCGGGTAATGTCTGTAAGTTCATGCCAAAATCCCTAAAAGCCTGTGCCTTGCTAGCATCTCAAAAAAAGCAGATGAGTGAAATGTACTTTTATTCAACGCTATGTTGCAGCTTTGCAACGTCACTTGAATTGAAGATGTTTCGGTATCTCAAAGATGAATTAAATGATCGTATTTAACCTGCACGATGATAAGGATGATTGTGGTTAATGCTCATGGCACGGTATAGCTGTTCAATGAGCATTACACGAACCAGTGGATGTGGTAAGGTCAGTTTAGACAGCGACCAATGCCAAGCTGCGGCTTTTCGTACCGCTTCAGAATGGCCATCTGGACCACCAATTGCCAAGACCACATCATTACCCTCTAGCATCCAGCCTTTCATGGTGTCTGCCAGTTTTTCAGTACTAAATTCTTTGCCACCGACTTCTAACGCAATCAACACTTCATTGGCTTTCATTGCATTTAAAATACTGTCGCCCTCAATTTGACGATATTTCAAAATGTCAGCTTCAGAGTCATTTTTACCTCGCTTTGCCATTGGGAGTTCGACAATTTGGGTCTGAACAAAGGGTTGAATGCGTTTGAAATAGTCTTCAAAACCAGTTAACACCCAAGCTGGCATTTTTTGTCCGATGGTCAGAATTCGAATTTTCATAAGCGAGTGCAGGTGGTCTGTATTAAGAATCTTGCATTATAACCATGATTCAACACAAGCGCTGTGTAACGACACAATTTGCAATTGAATTTGCCAACAGGCTGTTGCTTTAATACTCAGCAATCCTCAGGGCTTTATTTTGGAATGGAATCATCACAATGCGTGCTTTACATGTTCAGCGTTTAAATTTAGGCATGCTTGGCATTGCTATGTTTGGCATGATCTCTCCAGCATTTGCTGGAAAGACACATTCAGAAGCAGAGCCACAGAATTTAAGCGTATATCTACAGCAAGTGATTGGGCAGCAGGGCATTGGCAGTTCCGAGCAGTATCGACACCATAAAAACGTAAACGAGCTGAATCGCGTGTCGGCTTGGATTCGAGAACAGATGCGTGTATTTGGCATACCCTGTCAGTTTCAGAATTATACGGTCAATCAACAAACTTACCGCAATGTGGTGTGCAAATTAAATGTAGGTGCGGCTAAAAAAACAATTTTTGGTGCGCATTACGATGTGTATGGACAGCAGCAGGGTGCAAATGACAACGCTTCTGGCGTGGCTGGGGTACTGGAAACAGCCCGAATTTTGGCACAGGAAAAAAATAAACTGAGCCAAAATGTTGAGTTTGTCTTTTATACCTTGGCGGAGCCACCATTTTTTAAAACGGAGTTGATGGGCAGTTTTGTGCATGCTAAATCGGTACAGGCCGAAAAAGAAAAGATTCGAGCAGTCTATGTGCTGGATATGATTGGCTATTATGATAGCAATTTGGTACAGAATTACCCGATTGGTTTAAAGTGGATTTATCCAAGTCATGGCAATTTTATTGCGGCATTCAGCAATATGCAGTCGCGTGATTTAAGCTTGGCTTATTGCAATGCCATGTTGCGTTTGGATCAATTGCAATGTGAGCGTGTGGTGGCTCCCAGCTTTGTAAAAGGCATGGATGTTTCAGATCAGTTAAATTATTGGAAATATGATATTCCAGCCATTTTAATTACCGATACAGGCAGCTATCGCAATCCGCAACGACATAGCGCTGCGGACACGGTTAAAACGCTGAATGTGGAAAAAATGGCTGCTGTGGTGAATGGCTTGGTTCAGCAGGTATTACAGCCTTGATCGGATAATCTTCATTCATAAAAAACGCAGCCCTGAATAGTACTAGGACTGCGGTTAAAAGGTCATCCACCTGGAGATATGGATGACCAGACCATAAAGCAAGCTATAATTTAAGGCTGCTAGATCAATTTAAAATGGGTCTATCCATACAGACCCAAAAATAAGAAACATACAGCGCGATGTGTCTTACTTAAATATATGTGGATGCTTAGCCTTTTTTTCAAGCAAATGGTGTGAAATAAAATTTAAGAGCTTAAAAATTAAGAAAAATATTTTTGTTATAAACCTATAGTTCTAATAACAAAAGAGCACCGAAGTGCTCTTTTGTGAAGTTCTTATGTTCAAGCAGGCCGTTGACTTAGTGACGTGCTGCTTTACCTGCTGCCACAGGCTTCACAATTGGAGCCTTAGTCAAAGGTTTTGGCATACTGGTCAGTGCTAAAGGCAAGATTTCATCAATGCTTTTCACAGCTTTAATTTCCAAGCCTTCTTTGACATTGTCTGGAATTTCAGATAAGTCACGCACGTTTTCTTGAGGAATGAAGACCAACTTGATGCCGCCACGGTGTGCTGCAAGCAGTTTTTCTTTCAAACCACCAATGCGCATTGCACGTCCACGCAAGCTAGTTTCACCTGTCATGGCAATGTCAGGGCGAATTGGAATACCTGTGAAGGCAGATACCAATGCTGTAGTCAGTGCCAAACCTGCCGATGGGCCATCTTTTGGCGTTGCACCTTCAGGTAAGTGTACGTGAACATCAGTTTCAGCAAATACAGTCGCTTCAATGCCTAGACTGTCAGCACGGGTACGCACGACGGTCATGGCCGCTTTGATAGACTCTTGCATGACATCACCCAATGAACCTGTGGTAATGAAATTGCCTTTGCCTTTCATGGTAGCGACTTCAATGGTGAGTAATTCACCACCCACTGAAGTCCATGCCAAGCCATTTACACGACCGACTTCTGCTTCTTCTTCTGCCATGCCATAGTCAAATTTATGTGGACCCAAATAGTCTGGCAAGTTTTGAGAAGTGACATCAATCTCTAGGTTTTTAGCTTTTTTGCTGACCGCTTCTTTAACCACTTTACGGGCAATTTTTGACACTTCACGTTCTAGGCTACGCACACCTGCTTCACGCGTATAGCGTTGCACGATGTCACGAATCGCTTCTTCATGAACAGTCAATTCTTTAGCACGTAAGCCATTATTTTTGATGGCCTTCGGTACAAGATAGCGTTCTGCAATATTCACTTTTTCATCTTCGGTATAACCCGGCAGACGAATAACTTCCATACGATCTAGTAAAGCTTCAGGAATGTTCATGCTGTTGGCAGTACAAATAAACATCACTTCAGACAAGTCTAAGTCCAGATCTAAATAGTGATCGTTAAACTTGTTGTTTTGTGATGGGTCAAGTACTTCAAGCAAAGCAGAAGCAGGGTCACCGCGGTAGTCCTGTGCCATTTTGTCAATTTCATCGAGCAAGAACAGTGGGTTTTTTACACCAACTTTGGTCAATGACTGCACAATTTTACCTGGCATCGCACCAATATAAGTACGACGGTGACCACGAATTTCAGCTTCATCACGCACACCGCCCAAAGCCATACGCACAAACTCACGGCCTGTTGCTTTGGCAACCGATTCACCCAAAGAAGTTTTACCTACACCTGGAGGGCCAACTAAGCACAGAATAGGGCCTTTGAGCTTTTTCACACGAGATTGCACAGCAAGATATTCCACAATACGGTCTTTGACTTCATCTAGACCGTAATGATCGGCATCTAAAATTTCCTGAGCTTTGTTCAGGTTGATGCTGACTTTGCTGGCTTTGTTCCATGGTGTATCTAAAATGACTTCTAGATAGTTACGCACTACTGCCGCTTCGCTAGACGCAGGTTGCATCGCTTTAAGTTTACGGAACTCAGCTTCTGCTTTTTTACGTACATGCTCAGGCAAGTCCGCTTCAGCCAAACGTTTTTCAATCTCAGCGACATCATCTTCTGCGCCGCCATTCATATCTGACAGTTCGCGTTGAATGACTTTCATCTTCTCATTCAAGAAGTATTCACGCTGATTTTTTTCCATCTGGCGTTTCACTGAGTCATGCAACGTTTGCTCAATCTGTTGTTCTTCAGACTGTTGCAAGAGATACGTCATCAATTCAGTTAAGTGTGCTTCAAATTCATCGTGTTCGAGGAATTTTTGCTTCACATCAATATTCAACGGCACACGTGTGGCAACAAAGAACAATAACTGTAATAAGTCATCAATTTTATTGGCTGCTGCGATCAGCTCACGTGCATTGCGTAATTTTGCTTCTGCATATTGCGCAAATAGGGCACGTAGTTCTTGCAGGCGAGTGGCTTGAGTGTTTTCATCCATCGCCACAGTCATTGGGCTTAAGCTGTGCTCAGCAGTCAAATACGCGTCTTCATCAATAATTTTTTCGAGTTTGGCGCGGTATAAGCCTTCAATCAGCACTTTGATACAGTTTTCATCATTTTCGTGATTCACAACTTGCACAATCTTCGCGACAGTACCGTATTGATATAAATTGTCGTGATCAATTTCTTCTGTAAGCGAATCTTTTTGCGCAACTACAAATACTAGATTGTCACTGTTACGAGCCACATCAACTGCATTGATCGATTTTTCACGACCTACAAATAGCGCAATTTGCATGTGCGGATAAACGACCACATCACGTAGCGCTAAAAGCGGTAATACACTTGGAACCTGAGGCTCTAAGGTTTCTTGATTCATAATAATTTCAGACATGGGCACTCCTAATGAGTGACAACGGTGTTGCCATGTTTTTAATAGTGATGGGTATTTTTTAAAATACAAGGGCAGGTCAACACAAATTGTTTAAAAAGTAGCTAAATATGTGATTTTAAATTGATCTACTCAGTCAAAATGATCAATTCAGGCCAATGTATTCGCTGTTTATCTGCGGTGATGACTGAAAATAACGCCCAGTTGCTCATTTTTTTAACGCTTAAATCGTAAAAACCGCTGTGGTGTGAGCAGGGCATCTAAGGGTTGATCCCAACTTTCACGTGGCAAGTTTGCCTGAATAAACTGAAAATCATGTGCCAGACCTAAACGATAGGGATGGCGAGGAGCCGTAGCCAAAGTGCGGTCATAATAACCACCCCCCATCCCAATGCGTGTGCCATGTATGTCGCAGGCGAGTAATGGCATCAGGACAAGATCTAGGTGGGTGACTGCCAAACCACGACTGCTCATGGGTTCCTGCATACCTAATGGATGATGCGAAAAGCGTCGATTACGGTATTGCTGTTGGCTGATGCCTACCCAACGTAAACGCTGATTCATATTGCAAATGATGGGTAAATACACCTGCTTACCTTGAGCAAAGCAATATTCAATGATGTTTTTGGTGTAAATTTCACCAAAAGCATGTAAATAGAGGCCAATTTTTTGTGCTTGCTGAAATTTTGGGAAGCGTATAAGACTCTGCAAAACGGCCTGTTGGGCTTGCTGCTGTTGTGTGCGTGTCACAGCTCTGCGCTGTTGTCGAAGTTGTTTGCGTAAAGTTTTGAGTTCCGACAACTGCATTCAAACTGATCCTTATGGGTAAAAATTAAAGCGGCACCTTGAGCCAAAATTAAACACTACAAGATTGACTATTTATTTTTCAGTTCACGCAAAATAGGGCAATTACTATCTTGGGTACTTTTGCAATGGTCAATCCAGGTCACAAGACGGTTTTTTAAAGCCTGCAATTCATGAATACGTTGGTCAATTTTTGCCAAACGCTGTTCAATCACATGCCGCACTTGCTCACGGTCATCTAATTGTAATTGCAATAATTCCTGAATTTCATTCAATTGCAAGCCTGCATCTTTACCTTTTTGAATAAAGTTTAGGGTTTCAATGTCTTGTTCGCTGTAATAACGATAGCTGCCTTGTACTTCAGGAATACGCAATAAACCAATACGTTGATAATAGCGGATGGTTTCCACATTCACATGACAATGTTTGGCAAGTTTTCCAATGGTGAGCATAAAAACCTCATAAAAAGGGTTGACTCCGTACCTAGGTACAGTCTTTATGCTACCACAAATGAATCTGCAGAGTAGGTAAGTAAGATGAGCGAACAACATAAAAAATCTTGCTGCTCAAAACAGCAAACAGCCACTGAGGTATTCAGCATTGACCCCGTGTGTGGCATGCAGGTAAAACCAAACACCCAATTTTTTGTAGATGATGTCGATGCCGAACATCAGCAGCAACGCTATTTATTTTGCAGTGAACATTGTCAGAAAAAATTTATTGCACAGCCTGAAATGTATCGTCAGCAGGGTACAAGTGTGCAAAATCAAACCAGTATGCAAAACACTGACTCGAATACAGCGCAAAGTACTGATGTAACAGCAGCATCTTCAACTTGTTGCGCAGGTAAAGAAAAAACAGCAACTACAGTAATGCCTGTAAGCAAAGGTTGTGGCTGTAGTAATACGCCAGAAACAGATGTGGTAACACAGCCAAGTTATATTGACCCAGTATGTGGCATGACCGTGACAGATTTAAATAAGCCACACACCACGTATGAAGGGCAGATGTATTATTTTTGTGGTGCGAGCTGCTTGACCAAATTTCAGCAGCAGCCTGAGCAATATCTCAGTACAAAAAGTGGCTGCTGTAATACAGAAAAAGCTGCTCCTATCAAAACAAGTACTTGTTGTGGCGGCTCATCTAGCAAGGTGGAACCTGCTTCGACTTCACAAAGTTCAGCTTGCTGTGCACCTAAAAATGTTGAAACTGCACCTAAAATGGGGTGTTGTGGTTCTACACAAGCGGTGAGTGGTGATACCGAAATTGACCCTGTCTGTGGTATGTCGGTAGATGTGAGCACAGACCTAAAAACTGATTATCAAAACCAGACATATTATTTCTGTAACACATCTTGTTTAGATAAATTTACGCATGATCCAGAATTTTATTTAATTCCACCCGATCAGCGTCCTGTGCCTGAAGGTGCGGCAGATATGGACTACACCTGCCCAATGGACCCTGAAATTATTCAAAAAGGGCCGGGTACCTGTCCAATTTGCGGTATGGCTTTAGAGCCAATGCAACCAAGCTTGGACGAAGGCCCGAACCCTGAACTGGTGGATTTTAGTCATCGTTTCTGGATGACTTTACCTCTGACCCTAATCGTCTTTATTTTGGCGATGGGTTCGCATATTCATGCCTTTATTCCACAGCATATTCAACCGTGGATTGAGCTGGTCTTATCTATTCCAGTCGTGCTTTGGGCGGGTAAACCGTTTATTGAACGTTGCTTTAGCTCTTATAAAACCCGCAATTTAAATATGTGGAGTTTGATTGGCGTTGGGGTGTTGGCTGCCTTTATTTACAGTGTGGTGGCTACAGTTTTCCCAAGTGTGATTCCGATGGAAGCTAAAACAGGGCATGGCGTTGCGGTTTACTATGAAGCTGCTTGTATGATTGTGTCTTTAAGTTTGCTCGGGCAAATTTTAGAGTTAAAAGCACGTGCCAAAACTGCAGATTCATTAAAGTCTTTGTTAAAACTTCAAGCCAATACTGCCAAATTGGTACAGGGTGATTTAATCACCGAAGTAGATATTGCCATGGTCAAAAAAGGTGATATTTTGCAAATTGCATCGGGTGAGCAAATTCCATTAGATGGCGTGGTGGTAGAGGGTAAAACCTACGTCGATGAAGCTATGATGACGGGTGAACCTGTACCTGTGAAAAAAGAGCTGAATGATCAGGTTATTGGTGGCACTGTCAATCAGCAGGGAAGTATTCGTATTCAAACCACTGCGGTGGGCAGTAATACCACTTTGGCTAAAATGATTCAGACTGTGGCAGAAGCACAACGCTCTAAAGCACCGTTGCAACGCTTGGCCGATATCTTTGCTAAATACTTTGTGGTGAGTGTGTTAGTAATTAGCTTGCTGACCTTTATCGCATGGATGATTTTTGGCAAGGCACAATTTGATTTAGCACTAATGTGTGCGGTGGCGGTACTGATCATTGCCTGCCCATGTGCTTTAGGTTTGGCTACTCCGATGTCGGTCATGGCAACGACAGGACGTGCAGCACAAAAAGGCGTACTGTTTAAAGATGCCGAAGCAATTGAAGCCTTGAGTAAGGTCACTACCTTGATTATAGATAAAACAGGGACATTGACTGAAGGTAAGCCAAGTTTAAAAGAAATTCAGGTATTGAGCAGTGACTTGACTCAAACGCAGGCAGAACAATGGATTGCCTCGCTGGAGCAATTTTCAACCCATCCGATTGCACAGACTTTAACCCAATTGGTACCACAAACGCAGTTGAGCAAAGTTGAACAGTTTGAAGATGTATCAGGCTTTGGGGTAAAAGGTGAAATTGAAGGACAAACTTATTATGTAGGCAGTCAAAAACTGATTGAACAGTTAGGTCTATCTTTAAGTTCCGAGGTTCAAACCAAAATGGATCAGCAACGCTCTGCAGGAAATGTAATCAGTTTCTTGGTAAGTTCGACACAAGTTCTGGCCTACATTTCCATCCATGACGCATTAAAATACAATGCGCATCAGGTGATTGATCAACTGATTGCAGATGGTATTGAAGTGGTGATGGCAACAGGTGACCACGAGAAAAATGCGCAATTAGTGGCGAATGAATTGGGTATTCAGCATGTACACGGTAACTGCACACCACAGCAAAAACTTGAAATTGTGAAACAGTATCAAGCCCAAGGTAAAATTGTTGCGATGGCGGGAGATGGTATTAATGATGCACCTGCACTGGCACAGGCCAATGTGGGGATTGCCATGGGGAATGGTACCGATATTGCCAAGCAAACTGCACAAGTGACCTTGGTTAAAGGAGATATTCGTGGTGTAGCACATGCAATTCACATGGCCAAACTGGGGGTAAAAAACATGAAACAAAACCTTGCATTTTCCTTTGTTTATAATGGTTTGGGCGTTCCAGTTGCTGCAGGGGTATTCTACCCAATCACGGGTTTATTACTCACCCCAATGTTTGCTGCCGTGGCTATGTCGCTCAGCTCATTGTCAGTTGTGATTAATGCACTGCGCTTGCAAAAGTCAAAATAACTTGGCTTAGTTGCAACACTTTGGCTCGGTGCAATGATTGATGCTTTGCCGAGACTGATCGACCAGAGCTGAGCAAGTTGTCGTGAACTTTTAAAAAAGCCCTGTCATTGTGATAGGGCTTTTTTATGGCTTGCTGTTGATAGAAAATTGCGAAAAGTAGGGCTGTTTGTATGAATAGTCGTTGTAGTCGTGAGTAAGGTTTTGAACATTGCTCACTTTAAGCTAAGTGTTTCAGTTTATCTGAAAGTTGGTCTGCTATCGGATAGTTTGGCTGTAGTGGTAGACGCAAAATATTCAATATGCGTATGCTATGCACATTGAATAAGCTGAAGAAAATGAAGCATACGCTATTCAAATACAACTGAAGTCAACAATAAAAATGACGTAAAAACACACGTGAAAATAAAAACAACAACATGCATTTTGCCGTTCAGGGAGAACATACACATGAATTATTCAAACAAGATGCTGCAATATCTTTGCAAAACCGTGCTTGCTTTAAGCGCTGCAGTGAGTGCACAAAGCTATGCCGATTCCAGTAATTTGCCACAGCCGCCAAATACACAACAGGTGTTTTTTGTGGGGAATAACTGGGATGGAACAGTAACAGTGATTCGTCCATCGCAAGATTTTGGCAAAATTGGGGTGGTCAACATGATTCCCGATCGGAAACAACGGCTACTGGAAATCCATCTGAACCCTATCAAACTAATTGCCTATACCTACATTCAGCAAACCGCAGGCGAGGGCAATGATCAACTGGTGGATGACATGTACTCCACGCCAGATGGTCAGTCTATTGTGGCATCGCGTCCAAGTTTTGCTGATGTCGTCTCTATCAATATTAAAACAGGAAAAATCAACTGGCGTACCCCTGTAGAAGGTTTTCGTGCCGACCACATGGCTGTTTCGCCAGATGGTCAACGTGTAGCAGTATCGGCATCTTCTGGGAATGTGGTGCATGTTCTAGATATTCATACGGGTAAAGAATTGGGGCGTTTCTCCACGGGAGATAAACCGCATGAAAATATTTACTTTGCAGGTGGAAGCAAAATTTTAAACTCTGCAATTGGCAATGTAGAAACCTCGATGGATGCACAATGGCAAGATTTCACCAAAGGTAAGCGATTAATTACCATTGCCGATGCCAACACTTATAAAGTTCTGAAAAAAATTGATTTTAGACCTGCTTTAGATGCTTTTGGACGTAAAGATTTATCCAACTCTGTGCGTCCTATGGTCTTGAGTAAAGATGAAAGCAAATTGTATGCACAGGTATCGTTCTTCAATGGTTTGGTTGAATATGATTTAAAAACCGATAAGGTGACACGTGTTGCACAGTTACCAGGTAGCAGTACGATTCCGAAAGACCGCACCAAATGGGTCAATGATTCACGTCATCATGGTTTATCTATCAGCGCTGATGGTGAAAAACTATGTGTAGCAGGCACGATGGATGATTATGCGACCATCGTAGACCGTCAAAGCTTAAAAGCAGGCAAGTTAATTGCGGCGGGTAAACCGTATTGGGCAACTCGTAGTCCTGATGGAAAAAGCTGTGTGATTTCAGAAAGTGAAACTGATGTAGTGACCGTGATTGACTTCGCTACAGGTGAAAAAGTGCGTAGCGTGCCTGTAGGCAATCATCCACAACGGGTGCGTTTGGGCTACGCTCCTAGCGATTGGTCGACGCCGTAATTTTTAAGCCGATCATAACAGGCAAAGCATGCTAAGGCGCTCAAGACGATATTTGAATTGAGCGCATTTTAGGATGGTTTGCTTATGGAGCATGCACATGAATGGGACTCGATGGCTCGGTATTGGCTTTTTTGTTTTGGCGGTCGCGGTGTTGTTTACCGTGGTGTATGTGTTTCAACCACCGAATAAGACTGTTTCGGAAACAGTGTGGGTGAAACCGAACACGGCTTCCACAGAGATAGAAACAACGCAAAGTCTATATTCAGATGAATCTGAAAATGTACTGGAAACAAACGCTATGCTAGAGCGTGCTGCGGTATCTGCAGTTGAAATGCAGCAATTAATCCAGCAACGTGATCAGTTGTATTTAGGCTTTAAGCAAATTAGTACAGGTTTAAGCCAAGGGCAAAAGCCTGATTTAAACCGTGTACAAAGTATGTTGCTACAGCAGGAACAATTGGTACAAGCAGGCGTATTAAGAGCAGAAGATGCAATGAACTATAGCCAGTTTTTAAAGCAAATTTTACCTGAAATTGCAGGGCAAATTGATTTGCATATTTCGCGTTTAAAGCGCCTGAACGTGGTGACAGGTTAAGCCACAGTAAGGTGTGAGTTGCTGTTATAAATACACGATGACGCCATTGTTGCAGTCAATAATGGCGTTATTTTTTTGTCTAAAAAATTCTTTTAATCCACATGTTTTTAAGCCGAATAGCGGCCACTTGAGCTGAATTTATCCATGATTCCTTTGATCAAGCGTTCAATTCATCTTAGAAGAAAGCACACGTATTTTACTGTATTAGACGAAAGTTGTATAAGGCTGTGCCGAATAAATTTGGTTTTTCCTTCCTTTTAAAAACTACAGAAAAAACAAAGTTTAAATTTTTCTGCTAGCGATTTTTGCGTGCAGGGATATCCATATTTATCATAATAATTGGTATGACCATTAAAATAATAAATCAGACCAATGTTGACATTTGAATGAATAAAATTATTATTTGTGCGCGATATTGAGTGTTTTGGTGTTTTTTTATCTCAATATTGGTCAGACCAAAATTAGAACTTTACCTCTATGCTTAGACCTATGTTTACGTTTGAGTGAGCATTTCAAGGAGATGACAATGCTTCAACATTGGCAACAGATCTATGATCCAATGGCAAATATTTGGATTTCGAGTCTTATTGCATTAATCCCGATTATCTTTTTCTTTTTAGCATTGGCGGTATTTCGCTTAAAAGGAAGTGTTGCGGGAACCATTACGGTTATTTTGGCATTATTGGTGTCGTTATTTGCTTATGGCATGCCGGCACCGATGGCTTTTGCTTCATTGGTATATGGCTTTTTTTACGGTTTATGGCCAATTGCATGGATTATTATTGGCGCATTATTTTTATATAAAATTTCCGTTAAAACGGGACAATTTAACATTATTCGCTCGTCTATTCTGTCTATTACAGAAGACCAGCGTCTCCAGATGCTACTGGTGGGCTTTGCGTTTGGGACATTTTTAGAAGGTGCAGCGGGCTTTGGGGCGCCAGTGGCAATTACTGCAGCTTTATTGGTTGGTTTGGGCTTTAAGCCTCTATACGCTGCGGGTTTATGTTTGATTGTGAACACTGCACCGGTTGCGTTTGGCGCGATGGGGATTCCAATTATTGTGGCGGGTCAGGTTTCGGGTGTAGAAACCATGGAAATTAGCCAGATGGTGGGGCGTCAGTTACCATTTATGGTGCCTATTGTGCTGTTCTGGATTATGGCAATTATGGATGGCTGGCGCGGTGTGAAAGAAACTTGGCCTGCAGTGTTGGTGGGTGGTGGTGCTTTTGCCATTGCACAATACTTGACCTCTAACTTTGTTGGGCCTGAGTTACCTGACATTACAGCTGCAATTGCCTCTTTGATTAGTTTAACGGTCTTATTTAAATTCTGGCAGCCAAAACACATTTTCCGTTTTAGCGATGCAGACACAAAAGTGGATGCCAACTTGGTTGCAGAACAACAGCGAAAATACAGCATGGGGCAGATTGTTAAAGCATGGTCACCCTTTGCAGTGTTAACGGTGATGGTCACCATTTGGAGCATCAAACCGTTTAAAGATTTATTTGCCAAAGATGGGGCAATGCACGACTGGGTAATTTCCATCAAGGTGCCATTTTTACATCAATTGGTGCAAAAAATGCCGCCTGTAGTGGCAGATGTCAAAGACTACGATGCGATCTTTAAGTTCGATTGGCTGAGTGCAACAGGGACTGCAATTATGATTGCGGCTGTCATCACCATCATTTACTTAAAAATGAAACCACGTGAAGCTGTCAAAACCTTTGCAGAAACCATCAACGAGCTAAAAACACCAATTTATTCGATTGGAATGGTGTTGGCTTTTGCTTTTATTGCCAATTATTCAGGCATGTCTGCGACTTTGGCACTGGCTTTGTCACACACAGGCAATGCTTTTACATTCTTCTCGCCATTTTTAGGTTGGATTGGAGTGTTCTTGACAGGTTCAGATACATCAGCCAATGCCTTATTTGCTGCCTTGCAAGCCACAACTGCACAGCAAATTGGTGTGCCAGAAGTTCTGTTGGTTGCTGCCAATACCAGTGGTGGAGTAACAGGCAAAATGATTTCACCACAATCGATTGCAATTGCCTGTGCGGCAGTCGGTTTAGTCGGAAAAGAATCGGATTTATTCCGCTTTACCGTGAAACACAGTATCACGTTCACCGTAATGATCGGTATTATTATCACTCTACAAGCTTATGTGTTCCCATGGATGATTCCATAACCACATGCACAAGAGGATAGCCGCATGAAAGTTTCCGACAAAGTTGTTCAAGACCTGCGCACACTGGTTGAAAAAAATCAGATGCAAGTCGGAGACCGATTGCCTGCCGAAAGAAAGTTGTGTGAACAACTCGGGGTTTCCCGTTCCTCTTTGCGTGAGGCTATTCAGCAATTGACCAGTCAGGGCATGCTGGTCAGCAAAGTTGGAGCGGGTACTTTTTTGCAACAGCTGCCAACCAATTGGTCGCAATATCAAATTGTGCAGCCTTTAAGTAACCTGATTGATGAAGATCCTGCTTATCGTTTTGATGTGCAGGAAGCACGAATGGTGCTTGAAGGTGGTACGGCATGGTATGCCGCACAGCGGGCAACCGCTGAGGATTTGAAAAAAATCCGTGCTTGTTATGAGCAAATCGCCCATTTTCAAATTTTGGGTGATGATGATCAGGCGGCAATTGCCGATGCCAAGTTTCATTTGGCAATTGCCGAGGCATCGCACAATTTGGTGCTTATTCAAATGATGCGCGGCTTATTTGATTTGTTGCAATACAACGTGGTTTTGGGTCGACGTAAAGTTTATACCGAAGCCCACCGTTTCGATCAGTTGCATGATCAGCATTTTCAAGTGATGGATGCAATTGAACGTCAGGATCCAGAAGCTGCCCGTGCGGCAGTGTGTGGACATATTGAATTTGTAGTTCAACAAGTACGCATGATAGACGAGGAAGATGCGCGTCGTCAGCGTGCGAGTCGATTAAACAGGATAGCGCCATGATTATTTCTTCTGCGAATGATTACCGCGAAGCAGCTAAACGCCGTTTACCGCCATTTTTATTTCACTATATAGATGGAGGTGCGTATGCGGAACAAACGCTAAAAAGAAATGTAGAAGACCTTTCACAAATTGCCTTGCGCCAACGTGTATTAAATGACATGTCGGCTTTAAGTTTAGAAACCACGTTATTTAATGAAACTTTGTCGATGCCTGTGGCTTTGGCGCCAGTCGGTTTAACAGGCATGTATGCGCGCCGTGGTGAAGTACAGGCTGCGGTAGCAGCAGACAAAAAGGGTATTCCGTTTACATTATCTACAGTGTCGGTGTGTCCAATTGAAGAAGTGGTACCTGCCATTTCACGGCCAATGTGGTTTCAATTATATGTATTGCGTGACCGTGGTTTTATGCGTAATGCTTTGGAACGTGCTAAAGCAGCAGGCTGTTCAACTTTGGTCTTTACAGTAGATATGCCTGTGCCTGGCGCACGTTATCGGGATGCACATTCGGGCATGAGTGGTCCAAATGCTGCTATGCGCCGCTATATGCAGGCAGTGATGCATCCAAACTGGGCATGGGATGTTGGCTTACTAGGTCGTCCGCATGACTTGGGCAATATCTCTAAATACTTAGGCAAACCAACAGGACTTGAAGATTATATTGGCTGGTTAGGCAATAACTTTGACCCATCTATTTCATGGAAAGACTTGGAGTGGATTCGTGAATTCTGGGATGGCCCAATGGTCATTAAAGGCATTTTAGACCCAGAAGATGCTAAGGATGCTGTTCGTTTTGGGGCTGATGGAATTGTGGTGTCCAATCACGGTGGTCGTCAGTTAGATGGTGTGCTCTCGACTGCACGTGCTTTACCGCCAATAGCCGATGCAGTAAAAGGAGATCTAAAAATTCTAGTGGATTCAGGTATTCGTAATGGCCTAGATGTGGTGCGCATGTTGGCGATGGGTGCGGATACTTGTATGCTCGGACGTGCCTTTATTTATGCACTAGGTGCAGCAGGTGGGGCGGGTGTGAGTAATTTACTCGAATTGATTGATAAAGAAATGCGAGTCGCAATGACCTTAACGGGTGCTAAAAACATTCAAGCGATTAACTCAGATTGCTTGGTACAACTTGAGCGTGAACTGAAAGGCTAAATTGCCAACAGGAGCGATCAATCCATCAACCGATGCATTTGGCTGAATCGCTTAATTGTATTTTTCACCTTGTTTCAGGACTTGTACACTATGCCACAGACAATTTCTTCTGCAACACAATTTGATGCTGCAGCAACCCTCAAAAACTTGGTCGATATTGTGGGAAAAGCGCATGTATTGACCCATGAATCAGATACTCGTTTATATCGTCAAGGGCGACGTTTTGGCGAAGGACAGGTTTTTGCGGTGGTCACGCCAGGTTCTTTATTGCAGCAGTGGCAAGTGTTACAAGTGGCTGTGGCAGCAGATTGCATTATTATTATGCAAGCCGCCAATACTGGACTCACGGGTGGTTCTACCCCTTTTGGTGATGACTATGATCGTCCTGTAATTTTGATCAACACCCAACGTTTAAAAGGTATTCAGCTCATCAACGATGCCAAGCAAGTGATTTGCTTGCCTGGTGCAACATTGGATGCTTTGGAACAGCAATTGGCGCCGCATCAGCGTGAGCCACACTCAGTCATTGGTTCATCTTGTATTGGCGCTTCAGTGTTGGGCGGGGTATGTAATAATTCAGGTGGTGCATTGGTCAGACGTGGTCCTGCCTATACTGAGTTGGCCTTATATGCACAAGTCGATGCACTGGGCGAGTTGCAACTCATCAATCATTTGGGGGTGAATTTAGGGAACTCGCCAGAAGAAATTTTAACCAAACTTGAGCAACAACAATATCGCCCTGAAGATATTGAATATTCGGAACATTGTTGTGCTTCAGATCAGCGTTACGTGCATGATGTTGCCCAAGTCGATGCCGATACGCCTGCACGGTTTAATGCCGACCCGAGCCGTTTGTTTGAAGCTTCGGGTTCGGCAGGTAAAGTCTGTGTGTTTGCAGTGCGTTTGGATACGTTTGAGAAAATTCCGAGTCAGGTGTTTTATATCGGCAGCAATCAGCAGGATGATTTAACCGCGATTCGCCGTTTTTTATTACGTGATTTGCCGCGTGTACCGATTGCTGGCGAGTATATTCATCGAGATGCCTATGACATTGGTGCAGAATATGGCAAAGACAGCTTCTTGTTTATCGAGAAGTTTGGCACCAGTAAAGTACCTGCAGCTTTTGCCATGAAAGACAAAGTTGATGGTTTTCTAACCCGTTGGGGCATGCGTGGATTGTCGGATAAAGTTTTGCAAATGTTCACGAAACTACTGCCAAATCATTTACCAGAACGCATGAACCAATTTCGTGATTTGTATGAACATCATTTAATTTTGCGCATTGAGCAGCAAGATGTTGCGGCAGTACAGCAGTTTTTAATGGATTATTTTATCACGCGCAATTCCGGCAGTTTTTTTCTATGTAATGAAGATGAAGGCCGCAAGGCTTTTCTGCATCGCTTTGCAGTGGCAGGTGCTGCAATTCGTTATCGTGATACACATCGAAATGAAGTGGAAGACATTGTTGCTTTAGATATTGCGTTAAGACGTAATGATCAGCAATGGGTTGAAACCTTGCCCGAAGAGTTGGAGCAGGCGATTATACATAAGTTGTATTATGGTCATTTTTTATGTCATGTCTTTCATCAGGACTATATTATTAAAAAAGGCGTAGACCCGTTGGCGATGGAACATCAAATGTGGTCATTGCTTGATGCACGTGGGGCAGAGTATCCTGCAGAGCATAATGTTGGGCATTTATATGTGGCGAAGCCTGCCTTAAAGCAGCATTATCAAAAATTGGATCCGACCAATTGTTTTAATGTGGGCATTGGGCATAGCTCTAAATTAAAAGCTTGGCGTTAAATAAGGATGAAAACTGAGCAGTGAAACTGATTCTAAGGAAAGATGGATATGTTTAAGTTAGATAGCAAACTGCTACAGATTTTTTACTATGTATATAAATTAAAAAATGTGTCTGCAGCAGCAGATGCATTGGGCATGAGTCAGCCTGCGGTTAGTAACTGTTTAAATAAAATTCGTCAGCATTTTAATGACCCATTATTTTTGAGGGTGGGCAATGAAATGCTGCCTACAGAATTGGCAAAACAGATTTTTTCTCCAATTAGTGAAATTATTAATAAAATAGAAACGGTCAATAATTTTAAGGTAGATTTTGATCCGACACATTCAGATCAATTATTTACTTTAGCGATGACAGATGTTTCACATTTAGTATTGTTGCCTAAACTGAGTCGATATTTAAAAGAACATGCACCCACGGTCAGAATCAAAATTCGTCCAATTACCCGTGAAACCAGTTATCAAATGGCAAATGGTGAAATTGATTTTGCCATTGGTTTTTTACCTGAGTTAGAACAAGGTTTTTATCAGCAACAGTTATTCTTGCAATATTATATTGTGTTGTGTCGTAAGGATCATCCAAGAATTTGTGAAAATAGTTTAGATGTGAATGCGTATATCCGTGAATCGCATGTCGATGTGGATACCAGTATCGGGCATTATCATATTGAAAATGAATTAAGTAATTTAGGGTTAAAGCGAAATATTTTAATGAGTATCCCAAGTTATTTGGGTGTGGGTTTAATTGTGCAAGAAACCGATATGATTGCGACCGTGCCTTATTATTTAAGTGAAGTATTATTGGCACGAGGGAATTTAAAGGTTGTAAATGCACCTTTAAGTTTTCCAACCTATCCAGTAAGACAGTATTGGCATACTTCATGCCACCATCAAACCAGTCATCAATGGCTCAGAAAAGTGATTTATAATTTATTTAGTCAGCAGCCATAATGAAAGTGTAATTTTAGATGATGACCTATAAATATTTAACAGGTCATCATCCAATAATATTGTGCTTAAGTTATAAAGCGATCAGGTTAAATTTTTGACCACGATTTTGACTGCAATGATGGGCAGAGTAAAACTTGAAGTGCGACATAAACCACCTAATTAATTTAAAGGGTTTATGGAGTATATAAAATTGTCATACCATCATCTTAACTTTGAAGATCGTACTGCATTAATGCTTGAGTAAAGAAAAGAAGGCTTTTCACCCAGAAAATTTGCTGAACTTATTAAAAGACATCCTAGTACGATCTATCGTGAACTTAAAAGAAATAGCATCAATGACGTTTATCAAGCTCGATATGCTTCTGATAACACCTTCGCTAGACGTAGACGTAGACGTAGTCACAGAAAACTCAAAATCGACTCAATCCTTTGGAGATTTATTGTTGAAGCGATCCGTTGTTTATGGTCTCCTCATCAAATATCGAAGCGTTTAAAGACATTTCCTGATTTGGATCAAACAATGAATGTAAGCCATACAACGATTTACTCAACTATACGAGCATTACCAAAGGGTGAGTTGAAAAAAGACTTATTATCCTGTCTGCGTCATGAAAATAAAAAGCGAAAAGCTAACGGTGAACCTAAAAAAGATTCTATAGGACTTACGCACTATTATTTATAGATTCTCTGTGGTAGCAGATGATTTTTATCGAGAATAAAGTCATCAATGAAGTTTTTGATAATTGGTCTAAATAATTTCTTCTGCCAACGATATATATTTTCAAAGATCCGCTCAAACTGGTTCTTTTGTATCTCAATGTAGGCCATCAAGGCTGAAAAAATATGATTCAAAATCAGTTTAGATCGTCTTACTTGAAACTTTTCAATATGACAAACCTGTTTAATCACCCGGTGATATTGCTCTATTTTCCAATGACTTGAATGTAATTCATGAAAACCTTCAAAGGACAATAAATCATCTTCATCTTGATGCACAATATAAAACCTCTGCTGTTCTTTTAACTGAGTCTTAAATAATTGTACAAAGCCAAAATCTTTGAGCCAGACCACTTGACCCTGATGGAAATTTGGCAATAAACGCAGTTGAAACCATTGTCCTTTTTCTGGGGAAACCTTACGGTTACAGTCGATACCAAACATAAATCGAATACCATATTTTCTTATGGTTTTTAGATTTCCAGTCGATGAATACCAACTATCACCTGTAATAAATTGAATCTTTGCACCCCAACTGAGTACTTCACTTAACATATCCATAAAGTAATCATTCTTGGTTTTACTTTCAGATTTGTCATAAATTCGGAAATTAATTGGAATATTTTGACCATTCTGATCTGTCGCATACAAGGTAATGAGATTAATACCCTTGACGGATCGGTGGTGTTTGCCTGACCAAAAATAGCTAACCAAGTCCATATGTTGACTATATGGTTTATCTAAAACAGTATCATCAATACTGACTATAAGTTTATTATTATCAATATGTTGAATTGCTTCTTGATATAGGTCGTGAGGTGTGTAGTCTTCACGTTCTAGAAAGCGATTTACACTATCATGCGAGATGTTATAAGTCTCGGCAAGTTGTGTGCAGCTAATAGAGTTCGGTTCTGTCATGAGAAAGCCCATATAAATGGGTAATGTACAAGTTGCTGTAGAAGCATGTTTAATTCGTCTGATCACAGATACTTTATAAAGTATTTTAATACTTTTTTGAATCCGTCAATGCGTAAGTCCTATTCTATATTACAGGATATTAAAACTATTCATGAGCGCCCAGCCGAAGTTCAAGAAAGAAAAATACCGGTTCATTGGGAGGCCGATTTAATTAAAGGTAAAGACAATAAAAGTTCGATAGCAACACTTATTGAACGAAATACACGGCTCTGTATCTTGGCAACATTACCTGATGCAAAGGCAGAATCAGTGCGCAAGGCTTTAACTGAAGCTCTGAAATATTTACCTGCAGAACTGCGTAAAACGTTGACCTATGACCGTGGACGTGAGATGTCAGAACATAAAATACTCGAAGAAGATTTAGGCATAGATGTATATTTCTGTGACCCACATTCACCCTGGCAAAAAGGCACATGCGAAAATATGAATGGTTTAATTAGGCAATATTTACCTAAAGGGATTTATTTAAATCAGGCAGATCAGCATTATTTAAATCAAGTTGCCATGTCACTGAACACTCGTCCTAGAAAAGCGTTAGATTGGCTTACACCATTAGAGAAGTTTGTTCAGCTTGTTGATTATCATAAGGCTTTTGAAACTGTCGCACCTCATGTTTGAATTCGCCATTTCTTTAAAAGGGTCAATGATCAATATGGGCATGCTAAAGGTGATTTAGTGTTGCAGACACTTGCACGATTTATGCAAGATAATTTCAGAGAGCATGATATTTGTTGCCGTAGTGGTGGTGAAGAGTTTTTTGTGTTAATGACCACAGGCGAGCCAAGTGTGGCATATAAAGCTGCAGAGCGTCTGCGCAAAACTATGCAGGAAAGCACTATTCATGACATGGGGCAAATCACGATCTCTATAGGCATTTCTTTCTGGCCTAAAGATGCGCAAGATGTCTCTGAAGTTTTGGAAATAGCAGACAATAAGTTGTATGAAGCAAAACACAGTGGGCGTAATTGCACACGTTCTACGGCTGAGCAGGAATCTTAAGGTTATACCTACTTAGCCTAACCGAGGCAGAAGATGGATAAAGATAAAGAAGCAACCATTGTGGTAGATGATGGCCCCGAACAAGAAAAATACGAGTTGCTCAAGGAAAAGCTCAAATATAAACAAGCGGCCAGAGAAAACTCCAAGAAAATTGATCATAAACAGGTGCGTCTGAATATTCAGGCCGATGCTCTGCCAAGTAAAACCTTTTTTATTATGAATGCTTTGGCTGCTGTTATTGCAGGTTATGGCTTATTGTCAAATTCAGCTGCAGTGGTCATTGGTGCAATGTTAGTGGCGATGATGCTTGGGCCAATATCGGGGATTGCGCTAGCATTTATTGATAACCGTTGGTTGTTGTTTAAAACAGCATTCAAAACGCTTGTGTTAGGCGTGATTATGATTGTTGTGATTGGTGTGGTGTTGGGTTTAATCAATATTAATCTTCCAATTACCCATGAAATTTTATCCCGCACTCAACCTACCATTATGGATTTGATGATTGCACTTGCTGGTGGTGCAGCGGGTGCATTTGCAGCAGTTTCTCCACGTCTGTCGGTGGCAGTGGTTGGGGTTGCGGTCGCAACAGCTTTGGTTCCACCTTTGGTAGCGAGTGGTATTTTATTGGCTCATTTAGAATGGAAACATGCGGCCAATGCGGCATTATTGGCCATGACCAATATTGTTGCCATACAAATTAGTTCTTCACTTGTATTGTGGATGGCCGGTTTTAGACGTGGTTCAGATGAAGAAGTACAGAGTAATGTACTCGAATTCATAAAAAGAAATGCAATGAGTTTGATTTTTTTATTGGGTTTAGGAGTTTATTTAACATTTAATTTTCTTTTTATGCTTAATAAGCAAATTTATGAAAACCATATAGAAACGACCATTGCTGAACAATTGAATCAGCATAATAATTTAATTGATACAGTTCAGTTTGACCGTCGTAGTGACATGACTTTGGTTCGGGTAGTTTTACGTGGTGATCTTGCTCCTCAAGCACAGAAAATTTCAGATTTGAATCAGAAATTAAAACAAGACCCAAGAGGCAAACCAAGTATGGTACAGGTGCGTTTTATTCCAGTACAAATTATTCAGGCGAAGGAAAGTCCTGAATTTGATATGAAAAAAGTGGAAGCAGAGCAGTTGGTGCAACCGTGAGTTGTTTTGCGGTAGGGTAATCCAAAACTTAAAATATTCTGATATTGAAAAAGGTGAGATTTTTTTCTAAAACAATGATTTTTAGATATTAAAAAGTTATAGATCCTAGCTTTCTTCAATATCCCACGATGGAACAAGAATTATTTTTAATAAATTAACCCACTGCAATTAAGCCAGTTTTAAGATGAGTCCTCTAGCATGAGTCACCTTCATTTAGAATGTGATGGAATGATGCTTTCTCGTTCTCCCTATAAAGGCACAACTGGTGTGCAACGAATTCTCAATGCCACTCGTTATTCATGGGCAGGTTTTAAAACGGCATTTACCCAAGAAGCGGCCTTTCGGCAAATTGTGTTGCTCAATCTAATTTTAATTCCATCCAGTTTTTTTGTACCTGTCGGTCGTGCTGAACAGGTGGTTATGGTGGCGGTGTGTTTATTGGCACTTCTTGTTGAATTGCTGAATTCTGCCATTGAAGCAGTGGTCGATCGGATTTCACTAGAACAACATCCACTGTCTAAAAATGCTATAGATATGGGTAGTGCAGCGCAGTTTGTTGCCTTAAGCATGATTGTAGTGACGTGGGTGCTGTGTCTGCTGCCTGCATCAGTAAACTAAAAATCACAGCCATCCCATTATCTATATTACAGAGCATTTTATATGCAGCCCCAGACCACACGCTTTTTATTGACTCAGAGCTTATTTTTAATTCTCAGTGCGATACTGCTACTTAACTTTTTTACGGTTGCGGGTGCAGTCGACTTAAAGTTGATCACAGCTTATATTGATGTTAATGCTGCATTTCCGTTGCGTCAGCACTGGGCTTTGGCAGAGTTGAATCATCGCTATGTTAAATATGTATTAATTGCGGTGTATCTCAGTTATGGCATTGCATGGCTGATGTCTTTTTATTCTGAAAAATTCAAGCCACGACGCTGGGAATTTGGGTATTTCTTTATTATGGTGATGCTCGCAACGAGCACAATTGCCATTTTAAAATCACAATCGGCGCATGCCTGCCCATGGGATATGGCAGTGGCTACAACGCAGGGAATTTTATGGGAATTAAGTGCCACCGCAGGGCATTGTTTCCCAGGTGGACATGCTTCAAGCGGTTTTGCATTATTGGTCGGATATTTTATTTATCGCACTACACGGCCTAAGCGGGCGTATTTTTTTCTACTTGCCGCTTTGATTTTAGGTTTTACCATGGGCTGGGCACAAATGATGCGCGGGGCGCATTTTTTAAGCCATACGCTTTGGACGGGCTGGATTATTTGGGGCTTAAATGTAATGGCTTATGCGTTGTTTGCAGATCGGTTCGCTAAGGCAGAAACGGTAGAATATATTTAAGCCTCTGTTGAGTGGATTGTATGGGATTGCGTTGCAGTAGAGGGGAATTTTACCTGTACGCACAAGCCGCCTAAACTGGTACTTTTAGAAAACTCGAGCGTTGCGCCTAAGCGCTGTGTTGCTTTATCGACAATTGAAAGACCTAAGCCACTTCCAATTTCTGCATGGTTGTGAATGCGGTAAAAACGTTGTCGAATCTGGTTGAATTGCGCAGGGTCAATACCTGTACCGCTGTCTTCAATTTGCAACAGCACTGCTTCAGCTTGTTGAAGAATAGACACATTAATTACCCCATGTTTAGGGGTATATTTGATCGCATTATCAATCAAATTATAAATAATGGAATGGACTGCAGAGGCTTGTCCATAAATATTCAGCTCCTGCTGTTGTTCTACACCTAAATCGATGTTTTTTTGCAGTGCCAGTTGAATCAGTTGTTCCACGCAGGCAATGGTCATTTGATTTAAAGACAAGCTTTGATTGGGTTCGGTCAAGCTGTCAGATGCATCTTGTTTGGCTAGGCTCAGCAATTGATTAACCAAGTGTTGCAAGCGTAAAACACCTTGGCTTAAATTTTGTAATGCATCACTATGCGGGAACTGTTGCAGCAAAATCTGCACTTGTAAATTGAGTGCGGTAAGCGGTGTGCGTAGTTCGTGCGCAGCGTCTGCCACAAACTGGCGCTGTTCTTGCTGTGCGCTTGAAATACGCATAAATAGCTGGTTCATTTCTTGAATGGTAGGAGCAAGCTCTACAGGGTATTGCTGCATCTGAATTGGGTCCAGTGCTTGTGCTTTACGGCTTGCCAATTCATTTTTAAAGGCATTTAAAGGCTGAAAATTATGTCGAATCAGCCAGCCCAAAGTGAGTAGGGCAAAAGGTAAAAATAAGGCATAAGGAATAAACATATTCGCTGCCAATTCGAGTGCCAAATACTGCCGCACGCTATTTTGCTGACTAATCTGAATTTGCACATCCTGTTGCGGCAAAATATAGGTATGCCATAAGCCCGATGCAGTTTGATGGCTATAAAAACCCGCTTTAGGGACAGGAGCGAGCAAGACGCCATGCGGATGTTGTGGAGATTCGGTATCTGCATAAGACCAGATATCGACAAATAAATCTTCTTCGCTATAACGTTGTTGTAGATCAATTTGGCTTTGGGTGGGTTGAGGCTGAGTGGCTGCAATACGTTCTGCCAGACTTTGCATCTGCGCATCTAATATTTCGTTCATTTCTTCAAGTGCAATACGATAGGCC
The DNA here is from genome assembly GCF_048537555.1 of Acinetobacter sp. A2. NCBI lineage: Bacteria > Pseudomonadati > Pseudomonadota > Gammaproteobacteria > Moraxellales > Moraxellaceae > Acinetobacter > Acinetobacter sp. A2. The sequence goes on from NZ_CP183239.1 coordinate 890,206, forward strand.
GCAAAAACCAACACGCAGCCCAGCATTACACTAAAAACAGAAACATAAATAATCAGGCGTTTTTGCAAAGAATAGGAAGGCATTAATTTTATCCTAAACGGTAGCCCAAACCACGAATGGTACGAATAAAGTCTTTGCCAAGTTTGGCGCGTAAATGGTGAATATACACCTCAATGGTATTGCTGCTGACTTCACTGTCAAAATCATATAATTTATCTTCTAAATTGCTTTTAGAAAAAATTTTATTGGGATGACTGACTAATGCCAATAATATGGCCCATTCACGGTTAGACAGTTCGATGTAGTCCCCTTTAAATTTAGCCAGATGTTGCTCGGTGTCTAGGCTTAAATCGCCATAGCGTAAAATGCTGCTGTCATTGCCAACAATTGGTTGTCCACTGCGTCGGAGCAGAGCATGAATTCTGGCTAATAGCTCATCAAAAGCATAAGGTTTAATTAAGTAATCATCGGCACCCTGATTTAAACCTTCAACCCGTTGTTGTAGCTGATCACGTGCGGAAATAATCAGTACAGGTAATTGTGGAAAGAGTTGCCGTATATTTTTCAGTACCTGCATACCATCCATCATGGGTAGGCCTAAATCCAGCAAGACCAAATTAAAACTGTGCTGTTGTAAAGCTTTTAACCCATCAATACCATTATTGACCCACGAAACCTCAAACTGTTGCAGCTTTAACAGGGTCTGGGTCGACTCGGCAATCATAAAGTCATCTTCAATGATTAATATTTTAGGCATGGGCGGACTCGTGGTTGAGCGTAGATGTTGAGGATGCGCATTGATTGAGCATATCATTTTTAGGGTCAATCACTTGGCTTTTTATGTCCAATAGACTTAATAAACTCGGAAAAAGATTGTCATGGCTTAAGGTGCGAGCAGTCTGTGCTTTCAGACAGTTAACTTGAGCAGGCTGTTGTTGCTGCCAAGCCTCTGAAAACCACATGAGCATAGGTACATGAGTTTGCTGGCTTGGTGCCATTGAATACGGTGCACCGTGTAAATATAAGCCATGCTCACCTGTCGATTCGCCATGATCTGACACATACCAGAAGCCAGTTTGATAATGTTTTTGTTGCTGCAAGGTTTGAATCAACTGACTTAATACATGGTCAGTGTACACAATTGAGTTGTCATACGTGTTAGTCAAGGCATTGGCACTGCAACCTTGAATGGCATTACTGTTACACATGGGCTGGAAAGGTTGATAAGCCGCAGTAGAGCGTTTGTAATATGCAGGTCCGTGGCTGCCCATTTGATGCAACACAATCAGATGAGAGCGTGTATCTTTTGGGTCAAGTTGACTTAAATAGCTCTGCAAGCTATCGACTAAAATTTCGTCCAAGCATTCTCCGCTGGCATCACACCATTTCTGTTTTAACGCAGCGGGTATCTGATATTGCTGCACCCGATCACATGCACCTTTACAGCCTGAATTGTTGTCAATCCAAGTCACTTGATAGCCTGCACGTTGTGCAATATCAAGTAACCCCTCGCGGTGGCTAGCCAGTTGCTCATCATAATCTGCACGGGGCATGCCAGAGAACATACAAGGTACAGACACAGCGGTTGCTGTACCGCAAGAACTGACCTGATTAAAGTTTAGAATAGGCAATTTAGACAATTCTGGATTGGTATTTTTAGTGTAGCCATTGAGTGAAAAACTTTCAGCACGTGCGGTTTCACCGACCACCAGCAACATAATTTTGGGTGGTGTACCTGCTTGGGTGCGTTGAATACGATGCGCATCTTCACCATAGTGCAGCAGGGGTAAATGTTGTTTGGGTGCTTTCTTTTTATAATAAGACAGGCTAGACGCGATGGCATTTTGGGGGGATAGCATGCCTTTTAAGTCACGATGCTCACGAAAAATAGCCGCATAATCAACATAAAAATAAATCAATAATCCTAAAATAAACACCAGTGACAGCATGCTGGCCAAGGTTTTTTGTAGCAATTGGCGTGGCAGTGATGTAGCTTGAATATTGACTATCCACACCAAACACAGGGGAGCAATCACCAATAGGGTGCTCCAAATGATCAAGCGTATAGACCACAAATCACGCACTTCACGCACATCGGTTTGCAGCATATTCTGAATTTGGTCAGGGGTGATGACAACACCCAAACTATTCACAAAATAGGCACTAAAACCACCCACCACAATGAAGATACTGGCCATTATTTTGGCATTCCAGCGCCAGTTCAGCCACTGCAATAACAGATGATACGCCGCCACAATCACAAGCACTGTTGCGATTAATAAGCCTGTGGCTTTGACACCCTGATACGGCGTAAATTGATGAATTTTTTCATAAAATCCATAGTTTAAGACTAAACCCAGCCAAACAGCTAGCAGTAAATTAAACTTAAACAATGAAATAGATGGAGCGCCCCATCTGAATCTCGAAAAAATAGAAGGTGGGTGATGTGGTTGCGGTTGTTGAGTCATCGTCATGCAATCGAAGATGTTGTGAGATGCTTTAGCCTAGAATTGCAAACTTAAGCTTGGCTTAAAATGATTTTTAAAAATTGTGTAAAGCAGGTAGGGCTATTGTGTAGCAATGCAAACGGTTTAGAGAAAAATAAGCATTTTAAGAATAAATGTAACTTGTTTAGAGATCAAGCAGCCCTCTCTGTGTTTAGATTAAGGGCTGCTTTAACTGAATTTAAAATTAGGCAACAGCGACATGGAACATTGAGCCAATCCATGAACTGAACAACATGGCCACAATACCCCACACCATGACGCGCAAAGCACCTTTCCACATGCTTGCACCGCCTACATAGCTCGCCAAAGCCCCCATGATGCCTAAACTGATGACACCCACCAACATGACGCCTTTAGCGAGTTGTTGTTCTGGTAACAGTAGAATGGATACCAATGGAAACAGTGAACCCACGGTAAATGCCAAGGCCGATGAAAATGCCGCCGTAAAAGGCTGGGCAGAGGTATGTTCTAAAATTCCAATTTCATCACGTGCATGTGCATCTAAAGCATTATGCGCAGTTAATTGTTGCGCTACTTGTTCGGCAAGGTTTTCATCTAAACCACGCAACATATAAATATTTTTAAGCTCTTTTAGTTCGTGTTCAGGATGCAATTCTAACTCACGTGCTTCCATGGCAAGGTCATTTTGTTCAATATCTTGTTGCGATTTGACCGAAATATATTCTCCCGCGGCCATAGAGGCTGCACCTGAAATTAAACCCGCAATACAAGTGACCAATAAAGTTTGTGAAGAGGCACCACTGGCTGCCATGCCGACCACTAAACTGGTGACTGAAATAATCCCATCATTTGCACCCAATACTGCAGCGCGTAACCATCCAGAGCGTTCAATATAATGTTTTTCGCGGTGGTAAGAATGCGGCATAGACAACTCTCTTGTTATTTAATTTTCATCAATGGATATGTGATTTATAGCATAAATTATTCTATAAAATTTATCGTAATAAATCGTCAAATCAGGGGCAGTCTTGCTGCGAAATTTGATTGGAATTTCAGGCGATCTGTACGGAATCCATATTTTTGTATCGGTTATAACATCGCGGGCGAGCATAGATTGTATAGCAACAGGCTCCTTGTAAATTGATCAATAGACTGTAAGATGAATGTCATCGTACTGAACATAAATTGATAAATTTAAAGGGGAAATTCAAATGTCATTTCAGAATATTTTAGTACCTGTAGATGGTTCCAAAATTTCTTTAGCAGCGGTACAGCATGCTGCTGAAATTGCAAAAGCCTGTAATGGTGAATTGACCCTGATTAGCCTTGTGGCAGAAGACCCGTATAAAGATTTAGATTTTGCCTATTACTACGTTTCTGCGCCAATGAAAGAATATTTTGTACAAGTCTATGCCAATGCAGAAAAAGCTTTGCAACAAGCCAGTGATATTGCGGCAAGAGTTGGTGTAGATGCGCAAACTCGAGTGATTAAAAGTTTATCTATTGGGCAGAGTATTGTGTCGCTCGCTACAGAACTGGAAGCCGATTGTATTGTTATGGGGTCGCATGGCCGTACAGGAATGCAAAAAATGTTATTGGGCAGTGTGGCTGCGCATGTATTGGGTTCTACGCAATTGCCAGTATTGGTGGTGAAGGCAGAAGCATAAAGCAAGCCTTTGCTAGATCAGTATTGTATAGATTCACACCCCAGTGAAATTATTTTAGCATTATTAAGTAAAACTTAAGTTTGAGTGAAAGTAAGCTGCATAAATAGCCGATGATTTGACCTTTGTGTCTGTTTGATATGATGCAAATTCAGAATTAAATTATTGAAAAGTTGCATAAATTTGGCAAAATGTAGGGGTAGGATTTAATTTTACAAAGCGGTAGTCCCTGATGTATTGGGGCTGTAGGTGTAAGTCGTGCTTTAAAATACTTTAGGGTATGGATGTGCGATTTTATTCAATACCATGAGGTTATCTCATAGGGGAAATATTATGGCTAAATCATCTCGTGACCAGTTATCACCAGATGTATTCGACTTAAAGTCGTTTATTTCTCCTTATATGATGATCTTGACGCCCACCTATTTTGCAGTGCTGATTTGGTGTAGCAATCGTTCGCTTGGTTTTTTATTCACCCATACACTAGCTGAATTAATTTCAATTGTGATTGCGGTTACAACCTTGATTGTGACCCTCATTTCTCGGCATTTTACTCGAAACTATTTTGTGGTGTTTATTGCCATCGCAATTGGTTGGTGTGGACTGATTGACTTATTCCACACGTTACTTTTTCAAGGCATGCAACTGCTGCCGATTGAAAGTGCAAACCCTGCCACTCAGCTTTGGATAGCAGCACGATTGTTGCAAGCTTTTGCTATGTTAGCCGCGCCGTTTATGCTCACCCGTGCCATTAAGCCATTGCAGCTGAATGTATTTTTTGGGGTGGTGAGCATTTCACTGGTGGTTGCCATTATGCAAGGGTATTTCCCAGCCGCCTTTGTGGATGGGCAGGGGCTCACATCCTTTAAAATTTATAGTGAATATCTGATTATTGCGGTTTTGGCAGTCGCTCTGGTTTATTTATGGCAACGCCGTAAATACTTAAATCCAAAACTGACCTTTGGTATTAGCTTGTCCATGCTCACCATGATGGCTTCGGAATTTACCTTTACTCAATATGTATCGATTTATTCAGATGCCAATTTATGGGGGCATGTACTCAAGGTTTATTCGTACTGGTTTATTTATATTGCCTTAGTGGAATCGACCCTGAAAGAGCCGTTTAGCATGTTGTCAAAAGCAGCAAGCACTTATGACACCATTCCAGACCCAACCTATATTGTAAAAGCCAATCAAACAATTCAGCAGGCAAATTTAGCAGCTACACGTGTGCATGGTAGGTCTGCAGCACGCTTAGTGGGTTGTTCTGTACATGAATTATTGCATGATCCGCGCGTGCTTGCTGAAAACTGCCCTGTATGTTCACGTTTAAATCAAAAACCACATGAGTTTTTGGTACAACTGGCTTTGCCCGATCAGAAAACCATTGAATGTCATGTCGCACCTTTTACTGAGCGTTTAGGTCAAAAAACCGTGTGGGTGATGGTGGTTCGTGATGTCACACAACGTGAGCGATTACTCCGAGATTTACGTGATCGGGTAAAAGAAGTACGTTGCTTAAATCAGATTAATCAGCTGTGTAATGAACATAAAGCCGATATGGCAGATTTGCTTGGCAAAGCTTTAAAGATTATTCCTTCAGGCTTTTCACACCCTAAACAGCTACGCATTAATATTGAAAGTGAGTGGGGCAATTTAGGCGATGCCCGTACAACTGAAAATCAGTCTGAGTTGCAATCTGTATTTCAGCATCAACAACAAAGCTTTGGTATGCTCAGAATTTGGTACGAACAGCCCGAGCTGATGCCCGAATTTACGCCAGAAGAACAAAATTTAATTGATCATATCTGCAGTCAAATTACAGAGGTCTATAGTCGCTTAAAGTCTCAAGCACGTGTGGAGCGCTTGACCTATTTATATCAATTATCTAGTGAAACAAACCGTGTTATTGCACATAGCAAAAACCAACATGGTTTGTTAAAAGAACTACAGCATGTGTTATTGCGTCTAGGTAGCTTTGACAAAATTTTTATTGCTATGAAGTTAGATAGCCATGCAGATCAAATGCTGTCTATAGAATTTCATCACAATATCGATGCACACATCCTGATGACGTTGCAGCAGGCATTGAACCAAGAAGCGCCATATCCACTACAAAAAGTGAAAAACAGCAGTGCCGATATTGATGTGTATACCTATGTTTTAAATGATGATCAGTATGAAAATGCATCGCAGGAATACCAAGCGTGGCGTCGCTATTTAAAACAAGAAAAAATCTGCCAAGCAGCACTAACGCCGTTGATGTTTCAAGGATATTTCTGGGGCTTAATTGGACTCTATACCACAAGTAGTGATGAGTTTGACCATGAGCAAATTCAGTTATTACAAAATCTGTCTAAAGATATCTCATCGGCTTTAGAGCGTTTTTCTGCAGAACAACAGCGACGGCTTGCCGAAAGTCGTTCTAAGCAAATGGAACAACGCTTTGAAGAAGTGTTTTTTCAGTCACCTGTGCCAATGCAAATTATTTCCTTGGCAAATGAACGCATTGTGGCGGTCAATTTAGCTTATGAAAACTGGCTTGGATATAAAGGCGATGAGCTAGTCACCCGTGAGCATTGGGTGAACAAAGTTGCACCCGATGAAAAGTTACAACAGTTTATGCGACACAATTGGCATGATGCGATTGTTGCGGCGAAACAGGGCAAACAGATTCAATTCCCTGAAATTAGCTTAATAGCCAAAGATGGAAGTTTACGTATTGCACATCGTACATTGGCAATTGTCGGGCAAGACGCCATTGTGGCTTGGACAGATTTAACCACCATCCGCCAAACTGAACAGGCGTTAATTGATAGTGAACAACGTTTCCGTGGCATGGTTGAAAAAACCGTGGTGGGCATGTATGTGCAGCGCGATAACTACTATTTATATGTGAACCCAAGTTATTCTGAAATGTTGGGTTGGTCAGTTGATGAGTTGATTGGTCAATATGTATTTGATTTCATAGATCAAACGCCAGAAAATCTTGAGGTGGTTCGGCATGCAGAGGAACAGGTACAAGCGGGCGGACGTTCAAACGTGTCTTGCACTGTTGCCATGTGCCATAAAAATGGCCAAGTCCGTGCCTTTGCACTACATGCACGTATGATTATTTGGGATGATGGTTTACCTGCAACGATTGTCATGGCACAAGACATTACCGAACAAAAAGAAGCCGAAGAACAAATTGCCATGTTCGTGAAACAACTCGAAGACACCATGTACGGTACTTTGCAAGCGGTATCGACTATGGTAGAAATGCGAGACCCATATACTGCGGGTCATGAGCGACGTGTCGGCCTAATTGCCAGTGCAATTGCCAAAGAAATGGGGTGGGATGATAAGCGTTGTTTACAAATGGAAGAAATTGGCTTGGTGCATGATATTGGTAAAATTTCGATACCTTCAGAAATTTTAACCAAGCCTTCACGCTTAACCCCAATTGAAATGGAAATGATGAAAGGGCATGCGCAAGCAGGTTATGACATTTTAAAAGATGTGCCATTTATTATACCGATTGCAGATATTATTGGGCAGCACCACGAGCGTATGGACGGGACAGGTTATCCAAATGGCTTAAAAGGTGATGAAATTCTACCTGAAGCACGCGTGCTGACTGTGGCAGATGTGATTGAATCTATGGCATCACACCGTCCATACCGACCTGCCTTGGGGGTAGATGTGGCATTGGCTGAAATTATGCGTGGACGCGGTACCATTTACGATACAGAGGTGTGTGATGCTGCGTTACGTTTATTTAATGAAAAAGGCTATACCTTGCCCAACTAATCCATATACGTGGCTTGTTGGTCTCGCATGAGCAAATCGGCTGCTTTAACATTTTCTGACTAAATTTTAAAGCATTGATGCTTGTCCGACATGGTGATAAGCACGATTGAAATATACCAAGCCTTGCTCATGTGGGCTATGTTGAATAGCGACAATACGGCAAATAAAAATAGTGTGTGTGCCAACTTCTTGCGTTTGCTCGATTTGACAATCAAAACTGACCAACGCGTCTTCTAGTACGGGTGCGCCTGTTTTAAGTTTTGTCCAAGTGGCATGTTCAAAGCGTTCTTCTGAACTCATTTTGGAAGAAAACACATTTGAAAGATGTTGATGATGTGCACCCAGAACGTTCACACTCAAAATTTTATTTTCTATAAAATGTAGATGTGAACGTGCAGCCTGATTCATACAGACCAATAGCGTTGGTGGTGTATCTGTCACACTGCATACCGCAGATGCAGTAAATCCATGCTGACCAGAGGCTCCCGATGTGGTCACGACATTTACCGCACCTGTTAACCAAGACATTGCATTTTTAAAGTCAGTTGCTTCAACCATTACTTTGTTCCTAAGCTCCTCATTAGAACTTTCAGCATTGCTCTATAAATAAATCAAGAATCATCATGTGCTGTGTCACATGAGTAAGAATTTAAATGAGGCTGTGGATATTACGATGTGATGAATGGCATTTTAACTGCGCTGTTAAACTGGGAAATGACACCCGATTTAACAGCCCAGTTTGCCTGAACCCATCAGAAAATTGCAGAAAGATGAGTGCGCAGTTTTAGAAAGCAAGTTCGTTTCTGAGCAATGCTGCACCTGCAGTTAAAGCCTGCATTTTGCTTCGGGCGACATTGCGTGGTAAAGGTGCCATTCCGCAGTTGGTTGAAGGGTAGAGTTTGTCTGCATCTACAAACTGCAATGCCTTGCGTAATGTGTCAGCCACTTCTTCAGCTGTTTCAATTTGATGTGTTGCAACATCAATAGCCCCCACCATGACTTTTTTGCCACGGATTAGTTCAATGAGCTCAAGTGGCACACGTGAATTGTGACATTCTAGTGAAACAATGTCGATGTTGGAGCTTTGTAGTTTAGGGAATACTGCTTCGTATTGACGCCATTCTGAACCGAGTGTTTTTTTCCAGTCAGTGTTGGCTTTGATGCCATAACCGTAGCAAATGTGCACAGCGGTTTCACATTTCAGACCTTCAATGGCACGTTCTAAGGTCGCGATGCCCCAGTCATTAACTTCATCAAAAAACACATTAAAAGCAGGCTCATCAAACTGGATAATGTCGACACCTGCGGCTTCCAGTTCTTTAGCTTCCTGATTCAGAATTTTGGCAAATTCCCAGGCGAGTTTTTCACGGCTTTTATAATGTGCATCGTACAAGGTATCAATCATGGTCATAGGGCCAGGCAACGCCCATTTGATTGGCTGATTGGTTTGCTGACGTAAAAATTTGGCATCTTGCACAAATACAGATTTAGGACGGGTCACTTCACCCACAACTGTTGGAACGCTAGCATCGTAACGATTACGAATACGCACCGTCTCACGTTGCTCAAAATCGACACCATTTAAGTGTTCAATAAAAGTGGTAACAAAGTGCTGACGGGTTTGCTCACCATCACTGACTATATCAAGGCCAGCCTGTTGTTGTTCATGTAAAGCGACAATCAGTGCATCTTGTTTACCTTCAAGCAGTTGCTCATCTTGTAATTTCCAAGGCGACCAAAGCTTTTCTGGTTCTGCAAGCCATGCAGGTTTAGGCAGGCTACCAGCGGTAGATGTAGGCAATAAAATTTTCATAATCAATCATCTATTTGGGTCAGTTAAGCAACGTAGTTGGCAGCCCATTGTTCAAGAATGGCTTTGTGAGGCTTGATAAAACTTTCTTCGGTAAATTTACCTTGTTGAATCGCAAGTTGTGTGCGTTCTTCACGGTCATATACAATTTGAGTCAATGAATAATCTTGATAGTTCAAACTTGGCTGATAGCACTGACCTGCAACCGAATTGGCATTGTAAATTTCTGGGCGGTAAATCTTTTGGAAAGTTTCCATGGTGCTGATGGTACTGATTAACTCAAGATTGCTGTAATCACTCAGTAAGTCACCTGTGTAGTAGAAAGCAAAAGGCGCAACGCTATTTGGCGGCATGAAATAACGTACTTGCAGGCCCATTTTTTTGAAATATTCATCGGTAGGTGAAAATTCATTTTGCTGATATTCCACACCCAAGATCGGGTGTTGATTTTCAGTACGATGATAAGTTTTGCTGCTTGAAACACTTAAGCAGATGACAGGCAACTTTTTGAAGTGATCTTGATACGCTTTCGAGTTTAAGAAGCTTTTAAAGATTTTTCCGTGTAAATCCCCAAAATTTTCTGGTGTACTGAATTGATTACGATTCTGATTGTGTTCACGCAGTAAAACACTGAAATCATAATCCCGTACATAAGATGAAAAACTGTTACCCACAATACCTTCAATACGTTGATTCTTGTAATGATCGACAATTGTGGTTTTTAAGACTTCAATCGTTGGGAATGTCTTGCCGTTGCCCTCTACATCAATATCCACAGAAACAATTTCAATTTCAACCGTGTAACGATCGCCGTTTGGGTTATCCCAACGAGCTAAATCATTGAAACGGTTGTTGATCATCTTTAACGTCTTGCGCAGATTTTCTTGACGACTTTCTCCACGCGCCAAATTCGCAAAGTTAGTGGTGAGGCGTGTATTCGCAGATGGATGATAATTTTCATCAAAACGAATGGTTTTTAGTGTAAATGTAAACTCTTGACTCATGATGATCGAATACCTAAATTTCTGTGAAAAACCTGAATTTTATTCACGCTGTTTTGGGAGTTGCTAAATGCTGTTTTGGCATTCTCCAATCAGTTGCATGCTTGTTTTACAGGCTAAATCACATGGTTTAATCAAAAACTAACGATAAATATGTGTGTCGTTAAAAGCATGAGCAGATTTATACCTCAATTAAAACATGAATAAAAATGATTTAATCTCAGTCGTAAGTGAATTAAATTCACTTATGTGTTTTAAGTAATGAAAACCATGCCAAATGGCTCAGCTTTAGATTGAGTTTTAATCATGTGAATGTGCAAATAATTTTGTAAGATAGCGGAGATTCGTTTTGTATTTAAGATATGTCAGATTTTCAGCTCAGCCTCAGTGAATACCTAGCAACGGTTCAAGAAGTCATCCAGTTGACCTTTGATGAAGCTGTGTGGGTAAAAGCCGAAATACGCAATCTGAATATCAAAGCAGGGCATTATTATCTTGAATTGGCTGAAAAAGATGAAGACAGCCATAAAGTCGTGGCAAGTTGTAAGGCCACCATTTGGAAATTTACCGCACAAAAAATTGTTTTAAAATTTGAACGTGAAAGTGGTATAGAGCTTACAAAAGACCTGAATGTGCTGATTAAAGTCAAAGCACGTTTTGACCCGCAATATGGTTTTTCGGTCAATATTGAAGAAATTGATTCAAGTTTTACGCTGGGTGATTTAGCCAAACGCTATCAGCAAATTTTACAGCGCCTGACCATAGAAGGTTTAATTCATAAAAATAAACAGTTAGCTGCACCTTTTGATATACAAAATGTATTGGTGATTGCACCTGAAAATGCGGCAGGTTTAGGAGATTTTAAAAAAGACGCCGATGTTTTGGCTCGTGCGCAGGTCTGTCACTTTGTTTATCATTCTGCGACTTTTCAAGGGAATACTGCTCCTCAAAGTATTATGTCTGCTTTAGCGACTGCATTGAAACAGTGGGTCGTGGATTACCCAACCGCACCAGACTTAATTGTAATTATTCGGGGTGGCGGTGCAGTTAATGACTTGGCCTATTTGAATGATTATGAACTTGCGGCTTTATTATGCAAACGCAGTGTGCCTATTTGGGTGGGCATTGGCCATGAAAAAGACCGTACTATTTTAGATGAAATCGCACATCGCTCATTTGATACGCCTAGCAAAGTGATTGCAGGGATTCGCAATTTAATTGTGGAGCGTGTCAATGAAGCGAATAGTGCATTACAAACCATCAAATTGGTATCACAACATCAATTGGTGGCCTATCAAAGTCAAAATGATCAATGCTTACAGCGTGTTAAAACACTGGCTCAACAGCATATTGCAGAAGCACAGCGCAGCATTGAAGACCTAAAAAATAATCATCAATATTTTGCCCAGCAACAGATTAAACTTGCTTCGACCCAGATTGAAACATTAATGCGTGAGACTTTATTACAGAACCCGAAAACAGTTTTGGCAAAGGGATATGCAATTGCAAGAAGCAAGGGTAAGGCCATTCGTTCAGTGCAGCAAATTACAGATCAACACATTCAAATTGAATTACAGGATGGCAAAATTGATGCCACCGTACAGCAGGTACACGCCCATGAATCATGAAGAACTGAGCTTTAAGCAAGGCTATGAAATTCTGAAGAAAAATGCAGAATTGTTGGAAGCACAAGAACAGCCAGATATTGATAACCTGATGAATCTTGTTGAAGAATCTATGCAGGCCTATAAAGCTTGTAAAGCTAGAATAGATGCGGTGCAGCAAGCATTGAACGATACCTTTAAGGAAACATCTTAAAGGTAATTTTATTTGTTAAAACATTGCTTTAACTTTGCCAAAGCAAACGCATCTATCTTCAATTGATTAACGGCTTTCAACTAAACTTTTAACCAAAGCTTCCACAGGGCTTAACTTTTCTTTTAATTCTTGCGGTAAATTCAAGTCGTTCACAGGGTGCATGAGTACCTCAACGCGTTCACCGTTTTGACGAATCAGCACTCTTAAAGGCAAATCTAGTGCAACATCTGGAGCAGAGAGCATGAGCGGTGTTCCTGCTTTAGGATTACCGAAAATCAAAACCGTTGTTGCTGGCATGCTTAGAGCAACGTTGTTGGCCTGAGCTGCATGGTCAATTTCAGCAAAGATATGCATCCCTTTTGCAGCCAAGCCGTCACGTAAATGCGTTACGGTTTCTTTAAATTCACGATGACTTTGCATGTGCAAAAGTTCACCTGCTTGTACAAAACTCATGCTACCTCCCATCATTACGGCAGAAATTACGATTGCTTTTAAAAACTTCATTTTTATCTCCTGAATTCTGTATTGTGTACGCTGTGTTATGACAATTCTGGGAATTTTCCATAATTTTGAATAGTTCATTGAAACGGATTTTAAGCTTTTATGCATCTGGTAAGGTAATCCTCCCATAAATAACCGAAGTTAAAAGTAGAGGTTAAGCAGCCATTAGAGGTGGCTTTCCTTTGTTAGCTTGATGTGGTCTTTCATGGTTGTAATGCCACAACCAGTTTGTTGCATAATCTTGTACTTCATCCAAAGTATCAAATAAATGCTTGCTCAGCCAACTATAACGTATGGTCCGATTATAGCGTTCAATATACGCATTCTGCTGTGGCTTACCCGGTTGAATATATTCAATACGAATACCGTGCTCAGTAGCCCAGCGCACAAATTCGTGACTGATAAATTCGGGACCATTATCGCATCGGATCACTAACGGTTTTTCTCTCCACTCCAGCAATTGATTCAACGTACGAATAACCCTGATTGTGGGCAATGAGAACCCTGCTTCAATGGCTAGGCCTTCGCGGCGGTAATCATCAATCACATTCAATAATCGAAACTTGCGACCATCGGAAAGCTGATCATGCATAAAATCTAATGACCAAACCTGATTTTCTCGGATTGGTTCTTTCAATGGTTCAGGCGCATGCCGTTTTAGTCTTCTTCTCGGTTTAATACGCAGATTCAGTGCCAACTCACAGTAAATGCGGTAAACCCGCTTGTGATTCCAGCAGCAACTCTCAACATGCCGTAAATACGAGAAGCACAAACCAAAGCCCCAATCGGAATTTTCCTCAGTGAGTTCAATGAGCTGTTCAGCAATGAGTGCATTGTCATCGCTGAGTTTGGCTTGATAGCGGTAGCAGGTTTCACTAATGCCAAATGCTTTACAAGCCAAACGAATACTAATGGCATGCTGGGCAACTGCCTGTTGTGCCATCTTACGCCGGCAAGATGGCTTTACCACTTTTTTGCCATCGCTTCCTGGGTGATTTCGGCCTTTAATCGCTCTTCCGCATACATCTTTTTAAGTCTGGTATTTTCGGCTTCTAGCTCTTTCAGTCGAGCCATTAATGATGTATCCATACCACCATATTTGGCACGCCATTTATAAAAGGTAGCATTACTCATGCCGTGTTCACGGCAAAGGGTCGCTACAGGTGTGCCAGATTCTGCCTGTTTCAAGATGGACATGATCTGACTGTCAGTAAATTTAGATGTTTTCATGCAGAATCTCCTGCTCGTATCTTAAGAGAAAATTCTACTTTTAGATCCTATTATTTTTAGGGGGGATTACCCATCGTTACATCTGTAATTTTTAAATGATGCCAATCTTTTAAGTACAAGCTCATATCTCTGTCATACACAGCAACTGTATTTGGCTTTAGCTCTGTTCTAGCTTCTATGTAGTGTTTATAAGCATCTATCAAAGTTGGGATTTGCTGATAATTTAATCGTCCTTGGGAGGCTTTTTGGCGTAGTTGTTCTTTTTTGTCGTTTGGGTTTATTCCCTGGGACATTTCAAGGAGATATTCGGTTGCTTTCTGTCTAGCAGTTTCTGGTGTAAAAATACCATGATCTCCAATAGTGACACGGCAGGGAACACCATTTGGCATTTTCTTTTCAACAGTATATACAAGAGAGTGGCGAGTCGCTCTGATAGCAAATCCAATCAGTTTAAGATCACGAAAAAAAAGTTGTTTCCCACTTGGAATATCAAAACAGTATTGTTTGGAATCCTTAAGGGATTCATCTGCATAAGGATCACTTAGTTGTTTAATGAGACCTTTAACAAATGAAAGGGTAATATGTGTTTTTTTATTGGACATTTTCATTTCCTATCAGCAGTCGCTGAATAAGTGAATAGAACTTGGGTATACATGGAGTATACAAAGATCTAAAAAATGAAAATTCATTTGGTGGAGATTTGAAGAATTTTGTTCATGATCGTTATAAAACAATCATTTAGAAACACTCCGAAGATGCCGCTGCATGTCGTTACCCTGAACCCGAAGAAGTTCAAGGCGGACGCGACGCATACTTGCTGGGTTTCCCATACAAGATGGGCATACGCTCTAAATATGCAGAACGCAATCCTAAGATTTAAGTATCGGCAGGGATATAGACTCGCTGGCGAACATCTCAGAGTTAGAATTAGTATACCCCATCTCAGGGGCTTGGCAACTCATGTTCACAGTTGAACTGTAAAGTTTGATCTTGTTTGCACAGCCTTTATGCAAACTTAAGTTAAAAAACCAACACTTAAGTTAAGGCTTCAACTTCTTGCAGAATCGTACTCAGCAAACGCTCACAATGCGCATAATGTTGCAAAGATTTGTTCATAGAAAGAACCTCTTGCATCAATTCCAATGCAACCATAATAATCAGTTTGCTAGGTTCCATACGTGGCGCTTTACGACGAAATTCATCATAGCGCTCATTCAATAATTGCGCGGCACGTTCTAAATCTGCTTTTTGGTCTTCAGTGGTGGCCAAACGGAAGCTATGTCCTAAAACACGTAAATCAATTGGAATTTGAACTGACATATTAACCTTCCTCACTCACTTCGGCAGGGTGGGCAAGTTGTTGAATTTCTTGCGCATGATGGTCTTGAGCCGTACCTAAAATTGCCAAACGCTGAATAATGGCTTCAACTTTGGCTTTGGCATGCTCATTTTTTTGTAACAATCTATCACGTTCTTGCTTCAGGGTTTGAATTTCATGCTGATTCATACGTTGATCATTTAGCATCTTTTCTTTCAAAATGCGTAACTCGTTACGCTCTGCCAAAATTTCCTGAAAGCGGTTTTTAAGATCGGTACAGCTTTTTTCTAAACGTCCATAACGATCTGCCAAAGCCGTTGCATCCTGATTCAGTTGTTGCAACTGTGCCTGTGTGCTGCTTAATTGCTCGGTCAGACTTTCAATTTCATCTTGTTTTGCGGTAATAATGCCGTTTCTTTGCACAATTTGTGCATGATGCTGTTCCTCAGCAGTTTGTTTGGCTGTGCTGAGGGCCGTGTTTTCACTTTCATAATGGTCAATTCGTGTTTTTAAAACACCAATATGCGCTTGTAGACGCTGTAATTCTTCTAACATATCGTGGTCGCACAGTATTGCAAACAAAGGTAATATATACGAAGTATAGAGATTGGATAAACGAATGCAAGACGATATTTCAGGTTGGTCAGAATGGTTTCGCAATTTTTCTGGCATTGAAGAAATTTCAAGTCCAAGTGAGTTACACGGCTTACTCACAGGTATAGTTTGTGTGACAAATGCACCAACAGAAACTGAGTGGCAGCAGATTTTGCAAACCTTAAATGTGCCCGATTTAGAGCCAGCAGCCCTGGCACTATTAACCGATGAATCTGAAGATGTGGCACATGCCTTGTGTGAAGATGAATTGGATTATTTGCCATTGTTGCCAGATGATGAACATCTTTTACAAGAACGCGTACAAGCTTTAGCCGACTGGTGTGCGGGTGTCGTACTCGGTTTTGGTTTGGCTTCTGGGCATATCCGTTCAGACGAAATTGAACTGATTGAACATTTACAAGATGTGGCTGCAGTTGAATTTGAAGACTCAGATAATGATGAAGAAGGCGAGGAAAGTTATCAGGAACTGTATGAATTTGTTCGTTTAATTCCTGTGAGTTTGTCTGTGGGCCGTAAAAAAGTAGCTGTGGAAGAAAGCTCTTTATTGCAAAACGTACACGCTAAATCACGTGTACAGACCGCAGAAACAGGGCAAAATCCATCTTCAGTGGTAGAAATGTTTACACCACATCGTCCGAGTTAATCGGGCGTTGTGGCTTGAGTTGCGAAAGTGTAAGTTAATTGAACGCATCATAATCATTCTAATTTCATCAACATATTTTCAATGAAAGAACCCAATATGAAAAAACTGACTCAAGTCGAATTTAAAGAACGTCGAGATCAATTTGCTGAACGCATGGGCCCCAACAGTGTTGCTATTATTGCGACCAGTCCTGTTGCAATACGTAATCGTGATGCAGACTATAAATATCGTGCCGACAGCAGTTTTTTCTATCTGACAGGTTTTGCAGAACCTGAAGCAGTTGCAGTAATTGAAACTTATGAATCGATTGATGAAGGCTACACTTACACCTTGTTCTGCCGTGAACGTAACCGTGAAATGGAAATCTGGAATGGTTATCGGGCAGGGCTAGAAGGTGCAATTGAGCAGTACGAGGCAGATGAGTCTTTTGCAATTGATCAGTTAGATGCAGAAATCATTGCGAAAATTGTTAACAAAGACACGCTATATTACCGTTTGGGTCATCAGGCTGAATTTGATGCACGTGTAGCTGCATGGAACCAACAAGCCGATGCACAACATCGTCAAGGCAATACTGCACCCGCCAAAATTGTGCAACTAGATCGTTTGCTGGATGAAATGCGTTTGCATAAAACCGAGTCTGAACTGGAGTTGATGCAAATTGCTTCAGACATTAGTGCCGAGGCACATACCCGTGCCATGCAAACGGTCAAAGCGGGCATGATGGAATATGAATTAGAAGCCGAACTGAATTATATTTTTGGCAAAAATGGCTGTGTTCCTGCCTATAACAGCATTGTCGGTGGTGGAGAAAATGCCTGTATTTTGCATTATGTCGAAAATGACAAAATCCTTAAAGATGGTGATTTGGTCCTGATTGATGCAGCCTGTGAATATCAGTGCTATGCCTCAGACATTACCCGTACATTCCCTGTAAATGGTCAATTCAGCCCAGAACAAAAAGCACTGTATAACATTGTATTGGATGCGCAAATTGCAGCCATTGATGCTGTGCAAATTGGTAATTCTTATAAAGAACCACATCATGTTGCGGTACGTATTTTGGTACAAGGGCTGCTTGATTTGGGCATTATGCAGGGCGATTTAGAACAAATTATTGATTCGGAAAGTTATCGTCAATTTTATATGCATGGCACAGGCCATTGGCTGGGTATGGATGTGCATGATGTCGGCACTTATAAGCAGGGCGAAGACTGGCGTGTGTATGAGGAAGGCATGGTTGTTACGGTTGAACCAGGTCTATATATCGCCCCAGATGATGAAACAGTCGATGCAAAATGGCGTGGTATTGGGATTCGCATTGAAGACGATGTGGTGGCAACACAAAATGGACCTCGTGTTTTGACTGCAAATGTAGTAAAAACAGTAGCAGAGATTGAAGCGCTCATGGCTCAAGCCAAAGCCTAAATTCAGTATGATTCAGTGAAATTGAGCAGATTGGGGAACGAAATGCAGCAACAAGAAGTCATCATTGTCGGTGGTGGTATGGTGGGTTTAAGCCTTGCCTTAATGTTAGCCAAAGCCAATATTGCGGTGAAGTTGCTGGAAGCGATTCAATACCCCAATTATGAAGATGCCAATTTAGCACCGTATCATTCCAGTTTCGATGCCCGTAACAGCGCATTGTCACGTCGCAGTGTACAAATTTACCAAGAACTGGGTTTATGGGACGCCTTGCAGCAACATGCCACGCCTATTTTAGAAGTTCAGATTACAGAGCAAGGCAGTTTTGGTAAGGCGCGATTATTGGCTGAACAAGAAAAAGTCGAAAGTTTTGGGCAGGTCATTGAAAATGCATGGCTCGGTCGTGTGTTGTTAACCGAAGTGCGTAAACAGCCGCTTATTGAGTTAATTGATGGCGTGCAGGTGACAGCACTGAAACAAGACGCAGATTTTGCATATATCGAGGCGGTGCGTGGTCAGGAGCAACTACAACTTTCTGCAAAACTCCTCATTGCTGCCGATGGTCGTGATTCTTTCTGCCGTAAAGCTTTGGGCGTGGGTGCATCGGAACACGATTATGACCAAGTGGCTATTGTGACTACGGTGCAAACCTCTAAGCCACATGCGCATGTTGGCTTTGAGCGTTTCAGCCATTTAGGGCCTTTGGCGTTGCTGCCATTGCCAGGTGAATATCGTCGTTCTGTGGTGTGGCCTGTACCAAAGGGAACAGAGCATGAATGGATTGGCGATGAAAACGACCAACACTTTTTAGATGCCCTGCAACAAGCTTATGGCGACCGCGCAGGAAAATTTGAAAAAACAGGACGTCGTTTTAGTTTTCCATTGTCACAAGTTTTAGCAGAAAAACAGGCGGTTGGTCGCGTGGTATTGATGGGTAATGCAGCGCATACGATTCACCCTGTTGCAGGGCAAGGTTTTAACTTGTGTATGCGAGATGCCTATGTTTTATTGCGTTATCTTACCGAACAGGCAGCAAAATCTGCAGATTTAGGTGACCCAGCTGTACTACGTGACTATGAGCAATCTCGCTTAAAGGATCAGCAACGCGTTATTAAATTCTGCGATAGTGTTGTACGTGGCTTTAGCAATCAAAACCCAATCCTAAAATTCATGCGTAATACAGGCCTCGTTGCTTTTGATACGATTCCAGGCATTAAGCCATTGGTAGCCAACTATGCAATGGGGTTAAAAGCATGAGTACAGCAAATCAACAAGTGCAAGTGTTAGATGCAGTCATTATTGGTGGTGGCTTGGTTGGCGGTTTAACCGCATTACTGTTAGCACAGGGTGGCGTGCAAGCTACAGTCTTGGATGCTGCACCCATTTTAGATGCAGAGAAAACTTTAGCGGTTGCCAATCCACGTGTTTTGGCGCTCAGTCAGGCTACGATCCACCTATTAAAAACCGCAGGTGTTTGGCCTAAACTTGTGCGCCACATGCCGTATAGCGGCATGCAGGTTTGGAATAAAAATGGCTATGGTGAAATTAATTTTGGCAGTAGTGCTACGAATACACCCGTGATTGAACAAGCGCTTGGTTCAATGGTAGAGCCAAGTATTTTAAACCTTGCGATTCAGCAACGAATGCTAGAGCAAGTGCAGGATTATCGCACGCAAGTCAAAGTGACACGTTTGGAGCGTGGTGTAGGAGTTTGGCATATTCATTTGGCTGATGGTACCCAATTACAAACTAAACTGGTGATTGGTGCAGATGGTGCCAACTCCTTTGTGCGCGAACAGGCCTTTATTGATTTTGATGTGCTGGATTATCGTCAGGCAGGTTTAACCTGTGCGATTCGTACTGCATTGCCACATCAGCATGTAGCACGGCAAATATTTTTGGAAACAGGCCCGTTGGCGTATTTACCAATGGCCAGTTTACAGGATGAGCAAGAAGGGCATTGGCAGTCTATTGTTTGGACTTTGCCCGATGACTATGCCGAAGAATACGCCAAGCTGAATGATGCCGATTTTACTCAACTCTTGACCCGTGAAAGTCATCACATGTTGGGAGAGGTATTAGAGGCAACACCACGTGCTATTTTCCCGCTCAAGGCCCGTGCAGCACAGCGCTATGTGCAAGAGGGGCTGGCATTGATTGGTGATGCTGCGCATGTGATTCATCCACTTGCAGGACAAGGGGTGAACATTGGCTGTTTAGACGCTGCAGTACTTTGTGATGTACTACTGCATGACTTTAAACGCGGTGTCTGGGCGCATGAGCAGACCTTAAAGCGTTATGAACACCGTCGTAAAGGGCAGAACGATGCCATGATGCACAGTATGTCTGCTATTGGCTGGATGGAAACCACGACTTTATTCCCTGTGGTATGGGCGCGTAATTTTGGTTTGAAACAGGTTGAACAACAGCCTGCACTAAAAGATGCCTTTATGGCACAAGCCAATGGATTAAGTCTGTTACAAGATACCCGTTACGCGGTTTAACCCTAAAGAGTCGTTTTTTGTACGGTCATACATACCTGATTACGAATTTGATTAAAAAAGATACGAATTTTTTAATTTAGACTCTATGCGAAAGGCCAAGAGATTGCTAAATTTCATCGTAATTCATAACCAGTTTTCAATTGGACCAAGTTGAAGTCATTTGTGGGGAGATTAAGATGACGGACATGAACGATTACGATGATGTAGAAGATTCAACTGTAGACGAAGATGAAGCGAAAGCAGCCGAAAAAGGCGCTGCAGATTCAGAAGAAAGCGCTGCAGATGGAGATTTAGCAGAAGCAGAAACTTTGACCGTGACTGCTAAACTGAAACAGCGTCAGGCTTTGGAAGATGAAGTTGCAGCGTTCTTGGCACGTGGTGGAAAAATTACGGAAGTACCACCAGATGAGTCAGCACGCGACTAAGTGGTCGTATTCAGGCTAACTGTACTGACTACGGTCGAAATATATAGAAAAGCATCACCTTCAAGGTGATGCTTTTTTATTGAATGAATATTCAAGACAACGCAGTAAACTAAATGTGCTTAGTCTGCTGCTTGGCTTAACTCCAGTGCACGTTGATAGGCGATTTTCTTTTTAATCCCTGTTAAGTCAGCAGCCAATTGTGATGCAGCTTTCACCGATAAATCTTGCAATAAGCGCTGTAACAGTTGATCTAGTTTTTCTTGTTCTAGGTCTTTTTCTTCACTGGCACCGCCTACCACCAATACAATTTCACCTTTTTGTTGGTGATGATCTGCAGCGATAAACTCAACCAGTTCACCCAAAGTCATTTTTTTAATAGTTTCAAAGGTTTTGGTAATTTCTCGGGCAAAACCAACAGGGCGTTCGGCTCCAAACACCCCAGCCATATCTTTGACTGAATCTAAAATTCGATGTGGCGCTTCATAGAAAATTAGCGTCTGGGTTTCATCTTTGAGTTTTTCAAGTTGTTGTACCCGTTGAGATTGTTTAGCAGATAAAAAGCCCTGAAAGCTGAATCGATCACTCGGTAAGCCAACCGCACTCAATGCTGCAATGGCTGCGCAAGCGCCCGGAACAGGAATCACACGAATACCATTGGCCTGTGCGGCACGTACCAACTTAAACCCTGGGTCACTAATCAGTGGCGTACCTGCGTCGCTAATCAGCGCCATGTCTTCGCCATTCAGTAATTTTTGTACTAAAATCTCGATTTTGTTGCTTTCATTGTGCTCATGACAGGCAGTGAGTGGGGTAGAAATATTAAAATGTTTCATCAATTGTGCAGAGGTGCGAGTGTCTTCTGCGGCAATCAGACTTACTGATTTGAGTACGTGAATCGCACGGTAGCTCATATCATCTAAGTGACCAATTGGGGTGGCAACAACAAATAACTGGGCACTCATTGAGTTTTCTCCGTGGGAAATAACATACTAAAAAAATTAATTAAAATTCGATTAAATACAGCATTGCTCTGAGTCATTCACTAACGACTGACCGAATGGCTATTCTACCTGAATTGCGATCTGACGTATGTATGTATGTAAGGCGAAACTAGGCAGAATCTGTATCAATCATGCAGCACTTGTGAATATAAAAATGAAAATGAATAAAACCAACAATAAAAATTTGATGCGTCAGGCATTGGGTGCATGGGCCGAACAATTTGCATGGCAGTATTTGCAGCAGCAGGGTTGGACATTGCTACAGCAAAATTATCATAGTGTGTTTGGTGGAATTGACGGTATTTTGATTCGGCAACAACAATTGATATTTGTTGAAGTGAAAGCGCGCTCTAAAAGCAGTTATGCAAAAGCTTATGAAGTGGTGTCATTATCTAAGCAGCAGAAAATCATGAAAACCGCCTTGCAGTTTTTGGCAGAAAATCCACAATTTTCAGAATTTTATTGTCGTTTTGATGTGATTTGTTTTGATTTTTCTGGGCAATTTGCAAAAACAGTACAGCAAGACTTTTCCAAATTCCCGTATGATCTGCAATGGATTGAAAATGCTTTTACTTTTGATGCAGAGTTGATTAATCTTTGAGTGAAATTTAAAGCATAAAACATCAGCTGGTGAGTGCTTGTCGTAAAAACTGAAGCATGAAATGTGCAGCACTGCCAGAGTTGAAAGAAAATAATGAGGAGTCTTGCTGAGTGTTAAACCGTATTGCAGTGACCTTGCTGTGTGTAGCAAGTTTATCGGGTTGTGCAAGTTTTATTTCAAGTGGTACAGGTACAGCGCCAGTAGGAACAGAAAGTGGCGCACGATCACTTGGGCAAGTGTTTATTGATAATTCAATTGAACGTACCGCTAAAATTAATTTATACAAACTAGATTCGCGCTTTAAACAGTCTCGCGTGAATGTTGAAAGTTTTCATGGCAATGTATTACTGACAGGACAAGTGCCTGATGCGCATTTAAAGCAATTGGCAGAAGACAATGTACGTGCCATGAGTGATGTAAAAACCATCCATAATTATATTACGGTAGGTAATCAAATCAGTTACAGCACCATTATGCAGGACACCACAGTGACTGCAAATACCCGTGGTTTGATTATGAAAGCGCCTGTGGTATCTGACAGTAAAGTGCGTATTCATACTGAAGATGGTGTGTTGTATGTGATGGGACGTTTAAATAACGCAGAATTGCAAGACCTAAATCAAGTGCTGCAACAAGTTGGAAACGTCACCAAAATTATTACCCTGATTGATAATATTGAACTCCAGCCAAGCAATAATGCCAATTTTGTAAGCCCGATGGTTGCGCCTGAAACACAGACACCCGTTGCGATAGATCCAGATCAGGTTGAACCTGCACATGTTCAATAATGTGGAACACTGGCTTAAACAGTTCAATAAAAGATTAGAACAGGCGAAACGCATTTATGAGGAATTTCGTCTGTATAGCCTAGGCAGTTATGCGCTCAATCGCTTAACCCCACGGCAGGGCTATACCCTTCAAAGTAATATTGCTTATGGTTTGCGGGCAAGGCATCGTCTGGATGTGTACCGTACCACAACACCACGCCCGCAGCGTCCATTGCTGGTATTTGTGCATGGCGGTGCATGGTCACGCGGTGATAAACAGGATTATCGTTTTGTGGGTGAAGCTTTTGCAAAAGAAGGCTTTGACGTTGCGATCATTAACTATCAGCTTGCGCCACAGCATATTTTTCCCACCTATATTGATGATTTAACCTTAGCGTTGAATTATTTGACTCGGCATCAACATAAATTGGGTATTGCAACTGCACAGGTGGTCTTGATGGGACATTCGGCAGGGGCATTTAATGTGATGTCTTTGTTATATCATCCGCAGCCTTATGCCTTAAGCTGTAAGAATCACATCCGTGCAATTATTGGTTTGGCAGGGCCTTATCACTTTGATTATAAGGATGACCCACTGTGTGCCGATGCTTTTGATCAGGATGTACCGTATCAAGATGTGATGCCGTACTATTTTGTTGAGGCGAATCCAGTTAAGCACTATTTACTGGTGGCAGAAAAGGATCAAATTGTCGGGCCAAGCAATGCCACTGACTTCGACCACGTGTTAAAGAAATACGGCAATCACAGTGAAATTATGGTCATTCCAAGAACAGGGCATGTCAGTGTTATGGCATCGGTATCCAGTTTGTTTAGTCGTTTCTTTGCGACCAAGACTCAAATTATGCGAGCTTTAGATCAGGCCCTTGAAGATGAGTTATATTGATTGATCTTCAACCTAGTATTTGGTTGAGTAGCAATAAAAAACCGTTGCAACAAATTTGTGGCAACGGTTTTTGTATTTAGGATAACAGCAGACTTATAGCCAAGCTTTGGTATCATCTGCAACAGCAGTGCCTTGCGTCACGTGCATTATCATGGCGTGTGCAATACTGCCTTTAAAGGGAATTTCAGGTAGCTGATCAAATTTAAAGAACTGCGCATCACGAATTTCTTCTTCTTGTAACTGAATTTCACCGCCTGCATATTCGGCTTTAAAAGCAATCATCAGATTACTTGGGAATGGCCAAGGCTGACTGGCTAGGTACTGAATATTTTTAAGTTGCACGCCAACCTCTTCAACGGTTTCACGACGTACCGCTTCTTCTAAGGTTTCACCCACTTCGACAAAGCCTGCAATAAGGCCATAAATTGGCTGTTTGTTGCGTGCATTGCGCGCCAGTAGTACTTCGTCTTCACCGCGAGTAATGACGGTAATCACACATGGATTGACACGTGGGTATTGATGATAGCCGCAAGCAGGGCAGACCATGGCATATTGGGTGGCATGCACTTCAGTTTTGTGACCACAATGGCTGCAGAATTTATGATTACGACGCCATTCCAATAACTGGATGGCACGGCTGGCTTGCTCAAATTGCTGAGTGTTCCACAGTTGTAATAACTGTCGGATAGGAATTAATTGAAAGCCATTTGGGATTGGTTCATCTTCGAGGAGGTCTCGGGCAATCACTTGATCGCCCGAGCTAAAGCTTAAGTCACTTGCCAGTTTTTCCACACGGGGCAGTTGGAAGTTTTCATCGACCAAAAGTTGTTGTTGCTGAAAAATATATGCAAGTGAGAGTTCAGTCATTAGGCTACAGTTTTCAATTTTTCACTACTGTCCAATGCTACCTTAAACATGCTGTGCAGAACAGGCTGTTTGTTCTTTAAATTGTCAATCAGCATATCTGCGCTGGCAAGTGTATCCAAGATGTGATTGACTTGCTCTGCAGTTAAGTTCTGACCTGCTTCAACTTGTGTTTTTACAAAATCGGCAGAGACTTTTAGGGCTTTTTGACCACTTTCTGCATTTAAGAACAACATTGCACCCGCAACCTCACGAATTTGAGCAGAAGTATGCTCCAATTCTGCAATATTTTGACTTTGCAAATGCTGAGTCAGGGTTTGCGTAATCAAATCAATCAGTAATTTGGTTTCGGTCAACAAGGCTTCATGCGCTTCATCTAAACGATCTAGCGAAATATTCATGTTGTTGACGCGCAACTGCAAGCGACTAGAGGTGTGATGACGTTCAAGCACACCAATTGAGTTCATGGCAGATAAAATCACGTTCATTAATTGCTGGGCAAAGTTTTCATCTTTGAGCAATTCAGGACGGCTTAATGATTCTGCCTGACGTTCTAAGTCTTGATTGGCTTCATTTAAGTTCAGTACTTTAAATAAGTTCGCCAACTCTTTTAACTTACTTTGCAATTCCTGTGTTTTTTCAGGACTCATGTTTTGGTAGTTGTATTCAATGTCATTGCGAATCTGTGCCATTTCTGTGGTCACTAAGTCGCTAATGGTGTGCATGGTGTCAAAATCTGGACCATATAAATGACGGCTGAATACTTGTAATTGTGTGTCAGTCAATAAGTCTTCACCAAGATTCATCTGGCTGCGAATATGTTGTGAAATCTCATCTTCTTGACTAATGCACAGACTTAAAATGTTCGCGAGATCAGTCAAGGTCGCAGTGAATGTTTCTGGCGCTGCAAAGTATTGACGCATATTGTGTTCAATACCAATGAGGGTGCGTAAGCGTGGCTCATTTAGCAACAAGTCATCAATATGGTTGAAGGCAACGTGTACCAAACCCCAATATTGTTGGCTCGGATGGCTTTCTGCCAAGCCTGCCAAATATGTCCCGACTAATTTGATTGCTTGAAGATCCATTTCAGATTCTTCTTGCTTGAGTAATTTGTGTAATGACAATTTATACAAGCGATGCACATAAGCCGACTTTTCTAATGAAGGCGCTTGCGGCAATTGAAAGCTAGGGGTGATGCAATCGAGCAGGCCTTCAATATGTTGACCTTCTTGCGTTAATGGTTTACCTAAAGGCAGTTCTAAACGGTTTAAGGTATCGAGCAAAAATTGTGGAATTTTAACTTCACGCAGGCAAATAAACTCAATATAACGCTTGAGCATAGTTGTGCCTTCGCTGAGCGCAATCACTTCCTGTGTGTTGATATTGCTTGGGTTCCCCATAATTTTGCGCATCAGTTCTGCAGAGTATTGCGCAATTTTTGCCAAGCTTTCCATATCAATTAAGGCTAAAACCTGAGCGCACTGTTCAAATTGATTCAGTGCATCATCAATACCAAAAGGTAAAGTTTGATCTTCTGCTAAGGTGCTTACTGCGGATTCAACCAGTTTGATAGAATTATCAACCTCATTTTTTATTATCAGCAAGGCAGTTGGATCAAAATGTATAGAGGTTTGGTAAGACATGGATCTGCACCTTTCCTAGTGTTTTATCTGTTTGTTGGTTCTTTGCAAAAATACAAAGTCCTATTTGCTTTAACTATAACTGAACTGGCGAATCTTTAAATACATAAAATTACAAAACTCGTAGATTTTATTTGGCAAAAAAGCAAGGTTTACCGTGTTTTTCTTCAAATTGTTTGACCCAATTCTCATGCGCAGCCAGTTCATCTTCTGAAGGTAATATTACCGCTAGGTCAATATCAATACTTAAACGGTCACTTTGACGTTGTTGTTCTTCACTTGCAGACAGGGTATCCATATCAAATGCAACCTGTCCACCCGTCATTGCCAAGTATACATCGGCAAGAATTTCGGCATCCAGTAATGCGCCGTGGAAGGTACGGTCACGCGCAGGAATCTCATAACGTCTGACCAAAGCATCCAAGGAGTTTTTTTGCCCAGGGTGTTTGCTTTTTGCCATCAGCAATGAGTCCGTTACGGTACACACTTCTGATAAATTACCCAAACCTGCGCGATTGAATTCCATGTCTAGGAAGTTCATATCGAAGGTAGCGTTATGCGCAATAATTTCTGCACCTTTGAGGTATTGATACAGCACATCTGCAATTTCGGCAAATTTTGGTTTATCTTTTAAGAACTCATCTGAAATACCGTGAATATTTTCTGATTCACCGACCAGTTTTTCAGGCTGGATATAAATGTGGATAGAACTGCCCGTGAGTTTACGGTTAATCATTTCCAGCGCACCCACTTCAATAATACGGTCACCGTCCTGATAATAAAAACCTGTGGTTTCCGTATCTAAAATCAGTTGGCGCGGGCCGTGTAGCGCAAGTGTGGCAGGCGTCACCACAATATGCGGGTGCATTGCAGATGTAGCATCCACAATATTTTCACTTGAGGTGACATTTTCTGAGTTTAGTGCTATTTCACGATCATTATTTAAAGTATCACCAGTAGCGGCCTGTGTGCTTTCATCATCCTCTATAATGCTGTGTTTTTGATCGTTACTTTCTAAATTGCTGTCTGGTGTTGTATTTTCCATTTCAGGTTCATCTTCAATCAGGTCAAAACCGAAAGGATCATCTAGTAACCAGTCAGATTCAGCTTTTTTTTTATCCTGTTGCGGTGCATCCAAAGTGGGTGCTGCATTAGATGGAGAATTCAAGGTTTTCTGAACTTGATCTGCACCCAAGTTGGCCAATTGGTCTGCCATTTCATTGCCTGCATGTCCTGCATGGCCTTTAATCCAGTTCCATTCAATTTCACGCCCCTGACACGTGGCATCTAATTTTTGCCAAAGGTCTGGGTTTTTGACATCTTTCCAGTTTTTCTTTTTCCAGCCGTGAATCCACTCGGTAATGCCTTGTTTGACATAGTTGGAGTCTGTCCAAATAATCAATTTGGCATCGGTTGGACAAAATAAAATTCCTTCAATGGCTGCAGTAAGTTCCATGCGGTTATTGGTGGTTTGTGCTTCGCCACCATGTAATTTATGCTCTGCCTGTTCGGTGATGATATACGCCCCCCAACCCCCTAAGCCAGGATTACCACGGCAAGCACCATCAACATATAATGTGATTGTTTGAGACATAAATCAGATCCGAAAACTCAGCAAAATAATTCAAAACAAAAAGCTATTGTATATCGCAAATTTAGTTTAGACCCAAAATTCCTGCTATTTTTTTAATTTCTTGTAACATTTATAGCGGAAACACGCTAAATTAAAGCCTTGTGTCGTTGTCTAGCTCCTCTACAATGGCATGTCTAAAAAATAATTTATATACGAGTTGTTTGGATTCTTTTATGTATAAACCAACCACGCGCTTGTGGCAGCCGACTTTACCTTCATTTTTTAAAATTACAGTTTTAGGTTCAGCATTGGCTGCCTTGGGCTTGATGTCTGGCTGTAGCTCGACCCAGGGTGCGAGCAAGCCACTTACTTCAAGTCAGGTCGGGTCGGGTTATTTAGATGCCAGCACACTGGATGGTTTGGAAGACTTACTATCTGCAACCGATATGCGTGCAGTTGAAGGCGATCGTCTATTAATTTTAAAACATGGCGATGTCTGGAAGCGTATGACCGTGGGTTTCAAAATGGATTTAAACCATTGGAACCCGCGTATTGAAGCACAGCGTGGCTGGTTTATTTCACGTCAGCCATATTTGGATCGTTTAAGTGCGCGTGCTTCGCGTTATTTGTATCACACGGTAAAAGAAGCTGAACGCCGTGGTATGCCAACTGAATTGGCATTGTTGCCTGTCATTGAAAGCTCGTATGACCCCGCTGCAACCAGTAGTGCTGCTGCTGCAGGTTTATGGCAGTTTATTCCAAGTACAGGCCGTATTTACGGCTTAAAACAAACCTCAATGTATGATGGCCGCCGAGATGTAGTGGAGTCGACTCGTGCTGCCTATGAGTTCTTAGGCAGTTTGTATAATCAGTTTGGTTCTTGGGAATTGGCATTGGCAGCCTATAACGCAGGGCCAGGTCGTATTCAGCAAGCGATTAACCGTAATAAAGCTGCTGGCTTGCCAACCGATTATTGGTCTTTGAAATTGCCTCAGGAAACCATGAATTATGTGCCACGTTTCTTGGCTGTGGCGCAAATTATTAAAAGTCCACATGCTTATGGCGTGTCTTTACCGCCTATTGCCAACCGTCCTCACTTCCGTGAGTTAAATGTAGGTGCGGTAAATTTAAATGATGTGGCCAGCATTACAGGTTTAAGCCGTGCGGAACTCTATTCGCTTAACCCAGGGCATCGTGGTGATCGGATCGACACGCAAAGCCCAATGCGAATTTTAATTCCTGCAGATTTAAGTCCAACGGTAGATGCACGATTAAAAAAATTACAAAGTGGTGGTGGTTTATGGGCAAGCAATACAAGTAACACGCCGTCGTTTTCTTCATCTGGAGTAACGATCACACCGTCTAAATCTGCGCCACCCGCATTGACCACGGCAACCACCAGTAGAACGACAACGAGTAAAACAGCATCTGCTACGCCAGCAGCAACCGCAAAAGCCGCAAGCACCACACCCTCAAATACCTCCACGACAGCCAGTGCGTCTAAACCTGCATCAACAACACCTGCACGTTTGTCACGTACACCACGAGGCTCAGATGCCTTGGCTGCATTTGCAGCAGGGAGTGATGTACCAAGTGCACCGCGTATTCCTGTTGCAGTTACGCCTGCGGCAAATATTCAACCTGTACGGATTGAACCACCAATTTCAACGACCGAGCGTGAACAGATTCTTGCTGCGGTACAGGCAGAAGGCAGTAATAAAACGGTGGAAGAGGTGTTGCAGCCTGTAGCCTCTAAGGCAGAGCAAGAGCAACTTGTGGCGGAACTAAAACAAATTGCACCTCAAGGCACTGAGATTGTCGATCCATACGATGGGAAAATTAAGCTTACAGCAATTCAAACCAGCCAGTCTGTGGCAGAGCAGCAAGGTAAAGAGTTAACCAAAGGCTTTGCTTACCCGAAAAGTGTGGCAGAAAGCACACGTGTAGATTCAGAAGAAGCCAAGCGCAATCAGGGTAAAAACTTTGTGCGTACGGACTCTGAAGTTGTGGTTATTCCGCCAAAAGGCAAACGGACTACTTATACCGTATTGGCGGGCGATACTTTGGCCAGTATTGCCATGAAAAATGGTTTGAATTGGCGTGATATTGCGAAGTGGAACCAAATTGCACCCGATGCAACTTTGTATGTAGGCACCAGTATTTATTTGTACGATGCCAAGCCACAGGCAGAGCCAGCCAAACCGAAAACCATGCCTGAGCAATATGTGGTGCAAGCCAATGATACTTTAACAGGTGTTGCCAGTCAGTTTGGTTTAAGCGTTAAACAATTGGCAGATTATAATAATTTGAGCACTACCAGTGGTTTATTGGTCGGACAGCGTTTAAGTTTAAAAGAAACTGCGGCATCTAAAGCCAAAGCGGAAGCGGATAAAAAAGCGGCAGAACAAGCCACAAAAGTCGTGACCAAAAGCTATGTGGTGAAACGTGGCGAATATTTAAAACTGATAGCTGATCGCTATGCTTTGTCTAATCAGGAATTGGCAGATTTAACCCCAGGTCTGACGGCGGGCAGCAGTTTATTGGTGGGTCAGCGTATTAATGTCCCTGTAAATGAAGCAACGACTCAGAAAGCTGAAGCGAACAAAGCCGAGGCCAGTAAGTCAGAAGCAAAAACTGAAGCACCAAACTATCCAACAGAAAATTATCAGGTACAGCGTGGCGATACTTTATCCAGTATTGCCAACCAAGCCAAAATTTCGTTGGCTGAATTGGCCAGTTTGAACAATTTAACCACCCAAAGTGGGGTACGCATTGGTCAAAGCTTAAAAGTACCTGCGGGCGTTAATGTACCTGAGCGTTATACGGTACAACGTGGAGATACCTTATCTGCTATTTCTACCAAATATAACTTGAGTCAGGAATACATAGCAGAGTTGAATAACATTAGCCGTAACGGTGGTTTAAGAGCAGGACAAAGTCTGAAACTCACGGGTGATGTTCCTGATAAAAAAGCCCAAGTTGAAGCAGCGACTGAAACTGCCAATGATATTCACGTCGTGAAAGCAGGGGAAACTTTAAGCAGTATTGCTCGCCAATATAAATTGCAATTGAGTTATTTGGCAGAGCTGAATGAATTATCGCGTACCGCCAATGTGCGTATTGGGCAGCGCTTAAAAGTTGATGCCAGCGCTGCAACTGTTGATGCAAAAGCCGAAGTATCAAACGTAGCTAAAAGTAGCAGTACTAAAGCGACTGAAGCTTATCGCGTAAAAAGTGGCGAGTCCTTAAATTCAATTGCCAACCGTGTTGGTATTTCAGTTGCTGAATTGGCTAGTTTAAATGGCTTAACCCCACGTTCAGGCTTACAGATTGGTCAAAGTATTCAAATTCCAAAAACTGTGACTGAATATAAGGTCAAACGTGGAGATACATTGATTGGTTTGGCCAACCGTTATGGTATCGACAGCAAAGCTTTGGCCGATTTAAATGACATGCAGCCGAATACGCAATTGCGCATTGGTGATGTGATTAAAGTCCCGAATCTGTAATGATCAATCTCCAGGATGCGCTGTGGGCTGCATCCTGAGTGATACTGCACAAGGAGCTGTGCGCATGTCTTTCGCGCTACACAAAACATTGTTCTGTCTAGTGGGATGTCTGGCATTGCCACAGTTCGGTTGGGCTGCCATTCAAACTACACCATATATTGCGGTGCATAGCCAACCTCAGTATGCGGGGCGTACAGCCATGCCTTATGCCAATCCGCATGCACCCAAAGGTGGAGATTTGATTCGCGCCAGTAATGGCACTTTTGACAATTTAAATGACATGAATGGCAAAGGCAGCTCCACCGATGGGGTGAATTTTTTGTTTGATTCACTCATGAGCAGTTCTTTAGACGAGCCGGGAGTGATGTATCCCTTATTGGCTGAAAAAGTTAGCTATGACCCGAAGCAAACAGCCTTTGTGATTTTTCATTTGAATCCTCAAGCAAAGTTTAGCGATGGCAGTCCAGTCACTGCAGAAGATGTTAAATTCAGTTTTGATGCATTTCAGACCAAGTCCAATCCGGGTTTGCAAATGTATTTGTCTGACTTGGATAAAACCACAGTCTTGTCCAAACATCAGGTAAAAGTCAGTTTTAAATCCAGCAACAATGCAGAAATGCCCTTAATTTTGTCGCAAATGCCCATCTATTCTAAAAAAGATTGGCAAAAGCGTGATTTTACCCGTATTACCCTCGAACCTATTTTAGGTTCTGGGCCTTATCTGATTGAACGGATTGATGCAGGGCGCAGCATCACCTATAAACGTAATCCTAATTACTGGGGCAAGGATCTGCCCATAAACAAAGGGCGCTATAATTTTGACCGCCTAAAATATGTGTATTATCGCAATCTAGATATTGCCTTTGAAGGCTTTAAGTCGGGGCAATATACGCTGCATGAAGAATATACGGCACGTAAATGGGTGACGGAATATCGTTTCCCTGCCGTGAATGCGGGCATGGTGGTTAAGCATAAATTTCAGCACCAGAACCCAATTCCAACTCAAAGTTTTGTATTCAATACCCGCAGACATGCATTTCAGGATATTCGTTTTCGGCAAGCCTTGACCTATGCTTACGATTTTGAATGGCAAAACAAAGCTCTGTTTTATGGGCAATATCGCCGTTTGCAAAGCTATTTTTCTAATAGCGAGCTAGAGGCTAAAGGCACACCATCAGCCGAAGAATTGGCCATTTTAAAACCCTATTTAGCCAAACTACATCCAGTCCAACGACAAGGTGTATTGCAAAACTGGCAGTTTCCTGTGACCGATGCCAGCGGATTTAACCGCAGTGGATTGCTTAAAGCACGTGAGCTACTTTTGAAAGCAGGTTATCGTTTTCAGCATGGCAAATTGGTAGATGCCAAAGGCAAACCTATCCAAATAGAATTTCTGATTCATCAAGATGGCTTACAACGGACTTTAATGCCCTTTGTGCGCAATATGAAACGCCTAGGTGTGGTTGTGACCATTCGGCATGTGGATGTGCCGCAATATATTGAACGGATGCGCCGTGCCGACTTTGATATGACCACTAGCGTCATGCCGCAATCTTTAAGTCCTGGCAATGAACAGGCACAGCTATGGAGTAGCGCTGCCGCAGATCAGCCAGGAAATTATAATTATGCAGGGATTAAAAACCCAGTGATTGATGAAGTGGTACAACAGTTGATCCGTGCACCCAACCGTGAACAGTTAATTGTACGTACCAAGGTTTTAGATCGTTTATTGCGGGCAGGTTATTATCAAATTCCAACCTACGGCAAAGGTGAAAACTGGTATGCCTACTGGAATATGTATCGTCAGCCTGCCATTAAACCTAAATTATCTGCAGGGATTGATTACTGGTGGAGCGATGCAACTCAAGCCAAGAAAGTTGCACATTATTTGCGTCAACAATAACGATTTTTAAAATTCAAGCATGACAGTGTTTGCGATGAACCAGCACATTGCCAAAAGGTGAGCACATGGGCACATATATACTAAAAAGATTGCTGCTGATTATTCCCACCCTGTTTTTCATTTTATTGATTAACTTTGTGGTGATTCAAATTGCACCAGGTGGGCCAGTCGAGCAAGCCATTCAGCAGGCTGAAGCTTTTCAGGGCATGGGCATGAGTGGTGGCGAAACTGTGGTAAGCAATAGCGGTAATTATCAGGGTGCCAAAGGTCTAAGTGATGAAATGGTGGCAAAAATTGAAGCGCAATATGGGTTTGACAAGCCTGCCCACGAGCGCTTTTGGCAAATGCTGACCAGTTATGTGCAACTCGATTTCGGTACTAGCTTTTTTAAAGATAAACCTGTGACTCAATTACTGTTGGAAAAGTTACCTGTATCTTTATCTTTAGGGCTTTGGAGTACTTTGCTGATCTATCTGATTTCTATTCCACTTGGGATTACAAAAGCCCGTCAGCATGGTTTGCTATTTGATAAAGCCACTTCAATTTTGTTGGCAATTGGCTACGCCATTCCTGCGTTTGCATTTGCGATTTTGCTGATTGTATTTTTTGCAGGTGGTTCGTATTTCCAGTGGTTCCCATTACAAGGCTTGGTTTCTGAAAATTTTGTTCAGCTGAGTTTGTGGGGCAAAATTACCGATTATTTCTGGCACATGACCTTGCCCTTACTGGCAATGGTGATCGGTGGGTTTGCAGGGCTGACGTATCTGACCAAATACTCTTTTATGGAAGAGTTAAATAAACAATATGTACTGGCAGCTCGCTCCAAAGGCTTAACCGAGTCACGTGTGTTGTATGGGCATGTGTTTCGTAATGCCATGCTAATTGTGATTGCAGGCTTACCTGAAGCTTTGGTGGGGATTTTCTTTGTGGGCAATCTGTTTATCGAAATTATTTTTAATTTGGATGGATTAGGTTTGCTTGGCTTTGAAGCAATTGTGCAGCGTGATTATCCTGTTATTTTTGGTACCTTGTTTATTTTTACCCTTTTGGGTTTAATTTTAAGATTAATCAGTGATGTGCTGTATCAGGTGATTGACCCTCGAATTAACTTTGAATCGCGGGGGACAAAATAATGTCACCAATTACGCGCGCACGTTTGCAACGTTTTAAGCAAAATAAACTGGGTTTTGGCTGTTTTATCGTCTTTATTGTCATTTTTGTATTGTCCTTGGCCGCAGAGTTAATCGCCAACGATAAGCCGTTATTGGTCAAATACGAGCAGTCTTTATATATGCCTGTGTTTAAGGCCTATCCTGAAACGACTTTTGGTGGTGTGTTTGAAACCGAAGCGGATTATAAAGACCCCGTGGTGCAACAGTTAATTACTAATAAAGGTTGGGCGCTTTGGCCGCTGATAGAATTTTCTTACCAAACGCCGAATTTGGATTTGGCTGTGCCTGTACCATCGCCACCAACCGCACAAAACTGGCTAGGCACAGATGATCAAGGTCGTGATGTTTTGGCACGCATTCTATATGGTTTGCGGGTGTCACTGCTGTTTGGGTTTGCACTGACTTTTGCATCGGCAGTTTTGGGCATTATGGTTGGGGCGATTCAGGGCTACTATGGAGGCTGGATTGATCTGATTGGGCAGCGTGTTTTAGAGGTCTGGGGCGGTCTGCCAATGCTGTTCATGGTGATGATCTTAGTCAGTATGTTTACTCCAAGTGTGTACTGGTTATTTGTGATTATGCTGCTGTTTGGTTGGACCAGTTTGGTTGGCTTGGTGCGTGCAGAATTTTTACGTGCTCGAAATTTTGATTATGTGCGTGCAGCGCGGAGTTTGGGGGTTACCGATCGTACCATTATGTTTCGGCATATTTTACCCAATGCCATGAGTTCGAGTTTATCGCAGTTGCCGTTTATGCTCACAGCCAATATCACTGCTTTAACCGCACTCGACTTTTTAGGTTATGGCTTACCGCCCGATGCGGCATCTTTGGGCGAGCTGTTATTACAAGGTAAAAATAATTTAAATGCACCGTGGTTGGCATTGTCAGGCTTTTTTACTTTAGCCATCGTTCTATCCTTATTAATTTATATTGGGGAGGCAACACGTGATGCATTCGACCCAAGACGTTAATCAGTTGGCTGAACTTTCAAATTCAGTGTTGCTCAAAGTCAGTCAGCTGAATATTCAGCATCAGCAACAGGTGTTACTGCATGATTTAAATTTTGAATTGCATGCTGGTGAAACCATCGCTTTAGTGGGTGAAAGTGGCTCTGGAAAATCCATTAGTAGTTTGGCCTTACTGGGCTTGCTGCCGCCACATTTACAGGTACAAGGCCAAGCTATATTTGCAGAACAGGATTTACTGCGTCTCAAGCCACAACAACTGCGACAAGTTCGTGGTCAAAGTATTGCCATGATTTTTCAGGAACCGATGACTGCTTTAAATCCGTTGCATCGGGTAGAAAAGATTATAGGGGAAAGTTTATGGTTGCATGGTTGGAGCAAGGAAAAAGCACGTGCGCGAGTATTGGAATTACTTGAGGATGTCGGCATTCCGCAGCCAGAGGAGAAGTTAAAGCGCTATCCGCATGAATTGTCTGGTGGGCAGCGGCAGCGAGTGATGATTGCTATGGCTTTGGCGCTTGATCCTGACATTCTAATTGCCGATGAACCTACGACCGCTTTGGATGTGACTTTACAGGCGCAGATTTTGGATTTATTAAAAAGCTTGCAAGCACGCCGTAACATGGCAATGATTTTGATTAGCCATGATTTGAATTTGGTTAAACATTATGCTGATCAAGTGATTGTGATGAATCGTGGACGGGTTGAAGAACAGGGCAGTGTTACAGAAATTTTTAGTCAGCCTAAGCAAGCTTATACGCAAAATTTATTGAATCACGATTTTGGCGAAGCCTTACAGGTTGAAGAATTGTCTACCGTATTAGCATTGGATCAGGTTGGGGTGAAGTTTCCAATTAAACAGGGCTTACTGAATCGGGTTAAAGATTATGTAGTTGCAGTTGAACCTTTGGCTTTAGCACTAGCACAGGGACAATCGGTTGGAATTGTGGGGGAGAGTGGTTCGGGTAAAAGTTCACTAGCACTTGCAATTGCCCGTTTAATTGAAAGTGAAGGCAAAATTGAGCTGCTTGGGCAAGATTTAAATGCGTTAAATGAACGGCAATTGCGTCCTTTACGTCAGCATTTTCAAATCGTGTTTCAAGACCCATTCAGCAGTTTAAACCCGCGTTTAAATGTGGAACAAACTATTGGTGAAGGTTTGGCTTTACAGCACTTGTCTAAACAGGAGATCAGCCAGCGCATAGATGAAGCTTTAAGCAAAGTAGAATTACCCGTGAGTTTTAAACAGCGCTATCCGCATGAACTCTCGGGTGGGCAACGTCAGCGAATTGCATTGGCGCGCGCTTTGGTACTTTGCCCTAAATTGCTGATTATGGATGAGCCAACATCTGCTTTAGACCGTACGACACAACGTGCGGTGGTGCAGTTGTTGCGCCGTTTACAGCAGCAGGAGCAAATGAGTTATTTATTTATTAGCCATGATTTGCAAGTGGTGAAAGCGCTGTGCCAAAAAGTCTTGGTGCTGCATCAAGCCAAAGTGATGGAGTTTCAGAACACCGAACAGCTGTTTAGTCATCCTCAAACAGAATATACCCGCCAGTTGATTGCAGCTAGTGAGTATTAGAACTTGTTGGAGTCATCCATTCCTATAGCAATTTTTGATTAATCCAAAAGCATCATTTGTGATGTGTAAATTATTTGAAAACTTTTCTTCAGCTGAAGAAGGTTTGGGTGAGCGGATAATGGATTATGGTTTGAAAGAGGGTGTATAAATAAGTCTAACAGCCCTGAATGATTTAACCATTTTGACAATAAGATTTGTCAAAATGGCATTGACCTGTTCTGAAAAATCTTTAGAGTAAAAGTTCAAAAAGTACAAAACGGAACAGAGTATGAGCCATCTTGCCGAAACAATACAAATTCGTAATACCACGTTTAAAAACCGCATTATTAAAGGTGCAATGAGTGAGGCGCTAGCCAATACCGCAGGACAACCGAATACACTGCATTTAGGTTTATATGAAGCATGGGCAAAAGGTGGCTTGGGTTGCGCAATTACAGGCAATGTCATGGTCGATTTACGCGCTAAAAATGAACCAGGCGTGGTGGGTATTGAATCGGCCCGAGATTTAGACCAGCTCAAACAATGGGCAGACATAGGAAAGCGTTATGACATGGTACAGCTAGTACAGTTGTCACATCCTGGTCGTCAGTGCCCGAAGGGTTTGAACAAAGAAACCGTTGCACCTTCTGCTGTGCCATTTAGCCCTAATTTGGCTTTAAGTTTTGGTACTCCACGTGAACTACGTGATGATGAAATTTTAGATATTATTCAGCGTTTTGCCAAAGCCGCACAAATTTGTGAACAAGCGGGTTTTGAGGGTATTCAATTACACGGTGCACATGGTTATTTGATTAGCCAATTTTTATCGCCACTTACCAATAAACGCCAAGACCAATGGGGTGGCAGTATAGAAAATCGAATGCGCTTTTTGATGGAAATTTATCAGGCGGTGCGTGCTGCAACATCGGATAATTTTATTGTATCAGTCAAATTGAATTCTGCAGACTTTCAGCGCGGCGGCATCACGGAAGAAGAAGTGATCACGGTTTTTAAAGCCATGGATGAAGCAGGAGTTGACCTGATTGAAATTTCAGGGGGAACGTATGAAGCCCCAGCCATGGCAGGTTCTAAAGCAGATAAGCGCAAGCCTAGTACGATTGCACGTGAAGCCTACTTCTTATCTTTTGCAGAATTGATCCGCAGCCAGGTGAAATGTCATTTAATGGTGACGGGTGGTTTTAGAACGGTCGAAGCTATGAATGCTGCGTTAGACAGTGGTGCATGTGATTTTATTGGTATTGCTCGCCCATTTGCTGTAGAAACGGATTTAGCCAACCGCTTGCTGGTAGGGCAAGACGTACGTTATGGCGTTGATAAAATTAAAACAGGCATTCCGATGATTGATAAAATGGCAATTATGGAAATTATTTGGTATGCCGCCCAGTTTAAGGCAATTGCTCAGGGCAAGCGTCCAAATCCAAAACTCTCTCCGTTAAAAGTCTTTTTTAAATATTTAAAAGGAAATTTGACAGCGGTGATTAAAGGGCAGGTGAATTCGCGTAAATCGGCTTAATAGTCTTGCTGTTATGTATTGTGGATAGGCTCAAAGTGTGGATTATTGACTTTGAGTCTTTCACTTTACTGCTCAAAGGTTTCTGAGTGCCGAAATAGCAAAAAGCTCAAGTCATTGTGCTTGGGCTTTTTGTTGAAATGTATCATTTCAAATATGGCGTCCCTACGGGGATTCGAACCCCGGTTACCGCCGTGAAAGGGCGATGTCCTAGGCCTCTAGACGATAGGGACAAATAGAAGTTTATATTTTTAAACCATGTAACAACATTTTGAGTTGTTTAGAATATGGCGTCCCTACGGGGATTCGAACCCCGGTTACCGCCGTGAAAGGGCGATGTCCTAGGCCTCTAGACGATAGGGACTTAAAAAAATACTTACTTCTGAAATTGGCGTCCCTACGGGGATTCGAACCCCGGTTACCGCCGTGAAAGGGCGATGTCCTAGGCCTCTAGACGATAGGGACGTTTCAGAGGTGGGCGTATAATAGGGCGTATATTGGGGGGTGTCAAACGCTTTTCTGCAATAATTTTGAAAAAAATGTCCGACTGGATAAAATTAAAACTATTCAGCTCAAGTCATTGCATTTAAGTGGTAAAAATCATGCTTTTCACACAATTTGAAGTGTGCACATTTTTAGTTCAGCTAGTTTAATAATTTATGTAACAACAAGATTGATCTTTAATCTAAATACAACGCAAAAATAAAACAGGAGAATAATCTTTTAGATTACCCTCCTGTTCGTATTCATTTTTAAAGTGAACTGTTGAATATAGACTTATGATTTTGGATGATAAATCGTGTAATAGCTGATATAGCACAGTGCAATAAAAATCATACAGCCAATAAAGCCAGCCCACATTTCAGGGTCAAATACCATGCTAAGGCAGGTGATAAAGCAAAACACAAAACCTAAAATAGGGACAAGCGGGAACAGTGGTGATGTAAAGCCAAGGTCTTGAACGGTTTTACCTTGTTTATACCATTGACGTCGGAAATTGAACTGGCTTAAACAAATACTCATCCACACCACTACCATAGTAAACGCAGCAACACCCAACAAGTTTTTAAAGATGGTTTCAGGTGCGAATTGTTCAGACAATAAACCTGGCATTGCCCCTAACATCGTTACCATCACTGCAATGTATGGAATACCGCGTGCATTCACTTTAGAGAAAATCTGCGGTAATTGTTTTTGATGTGACAACGACCACATCATCCGTGAAGCTGCAAATAAGCCAGAGTTTGCAGCAGACAGTAAAGCTGTAATAATCACAAAGCGAATAATATCTTCTGCATAAGGAATACCAATCTGATTAAACACGGTCACAAAAGGACTGCTGCTGACGCCTTCAGCGGCCAAACCTGCAGCCTGATGAGGCAATAAGGCACTGATCACGACAATTGTACCCACAAAGAAAATCAACAGGCGGAAAATGGCAGTGTTAATGGCTTTGGGTACATTTTTGGCAGGATCTTTAGTTTCACCTGCAGCGACACCAATTAGCTCAGTGCCTGAAAAGGCAAAATTCACAATTAACATGGTGGCAAAAATAGGGAATAAACCTTCAGGAAACCAGCCTTGTGCGGTCAAATTGCTGAATAATGGTGCGGAGCTATAACCTTGATAAGATACAGCGCCAAAAATAGCCATTAAACCCAAAACAATAAAGGCAATTACGGTGACTACTTTGACTAATGACAGCCAAAATTCAGACTCTGCAAAAAGGCGGGTTGAAATCATATTCAAACTGAACACGACGCCACCAAAAATGAGTGTCCAAATCCACATGGAAATATGCGGAAACCATTCCTGCATGAGCAAGGCTGCAGCGGTAAACTCTGTACCCAAGGTGACTGACCACGTGAGCCAATACAGCCAAGTAATGGTATAACCCGTGCCTGGGCCAATATATTGTTTGGCATAAGCACCAAATGAACCTGAAACAGGCAAGTGTACGGCAAGTTCGCCCAAACACAGCATGACCATGTAGGCAATTAAACCACCAAAAATATACGCGATAATTGCGCCAATAGGCCCTGTTTGTGCAATCACTTCACCTGAGCCAAGAAATAAACCTGTACCAATGGCTCCGCCCAATGAAATCATAACCAAATGGCGGGTACTCATTGCACGTTTTAAAGGCTCAGCACGACCTTGATGCACAACATCATTCTGATGATTGGATGACTGCATAAGTGATAGGAGAAAAAATAAAAGAAGCGAAGTATTGTAGAGAAAAACTACAATTCTGCAATCTTGAAAATAATATGTTTGAATTAGAAATGATCGTATAGCACGATAAATGGCGTCCCTACGGGGATTCGAACCCCGGTTACCGCCGTGAAAGGGCGATGTCCTAGGCCTCTAGACGATAGGGACGTTGTGAGGTGATGCGTATATTATTAATTTTTAAGGTGAGTGTCAAACCAGAATTAAATAAAATCCAATCACTAAATTGCAATTTGTTTAAAAAATAATAACTCACAAATAAAGAATTAGCTGAACGAATCCATTTTAATGTTCGGGTGTTTGGTATTGCTTTTCTGCAGCTGTTTCTGTTGCGGGTACAGTTTGAGTTGGAGTTTCTGCCTTGTCGCTGTCACGGTTAACAATATAGATATATAACGCAGAAGGCGCCAAAATGACCAGAACCAAGAGAATCTTTTTTAACATGACAGCAAAGCACAAATAATTGAACTGACTCATTATAACCAAATAAAGGTTAAAAGAGTGATTCAGTGCCTAAGGTGAGTAAAAGATAAGTTGTTACTATAAAAAACATGGCAGACGTTTAACGGCTGCCATGTTTAGATCAATCAAAATGAGAAATTGGGGGGAGATTATGTTTCAGGGTTAAGTAGGGTTTCGACCAAGTGCGGTGCAAGTTTGTTTAGAATAAAACAAAAGAGTTCCGCTGTTTTTTGAGTATCGTACAGTGCCGAGTGAGCCTCTTTACCATCAAACTCAATACCTGCCTGAATACATGATTTTGCCAGCACCGTTTGACCAAACATCACAGCACTTAAAGTCACAGTATCGAACACAGAAAAGCTGTGGAATGGATTTTGGTTTTTAGTGCCTGTACGGGCAATGGCTGCTTGTACAAAGCCTAAGTCAAAATGTGCATTGTGACCCACTAAAATAGCATGGGTACAATTTTGCTGACGTCGCACTTCATTTATAGATTTGAAAATCCGCTTTAACGCTGTTTTTTCATCTTCAGCCATGGCCACACGCATTGGGTTAAATGGGTCAATCCCAATAAAATCCAATGAGCGACGGTCTAAATTTGCCCCTTCAAATGGGTTGATATGCGCATGATACGCTTCACCTGGAACAAATTTGCCTTCAGCATCATAAATGATGGGAATAGCAGCAATTTCCAATAAAGCATCGGTTTGGGCATTAAAGCCTGCGGTTTCAACATCGACCACCACAGGCAAAAAACCACGAAAACGTTGCCCCATAACGGGCAAAGTTGTATCTGTCACACTTTTCTCCATTGAATGGTTTTACCCGCATATAGCGGAATAATTTGTTCACCATCCAAGTAGTCTAAACTGGTTGGAATAGTTTGCTCTTCTTTTACCAAGGTAATGGTGTTGGTATTACGTGGCAAACCATAGAAATCTGCACCAAACAAGCTAGCAAAACCTTCTAGACGATCAATACGGCCAACTTGGTCAAAAGCTTGAGCATAGAGTTCAATTGCAGTAGGGGCACTATAACAGCCTGCGCAACCACATGCATTTTCTTTAGCATTTTTTGAGTGCGGTGCACTGTCTGTACCTAAGAAAAATTTAGGATTACCACTGGTTGCGACTTCCAATAATGTTTGCTGATGCGTTTGACGCTTCAAAATTGGCAAACAATAGAAATGCGGTTTTACACCACCCACCAACATATCATTACGGTTAAACAATAAATGTTGTGGGGTAATAGTTGCTGCCACATTGCGACCTTGTTCTAAAACAAATTGTGCAGCTTCAGAAGTGGTAATGTGCTCAAGTACCAGTTTCAAGTTCGGGAACTGTTGCAACAAAGGAGATAACACTTCATCTAGGAAACGCTTTTCACGGTCAAAAATATCGACATGATGATGTGTGACTTCACCGTGCAACAATAAAGGCACTTGCTGCTCTTCAAGTTGCTCAATCACCGCATATACTTTACGAATGTCGCTGACCCCATTGTCTGAATTGGTGGTCGCGCCAGCAGGGTAAAGTTTAATTGCATTCACATGCGCAGATTCTTTTATTTTTTTAACTTCTTCAGGCGAGGTCTGATCGGTAAAATACAACACCATGCGAGGGTCAAATGCGATACCTTCAGGCACGTGTGCCATGATGCGTTCACGATAGGCCTCTGCTTCTTCCACAGTTTTCACAGGTGGAACTAGGTTAGGCATACAAATTGCGCGTGAAAATTGCTTGGCAAGATCGGGTACAGTACGTTGAAGTGCTAAACCATCACGTAAATGTGCATGCCAGTCATCTGGCTGGATAAGAGTAATCGTATTCAAGGCGCTGCCAGTCTGAAAAATAAAACAGATGATAATCTATAAATGTTAAAATGGTAACGTCGAAAGCCATAAAAAATAGAAATGGCTGAATTAATTTTGCTGACATTGTGTTATTTTTAAACCACTAAAAAAATTATATGGCTTGTTGGGGCATTGGGTTTTAGAACCTGAGCAGTTAAATGGAATTTAAAGCATCCATGGAATACAAATATAAATTAGCGAAATTACAGTACGACAAAGAAAAAAATGAGGCGTTGATTAAACGTCAGCGCAAACGTGCGGGGCAGGTTTTTCCAAAGCAGTT
The DNA here is from genome assembly GCF_048537555.1 of Acinetobacter sp. A2. Taxonomy (NCBI): domain Bacteria; kingdom Pseudomonadati; phylum Pseudomonadota; class Gammaproteobacteria; order Moraxellales; family Moraxellaceae; genus Acinetobacter; species Acinetobacter sp. A2. Next base: position 934,246 of record NZ_CP183239.1, read on the forward strand.
AGAGCTTGAGTTTTGGCAACAACATCTTGAACAAGCACGCCACAATATTAATCAATACTTTTGGTCGGGTGTACTGATTTACTTCATTTTGACCGTACTGATTATTACAGGTGATTATTGGATCATTGACCGTGCTGCTTTTAAGCATGATTTCATCCATTCTTTTCTAGGTTTGGTTAATGGAGCATTTTGCTTACTCACGCTGTTTTTCTTTGCACATTATCGCGTATTGCGTCCGTACTACGCCTATGCCGCTATGGGGCTGATTTTCTGGGCAATTGTGTCGATGACATGGCTAACCATGACCGTACATACCGAAGTGTTCAGACACCAAGCCATGATGATTATTTGCATGATTTATATTATGGGGTATGTACTAACAGGGGTGAAGCCATTTCACATGCTGCTGACAGGCTTAATGGCGGCTGTAGTTGCGATGGTAATGCTTCTGACTTTATATATTCCTATTGATGTGATGGTGATGGGGCGGGTGTTGGTTGGCAGTACGGTGATGGGTTTTTTGATCAGTAAAATGCTGTGTACCCGTGAGCGAATGATTTTCTTGGTGATGCACCAAGCCCGACTCAGTGAAAAAATTAACCGTATCCATGCCGAAGAGTTGTTGCATTTAAGTCAGCATGATTCATTGACCAAAGTTTCCAATCGACGCACCTTTGATGAAATGCTGGACAGTTTTTTTGAGCAGGCTCGACATGATGAAACAGCTTTGTCTTTGTTATTTATCGATGTAGATTTCTTTAAAAAATACAACGACCATTACGGGCATCAAAAGGGCGATGAAGTGATTTCCTCAATTGCCAAGTCGATCAAAGATTCTATTCGCCACATGGATTTTGTGGCACGTTATGGTGGCGAGGAGTTTGTGGTGTTGCTGCCTGAAACCGATGCGCATGGCGCTTATGCAGTCGCTTCCAATATTTTTAAAGCGGTAGAGCGTTTGGCAATTCCACATAGCCAGTCTACGGTGGCAAGTACTGTTACCATCAGCTTAGGTTTTACGGTTTATAAAGGTGAGGCAGACATTTTTAAAAGCGATTTTCTGCAACGTGCAGACCAAGCGTTGTACCGTGCTAAACAGTTAGGACGCAATCAAATTTATTATCACACTTTGCAAGTGGAAGAGATGCTTTAAAAACTGTTTGTACTTAAAAAGATTTTACAGGTAGTAAGTTTCTGATTCAAAACTAAAAAAGCCGCTCATATTGAGCGGCTTTTGACTTTGCAGACAATCATCAAGATTATTTGTTTTTGTCTTTAAGTTGAGGTACAGCAGAACCTGTACCAATTGACAATAAACCTGAGTTTGTGTACAAGCCTAGTTTTGCACGTGTATCGGTAATGTCAAGGTTACGCATTGTCAACTGACCAATACGATCCATTGGCGTAAACATTGAATCACCTTTTTCCATCGTTAAACGCTCAGCTTCATAAGTGAGGTTTGGAGATTCAGTGTTCATGATGGTGTAGTCATTACCACGACGTAATTCTAAAGTTACAGTACCTGTAATCGCTTTTGCTACCCAGCGTTGTGCAGTTTCACGTAGCATCAGTGCTTGAGAGTCGAACCAGCGACCTTGATACAATAAACGACCTAAACGTAAACCGTTAATGCGGTATTGTTCAATCGTATCTTCGTTATGAATACCAGTCACTAAACGCTCATAAGCAATGTGCAATAACGCCATGCCCGGTGCTTCATAAATACCGCGAGATTTCGCTTCGATGATACGGTTTTCGATTTGGTCAGACATACCCAAACCATGACGACCACCAATACGGTTGGCTTCAAGAATCAATTCAACTGGGTTTTCAATACGCTGACCATTTAATGCAACAGGCATACCTTCTTCAAAGGTCACAGACACTTCTTCTGCTTTAACTTCAACGTCATCTTTCCAGAACGCCACGCCCATGATTGGATCAACAATTTTGATGCCAGCATCAAGATATTCAAGGTCTTTGGCTTCGTGTGTTGCACCTAGCATGTTTGAGTCAGTTGAATAGGCTTTTTCTTTTGACATTTTATAGTCAAAGCCATTGTCGATAAGAAATTGTGACATTTCCGCACGACCACCTAACTCATCAATAAAGGTTTGGTCTAACCAAGGCTTATAAATTTTAAGCGCTGGATTGGTCAATAAACCATAACGGTAGAAACGCTCAATATCGTTACCTTTATAAGTTGAGCCGTCACCCCAAATGTTGACGTCATCTTCTTTCATTGCGGTAACCAACATGGTGCCCGTAACTGCACGACCAAGCGGTGTAGTGTTAAAGTAAGGCATACCACCTGTGCTGATATGGAATGCACCACATTGAATTGCAGCAATACCTTCTAAAGCTAACTGTAAACGACAGTCAACTAAGCGTGCTTTTACTGCACCGTATTCTTCTGCTTTCTTTGGAATGGCATCATAGTCATCTTCATCTGGCTGACCCAAGTTTGCGGTATACGCATACGGTTCAGCGCCTTTTTGCTTCATCCACAATAAAGCAGCTGAAGTATCTAGACCACCAGAAAAGGCGATACCGACTTTTTTGCCTACTGGTACATTCTGCAAGATAGTTGCATTATCAGTCATTGCTAGTCCTAACTTTTTTAAAATAGGCACCACATTTGGTGGCCAAGGAGAATTCTAAACTGCAAATTATAGCACTCTTTAAAATGCTTGTTTTCGTTTAAAAAGCGCATTTGATAAAAAAATCAGGTTCTCGCTTAAATTTTCATTTAGAAATGGCAAACTGAGGATAGAAGATGATAATCAAAACAGATATTTTTTGGGCATCATTAAAATGCTCTATTTTTAACAGTTTGAGATCAAGGAAAGCGGTAGATTGACGTTTGCGCCACACAGTCGAACTTTAGAGTCATAAACAGTTTATAAAAATCAGTTAAAGTATTCATGCAACAAGTTGCAAAGCTAATTATATAAGGATTCATCATGACAACTCGCTATGCAAATATTCTAAAACCATTACATTTAGGATTTACCACCATCAAAAACCGTGTCGTGATGGGTTCAATGCACACGGGCTTGGAAGATCGCTTTTATAATTATCCAAAGCTTGCAGCTTATTTTGGTGAACGTGCCAAAGGTGGTGTGGGCTTGATTATCACAGGGGGTATTTCACCTAACCGTCAAGGCTGGTTATTGCCTGCAGGTGGCACCATGAATACCCTGGGTGATGTTGCACCGCATCGACTAGTGACACACGCGGTACATAAGCACGGTGCCAAAATTTTAATGCAAATTCTGCATGCAGGGCGCTATGGCTACCAACCCTTTGTGGTTTCTGCAAGTCCAATTAAGTCACCAATTTCACCATTTAAACCCCGTAAAATGAGTGAAAGACAAATTTTAAATACCATTCAGGACTACGCCAAAACTGCCAATTTAGCCAAAATGGCGGGCTACGATGGTGTAGAAATTATGGGCTCTGAAGGCTATTTGCTGAATCAGTTTTTAAGTCGTCATGTCAATCAGCGTGAAGATCAGTGGGGCGGTTCGATTGAAAACCGTACGCGTTTTGCTTTAGAAGTGGTAAAAGCCATTCGTGCCGAAGTTGGTGAAAAATTTATTATCTGCTTCCGTTTGTCTATGCTCGATTTAGTGCATGATGGTAATACCATGCAGGAAGTAATTACAGTTGCCCAAGCGTTAGAGCAGGCAGGGGTGAACTTACTCAATACCGGCATTGGCTGGCATGAAGCACGTATTCCAACTATTGTGACATCTGTACCGCGTGCCGCTTTTGTGGATTACACCGCAGAGGTGAAAAAGCATGTGGAAATTCCTGTGATCGCCTCTAACCGTATTAATATGCCTGATACAGCAGAAGAAATTTTGGCAGCAGGTAAGGCGGATATGATTCAAATGGCACGCCCATTATTGGCAGATGCGTTTTGGGTCAATAAAACTGCAACCAATCGTGTCAATGAAATTAATACCTGTATTGCTTGTAACCAAGCGTGTTTGGATCATACTTTTAAAAATCAACGTGCGACCTGTCTCGTCAATCCACGTGCAGCTTATGAAACTGAATTGGTCTATGAAAAAACCAAACAGCCAAAACGTATTGCAGTAGTCGGTGGTGGTGTTGCGGGAATGTCTGCAGCTACAGTTGCTGCTAGCCGTGGGCATCAAGTGACTTTGTTTGAAGCAAGCAATGAAGTGGGCGGACAATTCAACTTGGCGAAAGTTGTGCCAGGGAAAGAAGAATTTCACGAAACCATTCGCTACTTTAAAGTACAAATTGAAAAAACTGGGGTCGATTTACGTTTAAATACCAAAGTGAATCGTGAACAACTAGAACGTGAAGGTTTTGATGAAGTTGTAATTGCAACAGGTGTGGTACCACGCGCCTTAAAAATTGAAGGGAGCGATGCACCGCAAGTATTGTCTTATGCTGAAGTATTGCGTGGCGCACCGGTTGGTCAAAAAGTTGCTGTCATTGGTGCGGGCGGTATTGGTTTTGATGTATCCGAGTTTTTATTAAAACCTGAAAATCAGCCACAGCCGCAACCATTAGTAGATTGGCAGCGTGAGTGGGGAGTAGATCCAAATCCTAACTATGTGACCGAAGGCGGGATATTGGCTGCAGAAGTACATCCACCTATTCGTGAAATTTACTTATTACAGCGTAAAACTACAGCTTTAGGCGCGGGTTTGGGTAAAACATCAGGTTGGGTGCATCGTGCACAATTGAAAAAACATGCAGTGCGTATGTTACGTGGGGTGCAGTATAAAGCCATTAGTAACGAAGGTTTGTGGATTGAAATGGCTGGGCAATCGCAACTGTTGCGTGTAGATAGTATTGTCGTCTGTGCAGGGCAAGAATCTGTAAAAGACTTAATGCCGAAGGCAGATGAAAACACCTTGGCAAACTATCACATTATTGGCGGTGCGAAACTTGCTGCAGAGTTGGATGCAAAACGTGCTATTCGTGAAGGCGCAGAGTTGGCAGCACAACTTTAAAAAGTTTAGGTGCTATGCTGTTGTTTTGATGAAACATACAGATAATTTGGTGAAACAATATTCATTTGAATGACTGGGTGCTATTTTTTACTTGTCATCAAATCAAAAGCTTCGTATGATTGCGCACATGGAAGCGTGGCAGAGCGGTTTAATGCACCGGTCTTGAAAACCGACGAGGGTGTGAGTCCTCCGTGAGTTCGAATCTCACCGCTTCCGCCATACAAAACTTTCCAACATTGCTTAGCGCAATATAAGCGATTGATTATATTGGTTAATGTTGGAATATAACGGTACGACGCACGTTGACACTTGACGTAAATCGACGGTTATAAAGTAGTAAGAAATGTAGTAAGTTAAAACTTACTACATTTTTTTTGCGTGGTTTTTTATCATGGCACGTACTCAAAATAAGCTCACAGCACTACAAATTAAAAAACTGAAAGCTGATCCTCAAAAGAGCATAAAGATTGGTGATGGTGGAAATCTTTACTTTCGTGTTGATCCGAATGGTAGTCGGTATTGGATATTTAATTATACCCGCCCATATACAAACAAGCGCAATGAAGTATCCCTCGGTACGTATCCCGAAATCTCTTTAGAAGATGCACGTAGAATTAGAGATGAGTACAAGATACTTATTCAACAGGGGATTGATCCAACAGTCGGTACAACGGGTGATTCATACGATAATGCTCTGGCTGAAACGGTGAATGGCTTATACAAAACAGAGGTGATTGAATATCTAAAAGCAGATTGGCAAGGTTTAGCAGATGTACAACTTGCGACACTAAACTGGGTAGATTGGTTCAATAAAAAGCGTGTACACAGTGCACTGGGTTATGTATCGCCTTTTGAGTTTGAAGCAATGTACTATGATAAGATTAATCCGTTAGGTCAGGTGGCCTAACTTAAATAAAAAAGTCTCCGACAAACCCGGTACGGTTCACACAGTAGAAATTTAAAAGGCTGTTAGCCGATAATACCTGTGGGCAACTCAACGTAATCTACACACAGTAGAAATTTAAAAGGCTGTTAGCCGAAAGAGGTCAGTACAACAACCGTGATATCTACACACAGTAGAAATTTAAAAGGCTGTTAGCCAAACGCTCGTAAATATAGTTTTTTGAGATCTACACACAGTAGAAATTTAAAAGGCTGTTAGCCATTTTAATTTTGATGATACGGCTCCATCTACACACAGTAGAAATTTAAAAGGCTGTTAGCCAGAATTCGCTTTACAGTCTAATATGATATCTACACACAGTAGAAATTTAAAAGGCTGTTAGCCAATTTTCCCGATGGAAGATTGCCAGTCGATCTACACACAGTAGAAATTTAAAAGGCTGTTAGCCATTTTAATTTTGATGATACGGCTCCATCTACACACAGTAGAAATTTAAAAGGCTGTTAGCCAGTTAAGGGGGTGAACATAGCTTGTCTTAATCTACACACAGTAGAAATTTAAAAGGCTGTTAGCCTTATTGCATTGGTCATTTGGCTGTTTATATCTACACACAGTAGAAATTTAAAAGGCTGTTAGCCAGTTTATAACGACTTCGCCCTCGTCAATCTACACACAGTAGAAATTTAAAAGGCTGTTAGCCGAATTTGCTAATGCTCGTGGGTTCTAATCTACACACAGTAGAAATTTAAAAGGCTGTTAGCCAAATCATTAATTCTATTACCATAATTAATCTACACACAGTAGAAATTTAAAAGGCTGTTAGCCTGGCGTACAACAGCAGCTCCAATTTTTATCTACACACAGTAGAAATTTAAAAGGCTGTTAGCCTTGGATGACACTCTAGCATCCTTACCAGATCTACACACAGTAGAAATTTAAAAGGCTGTTAGCCGTGTCTGGTGACGAGATTTCGTTCTCATCTACACACAGTAGAAATTTAAAAGGCTGTTAGCCCTCAATGCAATGCCTCCTGATGTTTGAATCTACACACAGTAGAAATTTAAAAGGCTGTTAGCCTCAGAAGGCAAGGTGTGTCATTTTGAAATCTACACACAGTAGAAATTTAAAAGGCTGTTAGCCATAAACCCCATACTCAAACTTAGCAAATCTACACACAGTAGAAATTTAAAAGGCTGTTAGCCGAGCTTCTGAGAATTGGTAGAGTAGACATCTACACACAGTAGAAATTTAAAAGGCTGTTAGCCTACCTTCCGGTGTATTAAAGAACCCTTTTATCTACACACAGTAGAAATTTAAAAGGCTGTTAGCCATTAATTAGGTGAGTTTGAACATTCGAATCTACACACAGTAGAAATTTAAAAGGCTGTTAGCCCCGTTTTTGCATTAAAATAAAGCTAAAATATTGATATTCTCTAAAAAAATACAGAAAAAACATCAAATATCTCCTTAAAGTGCATCATTTTTGGCATGAAGACGGAGGTTTGCAGCTACAACGACACTAAACGCATTGTTCTGTGTGTTGCATGACCATAACGAATTAATTCTCGTTCATGGAATCTAAATATTAACACACTATCAGCATTGCTAAAGCGTTTTTCAAATCTATTTTCGATCTCTGCAGTAATAATATTTAATACGCGATTTGAGTTTTTGATTTCATAGACGGAGTACTGTAATCGATCACCATATTCCATTAGAAAGTGTGAAAATTGGGTGCGTAACTTATTATCGCTAATATCATAACTGACAATAATCATGGATTTATTCCTCCTGAATGAACTCGAAGTTTTCATAACGTTCAGGCTGTTGCTTCATAAAACAACGGTAATACTGTTGAATAAAAACAAATATTTCAGATTTATGCACTAAAATGCTGGTCATTAAAATTTCATTATATTTTTTAATATGTTGATTTTGTAATACGTACCTTTGCTTGATCACAGTAAAATGATCATGCTGAAATTGTTTAAGTTGAAAACTTTTTAGAACTTGTTGATCCACAATACAGCGAAATGGCTCGACCAAATCACAAACTAAAGATTTTCGTTTAAACCAAAGTTGATGTAATACCCCTGCATAGGGATCAAATCCAAAGAGTTTTGCATTGGTTTCGATGTAGTTAAATAACAGGGTATAACCCATATCTAGAACCACATTAATGGGATCTATTTTTAATCTCGGTTTTCGACCTTTCCAATCAATGGCTTCAAAATGATGCTTAAAATATAATTTGGCACAATTACCCTCAATCCCCATGAGTTGATCTAAACCTTGTGTATCTATGATCGCATCGTGATAATTTTGTAGTTGTACGAATGCATCTTTCAATTTATCAGATTTTTTTCTTTTTAATTTCAGTAGATGTACATGGTTAAGGATTTTATTGGCAACAATTTTTTGAGCAAACTCAAAAGCTAAATCTGTTGATATCTGATACTGCTTTTGCCTTAATAGAAAATTGGCCTCTGCTCCTTGAGATAGAAAGAAAATCGGGCGTAAATGCGTATTAAAGACGGTTAAAGCAATAGCATTCTTTTGGCAGTGATCAATCAATGGGCTGCTGAGCGTATAATGCCCAATAATAAAAAGTGCTAAGGTCGTTTGTCGGCTAAGTTTAGTTAGAACTTCGCCTTCTTGGTTTTCAATTTGAATATTGCCTAAAGACACTTTGAGTTTATATTCGCCATCAAAACTATGCAATAAAATGATATTACGCTGTTCTATATCAGATAAATTCAGCATATTTGGTCCTTATTCTGTTTTGTCACATAAATTGTTATAAATACAAAAACGACATTTATTGGGATTAGCCACAAGATCTTGAGATGGATGATAGGACGTAAATTTTAAAATATGATCTTCAAACCATGCGGTAATCTCTGCATCAGGTAAGGGTAGAGGGAAATTTTTATTATCCGTTAAAGAATGAAAATTTAAACTTTTGACCTCATAGCCCATTTCAGTGAGGCAAAAATATTGCGCATAGAGTTGTAATTTATAGCCGTCGTAAATGGTTTTTATGGTTCTTTTGCGTTCTGTAAGTTTGCCTTTCTTAATGTCAAACATATCAATTTTGCCAGTCAAGCCATAACGCTCACTATAGACTTCTGTACCGAGTAAAATATGTGCACTGGTGTTATGTGTAGCGTGATCAATACTTTGGTGTGCGTGCTTTCCTTTAGTTTGAGGGATATCGTGATATTGTTTTTCATCTAAGCCCATATAGGCATTGTGTAAGTAAATGGAATAGGGGCAAAAAATAAAATCGTTGAGTAAACTAATATTGATAAAGTGTTCCATCAGTATGCTCCTCGATACTGAAATAGAAAGCCCGAATAGAAAAACTATTCGGGCATTACGATTTAAGTCAGATATAGTTTTTCTTGCGCAAAGCGTAGCCACTCATCATTGCTAATGGCAAGATTTACTTTCTCCGTATTTGCAGCAGTTTTGAGTTGTTCAATCACCCATAGACCTTTTAAAGCAATATGGTATGCACCGTTGGCATCGGAATCTTGTGGTAAGTGTGTCGATGCATGGCGTGAATCAAAAAACTCACCTAGTACATTGGCAACAGGCGACAAGATATAATCGAGTTTATCTTTACTGCTGCTATAACGCAGTGCCAACAATACTTGTAATAGCCATATCAAACGTTTAAAGAAGTCGACTTGTGTTTGGGCACAAATCATTTCTTTCAGTTCAACACCTTCTGCAACTTCAATATTGTTCTTTGCAAACAGGGCTTTTAATTCTTCAGTCACGTTTACAATGACTGTTTCACCCTGCTGGGCATTTTTCTTTTGATACACATGGCGTTCAGGACCATAGGAGCAAATTGTCCATTCAGCTCGAGCCGCTTGTGCTTTCAGTCCTGCAAACTGATTTAAATTGACCTTAAATTCAAAATAGTCTTTTTTGGCATTAAAAATGATGCTATCAAAAGTTTTAAAAAAGGCTTGGGCTTTGTCTAGGTTTTCATATTTTGGTTTGAGCAAATCGACAAAACCAGTGACAGGATCAATTTTACTGGTGTTCCAAGCAGGGACATAAAATAACACCCCTGATTGTTTACCTAATTTTTCAAATGATTCAAATGGGGCGGTCAATTGATAGGCTTTTCGTACGCCACCAAGTTCATCAGCTTGGGTAGATTTATCAACCACATAATTGAGCTTATGAATCAGGGCTTTTTCAAATTTTTGGTAAATTTGTTTTTCAATTTTAAAACGACCACGTTTAAATCCAAAATTGAGGTCTTCTAACATCACAATCGCATTGTATTTTAAGATTAACTGCTGAATACGATGCACCACTTGACTTAAATAGCCATCTTTGAGTTCTTTAATATTCTCAATCTTTCCCCATGCAGTACGGGCTTGCGCACGACCTTCTTCACGATGTTGTAATAGTTGATGATAAGGCGTTTCAAAATTTTGCGCTTCCGATTTAATACTGTTTAGGCTTTCTTGATAGACAATGTTGCCTTTTAAATCGATCACACTGACATAGAGTAGATGCTTTTCACCACGGTCGATTCCAATGATATGCAGATCTTGATGATTATGTTTAATCATCTGACGGACTAAGTCATTATGCTTTTTAATACTCATCGATTCTTGTGCATGAAAATTTAAACTAATCGGGATATGCAACAAATATTTGTCGGTGGTAAAACGTCGATCTTTGATAATGTCATAAGCCAAAGTACGAGTGGCATCTGGTGTCAATGGATTCTTCGCCACCATTGCTTCCCCCGCTTTATGAATAGTGGTGTTTTCCAATTGTAGTGAGGCAGGGCGGTAGAACATTTCTGCTTCGCCACTCAGTTTAAAGACAGGCTGTTTTAAATTTTCCTCACTAAATAAGGCTTTAAAATACATAGTATGTAAATTTTCTTTGCCTTTGGCATGTGGTGAAAAGTCCTTGTTATAAATCTGGAACAAATACAGTTTGCCTTCAGCCACCAATTGCTCAATATAGTCGGCAGGAATGTCTTGGAAATGGACTTTGTAATTTTGTTCGCTGACTTCTTTATAAAAATCACTGATGTTGCTGTATTGAGACGTCGGTGAGAATTTAAAATTAAAGTGCTTCCAATCTTCATGTAACTCAATACATTGTTTAAACCAATCAATCAGTGCATGGCATTTTTTAAGATCAAAATGGGCTTCACTGCTAATATGCTCTTTTTTGTTGTATGATTCGATGATGTGTTGTGGTGGATTAAATTGTGCTTTACGACTTTCCGAAAAGAAGACTTTAGGGAACATTTTATTTGGTCCTGGCAACAGCTTATAGACCATTTTTTCATAGCAATCGGTAGTATCATCGACTTTGAGTTGATTTAGTGCCTTTGGCTCAAAGGCTTTATTCGCGCCTTTGGCTGTGTCCATGATCGCCAAATAATAATTGCCATTTTTTCTAAGCAAAATACTTAAATTATCGGCTTCTTTATTGGCATCCCAACCACTCAGTAAAGTGGGTTTATTAAAATTCAGTTTAAATTTTTCAGTGCTATACGGTTTTTGCGTAATGTAATTGCGGACTTTGTTATACAGTGGTACAAATACCAATAATGCCTGATAAATTTCTTCAAAATCACTATAAAAACGAGCGTCTTTTTCTACACTTGCAGCCAGCTTTTCATTCAGTGCAAATGGTTTAAGTAATTTTATGACATTGTTAATGGCATCCATAAAGGCTTTAATATCAGTCGCCAGTTTTTCATTTTGTAATATTTCACGTTTCGACTCAGACGTAGACTCAGTATTGACTAGGCCTTTAATACAGCTATATTTGCCTTCAATATCACTAAAAATATTAATGATTTTAATGCTTTGATCATCCGCTACAGTTTCGTATTGTTTGAGCAAGGAAATAATAAAGTCGGTCAATTGTGTATGTGGCTTGCTACTTGGTTGTAATTGCAGATACTTATCAATGGCAGCTTGAATCACCACTAGGCTGTGTGGGGCATCTAAAAATGCAGTTTTTAATTTTTCGATTGCTTCAATTTTGGCGGTTGTTTTGGCACTTGCTAATAACAGCTCATAATCAGGTTGTATCACTTGCATATAATAGTAGCTCAATGCACGACTGATATAACCAAAATCTCCAAACATTTGATGTGAAACAGCACTCAGTTGATTCGGTGCTAAATAGACTTTACTCAAATCATAGTTGGCCAATTCATTGATGAGCAATTGGACACGTTCTAAGAGCGTATAAGAGTGACCATTGACCATGCTTTGATAGTGTAAATGGTCCAAGTAGAACATATTGATTGCATGATACAGCTCAGCATCATCTGCAAATTGTTGTGGTAAAAAAGATAGGGTACTACGGTCACTTAAAATTTGTTTATAGAGTTGTTTAAGTTTTGCGACACGATTTTTCTTGTCCTGTTTTTGGTTATATAAATTAATGAGTTCATTAATACCTTGAATCTTCTGACGGTTTTCACCTTCAGAAATACCACCAATGATGGTGTTGTATTGGTCAATCCCTGTTTGGGTCAAGGTATTGCTAAAGAATGACACTTGCAGCAATTGCGAAAGATCCCAACCATTAAACAGTTGTGGCATGGTGTGATGAAGTGCTTGCAGTTGTTCCCATAATGCAGGGTGATCATTTTGAATTTTGCGTAAAATTTTATTGTTTTCTAAAAATTTAGGTAAATTTTCATGAATTAAACGATAGGCAAGGGCAGTTTTGTGGGGTTCCTTGCTATAAATGTTTTTACGATTATCATGGAAACCTAAGAAGTAGGTAGTAAATTTATTAAAGTCATTATGATAGGTGTAGTTGTTGTCACCTGTTTGGCTCTGTTTTTCGACCCAAGGCTTTAATAAATTGGTGATTAAATTTTTATCGAAAAGAGATTTATATTCTTGTTTAAACTCGCCTTTCTCAAAACTATTAACGATTAACTCTCTCAGTTTCGTTTGCGTTGTTTCGGATTCTTTTTTATAGGCTTCAGTCGATCTTTCTGCTTGAGAACGGAGAAATAATTCTTGAAAAGTCTGTAATGCCTGTTCAAATGATTGGCTATCAATATTGCCGAGTGCACGTTGGATAAAGTCTTTATGGTAGCCATCAATTGCCTGTTTCATTTCAGGGTATTTACGTGCTCTGACTTCATCTTGTAGCAAGACTTGTTTTTCTGTAATAAATTTCTGCGTTGCACCCTGTGGAATCAATTCAAAACGTAAAGTTTTGGAAATTGGATATAAGTGTACAAATTTTTGAAAAAGTAGTTGATAATTCATATATTTAGCTTTCCTTTTTAATGTTGAAATAACTTTGCTAGATATATGTTTTTTAGTCAATCTCTCTCATAGGAAGATACGACAAAATATGTCGTACTGTTTTTTAGAGGAGTAGCTGTTAGTAATCGTGTATAAGCACGTTATTAATGAAGTTAATTAAGCAAGCCTACCTGTAGCTACAAAAATATGCCCTAAGGGGCATATTTCTAGTACGCAACAGGGCTTGTCAGGGGCGACCCCCTGAACCCCAAACAGTTTATAGTAAGAGTGAGGAATGTATAATTTTGCTATGGTTACTATTCAATGAAAATTTCAATATAAAATGTACTGATAAGCCTAGATTAAAAAATAGGATCTACTAAGTACAAGAGAATACCAATGATTTAATTATTAGAAAAAATTTTGCAAACTACTGAACCGTACCGGGTTTGTCGGAGACTTTTTTATTTAAGTTAGGCCACCTGACCTAACGGATTAATCTTATCATAGTACATTGCTTCAAACTCAAAAGGCGATACATAACCCAGTGCGCTGTGTACACGTTCTTTATTGAACCAATCGACCCAGTTTAGTGTCGCAAGTTGTACATCTGCTAAACCTTGCCAATCTGCTTTTAAATATTCAATCACCTCTGTTTTGTATAAGCCATTCACCGTTTCAGCCAGAGCATTATCGTATGAATCACCAGTCGTACCGACTGATGCTCGTAAATTTGCTGCTTCTAAACGATTGGTATAGCGAATGGAAAGATATTGCACACCTCTGTCGGAATGATGAATCACATTCTTTGGCATGCCTCGATCATGCAATGCTTGCTCCAGTGCATCAAGTACCATATCTGTATTCATCCGTGTTGATACTTTCCATCCAACAATTGCTCGCGAGAACACATCAATAATAAATGCGGTGTAGACCCAGCCAGAATTGGTTTGAATATACGTAAAGTCACTGACCCATAATTGGTCAGGTCGATCAGCACTAAAATTCCGTTTCACTAAATCATCTGCTCGTTTTTGATCATCTCGGCTGCGGGTAGTTTGTTTGTTCTTACCACGCCAAACACCTTGTATATCTAGCTTCTGCATCAATCGAGCAACTGTACAACGTGCAATAACATAGCCTTCACGTTTCAATTTTTGCCAAACTTTACGTACACCATATCGACCTAAACTTTCTTTCCAAATACGTTTGATTTGCTCTGCATGATGTAAATCATGCAGAGCACGTTTCGCTCGATGTTCTGGGTTATCAACGAGATCTAAAGCCCGATAATAGGTCGAAGCTGCAATCGGTAAAATTCTACAAATCGCTTCAACACCATATCGATCTTTATTGTTATGGATAAAATCCACCATTATTTGTGTGGGCGGTCGAGCTCCGTCTGGGCGAAAAAAGCGGCTGCTTTGCGTAGAATTTCATTGGCACGCTTTAATTCTTTAATTTCACGTTCCATTTGCTTCATTTTTTCTTGGTCAGATATCTGTTGTACTTTGGCAGGATTTAGTTGATCCATATGCTTTAAATACCAAACACGCAATGTTTCAGGAGTACAACCGATTTTAGGAGCAATAGCTGTGATCGCAGCCCAATTCGATGGATAATCTTTTTCAGATTCAATCAATAGTTGAACCGCTCTTTCTCTGATTTCAGGGGTATATTTTAATTTTGTCATCGGGATAGTCTCTCAGAATATTGACTCTCCGACAAACCCGGTACGGTTCACCATTTCACTAAAAACTGGTCGAGGTACGCCAACCAAGCGCTGGAATTCAGAATCTGAAAAACGGTTTAATTTCTGATATTTCATGAAATCTATATTGAGGTAGTTTTTACTTTCGCAAGAGGTCTAATATTTGATTAGACTGTGTAGGACTACTGTTAGACGGACACCGCTTCCGCCAAATATCAGCAATAAAGCCCTGACAATGTCAGGGCTTTATTGTTTTTGGGTTATGCAATGTAAGTAGCATAGACAAAACATATTCAGATTATCTCAGCTCGAATAGTCATCCCGAACAACACAAGCTATCATAAGCAGGCAAATACACATGGGATGGCAATATGAAAATCATTGCAGATGAAAATCTGGCATATACCGATTATTTCTTTGCAGATTTGGCAGAAATACAGCATAAAGCAGGGCGCCGCCTGACGCATGAAGATGTTCAAAATGCCGATGCATTATTAGTCCGTTCCGTTACCCAAGTGAATGCAGTACTCATTCAAAATACTCCGCTTAAATTTATTGGCAGCGCCACCATTGGTACTGACCATCTGGATATTCCTGCGATAGAGCAACACGGTATTGCATGGTCAAATGCCGCAGGTTGTAATGCGCAAGCGGTGAGTGAGTATGTGATTACCGCATTGCTTCATCTCAAGCCTGAATTACTACATGCCAATCAAAACTTTACGCTTGGTGTGATTGGGTTAGGTAATGTCGGTTCCAGATTGGTCAAAATGGCACAATTGTTAGGTTGGAATGTAATTGCACATGATCCTTTTGTGCAACTGCCACAGGTTCAACAATTCAGCTTGGACGAATTATTAAAACAGGCAGACGCTGTCTCTATTCATGTGCCTTTAACTGATACGGGAGAGCATCCAACTTATCACTTAATTAATGCAGCACGATTGGCATGTATGAAGCCTCAAGCTATTTTAATTAATTCTGCACGCGGGCCAGTGGTTGAAGAAGCTGCGTTAATACATGATATTCAGCGTACCCAGCGTCTAGTGGTACTAGATGTGTTTGAACACGAACCAGAAATTTCCGCAGAACTGCTAGCTTTACTGGCTTTGGCAACGCCACATATTGCGGGTTATAGCTTGGAAGGTAAAGCGCGAGGCACTCAAATGATCTATCAGGCGTTCTGCCAAACTTTCGATTTGGAAGCAAATAAAACCTTTGAAAGTCAGTTGCCTGCTTGTGAAACCTATTTTCAAAAGCAAGACCTGAAAAGCAGTTTACAAGCACATTTAACTCAAATTTATAATATTGCACGAGATGATGCCAATTTACGTGCTTGCCTAAAAGATGGCAAAGTCGAGCAGCAGGCTTTTGATCATTTAAGAAAAACCTATCCTTTGCGTCGTGAATGGGCAGCACATGGGGGCCCGCAGGCATGAGTTCGATAATTCAGTATCAACCCACCTGTGATTTAAACAGCATGCGTGTGCGTGCCAAACTTTATGCACAAATTCGTCAGTTTTTTGCTGAGCGTGAGGTGCTTGAAGTTGAAACACCCGTGTTATCACAAGCAGGGGTGACCGACGTCCATTTGGCTTCTGTACAGGCACTTCGTCATGTGCAGGGCAAACTACATACGCATTATTTGCAAACTTCTCCTGAATTTGCCATGAAGCGTTTATTGGCAAGTGGCAGTGGGCCGATTTATCAAATTTGTAAAGTGTTTCGTGATGATGAGCACGGTCGAAAACACAATAGCGAATTTACCATGTTGGAATGGTATCGCCCTGAGTTTAGTCTGAAGGATTTAATGTTTGAGGTCACAGATTTGCTAAATCTGACTTTAGAACAGCGTTTTGGCGAAGTGCGACCTACGCTGCTGAGTTATAAACATGCATTTATGGATCGTTTAGATTTAAACCCACTGCAGGCGAGTCTGCAACAACTGAAAGATTGTTGTCATCGACTTGGGTTGAATTTGGACTTGGGGGATGACCGTCTAGGATATATCGATCTGTTATTCTCTCATTTTGTTGAACCGAGTTTAGGGTTTGATGCACCTGTTTTTTTAATCGATTTTCCACCTGAGTTGGCTTCATTGGCTAAAACAAAAAACGATGCAGATGGTGAATTGGTCGCTGCTCGCTTTGAGTTATATATCGAAGGTTTAGAACTTGCAAACGCCTATGATGAGCTGATTGATGCAGCGGTATTACGATCACGTTTCGAGGCCGATAATGCTGATCGCGCACAACTCGGTTTGCATGTGATGCCAATTGATGAATATTTGTTGGCAGCTTTGCCCAATATGCCTGCTTGTTCAGGTATAGCCTTGGGGATAGATCGTTTACTAATGGTCGCAACAAAACAGATGCGTTTAGAACAGGTGATTAGTTTTCCTGCTCAATTGGCTTAAAGCATGATGCTGGGGCATCATTAGGTTTCGTCAGAGCTTGATATTGAATTTGATTGAGTAGATAAAACCTCAGGGCTCAGCCTGAATATAAAAGCCGCTAGTTGTATTGCTAGCGGCTTTTTATTTAAAACTGGTCTAGGTAAAGAGATGAAGCAATGGTTTAAGCAGTGACTGCTAAATGACGTGCCTTTAATTGCTCAATGGCTTTAATACGTCGTTCAATCAGCATTTCACCAATATCTGGACCTTGAATATCCGCAGGTAAGTCCTGCGCTTTGATACTGCGCACAACTTGTACAGCCTCTAACACATATTGTGCTTGCGGGTAGTCACGATCTTCCAAACCCAAGCGACCTCGTGAGTCACATTCACAGGCTTGTACAAAGGCTTCGACTCGCTCAGGGCGACGTAATACATCTAAACGCTGTAATAAACGCCATAAAGTGCCAGGCTTTAAAGTCAGCGCCTGATGGCATTTTAAATGTTCCTTACATACCGCAAGCGCCAGTTGTTTGGTGTTTGTTGGTACTTTAAGTCGCTCACACACTTCTGTAACAGGCTTTAAACCACGTTCTTCATGCATGATGTGACGTGGCAATTCATCTGCAGGGGTCAGGGCTTTGCCTAAATCATGTAGAAGCACTGCAAAACGTACATCCAGTGAATAATTGGCACGACAAGCTTGCTGCAGCGACATCATGGTATGCAAACCACTGTCAATTTCAGGGTGATACTCAGGACGTTGTGGAATACCAAACAGTGCATCCAACTCAGGGAATAAAACTTTTAAAGCACCACAGGCACGTAAAGTTTCAAAATAAACATCAGCACGTTCTTCCATCAAAGCACGCGAAGTTTCTTTCCAGACACGCTCCGGTGTCAGCGCCTGTAGTTCGCCTGATTCTGCAAGTTGCTGCATTAGCAACAAGGTTTCAGGGGCAACCTGAAAACCCAAGCCGTGATAACGTGCAGCGAATCGTGCAATGCGTAATACACGCAAAGGGTCTTCTGCAAAGGCATCAGACACATGACGCAGGACTTTATTGCATAAGTCTTGCTGCCCACCGTACGGGTCGTAAACAGTGCCTTCATCATCCATCGCCATAGCATTGATGGTCAGGTCACGACGAATTAAATCTTCTTCTAAAGTCACACTCGGGTCTGTATAAAACTCAAAACCATGATAACCATGACCCGACTTGCGTTCAGTTCGGGCAAGTGCATATTCGTCTTTGGTGTCTGGGTGTAGAAAAACAGGGAAGTCTTTGCCCACAGGCTGAAAGCCTTGAGTCAGGAGTTGGTCGGGTGTCGCACCAACTACAACATAATCTTTTTCGTGATAGGGGTGACCGAGCAAGTGATCTCGAACTGCACCGCCTACTAAATAAACTTGCATGAAAAAACCTCTATTCTTCAAGCAATCATGCTACAGAATAGAGGTTTTCTCAAGTCCATAATTCTGAGTCAATGGCTCAGAATTACATGGAGTATCTATAAATTATAGGCTGTCACGTTCCGTTTGTTGAATTTCAGCAACGGTTAACGCAGTCATATTCACTACACGACGTGTCGTAGCGGTTGGCGTCAAGATGTGTACAGGTTTCGCTGCACCCAACAAGATTGGGCCAATTGTGACATTGTTACCAGAAGTAGATTTCAACAAGTTAAATGAAATATTTGCAGAATCTAAGTTAGGCATAATCAACAAGTTTGCAGAACCTTTGAAGCGTGAGTTCGGGAAAGCAAATTGACGGATATTTTCGTCTAATGCTGCATCACCGTGCATTTCACCTTCAACTTCAAGCTCAGGTGCAATTTCGCTCAAAATTTCAAACACTTTACGCATTTTTTGTGCGCTTGGGTCTTGTTGGTCAGAGCCAAAGCTAGAGTGTGACAATAAAGCAACACGTGGTGTCATACCAAAACGACGTACTTCTTCAGCAGCCAAAATAGTCATTTCAGCAAGCTGCTCAGCAGTTGGGTTGGTGTTGACATAGGTGTCTGCAATAAACAGGTTGCGGTCTTCAAGCATTAATGCATTTAGGGTAAAGAAGTTGGTACGGCCTTCTTTTAAACCAATTACATTTTTCACGAAATCAAGGTGAATGTCATAGCTTGAGTAAGTACCACACAACATACCATCTACTAAACCGTGTTTCACCAACATTGACGCAATAAGGGTAGAGCGACGACGTGCTTCACGTTGTGCATACTCAGGTGTAACCCCTTTACGCTGCATAGTGGTGTAATAATCTTCTGCGAATTTTTCGTAATTTGGGTTGTTTTCCTGATCAACGATTTCAATATTGACACCGTGTTCAAGACGCAAACCTAATTTTTTGATATTCGCTTCAATGACCGCAGTACGACCCACCAAAATTGGTTTTGCCAAGCCTTCATCTACTGCAATTTGTACTGCACGCAATATACGTAAATCTTCACCTTCGGCATAAGCAATACGTTTTGGATCAGTTTTAGCCTGTGCAAAAATTGGCTTCATCATAAATGCTGAGTTGTAAACAAACTCAGATAGACGTTGACGATACGCTGAGAAGTCTTGAATTGGACGGCTTGCAACGCCAGAGTCCATTGCTGCCTGAGCAACAGCAGGTGCAATTTCAAGAATCAAACGCTGATCAAGCGGACGTGGAATTAAATAGTCACGACCGAAAGAT
Source organism: Acinetobacter sp. A2 (assembly GCF_048537555.1). Taxonomy (NCBI): domain Bacteria; kingdom Pseudomonadati; phylum Pseudomonadota; class Gammaproteobacteria; order Moraxellales; family Moraxellaceae; genus Acinetobacter; species Acinetobacter sp. A2. The sequence goes on from NZ_CP183239.1 coordinate 954,220, forward strand.
GCAGATTTTTCACCATAGGTAGCGGCATCCGCTTCGATGTGCGCCATACGCGCAATGGCATGTACACACGCAATTTTCATTTCTTCGTTGATGGTGGTTGCACCCACATCTAACGCGCCACGGAAAATATACGGGAAGCACAGTGCATTATTCACTTGGTTTGGATAGTCAGAACGACCTGTTGCCATGATGACATCTGGACGTACTTCGTGCGCATGTTCAGGCAAAATTTCTGGGTCTGGGTTGGCCAAAGCAAAGATGATTGGATTTTCAGCCATTTCTTTAACCATGGCTTTGGTCAAGATTCCTGCTGCAGAAAGACCAAGGAACATATCAGCACCGCCAATGACATCGGCAATTTGTGTTCCTTCAATATCTTGCATATAGCGTTTTTTCGACTCATCTAAACCTTCACGCTTAGTGGTGATTAGGCCGCGAGAGTCAGCAACAATGATATTTTCTTTTTTTGCACCCAAGGCACATAACAAGTCCAAGCAAGATAGTGCTGCTGCACCTGCGCCTGAAGCGACGATTTTAATTTCATCAATTTTTTTGCCATTGAGTAACAAGGCATTGAGTAGGGCAGAACCTACAATAATTGAAGTACCGTGTTGGTCATCGTGGAACACAGGAATGTTCATGCGTTCACGTAGTTTTTTCTCGATGTAGAAACATTCTGGCGCCTTGATATCTTCAAGGTTAATCCCGCCAAAAGTCGGTTCTAACGCGGCAACAATATCGACAATTTTGTCTGGATCATTTTCAGCAATTTCAATATCAAAGACATCGACACCAGCAAACTTTTTGAAGAGTACGCCTTTACCTTCCATTACAGGTTTAGAGGCTAAAGGACCAATATTCCCTAAACCGAGTACAGCTGTACCGTTACTGACTACAGCAACCAAGTTACCACGTGCGGTGTAAAGTGCTGCTTTTGAAGGATCACGTTCAATCTCTAAACATGGTGCTGCGACACCTGGGGAGTAAGCGAGCGCTAAGTCACGTTGATTGACCAGCTGCTTACTTGGTGTAACGCTGATTTTTCCTGGTGTTGGAAATTCGTGATAGTAAAGTGCCTGCTGTTTTAATGATTGATCGTCCATCTGAATCTCGTATGTGACAAGTTAGCCAGCGGTGCTGGTGGATTTTTATGAATCCTATCGAATATACCATTACTTGCCCTATTAGCACAGTCGTTGCTGTTTATTTTTAGAGCAAACTTAGAGCTTTCGGGTCTAGTTTCAGATTAAGGAGCTATAAGCGCGTGAGTCCTGACGTGCTTGTAGAAACAGCGTTGCTTCCTGTTCAGGTAAAGGCTTGGAAAATAAATAGCCTTGCGCAATGTCACATTTCAAATTCTGCAAATACTGTAACTGCTGTTCAGTTTCGATCCCTTCTGCAACAACTGTCATGCCCATGGCTTTGCCCATCGCAATCATGGCACTCACAATCGCCTCTTGTTTGGAATGACCAATTTTTGAAATAAAGCTGCGGTCTATTTTCAGGCTGTCAATTGGGAAGTCGGTTAAATAGGATAGGGATGAATAACCTGTACCAAAATCGTCTAAGGAAATATGAATATGGCGTTGTTTAATTTTATCGAGCAGTGATTTCACGGTGCTTGAATTTTCAACTAACGATGATTCCGTGATTTCCAACTCCAGACTGTCACCTGAAATTTGGTAGGTGGCCAAAGCATCATCTAAATCTTGTAATAACTGACCACGTTGCAATTGCTGTGCTACCACATTGACCGATACGCGAATATTATTAAAACCTAATTGCTGCCATTTCTGAATTTGTTGTGCAGTTTGTTGAATCACTTCACGACCAATTTCAGAAATTAGACTGGTTTGTTCCGCAATAGGTATAAACAAGTTTGGTGGCACAATACCTTTGGTTGGATGATTCCAACGCACCAACGCTTCAAAGCCGACCACATGCTGATTATGGAAATTAATTTTTGGCTGATAGTAGACCAATAACTCATTATTTTTAATGGCTTGGCGGAGGTCACGTTCTATGTGCACATTCTGTTCAAGCAATTTGGTATTTTCTAATGAGTAGTATTTGGTAGTGTTACCACCTAAGCGTTTTGCTTCTAATAGGGCTTGTTCAGCACAGTTGTTTAAGTAGTCTAGCTGGCGGCCATGCTCTGGATATAAAGAAACCCCCATCGACAAGGTAATAATGTGGTCTTGATCTTGAATGTGAAATGGTAATGCAAAGGTTTTGCTGATCCGTTCGCAATGCTCTTGTATAGATGGGCGAATATGCGAAAGTTCGTACACAATTGCAAAATCATCACCGTTTAAATGCGCCACAATCAAGGCTTCAGCATTGGTTAAGCGCAAACGCTGTGCCACTTGGCGCAGTAATTCATCACCACCATTATTGCTTAAATATTCATTTAAAGGGCGGAAACGGTCGATATTCAAGCGAATGACAGCCAGTTGCTGCAAAGAATCTTGTTGCGACACTAAATACTGATGTAGTTGATAGTTGTAATAAAAACGATTAGGTAAATCGGTCAGTGGGTCGTAATTTTCGAGGTAGGAGAGGCGTTGCTCCTGAATTCTGTGTTCAGTTAAATCTGAAACGATCCCAATATAATTGATGACTCGGTTTTGCTCATCCGTGACTGCATTAAGGTGCAAGCGCACAGGCAGTTCTTTACCAGAAGCAAAGCGAACATTCATTTCACCATCATATTTGCCAGTGTTGAGCACTTGCTGGGTAATTTTCTTATGCGCAATGCGCTGTTGGACTTTACTGCGCTCGGCTATGTCAAATATAGATTTACCAATAATTTTTTCACGTGCGAAACCACTTAATTCTGAAAAGAATGGATTGGCTTCGATATAACACAAATTCTCATCTAGAATAAAAATACCTTCAGCGGCTTGTTCAAGCACACTTGCGGTCAATTTTAAGCGTTCTTGACCAAGTCGTTCTTGATGAATGTCGCGGCGAATACCCACCATGCGTAAAGGCTTATGCGTGGTTGGGTCACGCTCAATCACTCGGCCAATATCTTGCACCCAACACCATTTGCCATTTTGCTGAATCCGATAAGTTGCTTCATAACGCTCACTTAGTCCACGCAAATGTTGTTTCATGGTGCTATGAAAATGCATGACATCGTCAGGGTGGATCATTTGTTTTAATTTATTACGATGTTTTTTGCTGTTTTCTAAACGGGTTTGCTGATGCCTATCGCTAATCACAATACTGCGATCACGAATATTCCAATCCCAAGGTTTTAAGCCCGCGGCTTCATGTGCCAAAATTAAATTGTGCTGCTGGTTTTGTAAGTCACGATGGATTTGTTCTAAGTCAAAAGTACGTTCTCTAACTTTTTGTTCCAGCATTTGATTGTTGAATTGGAGTTGCTGCTCAATGTCTTTGGACTTGTTCATTTCAGCTTGTAATTGTTGGCAGAGCTGATCTGTCCATTCCACTTGTTGTTCGGCCGTTTTTTTGAATTGGTTGTTTTTAAAATAAACACTCGATAAACGCCGATGCATGTGCATAGAAGTATTGGCGCAAATGAGCAAGGTAATGAGAGCAAAGTTAGTGGCCACGAAAAAGAAGGCCGAGTTTTCTGTGCGAATTAAAAATTGCGCAGCGATATAAGGTAAAATCGCAGGTATAAACACCCAACAAAAATAACTGAGACGTTGCGTTAAGAAGGTCAGGGCAAAGGTCTGACTGACAATAATCAGCAAGGCCGCTAATATAATGGCTTCGTAGCTGCTGAGTTCAAGATTGTGCTGCGGCAAATAGTAGTACAGTAAGCTGACGCCAAATGCGATGGCTGTGCCTGTCAGAAAACAGACCAATTTTAACCAGCTATGCGCATGCTCTAGCTGATATTGTCCTGCTTTAAAATGGACTGCGGTTAAAAGTAAACAGGAACCAATGGTTAATTCGGTCAGAATAAACCACACATTAAAATAAATAGATGAATGAGCAAAAGAATATTGGTAAATAAAAAAAACATACAGACAGACAATCGCGATGCTGACTAAAAAAAAGCGCAGCAGTCGAATCGTATTGGTTATTTGCGCAGCATATAAATATTGCTGTAACAACTCATCCTGAACGTCTGACATATATCCCCAAAGTCTAACAAATGATCAAATGACTTCTATTTTTAAATAACTTGTTGCTGCTAAAATTCTCGGTGTTTTGTGATTGAATTTTAGACAGATATTTTTAATATATGGCTTGAGATTAATCATGTAAATCGTAAAAAGCAACGTGTTTACAGGATAAATCTGCAAAAACAGATAAATTATTTATCCATCGTATAATTTAGAATCGATAATGCTACTACTGGCGCGGTTTCAGTGCGTAAAACACGTGCGCCAATACACCAGTTCTGAAAGCCAACAGCGTTTGCAGCAGCAATTTCAGCATCACTTAATCCACCTTCAGGGCCAATCAACAAAGCAAAATCTTGGCTTGCGTTATCCAATACATTCACTTGTTCTTTATTCGGCGCAAGAACCAGCTTGGTGTGTGGTAAATCACCATTCAACCAGTCAGATAGACTTAAGGGCGCTAAAATTTTAGGCACAAGATTCATACCGCATTGCTCACAAGCTGCAATGGCAATACCTTGCCAGTGATCCAGTTTTTTTTGATCTCGATCATATTTCAAACGCATTTCACAACGCTCTGAAGTCAGTAACTGAATTTCAGTCACCCCAAGCTCCACTGCTTTTTGAATTGCGTAATCCATACGGTCACCCTTGCTCATGACTTGACCTAATACAGTGCTAAAGCGAGGTGTGCGATTGTCTGGATTGAAGTCTTGAACTTGGACACAGGCTGTTTTTTTTGCAATTTCGGTAAGCTCAACCTGATATTCACCACCTTGTCCATTAAACAAGGTGGCGCAATCACCCACTTGAGCACGCAAGACTTTAACCCAGTGATGAAATACTGTTTCAGTCAGATCAACTTGCGTATCTACTGCTAAATCAGCCTCAATATAAAAACGGGGCATAGGTCTTACTCGTTCAGGTGAATAAAAGGTAAAGGATTAAGCCAAACCAAGATCAGTCACTAGCTGACGTGTTGGTTCAGTATTGTTCATGGTATAAAAATGCAAACTTGGTGCACCACCTGCAATTAGGCGTTCACATAGCTTGATAATCACTTCATGGCCAAAGGCTTTAATTGACGCAGTATCATCGCCATAAGTTGCCAACTGTTTACGAATCCAGCGTGGAATGTCTGCACCTGTGCTGTCAGCAAAGCGAATTAAATTGCTGGCATTGGTAATAGGCATAATGCCTGGTGCAACAGGAATATTCACCCCTTGCTTTTGAATACGTTCTATAAAATAGAAGTAAGCATCTGGATTGAAAAAGAGCTGGGTAATGGCAGCATTTGCACCTGCATTGACTTTGGTCACAAAGTTTTGAATGTCGTGATCAAAGTTATCTGCTTGAGGATGCATTTCAGGATAAGCCGCAACTTCAATGTGAAAGTAATCACCTGAATGTTCACGAATAAAGCGTACCAAGTCCGACGCATATGGCAATTCGCCTAAACCGACCTGACCTGAAGGTAAATCACCACGTAAAGCCACAATACGATCAATACCTTGAGCTTTATAGATATCAAGCAATTCGGCAATGCGTGCTTTGTCATCACCAATACAAGATAAATGCGGTGCGACAGGTGTGCCTTTACCATTTAAATCACTAATGGCCGATAACGTGCGCTCACGCGTTGAACCGCCAGCACCATAAGTGATTGAGAAAAATTCAGGTTTTAGAAGTTGCAATTCTTGATGTACAACTTTGAGTTTTTCTGCACCTACATCGGTTTTAGATGGGAAAAACTCAAATGAAATAGGAACTTGTTTCGACATAGTTAAATCCTTTTTATAAATACTTATTTATATTCTTTCACCTCTCCTAAATCCTCTCTTGCGCTGGGTTTAAAAGCAGTGCTTTAAACTTGCTCAGGAGAGGACTTACCCTCGAATACATTCATTAAACAATGAATAATTCCCTCTCTTGCGTTGAACTTCAAAGCAGTGCTTGAAGTACGCTCAGGAGAGGGTTAGGGAGAGGAATTGAAAACTTAGTATTTATAAGCGTCCGCTTTAAATGGACCTTCAACTGCAACCCCTAAATAGTCCGCTTGAACTTGGGTCAATTGAGTTAATACACCACCGAAACCAGCAACCATTGCTGCAGCAACTTCTTCATCTAGTTTTTTAGGTAAGATTTCAACACGAATAGCTGCTTGTTTTTGCTCTGCAGGTAGGTCTGCAAATTTTTCTGCAAATAAGTGCATTTGAGCCAACACTTGGTTTGCAAATGAACCATCCATAATACGTGATGGGTGACCTGTCGCATTACCCAAGTTCACTAAACGACCTTCAGAAAGTAAGATTAAATAATCGTTTTCGTTTTCTGAACGGTACACTTGGTGTACTTGAGGCTTCACTTCAACCCACTTATAGCCACGTAGGTAGTTGGTGTCGATTTCAGTGTCGAAGTGACCAATGTTACATACAACCGCACCTGCTTTTAAGGTATCAAGCATGGCAGCATCACACACGTGATAGTTACCTGTAGTGGTCACAATCAAGTCAGTGTTTTGAAGAAGTTCTTGGTTGACATCGGCTTTGTTGCCTGTTTGCACGCCATTGTTATATGGAGATACAACTTCGTAGCCATCCATACATGCTTGCATTGCACAAATTGGGTCAATTTCAGAAACACGTACAATCATGCCTTCTTGACGTAAAGATTGCGCAGAACCTTTACCTACGTCACCATAACCAATCACTAATGCACGACGACCAGACAATAGCATGTCTGTACCGCGTTTGATTGCATCATTGAGCGAGTGGCGGCACCCGTATTTGTTGTCGTTTTTAGATTTCGTCACTGAGTCATTGACGTTAATGGCAGGTACTTTTAAAGAACCATCTTTCCACATTTCAATCAGACGTTGTACGCCAGTTGTGGTTTCTTCGGTAATACCGTGAATACGCTCTAATAATGCAGGATATTTCTCGTGAACAAGTGCAGTTAAGTCACCGCCATCGTCCAGAATCATATTGGCATCCCAAGGTGTGCCGTTTACATTAATTTGTTGCTCAAGACACCATACATATTCTTCCTCAGTTTCGCCTTTCCAAGCAAAAACAGGCACGCCAGATGCTGCAATTGCTGCCGCAGCATGGTCTTGAGTAGAGAAGATGTTACAAGATGTCCAACGAACTTCTGCGCCTAATTCAACCAATGTTTCAATTAAAACAGCAGTTTGAATGGTCATGTGGATACAGCCGAGAATTTTCGCGCCTGCAAGTGGTTTTGCAGCTGAGTAGCGTTTACGCAAGCCCATTAATGCTGGCATTTCAGCTTCTGCAAGTTTGATTTCTTTACGGCCAAAATCAGCTAGGGTGATATCGGCAACTTTATAATCTGTAAATGAAGCATTAACCGCGTTCATCACGATCTCCTTAAAAAAACAATTGATCATTCAGTTCGCGGATGCCGTTTCTTGCATAGCAATGGATATGCTACGCTGGTCGAGCCTGGCGATTTTACATTTAGTGCCTGTAAAACGTCGCAGCATCCCTCGACTAGCGTAATATTGTACTTGGAAATTGATTTAGTTCCAATCATGTTTTGTTTATTATCAACACAATTATATTTTGGGGCGAAAGCATGGCGGTGGAGCTTCCTTCTGAATTGGCAGAGCTTGAAGCCAATTGTGGTATTTACGCGGTTTGGATGTTATTACAACATTTAGGCATTGATGCCGATATTCAACAATTAATTGATGTCTGTGGCTATACACCTGAGCAGGGTACAACCACGATTGGTCTGGCAGTTGGTCTGAAAAAATTCGGTTTTAATGTGCAGTTTTACACAGACCCTGACCCTGATCTACAAGATTCAGAAAAGTTGAGTTATGCAAAAGCTGAACAGCTAAAATTGCCTATATTAGCGCCTATTGCTTATACCCAAATTCAGCAAGCCTTTGATGCAAATAAATTTGTGATTGTGTATTACGATACTTTAGACGGTGAGGGCAATCATTCACTGGTATATTCAATAGACGAAGCTGAAATCTGTTTTTTTGACAGTTTTGAGCCTATGCCTGCGGCTGTTTTTGAGCAACAACGTCAGCAAGCAGGTATTTGCAGACAAGTGATTGTGGTAGATGTTTAAAATATGATTGAAATGTCTTTCAATAATCCAAAGTGAAAGCAGCAAATCTATCAAAGCCGATCATTTGATCGGCTTGAAAGAAAAATTATTGCAGCTATTGGGCAGCATCGGCTTTTTGTGTCCAATAATCTGCTTTGGTTTCATCTGCATCTACACCCAAAGCATTTTCATAAATAAAAGCAAGGTCACGCATGGCTTGTACTTCGCCTAGTTCCGCAGCTTGCTGAACCAGTGCGACTGAACGTGCGACATCTTTATCAACGACATCGCCACGACGGTAAAAGCCCGACAGTTCTAAAATTGCAGCAGGGTGTTGCGCATCACTGGCTTGTTTAAGCCAAAAAAAGGCCTGGTCAAAGTGATGTTTGGCATCTTCAGGGTCATCTTCCTGCACATCTTTTGCATATACGGTATAGCCTTCACCAAGCCAATACATGGCTTCAATATGTCCATTACTTGCCGCTTTGAGTGCCCATTCTTCGGCCAGTTCAATATCTTCATCAAAATCGCTTTGCATATACAGCACGGCAACTTCAAACTGAGCTTCAGCTTGCCCAGCAATCGCGCGGTTAATTAGTGCAGTAGGAATAGAAACAGATTCTGACATAACGCCATCCAACACAATTTTGAACTTTTGAATGAGCGATAGCCTAAAAGGTCTTGCATGAAAAAGCTATCTTTATTGCAGAGGTTTGGTGGGTTGATCTGCAAGGGAAGAGTGTTGTATTTGATTGGTTAAAATTAAATGAATAACAAAAAATCACTTGAGTCAGAATGGCTTGCTTCAATATGCTTAATTTGAATAAGACATGATGAGAACAATAAGATGGTAAAATTTTTGACTGCTGAGGAAGCGAAAGTCTATTCAGATCACGCCCACCTTGATATTGAATTGTATAAACAGCGTTTGGCTATGTTGATTGAGGAAAATGCCAAACAGGGTAATACGGCAGTTTTGGCTGTGTTACCTAAACATTTACCTTTGGAAGATATTCGCAATTTATCGGCTGAACTGACTGACTTAGGTTATCAGGTACGTTTTGAGCTGAATGAGTTTTTCTATAGTTTTAATGTGTATTGGATTTAAGATCAAAACTGTCGATATTTCACTGTATGCGTTCAGTGAAATGTCGACAGTTTTTATAACTTCTTAGCTTGCACTTAAGTGTTGGTGGTATGTTCAGCCAACACTTCTAAAGCTGCACGAAAGGCTTCCTGTGTTGCAGGTGCACCGCAATAAGGTAGGCTGTGTAGCAAAACTTCCTGAATTTCTTCTACACTTGCGCCATTATTCAGCGCACCACGAATATGTCCTTTTAATTCGGTTGGGCTTTTTAGCGCTGTTAAAAATGCAATGGTAATTAATGAACGATATTTACGAGGTAATACACCTTCACGTTGCCAAGTTGAGCCCCAAGCATGTTCATTAATCCAGTCCTGTAAAGGTTGGGTAAACGGCACAGTATTGTCTTGTGCACGTTTTACAAAGCTTTCGCCCATAACTTCTGTGCGGACTTTTAAGCCATTTTCATAATCTTGTTGTGACATTTTGCTAGCCTTATTTTATTGTTTGAACTTAGTAGATAGATTAACAATTTATGGGCACAACACCATTCACACTTGGTCGTAGACATTCAAAACATGTTCAGATCGACTTATTGAAATCTATTCACAAGGCATAAAAAAGCCCCAGACATCGAGTTGGGGCTGTTTTGGCTTTATCGCAAATTTGGAAATAAGCGAGTGTTAAGCCTCAATGGTTTGCACGCTAATTTTTTTAGCAGGGTCTGCTTTGCGGCGTACAGTTGGAACAGGTTCGCCATAGTATTGACGGTCTGCAAAATAACTTGAACGCACCATTGGTGCTGCCCAAATATTTTTAAAGCCAAGCTTTTGACCATGTGCGGTGTAGCGTTCAAATTCTTCTGGTGTTACAAAACGGTCAATTGGCGCATGTTCTTTAGACGGTTGCAAATATTGGCCAATGGTCACGTAATCTACGTCGTGCACCTTAAGATCATCCAATAACGCAATCACTTCTTCTTCAGTTTCACCAATGCCCACCATCAAACCACATTTGGTTGGAATATCAGGACAGTATTCTTTAAACATTTTGAGTAAGTTTAAAGAGTGTTGATAGTCTGAACCTGGACGCATGGCTTTATATAAACGTGGCACAGTTTCAATATTGTGGTTGAAAACATCTGGCGGACATTCAGTCATAATGCGTAGTGCAATATCCATACGACCACGGAAGTCTGGCACCAAAATTTCCAATAAGGTGTCTGGACTGAGCGCTCGGGTTTCTTTAATACAATCTACAAAATGCTGCGCACCGCCATCTAATAGGTCATCACGGTCTACAGAGGTGATCACGGCATATTTTAAGCCTAAATTGGCAATGGTTTCTGCCATGTGACGTGGCTCTTCAGGGTCAAGCGCATTTGGTCGACCATGGGCAACATCACAGAATGGGCAGCGACGGGTACAAATATCACCCATAATCATAAAGGTTGCAGTACCACCACCAAAGCATTCAGGTAAGTTTGGGCAAGCGGCTTCTTCACAAACGGTATGTAATTTTTGCTGACGCAAAGTGGTTTTAATGCGTTGAACTTCTTCAGGTGCCGTCATTTTGACCCGAATCCAGTCAGGCTTGCGAGGCGTTTCAACCGTAGGAACAACTTTTACAGGAATACGTGCGACTTTTTCAGCACCACGGAGTTTGACACCCTGTTCAGGTTTACGGTTTGCAGACATATTCAACTTTTCCACTGTTTTTGAAGGGGAGAGATTTAGTATGGCTTACATTTTACAGAATGTTGAAGCAAAATATGCCAATTCCAACATGCACGGTAAAATGTCAACGAACATTCATCATAAGAGCATATTATTATAACGAAATTGTGCTTAAATTGGGTAAAAACGATATTCATATAAAAAATGTGGTTATCACGTAATATATGCACACTAAATACAGAAAATTCAAACGATTTACGTCATAATATGGCCCATTGAAAAGATAGATTTAAAGAAAAGGAGCGTTGAATGCCACGTAAAAAAGAGGTCGTTAGTGGAACTTTCGTGAAGTATGATGCGGTCGTTCTCGGTTCAGGCCCTGCGGGTGAAGGCGCGGCAATGAAACTTGCCAAATCAGGTAAGCGTGTTGCGATTGTAGATATTCGTGAACAACTCGGTGGTAACTGTACGCATGTGGGTACAATCCCGAGTAAAGCACTGCGTCAGACGGTGTCTAATATTATTCGTTACCGTCGTGACCCAATGTTTAAAAAAATGGGTGACTGGCGTCAGTTTACCATGAAGCAAGTGCTTCAAAGTGCACATAAAGTAATTCAACAGCAGGTTGAAACGCACTCACGTTTTTATGATCGCAATGAAATTGCGATTTATCATGGCCGTGCTTATATTCAAGATAAAAATACAGTTTTGGTTTTTAGTGCAGACGGCATTAAAGAAACCATTATTTGTCAGCAAATTGTGATTGCAACGGGTAGTCGTCCGTATCGTCCTGAAATTTTAGATTTCAACCATCCACGTGTATTTGATTCGGACAAAATTTTGGATTTGGACTTTTCTATCCAAAAAATTATTATTTACGGTGCAGGGGTGATTGGCTGTGAATATGCGTCTATTTTTATTGGTTTAGATCACAAAGTCGATTTGATCAATACACAGCATAAATTACTCAGCTATTTGGATGATGAAATTTCCGATGCGCTGTCATATCACTTGCGTGCGCAGGGTGTGTTGATTCGTCATAATGAGCAAATTGATCATTTAGAAACTTTTGATGATCACGTGGTTTTATATTTGCAAAGTGGTAAAAAAATTAAAGCCGATGCAATTCTGTGGTGTAACGGTCGTTCAGGTAATACCGATGGTTTAGGTCTTGAAAATGTCGAACTCAAGCCAAACAGCCGTGGTCAGTTAACAGTTAATGATCAATATCAAACCGAAGTAGATAATATTTATGCTGCGGGTGATGTGATTGGTTGGCCATCATTGGCATCTGCTGCGTATGACCAAGGTCGTTGTGCGGGTGCGAATATGAGTGGCGAAGAAAATGTGGTACCTGTAACTGATATTCCAACAGGGATCTACACCATTCCAGAAATTTCTTCGATTGGTAAGACCGAACAGGAATTAACTGAAGAGAAAATTCCGTATGAAGTTGGTCAGGCGTCGTTCCGTCATTTAGCACGTGCGCAAATTACGGGTGATACCGTAGGTGAATTAAAGATTCTGTTCCACCGTGATACTTTAGAAGTGTTGGGTGTGCATTGCTTTGGTAATAATGCTGCAGAGATTATTCACATTGGTCAGGCCGTGATGAACAGCCCGAACAATACAATTAAGTATTTTGTTGAAACAACATTTAACTATCCGACTATGGCTGAAGCCTACCGTGTAGCAACTTTAAATGGTATGAACCGCTTATTCTAAGTTGCTGCAACATCGCTTAAAGTTCATTAAAAGAAGAACCCGTAAAGTTTAGGCTTTACGGGTTTTCTTATTCTAAGTTATTCGTTTGGTGTTTTAGTTTTGGTGCGTCATTTTATTTGAGTCCAATAATGGCTCGGTACAATGTCTGCATGATGAGTAAGTTAAAATGGTCGGCTACCCGCCAAACTAATTCTTTTAAGTAAGCGCCGTTGCTTGGCAGGGAATGGCTCCCTAGAGTGTAAGGTCACTTGATTGTCCCAAAATACCAAATCCCCTTGTTCCCAATGATGCGTGTAGCGGAAGGCTGGCTTTAAAATATGTGTGCGGAGCCGAGCAATTAATTCACTGCCTGCCTGATCATCATAATTGAGCAACTCAACTTCAGAATGGGTGTTCAGCCAAAGGGCTTTACGTCCAGTTTCAGGATGGACTCTCACCAAAGGGTGTGGATAGCCATGACCAACAATAGGTTGATCATGAAAACGATACAGTGGTGAATTACCATAACTGCCTGTCGCAGTCGTATTTTGCGCACGCACAAAAGGGTTGTATGTAATGAGTTGAAGGTGATCAATCTCCGCTTTGGTGGTTTCATCTAAGGCATCGTAGGCTTTAATGGTGTTGTACCACGTGGTTTGTCCGCCTTGTTCTGGAATTTCTATGGCATACAGCAGCGAGGCAAAAGAGGGTAACGGTGTCCATTGATGGTCTGCATGCGGTTTAAGTTCTGCATGTCCCGTATAATCACCTTGCCCAACAGCATTTGATACTGGCACTACATCAGGCGGTGTACCTGTGTCGGCTTGACTGCCTAAAACAGGGTTGTCTGAACTTGGACGGAAAATAGAACCAAAGTAACTGGCAAATGCTAAATACTGTAAATCATCTAAATGTTGTTGTTTAAAAATCAAAACTAGATGTTGTGCCAAAGCTTGTTTTAGACGATAAATTGTTGCACCTGTTTGGGCTTTTTTCGCATCTAGCCCTGTCACGACAGCACCTAAGGCAGCACATGCTAAAGGTTGTATTTGAATATCATTAGGATTTTGTAATGAATCGGCTTGATGCCAACGTGGTGCATCATGAATTGCTTGAGAAAGCGGGCTTAGACTGCTCATTGGGTTTTTACTCTTTCTTGGTATATGGTCAAGAAAATTTAAGTAAAAACAGCCATCAAATAAAATTAAAAGAAATGCTAAACTTATGAAAAATATTATTTTTTAAATAAATGTTTGATCTTGAACCATTTAACTTATTTTGCATAGATTTGCTGTTTAAATGCAATCTAGTCAATGGAGCATGTTATATAAGCTGCTCCTTTTGGTATTAATACATTGATAAAGAGATCGAGTGACGCAGACAATTAATGCGCACAGAATGCCTGGTTAAAATACTCAAACAGTTGAGGCGTTTGCATCCATAAAAAAATTGAAAAGACGAGCAGGACAATAACCGCTAGTGCGAGCAGCACTTTAAAATTAAATAAAGAATTAGTCATGAATAACGTGCTCCTCATTGACCCAGAAATGCACCAAGACCGCAAATGCGCTTAAGGCAATTGAAACGATCCAAATTGCATTATAGTTGCCTGTTAGGTCGTGGTTTAAGCCACCGAGCCATCCCCCAAAAAAAGAACCGACTTGGTGGGTAAAAAACACAATGCCGCTAAGCATAGTCAGATATTTGATACCAAACATATTGGCCACAATACCATTGGTTAGCGGAACAGTAGATAGCCACAATAAGCCCATGATGATGCCAAATGCATAAATTGTCCAGATGTTCAATGGCAGGGCTAAAAATGCGATAATCGCAATGCCACGTAGCCCGTACAGCCACATCAACAAATGTGCTTTGGAATAGCGACCGCCTAACCAACCTGCTGTGTATGTCCCAACAATGTTAAATAAACCCACCAAGGCGAGAAAAATGGTTCCTGTGGTGGCATCAAAACCATGGTCAATTAAATAACCTGGTAAGTGAATGCCAATAAACACTACTTGAAAACCACAGACAAAAAAGCCTAGCGCCAAAAACCAAAATGGTTTGTGATTTTTAGCGATGATCAGAATTTGCTTAAACCCCAAAGCTGGTTGTGTGGACGCTGTAGAGCTTGGGTTTTGATACATGGGAGCTTTGAGCATCCATGCCAAAGGAACAATCAATGCAATTAAAATAGCACTGACAATTAAAGCACCAGACCAACCAACATTTTGTAATAACAATAAGGTCGATGGCAGCATAATGAATTGCCCAAAAGAGCCTGCTGCACTGGCAATACCCATCGCAAGGCTTCGCTTTTCAGGCGGTGCTGCACGACCAACTGCTGAAAGTAGTACAGGAAATGAAGTGGCAGATAAAGCGAGACCCAAAATTAAACCGACGCTTAAATTTAGCAACAAGCCTGTCGAGCTGACGGCCATGAGTAATAAGCCAATGGCATACAGTGCACCGCCTACGGCCACTACAATTTTACTGCCGTATTTGTCTGCAAAAGCGCCTGTAATGGGTTGGACTGCACCCCAAATGAGGTTTTGCATGGCAATGGCTAAACTGAAAACATTATGTCCCCAGCCAAATTCATGGCTCATTGGCACAAGGTATAAGCCAAAGGCATGTCGAACACCAAGTGACAATGCCAAAATAATGGCACTTCCAATTAACATGTAAATCAGAGGTTTGGAAAATTGAGCATTCGACATAAGGCATCCAACAACAGCAAACAGACTGCTATGGTAGTCGATTCAGCTCAAGATCGCGATAAAATAAAATTCATCAAATGATAAAATTGAGTTATTAAGATTGAAGCGATTGCTTTAATTAAAAAGTACAGGAAAAAATAAGACGACCGTAGCCGTCTTAAATTTAGTTGAAAGAGGGAAGAGAAAAATTAGAGCTTAAAAGCGCATCCCAAAACCTGCGTATGCAATGATCGGATTCACTTCAATATCGGCTTTGGAGTGAATGAGTTCGCCGTGTTTAGCATCGGTCACAGTAATGGTGGTTTCGTTTTTAAGATGTGCATAAGATACAGAACCGACAGCAAACCATTTTTCATTAAAGTCATAGGTAAAACCTACGGTTGCAACGGGCGCAAAGGCATCGGTGGCGTCTAATTCAACTTTAGGATTGGCTGCACTTGGTGTACCTTCTAAAGATGCGCCCGCTTTTCCTTCTTTAATATTGGCAATCATGTGACCTGCGGCAATCAGATCTTGTTCAGTGCGTGGGTTAATTTCTAATTCATTAAAATAAGCATACATTAACCCGACACCGACATAAGGACGGAATTTATTTACACCTGTTTTGCCAAAATGGTATTGAAACTCAAATGCAGGTGTCCAAGCACGGGCAGAAGCAGCAGGGCCATGTGCTTCTAAATCGGTAATGAAAATATTATTTTTCAAATCAATATTCATAAACTCTAACGGCAAGTTAGCAAGTTGTGGCGTTGCGATGGCAGAGAAAGGTGCATAGATTTTTCCTTTACCTTGTAAATCGACTTTTGGGGGAATCCCAGCTTTGACTTCAAAAGAGACATTATCGGTAAAGAAATAGTTACTCATAATCCCGAGGGTGGTGACATCATCGGCTTCTAAACCTGTACCAGGGTTACTCCATCCTTCTAAGCCATTGATTGCTGAAGTTCCACTGAGTCCAGCACTCAAATTTCCACCAGACAGTGTACCAATCGCTTTAAGCACATTTGCGAGCAGAGTCTGATCAACATCGCCATTTAAATTATTTATAACAGTATCAACTTTAATGGCACCATTATTCGCTACTTCACCATTTTTTACAGCAGTACCCACTTGGAACGGTTGTGCTTTGCCTTGCGGCATAACGTGCAATGCTCCCACCGAGACAGAAAAGCGTTTAAAACCATCGCCATCCTGTAAGCTGAAGTAGGGTGAATTGGCATAACTCACAATTGGTAAGCTGCTGATTGCAAGGCAGCATAAGGTTTTTTTCATAACGGAACTCCATGTCCATTGTGCTTGTTGTTATTTGCGATTTTGTTATGTGAGGCATTATGAAATGGTGTGGGAAAATAAAACTGTTGTTTTTACAGCATATTTTTTTAATTGTTTGTTTGTGATCTGAAAGTTGTATTGAGTTTTTGTTAACTCTATAGCGGGTAGTTGAAATGCAGTAAATTAACTATTTAGTGTTAAGTTTTTATATAATCTTTTGAATTTTAAAATTATCTTTAAAATTTAGAGCAAATAAATTAAAAAAAGACCAGTTTAAAACTGATCTTTTTGACAAACAGTTTCAATTTCAAGCCAATGACAGATTTTAGCTAACTGTCATTAAAGCTTAGGCTTGAAAGCGAGACAAATCTTCATCAGGGCGTGCAGTCAGAACTTCTAAGCCATCTTTGGTTACTAAAATGGTGTGTTCAAACTGTGCCGATAATTTATGGTCTTTAGTTACGACTGTCCATTTATCACCTAGTAATTTCGTTTGCCATACGCCTGCGTTAACCATAGGTTCAATGGTAAACGTCATGCCTTCTTCTAAAACCATGCCTGTATTGGCTTGACCATAGTGCAATACTTGCGGTTCATCATGGAAGGTAGTGCCAATACCATGACCACAATATTCACGTACCACGCTAAAGCGTTCAGATTCGACATACTTTTGAATCGCATGACCAATATCACCAATGGTAGAACCTGGCTTTACAGTCGCCATACCACGGTACATGGCTTCTTGAGCAACTTTACATAAACGGTTGGCTAAAATAGAGGTTTCACCGCCCACGACATACATCATATTGGTGTCGCCATGAAAACCATCTTTAATCACGGTAACATCAATATTTAAAATATCGCCTTTTTTAAGAATTTTACTTTCAGATGGAATGCCGTGACACACGACATGGTTAACTGAAGTACAAATGGTGTGCTGAAAAGCAGGGCGACCTGGTGCTGCGCCGTAACCTAGGCAGGCAGGAATAGCCTCTTGTTTATTGACAATATAGTCATGACAAATAGTGTCTAGTTCTAGCGTGCTGACACCTGGTTTGACGTGTGGTTTGATCATATCCAAAACTTCTGCCGCCAGTCGTCCTGCCACGCGCATCTTTTCAATATCTTCTGCGGTTTTAATAAGTCGACGTGGTGCTTGATAAGTAGTGTTCATGATCTTTAAAAACTTTTGGAAATTTGTGTGTGACTATGGTATAAATAGCCGCCCATTTTATCAAATGCTTTTTATGAATATGTTTCATGCGGCATGGTAAAAGGGTATTTAAAAAATCCGCACATATATCGTCACATTACTCTGGGTGCCCTTTGGGGTGGAGAATGCGGATATATGGAGGCCTAACCCAAACTTTAAGGTAAAGAAAATGGCAGATTACAACGTAAGCATGCGCGACCTTCTTCAAGCTGGCGCACACTTTGGTCACCAAACACGTTTCTGGAACCCAAAGATGCGTCAATACATCTTTGGTGCGCGTAACAAAATTCACATCATCAACCTTGAACACACTGTTCCAGCGTTAAATGATGCTTTGAACTTTGCTAACAACTTGGCTAGCAAAAAGAACAAAGTTTTGTTCGTAGGTACTAAACGTGCTGCTTCTGCAATCATCCGTGAACAAGCTCAACGTGCTGGTCAACCGTATGTAGATCACCGTTGGTTAGGTGGTATGTTGACGAACTGGAAAACACTTCGCCAATCTATCAATCGTTTAAAAGATCTTCAAGTTCAATCTACTGACGGTACTTTCGCTAAGCTTACTAAACGTGAAGCTTTAGAGCGTAGCCGTGAAATGGAAAAACTTGAGCGTGCTTTAGGCGGCGTGAAAAACATGGGTGGTTTACCTGACGCATTATTCGTAATTGACGTTGACCACGAAGCAATTGCAATTAAAGAAGCGAAAAACTTAGGTATTCCTGTAATCGGTATCGTTGATACAAACTCTAACCCAGACAACGTAGACTACGTTATTCCGGGTAACGACGATGCGATCCGTGCAGTAACACTTTATGCTTCTGCAATGGCTGATGCGATCATTGCTGGTAAAGAATACGCTCAAACTCAAGCCAACGCTCAAGCGAAAGGCGAAGAAGCTCCTGCTTCTGAGGCTTAATGCGTTTTGACGCAAGCTTGTCATTTTTGCGACATGTGATGGTGGCAAAGTAAGCGTCATGTATGCAGACGGCCCAAGAGACACCCTCTGGGCCGTTTCTGTTAAAAAAAGAATTCATTTTCTACCGATTTTAGGAGATTAACATGACTGCAGTTACAGCAAGCATGGTTAAAGAATTGCGTGATCGTACTGGTCTAGCAATGATGGAATGTAAAAAAGCATTGACAGAAGCAGGCGGTGACATCGAATTAGCGATTGACAACCTTCGTAAATCTGGTCAAGCAAAAGCTGCTAAAAAAGCAGGCAACATTGCTGCTGACGGTGCAATCACTATCGTTCAAGAAGGCAACAAAGCAATTCTTTTAGAAGTAAACTGCCAAACTGACTTCGTTGCTAAAGACGAAAACTTTGCTGGTTTCTCTGCAAAAGTTGCTGCTGCTGCATTGGCTGCAAACGAAACTGATGCTGCTAAAATTGCTGAGCTTAAACTTGAAGATGGCGCAACTGTTGAAGAAACACGTATTGCCCTTGTTCAAAAAATTGGTGAAAACATCCAAGTACGTCGTGCACAAATCGTTGAAGGTGAAAACCTTGCTGTATACAAGCACGGTCTAAAAATTGGTGTTGTTGTTTCTTATACAGGTGATGCTGCGACTGGTAAAGGCATTGCAATGCACGTTGCTGCATTCAACCCAGTTGCTGTTACTGCTGAGCAAGTTCCTGCTGATCTTATCGCAAAAGAGAAAGAAATTGCAGAAGCGAAAGCAATCGAATCTGGTAAGCCTGCAAACATCGTAGAGAAGATGGTAACTGGTTCAGTAGAAAAATACTTGAACGAAGTTGCGCTTGATCGTCAAATGTACGTAATTGACAACGAGAAGAAAGTTGCTGAAGTATTAAAAGCAACAGGTACTACAGTTGCTCAATTCGTTCGTTTTGAAGTGGGTGAAGGTATTGAGAAGAAAGCAGAAATGAGCTTCGCTGAAGAAGTTGCTGCTGCTCAAGCTGCTGCGAAATAATTTTACTGTCGTAAAATATTTTGTAAAAAAGCCCCAAGTTTATTTGGGGCTTTTTTATGAGCGGTGTTCGGGTATAAATATCGAAATGCAAACTAGACTAAAAGTGTGATGACAATATGGCAAATAAAAAGAATTTAGGTGTTGGTGCAATTATTGTTATTTTAATTGCAGCATTTTTTGGCATAGATTTACAGCAGTTTCAAACTGAAACACGCCATGACGCATCCATTTCAAGTGAAAGCACAAAATCTACTCCATCTAAGGATGCTCAAACACCTTTTAAGCATGAAAATGGGTCAGATGATGTTGCCAAGATTGAGCGAGCATTTCGGCTAAAACAGCGTGATGTGCAAGTTCGTGCTAGTGGTCGGGTAATTGCAATTTTACCTGATGATAATGAGGGTTCACGTCATCAAAAATTTATCTTGAAACTTAGCAATGAACAAACACTTTTAGTGGCACACAATATTGATTTGGCGCCTCGTATAGCCAATATTCAAAAAGACGATAAGGTTGAGTTTTTTGGTGAATATGAATATTCAGACAAGGGTGGGGTAATTCATTGGACGCATCATGACCCAGCCGATAAGCATGTGAGTGGATGGTTAAAACACCAAGGAAGAACCTATCAATAAAGGTTCTTCCGATTATTCTAATTGGATATAGCGTTTAAACGCGCAAATCGCTCGTTTTTTGCCGTGTTTGCCAAGAAGGTAGGATTTTACCTAAATATGCATCCATGCACCAAATTGGGCCAATGAGAAGGAATTGGACGTCTTTAAAGAATGAAGGCTTTTTACCTTCTACTTTATGTCCATAAAACTGGCCAATCCAAGCCAGAACAAACAAGGCAATATAGAAACCAGAACCTACAGGTAAAATATAAATTAACCATGCCATCACCAGCATGAGTGCCGCCATGGCGACAGCTAAAACTAAATCGAGTCGCGCATAAAAAATAAAACTGAGGACTAACAGCAACGTGGTGAGTAGCGCGCTAAAATGCGCCAGAATACCCACAATTGAAAAAAAGATTGTGGGTACGCATACCCAATGAATAAGTTTATTGGTTTTATTTTGATGGCTTTCACTATACTCATCAAACCACTCTGTTACAGTCTTCATGCACTACTCCTGTAGAAAACGATTCATTGTTATTTTTAGACTGAATAAAATATAGCGTAGAACGATGCAGCGGTCAAAAGTATAGCGTGGTGAATAAGGGGGTAGATCTATATTTTGCTCTAAGATTTAAGGGCAAAAAGCTTAGATGTTAAAAAAGCCACATAAAGTGGCTTTTTTTGTCAAATGTTCAGGAGTAAAGCGAAGTTTTAAGAGTTAGGACCTTCAACACGCTCAATACTCACTTTACCTACGCCTGCATTGGTAATACCCAATTGCTTCGCAGCGCCGTAAGAAAGATCAAGTACACGGTTGCCATGGAACGGACCACGGTCATTTACTTTTACAACAACGCTTTTGCCGTTGTTTTTATTGGTCACGCGAATATAACAGTTGAGCGGTAGGCTACGGTGTGCTGCGGTCATTGCATTCATATCGAATGTTTCACCGCTTGCAGTTTTACGACCGTGGAATTGACGACCATACCAAGACGCCATACCTGTTTGGCTAAATTTACGTACAGTATTTGAAGCCACAGTGTTTAACTTCTCAATCACTGAAGGCTCTTCTGCAGGAATTTCAATTTTCGCTGCAATCGTTTGACGACGAATTTGGTCGCCTGAACGTTCGGTGATTGAAAGGCTGTTTAAATTTGAGAAATGTGAATTAAAACTTTGAGCTTCTTTATTGAGTACACGTGCAGCAAGGCTAGATGACTCATTATCATTATTGAATGATGATTGCACCATTTCAGCTTGCGACTGACTTAGGGCAACAGCTGCAGAAAGTGCAAGTAAGTATTTAAGTGAACTATGCATGGTTTGAACTCCTGAAGACAGAATTTTTAACTTATTTCGCTCTTAACTGATTGAAATAGTGGTAATCCTGTCTGTAATTTCACTTTTTTGACTACATTTGACGAAATGGATAATATTCATCCCTTACCAAAGGTGTCTAGTCTTTATACGAAAATAATGACAAAAAGTACCAAAAAACAACTTTGTTTGATTAAAAAATAATCAATATTGTAACAATATATTTAAAAAGATGATTTTGTGATCAAATTGTTAAAAATATTTCTTGACTTTACTTGTTTGGTTTGGGTGTGGGGTTTATCGGCTGGCAATTTCAGTACCGAGTAACCATAACGCAGTTGCATACATACGGCTGCGGTTATAGGTCGTAATCACCTGAAAATTTGGGTAAGTAATATAGTAAATTGGCCCATAATTCTCTTGCAATTGAATGACATTCACCAAATCCAGATCATCTATTTGTACAATAGGATTCAGCGGTGCGATGCCTTGTGATTTTAAGACACCATAAGGTGTAGGTAAGGTTAAATCTTTGGCAATCACGCTGTCAGGATTGTTACCTGTATAACGTGCTGCAAATGCAATGGGTTGATTTCGCTGCCAGCCATGCTGTGCCAAGTAATTTGCAATTGAGCCAATCGCATCTACTGCTGAATTACGAAGGTCGATATGACCGTTGCCATCATAATCCACCCCAAATTTTGGAATGTTGCTTGGCATGAATTGAGGGTAGCCGACTGCACCTGCATAAGAGCCGACCACAGAAGAGGTTGGAATACCATCTTTATATGACCATGCAATGAGTGCAGCGAGTTCATCTTTGAAGTATTCAGCACGACGTTCGTAGCCAAAACCTAACGTTGCTAAAGCATCACGAGTAATAAATGAACCTTTATTGCTGCCAAAGCCTGTTTCTACGCCCAATATACCTAATATGATGGCTTGTGGCACACCAAACTGCTGCTCAGCACGATTGAGTGTATCTGCATACTGCTGTTTAAAACGTACACCACGCTGAATAGTGCTTTCTGCAAGGAAATTCGTTTTATAGGCATACCAAGGCTTACTTTCGCCTGGACGGTTCATAATATTGATGATATTGGGTAAATTTTTAGAACCATTCATTGCCCAGTCAACTTGCGCTTCGCTCAAGCCATAAGTTTGCATCGTTTTTTGTTTAAAACTGGCATAAGACGGATGTTGCTGAAAATCATTGGCCTGACAGAAACTGGTGATAGAAAATGCACCGATCAGTAAAGAAACACGTTTTAGTTTGTTATAAAAATCAAGTTTGAACATATTGGGCAAAATTCCAAATTGATGATTTGCACAACTTATTTATATGCAGTAAATAAGTTTGTACTTATATAGAAGAAGAGGTCTTAGATTGACCTTAAAGCGCTAAAGCGAAGTCAGCGGCTAAGATAGCATTCAAGCGCGCTTGCTTTGTAAAAACTTATACAAAAATAGACAAAGAATGTGTAAAAAGCGCGCAGGATTTGTAACAAAGTTAAAACGCATCACAAAAACTTGCTGCAATTGTCTAAAAACGGACAGATTTGACAGTATTTATTCTCCGAATAAAAATGCCTGATCGAAATCAGGCATTTTGTCAGTTCATTACATGATTAAGATGTATGTACGTATCTATATTAAGGATGGAATAAAGTGTCGTGATATTCCGCTAATACCATCAGCTCTTCTTTGTTAAGATTTGGAATGATTTTATCAACAGCAATATGAACAGCTTTAATTACCGCAGCAGCACCGATATCTGCAGCTTTACGTTTAATCATGCCTAAATCTAAGGTTTTATTAAAGTCGCTCATAAAGTGACGTACTGTCGCTTCTGCGAACTGTTTATACAGTTCAGTTAAAGCCGCTTTATTGACTTCATTGCCTGCTTGAATTTCGGCATAGTTGTGTTTAAGGCTGGTCACCAAACTCGCATCTAGTGTTTCTCCGATGCGTGCATTGCCTGCCGCATCTTTAAAGCTACTACGCTCAGAAAATTCAATCGATTGTTTGACGACATCATTTGGTGCTTTGCTTAATAATTGTTTAAGCAATACCGCAACGGTAGATTTGATATAACCCGCAAGTTTTTCGGCAGTGTCACGCTTATCACTGGCAGGAAAACGGCGTACCAACTCCGTTAAAATTGCATCAATGATTTCATCATTAATCATGAGTGCTGTTTTGTCACGAAGCGGGTACAGCGGTTCACTTGAATTTTTTTTCTGTTGTGCAGTTTCAATTGTATTTAATAATTCTGCAGATGGAATAAATCCAAAAAATGGCATTGTAAAACCTCAATGTTTTTATTGTCGCGCTAAACGAATAGGGCGAGGCATCCATGTTAAGTCCGATACACGACATGGGTTAATGTCTAAACCACCACGACGTGTATAGGTTGCATATACCATCAACTTTTCTGGTGCAAATTTTTGCCAAATATCTGCAAACATTTGTTCCACGCATTGTTCGTGAAAACCATTATGCTGACGATATGAAATAATATAAGCCAAAATACTGCGATAACAAGGTTTTTTGCCTTGATAACGGATAAAAACTGTACCCCAGTCAGGTTGTCCAGTGACTGGGCAATTACTGCGCAATAAATGAGAGTAAAGTTGTACCTCTACATCTTCTGCCTGTTCTAAATCAAACTGTAATAAGCTTGGATCAGGATGTTGCTCCAAGCGTTCAGGACTAAGTTGATCTATGCAAATGCCCTCAGGCTGACTGATGGCTAAATCATCAACCTGAAATAGCGTTAGCGTAACTGGTGCTTCTGCTGCTGCAGTTAAATCATGCTCTACCGTTTCAATAAAATTGGCAGGAGATTGAAAACGGGTAAAGTTCATACTGTTGAAGTAAAGCTTTAGCGATTTAGATTCAATCAGGTTAGGCGAGGATGCAGGTAAGCTAATACGACCAATCGCAACCTGAGGGACACCTTCAGCATTTAGCCAAGAAATTTCAAAAACGTGCCACCAGTCCTGACCGAGTTGGATGCCTTCAACGTCAGCATATTTTTCACGTGCAGCCGCACGTGAAATAGGGAATAAAATATCGGGTTGATATTCGGTTGGGTAGTTGGTGTCTTTACCAAGGAGAGATTGTTCAACACTCATTATTCACGCATTCCTGAGCCACGAGAAAGTAAATGATAGGCGATGCCATACAGCGCGGCACAGCATAGTGTAATCACTGTGAGTGAAATCGTCACGTTTACATCGCTATGACCTAGAATGCCGTAACGGAACGCATTGACCATATACACGACTGGGTTAATTAAAGATAAGTTTTGCCAAAATGGACTGAGAGCGCTAATTGCATAGAACACACCGCCTAAATACGTCAGGGGTGTTAAAACAAACGTTGGAATAATGGAAATATCATCAAAAGATTTGGCATAGACTGCATTAATAAAGCCACCTAAAGAAAACAAAAAGGAGGTGATTAAAACAGTATAAATAGTCACGAACCAATTGGTAATATAAAGGTCTGTAAAGAAAAGGCTCATTGCTGTCACAATAATGCCGACCAATACACCACGGCAGACGCCACCCAATACATAGCCCCATAAAATGGCATGTAAAGGTACAGGACTCATAATCAGCTCTTCAATGCTTTTTTGGAATTTTGCACTAAAAAAACTTGAAGATACGTTGGCATAACTGTTGGTGATGACAGCCATCATAATTAAGCCAGGCACAATAAATTGCATATAGCTAAAGCCGCCCATTTCACCAATACGTGAGCCAACCAAATTACCAAAGATTACGAAGTACAAACTCATGGTGATGGCAGGTGGTAATAAGGTTTGCGGCCAAATCCGCATAAAACGACGAATTTCTTTATGAACTAAGGTGTAGAGTGCAATACGCAGTTGGGTAAAATTCATTGCGCAGCTCCATCTAAATTCTTTTCGACCATTTTGACAAATAACTCTTCTAGACGGTTCGACTTGTTTCGCATACTGCGCACCCGAATACCTTGTGCTTCTAACAGTTGGAACAAATCGTTCAGGCTATGGGCTTTATCCATCGTGACTTCTAAAGTCACAGCATCGATTAGATTAAAGCGAACCCCAATGATGTCCAGTTCAATCGGTTGAATGGGTTCAGCCAAATCAAAAATAAAAGATTCTTCATTCAGTTGATTGAG
This sequence comes from Acinetobacter sp. A2, assembly GCF_048537555.1. Taxonomy (NCBI): domain Bacteria; kingdom Pseudomonadati; phylum Pseudomonadota; class Gammaproteobacteria; order Moraxellales; family Moraxellaceae; genus Acinetobacter; species Acinetobacter sp. A2. The sequence goes on from NZ_CP183239.1 coordinate 980,126, forward strand.
GAAGTTTTTCATAGAGGTGTCTTCTTTAATCACACCACGGTCAATAATCGCAATGCGACGACACAGCATTTCTGCTTCTTCTAAATAGTGTGTGGTCAGAATGATAGAGGTGCCTTTATCATTCATCTCCGTGAGAAAATCCCACATAGAACGACGTAATTCGATGTCAACACCTGCAGTTGGTTCATCTAAAATCAGTAATTTCGGTTCATGCATCATGGCACGTGCAATCATCAAGCGGCGTTTCATCCCACCCGATAACATGCGGGCTTGAGTGGCGCGTTTATCCCAAAGCCCAAGTTTTTCTAAATATTCTTCTGCACGTTGTTCTGCGATCTTTTTTGGAATACCGTAGTAACCTGCTTGAGTAACTAAAATATCAAAGGTTTTTTCAAACTGACCAAAGTTAAATTCCTGCGGAACAACACCCAAACACTGCTTGGCTTGCGATGGCTGTGTATCTAGATCATGACCAAAAATTTCTACTGTGCCTGAAGTTTTTTTGGTGAGAGAACTGATGATGCTAATGGTTGTAGATTTACCTGCACCATTTGGCCCAAGTAGGGCGTAAAACTCACCCTCAGGTACGCTCAAATTAATGCCCTTAAGTGCTTGGAAGCCATTTCGATAGGTTTTCGATACGTCCCTTAACGTCAATGCATCAGTCATGAAATTCTCACTTGAGGAATAGAGCAACTATTGTGAGCGATCTTGCGCAATAAACCAAGTGAGCAGCATGGAATTCTATGTTGCAACTTTGGAACATTGCTTAAAGCATAAGCATAAAATTGTTCAACTTATATATAGTTGCTTTACCTTGAGCAATTTTTTGTTATGATGTGCAGCGCGCGCTCATAGCTCAACTGGATAGAGTACAGGTCTCCGAAGCCTGTGGCGTGGGTTCGAGTCCCGCTGAGCGCACCACTTTTATAAAAGAATAAAACAAAATATAGTTAAAAGTTGTTGAAAAATAACAATTTAATTTAATATGAATGCCAAAATATACCTTATCTTATCAGAATATAGTTGCAAGAAATAAGGATACAAATAAGGATATAATGGATTCGACAAAATTTTGTATCCTTATTCGCTATGGCTAAGCAGATTACACCTCTAACAGATTCAAAGTGTTCGGGCGCAAAACCGAAAGAAAAAGACTATTCTTTATATGATGGGAGTGGCTTAATTTTGTACATCCGAAAATCGGGTACAAAGGTTTGGCGTTACAAATATAAAAAAGCCAATGGCAAAGATGGATTAATGACTTTAGGTAATTTTCCATCTTTGACCTTAAAACAGGCGAGAGATAAACGCCGTGAATATGAAAAGTTGCTTGCTCAGGACATAGACCCCATTGAACATGAAGCCACTCAAAAAGTTAAAAAGAGTGATGCTTTTAGTTTTGAGGCAGTGGCTCGAGATTGGCACAAGGAATACACCAAAACAGGCAGATGGATTGAACATACTTCTATTAAGGCTTTACGTGTTTTAGAAAGCTATGTCTTTCCTTTAATTGGTGATAAACCGATTGATGAAGTGAAGTCGAAAGATTTAGTTGTTGTCTTACGTTCAATTGAAGAAAAAGGCTTAACCGAAGTCTTAAAGAAATCACGCCAGCGTTTTAATGCCATTTTCGCTTATGCCATTTCTCGAAGTTTGATTGAAGATAATCCTGCATACTTCTTAAAGGATATTTTTGTACTGACCAAAAAGACCAAGCATTATCCCCAATTACCTTTAGAACAATTGCCTGAACTACTGCAAAGGCTAAAAGTAGATAATGGCTATCCTTTAACACGGTTATGCACTGCATTTACTTTACATGTATTTGCTCGATCTAGTGAGATTCGTTTTGCACGTTGGTCAGAGTTTGATTTTAAAAATGCAATGTGGACGATTCCAGCAGTACGTGAACTGATTAAAGGGCAGCGTTTTTCTGATCGTGGTGCAAAGATGAAAACTGAGCATCTTATTCCTTTGTCACCTCAAGTTATTTCAATTTTAGAAGATATTAAAGTTTATAGCGGAATGACGAACCATGTTTTTCCTAAAAACGGCGACCCTCAAGGTTTTATCTGTGACAAGGTTGTAAATGATACGTTGCGCCGTATTGGGTATGACACAGAAAAGGATGTTTGTGGACATGGCTTTAGGGGAATGGCTTGTACGGCGTTGGTACAAAGTAAGCTGTTTCAAAAGGAAGCTGTAGAAAAGCAAATGAGTCATCAAGAGCGTGACCAAGTGCGTTTAGCTTATACCCATCAAGCGGAATATATGGAAGAACGTAAAGCAATGCTGAATTGGTGGAGCGATTATTTAGATGCGAACCAAGAAAGCTATATCAGTCCTTTTGACTTCACTCAGAAATTATTAAGTGAAGATGTCATAGACTTTAAATATGCAAAGTTAATGAAATAACAATTGATCATCAAAAAATGCAAATGATGAGCGCTTGAAGATTAATATTTTAAATGTGGTGAGAGATGGATCCGTAAATTTGAACAACTCCTATAAGTGATATTCTGCTCCTCAAATGATGTTATAAACATCAATATATGGAGTATTTTATGGCACGTAGACCAAGAAGAAATCATTCAAATGATTTTAAAGCTAAGGTAGCACTTGCTGCGATTAAAGCAGAAAAAACACTTGCTGAATTGAGTGCTGAATTTGATGTTCATCAAAACCAAATTATTGACTGGAAAAATCAATTGATCTCAGCTTCCTCGCAAGCTTTCGATCAATCAAAAGCTCCATCAGAACCCCCCATTGATCTTAAAAAGTTACATGCAAAAATCGGTGAGCAGGCATTAGAAATTGATTTTTTAGAAGGTGTGTTGAAGAAACTGGGCCGCTTCAACCACAAAAGTTAATCGACGACTCACTTCAGATTTCAGTATCTAAGCAAGCTAAGCTGCTGAAAGTCTCCCGTGGTTGTTATTATTATCGCCCAAAACCTGTTAGCTCATCAGATCTGAAGCTGATGCGATGTATTGATGAATTACATATGCAATATCCTTTTGCAGGCAGTCGTATGATGCGTGATTTGTTGAATCGTCAAGGGCATCATATAGGACGACGTCATACACGTACTTTAATGAAGAAAATGGGTATTCAGGCGTTATATTGCAAACCAAATTTAAGCCAGGCTAATCAAGCTCACCGTAAATATCCATATCTGCTCAAAGGGTTGGCTATTCAGCGCAGTAATCAAGTGTGGTCTACGGATATAACGTATATCCCTATGGCAAAAGGCTTTGTTTATTTATGTGCTGTGATTGATTGGCATAGCCGCAAGGTACTTGCGCATAGGGTATCGATTAGTATGGAAGTGGGTTTTTGTATTTCGGTTTTAAATGAAGCGATTGAAAAATATGGATCACCTGAAATATTGAATACAGACCAAGGCAGTCAGTTCACCAGTGATGCATTTATTGATGTATTGAAATCAAATGGCATTCAAATCAGTATGGATGGTAAAGGTCGATGGGTAGATAATGTGATGGTTGAACGATTATGGCGGAGCGTTAAATATGAAGAGGTCTATCTCAAAGCTTATAGCAGTGTCACAGATGCGAAAAAGCAATTGAGTGCATATTTTGAGTTTTATAATCTGAAACGACCTCATTCGAGTCTAGACAAAATGACACCAAATGAGTTTTACTATGATCAGCTACCCCAACAAAACAAGGTGGCTTAACTAGAGCGGAATATCACTTATAAATACGCTTTTAGTTGTTCAAACAAGTGGGACCACCTCTGTGATTAGGAATAAGTATGCCAACGGTTATTGTAGAAAATGATGTTTCACAGTGGGATGACCAAACAGGAGAGGTTTATCATTTTCCTAAAAGGTATAGAGATTTACTGCTACCTGGTGAAAGAGTAATTTACTACAAAGGCAGAATGAAAGATAAACGTTTTGAGGGAAGTCGCTTAAGTAAATCTCCACATTATTTTGGGATTGCTGAAGTAGGAGATGTTTTTCCCATTAAGAATGGTAAAGAGTTATTAGCGAAAATTATCAATTTTAGGCCATTTGAAGTGGCCATTGATTTTCAACAAGATGGTGAATATTTAGAAAAAATCCCAAAAAGTAAGGAAACAAACTATTGGAGAGATGGTGTAAGACGGATTGATGAAGATACGTATAATGAAATTCTAAGCCTTGCAATTGTAGGGCCAGTGTCGGAAACGAAAACGATATTGTCTGATAGTGATAATCAAAGTTTTGAATCAGGTGTGGAAGGTAGATCAAGTGCATATACTGGCACCAGATATGAGAGAGACCAGGAGCTTCGGAAGCGAGCAATTTTAATTCATGGGTGTACTTGTGCTGCCTGTGGTTTTAATTTTGAAGAATTTTATGGAGAGTATGCAAAAGGATTTATTCATATCCATCATGTAGAGCCTCTATTTGAAACTGGTGAAAAGATCGTGAATCCTGAAACAGATCTGGTGCCGCTATGTGCAAACTGTCATGCAGTTGTGCATAGAAAAAGAGATAAGACTTTAACAGTTGAAGACTTACAAGCAATGATTAAGAGAGATGTAGTGGAGAGTGTTTAAGTAGATTACTTTCATCTATACAAGATTACTCGTGAAGTTAAACCTGGATTCCTCCAGGTTTTTTTATCTGATTAAATGCCAAAATATAAACACTTATAACAAAGTATCATTTATATTGAGTTTACTAAGCCTAGCCTGACGGGGTGAAAGGCTAGTGCTGAATTCGATTCCATTAGTTAATGGTTATGCGTAGGTAAAATAAGGCTAAGAATGAATAGTATCAAACATCCTGCACCATTTTATAGTTTAAAAGACGCAGTTCAAGAATTGAATAAGACGTTAGACTTTGATTGTTACAACATTCAGAAATTGTTAAATATAGCCTTGGTATACGACTTAAAATTACATACATATTTTTTAGGAAATTTTGATGTATCAGTAGATATTGACTGTCCGATTGCCTTGCCTCAAGAGAGTGGTAAGTACCTTGAATTAATAAGAATAACAGAAGATATAATTCAGACGGAAATGATGTGGGGAACTTTGTTGGAAGTAGAATATTATTCACTTCATCAAATAGTCCTCTTTGGTAAAGCTAAGACCAACGATTTTGGTTTTTGTAATATAACGAATCTGCAAGCTGAAGCACAAAATATATCTAATTTTCTATCTTACACAACTCTGAAGCATAGATATTTAAAATATATAGAAGAAAAGGAAATAAATGAAATAAAAATATTGGCTATTTATCCGATGCTTAAATCAATCAGTGAAAAGGATTTTAGTAGACCTAAAAAGTATTATGAGTTTGAAAATGATGAAGGTAATTTTATATATCACCCTATAATCAGAAAAAAAGATCTTTGTATAACGTATAACCAGCTACTTAGATTATTAAATTCTGAATTACGTGTTCGTGATAGTCAGAGCATTCATCAAAAGGATTTAGAAGAAAAACATGATTTTTCTAAGCCAAAAGGGAAAAGTGCTGCAAAGGACTACGCACAAATATCAGCTAAAGCAATCGCATTGCATTTGTGGAAGAATGATAAAGAAGAACTAATTAAGACAGGAGAAATGTGTCAAATAGTTTGGAATACGCTATACGATTCAGAATATAGAGATGAGTTGCCTGATAAACCGGAGTCTATCAAAGGCTGGATTAAATCTATAGCTCCTACATATGCAAAGTTAGCAGGAAGAAAAAAGAATCTAGAGTAAGTGGGACTTTATCTATATTAAGTGTACTTGCTCAAATTTTAATAACCAAAAAAATCCCCCAAACTTGCCCATATCCTTTCATGTATGGGCTTTTTTATGACTATCAAACCAATCCGTATTCAATTTAAAACAACCTGTGAGTTGTTAGATATTAGCCGTGAAACCTTACGGCATATCATTCGTACAGATGCAAATTTTCCACGACCAATTAAGACTGGCGATTCGAAGCAATCGGCAGTTTTCATCGACTATGCTGAACTCATGCAGTGGCATGAAGCACAAAAAAAGAAATTATCGGAACAGGAGGTTTTAGGATGAAACCGACTATTTCTAGCCTCAAGTTTGCTCATGATTTTGGTATTCGCCACTTTGATGTATTAAAGAAAATTCGTTCCTTTAAATGTTCGGACGAATTTAACCAAAGAAATTTTTCGTTGGTTGAATACGTCGATCAAAAAGGCCAAAAACGACCAATGTATAAAATCACTCAACAGGGATTCACTTTTCTAATTTCACGTACGAGAGGACGTATTAATGACCAATATGTCGAAATGTATATTCGAGCATTTGAAGAAATGGCACAGCAAATTGCCCATGAAGAACAATCGCTCTATACACAATTAAATAAAGCTACATTGGAATATATGTTGGCAGATCAAGGGGCAAGTCATGCAGGGCGAAATCTGCAATTTTTAGGAAAAATAGCCAAGCCTTTACTACGGCAAAGAATATTGGACATTATGGAACAGCTTCAATTGAAGTTGCCATTTGATGATGAATAAGGGGGCGACATGACTGCAATTCGGCTTTGTTGCACAAAGATTTGAAATGCAAAGCGCCCCTAATTGAGCCAAATTTAAGGCGTAACTTGGGTAAGTGGTCGACCTAATTCCGTAAATCTGTTGAGGACTGCTACACGTGCATGAATTTCATTCACCTGACTAGGAAAGCTTCTTGCCATTAATTTATCGCCTAATAATTTGATGCAATGCATCTTGGTTTCCACCAAACTGCGGCGATGATAGCCTGACCATTTTTTCCATAATGTCCTGCCTAAACGTTTAACTGTTCGAAGTAATTCATTTCGCTCTAGCGAGCTACTCTTTGTATCTTTCCATGGTTTCGCATTTTTTCTAGGTGGAATCACCGCATGTGCTTGCCGATCTGCAATGACCTGACGGCATTGCTTGGTGTCATAAGCTCCATCGGTATAAACAGAGTCAATCTGCTCATCTTGTGGAATCTGATTAAGTAAATCACCAAGCACCTGTGAATTACTGACATTATTGGTTGTGAGCTGAATAGCGCGTATTTGTAGGGTTTTGGCATCTATACCAATATGTAGTTTACGCCATTGGCGACGATATTCAGCTCCATGTTTCTTGCGTTTCCATTCGCCCTCACCTAGAAACTTCATGCCTGTAGAGTCTACGAGTAGATGCAGCCCATCGCTACTTTTTTGGTAGCTGATTGCAATATCAATATGCTTTTGTCTTCTACAAAGCGTACTGTAATCTGGTGCGGTCCAATTTAATCCGCAAAGTTTAATCAGACTTTGCACAAAGCCAGTGACCAGACGTAAAGATAGACGGAATAAGGATTTAATCATTAAGCAGCATTGGATAGCTGCGTCGGAGTAGGTTTGATTTCGCCCTTGTTTGCCTTTTGATGGAGCATACCATTGCGTAGCAGGATCAAACCAAAGGGCAATATTTCCGCGACTTATGAGTGCTCGGTTATATGCGGGCCAATTGGTTGTGCGGTAGATTTTGTGTGTAGGCTTCTTCATTTGAAAATTATATCGCTGAAAAAGCCTTTACAGATAGGTTTGTGCAACAAAGCCCTGCAATTCAAGAAGCCCCGAGCTTAGAACAGCCTTTAGACATTCTAGCAAATTGCCGAAAACATAATCCACAAGATGACGCTTATTTGCGTCATCCTGTGATCAACCTTTTTGGCAGTCCTGAACAAAGCATTTATATAGATGAACTGACCGTTAATTTAAACGGTATTCAATATGAACAGCCTTTGATTTTACCTGTACATAATGCACAGCTTGAACTGGTGCAATGTGCCGTGTTACAGAACCAACAGCCTGTAAAAGTTATTCCTGATGGCATGGAAAAAGGATTCGCTTACTACGGCGAATTGCAAAAAGATCATCCTGTGATAATCACATACAGTTTGGAAGCATTTTTTAAAATCGCTCAAACGAGTTACGCCGTTGTATTGGTGATCTTACAAGACTTATGCAGACAGCCATTAAAAGAACTCAAGGCATTCGATTTTGAGCAGATTCAATCTGTGGTGAATCAATTATCCAAAGCTGGATATAAGCGCTTATATATGCCAGTCAGAGCCGAACATATACAGCTTGATTCATTTCAAAAGCTGGAACAACACACAGAACTTAGACTGCTCAATCAATTTCAGTTGATAGGTGAAAAAGAATATCTGACCGAACTATCACAGGATGACGATGCTTTGGAAATCGAAGCATTTTTACAGGATGCGATTGCATTGTTGCCTGAGCAATACACATTGCCGAAAGGACATATTGCCAAGCCAATGAAATGGGAGAAAGGATACTTTCATATCAAACAGGACGGCATATTTTTTGTGGATGAAGATAGTAAGGGAGATAGTCATACACGTTTTATCTGTAGTCCGATTTTGGTCAAAGCCAAAACGAGAGATAACGCCAGTAACAATTGGGGTGTGTTGCTCGAATGGCACGATGATAAACAGGTCAAACATACTCAAGCGGTGGCAATGGAGCTTTTCCAAACAGATGGCAAGGAACTTCGCACCACATTAGCCAATCAGGGCGTGAGAATTGCATCCGATCAACGAAGCAGAAACTTATTCCAGTGTTACTTGATGAATTATCCCATCGAGCAATATGCCTTATGTGTGGATCGTGTCGGTTGGCATGGTGATGTATTTGTATTGCCCCATCAACACTATGGGCAGATGAATGAACACATTGTTTATCAGTCGGTGACAGGCTTAGACAATCGCTATAAAAGTAAAGGCACATTGGAACAATGGCGAAGCCAAATAGCGCAATTGGTGGAGCAACACAGCTTTTTAGTCTTTGCCTTGTGTACAGCGTTTGCAGGGCAATTGCTTAGACCATTACAACAACAGGGATGTGGTTTTCATTTTAAAGGAGGCTCATCCAAAGGCAAAAGCACAGCTTTAAACCTTGCCTGTTCTGTATGGGGCAATCCTGAACAGTTTTATCGTACATGGAGAGCAACAGGCAATGCACTTGAGCATACAGCCTATATGCACAATGACGGTTTTTTAGTATTGGACGAAATCGGAGAAATTACCAATCCAAAAGAGCTTGGTAATATAGTCTACATGCTTGCCAATGGCATTGGTAAAGGTCGTATGACTAAGCAAATTACAGCCAAGCCCATGTACCAATGGAAAGTGATCTTTCTATCCAGTGGTGAAAAGAGCATGAAAGAAATCATGCTCGAGCAAGGTCAAAAGACCAAGCTAGGACAGGAAATCAGACTCGCCGATATTGATATAGATCAATCTCAATATGGTGTATTTGATTGCTTGGATTTTGCAGAGGATGGTGCAAAGCAAGCGATTGAACTTAGCCAGCGAATGAATGACTGCTACGGCGTGGCAAGTGAAGCATGGTTGGATTATCTTAGCAATAATAAACCTGAGCGTATGGAGCAAGCCAAACAGCTTTTAAACCAATATCGTGAGAGTCTAATCGGTGAACATACTCAAGGGCATATCAGTCGAGTTGCAAACTACTTTGCAGTGGTGGCAGTGGCTGGAGAAATGGCAACACAAGCCAAGATTACAGGATGGCAAACAGGCACAGCATTGAACGCCGTTGCTAAAGTATTTCAGCATTGGTTAAGTGGTTTTGAGCATGTCGGAGATTATGAGAATCGAGAAATCATTGCTCATGTGAAAGCATTTTTCGAGGCGAATGAATCCAGTCGTTTTGAAGCCATTACACCTGATGCAGACAATATCGAACGTGTTGTGAATCGTGTCGGCTATTGGAAGATCGAAAAGAATGAAAAGATTTTCTATGTATTGCCTGAGCAATTCAAAAATGAAGTTTGCAAAGGATATGACAGTCGCAAGGTGGCAAAGGTACTGATGGAGCATGATGTACTCGAGCATGACACCGATAAGAAAACCAAAACTGTCCGATTGCCGAATAGAAGTCAGTCCATCCGTGTGTACGCCATTAAAGATTTAATCTTTAGTTGCAATATAGATAACTCATAAGGCAACATAGGCAACGAGGGCAATAGGCTTATGAATAAAGGCTTTTGATGTGTTGCCTGATAAATAATACAGATGCAACAAGGGCAACATTGAATGGATTGTTGCCTTTGTTTCCTGAGTTAATTTTACATAGGCAGCGGTGCAAAGGTTTGTGTGGCGGGTGTGTTGCCTTTGTTGCCGATGTTGCATATAAAATCTATCAATATTTTTCTTATTTATTGAAAATTAAACTAATATGAGAGGCAATAATTTATATTCTAGAGGGGAAATTAATGCTGAAAAAAACGATTGTTGCTGCTTTAACTTTAGGGATTTTTTCTAATGCTGCTTTCGCAACTGAATTTCAAGATAAACAAGCAATTATGAAAATGATGAATCAGTATATTAATGCTGTAGCTTGTGCAACAAGTAAGGTTGAACTGAAGGACATTGTAAATATTCATCCTCCTAAAGAAGATTATACAGGTTCAACCTATTATGTTCTTTGGAGCGGTGATAAAGGATGTGAAGGTGGTTCAGGTACAATGTCAGCATATATTTCTGAGGTATCAAGATACTCAACAAGCCGTCCATTTTTAGTAAATACTGATGATGCTTTAGGTGATAATAACGAGAAGGCATGGGCGACTAGATCATCTTTTACTAATTACCGTTTTATAAACTCTATGAAGAAGACACAAGACGGTTTGTTGGAGATCGTTAGTTGGAACTATGCAGATGATATTTATGGCGGTAAAGACGGGGGGAATAATTTTCCTGCCAATAAATTTAAATACACTTTAGCCTTAGATGAAGAATCAGGTTGGAAAGTTATTAAGCAAGTTTTGTTAGAGCAAAATAAATAAGTCAAAAAGCCCTGTGAAAAGGGCTTTTTTATTCCCGGATTTCAATGAAATCAAACATTAATCAATAGTTAAAAAACATACTGTTTTAGTGCGAAAAATGATTAGTGAATTGATATATAGGGTAAAGATACTTCATAAAGAACATTGAACTAGTTGTCTAACCGGTCTTGATTTAACGTGCGCAAAATAAAAAAATAGCCATTTGGGTGCGTACAGTCGTGCGCACGGTGTATTTTACAAAAAGATGATGAGCTTTTATGAGATGTACAATGATTTCTTAAAGTATTCTTATTTTAATAAGATATTGATTTTTATTATTAATTTTTAATTATTTTAGGTGTTGAAAATATGAACGAATGAAAACGAGTGATTTGTAAGTGTGCGTAAGCATCTAAAAATATTGGAGTGCGTACCATTTTGCGCACAGTTTTGCGCACGATATATCTTCGTAAAGCCTGTAGGAATTTAACGGATATAGTCGTTTTTCAAAAGGTTGTATTTTATTAAACATTTGATTTTTAATAATAAATATTATTTTTATTTTAATGATAATCTTGTTGAAAATATGATAATCAGTGTGCGCACTTGTACCTAAAAATGTCTAGCTGCGTACGGTCTGCGCACGCTTCATTCTATGAATGAACTTGGCGCAAAACGTCTTGTTTTTATAAAAGGTTTGTACTCTTGAATCAAGATATTTAGGGGCGAACCAATGTGAACTTTGAATCAATTTATAGGTAATATGACTTAAAAAAAAGGAACAAATATGGCAAAGTAGCGTCATCTTAAAATAATGATTTTTGGTTGATTTTTAATATGACCCACGTACAACTGCAACAGCTACAAAAACAACTCTGGAATATTGCCAATACGTTACGTGGCACGATGGGTGCAGATGAATTCCGTGATTACATCCTCGGCTTTATTTTCTTTAAATATTTATCGGAAAAGTCGGTGAACTTTGCCAATGAATTGCTAGATGGCGAAGACCTCAGCTTTTTAGAATTAGATGAAAATAATGCTGAGCATGTGCCCTACATCGAAGAAATTAAAAAGAATGCCATTGCCGAAGTCGGTTATGCGCTTACACCCAAACAGCTATTCCATACCTTAGCCGAGCGTGGTCGTCAGGGCGAATTCATTCTAGATGATTTAACTGCGACCTTAAAATCGATTGAACAAAGCACTTTAGGCACCGACTCTGCCGATGACTTTGCCAACCTGTTTGAAGATCTGGATCTGAACTCGACCAAGCTCGGCAATAATGCCAGCGACCGTAATGCACTGGTGGCGAAAGTCCTGAGTCATTTAGATGACATTGATTTTGATATTAGTAATACCGAAGCCGATGTACTAGGTGATGCCTACGAGTACCTGATTGGCGAATTTGCCTCAGGCGCGGGCAAGAAAGCTGGTGAATTCTATACGCCACAAACGGTATCGACCTTACTGGCGAAGATTGTCACCCAAGGCAAGGATCGTTTACGTTCAGTCTATGATCCGACTTGTGGTTCAGGTTCGTTGTTGCTACGGGTAAAACGTGAAGTGAAAGATGTCGATATGATTTACGGTCAGGAGATGAACCGTACCACTTACAACTTGGCACGTATGAACATGATTCTGCATGATGTGCATTTTGCCAAGTTCGACATTAAGCAGGAAAATACTTTAACCCGTCCGCAGCATTTAGATAAAAAGTTTGATGCGGTGGTGGCGAATCCGCCATTCTCTGCAAAATGGTCTGCCGATCCGTTATTTTTACAAGATGAACGCTTTGCTGCGTATGGCAAACTGGCGCCAAGTTCTAAAGCCGATATGGCGTTTGTACAGCACATGCTGTATCAACTGGATGACAACGGCACCATGGCGGTGGTCTTGCCCCATGGTGTTTTGTTCCGTGGTTCAAGTGAGGGCGTGATTCGTCAGTACTTGATTGAGCAGATGAATGTGATTGATACCATCATTGGTTTACCTGCCAATATTTTCTATGGCACAAGTATTCCGACCTGTATTTTGGTGCTGAAAAAAGACCGTGAGCATAAAGACAATATTTTGTTTATTGATGCCAGCAATGAGTTTGAAAAGCAAAAGACTCAGAACAAATTATTGCCTGAGCATTTAGACAATATTATTGCTGCTTTTGAAAACCGTCAGAATATTGAGAAATACGCCAAAGTTGCCACTTTGCAGGAAGTGAAAGACAACGACTTTAACTTAAACATTCCTCGTTATGTGGATACCTTTGAAGCCGAAGCTGAGATTGATTTAGATTTAATTGCTAAACAGCTTCAAGCTTTAGAAGTAGAAAGTCAAAAAACCGATGCTGTGATTGCAGATTTCTGTAAAGAGCTAGGCATTGATTCTCCATTCGCGGAGGTGAAGTAATGGCAACGCCTAAGTTACGGTTTAAAGAGTTTGATGGTGATTGGAATACATCAAAAATAGATGAAATTGCATCAGTGACTTCAGGTGGGACACCAAGTAGAGCCAATCCTGAATACTGGAATGGTGATATTCCTTGGGTAACAACCAGTTTAGTTGATTTTAATGTGATTCATTCAGCAGAAGAATTTATTACTAAAGAAGGTGTAAATAATTCATCAGCTAAATTGTTTCCTAAAGATACTATTTTGATGGCTATGTACGGACAGGGAATTACTCGTGGAAAGGTTGCTATTTTAGGTATTGAGGCAACTACAAACCAAGCTTGCTGTGCGATTAAATTAAAAGATGGTTTTGATACGCAATTTATTTTTCAGAACTTAATGAATCGTTATGATGAAATACGTGATTTGAGTAATGATGGTGGTCAAAAAAATCTAAGTGCTGGAATTATTAAAGATCTTTCAATCAATATTCCATCCAAAGAAGAACAAACCAAAATCGCTTCTTTTCTTTCCGCTGTGGATGAAAAGATTAGCCAATTGACACAAAAACATGAACTGCTCAGCCAATACAAACAGGGCATGATGCAAAAGCTATTTAGTCAGCAGATTCGTTTTAAAGTGGATGATGGTAGTGAATTTGGGGAGTGGCAGAAAGCGAAAATAGGTGCTATTACAGAAACAATTTTTGGCTATCCTTTTGATAGTAAAGAAATGGTTGAGGATAGTAGCGGTATTCCTCTAATGCGAGGGATTAATATTGGGGAGCACCATATTAGACACTCATTCGAGCTTGATCGTTTCTTTCTCAGAGACATTTCTAAATTAGAAAAATATTTTGTCAAAGTTAACGATATTGTTTTGAGTATGGATGGTTCCAAAGTAGGACGTAATTCTGCTTTTGTCACAGAAAAAGATGCTGGTTCTTTGCTTGTTCAGCGTGTTTGTATTTTACGTGAAAAAGAGAAAACAAACATTCAATACGTTTATCAATGGATCATATCAAAAGAATTTTATAGATATGTGGATCAAGTTAAAACTAGCTCGGGTATTCCTCATATAAGTGGGAAGCAAATTCAGGATTATGAAATTGGTTATCCCTGCCTAGAAGAACAAACGAAAATCGCTAATTTTCTATCTGCCATTGACCAAAAAATTGAAGTGGTGGCACAGCAAATTAAACAAGCGAAACAGTGGAAAAAAGGCTTGTTACAGCAGATGTTTGTTTAAAAGATTTTCCCTCTCCATTTAACGAGGGGGAAGCAAGAGGTTGTAAAATGGCGAATTGGTTAATGTCTGTAGATGAAGGGGTCTATAAAATTCATCAAGCCTATGAAGATCTTTTAGATATTTATTGGGTAAAGCGTAGCTTTAAACACGAGATTGGAGACTTACTATATATATATGTGACAAAACCTAAAGCTAAGATTATGTATCTATATCAAGTGGCAGGTTTTGCATCGAAAGTAGAAGTACCTCCTGAGCAAATTAAATATTGGGTCAACGTAAGCGACTTTCATGATTACTCTGGTGAATTTATAGTTCTTAGTAAACTAAATAAAGTTGATCGATATGAGCTTTCTAGAGACTATCTTATTAAAAAAGGATTCATTGAAAAAAAAGATAGATTTCAAGGTAGAGTTTCTGACAGCTCAAAAGACATTCGTGTGATCGAGAAGTATAAAAAAATCTTCAATCATGCAAATAGTTTTTTTGCAATTAGCGATGATCTAAATACTTATCCTGATGAAGTTAATGTGAGTGATTCAATATTTCCAGAAGGTGCAAAAAAAACCGTTGTAGTTAATAAATATGAGCGTAATCCTGAAGCAAGAGCAAAGTGCCTACAAATATATGGATCACGTTGTTACGTCTGTACCATGAGTTTTGAGCATGTTTACGGCGAATTTGCTAAAGATTTTATTCATGTTCATCATGTAAAAGCTTTACATGAAATTGGTGAAGAATATGAAGTCGATCCTAAAGAGGATCTACGACCTGTATGCCCAAATTGTCATGCCATGTTGCACAAGACTAAAGATGGTGAATCGATCAGTATTGACGATTTAAAGCGTTACTTTAAAGAGCATTTGAAGAATCCGCTTAGACAAACTTTTGAAGAATAAAAAACTCGAGATTTTTAATGCAACTTTATCAAAGCCAAACAAATAACTTAGTTGAACTGGTGGAACAACCTTTTCGCTTAGAACGAGAGATTCAGACCTTATTTGAGCAGAATTTAACTGAATTTACGGGGCTTATATTCGTTAAGTCAGAATTTACGATTAAGAGTAATCGGATAGATACGCTGGCATTTGATCCTGAAAGTCAGGCATTTGTGATTATTGAATACAAGCGTGAACGCAATTACAGCGTGATTGATCAAGGTGTTTCATATCTGAACCTAATGCTTGAGTACAAGGCAGACTTCATTGTTGAATACAATGAAACTCAAGATAAGCCTTTGAAACGCCAAGATGTGGATTGGTCACAAAGCCGTATTATGTTTGTTTCTCCAAGCTTTACAGACTTCCAAAAGCAATCTACAAACTTTAAAGACTTAGGTATTGAACTTTGGGAAATTAAACGTTATCAGGATGGTATTATTTCAGTAAATCCTTTGCAAAAAGCGAAGTCAGCTCCGTCGATTAAACAAGTGCAAAAAATTGAGTCAGAGCAAATTCAAAAAATTGCCAAAGAAATCCAACAATATGATGAAGAGCATCATTTAAGTGATAAGTCTGATGATATTAGAGAGTTATATGAAAAGTTCAGAGATTCTGTTTTGAATCTCTCTTCAAACTTTGAACTGAATGTTAAAAAAGTCTATATCGCCTTTCAAGTCAATAATAAAAATTTAGTGTATTTCTCAATCAGGAAGAATCAAATCAAGATGTATTTGAATAGAAAGTACAATGAAATAGATGATCCTAAAGGATTAGTCAAAGATATGACAGGAGTAGATCATCATGGAAGTGGTGACTGTGAAATTGTCGTTACAAATACAGAAAACTTAGAATATATCCTTAGCTTAGTTAAACAAGTATTGAAGTAATGAATATAAGAATTGAGCACTTTAAAGATTTACTTGAGTCTGCTAAGAAATTTAAAAAACAGCCTCGAGAAAAGACTTTCTTTGATACGGCGATCCGTAATCATTATGAAAATCCAACGACTGAGCTATTAGAGTTCTTCTTAAATCCGCAAGAATCTCACGAGTTGGGAGATGTCTTTTGGAAAGGCTTTGCCGATGTCGTTCAGGCGGAGCTAAAGAAGGATACAGACGTTTCAATGGGTCAAATTGAACGTTTAGAACGTGAATGTGTAACGCATAGCGGTAATCGTATTGACCTGATATTGGAAACTGACTCACATCTATTGCTCGTTGAAGCGAAGATCTATCATCACCAAAATAACCCATTCCATGACTATGAGAAATATGCGGATAGTCGTGCAAGAGGGAAAAAGATTTTAGGGCTTATTCTGAGCATTTCAGGGAAAAGCGAAGCTACAAATTGGTATGGTATTTCTTATCAACAATTGGTAAATGCGGTACGTCCATATTTGGCGGAGCAGATGCTCAGTCATCCCATGAATAAATGGAACCTATTTGCTCGTGAATTCTTACTTCATTTTGAAAGCTATTACAAAATACAGAACTTAGATATGAACCGTGTCCAATTTATTTTTGATCATTACCAAGAGATTCAAGAATTACAGAAGCTCAAGACCAATACGATTAAAGAAGTTGTTGAAAAAATTAGCCAGCAATTGAATCTAATGATCGACAATTATGCCTCTTTTACCAAATATGAGTCATGGGGTGGCATCCGTTTTTATAATCATGCATGGGGCAATTTAACAAATACAACTTTGCATATTCGCGAACATAAAGGTGAAACAATTTTTGGGGTAACAACCTATATTTTAAATTTATCTGAAGAGTTACAAGAAGAGGCGTTTCAAATCTTAAACTGTCATGAAGATTCACGTTTAAGAAATTGGAAAATAGAAAAATATAAGGGTGGAGCTGAACGTTGGTTATGTATTTATTGGGATTCACCTGAACCAACTTTTGAAGCAATTGAAAAGTTAATACTTGAAAAAGCAAGGTTACTAGATCAGATAGAAAAGACTTTACGATAAATTAAATAGATAAATATTGAGGGGAAGATATGGCACGGCGTAAAAAGAATGATCAATCTGGTGGTGCAGCAATTTTATATTTTGGTTTTATCCTTGTGCTATTTGTTGTTTCCGTTTCACCAATATTTATACTGTTATATGGATTGTTCTTCATTTTGAAGTTCTATTTCAAATATCAAAAAATAAATAAAAACTATTCAGACTTCTGGCTTGATGAAGAAGAGAAACAACAGTTCTTGAGAAGCTATGAAAGCTGGATTGTTTATGATGACGAAATTGAAGAATTGCACAGCCTAGCAAGACGAAATAGAGTTTCAATTAATGCAAATGGTAACTTCAGTCGTAAAAGTAAAGTGGGTAAGCAGGTACAGGATCGTTTAGATGATATTGTTCCTGAATGGCAAAGCCTGAAAGAGACTAAAGAATATTTAGAGTATTTACCACAAAGTAGATGGAAAGAGTTTCATGGATGGGCAGCAAAAGGCTTAGGAGGGATTCTAGGCTTTGTTGCTTGGGCTTTAGTATTTGAATTTTTATGTAATGACTATAAAGTCGGAGCAGCTCAATTGTTTAAAGACTACAGTAACTTTGTGTTCTATGAAGCAGGTAACTATATATTTGGTTTGTCAGGGCTTGCAGCAATTATTATCTTCTTTATCACTAAATGAGACTGTAAATAAAACTGTGTAAACGCTTAAACTACCCCCCAACGTTGTTGGGGTCAAACAAAAGGTGTTTACCATGAAAGATGAAGCAATGTTGGCACTCGCTAAAGAGTTAGCCAAGAACCTAAAAACCGAAGCCGATCTCAATAATTTTAGTCGGGCTTTAAAGAAATTGACTGTTGAAACTGCCCTTAATGCGGAACTCACCGACCATTTAGGTTACGAAAAGAATAGCCCACGAACAGGCAAAAATGCTCGCAATGGTTACACAACGAAGCGTCTACTGACTGATGATGGTGAGTTTGAACTAGATACCCCTAGAGATCGTGAGGGTACATTTGAGCCACAGCTTATCAAGAAAAATCAGACCCGTATCACGCAAATGGATAGCCAGATTTTATCCCTCTATGCCAAAGGTATGACGACTCGGGACATTGTTGCTACATTCAAGGAAATGTATGATGCAGATGTGTCACCCACCCTGATTTCCAAGGTGACAGATGCAGTTATAGAACAAGTCAAAGAATGGCAAAGTCGCCCTTTGGATGCCTTGTATCCTATCGTGTATTTAGACTGCATCGTGGTCAAGGTACGTCAGGATAATACTATCATCAATAAGGCTGTATTTCTTGCATTGGGTGTCAATACAGAGGGGCATAAAGAACTATTGGGGTTATGGATAGCAGAAAACGAGGGGGCTAAATTCTGGTTATCGGTTTTAACCGAACTCAAGAATCGAGGTGTGAAAGACATTCTAATTGCGTGTGTAGATGGCTTAAAAGGCTTCCCTGATGCAATCAATACAGTTTACCCTGACACTCATATCCAGTTGTGTATTATCCACATGGTACGCAATAGCTTGAAATATGTGAGCTGGAAAGACTACAAAGCTGTTACTGCCGATTTAAAGAAAGTTTATCAATCTGTTACCGAAGATGCAGCCCTGCAAGCCCTGGATGAATTTGGTCAAAAGTGGGACGATAAATATCCTCAAATCAGTAAATCATGGCTTGCCAACTGGTCGAATCTCAACACGTTCTTTGCCTATCCAATGGACATTCGCAAGGCGATTTATACCACCAATGCAATTGAATCCTTGAACAGTGTCATTCGCCATGCCACCAAGAAAAGAAAAATCTTCCCAACCGATGATTCTGTGAAAAAAGTGGTATATTTAGCGATTATGGCAGCAAGCAAAAAATGGACGATGCCCATTCAGAATTGGAAAGCTGCCATGAATCGTTTTAGTATCATGTTTGAAGAACGTGTAACCAAGTATTTTTAAAACCACATTTACACAGAATTATTTACACCCTCCACTAAATGGATTCTCGGATTATTTGCGAATGGAATGTATTCACCCGAGCCACCATTGGTTGATATCAGTAACTTAAACGATTACTAAAAAAATCCCTGCTTAAGCAGGGATTTTTTTACATATGGTTTCGAATATTTCCAACACGCTTGCCTTTAATCCATTGTTTTGGATTAAATAATTCACCAGATTTATCCGCAACTAGAAGCCCAATAATGGGCGTGATAATAGCTAAAATAAGAAGTGCGTTTGCACGACTTTCACGTCGTTGTTTTGCAGTTTGACCACTTGGCTTGATAAGTGAGATAAGGTTAATTACCCATAAAAAGGCTAATGGTAATTTGGTTACTAATGCCATGAGTAATTTCCAAATGACACGATCATTATCGATATAACTATTTCTAACCATGATGCAGAACAGAATAAAAGATACAATGGAAGCAAGTGGTAGGCTGAACTTAGGGCTTCCGCCAAACATGTGGAAAATAAAAATAATACCGAAAAAAGAAGTAGGAATAAGAAAAGTGAGTCCCAGATCATCATAATCTTTGAATACAATGATAGTACGGTTTTTGCCTGCTCCCAAAAAAATACCAATGATGATAATGCTAAAGCCTATGAATAGACCTATATTATAGATGTTGTATCCATCCATGAGATTCCCCTAAAAATACTTTTATACTTAAGTGTTATTCAACTTTTATACAAAAAAAATTAAAGATATAATCTTTTCATAAATTATTAATTATACAAGTATTTTATATAAGATTTGAGGGTTAAATGACAGCACAAAGTGAACAACAACTTGAAAATGAACTCATAGCACAACTAGAAAGCTTAGGGTTTAGCAGAGTCATTATTAAGGATGAAGTTCAGCTATTGGCTAATCTCAAATCCCAACTTGAAAAAGCAAACGGACTATCACCACTGTCTGAAGCAGAGTGGAAGCAAGTCATTAGCTTTTTAAATAATGGCACAGTATTTGAACGTGCCAAGAAGCTCCGTGATCAGTTCCCTATCAAATTTGATGATGGTACAAGTAAGCATATTTATTTCTTATCGGATGATCCAAATAAGAACAGCTATCAGGTCACTAATCAAATTACAGTAGATCACCGTGACCATAATGGGCGTACTAGCCGTTTTGATGTCACGCTCTTAGTAAATGGTCTACCTATCGTACAAATTGAGCTAAAAAAGCGAGGCATGGAGATTGCCGAAGCATTTAATCAAACTCAAAGATATACCAGAGAAGCTTATTGGGCAGGACAGGGACTATTCCGCTTTATTCAGCTTTTTATTATCAGCAACGGCGCAAATACTCGTTACTACTCCAATGGCACAAAACATATTGATTTCACCTTCCCATGGGCAGATATCAATAATCAACATATCAATGAAGTGGTCGACTTTGCTGAGGTGTTTTTAAATAAACAGCATCTCACCAAAATGCTGACACAGTTTATGGTGATCCATGAGACGTCTAAAGAACTCATGGTCTTACGCCCGTATCAAATTTACGCCGTAGAGAAGATTGTAGAGCAGGTTAGAAATACCAAGCAGAATGGCTATATTTGGCACACGACAGGTTCAGGTAAAACGCTGACCTCATTTAAAGCCAGTCAAATCATTATGCAGATGCCTGATGTCGAGAAAGTTCTATTTGTTGTAGACCGTAATGATTTAGATACGCAAACCGCAAGGGAATTTAATGCTTTTAAAGCTGAAAGTGTGGATAGTACGGATAATACCTCGACCTTGGTGAATCAACTCGATCAACGTCACGATAAGCTCATTGTCACCACAATCCAAAAGCTCAATAAGGCAATCAGTACAGACCGCTACTTAGAATATATTGATTACCTCAAAGAGAAAAAAGTCGTTTTTATCTTTGATGAGTGTCATCGAAGCCAATTTGGTGAAACCCATCAGAACATTAAAAAATTCTTTAAAAATGCTCAGATGTTTGGCTTCACAGGAACACCAATCTTTGAAGAAAATAGCTTATCGAAAGCAGGCTTAAAACTCACAACAGACTACTTGTTTAATGAGTGCCTACATAAGTATGTGATTGTTGATGCGATTCGTGACCGTAACGTGTTGCAGTTCCAGATTGATTATCGTGGCAAGTACACGGCGAAAGGTATGCAGACCAATGATCAATACGATGAAGATGTAGAAGGTATTGATACCAAAGAGCTGTATGACAATCCTCAACGCTTGGAAATGATTGCTCGTTATATCGTGAATACACACGACAAGAAAACCAAAGATCGTGAATTTACGGCAATGTTCTGTGTCAGCTCCGTAGATACTTTGACTCAATACTATGAGTTATTTGAAAAAGTCCAAGCTGAAAAGAAAATTGAGGATGAAGAGCAAGGTCGATTATTTAAGCCTTTAACCATTGCAACGATCTTTTCATATTCAGCCAATGAAGCTGTACCTGTAGAGGGGCAGAATGGGCTGATTGATGAAGAGAGTGCTGATATCCCATCACAGGTGAATCAATCGAGCAGAGATAAGCTAGATCGCTATATCAGTCAGTACAATGAGCATTTTGGCACAAACTTTAACTCTGGTGATCGTTTCTATGCGTATTACCGTGATATTGCTGACCGAGTGAAGAAAAAGCAGATTGATATTTTGCTTGTAGTTAATATG
Source organism: Acinetobacter sp. A2 (assembly GCF_048537555.1). Lineage (NCBI taxonomy): Bacteria > Pseudomonadati > Pseudomonadota > Gammaproteobacteria > Moraxellales > Moraxellaceae > Acinetobacter > Acinetobacter sp. A2. The sequence continues at coordinate 1,002,150 of NZ_CP183239.1, forward strand.
TTCTTAACAGGCTTTGACTCAAAACCGTTGAATACGCTGTATGTAGACAAGAACCTTAAATACCATGGGCTGATTCAGGCTTTTTCACGTACCAATCGAGTATTCAATGATAAGAAACCTTTTGGCAATATCGTGTGTTTCCGTAATCTAAAACGAGCAACGGATGAAGCATTGGCACTTTTTTCAAATAAAGATGCCAAGAAAATTGTCCTTGTGCCGAGCTTTGATGAAATCAAAAATGATTATGAGAATGCTGTCGCTAAGCTATTGGCTTTGACACCAGACTATAAGTCGGTTGATACGCTGATCACAGAAGAAGCTCAATTAGAGTTTATTAAGGCATTCCGTGAGGTAATGCGTTACAACGCTCAGCTACAGACTTTTGTGGATTATGACCAAGATGTTACGGCGTTAGATAAACAGCATTTTGCAAATTTTGCATCCAAGTATAGTGATCTATGCCGTGAGGTGAGAAAGACCACCAAAAAAGAAAAAGTCTCTGTATTAGATGATGTCGATTTCCAACTTGATTTATTGCACAGTGATCGTATCAATGTGGGCTATATCCTGAATCTGCTCCAGATGATGGTCAATGCTGATACGGATGAAAAACGTCAGAAGTATAAAGCTCAAATCCATGATCTTATTGGTGGGGACGTAACTCTACATGACAAGCAAGAACTGATTAATAAGTTCATCGAGGAAAACATGCCAAAAATGCTCAATGGGCAAAGTGTCAAAGATGCCTTTGCAGAGTATTGGGATGTGCAGAAGGAACAGGCATACCAGCATTTGTGTGAACAAGAAAATCTAAAGCCTGAAGTAATGAAAACAGTTTTGGATAATTATGAGTTCACTAAGCGTTTACCGAGAAAAGAAGAACTTAAAGACTTGCCAAACTTTAAAGTGAAGCTGTTTGAACGTGAAAATGTCTTTAACCAACTATGGGATAAGACAAGAAAGTTTATTCAGACTTTTTATACGGGGCTTTGAGTAGGTAATGGCTATGAAGAATATTGATGCTCAAGTAGATGCTTTACTTACTGATCCAATAACAGCGAGTAAATATCTTTCTTATTTTGATAAAGAAATTAAAAAACGATGTATTTCAAAAAGTGAAATCTTTGCACAGATACTGATTAATGATGAAGATGCAGAAATTAGACAATTATGTGCCATTCATTATGAGTTTTTAGCTTTAAAGCTTATTTCAGATGAAGATGCGATGGTTCGTTCTGTATGTGCAGAGAAATGGGAGTCCTGTGCTCGTTATCTATATCGAGATGAAGATGTGGATGTTCGATGGGCATGTTTGAATTGGAAGTACTGTTACCCTTTAATTCTTAAAGCGGATGAAGAGGATACAGATATTCTAAGAACAGTTGCGTCAGAGTTAATTAGCTCTGAGGATATTGGATTACAGGCTATCGCTTCTGAAATTTTGCGAAATGAAATTGATGAGGATGAACAATTTGCTGAAGAGTGTTTGGAGTCAGAAATAAAACAACTTCGACTCTTATGTGCTCAAAGTTCACGAGATTTTGCTTTAGCTCTAATTGATGATGAAGACACAGAAATCCAAAGTACATGTATTGAAACACTACTTGAAGAAAATGATTGGTATTGTTTAGATGCAGAAGAGTTAGTTAGGCTATGTCGTATAGATGAAGACTTGGCACTTCAGATACTAGATGATCATTTAGATGATTGGGATGTAAGGTCAGCATGTGTTCAGCTTTATGAAAGCTGTGCAATTCGATTAATAGATGATGAAGATGATGCTATAGCAGAGCATGCTCGATCCATGATTCTAGAAAGTCAGAATACAAAGCTAAAATTAGAAGCCTTGAAAGAATTTAATAACTACCATATTGCAACTATCTTGATTAATGATTGTGATTCGGAAGTTAGAAAGGCATGTGTTGCAGTAGATGAAGATTTTGCAAAAATGCTAGTCACAGATGATGATATAGAAATTCGTAAAGCTTGTGCTCAATATTATTCTGGTGCTATTCAACTAATGAAAGATGAAGAACCTGAAGTTAGAAAGGTTTGTGCTGAACACTACCAATGCGCTTTAGGGTTGATAAATGATACGAATACTGAAGTAAAATATGTTGCTAGATTGACGATTGACAGCAATAGAAACCTTGAATTACTGTTTGATTAAAATATAAGCAATTAAAGGTGTGTTTGATAATAAGGATATAAATAAGGATACATTTAAATTTATTTTCAAAGTTATTCAGTATAAACAATATCTTATATTGTAGACTCCATCCCCGCTGAGCGCACCATTTCACTGTTTTACCTCATCCGAAGAAATACGAAAATCATTAAAAATAAATAGCTTACGTACTTCTATTGTCCGATAATGTCCGAAGGCGTTTTAGGAAGAGATGGATCCGGAAATTTGAACAACTCCTATAAGTGATATTCTGCTCCTCAAATGATGTTATAAACATCAATATATGGAGTATTTTATGGCACGTAGACCAAGAAGAAATCATTCAAACGACTTTAAAGCTAAGGTAGCACTTGCTGCGATCAAAGCAGAAAAAACACTTGCTGAATTGAGTTCTGAGTTTGATGTTCATCAAAACCAAATTATTGACTGGAAAAATCAATTGATCTCAGCTTCCTCGCAAGCTTTCGATCAATCAAAAGCTCCATCAGAACCCCCCATTGATCTTAAAAAGTTACATGCAAAAATCGGTGAGCAGGCATTAGAAATTGATTTTTTAGAAGGTGTGTTGAAGAAACTGGGCCGCTTCAACCACAAAAGTTAATCGATCACTCACTTCAGATTTCAGTATCTAAACAGGCTAAGTTACTGAAAGTCTCTCGTGGTTGTTATTATTATCGCCCAAAACCTGTTAGCTCATCAGATCTGAAACTGATGCGATGTATTGATGAATTACATATGCAATATCCTTTTGCAGGCAGTCGTATGATGCGTGATTTGTTGAATCGTCAAGGGCATCATATAGGACGACGTCATACACGTACTTTAATGAAGAAAATGGGTATTCAGGCGTTATATTGCAAACCAAATTTAAGCCAGGCTAATCAAGCTCACCGTAAATATCCATATCTGCTCAAAGGATTGGCTATTCAGCGCAGTAATCAAGTGTGGTCTACGGATATAACGTATATCCCTATGGCAAAAGGCTTTGTTTATTTATGTGCTGTGATTGATTGGCATAGCCGCAAGGTACTTGCACATAGGGTATCGATTAGTATGGAGGTGGATTTTTGTATTTCGGCTTTAAATGAAGCGATTGAAAAATATGGATCACCTGAAATATTGAATACAGACCAAGGCAGTCAGTTCACCAGTGATGGATTTATTGATGTATTGAAATCAAATGGCATTCAAATCAGTATGGATGGTAAAGGTCGATGGGTAGATAATGTGATGGTTGAACGATTATGGCGGAGCGTTAAATATGAAGAGGTGTATCTCAAAGCTTATAGCAGTGTCACAGATGCGAAAAAGCAATTGAGTGCATATTTTGAGTTTTATAATTTGAAACGACCTCATTCGAGTCTAGACAAATTGACACCAAATGAGTTTTACTATGATCAGCTACCCCAACAAAACAAGGTGGCTTAACTAGAGCGGAATATCACTTATAAATACGCTTTTAGTTGTTCAAACAAGTGGGACCACCTCTGGATACCGTAAAGTTTTACGGTATTTTTTACGGTATATCCCGTTTCTTGCAAAAATATACCGTAAAAAGATGCCTAAACTCGTTGTTAGTCTTACTGACTCAAAAATTAAATCAGCAATATCAATGCAAAAGAAATCATCTGAAAAAAATATTAAGCTTTCAGATGGTGGCGGCCTTTATCTGTTATTAGATACAAAAGGTGGGGCATATTGGCGCTTTGATTATGTTCGCCCAATTACAAAGAAAAGAGCTACTATCGCAATTGGTGTTTATCCAAGCTGTACATTAGCATCAGCACGTGCAAAACGAGGCGAGTTCAGAGAACAGCTTGTTCAGAATATTGATCCTGCCATGCAGAAAAAACGAGAAGCTGAAATAACGCATAAAAAAAATACTTTTAAGCTAATCGCAAATGAATATCGTAAAACAGAAGAGTTGGAGCCTAGCACTCAGCGAAGGAATCAATTTGTTTGGGATAAGTTGTATGCTGCAATTGGAGATTATCCGATAGACAGTATTACACCATCGCAAATTTTAGAAGTGTGTCGTATATACGAAAGGCAAGGTAAGACAGATTCTGCAAAGCGCATGAGAAGCAAAGCATCCCAAGTCTTTCGTTATGCGATTGCTTTAGGCTTATGCCAATTTAATGTGGCAGACCAAATCAGTGGGATTTTAAAAGTTGGTAAAACCAAGCATAGATCTGCGATCACAGATGAGCAGCTGTTAGGACAGTTATTAAGGAATATTTATAATAGTGTTGGCCGTGGTGATATCGCGATAGATTATGCCGTCAAAATATTACCACATGTTTTTGTACGTCCAGGAGAATTAAGAGGGGCGAAGTGGGCAGACATTGATTTTGAAAATCGAGTTTGGAAATACACTCCTCCTAAGACGAAGAATCAGACAGCATTACAGCATATTGTTCCTCTGTCAGATCAAGTAATAACCTTATTTAAAGAATTACACCAGATGACAGGTTATACCGAGTATTGCTTTGTATCGATGTGAGATCAGTCTAAAACGATTAGTGAGTCAACTATTAACAAGCGTTTAAAGCAATATGGTTTTGAAAATGGTGAGACGACAGGTCATGGCTTTAGAGCGACTGCAAGAACATTATTAGACGAGGTTCTAAAATTTCCAATTGAGCGGATTGAACAGCAACTAGCTCATCAGGTTCGTGACATGCACGGAAGAGCATACAACCGTACAAAGTATTTAGAAGAGCGTACAGTGATGATGCAAGCATGGTCTGATTATTTAGATCAGTTAATGAATAAGGCTACGGATTGATCAGTAAGCTTAAATGGTCATCTTCCATTAAAAACAATATAAAAAGTAGAAGATAAGCGGTTAGTCTGTTTTTTATGTAGAGTCTGATAGAGCCAAGTTGTACACATTTTTAATAATATATGACATTTGATATTATGAATATCCGTATATTCATATATAATTAAGCTATCATTTTCTTCGAGCTGTTTTTTCATGGATCAAATACCAAAAGTTCAAATTTACCATAATCCTGCCTGTGGCACGTCTCGTAACACTTTGGCGCTTATTCGCAACACGGGGATCGAACCAGAAGTAATTGAATATCTGATTACGCCACCATCAAAAGATCAGCTGATTAAAATGATTCAGGACTCTGGTTTAAGTGTTCGTGATGTGTTACGCAAAAATGTAGATGCTTATACTGAACTTAATTTAGACGATGCGAACTGGACAAATGAGCAATTGCTTGATGCTATGCTTGAACATCCCATCCTGATTAACCGTCCTTTGGTCGTGACAGATTTGGGCACTCGTTTATGTCGCCCATCTGAAGTAGTGCTAGATATTCTACCTTTGCCGCAATTAAAAGCTTTCGTTAAAGAAGATGGTGAAGTCATCATTGATGAGCAAGGCAGACGCTTAAAATAAAAGGTGAAACCCCTAACGCTGTTGGACTTTGTATCAGTGTAGAGCAGGAGATCTAAATGGAGAACGTTGTCGCAATTTTTGCTTGGTTAAATGATGTTCTACTTAAAATGACCTGGCTCTCGGATGGGGTGTGCTGGTTTGTTGAAAATGTATTTGGTTTATCCGTTGCAACCCGGTTGGGTGGTAGTGTCCATTTCTTTATTTATGATGTATTCAAGATCTTTATTCTGCTTTCAGTGTTGATCTATACATTATCTTATATTCAAAGCTATTTCCCTCCAGAACGTACTCGGCTGATTTTAGGTCGGATGACAGGAATCAAAGCCAATATCATGGGGGCATTACTCGGTACTATTACGCCATTTTGTTCATGTTCTTCGATTCCGTTGTTTATTGGTTTTACTCGTGCAGGACTACCGGTAGGCGTCACTTTTTCCTTTCTGATTTCATCACCACTTGTTGACTTAGCTTCAATTATTTTATTGGCGAGTATCTTTAACTGGAAAATTGCATTGGTCTATGTGTTACTTGGATTAGTGCTGGCAGTCATCGGTGGGTCATTAATCAGCTACTTGAAAATGGAAAAGTATGTGGCTGAATTTGTGACTCATCATCAAACAATCTCAGGCGAAGATGAAGATTTCAGCATGACTGCAAAAGAGCGGCGTACATTTGCTTGGGAACAGGTGACAGACATTTTTAGTAAGGTCTGGCTTTATGTCTTGATAGGTGTCGGGATTGGTGCGGCAATTCATAACTGGATTCCTGAGCAGTGGATTACCGCCTTACTTGGTCAGGAACACTGGTATTCCGTACTGATTGCTACGATTGTGGGAATGCCAATGTATGCGGATATATTTGGCACCTTGCCGATTGCAGAAGCACTTGTGACTAAAGGCGTTGGCTTGGGGACGGTTTTAGCGTTTATGATGGCGGTCACCGCACTTTCTCTGCCATCGCTAATCTTGTTAAAACAAGTGGTGAAAACCCGTTTATTGAGCCTGTTTGTAGGGATCGTTTTTGTGGGAATCTTGATTGTTGGTTATACCCTGAATACTTTGGGTTATTGGTTTTTATAAAAAGTGTGGAGAATAAAGATGCAAATTAAAGTTTTAGGAACAGGTTGTCGTAAATGCAAAGCCTTATTGGCTGCAACTGAAGAAGCTGTAAAAAGCACGGGTGTTCAGGCAGAAATTGAATATGTAACTGATATGATGCAAATTGCTGAAACAGGGTTGTTAAGTACGCCAGGTCTGATCATAGATAATCAAATCGTTTCAAGTGGCAAAGTTTTGGAACCACAAGCCATTGTGGAGTTGATTGAAAAAAATAAATAAGTGTATGTGGAAAACTGTAAAAAGACCTGTGGCATAAGCCACGGGTCTTTTTTTATCTGTGTCTTGAGATATTAAGAAGTTTTAAATTTTTCCCGTTCTGGCAAGCATATACAGATATGGGTATACTTTTATAATGAGTACTCTTTACTGAATATATGGATATGTGTATATTTGCATAATAGAATGGGAGCAGTTATGGACCACGTTCAGTTTTTTAAATGTTTATCTGATGAAACACGTCTCAGTATTGTCATGCTTATTGCAGAAAATGAAGAGCAGTGTGTTTGTAATTTGACAGATAAACTCCAGTTAAGCCAACCAAAAATTTCACGGCATTTAGCCCTGTTAAGATCAAGTGGTTTGCTGAATGACCGTCGGCAAAAGCAGTGGGTGTATTACAGTATTAACCCACAACTACCTGAATGGTGCTTTGAAATTCTGAATACACTTAAACGTAGCAATGTTCCCGTGTTATTTGATCCCTCAGCTCTATCGATACAGAGCCATTGCGAGTAAGTTTTCATGAAATTTTTGTTTCTGTGCACGGGTAACAGTTGTCGCAGTATTCTTTCTGAAGTTCTGTTTAATAGTCGAGCGCCTGAAGGTTGGGTAGCTTATAGCGCTGGAAGTAAACCTTCTGGTCAAGTTCATCCGTTAACCATTCAGACTTTACAGAACCTAGGGTTGTCTACCGAAGGTTTGTCGAGTAAAACGATTGATGCCTGTGAACAGTATCAGCCCGATGTCGTCATCACCGTGTGTGATGCGGCAGCACAAGAAGCTTGTCCATTGTATTTAGGAGGAGCAATCAAAGCACATTGGGGTCTATCAGATCCATCACATTTAGATTTGCCTGAACAAGAAAAATTACATGCATTTTTAAGTACTGTAGAACATATCAACAAACGCTTAGATGCACTTTTTGCATTAGATACCCATCACATGAGCCGTCCTCAGCTTATTGCTGAAATTAATCAAATTTCCCATCTTTAAGCGAGCAGATCATGTCTAAACCAGGATTATCCTTTTTGGATCGCAACCTGACGCTATGGATTTTTGTGGCTATGGCATTGGGAGTTGCGATTGGGGTGGTATTTCCACAAGCATCCGTCGCATTGGATGCAATGAGTGTAAATTCAGTCAACTTGCCAATTGCGATTGGTTTGATTTTGATGATGTATCCACCATTAGCCAAAGTAGATTATGCAGCTTTGCCCAAAGTATTTCAGGATAAAAAAACATTAGCGCTCTCTCTGATTCAGAACTGGCTGATTGCGCCAGTGCTGATGTTTGTATTGGCGATAGTCTTCCTGAGTGATTACCCAGAATACATGACAGGTCTGATTCTGATTGGCTTGGCGCGTTGTATTGCCATGGTACTGATTTGGAATGGCCTAGCATGCGGGGACAATCAATACGGTGCTGCATTGGTCGCATTTAACAGCATTTTTCAGATTCTATTCTTTAGTAGTTATGCCTGGTTCTTCCTGACCTATCTGCCGCCACTTTTTGGGATAGAAGGGAATGTCATCAATGTTGATTTTTGGACCATTGCCAATGCTGTCCTTATCTACTTGGGGATTCCATTCCTGATGGGCTTCCTGACGCGTCTATCTTTAGTGAAAGCCAAAGGTCTGGACTGGTATCAGAATCAGTTTCTACCCAAAATTGGTCCACTCAGCTTATTGGCCTTGTTATTCACCATTGTAGCCATGTTTAGCTTGAAAGGCGGTGATGTAGTGAGTTTACCAATGGATGTGTTGCGGATTGCAATTCCATTGACGCTTTACTTTGTCGTGATGTTCTTTGTCAGCTTTTTCATGAGTAAGTGGATGGGGAATGACTATCCCAAAACCACCGCAATTTCATTTACCGCAGCAGGTAACAACTTTGAGTTAGCGTTAGCCGTTGCGATTGCTACCTTTGGTTTGGCTTCACCGATTGCCTTTACCACGATTATTGGCCCATTGGTTGAAGTGCCCGTGCTGATTGCATTGGTTAGCGTAGCTTTATGGCTGAAGAAAAAATATTATCCAAATTCTTAAGAGGCAAAGATGACACTCCCTAATCTTGAATCTGATCTTTTACCGACACCAACTTTTGCGGAAGTGCAGGCTAAAGAACTGAGTCACCCACCACGTATCTTATTGCTATATGGCTCAAACAGAGAACGTTCATATAGCCGCCTGGCTGTGATGGAAGCTGGGCGAATTCTTGAGCGTTTTGGTTGTGAGGTTAAAATCTTTCATCCCAAAGGTTTACCTTTACCTGAAGATGGTGATCTGGAACATCCAAAGGTTAAAGAGCTGCATGAATTGTTGGCTTGGTCTGAAGGCATGGTTTGGTGTTCGCCTGAGCGGCATGGTTCGATGAGCTCAATCTTTAAAGCACAGATTGATTGGATTCCACTTGCTGCAGGAGCTATTCGTGCTACGCAGGGTAAAACATTGGCTTTGATGCAAGTGAGCGGTGGATCACAGTCATTTAACAGTGTAAACCAGATGCGAATTCTTGGGCGCTGGATGCGGATGATCACGATTCCAAATCAGTCTTCTGTTCCTAAAGCCTTTTTGGAGTTTGATGAGGAAGGACGGATGAAGCCTTCATCGCTATATGATCGTATTGTTGATGTAATGGAAGAGCTATACAAGTTTACTTTGCTGACTCGCGGTCAGAGTGCCTATTTGACCAACCGTTATTCGGAGCGAAAAGAATCGGCTGAAGAACTGTCTAAACGAGTCAATCAGCGTAATCTTTAAAGCTGATTCGTCATGGTGTGAGCAGGGTAACGGATGGCTCGATCGTTTGTTTAATCGTAAGCATCCGCTGAGCCCCACTTTTCTAACTCATTAATACCACGATAGTGTCCAATAAATTTTAAGAGGACACTATCGGAGTGCTATTTGGTCAGAAAACAGGAGTTCACAGGATACGTGAACCGTTATTTTGATTGTATCAGATGATGTTGAATTGGCGGGTAACGATCTTAAGTACAACAGGTCATCTAATGTCTAGATTGTCTTTTTTGATGCTTTAATCATAATGGCTGTCAATAAATAAAGAGTTTAAACCTGAGAATTAGAGCAATCCTGCTTATTTTTCCTGAAATTTTAAATCAATTTGATATTCGTCCTGAGTCACTTTGATTTTATAGTTTTTATATTTACGTTTACTTGGTGAAAGGGCAGAGTTAGTGACTTCTTTATGGAATTCGCTGTCAGACATAAAAAAATAATACGCCTTATAGCCTAATAAGATCTTGTCAATTTTTTTATCTTTTTTCTCAGCATTACGAATGAGTTCATTTAAATAGTTTAAGCTGATTTTGTCTGACATTTATAAACTCGCAAAGAAAAGTTGCATTATCACACGAGATATAATCGATTTTTATTACAAATTGATGACAGTTGCATTTCGGGTACTTTGGGGTAGATGCTGCATTGAGTATTATTGAACTAAATGTTGATCTAGAAATGCCACATCTCCGACAGACTAGGCCAGCATCATTGATCTCTTCAAATAATTTGACCCATACGAGTCTTTGTTGAATTTCTCTGTTCATAGACACCAATTATATTGAAATGATGTCTATGAATCACACACTTAAGTTGCTATTCAGTCCAAGTCCAGCCCAACAGAAATAGCTCAATTAGGATGTAACTAGGCTACTCCAGCGCTTAAATGCCCTTTTAAAATTATGTATATCATTAATATTTAAATAGTTTGCTATTCTCTCATCACTATAATGATGTAATTCTTTTAATTGTATTGATGTGAATAATCTAGTTTGGTCTAATAGTTGCTGATAACTAGTATGATGTTTATGCAATCTTCTTTTAAAACTAGCAATACTCATTTGAAAATATTCAGCACATTCCTCAAGATTCGGTACTTGGTGAATATTGCGAATAAGAAAATTAAAAACTTTTTGAAGAAAACTCAGTTCTAATCCTAATTGCTGTTGTACCAACTTTGCTTGTCGATAATAAGCTTGACGCATTGCACTAGTTTGATAACTCTGCTTTTGTTGGCTCTCACAAATATCGATATGCATGGCATTGACAAGGTTGTTAAACTTAATGTCCTCTCCAAGATGTTCCCAGAATTGTTCAATAAAGTTTGGCTCTGCACCCACAAAACTATAACTAATATTCAATTCCTCTTGCATGCTATTCATCAAAATAGCCCGAAGAGCGGTCATAGCACTAATTGCTAAATAATTAGCATGAATCTCCTGATTATTTAACCAAAATAGAATGATCTTTTTTTCCGAATAAAATGCAACGGGAATGCACCATGGGGTTAGGAATATATGAAATTCAACATAGCGTTGTACGGCTTCTTTTATATTCTGACTGTAGGCAATTGCATTTAAGGCAGGGTGAGTTAAAGTTTCAATATAACGTTGCCCAAACAGAAATTGAACTTCCGGATGGGTAATACTCTCATGCATATTTCGTATCATTTGTATCAGTTGTTCTAAACTCACAGCATGATTCTCTGTGATCAAACTCTCAAGAAAAACGGGCGTTCCCTTTAAAATAATATTGGGATTTACACCGTATTGCTCAGCCAAATCAATCAATAATGCAGGGGCCAGATATGTGGGTAAAATCAATTGATCGTTTTGATAGCTCATACCGAAACCTTTACATTGTTTAGCTTTCGATGCTGCTGATTTTTAATTTGTTTATATAGTTTTTGAATTTCTACATCTGGATTTTCTTGATGTACTTGACTAATGCTATAGCTGCAATCTATTTTAAATTTATGAAAATCTTCAGATGTATAAAATATTTGTGACTGAATACATTTTTGTAATTCGCTAGCCATTATTTCGACTTGTATTTCTGTCAAATCAAGTAACATCAAAATAAACTTATCTCCTGCTAAACGACAAACTAAGTCACAAGGTCTTATGTTCATACTTATCGTCTGAGCAATCATAGAGAGCACTTGATTACCTGATTCAAAACCAAATTGTCTATTGATCAAAGTTAAATTTTTTAGATTGATCATCATCAAATGTATGTTTTTTTCTGAATTATTTCGCTGACTTATTTCATATTGTAATTGTTGTTTAAAGTATTGAGCATCTGCCAAGGGGGTAATTGCATCAAATAAACGATGATCGCGAAATACATGCTCTTTGGTTTGTAGCTTTTTGGACAAAACCAATTGTTCTTTGTGCCAATTAATCATAGCAGCAGTAAGTACAATAAAGCCAATTGGTGTGGTAAATGATTCTAATAAATCATCCCAAATCAGTGCGTCGGGTATTGATATAAATTCATCCAGTACATCCATCCATAAAGCCAAAAATACACATACCAACCCACAATAGAAGTAGCGCGTCACATATCCTCTCGGGCGACTTTTAAGAATTAGATAAATCCATAATAAAACGAGTATACAGGCCAACCCCTCTCCGAGAATATCAATGACCTGAATTTCATTTTGAGTTTTGAAACTACCAAAAAAAATAAATAAAGCTAAGCAGATCAGAGCAACAGTGATAATTAATAAAAAGTATCGTGGATAGTGTAGAAAGGGTTTTAACATAGCAGGGGTGTGGTTATCGTTTTAATAAAGCTAATCAGTATTTGATGACAATTTCATTGCACTGATATTTTCTTCAACCTTTCAAATTAGCTCACTATAAATTTAAAAAAGCCACTTAATTTCCTTTTAATTCTATAGTTCACATGCATTTAAGTCATTCGACACGAGGCTTGAAATCAATATCCCCCATCAAATTAGCTCAAATTGAGCTAGAAAACTTATTTTGCGAGATTTGGATTATCTCCTTGTCATCATTTAGTCATTGTGCATATTTAAGGTGCTCAACAAACAGCCATCGCGCTATTTGGGGAAATAACAAATGAGCACTCACTGCAGTAAGAAAAAATCACCTTTCACTTTTAAAGTCACTACCTTAGTTTTATGTATAACAGCTATTGGTCAAAGTATGGCTGCAGAAACAAAAACTGAATATGTTCGTGTTGTAGGTCAAGCAGCAAGTATTAATGAAGCCTTGAAAGAACAACGAAAATCAAACTCTATAGCTAGTGTAGTACATGCCGATGCTATTGCGAAGCTGCCAGATGACAACGCTGCTGAAGCACTACAACGTATTCCTGGTGTTTCTACAGAACGTGACCAAGGTGAAGGTCGTTTTGTGACTGTGCGAGGTTTAGGAGCTGATCTGAATACCGTCACTATTAACGGCACGTTAGTCCCAGCACCAGAAGCAGGACGTCGTGGAGTTGCGCTAGATGTATTGCCAGCAGAACTTGTACAGTCATTAACTGTTGTTAAAACTTTGACCCCAGATATGGATGCAAATTCACTTGGTGGAACAATTGAGGTAGAGAGTTTATCTGCTTTTGATCATGACGGTCTGTTCTATACTGCTGCGGTTGAAGGTGGTTATGATGATAAACGTGAAGAGTATAGTCCTAAAGTTTCAGGCGCGGTCAGTCAAAAGTTTAGTCTAGGTTCGGGTACTGACAATCTTGGTATTGCGGCAGCACTAAGTTGGCAAGAGCGCACTTTTGGCTCAGATAACGTTGAAACAGGTGGAGCATGGGACGATCACCTGTTAGAAGAAACTGAACTGCGTCAATATGATATTGAACGTGAGAGACTTGGTGCCGGACTAAATTTTGACTATCGTCCAAATAAGAACAGTGAATACTATTTACGGACATTGTATAGCCGCTTTAAAGACAATGAAACGCGTCAAAGTATGGGTGTTGAGTTTTCAGACCCATTGGCAATGCATACTCCAAGTGATGCAGAGGTAGTTCGCAGTTTAAAAGAACGTGAGGAAACTCAGGAAATCAAATCTTTTGTACTAGGTGGCAAAAATCGTTTTGACCAATGGACACTAGAAACACAAGTGGGCTACAGTGAAGCATCAGAAAAGAATCCTGGTGGGATTGCTGAAGCAGGGTTTGCAGGTGAGTTTGAGGATGTAGAGTACACAAGTACACGTATCCCCGTGGTTAAAGGTAATGCTAGCTTGTATGATCCGGCACAGTATGAGCTTGATGAAGTAGAATGGGAAAAAAGTACTGCCAAAGATAAAGAGAAAAATGCCAAGTTTGATCTTAGCCGAGACTATTTGATCAAAGATTATGCTTCTGTTTTTAAATTTGGTGCAAAAGTCAGTCAGCGAACTAAAACGAATAATACAGATATCTGGAAAGTAGAGGATTTACAAACTTTACCTGCACATTTTGGACAAAATGGTCACTATGAACTTGCACAGTTCGGCCCAACGTTGTCTAGTGCTCCAATCCATAATCAACTGGCTCAATTGAACCTAGAAGATTGGGTTGATGATGAAGAATCCGTAATTAATGACTATAAAAGCTCCGAAGATATTCATGCGGCATATTTCATGAATACAATTGATTTTGATCGTTTACGCGTCATTGCGGGTTTACGCTATGAAGATACTGCTTTTGAAACTCAAGGCTATCGAATCTTAGATGGTGAAACCACCAATATTTCTACCAAAAATGATTATGATCATTGGCTGCCAAGTATACATCTTAAATACCAGTTAAGCACAGATGCCATACTACGAGCTGCATGGACCAATACCGTGGTACGTCCGAACTTCGAACAGTCTAGACCTGGTATTTACATTGATGGTGATGAAGCAGAGTTTGGTAATCCAAATCTCAAGCCACTTGAAGCCTCAAATTTTGATTTAGGTGTAGAGAAATACTTGGGTGATGCCAGCATTATTTCCATGAATGCATTTTATAAAGATATTGAGCACTTTATTTATAACTCCAATGTAGCAGGTACAGGGGACTGGGCTAATTTTGATGAGGCACTAACTTTCAAAAATGGCTCATCTGCCAAAATTTATGGTGTGGAACTGGGTTATAGCCAAAAATGGAACAACTTTATCTTTGGCTTAAATAGTACGTTTAGCCGTGCTAAAGCAGATATTGATGGCATGGTTGATGGAGAACGAAAGACTAGAACAATTAACTTCCCAAGCCAGTCCAAAGTTGTAGGAAATGCCATGGTTGGTTGGGAAAATGATCTATTCGGACTACGCCTTGCGGCCAACTATAAATCACGTTATCTCAATGAAGTTTCGGGTATTGATGAACCTGAGCAAGATTTATATACCGATGATCAAGTATTTCTTGATTTTAGTGGACATGTGAATTTTAACAAAAACATGCAACTGTTCTTTAATGCTCAGAATCTTACCGATGAAGTGTATTACAACTATAACGGCAACCGTAATTATAACGCTCAATATGAAGAATACGGTCCAAGCTATAAAGTTGGTCTGAAATTCACACATTTCTAAGCCTTTAGCTCACCCAAAGCCAGATTGGCTTTGGGTGCTTTTTATTTCGAGAAAATTCATGACAACACTTTTTAAATTAAGCGCTTTTTGTGCAGCATTTTTGACTTTATCTGGCTGTGTATCCACTAGTCTAACTCAGCAAAAAAATATCAGCAGCTCTCTGCAATCTGAGCATATCCTTTCAGAACTTGATCAGCCCGCTCTTCATGTTGACCAAGTTTTTAAATTGCCGATTAAAGTAGAGGATGCTCATTGGATCGAGATCATAGGCTCAGATGCCCAGGTGATAACTTCTAGTAAAACTGAAGGTTTAAGCCTGTGGAATAAAGACCGTCAACGTATACAGTATATTCCTGGTTCTTTTAGTAAAATTGATTATCGAATAATTAATAATCAGCTCATTATTCAGACTACAGATCTCTCTATACAGCAGCCTGTAATTTTTAATTTTAATATTAAAGCAGGCACCTGGGCAAAACCTACCTATCTCCCTGTACGTAAGTTTAAAACTGAAGATAATTGTCTATATCTTACTTCTGATCAGTCTCTTTATAGCTTCTTTATCGGTGAAGAAGGGGTTGGGGAGCAATGGATGATTCAGTCCAAAGATTCAGCGCAAATTACTCCTCGTTTTATCCGTAAAATGAGCTTGCCACCTAATAGTAGTTTTTGTGTCGTAGATGACCATAATGCCAAGCTCTATATTAATGAAGAAAACGTAGGGATTTGGTCTTATGAGGCAGACCCTGAAGCAGACCTCATCCGTTATCCTGTTGATTTAAACGATCCATATGGCTCCATTCTTGGGAATATCAGTGGACTGAGTTTAATAGATAATGCACTGGCAGCAATAGATGAGTCAAAAGCGATCCTTTATCGCTACAGTATTAAAGGAACATCTTGGAAAAAGCTCCCGCCAATCACTTTACAAAATGTGGATGAGGCTGAACGTATTCACCTAAAAGGTAACCAAGATAAAAAACAACTCCTGCTCGTAGACGGCGAAATCAAAATGTTGAATCTTGATTGGACCACCCAGAAACCTCCTTCTAAACAGGCTGTACTAGCTGTACCAGCAGATGTAGAAACAGATTTGGTGCCTAGCAGTGGAGATGCAGCAGATGATCCTGCAATCTGGATTAACCCATCCAACCCTAGTCTGTCACGTGTACTGGGTACAGATAAGCAGGGTGGGCTTGCAGTATACGATTTGAAAGGTAAGCAGTTGCAATATTTGAGAGTGGGGCGTCTTAATAATGTGGATATTCGACCTAATTTCAAACTTGGGCAACAGAAAGTGGATCTAGCAATTGCTACCAATCGTGATCAAAACAGCTTGCATCTGTTTAGTATTCATCAAAAAACGGGACAAGTGAAGGAGTTAGGAAAACTTCCTACAGACCTGCAGGATATATACGGATTCTGTATGTATCAGAATCGACAAGGTGACACCTTTGCAATTCCAAACGATAAAAATGGAACTTTTGTACAGTACAAAATTCAAAATAATTCTAAAGGCCTAACTGCACAGGAGGTACTCAGATTCAAAGTTGCATCACAGCCAGAAGGTTGCGTAGTTGATGATGAAAATGATCGTATTTATGTCGGAGAAGAGGCTAAAGCTGTTTGGACTACAAAACTGAATGATCCACAGCAAATCAATCTGCAAAACGTTATTAGCGTTGGAGAACATGTAAAGGCAGATGTTGAAGGACTTGCAATCTATAAAGGGAAAGTACGCGATTATTTGGTCATTTCTAGTCAAGGAGATGACAGCTACGTTGTAGTCGATGCTGAAGCACCATATCAACTACGTGGAAAATTTAAAATTTCAGCCAATTTAAACTCTGAGATTGATGCTGTATCTGAAACAGATGGGCTGGAAGTGACTTCAGCAAATCTGGGTGGGGTCTGGAAGCAAGGTATGTTGGTTGTTCAAGATGGTCGTAAGCGGATGCCAGAAGGGAATCAGAACTATAAGTATGTAGCATGGGAAAAGATTGCTCAAGCCTTAGGCCTGGAATAACACTTTTCATCAGGTACAGTGCACCGTGCTGTACCTATATTCGAATTAAATTATGATTTTATTGAGGTTTTTATGTCAAATCCAACTACGGCACAGCTTTCAGTATGGGAACTGATTAGCCATGCCAGTTTACTTGTTCAAATGGTCATGCTGATATTATTGTGCGCATCGGTCATTAGTTGGTATGTCATTATTAAGCAGGGGATCAAACTGCGTCAGGAAGCATTAGCAAATAAAGTTTTCTTAGGGCATTTCCACCAACAACAATTTCCTCTTAGCATGGTAGAAGAATCTGAACAAAAAATGTGTGGTTTAGAACAAATCTACCAAGCTGGACTAGATGAGTTTAATGCCCTCAGAAATGCCACAACTTCGGTTTCATCAGTCGAGGTAACGGATCAAGTTGAGCGTCGTCTTTTAAGCAGTGTCACGGAACAGGAAGAAAAACTGGAAAAGCACTTGAGCTTTCTTGCGACAGTTGGTTCAGTCAGCCCATATATCGGTTTATTTGGAACTGTATGGGGCATCATGAATTCTTTTATTGGTCTATCACAACTTGAGCAAGCAACACTTTCTGCTGTAGCTCCTGGTATTGCAGAAGCTTTGATTGCTACAGCCATTGGTTTATTTGCAGCTATTCCGGCTGTGATTGCCTATAACCGCCTAAGCGCACGTGCAGAAAAAATTTCTAATAGCTACTACAGTTTCGGAAATGCGTTACAAACTCGAATGCTACGTTTTTTACAAGCAGGAAATTAACAACAGATGCAGAAACGTCAGAAAAAGCGTGCGCTCAACGCAGAAATGAACGTCGTTCCTTATATCGACGTGATGTTAGTGCTGCTTGTAATTTTTATGGTCACTGCACCCATGCTCACCCAGGGGATTAAAGTGA
Organism: Acinetobacter sp. A2; assembly: GCF_048537555.1. Classification (NCBI taxonomy): domain Bacteria; kingdom Pseudomonadati; phylum Pseudomonadota; class Gammaproteobacteria; order Moraxellales; family Moraxellaceae; genus Acinetobacter; species Acinetobacter sp. A2. Next base: position 1,020,352 of record NZ_CP183239.1, read on the forward strand.
ACTTACCAAATCTAGAAGCAGAAACATTGGTCACCCCTAAAGATCAGAAAGTAATCACTATTTCTATTCAGGAAGAAGGGCAATACTACTGGAATGTTGGGGAAACTGTCGATACAAAACAAGTGACAGATCGGGCAACCAACTTGGCAGAAATGAAAGAGAAGTTATCTCCATTGTTACAGAATCCTCAGGACCTGCAAGTTTTCATTCGTGCTGACAGTACTGCCAATTATGAACTTGTTGCTCAGACGATAGGTATTTTGCAACAAAGTGGTGTTGAGCAATTAGGCTTAGTGACTGAGGAGCAAGATCAGTGAACAGTATCTCACAGATCAACTCTAGCTCTGCTGTCGCTCTATCTATCACTGCGCTACTGCATGCAACTGTGATTTACAGTTTATTGAATCAGAACTTTGATAGTCCTATTAAAGAGGTAGAGCCAAAAACTGTACAGGTTAAATTTGTACAGCTTCCCAAAACTACAGTATCTTCACCTCAAGTTGAACACGCTCAACCTGAACCAAAAGTGACTCAACCCTTAGCAACCCCTGTTCAGCCCTTACCGCCTCAACAGGCTGAACCTGTCAAAACAAATCAGACATCAAAGCCACAACCTCAAAACAAACCTTCACCAAGTAACCTAGACAAAGCAGTTGTTAAAAAAACATCAACTAATGATTCAGCTTCTATAATATCTTCCACTGCTGAAGAGCCTAAAAATATTACCCCTACACCCATCAAGTCTGATGTCTCAACAAACACCGCTACACCTGTAAATAAGCCTGCAGCGACTGAAAAGGTTAAAACGCTTCCAACCTTTGATGAGAAAAACTATAAACCGATTTCAAAGCTTAAACCTGATTATCCAATGCGTGCTTTGGAAAATGAACTTGAAGGGAACTGTACTATCGAATATAGCGTGAATACCCAAGGGCACGTTATTAACCCTAAGGCCTTATCTGACTGTGATCCTGTGTTCATTCGCCCTTCACTCAATGCGGCTCGTCAGTTCAAATACCAGCCACATATTGTTAATGGTCAGGCTGTTGAAGTACCTAAAATTAGAAATACCTTTGAATATCGAATTGAATAAAGGCCACTAAATATGCTCACCTCCTTGCATTACCTGTCCTCGTTTAAACTTCTAGGAGTTTCATTCTGCACCAGTATGCTTATAGGTTGCCAAGGCATTCCTGATACACAGGTTTCTAGTCGTCAAATGTCTGTGAAAGCTCCTAAACAAGTAGTGTTCTTTATTGGTGATGGAATGGGCATCACGACATTGACTGCAGCAAGAATTTATAAGGTCGGTGAATCAGGAAGTTTAAGCATTGATCAATTGCCAGAAACAGCATTTGTCCGAACATTTTCAGAAAATGCTCAAGTCACTGATAGTGCCCCCTCTATGGGAGCCTATATGACCGGCGTAAAAATGAAAAATGAAGTCATTTCAATGCAAACAGGAACTAATGCCGTTGAACTAAAAAATGGACAGCAGCAATGTGATACAGATCCAGTAAACCGTAACAAAGCTTTTAGTGAAACCTTGCTTGAAAAGGCAATTTCCGCCCAATACGCAACAGGAATTGTGACCACAACTCGAGTGACGCATGCAACCCCTGCATCGACTTATGCTCATATCTGTCACCGTGATGCAGAAAATGAAATCGCTGCACAATTGGTACCGAGTAAGATAAAAGCAGATCGATATAGCAATTACAACACGCGTTTAAAAAATGGAATTGATGTCATTCTTGGGGGAGGGAAACGCCACTTCCTGCCAACAGAGTCTGGAGGGAAACGCCAAGATGGTCGTAATCTCTTAAAAGAACTTAAAAAACAGGGCTATCAAGTTGTTGAAAATCGTAGTCAGCTGAACAGTTTAGATCCTGCAGATCAGCGCAAAATCATAGGCCTCTTCAATGACTCCCACTTAAATTACGATCTAGACCGTCAGAACAAACAGATAAATGAACCTAGCCTGAAGGAAATGACCTTAATAGCTTTACAGAAGCTTTCATCTAATACCAAGGGTTTTTTTCTGATGGTTGAAGGAGGGAGGATTGACCATGCATTGCATGATACCAATGCAAAACGAGCACTTCAGGATGTGATTGCGCTAGATGACACACTACAGGCAACCATTGATTTTCTGAAAATTAAAGATCCTCTGCTCGAAAATAGTTTAATTATCATCACTGCCGACCATGATCACACGCTCATGTTGAATGGCTATGTAGAGCGTACTGGCCCTTATCTGCCAAGACAGCAAACTAGTGTACTCGGACTTGTAAAAAACCAAAATGGATTAACACGAGACATTAATGGTAATCCCTATCCAGTCATTAGTTTTGGCAATGGGAAAAAGCGTCCAACTCTAAATCGAAATGATGATTCGGTAACTCAATTACGTGATGATGATGAATGTCGTCCTGTGATGAATACCTCATCCTATACATTTAGTTATACACCCTCCTATCAGGGATGGTGTACAGGTGCAGCTGCAGATGATTTTCAGCAGGAGGCCGTTATCCAAACTGGTTTTAAGGATTCTGAGACCCATGGTGGCACAGATGTTTTTCTAGGGGCAATAGGTCAAGGTTCAGATCAATTTTCAGGTAGTTTGGAAAATATTGACGTCTTTTTTCGACTTAATCAGATTATGGGATTTGAGAAATGAAATCTAAATTCAGTATGTTGTTGATTTCATTATGTGGCTGTACATCTGTAATGGCTGATCCACCATCTAATACTCCTGCAAAAAATATTATCTTTTTTCTTGGCGATGGGATGGGACCTACGACAGTAACCGCAAGTCGGATTTACGCAGTTGGTGAGGCTGGTAAGCTTACAATAGATCGCCTAAAACATAGTGCTCGCATTAAAACTTATTCTGAAGATGCACAAACTACAGATAGTGCTCCATCTATGGGTGCCTATATGACGGGCTTAAAAAACAAAAATGATGTGATTTCCATGCCTACAGGCACTCTCGCAAAAGAACCCAAAGATTTAAAACTTGCGAATGGTCAGAGTATTCATAACGCCATTAATTTATGCCAACCTCGAATACCTGAACAAACAGTTCCATCTCTTTTAGAGTTAGCAATACAACGAGGTAAAGCGGTTGGTGTGGTGACCACTGCAGAGTTAACCCATGCAACGCCTGCGGCAACCTATGCTCATATTTGTCATCGTGATGCAAAGTTTGATATTGCAGTACAGGCAGTACCAAATGGATTGGGGTATAACCCAAAACTTAAAGAGGGGATTCATGTACTCATGGGGGGTGGTCGTAACCATTGGACACCTTACCATGCTATCAACAATCCACAGGGCCGTGCTGATCAACGACATTTAATTCAGGAAATGCAAACTCAAAAGTATCAATATGTAGAAACAGCATCAGCCCTTCAGCAAGCTAATCCTAATCAAAAAATTCTGGGGCTATTTTCAGCGACGTCTCATCTGCATTATGACCTAGATCGAATCAACAAAAATATTGTGGAACAACCGAGTTTGTCTGAGATGACTTTAAAATCTATTCAAATGCTTGAAGCACAGTCTAAGGGACGTGGATGGTTTTTAATGGTGGAATCGGGACGTATTGATCATGCTTTGCATGCCAATAATGCCAAACGCGCATTACATGAAACTAAAGCTTTTGATGATGCCATTCATGCAGCTATACAGCAGGTAGATCTCAGTAATACCTTAATTGTGGTCACTGCAGACCATGATCATGTCATGACTTTTAATGGGTACAATGCGCTAACAGGAAAGACCACGCCAAATCAGCCAGGTATTTTAGGTTTAAATTATCACTATAAAATAACAACACAACCAGATGCATTAGCTAAAAAAATGGCAGATGGCAAACTACATGCTCCTTCACTTGACGTGAATGGTAATACCAATACCGTCTTAGTTTTTGGCAATGGTAAGCGGCAAAGAGAAAATATTCAGCAAAGTGTAACTGAATCTCAGGTATTTGATGATAATTACCAACAAGCTGTTGGTGTACAACTTAATCGGTCTGAAACACATGGGGGTGGTGATGTAATGTTATTTGCTGATGGGAAAAATGCTCATTTATTCAAAGGTACTCAGGATAATACCTGGGTCTTTCAACAAATAATCAAGGCGCTAGGGTTTACTGATCATGAATAATAAATGTAAATCCGTATTCAGTTTAGTGTTGATCATTTTATGGATCCCTGTGACTTCCGCGCGCGCTGCTGAACATTTTCAAATTGATTATGAAAACCTACAGCAAGGTCATGATGGTATTACACGAATTGAACGATATTCAAATCTGATGATTCGTGATCAGGGCAACATTCTTATCAAACGTTTAAATAGATTGCCTAGTGACTCTTATAACGATATAGGCAAGCATCAACATTTTGATATTTCAAATATGTCCATCTGAGTAGCTAAGCAGCCTAGAACCAAGAATTTGACCATTCAATTAATTGACTTTGATGCAAATCAACGTATTCATCTTCATGAGATTAATCAGGAAATTTTGGGCTTTCGTAATTGTTGGGAGTGTTACTCCTCTCTTTTACCACAATCAACAACACCGAAGAACAATATAAAAAATGAGTACACTCATCTAGACTATGATAGTCAACGCGATATTGTTACAAATTATAAATCTACCCATCATAAAGGCTATAACTCTTTCAAAGTAAAGCCATTACCATCTCAAGAAATGGATTGGGACAAATTGTATAAACTTAATTTAAAACAGTATGATGACTTTAGTGATTGATCTGTTCAGAAAGCATATATATTTCTATATGTTCAAAAAACTGCAGCCTATAGTGTCGTACAACTCAGTATAGACAGAATCTGTTCGCTCATCAGATAGAAATTGATTGGGTAAATCACCATGGATTTATGAGTCACTAGCGATATTCTTTGTACCGCTCATATCTTCAGTGTTACAGCATCTAATGAGTTTATTTTACAAATGATTTTAGATGCAATTGTGGATGGTATCTAGTACTAGGGATCAATACACCGATCAAGCCGATTAAATGCCCAATACAACTTGATAAGGTTTAAATCCTTCAAGTACAGCTTCAGAAACCAACTGGATAAATGCTTCAGTTTTTCCATAAGCCATCCATTGATCTAGGGCCTCATAGTAGGCCAATCGGTTTTCAACTGTTATTACACAAGCGGGATAACCAGCTTTAAGCAATTCAAGATTCATCAATAGACGTGATGTACGTCCATTACCATCAATAAATGGATGAATACCAACAAAATCTGCATGTACTTTAGCAGCACGTTCAATTGGATGAAGTTTATGTGCTTCTGAATGGTACCAATCGACTAATTGAGCCATTTTGTCATTTAGCAATGTATAGTCTGGCGGTGTAGTCGTAGCCCCTGAAATTAATACGTTTTGCTGACGATAGCGACCTGCATTCTCATCATCAATATTTTTTAAAATGAGTTGATGGATATTGCGAATTTGCCATTCAGAAAATGGTTCTTCTTTTCGAATAATTTCTTCAACGTAATAAATAGCGTTTCTATGGTTAATTGCCTCGAAGTGTTCTCTTAATGCCTTCCCACCGACAGTTATGCCTTCTAACACGACTTTTGTTTCTAGCAATGTAAGTGTATTGCCTTCAATTGCATTCGAATGATAGGTCCATCGTACAATAAGATCTTCTTGTAAATTTTTTACTATTGCTGGTGATAGGGGGCGATGCTGATCTAATTTATTTTTTAAATCATCAATAATTTCAAACATTACCTTGTCCCTGAATGTGTCTAAAAGAATGATACATCAAAAAAGAATATTGAAGAAATGCTATGTTATATCGTTGCTATTTATAGTGCTTTTAATATTGATATAATCAGTACATCATTTCAAATCCTGAATTAGGATTTGAACAAGATTTCTAAGTGATTCAATACACTAAATCTGATTTGGATCAAAATTTGGTCAATAAATTTCAAATTAGCAATTTGAAAAAAGTAAATAATATTTATACGGTATTTTTTACGGTAAAGCTCAATGGCCTTTTGTTTTTATTAATGTAAAACAATATGATAGCAGCAGAGTTCGGTGCGCGCTGAGCGCACCAAATTTCCATAAAAGAAAAGCACAACCTAGCTGAAATATAAAAATACTTGAAAAGTATATAAAAAATTAAGATAAACGTTCGATGCTATTTGCCATAGCGTGTTTGATTATTTCAGCCTATAAAGCTCACATATTTTAAAAACTCAAACATCTGAGGGCTGCTAGATGGGCTATATCGTTAAACTCATACCAGAAAATCTTTATTTTGTGCCACATGATAATGAAATTGGTACAACAGAATTTCGAAGTAAAGCGGTTGCTGAAGGTTTATTTTATGACTATGCAGCAGCTACTGCTATGGCGAAAATGTATAACAAAGATATGGTGCAAGATGTTGATTATGAAATTGAATTGATAGAGTAAGAATTTAATTAATTTTTTACTGAGGTTGCATTGTAGTTATATATATTTTGCTTGTTGTGGCAAGCGCATAAAATTATGCAGTAAATACCAAACTAATCAAGATGATTTGTGCTGAGCAATCGTATTGAAATGTAGTAGGGCCTTGTGGCGATCAAAAACTTTACCTATATTAAAACTACAGTAGGTCATTCAATGAAATAGACGCTACGATGAAGTTGGACGGATCAATGACAGCTCGTTGAGTTTGCAACATAGGTTCAAACAATAAATCAGCACTAGCCTTCCAACATAAAAAAGCTCGCAGCAATGCGAGCTTTTTCTATGCTAGAATAAAAACCAAGCAACTTTACAGTGATTTTGTAAGTTGTAAATAAAATTTTAAAAAATATGATGTTGAAATATAACGATAATTAAATTGTTCTTTAAAAAATTACTACATTGTCAAACAATTTAACATCTCACTTTTTTAAAAAATTTATAAGCTATGGTATAAAAAATTTCCGTCAAGAAAAAAAAGGGAACAACAATGACGCAACTAGTCGATATTAAAGTTAAGGACCAATTCAGCCATATTTACGAAGCAAAGGCATTGCTGCGTAATATTCCAGAAAGCTCATTGGCCGCGGGTTTGGCACTTTTCCACAAAATTGAACATATTATTGTAGAAGGTGAAGTGATTTTGCCAAGTATCGAACTTTTATTTGAAAGTCGTGAATCTGACAGTATTTTCCGTGTTTTGGAGTAAATTTTTGTGATTCCAAGATTCGTTTAAAGAAGCTCACCTTGATGAGCTTCTTTTGTTTTGGGTCGATATTTTTTACAGAAGCAAATGCAGCAATATGCTGACCAACTTTATTATTAAAATATCAATCGATTCGATTTGATCATTTGCCATTTTCAATCAGCTGAATACTTACATCGTATTTATCAAATTCTTGAATAACTTTCTGAATGACTGTTTGTCCTATTGAATCTTTGGCCTGAAAACTAATTTCCTGATTCGTCTGACTATCAAAACATTCAATTTGCTGAATTTGCCATTGCTGTGCGTCAGCGCTTTGTTGAATCACAATTCGACGAGGTTGCAGTTGTGCAGAAATTTGACGTGGCAATACATTAGTGATTGCCAGTTGTACTTGATGCTCTTGGTCTTTCGGGCTTAAAAAGGTAATAACCCAATTGCCCACTTTGCTTAATTGCATTGGATTGTCGTAAGCATCAAACTCTAAAAAAAATGCATTGCCCATGCCTAAACCCTAGCTTCAACAATTTTGGATAATCCCTATATCGCTGATTTGGATTGCTTAGAGCTATGCATCTAAAGTCTTAGTTTATGCTGGAATACTATACTTACAGTCTATTTTAGATTTCAAATCTATATGAAAAATAATAAAAAATAGAATAGACCTAAGTTTATTTATGGTTTTTTAATCGTTTAAAAGACTTAGAGTGAATTAAAAAAATCTAAGCGTTAAGTAGGATTAAGTTTCTGTAAAGAATAATTAATTTGCTGCAAAACTCGATTTAACTCTTTAGGTGGCAAACGTGTTTCTTGCAAAGAGGTAATCCATTGCATTTGGCATAATTTTAAACTGCGAATATCTTGCGATTGTAAAATGCGCTGAATTAATTGCTTGGCCATGAGTCCGCAATGACGCTGCAAAGTATCCATCATTATAAATTTAACATCTTCAAAACTTAAGGCTGAAATTTCTAGTTGAGCTGCTTCATGCTGTGCAGTTTTTTCTTCTACCACTGTTTCTGTGGATGTTACAGCTTCGGCGTATGTTTCTGTATTTACACGTGGTGGGGTAAGGTGTAAATGTTGTGTTTGAATCGGCGCTGCCAAACTTTCTGCATGAGAGGGCTGGGGAGCACTGGAAAGATGAGTTTGAATTTCAGTTTGAAAAACCTGCGGGGTAGAAGTAGTTTCTGCTTGATGTGTATTTTCGATTGTTGCTGTAAGTGTTAAGTCTGGGGTTTCATCAAGCGCAGCAGGCGCAATGAGTTGCATATCTAAAAGCTGCTCAATGAGTTCAGGTGGTGCAAGGCGTTGCTTGAACTGATCACCCAATAAATCAAAATCTTCAGTACCTATGAGTACCAACAAACGACGTTGGCGTGCATTTAAATCACGAGTGCGTTGTTGTAGAGCATCTAAACCGAGTTGAGTTTTTTGATAATTAAACATGACCTTAATTTATTCCCCAATAAATTAAGGCACAGCTTAAATGTTGATAATTACATTAATATGAACAATTTATGACAAGTAAATGCAATAAATTTCACTTGAAATTTTTATAAGGTTTGAATGCGGGTATTTTCTAAGGCTTTGCGTAAGTATGGGTCTAAATCTTCCTGACGTAATAACCATTGCACATAATCTGCAGGGAGTTCTGCAATTGCAGTTCCACGATGCTTACCAAAATTAATGATTTGTGGAATACGCGCTTCTTCAGAAACGACATACAATTCTTCAAGACTTTTAATTTGAAGTTGATGAACTTCATGCATTAAAATATTAGCCGTTAAAATAATATCCATATCGGCACGGTGCGCTTTTTTAATCATGTCTCGGGCTTTTTCACTGCCTTTGGTTATCATGTAAATTAAGGCTGAAATATTGTGTGCTTCGGCATTCGGCCAAACACGACGTGCCAACGCAAGCGTGCAAATTGCTTTGATATTACGGGTATCTACACCACATTTTTCCAATGCACGAATATCATAATCAATATTGTGACCGATGATATAAGTCGTTTCAGCAGGCAACTCAAAACTGCTGTAGTGTGGTTGACCGACCAAATCTGACTCTAAAATATGATGAACTGCCATTGCTGCAAATGAAATCGGTTCATCGACTTGATACAGCTGATCGAAAATTTGACTTTTATCTAAGCTGATTTTTCCATCTTCAATTTGAATAGGGGCATAGGCAATCTCAATCGGTTGACCATTTAAGGTATGGGTTTCGGTGTCGAGAATAATGGCTTGCATGTCCTGATTCGCTTACTGAATGGTGAAAAAAAGCAATCTAACATTTGCATGTGCGTATGACAAATTGAATTGGATTGATGTTGGATATTTGATGTGTGATGAATCTTTCGTTTGTTTGTAAGTATTTAATTTTAAATAAAATACATTTGCATATTAATTTTCCTAATCTTGCTTGAATTGCTAAAAAAGCGTACAACTATAAATTGCGAAGGACGCATACATAACAATATTAAGAGAAGGGCGAAGCAATGAAAAAAATATGGCTAAGTGTGGCTTTGGCCAGCAGTAGTTTGTTGTTAACAGCATGTAATGATGATCATGACGATACTAGCGTTGTAGTAATTGATGATGGTATTCCGAAACATAGTATTATCAATCCTTTGGTGCTTACACCTAAAGCTTATGATGCGTCAGATATGTCAGCAACAGCAGCGGAAAGTGTCATAATGACCTATAAAATGTTAGGGGTAAATGGAAATGAAGTACAAGCGACTTCTTTGTTATTTACACCTAAAACAGCACCACCAATCACGGGTTGGCCTATTGTGGTTTGGGCTCATGGCACGACAGGTGTGGCAGATGATTGTGCACCGAGTAAAGCACCTTTAAATATGTATATTAAGGGGATGATTGATCAATTACTGGCAGCAGGTTATGTCGTGGTCGCCCCAGACTATGAGGGTTTAGGTGAGCCAAGTGAAAATGAAGCCCATCCTTTCTTAAACTTGCAGAGTGCTGCATTTTCTATTACAGACGCGGTGGTTGCAGCACGTAATTATTTGGGTAATCAAGCCGCTAAACAATGGATGACTGTAGGACATTCGCAAGGTGGACATGCTGCATTAGGGGCTGCGCAGTATGCTTCACGTGCTCAGTTGGATTATAAAGGTACGATTGCGATAGCCCCTGCTTCTAATTTAGCTGCGATTTTGACCATGGGAGAACAGCAGGCAGCTCAATTAACAAATTTAGAAGCAAAAATTAATACTTTAGCTATGCTGGATACATATACAGCACTGATTACGGCGGGTCTAAGAAATAAAAATCCTAGTCTAAGTTATCAGCAAGTGTTTAAATCTCCAACTGATGGGATTGCTGCACTTGCAGACACTGAATGTTCTGATATTTTAGGTGTTAAACTAGGGGTGGCAATGGGGCAATACGCTGCTGGAAATGAGTGGAGTATCGATGGGTATCCTCGGACGCAACCGAATTTCTTAAGCTTGGCAGATGTGAGTCAATTTTTATCGAAAGATTCACAACCATTACAAGTCAAAGTTAATCAGCCAGTTATTATTTACCAAGGTGGAGCTGATGCGGTGGTACCTAAAGTTGCAACAGATTTATTGTTGAGTGGTGCAGCAGCAAAGCAATCGAGTATTCAATATCATGCAGAAGCAACTTGGGATCACCACACGGTCTTAACAAATAATATTGAATATATCGTTAATGATGTAAAAGCTTTAATGCCTATTCAATAAGTCTTTGAATACCGATATAATATTGAGTTGATCTGAAATAGCTCGTGTTTTATCTGAAACATGAGCTATTTTTATGTAAAACTGAGCAAAGTTCATTCTCTCAGTTCGCAAACTTTATGCTACAATACGCGCCAATCTTAGCACGGCTTAAAAGCCCTAAATTAATAGGACCTCGCTAATGTTTGCCAATATTTCTATTGCCGAATTTGATCCAGAATTAGCTCAAGCGATCACCAATGAAGATGCGCGTCAAGAAGCTCATATTGAGTTAATTGCTTCTGAAAACTACTGCTCACCTGCAGTAATGGAAGCACAAGGTTCAAAACTTACCAATAAATATGCAGAAGGCTACCCAGGCAAACGCTACTATGGCGGTTGCGAGTATGTAGATATTATTGAACAACTGGCGATTGACCGTGCTAAAGAACTCTTTGGTGCAGATTATGCTAACGTTCAACCACACGCAGGTTCTCAAGCAAACTCTGCAGTTTACTTAGCCTTACTTAACCCAGGCGATACTGTATTGGGTATGAGCTTGGCTCACGGTGGTCACTTGACACATGGTGCAAAAGTAAGCTTCTCTGGTAAAACGTATAACGCTATTCAATATGGCTTAAACCCAGAAACTGGCGAAATTGATTACGAAGAAGTAGAGCGTTTGGCGCTTGAACACAAACCACGCATGATCGTTGCGGGCTTCTCTGCGTACAGCCAAATTGTAGATTGGCAGCGTTTCCGTGACATCGCAGACAAAGTAGGCGCATATTTATTCGTAGATATGGCTCACGTTGCGGGTCTAGTGGCAGCAGGTGTTTATCCTAACCCTGTTCAAATTGCAGACGTAACGACCACTACTACACACAAAACATTACGTGGTCCACGTTCTGGTCTAATCCTTGCTAAAGCCAACGAAGAGATCGAGAAAAAATTACAATCTGCTGTATTCCCAGGTAACCAAGGTGGCCCATTGGTACACGCAGTTGCAGCAAAAGCGATTTGCTTTAAAGAAGCAATGGCGCCTGAATACAAAGCTTATCAGCAACAAGTTGTGAAAAATGCACAAGCAATGGCTGAAGTTCTTATTGAACGTGGCTATGATGTGGTATCTGGCGGTACGAAAAACCACTTGTTCTTGCTTTCTTTAATCAAGCAAGATATTACTGGTAAAGATGCAGATGCATGGTTAGGTGCGGCGCACATTACTGTTAACAAAAACTCAGTACCAAATGACCCACGTTCTCCATTTGTAACCTCTGGTATCCGTATTGGTACACCAGCAGTAACTACACGTGGTTTTGGTGAAGCTGAAGTGCGTGATCTTGCAGGTTGGATTGCAGACATTCTTGACAGCAAAGGTGACGAAGCTGTAATTAATACTGTAAAAGCAAAAGTTGAAGCTGTTTGCGCGAAATTCCCAGTTTACGCAAAATAAGCACATCCTTGAGAAAAGCCCCTCAAGGGGCTTTTTTTTATGGATGTAAAAAAATGATTCTTCATTCAATAAGCTGAATTTCTGTTATAACTTAAGCGTATTGAATATGAGGGTAGATAAGCTGATTGATTCAGTGTTTGTCTAATGACAGGAATATAAGTAAATGATTAAACCAAAGATTATTATTTCAGAACAAGATTTGCATCGTTTAGAAACAATGCTTGAGCATCAACCAAAATTGACGCCTACGATGCAACATTTAGAAGATGAGTTAGCACGTGCCGAAGTCGTTGCTCCTCAAGACGTACCTGCAAATGTAGTGAGTATGAATGCCCGTGCGTTGATTACCATTGCACCTGCAAAAGAACCGACTGAAATTACCTTGGTTTATCCACATGATTTTAAAGGTGAGAAAGGACAGGTGAATGTGGTTGCACCTGTAGGCACGGCCATTTTAGGTTTAGCTGAAGGGCAAGAAATTGAATGGCCACAGCCAGACGGTCATTTGATGAGAGTCAAGATTGAGAAAATTCTGTATCAACCAGAGCGCGAAGGGGATTATTTATAATCCTGCGTTTGGAACATTCAAAGGCCATGTAGATCATGGCTTTTTTATGCACTGAAATTATCAATTAGGCTTTAACACATGGATGAGTGAGCATGAATATTAATTAGCCTTGAATGCAGATCGAAATAAAAAATTGCAAAATATTACATGACCTTAGCCATAAAACACGTACTATAAAATCAGAAACGAGGGTTGTATTGGTCTATGTCTCAGTTTGAAATTTTACCAGCCTTGCAAGATATTCCAGTCGATCGTACTGAGCTATTGGCTATTCAGCGTAATGACTTGGTGCCTTTGCTGAATGATCAATATCGTTTAAATCATTATGCAGATCAGCTGATTCAGGCACAAGCAGTATTGTTGGATGGTGTAGATCCGCATTTAACCCAACAATTGAGTGCGACCATTGAGCAACTCATACAAGCCTTGGGTAATTCTAAAAAAGTGTTGAAGCAACGTAAGTTCAATGCGCTGCAAAAGTGGCTGGGTATTGATTTGGAATATGGTGCAGGGCAGGTGCAATACTATAAGCATCTAGATGTTTTGTTACAGCAAGCAGATACGCTGAGTCAGAAGCTACAAATTGAGATTCAAAAGTCCCAATCACGTTTTCAGCAGCTTATTGGTTTACGTGAGCAAATGGCCAAATATATTCAAGCGGCTGATGAATTTTTATTGGAATATCCTAAGTTTGTGCGTAATCAGCATCCCTTAGATAATTTTAACGAAAGACTGACCAAGAAAATTTATAGTTTAAAGACGTTGCAAAGCAGCAATGATATTGCCATTACACAAATGCAACTTTCACAGCAACTTTCTTTTAGTTTGTTAGACCGTTTTAAAGAAGCACAACAGGTGTTGATTCCTGCATGGCAATATCATGTTAAACAAAGTCAGCAAAGTGGTTCGCACAGTCAGTTAGAAAAGCTGGATCATAGTCGTGAACATTTAATTAAGAGTTTAAGAAAATCCTTAGAAAAGCCTGCGCAATCGTAATGCGTTCAGTCTTGCACTATAGAGAGGTAAAAATATGTCAACTTCTGAGCAACATCAGCTATCTGTCCAAGTGAGTGATGCGCAGGCTGAACAGCAGTTTCAGCAACTTAATTTGCAGGAAATTGGTTTGCAGGCTGAAGATTTTCAAGAGGTATTGGCTGTGCGTAAAGAGTTGAGTGATTTGAATCATCATGCAGTTGCAGAATATGGAAAAAATATTGCCAGTAAAACCTCAGCTTATACCGATGAGCTTTTAGGCTTAGTACAAAATAAAGATTTAGATGTGACTGGGCAGAAGCTGAATCAGGTGGTGCAGGTTGCACAGCAGTTAAATACCAACAGTATTTTAAATCCACAAAAAAGTAGTGGTTTCTTAGGTGGTTTATTCAATAAACTCAAAGGCGCTAAGCAAAGTTTTGATCAAAATTTTAACAGTACCAAAGAGCAGATTGATAGTTTAGTCACTGAAATTGAAAGCTCACAAAATGGTTTAAAAACCCGTGTAAACACGCTTGATCAAATGTTTCAGGGTGTGCAGGATGAATATAAGCAACTAGGAGTTTATATTGCAGCGGGCAAACTAAAGCAGCAGGAAATTCAGCAGCAACTCGCTGAATTTTCAGCACAACCCCAAGACCAAACCACAACGCAAAAAATTTATGACCTGAATCATCTTGCCAATAATTTGGAAAAACGGGTCAGTGATTTACAAGTGTTGCAGCAATCTGCCATGCAAACTTTACCTATGATTCGGATTATTCAGTCCAATAATTTAATGTTGGTCGATAAGTTTTATGCGATTAAGAACATTACTTTACCAGCGTGGAAAAACCAGATCAGTTTAGCAATTTCTCTAAACGAGCAGAAAAATAGTGTGCAGTTGGCCAACAGTATTGATGATGCCACCAATGAATTGCTACGCCGTAATGCAGACTTATTACATCAAAATTCTGTAGATACCGCCAAAGCCAATCAACGTTCGGTGATTGATATTGAAACCCTTGAACACGTACAAAATACCCTCATTAAAACGGTTAATGATGTGATTCAGGTGCAAAAAGAGGGGATGCAAAAACGTGCTGAAGCAACTACACGTCTGCGTGCTTTGCAGGATAATCTGAATCAACTGGTCATTAGTTCCAGTCAACATTCAGGCCATTAATGGGCAGGTATTGTAAATTTAATCTGAAAATTGCTGAATAGGAGTTTAATTTTGCCACCACTCGATGAATATGCCATCCAGCCACAACAGTTGCAAACAGGTGTTGTGGCATTACAGCAGCGCCAAAAAAAGCTGGGTATTTTGGCAGTAGTGTCTATGACACTTTTGCTAGCATCGGTGATCGGCTTTTTTATTCAGCAAGACGTAATTTACAGTTTTTTTGGCTTAAGCACTGAAGTTCAGCAGTTACACATGCCAGCAAGTGTGGATGCGACATTAGCCAATTTAGGGCAGCAGCCTGATTATTTTTTTAGCTTGTTGTCTTGGTTTGGCTGGCTGATACTGAAATTATCGGTCTCATTCATTGGCGCATTTTTCCTTATTTATTTGCTTAAAAAAATACGTTTTTTTTATATTCGCTTTCAGTCTTTTGTGCTGAAATTTGTAGGCTGGTTAATCAGTTTTATTGTGTTATGGTCGGCTTTGAGCTATGTACAGCATGATCTGCAAGATGATACGCAGGATGTGTATGCCAAAATTGTGCATTATGAGCGCAATATTCAGGAAAGCGAACTGGCACGTTATTTACAAGAGGCCGACCTTGCTGCACCAGTGGAAGCCTATTTGTTGGCACAAACTGCGCTGATGCATCATCCTGCAGATAAAGATGCAGCTATTCCACAAGTGCTGAATTTGGTTAAAGCAGAACAGCTAGACCCTCAGTTTTTACATTATGGCTTTAAGCCTGAGCAGTTATGGACGATGCAGCAACAGGTTTATGGAAAAGCACTAACGCCTATGGCACAAAGTGTAAGTAAACAAGTGCAGCAAGCCGAACAATTCAATACAGTGGCACATTATCTTAGTCTTGCGCTCATTGTTATGATGGCAATTGTTTCGGCATTTTTGTGGTTTTTATCATGGCACTTGCAGCAGCGCATCTACCGTATTCAACAGCGTTTAGAATAAAGTAGGATTAAAACGTGATTTCGTAGTAATCGCTTCAGCAGTCACACCTAAATTATGTTATTGTGAAATATGAATGATTTAGGTGTAGTTGCTGTGTTCAATGAGTGTCGCTAAATTTTATGCAGTATTTGTAAAATTGAGCAACCATTTGAAAAAACGATCATAAATATAAAAATAAACCGTTTCACCTATACATGAAATTTTCGTAAGATAACTTCAACGACATAATTTTACTCCATTGGAGACGTTAGCCATGTTAGATCAAAATACTTCTGCACAACTTAAAACTTTATTAGAACGTCTTGAAAGCCCGATTGAACTTGTGGCGACTTTAGATGGTTCAGATAAATCTGCCAAAATTAAAGAATTGGTCGAAGAAATTGCGGCACTTTCGCCTCAAGTTACTGCACGTTTTGACGGTCAAAATTCACGTGCACCAAGTTTTGGGATTGCAAAAGTAGGTGAGCAACCGCGCGTATTTTTCGCAGGTTTGCCAATGGGACATGAATTCACTTCATTAATCTTGGCTTTATTGCAAACTTCAGGTTATGCACCAAAAGTATCGGATGAAGTTTTAACGCAAATCAAAGAATTAAATCTTACATCTAACTTTGATGTGTTTGTATCGCTAAGCTGCCATAACTGTCCAGACGTGGTGCAAGCGTTGAACCTGATTGCGATTTACAACCCAGGTACAACTGCAACCATGATTGATGGTGCTTTCTTCCAAGACGAAGTTGAGCAACGCAAAATTATGGCTGTACCAATGGTATTCCAAGATGGCAACCATATTGGTCAAGGTCGTATGACACTTGAAGAGATTGTGGCTAAATTGGATACAGATTCTGCAAGCAAAGATGCTGCAAAATTGAATGCCAAAGAAGCGTTTGATGTCTTGGTGATTGGTGGTGGCCCTGCAGGTAATACTTCTGCAATTTACTCTGCACGTAAAGGTATCCGTACCGGTATTGTGGCTGAGCGCATGGGCGGTCAGGTTATGGATACGATGGACATTGAGAACTTTACCTCAATCCAGAAAACCCAAGGTCCAAAATTTGCAGCAGAAATGGAAGCACACGTGCGTGAATACGATGTAGATATTATGAATCTACAAAAAGTATCTGCAATTAAAGGTGCTGACGAAACAGCCAATGGTTTGGTTGAAGTGACTTTGGAAAATGGTGCGGTACTTGAATCGAAAACGGTCATCTTATCTACAGGTGCACGTTGGAGAGAAATGAATGTACCGGGTGAAGCAGAATACCGTACTCGTGGTGTAGCGTATTGCCCGCACTGTGATGGCCCATTGTTTAAAGGCAAACGTGTTGCAGTAATTGGTGGTGGTAACTCTGGTGTAGAAGCTGCGATTGACCTTGCAGGAATTGTAGAGCATGTGACTTTGGTTGAGTTCGATACTAAATTACGTGCAGACCAAGTCTTGCAAAACAAATTAAACAGCATGCCAAATACAACCGTGATTACCAATGCGTTATCGACTGAAGTGATTGGTGATGGTGCACAGGTCACTGCATTGAAATACAAAGACCGCGCAACAGATGAAGAGCATACAGTTGAACTTGCAGGGATTTTCGTACAAATTGGTTTATTGCCAAATACGGACTTCTTAAAAGAGTCAAAAGTAGAGCTAACAAATCGTGGTGAGATTGTAATTAATGAGCGTAATGAAACCAATGTAAAAGGTGTGTTTGCTGCGGGTGACTGTACAACTGTACCGTACAAGCAAATCATTATTGCAACTGGTGAAGGCGCGAAAGCATCACTTTCAGCATTCGATTACATCATCCGTTCAGGTCAGTAAGTGCTGAACCCCTCTAACTAAAAGGATAGCGCCTGAGTTCCCCAATACTCAGGCGCTATATTCGCTAAAGTGCGTATCTGCACAGTATTGATTATTTATTCTATTTTTTGTTTTAAGAACTGAGTCGGCTAACAACTCAGTTCTTTTTTTCTTAAATAGTCCGCTTTATTTCTAAGTTACGATTGGACTTTCTGAAGATAGTTCCAGGCTTGCTTTAATGACTTGGATTATTTTGTCCAAACAGATTCAGTTGCTTAAACTTTTCTTGCAGTTGCTCCTTGGTTTCTACATGCTCAGGATGCGGAATAATGCATTCAATTGGGCAGACAGATACACAGGTTTGATAGTCGTAAAATCCAACACATTCCGTGCAACGATCTACATCAATTTCATAGACCTTTTCACCCTCATAAATCGCTTCATTCGGGCATTCTGGCAAACACATATCGCAATTGATGCATTGATCGGTAATCAGTAGTGCCATTGCAGAAACTCGCTTAGTTCATTGCCACTTAGGCTTGATAGGCCAAAGAAGACGCAGAAATATCGGCAGTCGAATTTGGCAGGTTGCGAATGAGCAGGGCATAACGCATATCAACATCCGCAGGAACAGGAATTTCTACAATATGCCCTGAACCTTTGGCATCTTCAATCAAATTACCTTTTTTGTCTTTAATTTCGGTTAAGTTGAAGTAGATATTGCCCTGTGGTGTCATCAATTCTAACGAGTCGCCCACCACAAAACGGTTTTTCACATCAATTTTAATATAGTCGCCATTGCGCTCTAAAACTTCACCACAGAATTGTTGATGATCAAAACTAGATGAGCCTGTTTCGTAGTTTTGGTATTCGCTGTGAACATGGCGACGCAAGAAACCTTCGGTATAACCACGGTTGGCTAGACCTTCTAACTGTGTCATAAGCGCTGGGTCAAATGGTTTACCTGCCAACGCATCATCAATGGCTTTACGGTAAATTTGTGCGGTACGTGCACAGTAGAAATAAGACTTGGTACGACCTTCAATTTTAAGGGAGTGGATACCCATTTTAGTTAAACGATCTACGTGTTGTACCGCACGTAAATCTTTAGAATTCATAAAGTAAGTGCCGTGCTCATCTTCTTCGGCAGCAAACATATCTTCTTCATTACGTTGTAACAGTACAGGTTCGTTGAATTGATGCTGCGCCTGCATGTGCTGTTCATCTGCATCGGCTTCTGCTGAAATATTTTTGACAGGAATCACGTCGCCTGTTTCATCTTCAACAGCATCGTGAATTTTGTATTCCCAGCGGCAGGCATTGGTGCATGCACCTTGGTTGGCATCACGTTTATTCATATAGCCTGAAAGCATGCAGCGACCTGAATAGGCCATGCACAATGCGCCATGTACAAATACTTCAATTTCCATGCCAGGCACGTTGTTTTTAATTTCTTCGATTTCATCAATCGACAACTCACGTGAAAGAATGACACGAGTGAGTCCCATATTCTGCCAAAATTTCACCGTGGCCCAGTTCACGGCATTGGCCTGTACCGACAAATGCACAGGCATGTCAGGGAAGTTTTCACGCACCATCATAATCAGACCTGGGTCAGACATAATCAGGGCGTCAGGTTGCATCGCCACCACAGGTGCTAGGTCACGAATAAAGTTTTTCAGTTTGCTATTGTGTGGCTGGATGTTGACCACTACATAAAACTTTTTACCTAATTCATGGGCTTCTTGAATGCCAATGGCTAAATTGTCATGATCGAATTCATTGTTGCGCACGCGTAAACTGTAACGCGGCTGCCCTGCATAGACAGCATCTGCCCCATAAGCGAAGGCATAGCGCATATTTTTTAAAGAGCCAGCAGGAGAAAGAAGTTCGGTGACGTGGGAAATGGTCATGATCAAAAAAGCAATAGCAGAAATATGGCTTTATTGTATGAATCTAAATTTAGGATTCAACCTAGTAAATAGCTCGGGATTCAGAAGAAAACTCATGTTGACCATCAATATTTGGATATCAAAGATAGGTTTGCTGTGGATTAAAATTTAAAAATAAGTGATGAACTCAAAAAGAAATGCTGCAGATTGATCAGGGTAGCTAAATATGACAGTTTTGCTCAATCATCAGCAAGGCATAATCTTATTTGTTAAAATGAAATAAAGACTAGTTTGTCTTTTTAAATCAGCAGCATCATCTCAGTTGTATTTTGAAAGAAGGTGTATCTATGGCCTGTACTTGTAGTCATGAACCTGCACCCATTAAACCCAACAGTAAATTTAGAACAGCACTGTGGATTGCTTTGGTGATTAACCTGAGCATGTTTGTGGTGGAGTTGATTGGTGGTGCTTATGCACATTCATCTGCTTTATGGGCAGATTCGCTGGACTTTTTCGGCGATGCTGTGAATTACGGTATTTCACTGGCAGTGCTGAGCGCAAGTTTATATTGGCGTGCTACAGTGGCATTGCTGAAAGGTATGACTATGGCTTTGTTCGGTGTTGTTGTGTTGGGCAAGGTGATATATGCCTATGTGCAAGACATTCCTCCTGAAGCCATGACCATGGGTGTTATTGGCACAATCGCTTTGTTGGCCAATGTATTTACTGCTTATATTTTATTTACCTTCCGTGATGGTGATTCAAATATGAAATCGGTTTGGCTGTGTAGCCGAAACGATGCGATTGGTAATTTTGCAGTGATTTTAGCGGCCATTGGTGTGTTTGGCACAGGCAGTTTAATCCCTGACCTTGTGGTAGCAGTGATTATGGCCAGTTTAGGTTTAACCGCAGGTTATCATGTGATTCAACAAGCCTTGGCGGAGAGACGGATGAATGTGCCTGAATAAAAGAATAAATTTTAAATCTAATTTAGAAAACTCAGGTCAAACACTTTCCTGAGTTTTTTTAATGGTTGAGAAAGTTGAATTTGACGTCAAAAATATTTGAAAGTTATGCTGAATTGCTATTTACAAAAAATAATATATATCTAAAATTAAAAATAAATTGATGTATTTTAAATGATTTTAAAAATTATATTTATTATTTTTTTTGAATTGAGGGTTTAATGAAACTAATCAAACTAATTTCTATAGCAAGCCTAGTTGCTTTGGCTGGTTGCAGTTCTAAAGTTGTTACTTATGACACTGCGGGGCAGGTAATTGGTTCATGTGTGGCGACACAGGGCTTTATTTTAGGGGCAAAAGCGGTGTGTTATGGCGGTGCCAATTTACAAGGGATTAACTATTCTAAAGTAGATGAACGTACGGGTTTATTGCCTGCCGTACCGACCAATACGCAGATTTCGCTGCAACAAGATTAATTTTTTAAGAGGGGTAATCCAATGAAAATTTCTAGTTTAATCGCATTAACAGCGGCTATTTTAATGACAGGTTGTGCTTCAAAAGTTACGACTTATGATTCGAGTGGTCGTGTAATTGGTTCATGTCAAGCAGAGCGTGGTTTTGTAATTGGCGGTGGTGCACACTGTGAAGGGCGTGCCAACCAAGAAGGCCGTAGTGTACGCTAATTGATATTAAATATAAAACCGAGCATCAATGCTCGGTTTTTTATTTAAATAGACTATTTCTACATTCAATTATTTTTCAACGAAAGCACGTTCAATCACATAGTCACCTAGTTCACCCATACGTGGTGATTCTTTTAAACCGTGCTGATCAAGCAAAGATGCAACATCTTTTAAGAAAGCAGGGCTACCGCATAACATTGCACGGTCAGTTTCAGGGTTAAAACGTGGTAAACCAATTTTTTCAAATATTTCGCCAGACTCGATTGCTGTAGTCACACGACCTTGGTTTGGATATTCTTCCCGGGTCACTGTTGGGTAATACACAAGTTTTTCACGAATACCAAGTTCTTGGAAAAACTCATGATTTGGCAGTTCATTTAAGATTAAGTCTTGATATGCCAATTCAGAAATAAAACGAGTACCGTGTACGACAATGACTTTTTCAAAGCGTTCATACGTTTCTGGGTCACGAATGGTTGCTAAGAACGGTGCTAAACCTGTACCAGATGAAAGCAAGTATAAGTTTTTACCTGGATTTAAATCGTCAAGTACCAAAGTTCCTGTTGGCTTTTTAGAAACAAGTAACTCATCGCCAACTTTCACTTTTTGTAAAATTGAAGTAAGCGGGCCGTCAGGTACTTTAATAGAGAAGAATTCTAGTTCTTCTTCATAATTAGCACTGGCAATTGAGTAAGCGCGCATTAAGGGCTTGCCATTGACTTCCAGACCAATCATCACAAATTGACCGTTTTTAAAACGCAGTGACGTGTCACGGGTAGTTTTAAAACTGAATAGGGTGTCATTCCAGTGGTGTACGTGAGTAATCTTTTCGACGTTGAAAGCAGCCATTAAAGGTCTCAATAAATTATCAAATTAGAACAGCTTGCTATTCTAATCTAAATTCATTCTCTATAAACTGAATATATTTAATTGAGCTTATCAGAAAAAGTGATGAAGACTGATCTAAAAATGCCAATAATCGGATTTATGCATTCTCCCTACCGAGAAAAATTTGGTATTCCTCGTCAACCGAATCTGGTACAGGTCGAATCTTATATTGAAATGCAGGCGCCGTATAATGATGCACTGGCATTTGAAGGGATTGAAGCATTTAGTCATTTATGGTTAATTTGGCAGTTTCATGACAATAAAAATCAAATTGAAGATCAGCAAACAGCATCAACCCAGCAAAACAATAAGTTTCGTGCCCAAGTGCGCCCGCCACGTTTAGGCGGTAATCAAAAAATAGGTGTCTTTGCGACACGCAGTATGTATCGTCCTGCACCCATTGGTTTATCTGTGGTGCAATTTAAACAGGTCAAAAAAGTGGGTAAGTCACTCCGAATTTATGTGACAGGGGCAGATTTACTCCACGGTACGCCTATTTTAGACATTAAGCCCTATATTCAATATTCAGATGCTGTGCCTCATGCACAAAGTGGCTATGCGCAAGATGAGCCGATACGAAAAACAGTATTGTGGATGGAGACTGCTGAAATACAAAAAGCTGAGTTGCTCAGTTTAGGCTTGTTGCAGCCGCAGATTGTGCAGGAACTGGAACAGGTCTTGGCTTTAGACCCACGACCTGCATATCAGGATGACCCTGAGCGAATTTACAATATGCGTTTTGCAGATTTTGATGTGAGTTTTAAAGTTGATCTGAACTGCGTTTATATTTGCAAAATCGTCTTACTTCATACGGATTAAACCAACATATATAAAATACCGACCAAAACCAGCATGTGTAAAATTTGGGTCGGGGCAAAATATAAGGCAAATCGCAAACCACCAATCAGCGCAGCATTCACACATTTGGCAATGGCATGCGCAACCACACCTAAAATTAAGGCATAGAGTAATGTTTGCTGGCTAGGTGGGCCTTGCATCACCACTGTTGCAATGGCGGCATGAACTTCAAATAAAGATGCGAGTAAGGTCCCAATGATTAAGCCTGCATCGCCCAAGGTTTGTTCTAAGCCGTAAACCATTGCTTGAATGGCTGTTAAAGTCGCTACAATTATTGCAGCTTCTTTTAGGCTGAACATACGTGTGTCGGTTTCAGGTTTTGTTGTTGTGGTGCTTTTATGCTTTTTGAGCAGCCATACCCCTGCAACAGTGAGCACCAATATTCCTGCTAAACATGGCAGAATTAACAGCTTAAACCATGCCAAATTGACTCCCGCCACAATAATTAGCATTTGCGCAAGTGTTGCAACACAAGACATCAGAGCTGCACCAGCATTAGCACGTGCATCACCACGACCTGCACGCACTTCCATGCCTAAACTAGCAATGGTTGCTGTACTGGAAACAAAACCTGAAGCAATGGCAGAAAGCATGAGCGCATTACTGCTGGAAAGTAAGCGTTTAGCAATATGTGCCAACGCCTGCACACTTAAAATTAAAATCAGCAGTTTTAAAATCACATAAGGATTAAGGACATTGCCCCATAAAGGTGTATTGGGAGTCAATGGCAAAGCAATCAGCACTAGGGCCAATAAGAACAAGCCATCACGCAGTTCTGCTTCGGTAATCCATTGGCTGACAATACCATGCATGGTGTGTTTGGTCATGAGTAAGCCAGTCAAAATAACCGACAAACCCGCAGCAAGTGGAATATTCCACAAACACAATGCGCCTATAAAATAGGTCATAACAAAGGCCAATTCGGTGGTTGCACCGGGGTCATCTTCCGTTTGGTTTTTAAGGGAGTACAAACCAATTCCACCAACAATCAGTGCACCCACAATAGCGAGCGGTGTGCCAAATAAAAAGCAGATTGCACCTAACAGCGAGCAAATACCGAAGGTACGCACTCCCGCGAAGTGATGATGTTGTCCATTTCTCTTGCTGCGCTCACGCTCTAAACCAATGAGTAAACCACAGCCTAGCGCTGCTGCAAAAATGGTGAGCAGTTCGGGGAAATTGGTTGTGATTAAAGAGGGTGGTGTAAGTGAATCCACTGCAACATTCCAAATACAATACGCTATTTTAAACATCATATATTTGAAATGCGCTTATCGCTATTTAAGAATCGATTTTTCCAGTAAATTCCTGACTAGATTAAACAATACGGCATACATGAGTTGAAGAAGACATTCAGTCCTGAAAGTAAACTCTGCTATAGTAAACCCAGATTTTGGGGCAAATAACAATGAATTTTAATTTTGAGATAGACAGTACTTGGTGCTTAGAACAATTAGTCAAAGATGGCAAAATTACCGAGCGCGATCAGGCTTTGGTACAAACCACGCATCGTCAGCGTGACCAGTTAAAATGGCATCCGCTGCAATGGATTGCAAACTTTAATTTGGTCGATCAAAGCCATCCCCAAACGACACTTACCCTCAACCGTTTATGCCAGTGGCTGGCCGATAAAGCAGGCTTACCATTTTATATTATTGATCCTCTAAAAGCCGATGTTGCTGCTTTAACGGCAGTGATGTCACAAGAATTTGCATTGCGTAATCGCATATTAGCCGTTGAAATTACCGCAGATGCGGTGCTGATTGCGACAGACCAACCTTATAAAAATGAATGGGTCGCAAATTTAGAACGTAGTTTATTGCCTAAAAAAATTCAGCGAGTTTTGCTCAGTCCAGATCAACTGCAGCGTTATTTGGTTGAATATTACCAAGTCAGTCGCGCTGTTCATTCTTCGCAAAAATCTTCTGCGCATGACCGTGAAAATAAAGGGGTCGAAGCATTATTGCAATTGGGCGACACCCAAAACCCAGATGCCAATGATCAGCATATTGTGAAATTGGTGGATTGGGTGCTGCAATTTGCCTTTGAGCAGGGTGCAAGTGATATACACCTAGAACCACGTAAAGACACAGGTAAAGTGCGTTTTCGTATTGATGGGGTGCTGCATACCATCTACAACATGCCGGCCAATACGCTCACAGCAGTAATTTCCCGAATTAAAATTTTAGGTCGCATGAATGTCGCTGAAAAACGCAAGCCGCAAGATGGACGCTTAAAAACCCGAACACCTAAAGGACAAGAAACAGAACTGCGTTTATCGACCTTACCCACGGCATTTGGTGAAAAACTGGTCATGCGTATTTTTGATCCTGAAGTTCTGGTGCGCAGCTTTCAGCAGCTCGGTTTTGACAGTCGCTTACTGAACGAATGGTATGCACTGACGGCACATAGTCATGGCATTATTTTAGTGACAGGCCCAACAGGTTCGGGTAAAACCACCACCTTGTATTCTTCTCTGAAGCAATTGGCCACAGAAGAAGTCAATGTCTGTACTATTGAAGACCCAATTGAAATGTTAGAACCGAGTTTTAACCAAATGCAGGTCAATACCGCAATTGATCTTGGCTTTGCCGATGGGGTACGCGCCTTAATGCGTCAAGACCCAGACATTATTATGGTCGGGGAAATTCGTGATCATGATACGGCAAACATGGCAATTCAAGCGGCGCTCACAGGGCACTTGGTTTTATCTACACTACATACCAATGATGCACCATCAAGTTTGACTCGTTTGCATGATTTGGGTGTGCAACCGTTTTTAACAGCCGCCACAATTTTAGGAGTCTTGGCGCAGCGTTTGGTGCGTAAACTATGCCCACACTGTAAACAGGAAGGCTCAATCAATGAAAAAGATTGGGAACATTTGACCTTTGACTACATTATGGAAATGCCAGCACAGGTATTTAAACCGGTTGGATGTGATGAATGTCGTCAAACTGGCTATAAAG
The DNA here is from genome assembly GCF_048537555.1 of Acinetobacter sp. A2. NCBI lineage: Bacteria > Pseudomonadati > Pseudomonadota > Gammaproteobacteria > Moraxellales > Moraxellaceae > Acinetobacter > Acinetobacter sp. A2. The sequence continues at coordinate 1,046,482 of NZ_CP183239.1, forward strand.
GTCGAGTCGGAATTTACGAATTTATGCCTTTAAGTTTGGATACCAAACAATTGATCAGCGCTAATGCCAATTTAAATGAATTGCGTCAGCAAGCTAAAAAAGAGGGGATTGAACCCTTGCGTATTGCAGGCGCACGAAAAGTTTTGGAAGGCGTGACTACATTAGAAGAAGTATTGCGTGTGGTGCCATTAAATTAAAAAAATGATGCAATCTTAAGATTCAGCTCATCTTACTTTGTTTTAATACATTTAACGAAATGAGCCACACAAAAAAGGTGAAGCAATGAAATTTACAATGAAAGCAGTATTGATGGCGGGTTTAATGGCAGCAGCATCAGTTACGATGGCAGATGACACTATTAACACCCAAGCACTGCATAAAAATGTGACGGTGAAACAAGCCCTAAGCTTAAAAGATGACAGCAAAGTGCAGTTAAAAGGCTATGTCGTTAAAGCCATTGGTGATGAAAAATATCAGTTCCGTGATAGCACGGGCACCATCACTGTTGATATTGATGATGATTTATGGAATGGCAAAGCAGTTTCTGCCAAAACGCCTGTAACTTTAATTGGTGAAGTGGATGTAGACCACAAACCTGCAAAACGTGTTGAAATTGATGTAGATCAGGTGCGCTACTAAGTTTGTGCAGTGTAAAGACAAGATTCATTTTACATCGTCTTGATCTCACTAAAAAACCACATACGCCATAAGGTGTATGTGGTTTTATTAATTTAAGGCTTATTCCAAGCACGAATGATTTTAATAATGAACAGAGTAATTAACTATAACTAAAAATATAGACAAATATTTGCATAAGTTCTCATTTTGTCTATGTCGATTCAGTAGTGGCAAGGTGGGTATTTATTAGAGATTTAAATGATTATCTTTTGTATTTTAGGTGAGTGTCTTGGTATATTAGCATCCATATCTATTGATTATCCAATCCCTTAACCTAGGCATGACTTTGTGAAATTAACACGCATTCATCACTGTAAAAACTTGAATGTGCAAAAGTACAAACAGCTTGAGAAACAAGCTGTTTTACTTGGTCGTATTCGTAGCGAGGTGTGGGCTAAATATGGTGCTATTTCAGGTTTGAATATCAGTGACAGAGCTATTCGTGATGCGTGGATGAAAGAAAGTCGTGACTTTGGTGTTTCTGCAAATGCGTGGAAAGAAACGCTACGTGATTGCATAGGTGATATTAAAGCCTATCGAGAAGCATCAAAAGACAAAGTAAAGCAGGCGATCCGAAAACGCACCTCCTGTAATAATGAACAAAAAAGACTATACACCTTGCTTAAAAAAGATGAATGGATGACTGATAATTTCCTCCATCGTCAAATGCGTAATCACTTTAAGCATGGTGTTAATCACACACATAATCAAATTATTGTTCGTGCGGATATGTGTAAAACTTTTGAGTTAAATGGTCAATGTTGGCTTAAAGTACCAAGCCTAATCCCTCGACAAACCATTAAAATCCCATTAAATACGACTGTTGATTTTGCACCGCAAGGCACATTAAGAATTATTCTAAAAAATGGCAATATTGAAGTTCATTCAACCTATGATGCAGTTGAAACACAAGATTGTGGTCAGGAAACAGTAGGTGTTGATAAAGGGTACTCAGAAGCCTTTGTGGACTCTGATGGCGATGTATATGGGAGTGGTCTAGGCAAGCTGATCTCAAGTGAATCAGATTATTTAAATCAAAAGTACAAGCACAGAAACAAGCTCAGAGCGATTGCTAAAGCTAAACCACACAAGAAACAGAAAATTAAGTTAAATAATCTAGGTCGAAAAAAACTAGATAAGCGACAAGATACTCAAAAAGCAAAGCTCAAAACATTAATATTTACAGCAACTCACAAGTTGGTTGATAAAGCCAAAGTGATTGTTGCGGAAGATTTAACATCCCCAATTCAAAGTAAACGCAACTATGGCAAAAACACCAATAGACGCTTAAATACATGGGCTAAAGGTTTGTTAGCTAATGCCCTAACTTCTATATCTCACCGTAGAGGTTCTACGGTGCATCTAGTCAATTCTGCATATACTTCGCAAAGTGATTCTTTCTTGCATGGCCTTTTAATAGGTACACGTAAGGGAGATCGTTTTCACCGTTTCAATGGGGAAGTTGTGCAAGCTGATTGGAATGCTGCGAGAAACGTGCTTGCAAGATTAAACGACAATGAGATAAGTCGTTATACGCCTTATAAAACTGTAAAGCGTATATTGCAAGAACGGACTGACCGCTACAAGTCGGAACTGACCGACTCAGGCTCTAGTTACACGCTTGGCAACAAGACATTAACAGAGTGCGAATTAGTCCTTGAGTATGTTTGATACATTTTAAGGAACAGGATGGCATGCGATTACTCTTGGCTGAAGATGATGTATCTCAAGCAGAAAGTATTAAAACTTGGTTAGAAATGGATGGCTATAACGTCGATTGGGTCGAGCGTGGTGATCATGCTATTTTAGCCATTCAGCAGCATCAATATGATTGTGTGTTGCTAGATCGTGGTTTGCCTAAACACAGTGGCGATGAAATTCTGCAAGCCTTAAGACAACAGCAACAAGATACTCCAGTCATTTTCATCACCGCACGAGATAGCATTCAAGATCGGGTGCAAGGACTTGATTTGGGTGCCAATGATTATTTGGTCAAGCCATTCAGTTTAGAAGAGTTATCGGCTCGGGTGCGCAGTCAGTTACGCAATGCACAAAGCCATCCAAGCCATGATTTGGTTTTTGCTAATTTGGTTCTAGACACACAAAGCAAACAGGTGAAAGTAGATGATCAGCCAGTGAATTTAACTGCCAAAGAGTTTCAGATTTTACATAAACTGATGCAAAACCCGCAGCATGTAGTGACTCGCGAGCAGTTAGAAGAATCTTTATATGCATGGGGCGATGAAATTGAAAGTAATGCGATTGAGGTTTTTATTTATCAGTTACGTAAAAAAATTGGCAGTACTCGTATTAAAACCATACGTGGTTTAGGCTATCGTATGCAGCAAGATACAACCTAAAGCTGATTAAGCATGTCACAACATACGGTTTCTTTACAGTCAAAACTGGTCAAAAGTTCAGTACTGAGTTCAGTCTTGGCGGGAAGCCTTGCCTTAATTTTACTGTTGGCAGTTGCAAGTTATCAGACCATGCAAGTGCATGATGAAATTATGGATGAAATTGCCGATATGCTGCTGCGGGCAGACTTGCGTGATCATGCAGGTAATCAAGTTGATGAATTAAGCGAACAATTTCATATTGGCTATCAATTAACTTTGGATGATCTGATTCTGACGACATCAGAAGATGAAGATGACCTTTCTCAGCTTAACTTGCCTCAGCTAGTTCAAACTTCGACAGATAGTTTTTCATTTCATTGGCACGATGCTCAAATTTGGCGAAGCTATATTGCGCAAGAAGATGGCTTACAGGTAATTGTTACGCAGCCGCTAAAGTATCGCTTCAAGGAAATTGCTGCTACTAGTTTGGGTTATGCCGCCATTTTATTGGTGTTATGGTTACTGCAATGGGCAATTGTACATTTTATGATTGGTCGCCAATTTAAGCGGATTCAGCAATTATCTCAACAAATTGCAGCTAAAAATCAGCACGATTTAAGTGCCATTGTGCCTAGCCAACCCGAATTGAAAGAACTGCAACCGATGGTGCAGCAACTGAATAAATTACTATCACGTGTGGAACAATCTTTAATTGCAGAACAGCGTTTTACGGCAGATGCGTCGCATGAATTACGTTCCCCCTTATCTGCCATTCAAATGCGTTTACAGGTATTGAAGCGTAAATATCAACAGCAACCTGAGCTTGCACTAGATCTAGAGCAAATTCAGCGTGATGTTAGCCGTGGTACACAAGTGTTGGAAAATTTGCTGTTACTGGCACGTTTAGACCCGACAGATGAACAGTCCTTAAACAAAAGTGCGGTATCTGTCCAAACCCTCATGGATGAGGTTCTACAAAGCCTGGCGCCGTTCATTCAGGAAAAAAATATGCATGTTCAGTTGGATATACAGCCCATACAGGTACTGGGCAATGCAGAATTATTATTTAGCTGCTTACGTAACTTGGTTGATAATGCAGTGCGCTATGCTGCGCCACAAGGGACGATTTGGATAAAGACCAAAACCCATGAATTTACGCAGGAAATTTGCATAGCCGATAATGGGCAAACCGTAACCAATGAAGTCTTGGCACGTTTGGGGGAGCGCTTTTATCGGGCTTTGGGCAGTAAAACTCAAGGTTCTGGTTTGGGGCTTTCCATTTGTAAAAAAATTATAGAATTACATGCAGGTAAAATTGAGTTTGCACGAGCCGAACAAGGTGGTTTGCAAGTGCGAATTGTACTGCCTAAAAATAATTAAAAGGCCTCGTTAGTTTTTAAAATTGATCTAAAAAATAAATCCTTCAGCGCAAAAAAGCAGTATGCGCTGATTCATACTGCTGTTCCCACGTTTATTGTTGTATTAGTTATTTTTGTTATTTTGTGAGAATAAGGCGATTGTTGCGGGTTAAACGCAAACGATACTCTTCGCCCGCATGCAGAATACGAATTTCACGTCCTAGCGCAAATAAGTTATTTGAATGTAACATAGGTAAGGCATGCTGAGTGTCGGAATGACCTGAAAAAAAGCGAAATGGGGCATTCATTGTTATACTCCGTGGTGTGTAAGAATTGTTTTAAATGATAATCATTATCATGTAAACCTGTCAACGAATTATTGTAGAATTTATAAAATCGGTAATGCCTACCGAAATATGCTGCATTACAGAAGGAATGAGATTCATGTTCAAGCCAACTATTCATGTGGCAATAGCCTTACTTTTTCACCAAAATAAAGTTTTGGTTGGATGGCGGGAAGCCAAACAGCATCAAGGCAATAAGCATGAATTTCCAGGTGGTAAAGTGGAAGCAGGTGAAAGCCCTGTAGCGGCTTGCCGTCGTGAGGTATTTGAAGAAGTAGGCATTGGACTTCAGCATTGGCATGACTTTGATGTGATTTGCCATGAATATGACGATGTGATTGTCAATTTACACATCTTTCATGCTGCAGTACCCACTGCTTTATTAAAGGATATTCAAGTGCCTTGGGCTTGGTTTAGCCGCTCACAGTTATTAGATTTGAATTTCCCTCAAGCCAACCGTGCAATTCTACAGCGGCTAGTTTGGCCAAAAGCTATTAAAATTAGTGAAGATTTAAGCCTTTTAAGCAGCTTACCAAAAGAAAAATTACTGTATTGGCGAGTCGAGCCAACAGCTGAGCAGAAAATGGAGTTGATCCAATACTGCGTTGAACAATTGGGGCAGGTGATTATTAATTTGGAATTATGGAAGCAGCTTAATCCGATGCAGCAGCAAGCAGTCGCTGCGATTCATCTTAAACAATCTCAACTGATGCAATTACAAAAAGGCGATTTAAAAGTTGGTCTGCGCTATATTGCAGCGTGCCATGATATTGTTTCGGCACAGCATGCACAGCAGATTGGCTGTGAAGCAATTTTACTTAGCCCCGTTCTACCAACGGCTACCCATACAGATGCAACTGCTTTAGGGTGGGAAAAATTCCAACAGATTACCGAACTTGTCGATATTCCCGTGTTTGCTTTGGGGGGCTTAACGCAGGATGATCTCGCCGTGGCAGAGCAACACCATGCCTATGGTATTGCGGGCGTGCGTTTTATTTGATCTTTTGATTCCCAAACAAAAAAATCGCTGATGTGGTCTAACTCAGCGATTTTCTAAATTTTGCTCATGCACTTGTCATTACAAATTCTTTAAAGCCTGTTGGGCTTGCGCTAGGCTTTTCGCATTATTTTGTTTTTGTGCAGCTTTTTGAATCACCAGCCACAATTGGCGCTTCATGGCATCACTTTGTGCATAAGTCAAACCGCGACGTGCCAACGCTTCGGCATTGGCGGGTTGGTTTTTTTGATTGGCGATTAAAGCCAAATATAAATAAGTTTCAGCCGCTTGTGGAGCAAGACGCTGTGCTTGTAAGGCTGCAGTTTCAGCCTGATTAAATTGCCCTTGTTTATACGCCGTTTGGGTTTGCTGCATTAACTTTTTAAAAGCAGGTAAACTGCGACCATCTTCTAACTTTTGTTGTACCTTCTGTTGTGGCACCACCACTTGCAGAGATTGACGTTTAATTTCTTCACGTTCATAAGGTCGAATGACCACACCCTCGGGTGTCGTCACCGTTTTAGGTTTTTCTGGTGTTGGCTGAGCAGGAGTTGATTCAGGCAGACTTTGACAGCCCACAATTAAACTCAGTGAACCGAGCAACAGTGCGCTGAAAAAAGTTTTACCTGTAAAATGTAATTTCATAAGACCCAATGACCTATATCCTCAAGTGTTAATTGATATAACTACCGCTAGAGATGACACGTCCTTCAGCATTGTCATCAAATTCAGATTCAGTTTCACGGATATAATTCTCGATACTGTCGTCCGTTTCAGGTGTAGCTTGGTGAGTTTCGGTATCGGGTTGGTAAATAGGCTCGACCTGATAATGTGGCATACCACATGCTGTTGCCTGTCGTGGTACATTGTTACGATTCACAGGAATATACATTGCACCTTCACAGCCTTGTGCAGATAGATGCCCAGAACTGCGGTCAATCCAGTGCCATTGAATTTGCTCGGTTTGACGTAAATTAACTGGCTTTTGACGCAATTGCTGCATCACATTGGCCCACACTGGCAGTGCACCCGATGAACCTGTTAATCCAGTGACTTTGTTGTCATCTAAACCTAACCAAACCACCGCTAAATAGTTGCCAGAATAACCTGCAAACCATGAGTCACGGGTATCATTGGTGGTGCCTGATTTGCCTGCCAATTTTAAATCGGTGGATAAGCTGTTATATGCCGAGCGACCAGTACCTGAGCTCATGACTTGCTGTAAGCCATAATTCAAAATATAGGCTGCCGATGGGTCAATGGTTTGTTGTACGGTTAAGCCGTAACGATCTAATAAACGCCCATTGGCATCGACCACTGAACGAATGGCTTTGGTCGGATATTTGAAGCCACCTGTGGCAAAGTTGCCGTATATATCCATGACTTGCATAGGTGATAAATCTACCGCACCCAAGAAAATAGATGGGTATTGTGGAACTGCATCACTCGGTACACCAAATTTGATCAGGTGATTGCGGAAAGTAGAGAGTCCAAACTCTTGACCCAAGCGCACTGCAGACAGGTTATAAGACTGAGAGAGCGCTTGAGACATAGACACAATACCATGATCACTGCCACTGTAATTACGTGGTGTCCAAGACTTACCATCAATTGGGATACTGATGTGGCTGTCTTCTACAGGGCTGGCCCAGTTATAACGCCCGGACTCAATAGCACTCAAATAAATCACAGGTTTGAGTAATGAACCAACCTGACGTTTGGCATCTAATGCACGGTTAAAGCCTGTGAAATCTTGAGTTGAACCCACAGCTGCCACCAATTCACCATTTTCAGGATGAGAAATCAGCACCGCACCTTGTAGGTCTTTTAATCGTTTTGGATTGATTTTGCTTAAACGCTCAACCGAAGCTTTAAACGCACTTTGCACATTGGTTTGGGCAATTGGATCAAGCGTGGTAAAAATCCGCAAACCTTGATTGGTCAAGTCACCTTCTTGGTATTCGGTACGCAATTGACGACGCACAATATCCAAAAAGTCTGGGAAGCGGGCAGGGCCTAAGGTTGGTTTTGCAATGACATTTAATGGACGTGCAGTTTCTTTTTCATATTGTTCTTGGTTTAAATAACCCATCACCAACATATTATTTAAAACAATGTCACGGCGTTTTTTTGCAGCTTCTGGGTTACGCCACGGATTATATAAAGAAGGGCCTTGTACCAAACCGACCAAAAAAGCTTGTTGTGAAATATTCAGTTCACGTAATGGCATCCCAAAATAGAATTGCGAAGCCAAGCCATAACCATTGATTGAATAGTTACCATTTTGGCCTAAATTTACTTCATTTAAATAGGCTTCTAAAATTTCATCTTTGTTGTAATGCAGCTCAATAAGCATAGCCATAAGTGCTTCATTGGCTTTACGTTTTAAAGTACGTTCTGGGCTTAAATAAAAGTTTTTCACCAACTGTTGGGTGAGTGTAGAACCACCCTGACGCTTTCCGCCAGTGACGTTGCTGACAATGGCACGTGCAGTACCACGAATTGAAACCCCGTGGTGTTGATAAAAATTACGATCTTCAGTGGCAATTAACGCTTCAATTAAAGGTTTTGGTACTTTATTGAGTTTAATCAGGACACGGTCTTCATTGTGCTGCGGATAAATCCCGCCAATCAGCATAGGTTCTAAGCGTGCAATACCTGTATTAGACGGTTTGGTGGCACTCACTTCGCTAATTTGGTTATTGGCAAAACTTACTTTTAGTACTTGTTCAGGTTCGACACTATCGCCAAAGTCAAAACCACGGGTATGCACAAATAAGGTATTGCCATCTGTGACATAACTGCCTGTTTTGGCGTAATTATCCGTATTTTTATAACCCAGCAGTTTTAGTTCTTGCGTAAAGTCAGTCTGACTCACAGGTGCATTGCTATACACTTCTAATGGGCGTGCAAATACCTTGGCTGGAATATCCCATCGTTGTCCCTCGAATTTGTCTCTGACAATATTATCTAGACGAATCAAGTAGATACTAAATGCAATAAACCCACCAATAACGATAATGCAAAACAGTAATGCAATTATGCCTATGCCACGCTCAGACTTCATAAATCGCGATAAGATCCTGATAAATTTTGCTAATCATGCGAAGCTTTTACTGAATTTGCAATAATTAATCTGTGACTGAACAGAAAATTACGTCATAAAATAGGCCGTAAAATGTAGTTTTAAAGTTTTTTTAAATCAATCGGGTTAGTGCTATTATAGGCATCGAATCGTAGCGGAGCGATATCGCAGGTGCAACTCTCACATAAGAACTTTCGGAACATTGGACTGATTGGTCGTCCAGACAAATATTCTGTCGTAGAAACTTTATGTCTGATCCATGATCATATTTTAGGCTTGGGCTTGCATCCCGTTTTTGATTCTGAAACTGCTGAACTTGTGCCTTATGCCAACACACAAACCGTTAGCCGTGCTTTATTGGGGGAAGTGGTTGATTTGGTGATTGTGGTGGGTGGCGATGGTTCATTACTGCATGCAGCACGGGCACTGGTCAAATACAATACGCCTGTGATTGGGGTGAACCGTGGTCGTTTAGGTTTCTTGACCGATATTAAACCGACTGAAGTTATTTTTAAATTAGATCAGGTGTTACAGGGGCATTTCCAGTCAGACCGTCGTTTTTTACTGGAAATGGAAGTGCGCTCTAAAGGCGAAATCATTTATGAAGCGATTGCTTTAAATGATGTGGTGCTGCATTCGGGCAAGTCTGTGCACATGATTGACTTTGAGCTGAACATTGATGGGCAGTATGTCTACCGTCAGCATAGTGATGGTCTAATTGTTTCAACCCCTACAGGTTCAACCGCTTATGCTTTGTCGGGTGGTGGGCCAATTGTACATCCAAGCATGGATGCAATTGCGTTGGTGCCTATGCATCCACATACGTTGTCTTCGCGTCCAATTGTGGTGGGCGGACACAGTGAAATTAAAATCCAGATTCGTGAAAACCGTGTGTTGCCAATGGTCAGTGCCGATGGTCAACATAGTGTTTCATTAAATGTTGGAGATAGTTTGCATATCCGCAAACATCCTTATAAATTGAATTTATTACATCCACCTGGTTATGACTTTTATATGGCATGTCGTACCAAGTTAGGATGGAACCAAGATTTTGAATCAATGCAACAGCAGGATGAATGATGAATATTGAACAAATGCTTGCCGTACTCGATCCTGAAATTGTTGGACGTTTAAAAACGGCAGTTGAAATTGGTAAATGGCCAAATGGCGTTGCTTTGACCAAGGAGCAACGTGAAATTTGCATGCAAGCGGTATATGCATGGGAAATGAAAAACCTGCCTGAAACCGAGCGCAGTGGCTATATTGACCGTGGCACTAAAGAAGAAGGCGAGCAATGTGATGACGATCATCACAAGCATGAGGAATTTAAACCTATTCGTTTTGTTTAAATCACGCCATGTAACTTTTAATTTAGAATTGAAAGCGCAAAAAGACACCTCTGAAGGTGTCTTTTTTATTGCCGTATTTTTAGCAAAGTTTTGGGTTTTAGTGATGGCGATTTTGCCAAAGCTGCTGTGCGGTTTGCATTGCTGCATCATAATCGTCACAAACGCCCATGGTGTATAAAGCAATGCCCATGGTTTCAGTCACTGCAATTTCACCATATTCATGCGGTTGCTGACCTAACCACACCGCTTTCAAAACAGCCAAATCTAGTTCTTCTTCTACAGGGCTGCGGCTATCGGTCAATTTAGGTAGTTCGTGCTCATATAAGGTGCCATTCTTAATACCACAAATTAAAGTTCTGGCATCTGGATTGCGTTCAAATTCACCACCTTCACCTTTAATGACCGCACTGTTTTGATAACCTAGCTGAAATGCCGCTTGTTGATGTGAACTGCGGTAAGCAGGATGGAAAATAGCCTGCATCGTGGCTTTGGCATTAAATGGATTGATCAGCCGAGCAAGGGTATGAATTGGCGAGCGCAAACCCATGACATTGCGTAAGTTGATAAGATCACTCAAAATGGGTGAAATGGCATGTAGCGGCAAATAGGCAAAATTGCGTTGTGCCAATTGCTCCTCAACTTGTAGGTCGTTTTCGCAAATGGGGAAACCTAAATATTGCAGTGCTTGTTCGGTATATAAGCGGTTAATGGTGTGCCCAGAAGCGCCATGCATGACTACTTTATAGCCATGCTTTGCCAAAGTCAGTGCCGCCAATAAAAACCACGGATAATGTTTGCGTTTACCTGCATAAGAAGACCAATCTAAATCGACGTGTAGTGGTTTAAATTGCAACTGATCACGAGTCGCTTGGACAAAGCCTGCCAATTCATCTACCGATTCTTCTTTTACACGCAGCAGCATTAAAAAAGCTCCCAATTGCACATCGAGCACTTCATTGCGCAAAATCATGCCAAAGGCTTGATAGGCTTCATCATAGGTTAGTGAACGTGCGCCTGTTTTGCCTTTGCCAATAATACGGATAAATTGTGCAAAAGGATGTTCTGCATCTTTATAAATATTTCTTTTATTTGGGTTTGTATTTAGCATAAGCGGGTTCATACGTCTTTCATTTGAAATTTCACAATGACCTTAGTGTATAAACTTCGGCAACAGTTTGCAGCATTATTCACAGCGTTGGCTATAAGTTTAAGTGAGCATTTGCGCTGTGCATTAAAGTTTGACTGCAAAGTAATATAAGTGCGCACAATAATGCATGACAGCTAGGTTAAAAATGCATAGCATGGGATGGATTGAAAACAACAATTGAAAAACCAAGGATGTTATATGCTGGCTTATGATGCAGATTTAGAATTATTTAGAGATAACTTTCGCCGTTTTATGCAGGAACATATTGCACCGCATTATGCAACGTGGGAACGCGAAGGCATCATGCCGCGCAGTGTCTGGAATTTGCTCGGTGAAAATGGTTTTTTATGTATTGATGTGCCAGAAGAATATGGCGGTTATGGCGTGCCGACACATTATTCTTTAATGTTAGTCGAAGAATCAGCACGTGCAGGCTATAGCGCACTGTCTACAGGTATTTCTTGTCACTCTGAAATTGCTGCGCCGTATATTTTGCATATTGGTACAGAAGAGCAAAAACAATACTGGTTGCCACGCATGGTGTCGGGTGAGGTGGTTGGCGCAATTGGTATGACTGAACCAGGTGCAGGTTCTGACTTACAGGCCATGCGTACCAATGCCATTTTGCAAGATGAGTATTATGTTTTAAATGGCTCCAAGACATTTATTTCTAATGGTCAGCATGCAGACTTAGTGGTTCTCGCTGTAAAAACTGATCCACAAGCACGTGCCAAAGGTGTATCGCTGATGTTGGTCGATACGCATTTAGATGGCTTTAAAAAAGGAACCAATCTGGAAAAAATTGGTTTGCATTCACAAGACACGTCAGAGCTATTTTTTGACAATGTTAAAGTGCCAAAAAATCAATTGTTGGGTCAGGCAGGGCAAGGTTTTGCCTATTTAATGCAGGAATTGCCACGTGAGCGTACTGCTATTGCAGCGACAGCATTAGGCGCAATTCGCGGCTCGATTGATGTAACCACACAATATGTGCAAGAGCGTCAGGCTTTTGGACAAGCGATTGGACAGTTCCAGAACTCTCGCTTTGTATTGGCGCAGGCCAAAATTGATGAATTGGCAACAGCTGCTTTTTATAATCAAAACGTCGAATTGTATATGCAAGGCAAACTCGATGTAGAAACCGCAGCTGCGCTCAAAAGCTTTTCAACAGACATGCAAATGAAAATAGCCGATCAATTATTACAACTGTTCGGTGGCTATGGCTATATGACTGAGTATCCGATTTCACGTTTCTTTGTGGATGCGCGTATCCAGCGGATTTACGGCGGAACAAATGAAATTATGAAAGAAATTGTGGCACGTAGTTTATTAGGACGTTAAATAGATACATCTATTTTTGATATCAAGCAGCAAAATTTAAACGGAGAGTCAGCCCTGTGCTGGCTCTTTTTATATTCAGACTTAAAAGCAATCAGCTGATTGCTATTTACACTCAAACTAAGTTTGGAGCAGGTTAAAATAATCGGGCAAATAACCAAGTCAGTTATCGCTTATATTCATCATGTATTTAAGAGATTGGTGATGCTTTGATCAACTGTATGTTTTTAAATCTGAAACACTGAAAGTTGTATTGCGCAACATTTGAAAGCTAACTATTGTTATACTATTTGCAAAATGTTTATGAAGGGCGACATAACAATGATCCAAGACGATCAGAACACAACGACTTCTCTTGATCTCGCTAAAATCCGTGAAGATATTGACTCTGTAGACCAACAGATTCAACAGCTGATTAACCGTCGGGCACGACTTGCAGAGGCGGTGGCGAAAGCAAAATTTGCAGCAGAAGAGAATCCGTTGTTTTACCGTCCTGAACGTGAAGCACAAGTTTTACGTAATGTTATGGAACGCAACGAAGGGCCGTTGTCTGATGTGACCATGGCACGTTTATTCCGTGAAATTATGTCGGCATGTTTGGCGCTAGAAGCGCCACAAAGTATTGCGTTCTTGGGTCCAATTGGCACTTATACACATTCTGCCGTACTTAAACATTTTGGTCAGGATGCAATTGTGCGTCCGCTGCCTACCATTGATGAAGTATTCCGTGAAGTGGAAGCAGGCAGTGCACACTATGGCTTAGTACCTGTCGAAAACTCATCTGAAGGTGTGGTAAACCACACGCTAGATTGTTTTAAATCTTCACCCTTAAATGTCATTGGTGAGGTGGAGTTGCGTATTCATCACCAATTCCTTGTGTCTGAAAACACCCGTAAAGACAGCATTAAACAAATTTATGCACATCAGCAAACTTTAGCTCAATGCCGTAAGTGGTTAGATGTGCATTATCCGGGCGTTGAACGTGTAGCACTTAGCTCAAATGCAGAAGCAGCACGCCGTATTCGCAATGAATGGCATTCTGCTGCTATTGCTTCTGAAATTGCAGCTAGCATTTACGAACTCGAAACTTTGCATAGTAATATTGAAGATAACCCAGAAAATACCACACGTTTCTTGGTGATTGGTCGTGAGAAAGTTCCACAAAGTGGCAATGATAAAACTTCATTGTTAGTGTCTGCACATGACCGTGCAGGTGCCTTGCTTGAAATTCTTGCACCATTTGCGAAGCACAATATTAGTCTGACCAGTATTGAAACCCGTCCTGCTTTACCTGAAAAATGGTCGTATGTGTTCTTTATTGATTTAGAAGGGCATGTCGAGCAAGACAATGTACGTGCAGCGATTGAAGAAATTCGCCCATTGGTCAAAGAAATTCGTGTCTTGGGTTCATATCCTGCTGCAGTGCTATAACCGTATTTAATTTGTTGGTGTGCATTCCATGATGCGCACCACGTCCATCACCTAGTCTACTGGAAGTGTAAAATGTCGTTTGTCCCAGCCAATGAAGGTATCTCGAAGTTAAAGCCTTATCAACCAGGTAAACCAATCAGTGAACTTGAGCGTGAGCTAGGGATTACAGATATCGTCAAACTTGCATCTAATGAAAACCCATTGGGCTGTTCAGACAAAGTTAAAGAAGCTGTAGCGGCTGAAATTGCAGAAATTGGTCGCTATCCAGATGGTGGTGGTTTTATTTTAAAAGACCAAATTCAAAAACAGTTTGGTTTTGCACATGACCGAATTACTTTAGGTAATGGTTCAAATGACTTGCTTGAAATGTTTGCTCGTGCATTCGTTTCAGACAAAGATTCAGTTTTGTATAGTCAGCATGCTTTTGCAGTCTATGCCTTGGTAACGCAAGCAATTAATGCACAAGCCATTGAAGTACCTGCCAAAGGTTTTTCACATGACTTAGATGCAATGGCTGCAGCAATTCAAGACAACACTAAATTAATTTTTATTGCGAACCCAAATAATCCAACAGGTACTTGGTTTGAAGAGGCTGAATTTGAAGCCTTTATGCAAAAAGTTCCTGCACGGGTGATTGTGGTACTTGATGAAGCCTATGTGGAATATTTCCCAGAAAACTTCAACAGCCTGAAATTCCTTGAGCAATATCCGAACCTTATCGTGAGCCGCACCTTATCTAAATGTTATGGTTTGGCTGCATTGCGTGTTGGTTTTGCATTGGCATCGGCAGAAGTGACTGACTATTTAAACCGTATTCGTCAGCCATTTAACGTTAACCATTTGGCAATGGTGGCCGCAGTTGCTGCATTACAAGATGAAGATTTTATTGAAAAATCTCGTATTAGCAATAAAGCTGGTATGGCGCAATTAGAAGCAGGCTTTAAAGCATTGGGCTTAAATTATGTGCCTTCACGTGCTAACTTTATTTTGGTTGATGTAGAGGCTGATCCAGGTCAAACATTTAATGCTTTATTGAAAGAAGGCGTGATTGTTCGTCCTGTAGGTATTACAACGCATTTACGTGTTTCAATTGGTACAGAAGCAGAAAATGCCAAGTTCCTACGTGCATTAGCAAAAGTATTGGGCAAGGAAGCAAAGGCATAAAACATGGCGCAACCATTGTTTGAAAAAGTTGCATTTATCGGACTCGGGCTTATTGGCTCGAGTTTGGCACGTGTAATGCTGGCAGAAAATTTAACTCAGCATATTGTTGCTTCGACCCGCTCTGAAAAGACCTTACAGGATGCTTTAGAATTAGGGTTGATTGAACAAGGTTTTAATAATCCTGTAGAGGCCGTACAGGGTGCAGATTTGGTGGTGTTGGCATTGCCTGTACAAGCGACAGAAAAAGTCTTACGACAGATTCAGCCTTATTTGGCAGATCACGTGATTCTGACCGATGTTGGTAGCACCAAAGGTAGTGTAGTGGCTGCAGCCAAAGCCGTATTCGGTGATAACTTACCTGAAGGTTTTGTCCCTGGTCATCCAATAGCAGGGGCAGAACATACAGGTGTGCATGCAGGTAAGGTTGATCTATTTGCCAACCACAAAGTGATTTTGACTCCTTTACCTAGTAGTGCGTCATGGGCAGTCAGCAAACTGATTCAAATGTGGGAAAGCGCCAAAGCTGAAGTCATTTGCATGGATGTGGAAAAGCACGATGAAGTCTTGGCATATACCAGTCATCTTCCCCATTTAATGGCCTTTAATTTGGTCGAACAATTGGCAAATCGGGAAGATAATTTAGACATTTTCCGTTATGCTGCGGGAGGCTTTCGTGACTTCTCTCGTATTGCTGCCAGTGATCCGCAAATGTGGCATGACATTTTCTTTGCCAATAAAACTGCACTGTTAAAAGCGGTGGATGGCTTTGAAAGTCAACTTGAGATTATTCGCCAATTGATTGAACAAGAAGACTCGCATGCTTTAATGGGCTTGCTAGGACATGCGCAAGCGGCACGACAGCATTTTAACTACATGCTCGCCAAGAAACCTTTTATGGAGAACAATAACGTGACACAACAATTTACGATTTTGCCGGGTGCTAAGACTTTCCAAGGTAAATTTACCGTACCGGGTGACAAATCTGTGTCACATCGTTCAATTATGTTTGGTGCCATTGCTGAAGGCACTACGCATGTGACAGGTTTCCTTGAAGGTGAAGATGCTTTAGCGACTTTGCAAGCATTCCGTGATATGGGTGTAAGCATTGAAGGCCCTAAAAATGGTGAAGTCACTATTCATGGGGTGGGCATGCAAGGTTTAAAAGCACCTGCAGGCGCAATTTATATGGGCAACTCAGGCACCTCAATGCGCTTGTTAGCAGGTATGTTATCTGCGCAGCAGTTTGACTCTGTTATGACTGGTGATGCGTCATTGACCAAGCGACCAATGGAACGTATTGCAAAACCATTACGTGAAATGGGTGCTCAAATTCAAACGACGGGTGAACGTGGAACACCGCCTGTATCTATTACAGGTGCGCAAGCACTGAAAGGCATTCAATATGACTTGCCAATGGCATCTGCGCAAGTGAAGTCAGGTATTTTACTGGCAGGACTTTGGGCAGAAGGCGAAACGTCAGTGACTGAACCTGAACCAACCCGTGACCATACAGAGCGTATGTTGCGTGCATTTGGCTATGAAGTGAAAACAGAAGGCAACCGTATTTCATTGCAAGGTGGCGGTAAATTAGTTGGCACTAATATTCAAGTACCATCCGATATTTCCTCTGCTGCGTTCTTTATGGTGGGTGCTGCCATTACAGAAAATTCAGATGTCACCTTGGAAGCGGTGGGGATTAACCCAACCCGTACTGGTGTAATTGAAATTCTGAAACAAATGGGTGCGGACTTAAGTGTAGAAAATGAGCGCATTGCAGGCGGTGAACCTATTGCAGATATTCGTATTCGTGGTTCACGTACTTTAAAAGGTATTCATGTTCCTGAAGATCAAGTCCCTTTAGCAATTGATGAATTTCCAGCATTGTTCATTGCAGCAGCATGTGCCGAAGGTGAAACTGTACTGACAGGTGCTGCAGAATTGCGCGTGAAAGAATCTGACCGTATTCAAGTTATGGCAGATGGTTTAAAAACTATGGGTATTGACTGCACACCAACTGAAGATGGCATTATCATTCAGGGTAAAGGTAAAGCAGGCGACTGGTCACCAGTATTTACTGGCGGTGAAATTGAATCACATCATGACCACCGTATTGCCATGAGTTTCTCTATGGCAGGTTTGCGTACCTCAGGTGAAATTAAAATTGTCGGTACAGAAACTGTTGCGACCAGTTTCCCAACCTTTACTGAACTTGCTGGCGTGGCGGGTTTAAATATTCAAGTAACAGAATAAGCCAAAGTGATATAGGGGATGAGATGAAGCATCACAAACCCTATACTTTATGCTGAAACAGCCAAGCTTTTGCTTGGCTGTTTGCGTTTTATTGCTTATGCTAAACCCATACAAGAAAAAAGCCTTTGGGTCTGAGCATGCGCAAATTAAAATTTATGGCGAATTGTGAAAATAAACAAGAGTTACAAGATTGCACCTTGGCACAGAATTATGTTGCAAATTTACTTTCACAGAATTTATCCCAATATGGTTTTCAGACTTTGCCACAAAGCGGTGCGCAGGTGGCAGTGAGTGTAGATGAATACGCTTTACCATTGGCAGTAAACTGTCAAAGCCGTGATGAAGATGGGCATTTGGTTTGTGTAATTACCTCATACCCAAATGAAGAGCAAGACTGGCTAGAGCGTATTACTGAGCAAAGCTTGCTAAATCAATTGGCGCAAGCAGTAGAAAACACCCTGAAAGAAGATCATTCATTTAGCGAGTTTGAATGGAAAGGTTAAAACAATGTAGATGCAAATGAGTCATTTAAAATTTATACTTGATTTATAAATCAAAATTATTCATTTTTTAAATGATATGTCATCTAATTGACACATCCTAACCGTATATTGAGCAGCAAGAAAAATACAACATAACAACCTGATTTTAACCCGCTTAATTTGGGAGAGTTAAGTGGGTTTTTTATTGCCCAGAGAATAATAAAATTAAACATCGCCTAAGTTACAGCGACTTAAAAAATATTTTTAAGAAAACTTTTTCCGATGCAGTTAAGCAAAAACACACATTGGAGTTTGCCTTGTGCTGCTGCTATAGTGAGCTCTGTATTTTTTATTTAGGTGGTTTATGCTCGCTTTAATTTCTCCAGCCAAGACTTTAGATTACGAAACTGCATTACCTAGCGATGTATATACTCAACCTAGATTACTTGAACATTCACAAGAATTAATTGATGTGGCACGTAAACTATCAGCGACTGAAATTGCCAGTTTAATGAGCGTGAGTGAAAAAATTGCCACTTTGAATGTTGAGCGTTTTCGTGACTGGCAAGCAGAATTTGATCTTGCCAATGCGCGTCAAGCCATGTTTGCCTTTAAAGGGGATGTGTATACAGGTTTAGATGCCTATAGTCTGTCTCCTGCAGATATTGAGTTTGCCCAACAACATTTGCGTATGCTTTCGGGGCTATATGGTTTATTGCGTCCTTTAGATTTAATGATGCCGTACCGCTTGGAAATGGGCACTAAATTGCATAATGCACGTGGTGAAAATCTATATCATTTCTGGGGTGAGATTATCACCAATTTGATTAATCAAGATTTAACGCAAAGTCAGTCTGATCTATTGGTGAATTTGGCTTCAGATGAATACTATAAAGCCGTTCAGGAAACAAAAATTCAGGCTGAAATTATTAAGCCAGTATTTTTAGATCAGAAAAATGGCAAATACAAAGTCATTAGTTTTTATGCCAAAAAAGCCCGTGGTTTGATGGCACGTTTTATGATTGAAAATAAATTAGAACGCGCAGAAGACTTAAAAGCATTCAATAGTGAAGGTTATTATTTCGATGCAGACAGCTCATTAAAAGGTGAACTGGTCTTTAAACGTGATGAACAGGCGGCCTAAACTGTCGGTTTAATTCTTAAAACTCCCATCATGGCTAAAGTTTAGCTGATGGGAGTGTTGATTCAATCTGCATTTCGCCTATAACTGTTTAAATGCCTCAATCGCGCGCAGACGACTCTGTTTTAAATCTACTATCGGCTGAGGATAATTCAGTTTTAAATTTGGATTTTTCGCATAAGGTTCGTGAATGTGTTTGGCATCTAAATGTGCCAGTTCAGGTAACCAGCTGCGAATATAATCTCCCTGTGGGTCAAACTTTTGGGACTGGCTTACAGGGTTGAAAATCCGAAAATAGGGCACAGCATCTGTCCCTGTCGAGGCGCACCATTGCCAACCACCATTATTGGCAGCTAAATCACCATCAATCAAATGCTGCATAAACCACTGTTCGCCTAAGCGCCAGTCAATCAACAAATTCTTGCATAGAAACATTGCAGTAATCATTCTGACCCGATTGTGCATCCAGCCTGTATGCAGGAGTTGCCGCATTCCTGCATCTACAATTGGGATACCTGTTTGTCCTTGTTGCCATGCCGCTAAACCTGCTGGATCATTACGCCACACAATTTGTGCAGTCTGGTCTTTAAAAGGTTGGCGTTGGGAAACTTTGGGATAATCAAACAAAATATGTTGATAAAACTCACGCCAAAGTAATTCATCTAACCAAGTTTGTTGCCCAATATTTTCCAGATGAAAATGACCTTGCGACGAAGCAAAAACCGCAGCCAGACACTGCCGAATAGATAAAATCCCACAATTTAAATAAGCAGAGAGCCGACTTGTGCCTGACCGTGCAGGAAAATCACGCTGTTGCTGATAATCTTGCATGTGCTGATGCACAAAATCATCCAACAATTGCTGCGCATGTTGTTCCGTAACTGCCCATAAATTTTGCTGTTCTTGTGGCACAGCAGCCCATCCCCAAGTTTCTAAATTGGGAACAGTCGATTCATATTCAGAGGGTAATTCAATTGCAAATTGCGGCTGTGGAGAGGGGAAGCAGCGTGGTATAGCCAAACTTAATTGCTGATAGGCATACTTTTTAAATGCGCTAAATATCTGATAGGGTTTCATGCTCTGATTGCGCACACTGCCTACAGGGAAAAGCGTACGATCATGGTAGAGGATTAAATCCAGCCCTTGCTTGTTCAGGGTCTGTTGTAGTTGAAAGTCACGTTTTAGCTCATTTACGCCCAGTTCAATATTGGCATATATGTTTTGTATGGGGTGTGAGGTACTCAATTGTGTACAGAGTTGGCTTACGGCAGTTGGAATATCTGACCAAAGTGGAACTGTTTGGATAATAAGGGGGATATTTAGCTGTGCTAACTGCTTTTTTAAGGCCTGTAACTGACGCAAATAAAAGTCAATTTTAATAGGCGCATCATCATGCAAGAGGTGTTGCTGTGGAGACAGAACCACCAAACCAATACATGGCGCATTTTGACTCGCATGCCAAAGCGCACTGTGATCTGAAATTCTTAAATCTTGTCGGAACCAAACTAAATTATAGCTGCGCATGGAAAATATGCTTGCGGTGGGCTGAAATGTCGTCTCATTATAAGCATGGCTGTGCAGCCTTGTGTTCAATGAAAAAAGTTTGTTTGCTCAATAAATCGGCAATGTATAGCGCAGAATAATAATGATAAGACTTGAAGATTACTTTCCAAAATAAAAACAAAAAGGCAAAGTTATATAACTTTGCCTTTTCATTTGATCAGATGATCTTAGTGGTGATGACCACCCGCACCGTGTACGTGACCGTGATCTAATTCTTCTTGAGAAGCTTCACGGATTTCAACGATTTCAACTTCAAAAGTTAAATCTTGACCAGCAAGTGGGAAGTTTGCATCTACAACAACGTTGTCACCTTCAACCGCTTTTACAGTTACAATTTGAACGCCATCATCAGTTTGCGCTTGGAATTGCATACCAGGTTGGATGTTGTCTACACCTTGGAACATTTGTGCAGGAACTTCTTGAACTAGGTCTGGGTTGTATTCGCCATAACCTTCAGCAGCAGGTACGTTTACAGTAAATTTTTCGCCTACTGTTTTACCTTCTAACGCTTTTTCTAAACCAGGGATGATGTTACCTGCACCATGCAAATAGGCAAGTGGTTCACCTTGAGATTTGTCGAGAGTTTCACCCTCTGCGTTAGTCAATGTGTAGTGGAAAGAAACCACGAGGTCATTTGCAATAGCAGTCATGTTATTGATCCATTCAATTTTTTAAGGGTACATCATAAAGTGAAATGTGGAATTTGTTATAGACATTTCTGCAAATTCTTCACTTTTCCAAGTTTTTTATGACATTTTTTAATTAATAAGGGCAAAGTTTATTATTTCAATGCAAAAATATGCAAGTCTGCAAATTTTTACGGTTTTTCGCTGCAACTGATTCTGCCAGTTTTTTGTGATGTGTAGATGACAATAAAAAAGATGGGACATGGCCCATCTTCACTATATTAAAACTGAGTGATGTTTTAGTTCTAACCCAAAGAAGTATGTTGATCTTCTGCAGTTTGCTGCCCGAAGAAATTAAACAAGTTTCCAAACCACATCATAATACGTTCAAAAATATTGGCTTCTGCAATTTGCACTTGTTCTTCAATTGCGAAGCTATTAATCAATTGATTATTTTGATAGACATGCACCGTTGCTAACTTCATAACTTGCTCAAGTGGGGCAGTCAGTAACTTTTCTGACAATTCAATGTTCAAGTGGGTTTGAGTCCGTTGTGCAGGCTCAATGCTATGTAGCAGGCCATCTGCTGTTGCCACTTGCAGGCGTAAAGTATTTTGGTCAAATGCTGCTAAATCAATCGCATCTGCACGTTCGTATAAAGATGTTGTCACAAACTTTGGTTGGCTGCTTTCAATTTTAAACATACGTAATGTCGATTTTACGACAGGGAGTTCAGCAATCATTTGTTTTGGTTTAATTGCAAGCTCGTTACGGGTGTAGCTATAGGCTAAATTTAACAATTTATGCGCGACTTCAGCACGTTTTTGTACGCTTTTGGTGCCCATAACTACCACCACTAAACGACGTTTTGGTGCATCGCTGTCTAACGTTGGGCGGTTTGCGGTTAAAGCAAGGTTATATCCCGCTGCTTTGGTATAACCTGTTTTTAAACCATCTACACTCGGGTCTTGTTTTAATAAAATATTGGTCGCACGGTGATAGTGCTGATTATAGGTAAAACTGGTCTGTTTAGAGTAGGTCAAATAATCAGGTGTTTCGGTCACAATAGCTTGTGCCAAACGGGCCATGTCTGCCGCAGAAGAATAATGGTTTGGCATGGTTACGCCAGATGGATTCTGAAACAGTGTATCTTGCATGCCCAGCGCTTGTGCTTCCTGATTCATTCGAGCAATAAACTGCGGTACACCACCTGCAACTCGTTCACCCAAAGTCAGCGCAGCATCATTGGCAGACATAATAATTAGCCCAGCCAACAATTGATCTACCGAAATTTGTTCACCTGCTTTTAAGTACATTTGTGATTCATCCCACATCACTTGCTGTACCACAGGTGTTACGGTCAAAATTTCATGCTTGTTTAATTTACCTGCCTGAATATCTTTTAGCACAATATAGGACACCATCATTTTGGTCAGTGACGCAGGCGCACGTTGTACGTGGCTATTGTGCTCTGCAATGATTTGTCCAGATTGTGGGTCTAAAATTGCCCAAGCTTCGGCTTCAACACTTTCGGCTTGGATATTCAATAATGCGGCATGTGTGATTGCGCTGCAAAGCCAGCAGAGTAGCGCAATCAGATAAATAACACGTTTCAAAGAAGTTCCTTATGTACACCAGTCCGTTGGTGCTGTAATGGTGTCTAAACAATAAAATCGGTGTCGAGTGACTTAGGCATGCTATGCTTTTTTTTGCCGAATGACTAGCCAAAAATACCCACAAATCAGGCGATGACGCATCAATTGCTAAAAAAATGTTAAGCTTGTGGCCAAGTTCTTATTTATACATTTTGTATTGCCCATTATGTTGCATTATCAAATCGAATTTGACGATTATCGTCAGCATCTTATGCATGTCACCGTGCGTTTTTTGGCTAATCCTACTCAGGTTTTATCATTACCCACTTGGATTCCAGGTAGTTATTTAATTCGTGAATTTTCAAAACATATTGAGTCGGTGCGTGCTTATGATGAGGCGGGGCGCATCCTCAAAATTCAGAAATTTGAAAAGAATAAATGGCGTTTGTTCAATACCGACCATGAATTGATTACGGTGGAATATGATGTTTATGCCTATGATTTGTCGGTGCGTGGCGCTTATGTCGATCAGACCCGTTTATATGTCAATCCTGCCTGTGCTTGTTTGGGCTTAGATGGTCAGGAAGATAAAGCAGTTGAAGTCGAATTATTTTTACCAGATGAATTAAAGCATTTTCAACTTGCGACAGGTTTGGCTGCAAAAAGTTTGGTGAAAGGGCGGTATACCTTAAAAGCCAAAAATTATGCAGAATTGATTGATGCGCCATTTGAATTGGCAGAACAAACCCGTTTTAGTTTTAGCGCAGCAGATATTCCACATGAATTTGTGGTATCGGGCAAACACGCGATGAACGCTGTGCGTATGCAGCAAGATATTGAAAAAATCTGCGCTACACAAATTGCTATGTTTGGTTCTGCGCCATTTGAAAACTATACCTTTATGACCATGGCAACAGGCAATAGTTATGGTGGTTTGGAGCATCCAAACAGTACTAGCCTGATTACACCACGTGATGATTTACCTAAAGCCAATGAGCCTGAACAACCATCTAAAGATTATCAGCGCTTTTTAGGCTTGTGTAGTCATGAGTATTTCCATAGTTGGTTAGTCAAATTCATTCGCCCTGAAAACTTTGTTAATTATGACTTGAATCAAGAAGGCTATACCTCACTGTTATGGATTTTTGAAGGTTTTACTTCTTATTACGATGACTTGTTATTATTGCGCAGTGGCGTGATTGATCAGGCAGCGTATTTAGAATTACTTAAGGCACAAATTGATCGCTATTTACAAAACCCAGGGCGTGCGATTCAAACTGTGGCAGAATCAAGTTTTGATGCATGGGTGAAGTTCTATCGTCAGGATGAAAACTCGAACCATGCAGGAACCAGCTACTATAACAAAGGCTGTTTGGTTGCTTTGTGCTTAGATTTGGGCTTGCGTTTACGTGGTTCAAGTTTAGATGCCTTAATGCAGAAATTATATGCCAATGCGCAACAGGGCATTCAAGTGCATGAGCGTACAATTTTTGAGTTATGTAAAGAGTTGACAGGAGATGATTGGTCAGAGCAAATCCATCATTTAATCAACACGACAGATGAATTGCCTTTAGATCAGTTATTGCCTGAATTTGGTATTCAGTATCAGCTTAAGCAGGACAAGTCTTTGCCATTTGGTCTGAAACTGACAGATAAGCCTGAAGGGGTGTTGGTCCAAGCTGCGCGTCGTGAAGGTACGGCTGCAAAAGCAGGGCTTTCTGCACATGACGTGATTGTTGCGATAGATGGTTTAAAAGCTACGACAAAGTCGCTTGAGCAATATGCTAAACAAGATGCAGCTTATACTGTTCATGCTTTCCGCCGTGATGAGTTGATGACCTTTAAAGTGAATGCTGCACAGACTGAATTACATGAAGTTGAATTAAAACTGCAAGATCAGGCGAAAGTGGAATTGTGGTTAAAAGGTTGATTTGAAGTTAATTTTAAAATTCTGCAATAATAAAATGGATGCTTTGGCATCCATTTTTTGTGTTGAGCTATTGCGGCACTCAAGCATTAACGCGCCCGACGTCCACGGCTTTTGGTATTTGGGCGTGTTGTACCATTGGTCTTACGACGTGGTTTTTCACCTTCTTCCATTTGCCAAATACGTGGCGTACCAGATTTTTTCTTAGGCGTACCATCTTTATTTTTCTTTTGATGCATTGGCTTGCCGCCCGTACCACCTGGTTTTTTCACATAAGAACGCGAGCGATATGGCTCTGCCGCAGGGACATCTTTAAAGTCAGGATACAATAACGGTTCAATTTCTTTGGTTTCACCAGGTTGCAAGCCAAGTTGTACCAAGTCGATTGAACCTATTTTAGTACGAATCAAACGCAGGGTTGGAAAACCAACAGCAGCAGTCATGCGGCGTACTTGACGGTTGCGTCCTTCGCAAATTGAGATTTCAACCCAAGAGGTCGGAACAGAAGCACGGAAACGGACAGGTGGATCACGCTCCCATAACCATTCTGGTTCATCTACTTTGTGTGCTTGTGCAGGTAAAGTCATACCATCTTTAAGCTCTACACCTTTGCGTAGTTGTGCTAAAGCTTCTTCTGTGACATCACCTTCGACTTGTACCAAGTAGGTTTTGTATTTTTTATTGGCAGGGTTGGTAATAAACTGATTTAAGCCGCCATGATCGGTTAGGAATACCAAGCCTTCCGAATCCATATCTAAACGCCCTGCTAAACGTAAGTCAGGGTCATCTACAAAAGCCGACATGGTGAGGTGTTTTTCATCCTCACGGAATTGAGAGAGAACGTCATATGGCTTATTTAGGATGACGATTTTCATAAGAAATTCTTCTTTAAATTCAACAAATTGGAGATAAAGTGAGTTGTTTTAAAATGAGGAAACTAGTATTTCCCAATTAAAACTCAAATAAAGTGGGTTTGAATGTCGCTATTATGCGATAAGAACATCAGAAAGTATTGCATATTGGCAATTATTTTTAGTGTGTGCATTTAAAATTACAGAAACAGGCTAGGCATCTATAGTGCATAAAATTAAGATAAAATTGGTGTGAATAAAAATTAGGATGTTATGCAACAAGGTCGTTGGTGCTTAAAACTCTCGCTTATCTTCTCAATGTTGGCTTTGCTCAGTGCATGTCAGCCACCTGTGTCTGGCGAATCTGCAGGAATTCAAACTCCATATTTATATTGGAAATTGCAACAAACTGAACTGGCTGCGACTCCACTACAAATTCCTGTGAAAGGTGTAAATATAGGTCAAATACAAGATACATGGGGTGCAGCCCGCAGTGAAGGCCGTAAGCATCAGGGGACTGATATTTTTGCAGCGCGTGGTACAGCCGTCATTGCTGCGACAGATGGCATTGTGCATAAAATTGGTTTAGACGGTTTGGGTGGCAAAGTCATTTGGATTACAGGGCCTGCATTAAGCCAACATTATTATGCGCACCTTGATGATTATGCCGAACATATTCAAGTGGGAGATTGGGTGCAAGCTGGTGAAGTTATTGGTTTTGTTGGCACAACAGGCAATGCCCAAAACACACCACCACATTTGCATTATGGCATTTATATACGTGAGCAAGGGGCTGTGAATCCTTATCCGTATTTACAGGCAAGTGCACCTTAATTTCAGCTCAAATATTGTGTAAATATCAAATATTTTCACCATTTTCGTTTCAAGCCTATTTATATTAGGTAGATGCCATCTTTTTTAGGACAAACCGTTTAGCCATGAAAATTTATCAAGTCGATGCTTTTAGCCATACTTTATTTAAAGGCAATCCTGCTGCAGTTGTGCTGATCGATACATGGTTAGACGATGACTTGATGCAACATATTGCACAGGAAAATAATCTGTCAGAAACCGCATTTGTGAAAATGTTGGATGCTGAAAATTTTGAAATCCGCTGGTTTAGCCCGACCACAGAAGTTGATTTTTGCGGACATGCGACGCTTGCAAGTAGCTTTGTTATATTTAAGGACTATACCGCTGCCAAAACTATTCAATTTCATGTGAAAAATTTGGGTGTTTTTACGGTACATCAACAGCCAGATGGCAAAATCTGTATGAATTTTCCAATCCGTCGTGCCAAGTTAGTCAAGGAGTATCCTGAAGTTTTGCGACAAGCACTGAGTAAGCCGTTTAAAAATGTACATCTGAATGCGCAAGCTTATATTGTGGAATATGAATCTGTGCAAGATGTACTAGACGAGCAGCCGAATCTAGAATTATTAAAACAGCTTGGACAGTTACGTACTGCTTTAACTGCCGCATGTTCAAGTGTTGATGTTGCAATTACTGCATCTTCACAAGCCGATTATGACTGTGTTTCACGTTATTTTGCGCCTGCCATGGGTATTCCTGAAGATCCTGTAACTGGTTCGATTCATACAGCAATTGCCCCGCTTTGGGCAGAGCTATTAGGGAAAACTGAATTGGTGGCTTATCAGGCTTCAGCACGTGGTGGGGTGTTGTATTGTCGTGTGCTAGAGCATGAGCGCATTGAAATTTCAGGTTATGCCCAGTTATATCTACAGGGTGAAATTATGCTTTAAGTCCAATTTGGCAGTGCGTTGGTTGTTTGATTTAAATCCTGAATTTTGCAAATTTTTACTGTTCAAAGAAGTACATCTTGTTAAGCTGTTTTGGCAAAAATGCGTGATGACTGTGCACTGTAGCAGTCAAAAATAAAATGAAATTTATCGGAAAAATAATGTTGCTACGTTTGAAAACCTTAAGCTTGTCTTTATGTGTGTTGGCATTCAACGGTGTGGTTTTTGCCCAGCCTGTTTTAGTTAAATCAAAACAAGATATACAAGAATATCAACTAGATAATGGTTTGCGTGTCATTCTTGCACCTAATCAAAAAGAAAACAAAGTCTTTATGAATATGGTGTATCTGACAGGATCACTCAATGACCCACAAGGCAAAGGTGGTTTAGCACATTTATTAGAGCACTTGGCGTTTAAAGGTACAAAAAATGTGCCTGCAGAGGAATTTCAGCGCCGTCTAGATCAACACAGCTTAATGCACAATGCCAGTACAGATTATTATTCGACCAAATATACCAATATCATTCGTCCTGAAACACGTGCAGTCAATGAAATGATTTTTCTAGAAGCTGAACGTATGGATAAGTTAGTGCTGCAAGAAAAATACGTGCCTGCTGAAATTGCGATTGTGAAACGTGAACGTGAAGTGCGTATGGATCAGCCATTTTCAGTTTTGTTGGATCAGGTGTGGAAATCGGCCTATGGGAATCAGTATTTTGGACGCTTACCAATTGGCGATTTAAATGAACTGCAATCCATTAAAATGCAGGAATTGAACCAGTTTTATCGGACTTGGTATGCGCCGAATAATGCTGTTTTGGTTATGACCGGTAAGTTTGATCAGACCGCAGTGTTAAAGCAAATTGATCAGCATTTTAGTCCAATTGCAGCACGTCAAATTCCAAAGCAGGTACAAGTTCCGTTATTGGACAGCAAGAAAATTCAGCCACGCAATTTTGTCGTACAAAAGGGCAGTCAGCTGGCCAAATTTAATCTGTATTTAAATGGCAAGGATGAAAAGTTAAAAACTGCTTTGGTGTTGTCGCCTTATTTACATACCTTACAGCCGAGCGGATATTTATACCAAAATCTTGTGGAAACAGGTACAAGCACCATGGTGCAATCTAGCACATGGCTAGATCAAGATTTTAATTTAGTGCTGATGGGGGCATTGTATGCGCCAAATCACGACGCTAAACAAGTACAAGCTGGCTTGAATAAGAGCATCGAACAGGCCAAGAATTTTGATGCAGCAGAATTACAACGGGTTAAAAATCTGATTCAAAATCAATCAGATAGTGTTATGAGTGATGCAGTGGCTTTAGGTGGTCGCTTGAGTGATTATGCGGTGGCTTATCAGGGGGACTGGACGCAGTATTGGCGCGATTTACAAGATATTCAGCAGTTAAATGTAGATGAGTTGAATCGACACTTAAAACAGTTTTTCACCGCAGAACATCGGGTGATTGGCGATATTCAACCCACACCTGAAGATCAAAAACAGGCACTTACAGCAAAAAATAATTCAAGCGTTGCTAAAACTTTAGATCAGCAAGATGCACCTGTTATACCTTTAAAAGATGTGCAAAGTTATCAGCAGGAAGTTGCAGAGTATGTGCAAAAATCCAAACAGTCTTTGATTAAAAATGAAAAAAAGATTCTGCGTGGAAGTTTAAAAAATGGGGCCAAGTATGCATTATTTCCAACAGCGACCCGTGATGATAAAACCTATGCCGCTATTTCAGTCAATTTAGGTACGGCTCAGACTTTATTTAAGCAAGGTGAAATTCTAGATTTAACCGCATATTTATTGCTACGGGCTTCACAGGAACATAGTTTGCAAGACATTGCAGATCAATCCATTGCCGCAGGCGGTTCAGCTTTTGCCCAAGCCGATGCCAATAGTATGTATATCCAAATTGTGGCAAAAAAAGAAAAATTTGATGAATTTTTTAACTTTGTTTTAGATGTGATGCAAGCCCCAAGCTTTGAACAAAGTCAGTTCGATTTAATACGCTCACAAAGTCTATCGAGTTTAGAACGACCTTATACCGAGCCTGAAACTGTAGCGGCGTTGACCATGGCACGTTTAATCGAAATTTACCCAAAGGGCGATTTACGCTATCACTTTGAACCAGAGTTTGCCAAACAGCAATTACAAGCTGCGACACAGGTACAAGTACAGCAGTTGTATCGTCAGTTTTTTGCTATGGATCATGCCCATATTGCGATTACAGGGGAGTTCGACCCGAAATCGATGCAGAAGCTATTGAGCAAGCGTTTAGGGCAGTGGCGAAGTCATCAGCCATATCAACGCCTAGATTCGGCATACACGGCATATCCTGCACAAAAGTTGCATGTATTGGCAGAACAACGTGAATTTGGTAGTTATCAGAGTCTACTGACTTTACCTTTGGGCGTGAATCATCCAGACACACCTGCCATGATGGTGCTGAGTTATATTTTAGGTGAATCACAATTGTCTTCTCGTTTGGCACAAGAGTTACGTGAAAAAAATGCTTTGGTCTATGGTTTTAACAGTGGCTTGAGTCTAAGTGAGTTTGAGCAATCGGGTGCGCTAAGTATTTCGGCACAGTATAGTGCAGGCAAGTCGGCTCAAGTATCGCAAGCTGTTCATAAGGTGTTGATGGACTTGCGCCGTGATGGTGTTACGCTGCAAGAAGTTGAAGCAGCAAAAGCAGATATTCTAAAAAAACGTGTTACGACTTTAGAGGATGAACGCAGTATTCACCGTATGTTGGTGCCGCAATTAGAACAAGGGCGTGATCTATTGTTCCGTGAACGCCGTGATCAGGCTTTGGCCAAACTCAGTAAAGCTGATGTGGATGCTGTGATTCAAAAATATTTAAATTTGGAACATTTACTGGAAGTGGCGGCAGATCAATACGGTCAAGTGCAAGCAGATATGGTCACACCCAAAGCTGCACAGAAATAAGATTCAATCTAGTATTTAACAGGCACATAAAAAGCGCATCAACTTCGATGCGCTTTTTTTTTCTTGAAGTTTGATTGGAGCGTTTTGAAAAGCTGTTTCACGGCTTTATAAGCGGTAAAACTGTTTAGCGTTATGATGAAACACTTGTTGCAAAGCATTTGGATGATATGCAGCAACAATATCGCTAGTTGCATCAATTAAATTGACCAAAGAGGTACTGACTCGATCCATAGGGAAGTTTGAGGCAAACATTAACCTATACATACCAAAGCTTTGCAAAGCATGCTGAATGAGTGGTGCGGTCAAATCTATAATTTCCTGTTTCGATGCTTCACGTTTTTGTGGGTGAAATTGGTGCCCCAAAACAGGCATGAATAAGCCTGATATTTTGCTGTAAACATTTGGACAATGTGCTAATTCTGCAATATCTTCCTGCCAGCGGAACAGGATATTTTCCCGTGCAGTTTTTGTCATACCTGTGTGATGGCCCACCTGTCCAAACAGTCCAGCAGGTGTGCCCAAATGGTCAAGTACAATGGATGTTTCAGGAAACTGTTTGGCCAGTGCCAAGACATCACTCAGTTGGGTCGAATATGTCCATGCATCAAAACTTAAATTGTATTGTGCCAAGACTTCAAAGCCTTTTAGAAACTTTTTATTTCGATACAAATTAGGTTCATCTGCCCATGCAAAAATCCCACGATCTTCATGCACTGCAGCCATTTTGCGAATACCACGAAAATGCGGTGAAGCTTTATGATGCAGTTTTAGAATTTTCTTAAAATTTGGGTCACGCGGGTCTGCGGCAGCCACAATTGCACCCAAGGCGAAACCATTATTTTTAAAATCTAGGCATTCTATAAACTCCGTTTCACCAACCACACCTTTGCCTTTATGATCGTGCCAGTTGGCTTCAATATGCACGACTTTTTCGGCAGGATAAAAGCCTAAATCACGTGCATAGTGTTCAGGTAAATAGGCTGAAGTAACGTGTTCTGTGCGTCCCAATGTTTCAATCAGCGCTTTGGGTTTAATCAAGCGGATGGTTTTATCGAGTAAATTGGGATGTTTCCCCAAAAGTTTTACCGCCAATCTTGCGCTGTGTGGCGTGTTATACGGGTCCCATTGGTGAATATGCGCATCAATGAGTGCAAATCCTAGATTCTGCATAATCATCCTTTTTTATAACGCTGTTATTTCACTATTCAAAGCCATCACGTTGCAAAAGGGAAGGGTATTGATCGAAAAACTACAAATTGGAAAACTAGCGCATTAAAAAAGCCCCATAGGGCTTTTATGCAGAACTTAATGTTCGTGATCGTGTGAATGATCATGTTTATTGGTATGAAACTCTTCGTTATGACGGAAGCGCAAATAGTTTTCAAACTGTTCGCAGTATTCGTCGTAGTTATCTTCTAGCATCATTTGAAATTGCTGCAAAATATACGACATCACCTGATCTTTGGCATCGCGCATTTCATTGCCATCTTTAAAGTTATTGGCAGCGACCCAAGTATTAAAACGCGCTGTAGCGAACAACATGGCAGCACTGACCTGACCACGAATTTCAGCGGGTTTTACTGTAGAGCCTTTTTCAAAGTGACAAAAGCCATTCGCCTGTTTAATAAATTCATCGGCACGTTCAAAAAAAGCGGCATTTAATGCTTCTTCTTCGGTTACATCGGTTGCTTCAATCTTTTGAACCATGAACTTTTCCTAAGCTAAGAATTTAGATGCCTCATTATAGGCAAAGCCTTGCAGAAACAAAACCTTTGCCTTAATCTAAAAATAGCCTAAGTAAGATTGGAGCGGGTCATGCAAGATGCAATTGCAGTACAAAGTTTAAAAAGTGATATTGCCTTATTACGTCAAAATATTTGGCCACCTGCACAGCTTGCACATGTAGAAGGGCTGCCTATTTACTATGGAACTGCTGCCGAAGTTGCACATTATTATGGGCAGTGGACGGGGTTAATTGAGCGTGCTCAGGATTTATTCCAGCCTTTTATGCAAGATGAAGTAATCGATGCCATTCATTTGCCTAGCCATTTAAATTTACCGTTGTTTTATTTTCATGTAGATCGAATTCGGGTGAATAAAACCCGTGCCAAAGAGTCTAAAACTTTTCGGGGGATTGCCAGTCTAATTGAAAAATGTGGGCAATTTGAACCATCTGAAATTCAGGCCATGCAGCGCTGGTTAGATAGTGATGATACAGCAGCACTGGTAGCACATCGTGAGTTTATTGATTTGCGCACTTACGTGTTTCAACATGGGCAAAGTGACTATACTCGTACCCGTTTTTATGTGAATGGTATTGTTTTAAGTGTAGAGCCGCATTTTGAACTGGTTGATGCTCGTGACAAGCCACGTAAACAGCGCAGTGACAGCTATCAAGACCCTTTAGCCGATAATCAGACTTGGAAAGTATTTGGTAAGTATCGTTAGAAGGTATGGGGTATTGATTAAATCTTGTGGTAATAAATGTGATTCAAAAATGATCACAAAACCATTTAGCTCAACACAATCCTAATGACTGTGTTGAGCTATTTATTTATCAAAACTGAACAATCAGCTATGACCAAAATGGTTCGCTTTGCGCAAATTGTTGTAAATCTTGCTCGGCCTGCACGGAAATGTGACGTTCTTCTGATGCAATCCAACCCAATACAAACCACGTTTTGGGTTCAGTTTGAGCGTGGCTTTCGTATAAACCTTGTGCCACCATCAAATCATTAAAATGTCCTAAAGTTTCCTGTAACGGTTTTAGGTTTTTTAAATATGTTTTGACTTCGTTTTCTGCAAATAGACTGCTGACAAATTCAACTGTATAACGCAAGCGTTTGACTCGTTTACGGGTACGGTGCTTGGTTTCTACATCAAATTGTTGGAAATGACCTGCATCTTCACAAATCTGTTGATGCATTTTTTGTAGTCGTTTACGCAAAATTTTCTTGATTGGTTTTTGCTCAGGGTCTTCAGCAGCCGAAGCATGGCTAAAGCTGATCAATTGTAAAAGTAAGAGTGTGGTTGTGGGTGAGCGGAAAATCGCATCAATCGCAATATTTTCATTGGCCGCAGGTGGTAATTCTGTAATTGGCGAACCAGCACTTTCAAGTTGTGGAATCAGGCTTTCACGCAAGGCATCTTGATCGCGGGTGGAGCCTAATTGCTGAAACAGGGTGGCCAATTGGCTTTCCCAGTTTTGATTGGCCAGCGCATCGTATTCAGCAAAGATTTTAAAGGCACTGCGTAAACGGCGGATAGCGACACGCGCTTGGTGCACATGCCCACTGGCATAATCTTGACTGGCAATGGCGGTTGCATTCGGTAGTAAATGTGCCAAACAATTTTGGGTAATTTGTGCCAACAGTGCGTGCATATTTTCTGGATGTTCCAGTTGTAAAGCACTTTGCTGTTGCACAGGAATCATACTTTCATTGTTATGCAGCATATTGCCACGTTGTGATTTACTGCGTGTATCGAGCCACAAATGGTACTTCTTAATCCAAGGCTGAATATAGGCAATTAAATCTGCAATCTCACCTTGTTTGAGTTCAAACTCAACTTCGTAAATTTCTACCGATTGTTTGCCTTGGCGGATTTCACCTAAGTCAAAAGCAACTTCAATTTGACTGTTTTTATAATGTGCCAATTGGCTGTAGCGTAAAACATCGGTTTCAAATTGCAGGGTTAAATTCGCATTTGAACCATCCAATGCTTTTTTCAAAATCTTTCTGGCTTGTTTATGGTTTTCATAACATGCCAAGTCGCATTGTTCAGGTGCTTCGTATCCTAATTCATGCTCTAGCTCAAAGCGTTCATAATGTTGTGGACTGGGTGCTTTTAGAGTCTGACGCCAAATATCACCCTCTAAACGCTGACGCAGTGCAATGCGCTGCTTGGCCAAGTGCTGTTCAGGGCTATCATAATATTTAGCCCATAAGCGTTGTTGCTGAACCAGTTTGTTCTTTTTAAATGCTTTTTCAAATGCGGCACGATAAGTAGACGGAATTTGAAACTTTAATTCTATTTCAGACATCGGGAACACCCTCGATGAAACAAGCCAAGTTCTTTTTACTATAGTGCAAATCTATAAATGAACAAGAGAGAAAATGTGAATAAAAGATTGAAAAGGAAAATAAATCTAAAGTTGGTGTTTTGCCCAAGCAGCAGGGGGAGTGCCCATACTGCTATGTATGATTTTTTGTGATTACTTTAAAAATTTACGGCTCACCATAAATTGTTCTGTCGCTTCTAACAGACGTTGTGCATAGACTTCTTGTTTAGCCGTGAGCCAACCTAAAACAAACCAGTCGCTGGCTTCAAGTTCCGTTTGCTGAATATATTGTGCAGAAGATGCCAAAATTTGATATTCCTGTGCAGCCAGTTGCGCATCATTCAGGGCTTTACTATATTTTTGCAAATTTTTCACATCATAAATATGTGTTAAAACTGGGAAGCTAAATTTAAGTTCCTGAATACGCAAAGCCAGCTGATCTAAACTTTCAAAGTCATGAATATTGCTTTGCTGTAGTTGTTCATGCAGCTGTTTATATTGTTGTTGCAGGGTATTCTGTGCTGCAGTTTTTAAGTCAATACCTGTGCTGTCGTTTGGTGCCAAACTAAACATGAGCAATTCTAAATAGTGATGCACATTTTGCGTTGAGCGGACTAAGTTGACCAGTTTTTCCTGTGCATACAATGTGTCTTTTTTCAGGTTTTCTGCTGTGGTTGGATTCTGTAAAAAAGCACCCAGTGTGGCCTGCATGTGTTCCAAGTGCTGCAAATGGTCAAAATGCTGTTTAAAAGCTGCAATTTGCATGGCCCATTTATCACCCAAATGTTTAGACCAGTCTTTAAATAACGACAGGGTGAATTGTAAATGCTGCAAGGCAAGCTGTGCCTGATCAATATGACTTTGCTCCGCCACTTGCGCAGAAATAGCGGCAATATTAGGCAACAAATGCTGTAATTGTTGTGCAATCAAGAGGCGTAAATTTTGGTCTGCATTGTCCTTTTTGCTAAAGTAAAATTCTTTAGCTAATGTTGCAGGGCGGACTTTTTGTTCTACAGAAAGTAAATGTCCAATTTCTGCTTTATTACGTACATCCAACCACAGGTGGAATTTTTTTACCCATTCAAAACTAAAGGCTAACAAGTGCTGAATAGAGCCTTGTTTAAGCTCAAATTCAACTTCGTGTACCTCAACTTCTGAATCTGCACAACGAATCTTGCCAACGTCTAAACTGATTTCAATATCAGTGTCTTCTAGCGTCATCACACGTGAGGTACGTTGAATATCCGTTTCAAATTGAAGCTGTAACTGATCGAAATTTGTACCCAAAGCATGCTGTAAAATTGCCTGTGCTTCTGGAGTATTTTGATAAATGTGCAGATCAAGCTGTGGAGGAGTGTCTTGTATCTCTGTTGTTTCGAGCGGGTGGTTATGTTCAAAACTGTGAAAATGACTTTGTCCTGCAGCTTTCAACGTTTGAATCCATTGTTGGCCTTCTAAACGCTGTCTAAGGGCTACTCCGTGTTGTGCTAAATCATGAGTTGGTGTATCAAAATACAAAGCTTTTAATGCAATTTGAGTGGATTTTTTAGGGTCTAAAGTTTTGAGTAAAGCAGTGCGGCGTG
The DNA here is from genome assembly GCF_048537555.1 of Acinetobacter sp. A2. Classification (NCBI taxonomy): domain Bacteria; kingdom Pseudomonadati; phylum Pseudomonadota; class Gammaproteobacteria; order Moraxellales; family Moraxellaceae; genus Acinetobacter; species Acinetobacter sp. A2. The sequence goes on from NZ_CP183239.1 coordinate 1,082,507, forward strand.
CGACTGGAATTTGAAATTTTAATTCAACTTCGACCATGAATGACGTCCTGAAAATAAAGCAAGCTGCCATGAAGCAGCAAACATATTGGTATTATAAATTTGTGATAAAGCGCAAAATTTGAGTTTTGCAAAAGTGCCGTTGATTGTAACTAAAATCAGCAAAGATGTAAGACTTGACCTGATGCTTTTTCATGGGTTGGTTTTTATTTGAGCATCGTTTAGAGTGTGGTAATAGACCATAAGAATTTGCCCAAGCTAATTAACATCAGGATGATGAACATGAACGCTGCATTAAAACCAGAATTTGAACCAACGCCAGAACCTGAGTTTGAATTACCTATTCAAGACTACTCAACTTTTTATCGTTTTTATTTGACCGAACATCGCAATATCATGAGTCGTCGTTTGCACGTGGCGGGTAGCAGTATTGGGTTGTATTGTGTGAGCAAAGCAATACGTCATAAAAAAGCTAAATATGTGTTGTATGGCTTGGTTGCGGGCTATGCCTGTGCATGGGTTGGGCATTTTGTATTTGAAAAAAACAAACCTGCCAGTTTTAAACAACCTGTATATAGTTTTATTTCAGATTGGCGTATGTTTGCCGACGTATTACGCGGTCATTTAAGTTTACAAAACCGTGCTAAAGATAAAATTCCAAGTTGAATTTAAAGTATTTTTATACCGTTTAGACAAAAAACTACCGATGTGTGATTATTTTCATAAAAAATGTACAAATTAAATTAATTTTTTCTTGAAATACTAGAGTGAATATTCTAATAATGTGTTTATCAAATTTAATATGATAATTTGATGACATTTGTGACTTTCCAAGCCTAGAGCGACCTTCTCTAGGCTTTTTTTATGGTTGTGCAATTTCGACTTAATATGAATAAAGATCAGCCATCTAATACCTTTAAGCATAGCTTTTATAGGGTGTAAGTTGGAGATAGCCTTAGAAAAATTTATATTGAATACAACATATATTAAAAAATTTAGACACCCGATGATTTGTCGCACCCCCACATGCGCTCTGGCACAAACCCTCGGGTGTCTAATGGCTTACCGAAATATATTGTTATTATGTTAGGTAAACATTATGGATTGCTCAGTCTACATCACCAAGTATCCATATCTTATTGAACTTTTTACAGTTCTTGCTTTGTTTTGCGCAATTCAATTAAAACTAAATTTGCTAGATGCGGCTATCACTAGAATTGGGTATTTTTAAAATTTTTATCTCTATAAATGAAGCGCATAGCATTTGAGTAAATTTAGCTTTTATCCGCAGGCTTCTGCCGTAGTGCATCCGAATATGTCATAATGCGCGCATTGTATTTTGTGTGGTTGGGATGATGCGCGGTTTATATTTGATTACCAATGATGATCCGATTGAACTTCTGTTGGCAAAGCTGGAAGGAGCAATGGCAACCGCAGAAGTGGCAGTATTGCAATATCGCCGTAAAAATGTGCCGAAAGAACAGCAGGCTTACGAAATTGAATATATGAAATCGATGTGTGATCAATACAAAGTTCCTTTTGTGATTAATGATGATCTTGAAACAGCGGTTAAATATGGCGTTGGCGTGCATTTGGGCCAAGACGATGGTTCAATTGTTGAAGCGGTCGCGCGTTTACCTAAAAATGTTCTGATTGGTCGCAGTTGTAATAACTCATTGAAACTGGCGGAACAAGCCATCGCCGATGGTGCTAACTACGTGGCATTCGGCGCAGTCTATCCAACACCAACCAAACCAGAAGCGAGTCAGGTCAGCCTAGATACCATTCAGCATGCTAAGCAAAATTTGAATGTGCCTATTTGTGTCATTGGTGGTTTAACGGTCGAAAATAGTCAACCTGTGATTGATGCAGGTGTAGATTTGTGTGCAGTAGTGAGTGATGTATTGGATCGTCCGATGCACACCGTTGCACAGCGAGTTTATGATTGGTCTGCTCTTTTTAATGCAGAAGCCTAATTTTTAATTTTATCTTTTAAGTTGAGTGCCTCCATGAGCTTATCTCCAAAGCAAGAACAATTGTTTAAACAAGCCAATAAACATATTCCAGGTGGGGTCAATTCACCTGTACGTGCATTTAATGGGGTAGGTGGAACCCCTGTGTTTATTGAAAAAGCCAAAGGTGCTTATTTGTATGATGTCGATGGCAAACGCTATGTTGACTATGTTGGTTCTTGGGGACCAATGATTTTAGGGCATGCACATCCTGCAATTATTCAGGCAGTGCAAGCTGCGGCAGAAGATGGTTTGAGCTTTGGTGCGCCAACTGTGCATGAAACAACCTTGGCCGATATTATTTGTGAAATCATGCCTTCAATTGAATTGGTGCGTATGACCAACTCAGGTACAGAAGCGACCATGACTGCAATTCGCTTGGCGCGTGGTTATACAGGCCGTGACAAAATTGTGAAATTTGAGGGCTGTTATCATGGTCATTCAGATTCTTTGTTAGTAAAAGCAGGTTCAGGACTTTTGACCAGTGGTGAGGGCGAGGCGACTTCTGCGGGTGTGCCTGCCGATTTTGCTAAACACACCTTAACCCTTCCATACAACGACATTGCAACCTTAAAAGAATGTTTTGCAAAATTCGGTGCTGAAATTGCAGGTGTAATTGTTGAACCTGTTGCGGGCAATATGAACTTAGTGAAACCAATCGATGGTTTCCTGCAAGCCATTCGTGATGTGTGTGATGAACATGGTTCAGTCTTTATTATTGATGAAGTAATGACTGGTTTCCGTGTTGGTTTAGGTGGTGCTCAGGCACATTATGGTGTTAAACCTGACTTGACCACATTGGGTAAAATTATTGGTGCAGGCCTACCAGTGGGCGCTTTCGGAGGTAAGCGTGAAGTGATGGAATGTATCGCACCATTAGGCAAAGTGTATCAAGCCGGTACTTTGTCGGGTAACCCATTGGCCATGCGTGCAGGCATTGAAATGTTCAAACATTTACGTGCCGAAGGTTTTTATGAAAAGCTAACCGCACAACTGGAAAAATTGCTTACAGGCTTGCAAGCTGCAGCAGATGAAGTCGGTATTCCATTCAAGACGCAACAAGTTGGTGCGATGTTTGGTTTGTACTTTACCGATCAAGAAGACATCACTAGTTTTGATTCTATGCTGAAATGTGATGTAGATGCTTTCCGTAAGTTTTTCCACGGTATGTTGCAACGTGGTGTGAACTTGGCACCATCTGCATTTGAAGCAGGCTTTATTTCATCTGCACACAGTGATGAAGATATTGCTTTCACCATTCAAGCAGCGAAAGAAACATTTGCGGAAATGAAAGCTTAAACATTTTATTTTTGCAAAACATTAGGCCCGAATTCGTTCGGGCTTTTTTATACGACTTTGATTAAGAGAAATAGCGAGATGCAAACCAAACATTATTTGACTTTAAGCGATGCGGAATTTTTATTAGACCAAGCCCATCAATACTCAATTCAGAATAACTTTAATGTCAGTATTGCAGTGGTCGATGAAACAGGTTCTGCTTTGGCGATGAAACGTATGGATGGTGCATCGCCAATGACAGCAAGTTTGAGTTTGGAAAAAGCCAAGTGTTCTGCGCTCAGCCGTTGCCCAACTAAATTGTTGGAAGATTTGATTAAAAATGGACAATTAGGTTTTCTCAGCCTAGACAGTTTTTCAGGCATGCTCGAAGGTGCTGAGCCGATTATCTATCAAGAGCAATTGGTGGGTGCAATAGGTGTGTCTGGCGTCAAGTCATTTGAAGATGCGGAAATTGCTCAGGTGGCGATTGAGAAGTTTTTGGCGCAGCAAAGCTAATTCAAAATAGAAATTGATTAGCTCAATTCAATAAACTCAACTAAAGTTGTTCCAACATGAAGCGTGGAACCTGACAAATCATTAAAAAAGCCCACTCAGGTATGAATGGGCTTTTTGGAATGCTGTAAGAGTGTGATTTATATGGAATAAAAAATTGAATTGCGTATAAGCTGTACTATGTTAATTTTAGGGAAATTAAATAATTGATGAACAATGAAATTGAAAGTCTAGAGCCTTAATAATTTAAAAGCTGATAACATTATTTGAAGAGTTTGATTTGAAATTTGGGAAAAATCATATAAGAATATGCTCTTATGTCTTCAAGAAGATCCCGATTATGCAAAGTATCAATTGCGTATTAGTTTTGGTGGAATGGGATCAATTAATGATCTCATCTTACATAGTGATGGAATTCCTATTATTAAAGAAAATAACTATTTAAATGAATTAAGAAACAAATTGTATGCTTATTTAACATAATGTCTGTATGGGACATTTCTATTTGGTTTTAAGGTAGGACATTTCTACTTGGGAATAACATATGATAATGAAGGTTTGGAAAATAACATCAAAAAGATAACTCAATTGTAAACTACAATAAACATCGAATGATTGAAGTATTACTTTGTTTTTAAGAGCCGCTCATGTTTTACCCCATGCCTAAAAAAATCCAATTGGCAGCATCACAAGCCAAATGGTCACTGCATGCATCTACTTCAGTTTTAGTGTTAGTCGGTTTACACCATATCAGAAGTTTGTCTGGGGCTTTAGAAAGCCAACTCATGCAGCATCTGATTCAAATTAGCAACAAAGCCAAAGCACTTGATATTCCAATTGTCGATTTATATGGCGATGATCTGATTCAAGGGATGCAGCAACTTGGAGAATATGCAGCGAGTCATCCACAGCTTATTTTTGCAGGGCAGATCACACCCGCTTTGAAACAGGTTTTGCCTTATTTGCAAAGTGTCACAGAAACAATTTGTGTGGTGGATGACGCCATTTTATTGTCCAATTTAGAGCAGCATATTCAATGGATTGATACTATTTCCAAGCAAGGCTTACATCATGTAAATAGCTATACGCTGAATCGTTTATGGAGTTTAACTGCACCATCCGACTATGTTCTTTCCCCTAAAGGAATTTTGCTCGCTCTTGCAGAACAGCTCAATATGGAAGCCTTAGAAATTGATCCACATGTTGCTTTAAAAGATTATGGGCTCGATTCTGTGGCAATAGTCAGCTTAGTTGGATTGTGGCGAGCCAATGGCGCCAATATCCGTTATGAAGATTATCAACCGAGCTTAAATTTGTTGCAATTGCTGCAGATTTTAAAGTCACCCATATCATCTACGTCATAAAAACACATTTCTAAAAGTGGTCTGATTTAAAATCCAGCAGATTGTCGGATTCAGGAATGTAAATCGGAAAATTCATCTGGAATTCGCAAATTTTGCATTGTAATTCTGTGTCAGGCTTTTTATCATTGCCGCCTTATTTTCACGATCGGCCTGGAATTGAAATTGAGTAATTTTCTAAGCGAACACCTGATTCATCGTGATGATGAGTTTATGGTGATACATAAACCCGCAGGTCTACTCACAGTTCCAGGTAAAACAGTCGATTTGCAAGATTGTCTGATTAGTCGTTTAGTTAAAATTGAACCACGTACTTTGCTGATACATCGCTTAGATCGTGATACTTCTGGCATTTTGGTTTTTGCTTTAAGCAAATGGGCGCAAAAGCGAATTTCACGTCAGTTTCAAGAGCGCCAAACCGACAAAACCTATCAAGCATTGGTAGCAGGGCAACTGCAAGGTGAAGGCACTGTAGATGTGCCTGTGGTGTATGATCCTGCACATCCTCCATTACATATTGCCGATGCAACCCATAACAAACCAGCTTTAACGCATTGGCGTGCGTTGGAACAGTTTGAATTGCAGGGGCAAACCGTGACCCGTGTAGAGCTAACTCCGATTACAGGGCGTTCACATCAACTGCGGGTGCACATGCAATATTTAGGTCATCCGATTATTGGCGATACCTTATATGCTACGCCAGAACAACAACAACTCATGCCGCGTTTGTGTTTACATGCTGCCGAATTGAGTTTTTTGCATCCGCAAACTGAACAACGTGTGCAGTTTGTTTGCCCAGTCCCATTTTAAGCTAAAAAGATTATGTAAAGCCTGTGCTTTAGGCTCTCTTTTTAGTGCGCTTTATGTCAAAATATATTGCTATACGCACTGAATTTTTGCTCAAATACTCATCAAGTTTTGCGCAAAAATTTATACGTCCTAACTTCTAAATAAAGGTGGAAAAATTGCAGCAGTTTGCTATTGGTCAACGTTGGTTATCAGACACAGAAACAGAATTAGGACTAGGTGTTCTGATTGATGTAGATGAGCGATCGGTCAGCATTTTATTCCCTAAAAGTGATGAAACCCGTGTCTATGCACGCAACAATGCACCTTTATCGCGTATTATTTTTAATGTAAATGATGAAGTTCAAGACCAAGAAGGCAATCTGTGGACGGTTGAATCTGTAGAAGACCGCCATGGGGTGCTGCGCTATAACGTCGGACGCCGTTTAGCCGATGGCACAGAAGAACATAAATCACTGAATGAAACCCGTATAGGGGCCAGTATTCAACTGTCTAAACCTTTAGACCGCTTGCTTGCCAGCCAAATTGATTATAAAGAATGGTACGACCTGCGTATTGAAGCGATGTTGATGCAAGCCAATATGCAAAGCAGTCCATTACGAGGCTTGGTCGGTTCACGTGTCGGTTTAATTCCGCATCAGCTTTATATTGCACATGAAGTGGGTAAGCGTTTTGCACCACGCGTACTGTTAGCAGATGAAGTTGGTTTGGGTAAAACCATTGAAGCAGGTTTGATTATCCATCAGCAACTCAAAACAGGGCGTGCAGAACGTATCCTGATTTTGGTGCCAGATTCTCTGCAATATCAGTGGATGATTGAAATGCGTCGCCGTTTCAATCTGCAATTCTCTTTGTTTGATCTAACCCGCACAGCATCTATTAAAGAACATGACCCTGACCTGAATCCATTTTTAACTGAACAATGTATTATTGCTTCAGTCGACTTAATGATTGACCACGATGATTTACGTGAGCAAGCCCTAGAAGCCGGTTTTGATTTGCTGGTGGTGGATGAGGCGCATCACTTAATGTGGAGCGAAGAAGAAGGCGGCAATGACCGCTATGATCTGGTCGAAGAGTTAGCAGAACAAACGGCAGGGGTGTTATTACTCACAGCAACGCCTGAACAATTGGGTGTAGAAAGCCATTTTGCACGTTTACGCTTGCTTGACCCACAACGTTTTAGTTCACTAGATCGTTTCTTGGATGAAGAAGCACAATATCAACATACGGCAAAAATTGCTGAAGTGTTAATGTCAGATACTGCATTGGAAGAAAACCATTTTGCAGCATTGGAAGGTTTGTTGGGACATCGCATTGAAGATAATACCGAGCAGCGTTTCCGTGCTATCCACGAATTATTAGATCGTCACGGTACAGGGCGTATTTTGTTCCGTAACACGCGTGAAGCAATTCAAGGTTTCCCAGGTCGTGATTGTCAGCCTGCGCCATTGGCTGCACCAGAAAACTGGTCTAAAGATGGTAAATTACGTGAACAAATGTGGCCAGAAGAAGCACAGCTCGATGGTAGCTGGATGGAAACTGACCCACGTGTGATGTGGTTAATGGAGCGTTTGCGCAGCGATTTAAAACACAAAAAAGTGCTTTTAATTGCGCGTAGCGGCCCTGTAGTAGAGGCGCTTGAAAATGCGCTGCGCCTACATGCAGGTATTCGTACAGCAATGTTCCATGAAGGTATGAGCTTACTTGAGCGTGACCAAGCGGCAGCGTATTTCGCAGAAGACTCTTACGGCGCACAAATTTTATTGTGTTCTGAAATTGGTTCTGAAGGACGTAACTTCCAGTTTGCCTCAGACCTGATTTTGTTTGACCTGCCAGCCAACCCAGATGTATTGGAGCAACGTATCGGTCGTTTAGACCGTATTGGTCAGGAAAACCGTATTCAGATACATGTGCCATATTTAATTGGTACAGCACAAGAACGTATGTTCCGTTGGTACAACGAAGCACTTAATATTTTCAGCAACATTTCCCCAACTGCACAAACCTTACAAGAAAACTTTATTGTCGATTTAAAAGACTGCTTACTTGCAGATTTGGGACAACAGTTTGAAGATTTATTGGAAGCAGTAAGCGTACAGCGAGAAGCGTTGGAAGCAGAATTACAAGCAGGCCGAGATCGTTTGTTGGAGTACAACTCATGCCGTCCTGTGGTAGCACAAGAAATTGTGCAGGCACTTGAAGAGTATGATGACAATACCACTTTGCCAATATTTATGAAGCGCTTTATGGCCTCGACCAATATTGACTTCGATGAGCAAAGTAACGGTACAGTGATTATTAAACCTACGGATCAAATGCAAGTTCAAGGTTTGACTTTAGACGAAGAGGGCATGACTGCGACTTTTTATCGTGATCAGGCACAAATTCGTGAAGATGCGCAATATCTAACACTAGAGCATCCATTCACAGAAAGTGTGATGGAAATGATCAATACTCAAGGGTTCGGTAGTACTAACGTTGCAGTATTAAAATCTGCTGCCTTGCCACAAGGTTCGATATTACTGGAAGTTTGGTTTAAAGTGGATGTAATTGCACCGAAAGCGCTGAACTTGCCATCGAGTCTGCCGCAGCAACTTGTTCGTGTTTTATTGAGTGAAAAAGGTCAGGACTTATCGCAAAAAATTGCACCTGAAATTTTAAAACCTTATTTACATCATTTAGATGGCAACAGTTGCCGCCAAGTGGTGAAAGCACGCCGCGATGTAATCGAAGCACGTTATACACAAGCCTTGGAATTGGCCAAAGCTGCGTTGCCTGAATTTAAGCAACAAGCCAAAGATGTATATAGCAAAAAATGGCAATACGAAATTGACCGTTTAAGCTATTTAAAGCAATTTAACCCAAGTATTCGTGAAGATGAAATTACACGCTTACAGAAATTGCAAAAAGAAGGTTTGAGTTTGTTGGATGGTTTGTCGGTTACGCCTGAAGCCATTCAGGTGATGGTGGTGGTTAAGCCATAATCAGTGACAGTAAATCTGTATCTACTGTATCCATAATAAAGCGCCTTCGGGTGCTTTATTTTTTGACTTTAGTTGTGTCATGCAGGTTTTGCTATTTAGGGTTTGTCATTTAATCTGTGTCTGTTGCATCACCTAGTAGAAAGTAGGTATTGAGTAAATATTCGACTTCTGCCTCAAAGTTAGCATCGGGTTTGATCATATAAAATAAATGACTCAATTGTTTAAATTGAGGATGATCCTGAGATAGCATCACGATTACATTATAAAAACGCTGTTGCCCACGTTGTAAAAAGGCTTGTTGTAACTTTTCAAAAGAAACATTTTCTAGCGTTGGTTGTTTGAGGGCAATGGCACCGCAGTGAGGTTGAATTTCAGGTAAATTTTCTAAAATATAATTTGCCTCTATACCTTCAGCGACAATCACTTCAGGTTTATGCTTTTGACAGAGTGCTAAGATGTGTCGCTGAATAGAGGCAGCATTTTGTGATACATCGAGGCTGAATTGTTGTTGCGGTTGTGCATCGTTCGTGTCATCAAGAAAGAGCATATTTTTCCTTTATTTTGTTGTTATTACACTATTATCATAGAAAGTTTGGGATTTATTGTCGAATTTCTGCGTCATAAAGTGACGTTGTGGTTTTCTGCTTAGTAAATTATGCTGTATATCAAAACAGATTCATTCCAAATAAAAAATCAGCTTTGTATTCACAAAGCCGCTTTGATAGAGAGGAGCAAAGTTTAGATTTATCGAATTTTAGCTTCATCCAAATGACGTGCGCCTTCTAAAATCATACGAATCATAATCATGGTTTGTTCGGCGGTTTCTTTACGTTCAGCCGTGGGCATATCAATCACTTTGGCGCCCATATTAAACACCAGTTGAGTAATCGCTTTGGCTGCAATATCAGGATGCGCCAGCTTACTGTTATTTAAGCGTTCTAGACGAATTAAATCATCCTGCAATTCTTGTTGGAAGTAGTTCAATTGACGCTCTACTGCCAGTTTATATGGAATTGAACCTGTATACCCTTCACGTAATAACAGACTTAAATTGCCTTCATCGGTATCTAATTGTTCAATAAATACTTCAACCGAGCTGCGAATAATACTGTTTTGTTTAGATGCTTTTAAGCGTGCTTGATGCAAAATTTGACGTAAGACCACACCTGCACGATCAATCAACTCAATTGCAAGTTCATCTATATCTTTAAAATGACGATAAAAACTGTTTGGTGCAATGCCTGCTGCACGTGCAACTTCACGTAAACTTAACGAGGCGATACTTTTCTGTGGGCCAATTAAATTTAATGCTGCCTGAAATAGCTCTTGTTTGGTAATGGTGGCTTTTCGCCCAACCGTACGCACGACAAGAGGCTCACGAACCGTTTCAGATTCTGGGAAAGTCACATCATGGTTTGTTTTCATGGCAGGTTGAGTCATATTTTCAATAATTTATAAGCTTAGAGGCATTATAGCGGCTGCGCTAGTACTTGTGAAATGATTAGAAACAATACAAGTGTATATACAAATATATATACATGTGTATAATAATTAAAATTTCATCGGGTGGTGCTGAATCATGCAGCTAACTGAAAAAAGAAAATCTCCCCTTAGTAGTCTTGCAACGGCTGTGTTAGACCCTTATGCAGCAAACTTCTGGTTGCAAAAAGTAAATCCTTTATGGTCGGTGAATCAGTCACTCGGCAAAATTGTAAAAAAAGAGCAAACCGCAAAAGATGTGGTGAGTCTCACACTACAAGTCAATAAAAAGTTTCAAATGGGTGCAGCAGGTCAGCATCATCCAGTTTATGTAAACATTCAAGGTGTACGCTATGAGCGAACTTATAGTTTGACTCAGTTAGATGCACAACATGTTTTATTGACCGTGAAAAAGGTCGATCAGGGCAAAGTCAGTACATGGCTGGTTGAGCAGGCTAAGTTGGGCGACACATTAGAATTTGGTGCACCTTATGGCGACATGCAATTGCCTGCTCAAACGCAGCCTTTAATCTTATTGGCAGCGGGCAGTGGCATTACGCCAATGTACAGCTTCATTCAGAATTTGGTGCAGTCAGGCCGTTTGGGTGGTACTTCAATTCATTTACTGTATTGGGTTAAAACCTTTGCAGATGCAGCTTTTAAAGCACAATTCGAAGCTTGGGCAGAGCAATTTCCTAACTTTACATTGCAAGTATTTTATACCCAAGAGCCGAGTTTGAAACACAGTCGTTTAAATGCGGAACATCTACAAGACTTGGCAAATATGGATCAGAGCACCGTATTTGCATGTGGCCCATCTGGTTTTACTACTCAGGTTGAACAACTGTTTACTCAGGCTGCTGTGGTTAAAACTGAAGCTTTTAGCATGACCCCTGTTTTAGGGGACGATGTGGGCTTGGTACAAGTCACCTTAACTAAATCTAAAAAGATTGTGACCATTCCAAAAGGCAAATCAATTTTAGAAAGCCTAGAGCAGCAAAATATCAAACCGAAATATGGTTGCCGCATGGGTATTTGCCATAAATGCGTATGTAATAAAGCTGAAGGCTCAACAAAAAACTTGGTAGATAGTGTTCAAAATAGTGAACCAAATAACCAGTTAAAAATATGTGTTAACTCAGCACAAACAGATTTAATTATTGATTTATAAGCGAGTTTCGATTATGAATATGCCAGTGAAAATAGAATACTTTCGCAATCCTAAAAACCGTGAACTCACTCAATTAGAATTAGATGAGCTTGCACGTGAATTAGATGCTATTAAACAAGAAGTTTTGGATGATATTGGCGAAAAAGATGCGAAATACATCCGCCGTGTTTACTCAACGATTCGTTATAGCTCAATGGCAGGTCGTGCCTTATTGTTTGCTGGTTGGTTTCCGCCAGCATGGGTATTGGGTACAGGGCTATTAGGCTTTGCCAAAATCATGGAAAACATGGAGTTAGGCCATAACGTCATGCACGGTCAATATGACTGGATGAATGATCCTAAATTCAATGGCGCAAGCTATGAATGGGATACTGTGGGTACTTCAGACAACTGGCGTCAAACCCATAACTTCAAACATCATACCTATACCAATATTAAAGGCATGGATGATGATATTGGTTATGGTTTAGTGCGTTTGTTCCCAGAACAGCGTTGGAGATCGGGCTATTTATTACAACCTTTATATAGTATCCCGTTCTGCTTATTGTTCCAGTGGGGCGTTGCGATTCAGAATTTAGAAATTGGTAAAATTTTGAATGGCCGAAAAAGCAAAGCACAAGCTAAAAAAGAATGGCAGCCAATGCAGAAGAAAATTGGCAAACAATTGTTCAAAGACTATGTGTTTTTCCCACTAATTGCTGGGCCATCAGCTCTGCCAGTATTTACAGGTAATTTGGTTGCGAATGGTATTCGTAATATTTGGACATTTAGTATTATTTTCTGCGGTCACTTTACTAAAGATGTAGAAGTGTTTCCAAAGTCAGTCATGCAAAATGAAAGCCGTGGACATTGGTATATGCGTCAAATTCGTGGTTCATCTAATCTTACAGGTTCAGAAGCATTCCACATTTTGACAGGGCATTTAAGCCATCAAATTGAACACCATTTGTACCCAGATGTGCCTGCGCGTCGTTATCGTCAAATGGCGCCAAAAGTGCAAGCTGTGTGTGAAAAATATGGCTTGAACTACAACAATGCTAGTTTGGTTAAGCAATACGGCAGTGTATTAAAACGTATTGTGAAATATGCTTTTCCATTCAAGAAATAAGCATGAATATCATTTATGAAATTTTAGATTAGTAAGTGATTCATCAAACAGTGATAAATATATCTTTAATGATATAGAAAAGCGGCTTAGATGAGCCGCTTTTTTTATGTGGTAATCCCCCCCTAAAAATAATACTTTTACTAGGCTTTATCAAGCCAGTTTTTTATAAGCCATAATTTCAGGTAAGGTTTGATCTACACCGACCATATATGGATGGGTTGCTAAACTCAGCATAGCTTCATCTTCATCACTATTGCCATACGCATAAATAGCAGCATAATTTTTTAAATCATACTGTTCTAAAATCCGAATTTGCTTTTGTTCCCGACTACAATCAGGTGTTGAATATTGCCCTGTAAATTGCTGACTTTCAATTTCTGTTTCGGTACAAATCAAACCAACATTTAATTGCTGACAAATATACTGCAAATAAATATCCACACTCGCAGAAACCACCACCACATCATCACCATTGAATTGATGTTGCTTTAATCGTAGTAATAGTTGTGGGTTTAGATCATGCATTAAATCTGCTGCATAGCGTTGTGCAAGTGCTAATATTTCAGTTGTACTTGCATCTTTAAACATAGCATTAAACAATTTAGGGCGCATGGCATGTGCAGGATAGACTTTTAAATAAAAGGCCTGAATCCACGGTAAGGTTTTTAAACCTTGTTTGATAATGTGTCGTTTAGACAAGGCATAGAAAATGAACCCCGTAAAACTGTCTTTGCTGCACAGGGTGCCATCAAAATCAAATAAGGCTAGATTTTTATATTTTTGGCTTTTTGTATGCATGTTTTATAACGTCCATTGACTCGTGTTGCGAACCAATTGGTGTTGTAATCTCGACTCAGTTTAGGCCCTGAAATCACCACTTGTGGCATCATGGCATAAAATGGCTCTTTGCCCGTTTGTGCTTTATAGAGTTTAGTGACAGCCAGATAGGTCGCAGTATCTTCAAATTTCTTTTCTTTTTCTTTTTTTAAGTCTGCACGAATTTGTCGTGGTGTAACCAAAATATTATGTTTAGCAAAAACAGCAATTAATTCACGTTCTGATTCACTCTTTGCATTACGCACACCGCCATCTTTAGCGTAAAGAAGTAAATCACCATCTAAATCGAGTTCAGCTTCGGTTAAATCATTCAGCATACTTTGGAATGCAGCATTGCGGCTCGAATACATGCCCGAGTTATAGTCAGCAAAACGGTATAGCGGTTGATCATAGTCAGCAGGGTACATCATTAAACGATGAATCCCATAATATAAGCCACCATACTGGGTATATAGATCACTGCGTAACTCTGCGATGTTACCACTTTGACGTTTATGCTCTTTGGCATAGCTAATATGCACTTGCATAGAACCTAAAGTGGTAATTGGATTAAGTTTTTCACCAATATTTTGACCAAACAGTTTGGCAGCACCTGTTAGTGCGGAAACATGATAATGCTTTGCCATGTAGTCAAAAATTTCACGGTATAGTTCATCTAATTCACGTTCAGTTTTTACCCGACGCATTTGACTCAAATAGTTATCTTCAGGGCTAGGGTGATTTTTCAGCACATCCTGAAAATAGCCTGCGACCGTACCGCCAATTGCTTCGCCCAGTTTATCTTTAAATTTTTCATCCAAACGATCTTGTACTTCTTTAACAGCTTTTTCGCCTAAACCATAAACTTGCGGGTCTGCTACAAAGTTGGATTCCTGATCAACCACAGCAATAATGGTGCACATATTTTCTTTGGTTTGTGGAATACCTAATTGCTCAGAAATATCATAAATATCTTTAGCCCAAGCACTGCGTTCACTGACACGGTTAGGAATCAGTTTGCGAATATGTTCTGCTTCCAAGGTTGGCTCATTGTCCTTAGACCACCATGCGCTGTCTCCACAGGCTGCTAAGCTTAAGGATAAGGCGAGCACGCTGAAGGGTTTCATCAAAGAAGTGAATACAGTGTCTTTCATAGATAGGGAAAACTCGTTCCAAATGGATGAGCCCAAAGGGCAGATGCAGTATACTATGCCAATCATTAAAGTTAAGAATATATATGTATATTGGTCCCTATCAACTGTCAAATAATTTGATTGTTGCCCCAATGGCAGGCGTTACTGATCGGCCATTTCGCTCACTGTGCAAATACTTTGGAGCTGGGCATGCAGTCAGTGAAATGATGACATCTGACAAAACTTTGCGCATGAGTAAAAAGAGTTTGTATCGTGCCAATTTTGATGGGGAGCTTGCGCCAATTTCTGCACAAATTGCAGGTTCAGATCCGCATGATTTAGCGGAAGCAGCACGCTATCAGGTGGCCAACGGGGCGCAAATTGTTGATATCAATATGGGCTGTCCTGCCAAAAAAGTCTGTAATAAATTGGCGGGGTCTGCCTTGTTGCAAGATGAAGATTTGGTGGCACGTATTTTAGACACAGTTGTTGCTGCGGTTGATGTACCTGTAACCCTTAAAACCCGTTTGGGTTTTTTAAATGGTCAGGAAAATATCTTACGTGTGGCAAAGCGTGCGGAACAAGCCGGTATTGCCGCTTTGGCTTTGCATGGTCGTACCCGTGAAGATATGTATTTAAATCATGCACGTTACTCACTGATTAAAGACGTGAAAAGTATGTTGCAGATTCCAGTCATTGCCAATGGTGATATAGATAGCCCTGAAAAAGCCAAATATGTACTAGATTACACAGGTGCTGATGCCATTATGATTGGACGTGCAGCACAGGGACGTCCGTGGATTTTTCGGGAAATTGCACATTATTTAGCAACAGGGGAGTTGCTTGCCGCACCGAGTATTGCAGAAGTTCAAAAAGTCTTATTGGGGCATTTAGCCGAGCTTTATGAGTTTTATGGGGAATATTCAGGTTGTCGAATTTCACGTAAACACATTGCTTGGTACACCAAAGGTTTACGTTCAAGTAATGAGTTTCGCCAAAACATGTATAAAGTTGAAAGTACTGCCGAACAATTTAAAGTGGTGGAGGACTACTTCAATCAGTTATTGGCACATGGTGAAATCATGAGTGATGTACAAGTAGAAAGTGTTAATTTACTGGATACTTGATTAGCATTTAAGATTTTGATTTTATAGTTAAAATTTCACTCTTAACCGCTTTGCTTGTTTAAAGCAGAGCGGTTGTATTCTTGTTTAATGTGCGTGAATCATCTCTAGCATCAATTGATTGATTAAATCTGCAGCTTCTAATTCACGAATTTGGCTAACATTACTGCCTGCCCAGAATGGCGCATAACCTTGCTCACCATGTTTGACTGCTGCTGCATGTAATTGTTTGGCGAGATCGTAAGTGTATGGATAGCTAGGCACAGCGATACGATTAGGTGTATCAATCTTTGTGTGCCAGTGATTAATCAAACCACGTGCAGGACGTCCAGAAATACTTTCTGTAATTTGGGTGATGTTTTGTTGGAACAAAGCTTGCCGATAAGCCGCATTGGCATTTGAACTTTTACATTGTACAAACGCAGTACCCAGTTGTACGGCAGATGCACCAAGGTTAAGCATGTGTTTGGCCTGCTGACCATTCATAATTCCACCTGCAGCGACCACAGGTGTTGTGCAATGCTGATGAATCAGTTGCACTAAATCACTGGTTTTCACAGCACTATCAAATGCCTGATTAAAAACACCTCTGTGCCCACCAGCTTCAATCCCTTGCGCAATAATAATATCAATTCCTGCTGCTTCAATCGCCTGAGCTTCGGCTAAATTTGTAGCAGAAACCATGGTGATGATTCCTGCATCTTTTAATGCTTGAATTTGATGCTCATGTGGAATTCCAAAATGAAAACTTACTGCTTGTGGTTGGGTTTCCAAAACCAGATTTAAATAATCATCATGGTCTTTAAAGCTTGGATAAATACATTTTAGTTGTGCAGGTGGGGTGACATCATATTGGGCAAAAATTGGCGCAAATTGTGTAATCCATGCCTGTGCAATCTGTTCATTGAGTGGTGTGGATTCATGGCAAAAGAAATTTACTTGAAATGAATTGTCGGTGAGGGCTTGAGTTTGAATGATTTGTTCACGCGCAGCTTCGAGTGTATGTGCGCCTAAACCAAGCGAGCCTAATCCACCTTGATTAGAAACTTCTGCAGCAAGTTCAGGGGTTGAAACACCCGCCATTGGAGCAAGAAAAATAGGATGTTTTATATTCAGTTGTTTTAATAAAGCCATATTATTTACTCCAGTTTTTATCTACTTTGCCCAAGTCTATAAAAATTGGCAAATCATATTCATCATTTATTCTAGAAATATCAGCACTAAACTTTAACTATGTAGGAGGGGGAAAGTACAGGTTCGTTTTAGTCATTCTTTTCACTTTTTTCAGGCATAATGTCTAACAAGTGTGAAATGATTGAGTAAATAAATGAAACCATTAGTTTACGGTGCTTTACTTACTGTGCTGGGTTTAGTGGCTTGTCGTGAAGAACCAAAAGTACAGCAAGTTGATCCTCAAAAATATCAGGTGCAGGATGCAGTAGCATTGCAGCAACGTATAGATGCTTTAAATACTAAATTAGCTCAAGATTTTAAGCAGTTCAAACAAGTGGAAAGCATTGCGTTTTCACATCAATTTCCATTAGATGTAAATAACCTGCGAAGTTTAAATCAGCATCTCGTGAGCAGTACTGCGTTGAAGCCGACTAAAATTGCATATTGTGACATGATGAATGGCTATTTTTCAGAGTTGTATCGGCTGGGGCATTACAATCTAGCGTTGCTAAAAGATGTGCAATTGCCGCAAGCTGAAAAAGAGAATTTGCCGGCTAACTTTGCAAGTCCTGAAGCATATTATGATTTTATTTTGAATCGCTATACCAGTTACCGACAAGTCCAGCAGACGATGGGTTATGGTTGCAATTTAAAGGCAGCTTTATAGTAGGCAATGGGAGCTTTCTACATAGTCTAATAGAAGATGTACTTTAGATGTTGAAATGAAACGTGTCACATAAAACACCGACATTAAAATCAAAAAACTCCTGAGCAGAGACTCAGGAGTTTTTTTATTGACACAATCAATTATTGTTGTGCTTTTTCTTTTACGTTTGCAGCACCTTGTTCAACAGCACCCGCAGTTGCAGCAGTCGCATCTTTAGCAGCTTGAACAGTTGCATCTGCAGCATTTTCAGTTGCAGTTGCAATATTGTGGGCAGCATTTTCAGTCGCTTCAGCAGCATTATCTACAGCTGTTGCTGTAGCGGCAGCAGCTTCATGAGTTGCATCTTCAGCATCATGTGCCGCTTGAGCTGCAGCATTTTCTAAGTGTTCACCAGTGGTTGCCCCAGTTTCAGGTGCTTTTTCTTTTGCACAACCAACAAGCGCCACAGTAGCGGCAAGACCTAAAGCAAGAAGTAGTTTATTCATTATCATGTTTCCTTTTTTTACATCCACTTAAGATGGGATAAAGCGAATATAACTAAAAAATATACAGCCCGATACGCATAATTGTTCAATAAATGTAATAGTTTTTAGCCTAAATAGTGTCTATGGGGTCGATCTTTATGTGTTATGCCCAGGTTGCTTGGGGGGAGAGTGTGTTGAATAAAGCTGTATTGTATTGATAAGCAGAAATTCATTTTTTATTGTACATTGTTGCTGTTTAGTTGAAGAAGGACAGCACAATGCTTAAAAAAGGTATTTATCAACATTATAAAGGGCAGTTGTACCAAGTGCTGCATGTGGCAACCCATAGTGAAACTCAAGAAAAGTTGGTGGTCTATCAGTGTTTATATGGAGATTACTCTATTTGGGTAAGACCACTGTCAATGTTTACTGAAACCATCACCTTGGATGATGATCGAGAATTGGAGCGTTTTAAACTTGTACAAGAAGTACTTTAAATTTTAGCTTTGTCTATCCAATCGGCATTAAACTAATTGGATAGATTGAGTAATTAGATAATTCTTAAAGTTAAAATAATTAAAATGTAATGATGATTTATTGAATGGAAATGCGGTTAAAGCTTAGGTCGTATGCTAAATATTTACTCACAAAAGCAGCTTTGTCGCTGCGCCTCAATAAGTTGTCATAAATAGACTGCGGTACAGGGTGGAATAAATCCCCAGAGCCATTTTCGTAAAAAATTTTCAAATAACGTGAAGATGCGCTGTATGTCCAGGATGTCACGACAAGTGCTTTATCCATAAGCAACTCCTTTATTTTTTATATTATTTTTCACAGATTTAATCTGCTTATTCTGAACATAAGTGAAGTATGAAATAAAAAGTATTACAGAATTGTAAAAATAGATTTGATCTTATTTTATATTGTGTTGTTGATCAAAGTTAAAAAACCACATCATAAGATGTGGTTTTTTTAAGTCTGCTATTTTGCATTTTTAGGCATTATAAATGACGACATTGATCTTCTTTATCGCCTGAAACGCGATTAGAACCGCCAGTAGGTTTTTGGCGATTATCTTCGCATTCTAAATTACCAGAAACACGATTATTTTTAACAATAATACTGCCAGTATTGTCTTTTAGCTGAATATTACCATCAACACGATTGGAGCTGAGTTGAATATTTCGACCATCTTCTAATTGAATGTTGCCATCAATACGGTTGGCCTGAGCATTTACTCGGCTAAATTGTCCTTTAGATTCTAAGTTGCCATCAATACGGCTATTTTTGATTGTGGCTTGTGCACTGCTATGCAGCATGACATTACCTTTAACAGTCACATTATCTAGGGTGCATAACTTTTGAATTTTTACATTATCATCAATGGTACGATTTTTAATGGTGCCATTGCAGTTTACATCTGCCAATGCAGGCACGGAAAATGCCAGTAAAGTCGAAAGTACCAATAATTTTTTCATAGAACCGCCCTCATAAATTACAACTTAAAAAATCAAATGTGCCATGTGCTGGCTGTTTTGTAGTCAATCTAGTTTACGATTCAATGATGAATAAATTAGGTAGAAAAGTGGAGTTTTTATGCATTACTGTAAACAAACAGCTTGAATAAAAAAACCACGCCTAAGCGTGGTTTTTGTGAGTAGTGAAATCTAAGACTTAGATTTTACCTACTAGGTCGATAGATGGTGCTAAAGTTGCATCACCTTCTTTCCATTTAGCTGGGCATACTTCACCTGGGTGAGCGTGAACGTATTGAGCTGCTTTAACTTTACGAAGAAGTTCTTGAGCATCACGACCAATACCGCCAGCATTGATTTCGATGATTTGGATTTTGCCTTCTGGATCGATAACGAAAGTACCACGATCAGCAAGACCATCAGCTTCGATTAATACTTCAAAGTTTTTAGAAAGCGTCCAAGTTGGGTCGCCAACCATTACGTATTGAATTTTTTTGATTTCTTCTGAAGAGTCGTGCCAAGCTTTGTGCGTGAAGTGAGTGTCAGTAGAAACTGCATAGATTTCAACGCCTAATTTTTGGAATTCTGCGTAGTTGTCTGCAAGGTCACCAAGCTCAGTTGGGCAAACGAAAGTAAAGTCAGCTGGATAGAAGAATACAACAGACCATTTGCCTTTAAGATCAGCTTCAGTTACTTCAACGAATTGACCGTTATGGTATGCATTAGCTTTAAATGGTTTAACTTCAGTATTAATTAAGCTCATCATTGTCTCCATGATTAAGGTTTGTATTTCGTTAGCAATAGAGTATCTAATTTTGTTTTATTGCTGAAATGGTATTTTTACATTACTAGCATCGGAAAAACAAATGAGAATGTAAATATCAACAAGTTCATCAATACAATTTTGAGACTTTATTAGGCCTTAAAATGATGATGATTGAATGACAGCCACTTGTGGGCTATCCAATAAAACCAAATCAGCAATTGAGTTACATTCAACAATATGGGGATGTAATTTAAAAGTTCAAGGTGGCATCAAAAAATATTTAAATGATTGTTCTGTAGCGCTGTTCTTTCGCTTCAGGGCATTAGTGCGTAAAATACGTGTTTGTGTTTTGGTTAGGAAGCGTATTCTGTGCAGAGTCATTTAAATGTAGACCACCTCGTTTTGGCGCGTGATCGTCATCGTTTAAATCGACTACGAAAAGGCAAAGATGCCAATCCAAAGCAATATCAGGAATTATTTGAAAAATCCAATTTCAAAGTGTTGGAGCGTGCTCAGCGCATTCCCAATATTCAATTGAATCAAGATTTACCTGTAACTCAATACGCTAAGCAATTGGCAGAAGCAATTCAGCAGCATCAAGTGATTATTGTGGCAGGGGAAACGGGTTCAGGTAAAACCACGCAGTTACCTCAAATTGCCATGTTGGCAGGTCGTGGATTAACTGGTCTCATTGGTCACACCCAGCCAAGACGTTTGGCTGCACGTAGTGTGTCGCAGCGTATTGCAGAAGAAGTCGGCGAAAAACTGGGTGAATCGATCAGTTTTAAAGTCCGCTTTAATGAACAAGGTTCTCAAGACTCTATTATTCGTTTAATGACCGATGGTATTTTATTGGCAGAGCTTGCCAATGACCGTTATTTGAACAAATACGACACCATTATTATCGATGAAGCGCATGAGCGGTCTTTAAATATTGACTTCATCATGGGTTATTTAAAGCAACTGTTGCCACGCCGCCCTGATTTAAAAGTCATCATTACCTCTGCAACTTTAGATGTGCAGCGTTTTAGCAATTACTTTAATGGCGCACCGATTTTTGAAGTTGAAGGACGTAGCTTTCCTGTAGAAGTACGTTATCGTCCAATTTCTGAATTAAGTATTGGTGGCAGTGATGATGATGAATTTGATGATTTTGAAGAAAACTTGCCACGTGCGGTGGTACAAGCAGTAGAAGAGTGCTTTGCCGATGCGCAGGAAAAAGGTCATCCTGAACACGCCGATATTTTAATTTTTGCCAGCACTGAACAGGAAATTCGTGAACTGCAGGAAACCTTGCACAAACATGGGCCACGTCATACAGAAATTTTGCCTTTGTATGCGCGTTTGGCGTTAGCTGAACAGCAAAAAATCTTTAACCCAACGGGTGGTGGGCGTCGCATTATTATTGCCACCAACGTGGCTGAAACAGCTTTGACTGTGCCAAATATCCGCTACGTAATAGACAGTGGTTTTGCACGTATTTCACGTTATAACTATCGTTCACGGGTGCAGCGTTTACCCATTGAAGCCGTTTCTCAAGCGGCAGCGAATCAGCGTAAAGGGCGTTGCGGTCGTATTGCGCCTGGGGTATGCATTCGCTTGTATTCTGAGGAGGATTTTTTAAGCCGTCCAGAGTTCACTGAGCCTGAAATTAAACGTACCAACTTGGCCTCTGTCATACTACAGATGCAAAGTCTGGGCTTGGGTACGCTTGAAGAGTTTGATTTTATTGAGCCGCCCGATCATCGTTTAGTGAATGATGGTCGCAAATTATTAGTGGAATTAGGTGCGCTGACAGAACATAAAGCCAAAGATGTTTCATCTAAGACTGTAAATCCGCTCAGCAAAATTGGTCAGCAGATGGCGAAAATGCCAATTGACCCACGACTGGCACGTATGATTTTAGGCGGTGCGCATTTTGGTGTGCTCAATGAAGTATTAGTTATTGTGGCGGCACTAGCGGTGCAAGACCCGCGCGAACGTCCTGCAGATAAACAAATGCAGGCCGATCAAAAACATGCTTTGTTCCGTGAAGCAGATTCTGACTTTTTATTTTATTTAAAGCTTTGGGAAACTTTGCACGAAAACCGTGAAGGTATGAGTGAAAACAAACGTCGTACTTTTGCACGTCAGCATTTCTTAAGTTGGTTGCGCTTACGTGAATGGAAGAAAACGCATGAACAATTGGTTGATTTAGCACGTAGTTTAAAACTGTCTTTTAATGAGAAAAAAGCCAGTTATGAAAATCTGCATCGAGCATTGTTAACTGGTTTGTTATCGTTTATTGCAAATAAAACCGATGAGCGTAACGTGTTCATGGCCGTACGCCAGCAAAAAGCACGGATTTTCCCTGCATCTACCTTGCATAAAACCAATACGCCGTGGGTGATGGCATTTGAGATGGTGGAAACTTCACAAGTGTATTTGCGCACCTTGGCAAAAATTGAACCTGAATGGATTTTATTGGCCGCACGTGATTTGCTCAAGCATCATTATTTCGAGCCGCATTGGTCTAAAAAAGCTGGCGTGGTAAATGCCTATGATCAAATTTCACTGTTTGGGCTGATTATTGAACCGAAACGTGCTGTAAATTATGAAAAGGTCGATCAAGAAGCTGCGCATGAAATTTTCTTACGTGATGCTTTAACCACAGGCAACTTGGGCATTACACCGCCATTCTTAAAACACAACCTACTCAAACTTGAAGAAGTGGAACGGGTTGAAGACAAGTTGCGTCGTCGTGATTTAGTGGTCGATGAAGAAACTATTTATCAGTTCTATGCCGCTAAAGTCCCTGCAGAAGTCGCTAGCCGACGTTCATTTGAAGATTGGCGTGCCACCGTGGAGCCGCAAAACCCACGTTATTTATTTGTGGAAGATGATGCACTTTGGTTGAATGATCGTCCGACCACGCAGCAATTTCCAGATTATTTGCGTAATGGTGAGCTGCGTTTGGCAGCCAGTTACCGTTTTGATCCAAGCCATGATGAAGATGGTGCAACGGTTAAAATTCCTGTGCAAGCATTGGCACAGGTCGATGAAAATATTTGGTCATGGGGTGTTCCAGGCTGGCGTGAAAATTTAATTGAAGCTTTGCTCAAAACCTTGCCGAAGGAAAAGCGTCGTCACTTAGTGCCTATTCCGGACACTGCACGCAAACTGTTGCAACGCATTGATGCTGTCAATTTACGTGAGCATATTTTTAGCTTTTTGGCATTTCAGTTACGTGCAGAACAAATTACCGAAAAAGACTTTAGTTTTGAGCGTGTAGATGCGTATTTGTTACCGTTCATCAAAGTACTGGATGAAAAAGGGCGGGTGATTGAACAGGGGCGTGATTTAGCAGAATTAAAAGCACGTTGTCGTACCGAAACTCACAGCCCTGTGAAGCAGTTGCAAGGTGAATTTCAGACCTTTCCTGAACGATTCATTTTTGAGGCTTCACAAAAAGTTACCGGTGTGGTGGTCAAGCAATATCAGGCTTTGGTGCCAAGCAAAGATTTTGCAGAATTGAGCCAGAAAGATGAATCGGGTGTGGTGATTCAAACCTTTAATGATCAGAGCGAGGCGATTCGTCAGCATCGTGAAGGGGTGATTCGTTTACTGCATGTGCAATTGGGCGATTTATCGCGCCAACTGAAAAAACAAATTGCTAAACCATTGGCTTTGGCCTACTCACCTTTGGGCGATAAAGCGCAACTTGAACAAATGTTGATCTATGCGACCTTGCAAAGCACTATTTGTGACTTGCCAGTCAATTTGGAAGAGTTTCAAAACTTACAGCTTGAGGTAAAAAAGACTTTTCTTAGTCATGGTCAAACCACGCTTCGTATCTTTAATGAAATTTATATTGCTTGGCAAGATATTCGCCGTCAGCTATTGATGCTTGATGAAGCAGTTTTTTCCAAAAATATGGATGATATTGAAGATCAGCTGGATTTAATGCATCTGGCAGACTTTGTGTATAGCAAGCCTGTAGAGGTGTGGAGCGAATATCCGCGCTATTTAAAAGCGTTGTTATTACGTTTAGACCGCTTACCCAACAACTTGCAAAGAGATAATGCTGCCATCGCCCAAATTGACCCTTGGATGGACAAATTGTTCAAACACAAACAAGATGCCCGCCTTAAGGAATTGTACTTTATGGTAGAAGAATTACGCATATCGTTGTTCTCTCAACCCATGAAAACCAAAATGCCAATTTCTGCAACTCGGCTGCAAAAAGTATGGGAAAAGCTCGGAATCAGTTAAGATATAGATAATTTCTAGAAGGAGTTTTACATGGGCATTCGCATTACAGGTACTGGTCTTTATCACCCAGAAGATGTTATTACCAACGAAGAGTTGGTCGAAAGTTTAAATGCTTATGTGGAACAGTATAATCAGCAGAATGCTGACAAAATTGCAGCAGGTGAGCTAGAAGAACGTCGTGGCTCAAGTGCAGACTTTATCGAAAAAGCCTCGGGCGTAAAACGTCGTTACGTTGCAGAAAAGACAGGTATTTTAGACATCAACCGTTTACGTCCTAATTTACGTGAACGTAGTGATGATGAAATTTCAATACAAGCTGAATGGGGCGTAATTGCCGCAAAACAAGCAATGCAAAATGCAGGCGTGACCGCAGAAGATATTGATGTGGTCATTTTATCTTGCTCAAACTTGCAGCGAGCTTATCCTGCCGTGGCGATTGAAATTCAAACTGCGCTTGGTATTCAAGGTTATGCCTATGACATGAACGTAGCATGTTCTGCTGCAACTTTCGGTATTAAGCAAGCGCATGATGCGATTAAAGCAGGCGCGCGTCGCGTACTGTTGGTGAATGTCGAAATTACATCAGGGCATAACGATTACCGCTCACGTGACTGCCACTTTATTTTTGGTGATGTGGCAACCGCTTCAATTTTAGAAGAGACAGATACAAAAGCAGGTTTTGAAATTTTAGATATGAACCTGTTCACCCAGTTCTCTAACAATATTCGCAATAACTTCGGTTTCTTAAACCTAAGTGAAAATGCAGATATTGATGATAAACGCTTCCATCAGGATGGCCGTAAAGTCTTTAAAGAAGTCTGTCCGTTAGTGGCTAAAATGATTACTGCGCAATTGGAAAAAAATCAGATTGCACCAACCGATGTGAAGCGTTTCTGGTTGCATCAAGCCAATGCCAGCATGAACGAACTGATTTTAAAATTGGTGGTGGGTAAAGAAGCGGCACAACCTGGTCTAGTACCTATTATTTTAGATGAGTTTGCCAATACCT
Source organism: Acinetobacter sp. A2 (assembly GCF_048537555.1). Taxonomy (NCBI): domain Bacteria; kingdom Pseudomonadati; phylum Pseudomonadota; class Gammaproteobacteria; order Moraxellales; family Moraxellaceae; genus Acinetobacter; species Acinetobacter sp. A2. Next base: position 1,108,098 of record NZ_CP183239.1, read on the forward strand.
CTTCAGCGGGGGTAATTATTGCTTTACACCGTACTGCACATGAAGTCGATAATGGTGAATATGGTGTACTGTGTTCATTTGGTGCGGGTTACTCTGTCGGTGCGATTTTGGTACAAAAACGCGACGCGGCATAAGGTTTACTCACTTTATAAGATCAATCCAAGTTTAAGATCAGTATTGAACGTTCCTTCTCCTTCGGGAGAAGGTCTGGTCGAGAGTGTACTCATCACTCGCAATATCCTCATACAGAATAAAAACATCGAAAAACTTTATGAAAAATAATGCTTAGGTTAAGATGGTGCATCTTTTAATAGACCTATTTTGAAAACCTATGCAACCATTTGTTCTATATAACTCAGAGCAACGTAAAAAAGTTGAATTTGTTCCGCGTAAAGAAGGACATATCGACATGTATGTCTGTGGTATGACGGTTTATGATTACTGTCATATTGGACATGCGCGGGTTATGGTTGCATTTGACTACATCATTCGCTTTTTACGTAGTCAGGGTTGGAAGGTGAAATATGTACGCAACATCACCGACATTGACGACAAAATTATTAAACGTGCCAATGAAAATGGCGAGAGTATTCAGGCTTTAACGGATCGTTTTATTCAAGCCATGAATGAAGACGCAGCAAACTTAGGCTGTGCTGAGCCAGATGCAGCACCACGTGCCACTGAATTTATTGACCAAATGCAAAACATGATTGGCAATTTAGTAAATAAAGGCACGGCTTATCCTGCAAGCAATGGCGATGTTTATTTTCAGGTCGAAAAATTTGACAAATATGGCCGTCTTTCAGGCCGTAAGCTGGAAGACATGCAAGCGGGTGCATCTGAACGTGTAGATGTTGAAGTCGATAAAAAGCATCCATTTGACTTTGTTCTTTGGAAACATGCCAAAGAAAATGAACCATCTTGGGCTTCTCCATGGGGCAATGGACGTCCTGGTTGGCATATTGAATGTTCTGCAATGTCGACTTGCTGCTTAGGCAACCATTTCGATATTCATGGCGGTGGTTCAGACTTAATGTTCCCACACCATGAAAATGAAATTGCCCAGTCTGAAGCATCGACAGGTGAGCAGTATGTGAATTACTGGATGCACGTCGGTTTTATTAATGTCGATGGCGAAAAAATGTCAAAGTCATTGGGTAACTTCTTCACTATCCGCGATGTGATGGAAAAGTTCCATCCTGAAGTGATCCGTTACTTTATTGTGTCTTCACATTATCGTAGCCCTGTAAACTTCTCCGATGTTGCCTTGAAAGAAGCGAAAACTGCTTTATCACGTTTCTATCACTCATTTAAAGCTTATCAACAAGCTTATGGTGCGAAAACTGTTGAGCCGTTAGATGAGGCTTTGGTAGAGCGCTTTAATGCTGCAATGCGTGATGACTTTAACACTGCAGAAGCGATAGCAGTTCTGTTTGAAGTCAATAAAGAGCTGAACCGTGCGGTAAAAGAGCAGCAGGCAGAACAGGCGGCTGTGTATTATTCAACCTTGCGTCATTTGACCAATATTTTAGGTTTGTTACAGCATGATGTAGATGAATTCCTGAAGTCTGATATTGGTCAGGATGCTTTAGGTTTGTCTGAACAAGCCATTGCAGAATTGATTCAGCAGCGTCAGGATGCCAAAAAAGCCAAAGACTTTGCCCGTGCCGATGAAATTCGCCAGTCTTTACTTGATCAAGGCGTAGTATTGGAAGATACCCGTCAGGGTACAGTATGGCGTCGTGCTGATTAATTGAGCACTTGGAAGCATAGAGAGTTGACAGTTGTATGAAATTCTCTATAATTCACTTCCATATTGCGGGAATAGCTCAGTTGGTAGAGCACAACCTTGCCAAGGTTGGGGTCGCGAGTTCGAGTCTCGTTTCCCGCTCCAAAATTTTAAAAACGCCTATCGAAAGATAGGCGTTTTTTTATGGAAGTTTTTTTGCAGTATTCATTTAGACACAGCAAAAAGTTCAGGCGTCGTTTACATAGATATTCATTAAATAACCTAAGCAGGAACTTTATTTCTAACTCAGGGCTTGTCAAAAAAGAACAAGTCAAATAGGTGTAGATATTGAAGAGCTTTAAGGAATATCTACAAAACGATAAAAACAAAAAACACACTCAGAATCAAAGCTTAGAATTGCATAGATATGCTAAAATTGCGAAAATCTAAGCGGCTCTAATAAACCTGTTTTATTAGGCTGTGTACCACACTTTATTTAAGTCCAACATTGAATAGAAAACATGCCAAATACCATTGATTTTCAATCTGTAGCCTTAGACACATTAAAAATAGAAGAGCAAGCATTGCAGGTCTTGGCTACGCAAATTGACCATCGCTTTAGCCGTGCTTGCGAAATTATGCTGCATTGCAAAGGTCGGGTGATTGTCACGGGTATGGGGAAGTCTGGGCATATCGGCCGTAAGATGGCAGCAACATTTGCATCTACAGGTACGCCGTCTTTCTTCATGCATCCGGGTGAAGCAGGGCATGGTGACTTGGGTATGCTGGTACGTGGAGATGTTTTAATTGCCATTTCCAACTCAGGCAAAAGTGATGAAATCATGATGTTAATGCCACTCATCAAGCATCTAGAAGTGCCGCTAATCACGATTAGTGGTGATGATCGTGGGCCAATGCCACAAAATGCCGATGTGGCACTGACTTTGGGTAATATTCAGGAAGCCTGTCCGCTTGGTTTGGCACCAACCTCCAGTACTACAGCAACCTTGGCTTTGGGTGATGCTTTGGCGGTCGCCTTGCTTGAAGCACGTGGTTTTACTGCCGATGATTTTGCTCGTTCGCATCCTGCGGGAGCATTAGGTAAACGTCTGTTATTGCATGTGAAGCATTTGATGCACACGGGTACCGAGCTACCAAAAGTTGCACCAGATACACCAATGAACAAGGTGTTATACGAAATTTCAAACAAACGTCTAGGTTTAACCACAATTGTGGATGAGAATGATGTCTTATTAGGCATTTTCACCGATGGTGACTTACGTCGTTTAATTGATAAGCAACAGGGCTTTGATGTGAATTTACAAGTCGGGCAAGTGATGACACAGCACCCTGCAACTATTTCACAAGAAGCGCGTGCAGTTGAAGCTTTAGAACAATTACGTGACCGTAAAATTAATCAGTTTGTGGTGGTGGATGATGCCAATAAGGTCATTGGTGTGATCAGTATGCATGACTTGATTCAAGCAGGGGTGAACTAAACAATGGCATCTTATATTTTATTAGAGCAAGCACGTCATATTGAAGCTTTGGTTTTAGATGTCGATGGAATTTTAAGTGATGGTTTTGTTACCCTGACCAACAGTGGTGATGAAATTAAATCATTCGATATTCGTGATGGTTTAGGCATGAAATTGGTGCAGCAGGCTGGCGTCAAGGTCATTATCATTACAGGGCGTAAAAGCAATATTGTCGAAAAACGCATGTCTGATTTAGGCGTAGACTTGGTCTATCAAGGGCGTGAAGACAAAGGTACAGCGTTACAGGAAGCGTGTGCACAACTGGGTTTATCACCTCAAGATTGTATGTACATGGGTGATGACTGGCCTGATCTGTCGGCATTCTCCATTGCAGGTATGAAAGTGACTGTACCTAATGGACATATTGAGGTGCGTCGCCGTGCAGATTTAGTAACACAAGCCATGGGTGGTCGTGGTGCGGTACGTGAAATCTGCGATATGATTTTAACTGCCAAAGGCGTATACCAAGAGTTACTTGAAAAATATCTCACAATCCCTCATTAATACGTCATGCATTCAAAGATTTGAGTTACAGCCCCACTTATGGATACTAAAGTTTTATACGTTACTGCGATTGCAATTGCAGCTGTAAGTGGTGGTTATTACTATTACAGCGGTAAAGGCAAAAAACTGGAAACTGACGCTGCACGTTCGATGACTTATTCAGCCGAGCAAATTCATCTGACCCAGACCGATGAGCAGGGCAATTTATATGTACGCGCTCAAATTGACCGTTTAGAGCAAGATATGCAGCAAAAGACCTCTAAGCTGGAAAATTTAAATGCTTCGATGTACAAGGCGGGCGAGGTAGATGCCACGTTCTATGCCAAGCAAGCGCAAGGTTTTAATGACAATGAAAAAGTGGTGTTGTCCGATCAGGTTTTAGCAACAAAGTTACTTAATCAAGGCAAGCTTACGCTTGAAACAGCAGAATTAAACGTGCTTCCCAAAACACGTGAAATCAATACTGATAAGCAGGTGGTGGTACAGTCACCACAAGCAGATTTTATCAGTCAGGGTTTAAAAGCCAATTTAAATGACGGCCAATACGAATTTTTTAATATTCGAGGAAAGTATGAACCATAAAACTAAGCTTACCGCGTCTAAAACGTTGATAAAACAAGCAGTACTTGTAGGCTTGGCGGTGCTTTCATCGGCAGGTAGTTGGGCAATTCCTTCTGACCGTAATCAGCCAATTAGCTTGGTGGCAGACCGTGCAACCTTTAGTGAGCGTTCGGGTGTAACGACTTATACTGGCAATGTGATTATTGAACAGGGCACCATGAAGCTACAGGCTGACTCTATTGTTGCTAATTTGAACAGTAAAAAAGAAATTAGTGTAATTACGGCTACAGGTAGACCTGCACAATTTCAGCAAAAAACCGATCCTGCCAAAGGGCTAGCGAAAGGCCAAGCGCAGAAGATTGTTTACAATGCAGAAACAGGCATTATTACCTTATCGGGTGGTGCGCTTTTAGAACAAGATGGTGCCAGTATTCGTGGTAATACCTTGCGCTATAGCATGAACAAAGGTGATGTTGAGGCAATTGGTACACCAAATAAAACAGGTTCAGATGCGGGTCGTGTCAAAATTGTGATTCCACCATCAAGCTCAAAATCATTCCCGGGAGCGCGTGATTAATGGATCAAAGCAGCGCAACACAAGACAGCACACAGCGCGGTCAGCAAACGCTATGTATTAAGCATTTGGCAAAAAACTACAATAAGCGCTGGGTGGTAAAAGACGTTTCATTTGAAATGAAAAGTGGTGAAATTGTAGGTTTGCTAGGGCCAAATGGTGCAGGAAAAACTACCAGTTTCTATATGGTTGTGGGCTTGGTGCGTATGGATAAAGGCGAAATCCATTTAGATCAACTGGATTTGTCTGATCTTGCGATGCATGAACGTGCACGTAAGGGTATTGGTTACTTACCCCAGGAAGCTTCGATTTTCAGAAAATTGACCATTGCTGAAAATATTATGGCTATTTTGGAAACACGAAAAGACTTAAATAAACAGCAACGTCAGCAGCGTTTGGCTGAGTTGTTGGCAGATTTTAAAATCACCCATATTAAAGATTCATTAGGGATGAGTGTGTCAGGTGGTGAACGTCGTCGTGCTGAAATTGCACGTGCTTTGGCCGCAGACCCTAAGTTTATGTTGCTAGATGAACCGTTTGCAGGGGTCGATCCCATTTCAGTCGGTGATATTAAAGATATTATCCGTACCTTGAAAGACCGCGACATTGGTGTATTAATCACTGACCATAACGTGCGTGACACTTTAGCTATTTGTGAACGTGCTTATATTGTTAGTGAAGGCTCAGTGATTGCTGAAGGAACTCCACAAGAAATTCTGGAAAATGAAACCGTACGTGAAGTGTATTTGGGTGAAGACTTTTTTGTCTAAAAATTTGAATGGTTTTCTTTGCGTTAAAAGATGACTTTTAATCCAGATGAATACACTACTACTCAACCTTCTATCGAAATCCGATAGAAGGTTTTTTCATGTCGGTTGTGCTCTAAACACGTTATAATCTTCAGGTTTTATTTATCTGGTTATTTGTCTGGATTGTTATGCCTTTTACCATTGCTGCGCCAATCACTTTTGAAGAAGAAATTAAAAAAAGTCGATTTCAAGCCATCGCAGTGCCTGTAGACAATGAGCAAGCGGTAAAAACTTTTCTAGAACAGCAACGTGATCCATCGACCACACATCAATGCTGGGCATGGAAAATAGGGCATCAATTACGTTTTAATGATGATGGCGAGCCTTCGGGTACGGCTGGTCGCCCAATTTTAGCCACGATTGAGGGCAATGAGCTGACCAATGTTTTGGTATTGGTCAATCGTTGGTATGGTGGTATTAAATTGGGTACAGGCGGTTTAGTGCGTGCCTATGGTGGCTGCGCAGGGCAATGTTTGGCCTTAGCAGAAAAAATAGAACTGATTGAGAAAAAAATGGTGCAATTTGCCTGTCAGTTTAATGAATGGGCAATTTTACAGTACGAGTTGAACAGTCAGCAGATTGAGTATCAGGAAGACTATATTGCAAATGGTGTAGTGGTGCAGGCCTTGCTGCAGATACATCAAATTGATCCATTAAGACTCAAATTACAAGATATAAGCCGTGGGCGTGAACAACTTAAAATAATTGAAGAAGATCAACATGACTGAATCAAGCAATGCAGATCCACTCTTGAAATATCGTGAACAGCATAAGCACCGTTTAAATTATATGCCGTGGCTATATTGGTCATTAAAGCCTAAACATCGTATTTGGGCAGAAGCTTGGCAGCAGGAATATCAAGACTATTTAAGGGCAATGGAAACAGTTGAAATAGGTCAAAACTGTTTTATCTCACCTTTGGCACATATTTTTGCAGAGCCTGGTCGTAAGATCAAAATTGGCGATAACACATTTATTGCAGCAGATTGCACTTTGCATGGCCCTTTAGAGATTGGCAATGAAGTTGCGATAAACCATCACTGTATTTTAGATGGCGGTCGTGCAGGCATTAAATTACATGACCAAGTGCGTATTGCAGCCTATTGTCATTTATATGCTTTTGATCATGGTATGGCATTAGATCAGCCGATCTATCAACAAGCAGTAAGTTCACAAGGCATTGAAATTGGACGAGATGTTTGGCTCGGTGCGCATGTTGGGGTTAAAGATGGTGTAAAGATTGCAGCACATGCCGTTGTGGGTATGAATAGCATGGTCACCAAAGACATTCAGGAACGTGAAATTGTAGCAGGAAATCCAGCAAAACGGATTCGTTATCGTGACTAGCTTTTATTCAGTCAGGCTAAATCTTTAAACTTGATTACATTTTTTCATGTCCCTGCAACACGAGTTGTGCTAAGTTAAAAATAACAATTAAAAATAGCCTGCAAAAGGCAGTAAGTGAGGCAACAATGAAACGTGTAATTGCTTGTATTGATTCTTCGCCCTGTATTAATGCGCTTGCAGAAGCTGCTGCGTGGATTGCAACACAAACTCAACGTGAATTGGTGTTATTGCAAGTGTTGGACTATTACCCCGCTAGCTATCATTTGGGGGAAATCAGCGGTGTGATTGGCTTTGAAAGTAATGCCATGCTATTAAAAGAACTATCAGAACTTGAACAAAAACAAAGTGAATTAGCCTTAGACTACAGCAACAATCTGTTGCAGCATATTTCCAATATGATTCAGGAAAAGTTTGGTATCGTACCGACTCATTTACAGGAAAAAGGCGACTTTTTAGAACAAAGTTTCAGTTTGTTGAATGAAGAAGATATTGTGGTCATTGGCCGAGTAGGAGAGAAATCGGCTGAGCGCAATAAAGCTTTGGGTAGCAATGTTGAAAACTTTATCCGTGGGGCAAATTGTACAGTGATGACTGTGGGTGAAAATTTTAAAGCGCCGACACGTTTTATTTTTGCCTATGAATATTCACCAACCTGTATCAAAATGATGAAGCGCATTGCACAAAGTGATTTGCTTAAATTATTGCAATGCCATTTGCTCTATGTGGGCGATCATCCAGAAGTGTTAAATGAACCTGCGGATTTCTTAACCTCAGCCGGTTTGGATGTGGTGGTGGAATACCGTTATGGTGATGTTGCAGAGAATATTTTAGATTATCAGCGTGAGCATGGTATTCAGCTGATTGTGTTGGGTGCATTTAGTCACAGCAAAATTCATCAATTCTTCTTGGGCAGTATTACCACCAGTATTTTCCGTAATTCGACTGTACCGTTATTGGTTGCAAAGTAAAAACGTATTAAAAGACAGGGTAAGCAATTGTTTAGCTGAGCTGATCTAACTGTTGAGCAACTGTCCATGGTTATCCGCATAAATTGTGGATAACTGTATGGACAGTACATGTAACATTATAATATATAATGTAAAATCGATTCAGGTTGTTTTTTAACCTTACGTTGGGTTTACTTTACAATCGCTAAAGCAAAGCCATCGTGACCTTTGCTGCCTACAGTTTGTAATGCGGTACAAGATAAAATTCGAGGATGGTTTTGCATTGCAGTAAACATATCACGAATACCCTCAATGCTCGGCTTGTGATTTTCAGGATTTAAAATTTCACCCGCGCGAATCACGTTGTCTAAAAAGATAATTGTACCTGAATGGGAAAGATTAAGACTGAGTTCTAAATATTCAGGATAGCTTTGTTTATCTGCATCAATAAAAATAAAATCAAAGGCTGCTGTATCGGCAGGGAGTGCTTTTAAAATATCGGCAGCTCGTCCGACTTTCAATTCAACCTGTTGTTTCAACTGGGCACGATCAATATTTTCTTGACCTAAAGCAGCGTGAGTATCCCGTCCTTCAATTGTTAGAATATAACCATCTTCAGGTAGGGCGCGCGCGAGCCACATAGTGCTGTAAGCTGCAAAAGTACCCAACTCCAATACCCGTTTGCATTGGTTCATCTGAATGAGCATTTGTAGCAACATCCCCTGATTTGCGGCAACGGCAAGATGGTCTGGAAAACCTTTGGCATCGGTATTTTCCAAAGTTTGCGTCAAAATTGGGTCTTCGGGGATTAAATGTGATTCGATATAGTGATCGATATCCGTCCACATTTGTTGCATAGTCAGCTCACCTTTGTTGCGATGTGTGCATTGTAAACTTTTCTGCTTAGAGTGCAATTTATTACGCTGGGTTACTGTTGAATGCGACTGCTTTTAGATGCGATAGATGTAAAAAAGAGGCCAGTGTTGACCTCTTTTAAACATTCATTTGAAACAACAAAAGTTAGAAATTACATATAGATGAATGACGGCTTAAATCAGGCCCCCAAGTACGATAGCCTTGAGTATCAATATGAATTTGACCAGAAGCATATAAGCCCAAACCCATATTTAAACTTTGCCCATATTGATGCCAGAACTGACACAGTCGGTATTTGGTACTTTCAATGTAGGCATAATCTTCGGCATTTGGGAATTGTGGACCAATTCTAAAATCAATCGCAGAGTTGAATAAATGGCGAGAAGAATTTGCTCCGCCTGCACACTGATTCAGTGGTAAATCACGATACACTGAGGTGACTTCAAAGTCGGTTAAAACTTTAGAGGCAACTAAATACTTAAATACGCGTAGGGTTGGTACTTGGTTTTTCCACAATTCACGACTTGGAATCATAAACTGTGAACGTCCACAACGCTGCCAATCTCGCGCAGTACGCATTAATTCAAAACTAGGGATAATATTGCCCACACCATTTTGTTCTAAGAAGCGTTCGTACTCACGGACTTGGCGTAAATTGTCACTTACGGCGACCCAAGCATTGTAGGCGTAGGGCACAATTTTCGGTGCTGCCTGTCGTTCGTAGGTAATTTTTTCTTGAGGAATGAAAATTCGTTTTCCATCGGGCGTGGTAATCGTTGTTGTTCTGTCTGGGGTTGAGCTACAAGCCACCAAAAGCATGGGAACAATGCTGAACGAAAACAGCGCCTTGAAAAATTGCTTCATTAGGCAAATCAGATATTTATTTAAAGTGTCCGTATTCTAATCGAAAATACGGGTTAAAATTTGAAAATATTGCAATCAAATGTGTGTTTTAGGTATAAAAAAAGATCAGCACAGGCTGATCTTTTTAAAAACAGGACAAACTTACTTTTCTAAGTATTGTAATTTGTCTGGCTTGCCATTCCATTCTTCACGGTCAGCAGGTTGATCGCCAATTTGTGTAATGTTTGGCCAAGTTTGTGAAAGCTCTGCATTTAGCTCAATAAAGACTTCTTGACCTTCTGGTAATTCATCTTCAGAGAAAATTGCATTTGCAGGACATTCAGGTTCACACAATGCACAGTCAATACATTCGTCTGGATTAATGACAAGGAAGTTTGGACCTTCGTAGAAGCAGTCAACAGGACAAACTTCAACACAATCTTGGTATTTACATTTAATACAGTTTTCAGTGACAACAAATGTCATGGCGACAGCTACCTAAAAATATGGTTCTAATTCAGAATAGTCTATTTTAGGCAAAAAACACTGTAACTAACAATTGCTTTTACTGATATTTGATATAGATAGTGCTACTAAATTTGATAAAAAGTGGGTAAAACCATCAAAAAAACTTATAAATGAAAAAGACTCTCAATTGAGAGTCTTTAGTTTGTTAATTTTTTCTAAAAATCTTAGCGGTTTAAATTAGCTATTCAGTTGCTCTTTTAAAGCATATAACTGATCTAATGCTTGACGTGGAGTCAAATTATCTACATCTATACTGCGCAATAAGTCTAGCGCAGGTGATGGTTTTTCCACTTCAATCACACGTTCAATAATTTCAGCTTCTGCCAAGCTGGTAGCAGGGGTGAATAAATCATCCTGAACGGCCAAATTAACATTTTTAAGCTGCTGCTTTTCTAAAATTCTTAAGCGGTTTTGTGCTTCTTTAATCACATTAGTAGGAATACCTGCCAGTTTTGCGACCTGTAAACCATGACTTTGACTGGCTGGACCATGTTGAACTTTGTGTAACAGAATTAAGTTTCCATTCATTTCTTTTGCAGTAACGTGGTAGTTATCTACCCCTGACTCTTTGCTTAATTCGGTCAGCTCAAAATAATGTGTGGCAAATAAACATAAACATTTGATGCGTTTGCTTAAATCTAAAACACATGCCCATGCCAAAGACAAACCATCGTAAGTACTAGTGCCTCGACCAACTTCATCCATGAGCACCAAAGATTGCGAGGTGGCATGATGTAAAATTTGTGATGTTTCAGTCATTTCTACCATAAAGGTCGATTTACCCGTAGATAGATCATCCGCAGAGCCGATTCGGGTAAATACACGGTCAATTGGCCCTAATATAGCGGCTTGTGCAGGTACATAACTGCCACAATAACCAAGTAGGGCAATCAGTGCCGTTTGACGCATATAGGTTGATTTACCGCCCATATTCGGGCCAGTAATAATTGCCAAGCGATGATTGTAGTCCAGCATGGTGTCATTTGGAGTAAATGCTGTTTTACTCAAGGCTTCAACCACAGGATGACGCCCAGCAGTGATTTTAATACCTGTTTCAGGACTATATTCAGGACGTGCCCAATTGCGTAAGCGGGCTTGATGGGCAAAGTTAGCTAATAAATCAATTTGTGCAATCGCACTGCTCATCATCTGTAATTGAGCAATGTCTTGGCGTAATTCATCCAGTAGCATTTCAAACAGCATTTTTTCACGTGCCAAAGCACGAGATTCACTAGAAAGTACTTTATCTTCAAAGCTTTTCAGCTCAGGGGTAATATAGCGCTCTGCATTTTTTAAAGTCTGACGACGAATATAATGCTCAGGTGCTTGCTCAGCTTGGGCTCGGGTCAGTTCAATGTAATAACCACTGACACGGTTGTAGCCAATTTTTAAAGTAGGTATGCCACTTTGTTCACGCTCTTTAATTTCTAAATCAATAAGGAATTGTCCTGCGTGATCTCGAATTTTACGCAGTTCATCCAGTTCATTGTCAAAACCTTCTGCAATGACATTACCATCACGCAATAAAACAGGTGGATTTTCCACAATGGCCTGCATAAGACGTTGATGCAGCCCATGAAAATCGCCCAATTCTTCATTCAGGTTTTGAATGAGTTGCGATTGCTGTGCAGAAACAATCGGCTGTAATGCATGGCGTAAATATGGAATTTGCGCACAAGCTTGGCGTAGTTGAACCAAGTCACGTGGGCGAGCGCTACCCAGTGCGACACGGCTCAGTACCCGTTCAATATCACTTATTTCTTTAAGTACCAAACGTACTGGAGATTCATGATAGCCCTGTAACAAGGCTTGGATGGCATCTAAACGTGCATCAAGCAGTGCAGTATCACGCAAAGGTTGCATTAGGGTACGACTAAGCAAGCGGCCACCCATGGAAGTTTGGCAGTCATTGATGAGTTGAAATAAAGATGTTCCATGTTCAAACAATGGTTCAACCAATTCAAGATTGCGACGGGTCACAGGGTCTAGTGCGATAAAATCACTGCTTTGCTCTAACTGAATACTGCGAATATGCGGTAAGGCCGTTTTTTGTGTTTCTTTGGCATAGTGAATCAGAGCAGCCGCAGCGGCTTTGGCTAAAGGTAGGTGATCAAGACCAAAACCTGACAGGGTAGAAACGCTGAATTGATCACAGAGAGTTTTTTGTGCATTGTTCAGGTTAAAATCGACATTTGGGCGTTTAGTCACAGGGCAGTCGAGCTGTTTTTTAACCTGTTCAATAATATTTGGATCGACAATATCTTCATCGACCACAATTTCACTTGGCATTAAACGTGAGAGTTCAATTGCGAGTTGTTCAGGTCGATAATCCATTTGCTGAACTTTAAAAATACCTGCACTCAAGTCCAGTAATGCAATGCCAATCTGGTTTTGCTGTAAGCATAAAGCGACCAAATTGGAAGATTGGTGGGTGTTAAGCAAGGCATCATCGGTAAGTGTACCTGGGGTGATAATTCTTACCACACCACGCTCTACAGGGCCTTTACCTGTCACTTCGCCAATTTGCTCACAGATGACCACAGTTTCGCCTTTTTTGACCAAGCGAGCCAGATAACCTTCTGCGGCATGGTACGGCACACCTGCCATTGGAATAGGCTTGCCGCTGGTTTTACCACGATGGGTGAGTGTAATACCTAAAAGCTTGGCGGCTTTGTGTGCATCATCAAAAAATAATTCGTAAAAATCACCCATGCGATAGAACATTAAAGAATGTGGATGTTCCATCTTCACCCGTAGGTATTGCTGCATCATTGGGGTGTGGGAAGATAGATCAGCCATGATTTCTTTCATGTTCATGCAGTTGGAATCCTTTAGTCTGAGGCGTGATTTGAGTGTAAATAGGTGAGCGTCTATTTTACGTCATCTTAGTTAAATTAGTGAATAAGTAGAGAATATGCAGCGTAATCTTGTAAATACATTAAACACTGTATATTTAAGGTTTTGAAAAAAGTGATTTGTGATCTTCAGAATATTTGTGGTGAATATTAAACAAAAAGATGAAGTGATGAGACTGTAAATTAAATTGTGTAATTGCCTGAATTTGCTATGTTCATATTCACAACGGAGTCAGGCAACATGATGAACGAACAAAAACTAAAAGACCTTGCAGCAGAATTTGCTAAAGGAATCAAAACAGAAGACGATCTCAATCAATTCACCCGATTGTTGACTAAACTCACTGTTGAAACGGCTCTCAATGCCGAACTTACCGAACACCTCGGACATGAAAAGAATGCTCGTAAGAACGGTTCTAATGCCCGTAATGGCTATTCCAGTAAGACCCTCCTGAGTGATGATGGTGAGATTGAAATCACCACACCACGAGATCGTGATGGCACATTTGAGCCACAACTGATTAAAAAGAATCAGACCCGTATCACGCAAATGGATAGCCAAATTCTATCCCTTTATGCCAAAGGCATGACCACCCGTGAAATCGTGGCTACTTTCAAGGAAATGTACGATGCCGATGTATCTCCAACGCTTATTTCCAGGGTGACAGATGCTGTTAAGGAGCAGGTTGCTGAATGGCAAAACCGTCCATTAGATGCGATCTATCCTATCGTCTATATGGACTGCATTGTGGTCAAAGTCCGTCATAATGGCAGTGTTATCAATAAGGCTGTATTCCTAGCCTTGGGCATTAATCTTGATGGACACAAAGAACTGCTCGGTATGTGGATGGCGGAGAATGAAGGCGCTAAGTTCTGGCTGACTGTCCTGACTGAGCTTAAAAACCGAGGGTTGCAGGATATTCTAATTGCCTGTGTGGATGGACTAAAAGGCTTTCCTGATGCCATTAACAGCGTATACCCGCAAACCCATATCCAGCTGTGCATTATCCATATGCTGCGTAACAGCTTGAAATACGTATCATGGAAAGATTACAAGGCGGTCACTCAGGATTTAAAAGCCGTTTATCAGTCACCTACTGAAGAGGCAGCCTTGATGGCCTTGGATCAATTCGCCCAAACATGGGATGACAAGTACCCACAGATCAGCAAAAGCTGGCGTACACACTGGGAGAATCTAAATACCTTCTTTGCTTATCCAGCCGAGATACGCAAAGCCATCTATACCACCAATGCGATCGAATCATTAAACAGCGTAATACGTCAGGCGATCAAAAAGCGTAAAGTCTTTCCAACGGATGATTCTGTACGTAAAGTGATTTACCTGGCAATTGATGCAGCGTCTAAAAAGTGGAATATGCCTATTCGCGACTGGCGTTTAGCCATGAGCCGCTTTATTATTGAATTCGGTGACCGCTTAAGCAATCACCTTTAAATTTATGAAAAGCAATTACACAAAATTATTTACAGGCTCGAAGTGATTGACCATTTAAATTGATTTTATAGTTAAAGAAGCTCCCTCAAGAGCTTCTTTATATTGTTTTTAAAAGGCTTTAAAAAATCAAAACAGATGTTTTAAGCCAAACTTTCTAACACAAATTGCGGTGATTTAATAAATAATCGAATCAAAGCTTGGGCAGAACTAGAAGGTTGACGAACACCACGTTCCCAACTTTCCAAAGTTCTGGCAGAGATACATAATTTTGCCGCAAGTTCTGCTTGTGAAATATTCATTTTTTGTCGAACTTTAACAATTTGTTGGGCTAAATCTAAGCATACCACTTGATCTACATCATGATTTACATAGTTATGACTGTGTTGAAGCAGATGCATGGTTATCTCCTCCTTAGGGTCGAATAAACGAGTCAATTCATTCAAATAAATAATCGGTTTGGATATATTTATCATAGGGATTTGCAGCTAAGTGTATCGCTGCGCCATCACCAAATATCACAAGAGTTTATAAGACAGAAGGGGGTGCACGGCTTTGTGGGAGAAAAAAGAAAGGCTCACTCTGAAACAGCGTTGAAGTAAACGCTGTTTTAAAAGCTAAAACTCGAATTTGTGTGCGAATTAACACATATCTGAGCTTGGTATCCAATAATGGCAGCGCAAAGCTGTATACCAAACAGTATTCACACTCATGATTGGCATGCGAATCTTGTTCAGAAGAATCCTGATGCTGAGCTGAATGTGTAATTGTCTGATTTGAATTGGAGTTAGACGCAGTGATGTTTGATGAGTGATGCGTATGATCTGCAGATAGTGGACTTGCAGATTTGGCCTGACCAGAAAATAATGCTTGGACAACAGTTTTACACACAGAGGAAAAATGTTGTTTCTCTGGCAATAATGGCTGTAAAAATACAGCGACTTGCAACAAGATTGCAGATAGGCCTAGCAATCTTCCCCACATCATTAACACTGCATTGATCTTTTATTCAAAGTTTGCATGTAACACTATCACAAAAACCAAAATCTTTGATTTTGTAATAGAAATATTGCATGAAATTAAAGGTGAAAATTAAATGTAAAATAGCTGTTTATACAGACATATAACCATAAAGATTACACATACACGCCTGATGCTATATTAACTAGATTACATTTCCTGAAACTAAATTAGCCAGAAATGGAAATTGTGGGTAAACCCGCATCTAGCCAAGCCTGCATGCCACCTTGGACTGAAAAGATTTTTTCAAAACCCATTCTTTGCAAAGATTGAGTTGCCAAAGCAGAGCGACCGCCTGTTCCACAGACCAAATAAATATCTTTTTCTGCAAGATCAGCAAGTGCTCGTTCAACTTCACAGTAGTGGTTCACAACAGGATGTTGTGCGATTTTCATTTCTAGCATACCACGAGGAAAGTTGACAGCACGGTCAATTGCACAGGCTTGGTGTTCTTCAGGTTCACGTACATCAATCAAAATAATATCAGGATGTTTCAAGTATTTTTCATGCAATTCTAGGACACTAATTTCTGTAATTTCACTTTTAGCTTCAGAAATAAGTTGATCGGGTGTTTTCATCATGACACTCACATTTATTTTGATATTATATAATATAAACTTATATATTAAATGGGTTTTGATTATTGTTAGAAAATGTGTCTAGATGCTTCATATCTAAAAATAGTCAAATTTTGACCAGCTTTGCTGTGCTAAGGTTTAAATTATTTGTTGGAATATTCAAGTTTTTGTTGGTTGTGGAGTGAGAAATGTGGAATTTAATAATGTATTTGCCGTGGGGCAAAGTATCTGAAATTAGTGCACAGGATTTATTACAACAACGGCAAGATGTGCAAATTGTAGATGTACGTACTCGAAAAGAGTTCTGTGATAGTCATATTGAGGGTGCGTTGCATTTACCGTTAACGCAAATGACTGAAGCCAATATCCAAGCGTTGGCTTTAGACCTTGCAAAGCCTGTGGTGACAATTTGTTTGTCTGCGCATAGAAGTATTCCTGCAACTCGAAAATTGAACAAAATGGGCTATCAGACATCGCAGTTACAGGGTGGTATGAAAGCATGGTGGAAACAGCTAATGCCTTGCGTATCATCCCAAGTTAAATAAACAATGCGAGTTGAGATAATGCTTTATTCTGTGCAATATCGCCATTTTCGATCTACCTCTAAGATTGTATGGCTTTGTTAATCTTTACTTAAAAAATAATATATTATTCAAATATAGGGTATATACTAGACTCAACACTTTTGTTCGATTGTTCAGGGGACGTAAAATGCCTGCAAGATTTTTTGGAATTTTTCTAGGTTTAATTGCTGCGGTACTGGTCATTGGCGGATTATTTATTAATATGATCAGCGAAGAAACGGTTGTAGAATACTGGATTCTATTGTTACTTCCGTGCTTTGGTGTGCCAATTTTATCTGCAGTGTGCCTAAAAGAGATCGACTAAGTACAAAATTTGCAGTTTTAATTTTGAAAAGAAAGCCAAAGCCCATTTTAAAATGGGCTTTTGTATTTTTAGACTGCTATTACTTATTCGATGCGACCTAATCCAAATCTAAAATATACACGATTGATGGTTTTCTTTTTGCAAAGCAGCGTTGCAGAATTGGGCTATTCAAGCCTGTTCCTTAAAATGTAGTCAAACATAGTCAAGGACTAATTCGCACTCTGTTAATGTCTTGTTGCCAAGCGTGTAACTAGAGCCTGAGTCGGTCAGTTCCGACTTGTAGCGGTCAGTCCGTTCTTGCAATATACGCTTTACAGTTTTGTAAGGCGTATAACGACTTATCTCATTGTCGTTTAATCTTGCAAGCACGTTTCTCGCAGCATTCCAATCAGCTTGCACAACTTCCCCATTGAAACGGTGAAAACGATCTCCCTTACGTGTACCTATTAAAAGGCCATGCAAGAAAGAATCACTTTGCGAAGTGTATGCAGAATTGACTAGATGCACCGTAGAACCTCTACGGTGAGATATAGAAGTTAGGGCATCGGCTAATAAGCCTTTAACCCATGTGTTTAAACGTCTATTGGTATTTTTACCATAGCTACGCTTACTTTGGATTGGTGCGGTTAAATCCTCCGCAACAATCACTTTGGCTTTATCAACCAACTTGTGAGTTGCTGTAAATATCAATGTCTTGAGCTTTGCTTTCTGAGCATCTTGCCTTTTATCTAGCTTCTTGCGACCTAGATTATTTAACTCAATTTTCTGTTTCTTGTGTGGTTTAGCTTTAGCAATCGCTCTGAGCTTGTTTCTGTGCTTGTACTTTTGATTTAAATAATCTGATTCACTTGAGATCAGCTTGCCTAGACCACTCCCATATACATCGCCATCAGAGTCCACAAAAGCTTCTGAGTACCCTTTATCAACACCTACTGTTTCCTGACCACAATCTTGTGTTTCAACTGCATCATAGGTTGAATGAACTTCAATATTGCCATTTTTTAGAATAATTCTTAATGTGCCTTGCGGTGCAAAATCAACAGTCGTATTTAATGGGATTTTAATGGTTTGTCGAGGGACTAGACTCGGCACTTTAAGCCAACATTGACCATTTAACTCAAAGGTTTTACACATATCCGCACGAACAATAATTTGATTATGTGTGTGATTAACACCATGCTTAAAGTGATTACGCATTTGACGATGGAGGAAATTATCAGTCATCCATTCATCTTTTTTAAGCAAGGTGTATAGTCTTTTTTGTTCATTATTACAGGAGGAGCGTTTTCGGATCGCCTGCTTTACTTTGTCTTTTGATGCTTCTCGATAGGCTTTAATATCACCTATGCAATCACGTAGCGTTTCTTTCCACGCATTTGCAGATACACCGAAGTTGCGACCTTCTTTCATCCACGCATCACGAATAGCCCTGTCACTGATATTTAAGCCTGCAACAGCACCATATTTAGCCCACACCTCGCTACGAACACGACCAAGTAAAACAGCTTGTTTCTCAAGCTGTTTGTACTTTTGCACATTCAAGTTTTTACAATGGTGGATGCGTGTTAATTTCACAAAGTCATGCCTAGGTTAAGGGATTGGATAATCAATAGATATGGATGCTAATATACCAAGACACTCACCTAAAATACAAAAGATAATCATTTAAATCTCTAATAAATACCCACCTTGCCACTACTGAATCGACATAGACAAAATGAGCACTTATGCAAATATTTGTCTATATTTTTAGTTATAGTTAATTACTCTCTTTTTCACTTTAAACTCAAAGTGTCACAAAATTTAAGATCAATAAGATGCAAGCATTTCATTATCAGGCTTTGCCTGTAGATGTTCATATTGCTTCGGAGCAAATGAATAACATTCAGGACATTTTACATCCTTACGGTTATCAACGTATTTTAATTATTACGACTGCAGGACAACAAGCAGCAGGTGAGCGTTTATTTAGACAAATCCAAGACAGTGCTGTGGCGGTATATCCACACGCTGTGATGCATGTGCCAAAAGAAGTGGCACAGCAAGCCATACACGATGCGAAGCATTTAAAAGCCGACTGCTGTTTGGCATTAGGTGGCGGTTCAGCCATTGGTTTGGCCAAAGCGATTGCATTGGAAACTCATCTACCGATTATTGCAATCCCTACGACCTACGCTGGCAGTGAAATGACAACAGTATATGGTATTACTGAAAATCAGCTGAAAACCACAGGAAAAGCTGAACAGGTACTGCCTAAAGTGGTGATTTATGATCCAGAATTGACCCTGAATTTGCCTACAGAAATTTCGGCATGCTCAGGTATGAATGCAATGGCACACGCGGTTGAGGCCTTGTATGCACAAGATAAAAATCCAATTATCAGTTTAATGGCGGAAGAAGCGATTACTCAACTGGCACAGGCTTTACCTGAAATTGTAGAAACGCCACACAATATTCAGGCACGTGAACAAGCCTTGTATGGTGCGTGGTTAGCAGGGGTGTGTTTGGGTTCGGTAGGTATGGCAATCCACCATAAAATTTGTCATAGCCTTGGTGGGCGTTATCAATTACCACATGCACAAACCCATGCCATTATGCTGGCATATTCAGTGCACTATAACCGCCATGCAGATGTTGAAGCCATGAATCGATTGGCAGTTGCTTTAAATGTGTCAGATCGAGATCAATTGGGCTTAGCAATTTATCAGCTCAATCAGAAGTTAAATATTCCAATGGCACTGAAAGATTTGGGCTTGCCTGCAACAGCACCCGCAGAAGTCGTAGGTATTATTTGTGATAGTCCATATTACAACCCACGTGAATATGACTATGCCGAATTAGAAGCATTATTGACCAAAGCGTACTGGGGGCAAGCACCTGCCTAAGTATTTTGAATGTTTAAGTCAACAAAAAACCGAAGATGAAATATTCACTTCGGTTTTTTGTTGCGTAGATTAAATTGGATTTTAAGGTTTATACAAACCTAACTCTTGCAAATGCAAACGTAGAATACGTCTGAGTTCCAGTACAGCTTCAGGCGTTTCTTGAATAGAATGACTGCCTTTGATAATTTTTTCAGAAACAGCACCTGTAAGATGTGCGCTGTTGTAGTGCACAACATCATCATTCATGAGTAGGGGGTCTTTGCTTTCAGTATTGTTGCCAATAATGCTGTGATATTTAAAACCTTTTACGGGCAGAATATTTTCAGTCAGTTCAGTAAATTTAGAATGTTTACTTAAATCACTTGGGCCATTTTGAATGACTCCATGCCCAATTTCTTTAGCAAGATTTTTTAGGTCAACATCATGCTGTTGTAAGGTATCTGAAAATGCATTTAAAAATGCACCTGGCAAACGAATAACTTTACGGGCAGCAAGGGTAAACCAACGGTCGGCAAACTCTGTACCACGGTGTGGAGCCGCTAAAAAAATTGCCCGATTAAAATTTGTGATGGGTTTAAGTCGCAAACGGGCTTGCAATAACGGGTCAGATTTAAAGCGTTCCAGACGTCTGTTCTTCAGCATTTGCATTGCTGGTTGGGTAAGGTCAGTATCACTCACCAGTAATCGAGCTAAAATGCCACCCATACTGTGTCCAATCACTACGGCATCTTTTTTGGCTGCAGCAGAAGAGTTGACCTGTTTAAAGCCTTGTTGCAATAAAGCATAAATTTGGAAACGACTTTCTAAAATAGGCATATTGGTTGAATAAAAAACTTGCCACACTTGAAAATTTTCCCGCAATACAGGATCACCCATAATATCGTTGGTTAAACGCACCCACGCTTCAGGGCTACTGGCAAGACCATGTATCAGTACGATCACTTTTTTGTTAGGGTTATAAGGCTCCAGCAAATACAGATGCGGCATACTCAGGCGTTCTTCACGGTCAATCAGTGAAAGATAAGCCGATTTACCCAAGTTATTCTGTGCTAACCACAAGCCATAAGGCGCAGAAAAGTTTGCCGCCAATGGATAGTTCTTTTGAGCAATATTTGCAGCTTCGTATTTATAAGGATCGTAAGCTTTTAGCTTAAATTGTGAACTATATAAAATATCTTCAATTGAACGAGCGCTAAGTGGTTCTGCGGTGAGGGTTGCTGCTAAATATCGTGCTTGGTGAATGTTTGGATTTTTTCCAGCAGGATAGTCGTGCTTCAGTGGGTCAATAATATATTTACTTTGGCTGATGTCATCATTTGGGTTTTCAGGTAATACCACCAAAAACTCAGAACCAAAACCATCACGGCGGGTAATGGAGCGTAAACCCGAAAAGTTTAAGTTATAGGTCGACATCAATTGCTGAATTTTTTGTTGTTTCAACTGTGGATAGTGATCAAAATCAATTTCATAAATGCTATTGCCGACACGAATTTGATGCTGTAATTCGTTGTGTTTATGTCGTAGTGCATAGCTACTGACCAGTTTGGCAATCGCCTGATTATAAAAATCTCGAATTTGGACTTGGCGGTTGTCAAAAATACGGTCTTGTGGAGCACGTTTGGTCTGAAACATGTAGGCATAACTGTAACGAATGCTTTGATCCAGCATATTTAATTGCTGATCTAAACATTGTTCATAATTGGCCTGATTAATTTTCTGTTGTTCTTCCGATCTTTTACTATTCAGAATACCAATTTTGCAGGACGAGGAGTTTTCCAGTGCAATGGCTTTGGCTAAATATAATTCACTTGCCGTAGACAGTAATTGTTCATCTTGGATCTGTGGAATTTGCTTCAGTGCGCTGACACATTCTGCAGGTTGTTGGGCACAAATAGTGGCTTCACGTCCTGTCATCGATAGCACATTCAAACTGGCTTCACTGATTTTTTTGCGTGACAAAATGCTATCGCGTTCATTGGCGATACTGACTTTTAAAGCTTGATTTTTGACACTCACTACCTGACAACCAGACAGCAGTGTTGTACTGAGCAGTGCAGCAATCACAATTTTATTCATGGAAAGTCTGGCTTAATTTTTAAGATTTTTTTCCATCATACGTTTTTTTAGGCGTAATTCAATTGCTTAGCCATAAAAATAGACCGTCGAAACGGCCTATTTTAAGGTATTTTTGTATCGGTGCAGATTAAGTGCGTGGTGCAATCACTTGCCAAACATTCCAGCGACCTTGTTTTTCAATTTCAGCAATTAAACGGTCTGCAACTTCAGCTTCTTGCGGGTATTTGATTTTGTAGTTTTTCAGCGTTTGTACCGCATTTTTCTTTTGTTCTAGCGCAATATAATTATTGGCTGCAGACAAATAAGCTTCCTGCACACCCGCTTTCATCGCTTTGTCTAAATATGAAATTGCTTCACGATGACCACCACCTTCAGATAGGCCAAAACCAAACCAGAAGTTGGCTTCTGCATCTTCCTGATTAATTTTTAAAATACGCTGTGCATAGCTGAGTGAACGGGTAGTGTAGATAGAACCTAAGTCAAGGTTACGTGCCATGACGCTGGCTTTAAATGCACGCATTAAAATATCAAAAGAGGCATTTTCATTGGCTGCCAAAGTGTCTAGTTGTGCGGTTACTTCTTTAAGTTTGGCTTCAAAACCACGGCGTTCCTGACGCTCACTAAAACGCGGCGGATAGTGACGTGCCTTACCTTCAACCAGTTGTAAGAAATCATCAATTTCAGTGATGTCTATTTCATTTTCGCCCGCCAAGGCCGCAAACTTTAAGCTGCGTTGATTGTTATTCACCGTAGGTACAATCAATTTGTTCTGATCTAAAGTGATGCTTTGGCTTGGATTGTTCGGGTCAGTCACCACCATTTTGGTGACAGGCTGTGCTGCTGCTTTTTGTAGGTTAATTTCAAACGGAGGTGGGGCATCGTAATTAAAAGGGTTTAAGGCATAAAATGGTGCGCTTAATTCAGGCTCTGTAAAAACGATAGGTGGTTTCACTTCTTGTTTTGGTGTTGCTACACAAGCGCTGACGAGCGTCGAAGCAAGGATGCTGAGTGCCAAAGGCTTAAGGGTCATGGTGTTCTTCCGTTCAATTTATTTTAAAAGTGAGTGGTGATTGTGTTAGATGAAAATATTGCATGTTGGTCAGTCTAAGAAATCTGTTCCGAACATGCAATACAAATGAGGGGGCTTGGTTACACAGTGATACGAAGTTTTTAAAGCAAAAGATTATTTGCTTTGAGTTTCACATTCACGTCTAACATCTTCAATTATTTTTAATTCTTCAGCGCTATACGGTTGTTCATCTTGTTGCTGACTTTTAAAGGTTGGATCAAGCAAAGATAAACGCTGACATAACAAATTCATACGTTTTTCATTCTGTTGTAAACGGTCAAGTAACACACGCATACCGTCAAGCACGGGGTCAGATTGATCTTCAGTCGCGGCATAAGGTTGGAAACCAATGCTGGCTGCATAATCACGACGACGTGCTTCCTGATCATCTGCAGGTTTGTTTTTGATAATAAAACGTGCAGGGTTGCCTACAGCGGTTGCACCTTCAGGTACTTCTTTGGTCACCACAGCATTAGAACCAACTTTTGCATTTTTATGTACGGTGAATGGGCCTAAGATTTTTGCACCCGCACCCACAATCACACCATCTTCTAAAGTTGGGTGGCGCTTGCCTTTATTCCAAGTGGTGCCGCCTAAGGTGACACCATGGTACAAAGTGACGTCATCACCAATTTCGGCGGTTTCACCAATCACCACACCCATGCCATGGTCAATAAAAAAGCGACGCCCAATTTTTGCACCTGGGTGAATTTCAATGCCTGTTGCAAAGCGGCTGAATGAAGAAAGCAGACGAGCCGAACCTTTACAGTCTTTGTTCCATAACTCATGTGCCACACGGTGCATGAGCAATGCATGAATGCCTGGGTAGGTGGTTAAGACTTCAAGTGTATTTCGAGCAGCAGGATCGCGCGCGAAGACAGCTTGAATGTCTTCTTTGAGCTGTTTAAGCATTAGTTTGATCCTCGTCCTGTGTTGATGTAGATTTTTTCCATGAACCGTTATTCATTGCTTGTACGCGGCTAAAAATACCGCGAAGTAAATGGTATTCCATACGATCTAATTGTATACGTCCGAAAAGCCGACGCAAGCGTAAAGGCAATAATCGTGGATTTTTTGGATCCATAAATTCAATTTCTGCCAGCATTTTTTCTAAATGTGGATAGAACTGCTGCATTTGTTCGTGATTCACCAAAGGCTCATCCCATTGCATGGCTTCAGAATCTGTTACTTGCATGGTTGCAGTAGGATCGGCAACTTTGCCCACAATATCCATGGCTGCCATACGCATTTCGTAGCAAATGACCTGAATGGCTTGAGCGACATTTAGCACGCCATATTCCTCATTGACAGGAATAGTGACATGATAATTGGCCAAAGCCAGTTCTTCATTAGTTAAACCACGGTCTTCACGGCCAAAAATAATCGCGACATTTTGCCCATGCTGTGCCACAGCATTTAACGATTTTTCTGCGGCAGGTCGTGCATCTAGCAATGGCCAAGGAATTGTACGGCTACGTGCGCTGGTACCAAAAACCAGATGACAATTTGCAATGGCATCTTCAAGTGTTTCCACCACTTCAATCTGCTCAATTAGGTCGGTTGCACCTGCGGCTAAAGCGTCAATATCTGGATGTGGATAGGTTTTAGGCGAAACCAAAACTAATTTACATAGCCCCATGGTTTTCATGGCACGTAAGGCGCTGCCAATATTGGCAGGCAAGGTGGTGTTTACCATGACAATTCGCACGTGGGAGAGATGTGCGGCAACAGCGGCATT
Organism: Acinetobacter sp. A2; assembly: GCF_048537555.1. Classification (NCBI taxonomy): domain Bacteria; kingdom Pseudomonadati; phylum Pseudomonadota; class Gammaproteobacteria; order Moraxellales; family Moraxellaceae; genus Acinetobacter; species Acinetobacter sp. A2. The sequence continues at coordinate 1,132,913 of NZ_CP183239.1, forward strand.
GTCAACTTGACTCATAACAAATCCAAATGGGTTAAATTTTTAAGAATATTGATCAGCTTCTGCATTATATAAATCTAGTGCATCGTCCATGCTCATGTCCGCAGGCGGCGGTGCAATATTTGCAGGTTTAGCAACTTCTGCGACTCGGGCTGCCTTCGATTTCACCTGATATTCAATATGCAGGTTTTCCTTGCCAAAATAATCACGTAGTTTGACTAAGGCTTCATCTAAAGGGGCAACTTTCCACTGAATACCCAAATGCAATTCAGCTTGAGCATAGGCATAATCTAGATGCAAAATGACTGGAATATGGGTGCATAAATCTACATTACAATAAGGCAGCAACATTGTTTGTAAGTCTTGACTCAGGGTCTTGCTTAAATGTTCTGTATGTAAATGAATCTGAATACTGTTGGCACGTTTTTGACGAATTTCATTTAAGCTAAAGGCTTTGGTTAACCGACCCATAGGGCGGTCAAAACCTTCGCGTTCGTAAATTTCGCCTTCAATCACCACCACTTTTTCAGTTTGTACGATGTCTTTAAAACGTTGGAAACGCTCATGGTTGGCAGAGACTTCTATACGTGCGGTACCGTCATCTAAAGTGACCACCATCCGATTTGGGAAGTTAGCAACATCCACCACTAGACCTGCAAAGACGGTGGTCACACCACGTCGGGTTGGGGTTAGTTCATTAATCTTACTAGGTATAAAGGCTTTGAGTTCATTGCGATAAACATCTATCGGGTGGCCTGTCAGGTATAAACCTAAAGTGTCTTTTTCACCCTTGAGCCGTACTTCATCTGACCATGGCTTCACAGGTTTGGCAGGTTTACGCTGTACTTCTTCAACCTCACCAAACAGGTCCATAATGCCTGTTTCACGGTTAGAGCGGGCTTGTTCTGCTGCTTGTACTGCCTCTGGCAATTGTGCCATTAAACTAGAACGTTCGATGCCTAAACAGTCTAAAGCTCCCGCACGAATTAAAGCTTCTAAAGTCCGTTTATTGATTTTTTTCAAATCAATACGATGGCAGAAATCGAATAAGTCGCGATATGGTCCTTCTTTTTGGCGTGAATCAATCACAGATTGCATGGCCTGTTCACCCACGCCTTTAATCGCACCAAGTCCATAGACAATGGTACGTTCATCGCTTGCGTGGAAATGATACAAAGACATATTCACTGAAGGCGGTAACACTTCTAAGCCATTGTGGCGGCAATCATCAATCAAGAACACCACGTTATCGGTGTTTTGCATTTCCGATGACATGACCGCTGCCAAGAATTCAGCAGGGTAGTGTGCTTTGAGCCATGCAGTCTGATATGCCACCAAGGCATAGGCAGCTGCGTGTGATTTGTTAAAACCATAGCCAGCGAATTTTTCCATATAGTCGAAAATATGGTTGGCTGTGGCGGCATCAATGTCTTTTTTCTCAGCACCTTCAATAAAGATTTGGCGCTGTTTCACCATTTCTTCAGGTTTTTTCTTACCCATGGCACGACGTAGTAAGTCTGCACCACCGAGTGTATAGCCTGCACAATATTGTGCTGCCTGCATGACCTGTTCCTGATAGACCATAATACCGTAGGTCGGCTCAAGCACACCTTCTAGCAAAGGATGTAGATATTCAAACTCGCCACCATGCATACGGTGAATAAAGTCTGGAATTAGATCCATTGGGCCTGGACGATACAATGACACGAAAGCAATAATTTCTTCAAATTTACTTGGGCGTGCTTCTTTCAGCATCTTTTTCATGCCCACGGATTCAAACTGGAATACTGCAGTCGTATTGGCATTGGCAAAGACTAAATAGGCGTCTTTATCATCCAGTGGAATATGAGCAATATCTAGCGGTGTATCGGCTTTGATGCGTTTATTAATATTTTGTACCGCATCTTCAATAACAGTCAGGTTACGTAAGCCCAAGAAGTCGAACTTGACCAAACCTGCCGATTCGACATCGTCTTTATCGTATTGCGCAACACGTGCGGTACCATCGGCATCACACATGACTGCAGAAAAGTCGGTGATTTTAGTGGGTGCAATGACCACGCCACCCGCGTGTTTACCTGTATTTCGGGTTATGCCTTCAAGCTTTAGGGCCATTTCCCAAATTTCAGAGGCATCATCATAGTCTGGGTTAGACGGGTTGGTGACTACATCTTTAAGTTGGGGTTCGGCTTCAATTGATTCTTCTAGGCTGAGTCCTAAGGGTTTGGTTGGAATCAGTTTGGAAATACGGTCTGCCAAGCCATAAGACTTACCCAAAACTCGTGCGACATCTCGAATTGCACCTTTGGCTGCCATGGTACCGAAAGTGGCAATTTGCGATACTGCATCACGTCCATAGGTGCGAGCTACGTAGTCAATGACTTTATCGCGTCCTGCAATACAGAAATCGACGTCAAAGTCGGGCATAGATACGCGTTCTGGGTTTAAGAAACGTTCAAATAATAGTTCATAGCGCAGTGGGTCTAAGTCGGTAATTTTTAAGCTGTAGGCAACCAGTGAACCTGCGCCCGAACCACGGCCTGGGCCAACAGGTACGCCGTTGTTTTTAGACCACTGAATAAAGTCCATGACAATCAGGAAGTAACCTGGGAAACCCATGGAATTAATAATATTAATTTCGTATTCAATTCGCTCATCATAAGGTTTGCGAATTTCTGCCCAATCTTCGTCACGCTGTGCAACAGGATAAAGCACATTTAGACGTTCTTCCAAACCTTGCTTGGACAAGTGTGCAAAGTAGGTGTCAATGGTGTGTCCTTCTGGAATTGGATAATCTGGAAGGAAGTATTTACCCAATTGCAGTGTGACATTACAGCGTTTGGCAATGTGATAGCTGTTTTCAATGGCACTTGGAATGTCAGAAAACAGCGCCGTCATTTCTTCGGCGGTTTTAAAATATTGCTCAGGACTGTAAGTTTTTGGACGACGGTTGTCCCCTAAGACATAACCATCGGCAATGCAGACGCGCGCTTCATGCGCTTCATAATCTTCACGGCGAATAAAATGCACATCGTTATGTGCTACCACGCCAATATTATATTTTTTAGCTAATTTAACTGCTTCGGCAATAAAGGTGTCTTCATCAGGGCGATCTGTACGGGTCAGGGCTAAATAAACCCGATTGCCAAATTTTTCAATCCATTCTTCAAGCAAGGGTTCTGCTTTTTGCGGATTGGAGGTGATCAGCATTTTGCCGACATCACTTTGAATACCCAGCAATACAATCAGATCATCGGCTTGTTCTAATATCCATGTTTTATTCACACAGGGGATATTGAGTTGCTGACCTTCAATATAGCCACGAGAAACCAGTTCAGTCAGGTTGCGCCAACCGTGATTGGTCATCGATAATAAGGTCACGCGATGATCGGCATCATTTAAACGCAGCACTGAACCTAAAATTGGTTTGATGCCTTGTCCCAAACATTTGCCATAAAACTTTACGGCAGCATGTAAGTTGGATAAATCGGTCAATGCCAAGGCAGGCATTTCTTCATTGACTGCAGCTTTAATCAAGTCAGGTACGCGTACAATCGACTCGGTAATCGAAAATTCTGTATGTATACCTAAATGAACAAAGCGCATGAATCAGTCCCTTAAAAAATCACGGGTTAGTTTAGCATGCTCTGCTCAAGACAAAACATGCCGCAGTGTTTTTCTGTGCTGAAGTGATCTTCAACAACTAACACAATTTTAATTTTATGCACTAACTTTTGCCGTTTCATTGAGTGGGGTGAACAGGCTAAGTTATACGCAATTGAGTGATGATTGTTTTATCTCAGCTTAGATAACCAGTCACCAAAACTTTGCACCAACTGCACTAAAATTAATAACACCACCACCGTTAGCATGACAACACTACTGTCAAAACGCTGATAACCGTAGGAGATGGCAAGGTCACCAATACCGCCTGCACCGACAGCACCCGCCATGGCAGTTGCGCCAATCAAGCTAATGGTGGCTGTGGTCAAGTTTAAAATGAGTGAGCTGCGTGCTTCGGGTAAAATAAATTTGAAGATGATTTGTAATGGTGTTGCACCCATCGCCTGTGCAGATTCGACAATTCCTTCATTGACTTCAAGTAATGAAGTTTCCACCAAACGACCAATATAGGGGCCGACATAAATCGTCAGCGGTACAATCGCTGCCCAAGTTCCAATAGAGGTACCAACCAAGAGCTTGGTTAAGGGAATGACCGCAATCAACAAAATAATAAATGGCAGAGAGCGTAGTGCGTTTACAATGGGGTTGAGCCCGTGATAAATCACACGGTTTGGCAAAATACCTGTTGGACGAGTGACCAAAAGGGTAATGCCCTGAATAAAGCCCCAAATACAACCAAACAACATGGCAAAGAACACCATGTGAAAAGTTTCTTGCAAAGCTGTGACAAACTGGTCAATGGATAAGGAGCTTTTCCAAAATGGAGCGGTCAGCGAAGTCAGCCACTGTACAATTAAATCTCTCATGCTTGTACTCCTGACTGCTCAACCTGTACACCGCTACTTTCCAAGAAGGCAATGGCATTCTGAATTTCTGCAGCATCGCCCAATAATTGAATAAACATTTGCCCAATTACTGCGCCATCTATTTCAGTCATGTTGGCAAATAGGATATTCAGGCTAATATCAAACTGTTTAATGACGGCCTGAATCACGGTTTCCTGAGCAGATTTTCCTAAAAACTTCAGGCAATAAATACTGTGCTGATTTTGGTTTTCAAGGTTATGCAGAATATTAACTGGCAATTGTTGCTGTAAAACCGTTTGAATAAAACTTTTGGTGGTTGGATGTTGCGGCTGACTAAAAATTTCCAGTGTTGAACCTGTTTCAATCACTTTGCCTTGTTCCATCACCGCCACATAATCACAAACAGATTCAATCACATCCATTTCATGGGTCACCATTACAATGGTAATGCCTTGTTCCTGATTAATTTTTTTAAGTAGTTCCAACACCGATTTAGTGGTTTGCGGATCAAGTGCAGAAGTGGCTTCATCGCAAAGCAATATTTTAGGATGATTGGCTAGGGCACGGGCAATGCCAACACGTTGTTTTTGCCCGCCTGAAAGCTCATCGGGAAAAGCGTCTTTTTTATGTTTTAAATCAATAAACTCAAGCAATTCATTTAAACGTTTTTCACGTTCGGCTTTGCTCCAGCCGAGAAGTTTCATCGGCATTTCAATATTGGCGGCCACAGTTTTAGTCTGCAATAAATTGAAGTGCTGAAAAATCATCCCAATATGGGCACGTTCTTGACGTAATTCACGTGCATTCAGCGCAGTAAAATCTTTTTGATGAATGATGACTTGCCCTGCGTTCGGACGTTCCAACAAATTAATCAAGCGGATTAAAGTGCTTTTACCTGCACCACTATAACCAATAATGCCAAAAATACTGCCTGCCGGAATCTGTAAATTAATCTGATCCAATGCACGTAAAGTTTGACCTTTGAGTTGATAGTGCTTTGAAATATTTTTAAATTCAATCATATCGTCAAAAACTGTCCATAAATGAAAAAACAGGCAAAGTTCGCTTTGCCTGTTTTGTTTAGCGCATTATATTACTATTTTGCTGTTTCAGTGAAATAGCTGACCGGCTTGTTCACATCCACTTTGGTGCCGCCAAAGTTTTGATCAATATATTGTTGCACTGCTGCGGTATGGTAAAGCGCACCAACTTTTTGTAGCACAGGGTCATTTTGACGCTCTGCAGCAGTCGCTATAATGTTGACATTCATTTTTGTGCTTTGGTCAATTGGCTCATAATAAATAGAGTCTTTTAATACGTTTAAGCCACCTTCCATTGCAAGGGTATTGCCCAAAACAATTGCATCAACTTCGTCTTTTACACGTACAGCAGTTGCCATTTGAATAGGTTTGATTTTAATTTGCTTGGTGTTTTCAATAATGTCCGCAGGTGTACCTTGCACATAGTCAAAACCATCTTTCAGCTTAACCAAGCCTGCAGATTGAAGTAAAAGCAAAGCACGTGACTCATTGGCACCGTCATTTGGAATGGCAATGGTTGCACCGTTTTGGAATGCTTCCACTTTTTTGACTTTGCTTGAGTAAATGCCCATTGGCTCTAAATAAGTAGTGGCAACAGGTGCAATCTGATCTTTATTGTTGGCATTAAACGCAACCATATAGGCATAAGATTGGAATGCGTTTAGATCAATTTCTTTATTGGCAACCGCTGTGTTCATAGACACGTAGTCTGTGAAGTTTTTCACTTCAAGTTGAATACCTGCAGCTTTAGTTTCAGGCAAGTCTGCAATAAAACGCCAGATATCTGCGTCTGAACCAGTAGAAGCCATAGTAACGGTTTGCAATGCTGATGCATCTTTTTGTGCTGCGTCAGTCGCAGGCGCTTCTTGTTTGCCACAGCCCGCCAAGCCGACTGAAAGACCAAGTACAAGACCAAGGAACTTTTTCATGAATATATCCTAAGCAAGCTTGAGCGAATGCCTAAAACTTGCCATTGTGGAGGTAGTTAAATTGCATTTAATACAGTTGTATGCAATTTATACCAAACCTCTAAATCTGTATGAAATGTCTGTGTATTGAAAATCGATTCGTCCAATCTGCCGCATTCATCAAATACGAGGCGATAAGGAAGCTTTGCGGCTTTTCAAAAATTTGCAACATGATAACAATAAAAAATAATTCTATATAGGGGAGAGTCTGTAATGCATATCACTGTTTTTACAAAAGAAAGCAATTTAGTCAAAATAAGTTCTTATTAATAAATATATTCTGTAAAGATGGTGGATTTGAACAAGTGTTTAAATAATTTAGATTCTTTAGCATTTATTCTGCAATATAAAGATTAAAAATTGCAGTGGGATGTAGGTTAGAGCAGTCCATTCAGATTCAGGTCAAAATGTTGACCATAAAAAAGCCCGTTCTGTGACGAGCTTTTTTATGGACTTAAATTTTTAAACTAAAAATATTAAGCATTTTCACGCGCAATGGCACGATAACCAATATCTTTACGATATTGCACGCCATCAAAGGTCACTTTTTCACACAGTTCAAGCGCTTTGGCTTGAGCTTCACCAATGCTGTTACCCAATGCTGTCACACACAGTACACGACCACCATTGGTCACAATCTCGCCATTGGCATTGCTTGCTGTACCTGCATGGAACACTTTCGCATCGGCCATTTGTGTATCTAAACCAGAAATGACATCACCTTTGCCTGAAGTTTCTGGGTAGCCTGCAGTTGCTAACACAATACCAACAGTTTTGCGTTCATCCCAGTTTGCTTCTGCAGGCAAGTTACCTGCGATACCTGCCTCGACTAAATCTACTAAAGATGATTTTAAGCGCATCATAATAGGTTGTGTTTCTGGGTCACCAAAACGGCAGTTGAATTCAATCACACGTGGCTGACCCGTTGCATCAATCATCAAGCCTGCATACAAGAAACCTGTATAGTCATGGCCATCTGCTTTCATGCCGTCTACAGTTGGACGCATGATTTCTTGCATGACTTTTTCAAATACGTCTGCAGTCACTACAGGCGCAGGAGAGTAGGCACCCATACCGCCAGTATTTGGCCCTTGGTCACCTTCAAAAATACGTTTATGGTCTTGTGATGTTGCCATTGGCAAGATGTTGTTGCCATCAATCATACAAATGAAAGACGCTTCTTCCCCATCCAAGAACTGTTCAATCACAACACGTGAACCTGCATCACCAAACTTGTTGCCTGCCAACATGTCGTCAATGGCATCAAAAGCTTCTTGATTGGTCATCGCCACGATCACGCCTTTACCTGCTGCAAGGCCATCGGCCTTGATGACAATTGGCGCACCGTTTTGTTCTACATAAGCTTTGGCAGCATCTACTTCGGTGAATACGTCATAGAATGCAGTTGGAATGTTATGACGTTTTAGGAAGTGTTTAGCAAAGGCTTTAGAACCTTCAAGTTGTGCCGCAAATTGAGTTGGACCCCAAATTTTTAAGCCTGCTTCACGGCAAGCGTCCACTACACCATTTACCAATGGCGCTTCAGGGCCAACAATAATTAAATCTACTGCATTATTTTTGGCAAATTCGATAATGGCAGGGTTATTTTGAATGTCTAACGCCACATTTTCGCATTTTTTTTCAGTTGCAGTCCCTGCGTTGCCAGGGGCAACAAAGACTTTAGCAACTTTTTCATCTTGTGCGATTTTCCATGCCAATGCATGTTCACGACCGCCACTACCTAAAACTAAAATGTTCATTTATTAAAATCCTTAAAAAATAATCCCCCTTGTATAAGGGGAACTCCCATCGTTCTACAATAATATAGAAAACCCTCCTTTATAAATAAAGGAGGGCTAGGGAGGATCGTCTAAAAATTAGTGACGGAAATGACGCATACCTGTGAATACCATTGCGATACCAGCTTCATCTGCTGCGGCAATGGTTTCTTCGTCACGCATTGAACCACCTGGTTGAATGATGCATTTGATACCCGCTTTAGCTGCGTTATCAATACCATCACGGAATGGGAAGAACGCATCAGATGCCATAACAGCACCTTCAACCACTAAACCTGCATGCTCAGCTTTGATTGCAGCAATACGTGCAGAGTTTACACGGCTCATTTGACCTGCGCCTACACCAATCGTTTGACGGTTTTTCGCATAAACAATTGCATTGGATTTCACGTATTTTGCAACTTTCCAAGCAAAGATCATGTCATCAATTTCTTGTTCAGTTGGTGCACGTTTGGTCACAACTTTTAAGTCATCTTTAGTGATCATGCCCAAGTCTTGGTCTTGAACCAATAAACCGCCGTTAACACGTTTGTAATCCATTTGCGGTGCACGAGCATCAATTGCTGGAAGCTCACCACAGACAAGTACACGTACGTTTTTCTTCGCACCAGTCACTTCAAGTACGCCATCTGCAATACTTGGCGCAATGATGACTTCAACGAATTGACGGTCTACAATCGCTTGTGCAGTTGCAACATCTAACTCACGGTTAAATGCGATGATGCCACCAAATGCAGATTCTGGATCCGTTGCATAAGCAAGATCATAAGCAGCTTGAATACCCTCTAAAGACACAGCAACACCACATGGGTTTGCGTGTTTTACGATTACACAAGCAGGTTTTGCAAATGATTTTACACATTCAAGTGCAGCGTCAGTATCTGCAATGTTGTTATACGATAATTCTTTACCTTGTAACTGTTGCGCAGTTGAAACAGAAGCTTCTGTTGCAGCAGGGTCTACATAGAATGCAGCAGATTGGTGCGGGTTTTCGCCGTAACGCAAATCTTGAGCTTTGTTTAATTGCGTGTTGAACGTACGTGCAAACTGATCTGCAGTACCTTCTTCTTTACCTACACGTGCACCCAAGTAAGATGCGATCATGCCATCATATTGTGCAGTGTGTTCAAACGCTTTAACGGCTAAATCAAAACGAGTTTCGTAAGATAAAGCACCGCTGTTTTTCATTTCTGTAATGACAGTCGCATAGTCAGAAGCATTAACCACAATACCCACAGATGCATGGTTTTTCGCTGCAGCACGAACCATAGTTGGACCACCAATGTCAATGTTCTCAATTGCATCAGCAAGTGAACAGTTTGGTTTAGCAACCGTTGCTGCAAATGGGTATAGGTTAACAACAACAAGGTCGATGGCATCAATATTGTGTTCTGCCATGACTGCTTCGTCTAGACCACGACGAGCCAAAATACCACCATGAATTTTTGGGTGTAACGTTTTTACACGACCATCCATCATTTCTGGGAAACCAGTATGCTCTGACACTTCTACAACAGCAATGTTGTTGTCTTTAAGCAACTTATAAGTACCGCCAGTAGATAAAATTTCTACCCCAAGTGCAGCAAGGTCTTGTGCAAATTCAACAATGCCTGTTTTGTCAGAAACAGAGATTAAAGCGCGTTTAATAGTCATGATCTTCGTCACAGTTTTCAATTACAGATTAAAACAAAGTAGCAAAATGCAGGTAAAAAAAATGCCTGCGGAGGCCGCAAGCATTTTATCACTTATTCACTCATTAAACCGTGAGCTTTTAACTTTTTACGTAAAGTACCACGGTTTAGTCCAAGAATTTCAGCAGCACGTGTTTGGTTACCGCGAGTGTATTCAAGAACAACAGATAAAAGAGGTTTCTCCATTTCTGCTAACACCATGTCATACACCTGAGAAGGTTGTTCACCTTGCAATTGTGCAAAATAATGGCGAACTGCGCGATCTACGTGAATACGTAAAGCAACATCAGATTGTGCAGTAAAAATAGGAGATTTGCTATTCATGCGAATTAATCCGAAAATCAGATATCACTTGGATAAAGTGATATATCAATGTGGTCTATAAATAAATGAACTCCGTTTTAGATCCTAAAACGGTAAGCTCTAAAACTGGAACATTTAGCTTGCCACAACTCGAGCGCTTGGTCGAAATTTAAGCGTAACAATACATTAATAATTGTTACAGACCAAAATCAAAACAAAAAAATCTACACAGTACGCAATATAAAAATAAAGCGCATTAGGCAGAACTATATTTGTTGTGAATTTTGCGAGGAGTTTGCAGCACAAAGCTTTCGTGGCGCGTATGATACCATTGTATGAGAAAAAGTGAGCAAGAAAACTGCAATTTTTTTAATTTTTTTCGCAATTTTTTCTACTTTTTTTTGTCGATTAAGGCTTGATAATTTCTAAACTATAGGTATCGAAGCTGTTTCGTGCCACTGGAACCAAAATGTCAAACTTAAAAGGACTATTTTTAGGAATACGTTGAATACTCGAAAGACTTTTGACCAAATACTCCTGTGGAGAATAAATATAAGTCGATAAAGTTCTCTGGTTTTCTTTTAGGGTGACTTTAATATTGGGCAATGCCAAGCTTTTATCGTGATAATTAATCAGCTCGCCTGTAAATTGCGTATTCAGACGGTCAATACGTTTTTCACGAACACGATTGATAGAAATTAAACTATAGCGCTCTTCTAGACTCTGACACTTGAATACCTGACATACCTGAGTGAATACAGAGTTCAGCGCAGGACTACTGTTCAGGAATTTTGGGTTAAACCATAAAATCTGAAAGACCAGCAAACCAATCAGTAAGGTATTGATAATGCCCCACAGTAAATAGTAGCCATTACTGTGCTTTTTTTCCTGTTCAATGTCTTGAATAGACAAATTCATGGCAGGAATAGTGCCGATCGGCTCTGTGCTGAAATAGTTCAGATTATTTAAATAGGTTTTCAGATCAATATTGGAGTGTTCCACCTTACGCTGGAAAATGTCCAAAATGTTCTGTTCTTGTGGAATCTGTTCGGTTACAGGAATTAAACTACGGTTTTGTATGCGTTGTAGATTAGAGCGCGGACTAACTTCTTGTTTATGCGCCTGCACCAAATGTGAAAGCGCATTAAAGTTGTTAGAACATTTTGGACAACAAACCATGCCTTGCGCAACGGTCAGTTGCGCAACAGAAACTTTATAGACAGTTTGGCATTCAGGGCACTTGGTTTGCTTGTCGCTCATAATTCAAAAAATGTAGTTAGTTAGGATGGCGTTTCCCAGAAATTCTGCACCAGTTTTCTTCGCGTTTTTCGACCTGTACTATATCAAAAAATTCAGAATAAACACTAGAAACTTCAGCAACTTGCTCTTCAATTACACCTGCAAGTGCGAACTCTCCCTCAGATTTAATTAAAGTTGCAAACTCTGGCGCAAGCATCATTAACGGCCCAGCTAAAATATTGGCAACCAATACGTCAGCTTTTTCCTGAGCAATAGTCTGATTAAACTCTTCAGGCAAGCCCACGTACAAGTTTTCAAGTACGCCATTCAGTTCAGCATTTTGTTTGGTTGCCAAAACTGCTTGTGGGTCAATATCGGTTGCATAGACTTTTTTCGCACCAAGCAATAAAGCAGCGACCCCTAAAATGCCTGAGCCGCAACCATAATCAATCACGACTTTATCTTTTACGTCTGTTTTGCCTAACCACTGTAGGCATAGGAAGGTACTGGCATGGTTGCCTGTACCAAAGGCTAAACCTGGATCCAGTTTAATATTTACTGCATCTGCTTCAGGTGGCTCAAGCCATTCAGGCACAATCCAGAATTTATCAGCAATTTGGATAGGTTCATAATAATCCATCCAAGAGCGTTCCCAGACTTGGTCTTCCAAAAACTCACTGCGTAAAGGAGCATCTGGCATTTGAGTGCGAATAAATGTTTCCAGAGCGGTAACATCAATTTCTTCACCTTCATCTTGTGCATAGATGCCTGTCACAATCACTTTATTCCAAAGCGGTGTTTCACCTGGAAGTGGTTCAAGCAAGTCCTGATTTTCTGCATCATCTAATGTGACACTTACCGCACCCAAAGAACTGAGTAGCGTTTCAGTAAAATCAACTTGTGCTTGATCAACAGTAATATGTATTTGTAACCACTTCACGGATATAACCTAAAATTCTATGCGAAAGCACTATTGTAACTGAACTCAGGCAATTGCCGCTATTTTTTATTCAGCTAGCCTGCTGTTGTTTGGGAAACGAGCGGGAATAGTTCGCTGAGTTAGTTTCTTTTTTTTGACCATGAATATGCAAAAATCATAGCCAAAAAATAAAACCCCAAACACAATACGGGTTTGGGGTTGTAATAAATAGTCTCTAGTCTGGGTTAAGATGCCGATGTTTCTGCTGCGGGTGTCGGGACAAACTTATTGAGCAAAGTGCCCAAAATGGCCGCAAAGATATACATAAAGATCGAATAGACCGCAGCAGGCATTGCAATCGTGGAGCTTGCCATCACGGTAAGTGCAATCGTCATGGCAAGGGTACTGTTGTGAATGCCAATTTCAAATGCACAGGCGCGAGCTTGCTGACTATTTACCCCAAAGAAACGTGGTACAAAATAACCAATCAATAAGCTGCAGGCACAGAATAGGGCAGTTGCAAGTCCGACATCGGCTAGATATAGCATAATATTATGGCGCTCTTTGGCAATTGCTCCAATGATAATCACAATCAGAAAAACCACGGCAAAAATACGCACAGGCTTATTGAGTCGATCTGCAATCTGTGGACTGAAATGTCTGACTAGCATACCAATCGTGACTGGCACAATAATAATGAGAAAGACTTGTAATACTTTGGCAAACTGTAAACCGACTTGCTGTCCATCTTGCATAAAGTGCTGAATTGCAAAATTGACGATGAGTGGCAAGGTAAATGCGGCAATAACGGAATTGACTGCGGTGAGTGTGATATTTAAGGCAATATCACCTTTATATAAATAACTAAATAGGTTTGCCGTTGGGCCACCTGGCGATGCAGCAAGTAGCATTAAACCTACAGCGAGCAGCGGTGGTAAATTGAGCAGTTTACAAATGACAAAGGCAATGGCTGTTAAGAGTGCCAATTGACAAAATAAAGCCACCAATACTGCTTTAGGGTGTTTGCTGACCCGTTTAAAATCATTCGGTGTGAGTTCTAAACCCAGTCCAGCCATGACAACAGCTAGAGCGAGTGGTAAAAATATTGTGATTAATCCTGAATCCATAAACACTCCTTGTTAAACTAAGACATCTCTAGTTTTTGTTTGATTTAAAATATTAGTGCGATATTGCTCTTGCTAGACTGCATTTTTCTTGTGGCTAAAGTTTTGTCCTTGCTCTAAAGCTAGGCTGTGTTTGGCAGACTGTCTTGCCATCATATTGCCTAACATAAAGCTGAACATATACATAAAAATCGTGTAAATCGCAGAAGGAATGGCAATTTCTGTGCTTTGTAAAACCGATAGGGCAATGGTGAGTGAAACGGCGGTGTTATGAATACCTATTTCAAAACAGCAAGAGCGAGCCTGCTGGTCTGGAACACCCGACAGATAAGGAACCAGATACCCAATTAATAAGCTTAAAAAACAAAATAATGCGGTGGCAATACCAATTGCGCTGAAATAGTCAAAGACGTTGGCGCGTTCACGAAACAACGCATAAAAAAACAGGGCAAAAATAAAATAAATGGACATTAAACGCATCGGTTTGCCCAAGTGTGTCGCAATTTGTGGCATGGCATTACGCACGGCCATGCCTACACAAACAGGTACAATAATCAATAAAAACACTTGCGCCATTTTTTCAATTGGTAGGCCAATTTGTTGTTGGTCAGTCATGAAATATAGAAAAGACAGATTTACAATAAAAGGCAGTGTAAATGTGGCCATCACCGAGTTCATGGCTGTTAGGGTAATATTTAAGGCGACATCACCTTTATAAACGTAGCTAAATAGATTCGCTGTTGGACCGCCAGGGGATGCGGCCAATAACATGAGACCAATGGCCAATAATGGCGGGAGCTCTAGAAATAAACAAATTAAAAAAGCCAGAACAGGCAAAATCACCAATTGCGAAAATAAAGTTAAAAAGATGACTTTAGGAAATTGATTGACACGAATAAAGTCCTTAGGCGTGAGTTGTAAGCCTAAACCCATCATCATGACTGCTAGGGTGAGCGGTAGAAAAAAGGTAAAAAAGCTGGAGTCCATTGCACATCCTTTTATCTTTTATCGTGACATTATTCTTGTGATCCTTTTTGCAGTTTAATTGTTTTTTAGTGTTGTGCAATAAACAAAGCAGTCACTTATTTTTAAGTGACTGCTTTTGGGGGTAAAAGCTACTGATCTTGTTATTAGATAGCAAATTTTAGACTACGTTGTTTTATGCTGAATTACATCGCTTGTGGGCGTGGCGGAGTAAAGCCGAGCGCACATTTTCCTTTCAGTTCTGTACCATTGAGCGTAATGCTAGTGGTCTGTGCATCTGCCATACAGGCACGGTATAACTCAGGTTCGTTGCCTTGTAATTGTACTGCTTTAGATGAACTAAAGAATTGTGGTTCGCACGTACCATTCCAAATAATGCCACGATGCGCAAAACTTACAGCGGTACCTTGAGTTTTTCCTTTACAGACTTGCTGAAATTTTTGCGCATTGTAGATGGTTTCTACCTTGTCATTTGCCTGCACTGCAAATGGACTAATAAATAAACCACAAAGCATAGATGACAGTAAAATTTTCTTATTCATGATGTTTCCCTTTGTTTCTAATACCTGTGCTTAATAGGATAAAAAATAGGCAAATTAAAACAACGGTGATCTGGTTAATTGATGGGTTTAAATGTTTTTATATACAGTAAAAATGCAAATTTAGATTACAAAGTATTAATTCTATAGTGCATCACCGCCAATAAAATCGACTGAATCTGTCAACTTATGCCTGAAGTTTTGCTATAATATTCCGTCTTTATTTTTATATCTCTCATTGACCATTATGCACTATCCTAAAGTTTACGATGTCATTGTTATTGGCGGCGGTCATGCAGGCACTGAAGCGGCGCTTGCAGCAGCACGTATGGGTCGTCAAACCTTACTGTTAACTCATAACATTGAGACTTTAGGGCAGATGAGCTGTAACCCTGCCATTGGTGGTATTGGTAAATCTCATCTTGTGCGTGAGATTGATGCTTTGGGCGGCGCAATGGCTTTGGCTGCCGATAAAAGCGGTATTCAGTTCCGTATTTTAAACTCGCGTAAAGGTGCTGCGGTTCGTGCAACACGTGCGCAAGCAGACCGTGTGCGTTTTAAAGCAGCCATTCGTAGCACTTTGGAGAACCAAGCCAATTTAGATATTTTTCAGCAAGCTGCAGATGACCTGATTGTTGAAGGCGATACCGTAAAAGGTGTTGTGACCCAAATGGGCATTCGCTTTGATGCAAAAACGGTGGTATTGACTACAGGTACCTTCTTAGGTGGCGTTATTCATATTGGTTTGGAAAAATCAAGCGGCGGTCGTGCAGGCGATCCGCCATCAATTGCTTTGGCAGCACGTTTACGCGAATTAAATTTGCCAGTGGGACGCTTAAAAACAGGTACGCCACCTCGTATTGACGCACGTTCAGTCGATTTTTCTGTGATGATTCCACAGCCAGGTGATTTTCCATCACCAACCATGTCATTCATGGGCGATGTGTCGATGCATCCAGAGCAAGTGAATTGCTATATTACCCATACCAATGAGCGCACTCACGAAATCATTCGTGGTGGCTTAGATCGTTCACCAATGTACACAGGCGTGATTGAAGGCGTTGGCCCACGTTATTGCCCATCTATTGAAGATAAAATCCATCGTTTTTCAGACAAAGACTCGCATCAGGTGTTTTTGGAGCCAGAAGGCTTAGACACACATGAGTTGTATCCAAATGGTATTTCAACCTCTTTGCCGTTTGATGTGCAGTTTGAATTGGTACGTTCAATTCGTGGTATGGAAAATGCGCACATTTTGCGTCCAGGCTATGCGATTGAATATGACTACTTCAACCCGCAAGCATTGAAATTTACTTTAGAAACCAAAGCCATTAATAACCTGTATTTTGCGGGACAAATTAACGGTACAACCGGTTATGAAGAAGCAGGTGCGCAAGGTGTATTGGCAGGTTTGAATGCGGCACGTCGTGCTTGGGATCAGGAACAATGGACGCCAAAACGTGACGAAGCCTATATCGGGGTATTGGTAGATGACCTGATCACATTAGGCACTAAAGAACCGTACCGCATGTTTACGTCACGTGCGGAATATCGTTTGATGTTGCGTGAGGACAATGCAGATCAGCGTTTAACCCCAATTGGTCGTGAACTTGGTTTGGTGGATGATACCCGTTGGGCGGCTTATTGTGAAAAAATGGAAGCTGTAGAGCGTGAAACAGGACGTTTACAGCATTTGTGGGCTGCACCGAACAACCCAATGGGTAAAAAATTTGTAGAAATGACTGGTGCAGATTTATCTAAAGAATGTTCTGCAATTGATCTGCTTAAACGTCCTAATATCAGTTTTGCGCAAATTGCAGAATTGACTGGTTCAGAAGTGTCTGCACAAGTTGGTGATCAAATTGAAATTGCAGTGAAATATGCAGGTTATATTGACCGTCAGCATGAAGATGTGGCTCAGTTAAAACGTCTGGAAGAAACCAAAATTCCAGCCGATTTTGATTATGATGCTGTGTCAGGCTTGTCACGTGAAATTACCTTAAAGTTGAAGCATGTCTTGCCTGAAACATTAGCGCAAGCCAGTCGTATTCCAGGTGTGACACCTGCAGCAGTACAATTGGTGATGATCACCATTCGTAAAAATGCACAGGGACGTAAATCTGCTTAAGATTTGATATGCCTGTTAAGAAAGCTCGCAGATTGCGGGCTTTTTTTATGCGCTAAAATTTTAAAAAGATGCTAAGTAAAGTAGAAATTAAGTTTAAGAAAATAAAAGATTTATACTACGAATATTATGATTTCACGGCAGGGACGAGAACAGTTAAAGTGGCTTTTATCAACATAGATAGGAGTAAAACATGACTTTAAAAAAGATTCGTTATAATACGGCTGAATTGGCATGCTAAATAAACGCAATGCCAAGTTAGGTCTAAATTTTAAATCAGCAGCTCTAACAACAAAATTTAAATAATAAATATAAAACTATCGGTCCCAGTATTTGGGACCTTTTTATTTCTCAGTTTATCATTCATTGCTTTGATGCACTGCAGTCGCTACTTCAGCAGGCTCAATTTGAATTAACTTTTTACCAAAGCTGCGTAACCACCAAACCAATTGCGAGGTAAAAGGGACAGTGGCTGTTACCAATACATCACCATTTTCCAGTGTTTCAATGGTCTGGTCTTTACTTAACTGACTTTCATCAAAGTAAATTGCATCAGCTTTTTGCATGGTCAGTTTGAGCTGAATATTTTCTGTGGCTTTGCTGAAATTGACTCTGAAGCCCAGTTCGCCAGATTCAATATAAGCATCAATATCAAAATTGACAGGGTGTAATGCGCGTGAATCTAAAACTTTTGCGGCTTTAAAACGATGCAGGGCAAAGGTCTGAATATCTGTTTTATCAAAGCGGGTACATATTAAATAAATGACTGCGCCTTTTTGTACCAGTGCCAAAGGATTTAGCACATAGGTTTTTTCTTCACCTGAACTGCTGCGTGATTGGTAAATACATTCCAGTTGTTTGTCTTGTAGCAAGCCTTCATAAATTGCTTGCTGCGCATTACGGTCTACCAGTGGTGGAATTAAGGGTTGTGTTGCAGGCACAATCCGTACACGGTTAATCCATTGGCGAACATTATTTTGCGTAGATAGACTACGCCGTGCCAAATCAAACCAAGGGTTCATTTCTTCAATCAGACTTGGTGGCAACAAGTGTTTTAAATGTTCTTCGACCATCATAAAGGTGACCGCTTGTGAGCTGGTCATGTGTGGCAAGCTTTGAATAGGTGCATCTGATCGCCAACGCCAACCTTGTGGCACGGTACCGTTACTTTCAATAGGAAAGCGTTGCGAAATTTGGTTTAAGTCACGCTGAATGGTGCGCAAACTGATGTCAATGCCTTCACGTTGCAAGACATCGTGTAATTCACGCGTACCCATCCATTTACCTGTAGAGAGTCGCGATAAAATTTGCCATTGGCGATATAAACTATTCGATGTTTCTTTTTCTTGTATAGACATATTCAGTATTTGCTTGGTCGTTTTAAATGAGTCAGAACGTGAGTGTTAACACAATAAGAAAACTTAGAATGTTTAGCAAGTTTTTTACTCAAAAAGGGCGGTGCAGTACATATTCAGATCATGCATCTATGCAGTGAGTTCAGAGGATTAACGTATTTTAAATTAGATTAAACTATGTGAAAAAGTATGTGATTGATGCAAGACAACTCAGAATTTCGGGTGATTTGAGAGGGTGCTTTTTAATAAGCAAGCTTAAACTGTATGCTTTAAGTAAGGTCAAGTCTTTTTCTTGTGTGTTTGAGGCGGGTTTATGTAAATAAAAACACGTATTGCCTTATGGTGCTGTAGTTTAATTAAGCACACAATTTGGACAAAACCTAACTTGAAATAAGGAGGAACAATCAACCGTGAATTTATCTAGCAGCGATGCACGAGAAATTTTTTGGTTAGCCCGCTATTTAACCCGTATTCAATATTTATGTCAGCAATTTCCCTTTAAACAAAATGCGGCTGCTTTAAGCTATGCACATGCTTTTTGTTTACCTGCTTTTGATGCTGCATCTCTAAATGAGCTAATTTTAAATGAAGAGCAACCCGCGTCATTTGCCATGCAATTCCAGCAAAGTAGCGTAAAAATTCATAATTTAGCAGATGTGTTATCACCTCAAGCCTATACAGAATTGATACGCCTCATTCGAAATGCCCGTGACAATGCTGCTTATATTTGTGATGTGGTGCAAGACTGCCACGATGTTCTAGAAGCTGAGCCGCAAAATATTTTTTTATTCTTTCAATTGGGGCAAAAATTGGAAGAGTTAGATCGACAAATCCGACTTAAACAATCTAAGGACATGACAGTAGCGCAAGTGGAAATTATTGTGCAATTGCTCAAAGATTTAGGTTGGCTATCACTGGCTGAAGCATGGCAGCAACTTAAACAACAACCTGATAGCATGAATTTTTATCATTTTAGCGACCACATTCAGCATTTACTTTCTGTGGATTAAAGCACCGATTCATCCTGCTTTGAACTTGTCGATAAAATCGGTGGCTATTCACTCCAGCATGCATCTAAAAAAATAATGGAAGCCTGAGCTCCCATTATGTATTGAATTTTTTGTCAATCTTAATCAAGTTTCAAGATTCGATGCAATGGTGTACTTAGTCACGTTCAACTGCAAGTGCAACACCCATACCACCCCCAACACAGAGGGTTGCAATGCCTTTCTTAGCATCACGGCGTTGCATTTCATGTAATAAAGTCACCAAAATACGGCAGCCTGAAGCCCCAATTGGGTGACCCAATGCAATTGCACCACCATTGACGTTGACTTTATCTAGGTCTAAGCCTAATTCTTTAGCAACACCCAAAGCTTGTGCAGCAAATGCTTCGTTGGCTTCAATCAAATCAACCTGATCTAAGCTCCAGCCTGCTTTGTTGAGGGTTTTCTTCACTGCTTCAACAGGACCAAGCCCCATAATTTCAGGCTCAATACCAGACATGGCATAGCCTTTAATACGTGCCAATGGCTTAAGACCTAATTCTGCCGCTTTGTCTGCACTCATCATCAGTACTGCTGCTGCTCCATCATTAATGCCTGAAGCATTACCTGCGGTTACGCTGCCATCTTTTTTAAAGGCTGGGCGTAGTTTTGCTAGGCTTTCAAGGCTGGTATTGGCTTTAATGTATTCATCTTCAGCAAATACGACAGGCTCGCCTTTACGTTGTGGAATGCTGACTGCGGCAATTTCATCTTTAAACTTGCCAGCTGCCTGAGCTGCCGCAGCACGTTGTTGTGAAGTCAATGCAAGTTGATCTTGCTCTTCACGGTTTAAACCCAGTTTTTCTACAATATTTTCTGCGGTAATACCCATGTGATACTGGTTATAGGCATCGGTTAAACCATCAGCCACCATGCTGTCTACCAATTGTGCATTACCCATTTTTTGCCCATTACGCAGCTGCATATAGTGTGCGCTTTGTGACATAGATTCTTGACCACCTGCGACCACAATCTCGGCTTCATCGCATTGAATGGCTTGTGCTGCCAAATGTACCGCACGCAAACCTGAACCACAGACTACATTCAGGGTAGATGCAGGCACTTGTACTGGAATGCCAGCAGCAATTGCTGCCTGACGTGCAGGGTTTTGTCCCACGCCTGTCGTGAGTACGTTGCCCATAATCACCTGATCAACTTGTTCAGGTTTTACATTGGCGCTGTCTAAAACCGCACGAATTGCTGTTTGCCCCAACTGTGGTGCAGATAAAGATGCAAGACTACCTAAAAAGCTACCAATCGCAGTACGTTTTGCTGCAACAATCACAACATCTTTCATTTTATATCCTTAAATTTTGTGTTCATGTTTCTGTGGATGCACATGATATATAGCATGTGCATGGCTGTTGTTATATGACCGATTAGAATAAATTTACCAAAACATAGCGACCTGGTGCCGCTTCAATGATTGGATACTGCGCATTACCCAAGCTGCGGGCAGGGACTTGTTCACCAGTGTACGGTGTGACCCATGCCTGCCAGCGCAACCACCAAGATTCAGGGTGATATTCTGCGCCGTCTAGCCATTGTTTGGTATTTTCAAACTTGGCAGCATTGGTGTAGCAACCGTATTTATTACGGCTTGGAGGATTAACAATACCTGCTACGTGTCCAGATTCACCTAAAACCAAGGTAGATTCACCACCCAAGTAATCTGCGCCACGGAAACAAGTATCCCAAAGTGCGATATGGTCTTCCTGCGTTGCAATAAAGAAGCTTGGTGTTTTTACACGAGATAGATTCAAGCCCACACCGTTAACCTTAACGGCATTTGGTGAAATCAATTCATTGTTCAAATACAAATTGCGCAATAAGAAATTATGAATTTTGGCAGGGATATTCGTACCATCGCTGTTCCAATATAAAATATCAAAATCAGAAGGTTCTTTACCTTTTAAGTAGTTTTCGATGTAGTAATTCCAGTACAGCGTATTTTCACGCAGTAAACTGAAGGTAACTGCCAACTGACGACCATCGAAATAACCCAATTGATTGTTCAGGTTTTCCAAACCACTCACCACAGGCTCATTAATAAATACACCTAAGCTGCCTGGGTTTTCAAAGTCGATAATGGTGGCCATATAGGTCGCAGACTTTACGTGATTTTTCAGGCGTTTTGCTACGTAATAGGCTTGAGTCGCAGCAAGTAACGTACCGCCAATACAGTAGCCAATGCAGTTGGCCTCTTTTTCACCGGTAATTTCTTCAATTACACGCAAAGCTTCTACTGCACCTTGTGTAATGAGATCAGCAAAAGTCAGTTCTTTCTGTTCGGCATTTGGGTTACACCAAGACATTAAAAAGACCGTATGACCTTGCTGACGCAACCAGTTTACTAAAGAGTTTTGTTCGCGTAAATCCAGCACATAATATTTATTGATAAACGGTGGTACGACTAGAATAGGGGTTTGATATACATTTTCAGTAGTTGCTTCATATTGCAATAATTGGAAAAAGTCATTTTCAAAGACGACTGCACCAGGGGTATACGCCAAATCTTTGCCCAAGCTGAAAGAGTCGCTATTCACCATACGAATAGATAAATACTTGCCGCTGTTCATGACATCATCATGGAAAACCTGCATGCCACGGACTAAGTTTTCACCTTGTTCAGCGACGGTTTGCTGAATCACTTCTGGGTTAGTCCACAGAAAGTTACTTGGAGATAACGCATTGATCATTTGACGGGTAAAGAAGTGAATGCGATAGCGAACTTTGTCTGGAACGCCTTCGACCACATCTACCATGTTTTGCACTAACTGGCTAAACAGTAAATAAGACTGTGATAACAGATCAAAATTTGGGTGTTCTTGCCATAATGGGCTGTTAAAACGACGATCACCACTTTCAGGCTGAATAAATGGTGCTACATCTTTGGCCACGCTGCGCATCAACACATTTTGGTAGATTTGCATTTGACCTTGCCACCAGCTCCATTGCATTTCCATCATGCGAGCTGGGTTTTTAGATAGTGCTTCAAAGAACAAAGACATATCTTCTTTGTTGAGCTGCGCCAAAGCCTCATTAATTGGGCTTTGCCCATAATAAAATTCTTGTAATTTTTTCCAGATGTCATCATGTACAGAAAAAAATTGTAGTATGTTTTCTTTGAATTGAAATGAGTTCGGGTTCATTTCATCGCTCCATAGCACATGGCTTTTAGCAATCAAATTGAGTGCAGGGCTGAAACTAAAACGGGGAAATTTTCACACTTCCCCGTAACATTCGTCCTGATAACGCATGGTTTTCAGAGCAGTGTTATTTATTGTTAGGCATAGATTCGCTAACTAACTTTTCAAATTCCGATTTGAATTCAGTCGTTAGTGTTGCCAACTTTTTGCCATCTTCAATCATTTGCTGACTAAGTTTGTTCATGGTTTCTAATTGCTTGGTGGTGCAATTCACCATGCTTTGCATGTCTTTAACTTCACTATTGGCAAACATTTGCGCTAGACCAATGTTGGCATAGTTGCGTGCTGCTTCTAATTGTAGGTTGGTTAAGTCAGCAAAGTTTTTAGCCACTAAGCTGTTGAATTTTGTGTACGGTTCAAATACGTTTTTGTATTGTGCATTCATATTTGAGAATAAGTCGCCGTATAGCATGGTGTAACTCCAGTAAATAAACTTGTAAATGAAAATAGGGGCTGCACGGTTTAGTGCATGTATAAACCGCCATTAATCGATAAGGTTTCGCCTGTCACGTACGCACCGTGCTCGCTGACCAAGTACATAACAGCAGCGGCAATTTCAGCTGGCGCAGCAAGACGTTGTAGAGGAATTTGTGCTTCAATGCTTTTAATCACATCTTCACGCATGGCAGTAACCATTGGTGTTGCGGTATAGCCAGGCGCAACCACGTTTACACAAATATTTGAACGTGCACCTTCTTGAGCTAAGGCTTTGGTAAAACCGATAATGCCGGCTTTGGTCGCAGAGTAGTTGGCTTGTCCAAACTGACCTTTTAAACCGTTGACTGAGCTGATATTGACAATACGTCCCGACTTTTGTTCTAACATTTTGTTAAACACGGGCTGAGTCACTGTGAACAATGTTTTTAAGTTGGTATCAATGACTTGTGACCACTGTTCATAGCTCATCTTTTTAAAAGTTGCATCACGGGTGATGCCTGCATTATTGACCAGCACATCGACACGACCTTCAGCAGCAATTGCTTCTTGAATAGCTGCTGTTGCCGCTTCGTGGTTATTTAAATCCGTTAAGACAAAGCGTACATCGCTGTCTTGAAATCCTTCACTTTGAAGCCATTGTTTTTCGCGGTCTTCTTCACGTGGTACAACCGTTGCGATAATTTTATAGCCTGCTGTAACCAGTTGACGGCAAATCTCACTGCCAATACCACCTAATGCACCCGTCACTAAAGCTACTTTTTGTTCAGACATGTTGTTTTCCTAAGCAGAATAAGGTTATAAAAAATAAGAAGTTTTTCCTCTTTATTCTTGTTTAGAAATTAAGCGTTTTATATTGCGAACAGACTGCAGTTTGATGATGCTTTAAAGTCAAAAGTAAACAAATATTGGAAATATCTTAAGGAAGAAACGGCAGCATGTAAGGATTTGAACAAGCAGCTACAGTGAAGTTATTGATTCATCGTGCAGGACGCAGCAAAGTTCAGAGAACTGGTGCAAATAAGGGTTTGCTATAAGTTGTAGATATATGACAGTTAAAATACATACTGCGAGCAGATTATTTGGATTTAGATTTTTTAATATGTGCAATTAATAGTTGTTGTGCTTGAAGTGCGTTGTAATGTTGAGGATGGATTTAAAGTTGAATTATTCACTTAGATAGACATATTAAAATGAAATGGCATGTAGCGATCTAGCTACATGCCATTTAACAAAGCTATATAAAGAATATTTAAAGTGCAGTTGTTTTACGTTGCGGACGTGGGCTTAAACGACAGAGGAGTTCATAACCAATCGTACCATTGGCTGTAGCAACATCATCTACTAAACGGTGCTTGCCCCATAACTCAACTTGCGTGCCTAAATCGACATTTAAACCAGTCACATCAATGGCAATCATGTCCATAGACACACGCCCAAGGACAGGTGTAAGTTTTGAGCCGATCGCCACAAAATTCGGCTGCGTAAATGTGCGTGGATAGCCATCGCCATAACCAATTGAAACAATGGCAATCTGCATGCTTTGTTCTGCGGTAAAGGTTGAGCCGTAGCCCACATGCTCGCCAGCATCTATTTGATTCAGAGCAATAATTTCTGCACTGAGCGTCATCACTGGTTTTAAATCGAGAGCATGCACATTGTGGGCAGCAAAAGGCGTTGCGCCATATAGCATGATGCCAGGGCGTACATAGTCAAAATGCAACTCAGGGTAACGATAGATTGCAGCAGAATTACAGCATGAAGCTAAAATTGGATGACAATTGTCTTTGACATGCAAAAATTGGGCGACCTGTTGATCATTTAATGCATGATCACCATCGGCATTGGCAAAGTGCATGGTCAATACACAAGTAAACCCTTCAGCTTTCAGCATCTGAATTACATCTATAATTTCTGGAATTTTGAAACCTAAACGATTCATACCGCTGTTGAGTTTGACCCAAACCTTTAAGCCTTGTGCAATATAATCGGCTTTGTGCTGCAGTAACCAATCTAGCTGGGCTTGATGGTGCACCACACATTCAAGTTTGTGTGCCAAGACTTGCTGCATTTCATGTTTGGCAAAAACGCCTTCAATGAGGGTAATGGGCTGTGTATATCCTAATTCACGGATTTCTAAAGCTTCTTCCACACAAGCGACACCAAAGGCATCGCTGTCTTTTAAGGCTGCTAAGCAGTCTTTTACACCATGTCCGTAAGCATTGGCCTTGACCATGCTGACAATTTTCGCTGTTGGGGCAAGTTGTTTGACACGGTTTAAATTATATTGCAGTGCCTGACTGTCAATATAAACTGTTGCTTGGCGCACCCTAAATACTCCTACAGGGTCTGTGAAAATAATGATGCTGGGGATTATTCCTCATCATCGTACTGAGCATAATACTCAGGGGATAAGTTACTAAAACGGGTATATTGGCCTTCAAATGCCAAACGTACCGTACCAATTGGGCCGTTACGCTGTTTACCAATAATAATTTCGGCTGTACCTGCTTCTTTAGATTCTTTATTGTAGACTTCATCACGGTAAATAAACATGATCAAGTCAGCATCCTGCTCAATCGCACCAGATTCACGTAAGTCAGACATCACGGGGCGTTTATTTGGTCGATTTTCTAAAGAACGGTTCAACTGCGACAAAGCAATCACAGGGCAGTTCATTTCTTTGGCCAAAGCTTTTAAGCTACGTGAAATTTCTGAAATCTCACCAACACGGTTATCACCCATGCCAGGGACTTTCATTAATTGTAAGTAATCGACCATGATACAACCGATTTTACCGCCATGTTGTTTGGCTATACGCCGTGCACGTGCACGAACTTCCGTTGGTGGTAGGGCAGAAGAGTCATCAATATACAAATGCTTTTCTTGCAGTTGCAAAATCGTACCTGTGACTTTGGACCATTCATCGCCACTGAGTTTACCTGAACGTAAATTGCCTTGATGCACTTTACCGTAAGCAGAAATCAAACGCATCGCAATTGAATCAGCAGGCATTTCCATTGAGTACACAAGGGCAGGTAAGTCATTATTGAACAAGACACTTTCGACCAAGTTCATAGCAAAAGTGGTTTTACCCATAGATGGACGTGCAGCAACAATAATCAAGTCACCCGCTTGCATCCCTGAGGTCTTATTGTCTAACTCTACAAAGCCCGTAGTTAAGCCTGTAATGTTGCCTTCCATTTTGGAAAGCTCATCTAGCTTGTCAAATACATCGGCAACAACACTGGAAATTGCTTTAGGGCCTTGCGCTTTGGCATTGTTATTGTGTTGTTCAGCAATCTGGAAAATATTAGTTTCGGCTAAGTCTAAAATTTCACTGACACTACGGCCTTTGGTGTCATAGGCATTTTGTAAAATTTCAGAACTAACTTTAATCATATTTCTAAGAGTAGAGAATTCTTTAATTTTCGTGGCATAGGTTTCTAGGTTATAAAAACTAGAAGGTGAATCTGCCATGAGTTGCATCAAGTATTCTTCGCCACCTGCGGCTTCAAGCAAATTCTGTTTAATGAGCCAGTCATTTACCAATACGGCATCATAAGGCGAGTTTTCTTTAGAAAGAGAATCAATCGCACGGAAAATATATTTGTGGCGCGTTGCATAAAAATCAGATTCTTGTAAGACATCACCCACTTGCTCAAAAGATTCGGCCACAGTCATTAATGCCGCTAAAACAGCTTGCTCAATGGCTAGGTTGTGCGGTGGTGTGCGGAACTCTTTTAAGGGGCTGTTCTCATTCGGTTTTAGATCAGACTTTGTAGTATGTTGCTTTGCGCTGGCATTCGCCTGTGACATATAAATCCCTGATTTTTAAAACAGTAAATCGCTGAATAATACATGGGGGAGAGAACTTAAAACTCAAGCTACTTTCCACTTCACGATGATACGCCCTCTAGAAAAAAAAGCGAGTAGATTTTGGCGAAGGATAAGTCAAATGCGAATTAGAAAAGGCGGGGTAAATATGAAAGACAAAAAAAGAGCATGCGTTAAGCATGCTCTTTCTTTTTGCGTAAAATTACTCAGATACGATAGTAACGAGAACTTCAGCAACAACATCATGGTGCAATTGGATTGCGATGTTGAATTCACCAGTGTGACGAAGCGCACCGTTTGGTAAACGAACTTCTGCACGGTCAACTTCAAGACCAGCATTCGTTAACGCGTCTGCGATGTCACGAGTACCGATAGAACCGAATAGTTTACCTTCATCACCAGCTTTAGCAGTGATTACGATGTTAACTTCGTTCAATTGGTCAGCACGTGCTTGAGCAGCAGCTAAAATTTCAGCTTCTTGCTTCTCAAGTTCAGCACGACGAGCTTCAAAAGCAGCAGTGTTCGCTTCAGTAGCAGCAACTGCTTTACCTTGAGGGATTAAGTAGTTACGGCCGTAACCAGCTTTAACTGAAACTTTATCGCCTAATTTACCAAGGTTCTTAATGCGTTGTAATAAGATAATATCCACAGCTCAACCTCACTTATGATTGTCAGTGTAAGGGATCAACGCTAAGTAGCGAGCTTGTTTAATAGCAAGCGCTAATTGACGTTGGTAACGAGCTTTAGTACCTGTAATACGGCTAGGAACAATCTTGCCATTTTCAGTGATGTACTGTTTTAGTGTATCGATATCTTTGTAGTCGATGTACGTAACGTTCTCAGCTGTAAAGCGGCAGAACTTGCGACGACGGTAAAAACGTGCCATTGATGTTCTCCTTAAGCTTCAGCAGAGTCTTGGTTAGCTTGTTGTGCTTCTTCACGTTGAGCTTTACGCGCACGTTTTTCTTCAGCACTCTTAGCCAATAATGACTCTTCAGTGATAGCGTTTTCACGACGGATGATTAAGCTACGAAGGATCGCGTCGTTATAACGGAACAATTCTTCTAACTCATCAAGCGTAGTTTGACCACATTCAACGTTCATAAGAATGTAGTGCGCTTTGTGAATTTTGTTAATTGGGTAAGCCAATTGACGACGGCCCCAATCTTCTAAACGGTGAATTTGACCTTCAGCTTCTTTGATGTGAGTTAGGTAACGTTCTACCATACCCACAACTTGATCGCTTTGGTCTGGGTGTACCAAAAGTACGATTTCGTAGTGACGCATTGTCAGCTCCTTACGGTTTATGCAGCCCCTGACTAATTTAATCAGAAGCAAGGAGTCACAACCGAAGTTGTGTCGCAAAATTGCGAAGCGTGAATTTTAGTGCTTTTGCCAAGTAAATACAAGACTTTGTGTGAGTAATGATCGCGAGATTTGTTTATTAGCAGAATCTATTGGTTTAATGGATGAAATAAATGAATAATAGTATGTAGCTAACTTTTATAAAGTTGGTATATTGAAAATTTTATTGAAGAAAATGAAAAAATTCTAGAAAAGTACAGCGTGTGAAAAGAGGGCAGGTACTCCATTAAAAGATAGAGCGGAACTCTATCTTTTAAAAAAGTATGATTTGCGTGGTTGGCGCAGTTGCCGTAAAGCTAAAACATAGGCTCACAACAGTAATTAAAATAACCGAAAATAGGAAAAAGCGTTTTGCCCATAATTGATCATTTTCTGCTTTAAAACCAATAATGCCCAAATACAACCAATAGATGCAGAACGCATTTAAAATAACCAAATACAGCCAGTTTGCATAACCAAATACAAACAGTCCGTTCATGGCAATAGTAAACAACATGACATAAATCAGTGATTCAATTTTGGTACGCAGTATGGAACGCGCTACTGGCAAAATTGGAATATTGGCATTTTTGTAATCATCAAAGCGGTAAATTGCAATTGCCCAGGAGTGGGGCATTTGCCAAAGTGCATAGCCTAGAAAGATCAGCAGTGCAGCTAAGTCAAACTGGTTTGCAACCGCAGTATAACCAATGACAGGTGGGCTTGCGCCTGAAATACTGCCAACAATGGTTTGATGAATTGTTGTGCGCTTTGTCCATAGGCTATAAAAGCCCACATATACGACAAAACCAATCAGCGCAAAAAGAAAAGCGTATGCATTAACTCCAAACCATAAAATACTAAAACCGATTAAGCCCAATACAACCGAATAAATCAGCGCAATTGGAACAGAAACAGTTTTTTTCACTAATGCACGGTTTTGTGTGCGTTGCATTTTTTGGTCGATGTCTTGGTCAATAATATTGTTGACCACACATCCTGAGGCGACAACAAGTGTTGTACCAAGCAGAGTAAGCAGTAGGAGAAGGAAATCTACAGAACCTTGGGCAGCTACAAAGTAGCCACCCAAAGTGGTAATGAAATTACCAAAGAGAATTCCTGGCTTTGTCAGGAATAAATACTTTTTCAGCATGACAACCAGTTTAGATCATCATGTTGTAGTGTAGGTAGTTCATGATCCATACAGAACCAACCAAAAGGATGGCAATGGTCAGAATGGTATACACGAATGCAATCACGTTCCAACGTTGCTCTGAAGAAGAATTCATATGCAAGAAATAAATTAATTGAATAAGAATCTGAGCAACTGCTGTAATCGAAATAACAGTGATCAAAATACCACGGCCAAAACCACCTGCCATTACCATACCAAAAGGAATAATGGTAAGAATAACAGATAGGATAAAGCCAATCGTATATTGCTTAGTGTTACCGTGTGATGCACCAGCAGAGTTGTGATCGTGACTCATTAGAGAACTCCCATCAAGTAAACTACGCTGAATACACAGATCCAAACGATGTCAAGGAAGTGCCAGAACAAGCTTAGGCAAGCTAAACGACGCATGTTAGGAAGAGTCAAACCATATTTCTTGATTTGAATCATTAACACGATCATCCAAACTAAACCTGAAGTTACGTGAATACCGTGCGTACCAACCAAAGTAAAGAACGCAGATAAGAACGCACTTACACTTGGACCATGACCAGCATGAACTAAATGGTTGAACTCATAAAGTTCCATACCAATAAAGATCGCACCGAAAATCCAGGTAATACCTAACCAAGTTAAAACCTTAGCAACATCTTTCTTGTAAGCAGCTAAAACGGCAAAACCGAAAGTTACAGAAGAAATCAACAGGGCAAAAGTTTCTGTAAGAACGAAGCCTAATGACTCGCCAAACAAATCTTGAGCTGTTGGAGTGCCTACTGGAACGTGGCTACTTAATACAGCGAACGCGATGAAGAGTGTACCGAAAATTACAAGGTCACTCATCAAGTAGGTCCAGAAACCAAAGACGGTGATGTCGGTATCATCGTGGTGATGATGCTCATCGTGTCCGTGGTTGTCGTGATGAAGTACTTCAGCCATGTCTTAGTCCTTCTTCAAGTGTTTTTCAAGGATCGCATAGCGTTCGTTTTCAATACGCTCAACTTCAGCAGCAGGAACATAGTAGTCCACTTTCTTCGTGAATGAACTCACGATGAAGCTGATGATTGCAGCGATAAAGGTAACGAATACTAACCACCAAATATGCCAGATTAACGCGAAGCCCATTACTGTAATAAACATTGCAATAATGAAACCAGCTGCACGGTTGGTTGGCATGTGGATGTCTTCATACTTCGTTGGACGCGCGTATGCAACACCATTTTCTTTGTCAGTCCAGAAAGTATCAATACCATTGATCTTTGGAAGGTGAGCAAAGTTATAGAACGGTGCTGGAGAAGAAGTCGCCCATTCAAGCGTACGACCATCCCATGGATCGCCTGTAAGGTCTAAACGTTGGTTACGTTGTAAGAAACCAACCACGATCTGCATAACGAAGCAGAATAAACCGATAGCAATTAACACAGAACCGAAGAACGCGATTGACAAGTACGGATCCCATTCAGGGTTGTCATAAGTATTCAAACGACGTGTCATACCCATGAAACCAAGGATATACAACGGCATGAATGCAAAGTAGAAACCGAAGAACCAGAACCAGAATGCTGCTTTACCCCAAGTCTCATTCAGTCTCCAACCAAACATTTTTGGCCAGTAGAAAATGATACCTGCGAACATCGCGAATACAACACCACCAATAATTACGTTATGGAAGTGAGCAATCAAGAATAAAGAGTTGTGTACAAGGAAGTCCGCTGGTGGAACTGCCATTAATACACCTGTTAAACCACCGATACCGAAAGTCACAAGGAAGCCAAGTGTCCATAGCATTGGGGTAGTGTAGGTAATACGACCCTTGTACATAGTGAATAACCAAGAGAAGATTTTCACACCAGTAGGAATCGCAATAATCATGGTCATGATACCGAAGAACGCGTTAACGTTGGCACCTGCACCCATGGTAAAGAAGTGGTGAACCCATACAACAAGTGATAACACACCAATTGCAACGGTTGCGTACACCATTGATTTGTAACCGAACAAAGTTTTGCGCGCAAAAGTCGCAGTTACTTCAGAGTAAATACCAAATGCTGGTAATACTAAGATATATACTTCTGGGTGACCCCATGTCCAAATCAAGTTTACATACAACATTGGGCTACCACCCATGTCGTTGGTAAAGAAGTGGAAACCGAAGTAACGGTCAAGCGTTAACATCGCAATTGTCGCAGTTAAAACTGGGAAAGTTGCAATGATAAGTACCGAAGTAACTAATGATGTCCAAGTGAAAATAGGCATGTCCATAAGTTTCATGCCAGGCGCACGCATTTTGATGATGGTAACGAAGAAGTTAACACCCGTTAATAGCGTACCTAGACCAGAAACCTGTAGTGCCCAAATATAGTAGTCAACACCAACACCTGGAGAGTATTCGATACCTGAAAGTGGAGGATAAGCCATCCAACCAGTTGCAGCGAATTCACCTAATGCAAGTGAAACCATTACTAGACCCGCAGCACCAGCAAATAACCAGAAGCTTAAAGAGTTCAATAATGGGAAGGCTACGTCACGAGCACCAATCTGTAATGGTACAGAGATGTTCATTAAGCCAACAACAAGACCCATTGCCACGAAGAAGATCATGATCACACCGTGAGCGGTGAAAATCTGGTCATAGTGTTCTGGGTGTAAATAACCTTCACCACCACCTTTTGCAAGGAACTGCTGAAGACGCATCATGATCGCATCTGCAAAGCCACGAAGAAGCATGACTACAGATACAAAGATATACATGATACCAATTTTTTTATGGTCTACAGATGTGAACCATTCGTTCCACAAGTAGCCCCATTTTTTGAAGTAGGTAATACCAGCAACAACTGCAAGGCCACCTAAGATCATCGCTGCAACAGTAACCAATACGATTGGATCGTAAGGAATTGCATCTGGACCTAACTTACCTAATAAGCTCATGTCTTATTCCCCTTGAGAAGCAGTCGCATGTTCAACTGCTACATGAGTTTCAGAAGCAGGCGCTTCACCAGCCACTACAGGAGCTGAATGGTCAGCACCATGGTAGTTACTCATATAGTTATTGATCACTGATTCAAACAAGCCTTGCTCAACAGAAGAGTAATAAGTCACAGGATGTGGCTGAGTCTTATATGGACCTTCTTTTAAAGCCGTTGCAGCAAGTTCTTTCTCTAATTCAGTTTTGGCATTACGAACCATTGCATCAATTTGTTTCTGCGAACGGTTACCGTCACGTAAAGAAGCAAATTCAGCTTGATCTAAAACTGTTTTTTGAACAGCTTGAGGATTAATCGTCGTACCTTGACCTGCTTTAACAGCTGTTACCCATTGCTCAAAATCAGCTTGAGTTACAGAGTGAGCTTTAAAGCGCATTTGCGAGAAACCATAACCTGAATAGTTAGATGAGAAACCACGGAATTCGCCCGTGTTATCTGCTAAAACGTTCAAGTGAGTTTGCATACCCGCCATTGCATAAATCTGACCAGATAATGCAGGGATAAAGAACGAGTTCATTGTGAAGTTAGATGTTAAACGTAAGCTTACAGGCGTTTGCTCTGGGAAGCGTAATTCGTTAACAGTCGCAATGTTCTGTTCTGGGTAGATAAAGATCCATTTAAATTGTTCAGCAATAACTTGAACAGTTAAAGGAGCTTTGTCGGATTCTAGCGGACGGTAAGGGTCGTACTTGTGGGAACCCCACCAAGTTAACCAAGCTAAAATACAAATAATAATAACAGGTATACCCCAAACTACAATTTCAATTGCAGTTGAGTGTGACCATGTTGGTTGATAGTCTGCGTCTTTATTCGATGCACGATATTTCCAACCGAACCACAATGCCATAATTGCAGATGGAATAACCACCAATAGCATTAGGTAAATCGCAGTCATCATCAGGTTACTTTGACCTGAAGCAACTGGACCTTTTGAGTTCAGAAGTACTAAATCACCACCACACCCTGTTAAAAGTGCAGCCATCGTAGATAAAGACAATACAGCTAAAATCGTTTGTCTCATTTTACAACCTCGGTGAAGAGTCCCATTCCCTAATTTAATATGGGATAGCGATTAAAGTGTCGCATGATTAAAAAGACCTCGTTAGACACGAAAAACTCTTCTTAATCATCGGACACCGCTACGTTGTAGGGCATTATGCCTGATATCGACAAACTAAGCTATATATAAAGCCGCTTTAAATGCCTGTAATAAAAACCGATTTTGATACTCGGAATTATTTGCAATGTTGAAAATTTATTATTATTTATCAAAGTACTAAATAAAAAGGGATGATAAATCATCCCTGTATGTCAAAAAATCAAAATTATTGCTTTACGACTTTGGTTTTGGCTAATTTATCGTGTAAAGCTTGGCGTTTTGCTCCAAATGCAAAGGCATAATCTAAAATTGTGATGAATGGCATAAACATCATATTCAAAATGATGAAAATGATAGAGCGAATCGTAAAGACTCGCATTAGGCTCACTTTTTCATTGCTTTCTGCATCTACAATTTTAATTTTGGTTAAACGCTTACCAATACTTTGACCATTTTTAGCCAGTAAGAATGCTTGCAAGCCCAGCATAATGAGTAAATAAATTGCAATGGCTTGCCATGCTTGCATAGGAATCAGCTGAAATAACTCAGTTTGTAATTGAATGGCTTGATCTGAAGTGGTTGCCGCTTGCATCTTTTGTTGTAAGCCAGACAATTGTTCAAATTGATCTGCATTTAAGAAAAAAGAGGGAATAGCTGCTGCTGGTAGCCAAAGCAGCATATCAATAATTTTTGCTAGCGCACGACTGTTGATACTGGCTAACTCAGTTTGCGTTGTTTTGGTTTTTGTATTTTGTGATTGGCTATATTGTGCTGCAGTTGCACTATAGTTCTGTTCAGGCTGCTGAAAAGGAGATGCTTCAGAAGTCGGTGCTACATAGCCTTGTGGTTCATATACAAGTTTCCCTTGGGTGAGTTCACCTAAAGCTTTCCACTCGCTCATGCCTTGGTGCCAAGCCAAATCTGTCAGCAACACTTGTTGGCTGGCGAGCATTTGGTTGAGCTGCTCTAAGGTGTATGGCCCAGCTTGTTGATTATTTCGTGCCAAGTAAATTTGCATAAATATAAAATCTCAAAATAATAATTTGAAAAAAAACCCACGCAGGTGCATGGGTTTTCTTTTAACACGTTTTATTAAGCTTGTTGAGCTTTTTCTTCAGAAAGGAAGAACCAAGTGTCTAAAACTGAGTCTGGGTTTAAAGATACAGATTCGATACCTTGTTCCATGAGCCATTGCGCAAGGTCAGGGTGATCTGAAGGGCCTTGACCACAGATACCTACGTATTTACCAGCTTTACGGCAGGCATGAATTGCCATAGAAAGCAATGCTTTAACCGCAGGATCACGTTCGTCAAACAAGTGAGAAACAATACCTGAGTCACGGTCTAAACCAAGGGTTAACTGAGTCAAGTCATTAGAACCGATAGAGAAACCATCGAAGTGCTCAAGGAATTGTTCAGCCAACAATGCGTTGGTTGGTAATTCACACATCATGATCACTTTTAGACCGTTTTCGCCACGTTTTAAGCCATTTTGTGCAAGTAACTCAATCACACGTTTTGCTTCAGCAACTGTACGCACAAATGGAATCATAATTTGCACGTTAGTTAAGCCCATTTCATCACGTACTTTTTTCAAGGCACGGCATTCAAGCTCAAAGCAATCACGGAAGTTGTCAGACACATAGCGGCTTGCACCACGGAAGCCCAACATTGGGTTTTCTTCTTCAGGTTCGTATAACTTACCACCAATAAGGTTGGCATATTCATTCGATTTGAAGTCAGACATACGTACAATCACTGGTTTTTCAGCGAAAGCAGCAGCAAGGGTAGAAATACCTTCAACCAATTTTTCTACATAGAATTCGATTGGTGAAGAATAGCCCGCAGTACGTGCCATTACAGCTGCACGTGTTTCACGTGGTAAGCTGTCAATGTTCAGTAATGCTTTCGGGTGCACACCAATCATACGGTTGATGATGAATTCTAAACGTGCAAGGCCAATCCCTTCGTTTGGAATTTGAGCAAAGTCAAATGCGCGGTCTGGGTTACCCACGTTCATCATAATTTTGAACGGAAGTTTTGGCATAGATTCGATAGAGTTCTTTTGAACTTCAAAATCTAAAGCACCTTCATAAATGAAGCCTGTATCGCCTTCGGCACAAGAGACAGTGACTTCTTGACCATCTGCTAATACTTCAGTTGCATTACCACAACCCACAATTGCAGGTACGCCTAATTCACGTGCAATAATTGCAGCGTGACAGGTACGACCACCACGGTTAGTAACAATGGCAGCAGCACGTTTCATTACTGGTTCCCAGTCTGGGTCAGTCATGTCAGAAACTAAAACGTCGCCTTCTTGTACTTTGTCCATTTCTTTAATAGACGTTACCACACGAACTTTACCAGAACCGATACGCTGACCAATTGAACGGCCTTCACAAATTACAGTACCTTTTTGTTTAAGCAGATAGCGTTCCATTGTGCCAACATTTTCACGGCTTTTTACTGTTTCAGGACGTGCTTGAACAATGTAAATTTGACCGTCGTCACCATCTTTCGCCCATTCAATGTCCATAGGTGCTTGATAGTGTTCTTCAATAATTAAAGCTTGTTTTGCTAGTTCTTGAAGTTCGTGATCGTTTAAAGAGAACTGTTGACGATCTTGTTTTTCTACATCTACCACTACAACAGATTTACCTGCAGCACCTTCTTCGCCATACACCATTTTTTGGTGTTTAGAGCCAAGGTTACGACGTAAAACCGCATGTCTACCCGCTTTTAATAGTGGTTTAGAAATGTAGAACTCATCTGGGTTAACTGCACCCTGAACGACCATTTCACCCAAGCCATAAGAAGCGGTAATAAATACTGCATCACGGAAACCAGATTCTGTGTCTAGGGTGAACATTACACCAGCAGCACCAGTTTCTGAACGGACCATACGTTGTACGCCAGCAGACAATGCAACAACATCATGATCGAAGTTTTGATGTACACGGTAAGAAATCGCGCGGTCGTTGTACAAAGAGGCAAAAACTTCTTTAATGGCAATTAACACGTTGTCGATGCCACGGATGTTGAGGAATGTTTCTTGCTGACCTGCAAAAGATGCGTCTGGTAAATCTTCTGCAGTTGCAGATGAACGAACGGCAACCGCGATATTAGGGTTGCCGTTAGAGAGTGCGTCAAAAGCAACGCGAATTTCTTGTTCTAGGGCTGCGGTAAGCGGAGTGTCGACAATCCATTGACGAATTTTTGCACCAGTTTCAGCAAGCGCATTCACGTCATCTACATTGAGCGTTTTTAGCTCTGCTTGAATTTTAGCGTTTAGGCCACTTTGCTCGAGAAATTCACGATAAGCAGCAGCTGTTGTTGCAAAGCCACCTGGTACAGATACACCAGCGTTTGATAAGTGGCTGATCATTTCGCCTAGAGATGAGTTTTTCCCACCCACAAGCTCAACATCGTGCTTCCCTAATTTTTCCAGACCAATTACGCGCGCTTCCAAAGTTATTACTCCACTTTTGCAGTATTAATCACTATCTTGTCATGAAATTATAATAAATCTACTTAGCAATATGATTTTACTAAGCGACAGTCATGTAAGATCGGTTTACTATAAAGATTATATAGCACTAAGACAAATGTTTAAGGAGAATTTTAATGTCAGATGGTAAACAAATTAAGCGGAGTGTTTTTTTTATTTCCGATGGAACTGCAATTACAGCTGAAACCCTTGGGCATTCACTCTTAGCGCAATTTCCAAATGTAGACTTTGATATTCACATTCATCCTTATATTACGTCTGAAGAAGCGGCAATGAATGTGGTGACTGAGATTAATGCGCGTGCACAGCAAGATGGTCAACTGCCTTTGGTTTTTGACACGCTAGTAGATCAATATGTGCGTGACATTATTAACACTGCAAAAGCGATTAACCTAGATGTGTTCGAAGGCTTAATTAGCAAGCTTTCAGAGGAATTGGGTACACCACCAACCACCTTGGTTGGACAAACTCACGCAGTGACAGATTCTGAGTCATATAAGGCACGTATTGATGCGGTGCATTTTGCCTTAGACAATGATGATGGCGCACGTACACGCCATTACGACAAGGCCGATCTGATTCTAATTGGGGTGTCACGCTCAGGTAAAACACCGACATCTATCTACTTATCTTTGCAGTTTGGTATTCGTGTTGCGAACTATCCATTAACCGAAGAAGACCTAGATGACAACCGCTTGCCAGCAGTCTTAAAACCACATAAACACAAGTTGTTTGGCTTAATGATTGATGCAGAACGTCTGGTTGCAATCCGTACTGAACGCAAGGCTAACAGTCGTTATGCGAGCTTTAACCAATGCCAAATGGAATTACGTGCTATTGAAGGTATTTATATTTCAGAAGGTATTAAGTATTTAAATGTATCTGAAATGTCGATTGAAGAAATTTCAACTCGTGTATTACAAATGACAGGTTTGAAACGTCGAATTGGATAATCAAATTAATATCATTAAAAGGGTCAAAATATTATTCTGACCCTTTTTTATTGGATATAAATAGAATAAAAATTAAGCTATTATTTATTTAAATGATAATGCTTTTGATGTGACTTAAAATGTAGTGATAATGGTATCCACAGGGTGGCTTTGACCGTCGATGCTATGCACACTATGCGCACAGACTTTTACAATAGGCCAAGTAATCAGAGTGCAATTTTCACGCTGCAAAGCCGCATAATAATGATCAGATTTAAAATAATGTTGATGTGTATCGGCAATGTTTGGGGTGAGCTGACGTTTGAGCCAAGTGTCTTTTACCTGCGCATCTAAAAAACGTAAAGCCAAAATATTTTTAACGCGGTTGTTAAACAAACGCCGATTTTTAAATACCAATGGATGGCTAATCAGGCGATGTATGCCACGTTCTGTGGCAGGCAAAACAAAATGCGGGGCAATCTGGAACACCTTGACCGAAGCCGCTTGTTGACAAATTTTATCAAGCTGTGCCACGCTGTCTTGATTGGCACCAATTACAGCCACATGTAAACCATCAAAATCAGACGGTTTGACTTCGGTAGCAGGAATACACTTACCTTGAAACTCTTGAAAATCTATCAGGCAGTTTTGGAAGGCGTGTCTATGTATGTCATGTTTAGGACTGACCATGCTGAATCCCTTATTTTATTCATTTTATAAATTAGAACATTTACTCTATTTTGTGAGGGCAGTACTGTTTGGTAAAGTCTTTTGTGCAGGCGAACCAGTCATTTCTGCAGATTGAAAGTTCAAAAAATGCAAATTTGAGTATCTAAAGTTAAAAAGGCCTCGCAATAACCGTGTTTACACAAAGTCACTGCAAGACCTTTTGAGTGTTGTTAAGCGTTCAGTTACTTAAATTCCATTTTTTATTTGCATGAGCAAATCGAAGTTGCGTAGGCGTTTTTGCGTATCATAAATGTCACAAGTGAAAATGAACTCATCTACATCATACTTTGCCAATAAGTTTTCCAGTCCAGCTTTTACTGTTGCTACAGAGCCAATTTGCGCCATGCCATAAAAACTATCGACTGACATTTTTTCAGCAGGTGACCACAAACCATCCATGCTGTTTATAGGAGCTTTGAGTTTCAAACTCTGCCCACGAATTAAGCCCAATACCCGTTGATAGGAACTTGTGGCGAGATATTGTGCTTCTGCATCGCTGTCTGCAACTACAGTTGGTACACCCATAGACACATACGGGCGGTCTAAATATTCTGAGGGTTCAAAGTTGTCACGGTATAACTGAATTGCTTGACCAAGCATGCGTGGGGCAAAGTGTGAGGCAAATGAATAGGGCAATCCTAATTTTGCAGCCAGTTGTGCGCTAAATAAGCTTGAACCAAGTAACCAGACAGGAACGTGCGTGCCTTGACCAGGGGTGGCCACAATACGTTGTTGTGGTTCAGCATCTTTAAAATAATGAAGAATTTCGAGCACATCTTGTGGGAACTGGTCTTCAGTTTCCTGACGGCCACGACGCAGGGCACGCATAGTAACTTGATCTGTACCTGGTGCACGTCCCAAACCTAATTCAATACGATTTGGATATAAAGTTGCTAAAGTACCGAACTGTTCTGCCACAACTAAAGGCGCATGGTTAGGTAACATAATACCGCCTGAACCCAGTTTCAGGTGTCTGGTATTTGCTAATAAATAGCCTAAAAGTACTGCGGTTGCAGAGCTGGCAATGCCATCCATATTATGATGTTCAGCCAACCATAAACGGTCATAACCAAGTTGTTCTGCATGTTGTGCCAATTCGAGTGCGTGATGCAGTGAAAATTGAACTGATTGATCATCACGGACAGGTGCAAGTTCAAGAATGGCAAATTTTGTGTCTTGCAGGGAACGCATCATTTATTCCAGCTTGATAAAGAGAGTTTTATCATACGATGCATTGAGTGGATTGTATATCGATAATTTTCGATATAAGGGTGTTCAGTGCGCTAGATTTAGCGGATGTGTGTTTAAGCAGTGATTTAATATAGTGAGATTATTGTCTGTATAAGAAAAAGCACCCGAAGGTGCTTTTGCAATATTAAAGAGATTGTAGAGAGCGTGGCGGAGATGAATTAACAATTAACGACGTTTTCCATTTTTGTAATGACCTAAATGCAAGCCATTGTCTTTACTGTAACGGTTATTGTAACGCACATCATTATAACGATAGCCACGGCTGTCATAGCGTCGGTCGTAACGGTCATCATAGCGTTTGTTGTCATAGCGATCATCTCGACGGTCTTCGCTCACTTTTTTACCCAGTACAGCACCACCTGCAGAACCGAGTCCAGCGCCAACATAGCCACCCGTATTGCCTGCCATGTTGCGACCGACACTATAACCACCCGCACCACCTAGCGCTGCACCAATCATGGCACCGTTACGGTCACGTTTACTGGCAGAAGCCGCCGCACCACCTGCGCCACCAATTGCAGAGCCAATCATTGCACCTGTTTGTCCACCCATGTGCTGACCAATGGCTGCGCCGACTGCACCACCAAGCGCAGAACTTGCAGCAACACGTGTGTCATTTGCATGTGCAGTTCCCATGATTAAGGCAGAACTCGCGATGACACCACTTAATAAAAAATAATTCAGTTTCATGAGGATGCTCCGTATCAATAACTTATGCGCTTGGGTATTTATATATGTAATTAATGTATAAAAGCTTGTAGAAAGAATCGTGAAGGCCAGATAGAACATGTTGTAAAGTTTGATAAATACACTGTAATTACCCCACATTATTTCTACATATTTCATCGCTTTTTGGTATTTATGATATTTCTAAACAGGATCAAAAAAGCACCGAGCTAATGTCGATGCTTTTAGGTGAATCATTAAGACTGATTCAGACGTATAAATTAACGTCGGTTACGTTTTTTCTTCCATTTACGTTCTTGGTAGCGGTCGTATTCTTTATCTTTTGAGATTTTATTCCCCAAAGCTGCACCACCGGCAGCACCGAGTGCCGAACCAATATATCCACCATTGGTTCCACCCATATTTTTACCTACGGTATAACCAGCGCCACCACCTAAAGCACCACCAATAGCAGATTCGGTACGATGACGTTTATTGCTCGCAACCGCAGCACCACCTGCACCACCGAGTGCAGCACCAATAGTTGCACCTGTTGTGCCGCCCATATTTTTACCAATAGCTGTACCTGCCACGCTGCCTAAAGCACTTGCAGCAGCTACACGTGTGGTATTGTCTGCGTAAACATTAGCACTAAGCATTGAACCTGCGGCTAAAGCTGCACTAAATAACATTGCATTAAGTTTCATGATTGCACTCCATGTCCATTTTCAGGACTTATTTTATGATCAATTTTGATGGGCTAAATCTATCAAAGAGTCTCTGTCAAAATGTGGAGAGTGCGCACGAGATTGGTGTGCTTTGGTGTGGCCTTTGTATAAGTTTGATTAAAATTGCTAAAAAAATGCGCAATCCTTGTATGAAGATTCAACAGTTTTACTGCAATGATGATTCTGGGTCGTCTTGTTTACAATGTGCTCGATAACTTAGGTGAGCTTTAATACCGTGCCACTGTGCTGTAATAATGATGTCATTTAGTGCTTAGAATCGGTAAACTATGCGCAATTTTTTATTTCGCTGTGCTGCGTGATGTATGCGACAGCCTTTGTATTGAGATTTTTTAAACAATGAAAGAATCGTTACGTTTACGATTAGACCAGCTCTCAGACCGACACGAAGAGCTCACGGCATTATTGGCCGATGTTGAAGTGATTTCCGATAATAAGCGTTTTCGTCAACTGTCACGCGAGCACAGTGATTTAGATGAAATTACCGCCGTATGGACACAATACAAACAAGCAGAAGCCGATATAGAAACTGCTGAA
This sequence comes from Acinetobacter sp. A2, assembly GCF_048537555.1. Classification (NCBI taxonomy): domain Bacteria; kingdom Pseudomonadati; phylum Pseudomonadota; class Gammaproteobacteria; order Moraxellales; family Moraxellaceae; genus Acinetobacter; species Acinetobacter sp. A2. The sequence goes on from NZ_CP183239.1 coordinate 1,174,985, forward strand.
GCCATGTTGACTGATCCTGACTTTAAGGAAATGGCGCAAGAAGAAATTAAAGAGAATAAAGCACTGATTCAGCAACTTGAGTCAGATTTAAATATTTTAATGATTCCGAAAGACCCGAACGATGCTAACTCTGCTTATTTAGAGATTCGTGCAGGAACGGGTGGTGATGAAGCTGCAATTTTCTCAGGTGATTTATTCCGCATGTATAGCAAATATGCAGAAAGCCAAGGCTGGCGGATTGAAATTCTTTCTGAAAATGAAGGCGAACACGGTGGCTATAAAGAAGTCATTTGCTTGGTCAATGGCGATGGTGTTTATGGTCGTTTGAAGTTTGAAAGTGGTGCACACCGTGTACAACGTGTGCCTGCAACAGAATCACAAGGGCGTGTGCATACGTCTGCATGTACCGTGGCAATTCTGCCAGAGGTAGATGTTGATACCACGGTAGACATTAACCCTGCAGATTTGCGTATTGATACATACCGTGCTTCAGGCGCGGGTGGTCAGCACGTTAACAAAACTGATTCTGCGGTACGTATTACCCACATTCCAACAGGAACGGTGGTGGAATGTCAGGAAGAGCGTTCGCAACATAAGAATAAGGCCAAGGCCATGGCATTGTTGGCATCTCGTTTGGAAAATGCCAAACGTGCTGCGGCAGATGCGGCAACCTCAGAAATGCGTCGTGACTTGGTCGGTTCGGGAGATCGTTCTGAACGTATCCGTACCTATAACTATCCGCAAGGGCGTATGACAGACCACCGCATTAACCTGACTTTATATAAGTTAGATGCGGTTATGGAAGGTGATTTAACCGAGTTGCTAGACAGTCTGCATCGTGAATATCAGGCAGATCAGTTGGCTATGCTTGCCCAGCAAAACGGTGGCTAATGAATATTGCACAAGCCTTGGCACTACGTGGTGAAGCCGATAGCTACGAGCGTCAGGAAAATATCTGGTTGCTTGAGCATTTTTTAGGGCTGAGTGCACTTGAATTAAAGTATCGTGCAAGTCAGGAATTAACATCAGCAGAAGAGCAGGCCTATACGCAGGCCTTAGCGCGTATTGCTGCAGGCGAACCTTTGGCTTATATCACGGGTTCTCAGCCATTTTGGACTTTAGATTTAAAAGTTACGCCTGATACTTTGGTGCCACGTCCTGATACCGAGGTTTTGGTTGAAACCGTACTCTCTTTGTCATTACAAAGTAATGCTATGGTGGTGGATTTAGGTACGGGCACAGGCGCTATTGCGTTGGCTTTAGCTTCTGAGCGTCCAAATTGGCAAATCACCGCAACAGATATTTACCCGCCAACGCTTGCAGTTGCGAAAGAAAATGCTATAAAGCATGGTTTGAATGAGGTGCAATTTGCATGTGGTGCATGGTTTGACGCACTGGGCTTAGAAGCTGAACCAAGGTTTGATTTAATTGTGTCCAATCCACCGTATATAGATGCTCATGATGAGCACATGCCTGCATTAGCAGCAGAACCTGAACGGGCTTTGGTCGCGGCAGATCATGGCATGGCAGATATTGTGCAGATTATCTCGCAGGGCAAATATTGGTTAAAACAGCACGGCTGGATTGCCCTTGAGCACGGCTATGACCAAGCTTTAGCAGTGCAGGGAATTTTTGCAGAGCACGGTTTTTCTGAAATACGCACAGTCAAAGATTATGCTGGCAATGATCGAGTGACTTTGGCGTGTTTGATGTAATGCTTTGAGTCTCTACGCTTAATTTAACTTAACTTACCAAGGTGTGGCTGAATCGCAGGTGGCAGTTTTTCGCCAAGTGAACTCAGCATTTCACGCTCAATCAAACGTACCATAGAATTCAATGGCAAATCATTGTCTTGTAGCCCAAAGGGTTCTTCAAGTTGCTCACTTAAAGCATCCAGACCTAAAAACAGATAAGCAATTAACCCGACTAAAATAGGTGTCCAAATACCTAAACTGGCTTCTAGGCTAAACGGTAAAATAAAGCAGAAGCAGTACACAGTACGGTGTAACAAGACCGAATAAGAAAAAGGCAAAGGCGTACTTAAAATACGATCACAGCCTGCCTGTACATTGCCCAATTCTACAATGTGCTGATTCAGCCCTTGGTAAATAATGTCTGATATTTCGCCAGTTTTTAGGGCAATTACTAAATCTTTTTGAATACTTTCTAAAATATATTGTGAAGCATTGATATGTTGAAATAACGCCTGATAATCGTTTGTGGTCAACTTCACTTTGTTTTCATAAAATTCAATCGGTTGGTTTTGATTACGTAAACGGTCACGCAATAAATTGCTAAAGAGCATTACCCGATACATCAAGACTTGTCGATGAGGCTCAGAAAGCACATGCGAGTCACGAGAAATATGCCGTGACGTGGCAATTAAAGTTCCCCAGAGTTTGCGTCCTTCCCACCAGCGTTCATAACAGGCTGTATTTCTAAAACTTAAGAAAATAGACAAGATAATCCCGAAAATGGTAAAGCCAATTGCGGGGACGCTCGGTGCTTGAAAAAAGTGCTGCGAAGATAAATAGACCAAGACCGTAGAAAGAAATACCACAATTGCAAGCGCAGGTAAGACGGTGGGTAAAATCGTACCGTACCATGCAAAAAGTAGAGTAAAACTATTGTTTTTATTGCGAATAATCATCTTAAAGCAATCCTGTAAACTGTTGCTAGTGTTCCATAGACAAATAGCGCTTGGCAAGTCGCTTTAGGTATTGCAGTGATGGTTTTTCCTGTGAATCAAAGCTATGAGAATATCTACTCATGCACTGCTGCTTTATAGATTGTAAAAGTGCAGTGTAGTTAGGCAGTCAGTCAACGACGAAAACAAAAAAAGTGATGCCTGATTTCAGATATCACTTTCGGATTTACTGATGCAATGTGTAAACTTAAATTTTAGTTAACACTTTAAGCTTAAGTCTTTGCCACATTTACATAGGATAGTCTTGTAAGCAATCCGACACTTCGACTTGGGTCAAACTATCAGTTTCTAAAGCCAAACACAGTGCGACAATTTTTGCAGTATCGCTTAAGTGTTCTTCTTTCAGTGCTAAACCTGCCTGTAAAGCGTGTAAATCTTCTTGGCAAATATCTAACGCAGCAGCAGCTTGCATTGCATCTTCACGTTTAAAGAATGCAGAAATTGCTGTGCGTAATTGCTCTTCTGAGGTATTCAGAATACTTTGATTCAGTAATTCATCTAATTGGTCAGAAGCTTGGTTGAGAGAGTGAGTGAAATTTTGAACTACATTTTGTTCAAGTACATCGACCATCTTAAGCATGGGGGACCTCCAGAGATGTTGGTACATTTAAATATTACAGGGGGAGTATTACAGCCAAATTGCATAAAATTTATGCTTTAAATTGATTGAAAAGTAAACTAAATACTGGGCTTTGGCAATGCCGTGCCGATGAACGATCAGTTCAATTGGGTGTTGTAATATAAGTGCTTGTATCTTTAGTTGAAAATTAAATAATAGGCTTAATGCAATATAATTACTTGATAAGTCACTTAATAAAGTGCTTGCTTATGTGTTTTCAGTATATTGCCGATATGCACCTGGGTTTAAACCTGTCCACTTTTTAAAAGCACGATGAAACGCACTTGGATCGTGAAAATTTAGCTGGTCGCTAATTTCTTGTAAGGATTGCTGAGTTTTGCTGAGTAGTTCGATTGCAGTATCACGACGGACTTCATTTTTTAATTGTTGATAACTGGTGCCTTCTTGTTTTAAACGCCGCTGAAAAGTTGCTTCAGACATATTGAAATGTTGTGTAAGTTCACTTAACTCAAGCCATTGGCTTGGAGGAAGTTTGACCAATTGTTTACGGATTTGATGACTTAGTGCATGCGGGTTTTTATAACGTACTAAAAGGTTATAAGGCGTTTGCTTTAAAAAACGTTTCCAGCTTTTTTCATCTTGCTTAATTTTTAGTGCGAGATGTTGTGCTTCAAAATAAATTTTATTGTCTGTACAGGTGTATTCAATTTGATCACAAAAACGGATGCGGTAGTCAGTATCATCCACAGGGGCATTGCATTTAAGTTGCATGTTTAAAATAGCAATACGTTGCCCAGTCAGCCAACACATCAGGCTGTGAATGAGCATTAAATAGGTGGCATAACTAAACATCGGTTTCACTTGATCTTTATCATGAATGATCAAGATGGCGTAATCATTTTCAATACGTAACTCACCGACAAAATCGTCCAGTACTAAATTTAAAAAAACGAGCATATCTTGCAAAGCGAGTTGTAAGTGATCGGCTTGATACACCCATTTAGATAAAAGCTGATAGCTGCCACGACGTAAAGCATGGCTGTCCATACCAAAAAACTCATCATTCATTGCATCTGCAAGTGCAATCCATAATTGACCAAATTGTAGAATGGAAACACGTGCTTTGTTGGAGTCCAGCAATTCCTGTGGAATACCCGCAGTTTCTAATATGGCGGCGGTGTCTACAGTATGTTGTTGTGCAGCAGCCAAAGCTTCGTGTACCAAAGCAATTGAAATTGTATCTTTACTGTAGGTGAGTGGAGCGGCTTTCATGTGGCAGTCAAGGTATCCATTTACAAGTTGGCTGTCCAAAGACATCATGGAGGATGCAGGGTTTGGAAATTGTACTCTAGCCAGAGTGTGATTAATCTGCATCTTAAGTTGTAGAACTGTAGAAATTTATAAGGAAAATAATATGAAAATTCAAGGAAAAGTCTGTGTGGTCACGGGTGGTGCATCTGGTCTGGGTGCAGCTACGGCACAATACTTGGTCTCGCAGGGTGCTCGCGTGATTATGGTCGATATGAATCAGGAGCTTGGGCAGCAGCTACAACAGCAATTGGGTAGCCAGTCTGAGTTTTTGGCTGTAGATGTAACCGATGAAAACCAAGTACAGCAGCTTTTTAGCCATATTGAGCAAAAATATGGTCAGTTAAATGGCTTGGTGAATTGTGCGGGAATTGCACCTTCTGCCAAAGTTTTAGGGCGTGATGGTTTGCATGATTTGGCGATGTTCCAGAAAGTTTTGAATATCAATGTCACGGGCAGTTTTAATATGATTCGTTTCGCTGCACAGTTGATGGCGAAATATGACTTGCAAGCAAACGAAGAAGAGCGCGGTGTAATTGTGAATACAGCATCAGTTGCTGCATTTGATGGGCAAATTGGCCAAAGTGCTTATTCTGCTTCTAAGGGCGCAATTGTAGGAATGACGCTACCTTTAGCACGTGAATTCGCACGTGAAGCCATTCGGGTGATGACTATTGCCCCAGGCATTATGGAAACACCAATGCTCAAAGCTTTTCCGCAGCATGTGCAAGATGCTTTGGGGCAAATGGTGCCATTTCCACCACGTTTGGCAAAACCGGAAGAGTTTGCACAGTTAGTCGGTCACATTTTTGAAAATGGCTATTTGAATGGCGAAGTAATTCGTTTAGATGGTGCGATTCGTATGCAGCCGAAATAAGCTGCATCATAAAATAGCCTAAGTAAGCACAAGCAAAGCAACCGAAAAATCATCGCAATATAGAACAAGGATGTTGCGTACATTCCCTGACTGAACAACATAAATAGAGACAGAGAGCCATTATGATTTTAAGCCATGAACAAAAAATGATTCAGGATATGCTGCGGAGTTATGCCCAGGAAAAGCTGAAACCTACTGCAGCCGCACGTGATAAAACTGCCGAATTTCCAGCACAGGAATTAAAGGAACTCGGTGCGTTGGGTGCATTGGGTATGACTGTTTCAGAAGAATGGGGCGGCGCAGGTTTGGATTATGTGTCGTTGGTTTTAGCCTTGGAAGAAATTGCCGCAGGCGATGGTGCGATTTCAACGATTGTTAGTGTACAGAACTCATTACCTTGTGGGATCACTCAACGCTACGGCACGGAAGCACAAAAACAGAAATATCTAAGCAAATTGGCTACAGGTGAATGGTTGGGCTGTTTTTGTTTAACCGAGCCGCAAGTCGGTTCAGATGCCAGCGCCATTGAATGTAAAGCAGAAAAGGATGGTGATAGTTGGGTTTTAAATGGTACCAAACAATTTATTACCACAGGTAAATATGCCGATGTCGCTTTGGTTTTCGCTGTTACAGACAAAACTGCAGGTAAAAAAGGTATTTCCTGCTTTTTAGTGCCGACGAATACCCCTGGATATATTGTGGCGCGTTTAGAAGACAAAATGGGGCAGCATTGTTCAGATACTGCCACAATTGTTTTGGATAACTGCCGTATTCCTGCCGAAAACTTGCTAGGGCAAGAAGGTGAAGGTTACAAGATTGCATTGTCAAATTTGGAGTCAGGCCGCATTGGTATTGCAGCACAATCGGTTGGCATGGCGCGTGCAGCTTTAGAGGCTGCAGTGGATTATGCCAATGAACGTAAAGCCTTTGGTGTTGAAATTGTGCAACATCAAGCGGTGGCATTTCGTCTAGCCGATATGGCGACTCAAATCGAAGCTGCACGACAACTTATTTTACATGCTGCAAGCCTGAAAGATGCAGGTTTACCATGCTTGAAAGAAGCCTCTATGGCTAAACTCTTTGCTTCGACCATGGCTGAGCGTGTCTGTTCAGATGCGATTCAAATTCATGGTGGCTATGGCTATGTCTCTGATTTTCCAGTTGAACGTATTTATCGTGATGTACGTGTCAGTCAAATTTACGAAGGGGCATCAGACATTCAGCGTTTAGTCATTGCACGTGAAGTGACCAAGCGCTAATGCACTGACAAATATTCGCTGTATCTCATTTTATTGAATGTTCAAATCTAGCATGCAGGTTGAGGTGAGTGGAAATTGAGCTATCACCTGAATCATGTTTAGCTAAAGCAAGATAATCAACGGAATCCGTTGATTAGTATTTAAGAATTTGGCATGCAGTAGCCACGACATGCCATAAATTTTAATACAGACCTAATTCACCCTAGATTTAAATTTTTTAAAACGGTTAAAACAACAAAATACATTGCTGCAAAAGAATTGCAGATGAATCAGTACAAGACGGAGCTTCACATAATGAAAACTTTGCAAGATGCATATCAGGCTTTTAACCTAGAACGGCTCATTCAAACAGAATTGGTGGGTACACCTACGGCTATAAATGCTTATGAAGAATGTTGCGGGCGCTATATAGGTGCTCAGCGCACTGCTTTAATCTGGGAAGGCAAACATGGTGAATCTGTAACATGGACATTTGATCAGCTCGCAGAAGCATCAGGTAAACTGGCCAACTATTTTGTCAAAATTGGTCTAAAAGCAGGCGATTGTATTGCGGGTTTACTGCCGCGTACTGCAGAGCTACTCATTACAATTTTAGCCACTTGGCGCATTGGTGCGGTGTATCAACCCTTGTTTACCGCATTTGAGTCTAAGGCCATTGAGCATCGGATTCTGACAGCCAAAACACAGTTAATTGTAACCAACAGCGAACAGCGTCCTAAATTAGATTTACTGAATGATGTAGGTATTTTAACCGTTGATGCGAATGCCACAGCCAATAATACTGATGCTGATTTTTGGCAAGTCTTAAATGCACAAAATAGCCATTTTGAAACAGTATATCGTAGTTTTGATGATGACTTTTTAATGATGTTTACTTCGGGCACGACTGGTTTAGCCAAGTCGGTGCCTGTGCCTTTAAAAGCAATTTTGGCCTTTAAGGGGTATATGCAGTTTGCGGTAGATTTACGTGTAGAGGATTCATTCTGGAATTTGGCAGATCCAGGTTGGGCCTATGGTTTGTACTATGGCATTACTGGGCCACTAAGTTTGGGGCACAGTATTATTATGGATGAGCGCCCATTTAGTGTCGATCATGCATTAGAGATTATCCGTAAATATCGGGTAAGCAACTTAACAGGTTCACCAACGGCATTTAGAATGTTCTTTGGTTTTAAAGAAAAATTTGATGCAGAAATAAAAAATCATTTGCGTGTGGTCAGCAGCGCAGGTGAACCACTCACACCCGAAGTGATTCATTGGTTTAATCATGAATTAAACGTCAATATTTATGACCAATATGGGCAAACTGAACTGGGCATGGTAATCGCGAATCATCACGCATTGGAACATCATAAAAAAATTGGTTCTGCAGGATACGCTATTCCAGGGCATCGTTTTGCAGTCTTGAATGCTGAGCATCAGGAAGTAGCATGCGGTGAAATTGGTACTTTGGCCTTAGATGAATCGCAATCGCCGTTAATGTGGTTTAAAGGCTACGAAGGACATGATCGTAAATCATTTGTCGGACAGTATTATCTCACGGGTGATACTGTGCGTTTAAATGAATTTGGCGGCATTGATTTTATAGGTCGTGCAGACGATGTCATTACAACATCGGGTTATCGGGTAGGGCCTTTTGATGTAGAAAGTACTTTACTTGAATGTGAAGAAGTACTTGAATCTGCAGTGATTGGTAAGCCAGACCTAGAACGTACAGAAATCGTAAAAGCATTTGTGGTGCTAAAAAATCAATATCAAGCCAGTAGTGCCTTGCAGGAAAAGTTACAGCAATATGTTCGTTCACGTTTATCGAAACATGCCTATCCTAAAGAAATAGAATTTGTAAATGGTTTGCCTAAAACATCGAGTGGGAAAATTCAGCGTAATTTACTGAAACAACAGGAAATTACCAAACAAACGGCTTTGAAAAAAGTAAGTTAAATTGGGTATATAGTTTTAAAGTGCTCTTAAATCAAAAACGCCAATCATTTAGATTGGCGTTTTGTTGTTATATGCACTTAAATGGTTATTGCAAGCGTCGTGTATCTTGAACAAAGCTGCGTGAGCTTAGGTAAACAAACACTGCTATAAAGAATAATGCCACAGGAATTACAAACAACGCATTGTGTAGACCAACAGCTTTAAAGTGTTCTGTCATTACCGCACTGCCTGAAGCTAGCATTGCTGCTTGTGAAAAATGATCTGACAATGCCCCAACCACGATTGGGCCAAACGCACCGCCTAAAATATACATGCAGGCAAAATACACAGCCATTGCAGTCGCACGTAAATTGGGCTCGACTACATCCTGAATGGCAGGGTAAACCGTAGTGTAGTAGTTATAAGAAGCCAACCAGCCCAAACTGAGCAGAATAACCACAGCTGTTAGAGAATCGTTACCCAAATACAGTGCGATACCAATAAATATTGCAGAAATAAACAAGCAAATCGCACCAAAAACCAAACGGCCACGGGCAAAGCGTTGATGAATCTTATCTGCGATGACACCGCCTAGCGTTAGACCAATTAAACCTGTAATCCCAACAATACAGCCTGTGATAACAGCAGATTGTGTCAAACTCAAGCCAAAATAGCGTTGAAACAGTGGTACAAAGAAGGAGTTACCTGCATACACGGCAAAGTTCACGCTTAAGCCTGACAGAATAATCCAACGTAGGGTTTTAATTTTTAAAAGCGTGCGAATCGGGTTTTGAACAGTCTTTGCCGTGTAGTTTTCACCTTCGCTTGCACCACGTGGTGGTTCTTTCATTTTAAAGAAGAACAGCGCCAGTATAAAACCGGGAATGGCTGCCACAATAAAGGGTGCACGCCAGCTGTCAAAGGCTTCTGCAATTGCCCCAACTGTAAAAAACGCTAAAATTAAACCGAGTGGCAGACCGAGCATAAAAATACCCATGGCGCGTGCGCGTTTTTCGGCAGGAAATAAATCACCAATTAACGAGTTTGCGGCAGGAGCATAGCTTGCTTCTCCCACACCTACACCCATACGGACTAAGAAAAACGAAACAAAATTCCATGCTGCTGCATTGAGTGCGGTAAAACCACTCCATGCCATTAAGCCCCAGCCAATAATTTTGGCTCTAGACTAGCAGAATAGATATGTTAGTCTAGAATCATGATAGAAAACAGTAAATTAAGTCACTATAAGATTAAAAAAATTATTCAGTGCTTTTGCATTGATATTCCTGCTTCTAAAACAGCCTTATTGCTTAACTTGAACCGTAATACCATCAACTATTGGTACATGCTTTTTAGAGAAGCAATCTACGATCATCAAACAGATTTAAGAGCAAAGTTTGTAGGTTCTATTGAAGTTGATGAGAGCTATTTTGGAGCAAAAAGACAACGTGGTTTTCATGGGAAATTGAAGCGAGGTCGAGGTACTTTAAAACAACCTGTATTTGGAATATTTGAAAGGAATGGTCGAGTTTATACAGAAATAGTCCCTGATTGTAAAAAGACTACATTACAACAAGTTATCTTAGGTAAAGTTGCACTTGAAAGTGTAATTTATAGTGATGGTTGGCGTGGATACAATGGTTTGGTAGATGTTGGTTACTCAAAGCATTTTAGAGTAAATCATGGAGCGAATGAATTTGCCAGAGGACAATGTCATATAAATGGAATAGAATCATTCTGGAGCTTTTGTAAAAGAAGGCTAGCAAAGTTCAACGGTATATCAAAAGAGTATTTTGATTATCATCTTAAAGAAACAGAATGGCGTTGGATGAGGGAGCCTAATGAGCTAGCAACAGAGTTGTGGGACCTCATTAGGTAAAACTAAGTGCAAATCTGCTAGTCTAGAGCCTAATGATAGCATTTGATTATATTAACACATACATACTCATTTATGAAAATCAACAAAGCGTATAAATTTAGGCTTGAGCCTAATGCAGAGCAGGAGCTTGTTTTAAACAAGTTGCTTGGCTCTGCACGTTTTGTTTGGAATCAAATTTTAGCTGTATCGTTCGAGATGCTTGCTAATAATGAGCGAATCAACAAAGTTAATTTAGTCAATAAAATTCCTGAATTACGAAAAAAACCTGAGTGTGCTTTTCTAGAAAATAGTTCAAATGGCGTTTCACTTCAACAAAAAGTGCGTGATCTTGGTGATGCTTGGGGGAAGTTCTTTGACCCGAAAGAACAAGCCAAGTTAAAGCAAAAACCATTTAAAGCCAAAAAACCAAGATTCTTTAAATTGCCTGATGGTCGTGAAGTCCAACTTAGACCACTCATGCCACGATTCAAAAAGAAATCTAATGGCTATGATTCCATTCGTATTGTTCAATTCAATAGATACTGTTGGGTTAAAGGCAACCAAGTTAAGTTACCTAATGACATTGGCGTTGTGAAATTCAGAAAATCACAAAATATTGTGGGTGAGATTAAGAACGTCACAATCTCCAAGCATGTCGGGAGATGGTATGTGTCATTTGGTGCTGAAAATACGGTAGAAGCACCAGTCCATCCATCGAAATCAGCCATTGGCATTGATTTAGGTATTAAAAAGTTAATTACAACGTCTAGTGGTCAAGTATTCGACCCGATCAATAGTTTCAAGGCCAATCAAGTAAAATTGGCTAGGCTTCAGCGCAAGCTGAGAAAGAAAAACAAGTTCAGTCAAAATTGGAAAAAGCTGAATCTCAAGATCAATACATTACATCATCATATTGCCAATATTCGGCATGACTACTTGCACAAAGTCACCACAACGCTCAGCAAAAACCACGCAATGATCGTAGTTGAGGACTTAAAAGTAGCCAATATGTCGAAGTCAGCGAAAGGCTCAATCGAGAAAAAAGGAAAGAATGTTAAAGCCAAGTCCAGCTTAAATAAATCAATCCTGGATCAAGGTTGGTCAATGCTTGTTGGTATGTTGGAGTACAAACAGCAATGGCGAGGTGGTTTGCTTGTTAAAGTTGACCCTAGATATACAAGTCAAACTTGTAGTTCATGTGGTCATGTTGCAAAAGAAAATAGGCTTACTCAAGCAAACTTTAGTTGTGTCGAGTGTGGCTTTGGCGAGAATGCAGATATTAATGCTTCTCGCAACATTTTGGCGGTGGGACACACCGTTTTGTCTGTGGAGGGTGGATGCGGTAAAGGTCGCCTTGCGAAGCAGAAAGCAAGTGAAATCCGTGAGGAAGTCACCTAAGAGCTTTTGCTTTTAGAATCCCCCACTTGAACATCGTGAAAGTGGTGGGAGTATGTCAATACAATGAATATTTAGGTGATGCCGATGGTGTGACTTACAATGTCGGTATGCGTATGCATTTTTAATTAAGCTGCCGCAGCTTTAAATGATGTGCTTGGTGTATTGTTTAAATGCAAAACATTCAAAGTACGATCGTAGTGGTTTGCTTTAAATAACCGTTATACTTGGCGTTTTGGCCGTATAGAATAGGATATTTTCTTGGATAGCATATTCGATGCTCAGTTTGAATTGAGTGATGCAGAAATGCATTTGTATAGTCGTCAAATTTTATTGGATGGCTGGGACATTGAAGCACAAGAAAAATTAAAACTCGCCAATGTACTGATTGTGGGCTGCGGTGGGATTGGCTGTTTAAGTGCAGAATTACTGGCTCGGGCAGGCGTGGGTAAAATTACCCTGATTGATGCCGATGTGATTGAAACCAGTAATCTGCAACGCCAAATTGCTTATAGCCCTGCAGATTTAGGCTTTTATAAGGCCGAAGTGTTAGCGAAACGTCTTGCAGAAATTAATCCGTTTATCGAGATTGTTAGTTTAACTACCTTGCTGGATGAGCAAAATGCAGGTGATTTAATTGCTCAACAAGATTTGGTGTTAGATGGCTGTGACAATTTCAGCACCCGTTATTTGGTCAATCAAATTTGTCAAAAATTCAATGTGCCTTTGCTCAGTGCATCAGCAATTGGCTTTCAAGGGCAAATGTTTATGGTAGAAGGCGATTCGGCTTGCTATGCGTGCCTGTTTCCCAAAGAAGAACATGCTAACGAGAGTTTACGCTGCGCAGACAGCGGGGTGCTGGCCAGTACCCCAAATGTAATGGCGAGCTTACAAGCACACCATGCGTTGTTGTATTTAGGTTTAGGCATTACTGCACTCAAGCAAAAATTATTGCTTTGGGATGGTCTAAGCATGAAACAACGCATATTGGCTTTCGAAAAAGATACAGACTGCCCAGTTTGTCAGGCAAGATAGACTTTCTCTCTTATCATTATTTGTTAAACTCACACTACTTTAATATGACTCAGACATGATGAAAAATAATATCTGGTTAGATGGTTTACGTTCAGTTGCCCGTATGGGTGAAACTGCAGTGGTGGCGGCCAAGGCTGGCATTAAATACGCAACTGAAAAACCAAGTAACGCCAAACTCATGCGCGAAACATTTGAATCTTTGGGTTCAACCTATATTAAGCTGGGCCAATTTATTGCCAGTACGCCGTCTTTGTTCCCACGTGAATATGTCGAAGAATTTCAAGGTTGTTTAGACCAGACACCAAGCTTGCCATTTAGTTATGTGCAGCAAGTGTTAGCGTCTGAATTTGCAGGGCGCAACCTAGATGAAATTTTTGCCTCTATTGATGAAACACCATTGGCATCTGCGTCTATTGCGCAAGTGCATGCGGCTAAATTGGTCAGTGGCGAAGATGTGGTGATTAAAGTGCAAAAGCCAGGTGTAGAGACAATTCTTTATACCGATTTAAACGTCCTGCACTGGGCCACCAAAATACTTGAAAAAGCAGTACCTAAGGTCAAATTTGCGTCTTTGGCCGATATTGTAGAAGAAATCAAAACCCGCATGGTGCGTGAAGTAGACTTTATTGAAGAAGCACGTAACCTTGATGATTTTATCAACTACCTGAATTTGACTCAAAACAATAAAGCTACTGCACCTAAAGTATATCATCAGTATTCAACCCGTCGGGTACTAACCATGCAGCGCTTGTATGGTGTGCCCTTGACTGATTTTGAAGTAGTCAAAAAAGTATCTAATGATCCATCACAAGTACTGATTACAGCCATGAATACTTGGTTTGGTAGTTTGATGATGTGTAACAGTTTCCATGCAGACCTACACGCAGGCAACCTGATGTTGCTTGAAGATGGTCGGGTGGGCTTTATTGATTTTGGTATTGTTGGACAGCTCAACCCTGAAGTGTGGACGGCTTGTATGGCCTTTATGGATGCCTTGCAAAATACCAATTACACGCTCATGGCAGAGAATATGCTGAAAATGGGCATGACCGATACTCAAATTGATACACAAGTTTTGGCTGCGGACTTAGAGCGTTTATTCAGCGGTGTATTATTGGCCGACCCTCAAGAATTACTAACTTCTAATCCTGCCGATTTAAACGACATTATGATGGACATGGTCGCGGTAGGTGAGCGTCATGGGATTCGCTTCCCACGTGATTTTGCTTTGCTGTTCAAGCAAATGTTGTATTTCGATCGTTTCATGCGCGTGTTGGCACCTTATACTGACATTTATGCAGATCAACGATTGCAGATGGTGCAAAGCATGGACCCCAACCTTTTGTTGAAACATTAAGGGTCAAACGGTACTTAATTTAGTAGATTTAAAATCCCTCTTCGCCAAGAGGGTTTTTCTCATATTGATCGTGACGATTCATAATAGCTACTCACTGAGATAGCAATGACACACGAATTTTGCAGGTTTTAAATGGACGCAATTATCATTGAAGGCTTAAAGGTAGAGACAGTGGTTGGCTGTTTTGCATGGGAGCGTCAGATTCAACAGCCTTTGATGTTGGATTTAATTATTACGACCAATTTAGATCAGGCCGCCACTTCAGATGAGTTACAGGACACTCTAAATTATGCTGAAATCTGCAGCATTTCTGCACAGGTCATTCAAAATGCTGCGCCTAAATTAATCGAACATGCAGCAAAATTGGTGCTCGATGCACTTTTTACTACCTTTGCAGCAATTGAATCTATTACCATCACGATTCGTAAACCTGCCATTATTCCAGAAGCACATTCTGTAGGAATTCGTCTTGAACGCCACCGACACGATTTTTGCCCTCGCTCTGGCGAGTAACTGTGAAGCTTCACGCCAGTTTAAACAGGCCTATCAGCAAATTGCTGCCTTGGGTGAAACACAGTTTTCGCAAATTTATCTCATTCCTTGCCGTGATGGGATCGGTGCAGATTACTGGAATTCTGCTTGCTTAATCAAAAGTCGTTTGAGCTATGCACAGTTGAATGTCATTCTCAAGGAAATGGAAGTTGCAGCAGGGCGTGTGCGTCCATCGCACGATATCCCACTGGATATTGATATTATTGCGTGGGGAGCAGATTTAGCCCACATGCAATTAAATCCGAAAAAACTGCCTTTGGCTTTAGATGTTAAAATTCCAATGTGGGAAATTTGGCAAGATCAAGCATTTATGCATCCTGAGCATCATTATCCAGTGGTGCGTTGTGAAGAGTAAATCAGGCAATTAGAGTTATTGATTCGTGATCAATCTTTAGCATTTTGACTAAGATGCATGATCTTAGATTGCAGACATCAGCATGTCATATTCTGTGAATATTTTTGTATAAAAAACCATCGAAAACCATATCGTTGCTGTATACATACAGGCTACAGTCAGAAAACTATCCACAAAATCTGCGGATAAATCTTGGGATAACTTAAAATCGGCTCTTTCTCTGTTATTTCTTGATTGTTTTAATCGAGATGTTTTCTATTTCATTGACATATAAAACGCCCACAATCGTGAGCGTTTAAGTGTCATCAATTCATTAAATATAATAACTGGTCTTGGTCATCAGCTTGGAAATAGCGGTCATGGTCAAGCGTACAGGCACAGGTAAATCTACACCACCTGCATTAAGCGCTGTATCGCGATGGTGTAATTCATCTTCATTCATTTGCACCAAAATTTTACGTGAACGGTCATCTTGTTCAGGTAGCTGACTAATATGATGCTGTAAATGCAAGCTCACTTGACGCTCGGTTTCTGCCACAAAGCCCAAACTGTATTTGTCGCCTGCAATGCCTGCAATTGCACCCATTCCAAATGAAAGGCCGTACCATACAGGGTTGAGCAGGCTGGTATGGCTGTCTAATTCTTTTAAACGGTCTTCACACCATGCCAAATGGTCTTGTTCCTCAATTGCAGCCTGTTCCATTTCACGACGTACATTGGGTAATTTGGCGGTTAAAGCCTGACCGTGATACAAGGCTTGGGCACATACTTCGCCACTGTGATTAACACGCATTAACCCAGCAACATGACGCGCTTCACTCACAGCCAATTTGGTTTCAACCGCATTGCCTGGGTTTTCGCGTTGTGCCGAAGTTGTACCTGGCACTAAGCTGCGCAAGGCTTGGTCAAATGAGTGAATAAACTTGTCTATACCTGTGTAATGACGCATGAACTTAATCCTCCAAAGAGTCTTGTGCAGTATCTAACATTGGCTTGAGCTTTAACAAGAGCCAAATCGTGAAAATGGCACTTAAAACCGCTGTGATACTAAACAGAATTTTTAAATCAATTTTTAAAACACTTAAAATTAAAATCGAGAAAACCGCAGACGACACCATAAAAATGGCATTTAAAATATTATTGGCGGCAACCACACGTGCACGGTGTGAGCGAGGAGAATAAGCCTGCATCATGGCATATAAGGGTACAATGTAAAAACCGCCACTAATCCCCAATAAAGTAACTGCAAGCATCACGTGATAATAGCTCCAGCCTTGCTGAAACACGGCTGATAAGCCAAGTAGTTCACCTGTTTGAGGCGGTACAAAGGCCAATGCACCTGCTAAATAAAAAGCGAAAATGGTTAGACCTACTGCACCAATTGGAACCATTTTTATATTGACTTCTGAGCCACCTAATTTGCGGCACAGCAAAGAACCTGCACCAATGCCAACTGAAAATAGGGTGAGTAATAAACTCACCACGTTTTCAGAAGCATGTAGGTTCTGCTGAGTCAGTTGTGGAATTTGGGTCAAATAAGTTGCCCCATAAAACCAATACCAAGAGTTTCCAAGTAAGATCAAAAAAATCATCGGCAGGCTTTTGGCATATTTTAAAGTCTGGAAACTGGTACGGAAAAAATTCCAGTCAATTTCAATCTCGGGTGCAGTCACACGCTGGGTTAATACAAAACGACTGGACGCATAGCCAATCAGTGCAATTACAATGACGGTCAGGCTAATCCACAGTAAATTTCCCGCAGAAACAGAAATGACAGCACCACCTAAAATCATACCCAGTAAAATGGCAATTGAAGTCCCTGACTGGAAAATAGCATTGCCCGACATCAGTTCATGCGGTTTGAGCACTTCGGGTAAAATGGCATATTTAATTGGGCCAAAGAAAGTCGATTGAGCGCCCATTAAAAATAAAGCAATCAATAGCAACCATAAATTTCCCAACAGGAAACCTGCAGTACCAATGAGCATGATGATAATTTCGAGCAATTTAATGGCACGTACCAGTTGCGCTCGCTCGTATTTGTCTGCCAGTTGCCCCGCAGTCGCTGAAAAAATGAAATAAGGCAAAATAAACAGTAGAGCAGCTAAGTTATTTAGCGTACTGACATTTGCAGACTGCTGACTAATCCAGCCATAGGTAAAGACCAAAAGCAGCGCTTGTTTATAAACATTATCATTGAGTGCGCCAAAAAACTGAGTGAGAAACATCGGCAAAAAGCGCCGACTTTTCATTAACTGTTCATTTTTTTCCATGCGTGATTAACTTCGTTTAGTTTTATTAAGAAATGTGACCGCTTGATATAATAGTACAGAAAATCATGTATGATGTTTCAAGTCTTTTCACTGATGAAAAAATCAAATAAATTGGTGTTTGCACGCGCGTTCATTGGGGTTTTTCCATAAAAATTAAATCAGTTTAGAGTTGTTTATGCCTGTCAATACAAACTTTAAAAAATCAGTACTTTGTTCCAGTATGCACGCTATTTTGTGTTGGAATATGCCAAAAAATATCGGGCTTGGTCTGTTTTTGGGTTTTGTTGCATCTTCAAGTTTTGCTGAAAGTATTCCAGCGGCAAATACAGTGCAACAAGCAACAGGTGAAATTAATACTGCAACGATCCAAACACCTGTGGCAGAAGAAGCACAGAGCCTCGAAGCCGAAATTAAGCAACTGGCTGCAGCACAAGGTAAAGATAGCGCCGAAGAGTTACAAAAAATAGAAGAAGCAATGCAGCAGGCGCAAGCGCCAGAAGTTGATAGTTTGCAAATGTTGCAACAGCAACAACAAGCTGGCATGACATTTCCCGAATTTCAACCTATTGAATTTGAAGACCTGGAAGATTTACCTGTCGCACCTGTAGATCAAAATCTTGCCAATGAAATTTTTCAGATGGCAGAACAAGCCAAGCAAGAAGCGATGCTAGATCGTAATGGTCAGGTTCCTGAAACCTTGGTGCAAGATGCAACTCAAGAGGAGTTGCTACAAATTAACCAAGCACCCGTTAATGTAGATGCATTAATGTCGAGCATTCAGGCAGACAGCAAAATTGTAGTCGAAGCTAACCCAGCAGACAGTACCATGACCGAATTGGGCTGGATGACACAGGCTGAAAATGCAGATCAACCGGGTTTTTTCAGACGGCTATTACATAAAGTCCGCCCACCGCGTGAACTCAATACTGCCAAAGTGCCAAGGATTAGTGCCGATGTTGTGATTAGCGCAAACAGTGCTCAAAATGGAACACAAAACGCCATTGGAGAAGTTTCACCAGAAGCTTATCGCACAGCGGTAGATAATTTAAGTGCCAACATTAAGGCAAAACTCTCAAGTTTTACCCAAGAATCGTTTGCAGACTTTCCAGTGGCCTTGCCACAGTTGCGCACCTTATCCAATCAGGCAGCGCAGGCGGTGGGGTTTTACAATGCCGAATTTAAATTTGAAAAACTTAGTGACAGTCGCGTACGTGTAAATGTAGTGCCTAATCCACCTGTGGCGATTAAACAACAAAATATAGAGTTTACGGGCGAAGGGCAATACGAGGCACAATTTCAGGTCATTGGCGTATTGCCAGATCAAGAAGTAGATGACGTGTTCAATCATGGTTTGTACGAGCAAACCAAAAAGCGAATTACCGATGCTGCCACAGACAATGGATATTTCGACAGTTATTGGCGTTTGCATGATGTTAAAGTCGCACAGCCGCAAAATACAGCAGATATAAATTTACGCTATGAAACGGGCGAGCGTTACAAACTTGGTGCAGTGGAATTCCGTATGAGCGATCCAAATCAGGAATTCCCGCTTGATATGGACATCTTACAAAGTATGGTGACTTGGCAGGAAAATGCTGACTATACCTTTTGGCGTGTCAATGGTTTAGCCAACAACTTAACCAACTCACGTTATTTTAACTACACTTTGGTTGATACAATTCGTCCTGATCCTGTAGAGCATCCTTTAGAATTGCCACCTGATATTCAGGCCTTGGTCGATCAGCAAAAGCTGTCTTTGGGTGATGCTACGGTTACAGATAAAAAGCAGGTGGCTTCTTCGCAAGAAGTTACACAGTCTGTGGTGAATGAAGCGGAATTTGCGGGTACAGAAGAAGGACCTGCCAATGAAAACCTACGCACCCTGCAAGTTCAACAAGAAAATAAGCAAACTGAAGAAGAGCGCTTTAAAGAACAAGCGCGTATAGATAAAAAAATTCCTGTCATTGTGACCTTAAATGCAGACCGTTTAAACAGTGCTGAAGTTGGTACAGGTTATGGTACAGACACGGGTGTCCGTTTACGTGGGCAGTATCGCCGTGCCATTGTCAATAAACGAGGTCATTCATTCGATGCCAACTTGGAGCTATCTGAAATTCGTCAAGCCATAGATGGGCGCTATAACATTCCGTATAACCATCCATTAAATGACTATGTGGCCTTAGTTGGTGGTTATGAGCGTGAAGAGCGTGATGATGTTGCACAAGGTAGTGGCTTATTAATCGAATCTGCGGTTGCAGGTGCAGACCGTGTGATTAAAAACCCAATGGGGAGCTGGCAGCATACCTTTGGCCTGCGCTACCGTTTAGACCGCTTAACTGAAACAGGCGATGTATTTTTAGATAATGTCCCTGATGCCTTTATTGCGAATGGAGATGTTGAGCAGCAATCGTTATTGCTTGGCTATGAAATTTCCAGAACAGACAGCAACCGACGAGTAAACCCAAGCAAGGGATTTAGACAAATTTATAAAGTAGAACTGGGCAGCGAATCATTACTTAGTGATGCTGATTTAGCCATATTTAATGCAGGCTGGCGCTTTATTTATTCCATGGGTGAAAATGACAATCACCAGTTTGTGGGGCGTAGTGACTTAGGTTATATCTACACCGAAGACTTTAAAAAAGTACCTTATAACTTGCGTTATTTTACGGGGGGCGACCAGAGTCTGCGTGGCTTTGACTATAAATCTTTAGCACCACAGATTGATGGCTTTAAAATTGGTGGTCAGGCTTTGGCTGTAGGCTCTTTGGAATATAACTATCAATTTAAAGAGGGCTGGCGTGCTGCGGTATTTAGTGACTTTGGTAATGCCTACGATACAGATTTTAGTAATGACACCGAATATAGCGTAGGCTTGGGTGTGCGTTGGGCATCTCCAATTGGTCCAATTCGGATAGATGTGGCATCGGGTATTTCAGATGACAACCATCCAATCCGTCTACATTTCTTTATTGGCTCTCAACTATAAATTTAAGACTTAGAGATCATTATGGCTGAAGTTGAACAGCAACCAGAAACCCCAGAGATGCTGCCCAAAAAGCGTCGAATACTCAGGAGTGTTTTACTGTCACTACTGTTTATGCTGATTCTATTGGTATCTGCTTTGGTGGTGATGTTCTCAACAGACCGTGGTTCTAAGTTTTTACTTGATAGTGTCTTGCAACGTCAGGAAATTATTCATTATGAATATGAAGGTGGTAATTTATGGCGCGGTATTATTCTGCGCAATATCATCGTCAGCTTAAAACCTGTAGATGTCAAAATTGACCGTGCCGATGTCGTTCTTGGTTGGCGTGCTATTTTAGATAAAGAAATTCATTTAAATCGTACCGACGTGCGTAATCTGCGAATTTATCCTAAAGGCCCACCGAGTGACGATCCATTCAAATTCAATGAAATTCGTCTGCCATTTGTACTGCGCTTAGACACTGCAGATGTCGATCATTTATTAATTCAAACGGCTTCTGGCACTCAGGTCGATTTTTACGACATTCATTTAAATAACGCTTTATGGTCAGGCACAGAGCTCAAATTTGAAGACTCGCACATGGACATGGGCTATTTGAATGTGCGTAATGCAACAGGCGATATGAAGTTTGAGGGCAAATATCCACTAAACGTGACGGGTGATCTAAATCTGCCATCCTTGCACAATAGTCTGAATATCCATGACATTAAAGTCGTGGCGAAAGGCACTTTAGATACCATTCAAGCTGGTGTGGCAACCAATACGCCTGATTTATTAACAGGTTGGGTCGTGTTACATCCAATGCGCAAGCAAGTGCCGATGTTTGGTGAACTACAATTTAAACAATATCACTGGCCTATTTTGACGGAACAGCAGTTGTTTACCCAAGCAGGTGCAGCCAAATTTAAAGGGGGTATTAAACGTCTGGATATTGATATTGCGACCGATTTAAGTGGAAAGAATATTCCACAAGGGCAATATACAGGCTTGATGTACACCGACTTGGTGAATCAGCTCAACATTAGTAATTTAAATGCACAACTTATGCAAGGTGCTGCCAATGTTGCAGGTGTAGTGAGCTGGAAAGATCGAGTGAGTTGGGACTTAACTGGGCGTTTGGACAAAATTAATCCGAAAGACCCCCTAATTCCACAAGTAGTCAAAGACTTTTTACCGCCAAGCCTTGATGCCAATTTGACTTCTAAAGGCCATTTGGAAAAAGGGATGCATTTAACTGCACAAGTTGATTTTGACCGATTTGAAACATGGAACTTAAAATTAGATCAAAACCCAGCACAGGACAAAGCGGTCAATCCAATGTTGTTGGATGTGCGCTGGAATAATATTGACCGTGCAGTGCCTTATGTGGGTTGGCTAAAAAGTGAATCGGGGGATGTACAGTTAGCATTGGTTGAGGGACAGCAAGATATTTTTGTGGCGACCAAAGTCAGTGCGCATGAGCAGACGGCTTTGCCTGCAGGTATGTATCAAGCCAAATTAAACCTTAAAAACAACCGTTTAAATATTCCAAACTTTAAGCTAGATACGGGCAATAGTCACTTGGCAGGCAGCGCCGTAATTGATTTACCTTCTGACAAACGTCAGTTGAAATGGAATGCGGTGTTGGCAGCCAAAGATTTTAATCCACAAACTGTGGTAGCGGCAGCACCAGTAAATGTGCTGAATGGGCAGTTAAAAGCTAATGGTTTTGCATTGCCGAATCAGCAAATTATTCATTTAAATGGTGTGAATTTAACTGGGCGACTGGCCAACCAAAATGAAAGTGTACATTTAACAGGGCAAAGCACGATTGCTTTACTGTTCCATGATGCCAAAGCAGGCGGTGGTTTTAAAAGTTTTGCGGTGAATTATGATGGTGACCTAAATGCCAGCGCAATTCAGGGCAGTCAAGGCAGTTTAAAGCTGAAAGTTTCGGGCACACCTGAGCTGATCAAAATTAGTGATTTACGTCATAACGGAGTCGCGGGGCAAATTGTGGCAGATGGTTTATTACATCTGAACAATGGGATGGGCTGGAATTTAAATGCTTCTTTAATTCGTTTTAAACCACATTATTTTGTATCGAGTGTACGTGGTGAATTATCAGGAAACATCCGCACACAAGGCATTTGGTCAGAAAAGCAGAAGCGTATTAACATTGAGCGTCTAAATTTAGCTGGTATGCTGAATAATAAACCTGTACGTGGTACAGGTAATTTGGCGATGGTGATTGATTCCAATCAAAAAGGTTTCTTGCCACAACAGTTTGAAGCCAATAATTTGTATCTGTCTTATGCCAAAAACCAGCTACAAGCCACTGGCAATGCACAAAACCTACGCATTAAAGTCAATGCACCCGCCTTATACGAAGTATATTCGGGCTTACGTGGGCGTGCCTATGGTTATTTAAATGTGCAGTCGCAACCACGTTTGAAAGCAACCGCCAATTTAGCGGTTGATCAGTTCAGTTTTAATAATATTTTCAGTGTACGCAAATTGCGCATACAGGGTGAATTGCCAACGTCTGAAAATACCGCAACATTGATGACCGCATCGCTGGAACATCTCCGCAGTGGCAATCGTGGCATTGAACAAGGTCAAATTGCGCTGGCAGGCACACGTCAGGCACATGTATTAAAACTTGAAGCAGAAAATAAACTGAGTAAGTTTTATGTGCAACTCGCAGGTGGCTTGAATGCGCAAAACGATTGGATTGGACAAATCCAGAAAGGTGATTTTGACTCATTAAGAACCCATTTGGCGCAGCGTCAAAATGCAGCGGTAATTTATCAGCATAAAAACAGTGAGCTGTATGTGGGTGCACATTGCTGGATGAGCCAACAAAGTCAGTTGTGTTTTGATCAGCCGATTCGAGTCAGTAAAACCAAAGCCAATGCATCGTTTGTGACACAAAACCTAGACTTAAACGATTTTGCTGCCTTTATGCCTGAAGGTCTTGCCATTACAGGTAAGGTCAATGGTCATGCCAAAGCAGCTTGGGCCAAAGGGCAGAAACCTAAAATTGATGCGCATCTGATTACACGTAATGGTGTGATAGGTATTGCAGCAGATGACCCGCAAGATATTGGCTCTACTTTACGCTATGAACAAGTCGCTTTGGTGGCGAAAAGCATTGCCGATGGTTTACAGTTACGCATGGATGTCAAAACGCCTGAAATTGGTGCAGGTTATGCCAATGTGGTGATAGATCCTTACAGCAAAAATATGCCAATGCGTGGTGAAATCGCCTTCGATCAAGTGCAACTAAAAGTCTTTAAACCGTTTATTGCCGATGTGCGTTCCATGGCGGGCACTCTATCTTTTGCTGGTAAGGTCAATGGCACTTTAACCTCACCTTTGGTCACTGGTGAAATGCGACTGAAAGATGGCGCAATTAGCATGATTTCCTTACCTGTGAATTTGACCAATGTGCAGCTGTACTCATCAATTCGGCAAGATCAAGCCTCTATTAATGGTGCATTTAATAGCGGTGGTGGTGTAGGACGTTTAACAGGTAGTGTGGATTGGAAAAATGATCCTCGAATTCAGTTAAATTTAAATGGTAAAGATTTATTAATACGTCAGGCGCCGTTAATTACTGCAATGATTACGCCTGATGTCTCTTTGGATGTTTTACCGTTCCAGAAAAAACTGAGTTTAAAAGGGAAAGTAGATGTACCACGTGCGTTAATTTCTATGCCTGAAGTTTCTGCACCCGTGGTGAATGTGTCTTCTGATGTACGTGTAGTACATGAAGGTCAAGATCAGCTCGCATTACTACGTTCAGCACGTCCATGGGATATCCGAGCAGATTTAGAGCTAAACTTGGGTGATCAAGTGATTTTCCAAGGTTTTGACAGCCGTATTCCACTTATTGGACGTTTGTATCTTTCTCAACGTGGTTTGGAAACTGCCATGCGTGCCAATGGTGCAATTGGTGTTAGTCAGCGTGTAAAAATTGAAGCATACGGACAGAGTCTGGACTTAAACCGTGCGATTGCACGTTTTAATGGCCCGATTTCAAACCCAACTCTAGATATGGATGCCAATAAAAACGTACAAGGCAGTATGGTGGGCTTTAGGGTTACAGGTACAGCCAGCAGCCCAAATATTCAGGTTTATAACGATGCGGGTTTATCTGAACAGGAAGCATTAAATGCTTTGATTACAGGACGTATCAATGAAGGTACTAGCGGTCTGAGTCAAACTGAAAGCTTTAAGTCGGATGTAAACAATACCATTGCAGCAGCAGGGATCAGTATGGGCTTGGGTGGCACACGTGCCTTGACCAACCAAATTGGACGTACATTCGGTTTAAGTGGTTTAGCGCTTGATGCCCAAGGTACGGGGGATGACACGCAAGTTAGTGTGACGGGTTACATTACTCCAGACTTATTTATTCGTTATGGTGTGGGCGTATTTACCCCAGTGAATAAACTGACCTTGCGTTATCAAATGAATAAGCGCTTGTATTTGGAAGCCAGTCAGGCTTTAGAACGTGCGGTGGATATTTTTTATAATTGGCGTTTCTAACCGCAGCTAAGTCAGATAAAAAATGCGCTCTACATGAGCGCATTTTTTCAATGAAATTTCTTATTTTGTTGAACATTGATTATCATAAGCCTAATAGGAGAGCGTGAATGAAAAAGATTTTGGTTGTTACTGCCGTGCTTGCATTAATGGGCTGTGCAGAAAAAAAACCTCTAACCCCAGAAGAGCAATGGCAAGGTTACTGCAGAAGTGTTGGAAATGCAGCACGTACCATTATGCTAGATCGTCAAAATGCAATTGAAAAAGAACGAGCTATTGAGCATGCCAACAAAATTGAAGATGATACGACCCGTACTTTTATTTTAGAGATTATTGAGCAAATTTATGCTTTGCCAATAGATGAAATTAAGGGCGATGCAGATGCCGCACGTGAAAAAATCCGTGCTCAGTTTACTGAAAAATGTATTGCTACACCGCATGATAAAATGCCAGATTACAAACCGTTCTAAAAGAACGGTTTTTTTATGAATATTTATTATTCTACCAACAGTAATTTCAAAACTTAAATAGCCTAAACAGTGTCTAGTATTCGTTGTCAGGCCATTAAAATTTCCCACAAATAAATTGTGACAAGTTCTTAATCTTAAAACTAGCAATACTTATCTTTTTACTGAATAATGAATTTATAACAAAAACAGTAGGAGCGCATAATGGAAATGGAAGTGGTTGCTTACCTGCATAATGCAGATTTGCTCTTAGAAGATGAACAGGGTGTCGCCATTGTTGGTGGTAGTCACTATGTTTTAAGTTTAGGTGATCGGGTTTTTTTACGTCAGCAAATAGATGAGCCCGCAAAGATTTATCAAGTACAGATTTCATTTGCTAGTGCAGCGCATTGTATGCTGCATGAAGATGAAATTCAGCTCAAGTTTGAAGGTAGCCGTGAACAATTACAGCACTATCTTCAAGCTACTACAGTACACTAAGGTGGAATATCTTTCATTTTAGATAGAAGGCAACATTGGGTTGCCTTTTTTACGAGTTAAACTTTAGGCAAAAGTTAAAGTGAATGCAGTTTAAGTCAAAATTAAGTCATGTTTTGCCTGTAAATTGAACAATATGCGCATCATTTAGTTATAAAATAATGGGCATCACAAAGAAACACTTTAGTTGCATTAACTTTTAACTGGAAGTTTAGTAAAATTTTGCAGTCCATATTATTTGTGATGCTTTGCAAAAGCAGGAATTCGCAAATAATTTTTTAAAAAAGAGGAATAACACCGTGCTAGAAGCTTACCGCCAACACGTTGAAGAACGTGCCGCACTCGGAGTCCCACCGAAGCCACTTGATGATGTGCAAACAGCTGCATTAGTTGAATTATTAAAAAATCCACCAGCAGGCGAAGAAGCTTATTTAGTTGATTTGCTTGAAAACCGCGTACCAGCAGGTGTTGACCAAGCGGCATACGTTAAAGCTGCTTTCTTAGCTGCTGTAGCAAAAGGTGAAGCAACCTCTCCACTCGTGTCTAAAGAGCGTGCTGTTTACTTACTAGGTACTATGCTTGGTGGTTACAACGTAGCACCTTTAGTTGAGCTTTTAGACAATGCAGAATTATCTGGCTTAGCTGCTGATGCATTGAAAAACACTTTGCTTGTATTTGATGCGTTCCATGACGTAGCAGACAAAGCAAAAGCAGGTAACGAAAACGCGAAAGCAGTTTTACAATCTTGGGCTGATGCTGAATGGTTCACTAGCCGTAAAGATGTACCTGAAGAAATCAAACTTACAGTTTTCAAAGTAACTGGCGAAACTAACACTGACGACTTGTCACCTGCACAAGACGCATGGAGCCGTCCAGACATTCCATTGCACGCAAATGCAATGTTGAAAAACGTACGTGATGGTATCAACCCAGAAGTTCCTGGTGAAGTTGGTCCATTAAACCAAATCAAAGACTTAATCGCGAAAGGCAACCAAGTTGCTTACGTGGGTGACGTTGTAGGTACAGGTTCTTCTCGTAAGTCTGCAACTAACTCTGTACTTTGGTTCTTCGGTGACGAAATTGCGCACATTCCAAACAAAAAAGATGGCGGCTACTGCTTAGGCGGTAAAATCGCGCCAATCTTCTTTAACACAATGGAAGATGCGGGTGCTTTACCTGTAGAAATCGACGTTTCTAACATGAACATGGGTGATGAAATCACTCTTAAGATCGACCATGCTGCTGCTAAAGTAACAGCGTTCAAAGACGGCGCGCAAATCGCTGAATCTGAACTTAAAACTCCAGTGCTTCTAGACGAAGTACGTGCTGGTGGTCGTATTAACTTGATCGTTGGTCGTGGTTTGACTGCTAAAGCGCGTGAAGCTTTAGGTCTTACACCATCTACATTGTTCCGTACGCCAGTACAACCTGAAAACACAGGTAAAGGCTTCACTCAAGCTCAAAAAATGGTAGGTCGCGCTTGTGGTCTTCCAGAAGGTCAAGGTGTTCGTCCAGGTACTTACTGCGAACCTAAGATGACAACTGTTGGTTCTCAAGATACAACAGGTCCGATGACGCGTGACGAATTAAAAGACTTAGCATGCTTAGGTTTCTCTGCAGACCTCGTTATGCAATCTTTCTGTCACACAGCTGCGTATCCAAAACCAGTTGACGTACAAATGCAACACTCGCTTCCTGACTTCATCATGAACCGTGGTGGTGTTTCTTTACGTCCAGGTGACGGTATTATCCACTCTTGGTTAAACCGTATGCTTCTTCCAGATACAGTAGGTACTGGTGGTGACTCGCATACTCGTTTCCCAATTGGTATTTCATTCCCAGCGGGTTCTGGTCTTGTAGCGTTTGCTGCAGCAACTGGTGTTATGCCACTTGACATGCCTGAGTCTGTACTTGTGAAGTTCAAAGGTAAAATGCAGCCTGGTATCACGCTTCGTGACCTTGTACATGCGATTCCTTACTACGCAATTAAAGAAGGTGACTTAACTGTAGAGAAGAAAGGTAAGAAAAACATCTTCTCTGGTCGTATCTTAGAAATCGACTTAACAGAAATGGAAACTGACTTGACTGTTGAGCAAGCATTTGAATTATCTGATGCTTCTGCTGAACGTTCAGCTGCTGGTTGTTCTATCACACTTTCTGAAGAGAAAGTTGCTGAATACCTTCGTTCAAACATCACTATGCTTAAGTGGATGATTTCTGAAGGTTATGGCGATGCGCGTACTATGGCTCGTCGTGTTGAGAACATGGAAAAATGGTTAGCGAACCCATCACTTCTTAAAGCTGATGCTGACGCTGAATACACGAAAGTGTATGAAATTGACCTTGCAGACATCAAAGAACCTATCCTTTGCTGCCCGAACGATCCAGATGATGCAAAACTTCTTTCTGACGTTCAAGGCGACAAAATTGATGAAGTATTCATCGGTTCTTGTATGACAAACATCGGTCACTTCCGTGCTGCTGGTAAGTTATTAGACAAAGTTCCTGGTGGTTCTTTATCTACTCGTCTATGGTTAGCGCCTCCAACTCGTATGGATGAGCGTCAATTGATGGAAGAAGGCTTCTACAACACTTATGGTAAAGCTGGTGCACGTACAGAAATGCCAGGTTGTTCATTGTGTATGGGTAACCAAGCACGTGTAGCGCCGAACACAACTGTCGTATCAACTTCTACACGTAACTTCCCGAACCGTTTAGGTCAAGGTGCAAACGTATACTTAGCTTCTGCTGAGCTTGCATCTGTTGCTGCGGTACTTGGTAAGTTACCAACACCAGAAGAATACCAACAGTACGCTTCTCAAATCGACAGCATGTCTGCTGACATCTACAAGTACTTGAACTTTGACAAGATGGAAAGCTACACAGACGCTGCTTCGAATGTAGACACTAAAAAAATTGCTGCTGCTCAGTTGACCTAAGTCAGAAAAAGCAAAGCTGAATAAGCTTTGCTTTAACACAAGAGCAAATTTATGATTTGCTTGAGTGTTGAGCAATAAGTAAGGTAAGGGCTGATGATTCAGCCCTTATTTTTTTTTGTAAAATTACCACTCATCTTAAAATAATGAGATGTACCTCACAAAATATATAAATTTTGATATATAATTAAAGAATAAATATAATTTTTGGTAAAAAAATCAATTAAATTAAACATTTATTTTTAATTTTTTAAAAAATTGTTTATTTTTTAGTAACTTACTATAATAAAATAAGAAATTGTATGTTTTTTGAAATTTTTAGTTAACTTCTCATCTGTACGCAGCTTTTAAGATTTCAGACGCCAAAATATAAAACTGAGATGTTCACATGAATATAATTGAAACAGTTTTTGATTTTAAAGCGCTTTCAACGCAGCAACAGCACTATTTTTTTGAAAAAATATATCAATTTGACCAAATCATTTTCCCTAATTCTAGCTTAGATGAATTCAAAGCATTCGTTTATGCGCCAGATGCGATTGCAGTAACGATTATTCATTATCACTGTAAGGGAGAGTTAGTTGGGCAAAACGTCATTCCTATTCTTCAGATTCAGTGTAATAACCAAACTATGCATGTCGTGAATTCACGTGCAGGTTTTTTGCCAGAATACCAAAAGCAAAATCTCACTATTCAAAGTGCGGTTAAAGCGATGTTGAATAGACGTTTTAAACATCCATTTATTCCTTTATGGTTCGTCATTACGATTAATCAGCCTAAAATATATTCTTTATTTGCCTCACGTTCACAAAATTTTTTCCCAAGGGTGGGGAAAAGTACACCTAAAGAATACTGTGAAATCTTAAAGATTATGGCGGCGCGTTATCCAGAAGTGCAAAAACGCTGCAATGGTGTTTATGTGCATGAAACTACGTCTCCAATGCGAAATGTAGCGCAATTGGAGAGCTTAAGAGCGCATCAAGATGTGCACTGCAATTTCTTTTTACAACATGCACCTGACTATTTTGATGGTTGGGGGATTATGTGCATTTGTAAGTTAGACAGTCGCACATTATCAGAAACGGCTATGAATTTAGCGCTAAATCGTAAAGTTAGTTAATTGCTAGAAAATATAAAATTTGAAGGTTTGCATATTGCTCAACTGGTGTAGCATCTAAAGTAAAAGAGTAATTAACTATAACTAAAAATATAGACAAATATTTGCATAAGTGCTCATTTTGTCTATGTCGATTCAGTAGTGGCAAGGTGGGTATTTATTAGAGATTTAAATGATTATCTTTTGTATTTTAGGTGAGTGTCTTGGTATATTAGCATCCATATCTATTGATTATCCAATCCCTTAACCTAGGCATGACTTTGTGAAATTAACACGCATTCATCACTGTAAAAACTTGAATCGAGAAAAGTATAAGCAACTTGAAAAACAAGCTGTTTTACTTGGTCGTGTTCGCAGTGAAGTTTGGGCTAAATATGGTGCTGTTGCAGGCTTAAATATCAGTGACAGGGCTATTCGTGATGCGTGGATGAAAGAAGGTCGCAACTTCGGTGTATCTGCAAATGCGTGGAAAGAAACCCTGCGTGACTGTATGGGTGATATTAAAGCCTATCGTGAAGCTGCCAAGGAAAAGGTCAAACAAGCTATTCGCAAACGTACGACTTGCGACAATGAACGTAAAAGACTCTATACGCTGCTAAAAAAAGATGAATGGACAACAGATAATTTCCTCCATCGTCAAATGCGTAATCACTTTAAGCATGGTGTTAATCACACACATAATCAAATTATTGTTCGTGCGGATATGTGTAAAACCTTTGAGTTAAATGGTCAATGTTGGCTTAAAGTACCAAGCCTAATCCCTCGACAAACCATTAAAATCCCATTAAATACGACTGTTGATTTTGCACCGCAAGGCACATTAAGAATTATTCTAAAAAATGGCAATATTGAAGTTCATTCAACCTATGATGCAGTTGAAACACAAGATTGTGGTCAGGAAACAGTAGGTGTTGATAAAGGGTACTCAGAAGCTTTTGTGGACTCTGATGGCGATGTATATGGGAGTGGTCTAGGCAAGCTGATCTCAAGTGAATCAGATTATTTAAATCAAAAGTACAAGCACAGAAACAAGCTCAGAGCGATTGCTAAAGCCAAACCACACAAGAAACAGAAAATTGAGTTAAATAATCTAGGTCGAAAAAAACTAGATAAGCGACAAGATACTCAAAAAGCAAAGCTCAAAACATTAATATTTACAGCAACTCACAAGTTGGTTGATAAAGCCAAAGTGATTGTTGCGGAAGATTTAACATCCCCAATTCAAAGTAAACGCAACTATGGCAAAAACACCAATAGACGCTTAAATACATGGGCTAAAGGTTTGTTAGCTAATGCCCTAACTTCTATATCTCACCGTAGAGGTTCTACGGTGCATCTAGTCAATTCTGCATATACTTCGCAAAGTGATTCTTTCTTGCATGGCCTTTTAATAGGTACACGTAAGGGAGATCGTTTTCACCGTTTCAATGGGGAAGTTGTGCAAGCTGATTGGAATGCTGCGAGAAACGTGCTTGCAAGATTAAACGACAATGAGATAAGTCGTTATACGCCTTACAAAACTGTAAAGCGTATATTGCAAGAACGGACTGACCGCTACAAGTCGGAACTGACCGACTCAGGCTCTAGTTACACGCTTGGCAACAAGACATTAACAGAGTGCGAATTAGTCCTTTACTATGTTTGACTACATTTTAAGGAACAGCATCTATAAACAAACACAACATTCAATGCCATGCAGTAATCTGACATCACATGATGACATTTCTTTCTCGTTTATAGCTGCAACTTATTGCGTAAAGTAATGGTCTTGGTGTTTACAGTTACGACAAAATAATGACACGTAATTTTCTGCGTCATAATCGACTGTCAGTTCATCAGAACCACAATGCATGCAGCGTTTGAGTGAATAAAATTTAAGTCGCGCTTCAATTTTTTTCCATGAACGCCAAACGGGTTGGAAGAAAATTCGCTCGTCATATCCTAAAAATCGGAAGAACAAAATTTCGCTCATATAACTGAACGGTAAATTAGGTGGACGTGGCAGTGTCGAGGTTTCCCATTTTTCATTTACTGCACGTTCACGATACTGCTGTAAGGTTTTTTTTAGCAAGTTGGTATTAATAAAGTTTTCGTTGCGCGGTTTAAGTGCTTTTTGTTGGTACAAATATTCCAGTGCAGTTTGGATTAAGTAATAAATTTGTCCAACCGCAAGAACGTCTAGTAAGCGGTAGCAAAAAGTTTGAAAACTATGGTTTCCCGCAATTTGTATGCCCCAAGTCCGACAATAAAACTGCATGAACTGCACAATTTCTTGATACAATAATAAGTACAGCGCATCTTTAACTTCATCTGCCGTTTTAAACGGTGTGCCCATGCTTAGGTTTTCATAAAACCAGTTGCGGAGTTGCTGGGCGATACTGAACAAACTGGGTTCTGAATATCCATCTAATCGGACATTAATGTAATATTGTTGTGCATTTTCGGCAAAATCTTTAGCAATCAGAATTTGTTCTTTCAGCAAGTGTTTGATCATGCCGTGCTGAAAAAAATAGTTAGGTGTAATATTCAAATACTTAATTTTTTCCCAATCTATAAATTCTTCATGCGGTATATGTTCTTGTGCATGCTGATCTAAAATACTGAGTAAAAATAATTTATCAATAAAACGTAATTGGTTTAATTCACGCTCAGGCACATCCTGCTTTTTAAACTTTTGCTGTTCCTGTAAGCGGGTTTCTGCCATGATTTTTTTGCGCTGTTGGGTACAACTCGGGCAATGGCAGTTTTGCTGGCTATTTTGATAAATGCGGTGTTCACAATGGCTACATTCATGGAAATGTAGTTCCTGATCATACTGTTCTGCTTCAATCCAATACATAGATGCCTGACACAAAGGGCATAGTGTGCTTTCATCTAATTGTTTTTGAAGAATTTGTAGCATTATGATGTGTACACTCATTGTATAGAATATACTTCATTATACATCGCTTGCTACACGAAAGTTGCTGCTTGTCTTTGCCTTTCTAATGCATAAAAATTACGGCTTTTTAGCCGTATTTTTTATAGAGGAGAAAGGTGAGTAGGTGATTAGGCAAAGCTAAGAAATTTAAACAGGGCAAGGTAGGCTTTCATCTTGCTCGCCTAAGGCTTTGGCTGCAATCAGCGCTTTGACTTTTTTAGATGGAATTTTACGTGTACCCAAAGCATCGTAGGTATTTGTAATGGCTGTGACTTCATGGGCTTGCATGTCAATACCTTCACTGCACATAAAAAGGGCAATAACTTTAGGATCAATATCTGCCTGTGCAAGTGCGTGAATGGTTTTGATGTTTTCTACACGAATCAATTGTTCTTTCAAATACATGATACACCTCTGCATTGTGGTTTGTTTGATTTACAGGTCATGTTGATCTGTGTTCAAACTTGAACTCAAGCATAAAGTAAGAAATAAGTATGCTGCCAAGTTTGATATTTATCAAAGCAAGAACTGTGCACAAAATGTAGTGATATGCAAAAAATGTATGTTTTTTTCTTTCTATAAGCTCTTAAGCCACTGTAAACAAATATGCCGTTTGTATCATTCTGAGCTATTCAGTTTAAGTGACTGCATGATCCTTTATTGATTGCTCAGCATTAATCCATTCAAGATTGAAAAGTTCAGCGTGTGTGCCCATATAAGCAGATATGATTTAGAGCGATTATGCACAGACAGATGCTGAAAGTTGTCGTATGATCGAACAAACTTCACAAAAACAAGCGCATTGCGACAAAGAATGAGGACAGAATGAATATTGCAGCAAATCCAGTCGTGGAAGCCAACCAGACCATTTATTTAAAAGATTATCAAAAGCCTTCATTCTTGGTCGATTCAGTTGAATTAGATATTCAGGTCTATGATGCACACACTCAAGTGAGTGCTAAATTAGTGATGCAACGCCAAACAGCGGGTGATTTAGTCTTACTTGGTCGTGATCTTGAATTACAATCAATTCGTATAAATGGAAAGTTACTTACTGATAGTGACTATGAGTTAGATAGTGAGCAATTAACCATTAGTCATGCACCGGATCAGCTCACTTTGGAAACAGTGGTTATTATTCACCCTGAAAGTAATACGCAACTTGAAGGTTTGTATCAGGCGAGCTCAGATTTATTTGTGACCCAAAATGAGCCAGAAGGTTTTCGTAAAATTACCTTTTACCCTGACCGTCCAGATGTGTTGTCGGTATTTACTACACGTGTCGAAGCTGACAAAAAATTTCCTGTATTACTGGCCAATGGTAACTTGCTCGAAACAGGTGAAGCGGGCGAGGGACGCCATTATGCGGTATGGCAAGATCCTACCAAAAAACCGAGTTATTTGTTTGCCTGCGTGATTGGTGACTTAGCTGTATTGAAAGACCATTATGTGACCTCAGAAGGCCGTAATGTTGCATTGGAAATTTATGCAGAAGAAAAAGACATTCCAAAATGCAAAATTGCCATGCAAGCGTTAAAACATTCGATGCGTTGGGATGAAGAGCATTATGGCCTACCGTATGATTTAGACAATTATATGATCGTGGCGACCAGTGCTTTTAATATGGGCGCAATGGAAAATAAAGGTCTGAATATTTTCAATACCTCATGTGTGTTGGCAGATGAAGAATACACCACAGATGCCGCAATTATGCGTGTGCAGTCTGTCATTGCACATGAATATTTTCATAACTGGACAGGGAACCGTATTACTTGTCGTGACTGGTTCCAACTATGTTTGAAAGAAGGTTTAACCGTTTTCCGTGATCAATCTTTCTCTGAAGATTTACAGTCTGCGGCAGTACAGCGTATTGATGATGTAGCAGTACTAAAAGCGCATCAATTCCCTGAAGATTCTAGCCCACTTTCACATCCACCACGTCCAGACCATTTTGTGGAAATTAATAACTTCTATACGGCAACCGTGTATGAAAAAGGCGCGGAAATTAATCGCATGATGTCTACTTTGTTAGGCAAAGAAAAATTCCGTAAAGGTAGTGATGAATATTTCCGTCGTCACGATGGTCAGGCGGTCACGGTTGAAGATTGGGTAAATGCTCTAAGTGCAGGTTCAGGTGTGGATTTATCCAATTTCTTGACTTGGTACAATCAGCCGGGCACACCAAAGTTAGAAGTTCAAGGCGAATATGATGCAACCAAACAAGTCTATCGTTTAAACCTGAAACAAAGTCTTAAAAGCAATGCTAAATATCCAAACTTAAAAGCATTGCCTATTCCTGTAGCGTTAGCCTTATTTAATGCTGAAACTGGTGAGCGATATACTTTGCACTCAGATGCTTTGGTTGAAAATGATGTACAAGATGGCGTGTATTTATTTGATCAGATGCAAGCAAATATTGAGTTTAGCGGCGTAACAGCAAAACCGATTGTCTCTTTGCTACGAAACTTCTCAGCACCTGTGAATTTGGAATTTAATTATTCCAATGAAGAATTGGCATTCCTGATGCAATATGAAACCAATGGTTTTAACCAGTGGCAAGCGGCACAGACACTGTTGGAACGTATTTTGTTAAATGGCTATGCGGCAGATACTTATTTGCAAGCTATGAAAAATACGATGCCTGCATTGATTGAAAAAGATCCGTTGTTAGCTTCACGGCTTTTTGATGTACCATCAGAAGGTTACTTAGGCAGCCGTATTGATCAGGACTATCAGCCTGAAAAAATTCAGGAACAACGTAATGCACTGTTAGATACCTTAGCGCGTGAATTGGGAACATTCTGCAAAGAAAGCTATTTGGCGTTAGACCCTGATATGCAGCCAGAGTTCTCTCAGGCGATGGGTGTACGTGCGTTAAAAAATATCATGTTGGCATTAATTGCGCGTCAGGGCGATGCCGAAGCGTTTGAGCTGGCACAGCAGCAATATCAAACAACTCGAAATATGTCTGAGCGTTTAGGGGCATTGCGTGTCTTGGTATGGAATGATGCACCGCAAGCCAAAGCAGCTTTGGAAGATTTTTATACACGTTTTAAAGATGAAGCTTTAGCACTTGATCAATGGTTTATGGTGCAAGCTTCACATCCAAAAGCGACAGCTGAAAGCATTCAAGTTTTAACTGCGCATCCTGATTATGATTTGGGTACACCTAACCGTATTCGTTCAGTCAGTGGTGGTTTAAATAGCAACCCTGTGAATACATGGAGTTTCGGTGTTCAGCATTTTATTGACTTAGCCAAGTATTTAGACGAGAAAAACCCAATTGTCGGTGCACGTTTATTACAAGTGTTGTCGCGTTGGTACACCTTGGCAGAGCCACAGCGTAGTCAAGTACGAGCTGCATTGGTTGGGTTGCAGTCAGTGGTAAAATCCAAGAATGTGGTTGAGACCTTAAATTCGATGTTGGATGTTTAATTGATATTATATTTGAGTAGCTTGGATTGATGTACAAGCATCAGTCTATAAAAGCACAATTCATTTAAGTTGTATAAGAAAAGCCTGCAAGTGTAGGCTTTTCTTATTTTGAATGCTCAAACAATGAAAAAGAATCACAGAGGTGGTCCCACTTGTTTGAACAACTAAAAGCGTATTTATAAGTGATATTCCGCTCTAGTTAAGCCACCTTGTTTTGTTGGGGTAGCTGATCATAGTAAAACTCATTTGGTGTCATTTTGTCTAGACTCGAATGAGGTCGTTTCAGATTATAAAACTCAAAATATGCACTCAATTGCTTTTTCGCATCTGTGACACTGCTATAAGCTTTGAGATACACCTCTTCATATTTAACGCTCCGCCATAATCGTTCAACCATCACATTATCTACCCATCGACCTTTACCATCCATACTGATTTGAATGCCATTTGATTTCAATACATCAATAAATGCATCACTGGTGAACTGACTGCCTTGGTCTGTATTCAATATTTCAGGTGATCCATATTTTTCAATCGCTTCATTTAAAACCGAAATACAAAAACCCACTTCCATACTAATCGATACCCTATGCGCAAGTACCTTGCGGCTATGCCAATCAATCACAGCACATAAATAAACAAAGCCTTTTGCCATAGGGATATACGTTATATCCGTAGACCACACTTGATTACTGCGCTGAATAGCCAACCCTTTGAGCAGATATGGATATTTACGGTGAGCTTGATTAGCCTGGCTTAAATTTGGTTTGCAATATAACGCCTGAATACCCATTTTCTTCATTAAAGTACGTGTATGACGTCGTCCTATATGATGCCCTTGACGATTCAACAAATCACGCATCATACGACTGCCTGCAAAAGGATATTGCATATGTAATTCATCAATACATCGCATCAGCTTCAGATCTGATGAGCTAACAGGTTTTGGGCGATAATAATAACAACCACGGGAGACTTTCAGCAGCTTAGCTTGCTTAGATACTGAAATCTGAAGTGAGTCGTCGATTAACTTTTGTGGTTGAAGCGGCCCAGTTTCTTCAACACACCTTCTAAAAAATCAATTTCTAATGCCTGCTCACCGATTTTTGCATGTAACTTTTTAAGATCAATGGGGGGTTCTGATGGAGCTTTTGATTGATTGAAAGCTTGCGAGGAAGCTGAGATCAATTGATTTTTCCAGTCAATAATTTGGTTTTGATGAACATCAAATTCAGCACTCAATTCAGCAAGTGTTTTTTCTGCTTTAATCGCAGCAAGTGCTACCTTAGCTTTAAAATCATTTGAATGATTTCTTCTTGGTCTACGTGCCATAAAATACTCCATATATTGATGTTTATAACATCATTTGAGGAGCAGAATATCACTTATAGGAGTTGTTCAAATTTACGGATCCATCTCTCACTGTTTAGTTGCGCACTACGTTTAAGAAATATAAATGTCTTTCATATTGTTCCAGAATATCTTGAAGTAAGTCTTCTTGCGTCCACTCCATCACATTGTAGTTTTTACCACCTTCACGTAAGAACACTTCAGCAATATAGAATTGTTGATTTTCTTCATGTTGATCCTGCAGCATGAAACTTGGTGCACGAGTGCTATTGGCAACCACCTGATAAATAAAATTAATTTCATCGTGATGATTGACCTTGAGTAATAAGCCATGATCGACCTCTACAATAGATACATCTAGCTGACGGCGCTGAAATTCCCGTTGTAAATTTTGAAATGCTTGGCGCACATTGTGTTCAATATATGCTTTAACCTCAGACTCGCTATGCGGATAATGCATAATTAAACTTAAACGCTGTTGCCAGCTTCTTGGATTATGTATGGCGCGAGGCGTAATTCGAGCACTTTGTAATGCTTGAACTTTGGTCACATCTAAACGTAAAGCTTTAATAAGCCCAAAGCACAACAACAGCATAATAAACGTGAATGGTAGGGCACTCATAATGACCGCAGATTGTAATGCTTCCAAACCGCCAGCGATCAATAAAATAATAGAAAGTACAGCAATGGTTGCAGTCCAAAATAGACGTTGCCATGCAGGTGAATGTTCTGTTTTTGCTGTTAAATAATCAGTGATTAAAGATCCAGAATCAGCAGAAGTCACAAAGAATAGAAAAACTAAAATTGTAGCAAGTAAGCTTGAAATACCTGAGAGTGGCAAGTGCCTTAAAAACTCGAATAAAGCCACAGAGGAGTCTTTTTCTACCGCAGCCACCAAACTGTCTTGGTTTTCGAATAGAATGCTGAATAGCGCAGCATTTCCCATAAACCCCATCCAAACCAATGTGAACCCAGTTGGAATAAGCAATACCCCAACAATAAATTCACGGATGGTACGTCCGCGAGAAACACGGGCAATAAACATTCCTACAAAAGGCGACCAAGAAATCCACCACGCCCAATACATGATGGTCCAACCGCCAATCCAACCTGTTGGTTGATAAGCATAAAGATTGAAGGTCATTGCAAATAAATTAGAAACATATTGGCCAATATTTTGGATGGTGGTTTGCAAAACATAGATGCTAGAACTAGCGAAAAATACAAATGTGAGTAGGATTACCGCCAAAATAATATTCAGTTCTGATAGCCGTTTAATGCCTTTATCCAGTCCAAGAAAAACTGAAAATGATGCAAGTGCACTGACTAAAACAATTAAAATAATTTGGGTTTGAATGCTATTTTCTAGACCAAATAAATAGTTGAGTCCTGAGCTAATTTGAGTAACACCAAAGCCTAAAGTGGTTGCAATACCAAAGATTGTTCCTATGGTTGCAAAAGTATCAATCCCATCGCCAATTGGGCCATAAATTCGCTTACCAATAATTGGGTATAAACCTGAGCGTACTTTTAAAGGCAAGTGATGTCTAAAAGAAAAATAAGCAAGACTTAAACCAACTAAAGCGTAAATAGCCCATGCATGTAAACCCCAGTGGAAAAAGGTGATGCGCATAGATTGCTGTGCAGATTGAATCGTTTCAGGGGTACCAGTGGGTGGACTAACATAGTGCATGACAGGCTCAGCTACACCAAAAAACATTAATCCAATCCCCATACCTGCGGTAAACAACATAGCAAACCATGAGCTATTTTTGTATTCGGGTTCACTATGGTCTGGGCCTAATTTAATATGGCCCATTTTAGATAGGGCAATACAGGTGAGCGCAATTAGAAAAATGGCAACCGCAATTACATAGAACCAGCTAAAAGAGGCAGTAATCCATTGGTTTAATTGTTTGGTAAGTAAGTTGAACGCATCTGGAATAAATATAACGAGAGCTAAAAAAACAGCAATAATAATCACGGTACTAAAAAATACATTTGGATTGACGTTATCAAACCAAGATGCTTTTTTGGAAGGCATAATTCCCTCGTATTTTGTAGTTGTTGAAATAAAAAGAAAAAATGAAACATTTCATGCAGAGTGAAAAAAGGTCGGAAATTCATCCGAAGCTGATTGTTCTTGATGCTGATTTATCGGAAGAACAACTATTTTAGAATTGTATCATTGAATTTACCATTGAGTAAAATCTATGATTCGTGGGTCAAGCTCTGGTCTAATTTGCATGATTCAGTCAAAGAATTGTGAAATTGGTAACATTGTTCAACAGATACTATTTGATGCTTTAAAATAAGTCTTACTCACATCGAATTTGATATTCATTTTTGTATTCGGTGTAAATTTCATTTAATTCTGAGAGTAATTTTTTCTCATTATTTTGTCGATATTCTTGTATCGAGTTTTTAAGCACCATTGGCACATATTAATTTTTATAAAGTAGCGTATATTCCTTATAAATAATCTTTTCATGCTCCTCGGCAGAGTAATTATCCAAATCACGAAATAAGAGGTCATTCATTTTGCTGTTGATGGCATCAAGCTCATCAAACATGCTTAATTCTTGTTGTGTTGGTTGAGATTGGGAGCAACCAGAAATCATAAAAGTACAAATTAAAACAAAAAACAGCGGTTTCACACTTATCCCAATCATACAAAAAGCAAAGCTATATTATAGCCTTAAATGCATGCAATTTAAGTGAATAATCAGTTTTGTAAGAGAAGGAATTTACATGAAAAGCGGAATTATGAGTGTTGTACATTTACTCACCTCATCTGACTTGGGAAATACAAACTTGTATGTTAGTTTGAATGAAAACGACTGTTTTTCTGCGATGAATTAATACAGATCAGTATTCAAATTAATGACACAATATGAGGCATAAAATGGCTAAACATTATGACTATCTGGTAATTGGGGCAGGTAGTGGCGGTATTGCTTCAGTGAATCGTGCGGCACAATATGGAAAAAAATGCGCTTTAATTGAAGCAGCAGACTTAGGTGGCACCTGTGTAAACGTAGGCTGTGTACCTAAAAAAGTCATGTGGTATTCGGCCCAAATTGCCGATGCCATTCAAAAATATGGCCCAGATTACGGCTTTAATGCTGAATTAAAATCCCACAATTGGGATACGCTCATTCAGAATCGACAAGCCTACATTCAGCGAATTCACGCTTCTTATCAATCGGGTTTAGCTAAAAATAATGTCGATGTGATTCAGGGGTTTGCCAAATTTGTTGACGAAAAAACTGTAGAAGTGAATCAACAACACTACACAGCAGATCATATTCTGATTGCGACAGGAACTGAACCCACACGTCCAGAGATTGAAGGTGCAGAATTAGGAATAGATTCTAACGGCTTTTTTGCTTTAGAAAAATTACCTAAACGTACCGCGATTATTGGTTCTGGTTATATTGCCGTAGAGCTGGCAGGTGTTTTAAATGCACTCGGCTCGGAAGTTGGCTTATTCATTCGTAAGCAATTACCACTGCGCAGTTTGGATGCTTTTTTAAGTGAAACATTACTTGAATGTATGCGTAATGAGCATATTCAGGTACATACTCAGGCCATTCCGAAAAAAATCACCCAACAGCCCGATCAGTCCTTATTGCTACATTTGGAAGATGGCTCACAACATGAGGTAGATTGTCTGATTTGGGCGATTGGACGTAAACCGAATACACAGGCAATTAACCTTGAAGCAGCAAATGTAGCAATAGATGAAAAAGGGTATGTTTGCGTAGATCAGTATCAAAATACCAATCAGGTAGGCATTTATGCTGTAGGCGATATTATTGGTAAAATTGAACTAACCCCTGTTGCAGTTGCTGCAGGACGTAAACTGTCAGAACGCTTATTTAATCAAAAACCAAATGAATATTTGGATTATAACAACGTTGCAACGGTGGTATTTAGCCATCCACCTATTGGGACGGTAGGTCTTAGCGAAGCCCAAGCCATTGCAGAATATGGTCAAGATCAGGTTAAAGTTTATCAGTCTTCTTTTACCTCAATGTACACGGCTGTAACTCAGCACCGTCAAGCATCTAAAATGAAATTGGTCTGTGTTGGAGCAGAGCAAAAAGTGGTTGGTGTACATGGTATTGGCTATGGGATGGATGAAATTTTGCAAGGTTTTGCCGTAGCTGTGAAAATGGGTGCAACCAAACAAGACTTTGATAATACTGTTGCTATTCACCCGACTGCTGCAGAAGAATTTGTCACTATGCGCTAATCAGTGAGCTTGTGACAAGTCAAAGAGGGCATTGATTTAAAATCAGTGCTCTTTTTATTTGGGGGTACATTTGGATTTTATCAAACGCTATATTTTAGTAGGTGTAAAGATGTGTATTGAGTGGTGTAAGTATCTATTATTTATAGTTAATTATAAGAAAACCCACCGAAGTGGGCTTGTGCGATCAAACACCATCCATTGTGTTTGTTATATAGTATCACAACCCTAAAATTTAGGTTTAATTAATAAATGTGGTATTTGTTTAGCTGAACTTTATAGATAATGTGAAAAGTATTTAAATCTATGTTATAATGTAACTATACAATAAAAACATATTTATTCTCTCGTGGGAATCTCTCAATGTTTTGCATTTTATAACCCTAATATGCAAGCGATTAATATGCGCTGAGATTTGTTGTATCTAAAAATTATACTCACATTTTTAATGTGAGCTTTTATCTGTAAATGAATTGGTGTAAATATTGAAAAAAATGGAAAAAGTGCTTGCGAAAGCAGTGAATGGTCGTGAAATTGTGGTGTCTTTAGTCGCTTCTAAAAAAATGCAAAATACCCGTGAAGGCTTTAAATGGGTTGAAGTGGGTAAGCACGTATTATTGGAATGTGGGCAGGAAATTGAACTGAATGTAGATGGACGTAGTTTTTATACTGATATCCATGAAATGTTCCGCTTACCACATCGTGTGAATTAAGCTTTAGACTGAAATTTAGTCTAAAAAATCTGCTAAATTTGCCCACGCAAACCCCGTGGTTTAGAAAAGATATTAAAAGTTTGTATCCAGAAAAATCCCGCTCATTGATTGAGCGGGATTTTTTTATTTGATTTTGGCTTTTAGAAATAAAAGCAAGCAATCTATTAAACTTTAACAATTAATACAGGCACAGGCGATTGAGTGAGGACATTCTGTGCAACGCTGCCTAACATCATTTTT
This sequence comes from Acinetobacter sp. A2, assembly GCF_048537555.1. Classification (NCBI taxonomy): domain Bacteria; kingdom Pseudomonadati; phylum Pseudomonadota; class Gammaproteobacteria; order Moraxellales; family Moraxellaceae; genus Acinetobacter; species Acinetobacter sp. A2. The sequence goes on from NZ_CP183239.1 coordinate 1,217,890, forward strand.
TTAACGCCAGTACGGCCATGCGAACCCATAATAATCAGGTCTGCACCAATTTCGTTGGCAATTTGAACAATACCTTCAGAAGCTGCAACGCCACGAATAATTTTAGTGTCTACCTGAATACCTTCACGACTAAACGATTGCTCAATTTCAGCAAGACGATTTTGTGCATTCTGTTCTGCCTGAATGAAATAGTCCGTGATAGCAGGAGCTACTTTATAGAAATCAACCCCTACAAATGGATCTACAGCGATTACACTCATAATGGTGACAGGGCAATTTAATTCTTTAGCCAGTGATCTTGCCTGTTCAGCTGCAGCATAAGACATTGGTGATTCATCTACAGGTACAAGTATGTGTTTATAGGTTGTCATGGCAAATCCTTGGTTAAATCTATAATTAAAAATTATGAAAATCTGTAAGTTATCTTTTTCTGATGTGTTTTGATCAGAAATTATAAGGTTTAAGCTTTAATCACAAGCACAGGTAATTCTGTGTGGCGTAATACATCTGTTGCGAAGCTGCCCAATAATAATTTTTGGAAGCCTTTACGACCGTGTGAGCCCATCACAATTAAATCTGCCTGTGCAGCCTGAGCGGTTTTAATCACACCTTCTGCAGAAACCAAACCTTCAACTACACGTGTTTCAGCAGTGACCCCCATTTCTTGTGCAATTGCATCTGCGTCATGTAGTGCTTTTTGTGCATTGGCAGTCGCTTGTACAAAATATTCTTTCATGATTGCAGAGGAATAGTTGTAATAAAAATCTGAATCATTAAATGGGTCTTCGGCAACCAAGCTAATTAGCGTGAGTTTACTGTCAAATGCTTTTGCAATTTCAGCAGCATGTTTTACGGCAGAAAAAGAAATTTGTGAACCATCTACAGGAACTAAAATATTTTGAAAAGACATGCGGGTAACTCCAGAAATTATGATTATTCGCCGTTAACTTATAGATAGCATATAGTCGTTACAGGTTCAATTTAAAATCTGAAAAATTATTGATAATTCATTTAATTACCTTGTAAATAAAAGTTAAATAAATACTGATTTTAGCGAGGAAAAATGGCGCAGATTAATAAAAGGTTTATTAATTTATAGCTTGGATGCATTGCAAATTCTATACTTTTAATTTGAGCTGAATTGGCTTAAATTGCCTGAGTTTACTAAACCTTGTTTTGATAAATACTTGGGGTGTGCTTTGAGATTTTTGTGGGTGTGTTTGTGTGCTTTGCTTTTAACTGCTTGTCAGACGACTCAGCAAAATAGTCGCATTATTGCCAGCGCATTTAATCTTAGCACTGGTTTGCAACAAAAAATTATGGATCGTTATGCGCCCAAAGACATATTGGTTCAGCGTGATTTGGTCTATGCAGCCCAAAGTCATTTAACTTTTGATTTATATCAGTCCAGTCAATTTTCAGATTTAGTCAAGCGTCCAACCATTGTTTGGATACATGGTGGTGGATGGATTGCAGGTTCAAAAGCACATGCACGTGGTTATTTTAAATTATTGGCAGAACAGGGTTTTAATGTCGTTGCCGTGCAATATCAGTTTGCACCTGATGCAACATATCCGACTCAGTTGCAACAAATTGATCAGGCTTTACAGCACTTAACTCAATATGCTCAGCAATACCACATTAACCCTCAGCAACTATATTTAGCGGGTGATTCGGCTGGTGCAAATTTGGCAAGTCATTATGCAGCATTGCTGAGTAATCCACAGTTTGCACAACAGTCAGACTTTAAACCTTCTATAGAGCTAAAACAGGTCAAAGGGTTGATTTTGCATTGTGGTATTTACGATTTAAAAGCTTTTGTTGAAACAGCACCCGATGAAATGAATATTGTGGAGTGGGGTGTATATAATTTAGTGCAAGCCTATACGGGAGAGCGTAAGCAGGACAGCGAGTTTTTAGCGCAAATTTCACCAATACAGCATTTAACTGCAGATTATCCTGCAGTTTTCATTAGTGGCGGTAATAAAGATTTTTTAACGGAAACCCAATCTATGCCAATGCTACGTGCGTTGCAACAGTTCAAGATTCCTGTCACCACAGCGTTTTATCCTGAGAGCAAATCATGGCTTATCCATGAATATCAATTTTTTATGCACCAAAAAGAAAGTCAGCAGACCTTTGCGAAAACGGTGGAATTTATCCTAAGTACTACAGATCAGGATTGATAGGTGTATTTGGTATGAATCAATAATCAAAGCAGTCATTTAGTTTTTGGCATGTTTAAACTTAAAAATGCTTAAAACCACAAAACCAAAAATCAGCCCCAAAAATGCTGAACCAATACCAAAAAATTGAACACCAGAGGCGCTAAATAAAAAGGTCAGTAATGCCGCTTCTCGTTCCGTGGTATTTTGAAAGGCAAGGGCGATGTTGTGTCCAATCGTACCCAACAAGGCAATACCAGCCAAAGCAGTAATAAAAACAGCGGGGAATGACATTAGCAAACTGGTTAATGTGGCAGCAAAAATCCCCATCAGGATATAACACAAGCCACAGCTGATTCCTGCAATATAGCGCTTTCTTGAATCGGGATGTGATTGATCATCCAAACTAATTGCGGCACTAATTGCAGCAATATTGACGCTAAAACAGCCAAAAGGTGCAAACAGCGCTTGTGCCGTACCTGTCCAGCCAATTAAATGACGTACATGCGGGGTATAGCCATAACTTTTAATCATGGCCAGCCCTGCAAATATTGTGATGCCATGTTTATTACAAATAAGGGCAATGCTAAGCCAAAAATCACTGACCAGCTGAATTCGGGTTGCATCCAAACAGGTTGGGCAAGTCCCCATTGCACATTAGGGATTTGGAACTGTAAAAAAACCAGACATAAAGCTACCCCAATTAGCACCGTTAAAACAAAGCTATAACGTGGACTAAAGCGTTTGGCCAATACATAGCCTGCCAATAAATACAGAATAAAGGCCCATGCCTCTTGTAAACTGGTGAATAACGCCACACCAAACTTGAGTAATACGCCTGCCAGCATGGCGCTAGTTAAACTTTGTGGAATGGTATTGAGTACTTTTTCAAAAATACCTAAGAAGCCTAAAACTGCAGTCAGTATCCCGCACAGTAAAAATGCACCAATGGCTTCATGTAGACTATATCCGCTGCCTGTGGCAATAATGAGTGCCAATCCTGCAGTAGACCATGATGTCGCGACAGGATATTTAAATTTCCACGATAAAATCAGCCCACTTAAACCAATACCTAAACCGAGTGCCCAAAACCAAGAACTGATTTGCACCGAGTTTGCACCTAAAATTTGGGCGGCTTGAATCACCAATACAGCAGATACACTGATTCCCACCAAGAAGGTAATGAAGCCAGCAAATACAGCAGGCACAGAAAAGTCACTTAAAAGTTTTTGCATGAGTTCTTAGAGTTATTTTCAATTACAGCGTGATGATACACATTTGAACAAGTAGTCAAAAGTGTTTTTGAAATTTTATAGGGTCGATGTCGCTAGTCTAAAGCCAAATCCGCAGAACAGTAGCCCAATCACAGCCACGCAAAATGCAGCAATTTTATAGCGTTGATTAAAATAGCTGGCCAATTTTACCCCAGAGAAAATCAGTAGCGATAAATATCCCATACTAATGATTTGCAAGACGATAGCCAAGATAGCAAAACTGAGCATTGGGTGAGCATAATGAGGATGAACAAATTGCACAAAAAACGATAAATAAAACAAAATAGCCTTAGGATTAATCACGCTAATCATCAAGGCTGTACGATAAGGATGTATCTGTGCTGTTTGTTCGGGGCTGATCGTGGTCGTTGTAGGTGGCGCAGCTGCAGATGATGCAAGTTTTATTCGAAAAATTGGAAACCATGTTTTATAGGCTGCCATCAGCAGTTTGATACCTAAATAGCCTAAGTAGAGCGCACCAACAACTTTTAATAAGGTGAATAGCCATGGAAAAGCATGTAATAAAGATGCTGCCCCAAGAATCGTGCATAAAATTAAAATCAGATCGCCAGTGAACACACCTAGTGCAGCGGCATAACCTGTGCGGATGCCAAAACGTGAGGCCACAGACATCACATACAAAGAGTTTGGGCCAGGTAAAAGCACAATTAATGTCGTGCCAATGATGAATGTGCTGAGGTCTGTAATACCAAACACTGCCAACTCATCCCAATAAAAAACCGATGTTGGATTATAGCAACATCGGTTAAGCGGCTTACTAAATATTATGGATGTTACGTGGTTTAGCTTAAAGATTAAGCTTTAATGTCTACATCTAAACCAAACGACTGGCGTAATAGGGTGGCAAGTTGCTCACGCGCTTTAATAAAGCCATCAATCCCACCTTGCAATAATTGAAAGGCCATTAAGTCAGCTTCAAGCTGTGCTTTAAATTGCTCTTTTTCAATGGCAGCAAGTGGTTCTGCCTGAACTTGAATGTCATCTGCAGATAATGCAGCGAGTACTTCACGCTCATCAGCTTCAAGTTCTGCCAATAAATTTGGTGCAACAGTGAGTAAGTCACAGCCTGCTAAAGCCAACACTTGATCAATACTACGGAAACTTGCCCCCATAATTTCAGTCTGTACTTGATGCTGTTTGTAGAATTGATAAATTTTCTTCACTGAAAGTACGCCCGGATCTTTTTCAATTGGGTAATACATGACATTTTCAGCTTTTTTATACCAATCTAGAATACGACCTACAAATGGTGAAATCAGGGTGACTTTGGCATCTGCACAGGCATGTGCTTGATGCAAACCAAACAATAAGGTTAGATTGGTATGAATTCCTTCAGCTTCCAATACTTTTGCGGCTTGGATTCCTTCCCAAGTTGAAGCAATTTTAATCAGAATACGGTCTGGAGAAATACCATAAGCATCATATAACGCCAATAATGCTTTGGCTTTGGCGATGGTCGCTTCTGTGTCATAAGACAAAGATGCATCTACTTCAGTTGAAACACGCCCTTCAATGAGCTTTAAAATTTCAACACCAAATTTGACCGTTAAAATATCAATGCTGCGTTCAACCAGTGCATCGCCTGTATAGTTTTCTGACTTAGCTTGTTCAAATGCTGCTTCAATTAAGGCTTTGTTTTCAGGTTGATTGGCTGCTGCAGTAATTAAAGATGGGTTGGTGGTCGCATCCAAAGGACGAAACTTTTCAATCGCAGCTAAGTCGCTACTGTCTGCAACAATTGTGGTTAAGTTTTTTAATTGGTGTAAGGCTGTCTGGGTCATGCGAGATCTAGTTCTTAGGTTAATGCTTATACATTCAGTTATATCACAAACAGCTTTTAACCCAAGTCAAAAGCGGCCGAGTTTATAGATTATTTGCCAGTTTTTCTCAGATTTCGGACGTGATTAATCAAAAAATGAGCAGCAGCACCCAATTGGCTTTCCCGACTCCAGACTAAATCGACAAAATATTCAAATTTCGGTGTGAAGTCGAGCAATTGCAAAATCTTCAATTCGGTTTGCAATTCGGGATATTCATTTAGCATTTCTAAGGGCAGGACACCCCAGCCTAAACCCTGTTTAATCATGCTGCAGGCAGAGTGATGATTGTCGGTACGCCAATACTGTTTAGAGAATAATAATTCAGGTTTAATCTGTTGATCACGGCTGGCCACCACAATTTGCCGACTCTGTGCAATTTGCTCAAAACTCACCTGAGATAAAGCAGCCAATGCGGTGTGTTTGGCCGCAACAGGTACTAAAATTTCGCGCTTTAACTCAACAAATTGTTCACTGCTTTGTAATTGTTCACGTTCAAACATAAATGCTAAATCGGCTGCTTGGGTCATGAGCAGCTGTAGTGCATCTTCTTGCGGGGCAGAGAAAATATTGATCTGTAATTCTGGAAATTGCTGTTCTAACAGCACAATATAATCTGTCCAGCGTGTGTGTAGTAATTCAGACACCACCACAATATTTAAATGTGATTCGAGTCCTGAGCTGAGGGCAAAAGCATGCTGCTTCCATTGTTTCATTTCGATAAGCAGTTGTTTGCTTTTTTCATACAAGATCTGGGCTTGTGGAGTGGGAATAGGTTCACGCCCAACTCGCTCAAACAGATTTAAGTCTAAATCAATTTCTAAATTGGCTATCGACATACTGACTGCAGACGGTACTTTATTTAATTTACGTGCAGCTGCGGAAAAAGAGCCCATTTCCATGACAGTTATAAAAATAATCAGCTGATCTTGGTTGATATTCATTATTGGTACTTGATTCATCTTTCAATATTATTGATAGATTCTAACTCGAACGTTCAAAACTATGAACATAAAATACTCCTCAGTATTTAACGTCATTGAGTGGGATCATGTTAATTTCCAAAAGAAGATTGCTACATGCGCTGAGCTATGAAGTAGTTTTATTAATTATTATTGCTTTGGCACTTAGTTTTGTATTTGAAATGCCCATACAAGTTACTGGTGGTTTAGGTATTGCAATGGCAGTGACTTCGGTGCTTTGGAATATGCTGTTTAATCATTATTTTGAAAAGTTTGAAGCCAAACACAAACTCAATAGAACCTTGAAAATACGGGTATTACATGCCGTAGGTTTTGAAGGCGGACTGATGCTCGCGACCATTCCAATGGTGGCCTATGCCTTACAAATGTCGATCAGGCAGGCGATTTTAGTTGATTTGGTGATGACGCTCAGCATTTTGGTCTATACCTTTATTTTCCAATATTGCTATGACCATATTGAGGCTAAATTAGGTTATGCACCTCAATACCGCACATAAACTAGAAGCGACTACTTGTGTCGTTGCAGTAGGTGCCACACAATAGAAAAAGCCACTTGCAAAGTGGCTTTTATTTGAATCTAAATCAGGTTAAGACAGAATTATTTTTCAATAATTGCTGTTACACCTTGACCGCCTGCGGCACAAATTGAAACCAATACACGACCAGAACCTTTTTGATTCAGAAGTTTGGCTGCAGTTGCAATAATACGACCACCTGTTGCTGCAAATGGGTGACCTGCCGCTAAAGATGAACCTTTAACGTTCAGTTTGCTGCGATCAATTGAACCTAAAGGTGCTTCTAAACCTAAACGTTCTTTACAGAAGTTTGGATCTTCCCATGCTTTTAAGGTAGACAATACTTGAGATGCAAACGCTTCGTGAATTTCGTAATAATCGAAGTCTTGTAAAGTTAAGCCAGCACGCTCAAGCATACGTGGTACGGCATAAGCAGGCGCCATCAACAAGCCTTCTTTTTTACCTACAAAATCAACTGCTGCGGTTTCTTGGAATGTCAAGTAAGCTAAGACTTCATGACCGTTGGCTTTTGCCCATTCTTCAGATGCAAGTAATACACATGATGCACCATCGGTAAGTGGAGTAGAGTTACCCGCAGTCATGGTACGCGCATCGCCTTTACCAAAAGCAGGTTTTAACTTCGCTAGTTTTTCTACAGTTGAATCTGCACGTAAGTTATTGTCACGCTCTAAACCTAAGAATGGTGTGATGAGATCATCAAAGAAACCTTCATCATAAGCAGCCGCCATTTTTTGATGTGAAGATGCTGCGAGTTCATCTTGCGCTTCACGAGAGATGCCCCATTCAAGCGTAGTAATTGCTTGGTGGTCACCCATAGATAAACCAGTACGCGGTTCGCCATTACGTGGCGCATCCATCAGGTCTTTAACGTTGATTTTAGTTAATGCTTTTAAGCGGTCTTTACCTGTTTTTGCAATGTTGAGTTCAAGCAAAGCTTTACGTAAACCATCACCAAAGGCAATTGGGGCATCAGAGGTAGTATCTACACCACCTGCAATACCAACATCAATTTGACCTAAAGCAATTTTATTGGCGACTAAAAATGCAGCTTGCAAACCAGTACCGCACGCCTGTTGTAAATCGTAAGCAGGTGTTTCAGGTGCAAGGGCAGTATTCAGTACGCACTCACGGGTCATATTGAAGTCGCGGCTGTGTTTGAGTACTGCACCAGCAACCACTTCACCTAAACGTTGACCTTGTAAATTGAAGCGTTCAACCAAACCATTTAATGCTGCTGTAAACATATCTGTATTAGATGCACTAAAGTAAGCACCATTTGAACGTGCGAAAGGAATACGGTTACCACCGATAATAGCAACGCGGCGAACAGTGTTTTGGCTCATAATTTTATCCTGTTGAACAGAGGTCTTAGTATTAGTAGGTGCTTTTGTTTGCGTTGAAGCAGTTGTTTTAGCACGGCTGGTCGTGCGGGTACGTGTAGTTTTTGTCGTACTCGTGTTGGAACGGCTTGCAGTGTTAGTACTTTTGCTTGTACGTTTAGTACCAGTTGATGTATTTGACACATTTTCCGTTGCAGAATTTTCCACTGCTGGATTTTCTTGAGTTGTCTTGCTCATAAGGCTTTTCCAAGCATGTTAAAGGTCTACTTGATGCGTACATTAGCATAATAGTATGACAGCTGAATTGACTACAATGACATTGCAGAATGCATTCAGGTCAAGACATCTGATTATTAACTCAAGTATGATTTAGCAGAAACGGGTGGCGCTATTGAAATGCGGGCATTTGGCATCATATTGATGTTTAAAGATAACGTGTATTCCATCAAAAAATGAATTTATGAGAGATAATAACCATGACTGATCAATACCAAACATTTGCTAAATCTCCTATTGGTAAATTTGTCATTAAAAATTTGGGTCTTCCATCCCCAACTTTTTTAGAGCGTTTTGAGTCTGCAGCACCTGTGGTAAAAGGTGCGGTACTTTTAGGCGCAGCACCTGCAAGCGACTTGTCTGCAGCAATTGCACAAGTATTGGCCAATGTACATGCCAACAGTTACGCGGGCAATAATGCAGAATTGCAACAGGCTGCAGCAAAAGTAGGCTTAAATTTAGGTGCGTTTAACTCAGGCGATAAAGAGTCTAAATTTAAAGTTGTGGTATTTGATGCTTCAGGTATTGAAAATTCAGAACAATTAAAAGCACTGTATGATTTCTTTAACCCAATTGCACGCCAAATTCAGGCTTCTGGCCGAGTGGTGGTGGTGGGAACAACACCAGAAACTGCGGGCAGCGTCAAAAAAGCCATTGCTCAGCGTGCATTGGAAGGATTTGTGAAGTCAGTTGGCAAAGAGTTCAAAAAGGGCATTGCCGCTAACTTAATTTATGTCGATCAAGGCGCAGGTGAAAACCTAGAATCAACTTTACGTTTTGCTATTTCTCCACGTTCTGCTTATGTTTCAGGTCAGGTTATTCGTGTGTCGAATGCTGCAACAGTTGATGTAGACTGGGCAAAACCATTGGCAGGTAAAACTGCTGTGGTAACGGGTGCAAGTCGTGGTATTGGTGAAGCGATTGCCCATGTATTGGCTCGTGATGGTGCACATGTGATTTGCCTGGACGTTCCACAACAGCAAGCTGACCTAGACCGTGTTGCTGCTGAAATTGGTGGTTCAACTTTAGCAATTGACATTACTGCTGCAGATGCAGGTGAGCAAATTAAATCAGCTGCTGCTGCGCAGGGTGGTTTGGATATTATTGTACATAATGCTGGTATTACCCGTGACAAAACATTGGCGAATATGAAACCAGAGCTTTGGGACTTGGTAATTAACATTAACTTGTCTGCAATTGAGCGTGTTAATGATTACTTGTTGGCAAATGATGGTTTGAATGCCAATGGTCGTATTGTCTGCGTATCTTCAATTTCGGGTATTGCGGGTAACTTAGGTCAGACCAACTATGCAGCGTCAAAAGCGGGCGTGGTAGGTGTCGTGAAGTTTACAGCGCCTGTTCTAAACAACGGCATTACCATCAACGCAGTTGCTCCAGGCTTTATTGAAACGCAAATGACTGCTGCAATTCCATTTGCTATTCGTGAAGCGGGCCGCCGTATGAACTCAATGAGTCAAGGTGGTTTACCTGTAGATGTTGCAGAAACCATTGCTTACTTTGCTTCATCTGCATCGACAGGGATCAACGGCAACGTGGTTCGTGTCTGTGGTCAAAGTTTGTTAGGGGCTTAACACATTAAAGTCCTCTCCCTTGTGGAGAGGATTTAGGAGAGGGAGATAAGGGGATATATTATTCACCCTCTCTCTAGCTCTCTCTCAACGGGAGAGAGAACTCCATTAAATAAATTAGAAAAACTTCTCAAAGGTTCAGTATGAATACTCGCCATTTTAGTCAACTTCCAAAACCGTATTTAGCCTATCCTAAAGTGATTCAGAGCTTAATTTTTAAAAAGCCCAAAGGCGAAAAAGTGCTGCCGCAAGTTGAATATGTGGTGGATTCATTTAAGGTCGATCAAAAGCATTTAAAAGCCTATAACGCAGTAACAGGTTTTAAAAACAACGGCTATATTCCAGCAATTTACTTGGCTGTTTTGTCGCAAAGTCTGCAAATGCACATGATGACGCAAGAAGCTTTTCCTTTTGCAATTTTGGGTTTGGTGCACATTCGCAATCAAGTCAAGCAAAGTCGTAAAGTTGGGGTGAATGAACAGCTGACTTTGTCATGTAAATTTGGTGAGCTTCAACCGCACGACAAAGGTGTGCAGTTTGATTTTATCACTACTGTAAAAGTAGGAAATGACGTGGTTATTGAAGGCATTACCACGTATTTAGCTCGTCAAAAAACCACCACTAAAGCAGCAAGCAAAGCAGCAGAAAGTAAAGCTCCTAATTATGCTGTTCAGGCTGAATGGGAAGTTTCTGAAAATACGGGACGCCGTTATGCCTTAACCTCTGGTGATTTTAACCTGATTCATATTCATGCCATTACCGCAAAAGCATTTGGATTTAAACAAGCCATTGCTCACGGTATGTGGAGTAAAGCTAAAGCTTTATCAAGCTTAACTTTGCCAGATGCCTATGAAGCCGATGTTTGGTTCAAACTCCCAATGTATTTGCCTTCAAAAGTTGAGTTTTTAACTGCAAAGGAAGCTAAAAATACCGACTTTTTGATTCGTAACAGTAAAAATCAAAAACCGCATGTAACAGGAACAGTTACTGCGCTATAAATAGATAAAAGCCTAAATTTTGTAAATTTAGGCTTTCTCTTTTTGCGGCGTTAAATTTAGGTCGCAGTGTCTAACAATTCCATGGATGGGAACATGCAACACATTAAAGATTACCTATTTGCACAAACTAGAAATTATGCGGGATGGGTTACACCTGAATTTGAAGATTTAGCCAAGCAATTTAGCCGCCTGCAAGATGCACGTACTCAACAAGGCGGTGCGGCACTTGCAGTATATTTTCAGGGTCAAAAAGTTGTCGATATATGGACGGGTAAGAAGTCCGCGACTGAAGACTGGCAGTCAGATACGTTATCGGTCTGTTATTCCACAGGGAAAGGGGTGTTGGCAACACTGGCGCATATTTTAGTCAGTCAGGGTTTACTCGATTACGATACGCCCATTTGTCTGTATTGGCCTGAATTTGCTCAAAATGGCAAAGCCAGTATGACGCTAAGGCATGTGCTGAGTCATCAAAGTGGTTTGTACGACATTCGCAATATCATTGCCGATGCAACTGAAATGGCAGATTGGTCACACATGCTGAATGTTTTGGCTCAAGCTAAACCACGTTTTGAAGTGGCAACTGAAGCGGCATATCAACCTCTAACTTTTGGTTGGCTTGTTGGTGGTGTTTTAGAAAAAGCCACAGGGCAATCTTTGGCTGCATTGATGCAGCAATATTTGGTTGAACCTTTAGCTTTGGATGGTGCTTATTTTGGTGTGCCTACATCTGGGCTTTCTCGTGTTGCACGGCCATTTAAAACGTCTGTCACTCCACCAAAGTCCGTAATACCTCCAGCCAATAAGGCATCATCGCCATCCCTAAAATCTAAGTCAGTAAAACGTCCTGTGTCTATTTTAGATAAAGCCATTGCTTGGAGTGGGCAAGATCCGCAAGACTTTCAGGATGGTATGATTCCCAAGGGCATGAAAAATTTTAGCTTTTTTAGCGATGAAGGCTTACAGGCTGTGATTCCTGCAGCCAATGGCGTTTTTAGCGCGCAAAGTTTGGCACGTATTTATGCCATGTTGGCGCAGGGTGGATCTTTACATGGGCAGCAATTCATTCAGCCTGCGATCTTTCAACAATTAAGCCAAGTACAATACCGACAGCGTGATCGGGTTATGCCTATCCCGATGCTCTGGCGCTTGGGTTATCACCGTATTTTAAGTTTGGGTAAGGCATCAAATGGTTTTGGACACATGGGCTTCAATGGTTCAGGGGCGTGGTGTGATCCTGAGCGTCAGCTCAGCTTTGCTTATACCCATAATTTTGCTGCAGGTTCTTTAATTGGTGATTATCGACTTTGGGGACTGAGTCAGGAAGCCATTCGCTGTGCAGATCGGCAGTTGCAAGGGCGTAAAGGCTGGTTTTAAGCGTGATTGTACGTTCACTCTTGTGCAAAAAAACAGTATGCTTAGACCTGTAAAAAGGAGCATTCATGTATCAGGTACTTGCGCGTAAATATCGTCCTCGTAATTTTAATGAGTTGGTGGGGCAAAACCATGTATCACGGGCATTGACCAGTGCTTTAGAACGTGGTCGTTTACACCATGCTTATCTTTTTACAGGTACGCGCGGCGTAGGTAAAACCACGATTGCGCGTATTTTGGCCAAATGCCTGAACTGTGAAACAGGCGTGACATCAACCCCGTGTGAAGTGTGTCCAACCTGTACAGCAGTCAACGAAGGTCGTTTCATTGACTTGATCGAAATTGATGCGGCATCTCGCACCAAAGTTGAAGATACACGTGAGTTATTAGATAACGTACCGTATGCTCCGACGCAAGGTCGTTTCAAAGTTTACCTGATTGACGAAGTGCACATGCTGTCTACGCATTCATTTAATGCTTTGCTCAAAACTCTGGAAGAACCACCAGAGCATGTAAAGTTTCTGTTTGCGACCACAGACCCTCAAAAACTCCCAATTACGGTGATTTCACGTTGTCTGCAATTTACTTTGCGTCCTTTGCAAATTGACGAAATCACTCAGCATTTAACCGATATTTTAGCCAAAGAGCAGATTGTGGCCGAGCAAGATGCGATTTGGCAGATTGCAGAATCTGCTCAAGGTTCTTTGCGTGATGCGATGTCTTTGACCGATCAAGCAATTGCCTATGGTCAGGGGGAAATTCATCATCAAGATGTTAAAGACATGTTGGGGTTGATTGACCGTACCATTATTTATGATTTGATTTTAGCGATTCATCAAAACCAGCAGCAGCGTGTGAGCCAGTTGCTATTGCAATTCAGACAGCAAGCTTTAGATGTGTCTTTGGTGCTGGATCAATTGATTTCGACATTGCACGAACTGGCAATCATGCAATATCTGCCAGATTTGAACCTGAAATACAGTGCTGAGATCAATCAAAAAATACAACAGCTTGCAGGACTGATTTCTGCGCAGGATATTCAGCTCTATTATCAGATTGCTTGTAAAGGACGTGCCGATTTACAAATAGCAGTGACCCAAGAGCAAGGCTTTGAAATGTGTGTGCTGCGTTTGCTGGCATTTCGTCCTTTGCAAGCCAATGAAGTGTTGGTTTCTGCTGTGCCTAATACGGCACAAACAGCACCTGATTCTGCTCAGTTTGTTACTCACAGTGAGCAAGCCCCTCAGCCTGTAATGCAAAACTCAGACGTTGAGATGCATCAAGCGGCTGAATTGGACGCAGGTGCAGCATCTGATACTCAAACTCATCATGCTGTTAGGCAGGATATTGATGGATTTGAGTATGAAGATGATGAATACCTTGAGCAAAACACAGCACAGACTGCCATAGCAGAACCATCTTCCGATGATTTTTTGGATGATGAATCTGAAGGTGATGAACAAAATAGCGTGGTTCAGAATCATGAGCATGCGCTGCCTGAAAGTACTGTAGAACAGTCTGCACCAGAAGTATCAAGTGCTAAAAATACCGCCCCAAGAGAACAGATTGTATTTGACCCAAATGCAGCAGAACCATTATTTGGTTTAGACAGTGAAGCAGAAAATAATACGGTAGCGGCAACCAATACACCAAATCAGGATGACTTATTATTGGAAAGTTTTGATGCGATTGCGCCATTAGCTAGCATTGAAGCATCAGCAGACTCTGAGCCTTTAGAATTAACGCCGTCTGATCAAGATTCTACAAATGATGCTTCAAACTCCAATGAAGGAGAACCTTCTTTATTTGATTCTGTGCAAGATATTTCTGTAGATGCTGCCATCACCGCAGCACAGACACAAAATTCAACTTCTACACCGAACGGTGATGCGCAGTTAATGCCACAGGATATTCTGCGCTTACAGCCACAAGTTTTAGAGGGCGAGTGGACTTTAGACAAGTGGGAATATTGGTTTAGACACAGTGATCTTTCTCCAGCTGTACAAGAGCTAGCGCAGCATGGGGTGATGACAGGGCAGATTGATGGCGAATCAATTTTTCATATTCCAGAGCAATACCAACAGCTTTTAGCGCAATTGCAACATACCTTGGAAGGCGCTTTAAAAAGCCAATGGAGTAAAACGCTGTTTAAAGTGCAGTATGAAAATGTAGATGACACCACGCCGTATGTTTTGCAGCAACAACGTAAACATCGGGCGTATCAACGAGCGGAAAACTTGTTACACCAAGAGCCTGCTGTGCAAGAGCTTTTGCAAAACTTTGAAGGCGAGTTGCACAATATTCAGCTCAAATAAGCAGACCCAAACTGCTGAATTTAACGTTTAAATTAAATGGCTGGTTCAAACCAGCCTTATTTTTTAGCTCTAGATCAGGCTGATCTCTGTAAGCGTCCGCTGAACACACCTTCTGAATTCATCCTATAAGCCTTAATTTAGTCCCCACTTAGAAACAAGTGGGGACTTAAATTTATGACTACAAATAATCAGACATCCATCGCATCTCTTGCGAAAAAACGAAGAACATACAGTGCTGAATTTAAACAGCAGATCGTTCAGGCTTGTAAAGCACCGGACGTTTCAATTGCTTCAGTCGCTTTGCAACATGGATTGAATACAAATCTTGTATCCAAATGGATTCGCTTAATTGATGCTAAGCCAGGGAGTGATCGCTCACCACTACCGAATAAACCTGCATTTATTGCCTTATCTTGCTCTGCACCATTAGATCCTACTCCTACTGACATGTTAAAAGTTCAAATTACTTTACCCCACTCAAAAGCAGAAATTGGCTTGAAATGGCAAGTATCAGAAATACCTGCCTTGGCAGAATTACTCAAGGTGCTGGCAACATGATCCGTATCGATGAAATCTGGCTTTCTACCCAACCTCTGGATATGCGAGCAGGGATGGATACTGTCATGGCTCAGGTGGTGAGAGCCTTTGGCTACATTAAACCGCATTGTGCTTACCTGTTCTGTAATAAACGTGGCCATCGCATGAAAGTGCTGGTACATGATGGACTGGGCATCTGGCTGTGTGCCCGGCGGCTGGAACAGGGAAAATTCCACTGGGCTAAAGTTCACCAGGGTGAAAGCGTAGCTCTCAACCCGGAACAGTTACAGGCATTAATCCAGGGTTTGCCTTGGCAGCGCATTGGACGACAGCAGGTGGTCACGATGCTCTAAACCAAGCTCGGCTATTCTGCCATCCTCCAAACGTTCTATTTCATTCTTCTCATGACCTCAGGCATACTGCGGTCATGAATACGCTGCCAGATTTAAGCCAACTGACCCATGAACAACTGCTGGAATTCACCCAGCAGTTGGCGATGCAGCATCAACAACTCGCAGAAGATAAACAACAATTAGATGCTCAAGTTCAACATCTGGAAGTATCAAATCAACAATTAGATGCCAAAGTTCAACATCTTGAAGTCACCAATCAGCAATTAGATTCTAAAGTTCAGCATCTTTCTATTCTCAATCAAAAATACGAGCATGAACTGGCGCTGTTTAAACAGCATAAATTCGGCAGTAAAAACGAACATCTCACCGCAAAACAAATCCACCTATGGGATGAAGCGGTTGAAGAAGATATCGCAGCAGTTGATTTGGAACTGGAGCGGCTGAATGCAGATAAAACCGATGCAGCGACAGAGAAAGCCACAGTCAACAAACCTAAACGTCGACTGCTGCCGGATCATCTACACACCATTCGTATTGAGCATGAACCAGCATCAACCCAATGCAGTTGTGGCTGCCAGTTACGTCGTATCGGCGAAGATATCAGTGAAAAACTGCATTTCAGACCGGCACAGTTCTATAAGGAACAGCATGTGCGTGGCAAATGGGTCTGTGATCAGTGTGACACCCTGACTCAGCAAGCGATGCCTGCCTATGTGATTGATAAAGGCATTGCTTCACCTGAACTGCTCAGCCATGTGCTGGTATCGAAGTATGCCGATCATTTGCCGCTGTACCGTCAACGTCTGATCTATCAGCGGGCGGGATCGAGCTTTCTAGATCAACGTTATCTGACTGGATAGGTCGCTGCGGTGTAGAACTGGAACCTCTGGCCAATGCCTTAAAACAGGTGGTGCTGCAACAGCGGGTGATCCATGCCGATGAAACACCGGTCACCATCATGCGGATGGGTGAGAATGATAAAAAACCGAAGAAAGGTTATGTCTGGGCCTATGCCACTACACAGTACAATCCAGTTCAGGCAGTGATCTATGACTTTCAGGATAGTCGTTCAGGCCAGCATGCTGCAGAGTTCTTGAAAGGCTGGCAGGGCTATCTGGTCTGTGATGATTACAGTGGTTATAAAGCACGCTTTAAATCAGGCCAGGTCATTGAGGTGGGCTGCATGGCCCATGCACGTCGTAAATTCCATGAACTGCATGTGACCGGGAAAAGTCAGATCGCTGAACAGGCATTAGTGCTGATTCAGAAACTGTATGCGATAGAAGCAGAGCTCAGGAAAAAGACCGATGGTACAGCGGAAGACCGCCGCGAATACCGACAACAGCACAGCCAACCGGTGATGCAACAACTGTATGAATGGCTCAACCAACATTATCTGACGGTGCCATCGAGTTCTCCAACCGCCAAGGCCATCAATTACACTCTGAAGCGTTGGCCAGCCTTAAGCCGCTATCTGGATGATGGCAATCTACCTATAGATAATAATTGGGTGGAAGTGCGACACGAAGTCGCTTAATGAAGTTGTTCCCCCTGCGGGAACCACCCGTGTCACCGGGTGAATCTAGAAGGCTGAATAAAGAGCGCCTTCGACAATGTAACGAGGCACCGTAAGGTGCGGGGTATCAATCGTGAGAGGCGTACTCTTCTGGCAGCCATAGCCGGACAAGGGCTAGATAATCGGTATGGTGAACACATGTGAATCTGCGCAACGATCGTTAAATTGAACGAGCGGAAATGGCTAATACGCTCGAACCAAAACGGTAATGGAGGTGGGAATCGCGTCTTTCTACTACGCATTCGTGACCCATACGCCTCCCGGTCGATAGCAGGCACCTAAGCCGATGTACTTCAGTAAGCGGAACGTGGAAATCCCGTATTACCCCCATTGGGAAAGCAGTTTGCAAAAACTGCCCATGGTGATGCGGGCGAAGGAACGAGGAAAAAGCGAATGCCAGTCTGTAATGGGTTGGATAGAGGTTGAAACATTACCTCACGCGAAAGCGGGCTGACGTCCTTATGGTCTCTCATCACAAGAGAGTGTGTAGAACCCTTTTAATGGAGGGAGAGCAAATGAACGCAGCAGTATCAGCGTGTGCGCCTTCCAGCACATCGTGGGACAGCATCGATTGGATTGCTGTACAGCGTCATGTCAGAGGGCTGCAAGCGCGTATTGTGAAGGCGGTACAAGACGGCAGGTATAACAAGGCGAAAGCTCTGCAATGGCTGCTGACTCACTCGTTTAGTGGCAAAGCATTGGCCGTAAAACGAGTGTCTGAAAACAAAGGCAAAAACACGGCTGGGGTCGACAAGGTGACTTGGAATACACCCAAGGCCAAGACCGGTGCGATGATGTCGTTGAAGAGGCGAGGTTACACGCCCCTTCCGCTTCGGAGAGTCCTTATTCCGAAGAAAAATGGCAAGATGAGACCTCTCGGGATACCCACGATGAAATGCCGGGCCATGCAGGCGCTCCATCTGCTGGCTTTGGAACCCATCGCGGAGACCACCGCTGATCGGAACTCTTATGGATTCAGACCACAACGCTCAACCGCGGATGCTGCAGCACAGTGCTTTGGTGTGCTGTCAAGAAAAGTAAGTGCGGAGTGGGTGCTAGAGGGTGACATTCAAGGCTGTTTCGACAATATCAGCCATGACTGGATGATCGCCAACCTCCCAATGGACAAGGTGATTCTACGGAAATGGCTCAAAGCCGGTTACGTCTACCAAAGCAAGCTGTTTCCCAGTCTTTCCGGAACACCGCAAGGAGGTATTATCTCCCCGGTGCTGGCCAACATGACCTTGGACGGACTGGAAACGATGCTGGCTAAGAGGTTCTCTAACGCCAAATGGACAGGCAAAAAGCTGCAACTGGTACGGTATGCGGATGATTTCATCATCACGGGGTATTCTAAAGAGTGGCTCGAAAATGAAGTTCGTCCTGCCGTGGTTGAATTTCTGGCGCAGCGCGGTCTCGTGCTCTCTCAGGAAAAGACCAAAATCACGCACATAGGGAACGGGTTCGATTTTCTTGGCTGGAACGTACGTAAGTACAACGGCAAGCTACTGATCAAGCCGTCAAAGGCAAACATCAGCGCTCATCTTGACAAGCTGCGAGCATTAATCAATGCAAACAAAGCGACACGACAGGCCACTTTGATCGGTTTGCTCAACCCGATTCTAAGGGGTTGGGCCAACTATCATAGTCATGTCGTTGCCAAGAAGGTTTTCAACCAGGTAGACAACGCAGTGTGGGAAATGCTCTGGCGATGGGCTGTACGTCGCCACCCTCGCAAGACACTCCGATGGGTCAAAGATCGGTATTTCAAAGTACAAGGAGCGCGTCGATGGGTGTTCTCATGTGATGAACAGTCCGCCGATGGTCGGAAGCGACAATACACATTAGTGTCTGCCTCGGACACGCCAATTGTGCGACATATCAAGATCAAGGCTGCTGCTAACCCTCATGACCCCGCATGGGATGAGTACTTCGAATCCCGATGGGGTAAAAGAATGCTGGTCTCCGCAAAGGGGCGAGCCAAGCTGTATCGGGTGTGGCTAAAACAAGGTGGTCGCTGCTGCGCCTGTCTTAAACCAGTCACCAAAGATACACCATGGCACAGCCGTCATATTGTGAAGCTAAGTCATGGTGGAACGGATGCAGTTGCTAATCTTGAGATTTACCATCTGTATTGTCCGAGGAGTGTTCAGTTTGCCAATGTCAACGATGTATAACCGGGTGCCGAATGGCGCCTTAGCAGAGGCTTGAGCCGTGTGCTGGGAAACTCGCATGCACGGTTCTTAGGGGGTTGGACGTAGGTAACTGCGTCTGACTACCCGACAACCAGATGCGCCCCTGGGCGTTGGGACGTAAGAACTGGTTATTTGCAGGTTCGCTGCGCAGCGGTCAGCGAGCAGCCAATATTATGACATTAATCCAGTCAGCAAAGCTGAATGGGCTGGATCCCTATGCCTATTTAAGTGATGTGCTGAAAAGGTTGCCGACACATAAAGTGACTCAGATTGAAGAATTGCTACCACACCGCTGGAAACCTAAATCGAATTAAAAAATAGGCATGGGGTTCAGCGGACGCTTACTGATCTCTACACTCATATAAGCTTGTAAAGCTTCACGCATATTTTGTGGAATCGGGAAACTTTGACGTGTATTTCGTTCTACAAACACATGCACCATTTGCCCTTGTGCAGAGGCTTGTTGTTGTCCATGCTTAAAAATTGCCAAATCATAAATCAACGATGAATTCCCAATTTTTTGAATGGCGACTCCGACCTCAATGACTTCGGGATAAGACAATTCCTGTAAAAAATGGCAGGTGGAGCTAACCACTAAACCAATGCAAGGTGATTGCTTGGGTTCAAAACCTGTTTTTTGAATCAATAGGGCATTGGCCGCACTGTCAAAATAGCTGTAATAGGTGACATTGTTGACATGCCCATACATGTCATTGTCTGCCCAGCGGGTTTGAATGGGAACGAAAAAAGCGTATTGATTACGGGTTTTAATTTCAGGTTTCACAAAGTTGACTCTATATTTTTTAATGGTGGCGGTGGCTGAACAGGATTCGTTGAGTTGTTGATAGGTTGCAATGTTTCATCCATTAAGCATAAATGGCTTGGTAAACGTTTAAGGCATCTTGTACCTGTAATTCTTTAGGATTGTTTTGTAGCAAGCGAGTTTGTAACAGGGCATCTTCTGCAAGTTGTATTAACATATTTTCTGGTACGCCTAGTGTATTGAGTTTTAATGTTAAGCCACTCTGCTCAAGGTGGTTTTGAAAATGATCGATAAACAAATCACACAGTCCATCGGTGCAGCCTTTACTACGTGGGTCTAACCAGCACATGAGTTCTGCATAATCTTGTTTGGCTACAGGTGCATTAAATTTTAAAACCTCAGTCAGTACCAAGGCATTGCTATGTCCATGCGAGATATGAAAATGTCCACCTAATGGATAGGCGAGTGCATGGACTGCGGCAACAGGGGCATTGGCAAAGGCTTGTCCTGCCAACATTGAACCAAATAGCATATTTTGACGTGCTTGCATATTGCTGCCATCTTCAAGTACCAGTTTCAAGTTTTGATCTAATAAACGCAGTGCCTGTTTTGCCAGTAAGTCTGAATAAGCATTTTTTTTGATTTTAGAGGTATAGGCTTCAATGGCATGTACCATCGCATCAATCCCTGTGGCTGCAGTAATCTGTGCAGGCAGGTTGCGGGTAAAATTGGCATCTAAAATAGCAACATCGGCATATAAAATAGGCGAGACAATGCCAGTTTTGCTGGTTGCACCTGTAGTGACAATCGAAATAGGTGTCACTTCAGAACCTGTGCCCGCAGTAGTGGGAACTAAAATTAAGGGCAAACGTGGTGCTTGAGCATTGCCCACACCATATAAGTCTGACAGTTGTTGGTGTTGTTCAGGATGACTCAATACAGCAATGATCTTGGCAACATCCATAGCGCTGCCACCGCCAAACCCTACAACCACGTCAATTTTTTGTTGCTTGGCAAAGGCAACCGCATCTAAAACAATCTGTTCTGCGGGGTCTGCTTGCACATTTGCGTAAATTGCATAATCCAGTTGAAGTTGTTCTAAAATCTCTAAAATAGGCAGATGCAATTGTTGCTGTAAAATCCCAGCATCGGTGACCAATAATAGGCGTTGGTAAGGCTTTGCTTTTAAAATATTGTATAGCTCAGAAATTGAGCCAAGTCCTGAAATAATGTTGCCAACAGTTTGAAATTGAAAATTTTGCATACGCTTATCCTTATTATTTATACCTAATTCAACATTATTGTGTAGTCACGATATAGGATTCATATCATAAATAACTTAACATAAGGCTCTTAAAAATAAAGTAGCTCTGAGGTTGTTTATGTCATCCCAAACGCCATACAAGGTGTTATGTGTTTGCTTAGGAAATATTTGCCGTTCACCTACGGCAGAAATTGTACTGCGACATTTTTGTGATGAACAGCAACTGAATGTTTGGGTAGATTCTGCAGGAACCAGTAATTATCACCCGGGCAAAGCACCCGACTTACGCAGCCAGCAGCATGCGTTGAAGCGTGGCTATGACTTATCTGCATTACGTGCACGCCAATTACAGATTCAAGACTTTATTGAGTTTGATTTAATTCTGGCGATGGATTTGGAAAACTTAAGCAATATTCAGGCCTTGATGCAGCGTGCCAAAGCTGAATTTGGTACTTTACGTGCCGAAGTTGCCTTAATGAGTGAGCACGATCCTCTCTATACTCAGCAAGAATTACCCGACCCGTACTATGGTGAAGCCGATGGTTTTGAGCGTGTGCTCGATCAATGTGAGTCGAGCAGTCGTGCATGGGTACAGGTGCTGCAACAACAATTTGAATTAAAGGTTAAGGTTTAAGTCATGCACATTCAACATTCTATGCAACTCAAACCATTCAATACCTTAAATTTGGATGCTACAGCCTCGCATTATGTGAAAATTCATCATACGCAGGATATTTTAGATACCTTGGCATTTGCCAAATCTGAACAGTTAAATGTGCTAATTTTGTCAGGTGGCAGCAATATGTTATTGCCTGAACATATTCATGCATTGGTGATGCACATGGATATTCAGGGCATCGAACAACTGAGCGAAGATGCAACAAGCGTCACATTGAAAGTAGGTGCGGGGCAAGTTTGGCATGATTTTGTGTTATGGACGACTACACAAAAACTCTACGGTCTGCAAAATTTAGCGTTAATTCCTGGGTTGGTTGGAGCTTCGCCAGTACAAAATATTGGGGCCTATGGGGTCGAAGTCGGTGAGTTTATAGAGTCTGTGCATGTTTATGACCGTGATCTACAACAATTCTGTGCGATCTCTGCGCAAGATTGTCAGTTTGCTTATCGGCACAGTATTTTTAAAGATCAGCCAAATCGTTACATTATTACGCATGTGACCTTTAAATTACTGAAACACGCAGTGCTAAAATTAAATTATGGTGACTTAAAAGCGGCGGTTGGTGATGACCAAACTGCTGAAAACTTGCAGCAACAAGTCATTCAGATACGTCAAAGCAAATTGCCGAATCCTGCTGAGTATCCTAATGTTGGCAGTTTCTTCAAAAATCCTGTCATTTCAGCACAACAATTTGACCAAATTGCACAACAATATCCGAATTTACCCCATTACCCGCAGCCGAATGGGCAGGTTAAAATTGCCGCTGGTTGGCTGATCGATCAGGCCGGCTGGAAAGGGAAACAATTAGGTGCAGTCGGTATGTTCCATAAACAAGCTTTGGTTTTGGTCAATTATGCAGAGGCTACCTTGGCAGATGTGCAACAGACTTATCGTGCCGTGCAACATGATGTATTGAGCCGTTTTGGTATTTTGTTAGAACCTGAACCTGTCTTATTTGATGACACAGGTTTGATTCGTGCACATCAGCCCGTAGGTTAAAATAGATGAAACATACCCATTGGATGGTCAGACTAGTACAAATAGCGACGGTGTTATTTGTATTATTTGCTTGTCTAATGATTTTTATCTATTCACCTTTTTATTCAAAAATGGTGGTAAAAGCTTTAAATACCTTCGTGCCTGTTGAAGTGAATGAAGTGGCGGCGAAAAGTCAGCAAATGGCTGCTTTTAGTGATCAGGACAGCTTAGAACCTGGTTCAGATTTATGGATTGCACGACAAGCTTATTTAAAGTTAATGGAACAAGAAATTAAATCTGAAAATTCACAAAATTTAACTCTGATACAGGCACGTTATAAAGCCTTACAGGCCTTGATTGTTGAAGAGCAAAATCAAAGAAAATTAGAATTAGAGCAAGATCAGCCACAAGTACCATTGCTCGCGCCTACAGCAGCATCAGAAATTTCACCTGAAGACCCTTCAGAAAATGTCAAAGCTTTACTGAATTTAGATAGCCATGAAAATCAGGCATTAATGGAACAATATTTGGAGTTTTTAAATACTCATAAAATTGCTGAAGCCGAAAATAACACTGTAGATGAAGAGATTTTTAAAGATATTGCTTTGATTCATCAACAAAACATACCCAAAATACCAGAAAACTCGAAACCTTATGCAATTGTAGTGTTAGGTGGTGGATTAACCTTAGATGACAATGGTAAAGATATTGTAGTAAATCAATATACACGTCTGCGTTTAGAAACGACTTTGGCGGTGGTAAAACAATATCAATTACCAATTGTACTCAGCGGTGTAGAAGCACCTTATATGCAGCGCTGGTTACAACAATACGAAGTCGATGCAAAATTATTAGAAGACCGCAGTATGAATACTTGTGAAAATTCACGTTTTAGTTCGTTATTATTACAAAA
The DNA here is from genome assembly GCF_048537555.1 of Acinetobacter sp. A2. Lineage (NCBI taxonomy): Bacteria > Pseudomonadati > Pseudomonadota > Gammaproteobacteria > Moraxellales > Moraxellaceae > Acinetobacter > Acinetobacter sp. A2. The sequence continues at coordinate 1,241,836 of NZ_CP183239.1, forward strand.
AAAGGGTGGTGCACCTACGGTGATTTTGATTACAGACCGTTATCACATGCCGCGTACACGACGGTTATTTGCCTTGAACGGTATAGAAACTATTCCTGTAGAAGCTCCAATGCCTACCCAGCTTACCGCATGGCGTCCTAGTGAACAAAATTATGATCACAGCCGTCGTGCCAATTATGAAATGCTTGCCACCATTCGGGATGTCTTGTTTGGTTCTAGCGCATGTCGCGAGGTGCCTTAATGTCTGATTTGCCTTTTTTGAATCCAAGCATTTTAAAACAGCTCGATTTACCTGTACCGAGTCGAGACACCACGCCACAAATTTTACAGCCTTTAAACCTAAATCGAGCCTTTGAGCCAAGTGTAGAGTTACAGGCATATAGACAGCTTTATGGTTTTCATTTGCTAGATTGTGAGCATTGGCAAGGTTATGTACAAATGCCGTTGTTCAAGCTGCACGTGCAAATTTTTCAGCCTGATTTAACTAAAACCAAGTTCGATAAAATTCAGGGCACTGTATTTTTACTGCATGGATATTTAGAACATAGCGGGATTTATCAGCCCATTGTCAAAGAATTACTTGAGCAAGGCTTTAGTGTATTAACTTATGATTTACCTGGGCATGGTCTTAGTAATGGTTCACCTGCCAATATTCAAAACTTTGATCATTATCAACAAGTGTTACATGCGGTTTATCAATATGTTAAAAATGCTGATCAATTGCCAAAACCATGGTTAGGTATTGGCCAAAGTACAGGTGGTGCAATTTGGATGCATCATCTACTGGAGTTTGCCCAACGTCGTGAAAATCCATTTGTAGAGCGGGTTTTATTACTTTCACCGCTGATTCGTCCTGCGAAATCTGCATGGTGGCATAACTCTGTTGGTTTAGGCATTATCCGTCGTATTAAGCGTGAAGTACCACGACATTTCCGACGTAATAACCATAACCCTGAGTTTTTAAGATTTGTACGTTTAAAAGACCCGTTACAGCCTAGAATGATGGGTATGGACTGGATTCTGGCGATGTCTAAATGGATGTTTGAAATGGAAGAGCGTCCAGCATGTCGTATTCCTGTTTGGTTGGCACAAGGCGCGCAAGACCAAACAGTAGACTGGCGTTACAACATCGAATTTATCCGTCGTAAATTCCGCTTACAAACCTTATTAATGCTTGAAGAAGGTTCTCATCAATTAATCAATGAGCGTGCAGATATTCGTGCAGCTTTAACGGGTTTAATTCCTGCATTTTTACATGCACATAGTTCAAAAACATATTACTAAACGATTGTGTAATTGCTCAAGCTAATGCTGAATTGCCCATAAAAGTGTGGGCAATCAGTATGACACTTGGGCTATTTTCAATATTTATTGGAATAAATACCGATTAAACATTTTCAATGCTATGCTCATTGTAATAGAACAACAGGCATTGCCATAAAAACTCCTTAATTCTAGGGATGGATTTAGTAGAAAAACTATTGTTATATTTGAATTTATATTTTTGGGGAGGTTGAAGGCAGCAATGGAAACGATATTACCAGTGCCGGTTTTAATTGTTGAAGATGAGCCTATTATTCAGTCGCGTCTCAGAAAAATTTTGCATGATATTGGCTATCAGGATGACATGCTGTTTTTTGTCAGCAATCTTAAAGCTGCCATGAAGTGTATAGAAGAGCAGCCGATTGTTTTGGCGTTGGTGGATTTAGGCTTGCCAGATGGCAATGGCAAAGAACTAATAGAACAATTACATTTTAGAGACCCAAGTGCATTAATTTTGGTGATATCGGCATGGAGCACGCAAGATAGCCTGTTTTCCGCAATACAAGCAGGTGCGACAGGTTATGTCTTAAAAGAACGTGATGATGCAGAAATCGTGATTGCCATCCGCAGTATTTTAAGAGGTGGAGCACCCATTGACCCATTTATTGCACGGGAAATTTTATCGAAAATATCTCATAAGAAAGTTGCTGTTGCTTCAGATGATTCTGCAAACAGCAATAATTCGGAAACATTTAATAGCAATTATGAACAATTAACGGGACGTGAACTTGAAATTTTAAATCTTGTGGCACAAGGTTTAAGTAATCGAGAAATTGCAGAACAATTATTTGTTTCACGTTATACCGTTGAAAGTCATATCAAACATATTTACCGTAAATTATCGGTGACCAAGCGCACCAAAGCGGTCAGTACTGCGAGAACACTAGGCATTTTATGATGCGCAGCTGGCTAAAATATGCCTTCGGAATATGCCTGTTGATCTGTGCGTGGCAAAGCTATGCGCAGCAAATTGTCTATCCAATTAATCAGCACTGTAATGTGCATGTGCTTTCTATTAGCTCAGCTAAAACAGCATCACAAAATAAAAGCCCTGAAACTGGTTGGGAAAATGTCAAATTACCCGATGTTTGGGATATACGCTGGAAAAATTATAACGGTGGTGTCTGGTATAAAATTGATTGGGAGTGGTTTTGTGAGCGTGAGCATAGTTTAAATCAACCCATTGTGTTTGCTTTGGATTATTTAAATAGTGCTGGGGCAGTTTACTTAAATAAAGATTTGCTTTGGGCGAGTCAGCATTTACAAGAACCATTGTCTAAAAGCTGGAATATGCCACGTTATTGGATTTTACCTGTCTCTGGCTTAAAGCCGGGTAAAAATCAAATTTTAGTTTATGTAAATGGTTATGCATTTCAAAATGCAGGTTTGGGCAAAATCACATTCAATAACGTGCATGAAAATATAAAGCATCACCAAAAAAGTCTATGGAAGAAGCGCACTTTATTTGAAATAAACGCCATTTTATCTGCCACCTTAGGTATTTTATGTTTGGTGATTTGGCTATTTATCCGCCGTGATAATAGTTTTGGCTGGTTTGCACTCAGTTGTTTGCTATGGCTACTTTTCATTTCACAATTTTTGACAACTGAAACTTATCCTTACCCCACAACTTTGGCGGCTGCTCAAGCAAATCTAAGTTTCTTTATTCTGTATATACTCTGTTTTAGTGTGTATTTGCTCAGGTTTGCAGATCGGCGTTTTCCTGTGCTTGAAGAGAGTTTATTTGTATTTAGTATTGCGGTGATTGTCGGTATATTTTTCACACCACTGGATTATGCAAAAATTGTCTTAGGGACTGTTTTCTTAAGCTATGCATCATTATTGGTTGTGGTTTATTTTTACTTGGCTTATCTCAGTTATAAAACTCAAAAAACAGAATTATATTTATTGATTTTTTGTTTAACCTTAATTGGTTTATTTGCCTGTGTCGATGTTGTCCGTTTAGGAAATGCTGAAACTGCGAGTTTATATCAGCCATTATCGCCTTATACCTCACCAGTAATCACTTTATTCATTGCGCTGATTCTTGGTATGCGTTTAAAAAGAAATATTCAAAAAATTGAAAAATTTAATCAAGATTTGGAGTTTCGGGTTTTTGAAGTCAGTGAAGACTTAAAACGCAGTATGTCGGAAAAGCACTATTTAGAATTGGAGAACGTACGTTTACAGGAGCGTATTCATTTATCACATGATTTACACGATGGACTCGGGGCATCTTTGGTTCGATCAATGATTTTGGTAGATCAAAATGAAGATGAAATGAGTAATCAGCAATTTTTATCGATGTTGAAATTATTGCGTGATGATTTACGTCAAATTATTGATAGTGGCTCTTCAATTGGTTCAAAAGTGCCTGAAAATCCGAAAGTCTGGGTTGCACCTGTACGGCACCGTTTTAGTCAGTTAATGGATGAAATGGATATTCACTCTAGATGGGATTTTCCGAATGAATGGCTCATTGAACCGAATGCTTTACAGTGTCTGACTTTAATGCGAGTGCTTGAAGAAAGCTTAACCAATGTGATTAAACATAGTCAGGCAAAAAACGTAGCTGTTTCGATGCAATTTATGCAACCGAATCAGTTGTTGCTCAAAATTCAGGATGATGGGGTTGGTTTTGAAGCCAATAGTGTGTTGGAGCAAGGCATGAGTATCGGTATGCGCAGCATGAAAATGCGTTTAGAACGGGTTGGTGGGCAGTTAAAACTGAGTTCAACCCCAGGCTATACATTAATTCAAGCCATCTTATACTTTGATGAAGCCAACTCTAAGATGAATGAATCATCTTAGAGTCTATGCTATGTATGGATAGAGCCGTTTAAGCTTCTTCTGCTGGAAGCAGCATTAACACGGAATCGTTCAAGAGTTGTACTAAATCTTCCAAAATATCTGGGTCGTACAGGTTTTCATCAAGCAAGACACGCTCACCATTCGCTATTTTTTGTAGCGTGTTGATCGATGTATCTGCGACACAAATTGCCTCGCCATTGGCCCAAAACAGAATTTGACCGTCTTGTGCTGTATAAAGCAGACGAGAGGCGGGCTCAAGCATAATCTGATAACCCTGATCAAGCGCTTCTTCTAAGTCTCCTACACCCATTTCATCAACTTCAGGTATATTTTCTGGGTATTTAGGTTCAGACATTAAACTTAAAATTGCATCATCCAAAACTGATGAATTTTGCAAGCGTGCCCATAATTCTGCTTTCAAATAATCCAGTTCTGCTGCGGTCATTTCACCAATCTGGGTGCTTTGTTCTCGAACGATGTCATGTAGCGGAGTACGTAACATTTCATCGGCAGAGAATTTATCACTCACACGATCCATCATTTCACTGATATTTGGCATGCGGAAGCCAAATGAGAAAGTCAGGCAATCATCTTCAGCTACACCATAATGCGCCAAACCAGGTGGAACATAAAGTAAATCACCCGGTGCAAGTACTTCATCAAAATTAACCTGCATTTCAGGCAATAATTTGAGCGGTTGTCCTGCTACAAACTCAGTTTCTGCATCACACATTTGCCCAAGCTGCCAACGACGGTGACCATAACCTTGTAGTAAAAAGACGTCATAAAAATCAAAATGCTGACCTACAGAACCACTTTTAGGGGCATAAGACACCATAATGTCATCACGTCGCCATTGCGGTATAAAAGGGAATTTTTTCCAAAGTTCTGCCAAGTCAAAAGAATAATGATCGACTGCCTGTACCAACAGTGTCCAAAGTTTTGGCATTTTTTGAAAATCACCTTTAATCAGCGGCGATGATTTTACACTCCACTGATTTGGGTCTTTGTCTTTTTGTTTAATTAAACGGGCAGTGACATCTTCTTCCAGTGCCAGCTCCATGACGTCACTAGGTTCAAGCAGGTTTGCAATTTCTGGGAGTGCGTTGCGTACCAATAATGGTTTTTTTTGCCAATATTCACTTAGGAATTGTTCTGCAGTAATTCCGCCTAAAACATCTAAAGGTTGCGACATAAAATAGCCTAAGCAGGTCTGAGTATAGAGAATCTTGATATTGTCTATTTTGTCGCTTGAAAGGGCAAGATGATTTCTAGCTGATATGCAGATTCAAATGAGTCAACATTAGGGGACTTGAATATTCAGCATTCTTAAAATACGACACAGTTGAATCAGAGGTAGTCCCATCAACGTGGTCTGATCATTGCCTTGCATAGCTTCAAACAAGCTAATACCCAAACCTTCACATTTAAAACTGCCTGCGCATTGCAGTGGTTGCTCGAGAGCAACATATCGTGCAATTTCAGCATTAGTTAAGTTGCGAAATTTGACGGTGTAATGCTCTACAATTGTTTGTACAAAGCCTGTAGATAACTGCTGTACACTGAGTGCCGTACTGAAATACACGGTTTGACCTGAATTGGCGTGTAATTGCTGAATAGCATTTTCTGTAGTAAGTGGTTTACCGATAAAAATATGTGGTGCATGCTCACGCCATGCGACTTGGTCTGAACCTATTACTATTGCATCAGGATGTTGCAGCGCAATACAGCGCGCTTTTTCAAAAGCCAAACGTCGTGCTAAATCATCGGCATGAGTTTCACCGCATGCTGATTCATCAATATCTGGGGAGATAGATGTATACGCTAAATGCAAGCGATCCAGCAATTGTTTCCGAGTTTGACTGCCAGAAGCCAAAATAATTTGAGGATGTTGCATCAGATCATTACACCGCATAGTCCATCAAGATATCTAAGGGCACATAAGACAATACTGATTGATGACAGGCTTGAATTTTAATCGGTGGTGCCTGACCTGCCTGATAGGCTTCAACCCAACGGGTGACACAAATGCACCAGAAATCACCTGGTTGTAAGCCATTAAAGCCAACTTCGGGTACTGGCGTGATTAAATCATTGCCAATTTTTTGCGAGAAATTTAAAAATTCCGAAGTCATTTGTGCACAAACGGTGTGCTGACCTAAATCGGTTGGGGCGGTATGGCAAAAACCGTTACGGAAATACCCGGTAATAGGGTCAAAACAACAACTGGCGAGAGGTTCGCCCAAAACGTTTAAACGATTGATATTCGGATCAGGATGGATAGACATAAGTGCGAGAAAGATGGTGGCTTTTCTCTATCATAATCAAAACTTTTGCTTTAAACAGCAATTCTACAAAAGTTGCTAACCTTTTTCTGCATAATCATTTAAAATCGTGGCGTTTTGATATCAATAAAGTGAGCTATACATGAACTTTCAGCGTATGACTGACCTCGATTTAGCAGGTAAGCGTGTCCTTATTCGTGAAGATTTAAACGTCCCTGTTAAAAATGGTGTGATTACCAGCGATGCACGTTTACGTGCGGCATTGCCAACGATTCAAGCTGCTGTTGCCAAAGGTGCGGCAGTGATGGTGTATTCTCACTTAGGTCGTCCCGTTGAAGGTGAGCCAAAAGCTGAACAATCTTTAGCGCCTGTGGCTGCGTATTTAACCCAAGCTTTGGGTCAAGATGTCCAACTCATCACTGACTATTTAGAGGGTGTGGAAGTTGCACCGGGTCAAGTGGTTTTATTAGAAAACTGCCGTTTTAACCACGGTGAAAAGAAAAACAACCCTGAGCTTGCAGCAAAATATGCAGCATTGTGTGACGTATTTGTGATGGATGCTTTTGGTACGGCACACCGTGCAGAAGCATCAACCGAAGGCGTAGCACGTTTAGCACCAGTTGCAGCAGCAGGCCCATTGCTTGCCGCTGAATTGGATGCACTAGGTCGTGCTTTAAAAACACCTGAAAAACCAATGGTGGCAATTGTTGCAGGTTCTAAAGTATCGACTAAGTTAGATGTATTGACATCATTGTCTGATATTTGTGATCAACTTATTGTAGGTGGCGGTATTGCCAATACCTTCTTAGCTGCAGCAGGCTATAACGTGGGCAAATCATTATGCGAAAATGATTTGATTGACACTGCAAAAGCAATTGCTGCAAAAGTTTCAGTACCATTACCAACCGATGTTGTGGTTGCTGATGCGTCTGAAATCAACTTTGAAGATTTCTTAGGCTCATTGGCTCAAGCGAAAGCCACTGTAAAAAAAGTTGAAGATGTTGCTGACAACGACATGATTTTGGATGTTGGTCCTGAAACAGCGAAAGCATTTGCAGAAATTTTAAAAACTTCAAAAACAATTCTTTGGAATGGTCCAGTGGGCGTATTTGAAGTAGATCAATTTGGTGAAGGAACCAAAGCACTTTCATTGGCAATTGCTGAATCTGCAGGTTTCTCGATTGCAGGTGGTGGTGACACGCTCGCTGCGATTGACAAGTACGAAGTTGCAGACAAAATTGGTTATATCTCTACAGGTGGTGGTGCTTTCCTTGAATTTGTAGAAGGTAAAACCTTACCTGCAGTTGCGGTTTTATTAGAACGTGCTTAATTGTTGATTATTCAACAAAACTGCACAAAAGGTTGACTTCGGTCAACCTTTTTTATTGTGGGTCATAGCACAGTCATAAAAATGTCATAAATATGCAATAAAATTAGTCTTAATGAATGACCTAACTGTAGGAAATAATGATGATTCAAAAACTAACACTTGCTGCTTTAATCGCTGCATCTTTAGCCTTGACTGCTTGTGCAAAAAAAGAAAGTGCACCTGCGACTGAAACTGATGCATCTTCTGCAGTTGTAGATAACGCACAAGTAACCCCAGAACAACAAGTAGCAATTGATGCGATTGACCAACCTGTTATGGATGAAGGCAACACTGATATTCCTGAAGACGTTGCAAATGCACCTGCTGATGCTGCGACTGCAGACACAGAAGTTGCTGCTTCTGAAGCGCAATAAGTGCTGAAAAATAAAGAATTGTTGTAATTTGTTTAAAAGTCCCTGCTATGCAGGGATTTTTTTTTGAAAAAGATGATTTGTTGCTGAATTGAAACAAATCACAGGGTAGAATAACCAGCATTATTTGGGAGGATATTATGGCTCTTATTTCATTGCGCCAGCTCTTGGATCATGCCGGCGAACATGCATACGGCGTTCCAGCGTTTAACGTCAACAACTTAGAACAAATGCGCGCAATTATGTTAGCCGCAGATGCAACAAACTCACCTGTCATTGTTCAAGCTTCTGCAGGTGCGCGTAAATATGCAGGTGCACCTTTCTTGCGTCACCTGATTTTGGCTGCAATTGAAGAATGGCCACATATTCCAGTGGTTATGCACCAAGACCATGGTACTAGCCCTGACGTATGTCAACGTTCAATTCAACTTGGTTTTTCATCAGTCATGATGGACGGTTCGCTTGGTGAAGATGGTAAAACACCAACATCGTATGAATACAACGTAGAAGTGACTCGTCGTACGGTTCAAATGGCGCATGCATGTGGTGTGTCAGTTGAAGGTGAAATTGGTTGCTTGGGTAGCCTAGAAACAGGTATGGCAGGTGAAGAAGATGGTGTAGGTGCAGAAGGTGTACTTGACCATTCTCAATTGTTAACCTCTGTTGAAGAAGCGCGTAGCTTTGTGGCAGATACCAATGTAGATGCTTTGGCAATTGCAGTGGGTACTTCTCACGGTGCGTACAAGTTTACTCGTCCACCTACAGGCGATATTCTTGCAATTGACCGCATTAAAGAAATTCATGCAGCATTGCCAAATACACACCTTGTAATGCATGGTTCTAGTTCTGTGCCACAAGAATGGTTGGCTGTAATTAACCAGTATGGCGGCGACATCAAAGAAACTTATGGTGTACCTGTTGAGCAATTGGTTGAAGCCATCAAACATGGTGTGCGTAAAATCAACATCGACACAGATTTGCGTTTAGCGTCTACAGGTGCAATGCGCCGTATGATGGCAGAACAGCCAAGCGAATTTGACCCACGTAAATTCTTTGCCAAAACTGTAGATGCAATGAAACAAATTTGTATCGACCGTTATGAAGCATTTGGTACTGCAGGCAATGCAGATAAAATTCGCCCAATTTCTTTAGAGAAAATGGTTGAACGCTACAAATAATGCTTAATTTTCATTAAGAATATAAAAGCCCACAACAATTGTGGGCTTTTTACTGATGCAATAGCAAACTGAATAAAGAACAAAAACAATGATTGAAAACCAATATTCGAGCGTGTCATGGAACTGATTATTGCCGCTGCTTTTTGTAGTGTACTGGTGTCTATTTTACTGAAAGTTTGCAAAACACAGGGCTTTAGACCCATGCAAATGATTACTTGGAATTATGTCAGTGCCAGTATTTTGTGTTTCTATTGGTTTAAACCCAATTTAGTTCATATTTCAATACAGCAAACACCATGGCTGCTCATTCTTAGTTTAGGTGTGCTACTGCCTAGCGTGTTTTTAGCCCTAGCCAAGTCTTTAGACAGTGCTGGAATTTTAAAAACAGAAATTGCACAGCGTTTGTCTGTGGTGCTGTCTTTGGCTGCGGCATATTTTGTTTTTCAGGAAAAATTTACTCAATTAAAACTTGCTGGCATAGCATTAGGCATTGTTGCCGTCTTATGTATTTTATATTCACATCGTGCTGCAGGGCAGTCCTCTAAAGCATTACAGGGTATTTTATACTTGGCTTGTGTCTGGGTAGGCTATGCTTTAATAGATGTGTTGCTTAAATACACCACAGGCTTGGGGCTTCAGTTTGCAGTAACCCTGAATCTGATGTTTATCTGCGCATTTGTTTTATCTGTTGGTTATATTTTGCTGCACGAGAAAACTATTGGCAATGTGCGTAATATCAGTGCAGGTCTAATTTTAGGTGCACTGAATTTTGCCAATATCGCTTTGTATGTCAAAGCCCACATGCTGCTCAAAGACAGTCCTGCACTTGTCTTTGCCAGCATGAATATTTTAGTCGTGGTATTTGGAGTCATCAGTGGTTTGTTGTTATTCAAAGAAAAACTAAAAACATCGACCACACTCGGGTTAATTTTTGCCGTGCTTAGTGTACTTTGCCTCGCTTATGCCATGACGGTTTAAAATAACTGAATATAAAACTGAAAGGGTGTCGCACTAAATCTGCAGTTTCTGCAAGACCGTGCAACATTGTCGTTTTATGGCAAATTGGGCAGCATACAGTTTGATGATTGGCTATCGCTTGATGTAAATACAGTTTTTTGCAGCGTTTACATTCCAGTTTTAGTGGCATTGCAGGTAAATTAAGCATCATACACCTCGTTTTTATTTTGATAGAGATTGAGCACTTACTGTCTATATAGATATTGCAAAATTCAGACCAAAAAATAGGGACAAATTTTGTCCCTAGCGTTATCGCATTTTTATTTTACAGTTGCGTGAAAATCTCTGTTTTATCTAGGCGTGATTTAGGTAGCTTGGCATTAAAATCTTGTTCACTACGATAGCCCAAGCATAGTAAAACTGAAGGAATCAGTCCTTGTTCAGCCAGTTGCAGTTCTTGCGTTAAAATTGCTTCATCAAAACCACCAATTGGTGTGGCATCAATACCTTCAACGCCTGCAGCCAAAAGCATTTGCCCAAGTGCAATAAACGTTTGGTTTTCAGCCCAGCGTTGAATATCGCCTTTTTCATTGCGGTAGTAATCGACATAACCTGTGCGACTGTCTTTTTGACCTTGTTTGGCTGTTTCATCTTTAAAACGTCCACTAGCAGCATCCTGATTCAATAAATTTTCAAGATGCAGGTCGCTAATGTCGGCTTTAGTACAAAATAAAATGGTGTGGGATGAATCCAGTACTTTTGGTGCGTTATAAGCGTATTTACCGACTAAGGCTTTGGCAATGCGTTGTTTGGCATCAGCATGATCTGCAATAAAAAAATGCCATGGTTGAATATTAATTGAAGATGGCGCTAAACGCAGAATTTCTAATAAACGCTCAAATTGTGCTGCAGGAATACTGCGACTCGCATCATACGCTTTGGTTGTGTAGCGAGTTTGAGCAATATTTAATAAATCCATGAATCATCTCCATTCAAAGGTAATTTGTTCTGGCAGGTTTAGTTAAAAATCTTAACATGCCAGAGCAGGTGAGCGGAACGAACCCATGCCGTATTTATGTGCTATAAAGCGGAGAGGTGTGCAATCAAGCGATTTAAACTTAGTGTTAAATTTAATCATGCTAGACGTTTTTGCTATTGGTTGTTTATTGCAAATAGGCGTTAAATATAAAGTTGCAAATGGTGCATCCCGAAGGTGTATGGATGGAATATATCAATTATTTTAAGCGTAAACTGAAAACCCAGCAGCAAATTGGTTTATGGGTGGGGTTGGCAGATGCTTACGGCACTGAAATTGCCGCCAATGCAGGCTATGACTGGCTATTAATTGATGGTGAACATGCACCAAGTGATTTAAGAACCACCTTGTCACAATTGCAAAGTATCGCTGCTTATCCATCACAAGCGGTGGTACGCCCGCCTATAGGCAGTGTGCAACTGATTAAACAATTGTTAGATATTGGCGCACAAACTTTATTAATTCCAATGGTCGAAACCGTTGAACAAGCCGAATTGATGGTAAAAGCAGTACGCTATCCACCAGAAGGAGTACGAGGCGTAGGTGCAGCTTTAGCACGCGCAACGCGCTGGAACAGTATTCCAAATTATTATGCAACAGCACATGAAAATATTTGTTTATTGATTCAGATTGAATCAGTGACTGGTTTAGAAAATCTGGATGATATTTTAAACATAGAGGGCATCGACGGTGTATTTATTGGTGCGGTCGATTTATCAGCCACTATGGGCTATGAAGGTAATCCGAACCACCCAGAAGTACAAGCTGCTGTGGTAGATGCAATTCAGCGGATTCGCGCAGCAGGTAAAGCGGCAGGTATTTTATCGACCCAGCATGAAGTGACTCAAAAATATTTGGATTTAGGCACAGAATTCGTGGCAGTTGGGGTAGATACCAGCGTATTGATGAATTCATTGCGTGAATTACTGGCTAAATATAAAGCGGATGCGGAAGTCATTCAGTCTGAAGGCGGCTATTAATTCGAAGCAAATTTCCCTTTGTATAAATGACTTGTATGTAATGGGGATATTGGAATTAATATTTCCACGTGCTGAGTTGCCAATCTTGTAATTCTTGAGAGGGTTCAATTTCTAAAATCTGTGCCGCATCTTTGCGCCAGTCACCCAACACAATTCTGGGTTTACCATGTTCGTTATGAATGTTTGGGCGATGTGTATGCCCATGAATTAACACATCGGCATCTTGTAAGGCTTGTGCAACGGCATCAGCATTTACATCCATAACGTCATAACTTTTGACTTGATTGGCCTGTTGGCTTTTTTTACGGAAACCTTGTGCAAGCTTTTGCCGAAAAGCGAGCGGAGTTTTCTTTAAGATGCCTAAAATGATGGGATTACGAATAATTTTACGGAATTTTTGATAGGACACATCATCGGTACACAGTGCATCGCCATGTTCTATACGTATATAGTGTGAGCCAATTTGAAGGGTGTGTACATCGGGCAGGAGTTGCCCAGAAAACTGATCTAGGAATTTTTGTCCTAAGGCAAAATCACGATTGCCCACAATAAAATAAATTTGATTACCTGCATGGGTGAATTGTTTTAACTGCACAATGATTTCATCTAACCATGTCGCGGTGTAATCATCGCCAATCCATGCATTAAACCAGTCACCCAATATGTAAAGCTGGGTGTTTTTATGCTCATAAGCATGCAGCAAATCTAAAAACCCCCGAACTAGTCGAGGGTGATCAGGTGACAAGTGTAAATCTGCGATAAACAAATAAGTCACTATCTTTTCCTTTTCGTACTCTTATCAGCCCCATCTAACAGGAGGGGCTGTGCCGATGCTGCTATTTTAAAGTGATGCTTTAAAACAGATGCACAAAGCAGAGAAGACGTTTATTCAGAAATGATTTTTGCAGATTCAATCACAACATTTTCTAGTGGAACATCTGCATGGTAGCCACGGTTACCTGTACGCACGCCTTTGATCGCATCTACAACGTCCATGCCTTCAACCACTTTACCAAATACGGCATAGCCCCAACCTTGTGCAGTTTTGCCGGTGTGGTTTAAGAACGAGTTGTTTTTAACGTTAATAAAGAATTGCGCAGAAGCAGAGTGAGGTGCTTGAGTACGCGCCATTGCAATTGTGCCAACATCGTTGCTTAAGCCGTTGTCTGCTTCGTTTTCAATTGCATCACGTGTTGCTTTTTCTTTGAAGTTCTCATCCATGCCACCGCCTTGGATCATGAAACCATCAATAACACGGTGGAAAATTACGCCGTCATAAAAACCATCACGAACGTATTCTAAGAAGTTAGCAACTGTAATTGGTGCTTTTTCAGCATTCAATTCTAAAACAATACGACCTTTATTGGTGTTTAATTCGACTTGAGGAAAACTCATTGTGTAATCTCCTAAACATGGACACGAATGCCATGGGTTTTTTGGTTGAGAGAAGCATAAGCAAACTGTAAACTACAAGGCAAGTAAAAACGTTATTTTCTTTGTTAAAAACAAGGAAAAGCGTTCCAATGGGTGATGAATGCTTCACTGATGAAGTTTTTGCAACCCAGTTAATTCAATTTTATTTTAGAAGTGATTTTATTGCTATGAAGCCAAATGATGTTGTTGCATCTCTGCCAAACACCCCGACACCAAGTTCAAATGCCTCTGTCGATGCTGTGCAGCAAGAACAACAGCCGGGCTTGGACTTTATACGTCAAGTCATTACCGATGATATTGCGGCTGGTCGCACTCAACAGGTTGTGACACGTTTTCCGCCTGAGCCGAATGGTTATTTGCATATTGGTCACGTGAAAGCTATTTGCTTGAACTTTGGTATCGCACAAGAATATCAAGGGGTGTGTAACTTACGTTTTGACGACACCAACCCAGATGCAGAAGAACAAGAATATGTAGATGGTATTGCCAATGATGTGAAATGGCTTGGTTTTGAATGGAATGGCGAGCCACGCTACGCCTCAAGCTATTTTGATCAATTATATGCTTGGGCTGTTCAGTTGATTGAACAAGGCGATGCCTATGTCGATTTGCAAACTCCAGATGAAATTAAGCTAAACCGTGGTTCTTTTGTAGAGTCAGGCAAGAACTCGCCATACCGTGATACCTCTGTGGCAGAGAACTTGGCTTTATTTGAAAAAATGCGCAATGGCGAATTGGGTGAAGGTCAGGCAGTACTCCGTGCCAAAATTGATATGGCCTCTCCAAACGTACACATGCGTGACCCGATTTTGTATCGTGTTTTACATTCATCGCATCACCAAACGGGCGATAAATGGAAAGTGTACCCAATGTATGACTATGCGCATCCATTATCCGATGCTATTGAAGGCATTACCCATTCATTGTGTACTTTAGAGTTCCAAGACCATCGTCCATTCTATGATTGGGTGGTGGAAAAAGTGAAATCTGAGGCTGTACCGCATCAGTATGAATCTAGCCGTTTGAACATCGATTACACCATCACCTCAAAGCGTAAATTGCGTAAATTGGTTGAAGGTGGTTTTGTAAATGGTTGGGATGACCCACGTATGCCAACAGTAGTGGGTATGCGTCGTCGTGGTTTTACTCCAGAAGGTTTGCGTGATTTCTGTAAGCGTGTGGGCGTATCTAAGTCAGATGGTATTGTGGATGTGGCAATGCTTGAATACTGTATCCGTCAGTCTTTGGAAAATACCGCAGCACGTGGCATGGCGGTGTTAAATCCACTTAAAGTGACTTTGACCAATTTGCCTGAAGCACTAGATTTGGTCCATGCACGTCATCCAAATGTAGATATGGGTGAGCGTACGATTCCTTTAACATCAGAAATTTACATTGATCGTAAAGACTTTGAAGAAGTGCCGCCTAAAGGCTTTAAACGTTTAGTGCCAGAAGGTGAAGTGCGTTTACGCCATGCCTATGTGATTAAATGTGATGAAGTGATTAAAGATGCCAGCGGTGAAGTGATTGAACTGAAATGTTCAATTGACCCAAAAACTTTGGGTAAAAACCCAGAGGGACGTAAAGTGAAAGGCGTGATTCACTGGGTATCTGCAACGAAAGGTGTAGCAGCAGAAGTCCGTTTATATGATCGCTTGTTCACCGAATCTGATCCAGAAGTGGGCGATGATTTCTTGGCGAATTTAAACCCTGAGTCATTAACCGTGGTTCAAGCCATTGTTGAGCCTGCTTTGGCAACAGCACAACCTGAAGATCGTTTCCAGTTTGAACGCGAAGGTTACTTCGTTGCAGATCAGTATGATCACAGTGCTGAAAAACCAGTGTTTAACCGTATTTTAGACTTAAAAGACAGCTTTAAACCTGGAAAATAAGCTACATTTCTAATTTTAGTAAATGTTGTAAAAGCCCAGCTTTGTTAATCCAAGTTGGGCTTTTTTATAGCAGGAAATCGAATAGATTTGGGACTTGTGTTAAGCATCATAAAATAGCGATTTGGAAAGATAAGCACTTAGCGGTTTTTATGCTGTTCCTGCTTCATCAGTATTTGTGGTAACTGCATTTTAGCTTTATCACGCAGTTTTTTCTTAATATACAGAACCAGTGCAAAGCAAGTGGTAGTGAGCGTGAGCAGCATACTGTTCATGTAGCTCATCAGTGAACTGACATATCCAATCGTGGTTAAACGATCCATCATCTTAAACACTTGAGGGCTGCTTTCTACACCTGTAATGGCCCAGGTACATAAGTGTTCGCAGTTATTGATAATTAGATGATAGTTATTTTCATGCATTCTGGAACGCATACGACGTACCACTTTACGCCCTTTATATTTGGCTGCATGGTAGCTTTGTACTTTAATTTCTTTACCGTGGCTAAACTTTTCAATACTGGTCATTTCAATCGGGTGTTTTTTGAAAAGATGTGCAAAACCCGAATAATGAATCACGCGCCCACGTCCAGCATAGATACCATGATGGCTATAGCCGAAGTGTTTCACAATTAAATGTGCCCCTAAAGGAAATCGTGTTTTCTGCTTGAGCATTGTACGTTTGACCAATAAAGTAACATGAGTAAAGAAATAAGAAGAGGGTTTATAGTGTACTGTGTCTGAGGTAAATATGCGATAACCCATTCAGATATATGCACAATTTGTAACATAGCTATGGCAGGAGCTAGTAGAATGAAAAATATATTTTGCTGCTTGATACTGAGTAGTCTGCTGCTTAGTACTGTCGCACAAGCAGGGATACGTGCATGGACTGTAAAAGATGCGCATATTGATGTAGATGTCGTTGAGATTAGTCATTTGCAGCATTTGCGCTTATATCTGAATGAGCTAAATGCAAAACCGTTTAAGCAAATCTCACAGCTGCAACAGGCTTTAGCATTCTGTGAGAAATTACAATTTGCGATGAATGCAGGCATGTTTCATCATAATTATCGCCCTGTGGGTCTGTATATTGAGCAAGGACGACAAATTCAGAAATTAAACAGGCAGCAGCAAGGTTGGGGGAATTTTTTGATTCAGCCAAATGGTGTATTGGCTTGGAATCAGCAGCAAATTTTCTTGGGTACGACCCAGCAATATGCAGATCAAAACTTTGCAGCAAGTTATGCTACCCAATCGGGGCCTATGTTGGTTATCAACAATCAGTTAAATTCACGTTTTCTTGCAGACAGTCAGTCGTACAAAATTAGAAATGGGGTAGGTCTTAAAAACCAGCATTTGTATTTTGTCATAAGCAATACACCTGTGACTTTTTATCAATTTGCTAGATTTTTTAAAGACCAACTGAAAACTCCAAATGCTTTGTATTTAGATGGTTCTATTTCTACAGCATACATTCCACAATTACAGCGTCAGGTTGCTATACACCGTGACTTGGGGCCTATATTTGCCTATATCGATTCAACCGCTTGTGGGGCATGATGTTTAGAACGAGCGCTTTAACGCTCTCATGCTATTGAGGAATGAAGCTTAAAGCAGTGTTCTGCATGCTACAAATTTTGGTAGCCTCATCAGCCTTCATATTTTTGACTTCATCTTCAAATTGCTTTTTTTGCTGTTTGAGTTGTTCATCTGAAATATCCATTTTTTTAGCAAAACTTTCCATTTTCTCCCAAGTCTCGGCACATTCTTTAGGCATTGGGCTGCATGCGCTGACACTGAGCGATATGAGTACAAGACAGGCAAGTTTAGTTTTTTTCATGGTGTGATGCTCTGAATTAGAATTATTGATGAATGGCAGTGTGTCGTTTATTTTTAGAAATACTACCGCAGGATTATGAAAATAAGATTGGCTAGAATTAAGCTGAATGGAATTTTTATGCAAGCTAGCGCATAGCGTGCGCTACAAAACTATTTGGCAGATTGATTTTTAGTAATGAAGTTTTGGTATTAAAAAAGGCACTTAGTTAAACTAAATGCCTTTTTGTCATATTCCATTACTGGAATGGTAGATGCTGGAGTTCATTCAACTCTTTGCGGCTAAAACCTCGCGATGCGAGAACCTTCTTAATTCCGATAATCACATCTTCATCGGTCGCTTTAGTTAAAGCGTCGAGAAGTTGTTCATTCGTCTTGCAAGAGCAATCATTTTCAACACAAGCAATTTGATTTTTATGCTCGTTTTGCTGTTCTGCAGAGAACAACTTTTGCCAAAAACTCATAGAGCCTTCATTCACAACCTAACATAGATCGAAATATAGCCAATATAAAAAATAAATCAAGTCGACCTAAGTGATAAAAGCAGCAAACGACTTGCAGAATTTTCGATGATATTGCATTTTCTTAACGAAATTATGACAGTTAAAGTGCTTGTAATTCTTTAACTGATTCATTTACATCGTTATATTTGCAAAGCTAAGAAAACTCATCTTGTAAATATGGGTGAATATTGCAACAAATTGTTTAAATCTTTTCCAGTAAAACCCCAGATTCAACATGGTGGGTGTATGGGAACTGATCAAACAGTGCAAATTGGGTCACTTTATGGCTTTGACACAAGGTTTTTAAATTGTCATGCAAAGTGTCAGGATTACATGAAATATAAATAATACGCTTAAATCGCTGTAATAATTTTAAGGTCGCATCATCTATACCTGCACGTGGTGGATCGACAAAGACTGTATCAAAATCATAACTTGAGATTTCAATTTCAGCTTCTTGCAAACGGCGGAATTCACGTTCGCCATTATAGGCTTGGGTAAATTCCTCAGCAGACAAACGTGCAACCTGAATATTCTCAATCTGGTTTTGCTCAATATTCCATTGTGCTGCATATACAGATGATTTTGCCAGTTCAGTTGCTAACACACGATGAAAACGAGTTGATAATGGCAGGGTAAAGTTGCCGTTACCACAGTACAGTTCCAGTAAATCTTGTTCTGAATGCTCGGCTACCGTGCATGCCCATTCCAACATTTTTTGGCAAACCTGTGCATTGGGTTGGGTAAAACTACTTTCAATTTGTTTATAAGTATAAGCCCGATCAAAAACCTGTAACTGTTCAACCACGTATTCATCCGACAGTACAAACTTTTGCCCACGACTACGGCCAATCAATTTAATATTTAATTCAGCTGCAAGGTCTTTTGCGGCAAGTTCCCAATCTTGTTCGAGTTTACGGTGGTAAAGCAATGACACCAGCATTTCACCACTTAAGGTTGCTAAAAAATGCACCTCAAATAAACGGGTAGATAATGCGGGATTGGCTTTAATTGCAGCCAAAAGTTTGGGCATCAATACGTTAATGCTGCGATCTGCAATTGGAAACTCATCAATGCGAATCACATTTTTTTGTTTATCTTCACTGCGTTCAAACATGGCATAAAACAGGTCATCTTCTGTGTGCCAAATTCGGAATTCTGCACGCATACGGTAGTGCTGTTCAGGTGATGCAAATACTTGTAAAGCAGGCGGTTCAAATTCGGCAAATTGGGCAGAAATACGGGCAACTTTTGCATCAAGCTGTTGCTGATAAGATGAGGTCATATGCAGTAAACATCACAAACACAGAGAAAAAGTGATGGTAACAAAGTTTTAATGAGATACCTAAAACTATTGTAAAAATGATGCATCAGATGTCAGAAATAGCCTGAGCAAATTTTTGACATCTAGCACAGATTAAATTTCAAATGGTGTAATTACTTTAGTTTTGCTGTAATTGTTTAAATAACTGCTGCATACCTTCTGTTGCTGTGAGTGCGATACGCTGAAATTGTACAGGAAGCTTGGCTTGCATAGCTTTAGGGTCAATATAATAAGCCTGACAATTCTTTGGAATTTCATGCACCAAACCTGCAACAGGGTAAACCACTAGACTGGTGCCAATCACAATAAAAATATCAGCATCTTGAACTAGATCAATCGCGTCTCCATACGCAGGAACAGCTTCACCAAACCAAACTACGTGTGGACGTAAAGGGTAGCCTTGCGGGCAAATATCACGTTCTAAATCCAGCGAGTCACCTTGTATCGGTAAAAATTCGGTGGTGTATTGTGCGCTTGGTCCAGAACTTTTAGCCAAGCGGATATTGCCATGCAAATGTAAAACTTCCGAACTGCCTGCACGTTCATGCAAATCATCAATATTTTGTGTGATCACTTGCACATCAAAATCATCTTCAAGTTCAGCAATTAACTGATGTGCTAAATTGGGCTGCGCATCAAGAATGTTCTTGCGTCTTTCGTTGTAAAAGCGCTGCACCAATGCAGGATTTTTAGCCCACGCCTCTGGACTAGCTACATCTTCAACACGGTGTTTTTCCCATAAGCCATCACTATCTCTAAAAGTATTGATCCCGCTTTCAGCACTCATACCTGCACCCGAAAAGACCACTAATTTACGCATGTTTTATTCTCATGATGGACTATTTGAATTGAGTATAAGTTCTCAAAATAGAAACACAAATCCAGCACTTATTTTTTACGAGTTTTAAGTATCTAAATATTTAAAGCAGGATTAACTTGAATTTTTCTTAATAAGTGAATACTGGTTCATTTTTCTTCTCATTACTGCATTTTAATGTTAGAACATAACGTATTGCTCAGACCATTTTACGCAATACAAGATTAAAATAGGGATGAGCCATGTTTGAACAAAATAATGCGCAGAGGATGCCATGTCACAACAGAATTCACCGTCTAATCACACGCCAACAAGCCATAACATGAAAATAAATTTTGACTGGAAAGATCCATTTTTATTGGAGCAACAACTGACAGAAACCGAGCGTATGATTCGTGACAGTGCCTATGCGTATTGTCAGGAGAAATTACTACCACGTGTGCGTGATCAGTTCAGACATGAAACAGTAGATCGCACAATATTTCGTGAAATGGGAGAGCTTGGCTTGTTAGGCCCCACCATTCCTGAACAATATGGTGGAGCAGGTTTAAGTTATGTCAGTTACGGCCTAATTTCAAGAGAAATAGAGCGGGTCGATTCAGGCTATCGCTCTATGGCAAGTGTGCAAAGTTCTTTGGTGATGGTGCCGATATATGAATTTGGTAGTGAAGCACAAAAGCAAAAATATTTACCTAAATTGGCATCGGGGGAATGGGTCGGTTGTTTTGGTTTGACTGAACCCGATTTTGGCTCTGACCCAGGCAGCATGAATAGCCGTGCCCATAAAGTCGCAGGGGGTTACCGTTTGCAGGGTGCAAAAATGTGGATTACCAACAGCCCAATTGCCAATGTATTTGTGGTGTGGGCAAAAGAAGTGTCTGCAGATGGGCAGGTGGGCGATATTCGTGGCTTTATTTTGGAAAAAGGTTGGCAGGGGCTTTCAACTCCGACCATTCATGGCAAAGTCGGTTTGCGTGCCTCAATTACCGGTGAAATTGTCATGGATGATGTATTTGTACCTGAAGAGAATCTTTTACCACACGTACGTGGTTTAAAAGGGCCATTCACCTGTTTGAACAGTGCACGTTATGGTATTGCATGGGGTGCTATGGGGGCGGCTGAATTCTGTTGGCATACTGCACATCAATACACAATGGATCGGATCCAGTTTGGGCGTCCTTTGGCGGCTAATCAACTAATTCAAAAGAAACTTGCCGATATGCAAACTGAAATTGCGCTGGGTTTACAGATTGCACTGCGTTTTGGTCGTATGAAAGATGAAGGCATTGCTTCACTTGAAGGAACATCACTGATTAAGCGTAACAACTGTGGTAAAGCGTTGGAGATTGCACGGATGGCGCGTGATATGTTAGGTGGTAATGGTATTAGCGATGAATATGGCGTAGCACGGCATTTGGTCAACTTGGAAGTGGTGAATACCTATGAAGGAACGCATGATGTGCATGCTCTAATTTTAGGTCGTGCGCAAACAGGTATAGCCGCTTTTGCAAATTAAGACGTATGGTGGAGAGAAACTGCGGTGGAAAATGTCGCAATACATTTTCCACTGATTTAACTTTAGGGATTTAGCTTTAAAAACTGGGCAATTTCCTGACTGAATTTCAGTGGCTCAGTTAATAAAGGCGTATGCCCCGACTGGTGAAATAATACCTGTTTAGCATTTGGCATACGCTCCATCACTTGGCGTTGCCCCTCGGCTGCATAGAGGGTTGATTGTGCACCTGTAAAAAACAGGGTTGGGCAACTGAGCTGACTCAATGCTTCGCGATAATCTTCTTGATGGTGTAAATAATTGTCGATATACCAACGTAAATAATCTAGGCGTTGCGTAGGTAAAATATAACGTTGCAAAACAGGACGCTTAACCGCCAGTTTAAATAAAAAAGGACTAATTTTATTGCTGGCTTGTAGCTCAATAAATTGTAGCCAGAGTTCCACCAAATTTTTACGTTGCAATACATCCATTTGCTGAATATGGGTATATTCGGCATGCTGATGTAAAAACTCGGACAGATGAATTAATAATGCTTTAAATTGCTGATGCTTATCGCCAAATAAACCATAGGGCCAGTTTTCATCTACCCCAATTTTAGGTGCTTGGTCAATTTGCAAATAGCTGTTTAAACGCGAACCCAGTTGCCCATATTGCATGCCATGCATGGCTGTGGTTGCGCCCATCGAGTAACCAATCAGTTTAAACTGTTGTAGGTTTTGCTGTTGAATCAAGCTGTTTAAATCTTGCCAATGACTAGAAATGGCATCTAACGCTGGAACAGCACATTGATCTGAACCGCCAAAACCACGCCAGTCTGGAATAATGAAGCGATACTGCTTTTTATGTTGATATAGAAACGGCAACCATTGCCAACTGTGCATGCCCAAACCTGAAAGTACAACCACAGGCTCACCTTGACCAAATTCACGTACAAATAGGGCTTCGCCATCGGGCATGCGGTAAAAAGGCATCAGCATTTCCTTGCATGGTTGTGGTTAAAGATGCGTTATTCTTTATAGCATAGCCTGATCATTTCTGTATGGTGATTGGCTTTAATTTAATAATTCAAAGGATTACTCATCATTCCAAAAATCTGCATTTAATGTGAGTTATCAGCATCAAATTTTTTAAGTTCAGGAATGACCTTTTCCAACCATTCAATCCAGCCAATTTCTTGATCTATTCCGAGCTGTAAAATCATTTTATGAATATATAGGGTGCGGTTGTTAGCTGGTGCTTGGCGAAAATCTTTGGAAAAAATTTGTTGATAAGTATGTAACTTGGCTTTGTGTAATACCAAATGGCGCTCTAGTTCAGGCAATACACTGTTGCCACCAAGTTGAGCTTCGGCACGTAAACGCACCATCAGTTCTTCACGTAATTGTGCAGGCGGACTTTGTTCGACCATCCAGTTTGCCAATTCCTGTCGCCCTAAAGCTTCTACTTGATAGGTTTTACTGCGACTACTGGAATCTTCATCTTCAAGGGTGGAAATCCAGCCTTTTTTTAGCATGCTATTTAGTTCGCGGTAAATTTGTTGATGAGTCGCATTCCAGAAAAAGCCCATAGAGCGGTCAAAACGGCGTGCCAATTCAATGCCATTACTGGGTTTTTCAATCAGACTGGTCAATAAAACGTGAGCGAGCGACATAAACAGAACAACTTTATTTTTTCAGCTTTAATTATGCAACATGTTGCATAAAAATCAAATCTAGAATATAAAAGTATGCAACAAGTTGCATTAAGCATAAAACAGCCAGCATTTTTGCCAGCAGGGAGATTCTATGTCTAGCTATCCATACTTACTTGCGCCTTTAGATTTAGGCTTTACCACTTTAAAAAATCGAGTCTTAATGGGGTCTATGCACGTGGGGCTTGAAGAAGCACCGGGTGGATACGAACGCATGGCAGCTTTTTATGCAGAGCGTGCCAAAGGTGGAGTGGGGCTGATTGTTACAGGCGGTATTTCACCCAATGATGCTGGATTAACCTTTGCAGGCGGCAATAAACTCGACACCCGTCAAGAAGCAGAAAAACACAAAGTAGTGACACAGGCTGTGCATGATGCAGGCGGCAAAATTGCCTTACAGATTTTACATACAGGGCGTTATTCTTATCAGCCTGATATTGTTGCACCTTCTGCAATTCAGGCGCCGATTAACCCAAGTAAACCACATGCTTTAACTTCGGCAGAAGTACAGCAAACCATTGCAGACTTTGTGAACTGTGCCAAATTGGCACAATACGCAGGTTATGATGGTGTCGAAATCATGGGCTCGGAAGGGTATTTAATTAACGAATTTATTGCTGCACGTACTAACCACCGTGATGATGAATGGGGCGGTAGTTATGAAAACCGCATCCGTTTTCCAATTGAAATCGTAAAACGTACCCGTGCTGAAGTTGGTGAAAATTTCATTATTATTTACCGCTTGTCAATGCTGGACTTGGTCGAAGGCGGTTCAAGCTTTGAAGAAGTGGTGCAATTGGCACAAGCGATTGAAAAGGCTGGTGCGACTATTATCAATACAGGAATCGGCTGGCATGAAGCACGTATTCCAACCATTGCCACAAAAGTACCGCGTGCAGCCTTTACATGGGTCACAGAAAAATTAAAAGGCTTAGTTAAAGTACCTTTAATTACCTCAAACCGTATTAATACCCCAGAAATGGCAGAATACGTATTGGCAGCAGGACATGCCGATATGGTGTCTATGGCACGTCCAATGCTAGCCGATGCGTTCTTTGTACAAAAAGCAGAGCAAGGACGTAGTGATGAAATTAATACTTGTATTGGATGTAACCAAGCCTGTTTAGACCATATTTTCTCTATGAAAATTGCTTCATGTTTGGTTAATCCACGTGCTTGCCATGAAACAGAACTGATTTTTAAAGAAGCGACTCAAACTAAAAATATTGCGGTGATTGGCGCTGGGCCTGCGGGTTTAAGCTTTGCGACCTATGCTGCAGAACGAGGTCATCAGGTCACCATTTTTGAAGCATCTAACCAAATTGGTGGACAATTCAATATTGCCAAAACCATTCCGGGCAAAGAAGAGTTTTATGAAACTTTGCGCTATTTCAAGCGTCAAATCGAGTTGCAACCGAATATTAAATTGCAACTGAATCATCCTGCGACTTTTGAGCAACTAGAAAATTCTTCATTTGATGAAATTGTAGTAGCAACTGGGGTAACACCACGCCAGCTTGATATTCCAGGCATCGATCATCCTAAAGTATTGTCATATATTGAGGTGCTGAAAGAGCGTAAACCTGTAGGGCAACGAGTCGCAATTATTGGTGCAGGTGGTATTGGTTTTGATACTGCGGAATATTTAAGCCATGAAGGTGAAAGTGGCAGTTTAAACCCTGAAAAATTCTATGATGAATGGGGGATTGATACCAATTATGCGCAGGTTGGTGGACTTAAAAAAGCTAATGTAGAAGCTTCACCGCGTCAAATTTATTTGCTGCAACGTAAAGCATCGTCAGTGGGTGCAGGCTTGGGCAAAACCACAGGCTGGATTCATCGTACAGGTTTAAAAAACCGTAACGTGAATATGATTGCAGGTGCAAGCTATGACCTAATTGATGATCAGGGCTTACACGTTACCGTGAATGGTCAAAGTACTGTGCTAGAAGTAGATCATGTGGTGATTTGTGCAGGGCAGGAGTCTTACACTGCGATGTACGAGCAATTACAAGCAGCAGGTAAAAACGTGCATTTAATTGGTGGCGCCAAAGAAGCAGGCGAGTTGGATGCTAAACGTGCGATTCGTCAGGGTGCTGAATTGGCCGCAACAATCTAGACAATTTTAGCGCTTTATATTTGCTTGGTTCTTTTTAGGAGTGGGGCAGTATAAAGCGTCAGCTCCTTCGGAACAAAATTTTTATTTTATAGATTGAAATATTCAAATTTATAAGGAAATCATAATGAGTCTGGAAACAACACAACAAGCCGTGCAGCGTTGGCATGAAATGCTGCAAAACCGTGATATGTCTATTTTAAGTGAGCTACTGGCAGATGAAGTGGTATTTCGTTCTCCTGTTGCCTATCAACCTTATGCGGGCAAACAAGTTGTATTTTTTATTTTGACCAATGTAATACAGGTCTTTGAAAACTTTACTTATCACCGTGAATTTTATTCACAAGATGGTTGCAATGTTGTACTTGAATTTTCTGCCAATGTGGGAGATAAGAAGTTAAAAGGGATTGATATGATCCAGTTTAATACACAAGGACAAATTGTGGATTTTGAAGTAATGATTCGCCCGAAAAGTGGTTTAGAGGCTTTAGCTGTACAAATGGGACAGCGTATGGCGGCCTTTATGCCAGCCGAAAAGTAAAATAATGCGTGTGTATGGCAGTGTGGTTTGTTTTAGAAATCGGTTTTCGGGTGGACATGCTTAAAAATACATGTATTGCTTGGGAGTAAAATGATGTCTACATTACAAAAAATAGCGCAAATTACACAAGCTGTATTAGATCAAGTTACAGGCGCAGACTTACCTACCTTGTATTATCACCCGCATGGGGAAATCCGTCGGGTGCTAGATAAATTGCCACAACTGAAAGAAAAATACCGTCCGACGCCGTGGTTATCTAACACACATGCGCATCTTTTATATTTTGATTTAATTAAAAAGAAAACCATTCGCCAGCAGTATGATCGGGTCGATCAACTAACTATGCAGGATGGTGGTGTCACCGCAGTGGCTTGGGTCGGTTATGACCTGCCTGTAGATACACCTACAATTGTGTTGATGCATACTATTACTGGGTCTTTAGAAAGTATGCGTGAATTGGTGCGAGATTTACACCAACAAACCCAATGGCGGATTGCTTTATGTCTACGCCGTGGGCATGGCAATTTACCGATGCCTGTACCGCAAATTAATCTATTTGGTTCAACCCATGATTTGCGTGAACAAATCGAATTTATTCAGCAGCAATTTCCACAATCAGAATTATATGCTGTTGGTTCATCGGCAGGCACCGGTTTGCTGGTACGTTACTTGGGTGAAGAAGGGGAGCAAGCCCCGTTTAAGGCGGCATTTGCACTCTGCCCAGGATATAACACGGAGTCAGGCTTTCAGCATGTGCATCCTTTTTACAGTAAGGTGATGACCAAAAAGCTGCTCAAATTTTTTATTCAGCCGCATCAGCACATTTGGCAAAATGTGAAATCTTTGTCGCAAGTTTTAAGTGCAACCACTTTGGCGGAGTTTGAAAAAGCCTATTTTGAATTGGCAGGATTTGAAGATTACGACAGCTATACGCAGGCAATTAATCCAATTTATGTGTTTGAGAATGTCAAAATTCCACTCATGGTTTTAAATGCGGAAGATGATCCTGTATGTCATATTAAGAACTTTGATCCTTATAAAGAAACCATTCAAAACATGCCAAATATTATGGTGGTGACTACCCGTAAAGGTAGCCATTGTGGTTTTTATGAAGGTGTTGGGTTTACCAAATCATGGGCGTCACGTCTGATTGCTAATTATTTTAAAGTACAGTCAGAATTGCCACGACCTAACCCAATTCATTGATCATCTGATATAGCGCAGTAATTCAACCCATTAAAAAACCCAGCCATCAACAAGATGTACTGGGTTTTTAACATTGGACTTAGTTCAAAATTTAAATGGACTTGATTTGTAGTCTACACTTTCAAACTTGAATATGTCTTAGTTCTCAAGTGCTGGGGTTGCAGCAGCAATGGCAGCGGCAACTGCATCATCTTCAGATTGTGTGCCAGATGTATTGCTTGGACGTGCCTGAGTTGGCTTGTCTTCTGCAACAGGTGCTTCAGCTCTTGGAGCAGGTGCGGCAGCAGGTTGCGCAGGTGTTTCACGGCGAATTTCAGTCGTAGTATTCGCTGTTTCAGTACGTTCTACTTCTACATGTGCAGGCATTTCTGGTTCAGCATCTTCAATGCTTTCCACAGGTTCTAGTGGTTCAAATTGAGCAGTTTCGGTGGTTTGTTCAGTTTGAACTTCAACTTGCTCTTGCTCATCTTGCTTTGGCTGTTCTTTTTTAACACATGCAGTTACCAACAACGCTGTTGCAATTGCACCACAGATTAAAAGTTTCTTATTCATAATCGCACAAAATAAAAGATCGGATAGACGAGCGTATTATAGCAATAAAATGACAGATGAAAATCCTCTCAAGAAGTTCTAATTTTTTATTGGAAATGCTGATAGAATAACCAATTGTTTATTGTTCTATGAATTGATGCGGAATGACTTTGCTTTATTGGTGCAGAGTAAAGTAAAATTGCGCAACATTGTAGGCCTATTTAGGCTCGATTGTACGAGAAACCCAATGACCCATTTTATTTTCGTGACTGGTGGTGTAGTTTCATCACTAGGTAAAGGTATTTCAGCTGCTTCAGTTGCTGCACTTTTAGAAGCCCGTGGTTTGAAAGTAACCATGGTCAAAATGGATCCATACATTAATGTCGATCCAGGGACAATGAGTCCTTTCCAACATGGTGAAGTTTTTGTCACAGAGGATGGTGCTGAAACTGACTTAGATTTGGGTTATTACGAACGTTTCTTGCGTCGTGCGAAAATGACCAAGTTAAATAACTTTACTTCTGGTCGTGTTTACCAAGACGTTTTAAACAAAGAACGTCGTGGTGATTACTTGGGCGGTACAGTTCAGGTAATCCCGCATATTACCGATAACATTAAAGAGCGTGTACTTCGTGCGGGCGAAGGCTACGATGTCGCAATCGTAGAAATTGGCGGTACAGTAGGTGACATTGAATCTCTCCCATTCATGGAATCTGTACGTCAACTTATGGTGGAATTAGGTCATAAGCGCACTATGTTGATGCACTTGACGTTATTGCCATATATCAAATCTGCTGCAGAGTTGAAAACCAAGCCAACTCAGCACTCTGTTAAAGAATTACTGTCTATCGGTATTCAACCTGACATTCTGATCTGTCGTACAGAACACGATGTCGATGCTGACACGACCCGTAAAATAGCACTATTCACGAATGTGGAAGCACGTGCGGTAGTGGTGTGTAAAGATGCCAAAACCATTTACCAAATTCCACGCACTTTCTATGAGCAAGATGTAGACGATTTAATTTGCGAGCGTTTTGGTTTCAATGATCTTCCAGAAGCAGATTTATCTGATTGGGACAACGTAGTTGAAGCATTATTGAACCCAGAGTACAGCGTTCGTGTGGCTATGGTGGGTAAATATGTTGAACTGCCAGATGCTTACAAATCTGTAAACGAAGCATTGCTGCATGCAGGTATTCAAAACCGTGTCAAAGTTGAAATTGACTACGTTAATGCTGAAGAACTAGAAAGCCAAGATGTGCGCACTGTACTGAAAGATGCAGATGCGATTTTAGTACCAGGCGGCTTTGGTGAGCGTGGTACTGAAGGTAAAATGCAGGCCATTCAGTATGCACGTGAAAACGGTGTACCTTTCTTGGGTATCTGTTTAGGTATGCAGTTGGCTGTGATTGAATATGCACGTAACGTGGCTGGTATTACCGATGCAAGCTCAACAGAATTTAACCGTTCAACCAAGTCACCACTCATTGGTTTGATTACTGAATGGTTAGATGAGCGCGGCGAAGTGCAACAGCGTTCTGTTGATTCTGATTTGGGCGGCACAATGCGTTTAGGTGCACAAAAATCTGAATTGGTAGAAGGCACAAAAACTGCACAAGTGTACGGTTCTAACGAAATTGTTGAGCGTCACCGTCACCGTTATGAGATGAATAACCGTTATATTCCAGTGCTTGAAGAAGCAGGTCTAAAAATTTCGGGTTATTCACCAATTCAGCACTTGGTTGAAACTGTGGAAATTCCGCAACACCCATGGTTTATTGCGGTACAATTCCACCCAGAATTTACCAGTTCGCCACGTGATGGACACCCATTGTTTGCAGGCTTTATTGGTGCAGCGAAGCAACAGCATCAAAAAAACAAATAAGATGGCTTTAGGAATAGACTAGGAAGTTTAAATGTCACTATTAAAACCACAGGAAATTGTCCGTTTAGGTGATATACAAATGGCGAACCATTTGCCATTTGTATTGTTTGGCGGCATGAATGTCCTTGAGTCCAAAGACCTTGCTTTTGAAATTGCTGAAACCTATGTGGATATTTGCAAACGCTTAGATATCCCGTATGTGTTCAAAGCCAGTTTTGATAAAGCCAACCGTTCAAGCCTGAACTCGTTTCGTGGCCCAGGCTTGGAAAAAGGCATTGAATGGCTGGCTGACATTAAAAAGCATTTTAATGTGCCAATTATCACCGATGTGCATGAGCCATATCAGGCTGCACCTGTGGCAGAAGTAGCTGACATTATTCAACTTCCTGCGTTTTTAAGTCGCCAGACCGATTTGGTTGAAGCGATGGCGAAAACTCAAGCCATTATCAACATTAAAAAAGCACAATTCCTTGCGCCACACGAAATGCGTCATATTTTGCATAAGTGTTTGGAAGCAGGGAATGACAAACTCATTCTTTGTGAGCGTGGCTCAGCATTTGGTTACAACAACTTGGTTGTAGATATGCTTGGCTTTGACATCATGAAAGAAATGAATGTTCCTGTGTTCTTTGATGTAACCCATGCCTTGCAAACCCCTGGTGGTCGCGCAGATTCAGCAGGTGGTCGCCGTGCACAAATTACCACTTTGGCACGTGCAGGCATGGCAACAGGCTTGGCTGGTTTATTCCTAGAAGCGCATCCTGATCCTGAGCAGGCAAAATGTGATGGACCTTGTGCCTTGCGTCTCTCACAGCTTGAGCCGTTCTTGGCACAGCTCAAAGAATTGGATACCTTGGTTAAAGGTTTCAAAAAGCTAGATACACACTAAGTTAGACGTATATTAAATTATAGACTCATTGATGCGATCAAAAGCATCTTGTTATTAATCAACTGAGGAATTGTTCATGAGCCAAATCGTTGACATTCGTGCACGTGAAATTTTGGACTCTCGTGGTAACCCAACCATCGAAGCAGACGTAATCTTAGCATCTGGCGTAGTTGGCCGTGCATGTGCACCATCAGGTGCTTCAACTGGTTCTCGTGAAGCTCTAGAACTTCGTGATGGCGATCAAGCACGTTACTTGGGTAAAGGTGTTAAAACTGCAGTCAACAACGTGAACACGCTAATCCGTGATGCGTTAGTAGGTAAGTCTGTGTTTGAACAAAAAGACATCGACAACACCATGATCGCGCTTGATGGTACAGAAAACAAAGAAAAACTAGGTGCAAACGCTACACTAGCAGTATCTTTGGCTGCTGCACGTGCTGCTGCAGACGAAAAGAAAATTCCTCTTTTCCAATACATCGCAGATTTACGTGGTCAAACAATTTTGACTATGCCTGTACCAATGATGAACATCTTAAATGGTGGTTCTCATGCAGACAACAACGTAGATATCCAAGAGTTTATGATTGAGCCAGTAGGCTTCACTTCATTCTCTGAAGCATTACGTGCAGGTGCAGAAGTATTCCATTCGTTGAAATCTGTATTGAAAAAACAAGGTTTGAATACTGCAGTAGGTGATGAAGGTGGTTTCGCGCCGAACTTACGTTCAAACGAAGAAGCAATTACTGTTATTCTTGAAGCAATTGAGAAAACGGGTTACAAAGCTGGTTCTGATATGATGCTTGCGCTTGACTGTGCATCTTCAGAATTCTACAAAAATGGTCAATATATTCTTGCAGGTGAAGGCAATAAAGCATTCTCAAGCAATGAATTTTCTGACTATTTAGCAGGTTTGGTCAACCAATATCCAATTATCTCAATTGAAGATGGTTTGGATGAATCTGATTGGGAAGGTTGGTCTTACTTGACGTCTATTTTGGGTGACAAGATTCAATTGGTAGGTGACGACCTATTTGTGACCAATCCAAAAATCTTACAACGTGGTATTAATGAGAAAGTTGCTAACTCTATTCTGATTAAATACAATCAAATCGGTACTTTAACTGAAACGCTTGATGCTATTTATCTTGCTAAAGCAAATGGTTATACCACTGTTATTTCACACCGTTCAGGCGAAACTGAAGACTCTACAATTGCAGATCTTGCAGTGGGTACTGCAGCGGGTCAAATCAAAACAGGTTCATTATGCCGTTCTGACCGTGTAGCAAAATACAACCAATTACTTCGTATTGAAGAATTGACCAAAGCTGCATATCGCGGTAAAGCTGAATTCAAAGGTTTGAACTAAGCGACATTGTGCATGTTAAATGTATTTGACTCCAAAGCGAGTAAAGCATTGTTGGGCCTTGCGATCTTTTTGATCGCAGGGTTTCAATATTTATATTGGTTTGGTGAGGGTGGTTACCAGGACCATGCTGCACTGACAGAAAAAATCCAACAACAAACAGAATTAAATCAAGATCTCAAAGAACGCAATCGTGTACTTGCAGCAGAAGTCTATGACTTAAAAAATGGGGTAGAAGCCATAGAAGAGCATGCCCGTTTAGATTTAGGCTTGATTAAGCCACATGAAACATTTGTGCAAATGAGCACCATTAGTACACAATATAAACCCATTTATATTCAACCCAATTCAACTGTAGATTTACGTACCAATGAATCACAACAACCCGCAGCAACCGCCACAACACCCTAAACTTTGGGCGATTATTCCCGCAGCGGGTTCAGGTAGCCGTTTTTCTAAAACTGAATTAAAACAATATCAAACCATACAAGATCAAACTGTCTTAGAACATAGTATTGCACGTTTAAATCATTTACCGTTGGCAGGCTATGTTTTGGCCATAGGTCAAGCAGATGATGTAGCACAAAACCTAAATTTGGCCCAAAAAGAAAAAGCACATTTTTGCTTAGGTGGCGCCGAGCGAGTAGACTCTGTACTGAATGCGCTACGTTATTTGGCGGAAATTGCACATGCAGATGACTGGGTCTTAGTGCATGATGCAGCACGTCCATGTGTTACGACTACTTGTCTAGAGCAGCTGTATAAGACTGCACAAGACACAGATCAAAGTGCAATTTTAGCTATTCCTGTGCGAGATACCTTAAAGCACGTTGCACATGCACCTCAAATTGAAAAAACAGTCAGCCGTGACCATCTCTGGCAGGCGCAAACCCCTCAAATTGCAAAACTAAGTGTGCTCAAAACCGCAATCGAATCTGCTTTGGAGCAGAAACATACTATTACGGATGAAGCCAGTGCTTTAGAAGCTATGGGGTATGCAGTCAATGTCGTACAGGGGCGTTCTGATAATATTAAAATCACCTATCCTGATGATTTGGAACTTGCACGTTTAATTTTATCTGCACAACAACAAGCCCTGTAAAACCACAAGATAAAGTGGAAATTTCAGCGATTATAGTTTAATGATTCACTCTGTGCAGCTTTGCTTCTATAATTGTCCGTTCTGTCTATTTAAAACCTTTGAGCCGTATGAATCCATCGCAGCAGTATCGTTTTTTACGTCACTCATTACGTGATGGTAGAAGCATTAAAAATGATTCCTCACGTTGGACTAAACTACATTTAGATCCGTGGTTGCTATGCTTTTTAATTCTAAATGCGACTCTAGGTTTAATGGTGGTGTATAGTGCCACAGCACAAGACATGGGGATGGTTTTACGCCAAGCCACTAGTTTTGGGATTGGTTTTGTGGCCATGATCATTCTTGCGCAAATTCCACCGAAAGTGTATCAGGCGGCTAGTCCGTATTTTTATATGTTTGCTGTGGTCATGCTGGGGCTTGTTCTGCTCATTGGTGAAACCCGTATGGGCGCAAAACGCTGGATCAGCTTACCCGGAATTGGCAGCATGCAACCCAGTGAGTTTATGAAATTTGCTATGCCGTTAATGATGGCGTGGTATTTTTCTCGTCGTGCTTTTCCGCCTAAATTTATTCATATCATTGTTGCCTTAGTGTTGATGATGATTCCTTTTGTCCTTGTTGCCTTACAACCTGACTTGAATATTGGCCTGATTATTCCAGGTGTATTTGCCTTATTTTTAAGTGGGATGTCGTGGCGTTTGATTCTAGGTGCAATTGGGGCTTTGGCTGTTGCTGCACCTTTGCTTTGGATGTTCTTTTTACAGGAATATCAAAAGAAAAGAGTCTTGACCTTGTTTGACCCTGAATCTGATGCCTTGGGTGCAGGCTGGAATATTATTCAGTCAAAAATTGCAATTGGCTCAGGTGGTTTTACAGGCAAGGGCTATTTGGAAGGAACCCAGTCACACTTGGGTTACTTACCTGAACATCATACTGACTTTATTATGTCGACCTATGCCGAAGAATTTGGATTTATAGGTGTATTTTTACTGTTCAGTTTGTTTGCTGCCATTATTTTACGCTGCTTAATGATAGGGATGAACTGTTTCCATAATTTTGGCCGTTTGTATGCAGGTACAGTTGGGCTGACTTTCTTTTTCTTTGTGTTTTTAAACTCTGGGATGGTGAGTGGTATTTTACCTGTTACGGGTGACCCATTGCCGCTGATGAGCTATGGTGGTACAGCTGTGATTTCCATGCTTGCCAGTATGGGCATTGTGATGTCAATTCATACCCATCGTTGATATTGAACTAAATTAAGGTGGAGTGGATATAGTTCTTCATCATCTTATAAACTACTGAAATAGCCGAAGCTTAACAGACGTTCTCTATAAAATTTAAGCAGATCAGTGGCACACCGAGTACATCATGACCCAGTTAATTTTTATTGCACTGTTCCCCTTAATTGCTTTAATTGCAATGGGCTATGCATTGAAGCGTATTCACGTACTGGATGAACCATTCTGGAAAGGTGCAGAGAAATTAAATTATTATATTTTATTTCCAAGCATGCTGTTTTTAAACCTTGCCACAGCACACATTGAAGCGAAATCAATCGCACAAATTATGTTTGTGGTGGGTATCGTGGTCACATTGGCAAGTTCTCTGTTGTACGCTTTACGGCATTATTTTAAGACACCTGCGGCACGCTTTGGGGTGTATATGCAAAGCATGGTGCGCTTCAATACCTATATTGGTTTAGCATTAGTCGCAGCATTGTTTCAAGCGCAGGGCATGGCACTGTTTGCAATTATTCTGGTGTTTTGCATTCCATTGGTCAATGTATTGTCGGTACTTGCTTTGAGTGATACCAAGACTTTACAGCCACAGCAAATTTTATATGCACTGATGAAAAACCCACTGATTTTAGGCTGTATAGTCGGTGGTTTGTTTAACATATCAGGGCTGAGTTTGTGGATCGGCGCAGAGCATTTAATTCGGCAGATTGCTTTATGTAGTTTACCATTAGGGCTGATGTGTGTAGGGGCAGCACTACAGTTTAATGGTTTACAGCGAGACTTAATGCCTTTGGGATTAAATGTCGTTGGTCGCTTGCTCTTTATGCCTGCTTTGGCATGGCTTGTTTGTTGGGGTTTGAAACTACCAGTTTTAGAAACACAAATACTGGTCTTGTTTTTTGCTTTACCGACAGCATCTGCCGCTTATGTTCTAACACAGGTTTTAGGTGGCGATAGTCGGATGATGGCAACGGTCATTAGCCTGCAAACAGTGTGTGCAGCTTTAAGCTTACCATTCGTGTTGTGGTGGTTAATCTGAAGATTGATAAGGCTTAAACAGACTTAATCATATAAACGGTATATTCCTGCAAAGCGCTCACAGCCTTTTTGGCGAGTGTGTATTTTTAATATCGCTTTAGAATAGTCAAATTGATAACTGCAATCATGTTCATTGTCAGTAATTTCTGTTTTTTGTTCAGGTGTGGTGTAGGCTAAAAAAGCAATACTTTGCGATTCGAGTCGATTGTTCGGATTGCGATAAGCAAGTCCTTCAATTTTAATGCTATTTTTACTGAGTTGATGAATCTGTAAATGCACAGGCTGTGCAGCAAATTGACCATTTTCATATTTTAAATAATGCTGGGTCATGCTCTGATTCATAGAGGTAAAAAAATTCAGTTGATCGATACGTACATCAAATTGTTGGGTATAACAATTTAAACTTTTACATTGCTGTAGGCGTTGCATCCACAACTGTTGAGTGTCTTCTATAAGGCGAATTGGCGCATCACTCATCAAATATGCAGTTAAATGTTGATCATTTAATTTTTCACGTAATTCTGAAAAATCATCATTGCACACTTTGCTGAGCTTTGTTTGGGCAGCAGTAGAACAATCAATCCCTTGAGCATAAGAGAAAGATGAATATAAACAGCCAAATAGCAGCAGTGTGCCTAAGTTTTTGATAAGATAAATTTCAGATTTCAACAGCATGATCGCTTATACTTTCACTATGTTGCGCTAGTCTAACTATAGCGAAATCGAAAGTATGAATACAAGATTTCAATGATTTATTTCTACAGGAGTTGAACATGGTTGCACATATTCGAATTGGACAAGGATTAGATGTTCATGCCTTTGAAGCAGGGGATTTTGTGACGCTTGCAGGTGTTCAAATTCCGCATACACAAGGTTTAAAAGCACATTCAGATGGTGATGTGGTGTTGCATGCGCTGTGTGATGCGCTGTTAGGTGCATTGGCCTTAGGAGATATTGGTCAGCACTTTCCAGATACAGACCCGAATTATAAAGGTGCAGATAGCCGAGAGCTGCTTAAACATGTGTACCAACTCATTTTAGACCGTGGTTATAAACTGAATAATGCCGATATTACGGTGGCTTGTGAGCGTCCAAAACTTGCTACGCACACTTTGGAAATGCGCCAAAGTATTGCCGATGTGTTGGATGTGGAAGTAACACAAATTAGTATTAAAGCCACAACTACCGAAAAACTCGGTTTTACTGGACGTCAGGAAGGTATTTTAGCAACTGCAACAGTGCTAATTTCACATACTAAATAAAAATGAAGATATCTGCTGAGGCGAATCAAGTTTCAGCAGATTCTAAAGCCTGCTGTAAGTCTTGAGTGGCTTTACGACCTTGAAGCTGTAAAGATACTGCGTGAATTAAACCTGTCCACGTTTCATTGGGTTTCCAAATGTCATGTAAGAAGTCTTGTGCTGTGGCAATATCCATATCCATAAAATATTGGCGATATACATACATCAAACTACTGGCGTGATTATTGTTACTACAGTGAACCCAGACCATTTGGCTTTCCAGTAAATGATCCAGTAAATCTAAAAACAATAAGCACTGATCTGAAGATGGTGTTTCCAGTGAAATTGGCAACTGAATATAGTTGAGTCCAATATCTAGACAAATTTTATCCTCATGGGGAAGGGTGTGTTCGGCATCACTTTCAGCCAAATTAATTACTGTGCCAATGCCGTACTCTTTAATCAGTTTTAATTCGTCTGCGGTAAGTTGACCTGAAGTAAACAGGCGTTCATGAACAAACTGGAATTTTTTAATTTGGCTAAGTTGAGTTTCAAGTTCATTCATGGCGAGTCATTTCCTATGCAACAAATAGAAACGCCATCATGAAGATGGCGTTTTTTAAATCTTAACGATTTGCTAAAACGTCTTTTAATGCTTCATGCATTTCAAGTAATGCTTTTTCTGTGGTTTCCCAGTCGATACAACCATCAGTCACAGATTTACCATACTCTAAATCGCATAAGTTTGCAGGAATATCTTGACGACCACCTTTGAGGTGACTTTCTACCATAATGCCTACAATAGACTTATTACCATCAACAATTTGCTCGGTAATATTTTTTAATACCAGCGGTTGTAAGAATGGGTCTTTGTTGGAGTTGGCATGACTGGTGTCAATCATGATTTTGGTGCTAACTTTGGCTTTAGTTAAAGCATTTTCAGCTTCTGCAACAGAGCCAGCATCGTAGTTAGGTTTGCCATTGCCACCTCGTAAAACCACATGCGCATATGGGTTGCCGCTGGTACGAATTACAGAAACTTGACCTTGATCATTCAGGCCTAAGAAGCTATGACCATGTTTTACCGATTGCATAGCGTTGGTTGCAACTGTTAAACCGCCATCTGTACCATTTTTAAAACCAACAGGAGATGAAAGACCTGAAGACATTTCACGGTGTGTTTGGCTTTCTGTGGTACGTGCACCAATTGCAGACCAAGAAATTAAATCTTGATAATACTGTGGTGAGTTTGGATCAAGTGCTTCGGTTGCACATGGTAAGCCTTTTTCATTTAGCTCAAGTAAAAGTTTACGACCAAGACGTAAGCCTTTTTCAATATTGAAAGAGTCATTCATATCTGGATCGTTAATTAAGCCTTTCCAGCCCACAGTAGTACGTGGTTTTTCAAAATAAACACGCATGACAATGTAAAGAGAGTCTTTTACTTTTTCGCTTAAAACTTTCAAACGATCTGCATATTCGTGTGCAGCAACAGGATCGTGAATAGAACATGGGCCAATGACCACAAATAGACGCTTGTCTTTACCATCTAAAATATTGCGGATAGTTTCACGACCATGAAGAACGGTTTGATAAGCAGTTTCAGTCAAAGGTAACTCAGTTTTTAATTCTGCAGGAGTCACGAGTGGCTGAATACTTTTAATATTCACGTCATCGATGTCTGATTGTGTAAGAGGATTAGACTGTAAAGTATTCATTGCCGTCACTGGTTTGATCATACAAAAGATTGTTTAATAGTCTGAATATAACATGAATTTCACTGTATTTTGTTATAAAAAGATGAATACTTCTTTAAAAAATAAGTGATGAATCGGGCAGATAAATTAAACTGCCCATTTCTATAAATTATATTCAAACTTAGTTTGTTAATTATTGCTTGGATTGTGCTTCAGAAATCACAACCGCTGTTTCAGGTGTACTTACAGGCTTAGATTTGACAGGATTCACCATAAAGTTAATCCCAATCACAAATAGGGTAATCCCTAAAACTTTACGAATAACTTTTTCAGGTAAACGGGAACTGAGCAAAGTCCCAACCACAATGGCTGGAATTGAACCGACTAGCAACCAAATCAATAAATTGAAATCGACATTGCCTGAACTCATGTGTCCTAAGCCTGCAACTAAGGTTAGCAGTACTGCATGCACGACATCTGAGCCGATAATACGAATCATTGGTAGGTTTGGAAACATTAACACCAAAGCCATAATGCCAAAAGCACCAGCGCCGACTGATGAAAGTGTGACAAATACCCCAAGTACAATGCCCATAATTACAATCAGTACGCGCTTATCTGCGGCCTGAAGTTTGACTTTTTCTAAATCCTGAGTCATGTCAGGTAATTCTTGTTTTCTGTATTTATTAAAAAAAGTTTCGATTTGGCTACGGAAAACAATTGAGATGCCAGTTAAGGTCAACATAAAGCCAAGAACAACGGTCAGCACCATTTTATAATGGGTTGATTGGCTTAAGTAATTTTCTAGTACCCAATGTGTGGCAAAAGATGCTGGAATACTGCCTACAGCAAGCCAAATTACAATAGGCCAGACGATATTCATTTTTTTTGCATGCACCAAAGAACCACAAAATTTTGAAATCGCGGCATAAAGTAGGTCTGTCCCAATGGCAATGTGCGGTTCAATTTTAAACAGGCTGATCAGAATAGGAGTCATGAGTGAACCACCTCCAACGCCAGTGACACCAACGCAGAAGCCAACCAATACACCCGCTAAAATAAACTCAATAGGACCAACCATGAAAAGCTGCCGAACATAAAAAAACGTGGATATAGTATGACTTTTGCAAATAAGCTGTTGTCTTGATTAATGATTTACTTATTCTTAAAACAGATATAGTG
Organism: Acinetobacter sp. A2; assembly: GCF_048537555.1. NCBI lineage: Bacteria > Pseudomonadati > Pseudomonadota > Gammaproteobacteria > Moraxellales > Moraxellaceae > Acinetobacter > Acinetobacter sp. A2. The sequence goes on from NZ_CP183239.1 coordinate 1,281,189, forward strand.
AATTTGGCTGTTTCAGGAAAATAGTCATCTAAAATTTCTATTTCTTACAAAATACAGTGGCTATGCTAAAATGCCCTAAGTGATATAAATTAAAATTTAGAGGAAAAACCTTTGCAAAATCGGAAACTTAAAATTGGTATCGTTGTGGGAGAAGTATCGGGAGATACTTTGGGTGCACAACTTATGCGACGTTTTCGTGAGCAAGGCATTGATGCAGAGTTTGAAGGCATTGGTGGGCCTCAAATGATTGCAGAAGGCTTTAAAAGCTATTATCCGATGGATATTTTATCGGTGATGGGCATAGTTGAAGTACTCAAAGACCTAAAAAAACTATTTGCGGTGCGCGATGGTCTAGTCGAACAATGGAGTAACAACCCAGTCGATGTTTTTGTAGGTGTCGATGCCCCCGATTTTAATTTACGTCTTTCTAAAAGTTTAAAACAAAAAAACCTACCCATTAAAACGGTACAATACGTTAGTCCTTCGGTGTGGGCATGGCGTCAAGGTCGGGTACATGGCATAAAAGCCAGTATAGATTTGGTGTTGTGTCTATTTCCATTTGAAAAAGCCTTTTTTAAAAAATGGAATGTGCCTGCTGCTTTTGTTGGGCATCCACTTGCGAGCCAGTTAAGTCTAGATAATCCAATTACAGCAGCGAAGCAGGAATTGGGTTTAGATGACACTCAGGCACATATTGCCTTATTGCCAGGTAGTAGACGTGGTGAAATTGAACGTTTAGGACCTTTGGTGTTAGATGCAGCTCAAATTTTAAGCCAAAAACATCCACAGTATATTTTTTTGATTCCTGCCATTAATGACGCACGCAAACAACAAATTGAAAATCTGTTGCAGTCTTATCCGCTAGTATTACAAGCCAAAATCAAGATTATGGAAAATCGTGGTACGGAGTCAAAAATTGGACGTCAGGTCATGAATGCATCCAATATTATTGCACTGGCTTCGGGAACGGCGACTTTGGAAGCGATGTTGCTGCACCGTCCTATGGTGACTTTTTATAAGCTCAACCGTATTACCTACTGGATTGCAAAATTGTTGGTCCAAATTCCGTATTATTCATTACCGAATATTATTGCAGGTAAAAAGGTCATTCAGGAATTAATTCAGGATGATGCAACGCCTGAACGCTTGGCTTCTGAAATTGAAAAGCTAATGAATATTGAAGCTGCACAGATTCAAGCCATGCAGCACATGACCATGCATAAACAATTGCTGTCAGACAATAGCGAAGACCCAGCCCAAGCAATTTTGGCAATTTTGGATCACTAAGTTATTCGCATAATTATTTATAGAGTGGTTTGAAATTGCTGTCGATATTGGCTAGGCGTCAGTTCAAACTGCTTTTTAAATGTCTGGCTAAATGCGGTTTCTGAAGAATAACCCACACGATGTGCTATTTGTTGTATCGACAGTTGGCCTTGCTGCAAATAATTTGATGCCAAACGCAGACGATGTTGTTGTAAGTAGGCCAAAGGTGGCTCGCCAATTAACTGATTAAATAAGTTGGCAAATTTAGAGCGGGACATACAGCATTGTTCTGCTAGGCTTTCCACAGTCCAAGCCTGTTCGGGTTGGCCGTGAATAGCCGCTAAGGCATTGGAAAGTTCGGGATGTGCCAAAGCACCAAGCCAGTTATTGGAGTCATCTAACTGGGCAATATAATCCCGCACACATTCTATAAGTAAAATACTCACCAAGTGATCGAGTATTTTGTCACGGCCAGGTCGGATTTGATGACTTTCTACTGCTAAAAACTGTAAGCCAATTTGCAACCATTCAGGTGCTGTGCTGCACATAATATGTGGAATATGTAGATATTCGGGTAGGGCATTTAAAAGTGGTTTTGCCATCGTGGTATCCATGTGGCACTGGATTACCAATATAAATGCATCTTCAGCTTGTTCGTGATGAACCGTTCCGAACTGAACAGACTGCTGTGATTTAAGTTGGAATAAGTCTGAAATATCAAAATGTTCAGTCCAGTGTGTCTTGGCTTGCGCACATGCATAATGACTACAACCCGAAGGAATCAGCACAATATCGCCTGCATCTACTTGTAGTTGGGTTTTTTCAGACAAGTGCACATGCAGTGTCCCTTGTAGCACCACATAAGCCAGCATGGCACCCTGATCATGATATTGAAATGACCAATTTCCATGCGGATTCAAATAGATATACGCAGACTGGTGTAAATGTATATCTTCAAAAATCTTACTTAAAGCATCCATATTTTAAGCATAAACAAACGTAAAATTAAAAACCTGTGATTTCGGGACAATATTGCGCATTTTGCGCCAAAGACTTTTGCATAGTTTTTTTGGACGTCTGCAACTGTTCATTCTTGTATTGATATTCAACTATATAGACAGATGAGCGTAGAAGGAAGCTAAGAAAATGAACGCACCACTTCATTTAATGGAAAAAATGGAACAGGATGTTCCTTATAAGAGCGTTACTCAACTCGATAAGAAGCGTTATTTGTGGTTGATCAGCCCATTTTTACCTGTGTTGGGTATGGGAATTTTAGCGGGATACCAATTTGCACCTAAGCCTGCCAAAAAAGTATTTGCGTTGGGTGGGCCATTATTATTACATGTCATTATTCCAACCATTGATACCTTAATAGGTCAAGATGCGAATAATCCAAGCAATGAAGATGTAAAGCAACTTGAACAAGACCCGTATTATTCACGTTTGGTGAAAAGTTTTATTCCGTTGCAATATGCCACCAATATCTATGCTGCTTATTTGGTTGGACGCCCACAAACTTCATTACTTGATAAAGTTTTATTGGGTATTTCTATGGGCATGGTGAACGGTATTGCTGTAAATACCGCACATGAACTCAGTCATAAATCTTCAAAAATAGATCATTTGCTGTCACATTTGGCCTTAGCACCAACAGGCTATAATCATTTTCGGGTAGAACATCCTTACGGTCATCATAAACGTGCAGCAACGCCTGAAGACCCTGCATCTTCACGTATGGGTGAAACATTTTATGAGTTTTGGCCACGTACAGTGAAAGGCTCGTTTCAATCTGCCATTCAAATTGAAACTCAGCGTTTAAAGCGTAAGGGCAAACAATTTTGGTCTAAAGAGAATGAGTTGTTACAAGGCTGGGGAATAAGTGCTGCTTTTCATAGTGTATTGCTGGCACGTTTTGGTACAGGAATTTTACCGTATTTAGCCACTCAGGCTTTTTATGGCATCAGTCTATTTGAGCTGATTAATTATATTGAACATTATGGCTTGCTCAGACAAAAAGATGCGCAGGGTAAATATGAACGAACCATGCCCGAACACAGCTGGAACAATAACAATATTGTGACTAATTTATTTTTATATCAATTACAACGTCATTCTGACCATCATGCGTATCCGACCCGGCCATTTCAGGCACTGCGCCATTTTGATGAAGCGCCTGAATTACCAAGTGGATATGCCAGCATGTTGCTGCCTGCACTGATTCCACCACTGTGGTTTAAAATTATGGATCAGCGAGTGTTTGAGCATTATCAGGGCGACTTAAACAAAGCCAATATTCAACCTAAGCGTCGTGCACGTATTTTTAAGAAATTTGCGGTAATTGATCGTTGGTTAAGCCGTTAAACTTTCTGCTTTAATAGCAAAAATTACCTCAATAATATGTTGAGATAAGAAAAAGTGATAGGGTAAAAGACAGAAATTTACCAAGATGTTTGAATAAATTCTGTCTTTTATTGCATAAAGTTATATGTCTGAATGGGTAAAATTATTTCAATTCGCTTGAGCTTTTTCCTAATTCACGTCGGGCAATAATCAGTTGCTGAATCTGTTGCGTGCCTTCAAAAATATCTAAAATTTTGGAGTCACGTGCCCATTTTTCCAATAATTCATCTTCGTTATAGCCTACCGCAGCCGCCAATTCGACACATCTTAAAGTAATGTCATTACAAATTCGGCCTGCTTTGGCTTTGGCAATGGAGGCTTCACGTGAATTAGGCTGTTTATTGTCTGCCATCCATGCGGCTTTGAGCATCAGTAAACGTGCAGCTTCCCATTCTGCTTCCATTTTATAAATTTGTGCAGCGATATGTGAGCACTGTAAATATGGGGTGGCATAGTGTTCATCTAGGTGGTCTTTGAAAATTTTTTGAATACGCTCCAATGCGGCTTTGGCACAACCCACAGCCATGGCTGCAACCAAAGGGCGGGTATTGTCAAAAGTTTCCATTACCCCTGCAAAACCTTTCGCAACATCAATTTCTGCATTACCCAAAAGATTGCTAGCAGGCACGCGACAATCTTCAAAGCGAATACTGGCGGTGTCTGACGCTTTGATCCCTAATTTATGCTCCAAACGTTCTACCGTCATGCCTGGTGTGCCTTTAGGTACCACAAATGATTTAATCGCAGCACGTCCAAGTTGTTTATCTAAAGTTGCCCAAACCACTACTGCATCTGCACGATCGCCAGAGGTTACAAATATTTTTTCACCATTTAAAATATATGCATCGCCATCTTTGCGGGCTGTGGTTCGTATGGCCGCAGAGTCTGAGCCACAGTTGGGTTCAGTAATGGCCATAGCAGCCCAAACCCCATGAAAGCGTTGCAATTGTTCTTCATTGGCAACCGCTGCAATGGCGGAGTTACCTAAACCTTGGCGTGGCATACTGAGTAATAAACCTGTATCGCCATAACACATTTCTACAATACTGAGGGCTGTAGACATATTTACGCCATTTTTATTGCCTGTAGATGTATCACCACGTTTATTGACTGCTGCGCCCGCATTCATGCCATCTCCCGCTTGGTTCATGCCATCGACTAAGGCAGCGAGCATATCCAGTTCTTTTGGGTAAGCATGTTCAGCTTTATCGTATTTTCTAGAAATAGGGCGCAAGACATTGAGTGCAACTTCATGTGCCTGATCAATCAGCATTTTAAATTTTTTCGGGTTTTGTAAATTCATGCCTGTATTCCTTATATTTTTTGGCTTTATTTTTGATTGAATTCAGCATTAAGCATGTAAACCAGAATGCATAATTGCCGTTGCACGTAAATCACGATACCAGCGTTCTACAGGGTGTTCTTTGGTAAAGCCATGACCACCTAAAATTTGTACGCCATTGGTGGCAATTTGCATGGATTTTTCTGCACATAGCAGTCGGGCTAAATACGCTGCACGATGAAAATTTTGTCCTGATTCTGCAAGACTTGCGGCATTCAGCAACAACATGCGCATAGCTTCAATTTCAATGGCCATGTCGGCAATCATAAATGCCACACTTTGACGATGTGAAATTGGCTCGCCAAATGCAGTGCGTTCATTGGCATAGCCAATGCAATAACTTTTAACTGCTTCACAGCAACCTAAGGCCATGGCGCACCATATTAAATTGCCTAAATCTAAAAAGGCGCTATAGTCAAAATCATCTGTACCTAAGCGTTCTGCAGGGGTTTGATTAAAACTCAAAGTGACTGTTTCAGAGGCTTTTAGCCCCATAGCAGGTGATTCTTTCAGTTTTATGCTTGCATCACGCTGAACGATAAAGACTTCGGGCTTGTTATCAAGCTCGGCACTAACTAAAAATAAATCGGCAGTTTTGGCTAAAATCACCAGCGTTTTTTCACCTGTGATTAGGTACTGTCCATTTTGTAAGGTTGCTTTGGTTTTTAATTGATACGGATTAAAAGCAGCAGTATTTTCCTGCACTGCAAATGTAGCTTGTATTGTCAGCCCGCTAGACTCTGCTTCAGCAAAGGCTGTTAAATAAAGATTTTGAACCGCTTCTGAACCCCAACGGGTGATGGCATTGATTACACTAAAAGTCGAAAGCAGTCCTGCAGTTAAACTAAAATCGCCTCGCGCCAATTGTTCTGCAATTAAAAGATGACTGACAATATTTTGCTCAGTTGCCACTCCGCCTAAGGCTTCGGGTAGGGCGTAGCTATTTAAGCCTAAATCTGTGCTGTATTGCCAAAGTTGTTGTGGGAATTGCGCATGAAGGTCTGCTTCATAAGCCAAAGGATAGATCACCTCTGTTGCAAATTGCTGCATCGCATCGACCAGCATTTGTTGTTCTTCATTCAGTGATAAATCAAATAAATCTTTCGACTGCTGCTTCAACCGTTGCTGTGGCACGCTTTGGGTACGTTTAAATGTTTTTTGAGTGCTTTCCAGTGTTTTAAATCCTGCTTTTGCAGAATGATAAAGTGACTTTTCGACCCATTTGCGCAATTTGAGTTGATCCAGTCGGTCACTCGATGCCATTTTTGTGAGTAGTGCTAAGCCGAATCCTTGGGCTTTATTGATCATTTGACTCATGATTATGCTGTCCTGCATAGAAAGTGCTTTTTTATGCTGACATGCAGCGTATAAAAAAACTATGTCATTGCTGACATGCAGAATTGTCAAAGATAAACGGTAAAAACTAAACAGCAAGTGGCATTAATTAAATGATATTGCACAATTATTATTCTTTTTGAAAAATATTAATTTCAAAAAAATTGACCTAAATGACAATTAAGCGAAATGCCAGTCTGCCGTTTAGGTCATTTAATCCAGTTAGATGATTCAAGTTGTGATGAATGCAGAAAATTTTTTCACTTAAATAAACTTTTGAATCATCTTGCGTACATTGGTTTTTGCATCAATCACAGTCATAAATGTATAGGCACCAATGAATTTACGGCTAATAAACATAAATTCTTTAGGCGGTACACTAAAGTAACGTGAAGCCATAGACTTAGATGCCTGTTGCATGACTCGGCTATGTAACTGACTTTTTTTCCAGTCATAGCGAGAGTGTTCATCCATTACGCCAGCAGGTAAGTCACGGTTATTGTCTAGGTGACTAAAGGCTTCTGTGGCCAGTAAAAATACTTTGGCCATATCGGGTTTAATACTTTCAGGAATACTGTCAAAAAACTCGTAACCTGTCATAGCATTCACCATCATTTGTGGGTCATGGTAATAACCTGCTTTAATCAGATTACGTGCCACAGTCAGCAAGTGCTGGTCAAATTGACGGATAGCACCGAAGTCCAATAGTACGATTTTATCGTGAATATCTTCACCATTACCCAAACGCACCAAGTAGTTGCCAAAGTTCGGGTCGGTTTGCATTTCGCCCCATTCAAACACTTCACGCACCGCAATTTCTAAAGAAGCTTCGCCCAATAGATTACGGCGTTCTTGTGGCAGGGAAAGCATCACAGGGCTGTTAATTGGCACACCACGTTCAAAAGTCATGCACAGCACTTGATCACTGCAATACTCATCTACAATTTGCGGCACGATATAACGTGGATCATCTTTTAAACGTGCTGCAAAGCGACGAGTGGTGTCTGCTTCAATTTGATAATTCACCTCACGGTGCATCATCTCACGCACTTCATCAAACCACTGATCAAATTCGCGGGTTTGAGGAACCATGCGGGTTAATTTGAGCATGTTTTTGAATAGACTCATGTCTGAGTCTATTGCATCTGCAACGCCTGGGTATTGAATTTTTAGCACCAATTCTAAACCATCAGACTTGCGTGTAGCACGGTGTACTTGCGCTAAAGAGGCTGTGCCTAAGGGTTCGTGATCAATAGTCAGATCATCTAGTTTTGCACCCAATTGTGCTTGTAATTGCTGTTTAATTGCAGGCCATGCCAAAGCAACAGTTTGGTTATTCAGTGTGTTGAGTGCTTGTGTGATTTCTTCAGGTAAAAAGTGTTCGCCATACAGCGCCATCATTTGGCCAATCTTCACGATTGAACCTTTTAATTTTCCAATTTCCGCCACCAAATAGTCGGCTTGCTCTTTCATGGCTTTTTTGCGTTTACGTTCTTTTTCTTCTTCGCTAGAAAACATGGAAGTGGCATTGGAAGCTGCCCAGCGTGTTCCCGCCAGTAAGGATGCTTTTGCGATGGATAAGCGTCGATCCATAGAGGAAGTCTTGAGTTGTTTAAGCTTATCGTTCTGATCTGACATTAAAATCAATCCTTAAATCAGCAATTCGCAGGAAAATTAGATTGTAACGGATATTACCGTGTCTTAACGTATTAAAAAAGTTCAACTTGCTGAACGTCGAGTTTCCTATCAAAAAAAACCTATAAAACGCATGGAAAATAGAATAAAGCATCGAAATGAATTTTTTACATGCGATATTGTACTTTGGTTTCAGCTTTTTTCATTAACAGGGTTTTATTGTCCTGAATGAATTTGAGAATCATGGTTTTGACCGATTCATGTAAAAAACCGTGTGCATAACCTTTTACAATAATCACGCTAGGCAGGCAAAAAAACAGATATTTGGCATCATCCATAGACGCATTTTCAAAAATGCCGTTTTCAATCAGGATTTGCTGAAAAAATTGTTTTTCAATCAATACCGCATCTGAATGGTTGTCATTCCAGTAGCTTTGGCGCATGGCCATTAAATTATTGTGTTTGTAGCTCATAAGGCTGAACGATTCATCTATAAAATGAGTAATTCAATTATTGGGATGTCGTCACATTTTTCAATGATTATTCTGTATATATCATTGACTGGGCAATAAAAGCTGGGCGTTGACTATAGGATTTTGAGCCTGAATCTTGTAGCATCAATACAGCAATTTACGTTTCGCAAAATTATAAAATATTGAAGAATCACCGCGCTCGCATTAAAAGGCGCTTAGGGGAAAACATGAAAGTTTGGACAGTTACATTAATGGGGGTGTTGGCTTTGGGTACAAGCCAAGTCTGGGCCAATGGTTTTTCACAGGCCTATACACAATGTATGAATAATACTTATGGGAGCATTGATAAATTACAAAAATGTATTCACAAAGAGCAGAAAGCTCAAGTTAAACGATTGAAAAAACATTATAAAGCCTACGTGAAGCGTAGCGCAGGCAATGCTCAAAATATTCAACAACAGTATCAACTTTGGGAAAATCGTGTGAAACAGCGTTGCCATTTATCGGGCAAAACCAATTTTGCAGAAATGCAACGTCGCCAATGTGTATTGGCACAGACAGTAGAACGTGCGGATTATTATCAAGGTCAATTTGTAGGCATTAAATAGCCAAGTCGCAGCTTAAAATAATTGTCTGAAATGCGCTTAAACATTATAAAACCGAGTAAAACAGGGTATTATAAAGCGTTTTAAAATTAGACCTTGGAGCGCCTTAAGTGGATCGACCGACAATTAGCCCTGAACATTTGCAGGAAGCTGCTGAAAACCTAAGCACTATTCGTGATTTTATCCGTTTTGGGGTTACAGCATTACGTCAATACGATGCACATTTAGGTCAAGGTACAGAAGATTATTTTGCAGAAAGCTCTGCATTGGTATTGCAAACCATGTCTTTAGACTGGAATGCAGACCCAGAAATATTAGATGCCAAACTTTTACCAAGCGAAGTAGCTGAGTTTTTAAGTCTGCTTGAACGTCGTATTAACGAAAAAGTACCTACTTCATATTTGTTGAATTTGGCGTATTTCTTTAATAAACCATTTTATGTAGATGAGCGTGTTTTGATTCCACGTTCACCTATTGCAGAACTAATTGAAAATCGTTTTGCGCCATATTGCCTAGATGAAAATGGTCAAATGCGTGAAGCAGATAATAATTTACCTGCTAATTCTGTACCAAAAACGCCACAACGTATTTTAGATATGTGTACGGGTTCAGGGTGTATTGCGATTGCATTGGCTTATGCATTTCCAGATTCAGAAGTGGATGCAACTGATATTTCTAAAGAAGCCTTGGAAGTTGCTCAAATCAATACTGAACATCACAACAAACAGTATCAGATTGCTTTATTGGAATCGGACTTATTTGCCAAAATTCCAGCAGAAAATCAGTACGATTTAATCGTATCTAACCCGCCGTATGTTGATGCTGAAGATATGGCAGATTTACCTGAAGAATTTCACCATGAACCTGAGTTGGCATTGGCAGCAGGGCAAGATGGCTTAGATTTAGTGCGTAAAATGCTGGCGCAGGCTGCAGATTACCTAACTGAAGATGGTTTGATTGTGATTGAAGTGGGTAATTCTGAATGGGCAATGAAGCAAAACTTCAATACGGTCGATTTACATTGGCTTAAATTCCAAAAAGGTGGATCAGGTATTTTTGCACTGACTGCAGCACAATGTCGTCAGTACCGCGATTTATTTATTCAATCTGTTCAAGCATAAGGAGTCGTTGGACATGGCAGGCAATAGTATTGGACAACTCTTCCGTGTAACGACTTGTGGCGAATCTCATGGCGTAGGGCTTATGGCCATTGTAGATGGCGTGCCACCAGGCATTGAACTGTCTGCTGAAGATTTGCAAAAAGATTTAGACCGCCGTAAACCAGGTACATCTAAATTTGCGACACAACGTAAAGAACCCGATGAAGTAGAAATTATTTCAGGCGTGTTTGAAGGTAAAACCACGGGAACGTCGATTGGTTTATTAATTCGTAATACTGACCAGAAATCTAAAGATTATGGCAACATTGCGCAAACGTTCCGCCCTGGACATGCAGACTATACCTATACCCAAAAGTACGGTTTCCGTGATTATCGCGGTGGTGGACGCTCTAGTGCGCGTGAAACAGCTATGCGCGTTGCTGCGGGAGCAATTGCTAAAAAATATCTATTTGAAAAATTTGGCATTGTGATTCGTGGTCATGTAACGCAAATTGGTACAGAAAAAGCTGAAAAACTGGATTGGAATGAAGTAGTCAATAATCCATTCTTCTGTGGTGATGTAGATGCTGTGCCACGTTTTGAAGCTTTAGTAACATCTTTGCGTGAGCAAGGCACAAGCTGCGGTGCGAAGCTTGAAATTGTGGCAGAAAAAGTACCTGTGGGTTGGGGTGAACCGGTTTTTGACCGTTTAGATGCCGATATTGCACATGCCATGATGTCAATCAATGCTGTGAAAGGTGTAGAAATTGGTGATGGTTTTGCCGTGGCAGAACAGTTTGGTCATGAAACCCGTGATGAACTCACGACGGATGGTTTTTTGGCAAACCATGCAGGTGGTATTTTGGGCGGGATTTCAAGCGGGCAGGATATCCGTGTTGCAATAGCCTTAAAACCAACGGCGAGTATTACCACACCAGGTAAAACTATTAACCTAAACCGTGAAGACACAGATGTATTGACCAAAGGTCGCCATGACCCTTGCGTGGGCGTGCGAGCAACGCCAATTGCAGAAGCAATGCTTGCGATTGTGTTAATGGATCATTTTATGCGTCATCGTGCACAAAATGCCGATGTGGTTGCACCGTTTGCACCTATTGAACCAAAATAACTGTTTGGTCTAAGATTTTATTTTGAGTTTTAAAAAAGCTAAACCAAATGGTTTAGCTTTTTTTATGCTGAAACATAGCAGACATTCAATAAATAAAAAGAGCGCATTTTGCGCTCTTTTTAAAGGATGTTCACTTAATTAACTAAAGAACCAAGTGTAATAACCCCAAATCATCAATGGCCATGCCACAAACGGGCTAAAGAGCCATTTCCAAAACCAGAAGCGTGGAATGAAACCAACGCCATGAACAAAGCCACCAGAAATACCAATCATAATAAACATCATGGCGCGGTGGCTGTATTCACCGTTGGCATCCAGCATTGCTGCTGGATGTAGAAGCAGTACAGCTGCGAGCGGGAATGCCAATAAACATGAAATAACCATCGCAATTTTGTTAGGTTTTTGAACTGTTGTTTCAGCGTTCACTGCAGTGTCTGTCATCTATTTATTCCTCGTCAAGGTCTTGATGAGATTCAATATACAGGGCACTCAAGACACCTGCAAAGCATGCCATCAGAATACCGAGAATCCATGCAAAGTACCACATAATTTATTCTCCTTAGACACAGCCTTAGTAAAGGCTGTGTGAATTCTCTTTAATGTGCTTGTTGGTGATAACGCCCCACATTTTGTAGTAACACCAAGTGGTGTACAACAAAATAATTGGTACGAAGATACATGCTGCTACAGTCATAACAGTTAGCGTATTTTGACTAGATACCGCATCCCACATAGTCAAGCTTGCAACAGGGTTGAGGCTTGAAGGCATTAAGAATGGGAACAATGCAAAACCAGCAGTTAAAATTGCACCGATTACCGCTAAAGATGAACCAGTAAAACTCAAACCTGCCTTGCCTTTACCAGCTGCAAGAATAATCAAGATACCGCCCAAGATGCCCATTACTGGCGCAATCATGGTGATTGGGTAAGTTGAGTAGTTATTCATCCAACCAGGGTTACCATTGGTAAGCACTTCTTTAGCCAATGGATTCGCAACGCCATTTGTGTCGTATGGAGTAACAAGGGTATAACCTTCGATACCACCGAAGTATAACCATGCACCTGCACCTAAGAAACACACAAGGAACACAATGCCCATGATTTGTGTTGCTTTAGCAGAGCGTGCACGTAAGTCACCATCTGTACGAAGCATTAACCAAGCACCACCATGCGCACAAAGCATAGACAAGCTCACTAAACCACATACCAGAGCGAATGGGTTTAATAACGCAAAGAAGCTACCTGTATATGTTGAACGTACAGTTTCATCAAGGGTAAATGGCACACCGAGGAACATGTTACCAAAAGCTACACCGAATACTAATGCAGGAACTGCACCACCTACAGCTAGAGCCCAGTCCCAAGATGTACGCCACTTGGTGTTTTCAAGTTTTGAACGGTAGTCAAAACCGACTGGACGCAAGAACAGGGCAAATAGGACTAAGAGTAGTGCCCAGTACATGCCTGAGAATGCAGTTGCATATACCATAGGCCATGCTGCAAATAACGCACCACCAGCAGTAATGAACCAAACTTGGTTACCATCCCAGTGCGGTGCAATCGTGTTGATTGCAGCGCGGCGTTCTTCGTCATTTTTACCTACAAATGGCATGATTGCCATTGAGCCCATGTCGAAGCCATCGGTAAGGGCAAAGCCAATTAGTAGTACACCAACTAGCACCCACCAAATGATTTTGAGTAATTCATATTCGATCATGCTTAAGCCTCCTCATTGGCTTTTTTCGCAGCTTCAAGTTTCTCGAAGTGGTATTTACCAGTATGAAGCGAGCTTGGGCCTAGACGTGAGAATTTGATCATCAAGTACATTTCAATAATCAGCAATACGGTGTAGAACGCAGCCAATGCAATGATTGAGCCCCATACGTCACCTGTGCTGAGTGAAGATGCAGAAAGGTGAGTAGGAAGTACTTCACCAATTGTCCATGGTTGACGGCCAACTTCTGCAACATACCAACCTGTTTGCGCAGCAATCCAAGGTAATGGTAAAGCAAGTAAAGCAAATTTTAATAACCATGGTTTGCTTTCAGCATTGCGTTTCGCAACAGCAAAAGTTGCAAGAGCGAATAACAATAGCATTAAGAAACCAGAAGCAACCATTGCACGGAATGCCCAGAACAAGCTTGGTACGTGTGGAATAGTGTCCGCAGCAGCCATTTTAATTTGTTCGTCTGTTGCATCTACAACGTTTGGTGTATATTTTTTCAACAATAAACCGTAACCCAAGTCTTTTTGAGTTTGGTCAAATGCAGCCTTCAGTTCAGGAGATTGATCGCCCGCACGTAATTGCTCAAGTTGTTGATAAGCAACCATACCGTTACGGATACGCAACTCATGGTTTGCGATCAGGTCTTTAATACCAGTCACTTCTTCAGTCACAGAACGCGTTGCAATAATACCCATAACATAAGGAATTTTGACTGCGTAATCTGTGGTTTGCGTTTCTTCATTTGGAATACCAAATAAAGTGAACGCTGCTGGCGCAGGGTGAGTATCCCATTCTGCTTCGATTGCAGCGAGTTTGGTTTTTTGAACATCACCTAATTCGTAACCTGATTCATCACCAAGAAGAATTACAGAAAGAGTAGATGCTAAACCGAAAATTGCTGCGATAGCGAATGAACGACGCGCAAATGGTAAGTCTTGTTTTTTCAATAAGTAATAGCTTGAAATAGCCAAGACGAAAATTGCACCCGTTACATAACCTGCTGAAACAGTGTGTACGAATTTAACCTGTGCAACAGGGTTGAAAATCAATGCCCCGAAGTCTACAAGTTCCATACGCATGGTTTCGTAGTTAAAGGTTGAACCGACAGGGTTTTGCATCCAGCCGTTTGCAACCAGAATCCAGAGTGCAGACATGTTAGAGCCAAGCGCGACTAACCAGGTGACACATAAGTGCTGTACTTTGGAGAGGCGATCCCATCCGAAGAAGAACAAACCAATAAAGGTTGATTCTAAGAAGAAGGCCATTAAACCTTCAATTGCGAGTGGTGCACCAAAGATATCACCCACGTAGTGTGAGTAATATGCCCAGTTCGTACCGAACTGGAATTCCATGGTTAAACCAGTCGTAACCCCTAAAGCGAAGTTAATACCGAAGAGTTTTCCCCAGAATTTAGTCATATCTTTATAAATTTCTTTACCAGAAATCACATACGTGGTTTCCATAATGGCAAGAATAAAAGCTAGACCTAAAGTCAGTGGAACAAAAATAAAGTGATACATCGCGGTCATTGCGAATTGGAACCGCGAGAGATCGACCACGCTTTCAGAAATCATCAACGTGTCTCCTTGATTGAGGAAGGACTGCTGGCTATACGCTCAGCAACTTGTGAATCAAAATTTTGAGGTATCGTTGGGGCATCAAACCAAATGTTTTTGATAACCATTAGCAACACGACCTTAATAATTAAAATGGCCGTGAGCTCACGAACAACTTTTCTATTTAAATCTTTAGGTACTAAGCTCACTTTTTTTAAGCCTATTTTTTAAACTGTGTTTTATATTATTAAACAAAAACATACAAAAAAAAATAGCCAGCACAATTAAAATAAAAATATATTGTTAATTTTTTTGAAAACAATGGTTTATTTTTGTGTTTTGGTCGATTTTAATTACTAACTTTGATTAATTCATACTTTACTGAAACACTTGTAATTAATAATTCAAAATCAGACTAAAATACTTATGTTTATTTCTTTATAAAACAAACCAAATTAGTATGAATAAAAATAAACCAAAATTAAGCATTTATGTAAGGCTATTTTTTGGCGGTAATTATATTGATGGTCTTGTTAAAATTTGATGAATTTTTTCTTTCAGTTTTGCGACTCAGTAGGAGAATGAATACTTGTTGATATGGCGTTCTTACATGCTTATATGCCAAGTAGATTGGACTGATTGGGTAGAAATAACATGAAATAGCGATGTTATTTTAAGTAGTACAGAATTTAAAATTGTCAGTGTTATGCATGATAAATAGTTCAAGATCACTCAGTTGTTAGAGCTGAAGCCTATAACTGTGTGGCTTATTGATGTGTAAATAAATTATTTGAATCTGAAATTTTTTTGGCAAGATAATGTGACTTTTTTTTACGAATTAAAATAATTTGTGCCTGAAATTCAAGCTCACCAAATTCAGGTTCAACCTGTACATAGTGTAGTTGTCCAAATTCATCACGAACGCGTGCTTGTGCGGAAAAACCAGGTCGGGCATTGCCACTAGAAATTGTGGCCAAGCGACCGAGTAAATCGACTTGTCTTACGCTGTATTTGGGTTTAATCACCTGATCCAGGCAGTGAATCATAAATACGGTAAAAAATATTGCAATGATCAGGGCAGGAATAATGATGTAATAAGCGGGCACAAAATTTTGTTGTTGCGAATAAATTAAAAACTGTAAGAAATAGCCTGCAACGCTAAAATTCATCAGTAAGAATACAAAAATCAATACTTTGGAGAATTTAACATCTAAAAGGGGCGATGTTGTAATACGCTGTGAAAAAGCACGTTTTAGCAATTGGCTTGGGCGATAATTGAAATAATAACCAATGGTTTCCACAGTACTGAGAATCAGCAACACCACTAAACTCAGGTGAAAAGGCATTAAGTTCAGATCGTATAGAAACTCAAGCATGCGCTAAACTCTTATCGTGATTTTTCATTGTGATTATTATCAATTTGATGGCAGATCATCTATCTATACTTTATCAAAAAGTCTTGCAATAAATGATCTGCACATTTTGGTAGATTGGCTATAGCTAAAAGGTTGCCTTAATCTACCAAATAAATTCCACCATCTGAATGTACACTAATCTCTACTTTTTCCAGTGATTGCCCTAAACAAGGCCCTGAAATACATTCACCCGTTTCAACCACAAATAGAGCGCCATGTGTAGAACACTCAATGTATTCCTGATCACGATCTAAAAACTGGTTTTCTAAAAATTCCAGTTCTACCTGTAAGTGCGGGCAGACATTTTGGTAAGCATAATACATACCATCACGTTGGGTAATAAAAATCGTGTCGCCATTCGGTGTTTCGTAAGCACGTGCTTCGCGTTCTGGAATTTCTTCCATCATACAAATTTTATTCATTCTGCAGATTCCTTCTGAATGCTGTGCAAGAGTTTAGCGTAATCTGCAACTTCAAGACGAGGGCCAAATTGAGATACGACTTCACTTGAAATAAGAATGGCGAGTTTGGCAGCAGTTTGGAAATCTAAACCTGCATTTAAGGCATATAAGAATGAACCTGCAAACGCATCGCCCGCACCGTTAGCATCTACTGCATCTACTTTGCGGCCTGGTACTGTAAAAGTGGTTGTACCATCATAAATTAAGGCACCTTGTGCGCTCAATGTAATGACAATGTACTTGCTTTTTTGTTTTAACTGTTCTAACGCAGCTTCAGCTGTTTCTGTACCTGTGTACATCATCGCTTCTTGTTGGTTGCAGAAGAGCAAGTCTATGCCATCATCAACTAACTCATCTAAACCTGCACGGGCATATTGCACCATGGCAGGGTCAGATAAAGTCAGTGCAATTTTTACCTTATTGGCTTGAGCAATTTCGCGCGCTTGTTTTACTGCGGCACGTGCGGTGTCGCTAGTCGATAGATAACCTTCAATATAAAGCCATTTTGCAGTCTTGAGCTGTTCAAAATCAATTTGTGCAGCAGAAAGTTCTGCAGTAATACCTAAATAGGTGTGCATGGTACGTTCAGAATCCTCACTGACCAAAACCATACAAGTACCTGTAACACCCTCACTGACTGATTTTGTTGTAGTGTGAATACCTGCTTCATTAAGACCTTTGAGGTAAATATCACCCAATTCATCATTTCCAACGCGACATGCATAGAATGCTTGTCCGCCCAAAGCACTGAATGCTACTGTTGTATTTGCTGCAGAACCGCCCGAAGCTTGGCCTTTATGTCTTTGCGTTTTAATTAAGTTGTTGTATAAATTTGCTTGTGTTTCACCATCGGTTAATTGCATAGTACCTTTTTGCAAGCTATGTTGAATGAGGAAGTCATCCGAGACTTGAAATTCTTGGTCAATTAATGCATTACCAATTGCAAAAAGGTCAACAGTTGCCATGTCTTTAAATCACAGTCAAAATTAAAAACGCTAAGTTTACACCAATGCTCAGGATTGCTGTAGTTTCATGAATAAAATTCAGTTGAATGAATGATATTGATGGAAAATAGGGGTTTAGCAGAGTTATCAGGAAGGTTAGATGAACATCGAAATTAAAGAAGCACAGGAATTACCAGCGCAAATACAGACTTTGGCAAAACATGCTGCTCAGGAAGGCTTTGATTTTGTCCATCGTTTAATTGAAGAATGGGAAAGTGGTAAAAACCGCTTTGATCAGCCTGGTGAATTCTTACTGTTTGTTTATGATGGCGAACAATTGGTTGCTTGCGGTGGCTTAAACCAACAGTGGAATGAGCAAGATATTGAAAGTCGCATCGGGCGGGTTCGTCGTTTCTATGTTTTACCAAATTACCGTAAACATGGTGTGGGTAAGCAGTTATTGCAACATTTAGAGAAAAAAGCACGTGCCAATTTCTCTGCGCTGTGCCTGAATACAGATACTAAGTCTGCAGCACATTTCTATCAAAAACAAAATTATGTGTATGTTGAGAATCATCCAAACTATAGTTATTTTAAATACCTGATTTAGTTTTTTGCAGTAGCAAAACCCGACTTGTGCTGCACTTTGTTGATACTTTGCAAATTTCAATCAATTTAGTCGGGTTTTCAACGTGAATTATAGGGAGAACTAAAGCTATAATGGCTTTAGTTTTTTTATTTGCTTATTTAGGAGATCACATGACTGTAGATGTCACTGAAACCATTTCCCAGACTGTACATCCTGCGTTTCAGTTGGTACGTCAACACCATGTTGAAGCCTTAGACATTTTAGTGTCTGAATATAAACATAAAGTTACAGGTGCGGTGCATTATCACTTGGCGACAGATCATGATGAAAATGTATTTCTAGTTGCATTTCGCACCCAGCCAATGGATTCCAAAGGCGAGGCGCATATTTTAGAGCATACTGCGCTATGTGGTTCAGAAAAATTTCCTGTACGTGACCCGTTCTTTTTAATGATTCGTCGTTCATTAAACACCTTTATGAACGCATTTACCGCTGCAGACTGGACGGCGTATCCATTTGCGACACAAAACAAAAAAGATTTTCAAAACTTACTTTCGGTATATATGGATGCAGCTTTTGCAGCCAATTTAAATCCTTTGGATTTTGCACAAGAAGGTATTCGCATTGAGCTAGAAAATGGTGAGCCTGTTTATAAAGGCGTGGTTTTTAATGAAATGAAGGGGGCAATGAGCTCGCCATCCGATCAGTTGTATCATCAATTGGCTTATCATTTATTCCCTGAGACCACCTATCACTACAACTCAGGCGGCGACCCGAAAGACATTCCAGATTTAAGTTATCAGGAGTTAGTCGATTTTTATAAGTCGCATTATCATCCAAGTAATGCGGTATTTATGACGTTTGGTAATACGCCTGCATACGATTTACAGGAACAGTTTGAACAATTGGCCTTGGCGAAATTTGAGCAGGGGCAAACGCTGTATTCTAAGCCAGAACGTCGCCTTGCTGCGCCTGTTGCAGTTACAGAAACTTATGCTGTTGATGCAGAAGAGCTGAAGGATAAAACTTACCATGTCTTAGCGTGGTTATTGCCTGAAGCCAGTGATATTAAATTGCGTTTGGGGATGCGTTTAGTTGAAGGTGTTTTGCTTGAAAACTCTGCTGCACCATTACGCCATTATTTAGAAACTTGGGCGCATGCACAATCGACAGGCCCGTTGATGGGTGTGGATGACTCCAATTTTGAAATGACATTCTTCTGTGGTGTGCAAGGTTCAAACCCTGAACATGCAGCCGAATTTCAGGCAGGTGTATTAAAGGTTTTACAAGACGTTGCTGCAAAACCTGTAGATACCGCTTTAGTCGATGCAATTTTACATCAGATTGAATTGCATCAGCGTGAAATTAATGGCGATGGTATGCCTTATGGTTTGAGCTTGATTTTAAATGGCTTGAGCAGTGCCATTCACCACAATGACCCAATTCAAGTTTGGGATGTGGATTCTGCAATTGAACAGGTTAAAGAAGAACTGAAAGACCCAATGTGGTTGTCGCAATTAATTCAAACCCATTTAATTGATAACCCGCATCGGGTACAAATGACGTTGGTGCCTGATGCAGAAAAATCGGCCAAAGATGCTGCACTTGAAAAAGCACGTTTGGCAGAGATTGCTGCACAATTGACTGAAGAGCAGAAAGCCGAAATTGTAGCGCAAACAGAAGCTTTAAGAGTCCGTCAAGACACCCCAGATGATTTAAACTTGTTGCCAAAAGTTGGTTTGGAAGATGTGCCAGCTGCTTTGCATATTGTACAAGGCGAACTACGTGAAATTATCAGTAACCGCATTGATTATCCGTTAAATTTATATCATGCAGGTACCAATGGTATTTACTATCAACAAGTGTTGATACAAATTCCAGATGAAATTGTACAGTCGCCATACTTTAACTTGTTATCTATTTTAATGGGCGAAGTCGGAGCGGGAGAATACAATTATTTAGAATTGCAACAACTCCAAACCGCAGTTAGTGGTGGTTTGGGCATGGGCGCATCGTTACGTTCTAAAGTGGATGACAAAAATCAGATTAGCGCATGGCTTACTTTAACCACTAAGTCTTTAGTGAATAATTTAGAAGCGATTCGTTTGCTGAAACTTGCATTTGAACAATTACGCTTTGATGAAAAAGACCGCATTATTGAGCTGTTACAACAACGTAAAACCCGTTGGCAGTCACGTTTGTCGGGTTCAGGGCATAGTTATGCTATGCAAATTGCGGGACGTCAGCATAGTGCTTTAGCGCAGCGTGATTACAACAATACAGGTTTAGGTGCATTAAACTGGTTGGCAGATTTGGTCGGAAAAATTGAAAAAGATGAAGCCGAATATGCCAAATTAATTGCTGAATTGCAGTTGATTCACAATAAATTGTTGCAAGCACCAAAACAGTTCTTATTGGTATGTGAAGAGCATCAATCAGATCGTTTGGTTGAAGAAATCCAAGAAGTTTGGGATAAACTCACTGTTGCTGAAAACACAGCCACATTAACCCAAGTAGATGTCGATCAATCTACACAAGATCAGGCATGGTTGATTCAGGCCAATGTGCAATTCTGTGCTGCGGCATATCCTGCTGTAGAAGTTTCACACCCTGATGCTGCACCATTAATGGTATTGGCTGCATACTTGCGTAATGGCTTCTTGCATAGTGCAATTCGTGAGAAAGGCGGTGCTTACGGTGGTGGTGCAAGTTATGATGGCAATGCTTGCTCATTCCGTTTCTATAGTTATCGTGACCCACGTTTAGCTGAAACGTTTGCAGACTTTGAAGCGAGTATTGATTGGTTATTGGACGCAGAGCAATTGCCACATCAGCTTGAAGAAGCGATTTTAGGCTTAATTGCCAGTATGGATAAGCCGGGTTCGCCTGCGGGTGAAGCGATTACTGCATGTTATGCTTTGTTACACGCACGCACACCTGCCTTCCGTACCGTATTGCGTGAGCGTTTGCTGGCGGTAACTTTAGACGACTTAAAACGTGTTGCAGAGCAGTATTTACGTCAGCAGCTGGTTTCTAAAGCTGTGGTTGCGCCTGTAGCAAAACGTGAAGCGTTAATAGCACTTGGTTTTGAAATCAAACAAGTGAACTAAAGCTTTAAATGAAATCAAAATAAAAACTAAACCATTGGGGTGACCTATGAGCGCGTTCAAAACCTTTGAACGTACAACACTAATGCTGAGAGTAAGTACACTCAGCACAGTGTTTGTGGCAAACAGCTATGCACAAGACCCAGCAACACTGATTGCACCTGCAACACCTGAAGCATGTGTGGCTCTTGAGGCGAATGCTGATCGTCTGGCTTGTTATGATGCTTTATTTAAAATTCCTGAAGCAGAAAAAACAGCGTTGATCAGCGAACGTCAAGCTGCTCAGGCACTAGCGCCTGAACCCGAAACGGTGACAGAAAAAATTGCAGTAAGCGTAAGCAATTTATTTTCTTTTGATGCACCTAAACTGGATCCAAATGTTTCTTTGCTGGATAAGCGTTGGGAACTTTCGGCAGACAGTAAGTTGGGTACATGGAATTTACGTGCTTATCAGCCTGTGTATTTAATGCCTGGCTTTTGGACCAGTGATAAAAATGAACGTCCTCAAAGTTTAAATGAGCAAAACACAGTGCAATTGGGTGAGGAGCAGAATCTCACTTCAATGGAAAGTAAATTTCAGCTTTCTTTAAAAACCAAAGCGGTAGAGAACTTGTTAGGGAATAATGGAGATGTCTGGTTAGGATATACCCAGTCTTCTCGCTGGCAAGTTTACAATGGTGATGAGTCACGTCCGTTTCGTGAAACTAATTATGAGCCTGAAGCCAGTTTAATGTTCCGTACCAATTATCAGCTTTTTGGTTTACATGGGCGTTTGATGGGGCTGACGCTGAATCATCAGTCCAATGGTCGTTCAGACCCTTTGTCACGTAGCTGGAATCGAGTAATTTTCAATCTTGGTTTTGAAAAAGACAATTTTGCTTTGATGTTGCGTCCTTGGTATCGCATTGAAGAAGACCGCGCTGATGACAACAACCCAGATATTAAAAACTATATCGGGCGTGGTGACATGTTGGCATTTTATCGTTGGAAAGAGCATGACTTTTCTTTGATGTTACGTCATAGCCTAAAAGGTGGTGATGATTCACACGGTGCGGCACAGTTTGATTGGGTTTTCCCGATTAGTGGTAAGTTACGTGGTCATTTCCAATTGTTCGATGGTTATGGAGAAAGCTTGATTGACTATAATCACCGTGCAACCTATGTGGGTTTAGGTGTTTCATTAATGAATTGGTTTTAATAACCTAGCATTGATTTAAAAACGTTTTTAACTGAATTTAAAACGCCAATCTTGAAGATTGGCGTTTATTTTTCTATCGCATGTAATTTGTTTTATCCAACCTGAATATCTGCATTAGGGTGTTTAAGACGGCTTTTTTGTGGTGTGGCAATTAAATAGGCCAAGGTCAGAGGCCCTAGACGTCCTGCAAACATCAGCAGCATTAATACAATTAAACTGGCAGGTTGTAATTCGCCTGTGACACCACGAGATAAACCTACCGTGCAGGCAGCAGAAACCACTTCAAAAAGTAAATCCAAAAAATTTTGCTTAGGTTCAAATAGAAGTAGGCTGAAGATACCGATTGTAATCAACATTCCTGTAATGCTGACCACAGCCAATGCTTTAAAAGTCGTCCGTTCAGGTACGGCATGATTAAATACACGAACTTCATCTGAGCGTCTTAAAAAACTGATTACACTTAAAACAACAATAATAAATGTACCCACTTTAATGCCACCTGCGGTACTGAGCGAACCGCCACCAATAAACATCAGTAACATGGTGAGTAGGGTGCTGGCATTTTGCATGCTGGCCATATCTAGACTGTTGAAGCCAGATGAACGTGGCACGGTAGCATGGAACCAAGCATTGAGGGCTTGATCACCAATACTCATCGCAGCAAGTGTATGCGGATTGCTGGCTTCAATGGCCCAAATCAGCAAAAATGCAACGAGGTTTAATCCTGCAATAGTGGAAAGAATGAGTTTGCTATTGGGTGAAAGTGTTTTCCAGCGTTTGGCACGTTTAATATCCATGAGCACCACAAAGCCTACACCACCAATAATGTAGAGCATACTAATGGTGAGCGTAATTAAATACTGATCTGCAAAACTCATTAAGCTATTGGGAAATAATGAAAAGCCGCCATTATTAAATGCAGACACACTATAAAAAGCAGCATAGAAAAAGGCATCTTGAAAAGGGTAATCTTGCATCCAAGCGATCGTTAGAATTAGTGTGCCAATGCCTTCAAAAAACAGTGAATACAGCAATACCCCTTTAATGGTCATTGCTATTTTAGACAGATTGGTTTGCCCAATCGTGTCTTGCGCCATAATTTGTTGTTTGAGTCCAATTTTAGCGGACAAACTTAAAACCGCTAAAATTGCAAAGGTCATAAAACCTAAGCCACCACATTGTAAAAGCAACATAATGACCATTTGCCCAAATACGGTATAAGCATCACCAATATTGACTACAGATAGTCCTGTAATGGTTACTGCAGAGGTCGCAGTAAATAAGGCATTAATCCACGTCATATCACCATGATGTGAAATAGGTAATTTCAGCAGAATGGTGCCAATGCAGATAAAGCTTAAAAAGCCCAGCGCTAAAAGGCTAGGCGGGCTTAAATTGACCGTTTTTGCAGGGAGCTTAGTTGATGTTTTCATTCTGATTTAAATTGTTTAGATAAGCGTTTGAGCGGTTCAAGTCGCCCTTCAACAACCAAAATATCACCAGTTTGTAGCATTAAATTGGATTCAAGTGTATAGAAAATGGTTTCGGCACGTTTGAACAATAAAAGTTTAACTTCTGGGGCATGTGACATCAGACTCTGAATACGTGTGCCGTGCAAGTTGTCTTTAATTTTTACTTTTACAATGTAATGGTCGTCATTCAGGCTCATATAACGACTCACCATAGGATAGCTTAGCGATTGCGCAATGCGTACGCCCATATCTTCTTCTGGGTGAATAATTTTGGTAACACCCAAATGGGTTAAAATCATGGTATGTGCTTTACTTTTGGCTTTCACGTATATTTTAGTGATGCCCATATTCTTTAAATTGAGAACACATAAAATACTGGCTTCAATATCTTCGCCAATTGCGACAACTACAGCATCACAATTTTGAATGTTTAGTTCTTCCAAAACGTGCTCATCGGTGGCATCTGCAATGACCGCATGGGTAATTTGATCGGCAATGTTTTCTACAAATTTTTTATTGCTGTCTATGCCAATAACATCGTGGTTTAACTTGACCAGTTGCGTAGCAACCGTTGCACCAAAGCTGCCTAAACCAATGACTGCAAATTGCGCCATAGCATTATCCTGAAAAAGTGTTTTATTGTACGTGAGCTGTGATTTATTTTGCCTGAAGCTGCGTATTTTAAATACGCTCAACAGAGATGAATATTTTAAAATAATTCCTTGTGTCACACTGTAGCATTATGACTAAAAAACCGCCTGAATCAGCGGTTTTTTTTGTAGATGGGAACAAATCAGCAAATTATTTTAAGAAGCGTTGATAGCCTAAGTTATTGGTAATTTCTGCGTATGGATAAGTGATATTTTCCAACGTTTCAATTAAACCATCTGGGTTCTGTTTGGCATCCGATGCTTCTAAACCAACCAATACACGACCTTCTGCTGCACCGTGGTTACGGTAGTGGAACAAGGTAATGTTGTGTGTTGGGCCTAAGCGTTCTAAGAAGGTGAGTAACGCACCTGGACGTTCAGGGAATTCCACACGGAATAAACGCTCATTTTCAATATCGGCATGACCGCCTACCAAATAACGAATATGCAGTTTGGCAACTTCATCATCAGATAAATCATCTACATCGTACTGAGTTTTAAGTAACTCATAAATGTCGTGGCGTTCTTTTTCACCTGATTTTAAGCTAATGCCGACAAAGACCTGTGCAGCTGTGGCATCACTGGCACGGTAGTTAAACTCAGTGATGTTGCGGCCTTGTAGTGCACGGCAGAAGTTGAGGAAAGCGCCTTTTTCTTCAGGAATGGTCACCGCAAAAATTGCTTCTTTGTGTTCGCCCAGTTCAGTGCGTTCAGCAATGTAGCGCAAGCGGTCAAAGTTCATATTGGCGCCACATACAATGGACACAATATTTTTATTTTGCAGTTGATGCTGCTCGACGTATTTTTTGATACCTGCCAATGCCATTGCACCTGAAGGTTCAACAATACTACGGTTTTCATCAAAGGTATCTTTAATTGCGGCACAGATTTCATCGGTATTTACCAAAACGACATCGCGCTCAACAATTGGCCCAGATTGATCTGATTTTTGCAGTTGCAGCACTTCAAATGGTTTTTCACCAATTTGTGCGACGGCAGTACCATCGGCAAATAAACCCACTTGCGGTAAAATCACACGTTCATTGGCTTCAAATGCGGCTTTTAAACAAGCCGATTCATCATATTCTACAGGTATGACTTTGACATGTGGTGCAACATCCCCCAAATACGCCGCAACACCTGCAATTAAACCGCCCCCACCAACAGCAACGAAGACATATTCTACATCACGCCATTGACGTAAAATTTCATTGGCAATGGTGCCTTGACCTGCCATGACCAATTCATCGTCATACGGTGGAATAAAAGTCATGCCTTCGTCTTTGGCACGCTGAATTGCATATTTATTGGCAACATCAAAAGAGTCGCCATGTAACACCACTTCACCGCCTAAGCGTTTCACCGCTTGTACTTTAATATCGGGTGTGGTCTTAGGCATGACGATAATGGCACGAATACCCAATTTTTGCCCAGACAGAGCTACACCTTGTGCATGGTTGCCAGCAGAAGCGGTAATCACACCTCGTGCAAGTTGCTCTTTGGGTAATTGACTGATGCGGTTGTAGGCACCACGTAATTTAAAAGAGAATACAGGTTGTAAGTCTTCACGTTTAAAGCGGATGTTATTATTTAGTTTTTCGCTAATTCGTGGCGCTGCTTCGAGTGGGGTTTCGATTGCAACATCGTAGACTGTTGCTTGTAAAATTTGTCGAACCAAACGAGACAGCATGTTAATCTTCCATCTAACAGTTTAAAATAAGGGGTTATTGTAACAAACCCCTGCACATTTGCGCTGTAAAATCGGCAATAAATGTCAAAAATAGTTGAGTGAAGTCATGAGTCTGTATGCTACCCAAGATGAAAAGAAGCAAGCCGCTGCAAAAGCAGCTTTAAAACATTTGCCTAAAGGCGGAATTTTAGGGGTGGGAACAGGCAGTACGGTGAACTTCCTGATCGATTTATTGCCTGAATTGCAACTTGAGGCTGCAGTGGCAAGTTCAGAAGCGACGGCTGAGCGTTTAAAAAAGCTTGGTGTTGAAGTTGTAGATATGAATTCTGTAGGCAGCCTAGATGCGTATGTCGATGGTGCAGATGAAATTGATCGTCACATGCACATGATCAAGGGCGGTGGTGCGGCGTTGACCCGTGAAAAAATTGTGGCATCTATTGCACGTAAGTTTATTTGTATTGTAGATGATTCTAAATGGGTAGAGCAGTTAGGGCGTGAGTTCCCATTGCCAATTGAAGTGATTCCAATGGCACGTTCTGCGGTAGCACGTAAAGTTGTGGCTTTAGGTGGTGACCCTGCTTACCGTGAAGGTGTAGTGACCGATAACGGCAACGTGATTTTAGATGTATATAACCTGAATATTTTGAATGCGTTGGAATTAGAGAAAACGCTGAATGATATTCCTGGTGTCGTGACTAACGGTATTTTTGCGATTAATAAAGCCAATATTGCGATTGTTGCAACCAATAACGGTATTGAAGAGCGTACCGCAGTTTAAGGCATATAAATTTATATAAACCGTTATGTAAATTGAGTTTTGATTTATATTTTTCTCTAATGAAAGTTTCCTTTTCTTTGTAAGGAAAGGGAACTTTTCAATATTCATTTTACGACAAACATTTTACAACCAAGACCGAATCTTTATAAATCATCAAAATCACTGAGAGTAGAGTATTTGCTTGAGTAAAGATAATTCAAATACTAATAAAAATATGATTTCCAGCTTACCTGAAATTCAAATCACACCACATGCAAGAGCAACACGTTTACGTTTACGTGTCGAACCGCATCAAATTCGTTTAACTGTGCCAAAGCATTGTACCCAGCGACAAATTCAGGATTTCTTGCAGCAATCTGAACAGTGGATGATAGATGCTTGGCATAAACAACAGGCGCAGCAAGGACTTGTTCAGCGTGAATTGCCAAATCAGTTGTCACTTTTTGATTTGGCTGAGCCTTTAAATATTCGTTATCAAATCCAAAAACACAGTTTTATTTTAGATTTAAAACTGCATTGTCTTTTTATTAGTGACCGCCAGCCCGCAGCATATTTAAAAGCTTTTGTGATTGCTTATGCCAAACAGATGTTGCCTGCATACTTGCAAACGGTGAGCAATGAAACAGATTTTCCGTTTAAACAGTGTGCGGTTCGTCAGCCCAAAACGCGTTGGGGCAGTTGTAGTGCGCAACAGCATATAATGCTAAATAGTGCTTTGGTTTTATTTCCTAAACAGATTGTGCGTTATGTGAGTGTGCATGAGTTGGCACATACACGGCATTTTGATCATAGTGCGAAGTTTTGGGCAGAGGTGCAGCGGCATGATGCGCACTATTTGCAACACCGTAAACAGCTGAAAACAACACATTTGCCTTGGTGGTGGTATGAATAAAAAAAGCCAACACGTACATTACATGGCTGTGCTGTAATGAAGAGGTGTTGGGCGTATTGTTTATAATTAAATGTATTTTTCAATATAAAATCAACAGAATAAAGAAAAGCCTTAAAACCCAAGTAAAACAGTTTAGAAAACCAAAACTTCCTGTCATACTATAGCGTTAGCTTAAACATGCTTTTGAATTGAGGTAATGCACGTGATTTCAGTTGGTATTGTCGGTGGTACAGGTTATACAGGCGTTGAATTATTGCGTCTTTTGCTACGACACCCAAATGTAAAAGTAAATGTACTGACTTCACGTACAGAAGCGGGTCGCCGTGTAGATGATATGTTCCCAAGTCTACGTGGACATACTGACCTTTGCTATTCCGATTTAAACATCGAAGAATTAAAACAGTGCGATGTAGTGTTCTTTGCTACGCCGCATGGTGTTGCTATGCAACATGCTGCGGAACTTGTTGCCGCCAATACAAAAGTGGTCGATCTTGCTGCAGATTTCCGTTTGCAGGATTTAGCACAATTTGAAAAATGGTATGGCATGCAGCATGCCTGCCCAGAAATTTTAAAAGATTCGGTTTATGGTTTATCTGAACTTAACCGTGAACAAATTAAACAAGCGCAAGTGATTGGTAACCCTGGTTGTTATCCAACCACGGTACAGCTTGGTTTAGCACCATTGTTTAAACAAGCTGAAGCTTTAGTGAAACCTGAAAGCATTATTATTGATGCAAAATCAGGTGTATCTGGTGCAGGCCGTAAAGCCAGTCTGGGCATGATTTACTCTGAAAATGCAGATAACTTTAAAGCCTATGGTGTTGCGGGGCATCGCCATCATCCTGAAATTGTAGAAGCACTAGAAAATATTTCGGGTCAAAAAAATGTGTTCAATCACATATTATTTGTACCGCATTTAGTGCCGATGATTCGCGGTATGCTCAGCACCATTTATGTAGATTTGACTGATGCTGGCGATGCAGCAGATTTACAAAGCTTGTATGAGCAGTTTTATGCCAATGAGCAATTTGTAGATGTAATGCCAGCCAACAGTTCACCAGAAACACGTTCAGTACGTGGCGCCAACCAGTTGCGTATTGCGTTGTATAAACCTCAACCAAAAAAATTGGTACTTTTGGTTGCACAAGACAACTTGGTGAAAGGTGCAGCAGGGCAAGCCGTACAAAATATGAACCTGATGTTTGGTTTTGCTGAAAACGCAGGACTTGAGGTGATTGGTTTATTACCATAAAACACGTTTTTCAACTTCACACACATTTAGATTTCGATTTAAATGTGTGTTTTGAATGAATCAAAACAAGAGATGACGATGCATAACTCTGATACTGAAACCACGTCACAGTCGAATTCAACCACGACACCATCTGCGCCACCACCAGAAAAAAAGCCATTTCTTGAAACAAATGCGCCTTTAGCGATTGGTGCTGCAATTTTAATTTTAGGCAGTGGTTTTTTAGGATATTCAGTTGGACATCGTCAAGGCTTAACAGTGGTGGGTTATGATGCTGATGCTGAACAACTGGTTGAAGTGGTTCAGGAACAGAAAACCCGTTTAGAAAGCCTAAATAAAAGTTTAAATGCTGCAGTGCAAGAGCGTGATGTTGCGGTGAGTAACTCGAATGACTTATACGAAGCATTTACGCAAGCGACTGAAGATAAGCAACGTACTGAGGGAATGAGTGCGATCTATCGTGAAGTATTGCGTCAGCGTGGAGGTTTGAGTCTGACTGTACAGAATTTAGGGGTAAAACCTTTACCTGAAAATGCCTATGAATATCAGGTCGATTTAGTACAAGTCAGCCCAAATAAACGCCGTGCAAGCGGTACAGTCGAGTTGCGTTTAATTCAGGGCACAGAAGTATTGGTTATTCCAATGGAAGACAGTAATTTTAATTTTGATAATTATGAGCGTTTAACGGGACGCTGGACAATGCCAAAAGGCTTTAATCCAGATTTTATTGAAGTCCGTGTCAATGGCTCAACGCCTGTCATCAAGCGTTTCAGTTGGAGTAAGGGCAAAGCTGTGGAAGCCGATTCAGCATTTATTGCTGAAATTCCACAAGCAGAAGCCAGTGCTCAATAATGTGTGATATGTAAAACTTATGCGAACCCAGAAACGATCTATTTGTTTAAACGAAATTAAAAATAATTTTCATCAATCTGGCTATGTCGATTGGCATTTAAGCCCACGTTTGGCGGTGGATGATGAAGGGCATGAAGATGATGGCGACATTGCAGTTCAGACTGCACCACCACAATTAAAGCGCCCACCTTTGTATGCTGTCGTTTTAATGAACGATGATTACACCCCAATGGACTTTGTAATTGAAATTTTACAACAATACTTTGCAATGAATCTTGACCAAGCCACCCAAGTAATGCTAACTGTACATTATGAAGGAAAAGGTGTCGCAGGGGTCTATCCGCGGGACATTGCGGAAACGAAAGCGAACCAAGTCAATAATTACGCTCGATCACAAGGTCATCCATTACTTTGTCAGATTGAGCCTAAAGATTAAGGGGGTTGCATGCTCAGTCGTCAATTAGAAGTATCATTACGTTTGGCTGTTAGCATGGCTCGTCAAAAGAGACATGAGTTCTTAACGGTTGAACATTTATTATTGGCTTTATTAGATAACGATTCTGCAGTTAATGCGTTAAAAGCATGTGGCGCAGACGTTGTGGTGCTGCGTAAAGAATTAGAAGAATATGTAGAACAACATACCCCTAAACTTGCTGAAAATAGTGATCAGGCGCCACATCCAACCGAAAGTTTTGACCGTATTTTGCAGCGTGGTATTTTCCATGTGCAATCTAGCGGTGGTGACCGCACCGTTGAAGGTGCAGATATTTTAGTGGCAATGTACTCTGAGCGAGATTCATTTGCGGTGTATTTGCTTAAACGTCATCAAATTAACCGTTTGACTTTAACGCAATACCTATCACACGGGACCCGTAAAGATGAAACACAAGCTGAAGAAGAAATTGAAGAGTTAGATGGTGAAAGTTCAAGCTCTGCCAATGCAGGCCCGCTTGAGCTTTACACGCTGAATTTAAATACTGAAGCTCAAAAGGGTAAAACTGATCCTTTAATTGGTCGCGAAAAAGAAATTGAGCGTGCTGCACAAATTTTGTGTCGTCGTCGTAAAAATAACCCATTGTTGGTAGGCGACCCAGGCGTGGGTAAAACTTCCATTGCCGAAGGTTTGGCTTGGTTGATTGTGAATGGTAAAGCACCAGCACCATTGGCCAATGCAGAAGTGTATAGCTTAGATATTGGTGCTTTGGTTGCAGGAACGAAATATCGTGGTGATTTTGAAAAGCGTTTAAAACAACTATTAAATGCCTTGAAAAAGAAACCTGATGCGATTTTATTTATTGATGAAATTCACATGATTATTGGTGCAGGCTCGAGCATGGGCAGCACTATGGATGCGTCAAACTTAATTAAACCTGCGTTGGCAAATGGCACTCTACGCTGTATTGGCTCGACTACATTCCAAGAATATCGTCAGGTATTTGAAAAAGATCATGCGCTGTCACGCCGTTTCCAAAAAATTGATGTCAATGAACCTTCAATTTCAGAAACGGTTGATATTTTACGTGGTTTAAAATCGAAATTTGAAGAATTTCACCATGTAAAATATGACGATAAAGCCTTGGTGTCTGCGGTAGAGCTATCGGCTAAATTTATCAATGACCGTTTCTTGCCAGACAAAGCCATTGATGTGATTGATGAAGCGGGTGCACAGCGCCGTTTAAGAGCCGAGCAGGATGACACTTTAATCACAGTTGAAAACATTGAAGATATCGTGTCGAAAATTGCACGTATCCCACCTAAAACTGTATCTAAAGATGACAAGAGCGTACTTGAACATTTAGAACGTGATTTAAAACGTGTGGTATTTGGGCAAGATGAAGCCATTGAAGCTTTGGCATCTGCAATTAAACTGTCACGCGCTGGCTTAAAAACACCAGACAAACCAGTCGGCAGCTTCGTTTTTGCAGGCCCTACAGGCGTGGGTAAAACTGAAGTGACCAAGCAGTTGGCCAAATTGTTAGGTGTGGAATTAGTACGCTTTGATATGTCTGAATATATGGAGCGTCATGCGGTTTCACGTTTAATTGGTGCGCCTCCGGGTTATGTAGGCTTTGATCAGGGTGGCTTACTCACTGATGCGATTCATAAAAACCCGCATTGTGTGTTGTTGCTAGATGAGATTGAAAAAGCACATCCTGATGTATTTAACTTATTGCTGCAAATTATGGATCACGGCTCATTGACCGACAATAATGGTCGTAAGTCAGATTTCCGTAATGTGATTTTAGTACTGACTACCAATATTGGTGCAGAAAGTATTTCACGAGTCAGCATTGGTTTCATGGATCAAGACAACAGTAATGACAACCAAGAAGCAATGAAAAAAGCCTTCTCGCCAGAATTCCGTAACCGTTTAGATGGTGTGATTCAATTTAAGGCGCTACCAACTACCGTGATTGAAAATGTAGTAGATAAATTCTTGACTGAATTACAAGCTCAATTGGATGATAAAAAAGTCATTCTTGAGGTCGATCAGGATGCACGTGAATGGATGGCTGAGCATGGATATGATCGCTTGATGGGCGCGCGCCCAATGCAACGCCTGATTCAGGAACACTTGAAGAAACCATTAGCAGAAATGATTTTATTCGGTGAATTGGCTGAACAGGGTGGTAATGTCGCTGTTTCTGTGAAGAAAGAGAATGGTAAAGCGGTTGGTTTGAAACTTGAAGTATTTGAAGATCAAACTGCTGAACCAGCTTAACGTTTATATTGCATTATCATGAATGAAAATAACCCATGTTCAACATGGGTTATTTTTTATGTATTCCACTTTTAAGTAAAGTCGCTTATGGATGTTCAGATCACAAAAATTGCCAGTACCTTGCTCTTATTTTTTATAACAGCAGTGATGGAAATATTAGGTTGTTATTTTCCTTATTTAATTTTGAATCAGGGAAAATCGCAGTGGCTTTGGGTGCCAACAGTTTTGGCTTTAGCGGCTTTTGTGTGGTTGCTTACTTTGCATCCTGCGGCATCGGGGCGAATTTATGCAGCGTATGGCGGAATCTATATTTGCACCGCTTTGATTTGGCTAAAGTATGTGGATCAGGTTAATTTGACCCGTTGGGATATGTTCGGGGGAATGGTGGTTATTTTGGGTGCATTGATTATTATTTTACAACCTCAAGGTTTAATACGTTAAATCTCAAATGTTTATCGAGTATTCAACCTATTAAACCTGTAATGAGGATGTGATGTTTATAGAATTTTTATTTAATCTGTTTTAAATTTACATTCACTATTCGGCAATAGCACATTAAATTGTGTTTTCTCTGCACTGAGTTGTAAATTCAATACATACGGATTTACACGCTGAAATTGATGCTCAAACATTGAATCGCAGTTATGAATCAAGTTTTGTTTAATCATGTTTTTAACATTGTTGTAGCCCGTGCTTTCTACAAATTGAGTAAAATCGGGTGAAATAATCATACCACGAATGTTAATTTGCTTGTCTGTAGTTGTACTTTGTTCAATCACGGTATTTTGATCGACTTGATACGGCATAGTACGTGAATCTTCATCGCTAATTACATCTAAAATTTCTTTTAAAGCTGTTACATTTTTAATTTTGTAGTCAACCGTTAAAATATCGTGCTGAACCAAATATTGGTCTAATTCGCTAGGTTTAGCATAGGTTGTGCTATGAGCAAGCATTGCAGCTGCGCAAAGTGTTATTGTCGCAAGTGTTTTATACATCATATTATTCATCTAGGCTCTTTTTGAAATTTTAGAAAATAACCGTCGTTTTAGATTATAACGAGCCAAATAAAAAACAGCACCATTTGGTGCTGTTTGTAACAAAACTCATCAAAGCGTACTCAATGCTTTGAAGTCGTTTAGTCTTTTTTGAGGTTTTCGTTCAATAAAAACTCAACCAATGCTTTTTGAGCATGCAAGCGGTTTTCGGCTTCATCCCAAACTACAGCGTTTTTATGATCTAGCATATTTTCAGAAATTTCTTCACCACGGTGCGCAGGTAAACAATGCATAAACAAGCAATCTGGATGTGCCAAGTCCATCAAGCGCTCATTGACTTGATAGTCTGCAAAGGCTTTTTCACGGATTTTTTGTTCTTCTTCCTGCCCCATACTCGCCCAAACATCGGTCACAATCAGGTCAGCATTGACTGCGGCATCTTCAGCAGAGTCTACTAATTCTACACAGTGTGCAAATTCAGACAGGAAACGTTGTTCAGGTTCATAGCCTTTAGGCGTTGCAATTTTTAAATTAAAGCCCCACATGTGCGCAGCTTCAATATAAGAGTTACACATGTTGTTGCCATCACCAATCCAAGCCACGGTTTTACCTTCAATTGAACCGCGATGCTCTAAGTAAGTTTGCATGTCTGCAAGTAACTGGCAAGGGTGGTGATCGTCCGTTAAAGCATTGATCACTGGAACTTTTGAATAAGATGCAAAACGTTCTACAATG
This sequence comes from Acinetobacter sp. A2, assembly GCF_048537555.1. NCBI lineage: Bacteria > Pseudomonadati > Pseudomonadota > Gammaproteobacteria > Moraxellales > Moraxellaceae > Acinetobacter > Acinetobacter sp. A2. The sequence continues at coordinate 1,315,514 of NZ_CP183239.1, forward strand.
TCATGTCCGAAAGTACGAATCATCACTATATCAAGCATGCTTGAAATGACACGTGCAGAATCTTCAATCAGTTCACCACGGCCTAACTGTGTGTCACGTGATGATAGGAAAATTGCGCTGCCACCAAACTGACTCATACCTGCTTCAAACGATACACGAGTTCGGGTACTAGATTTTTCAAAAATCATTCCCAAGACTTTGCCCACAAAGGGTTGGAAAACTTCATTGTTATGCTGTTTACGCTTAAGCTCAATGGCGCGTTGCAAAATTTGATTCAGTTCTAAAGTCGATAAATCGCGTAATGTTAGAAAGTGACGTAGAGCCATTCGTTACTCCACAATAATTGCTGAATGAGAAAAACAACAATTAGTTGTTGGTTGGTTAAGTGAAAAAGGGAATCGGCTAATATACTATAGGATGAAGAAATTGCAAAAAAACTAGACTTTTTGATGGGCGTCTAGAAAGCGATCTACACAATAACTTACATAATTGATTGTTTCTTGTTCAGTTTCTTGTTTTGGAATGCCCATAATAATGCGCCATTCTAAATTTCTTAAAATTCCAAAATACAATTGTGCCGAATAAACAGGGTGTTCGCAGCGAATGAGTCCTTGTTGGCTGGCATGCTCTAGCACTTTGGCAATGCACAATTGCACGTGTAGAGGGCCACGTTCATGGATATGTAAAGCAATGTCGGGGTTGCGCTGACTTTGCTCTAAAACCAAACGCATAAAAGCTGCATTTTCAGGCGCTAGAATATGATGATAAAAATTCAGCAAGGTTTGGATTAGATAACCACGTAAATTTGAATCTATTTGTTCAAAAGGGATGTGAATATCCTGAAAAAATTTGTCACGGCGATAATCACAAATCGCCTTAAACAAGCCTTCTTTATTGCCAAAGTATTTATAAATAGAAGCTTTAGAACCGCCAGCATGCTGCACAATATCATCTAAAGATACGGCATCGTAGCCACGTTCTAAAAACAGATCAGTTGCACTGACGAGCAGCGCCACACATCGCTCATGTCCACGCTTTGTTGGAGGGACATCTTTACCGAAAGGGGTTAAATGAGCGATATCTTGCATATTGGATAATATTTCAGCAAATGATCAAAGGGAGAGATTGTTATTATAGCAAATTTATGTACAGCGTGCTGTGTTGAAGTGTATGGGCAGCGTGCTTGAATTCAGAAAAAATAGAAATACACTCAAAATAAGCAAAATTTTGCTTATTTAGTGTGCAGAAAAGCTATGTTTATTAAATTTAAATAATAAGCAATATCACGAAAATTTATTGTGCAATAAAATTTCGAATTATTTGACTAAAGTTTTAGAGCATAGATTCTAAAAAGTCATGGCGCAGCGTTGCATTCCCGATATACTCAAACCTCGAAAAATATAGTAAGAAAAGCGGAAAGGAAGATGACAGAACAAACATCTGCGGGCTTAAGATTCAGACAAGCTTTAGAAGTGGAAAAGCCATTACAAATTATCGGCACGGTAAATGCTTATGCTGCAATGATGGCAAAGCAGGTTGGCTATAAAGCCATTTATTTATCTGGCGCAGGTGTCGCCAATTACTCTTACGGTTTACCTGACTTGGGCATGACCAGTTTAGACAACGTCTTGGAAGATGTGCGTCGTATTACTGAGCGTGTAGATACTCCATTATTGGTGGATATTGATACTGGTTGGGGTGGTGCATTTAATATTGCCCGCAGTATTAAACAAATGATTGCTGCAGGTGCTGCTGCAGTACACATTGAAGATCAGGTTGCACAAAAGCGTTGCGGACATCGTCCAAACAAAGAAATTGTAACCCAACAAGAAATGGTCGATCGAATTAAAGCGGCTGTTGATGCAAAAACTGATTCAAACTTTGTTGTCATGGCACGTACAGATGCCTTGCAAAAAGAAGGTTTGCAGGCGGTGATTGACCGTGCTTGTGCATGTGTGGAAGCGGGTGCAGATGCAATTTTTGCTGAAGCGATGACAGACATTACCATGTATAAAACAGTATGTGATGCAGTAGGTGTACCAGTACTTGCAAACATTACTGAATTTGGTGATACCCCATACTACACCACAGAAGAATTGGCGGAGCAGGGTATTCGTATGGTGTTGTATCCACTTTCACCAACACGTGCCATGCAAAAAGCTGCCTTAGAAGTGATGCAATCTATTCGTAAAGATGGCACTCAAGTTAATGTCTTAGACAAAATGCAGCAACGTAAAGAATTATACGAATTCCTTGATTATCACACTTTTGAAAACACATTAGACAAGCTGTTCAAACAGGAGAATTAAAAAAATGGCTGAAGGAAAAGTACTCACAGGCGCAGGATTGCGCGGACAAGTGGCGGGTAAAACTTCACTCTCAACTGTAGGTAAAAGTGGCGCAGGCTTAACTTACCGTGGTTATGATGTACAAGACTTGGCAGAAAATTGCCAGTTTGAAGAAGTTGCTTACCTGATTTTCTTTGGTGAATTGCCTACTTCAGAGCAATTGGCTGCCTATAAAGCAAAATTGAAATCTTTACGTGCATTGCCACAAGCATTGAAAGAAGTGCTTGAGCGTATTCCTGCAGATTCACATCCAATGGATGTGATGCGTACAGGTGTTTCAATGTTAGGTAACCTAGAAACCGAACAGTCATTTGAACAGCAACAAGATGTTGCAGACCGTATTTTGGCAACTTTGCCAGCCATTATCTGCTATTGGTATCGCTATAGTCACGATGGCGTACGTATTGAAGAAAATACTGACGATGACTCAATCGGTGCACAATTCTTGCATTTATTACGCGGTGAAAAACCAAATGAATTGCATGAACAAGTGATGAACGTATCATTAATTTTATACGCAGAGCATGAGTTCAACGCATCGACCTTTACGGCACGTGTTTGCGCATCCACTTTATCTGACATGCATTCATGTATTACAGGTGCGATTGGTTCATTACGTGGTCCATTGCATGGCGGTGCCAATGAAGCTGCGATGGAAATGATTGAAAACTGGACCTCGCCAGAAGAAGCTGAGCGTGAAATGCTAGGTAAGCTTGAGCGTAAAGAAAAGATCATGGGCTTTGGTCATGCAATCTATAAAGACAATGATCCACGTAATGGCATCATCAAAATTTGGTCTGAGCGTTTGGCACAAGATGTAGGTGATACTGTACTTTATCCTGTATCTGTACGTTGTGAAGAAGTGATGTGGCGTGAGAAGAAATTGTTCTGTAATGCTGACTTCTTCCATGCGTCTGCTTATCACTTCATGGGTATTGCAACTAAACTGTTCACCCCGATTTTTGTGATGAGTCGTGTCACAGGTTGGGCTGCTCACGTAATGGAACAGCGCGCTGATAACCGTATTATCCGTCCAAGTGCAGATTATACTGGTCCTGAATTACGCAAAGTTGTACCAATTGCAGAGCGTTCAGCAGCTTAATTGGCACTCTAAAAAGCGGTATAGCCAGAATTTTGGTTTAGTGATACTGCTTTTAAACTAAAAATAAGGTTTCATTCTGAGTGAATGGAACCTTATTTTTTGAGCAGTAAATAATTGAACAAATTTAAGGCGAAAGTAACACAGGGTCTTCAATGCTATAACCTGTTTCAAAAGGGATACCTAAATATTTCATGGTCATTAGCACTTTATTGTGTTGCGGAATTTGATAGCGCTGAGAAATACTTAATCCTGTTTTATAATCCACTGCCTTTTGGACAGGACTTTTATACTTGCCATATCGTATGCGGTAGGTGTAGCTAAATTGAGGAACTTTAATTTCAGGATCAAACCAGGATGCGACGTAGACTGTCTTCTTTGAAAGGATTTGAATTTTGGCAGAACTGGCACGGATTGGCGTTAAAGGTTTCAACCGCTTTTTAATTTTAGCAATTTCACGATCAAATTTTTGACTGTTCTGATCATAATCAATGCGTTTGGTTTTTGGATTGATATACAGTGATTTAACCTCAATCAGTTTTACAGGTGACTGTTTGGAATTCGTTTGTGTACGGTTGAGTTGATAGTAATACAATTGCGGTAAACGACCACGACCATCTAAATAATGTCGCATTAAATAGACTTTTTGATCTGCTTGATCTAAACCTAAAACTTCAATATTTTGTGGACCACCAACAGTTGCAAAAGCAAAACTAGGTAGCCATAAACTGGCAGTAACGAACAGAATAACGTTGTAGCGCATGGCATAGATCATCCACTTTATACATAAAGCGAGTGTACGACTGAACCATGAATAAAGTGTGTGAATTATGCAGTTTACTTTTTAGGTTTATTTCAAGATGTCATTGGCGTATTAGAATCTTGCTGGATTAAATCTATTAGGTTTTGAGCAACCAAATTGGTTAATTGTTCTAGACGTTGTAAAGGATTACCTTCTAAAAAATATTGGTAATGATAAGTCTGCTGCAGATATTGAATGGCGATAAAAAATGTTCCGACGGGCTTTTCAGGTGTGGCACTGCCACCTGGTTTGAGTAAACCTGTGCATGCTACTACAAAGTCCGCACGGCTAAATAACTTTTGCCCCTGAATTGCCATGGCTTGAGTGACTTCGGGTGATTCAGCGGTATAAGTATCAATTAGTTCTGCGCTGACTTTCAGGATTTCACGTTTAATGCTTGGATCGTAACTGACCAATCCACCGAGTAAAATATTCGCACCACTATTTTTATAGATAGAAAATTGGCTACATAAATAACCAGAACTGGCACTTTCAATAAAAGCCACTGTTAGTTGGCGTTGTTCAAGTAAGGCACAGCAATGTTTGAGCATGATTCATCTGCAAGGGAATAGAGTAAGCTATTTAAGTGTACTGAATTTTCTGTACTTGTGCGGAAAATCATCAATCTAAAATTGGTTTTAATCTCATCACTGCTGATTTAACTGCATATAAATACAGCGAAATTTACAATTATGAGTTTAATCAGGGCATAAACGGTGATAAAAATAAAAGTAAAGCAAAAAGTAAGATAAGGCAGGTGCTCATGAAAACAACAGTAAAATATATGGTATTAAAAAGTTTGGATTATCAATTGGGTACACCTTTATTTCAGGAAGAAATTGAGGCAGATGCTCAATATTTTGATCAAATACCAAATATTATCGAATATCAAAATATGCGATTTAGAGTAATCAGCAAAGAGCAGAAGCGTTTACAGCTCACTGAAGAAAACGAAGAAAATCAGACCATCATTGTAAGAGTTATTGTGGTTTAAACACAGCAATTGTCTAGTTTTGAAGCTAAGCGGTTGAGGAAGGGTTTACAAGTATTTATTGTGAAATCCACACTTTGAGCCGCTTCTTTGTAGAGTTTGGTATATTTGATTACAGAAATATAGGGTTCATCTGAAACAAAATGCCAAATGCTTTGGGTCTATCTAAAATCATATTTTGATGTTTGAATTGAAAAAAACGACTAACTTTTTGTTTATTAATATTTTTAAATTTTAGGGTGAATTTTAAAGTTTCCACAGGATCTTTTTTAGCAACAACGTCCTAAATATTACACTTTACTCAAAGCGATAGTACAGTTTGCAAGATGCTTACAAGAATTTTTAAAGATAATTGAATTTTATAAAAATATTATTTGAATAGACGTTATATTTTGGTTTTTCTTATATTGTTAAATTATAAAGTGATTTTTATAATGTAGTTACAATATTGTATTTTGTTTGTAGCTTTTGAGCTTTTTTGTTATTGTTGTAAATGTGACTTGCATCACATAATGATGGCTAAGAAAGATTGAGCAAAATACAATGAATCAAAATGTAATCATCAGCATGGCACTGATCATTTTAGCTGTGGGAATTTCACTGGGTGTGTATGTATATTTTGATCAGAAGCAAAAACAGAATGAAGAAATCCAGATGATCATTACTGAAGCCCGTCAGGGATTGGTCGAGTTAGATCGAAAACCATGATCAGACTCTATGGCCTTACATCAGCGTTAAAGTTGAGATGTTTGAATGGTATGTATTGATTTAAAACACAGCAAGAAATTGTAATTTTCTGCCAGTGAATATCAAGTGAATGACGATAAAATAAGCGAATAGAACATTGCTGTAGTTTCTTAGTTTTCCCACATTCCCATGTGGGATTTTTTTTGCCTGAAAATTATTAAAAGCATTGGTTGGGTGGTGAGGGGGGTAATCCCCCCTAAAAATAAAAGGATCTAAAAGTAGAATTTTCTCTTAAGATACGAGCAGGAGATTCTGCATGAAAACATCTAAATTTACTGACAGCCAGATCATGTCCATTTTAAAACAGGCGAAGTCTGGCACACCTGTAGCCACCCTTTGTCGTGAACATGGCATGAGTAATGCCACGTTTTATAAATGGCGTGCCAAATATGGCGGTATGGATACCTCATTGATGGCTCGACTGAAAGAGCTGGAAGCAGAAAATACCAGACTAAAAAAATGTATGCTGAAGAGCGATTAAAGGCCGAAATCATCCAGGAAGCGATGGCAATGAGCAGCACTGCTGCGCAAGGGTAAAGCCATCTTGCCGGCGTAAGATGGCACAACAGCCAGTTGCCCAGCATGCCATTAGTATTCGTTTGGCTTGTAAAGCATTTGGCATTAGTGAAACCTGCTACCGCTATCAAGCCAAACTCAGCGATGACAATGCACTCATTGCTGAACAGCTCATTGAACTCACTGAGGAAAATTCCGACTGGGGCTTTGGTTTATGCTTCTCGTATTTACGGCATGTTGAGAGTTGCTGCTGGAATCACAAGCGGGTTTACCGCATTTACTGTGAGTTGGCACTGAATCTGCGTATTAAACCGAGAAGAAGACTAAAACGGCATGCGCCTGAACCATTGAAAGAACCAATCCGAGAAAATCAGGTTTGGTCATTAGATTTTATGCATGATCAGCTTTCCGATGGTCGCAAGTTTCGATTATTGAATGTGATTGATGATTACCGCCGCGAAGGCCTAGCCATTGAAGCAGGGTTCTCATTGCCCACAATCAGGGTTATTCGTACGTTGAATCAATTGCTGGAGTGGAGAGAAAAACCGTTAGTGATCCGATGCGATAATGGTCCCGAATTTATCAGTCACGAATTTGTGCGCTGGGCTACTGAGCATGGTATTCGTATTGAATATATTCAACCGGGTAAGCCACAGCAGAATGCATATATTGAACGCTATAATCGGACCATACGTTATAGTTGGCTGAGCAAGCATTTATTTGATACTTTGGATGAAGTACAAGATTATGCAACAAACTGGTTGTGGCATTACAACCATGAAAGACCACATCAAGCTAACAAAGGAGAGCCACCTCTAATGGCTGCTTAACCTCTACTTTTAACTTCGGTTATTTATGGGAGGATTACCCCACTAATCCAAATGCAATTATAGTGGCAGCTAAAATATACTTCATACTGTGTACCTTGTTTTTAAAAACTGAAGCAAATGAATAATAATTCTTATAATTTTATTAAAATAGATAGAATTACACTTTTATTACCAATTATTCACTTAAAATAATATTTTCGATTTTTAATAGAATAAGTGATAATAAGTTTTATTTAAAAATCATAGTGCATATTTAAGTGAAATCAACATAAACACACAATTTGAACTTTAAAAATATTGTACGCTCAACACAAATTTTATGTGTGAGATTCAGTATGGATAAAAATAAGACATTCGATGCTCAGTTTTTGCAGCAGCAATTTGAGCAATGGCATCAACTACATCAGCAATTAGAGAAAGCTCAGGAGCAATGGCAGGCAGCAGAAAAATTGTGGCAAGAATTACAGGAATATTACCAAAGTGAGCAATGGGTGATTGATTATGAAAATTCACCAGAATTAACATGTCGTGAAGGCGAGTATTCTATTTTGGCACAAGACACTTTATGGAATGCAATGGAAGAACGTAGACAACAGGCAATCACTTGGATGAAATTGGGTCTAAAGGTTGTTGAACAATAATGAATAGGTAAAACTGTTCAGCAGATTATATTTTTCTTAACATTGTCTGATATATAAAGCATGCTTAAGCATGGCTTAAGGACGTAACCATTATGAAAAAACGCTTTTATTTTCCAATAAGTGCGATATTTTTAGTTGCAATTACGGGTTGTAGCCAAAATTCTGACATGAAAGCTGTGGAGACTAAACCGGTGATACAAAACTGTGTACCTGAAGCCGCAGCGAAACTAGTTGGTAAAACTGAATTATCTGAAGCTGAAATTAAAGCGATCACACAAGCTGAAATTGTGCGTATGGTTGCCCCTGATCAACCTGTGACGATGGATTACCGCATGAATCGGGTCACGGTTGTAATTGATCCTAAAACAAGAATCATTGTTCAAGCATCTTGCGGATAGTCAATTTCATCCAATTTTTTAAATCAGACACACCCTGCAAATAGGACAAATTAGGTCTTATTATCAGGGTGTTTTTAATGTACTGATCTTTCTAAATATTCATACGACAGTGCTAAAATATGTCTAGCTTTAAAGCTATAGTGATAGATAAATTTTAGTCATTATAGGCAGGTTTTTAATATTTGAATCATTTTAGATCAGGTTAGACAATGTACTTAATCATGTGTTTGAAAAATCAAGGAAAAATAATTTAATGAACGCCTTGAATATATCGACACGCTTAGGTGGATTCTACTTTTTCTACTATGCAATCGTTGGCACCTTTCTTCCGTTTTGGAGTTTATATTTAGAAGATCAAGGCTTTAACTATCAGGAAATTGGTGTTCTATCTTCAATTGCTATTTTAACTCGCTTTTTTGCGCCTTTTATTTGGGGATGGATTGCCGATAAATCTGGCAAGCGTATGTTATTGGTACGCATTGCTACATGGATGGAAGCCTTTATATGGCTGCTGATTTTTATAGTTCCGAATAGCTTTCAGTCGATTGCTTTACTCATGCTCATTTTTAGTTTTTTTCAGAATGCTATTTTGGCGCAGTTTGAAGGCGTGACTTTATTTTGGCTAGGGGATAAACGTGCTGAATTATATGGAAAAGTACGTAAATGGGGCTCGGTTGGTTTTATTGTTGGGGTGTTTGGTATTGGTGCAATTTTAGAAATTATCCCAATTTCTATGCTGCCAATGCTATTACTCAGCATTTCACTTTTGGCATTTCTATGGTCATTTAGTATTCGGGAACCCAGCGCTGCACCTACATCACAAAAGCAACTTGAACCATTAATGCCTATTTTGAAGCGCCCGGTGGTGTATTCCTTTTTTATGATTGAGCTGGTTTTACTGTTTTCTCATGCACCATTTTATAGTTTTTACAGTAATTTTTTACATCAAGCGGGTTTTTCAACTACGCAGATTGGATTGTTGTGGTCGGTTGGTGTAATTGCAGAAATTATAATGTTCGCTTACGCCACATGGTTTTTACAGCGGTGGTCTTGGCGTGTTTTAGTCGCTTTTTGTTTAGTGGTTACAGCACTACGCTGGGTGATGGTTGGCTTATTTCCTAGTACTTTCATAGCACAGTTTTTCGCACAAAGCATTCATGCCTTTAGTTTTGGACTATTTCATATTATTGCGATGCGGGTAATTTTTCAGAATTTTTCTGCAGGGCAACAAGGTCGAGGACAAGCTCTATATAGCACGATGTGGGGCTTAGGTGTTGCATTGGGCAGTATTTTAGCAGGCCATTACTGGGATTTACTTTCTGGCGAGATGATTTTCATTATTGCAGGGTTATCAACGCTTATTGGATTGGTTTTTATTTGGGGCTTACCTAAACAGGTAGAATCTACAGAAGTGCAAAAATCTTGATTTATACTATTTTTAAATTAAAAGCACGCAACTGAATTTTGCAGTTGCGTGCTTTTGCTGCTAAATCGCCCTATATGAATAGGGCGTAGATTTCTTAAATGCGAATTTTTGCGTATTGACCCCACCAAGGCTGTGCATATTCAAGTTGTGCCGCCAATTGTAATAAAACATCTTCTCCTGCAAAGGGCGCAATAAACTGCGAACCTAAAGGCAAGTTATCTTTATTCCAATACAAAGGCACTGACATGGCAGGCAGTCCTGTAATATTGGCAAGTTGGGTAAATGGTACCCATTTTAGGTTCTCTTTAACAATGTGGTCTACCAACTTGCCTTGAGCCAGCCAATGAGCTTTACCCGCATGCAATAAGGTTTTTAAAATTGGTTTTTGCCATGCAGGCGTTTTGACCTCACCATTTTTAGGTGCAACAGATGCCGTGGCTGGAATTAAATACAGATCGTATTTCTCAAAAAAGTGATTCATTTGTGTGACATACACACCCCAGTTATTTAAATTACGAATGTAATCTACAGAAGATGTTTTTGCACCAAAGGCTGCCAAAGCCAAAGAATCTAGCTCAAAGTTATCTGATTTTTCAGGTAAACGTGTTTGAATTTCTGCAATTAAATAAGCAAACTGGCTAAACCATGTGGTAATAAAATCTTTAGCCAACTGCATTCCATCAATCGCAGGGCGGTCTTCAACCACTTCATGCCCTAAAGCCTGTAACAGTTTCACAGTTTGCTGAATGGCTTGAACTGCATCTTGTGAAACTGGCGTACCAATAGGTGATTGCGTGCAATAGGCAATGCGCAGTTTTTTAGGCGGCTTTTGAATCGCGTCTAAATAAAGACCTTTTGGTGCTTCAATTTTAAATAAAGAGTTGTAGTCTGGCCCATGAGTTGCATCAAGCATTGCAGCACTGTCTCGCACACTTTTGCTTAAAATATGCTGCATGGCTGCACCATGCATGGCCTCACTGGTATGAGGTCCCCACGGGGTGCGACCACGACTTGGCTTTAAGCCAAACAAACCACAGTATGAGGCTGGAATACGAATAGAGCCGCCACCATCACTGGCACCTGCAATTGGAACAATTCCTGCTACTACTGCCGAAGCTGAACCACCCGAAGAACCGCCACTATTATGTTTTAAATTCCATGGATTTTTACATGCCCCCCAAGCATCGGGTTCAGTTATTCCTTTAATGCCAAACTCAGGTGTGTTGGTACGACCAAAAGTGACAATACCACTATTTTCCCAACGATTCACAATTTCAGCATTTTCTTCTGCAAGATGGCCTGCACGTTTTAAGCCCTGACAGCCAAAAGAGATTGGATAACCTTTGTATTGTTGAAATAAATCTTTAACTAAAAAAGGTACACCTGCAAATGGGCCAGTCAGCTTTGCTTGGGTGCGCTGCCGTGCATGATCATGCATGGGGATGATAATGGCATTTAATTTTGGATTGGTTTGTTCGGCTCGGTCTAAGGCAATTTCTAGTAATTCTGATGCCTGAATTTCTTTTTTGGCCACCAATTTGGCTAATCCCAAAGCATCATATTGAAGATATTCTGCAAGTTTCATTTCAATCCTGAAAATTGTTATTGTCAAAATGATGTTGTATGCGATTTTGCTTTAAGATGCAAGAATGACCTGATTACGACCACGAGTTTTGGCTTGATAAAGAGCTTGATCGGCCTGATTAACAAGCTCTTGTAATGCCAATGTTGTGGGTAGGTTGCTGTGTGAAACCCCAATACTGACAGTAAGTGTAATCGGTTCACGCTGTGCTAATTTGAGTGGTGTTTCCGCTATACTACGACGGATTCTTTCTGCAATTTTTTCTGTTTCACTTAAGCTATTATTCTTAAGTAAGATAATAAATTCTTCACCACCGACGCGGCTAAATAAATCCGTTTCACGTAAGTTGCTTTTTACCAAAGCGACCAAATGTTGTAAGGCACGATCACCCACATAATGCCCATATTGATCATTCATTTGTTTAAAATGGTCAATATCCAACATGATTAATGAAATTGCACGATTTTTTCTGTCTTTTAAGGCAATTTCACTGAACTCGACAAAACTACGACGGTTGAGTGTTTCAGTTAGACTGTCGTGATTGGCGAGATATAAAACTTCTTGATAGAGCTGTCTGCGGTTTTGACTGATCACACATAAAAGTAAAGTTGCCAACGCTAAAATGATAAGCCCGACACGTATTGAAATAATCGTGGTTAAATAACTCGAATTTACTTCATCTAAAAACATGCCTGTAACACTATGGTAAAGCGTTAATGCCACCAAACTGTTAATTACAGATAAGTTAAATAAGCGATAGGTCGATGCCGCCCAAATTAAAGCTGCAAGCGGGTAGAGCAATGCACCTGGCCCATAAAAAATGTGTGTGCAGACAATAGAAAGTAATAGCGCCAAAAATGGCAAAGTGTCATAGACACGGATTTGCTTTAAATTTTGTAAATGTGTCGCGTGTTTAATTTTTTGCCAACTGGGTGCAGCCAAAATTAACGGCAGAATAATAACGGCATTGAGTACTTCACCCGACCACCAAGTAAAAAAATCAATCCAGCGATTTTCTACCAGCATAAAACTGTGCGGAAGATGCGGAATAACCGTGATTGCAGTGAGTGCGCCAAAGAAGCATCCACAAGTCACGCCAATAATATGTGGGTACAGTAAAGACACATTTTGGTGATTTATTGACAGCTTAGAACGTGCATAATCAAATAAAAACAAGCCACTCAATACAGCAATAAGATTAGAGAAAGTCAGTGCAAGGCTAATTAGTATGGAATTGCCGGTGACTAAATCTGCTACCATATAACCCGTAAATACGCCCAGTAAGCCTGCGGCATTTTTAAGGTTTGGAAAACGAATGAACAAGCCCAATAACAGCGCATTGGTTGGCCAAAAAAATGCAAAATAACTTAAGGGACGAGTAATAATACCCAGCAAACAGGCAAGAAAAACCAAAACCGCGAGCAGCACAAAGGCAAAAATCTGCCTTTGGAATGTAGATGGCGTTTGCGTCATGCTTAGGTCTTGCAAGGGATTACTCTCTGTATTGCAATTTGTTGATTAATGAACAAAAAAGCTTAATTTAGACAACATTTGAAACAAAAATGTGATCATAGCAAATAATCATGACCTATAAAGTTAAATAAATGTAAACTGCGTCACACTTTGGTGAAATAAAAATTGTTGAGTTATGTTTATAGATTCTGAATCAATTTAAAAGTATGCTAATTTGAGCAAATGGTTTATATCTATCAATAAATGTATGAAAAAAATATATCTAATGACAGCGTTTGTTTTATGTTCAACATTCGCAATTGCCAATGAAAATACATCAACTATTGATGCTACAAAATTAGCAACGGTTCAAACGGCACAGTCAGTACAGAATACAAATAAATTTCGCGTTGTAACACGTCCAGAAATTGTAGGACTGTGGGGTATGCAAATTCCCAATAATCGTAAATGCATTGAATATTATAATTTCAAAAGTAATAACGATGTGATCATCAAAAGTGGTCAGGAATGGTCTGCTGGGGTGTATGACTATCAACCATCTCAAGATCCTGCCAACCTGTTACCTGCCTTAATTTTACAAATTAAATATGACAATAACGAGGTCGATTGTTCAGGGCATCAGGAAGATCAAACCGGTGATATTTCACAGTATTTTGTGAAATGGAAAAATGCACATACCATTAATTTTTGTAGTAATGAAAAAGCAGAACAATGTTTTGCAACTTTGTATCGAGTTTTGCCTTAAACCAAGTGTAAAACCATTTAACTTGAGGATGTATTGAATAAAGGCGATTCATCCTCGTAAACGTGCATACAGTTAAATAACCTTTTAAAAATCAATCTAAAATTTATTGAATAACAAATTAAAAGCTCAATAATAAATTAGATGAGCACTTAAAAGACATCCTTCAAGTTTCTTAAATTGATAAGCGACTTGAAGGATGCTGCTTAGAAATCTGTACTAAAATTATTGTAAGAGAGTACTGACGTCTTTATTGTTTTCGCGTTTTTCCATGCCAAGTGCAAAAGTTGCGCTTGGATCAATCACAAATACACCAGCAGTGCGGTAGACAGCATTATCGCCCAGTGAAAATTCAGCTGAATTTTCGGTGTAGCCATAACCAAAGGCATTGCTCTTGCCAATTGGGCTATATAAACCATGTTTGATGGTTGAGGCATTAAACATACTGCTAAATTTTTTGGTGCTCATATAGGTATCTTTATATGAAGCGACATCAAAGGTATTAATCTGTTCTTGCATAGATTGATCTAAATTAAATGCAATACCTGAAAATGCACGCGCTTTGCTAAATCCTGTTAATGGGTTGTAGCTTGTTTGATCTACAACTCGTGTGCCAGCCATGAGCACATCTTGACTGAGCGAAGTAAACCATTGCCCGTGCTCTGAAAAGGCAATTTGAAGTTTGCTAAAAGATATTTCATCTTTGAGCGGATTCCCCTCAATTGAAAACTCGAAAATACGGCGGTTTTCATCAAGCATTTCAAATGAAGTCGGTATATCAATACGGCTTTCAGCAATACGATTGCTGGTCATTAATGAAGATTGTGGCTGCTGAATAGCGTACAGATCAAGCGTATTTTCATCTAATAGACGATATTTCAGGTTTTCAATGTGCATTGAGCCATTGCTTTGCGGCACAATATTGAATTGAATTTGAGCTGTTTTAAGCGCTGTTGCATCTTTATAACAACTGCCATTACATATTATAAGGCTGGCAATATACGTTTTAGCTTGTTCTGATGAAGTTAAAAAGTCTTGATAAGTCAACTTTCTTTCAGCACCACCAAAAGTGAACACAGCATCTTAAACTCAGGGTATTTGAGTTCTGATTCTGGTGTTACTGCAAGTTTAGCCTGAGCCAACATGTCTAAAGCTTGTGTAGTGGGCCTTGGTGCAGGATTGCTCACTGCTGTATCTATTGGCGCTATGGTTGTTGGCGCACCACTAGCTGCAGGTGCAGATGATGTAGATGAACCGCCACCGCCACATGCGGTGAGAAAAACCAAGGAGAATAAACTAAAAGGTAAAATATATTTCATAAGAAAAGAATCTATTCAGGAATAGATTAAGCAATCGTTAGTATAGGGAGGCGCATTATACAAATGGAAAAAAACAGATTAAAACCCCGTAAAATGCTCAGGTTTTCTTGTAAATGCTTATAATACATGAACTTTCATATTTACTAGATAGATACATAAAGCCTAAGTCCTTCAGAAAGAAAAAATTATTTTGTGCATATTTCATATATACAAATGTATTTCAATATATAAAAATATTTTATCGTTCGATCAAAAATGGAACGAATGTTTGAGCCATGTGAGTGTTTGTCACGACAAAATCCAACATGGCTCAAGAACAGCTAGCTTGTTTATGCCTCGTCAATTTCTACAGGATTTAAGCTTTTTGTTGGCATGGCTTTAAAGGGGGGCACCAATTTGCTTTAAATCTGCACCCGATGGTGCTTGATACACTTTTAAGCCAAATTCAGGAATAATAGCCAAGAGGTGATCAAAAATATCTGACTGAATATTTTCATATTCTTTCCAAGCTGTAGTCTTGGTAAAGGCGTAAATTTCCAGAGGTAAGCCTTCGCTCGTGGGTTGTAATTGGCGAATGATTAATGACTGCGCCTGATTAATTCCAGGATGTTGTTTCAGGTAAAATTCAACATAGGCGCGAAATGTCCCTAAATTGGTTAAACGGCGTTGGTTGTATTGTGACTGATTCGCCAACTGCTGATTAAACTGCTCAATCTCTTCATTTTTGCTATGCAAATATTGATCTAATAACAAAAATTCTTTGAGTTTGCTTTGTTCATCTGCCGTCATAAAGTGCACAGAACTCTGATCCAGTAAAATGGCACGTTTAATGCGTCTAGCGCCAGCTTCTTGCATACCACGCCAGTTTTTAAAGGTATCAGTAATCAGTTTATTGGTTGGAATGGTGGTCAGGGTTTTATCCCAGTTTTGTACCGTAACGGTGTGTAATGACATATCAATGACATCGCCATCGGCATTTAAAGAGGGCATTTCAATCCAGTCGCCAATGCGTACCATGTCATAAGAAGAAATTTGTACCGAAGCAACCAAAGACAAGATTGTATTTTGGAAGACCAACATCAATACCGCAGCCATTGCACCAAAACCTGCAAGCAAGGTAAACACATCTTTTTTCAGGAAAGTACCTAAAATCATCAAGGCACAGACCACATAAATAATGAGTTTGACCAGTTGCAAATAGCCTTTGATTGGCTTGTTGCGTGATTTAGGGTTGCGCTGATAGAACAAATTGAAAATATTTAAAAATTCAGAAATGGCCAAGGCAATAGTCAGGAAGATAAATGCCTGTGCGCCCATTTGTATTAGGGTTTCGACTTTGTCAGATAAATGCGGCACGGTAGTAATGCCATTCATAATGATCAAAGCAGGCACAATGTTGGCAATACGGCGAATTACACTGTGTTGCGAGATAATTTCGCTATTGGCAAAGGTCATTTTAGAAATGAGTTTACGGATACCACGTACCGCAATTTGCTTGGCAATAAAGTTGGCCAAAATTGCCAATAGAATGACCAGACTGAGTGAGGTCAGCATCTCTAACCATGGGTATTGGTTATACCATTCCTGAATATTTTGAAATATGCGAAACTCTTGCAAAAGATCCTCTCTTTAAAGGGTTGAAGACTGCTACATTCAATTTGAACGATGATTCGCATTGCTGTGTAGAGTAAAACCCTCATGCTAAATCTATAAATTGTTAGATAGTGTATAGGCTGAAGTTTAAAAAATTAAGGCTGAGTAACTTTTTGCTACATTTCAATTATTTGTTTTTATTCAAAGTTTAATTTCATAAAAAAGCCAGTAAATATACTGGCTTTTAAATCGTAAATGCTCAGATTTACCACATTAAATCATCAGGAATCACATAAGCTGCGTATGGATCATCTTCATCGGTGGTTGCTTCATTTTTTTCGGAATTATTGACGATGATGAAACCCTGCATTTTACTGTTAATACGATCTGCCAGCGCTTTAGGTAAGAAAGCATAGTTGTCTTGTTCTTTGGCAACCACCAAACTACCTGCAACAAGGGCATTATAAATTTGTTGGTTGATATATACCTTTTTAATTTTGCTATCTAAAAATTGATAAGCAACTTCGCCATCTGTATCGCGAATTTTATGTTGGCTGATCATTTGCATAATGGCTGCTTTCAGTTCTTTTTCCTGCAAAGCCGCTTTCTTTTCTTGCTCAATAGCTTGATCTTTCGCTAACTTTTCCTGCTGTGCCTGTGCAATTTTAGCTTTTACTTCAGCATCTTTACTTTCGCCTGTGCGTTGTTCGTGTACGGCTTGTTTAGACAGTTTTTTTGCCTTTTTATTATCGACTAAACCTGCTTTCAGCAATTGTGCCTGTAGTGCGTTTTTAACCATGATAATTTCCAAAACTTAATGTTGAATATGTCGATAGCGAAAATAAATGATCCAGTACACCAAACTCAGGCTAAGGCTGAGTCCTGCAGGTACTAGAAAAGAATTGAGTTTAAATGATGGGTAAATGGCTGCAGCAAGCAAACCACCTACAAAGAAACCCAGTAAAATTAGCAAGTGTAAAACAATACGTCGTTTTTCAACGGCTAAACCACGTACACGGTAGCCGAGCGCCAAGCCTAAATCGGTCAGTACTCCAGATAAATGTGTCGTGCGAATGATGGTGCCTTTATAATAGCTAATCATGGCATTTTGTATGCCCATCGCCACCGAAGCCCAAAGCAGTGCATAACGTGGGAAATAGGGTAACAGTGCCCAGCAAATTAAAATAAAAAATGCCACTAAACTCATAGGCAGGCCATAGCGACGGCCTAGGCGGAAATGGCTATTGCCTAAAATTACCCCACTATAAAATGAACCAATCACATAACATAGAATAACCAGAAACAAAAAAATCATTTGATCAGGCTTCCAGTCAATCATCGCCATGGCCAAAATACTGACATTTCCAGTCATGTGTGAGACGGACTGATGCAACACGGTCACCAGTCCGAGCACGTTAATAATTCCAGCATTCACTGCCAGAAAAAATGCACCGAGTTGCACCCAAAGAGGTAAAGTTTGAAAAGGCATAATTGAAGATTGAATGAGTTTTCTAACTCATTGTATCTTAACTCAAACCACGGTCAACCGCAGTAGTAAATAACACATCGGTAGAGGAGTTTAATGCAGTTTCTGTAGAATCTTGCAATACGCTAATCACCATGCCAATTGCGACAACTTGCATTGCAATATCTGACGAAATTCCAAATAAACCACAGGCCACTGGAATGAGCAGTAATGAACCACCTGCAACCCCTGATGCGCCACATGCAGACACTGTTGCAACGACAGATAAGATTAGCATGGTACTAAAATCGACTGAAATGCCTAAAGTATTCACTGCAGCTAAGGTCAGCACGGTGATGGTAACCGAAGCCCCCGCCATGTTAATTGCTGCACCTAACGGAATTGCAACGCTTGCAGTCGATTCTTGCACGCCCAAACGCTTTGCCAAATCTAAATTCACAGGAATGTTTGCTGCCGAACTGCGTGTGAAAAATGCAGTAATGCCGCTTTCTCTTAAACATTGCAATACCAAGGGATATGGATTAGCCCGAGTTACAAAAGCTACCATAATTGGATTAATCACCAATACGACAAAGAACATCGTGCCGAGCAGTACAGCCAGTAATTGGGCATAGCTTGCAAGTGTACTTAATCCGGCATCGGCAAATGTAACAGCAACCAAGCCAAAAATACCGAAAGGGGCAAAGTTAATTACCAAGCGAATCACACGGTTTACTGCATTGGCAGCATCGGTTAAAAATGCTTTGGTGGTTTCTGTGGCGTGTCTAAAAGCAATGCCTAAAGCGACAGCCCAAGCCAAAATACCAATGAAGTTTGCCTCAGCAATTGCCACGACAGGGTTTGCCACAAAGCTAAGTAATAAGTTTTTCAAAATTTCTGCAAGACTACCAGGAGGAGTGAGGTCAGCTTGAGTGGCTACATCTAAAAATAAAGTGCTTGGAAATAAAACACTGGCAATTACTGCGCTGAGTGCGGCTAAAAACATGCCAATCGCATACATCAACATAATTGGTTTAATGTAGGCATTGCTGCTACCAATTTTAAAATTGGCAATAGATGCCATGACCAAAATAAACACTAAAATTGGTGCAACAGATTTAAGGGCTTTAATAAATAAGTCCCCTAACAGGCTTAAATAAGCGGCAGATTCAGGAAATACAATTGCAACGGCCACACCCAGCACAATTGCAATCATAATTCGGGAGACTAAGCTCAAACGCAGAAAAGCTGAAAACATAAGAACGCAAAGTAAAAGAAAAACGGCTATTTTATACTGAAACAATCACTCGCTTAAAAATAATTTTGATATAAAAATTAAGTACCTATTTTTGAAAATGATATTTAAGAAACCATATTTTTTAACAGATGTTAAAGTTCATCTGGTAGTTAAATAAGTCTCAAAATTTGGCTTATCAACTTGATGATACGCTTTGTGTCAGCTCAGGTGCTAATTCCTGCATAGCCAAATAATGCGATAAATAAACTTTGCCACTGAGCTGTTGTAATAGTTTGGAATGCTGTAACTTGTCCATTACAGGGCCTTTGATTTCTGAAAAATGCAGACAGATATTTAATTTTTTCAGTTCTGCATTTAAATCTTCAAGCATCTCTAAAGCACTTAAATCAATGCTACTGATACTCGAGCAGTTGACGACCACATGCTTGAGTTGCGGGTTTTGACTGACTTGATTAATAAAAAAGCCTTTTAAGGTATTGGCGTTTAAAAAAGTCAGGTTTTCATCAATGCGCATAGACAATACATGCGCAGCAGTGCGGACTTGATGGCGCTGAATATTGCGAAAATGTTGTGTTCCTTCAAGTAAACCAATTTCTGCAATATGCGGACGGCTAATTCGCCACAACATTAAAATAAAAGTAGAGACTATCCCAATAATTAGGCCTGTAGAAATATCAATGAGTACGACGCCAAAGAAGGTGACCCACATAGCCAAACCATCTGCTTTTGAATAACGCCAGCTTTCACGGAAAGACTTAAACTCAACTAATTTCCAAATGGAAACCATAATGGTCGCTGCAAGGACTGCAAGCGGTAAATCACGAAAGAAACCTGTGAAGTACAAGCTTACAATTACAATCACGATGGAAGTAAATACGCCAGCCATTGGCGTTTTTGCGCCGGCATCTGCATTGACAACGGTACGTGACAAACTACCTGTAACCGGGAACGATGAACTAACACCCGCACCAAAATTAGCTAAACCTAAGGCAATTAACTCCTGATTGCTGTTTAAATGACTACGTTGTTGTAAGGCTGTGGCTTGTGCAATAGACAGCGACTCTACAAAGCTAATCATGGCAATCATGGCTGCGCCTGGCAGTAGCTGCATGATCAGATTTAGATTCCACTCAGGCAGTTGAATGGGTGGAAATCCTGAAGGAATTTCCCCAACTGTTTTAATGCCGACCTGTTGCAGATTAAAGGAAAATACCAAAACAATAGAGCCGATAACCAATACCAAAGGCAAGGCTTTTAAAATAAAGCCGCTACCCCGAATGCGTTCACGAATGGCATTGCTGTTGATGATTTTAGGGGCATAAATAAGAAATAAAATTGCTGCAATGCCTAAAATCACACTATATAAATGTGTCTGTCCGATATATTGCCAAAGGCTATATAAAAACTGGGGTAAATTACTGGCTTGTAGTGGAATATTTAATACGAATTTCAGCTGACCAATTGCAATCATAAGGGCAGAAGCAATAATGAAGCTTTTAATCACGGGGTGGCTGATCAGCTGAATTAAAAAACCAAAGCGTAAGACCCCAAGTAACAGAGAGATTAAACCCACCATAACGGCCAATAAACAAGCAGCTTGAATATATTCGGCTGAACCAACTTCAAATAATGGGTTTAAAGTGGCAAAGGTCATCATTGAAATAATGGCGACTGGGCCAATGGAGAGGGTTGGACTACCACCGACTAAGGCATACATCAGCATAGGGATTACACTGGCATATAGTCCCATGACTGGTGGTAAACCTGCCAGCATGGCATAAGCCATACCTTGTGGCACAAGCATCGCAATAACAATAAATGCAGACAGCAAGTCAGATTTCAATGTGTCTGCATTATATTTACGCAACCAGCGCCAAGCAGGCAGTACACGAGCCAAACGTGAATTGAAATCTGACATATTAAAATCTAAATCATAAATTTAGATATATTATGAACAAAAAATGCAAAGAAGTCTTTGTATTCAAATGAAGGAAAAGGTGCTTTTAGATAAATAAATTTGAGAAATATATTTTCAAGTAGGAATTACAAGTTATCGCGGGCAATACAGGGCATACAGTGTGTTGAGCACTGTGACCATTTTTTCATCTTTAATGGAATAAAAAATTTGTTTGCCTTCTCGGCGTGTATTTACCACATCACTTTTACGTAGCATCATCAACTGTTGTGAAAGTGTAGGTTGATGAATTTGAGTAATTTCTTCAATTTGAGACACATTTAACTCTTGTTGAGATAAATGGCACAGAATTAAAAGACGGTCGCTATTTGCTAAGGATTTTAAAATTCCAACAACGGTATCCGCAGATTCACGCATTGAGGTGATTTCAAGACCATCGTTCATTGCATTTTTCTCTTAATTGGCTGTAAACCCAATGCGGACATTAGGCGGGAGTGGAAGAAAATTATATAACATTCATTATAACTTATTTTATGAGAACAAATATCATTTGAGATAAAATATCAGCCACCATAAATAAGGGGCTGACATTTTAATCAAAATAAAAGTAAAAAACTTGAGCAGTTACAATAAACTTACTTTTTCAATTGTTCAAAGCTCTTTAATTCTTTTTCGGTAAATTCGCTAGATGCTTCAAGAAGCTGATGCACAGCAGGGTTATACCATGAGAAATAATCTGCCATTTTGGAACCAAAACTCGGATCGAGCGTGATTTGTGTAGCCGTTTGCTGGAGCAGCGCTTGTTGATCCAAACTGCCAATAAAGCTTCTTAATGTCGCATTGTCAAAATAATAGCCCGATTTAAATTGTTGTGTATGTGCTGCACGCTGTAACACAGTTTTAGCCATTTTCTCTAACACTTTCAGGTTTAAAGGTAAATGTGGACTATAACGCTGTAATAAACTTTGAATGAGCACAAAATTATTCAAACTTGGTTTTGCTAGTTCTGCCAAAGCTAAAAGCGCTTGCTGTTTTTCAGGTGATTCAGATGGCATAATCTGTTCATCTAGCATTTGAATCCAATCTTGCTGATTAAAATAAGCCAGAATTTTTTCAACTTCCTGAGTTAATTCTTGTTGTGTCCACGCCAAGAAAAACTCTTGATTTAAATAAGGATAAAGATGCTGCATTTTTTGCATTAAATCTGCAGCAGTCAAATTATGTTTTTGTTCTGCCATTTGCTCAATAATTAATGCCACACATGCAGGCACAATAAAGCAATGCAAAATATTATTACTAAAATAACTCAGTAAGATTTTTTGGCTTTCTGCAACCCGAATTTGCTCTACGCCATCTTGGTTATAGCGCTCAACTTGTTTAAGCTTTAAAGCATATTCAATAATTTCTTGTGAATTAAGATGAGTAATAATCATGCGTGGGTCATAGCATAATTGTTTGAGTAATTGACGGTATGACTCGATACGATGCAGTAAGGCTTGCTCAGTGAGCGCATGTTGATCTGCATTGAGTAAAATGAGAGAAATTAGTGCAATTGGATTAATCACCACCGCTTTATTAATATTTTCTAAAATGGCATGTGCGGTATGATCTACCGTGTGAATTACGGAAGTTGGCAATTCATCATTAATATTTAATTTGAGGTCTTTTGCCTGATTTTCTGCCAGTACATCATCTAAAAATACAGGTTCACCAAAGTTCACATAAACTTGCCCAAAGACTTTTTCAATTTTACGGGCAGAATTTAAAATACCCCATAAAGATTCAGCTTCTTTGGGTTTACCATTCAGCTCATTTAAATATGATGTGCCTTCAAGCAGCTTTTCATAGCCAAAATAGGTCGGAATAAAGGCAATTGGTTTAGTCGCACCACGTAAATGACTTTGGATAGTCATCGACAACATGCCTTTTTTGGGTGGCAATAACAAACCTGTACGTGAACGTCCACCTTCAATGAAGTATTCGAGTGGGGTATTACGTGACAACAAGCTATGCAAATATTCTTTAAATACAGAAGTGTATAGTTCATTGCCGCTAAAGGTACGGCGTATAAAATATGCGCCTGCACCGCGCATCAATTGACCAACAATAGGTAAGTTTAAATTGATACCCGCTGCAATGTGCGGCACCATTAAGCCACGATTAAAAATGACATAAGACAACAACAAATAGTCTATGTGACTACGATGGCAAGGGGTATAGACAATTTCATAATCTTTGGCCAGTTCTCGTACCGTGTCAAAATTATGCACTTCAATACCGTCATAAAGTTGCGTCCATAACTTAGTTAGCGCCAGTTCTGCAAAGCGTAAGGTCGAATAAGAAAAGTCAGATACAATTTCAGTTAAATAGCTTTTGGCTCGGTTTTCAGCCTCAAACATACTTACTTTTTGTTCGATACTTTCTTTACGAATGGCTTGTTGTACCGCTGCACTTTTCATTAAAGCATTAATTAAATTACGGCGGTCAGACAAGTCGGGGCCCAAAATAGCGGCTTTGTGCTGATTAAAATTATGCTCAAGCCGCTGTTCAATAAAGTGTGCTGGTGATAAATGTGGTTGTTCTTGCGTCGCTTGTGCAATTAATTGGCGTAAGGAAATTGCTTTATGAAATTCAATGTAGTTATCACGTGAATACAGTGAAATATTAATGGTTTGTTTAAGTGTGTTGGGCGTAGACCACGCATCGGCAAATAGGGCTTTCAGCCAAGAATCTTCATATTCGGGTGAACGTCCCCAAAGCACGGTGACAGGTACGAACATCACATCTTGTTCAGGATGTTGCTGTAGGGTTTCAATCAATCGAATTAATTTTGCAGAATAACGATAAGCATATTGCTGAGGCTTTTTCTCATTCAGTACCAAAATTGAGTTTTCTTCTTTATGCTCGGCTATTTGTAGAGGCGCATAGACAGAAGGTAAACCACGGGATTGTGCTTGTTGATCTATTAATACGGTATTGCTTAACGAAGCATCTTGTAGGACGTAACAAAACTGGGTTTGATCGGAACGCTGTGCATAGTGATGTTCTAATTCAGCGGTGGAGCCTAATACTTGTGGCGTCACAATCTTATCTAGGATTTTTTGTGTGAAATTACGATAGAAACGACTGTAACTTTTATTAGACATTGCATTCCCTACATTGGCATATATGCGGCTATTGTCAAAAAATAAATAGTGAATTTCAAACAATACTGCCGATAAAATCGGCATTTAGTCAAAGAATCATTCAGACTTGGAATTTTAACTGAAAATTTAACGACTAGACGAACTAACAAGAAACTCTGAGCACATTCTAATTCGCATTATTTTGAAAGCTAATCATTTTTTTGTATAAAACATTTTTGGCTAAACTTCACCAAAAATTTAGATAAAAATGTATGATAAATTGAATCTTATCTTGTATATAACGAATTTAGGGAATAAACATGACCACAGATGCAGCTTTTCCAACACCAGAAAATTTAGGCATTGCAGTATACAGCAACAATGCAGAAGCCATTGGTAATACACCATTGGTACGTATTAACCGTTTAATTTCAGGTGGTGCAACGGTTTTGGCGAAAGTTGAAAGCCGTAACCCAGCATTTTCAGTGAAATGTCGTATTGGTGCTGCTTTAATTGCAGATGCAGAAAAACGTGGTGTATTAAAAGCGGGGATGCACATTGTAGAGCCAACCAGCGGTAATACAGGCATTGCATTGGCTTTTGTGGCAGCAGCTAAAGGTTATGACATTACCCTGACTATGCCTGCAAGTATGAGTATTGAGCGCCGTAAAGTATTGAAAGCTTTAGGTGCAAATTTGGTACTGACAGAGCCTGCTAAAGGCATGAAAGGTGCAGTAGAAGAAGCAGAGCGTTTGGCGACTGAACAGCCTGAAACGTATTATTTACCACAGCAGTTCAATAACCCAGCCAATCCACAAATCCATGAAGAAACCACAGGCCCAGAAATTTGGACAGCAACAGGCGGTAAAGTCGATATTCTAGTGGCAGGTGTGGGTACAGGCGGGACAATTTCAGGTATTTCTCGCTATTTTGAGAAAGTGAAAGGTCAGGCATTGCATACGGTTGCAGTTGAACCAGCCGAATCTCCAATTATTGGGCAAACGAAACGTGGTGAGGCAATTACACCTGCACCTCATAAAATTCAGGGCATTGGTGCAAACTTCATTCCAAAGAACCTAGATTTAGACTTGGTTGATGAAGTCATTGCCATTGAAAGTGCTGAAGCAATTGAATGGGCACGTAAAACAGCAACGCATGAAGGCATTTTAGTGGGTATTTCAAGTGGTGCTGCTATGGCAGCAGCAGCAAAACTGGCAGCACGCCCTGAAAATGCTGGGAAAAATATTGTCGTAATTTTACCTGATAGCGGTGAGCGTTATTTATCTTCAGTTTTATTTGAAGATATTAGTGCAGAATGATGTGTCTTCAGACAGTCAGAATCCTATAAAAAAATCCCAAAGTTTTGACTTTGGGATTTTTTTTGTTCCTAGAGTATGGCTAAGCAATAGAAGATACTTTATCTGGCGTCATTAGCGCTTGATTGATATACAACTTAATTAAACGCTCACGTGAACCGATCGCTTTTTGATAATGCGTAGAATTGAGTAATAACGAAGCACCATAAGTCACTGTCCAAATATAAGACAGATAATCACGAATAGACATGGCACTGTTAAATGATTCCAGATAAGCTTGTGTAATATCTTTAATTTCTAGAATCCGTTGCTCACGTACATCATACAGTTGTTCAAACAACTCATTCAGTTTACGCTCGTTATTGGTCAGTCGCTCTTCAATGGAATGCAGTAAAATCGTGCGATTGGAATTGAGCATGTTATACAGCATGTATTGCGATACATAAGTTTTAAAATGGTCACGATATTTTTTGGAAATTTCCAGCAAGCGCTGTTCATTTAAAATAATCAGTTCCAAATACAGCTGGTTTTTGCTCTTAAAATATTTATAAATTGTGCCTTTGGCGATGTCTAATTCTGCAGCCAGTTCACTTAGCGTAATCTCATTATGATTTTCAAGTAATAAAATTTCAGCCATTGCCAAAATTTTCTCTTTGCGACGTCGGAAATTTTCTTGGCGTAGGGTCGTCATTGAATAGTCCAAATACAACAAATCTAACAAAGTTGCAGTCTAAAACAGTTTTGTATGCTTGCAAATAGCACCAAGGTCTTGAAACCCGATACAAATGATTGGTTAAAAATACCTATGTATTTACGGATGACGGATTACGTGAAAAATAGCACAATCCATAACTGAAATTTGTTGTCAATAAAACTGAACCAAAGAGGTCATTTTGGTGAAATAAAATTGGATTCTATAACGTTTTATTCTATTTTTCTGGGAGTAGCAGTAAAAGCTAAACGCTAATCAAGCTCATAATTCAGCCATTTGCCTGAATATCAGTTGATCTTTTGATTTACATTTAACGTGATTTACTTTGAAACCCACAGGGATGTTATTAAAAGCGAATTAAAGTGTGGCTTTTACGCGAAGAACTTAAAAAGACGGTAATAAGGGAATAAAAAATGATTGTCATTGTAGATGCTGTACGTACCGCAATGGGCGGATTTCAAGGTTCATTGGCCAGTTGTACTGCACCCGATTTAGGCGCTGTCGCGATTCAGCAAGCGGTTGCCCGTTCAGGCTTATGTGCAACAGATATTGATGAAGTAATTTTTGGTTGTGTACTGCCAGCAGGTTTAAAACAAGGGCCTGCGCGTCAGGCGATGCGTCAGGCAGGTTTACCCGACAGCACAGGTGCAACCACCATCAATAAAATTTGTGGTTCTGGGATGAAAGCGGTGATGCAGGCTGCAGATGCAATTCAGGCGGGTTCAGCGCAAATTGTGGTTGCAGGTGGTATGGAGTCTATGTCAAATGCGCCGTATTTGTTAGATAAAGCACGTGCGGGCTTTCGCATGGGGCATGGCAAAGTCACAGACCACATGTTTCAGGAAGGTTTAGAAGATGCTGAAACAGGCTTGTCGATGGGTGTATTGGCGCAAGAAATGGCAGACAAGAAAAATTACACCCGTGAACAACAAGATGAATATGCCATTCGCTCTTTAAATCGTGCGGTAGATGCGATTCAAAACGGTTATTTTAAAAATGAAATTGTACCTGTGACCGTAACAAGCCGTAAGGGTGAGGTAGTAATTGATCAGGATGAGCAGCCTTTAAATGCTAAGGTCGATAAAATTGCCAGTTTACGTCCTGCATTTAAAAAAGATGGCACGATTACAGCCGCCAATGCCAGTTCAATTTCAGACGGTGCATCCGCGTTAGTCATTACCTCAGATACAGTTGCAGCAGAACGTGGATTGCAGCCATTGGCGAAGGTTGTGGCATACGCGACTAATTCACAGCATCCCTCTGAGTTTACCATTGCTCCTGTAGGCGCGATTCAAAAAGTGCTAGATAAAGCAGGTTGGTCTGTTGCAGATGTAGACTTATGGGAAATTAACGAAGCCTTTGCCATGGTGACGATGTTGGCAATAGATGCCTTCGATTTAGACCCTGCTAAAGTGAATATTCAGGGCGGAGCGTGTGCTTTAGGGCATCCTTTGGGTTCTTCAGGCTCACGTATTATTGTGACGCTCATTCATGCACTTAAACGAATTGGTGCGAAAAAAGGCATTGCGTCATTGTGTATTGGTGGCGGTGAAGCAACAGCAATTGCTGTGGAGCTAGTTTAAGCCCAGTCTGTCTAATTTGCGTATTCCTCTATAAAAAAATAGAGCTCTCGAAAGAGCTCTATTTTGAATAATCTATATTTTTTAAAGTGGCAATTATTGGATAAATTGCTTCACCGCTTGGTTAAATTCATTTGGCAATTCCACATTAGAAATGTGCGATGCATTGATTTCAAACAATTGGCTGTTGGCAATACGTTCAACCATAAACTGACCATCTGCAACTGTAGTGACAGGGTCTTGCTGACCAGCAACCACTAAAACAGGCACAGTAATGTCTTTGAGTTGTTTGCGTACATCCGCTTTAGCCAAAGCTTCGCAACAGCTCGCATAACCTTCGGCGCTGCCAGCTGCCAAGTCGTTTTGAAGATTGTTGACCACTGTCGCGTTGCTTTGGATAAAGGGTTCAGTAAACCAGCGTGATGCTGCAGTAGATGCAATCGGTTGCAGACCTTGTTCACGTACCAATGCAGCACGGTCATTCCAAGCCTGTTCCTGACCAATTTTTGCTGCAGTATTACACACCACCACCTGATTAAAGCGCTCTGGACGATGAATCGCTAACCATTGACCTGTCAAACCACCCATGGAAATACCACAGAAAGCCGCTTTTTCAATATTCAAGTGGTCAAGTAGATTTACAACGTCTTGACCCAATTGATCAATGCTATATGGCCCTTGTGGCGCAGATGAAGCACCATGACCACGGGTGTCATAACAAATCACAAAGAAATCTTGCTGGAAAAAATCAATCTGTGCTTGCCACATTTTGAAGTTGGTTCCGAGCGAGTTTGAAAAAATCAGTGCAGGTTTTGCAGCATCACCAAAAGTTTGGTAATTGATTTGTGCATCATTTGATGTAAATGTTGGCATTTTTTATATCCTAGGCTTTTTTAATCCTCTTTCCTCCCTCCTTGAATCAAGGAGGGAGGAAAGAGCATTCAGCGATTAAACACGTTCAATGATCAAAGCAATACCTTGACCGACACCAATACACATTGAACATAGACCGTATTTACCGCCTGTTTGTTCAAGTTGGTTCAGTGCAGTCGTCACCAGACGCGCACCTGATGCACCTAGTGGGTGACCTAGAGCAATTGCGCCACCATTTGGATTGACTTTTTCTGAACCATCTTCAATACCCAAATCACGGGTACAAGCCAAAGCTTGTGCTGCAAAGGCTTCGTTCAGTTCAATCACATCCATTTGCTCAAGGCTCAAACCTGTTTGTGCCAATAATTTTTTAATGGCAGGTGCAGGACCAAAACCCATAATGCGTGGTTCAACACCCACAACAGTCGAACCAATAATTTTGGCACGTGGTTTTAAACCGTGTTGTGCTACCGCTTCTTCAGATGCAATCAGTAGGGCAGCTGCACCATCGTTAATGCCTGACGCATTACCCGCAGTTACAGTACCTTCAGCTTTTACTACAGGCTTCAATTTTGCCAAAGCTTCTGCTGTGGTTGATGCACGCGGGTGCTCGTCTGTAGATACAACTACAGGTTCACCTTTACGTTGTGGAATTTCCACCGCAATAATTTCTTTATCAAAGAAACCACGTGCTTGTGCAGCTGCTGTACGTTGCTGGCTAGTTAAAGCAAACAAGTCTTGATCGGCACGGTTAATATTGAACTGTTCCGCTACGTTTTCAGCGGTTTGCGGCATAGTTTCTACGCCGTACATTTCTTTAAGTTTTGGGTTAATGAAACGCCAGCCCATAGTGGTGTCTTCAATTTTCTGACTACGACCATAAGCAGATTCTGATTTGCCCATTACAAATGGTGCGCGGCTCATTGATTCTACACCGCCTGCAATAATTAAGTTGGCTTCACCTGCTTTAATTGCACGTGCAGCCATTGCAATAGCGTCAAGCGATGAGCCACATAAACGGTTCACAGTGGTTGCAGGCACTTGGTACGGTAAACCTGCTAAAAGTGCAGACATACGACCTACGTTACGGTTATCTTCACCAGCTTGGTTGGCACAGCCGTAAATCACGTCATCAACCAGTTCCCATTTAACTGATGGGTTGCGTTGCATAAGGGCTTTGATTGGGAGAGCGCCTAAGTCATCTGCACGTAAAGGTGCTAAACCACCTGCATAACGACCAAATGGGGTACGGATGGCATCAATGATATATGCGTTTTTCATGGAGTATTCTCTTCTTTATAAAGTTCCCTCTCCTTTGAAGGAGAGGGTTAGGGAGAGGATGTTTGGAAATTCCCTTCATCATAACCTTCGCCCTGAGCCATATATGGCGCAAGAGAAGGAACGTTCAATCTCTATTCAATGCGTCGTTTAAAATAGCGATGTCTGTCTATTTATACTCATTGAGTCGCATCAATCAGTTTAGCGCCAGTTAAAGATTGCAGCTCTTCAAAGCTTAAGCCTTCAACTTTCTCAATCACTTTCATGCCTTCATCTGTCACGTCAATCACACACAAGTCTGTGTAAATGCGGTCTACACATTTTAAACCTGTAGCAGGATAAGTCAGTTCAGCCACAATTTTAGCTTCGCCTTTTTTGGTCACGTGGTCAGTCGTAATAAAGACTTTTTTCGCACCAACGGCCAAGTCCATTGCACCACCTACGGCAGGAATGGCATCTGGCGCGCCAGTGTGCCAGTTTGCTAAGTCGCCATTTTCAGCGACTTGGAATGCACCTAGTACTGCGATGTCTAAGTGACCACCACGCATCATGGCAAATGAGTCACCATGATGGAAGAATGAACCGCCTGTGAGCATGGTGACGAACTCTTTACCCGCGTTGATCAGTTCAGGGTCTTCTTCGCCTGCAGGTGGTGGTGGACCAAATGCCAATAAACCATTTTCAGAGTGTAAGAATACGTCTTTGTCTGAAGGCAGGTAGTTAGAAATTTTAGTTGGTAAGCCAATGCCAAGGTTGACATAAGCACCGTCTGGAATGTCTTGCGCCACACGTTCAGCAATTTGATCACGTGTTAATTTGGTATAGCTCATGATGTTCTCCTTCACGTGACAGTTATGCAGATTGTTCAGGTTGTTTTGCGCCAACGGCAACAACGTGCTGAACAAAAATACCTGGGGTGATAATGTGTTCAGGGTCTAACGCACCCAACTCTACCACTTCAGAAACTTGCGCAATGGTCACATCTGCCGCCATAGCCATGATTGGGCCAAAGTTACGTGCAGATTTGCGGTACACCAAGTTGCCCCAACGGTCGCCTTGCTGTGCTTTAATTAAAGCAAAGTCCGCACGAATTGGGTTTTCAAGAACGTAATCTTTACCTTCATAATTTAGGGTTGGTTTGCCTTCTGCAAGCAACGTACCAAAACCTGTAGGGGTGTAGATTGGCCCTAAGCCCATACCAGCAGCCTGAATACGGCATGCCAAGTTACCTTGTGGCACAAGTTCAAGTTCGATTTTGCCTGCACGATACAACTCATCAAACACCCAAGAGTCAGACTGACGTGGGAATGAACAGATGATTTTACGTACTGCACCCGCTTTGAGTAATTTAGCCAAACCGTAGTCGCCATTACCTGCGTTGTTGTTCACAATAATTAAATCTTTGATGCCAAGTTCAATCAAACCATCAATGAGTTCCGCTGGTTGACCTGCGGTACCAAAACCACCAATCATGATGGTTGAACCATCTTTAATTTGCGAAAGAACTTCTGTTAAAGAAGTTTGACTTTTATCAATCATAATGTGTCCTAGACAATTGCCTGTCCATTAACTTTTGGAACTTTGAGTTGAAGGTAGGGGCGCTGCTGAGTTGTCACGTTTGGTTAAAACCAAATGAGCGATCAAACCAATACAGATCCCCCAAAATACAGAACTTAGCCCTAAAAACTGCATGCCAGAGGCGGTTGCTAAAAAGGTGATGAGGGCTGCATCACGTTGTGATTCCTGACCCATTGCAACAGAAATATTGGTGGCAATAGCACCTAACAGTGCCAGACCCGCCAAAGCTGCAATCAGTTCTTTGGGCAATAAGCTAAATAGCATGACGATGCTACCTGCAAATAACCCACCTAAAATATAGAAAATACCGTTTGCCACACCTGCGATATAGCGCTTTTCTTTCAGTTCATGTGCATCTTTACCTAAACATAATGCTGCGGTAATTGAGGCAAGTACAATGGTAATACCTCCCACACACGCCACCGCAAGCGAAGCAATACTGGTCGCGCTGATGATCGGTTTGGCTGGCATGTCATAACCGCTGATTTTCATAATTGCCATACCTGGTAAAAACTGTCCAGACAGGCTGACTAAAATCAAAGGTAATGCAAGGTTAAGCGTAGAATTCCATGTCCATTCAGGCGCAATAAACTGTGGAATTGCCAAACTAAAATTGGTATTGACTGGGTTGATTTGACCAAACATTAAGCTCAGTACAATTCCTGCTGCCAATACCCAAATCATTGCATAGCGAGGACTGAAACGTTTCGCCAGTAAAAATACTGCCAACATGCCAAATACAATATAGGGCATGCTGTCGCTTGCAGTAAATAAACCTAAACCAAACTGCACCAAAATTCCCGCCATCATGCCTGCGGCAACTTCTTTGGGAATCCATGACAAAAGTTTGTCAAAATAACCTGTAATTCCAATCAAAAAAATCACCACGGCAGAGGTGATGTAAGCAGCAACGGCTTCATTTAAAGAAATATCTGGAAACAGCGTTACCAGTAAGGCTGTACCCGGTGCAGACCAAGCGGTCACCACAGGTACTTTATACTTAATTGATAAAAAGATACCTGCGACTGCAGCACCAATAGAAATTCCCCAAATCCATGAAATCATCATGTCTGGGGAAACTTGGGCTTGCTGTGCTGCCTGAAAAAAGATGATCAATGGACCCGAATAGGAGATCAGCACTGCTAAGAATCCTGCAACAGTGGCTGAAATTGACCAGTCATTTTTTAAAGTTTGGAACAGGTGACTCATTGAATATTTGCCTCCTTGCATCAAGCAATGATCCTGTTAAAGTTGGTCATGATCTTGGCTTAACCCTGATCACCACCACCTACAGGTACAACAGTACCTGTCATGTACGATGATTCATCAGAAGCAAGGAATAAAATAGCATTCACTTGTTCCTGAATAGTGCCGTAACGACCCAAGAAAGTACGATCAATTGTTTGATCTACAACTTCTTGCATCCACGCTTGTTCTGATTCAGAAAGCGGGTTGGCGTTACGTGGTACTTTGCGTGGTGGTGCTTCAGTGCCGCCTGTGGCAATTGCATTGACACGAATACCGTCTTTGGCGTGTTCAAAGGCAAGGGAAGCGGTTAAGCCATTCACACCGCCTTTTGAAGCCGAATACGGCACACGGTTAATACCACGTGTTGCAATAGAAGATACGTTTACAATCGTACCTTTTTGATTCTTAATCATTTCTGGCAACACGGCACGGCAGCACCATAGGGTTGGGAACAATGAACGATTCACTTCCTTGATAATTTCTTCTTCAGAAAATTCTTGGAAAGGTTTCATCCAAATTGCGCCACCGACGTTGTTGATGAGTACATCGACACGGCCATAGGTATCGAGTGCTTTTGCAACAACAGATTCTGCGCCTGCAAAAGTTTCAAGATTGGCTTTTACAGTAACAGCATCGCCACCAAGCTCTTCAATTTCAGCCAACACTTCTTCTACATAAGGAGAAAGGTCAGCCATGACTACTTGTGCGCCTTCGCTAGCCACTTGTAAAGCCACACCGCGACCAATGCCTTGAGCGGCACCAGTCACGATTACAACTTTGTTTTCAAATCTTTTTGAGCGATTCATTGTATTCTCCGACTATGTTTCTAGACTGTCTAACAAACTTAGTTGGCAGAGAATTTTTCAAATAGGAAGCTTGCAGGTTTAACACCTTCTGCATCTAACCAGCCACGTACCGCTTCTACCATTGGCACTGGACCACATAGGTAGATGTCTACATCACCACCGTTGAGCCATTCGTTTTCGATATGGCCAGTCACGTAACCTTTACGCTCATGTGCAGATTCTGGATTTGCCACTACAGTGCGATACTCGAACCAAGAGAATTTTTCTTGTAGTTCGTTTAATTTTTCAATTGCGACTAAGTCAAAGTCATTGGTCACACCAAAGACTAAACGTACAGGGTGCTCAGAACCTTTTTCTTCAAGCACTTGCAGCATAGACATAAATGGCGCAATACCTGTACCACCCGCTAACATCACCACAGGGCGTGCTACATTACGTAGGTAGAAGCTACCAAATGGACCAGTAAAGGTCATTTTGTCGCCAGCTTTAGCGTTTTGGCTTAAGAATTCGCTCATTTTTCCGTTTGGTACGTTACGTACCACAAAGCCAGTTAAGCGGTTACCAGGCTTAGAGCTGAAAGAATACGAACGAGTTTCTGTTGTACCAGGAATACCCACATTCACATATTGACCTGCAAGGAAGTGAATGTCTGGTTGACCTTCATCTAACTGAATATCAAAGGTAATAGTCGAGTCAGATAAGTTTTCAACACGTGTCAATGTACCTTCAAATGCATGAATTTCAGTTTTACATACATCAGAAGTGGCTTGAATTTGGAATACTGCGTCTGAAGTTGGTTTACATTGGCATGCAAGAATATAGCCTTGTTCAGCTTCTTCTGGTGTCAATGCATCTTCAATATAAGTTTCTTCAGGCATGTCATACGAACCTGATTCACAAAACGCACGGCACGTTCCACATGCACCGTCACGGCAGTCCAAAGGAATATTGATCTTTTGACGGTAAGCTGCGTCTGACAGTGTTTCACCATCTGTAACAGAAATAAAACGTGTAACGCCATCTTCAAATTGAAGTGCAACATTGTGGTTTGACATGGCTGAATATCCTATAGAAATCTTTAAAACTTGACCTTTCAGCCAAAATTCCATCTGGCTGAAAGGTTTACCTAGCTGTAAATCAATACAGTCTTAGAGGTGATAAATGTCGATTACTTGGTTGATGTAATCGTTTTTCAGCACCACGTACTTGCTTAAAATTTGTGGTTTGTCGCCAGAAAAGTCGATTTCGTAGCGTGACATACCAAAGTAGCTGTAGTTGGTTTTGTAACGGAAACTCAAGGTGTTCCAGTTAAAACGTACAGTCACTTTATCGCCATCACGTTCAACAATTTCAATGTTGTTGATGTTGTGGCTCGTACGTGTGTCTGGCATGGTTGCAGACGAACGTTCAGTTTTGATACGGAACACACGGTCTTCCAAACCTTGACGGTCTGGGTAGTAAATCAAAGAGATTTCAGACTGTGGATCTGTAGTTAATTGGTCATCGTCATCCCAAGCTGGCATCCAGAAAGAAGCAGTAGGAGCGTAGCACTGTAACCACTCATCCCATTGCTCATCATCTAAAAAGCGAGCTTCTTGATAAAGGAACTGTGCAACTTTTTCTAAAGTGATGTCGCTCATGCGTTTTCTCCTTCAGTAGATGCCGCAATTTCTTTTTCAGTTGCGATGCCTTGTTTGATGAGTTCTAACCAGTGTTGGTGCTGAGCAAGGTATAAACCTTCGTCTTCAGTTTTAATACCAGAAAGTTTTGGTTTTAAACCAATTTCGTTGGCTGCATCGTCTGGACCTTGGATCCAGTGCTTAGAGCCACGGCACATATCGTTCCACTCAAGTGCGATACCTGCGTAACCTGCTTGACATGCACGGAATTCTTCAAGATCGTCTGGGGTTGCCATACCTGATGCGTTAAAGAAATCTTCGTATTGACGGATACGGCGTGCGCGTGCTTCTGGCTCTTCACCCACAGGTGCGATACAGTAAATAGTCACTTCAGTCTTATCTACAGACAGCGGACGTAACACACGAATTTGTGAACCGAACTGATCCATGAAGTACACGTTTGGATATAGACACAAGTTACGTGAACGTTCGATCATCCATTTCGCCATCGCTTCACCGTATTGCTCGGTGTATTCATCTTTCTTGGCAAAGTTAGGACGGTCTTCTGGGTTAGCCCATTGTGTCCAAAGTAGCATGTGACCATTTTCAAAGCCGTAAGAACCACCGCCTTGTTTGCCCCATGAACCTGCGCTCATAGCACGAATGTTGTCGCCAGCTTCTTTTTCTTTACGTTGCTGAGTTGTTGCAGCGTAGTTCCAGTGTACTGCTGACACGTGGTAACCATCGGCACCGTTTTCAGCAGTTAACTTCCAGTTACCTTCATAGGTGTAAGTTGAAGAACCACGTAAAACTTCAAGACCTTGTTGTGATTGACCTACAATCATGTCAATGATTTTAGTTGCTTCACCTAGGTATTCTTCTAAAGAAGGAACATCTGGGTTTAAGCTACCAAACAAGAAACCTTTATAGCTTTCAAAACGGGCAACTTTTTTCAAGTCGTGTGAACCGTCTTTGTTGAAGCAATCTGAATAACCCGCATCGGCAGGGTCTTTCACTTTTAACAACTTACCAGAGTTGTTGAAAGTCCAACCGTGGAATGGGCAAGTATAAGTTGCTTTGTTACCACGCTTGTAACGACATAACTGTGCACCACGGTGTGAACACGCATTGATCATGGCATTTAATTCGCCATTGCGGTTACGTGCAATGATGATTGGCTGACGGCCAATGTAAGTGGTGTAGTAGTCATTGTTGTTTGGAATTTGGCTTTCGTGTGCCAAATAAACCCAGTTGCCTTCAAAAATGTATTTCATTTCTAGGTCAAACAGGGCTTGGTCTGTGAATACTGAACGGTGTAGTTTAAATTCACCAGATTCAAAATCATCAACCAATAGCTCATCAATGCGGTCTAAGTGGCTGGTGTTAATTACAGGAATACGAGGCATGTCCTTTCTCCGACTTTCCAAGGAGGGGAAGTCATCGGGATGAATCTAATGATTGCATCCCGATTCCATTCAATTTATGCGCTTGCGCGGCGACGTTCAACTTCAGTAGAAGGAGCACCTTCTTTATCTTTCTGAAGAACAACGTTGAATTGGATGTATTTGAAAGGACCTTTCAAACCACGACGTGCGATTTCAGCTTCGTCAGTTACGTCTACAGCTTCAGCAACTAGACCTTCACGAGTACCGAATGCGAAGTCGTCCCAAAGGTATTTATCACCTTCGATGTTGAACTGAGTCGTAAGCTTACGGTAGCCAGGTGCAGAGATGAAGTAGTGCACGTGTGCTGGACGTTGACCGTGACGAGAGATTTGGTTCAATACACCTTGAAGTGGACCTTCAGGGTTTAAGCCATAACCTACAGGCATAGTTGTTTGAGCAACATATTGACCTTTTTCATCAGCTAAGATTGAGCGACGTAGGTTGAAGTGGCTTTGTGACTTATCAAAGAATGAATAGTTACCGTGGCTGTTTGCATGCCATACTTCAACTTTAGCACCAGGAATGATGTTGCCGTCAGTGTCAGTTACTGTACCGTCAATGATTAAAGTAGGGATTTTGCCTTCTTCAGAACCATCGTCCATACGAGCAAAACCAGTAGATTCAGGCGCACCAGCAACATACAATGGACCTTCAATTGTACGAGGCGTACCACCAGTCAAGCCTGCTTTCGCGTCAGCTTCGTCAGCACGTAAGTCTAGGAAGTGTTCAAGACCTACAGCAGAACCCATCAATGCAAACTCATCAGCTTTTGCAATATCAATGATAGTTTCAATACCTTTCCAAACTTCTGATTGGCTTAAATCTAAGTCTTCAATCGCTTGGAATAAATCTGTAACTAAACGAACAAGTACCTGTTGTACACGTGCATTTACTGGACCTTCTGAAGTGTCCACGTTACAAGCTTTAACTACATTTTCAATGGTTTGACGATCCATTTTGTTACTCCTTAGAGGTGTGCGCTGTGGTGGCGAATATCTCTGGACTTAAATAAAGAGATATTTAGCTGCCACATTCCTTGTTTACTTGGTGTTAAATATGTGTATTTCTTTGGTGCTGGAATAAATGACTTATTCCAGTACTTGTGTTGTATCAGGTGTCATCTTCACGAATTGAAGATGGGTGGCGGTTCAATGCCATCACTTCAATATTCATGTAAGGGTAGAGTGGAAGACCTTGTAAAATGTTGTGCAGTTCTTCGTTGCTCTCTACATCAAAAATACTGATGTTTGAATATTGGCCAGTAATACGCCAAATATGACGCCACTTGCCTTGATGCTGTAATTCCTGTGAATAGGCTTTTTCAACGGCTTTGATTTCGTTGGCTGTTTCAGCTGGCATATCCAATGGAATGTTTACATCCATACGTACGTGGAAAAGCATGGGTTTCTCCTAATTACTGACGACGCAAGTTGTCAATTTTGTCTTCATCCAGTTCAATGCCTAGACCTGCACCTGTTGGAAGGTGTAATTCAAAGTCTTGGTACTGAAGCGGAGTTTTTAAAATTTCTTCTGTTAGCAGCAATGGGCCAAATAATTCAGTGCCATAAGCTAAATTTTGGAAGGTAGAGAACACGTGTGCAGATGCAATTGTGCCTACAGGGCCTTCAAGCATGGTGCCGCCATATAGGTCGATACCTGCCAACTGTGCAATCGTTGCCACTTCACAGCCTTCAATCAGACCAGCAGACTGTGCAACTTTTACTGCAAAAACAGATGCCGCATTGCGTTTCGCTAATTGATAAGCACTTTGTGGGCCCATCAATGATTCGTCTGCCATGATGGCAATATCAAATTTGCGAGTTAAACGCTCCATGGCATCAATGTTGTCAATTGCACATGGCTGTTCAATCAGGTCTACACCACCATCTTGTAGAAGTTGGATACCTTTAATGGCTTCAAGTTCTGACCAAGCACGGTTAACGTCTACACGAATAGAAACGTCTTTACCTAAAGCTTGTTTAATGGCTAATACGTGTTCAACGTCTTGCTCTACAGGGCGTGAACCGATTTTGAGTTTGAAAGTGTTGTGGCGTTTTGCCGCAATCATTTTTTGCGCTTCAGCAATGTCTTTTTCTGTATCGCCAGATGCAAGCACCCATAACACAGGAACAGAGTTGCGTAGACGACCACCTAAAATTTCACTTAAAGGTTGGTTTAAGCGTTGTGCTTGAATATCTAATAAAGCAGTTTGAATGGCACATTTCGCAAAACGGTTACCATTGATATTCTTTTTAATGACCTGTAAAGTTTGCGCAACGTTCAAGCCAGCTAAAGTTTTTAGCAATGGTGCGAAATATGTTTCAATATTGGTTTTCACACTTTCTGGGCTTTCTTCACCATAGCCCAAGCCACCAATTGTGGTCGCTTCACCCCAGCCAACAAAACCATCTTCAGTGGTGATTTTGACTAATACCAGGGTTTGGGTTTGCATGGTTGCAACCGCCATCTTATGTGGACGGATGGTTGGTATTTCCACCAGCAAAGTTTCTACTGACTTATACATGGTTTGCCCTTCATATCATTGCTTTATTACAGTTATGTGATATACCTTAAAAGAATAAATTGCATTGGTCGAAGATCAAATTTGCATTTTTTTATACTTAAAAGGTATTTTGAGCTATGGAACTCAGACATTTACGTTATTTTGTTGCTGTTGTAGAAGAGCAAAGTTTCACCAAGGCAGCAGAAAAACTCTTTATTGCTCAACCACCTTTGAGCAGACAGATCCAAAATTTAGAACAAGAACTTGGAATTCAACTATTTGAGCGCGGTAGCAGACCGCTTAAGACCACGGAAGCAGGCCAATTTTTTTACCAGCATGCTGTTAAACTTTTGTCTAATGCTGAAGAAATTAAGTCGATGACTAAACGGGTAGGTATTGCTGATCGTACCGTGACTATTGGCTTTGTTGGTTCTTTATTGTTCGGTTTATTGTCAAGAATTGTATATTTGTTTAAGCAGCAGCATCCGCATCTAAAGATAGAAATGGTGGAAATGACCACCAATGACCAGATTCAAGCCTTAAAAGAAGGACGTATAGATGTCGGATTTGGTCGTTTGCGTATTTCCGATCCTGCGGTGAAACGCATACTGTTGCGTGAAGAAAGATTAATGGTTGCGGTGCATTCAAGTCATCCTTTTGCGATGCAAAAAGAAGGGGTGTATTTGGCCGATGTTGTTGATCAGCAACTATTTTTATATCCGAATCACAATAAACCTAACTTCTCTACGCAAATTCGTGGTGTGTTTTCTGAGTATGGACTAGAGCCAAGGAAAACTCGTGAAGTACGTGAACTGCAACTGGCTTTAGGCTTTGTTGCGGCTGGTGAAGGGGTGTGTCTGGTTCCTGAAAGTGCTGAAAATATTCATTTAGCACATTTGCATTTTATACCTGTTTTAGATGAGGCGGCGGTGAGTCCAGTCTTTATGGCTATTCGTAACATGGATGAAAGTGAAGATATTCGTTCTTTATTTGACTGCATCTATCAAGTTTATGACTTGGAAGCTGTGACCTATGACCGTAGTGTATTCTAATAAATTTAATTTAAATCAATGGATTGAGAATTAAATCACACATTAATTTATTGTGCTTTTTATTTGTATTTGCCGTCATCTGAATTAGAGAGAAAAACTTTTTCACTATTTCTGATGACGGCATTTTTTATACACTTTCTATTTTATTTTTATAAATATCAATAATTTATATTTTCTTAGACTTTTTAGGTATGCATCCATGCCTATTCAGTTTTGGACAAATTTTAACTTCTTATTCATTGTGTGCATCTGAGTTGGAGTAACGGACTTCACAATTAGGAGGTGAAGCAAGATGCAAAGCAATAAAATTAATATCAATACCTTGATTGATGATGCCAAGTTCACGCCATTCCATTGGGGCGTATTGTTTTGGTGTCTGATGATCATTATTTTTGACGGTTATGATTTAGTCATTTATGGGGTTGCATTGCCGCTGCTCATGCAAGAGTGGGCTTTAAGTGCAGTTCAAGCTGGCTTACTGGCTAGTACCGCATTATTTGGCATGATGTTTGGTGCCATGACCTTCGGTACGCTTTCTGACAAATTGGGGCGTAAAAAAACCATCATGATTTGTGTGGCTATTTTCAGTGGCTTTACATTCTTAGGTGCGTTTGCAAGCAATCCAGTCGAATTTGGTATTTTACGTTTCCTTGCTGGGCTTGGTATTGGCGGGGTAATGCCAAACGTTGTGGCCCTTATGACAGAATATGCGCCTAAGCGTATTCGTAGTACTTTGGTTGCGCTGATGTTTAGTGGTTATGCCATTGGCGGTATGACTTCAGCATTGTTGGGTGCATGGTTAGTGCCAGAGTTTGGCTGGAAAATCATGTTCTACATCGCAATTATTCCATTGATGGCTTTACCATTAATTTGGAAATTCTTGCCTGAGTCACTTATGTATTTGACCAACAAGAAAGAAATTGAGCAAACTCGCAGCATTGTGCAAAAAATTTCGCCAAGCCAACAATTAAACGGTGACACTGAGTTTGTATTAAATGAAGTCACTAAAGGCGATGAAGCACCTGTAAAAGCATTGTTCCAGCAAGGCCGTATGTTCAGTACGTTCATGTTCTGGATCGCATTCTTCATGTGCTTGTTAATGGTTTATGCTTTGGGCAGCTGGTTACCAAAATTGATGATCCAAGCAGGTTATTCATTGGGAGCAAGTATGATCTTCCTATTCGCACTGAATATTGGTGGCATGATTGGCGCAATTGGTGGTGGTGCATTGGCTGACCGCTTCCATATCAAAAAAGTACTCACCATTATGTTTATCTGTGGCGCAGCAGCATTAATTCTGCTTGGCTTTAACAGTCCACAAATTGTGTTGTACACCTTAATTGCAGTTGCTGGTGCAGCAACCATTGGTTCACAAATCTTGCTTTATACTTTCGTCGCACAATATTACCCATCTACTGTACGTTCTACAGGTATGGGCTGGGCATCAGGTATTGGTCGTATCGGCGCGATCGTTGGACCAGTCTTAACTGGCGCATTATTGACCATGAATTTACCGCACCAAATGAACTTCTTTGCTATTGCGATTCCAGGTGTAATTGCTGCTTTAGCGATCTTCATGGTGAATTTAAAAGCTTCAGTAGATGCCAAAGCCCTTGCAGAGCCTGCGGTAGAAAGCAATCCAATTGCACAAAAAGCAACCCAATAATTTCTATACCTTTCAATTAATCTTTCGTCATCAATGATATAGATCGCCATCGTAAGCGATGGTGATCTGTTGCTAGAATTTGATGGCACAATAACAAGCGAGTTTAGGATGAACGCGAAAACATTAACCCAATCTTTTAATTTTCAATCTACAACGGTTCGACC
The DNA here is from genome assembly GCF_048537555.1 of Acinetobacter sp. A2. NCBI lineage: Bacteria > Pseudomonadati > Pseudomonadota > Gammaproteobacteria > Moraxellales > Moraxellaceae > Acinetobacter > Acinetobacter sp. A2. The sequence goes on from NZ_CP183239.1 coordinate 1,357,624, forward strand.
AACAATGCAGCGCACGCTCATGATGAGCATGATTGCATTGAGTATGGGCGGTATGAGTGTTGCAGCTCAGGCGCAGACCCAACAGCAAACGGAAATTGAGCAACTTAGACAGGAAGTTCAAGCTTTACGTGGTCTGATAGAACAGCAAAAAGTACAAAATACGCAAACAGCAAATGCAATTGCCAATGTACAACGCAGTTCAGCAAGCCCAAGTCCGATTCTGAAAACAGCCAAAGGTGCTGAGTTTAACTTATATGGTAATGTGCGTTTAGATGCGTCTTATCAGGTTGAAGGTGGTGCTAAAGATATGCCGTATAACCAAATTAACGGCGTACCACTTGAAGGCGATAAGGAACAAAGTGATCGTTTAAGATCAACACTTTCTGCAACCCGTTTAGGTTTAGATTTTAAAAGCCCAGTGGGAGATCAAGACGTAAAAGGTAAAATTGAAGTTGACTTCTTAGGTGGAGCAAATCTTGATAATTTACGTATTCGTCATGCTTATTTGAACTACGGCAATTGGTTGATTGGTCAAACTTGGTCAAACTTTGCCATTCCTGACTATATGCCAGAAACCATTGATGCATTGGCATTTGTAGGTGGTGCGGTAAAACGTACACCTCAGGTTCGTCATACTACAAAATTTAGTCCACAAACTAATTTGGTTGTAGCAGCTGAAGACCCTAAAGATGCCACAATTAGCCAGCGTTTACCTGCATTGACAGCACGTTTAAATCATCAATTTGCAGATAATTTAAATGTTAGTGTTCGTGCTATGGGCCATGAAAAACGTGTTAATTCTGAAGAGGAAATGGCATGGGGTGTGGGCGTAGGTGCAAAATATGAAGTTGTCCCTGGCACAACCCTTAAAGCAGATTATTACCATGTTAAAGGTGATAGCAGCTTTGTATCATTTGCCAATAAAGGCGTTGCTGTAACCGCTTTAAATGATAAAGGTGCCATTACTGTAGATAGTCGTATAGCTGCACAAAGCGAATTTGATTCAATTATGGTGGGTATTACCCAAAAATTTACAGATCAAATTCACGGTACACTCGGCTATGGCTATATGAGTTTTGATAAAGACCCTAACTATATAGCTGCAACATCAGATAAAACAAGTATTAACAAAGATTTATGGCAAGGGTGGGCAAATATTTTCTATAGCCCGCGTAAACCATTAAGCTTTGGTCTTGAGTATGTCTATGGTGAACGTACTGCTTTAGAAGCTGTTAATGGCAGTAAAACAGGTGAAGACAACCGAATTAATGCAGTTGCCATTTATAACTTCTAAGTTTGAACTAAATACAAACTTTCAAAAGAGCTGAGTGAAAAACTCGGCTCTTTTTTTGTTGCGAAATATGGCATATAGATCACGTTATATTTCTAGTTGTTTGTGTGCCGTAATATGTTGCTGAATCACCTCTGCAAGTACAGTAACCGCATGTTCAATTTCTGCTGTCCAAGCAAAAGAGCAATTTAAACGGATAAAGTTTTGTTTAACGTGCTCAGAACGAAATAACTGACTTGGTGCAATACCAATCTGTTGTTGAATTAAGGCTTGATAAACTGCGTAACCATCTAAATTTATGGGCAACTCAACCCATAAAAAATAACCACTAGAATAGTAGTGAATCTTGCATGCAGGATTTAAACGTTGTTTCAGTTGTTGATAAAACACTTTTTTATGCTTTTCCAACTGACTACGTAACAGACGTACATGCTTTTCATAGTGGTGATGCGATAGAAAATCGACCAAACTATTTTGTAGTAAAGGACTTGCTGAAACTGTACTCATTAATTGCAAATGTTGAATTGCATTGGAAAATTGCCCTGCATAGACCCAGCCCACGCGTACCGCAGCACCGAGCGTTTTAGAAAAAGAAGAGCAGTGCAATACACGCTGTGTTTTATCAAAATATTTCATAGGTAGAGGTTTTTGCGCACCGTAATACAGCTCTTGATAGACATCATCTTCAATTAAATAGACTTGATATTCTTCTAATAGTTCAGCAATACGCTGTTTAATTTCATGACGCACACTAAAGCCAATCGGGTTATGACTATTTAGCATGAGCCAGCACACTTTAATTGGATATTGCTTCAATGCTTGTTCAAAGGACGCTATATCAAAACCTGAAACAGGATGTTCAGGAATGGTAATCACCTGTAAGCCTAAGCGCTCTGCAGCTTGCCAAGCACCATAAAAAATTGTTTCTTGTAATAAAATAAAATCGCCTGGTTTGGTTAAGGCTTGTAATGACAAATTTAAAGCATCTAAAGCACCTGATGTAATGACAATGTCATCTGCATGTGTGGGTATGCCTTGTAAACAGTACCGATTAGCAATAATCTTTCTTAATTCGTTATGCCCAGGTGGCATGTGGTCATGACTAAAATAGCTACTTTTTCGCTTGGCATGCTGTGCCAAAATTTGCATTAATTTGGCATTAAACAGTAATTCTGCATTGGGAAAAGCAGAACCTAAAGGACACACGGTTTCAGACTGAATGGATTTCAAATAACGAAATACCAAAGAATTCATTTGAATGTTGGAATTTAGACTTAAGCTACTGACCGTATGAACTGGCTGAGAATTAAAACGTTCTGCGACATAAAAGCCAGACTTTTGCTTGGCATACACCAACCCTTGTGCTTCAAGTTCCTGATAAGCATTTAAAACCGTCATTAAACTATAGCCACTCATGTGCGACTGTTCTCGCAATGAAGGCAATTTACTATGGGGTTTCCATGCACCATTTTCGATCAGTTGCCGAATATTCAAAGCCAGTTGTTCTGATTTATACATTGCAACATTCCGTATGCTAGGTGTTATTGCTTAAAGTGTATTTTGCTCTAATTTTAATATTAAATCATGTAATAAATCAGTATTTATATAACAGATAGGCTTGGTAGATCACTTAACTGTTATAGTTTTAAATGAATTATTTGTATCTACAGCAGTGTGCATTAGTTTTAGATAATACAAATATTCCACTTGTCTGGTCAGATCGGAGTCGATATGCAAGAAGATAATTCACCACGCAAACCGCAGAAATATGCCGATAGCAGTATTTCAGACAAAGCTTTTAAACACATGATTATTTGGTTTACCGTATATGTTGCCTTGTTCTGTATTGGGGTGGCTCTAGTGGTCAATGCCGATAAGTTTTAATGACTGTGTTTTTAATGATTGCGTATTGAACATTTAATTCAGTCATTATTTCTATTCTAAACTAAAGACATTCATTGATCGATGAATGTCTTTTTGTTTATTGCTCCAAAATATAGGCTGTAATGCTTGTAATTGGCGATTACAAAGTTAATCCGCCATCGCAAAATGAACTGAATAGGCGTAAATTATAGCGCTGCGGATCTAAGTTAGTGGTAGATGATGATTTCTAGTTGGGTGCTATTTACCTTAATGGCTGCTTTTATGCAGGCATGGCGTAATGCTTTTCAAAAACAACTTAGCACCACTGTTGATGTCTACGGCGTAACGCTCGCACGTTTTATTTTTGCTTTACCTTTTGCTGTGCTTTATTTAAATCTTTTGCAGTGGCAACAGCCTGTGCAAGTCGAGCTACAATTCAGTTCAAAGTTTTGGCTATATATAGTTATTGCTGCTATTTGCCAAATATTGGCAACCGCTTTAATGGTCAAACTTTTCCAACAGAAAAATTATGCAGTCGGTGTTGGCCTTGCCAAAAGTGAAGCGGTACTGGCCGCAATCGTCGGTGTGATTTTCTTACAGGAACATTTAAGTGCTTTGGCTTGGCTCGGTGTTGCTATTGGTGGTATCGCAGTTTTTTTACTCAGTAAAGGCAATCAGCGCAGCGACTTTTCTTTGACTACTTTGGCTATTGGAATTGGCAGTGGGCTGAGTTTTGCCGTCACCTCACTTTTAGTACGCGAAGCCAGTTTAGAACTTGATTTTTTGCCTTTTATCCACCGCGCTGCATGGGTATTGGTTTGGGTGATTGGTTTTCAATGCTGTATTTTATTGGCATATTTAGGCATTTTTAAACGACACACTTTATATGCGATGTGGCAACGTGTAGGGCTGACCTTTAAAGTCAGTATCTGTAGCTTTTTAGCGTCACTGGGTTGGTTTAGTGCGATGAGTATGCAAACAGTGGCAATTGTCAAAACACTTGGTCAAATTGAAATATTATTCAGCTTACTAATTTCTGCCTATTTCTTTAAAGAAAAACTCGCCCGAACAGACCATTGGGGGTTGGGATTAGTTATGCTAGCAGCAATGTTGGTGATTTGGGCCTAATGCACAATCATTCAACAGATCAAATCAATGTCTAAAACCTAAAATAAAAGTTTTCTCTATGCGCAATCTCGCTAGAATATCCTAAGTTTATTTATAAATATTTATGACTTCACTTCAGCGTATCAGATCAGGAAAGCCCTATGCCTAAACCACAACAAAAGCAAAAAAATACTGCATTGGCAGCATTGATTGAAGAACAGCAATTACTTTGTGAAGAATTTGGTTCAACTTATGTCGAAGTCAGTGGTGATGACGTGGTAGCAGTTGCTGTACAAACTTTAAATAAAGACCCGATAGTTGGCTTGCGTAAAAAGGCAGAAGGTGATGAGCAAGTAGCTTGGTATATCTATGGTGGTGAACTCGGTGAAGATGATGTCAACTTTGAAACCATGACCGTGCGTGAGTTACAAGACATTTTACCCGATGTACTGCCATATTTGGCTTTGGAAGAAGGCTATCGTTTTATGATAGATGCAGAAGACTATGAAGACGTATGGAAAGAAGGCGATGCATCTTAATTTTAGCGTACGGCATATCATGCAACTGAATAAAATTGGTGTTGCACTATTACTAAGCTTTTCCAGTCTGAGTTTTAGTCTTCAGGCAGCGGAAACAGCTACAGCAAAGCTTGCGAGTGAGGCAAAGCAGCCTCACAGCCATTTGTCTCAGCAAGAATATCAAGCCTTATTGAATCAATACACCCAAGTGGTGAATGACAGTAAAAAGGTATTGGATGATCCTGCTAGTCAAGCCACTGCCAATGAGCAAAAACAGGCATTTTGTGCACGTTACCAAGCCTATAAAAATATTGCAGATATTTCAGAGCGCAATCCAAATTTATATCCCGCCAGTGTCATGCTGATGGTAGCCAATCGTTACTTGGAACAACAGCATAATAGTTTGACTGCCTCGGGTATGACCGAGCAGGTTTTTTGTGCAGAAGCGAAGTAAGGTTTATCAATGCCTTTTAGCTGCATCTGCTGTTGTAGAATAGATCAATCAGTAAGCTTAGTGCTGAAATAACGCTGAATCCCCTAAATTGGGGATTTTTTTATGATGTGTTTAATTTATGCTGTATTGTGAAGTAAAACTTAAATTTATATCTGTATATGAACAAAAGTTGCTTTGCAAAATTTATAGAATCCTTTAATTTGAAAGTATTGAGTCAGAACGGACGGCTATAGATGAAGTGGGATGAAATTGGTGATCAACCGTGTTCAATTGCACGTACTTTATCGGTTATTGGTGACCGTTGGACATTGCTAATCATACGTAACGCCTTTATGGGAATGCGTCGCTTTGATGACTTTCAGCAGCATTTAGGGGTTACGCGGCATGTTTTATCTGATCGTCTAAAGCGTTTGGTGGAGCATGGCGTTTTAGTCAAAGTCCCTTATGTAGAGCGGCAAGAGCGTTTTGAATATAAACTGACTGAAAAAGGTTTAGAGTTATATCCCTTAATGCTGTCTATGGTGAAATGGGCAGATAAATGGATGGATCAAGGCTTAGGCAAACCTGTGGAATATATTCATAAAACCTGTGCCCAAAAGTTTGAGCCTATTCTAGTCTGTTCAGCATGTGGTGAAGCGTTACATGCCAAACAGGTAAAACCATTTCTGACGCCTGTGTATTATCATGCCATTCAGGCACAGCAAAACCTAAAAGATGCGCAAGAAGCCTAGAACATTAAAGGCAAAAAGCGATCAATTATTTCGATTTAACAATCATAAAAAATGCTATAAGCAGTTGGCAGGTTTGGGAATACCCGCTAAGCGACTCAAATGACGTGCAACCAAACCAGTGTTAAATTTTTCCTGTAAAACGGCATTGTTAATTTTTGGGCCAACCGTTTTCATTAAAAACTTAATTAAAGGTCGAGTCGCAGGCGAGTGCCCAAACTGCTGATAAAACTGACGTACCGCTTGCAGTACCTGAAAATGCCATGCAGTTAACTCAAGGTCTAAACTATTTGCCAGTTGTTGTGCGACATGTTCATCCCAAATGGTGTAATCCAATAAATGTCCATCTTGGTCTAGTTCGAGAGTTGTGTTTTGGTTCATAAATGCGAAAACTCTATATCTTCGTTTTTTAGGTCTTTGGTAAAATATTACAAACAGTTATTTTAAACTGATACAGCGTTGCTGTGCCAAACACAGGTCTGCAAAAGCGACATAATCTAAAACTTGTATATTGGCAGCCAGGTGACCATTCAGCATTTGTGCATCATGCTCTAACATATAAATTTTGTCTAAACCTGCACATATAGCATGAGTTTGATGCAGCACTGCACCACCCATTAAAACTACAGAATCTTGTGGGGCATAGAGCGCTTGGAGTTGTTCCAAAACTGCAGGTGTACTCGAAAAACTAGACTGGACTAAATATAACTGTGCTTCAGACATACGATGCTCGATTCATTTTAAGTTAAGGCAAATTACCAATATAAAACCCGATCAAAACTTTGAATCAATGCGCGATTCAGCTCAACCAACTCAATTTCATGTGGTGTATTTTGTACAAAAGCCGATTGAGCATGCTTACTTTCTATCAAAATAGGACTCAGATCGTAAAATTCAAAGCTATCGACCAAGTTGGACGCAAGCTTAAAGGCGTGTTGTAGCGAGTCAAAAGCAAGGTCAGATTGCAACAAACTCAAGGCAGCGTCTTGCAATAAGACTTTGACTTCACAACCAAAAGTGGCCAAAACCATCGTTGCTGACAAGCTTTCATGGACTTGCAGACTGCTTAAATTGGCCTGACGTAAAATAACGAGTACAGTTTTCACACAATTTACCTTTTAAATGCAACACATGGTTAATAACAGATTGCTTAGAATTGAATCAGGCGTTCTGTACTTTGCACAGCATCGGCCAATTCGCCCAAGCCTACTAATTCAAAGCCTTTGGCTAAATTGTGTTGGCTGAGTTGGTGGCGTTTGGCATTCTCTGCATCGCAGATTCCTCGTGCTAGGGCAGCACTGACACATACTGGTAAACGAATGCCCAATTTTTGCCATTCAGTTTTCAGGTTGCGTTGATCGTCAGGTACCCATTGCAATTCGTTCGCCACAGCAACGCCATCTTGATAGAAAAACACACGAAATGCTTCATTTTTGTGTTGTAAAGCTTGGGCAAGCCCCAGTGCATGCCACGCATGAATGGAGGTTGGTGCAGAGGTTATTAGTAATAAGGTACTCATCAAAATTCACTAATGAAATGTGCCTAAGCGCATTTGGACTTCATAAAGACAAAGGTAGTATAAATGATTTTAGTGACTGGTGGTTTAGGCTTTATAGGCTCACACATTGCATTAAGCCTGATGGCTCAAGGGCAAGAGGTCATTATTGTAGATAATTTATCTAATTCAAGCATGCAAACTTTAGAGCGACTTGAATATATTGCAGGGCGTTATGTGCCTTTTGCCAAAGTGGATATACGCAATACGCCTGCTTTAAACAAAGTTTTTGAACAATATTCAATTGCTGCAGTGGTGCATTGTGCGGGCTTTAAATCTTTAGAAGAATCGGTGTTAAAGCCGCTGGAATATTATAACGATAATGTCAGTTGCATTATGAGTTTATTGCGCTCTATGCAGCGTACAGGTGTGCGACGTTTGGTGCATTTGTCGAGTTTGGCAGTCTATGGCAAATCAGGACTGGATTTAGAAGAAACTCAGCCTTTTAATTATGCCTATGCCAACCCTTATGTAAAATCACAGCAAATGGTTGAAGAAATCATTAGAGATACCTTTAGAACCGATAATGAATGGAATATTGCCATTTTGCGCTTGAGTAATGTTGCTGGTGCATTTGAACATGGAGTATTGGGCGAAGTTGTTGCGCCACTACCCAAAAATATTATTCCTTTGGCGATGCAAGTCGCGGTACAGCAGCGGGAAGCAATTGAACTGCGTCAACAAGCCAATACAGACGATCAAACGGTAGAACGTAGTTTTGTGCATGTATTAGATGCCTGTGAAGCAGTTATTGCGACATTGCACTGGTTATTTCAGCAAACGCATGCGTGTGAGGCATTTAATATTGCAGGCGAGGTCATTTCAATTAAACAGTTGTTGGCGCAAATTGCCCAAGTCACTGAGGCTGAAATCCATACTATGCCTGCAATTCATTATGAGCACCCTGAACTGGATCAATTAGGGGCAAGTTTGGACAAGGCAGAGCAATATCTAAACTGGCAACCTAAACGTAGTCTGGAAAAAATGCTGGAAGATGAATGGCGGTTTTATCAAAATACCTTGAAGCATTAGAGAGAATTTAGAACGAGGTAGATAGGTCACATATACGTTAGCATCGTGAAAGCAAATATTCTCAAAAGCTATTATTGATAATAATTATCATTTACTGGGTGGCGGACTTTTTGTAAGATCAAATTAATATCATCTAACAATCATTAGGGAAAGAGGCGGAACATGCAAACACGTATTGAACATGACACTATGGGTGAAGTTGAAGTTCCCAATGATGCGATGTGGGGAGCACAAACCCAACGCAGCTTACAAAATTTTAAAATTGGTCATGAGCGTTTGCCACGTCCCATGATTCGAGCCATGGGCTTGGTTAAAAAAGCCGCTGCAATCACGAATGCAGAGTTAGGACAAATTCCTCAGGAGTTGGCGCAGTATATTGTGGGGGCTGCAGACGAAGTAATTGCAGGTCAGTGGGACAGCCAATTTCCATTGGTGGTTTGGCAAACGGGTTCAGGCACACAGAGCAATATGAACTGCAATGAAGTCATTGCCAATATTGCCAATCAAAAACTGGGGAATCCACTGGGTGCACAAAAGCCAGTACATCCAAATGATCATGTTAACCGTGCACAATCGACCAATGATTCGTTTCCAACAGCCATTCATGTGGCTGCAAGCTTGCAAATGAATGAGCTTCTTATTCCTGCGGTAACAGCCTTACGGCATACACTACATGCCAAAAGTGAAGCGTTTTCAGATATTGTCAAAATTGGTCGTACACATTTACAAGATGCCACACCTTTAACCTTAGGGCAGGAGTTTAGTGGTTATGTGTCTCAGCTTGATCATGGCTTAAAGCGCTTACAACAGGCCTTAACAGGATTATATGAATTACCACTTGGTGGAACTGCGGTAGGTACGGGGTTGAATGCTCACCCAGATTACGCAGTAAAAGCAGCAGCACAATTAGCCGAACTTACAGGTTTGCCGTTTATCACTGCACCCAATAAATTTGAAGCTTTGGCTGGGCGCGATGCTGCAGTGTTTGCATCTGGCACATTAAAAACACTGGCGGTAAGCTTAAATAAAATAGCCAATGACATTCGCTGGTTGGCCAGTGGCCCACGTTGTGGTTTTGGTGAGTTGCGTATTCCTGAAAATGAACCTGGCTCAAGTATTATGCCAGGCAAGGTTAATCCAACTCAGAGTGAAGCCATGACCATGGTAGTCGCACAAGTCTTGGGTAATGACACCACAATTAATGTTGCAGGCGCATCGGGTAATTTTGAATTGAATGTGTTCATGCCCGTGATTGCTTATAACTTGTTGCAATCGATTCAATTACTTGGTGATGCTTGTAACAGCTTTAATGAACATTGTGCTATTGGAATTGAAGCCAATCGTGAAAAAATAGATCATTTTTTACATGACTCACTCATGTTGGTCACAGCATTAAATCCTGTGATTGGTTATGAAAATGCAGCCAAGGTCGCTAAAACTGCCTACAAGGAAAATAAAACCTTAAAACAAGTTGCGGTAGAAATGAATTTGGTCACGGCAGAACAGTTTGATGAGGTGGTGCGTCCTGAGCAGATGATTGCGCCAAATGCTAAATAGTCGGGGCTGAGTGTATTTAAAAAGTCTGTATGTGCCTTGCTTAAATTAGGTCAATACAGACTTTTTTATAATCATTTTGTTGCTCTGTTGCAGATTGGTAAGGGGTAACATAAGCATTATTGATGTTGCTCCCGATTCATTTTATTAATTTCTTAACGTAGACAGAAATAAGGGACTAACCACATGAGCAATAACAATCCATCACAGCAGGAGTCAAATCTGCATCAAGAGTCGAATGAAGATAAAGGTAAGCACGATCTTTATAAAAACACTGAGCCACAGAAAAAGCCCAATGCTGAACCAGATCATCCGTTAAGGGAACAGAAATAATTTACCTTGCTGAATGATCATCACTCATTTTGCATACCCAATACTTTAAAGGAAAGCCGCCAAGAGGCGGTTTTCTTATTCAATTTAGACTTTGTTGTGAGCTGTCAAAAAATACGACATTGAATTAAATGCTATAGTTGCTAAAATGCATCTCCCTTGTTGTTTATGCTTTTATAAGTATGCTGTTGTTTCACATACTTAAGATAAAATGATAAACAACGGTGTCTTATTTAAGGTTTTTTCAATGTTCGATATTTATTTAACTGATGTTCAGCAACATGTGCAATTTCAAGATTATCCAGGTGAGCATCCTGTTAAATTTATTCTGAATTTTAAAAAGATTTTCCCAAGCGTAATGGAACTGATGCTTCCTGTATTGCCTGAAAATGAAAACCTAGAAGAAATGACTTGGGAATCTACCACTGCAGACCTTGCATTATTTAAATTGTTGCTTAGTGGTTGGGGCGTAATTGAATTGCGTTTAAATGCAATTAGTCAATTTAAGAGCAAAACTTTCGCAGATCAGTTAGTCAAACAAGCCCAACAAAAACGCAAAGCATTTGCCAAGGCGCAACCACAACTAGAAACAGTGGAACTGGATTATTTATTCATGCATGAAACGCATGCCTTGATTGATGCAGAATTAGTTGAAGTCGGTGAAAAATTCTATTTACCTATTTTGCGTGATTTATGGAAAGGCAAAGTCTCGGCAAAAGTGCTCGAAGCGAAATTTTAAATATTCATTCAATATCAATTTCAATATAAACGTGAAGGAAGCAGGGATTGTGTCTATAAATAGCACAATCCCTTTTTAATTAATTAAAACCAGTCTGCTTGCATCGTGGAGCAGCTATCATCAAAACTACACAGCAGTTTGGCTTGATGCTCTATTTCAGGCAACTCCCAACGTATAAAATAACGAGCGGCTTGTAATTTCCCTAACCAAAAGTGTTGGTCTTGCTCGTGTGTAGATGCTGCATAATGCAAATGTGCTTTGTTAGCCATCTCTAACCAGAGCCAAGCAATCATAGTCTTACCCATCATATCTAAATATAAGGCCGAATTTGCCAGTCCTTCCTGAATTTTGCCTTGTTGTAAGGCAGTACCAAGAGTTTGCGTGGTCTTTTGGACAGTGTCCAAATGATTACGGAAAATTGTGGCCAGGGTTTGTATTTCAGGATGGGAGACTTCAGTAAGCGTTTGCTGTATACGCTGCATGAGTAAGCTCAAGCCTTTACCCTGATGCTGCCATAATTTACGTCCCAGTAAATCTAATGACTGAATACCAAAAGTACCTTCATGAATTGGGTTGAGTCGGTTATCTCTATAATATTGCTCTATAGGATAATCACGGGTATAGCCCGCACCACCTAGAACCTGAATAGCCAAATCATTCGCTTTAGGTCCATAAGCAGAAGGGAAGGACTTTACAATAGGGGTAATTAAATCCAGTAAAATTTCACTGTCAGTATCATGATTTGCTTGGTGTTCATCTATTAAACGTGCAGCAAATAAACATAAGGCCAAACTACCTTCAACATAAGACTTTTGTGCCAACAACATACGTTTTACATCTGCATGTTCAATAATATTAACACGCTTGCTGTTAGGATTTTTCTCAGTCGCTAAACGACCCTGTGGACGCTGCTTGGCATACTCCAAAGATTCCAAATAGCCACGGTAACCAATCATAGCTGCACCTAAACCCACACCAACACGAGCCTCATTCATCATCTTAAACATATATTTAAGACCAGAACCCGCTTCACCAATTAAATAGCCTAAGCAAGCATCTTGCTCACCAAAATTCAGTACGGTAGATGTTGTGCCACGATAGCCCATTTTGTGTAATAAGCCGGCAAGTTGTACGTCATTGGCTTCTGCTAATGTACCATCTAAATGCGTTCTGAATTTAGGCACAATAAATAGGGATATGCCTTTTACCCCTTGGGGTGCATCTTGAATACGTGCCAAAACCAAATGCACAATATTTTCGGTAATGTCTTGATCACCACCAGAAATAAACATTTTTTGGCCTTTAATCAGGTATTGGCCATCTGCCTGCGGAATGGCTTTAGTGATCAAATCCCCTAAAGATGAGCCAACGTTTGGTTCTGTCAGTGCCATCGTGCCAGAAAAACGGCCACTGAACATGTGTGGAAGAAAGCGCTGTTTTTGTTCTGTTGTGCCAAACGCTTGAATTACGTTGGCTGCGGCAGCAGTCAGGAATGAATAGGCCACTGTAGATGGATTGGCTGACATAAAATAGGCATTTGCAGCCATATTGATGAGCGTAGGTAATTGCATGCCGCCGTCTGCATAATCATGCTGTGCACTGAGCAAACCTGCGTTGGCAAACTGTTGCCATGCAGTTTTCACTTCGGCAATGGTTTCTACCTTTTTTCCATCAAAACTTGGTTCTTGCTGATCAGCTTTGCTGTTATGCGCTGCAAAATAATCGCAGGCGATGCCTTTGGCTGTATGCAGGATACTGTCAAAAGTGACTTTGTCATGTTCCTGATAACGCTCAAACGAGTTCAATTGCTCAGCATTAAATACCTGATACAACATAAATTCTAAATTTTGATCGTTGATGAGCTGTGTCATGGTTTACCCGAATATTTTTATATTGGGGTTAAAAATAACAGTTGCTAGATTAGCTGACGATTGTCAATAATGACATCAAAGCAGCTAAAAGTGACAAATTGAATTAGAACAATGAAGCAAGTGGTAATTCTAGCCTTTGATGGTGCTTTGGCATCGGCCATTACAGGTATTGTTGATTTATTTTCTCTGGCAGGTGCCAGTTGGAACCGTATTCAAAACCAGCAGATTGAACGTCTGTTTGAAGTGAAAATTGCCAGTCCCAAAGGGCAAAGTATTCAATGCATTAACGGCATTAAAATGTATGCAGAATTTAGCTATCAGGAAATTCAACATGCAGACCTTGTGGTTGTACCAACCATTGGTGCCGCTTTATTGTCTGTGCTGCAACGAACACCAGAATTGATAAATTTTTTACAGTACGCACAGCAGCAGCATTTCATGATTGCGGCAAATTGCACTGGTAATTTCTTCTTGGCTGAAGCGGGAATTCTAAACGGCAAGCAGGCTACGACGCATTGGGGTTTTGAAGCTATTTTTAAGCAGCGCTATCCGCTAGTTGAATTAAAAGTAGAGCGAATGATTACCCATGCAGATCATATCTACTGTGCAGGAGGGGGCTTAGCATGGTTTGATTTAGGTTTGCACTTAATTGAGCGTTTTTATGGCTTTGAAGTTGCGATACAGACTGCAAAATCTTTTGTCATTGATTATCGCCGTGACAGCCAGTTGTCATACTCCTTAATGAAAATTGCCAAACCACATCAAGATGCGTTAGTGCAGGAAGTTCAAAATTGGATGGAACAGCATTATTCGCAAAACTTTAATTTAGATGAGGTCGCTCAGCATTTCAATCTAAGCACTCGCAGCCTCATTCGCCGTTTTAAAGCAGCATTGGACTTAGCACCGAATCAATATTTACAGGCTATGCGTATAGAAGCTGCACGTAAACAATTAGAACAAACCGACTATACCGTTGAGCAGATTATGCTAGCAGTTGGATACAATGACAGCAGCTCGTTTCGCCGTTTATTTTTAAAGAAAACAGGGCTGACACCTTTAGATTATCGCCGTCGTTTTAGCCGACATTTTTAAGTTGGTTAAAAAATGAGGAAAGCACTAATAGTACCAATTGACCAAAATAGCCTAAGCAAAAATTTTAGAAATTTCCTGTCTTAAAAAATGATGTCTTGAATTTTCCTGTAAGTCTTTATGCCAATACATCCCCATATTGATCAAAGGCAGGTCTACAGGAACGGTAAAAATCTTTAGTTTTTGGCTGATGCTTAAATGTTTTAAGATCATTTCCGGTATGGTCAAAATCGCTTGGGGATGCTGCTGCAAAATTTGTAAGGCTGTTGAATAGTGCTGACAACGTAAAAAAACCTGTCGCGATAATTGTTTTTGATGCAAATAAATATCTTCAAGCAACATACCAGTACGGCGCGATGAAACCCCAATGTGCGCAGATGATAAATACAGTTCCGTCGTCATTTCATTTAATTGGCTACACACTACAAATTGATCTTGTACTAAAGATTGAAACTGGATTTTATCGCCAAAGTTTTGTTCTAAATCAATGACAAAATCAATTTGCTGGGCAGCCAAATCTGCCAAAACCGTTTTACGCTCTAATTTGTGGCTAAAAAATTGAATATCTAGATTCAGGTTTTGGAAATGCGCCACCAGTTTAGGAAAAATAATCGGTTCAATTTCATCATGTACAGCAATTTTAAGTGATTGCAGCATATTGGGTTCAAACTGCTGTTTTTGTACCGCAATACTTTGAATGGCCAACAAGGCATTTTTTATGGTGGGATAAATTTGCTCAGCAAAAGGAGTAGGTAACATTTTATTGCCATTACGCACCAGTAAATCATCCTGTAAATGCTGTCTTAAACGTTGCAAAGCATGACTGGCAGCAGATTGGCTGATACACAAAATTTGTGCTGCTTTGGAAATACTGCGCTGTTCATAAATTGCAACAAACATTGGGTATAAATTGATGTCTAAACGATGAAAAGCAGCAAGATCAATTTTTGCATTATTATGAATATGATTCATAGTGTTTTATTGAATTAAATCATTTTGTTCATATTAGTTTTCAAGTTAAGGTGTTGTAAAGCAATGAATACAATATTTTAAGGGATTTGAACCATGTTTGAGCTATCTGCACGTGCCAAAGACTATATAGAACGTACCAAAGCCTTTATTGCCCAAGAAATTGAGCCAATTGAAGCCGAATTTTGGGCAGAAGTCCATGAGCTGAATCAGGGTGGTGATTGGACCAAATGGCAATGGCCATCACAATTAGAACAACTAAAAGCCAAAGCCAAAGCTGCTGGCTTATGCAATATGTTTTTACCTTGTCCAGAATTGGGGCAGGGCTTGTCGGTACAAGAATATGCACACATTGCAGAACTCAGTGGTCGCAGTTTAATTGCGCCAACGGTTTTTAACTGTAATGCACCAGACAGCGGCAATATGGAAGTTTTGTGGCGTTATGGTTCTGAAGCACAGAAACAAGAATGGCTCACACCGCTGCTAGAAGGCAAAATTCGTTCAGTATTTTGTATGACTGAACCTGCAGTGGCTTCAAGTGATGCCACCAATATGCAGGCGACAGCTGTGGTAGATGGTGATGAAATTGTCTTAAATGGTCGTAAATGGTGGTCTTCGGGTTTAGGCGATCCAAATGCCAAAATTATTATTTTTATGGCGCATACCCCTGATGAAAGCAAAGACCGACATCACCAACACTCTATGGTTTTAGTGCCTGTAGATACTGCGGGCGTTAAAATTGAGCGCATGTTACCTGTATTTGGCGATTATGACGCACCTCATGGTCATGGTGAAGTTAGTTTTGATAATGTGCGTGTGCCTGTCGCAAACTTTATTGGCGGTGCAGGGCAAGGTTTTGAAATTGCACAAGGTCGTTTAGGGCCAGGCCGTATTCACCACTGCATGCGTTGCATCGGGGCAGCCGAAAAATCTTTAGAATTGATGATCGATCGCGGCATGAGCCGTACCGCATTTGGTAAGGAAATTTTAAAACTTGGTGGTAATTTGGAACGTGTGGCAGAAGCGCGTGTTGCCATTGATCAGGCGCGTTTATTAACCCTATATGCAGCCTATAAAATGGATACTTTAGGTAATATGGCGGCATTGACTGAAATTTCCGCAATTAAAGTTGTTGCACCAAGTGTCTTGGAAAAAGTGGTAGATATGGCCATGCAAATTCATGGTGGTGCAGGCGTGTCTAGAGATACGCCGCTCACAGGTTTCTTTGCCCAAGCCCGTAGTTTACGTCTTGCCGATGGGCCTGATGAAGTACATAAAGGCATGATTGCTAAACTCGAGTTGGCAAAACGTGGCTACCGTAGCAGTCGTAAAAAATAAGGCATTAGCGCACACTTTTTCCTGTTTCTCTTGCATGGTATTTGGCAATATTGTTGATATTGCCAATACATCTTAAGAGAACGCAGAAAATTTATGCTAGATTTAAAAAGATAGAAAATTAGGGAAAAATAATGTCAGTTATTGATGTAGGCGGCACAGTACGCGATGGCGAAGAGCTCGATATTCAGGCGGTCACGGCATGGTTAAAACAACAAAATGTAGAAGTCGTTGAACCCGTAGAAGTCACACAATATTCAGGTGGTGCATCAAACTGGACCTATCGCCTCAAGTATAGTAATACCGATTTAATTTTACGTCGTCCACCTAAAGGTACTAAGGCCAAATCTGCCCACGACATGGCACGTGAATATCATGTGCAAAAGAATTTAGCACCATTTTATCCTGTATTACCCGAAATGGTGGCTTTGTGTCAGGATGAATCTGTAATTGGCTGTGATTTTTACGTGATGCAACGCATTGAAGGTATTATTCCACGAGCTAAATTGCCGCCTGAACTTGAGTTTAACGAAACGCAAGTGCATGAACTTTGTGTGAATGTCATTGATAAACTCATTGAATTGCATCAAGTGCCTTATCGGGGGACAGAGCTTGAAAAATTAGGCAAGGGCGATGGCTATTGTCGTCGTCAGGTAGAAGGTTGGGATGCTCGCTATGCAAAAGCACACACCATTAACGTGCCATCTTTTAAGTATGTGCGTAAATGGTTGTTAGACCATATTCCTGCCGATTCAAAAACTTGTATTATTCATAATGACTGGCGTTTTGATAATGTCATTTTAGACCCCAAAAATCCGACGCAAGTTATTGGCGTGCTGGACTGGGAAATGGCGACATTGGGTGATCCACTTATGGATTTAGGCTCGGCTTTGGCGTATTGGGTAGAAGGTACGGACAACCAAATTTTTAAAGCCACTCGTCGTCAACCAACGCATTTAAAAGGCATGTTCACGCGTCAGCAAGTGGTGGACTACTATTTGCAAAAAACTGGATTAAGCACTGACAACTGGACTTTCTATGAAGTATTTGGAATTTTCCGTTTAGCCGTGATTGCTCAGCAAATTTATTATCGCTATTACCACAAACAAACCAATAATCCTGCGTTTAAAGACTTCTGGATTGTGATTCATGCCTTGCATATTCGTGCGTTGAAGCTTATTGGTTTACAAAAGATTGAAGCCAATGAACTGGCGCAAAAATACATCGCTAAATTTAAGGAACTCATGCCGAAATGACCACTATTTATTTAATTCGTCATGGGCAAGCTTCGTTTGGTGCAGAAAGTTATGACCAACTTTCGCCTAATGGTGAGTTACAGGCCAAATTACTCGGCCGCTACTTTGAACGTATTTTAAAAGAAGCGCCTTATGTCGTTGCTGGTTCAATGCAGCGTCATCAGCAAACGGCGCAATTGGCTTTAGCAGAGTGTTTTCCTGAAGTTGAAATTCAAACTGACAGTGCTTGGAATGAGTTTAATCATCAACAAGTCTTTGCGCAGTATGAGCCGCGTTTTAATCACCCTGAACTAATGAAGCAGGATGTGGCTAAAGAGGTGAATCCTCGTGCGTATTTGGCAAAGATTTTTGAAGGTGCAATTGAGCGCTGGACAGGTGGTGAGTATCACCATGAATATGAAGAATCTTGGCCGCATTTCAAACAACGTGTGGAAGATGCCTTACAAAATTTATGTACCGACTTGGCACAAAAGCAGCCACGTTATGCAGTTGTGTTTACTTCGGGTGGTGTCATTTCTGTAGCGGCAGGTAAAATTTTGGGCTTAACGCCTAATAAAACCTTTGCATTGAACTGGGCGATTACCAACTCAAGCATCACCACTTTACGCTTGGTGGGCAGCGAGCCACAACTCTTAAGCTTAAATGAACATCATTTTATTAAAGCTGAAAACTCAAATTTATTGACTTGGATTTAACAAGGATCGAACCATGACAAAAACAATTCTAATTACAGGTGCAAGTTCTGGAATTGGCGCAGGTATGGCGCGTGAATTCGCTCAAAAGGGCTATAACCTTGCCATTTGTGCACGACGTTTAGAGCGTTTAGAAACATTGAAACAGGAACTTGAGCAGCAATATGGTATTCGTGTGATTGCTAAAAGTTTGGACGTTACCAATTACGATCAAGTATTTCAGGTATTTCGTGAATTTAAACAAAACTTTGGACAGTTGGATCGAATTATTGTCAATGCAGGTGTGGGCGAAGGACGTCGCATTGGTAAAGGCAACTTTGCCATCAACAAAGCTACGGTAGAAACCAACTTTATTTCGGCTTTGGCACAGTGTGAAGCAGCAGTTGAAATTTTCCGTGAGCAAAATTCAGGGCATTTGGTGATGATTTCATCTATGAGTGCCATTCGTGGTATGCCAAAACATCTGACTGCTTACGGCGCAAGTAAAGCTGCAGTGGCACATTTAGCAGAAGGTATTCGTGCAGAACTAATTGATACGCCTATTCAAGTCACCACAATTTTCCCAGGTTATATACGTACCGAGATTAACGAAGGTGCAAAAAAATTACCGTTTGAGGTGGATGAAAAAACAGGTTCACGTTTACTTGCCGCAGAAATTGAAAAAGCACCTATTAAGGCTTATGTACCTAAATGGCCATGGTTGCCACTTGGTTTAGCCATGAAAGTCTTACCATTAAAACTGGTGAATAAACTGGGCTAAACAGTGGTGTTTTGATTTTCAGATTAGCATCCTAAAATTTAAAGATGATGAGTTATACATGACTCACTTTAAATGATGGGGTGCTATTTTTATATTTGAGCGTTTACTTTTTAGTTTTACTGCCTTTGTCTTTTAGAGTGAAAGTTGTATGTGGTTAAAAACGGCAACCCTTGCCTTAATTCCAGCCTTAGTAATACAGGGCAGTAGAGTGCAGAAAAATACTATAAGGCTGCCCGAACCCTCAGGTGAGCGTAAGGGTATTACAGGGCAAGGCCGACCACTGTCATTATTAATTTTAGGTGACTCCGCTGCTGCGGGTGTAGGCGTAGAACATCAGCAAGATGCCTTACTCGGTGCAATGATTGCTGAGTTAAAACATCAATATCAGCTGCATTGGTGTTTGGAAGCACAATCGGGTAACAATACAGCACAAGTTATTCATCAAACACAAAAACTTAGCAATCAAAAATATGACGTCGTTGTGACATCAGTTGGTGTGAATGATGTTACTAAACTCATGTCTGCACAAAAATGGATAAAGCAACAACAGCAGTTTTATCAGTTAATTCAGGATAAATTTCAACCTGAATTGATTATTGCAACAGGCGTACCACCGATGCATTTATTTCCAGCATTGCCCAACCCTTTGGCATGGTTATTTGGTCAATATGCACAGCAAATGAATCAAAAATTAGCCCAATTTGTTGCACAACACGATGCTATGCAGTGGATCGAATACGATATTCAGAAATATCAGTCCATGAATCTAGAAATGGCAAAAGATGGTTTTCATCCGAGTAAAGAAATTTATAAAATTTGGGGGAAAGACGTTGCGGATAGGGTTTTAGCGTGGTTTTAAAATAGATGCAATACTAAGTATAAATTCAGGTAATTTTTTGATAATTCTTTTGTTGACATTGGTCAACATGGTGCTATAGTTAAAAAATAGATAAAGGTGGAAAAATGAAGAAACATCCCAATAAGCATATTCGCGAAGCGATTGACTATGCTGTTGAAGTTGGGATGTTGTCGACTCTGGCAAGTCAGGACATGCATTTTGCCGATTAAAATGTATCCTAGGTCATACGGAACATCAAATGAGTGTGTGGAGCACACCTAAAGATCCTGAAACACATGCAAAGCAAATCCTGCGTAAGCTAAAGCAATGTAATGGAGATGAGCTATGAATAACTATCACTTTACCGTTGTGGTACGTGATGCACGTGCTAATCTATCCGAACTAGAAGATAAATTTTTTGAAGCGGGTTGTGATGATGCATTACTTTGTAGCTATAACGATACAATTTATCTTGAATTTGATCGTGAAGCTGACAATGCAGAACAAGCTGTTAGCTCTGCTTTAAACGATATTCGCTCATTAGGATTTCATGATTTGATTGTGGAAGAGCAAGGGTATTCTACTTTGGCCGAAATGGCTGAACGTGCGGGTATGACTCGTCAAGCATTATCTCTATATGCTCAAAATAAACGTGGAGATGGTAATTTTCCACGTCCTATGTATGGGCTTGCATCTAAATCTGCCATGTACTTCTGGCCAGAAGTTGCGACCTGGTTATTCAATCAAGGGAAATTACATAAAAACCATTATGAAGTTGCCCGCACAGTAATGTCTTAGCTGAATTTGAAAATATAAAACACTTTATCTATAAATGACTGATTCCAAAATAGAAACCCATCCGCTTAAACCCTTTTTACCCGCCAATGCTAAGCTGTTAATGTTGGGTAGTTTTCCTCCGCCAAAAAGCCGCTGGAAAATGGATTTTTACTATCCGAATTATCAAAACGATATGTGGCGAATTTTTGGTTTATGCTTTTTTCAAGATAAAAACTATTTTTTAGATTTAGAACATAAAAACTTTCATTTAAATAAAATTATTGAGTTCTTAAATGCAACAGGAATCGCTATTTCTGATACGGCGCAACAGGTGATTCGACTCAAGGGCAATGCTTCCGATAAGTTTTTGCAGATTCATCAAAATATGGATATTGCAGCACTTTTAAAGCAGATGCCTGAATGCCGCAGTATTATGACTACAGGTGATAAAGCTACAGATACCCTCATGCAGTCAATGCCAGTAGAAACAGAAAAACCTCAGATTGGGCAGTCGACACAAAGTTACTTGGCTAATCGTGAGATACGTTTATACCGCATGCCATCTTCATCACGCGCTTATCCTTTGGCTTTAGAGAAAAAGGCAGAAGCCTATTTAAGCTTATTTAAAGAAATTGGCTTACTATAAGTAACTTTTGATATTAATATTAACTAATCTTGTAATTGGTATCCACAATCAATACGTATTTTATTAGACTCTATAAAAGACACTACAATGTCATTACATCATCCATTCAATGGGTAAATAAGAGATTGCATGCATCATAAAACGTTGGAACTTTGTGGTTTCGGGGTCATGGGTATAGGTTTTAACACTGCCGTCGGCTTGGTGATCTAACCAAATCAGTTCATCATCTTCATTTAATTTGAGTTGATAGGCAATTTGCGGTAAGTATTGGTCTAAAGATTGAGAAACATCATTTTGAAGCTGTTCTGACTCTAGAACTAAACCGACCTCAGTATTTAAATTGGCAGAGCGTGGATCAAAATTAAAAGAACCTACAAATACCATACCATCTATATCAAAGAATTTAGCATGTAAACTTGAGGCATTTTTACCTTTGGCGGGAATTACATTGCCCGTTGCAACTTCATACCAAGTTCTTCTTTTGCGCTCTATATAGGGTTTAAATTCGTATAATTGCACACCTGACTTGAGTAAATCTACCCGATATTTCTGGTAAAACGCATGTACCAAGGGCACATCATTAGCTAGAAAAGAATTGGTAAGCACCCGAATTTGTATATCATTTTTCGCTAAATTGGTCAGGGCATGCATGCCTTTTTCGGTTGGAACAAAGTAGGCAGAAACTAATTCCAAATGCTGTTTGGGTTTGCCCATAATATTGAGCATTTGCTGATAAATAAGTTGCTCAGTTTCAGCATTGCCACGAATTTTATTCGGAGAGTCCGCCACAAAATGTGCATTCACCCACTGTACAGGGTGCTGTTCCAATTTAATGCTGACTTCTTCTTGCGCACTGGCAACCCGTTCACGAATCTTATCTTTATATTTTGCATTTTGTTCATAAAGATTACGCAATTCTCTAAGTTGAACTGCGCTGCCTGCACCGAGTAGCTGATGCACTGAATAACTTAATTCATCATTCCAAAAGTCTAAAAATACAGCATTGGCCTGTGGGACTGCACTGCCATAAAACAGAATATCCATATCGGTAAATTGGAAGTTTTCACTGGCATCAAAATATTCACGACTAATATTACGGCCACCTGTAACGGCAATCGCGCCATCGGCAATAATCAGTTTATTGTGCATCCGGTGGTTAATCTGCTTAAATCGAAACAGGTAATCCAAGACGCGAATATTACGAAACTTGTAGGGATTAAAGATTTTAATTTCAAAATTAGGATGCTGAACCAGTCTTTTTAAGGTCGAATCAAGTTGCGTACCGTTTTGATCATCAATCAATAAACGTACTTTTACCCCGCGATCTGCAGCTTTTAAAAGTTCAGCCAGCATTAGCTGACCAATTAAGTCATCTTCCCAAATATAATATTGTAAATCTAAATGATGCTGTGCTTTTTGAATCAAGTATAAACGCGAGGCGATACTACTGAACGCATCGTTCAGTGCCAAATAAGCAGTGAGATTTTTGGCCAAATGTGCATCAATTTCATTGCCATTTAGCCAATGATCTACATAGTGTTCTACAGGACTATCTTTACTTGCTTGATTCATAGGCAAACTGCATCCTGTCAGTAAAATAGCTGCAAAAGCCAATATCCCAAGCCTGTACTGTGTTGGGGTGTGCGTCATTATTCTTAAGTCTTCTCTAGCATATTGTTATACGTTGATATTCTATTCATGTTAATGCTTGAAACGCGCAATAGAAAGAGGATACTGTTAGTCATCTGTTAATCAAATTTTTTAGGGATAATGTGCTCATGAAATCACGTGCAGCCGTCGCTTTTGGCCCTGGTCAACCACTCGAAATTGTTGAAATTGATGTTGCTCCGCCTAAAGCAGGTGAGGTCTTGGTCAAAATTACCCATACAGGGGTGTGTCATACCGATGCATTCACTTTATCGGGTGATGATCCTGAAGGTGTTTTTCCTGCAGTTTTAGGCCATGAGGGTGCAGGAATTGTTGTTGAAGTAGGCGAAGGTGTGACCAGTGTACAACCTGGCGATCACGTAATTCCACTATACACCGCAGAATGTGGTGAGTGTTTATTCTGTAAGTCAGGTAAAACTAACTTATGTGTTTCAGTCCGTGCTACACAGGGTAAAGGTGTCATGCCCGATGGAACAACACGTTTTTCATATAACGGGCAGCCAATTTATCACTACATGGGCTGTTCAACTTTTAGTGAATATACTGTGGTTGCAGAAGTTTCTTTGGCTAAAATTAACCCTGAAGCCAATCACGAACAGGTCTGTTTACTGGGTTGTGGTGTAACGACAGGTTTGGGGGCAGTTAAAAACACAGCCAAAGTCCAAGAAGGCGATACCGTTGCAGTGTTTGGTTTAGGTGGAATTGGCTTAGCTGTCGTGCAAGGTGCACGTAAAGCCAAAGCCAGCCGTATTATTGCGATTGATACTAACCCTGAGAAATTCAAACTGGCAGAACAATTTGGTGCAACTGAATTTTTAAACCCTAAAGATTATGACCGCCCAATTCAGGAAGTTATCGTTGAAAAAACAGGTTGGGGCGTTGATCACTCATTTGAATGTATTGGCAATACCAATGTTATGCGTTCAGCTTTGGAGTGTGCACACCGTGGTTGGGGGCAGTCAATTATTATTGGGGTTGCAGGTGCAGGTCAGGAAATTTCAACACGTCCATTCCAGTTGGTTACAGGCCGTACATGGAAAGGTACAGCATTTGGTGGAGTGAAAGGTCGTTCACAACTTCCTGAAATGGTAAATGAAGCCATGCGTGGTGATATTCAATTGGCACCTTTTGTGACCCATACCATGAAACTTGAACAAATTAATAAAGCCTTTGATTTGATGCATGAAGGTAAATCAATTCGCAGTGTAATTCATTTTGATGAATAACCTTTTAATTCAATAATTAAAAATAAAAAACCAAGCTTCGGCTTGGTTTTTTATTAAGTTTTTAAGTTCAGCTAACGTCTCCACCACCTTAAATTGTTAGACAAAAACACATAATAAAATTCTAAAGACACGGCTTTGTCCTGTAATGACATGGTGCAGCCAAACCTCAAGTTTTATCTTCAATCAAGAAATAAAGAACATTTGTATTTTAATTAAAAACATTATCGCAAGGGGAATGAACATGAGCATTACAGCCTATCAACCCGAATGGATTCGTGAAGATTTTATCGATTTTATAGCAGAAAAAGTTCATCCCACTTGGGCATGGAAAAAAGTCAAAGTAGAACTCATCTCACAACGTAATTTAAGTGATGATTTTGTTGAGCTTAAACTTCGGCCTAATCAGAACTTTAAGCAAAACAATGTACGTGCAGGTCAAAGTATTTTAGTTACTCTGACTTTGCAAGGTGTCCGCCAGCAACGCAGCTATTCTGTGGTAGAAATTACAGCGCAGGGTAATGTCGTCATTGCAGTAAAAAAGCAAGGTCGAGTTTCACATGCACTATGTAATTTAAAACGTGGTGATGTGCTGGAAATTTCACAAGCGCAAGGTGACTTTATACTAGATGTATCTGCACACAAACAGGCAACTTTATTACTTGCTTCGGGCAGCGGCATTACCGCAATTTATGCACTCGCAGTCGAGCACTTAAAGAAAAGCACTCAAAATTTAGATTTGATTTATTTCAGTCGCGATGATGCTTATCTTCCAGAGTTGCACTCACTGCTTCAGCAGTATCCTCAATTTAAATTGCATTATTTTAATACGACTCAGCAACAGCAACACTTACAGCTTGAACTGATTCAGCAGTATATTCCAGATTTTCAGCAGCGGATGTGCTATGCCTGCGGTGCCGCAGCTTTGATGAAAAGTGCGCAGCAAATCTATCAAGACTTAGATATATTCGCTCAATTAAAAACTGAATTTTTTCAGTTCAGAGCAAATGAAAACATTACAGCACAACCCGTACAGTTTTTACGTGCTCAACAAAGTTTTATGGCTCAAGGTAGTTTATTGGATAGTGCAGAACATGCAGGATTAAAACCTGCAAGTGGCTGTCGTATGGGTGTTTGCAATACCTGTTCCTGTACCAAACTCAATGGAAGCGTGCAAAACATGCTCACGGGTGAAGTGAGCCATGAGCCCAATACTCAAATCAAATTATGCATTTCGCAGGCTTTAACTCCTGTCACCATCAATTTATAAAAATGTGAGGCATAACAATGAATAAGCCCGTATATTTTAATGAAAATAGTAAATCCCGATTTTTAAATGCTGCACAAGTTGAAGAATTTGGTGCCAAAGTTGAAGAAATTCGACGAGAGATAATGCAAAGTCTCAATGAAAAAGACGCAGCTTATATTTATAAAATTCGTAATTTTGTGCGATATAGTGAAATCACTTCACGTGGTTTGCTCATGTTTGCAGGCTCGATTCCACCTGTGTGGTTGCTTGGGACGGCATTGCTGGGCGTATCCAAAATTGTTGAAAATATGGAGTTGGGACACAATGTCATGCATGGTCAGTTTGATTGGTTGAACGATCCTCATTTGAATGGTGCCAATTATGACTGGGATACCATTGCCACGGGCGATGACTGGAAATATACCCACAATTATATTCATCACACCTACACCAATATTGTCGGAAAAGACCATGATGTCGGCTATGGCTTACTACGTGTGAGTGAATCCCAGGCTTGGGAACCACGCTTTTTGTTCAATATTCCGCTGGCGATTCAACTGATGCTGTTTTTTGAATGGTATGTGGGTATTCAGCGACTACATTTAGAAGATGTTTTAGTCTATAAAACAAAAACATGGCGTGAGGTTTGGCATGAAGCACGTGATGTTCGTAAAAAAATAAAACGTCAGGTTGTGAAAGATTATGTATTTTTCCCGCTTATTGCAGGGCCAAATGCACTGCCAGTTTTTGCGGGTAATGTGGTCGCCAATATCATACGCAGTGTATGGGCATCGGCGGTGATTTTTAATGGACATTTCACTGAAGATGCCGAGAATTTTGAAGCAGATGACACTGCAAATGAAACTAAAGCTGAATGGTATTTACGCCAAATTCGAGGTTCTAGTAATTTCAGTGGCACAGCGTGGTTACACATTTTAAGTGGTAATTTAAGCCATCAAATTGAGCACCATTTATTTCCAGATATGCCTGCAAACCGCTATGCAGAAGCTGCACCTAAGGTAAAAGCACTTTGTGCAGAATACGGTATTCACTACAACGAAGCCAGTTTTACTCAGCAATTTGCCAGTGTCTGGATACGCTTAGCAAAATGCTCTTTACCCAATGCAGAAGATTTATCTGAGCAGTTGCGTTTTGCTAAAGCAGCAATACAACAAACGGCCCGACAAAAAATAGGGCAGTGGTTTAAAAAATAACAGCATAGATACACTGAAAAGACTTAGGATGAGTCTTATCAGTTGGCAAATTTGGATTAAAAATATAGGTTAAATATTTTTGAAAAAGCATTGCCAAACTGAACAATACAGCGTATTTTAATTTTAACAGTTCATTTTTTGATGAAATCAAGATGTTGAAGCAACCTTTAATCGTAAACGCATACTATTACTTTTGGCAGTTTAAATGATTGCCTGAGATGCGTTCGGGCAAAAAAGGTTGCCCACCAGTTGATACCTGATCGGCAACCCTGATCAGGTTTTTTTATGCCTGCGATTTCATTTTGATTTTTATGAGTTTTTTGGAGAAAAATATGTATAACCTTAATTATTCATACTTTGGCAACTTTTATTGGTTTTACTTTAGTCAATTTATGACTCAAACCTTACAAACGATTAGACCCATAACGCTGAAATAAATGATCGGACTGTAAACAGAAACACAGTCCAAAGGAACAAACCAATGAATGCTTTAAATACTGCTTTACAACAACAGCACAACAGTTCAGAAATTAGTTTAAGCTTACCGCAACAACTCAAAGCACAGTTTCCACTTTCGATTGAGTTAAAACAGCAAGTCGCACAACACCGCCAAACCATTCTAGATATTTTAGAGGGTACAGACTCCCGTTTATTGGTCATTACTGGACCTTGTTCAATTCACGATCCACAAGCTGCACTTGAATACGCAAAAAAATTAAAACAATTACAAAGCCAGATTTCAGATCATGTATTTTTGGTCATGCGTGCTTATATCGAAAAACCACGTACTACAGTTGGCTGGAAAGGCTTTATGTATGACCCAGACTTAGATGGCTCTGCCAATATGCAGCTAGGTTTAGAAAAGTCACGTGAACTCTACTTACAAATTATAGAAATGGGTTTACCAATTGCTTCTGAAATTCTAAGTCCAATGGCAACTGCTTATTTTGATGATTTACTGGCTTGGGGTGCAATTGGTGCACGTACTAGTGAATCTCAAATTCACAGAGAAATTTCTAGCCTAATGCCATATAGCATTGGCTTTAAAAATGGTACAGATGGCTCTATTCAAATTGCTTTAGATGCAATTCAGTCTGCAAGCCATCCACATCAATTCATGGGCATGAGCCAATCTGGTTTACCATCAATTTTAGCGTCACAAGGTAACCCGCACGCACATTTAATTTTACGTGGTTCAAATTCAGGCCCAAATTACCAATTGGCAGAAATTGAGAAAATTAAAGCGAAAAGCAAAGGGCAGTTGCCTGCTTTAATTATTGATTGTAGCCACGGCAATAGTCATAAAGACCCACAATTACAACCACAGGTATTACGTACAATTGTGGCAGAGCGTGAGCAAACTCAAGTACGTGGCATCATGCTAGAAAGCCATTTGGTCGATGGTAATCAAAAAATTTCCTGTGATATGACTTATGGTCAGTCGGTCACAGATGGTTGCCTAGGCTGGGATAAAACAGAGCAACTCTTACTTGAAGTTGCAGAAAACTTAAGCTGTCAAAATCTAGCCAAGACAGCTTAAAATGATATGACACAAACATTAAACCCCTGAATAATTAAGGGGGTTTTGTTTTACACGTGCATTAAAAATGCTGTAATAACATCATGCAATACACTAATGTTTTGATTCAGCAAAAAACATTAAGAATGAGCATCCACAGATTTATTTGGTTTTTCAACCACAAATTTATAGAAAATTAAACTTAAAAAGGTCAATACAGCACATAGCAAATAAGCCACCGTATAGTCATAGCCTGCAATTACAAAGCCTAGAACCAACGCGCCAATAGCAATACCAATATCATAACAACAGAAATAGGTTGAAGTCGCATGTCCAATACGGTCTTTAGGTGAGCGCTGAATTGAAATCGTTTGCAAACAAGGCTGAGCTGAACCAAAACCCACGCCAATTAGAACAGCTGCAAACATAAAACCGATGACACTTTGCACTTGGCTCAACACAATTAAACCCAAAGCAAAAAGGGTAATGGCAGGATAAATCACATAACTTGGCCCTTTGCGATCATAAATTTTGCCGGTAATGGGGCGTAAACTCATCATTGAAATTGCAAACACCACAAAGAATAAACTGGCATAAGACAGCATGTGGCGTGATTCTGCAAATGTTGAAATAAACGACATAATACTGGCGTATGAAAATGCCACCATCATTGCCATTAGTGAAACAGGGATTGCTTTTGTCTCGACAAAATCATTTAAGCCTAATTTACGTTTAGGTACGGGTGCTACATCAGTTTTTTTATTCGCTATTGGAATCATTAAACAAAATGCAAAGCCAACCCAGACACTAAGTGATAATAAGGTTGAAATACTGGCATAAGAAATGGATTGAATTAGGCTTAAACCAATTAATGGCCCAAGGACAATACCCAAATTCACTGAAACCAAGAAATAGCCCATACCTTCACCTTTACGGCTGTCAGGAATAAAATTATTGGCAATAGGTACTGTTACCGTAGTGACAATGCTGAACCAAATTCCATGTAAGAAGCGTAAAAGTAAAAGAAATTGTAGATTATCTGCAAAAATATAGGCCACGCTGCATAAACAGAACAGGATTTCAGACACATATAAGGTCTTTTTATAGCCAAATTTTTCAATAATCAGTCCACTAAATGGACGTACCGCAATGGCTGAGAGCATGAACAGGGTCATTGCAAGACCAGCTTGTGACAGACTGCCCCCCAACTCATTCACAATATAAATAGGCAGAATTGTCGTTTGCGCAAAATAAAATATGAATAAGAACAAGTTATTGAATAAGCAGAGAATAAACGACTTATTCCATAAATGTTCGGCATTTACGGAGGACATGGGAATAACCTATAGCTTGTGAATGGGAGCGATCACGCTGTGCGTACATTGTTATGCAGATGATTTGTTATTGAAGACAGAGTACAGCGCTATCATGCAAGATAGAATAAAATAACTTATGTGAAAAGTACAGTTATTTAATAATATGATTGAAAAACTTTAATTTTATTGAATTTTATATAGGTAAATTATCACAATAAGATAAATATATGATAATTAAGATTGTGTGAATAAAAAAATCAGCCCTAAGGCTGATTTTTCAATTATGTATCCGTTACGAGTAACTGAAATTTTATAAACCAGCTTCGTATTCAGCGCTAGAAAGTAATTTTTCAACATCTGCAATGTTGTCTGGTTTGATTTTATAAATCCAGCCTTTGCCATAGGGTTCATCATTCACAAAATCAGGATCATCTTCCAAATTGCTATTCACTTCAACCACTTCACCAGAAACAGGCGCATGAATATCTGAAGCTGTTTTAACAGATTCTACTACGCCAGCTTGATCACCCGCAGTAACGTGTTGGCCAACTTCTGGGGCTTCTACATAAACTAAATCGCCCAAAGCATCTTGTGCATGGTCTGAAATTCCTGTGACGACCAAATCACCTTCAATACGTACCCATTCGTGGGTGCTTGCATATTTTAAGTCTGCAGGGTGATTCATTTGATAACTCCTTAAATTGTATCGAATCTTTTTGCCATGTTTTATACATGCTTTTTGCTAAAAACAAAAGTTTATAAATATGGATCTTTACGCCAATTGCTCGGACTGCGTCCACTCCAGCGTTTAAAGGCACGACTAAAATTTGCCACGTCGCTATAGCCTAACTCATCGGCAATTTGCTCTAGGGTATAGTCTGTACGTGACAAGAGCGAAGTCGCATGCCGATAGCGCACTTCATCCACCAAATTTGAAAAAGAGGTGCCTTCGGCAGCCAGTTGTCGCTTTAGGGTGCGATCTGACATGTGTAGATGGTCAGCCACATGCTCAATACTTAAATAATGTTGTTCCGCATGAGTCAAAATATCACGTACACGCATGGAAATACGCCGACGTTCGCCCAAGGCAGAAAGTTCTGCTTCACATTGATTAATGGCAATTTGACTGGCAATTGGATCTGCATTAATCATTTTTAAGCCAAGATATTGCTTATCAAAACTGAGTGCTAAATAAGGTTGATCAAAACGAAATTGATGATAGGGAAATTTAGCCATGTATTGGTCAAAGCCTTCTGGCTTTGGAAAGTCAAAATCGACTTCACCTGTAAAATCTTGCATGCCTGTCATGGCTTTGGTCATGGTGATCATGCCAATCATTAAGGCAATTGCAATTTCTGTGCGCAAAGGCTCCATGTGAATATCACACTGTAACTGCAGGCTGGCTTTTTCTCCAAAGGTCGAAAAAAATAGCTGTAAAAAGGGCATACGCAGCTGAATGAAACGGTTCGCCAATACCAGTGCATCACTTATTTCATGTGCAGTCATAATGGCATAACCAATAAAACCATGAATGGAAATACGCATTTGTGTGCCCAAATGATAGCCCAGCGTATTTTCACCAGTCAGTTTTAAGGCATGTTTGACTAATTCGTTGGCAACAGGTGTTGGAATTCGAAATTCAGGGGCTGCCAACATTTCACTGTTTAGCTGAAATGGTGCAAATAGGGTATCTGCGTTATATCCCCAGCGGGATACAACATCTAAAACCAATAAGCCATATACTCCAGGAACACCTTGTTCCTGACGTGTTGATATTGTTTTCATGCATATTCCATTGCATTTGCAAGTTTTATTTTAATTTGCGTTCGTCATCATCATCTATTTTTCAGCATTCTTTTTTAGGAGTTAGCTCCGAAAATATAATCAGATGACTTTTGCATCTTGGCATGAAATTTAAAGAAATTCTATGAAAATTGTTAGACAAAGCAGGCTTTGACTTCATGCTATTCATCTGCATTTAATCAAAGCCCGAATAAGATAAATAATGCTTTAGATGCTAATTTTTATCAGCTGATGGTTTTAGAATTTTATCTTGTTCAATCAAGAAACCACCTGTTTGACGTTGCCATAATTGCGCATAAATACCATTCATAGCAACTAACTCATCATGTGTGCCTTGTTCTGCAATACGTCCTTGATCGAGCACAATTAAGCGATCCATCTGCGCAATAGTGGAAAGTCGGTGCGCAATGGCAATCACCGTTTTGTCTTGCATTAGCTCATCTAGACTAGATTGAATAGCCGCTTCCACTTCAGAATCTAGCGCACTGGTGGCTTCATCTAAAATTAAAATAGGTGCATCTTTTAAGAAAACACGAGCAATTGCAATACGCTGGCGCTGTCCGCCTGAAAGTTTTACTCCACGTTCACCCACGTAGGCTTCATAACCTTTTTTGCCCCGTAAATCAGTCAATTGTGGGATAAATTCTTCAGCTTTGGCTTTACGTACAGCCTCATACATTTCTTCATCTGTCGCTTCTGGACGACCGTATTTAATATTCTCTGCAACGGTACGATGAAGCAATGAAGTATCTTGGGTAACTAAGGCGATGTTTTTACGCAGGCTATCTTGAGTGACATCTTCAATATTCTGCCCATCAATGCTAATCGTGCCTTGTTTCAGCTGATAGAAATGTAGCAATAATTGAATTAAGGTCGATTTTCCTGCACCCGAACGCCCAACAATTCCTATTTTTTCGCCTGCGCGAATGTTTAAATTAAACTGGTCAATCACATTTTTGCTGTTATAGGCAAAACTTACATCTTTAAACTGAATTTCACCTTGAGCAACTTGTAATGGTTTTGCATCGGCTTTGTCCTGAATCGCGATTGGACGTCCAAGGGTTTTCATACCATCTTGGATGGTTCCGACATTTTCAAACAGGGCAGAGGTCTGCCACATCATAAACTCAGCAATACTATTCAGTTTAAGAATCATGGCTGTAGTTGCAGCAATAATACCTAACTCAGCACGACCATTGAGCCAGAGCCAAATTGCAGTACCCAAAACTCCTACATATAGCACCACACTCAGTAAATTGATGCTGATTTCATATTGAGCGCCTAAACGCATTTGTTTGTACACGGTCACCATAAATTCTTGCATCGACGCTTTGGCGTATTGGCTTTCACGGCCTGCATGTGCAAACAGTTTTACCGTTTGAATATTGGTATAGGCATCGGTTACACGTCCTGTCATGACTGCACGTGCATCGGCTTGTTCGTTCGAGACTTTACTTAAACGTGGAATAAAATAAGTCGCTGCAAGAATAAATAAGGCTAACCAAACCAGTAACGGTAGAATTAGTATGGGTGAAATTGCACCAAGTACAATGCTGATTGTAATAAAGTAAATAAAGACATAGGCGAGCATATCGCCCAAAATCACCCAAAACTCACGTACTGCCAAAGCTGTTTGCATGACTTTGGCAGATAATCGTCCGGCAAAATCGTTATGGAAAAAATCCAGACTTTGTTGCAGCATTAAATTATGAAAGCGCCAACGTAAACGCATTGGAAAGCCGCTATACAATATTTGGTGTTTAACGATAGATTGTGCGCTGGCAAAGAAAATATTGGCCAATAAAATAAAAAACAATAAAGTTAAGTTCTGCTGATGTTGTGCAAGAAATGTATCTGGCTGGCTTTGGCTAAGCCATGTCACTAAATCGCCAATTTTTGCATACAATAAGGCTTCAAAACTAGCAGCCCCAGCTGTACACAATACCAGTATCAGCAAATATGGACGCACGCCTGAAGCAGCTTGCCAAACAAAAGGAAAAAACTTGGTTGGCAAGGGTTCGGTCAAACCTTTATTTGGATAAGGATCTATAAGTTTCTCGAACCACTTAAGCATGCGACTTTACCTTGTTAACAATACTGAGATTTAAGCTAAAACGTGCAGATGAATAGACTAAATTGAATAAAACAAAAGTTTGATTTGTATTTGTAAAGCCAAATTTTAATTTTTGACTTTCAAATCAAAAGAAAGCCTAGTTTACGCCATAATGCGCTAAATGTTGAAAGCTAAAATGAGCTTGCTTAAAAGTACTGCAAGGCAATAAGCCTATAAGTATTCAAATATCCTTTAACCAGTAAAAATAAAATGTTTAAAAAGAGTCATACATCACAATTTTAGTAACCTGAGTTCGATATAAAAAAAGAGTAGAAAAAAAGCCCTGTTTTTGTAACATATTGGTTCTCAAGACAAAATGTTATAAAACAAGGCTTCTCAATGGATCATATTACCGAATTATTTTGTATTTTGGATGATTTCTGCAAAAAATTTAATGAATCTTTAGAGAAAGCTTTAATTTCTAATCAAAAAACCAGGTTGAAAAAGTCAGCTTTAAGCTTGTCTGAAGCAATGACCATTGTCATTTTATTTCATCAATCCGGTTTTAGATTCTTCAAATATTTTTATTGCCAAATGATCGTTCCATTCTGGAAATCTGCTTTTCCTAAACTGCTTAGCTACAACCGATTTATTGAAATCATGCCCCGTTGTTTGCAAGCTCTGAGTAGTTTCTTCCATCAGGTGAAAGGAAAAGATACGGGAATCAGTATCATTGACTCCACTAAATTGGTAGTTTGCCATAATCTTCGGATTAAAAGGCATCGTGTATTTAAAGGCTTGGCCGGTCGTGGAAAAAGTAGTACGGGTTGGTTTTATGGTTTTAAATTACATCTCGTTATCAATAATTTAGGTGAAATTATTAATCTCAAGCTGACATCGGGAAATGTTCATGATGTTGCTATATTAGAATCTTTAACTCAAGAATTAAAAGGGATCCTACTCGGAGACAA
The DNA here is from genome assembly GCF_048537555.1 of Acinetobacter sp. A2. NCBI lineage: Bacteria > Pseudomonadati > Pseudomonadota > Gammaproteobacteria > Moraxellales > Moraxellaceae > Acinetobacter > Acinetobacter sp. A2. The sequence continues at coordinate 1,392,044 of NZ_CP183239.1, forward strand.
AGGCTATTTGAGCAAAGCAAAAGCCGAAGCTTTAGCAGCAAGAGGACTGAAAATATTGACCCCATCACGTCGGAATATGAAAAATAAACCCATCCAAACTGAAGAAGAAAAACAATTACTTTGCAGAAGAGGATTGATCGAAACAGTGAATGATCAATTAAAAAATTTACATCAACTTGAACATTCACGTCATCGTTCGGTAAATAACTTCATGGTGAATATCATGGCTGCTGTAGTGGCTTATTGTTTGAACCCCAATAAGCCAACTTTCCAAAATATGCTAAAAGGTTAAGTGGATTTCATCGAACTCAGGTTAGTAAAATAAAACCAACCACATAACAAATAAATATTTAATTTTTATGAAAAATTTATTTTAAATTTGAATAAATTGCTATAATTGCGCCCGTTTTGCACAAGCGTGCTGTTTATACTCCTTAATTTGATATTTATGATGATGCGTAACTTTTTAGGTGCAATTGCACTATGTTTCGGGCTTATTTTTCCAGTTAATGCCATGCCATTTGATCCATTAATTGGTACATGGAAAGTCATTGATGACCGTACAGGCTATTATGTTGCAGAAATTGTGATTCGTAAAAACTCCAAATCTTTGCAATATAGTGCCGTAATTACTCAGAATTTATCATCGGCAAGTGTAAGTAACGCAGGGTTATGTACAAAATGCCAAGGTGCTTTAAAGAATCAGCCAATTAAAGGTATGCAGGCTTTAGAGGGATTAATTGCAAATTCAGCGCCAAAACAATTTACTCAAGGGCAATGGCTTGATCCAAATGATGGACTAGTTTACAAAGTTGAGGCGCGTTTAAATACGGCGAATAACCAAATGAAAGTATTTGGTAAAGCCAAACATGCAAATGTCACCACAGCGATGACGTGGAAAAAACTTTAATATAGTTCAGTGGTAATCCTCCCATAAATAACCGAAGTTAAAAGTAGAGGTTAAGCAGCCATTAGAGGTGGCTTTCCTTTGTTAGCTTGATGTGGTCTTTCATGGTTGTAATGCCACAACCAGTTTGTTGCATAATCTTGTACTTCATCCAAAGTATCAAATAAATGCTTGCTCAGCCAACTATAACGTATGGTCCGATTATAGCGTTCAATATACGCATTCTGCTGTGGCTTACCCGGTTGAATATATTCAATACGAATACCGTGCTCAGTAGCCCAGCGCACAAATTCGTGACTGATAAATTCGGGACCATTATCGCATCGGATCACTAACGGTTTTTCTCTCCACTCCAGCAATTGATTCAACGTACGAATAACCCTGATTGTGGGCAATGAGAACCCTGCTTCAATGGCTAGGCCTTCGCGGCGGTAATCATCAATCACATTCAATAATCGAAACTTGCGACCATCGGAAAGCTGATCATGCATAAAATCTAATGACCAAACCTGATTTTCTCGGATTGGTTCTTTCAATGGTTCAGGCGCATGCCGTTTTAGTCTTCTTCTCGGTTTAATACGCAGATTCAGTGCCAACTCACAGTAAATGCGGTAAACCCGCTTGTGATTCCAGCAGCAACTCTCAACATGCCGTAAATACGAGAAGCACAAACCAAAGCCCCAGTCGGAATTTTCCTCAGTGAGTTCAATGAGCTGTTCAGCAATGAGTGCATTGTCATCGCTGAGTTTGGCTTGATAGCGGTAGCAGGTTTCACTAATGCCAAATGCTTTACAAGCCAAACGAATACTAATGGCATGCTGGGCAACGGCTTGTTGAGCCATCTGACGTCGGCAAGATGGCTTTACCCTTGCGCAGCAGTGCTGCTCATTGCCATCGCTTCCTGGATGATTTCGGCCTTTAATCGCTCTTCCGCATACATCTTTTTAAGTCTGGTATTTTCGGCTTCTAGCTCTTTCAGTCGAGCCATTAATGATGTATCCATACCACCATATTTGGCACGCCATTTATAAAAGGTAGCATTACTCATGCCGTGTTCACAGCAAAGGGTCGCTACAGGTGTGCCAGATTCTGCCTGTTTCAAGATGGACATGATCTGACTGTCAGTAAATTTAGATGTTTTCATGCAGAATCTCCTGCTCGTATCTTAAGAGAAAATTCTACTTTTAGATCCTATTATTTTTAGGGGGGATTACCCTGAGAGCTTTTGATTTTTTTAATTTTTTGCCATTCATACGGCTTTGTTGCATAAATATGTAAGCATCTGATTTAAATAAATTTAATTTTGGATTAAAAAATAATCAAAACTTTTAAAATCATATAGTTATGAAATCTTTGTGCAACAAAGCCTGAAAAATATACGAGTAACAACAGGGGTAATAATGTTTAAGTCTATTTTATTAGGATCTTTTTGCTTAATAGCTTTAAGTGCCTGCGGTGGAGAAAATGATTCCTCAGCACCACAAAATGAAAAAATAACGACAAAAGAGCAAGTCTTTCAGAAATTAGAGGATGAAGGGAAATTACCAAAACTTGAAAGAACAGATTCAATTTTAGGGATTGATAAGGACCAAAATGGCATCCGTGATGATATTGACGCTCATATTGAACAAAAATATAAAGATGAAATTGAAAAAAAAGCGGTTCAACAATTTGCAAGGAATAGTCAGCAAAAAATGGCTGTTAATTTAGAGAATGAAGTTGAATTACAAGCATCATCTTATGAAGCTGATAGAGCAACGACTTGTGTTTATAAAACATTCAAAAATAACCCGAATATAGACGCATCCGATGTAATTGATGAAATAGGAAATATGACTACAAATACCAAAAAACGCCTACAGGCTTATTACAAATATAGTGATGCTTTAGATGGCTTTGTGTTCACGATACCACAAAGAGATTACTGCGATGAATAAGAAAATTCATTTGAGTGCCATTTCTCTTTTAATGGTTGCATCTAGCATCACTAATGCTACAGACGATGTAAATGATTTGTGCAACAAGTCTGATATAACTATAGCCTATTTCAATGGTGTTCTTACGGATGAGAAAACAGCTCGTAAGAATCTTAATGAAATAGAAGAACGCTATAGTGACCAATCACCATCAGGTGAAAACATCAAATACCAAGTAATGTACAACAAAAGTCAATTCCTCTCTGATTTTGTGGAAACTTTTTATCAACGATTCTCAGAAGAAACCATAGGTGATCGTTGGGAATTATATACTGAAATAATAAAGCAACAGTTCCAAAACAATAACGGAAAAACTTGGCTTGGTCATATTAACGACGCTCTAACCGTAATAGCGACAGTACCTAGATTTGCTTTTGATTTAATTCAAAGAGAGGTGGTTCCACTTGTTTGAACAACTAAAAGCGTATTTATAAGTGATATTCCGCTCTAGTTAAGCCACCTTGTTTTGTTGGGGTAGCTGATCATAGTAAAACTCATTTGGTGTCATTTTGTCTAGACTCGAATGAGGTCGTTTCAGATTATAAAACTCAAAATATGCACTCAATTGCTTTTTCGCATCTGTGACACTGCTATAAGCTTTGAGATACACCTCTTCATATTTAACGCTCCGCCATAATCGTTCAACCATCACATTATCTACCCATCGACCTTTACCATCCATACTGATTTGAATGCCATTTGATTTCAATACATCAATAAATCCATCACTGGTGAACTGACTGCCTTGGTCTGTATTCAATATTTCAGGTGATCCATATTTTTCAATCGCTTCATTTAAAGCCGAAATACAAAAATCCACCTCCATACTAATCGATACCCTATGTGCAAGTACCTTGCGGCTATGCCAATCAATCACAGCACATAAATCAAAGCCTTTTGCCATAGGGATATACGTTATATCCGTAGACCACACTTGATTACTGCGCTGAATAGCCAATCCTTTGAGCAGATATGGATATTTACGGTGAGCTTGATTAGCCTGGCTTAAATTTGGTTTGCAATATAACGCCTGAATACCCATTTTCTTCATTAAAGTACGTGTATGACGTCGTCCTATATGATGCCCTTGACGATTCAACAAATCACGCATCATACGACTGCCTGCAAAAGGATATTGCATATGTAATTCATCAATACATCGCATCAGCTTCAGATCTGATGAGCTAACAGGTTTTGGGCGATAATAATAACAACCACGAGAGACTTTCAGTAACTTAGCTTGTTTAGATACTGAAATCTGAAGTGAGTGATCGATTAACTTTTGTGGTTGAAGCGGCCCAGTTTCTTCAACACACCTTCTAAAAAATCAATTTCTAATGCCTGCTCACCGATTTTTGCATGTAACTTTTTAAGATCAATGGGGGGGTCTGATGGAGCTTTTGATTGATTGAAAGCTTGCGAGGAAGCTGAGATTAATTGATTTTTCCAGTCAATAATTTGGTTTTGATGAACATCAAATTCAGCACTCAATTCAGCAAGTGTTTTTTCTGCTTTAATCGCAGCAAGTGCTACCTTGGCCTTAAAGTCGTTTGAATGATTTCTTCTTGGTCTACGTGCCATAAAATACTCCATATATTGATGTTTATAACATCATTTGAGGAGCAGAATATCACTTATAGGAGTTGTTCAAATTTCCGAATCCATCTCTAAATTGACCCCTTTTACCTTACAAATGGCAAAGTAAAATTGACCCCTTTGATCTCGTATTAAGTTTCAACCTGGGGCTGAATCCCAATTCTTTTTTTATCCTTCAAACGATAACTCTCACCCGATATTTGTACCATATGACAGTGATGTAATAGCCGATCTAACATCGCAGCGGTCAACGTAACATCATCCGCAAATGACTTAGACCATTGGCTAAAGGGTAAGTTACTCGTCAATATCGTACTGCCTTTTTCATAACGCTTGGCAATCACGTTAAAGAACAGATTCGCTTCTTCACGTCCAAACGGTAAATAACCAATTTCATCGATAATCAGTAACTTTGGTCCCAGTACCGCACGTTGCATATAGGTTTTCAGTTTACCTTGCTGATAGGCTGTACTCAGTTGCAGCATTAAATCCGCTGCGGTAATGAACTTGATCTTAATGTTGTTCATGATGGCCTTATAGCCTAATGCCATAGATAAGTGCGTTTTTCCTACTCCGCTAGCCCCGAGAAACACCACATTTTCTGCTCTAGCAATAAAGCTCAGATTGAACAGTTCAATCACCTGTGATTTAGGGGCACCTAGGGCATAATTAAAATCATAGTCTTCCAGGGTTTTGACTTGAGGCAGGCCTGAGAGTTTCATCAGTACCTGCTGGCTGCGCTGTTGCCTGGCAGCATATTCATGCGTCAAGATCGCTTCAACAAAGTCGGCATAACTTCCATCCTGACCTAATGTTTGTTGTGCATGATGTGACCATTGTGATGCGATGGCAGGCAGATTGAGTTTTTGGCAAAGCTGCTCTATACGGTCGTATTGCAGATTCATCAGGAAACTCCCAGCAACTGGTCATATACCGATAAGGGATGCTGCAAACTCTCGTAGGGCATGACATGCTGTGCTGCTGCAACAGGTACAGTGCCAGAACCCGTATCTGATTGTGGTAATGGCGTAAATTTTTGCTGCTCTTGTTGCAGTCGAACAGCCGGTTTTTCTTGCGTGGTGGCATGAATTCGCTGATTGGCGGTTTCATGCAGCCACCGGCCAATGTGGGCATTGGCGACATCAACATCTAACAGTAAACCCGAAGTCTTCAGGCTTGCTTTCAATGGCACAATAAAGCTTGATTTGAGGTATCCATTAAAGCGTTCAACTTTGCCTTTGGTCTGTGCACGGTAGGGCTTACATACGCGAGGACGAAAGCTGTATTTCTTGGCGCAGTCGAGCAGTTTGGGATTCCATTTATGCTGCCCCTCCTGATAGGCATCCCGTTCAATCATGATCGTTTTAGCGTTATCAAACAGGATTTCTTGAGGTACTCCTGCAAAGAACTGAAATGCATTTTCTAGACCATCGATCCATGCATCCGTACGTTCATGATCATAAAATTTCACGAAAGTCGCTCTGGAATACCCTAATGTTGCGACAAAGGCTTTCAAAGTCGTGTTGTTGCGTCGAATTGTGGTGAAATCCACCTGCATTTGTTGGCCAGGTTGGGTTTCAAAACGAATGATCGGTTCCGGTTTAGCAACTGGTTTTAATGTTGCAAGATATTCCCTCAAGATCCTGATCTTTCCTGGATATCCCAACCTTAAAATTTCCTGGTAGAGCACAACAGCAGGAATCCATTCAGGATGAGCTGCGTTTACACGTTGGAGTAAATAGGGTTTATATGGGTCAAGGATACTTATTCTAGGCTGTATACGCTGATACTGAGGTGTGGTGTTTTGCCGTAAATATTTACGTACGGTATTTCTGGACACCCCCAGTTCACGAGTAATGGCTTTAATAGATTTACCTTGCTGATGAAGTATTTGGATTGTCACTGCTTGCTCCAAAGTTAACATGTTGAGCAGTCCAAAATGACCGCTATATTAACCAAGGGGGTCAGTTTTTAAATGCCATTAGGGGGTCATTTTTACACTGCCGCTAACATTATTATTGATGTGTTCTCACGAGCAATTGTTGGATGGAAAGTATCAACACGTATGAATACAGACATGGTGCTCGATGCACTTGAGCAAGCATTGTATGATCGAGGCTTGCCAAAGAACGTGATTCATCATTCCGACAGAGGTGTGCAATATCTTTCCATTCATTATACCAATCGTTTAGAAGCAGCAAATTTACGAGCATCAGTCGGTACAACTGGTGATTCATATGATAATGCTCTGGCTGAAACGGTGAATGGCTTATACAAAACAGAGGTGATTGAATATTTAAAAGCAGATTGGCAAGGTTTAACGGATGTACAACTTGCGTCATTAAACTGGGTAGATTGGTTCAATAAAAAGCGTGTACACAGTGCACTGGGTTATGTATCGCCTTTTGAGTTTGAAGCAATGTACTATGATAAGATTAACCCGTTAGGTCAGGCGGCCTAACTTAAATAAAAAAGTCTCCGACAAACCCGGTACGGTTCAGTGAAAACTGTTTAAATACCAATGATCGGGATTTAAATAGTTCTAAGAACATACTTGCGCTTGGGCTTAAGCGTCTAGCAGTAGGAATCACCTCCGTTTAGGGAGGTGAGGAAGTCAAGGTCTACCAGTCATTCTCATTCCAAGTAGACCATCAAGATATAAAACTACATAGCCAATTTTGCCGATACCAAACGATTCATACTCACACCACGCTCCGCAGCTTCAAGTGCTAGTTTTTGATGAACCATTGATGGAACACGAACAGCAAACCGTCCGCTATACTTTTTTTCTGAAAGCGGTACAGGTAATTTCTCATTATTGCTGATCATATCTGCTACAACTTCAGCAACAAGATCAACAATCCCTGAAAATGCTTTAGATTGTTCTGCATCGAGCCAAGACAGTGACGGAAATTCGGCACATAGACCAACATACTCATTATCTTCTGCTGACCATGTAACACGATAAGTAAATTGTTTGCTATCCATTTGACACCTCACAATGTTTTAAGTTTATCAAGTGCAGCTAATACTTGCCTAACCTGATAAGGTTTAGCCTTTCCGCTATCATCTTGAAGATTAATACGAGGATCGCCTTGCCACGGTGTTTTAAATACCGTGTGACTACCACTTGTTTGTCTTGGTTCACCAAAATATTGCTTACAAACCTTGAGTAAATCGACATAGCGGATATTTTTTGGATTATTCCGCATTTGTTCTATAAGTTGATCAAGATTTGCCATTTAAATGCTCAATAGTGCCAATGATTAATAGTATCAATATTGATACCATTAATCAAGAGTTTGGCATGCCTAGTGGCTTATACGAACAGAAATGAATGGTAGGGTGCAAATAGGAATAGGGGGTAGATTTACATAGGAATATGCAATTTACTATTCACTCAATTTGTATAGCAGATAAGTCGTAGCAGCAATGACATAACATGACATAGAAAATAATCAAAAATACAGAATTCGGATTTATGTCGTCGATAAAAAAACCTACCAAATTTCGTCTAAAGAGTAGATCTGGTATCTTGGAGCTTGCCGTGATTAGCGTCTCTAAACTGCTATAAAAGCAGTTTAGAATTTTAAATAGCTCACATGAACTAGAAACTTTCTTTGTAATTAAATATGTTTTCACTTGGTATCTAAACTTTGATAGAATCAATTAAAACTTTAGAGTTTAAGTGTAAACAATGAGAAAAACTAATATTCGACGTGATAGCTACTTAAAATTTCTGAATACATGGCAAAACCGTGATGTTATTAAAGTGCTTTCAGGTGTACGTCGCTCTGGAAAATCCACCTTGTTGGCGATGTTTCAACAAGACTTAAAAGCACAGGGTGTACAAGCCGAAAACATCATTGCCATCAACTTTGAATTTATGGAATTTGAAGAACTTACCGATTACCGCAAACTACATGATTATGTACTGTCAAAAGTTGATGAAAGCAAGAAAAACTATGTTTTTTTAGATGAAATACAACATGTTACCAATTTTGAAAAAGTAGTCGACTCTTTATATGTTCGGGATTATATCGATTTATATATTACAGGTTCAAAGGCATTCTTTCTGAGTGGAGAACTTGCGACGTTACTCACAGGACGCTATATCGAGCAACATGTTTTACCCTTGTCATTCCAAGAGTTTAAACAGTGGCATATTGAAAATAATCCGATCATCCAACAATTATCCAATCGTGATTTGTATGCCATGTACACGCGCAGTAGTTTCCCCTATACGCTTGCCATGACCAGCCAGCAGGAAACCTATGATTACTTGCAAGCGGTCTATGCCAGTGTAATGTTTAAAGATGTTATTCCCCGTTTGAATACGGCCGATATTAACTCTCTCGAGCGTGTCGCAAGATATTTGGCAAGCGTGACAGGCTCACCCATTTCCATCAATAAAATTAAAAATACCTTTGTTTCAAGTGGGGTTAAAATCTCATTTGAAACAGTAAAACGCTATATTCAGGGCTTACAGGACAGTTTGCTATTTTATAGCGCCGCACAATTTAAAGTACGTGGGCGTGAGTTATTACAATCCTCTGAAAAATACTATTTAGTTGATGTCGGATTGCGCCGCATTATGTTGCCTGATGCTAATGCTGATCAAGGTCATATTTTAGAAAATGTGATTTATCTTGAGCTTGTCAGACGAGGCTATACGGTCTATGTAGGGCGGGTTGATGAATATGAAATTGATTTTGTTGCTGTCGATACTTTACAGAATTTAACTTATTATCAGGTGGCATTAGAAACTCTCAATGAGGAGACACTAAGCCGAGAGTTACGTCCATTACAGAAAATTTCTGATTCATATCCCAAGTATTTACTTACCTTAGACACCATAGGGACTGAAGCCAATTATAATGGTATTGTAAAAATGAACGCTCTTGATTGGTTGCTGTCTGAAAATAAATAAAGTGGAGTAATTAACTATAACTAAAAATATAGACAAATATTTGCATAAGTGCTCATTTTGTCTATGTCGATTCAGTAGTGGCAAGGTGGGTATTTATTAGAGATTTAAATGATTATCTTTTGTATTTTAGGTGAGTGTCTTGGTATATTAGCATCCATATCTATTGATTATCCAATCCCTTAACCTAGGCATGACTTTGTGAAATTAACACGCATCCACCATTGTAAAAACTTGAATGTGCAAAAGTACAAACAGCTTGAGAAACAAGCTGTTTTACTTGGTCGTATTCGTAGCGAGGTGTGGGCTAAATATGGTGCTGTTGCAGGCTTAAATATCAGTGACAGGGCTATTCGTGATGCGTGGATGAAAGAAGGTCGCAACTTCGGTGTATCTGCAAATGCGTGGAAAGAAACCCTGCGTGACTGTATGGGTGATATTAAAGCCTATCGTGAAGCTGCCAAGGAAAAGGTCAAACAAGCTAGTCGCAAACGTACGACTTGCGACAATGAACGTAAAAGACTCTATACGCTGCTAAAAAAAGATGAATGGACAACAGATAATTTCCTCCATCGTCAAATGCGTAATCACTTTAAGCATGGTGTTAATCACACACATAATCAAATTATTGTTCGTGCGGATATGTGTAAAACCTTTGAGTTAAATGGTCAATGTTGGCTTAAAGTACCAAGCCTAATCCCTCGACAAACCATTAAAATCCCATTAAATACGACTGTTGATTTTGCACCGCAAGGCACATTAAGAATTATTCTAAAAAATGGCAATATTGAAGTTCATTCAACCTATGATGCAGTTGAAACACAAGATTGTGGTCAGGAAACAGTAGGTGTTGATAAAGGGTACTCAGAAGCTTTTGTGGACTCTGATGGCGATGTATATGGGAGTGATCTAGGCAAGCTGATCTCAAGTGAATCAGATTATTTAAATCAAAAGTACAAGCACAGAAACAAGCTCAGAGCGATTGCTAAAGCCAAACCACACAAGAAACAGAAAATTGAGTTAAATAATCTAGGTCGAAAAAAACTAGATAAGCGACAAGATACTCAAAAAGCAAAGCTCAAAACATTAATATTTACAGCAACTCACAAGTTGGTTGATAAAGCCAAAGTGATTGTTGCGGAAGATTTAACATCCCCAATTCAAAGTAAACGCAACTATGGCAAAAACACCAATAGACGCTTAAATACATGGGCTAAAGGTTTGTTAGCTAATGCCCTAACTTCTATATCTCACCGTAGAGGTTCTACGGTGCATCTAGTCAATTCTGCATATACTTCGCAAAGTGATTCTTTCTTACGTGGGCTTTTAATAGGCACACGTAAGGGAGATCGTTTTCACCGTTTCAATGGGGAAGTTGTGCAAGCTGATTGGAATGCTGCGAGAAACGTGCTTGCAAGATTAAACGACAATGAGATAAGTCGTTATACGCCTTACAAAACTGTAAAGCGTATATTGCAAGAACGGACTGACCGCTACAAGTCGGAACTGACCGACTCAGGCTCTAGTTACACGCTTGGCAACAAGACATTAACAGAGTGCGAATTAGTCCTTGACTATGTTTGACTACATTTTAAGGAACAGGAAACGTAAGATTCTTCTAAAGCCAATCAAGTTTTAAAGTATGATCAGTCAAATAAGACATCACTTGAGAAGAAAAGATGAAAACAGTAGGCAATGACTTGGTACGTAGTCAGTTGCATCAAAAGCGAAAATGGTATCTGGGGCTGGGCATTTTACTAGTGATTTTTGGTCTGGTCTTGCTAGCGACTTTACCCTTTGCAACCTTGTCCGTGGTATTCATGTTTGGCGTACTGATGATGATCGGCGGGATTCTGCATTTTGTTGCTGCATTTAAAATTTTTCATGGCGGTTTTCGCTGGTTCTGGGCCTTATTCGGTCTTTTATACTTGCTTGCCGGATATTATGCGTTCAGTACACCGCTACAGACCGCGGTGGTCCTGACCCATATTCTGGCGATTATTCTAATTATTGCAGGTATCATCCGGATCTTGAATAGCCTTTTGTTTCGCGCTCTGGGTGGATGGGGCTGGACTTTATTTTCAGGCATCTTGACCCTGCTGGCAGGGATTGTGATTTTGCAATCCCCAGATGCACCGTTTTGGGTCCTGGGCCTGTTTCTGGCGATTGATATTTTATTTCAGGGGATTAATTACCTGACATTTGCGTCTTATATCCGGTATGAAGTCCCGAAAAGTTCAGCTGAGCTTTAAAAGCTCGCATCAAGAGCGCTCCGTGCGCTCTTTTTTATGTCTTGTGATGAATATAAGTGTGATCAGTTTATGTCAAAAATCTTTGTACTTGCGCCGGGTTCCTTATACTGAACTTGCATAAATTATGTTGTGTAACGTATGTAACAAGTTGAAATTATTAAAAATAGGATAACTAAAAATGCAACCGACTGAATTAAAAAAATTACCAGACTGGTTATTAGAACAGTTACCCCAAATAACTGAACCAGCAATTTTATCACTGCGAGAGGCTTTGTTGCACAAAGATTTCATAACTATATGATTTTAGAAGTTTTGATTATTTTTTGATCCAAAATTAAATTTATTTAAATCAGATGCTTACATATTTATGCAACAAAGCCGTGTCAAATTACAGTTTGAAGTGGTGCCAAAAAAGCATAAATTTCCGCACTGGGATGAAGTTGAATCTTTATTTAAAGAAGATGATTGATCTGATGAACAAACAGATTTCGCATAAGAGATTTTATGTTAAAGAAAATATTAAATAATATAATAAATAAGTTATTGAATTTAATTAATTTTTAAAGAAAAAATATAGATTTTATAAGAAAAATTAATATTTATATCAAAAAAACTTGATTATTCTTATTTTTACTGTATATTTAACTTAACTAGAAAAAAAGTCTTGTTTCGGTAAATCTTCCTTAAGTATCGCAGTTTTAGTCATAATCCTTCGTTTTTTAGATTTTAAGTCTCATTCTTTATTATTTTCAAAGTTATTAATCAGTCAATAAAATGACTAAAAAATTATTAAAAATTAGTAGGATATATTATGTCAAACTCAAATGTTGTTAAAGGTACTGTTAAGTGGTTTAACGAAACTAAAGGTTTTGGTTTCATTCAACAAGAATCAGGTCCAGACGTTTTTGCTCATTTCAGCGAAATCGCGAGTTCAGGTTTCAAGACCTTATTTGAAGGCCAGCAAGTTGAATTCAGTGTAGCTCAAGGTCAAAAAGGACCGAATGCTGTAAATATTGTTGCTATCTAAGTAATAATAAGCAGTAATAAAAAGCACTCATAAGTGCTTTTTTTATGCTTTAAAATGTTTTCAAAATTGAAAAAATCTCTAAAAAATAGGATATAAGTTGTTAAAAGTAAATGATTTAATTGCAAAATCTAAAAATGGTACTGAAATTATTGTTTCATTAATTCCTCTACATAAAATGCAAAATACACGTCAAGGTTTAAAACAAGTCGAAGTAGGTAAAAGAGTTCTACTGGAATCTGGAATAGAAGTTGATTTAAATTTGGATGGCCGTACATTTTACACTTCTCTAAATCAGCTATTTAAATTAAATCATAAAGTTGCTTAGCGATAAATTTTTAAACATCAATAATTTATGTGGGATTTCCACTGCAATTTTTTTAAGGAAATATATATGTTTAAACAGACTCTCAGCGTAAAAGACCAGTTTGGCGTTAAACACGCTATTCAAGCCACAGTGGATCATGAGTCTGCCAACACGCAATCTCATTTGAATATAAAACATATCACCGTTGATGGTGAAGATATTCGACCTAGTTTTGAAATGCTTTTTCAAAGTACCTTAAGTGGAAAAATATTTAAAATCATCTAGAAATATAGTTTTTATAAAATCTATAGTCTGAATGAAATATCAGGACCTACTCGCTATCATGCGGGTTTTTTATACCTAATATTTATATTTGTAAGCCTTTGCTTATGCGAAACGAGAGTTCACAGCTCTCGTTTTTTTATTCTAAAACTGCTAAAATTCTTATACGCCATTGACGTACTTAAACCTATGTTATTCATTGAAACCAGTATTTTTATTAAGCAAATCAAAGAGCTTGTGAGTGGTGAAGAGTATCGTCAGCTCCAGCAAGATCTCTTGGTACAGCCTGATAAGGGCGACTTAATCAAGAATGGTGGTGGAATTCGTAAAGTACGTTGTGCTCAGGGCAATAAAGGCAAAAGTGGCGGTATCCGTGTGATCTATTATTGGGTTACAGAAGATGATCAGATCTTTTTCCTGGTGGCTTATCCAAAGTCTGTGAAAGATAATCTGACAGACAAAGAAACCTCGATTCTACGTCAATTAGTAAAGGAGCAATTTCATGGATAACAACTTATTTGATGACCTGGTTGCTTCAATCAAAGAAGCTGGTGCCATAAAACGCAATGAAATAAAAGCAAGCCGAGTCACAGCGCTTGAATTGCCAGATATTAAAGAAGTACGTGAGAAAACTGGCTTAACCCAGGCAGAGTTTGCTGCACGTTTGCATATCAGCGCGAGAACCCTACAAAACTGGGAACAAGGCCGTCGTTATCCGACTGGTCCTGCAGCGACTTTAATTCGCATTCTGGATGCCCATCCAACTCTGATTTAAAAGTTTAGATAATAAAAAACCCCGGCATCCTGCCAGGGTTTTTTATTGGAACTTTAGGTCTGTGCTGTCTTAGTGCTTGTCGTATCTGGCCCCATCCTGGTGCTCATTCTTTGTAATTCTAAGGAACATCCTGTTCCTGACCAATTAATCATATGAAAATTCCACTGTCCCAGGTAGCCGCAAAGGGCCGAGATTTATGTACGCCAGAGCGTACAAAATAGCCTAAATTTCATCCACAGTAATTGGGGATAGTTTTCGCCCTGGAAGAGCTGAGAACATTGGGAAAATGCCAAAATTGATTACTTTTTAAACAAGATTATTGGCAAGAACTATCAAAAACGATCATAAAAAAGCCGACTTGTTTCAAAATCGGCTTTTCGGTCATTTTTAGATTTTTATGGTTTAAATAAGTATCTGATATTTCAATTAATATACAAGTGTTGTTATTCCTAAGTAGAAATGTCCTACCTAATAACCAAATAGAAATGTCCTATATGGACAATTCCAAGTCAAGCACAGGATTTAGATTTCGTTCTTTGATTGCTATTTTCTGTGCACGTCTGCTTGGCATCTTTTGAGAACGATTGCGTTTGTTTTGTTGTTCCAGTTCTTCATGCTGTTGTTGGATATGATTCAGAACAGCACCCAACCGTTTATTCTCAACAATCTCTCGCTGATTCAGCTGACTTAATTTATCGAAGAGGCTGTAATTGATCTTTCGGCCATCATGCATGAGGGCTACAGTACCATCCGGGTATTCCAGGAACTCAAGATACTTACCGATCAACCTTTGATTTTCTTCGGTGTTTTCCAGGAGATATACGCATTTATCATAAGTAATCGTCAGGCTATTCGTGACTCTGCGGGGTTCACGCCAAGTAAAAATATCATCTAATTCTTCGGCTGTTTCAGTGATAGGCCGATGTAGATCCTTAGGATTAAAAGCCATCTTGGCGAACTTCTGATTGAACTGCTCAATGAAGCAGGGTAGCCAGGCATTAGCTTGCTCAATCGAGCTGATACCTTCCAGACGCATCTCCTTGATCAGACGGTCCTGAAGGGCTCTGTTGGCACGTTCCACACGGCCTTTGGCCTGTGGTGAATTGGCGAAGATGATATCGATATTCAGGGTACTGAGTACGCGTCCAAACTGGGTAATCTTGGTGTCTTTCTTGCTGCTTTGATTCACCCTGAAGACTGAATGTTTGTCGCTGTAAAATGCCAACGGCTTACCATGCTGCTCAACATACAAGCGTGTTGAAATCATATAATCAAAGGCTGATTCTGATTCACAGAAGCGTAAATGCTGCAATTTTCCTGTAGCATCATCGATAAACACCAGCAGACAGCATTTAGCAGCGCGTCCTTCAAACCAGTCATGATATGAGCCATCAATTTGGATCAGTTCACCAAAGCAATCCCGGTTGTAACGAGGCTGATACGGGCGTTTCAGGCGCTTGGATCGAGGAATCCATAAGTCAGCTGCAATCATCCAGGAACGCAGGGTTTCTACTGAAAGATCGAATCCATGTACGGTGGTGAGCTTTTCATGCGCTAAAGTGGGTCCGAAACCATGGAGTTGGTCAGAAACAATATTGAGGCACTTGAGTCTGAGTTCTTCAGGAAGTTTGGAATTGCTGATTTGGCCACGACCGGCATGGGCTAATGCAGCGGGACCTTGAGCTTTGTATTTCTGCAGTAAGCGTCTGATCTGACGTTCTGAAATATGAAGTAGCTGAGCAGCCTGGGATTGAGTTATGCGTTGATCGCAGATTTCCTGCAAGACCGACAATCGTTTAAGTTCTTTATCCGACATAGACACCAACATATCAAACCGTCCGCTAACGAAATTGCAAAAGTGCATATTCTAAAAGCGGACATTTTTACTTTGGAGAAACCGGACATTTCTATTTTGGAGTTACAAGTGTATTGCGTATAATCAATATTATGTTAAATACCATTCACCATACAATAAGTTCATATTTATCTTACTCTCACCTGAATTGGCTATTCACCAAAACTTATGAATCTTGCCGGCTTTGAATATAGCTTCCTTGAGGATTTGATAGCCCTAGGAGTATTCCTTTGAAAGTTTTCGCAATGAATTACTTAGCTAACTTTGGCTGTAAGCCATTAAATTGCTTATGTCAACTGTCAAGCCTTTTGAAATTTTCCTTAGAAATTAAAACTAAATAAGAATTGGGTCTGACGGTTCTATATCAGCATATTTAACTTAAGCACTCGCAACTAATGCTGCACAAACGGCCCGCTTCTCTGGTTCAGATAACTGATGAGCTAAAAGACCTTCAATGGTGAATACAGCTATTTTTACTCTAGGCTCAATTTGATCAGCGGACATTCCTATCTTCTGTAGCTCTAAACGAAACAATGCCTCCACCATGACATGGAATCTCTCATGCCACTCCTTTAGTTCTGTCGAAAATTTCAGTCTAGCATGCACAGTACTCACCAAGCGATCAACTAATTGCAGTTGATCCACTACCCAGATTAATCGTTCAGAAAGATCCTTTGATGATTGCAACATGTATTCATTTACATGCTTGGTTAACTCAGCATTCAGGATGCTAACCAATAATTCATCTTTATTTTTGAAATACCAGTAAATGGTATTTGGGGCAACTCTAGCTTCAACAGCAATACGACTCATGGAAGTCGCATCATACCCTTCGGTTAAAAACAACGAACGTGCAGCATCAATGATCTCTTGTTGTTTTTCTTCCCGATCTTGTACACGTTTATTACGGGCCATTCAGTTTTCCTACTCTACTAAAAATTAAGGTGCTATCACATAAAACGGATCAAAGCAGTATCGTAAATTCTTCTTGAATGCTATTCAAGAATATAGTTAAATCATACTATCTTGAACAACATTCAAGATAATGTAAAAGAATAATAATGCACTACTGATTGATCAAAATAAATTTAATTTTCTGGTGCATTTTTAACAAGAAATAAGATGGAAGGCAGCCATCAAGAAATCTAAGAGCAGGCCAAAATATATGTCAAACCGTAAATATCCTGATACCTCACATATTGAAAAATCAGTCTATGAGTCTAACTTCCTAACTGAAGGTGATATGTGCTCAGCAACATTACATGTACCTAAAGAGTCAGCAACACAAAAGCTGCCTGCTGTTTTAATGGTAGGTGGTTGGGGAAGTATTCAAGGTGCATTGACCGATTCTTTCATCAATCACTTTGTTACCCAAGGTTATGCTGTGATGGAATTTGATTATCCAGGCTGGGGATTAAGTGGAGGTCTGCCGCGTCAGGATATTAATCCGTGGAAGAGAGTAAAAACCGTTAATAAAGCATTATCCCATTTGAAGTCTATGCCTCAGGTGGATGCTGACAATATTATTGCCTGGGGTACTTCATTTGGTGGTGGACATGTGGTGGATCTAGTAGCAGAACACCCTGAATTAAAAGGTGCCATTATTCAAGTTCCTATGCTAGATGGCATCAGTACAGTACGTTCTGTACCTCTACCCCAAATGTTTAAATTTTTAGGGTATGGTTTAGCGGACAGAATTAAACCAGGTGAACGAATTTGCATTCCAACTGTGTCACAACCGGGTCAATTAGGAGCGATGGATCGTGATCAGGCCTGGAATGCCATGGAACTTGCTAAAGAGAAATTGAATATAGACTATGATAATCGTGTTACTGCACGTTCGCTTTTGACTATGGGATTCTATCGCCCATGGAAACGTTTAAAGCAGGTCAAAGTACCTATGTTGATTGTAGGGGCAACTCAAGATACCGTCGCTCCGTTCGTAGCTAAAAAGATTGAAAAGGTAAAAAATCCTTTCATTCAAATGAAGAAAATTGAAGCGGACCATTTTGACCCTTATTTTGAACCATACTTCTCACAAAATTTAAGTTATCAGTTGGACTTTTTAAACAGCTTAAAGTCTTCAAGAGCACACGTATAAATGCCATACCGCTTATAACAGCTAAAATAGCCTTATCCCTGGATAAGGCTATTTCTTTAAAGCGATCGATAGAAAATTTTTAAATTAAAGCTGCTGTAGAAATGATATATGTTGCGATTGGATGCGATCGATAAAGGGTGCATGAAACAGATCAAAATGCCCACAGTCTTCTTCTAAATAGCGGATTGACTTTGATTGTTGCGCCGTTTTGCGTGTACTTGATATTGGAATTAAAGAGTCTTGCTTTGCTCCAATCATTAAGGTGGGGGTCTGAATTTTATGACTTACGGAAATGGGGCGATAAAATGGAATAGTGAGGACGATTCGTGCAGGAACTTGGTTATCCCAGTTTTGGTTTTCCTCAACTAATGAATAATAACCCTGATAACAATCCGAACCTGATAGGACTGCAAACCGACTTTTTGCCACGACCTTCATCAATTTTGCCTTACCAAATAGACTATAGAATAAGTCAGTGATTGTTAAATAGGTTGCAGGCAAAAGATAACGTTTAGGGTAACCCTACACTGAAAGTTTGCGTATCTGTTAAGTCAAAGTTTAAGCGGCCATTGATGTCAAGGGTATCGGTATCCATTGTGCTACCCTGCCAAGGACTTAATGAAATACGCTTTCCTCGACCATCAAATCGAGAACCTCGACGGGTATAATCTAGGCCTAAAAATCCATCCACTTGATCATTACTAAATGAGGCAGTTTGACCCACTTGGTAAGTTAAACCGTCACGGCGGAAATTATCGGCTGATGTGATGCCCAGCTTGGTTTGAAAACTTACGGGTTCAGATTTATCTGTGCGTTTGGTAATAATATTAATAATACCGCCAGTTGCACCTGAACCATAAATACTGGATGCGCCGGAAACCACCTCAATATGGTCAATCATATTTGGACTAATACTATTCAGTTGACGTGCAATATCCCGTGAACCTGTCTGTGAAACTCCATCAATCATGACCAGTACATTACGTCCACGCATGGTCTGACCATAATTACTTGTAGTTCCACTACTAGGTGCTAAAGATGGTACAAGCTGCGCTAAAATATCCGCGACTTTTCGACCTGCGCCAGCTTGTTGAACAATTGCTTCGCCATGAATGGTTTGTACTGTCCCTGCGATCTCGGCGATTGTTTTAGGTGTACGTGTGGCGGTCATCACCATTGTTGAAAGTTGAGTGATATCCGGTTTTTCTGGTGCAGCTGCTGGGCTACTCTCTTTTGCATAAAGATGCATAGAAATAGCGATTGTGAGAAGACAAAGATTAAATTGAGATCGCCGCATTTTCATTCCCTAGATTGCAATTGTTAATTTTGTAGCAAATGATAATCATTATTATTAATGATGTAAAATTATTATTTAAAAATTTTATTGAGTACTTTCCTGGCTTGAAACTTCACAGGAAAAATTTCATAAAACAGACAATGAACACTGCTTTGAAATGAAAAAAATTAATATTTATTGATCTATTTTTAATTGAGGTAACCGACTTCTTCTAAGTAAATCAAGTAATCCAAATTGAACAGGAAGCTCCTTCTAAAGATAATTATTTAGATCATGAATCTGCTAAGAAGCATACGCTCTATAATCAAACCACTATTATGAGCGTATTCGTTATCTTCCAATTGCCTTCAGCTTAACCCAAACCCTTAACCAGAAAGAAACAGCCCACAATCACCAATAACACGGCGAAACATTTTTTCAGGATTTGTGGCGATAATGCATGTGCTGTTTTCGCCCCAAGTTTGGCAGTAAAGAAACTCATAATGCTAATACCAAGAAAAGCATAAATATGAACAAAGCCAATAGTATTGGGCACATTCACCTGCGCCTGCATCCCAAAAATCATAAATCCCAAAGCACCGGCAACTGCAATGGGGAAACCACAGGCTGCAGATGTGCCTACTGCCTGTTGCATGACCACGCCATAACGGTTGAGATACGGTACGGTCAAGCTGCCACCGCCAACCCCAAAGATGGCTGAAGCAAAACCAATTCCCGAACCTGCAGCGATTTGTTGACCGGTTGAGGGCAAGGTTCGCCCCTGCTCTGCCGGCTTTTTGCTACCTGTAAACATGGTATACGCCACCCAGATCAGAAAGATTCCTACCACAATCTGCAAATGTAAGCCCGAAATTAAACCGGCAATCCCTGCACCGAAAAAGCATCCAATGGCCATAGGCGGAGCTAGATGTCTAAAGACTGGCCACAGCACTGCCTCGTTCTTATGGTGCGCCATCAATGAACTGATAGAGGTGATCACAATAGTTGCTAGCGATGTACCTAAAGCCAAATGCATAATCACATCCGGACTATAACCCATCTGCATAAACACGATATATAACAGTGGTACAATGATTGTTCCGCCACCGACCCCAAACAGCCCAGCGGCAAAACCTGCGCATGCCCCGATAATTAAAAAAATGATAATTTCCACGAAATACTGACTGAATAATTTGAAATTAAAGACAAGGCGCCTTAAGCAAGTTCCAGCTCACCAACCTGATGATAGGCACGATTAAAATACACCAGACCATGTTCTTGCTGACTGTGCTGAATGGCCAGCACACGGCACATAAAAATGCTATGCGTACCCACCTGCTGAATCTGCTCAATCTCGCAATCAAAGCTGGTCAAGGCATCTGTTAACACCGGTGCGCCGGTTTCCAGTTCGGTCCAGGTTCCATATTGAAAGCGCTCTTCAGACTTCATTTTGGAAGCAAAGACATTGGAGATCTGCTGATGCTGCGCGCCTAGCACATTCACGCTCAAGACTTTATTTTCAATAAAATGGGCGTGTGAACGTGAGGTCTGATTCATGCAAACCAATAAGGTCGGTGGTGTATCGGTTACACTACACACGGCAGATGCGGTAAATCCATGCACACCAGATGCCCCAGCCGTGGTCACCACATTGACCGCGCTGCTGAGCAAAGACATGGCATTTCTAAAGTCTGCTGCTTCAATCATCACCGGATTCCTTCATTTTCTTGGGTTATGCTTGAAATGGTTGTTAAGCGGATGGGCCAGATGTTTTCCATCCATTCCCATCAGCTCTGCCACATGATGTACCTGCGCGTTAAGCACTCAATTCTTGACGCACAATATCGGCGCCAGCGCTTAAAGCACGCAGTTTACCTTGCGCCACCTGACGTGATAACGGCGTCATACCACAGTTGGTCGATGGATAAAGCTTGTCGGCATCGACAAATTGCAAGGCCTTACGCAAGGTATTGGCCACTTCTTCTGCGGTTTCAATCTGGTTGGTGGCCACATCAATAGCGCCAACCATGACTTTTTTGCCACGGATCAGCTCAATCAGGTCCATCGGTACGCGCGAGTTCTGGCATTCCAGCGATACAATATCAATTTTGGATTGTTGCAATTTCGGGAATACGGCTTCATATTGTCGCCATTCAGAGCCTAAGGTTTTTTTCCAGTCGGTATTGGCTTTAATGCCATAGCCATAACAGATATGCACGGCGGTTTCGCATTTCAGTCCTTCCAGTGCGCGTTCCAGTGTGGCCACGCCCCAGTCATTGACTTCATCAAAGAACACGTTAAAAGCAGGTTCATCAAACTGGATAATATCGACCCCAGCCGCTTCGAGTTCCCTTGCCTCCTGATTCAGGATTTTGGCAAATTCCCAGGCCAGTTTTTCACGGCTTTTGTAATGACCATCGTACAGGGTATCAATCATGGTCATTGGACCCGGCAAAGCCCATTTAATTGGCTGAGTGGTCTGGCTGCGTAAAAACTTGGCATCTTTCACAAACACTGGCTGTTTCCGGGTTACTTCACCGATCACCGAAGGTACGTTGGCATCATAACGGTTACGGATACGCACCGTTTCCCGTTTTTCAAAATCCACACCTTCGAGATGTTCAATAAAGGTGGTGACAAAATGCTGACGGGTTTGTTCACCATCACTGACAATATCAATCCCGGCCAGTAACTGTTCATGCAGTGACAGGCTCAAGGCATCCTGTTTGGCTTCACGTAGTGCATCGCCTTCAAGTTTCCACGGCGACCAGAGTTGTTCCGGTTCTGCCAGCCAAGACGGTTTCGGTAAGCTGCCTGCGGTTGAAGTTGGGAGTAAAATGCTCATCTTTAATCTTCTATCTCTATACGTTGAATTAAGCAGCGTTGGTTTCTACGGTGTAGCTGGCAGCCCACTGTTCCAGAATGTGCTGATACGGTTTGATAAAGTGTTCTTCTGTCCACTTGCCCTGTTTTACGGCCAGCTGGCTACGCTCGACACGGTCATAGACAATTTGCGTTAAGGAATAATCCGAGTACTCAAGACTAGGTTGATAGACCTGACCAGCAGTCGAGTTGGCATTGTAAATTTCAGGACGATAAATCTTCTGGAAGCTTTCCATGGTGCTAATCGCGCTGATTAATTCAAGATCGGTATAATCTGCCAATAAATCACCGCTAAAATAGAACGCCAAAGGTGCAGCACTATTTTCCGGTTTAAAATAGCGAACGGTTAAACCCATTTTTGCGAAATAATGATCTGTTCTTGAGTATTCATTTTGCTGATATTCAACACCCAGCACCGGATGAACATTGGCGGTACGATAATAGGTTTTGGTGGTCGATACGCTCAGGCAGATCACCGGCTGTTTATTAAACTGTGACTGGAACGCCTCGGAATTCACCACGTACTGATACAGCTTGCCGTGCAAATCACCAAAGTTGTCAGGCATTTCCCCGGCTTTATGGCCTTGGGACAATAAAAGCACGCTAAAGTCATAATCACGTACATACGATGAAAAACTGTTTCCGATCATGCCTTCAATACGCTGATTGGTACGATGATCAACAATCGTCGATTTCAGCATTTCAATGGCTGGAAAGGCGTTACCATTGCCTTCGACATCAAGATCTGCAGATACAATATCAATTTCCAGTGAATAACGGTCACCCTTCGGATTATCCCAATGTGCCAAGGCATTAAAACGGTTATTGATCATGCGCAGCGTATTACGCAGGTTCTGTTCACGGCTTTCGCCACGCGCCAGATTGGCAAAGTTGGTTGTTAAACGGGTACTGTCCGCTGGTTGATAGTTTTCATCAAAACGAATACGTTGAATTGAACATGCAAACTGTTGACTCATCTGTTCCACCGCTTTAAATATCTAAAAATAAAAATCTGAATGTCTTTCTGGTTTTAGTTATACGTGAACCCTAAGATGAATAAAAATGATTTAATCTAAGTCAATAATGAATAAAATTCATGTTGAGGTTTTAATATCGTTATTTAAGGAAAGAGAACAGAAAAATAGACTGCCCTATTAGTTGTCACTCGAGTCCTTTTTTTCTAGCAGGAAAAAGTCAAAGCAATGCTAGATTTAAAATCAAAACAAATTTTAAAATTATAATAAAAACAATTATTTATAATTTTTATTTTAGCTAAGTATCTTCACATTTTGTTGAAGAAAATGAGCTTCTTGATGGAATAAAAAATTGGCTCGCCTAAATATTTGGATCTGGTCTGTTTAGGTCAAACGGCGCTTATATAAAAATATCTATAAAAGCATCAACATGAATTTGGCTCAGTTGAAGATGAGGAAAAATCAAGGCGTTAAGCTTGTAAATGATCAGTGATTTACCTTTTATATTGAACGAATGGATGCAACGATCTCCTGTAGCCCAATTTCCTTGAGAAACGACTTAGCGACGCTCAGCCTCTATAAAAAATGAAAATTTAAACCGGCTCAGCTATACTGCTTAAAATACAAGCAGAATATTAAGATCAGTAAAATAAGGAAATATCCGATGACTTTTCAAAAAATAATCTTGGGGCTAAGTTTAAGTTGTGTACTGGCACTTATGTATGGCTGTGCCAAACCGACTTCTGATCAGGCTGAAACTGAAGTCAGTACTTCTGAAATCACATCAGATGCAAATGAAACTGCCAAAGCCAGCTCTGATTTTGACCTGAATAACATCCCCATTTCGACCGCAGTGCTTGGTGAGTTTCCTTATATTGCATTACCAGAGGGCTATCGCTATCAGAATGATGAAAAACGAAATTTTGAACGTGTGCCGTTTTGGACAGGACATGACTTTCACTGGGTTGAGGGAAAACTGTTTAGTTCGGGTATTACCGCTAAATCAGATTATAAAGAAGGCAGTTATTTAGAAATACAGCGTAATCTTGATGCGGTAATTAAACAGCTTGGTGGTGTAGAAGTTGCCAATAGTCAAATCCCCAAAGAGCTTGCCAACAGTCTGCCTGATGCCATTCGGGTGCAACATGGTTCAGGTTTGGCTGATATTTATAATTACCCTGCGCAAACGTATGTGATTCGACAAGCGGATAAAAATATTTGGTTCCATTTGGCACAATCTGGCCACTATATGGGTTTAATGGTAGCGGAAAGTCAGCCCTTAAATATCACTGCCAAAGCACTGACTTCAGGTGCACTGAAACAAAGTCTGGATCAGGACAGTAAAGTGAGTGTGCAAATTAACTTTGCCACAGATCAAGCCGATATTTTGCCAGACTCACAAGAACAAATAGATCAGATTATTGCTTTACTGAAAGATAACGATGATTTAAAACTTGGCATTTACGGACATACTGATAATACAGGCGATGCGGCGCATAATTTAAAATTGTCTGAGCAACGTGCGCAAGCTGTGGTGACTGCTCTAACCAAAGCAGGCATTGATACAAATCGTCTGACAGCCAAAGGTTTTGGGGATACTCAGCCTGTTGCAGATAATGCGACTGAAGATGGTAAGGCGAAAAACCGTCGGGTGGAGTTGGTGAAATTATAAAAGTCTAAATACTAAAAAGACCGCAATATAGCGGTCTTTTTTACATCTTTTTAAAAATGGTGTCACGGCAGTCAACGTCTAAAACAAGCACCACAATTTTGGCGTCAATGACTTGATAGACTAAGCGATACGCGGTTTCAGCTTATCAAACTTTTAAGTGCGGTTTTTGTGAACTCGAACTCTTAAGTCAGCTAAAGTTATCCTGATAGTTTCTTCACTTTTCGCTTTTTCTGCTAGTTGTAATAAATAAACCTCATCCATAACACAATCTTTTAAGATTATTTTTGTATTTTCCAAAATGCGATTTTGACGATCAGGGCTACGACCTTCTAAAAATTCTGGTATTTTTTTTACCATATTTCATAAGCTCCAAATAGGATGTTCTTCCCAATTACCAGGAAAACCCATCGCAACACGCCAATTTTCATCTTTCACAATAGGTTTTAAGAGTTTATTCAATTGATAGCACCACTCTGAATCAAATCCTGTCGGTCTTAGCAAGGTTTTTAAGATTAAGAGTACATAGAAGATACGTTTATTCGTCGGTGTAATCGGTGATTGCCAATTTGGATCTTTGTCGGCTTTAGATTTAATAGCTAATTCTTTATTCCATAACCGTCCATGATGGGCACAAATATTTCTCACATAGGTCAATATATGCAACCATTCAGCTAATTTTTCATGATGCAAAGAAAAATGCTGTGCGATTGCTTTCTTATCTTCTTTATTGTTAGCCTTATTATTTATTAAACCACTATATAAAAATGACAATGAACCAAAACTTAAAACTTCTGTCAGCATCCAGATTGGGATTTGAGGAAAACCATCATAATTTTGTTGAAAATGCTGGATGAACGTATCTTTAGAGCGTCCAACTTCTTTGTTGCATGTTTCTAAAAATTTTCTATGGTTAAATTTGGGATAAAAATTTTGTGCATTGTAGATACCAAATGCACCATATTGATGACCGAGATAATACGTTAATTTCGTTCGTAAAAACGTTTCTATAATTTCGATAGCACCGAATATTTGTAATCGTAATTCAGTATCAAATTCATATAATTGCACAATTTTTTCAAACGAAGTGCCCGGCTTGAATCGATCTAAGACATTATTTCCTGACCTTATTCGGTAAGGATACCAATATGCACTTAAGCGATAATAACCATATTTTGCCAATATTCCTTCAGCCCAAGCAACATTATGAATACTCAATCCTTTAGACTGTAGATGATGCACTTGCTCAGCATATGATAAAGGCTTTTTATTATAAGGTTTTAACATAATTCACTAAAATCGAGGCATAAAAAACCGCCAAGGTTGCGCGGACTTCAAAAGAAGAACTAAGCGTGGCGGCTGTATTAAGTACATAATAGCGACAATTGTCATTATTAGCAAGTTATGATCAAAAACTGCCCTTAGCGACAGTCTTTTTTATATCTAATCTCCCCTAACCCCTCTTTATTAAAGAGGTGAGGAACAGCATTCCACAAGGGGAAGATTTTTTACGCCCCAAGCGCTAACCTAAACAACATCTGCCATTGTTCATGAACCTTTTACTTCTCAAAAATCTCTCTTAAATCCTCCATCATCCCTTGGGCGGACTTAAACTCGCCTTGCTGGTTTTTCCACACCATCGACGGAGTGGCAAAGAAACCATATTTAGCCATCAGTTCCTGATTGGCATCTATTTTTGCAGCAATATCAGCAGGGATATTCTTGGTAATTTTTAACTTGTTTTGCCCTTTGTTAGCATTGTAACTGGTAAACACCTGCTGTGGATTTTTAGCCATCAGCATGGTTGCCACTTGCCCGCGACTCTCATCACGAATGACTGCCACCTGAATATGTCTAAGCTGTACCTTCCCCGCCTTCACCCACGGACGTGCCTTTTGCCAGAAGGTATGGCAATACGGACAATTCGGGTCTGAAAATACATATACAATCCGCGGCGCATCTTTTTGTCCGTCCTGAATCCAGGTGGAGTTTTCCAGACTTTTCCAGACATCATCCAGCACGGCGTCTTTGACATGGGTTTCAAGCGCTTTGATGGTCAGGTTCTCACCCTTGGCATTGTGCAAATCGCCAATAATGTAATATTTCTGGTCATTGGAAATAAACACGGTCGCCGGACTTTGCTGCATATGCCCGGCCCATCCGGTCATTTTTTCTGGCGCTTCAATCTGTTTGATAAATTTAAAGCCTTCCTGCTCAATCTGTTTTTTCAGATCAGTCTGGGCAAATGCTGTCGTATTTAACAGCAGCAGGAACAACGCAGCGGGATAGATCATTTTCATGAGAATTTCCTGTTATTTTGAAGATGGAGCAGAAAGATCATTGATATAGCGACGCAGCATCGGCTGGGTCAGTTCGCCCATATGCCGATGCACGAGCTGTCCTTGTGCATTAAAGAACAAGGTGCTTGGCAAGCCATACATATTCATCTGGGTGGCCATGTCACCTTGAGGATCAAACAGGACATGCTGGAAATTAAAACCATGCTGACGCAAATAATCCTGTACGGTGTCAGTCGTTTCGCCCTGATTCAGCATTACAAAATGAATGTCCGGATAATCCTGCTGGGCCTGATGTAAAACCGGCATTTCCCGGTGACACGGCGGACACCAGCTGGCCCACAGGTTAATGACGGTCGGTTTGCTGACCCAGTGCTGTAGTGGCACCTGTTGCTGCTGTAAATTTTGAAATTGCAGATCAGGATACTGATTCTGCTGTGGCAAGACCGTTTGAATACCCCAATTCAGACAAAGCTGGATCGCAACAAATAGCGCGATCAATATCGCTTTAGGCAGATTGGCCAATGCCCGGTTTTTCCATAGAAACCACCCAATGCCGGCAATCAATCCACCATAAAAATGAAAGCCTTTGTCCTGAATCTTGATTATATCCAGTGGTGTCGCCAGATAAAGATCGGCATGCATCAGCACAAAAACCAGTCGTGCGGCAATTAATCCCACCCACAATGATGTCCACAAGCTGTTACTAAAGATGCACCAGCTAGGTTCAGGCCATTGCTGTTTGTGTCTGAAATATCGCCCTGCCCCATACACCAGCACTAATCCGGTGAGCAGCAGCACAATCTGCCACGGCAACATCAGTGGGCCTATATGCAGCGCCGTTGCAGAAACCATCATGGTGTTTTTGCCTGCTGAAGTTGCTGTAAGCGCTGAATAAGTTGGGTCGCGCTAAAGGTACCAGTTAAACGTAAAGTACGCTGTTCCTGCTGCTGACTGTCCAGGAAAATCATGGTCGGTGGACCAAGAATCTGCCAGTCACGCAGTAATTCATCTTGAGATGGATGATACTCGGTTAAATCCAGTTTAATCCGTACCACATCCTGCAAGGCTGCCTGTACATCGGTACGGGGCAGGACTTCATTTTCTACCGGTTGACAGGCCACACACCAGTCGGCATAGACATCAATCACGATACTGCGTCCACTGTTTTGCTGTAGCAGCTGTACCAGTTCCTGCTGGGTATGCACCTTTTGCCAGCTGAGTGTTTGTTGGGCATGGACTGCACCCATCTGCTGAAGGCCATGTTGAATATGCCAAATACTAATAGCGGTCATGGCCAGCGCCAGTACAATAACGCCAACACGCGAGATTTTGCCTTGCAGATGTCTGCGGATTAAATCGAAGCAGTAAATCGCCAGTGCCAGGAAAATAATGCCCATCAACAGGAAATAGGCCACAGTCGGCAGCAATGGGCGGGCGAAATAAACCGCCAGCGCCAGCATTAAAAAGCCGAAACTGAATTTCAACCGGTCCATCCACATACCCGGTTTCGGTAAATATTTGGCGCCAAATACAGCGGCAATAAATAAAGGAATCCCGAGGCCCAGACCCAGTACAAACAGATAGGTCGCGCCGAGTACCGGCTGATCCAACTGCGATACGAACAGCAAAGCACCAGCCAAAGGCGCGCTCATACACGGACCTACAATCAGCGCGGAAATCATCCCCATTAACGCAGCACCGACCAGCGTACCGCCCTGCTGTTTTTGCTGCCATCGGTCCAGTCGTTGTAATAAACCTTGTGGTAAGGACAGCTGATACACCCCAAACAGGTTCAAGGCAAACAAGATAAATAGCACCGCAAAAATGCCAATAAAGATCGGGCTTTGGAACCAGCGCTGGAAACTATAGCCCAGTTGCGCAACTGCCAGTCCCATCACCGCATACACTGCGGCCATACCCAGCACAAAAGCCAGCGCAATCAACGCAGCACGATAACCGCGATGACGCTGTACCAGAATACCGGACAGAATTGGAATCAGTGGCAAAGAACAAGGTAAAAAGGCCAGTAAAATACCAAAACCTAAAAAATCAGTAGATTAACAAATAAATGATGTTCCGAGAGTAAATTGAAAAAATACTGGTCGTTGTTCCATTCAGATTGTAATGATGCGGTGGCTGCCGTTTGTGTCTCGCCTGCGATTTCACTGGCCGGCACCGGATTAGACGCTACGACTGAAATTTCTGAAGCCGCGACAGCATCAGTGAGTTTTGTCGGCTCTGTATTCTCTACTGCGGCAATCGACTCATTTTCAATGACTGCTTCTTCGGCGGCAGCAGATGTAGTTGTCAGTACTGTTTTTTCAGGTTTACTTGGTGCCGCTTCAATTTTAGCCGGTGCATCCAGCGCGACCGGTTTGGCGGCACTTAATAAACGCCGTTCGCTTGAAGGCGCATCTGACTGGGGCAACAAGCCTTGCGCATCGGTCTGAATGGTGGCGCGTTGCACCGGATAACATAAACCGCTTTCGGCACAGCCCTGCCACTGAATTTTAAATTGCTGGTTTGGCGCGACCGTAATCGTGGTCTTGACCTGATGATAATGCACCTTGGTCTGGCCAAAGGTCGGATCGTTCTTATCTTCCGGGACCGGCAGCTGTAATTTTAGCGCACCAGCATCGCTACGCACCTGTAGCTGATCATGATATAAATAATAATCTTCGGCGATGGTCCAGCGCAGTTCCGCCTGATCGTCGCTAATAGAACGCGCCTGAAACTGAAACGCTTGATCGGGTGGCAAGAACTCCTGCGCCTGTGACCAAACTGGCCAGAATGCACAAAGAACCACAAGCAAAGCACTTACACGCGTAATCATGACGTCCATTTTTCTGTAGAAAACCCGATTCATTATTAAAAAGATTAAATTAAGAGAACATTAACATAGCTCATTATTTATAAAATAGGATTTCAGGTGGAGAGTAACTATGTTTGTGGTTCTGGTCGAAGATGATCCTTATATTGCCCAAAGTATCTGTTCAGCGCTGGACTATTTAAATATTTCAGTCGAGCATGTGGCTACTGCGCGTGCTGCCGATTATTTTATCCGGCAAAGTGCGGTCGATTTGTGCCTGCTGGATTTGGGCCTGCCCGATCAGGATGGTCTGGAACTGCTGCAGCAGTGGCGCCAGGATGAAATTCATCTGCCGGTACTGGTTTTAACCGCCCGGCATCAAACCCGGCAATGTGTAGAAGCCTTAAATCTGGGGGCCGATGACTACCTGACCAAACCCTTTGAACTGGATGAGCTGATTGCCCGTATTCATGCGCTGGCACGGCGTAATCGAGGTTTTTCTTCCAATCTGTTACAACTGGGCGATTTGCAGTTAAACCGCGATACCCAGGAAGTGACGTTCCAGCAGCAGCCGGTGACTCTGTCACGGCGTGAATACAGCCTGCTGGAAACCCTGATGAGCCATCCCAACCAGATTTTAAAAAATGAACAGCTGCTCGATAAACTGTATGGCTATCAGGACAGTATCGAGAGCAACGCGCTGAATGTGCATATTTATCATTTACGCCAGAAACTAGAGCCGCAGCTGATTCAGACCATTCGTGGTGTGGGCTATATGTT
The DNA here is from genome assembly GCF_048537555.1 of Acinetobacter sp. A2. Lineage (NCBI taxonomy): Bacteria > Pseudomonadati > Pseudomonadota > Gammaproteobacteria > Moraxellales > Moraxellaceae > Acinetobacter > Acinetobacter sp. A2. The sequence goes on from NZ_CP183239.1 coordinate 1,422,737, forward strand.
TAAAGTACCGGAAACCGAGAGCTGAATATGCAGAACTACAGTTTAAAATGGCGGCTGGTCAGCATGTTTATGGTGGTGTTTCTTAGCCTGTGGAGTCTGGTGTTTTGCTGGCTGTATTATGATTTGCAGCAGCGGCTGCAAGATACGCTGGATCAGCGCCTGTTTGCCTCTGCACAAATGGTGGCGCGGCTGATTCAGCATTTGCCGCTCCAGGAAATTAATCCCGATTCCTTAAAACAGGTGGCCGAACAGTATCATGCGCAAAACCTGATTGCCTGTGAGGTGTCGGTGTTTAGCTCGGATATTACCTTGGGGCCGTATGTGGTGGCTCGCACCCGCGGTGCGCCGGCGCAGCTAACCGGACAGCAACCGGGCTTTAGTACCTGGCAGGAAAATGGTGTGGAATGGCGCAGTTATGTGCTGCGTAAAGGTGATATTCAGGTGGTGGCCGCAGAACGGCTGGTGCTTAGAGCCTCTTTATTGCAACAGATTCTGCAATCGGTGCTGATTCCGCTGGTGTTATCGCTACTGATCTGTATGGCGCTGGTGATTCATATTCTGCGTAAAGAATTCCGCCCTTTAGATGATATGGCCCAGCAACTGGCAGATAAACAGCATTCGCTGTCAGATGCGGCGCATTATCTGCAACATCTAGATGCGCGTAAAATTCCCAAAGAAGTCCAGCCTTTTGTCGATAATTCCAATCAGCTGATTCAGAACCTGCACCATAGTCTGGAAAATGAAAAACTGTTTACCGCCTATGCCGCGCATGAACTGCGTAGTCCTTTAACTGCAATTAAAACCCATGTACAACTCAGCCGGATGATGGTCGAGCAAAATCCGGCGCAGGCCAGCAAGCTGATTGAAAACCTGAAACAGGCCGAAAACAGTATCTGGCGCTATCAGCAGTTGCTGGAACAATTGTTATTACTGAGCCAGACCGATCATGACGCTGCGCAAGCTGCCCCAGATTCAGATACCACCGAAGTCGCGCCGGTTTTAAGACAAGTGATAGAAGAATTAAGTCCGGTTTATCCGCATTTAAATAGCGTATTGCAGGTCGATTGGGAAAATCTGCAGACCCTGCAACTACCACCGCTGAGCTTGCAGACCATCCTGAAAAATCTGCTGGAAAATGCCCTGTTACATGCCCAAGGCTTAAGCCGGATTGCAATTGCCATGCATGATCAGCAACTGCTGGTACAAGATGATGGTCAGGGGCTGACTGCCGCTGAACTGACCCAGATGACCCGGCGCTTCTGGCGTAAATCTGCCCAGCAACAGGGTCATGGTTTAGGGCTGGCTTTGGTGAAAGCGCTGCTCCAACATCATCACTACCAGATGGATTTAAGCCTGAACCCGCCTCAGGGTTTAAGCATTCGCATTCGGCCGGAGCAACCCTCTTCCACGCTCAATTAAAGGGTTGATGCTTGGGGACTAGATTAGAAGCTATATCTTAAGCCCCAAACCGTCTGATTTTTCTGTTTGATTTTACTGCGGTCATAGCCACCCAGAATGAAGTCGGAAAAGACATTCACATTCGGCGCAACTGCATAATCCAGGCCGACCGAGGCAAAACGAAAAGCGGTATCGGTCTGGGTATCTAAAAATTCCTGACCTTCATATTTGCCGGAGTCATTAAAATATGAACCGGCAACGGCCAGATTTCCAGTTAATTTGTCGCTGAGCTGATGGGCATAGTTCAGGCTGACATAGGTATCGCCCTGATTCATATACACCACATCATATAAATAGGTCGACACGCCGAAGGTTAGTGTAGCTTGCTCATTCAGGTTTTTACTGACACGCAGGCCCAGTTCATTGGAGGTGGTGCTGTCCCCACCCGGATAATAATAGGTCGCATTCCACAGATCCCAAGTCAGGCCTTTAAAATCTGACACATGCCCGACAATAAAATCATGTTCCATTTTATCGGTGCTGTATTGCCGACCTTTCTGTAAATCGCGGTATGAATAACCCAGTGTACTGCCCCAATAACCGGCATAAAAATTTCCATAACCCAAGGTTAAAGAGGCCTGCAAAGCCAAGTCTTCATTTTCTGGTGCATTGGTCAGACCGCGTGACACATATTTGGATACTGCAGTCAGCTGACCAGACACATCAATAGAGGAAGAGGATGCATCATTGGCCCAGCTGGACATGCTGATACATGACAGACACCCGGCGGCGACCACCGTTCTTGTAAATGGAATCATTGTTTTAAAATTTAACCTGATTGAATGTAAAAATCCCAGCCAACCATCCGACCGTGAGCTGTGCGGATGGTTGGATATGTGGTTTTAACTAAGAAAAAAGGATGTGTATAAAAATGCACATCAAAATGATCTAAGAGATCAAAGCGTTCTGTTGCGGCTAGATTGACCGGACTGGCGTATTGGCCCGGTAAAATGGCGCCGTAGATTTGGCCAGCGCCGGTTTGGCGCGAATATGATCGGCCAGTTTTTCGGCCATCATAATGGTGGTGGCATTCAGGTTGCCGGTAATAATCAGCGGCATGATCGAAGCATCAATCACACGCAGGTTTTGCAGCCCATGTACCCGCCCGTAGCCATCGACCACCGCCATATCATCTTCACCCATTTTGCAGCTGCAAGATGGATGGAACGCAGTTTCAGCGTGGTTACGGATAAATTCGTCCAGCTCGGCATCACTTTGTACCTGTTTGCCCGGGCTGATTTCTTCGCCGCGATAGGCATCTAAAGCCGGTTGATGCATGATGTCCCGGGTAATGCGGATGGCATCACGAAACTCGCGCCAGTCCTGTTCGGTACTCATATAATTGAACAGGATACTTGGATGCTGAAACGGATCTTTGGAGCGCAGTTTGACCCGCCCACGAGATGGAGAGCGCATAGAACCAACATGCGCCTGAAAACCATGCTGCTGAATGGCATTACTGCCATTGTAGTTAATGGCGACCGGTAAAAAGTGATACTGGATATTTGGCCAGGCAAACTCATCGGAGGTGCGGATAAAGCCACCGGCTTCAAACTGGTTACTGGCACCCACACCCTGACCTAAAAACAGCCATTCTGCGCCAATTTTTGGCTGGTTATACCATTTTAAGGCGGGATATAAGCTGACCGGTTTTTTGCACTGATACTGTAAATACATTTCCAGATGATCTTGCAGGTTTTCGCCCACGCCCGGTAAATCATGAACCACCGGAATCTCCAGGCTTTTTAGATGCTGGGCATTACCGACACCGGAACGCTGCAGAATTTGCGGGGACGCAATGGCACCCCCACAGAGCAGCACTTCTTTTTCAGCAAAGACTTGCTGTGGCTGCGCGGTACTTTGTCCCTGAAAATATTCAACTCCCACCGCCTGCTTGCCATGAAATAGAATTTTATTGGTCATGGCATGGGTGCGAATGGTTAAATTCGGGCGCTGTCTGGCCATATCCAGATAACCACGCGCCGTGCTGGAACGGCGTCCCTGTGGGGTTACGGTACGGTCCATCGGGCCAAATCCTTCCTGCTGATAGCCATTTAAATCATCGGTACGTGGATAGCCAGCCTGTACCGCAGCATCGACCATGGCATGAAACAGCTCGTTATTTCCGGCTTTCGGGGTGGCGACCTGTACCGGACCACTGTCGCCATGATAGTCATTGCCGCCAATATCACGGGTTTCGGCCTTTTTATAATAAGGCAGGCAGTCGGCATAGCTCCAATGTTCCAGTCCTTTCAAACTGGCCCATTGTTCCAGATCCATCGCATTGCCGCGGATATAACACATGCCGTTAATCAGGGAGGACCCGCCCAAGCCTTTACCGCGACCACATTCCATGCGGCGATTATTCATATACGGTTCCGGATCGGTCAGATAGGCCCAGTTATAACGCCGGCCCTGTAAGGGATAAGCCAGCGCGGCAGGCATCTGGGTACGAAAATCCAGCCGGTAGTCCGGCCCACCTGCTTCCAGGAGCAACACCGTCGTTTCTGGATCTTCGGTTAATCGAGCCGCCAGCACATTCCCGGCAGAACCTGCGCCAATAATAATATAGTCATAATTCATGCAGCATGATCCTCCCTTAAGCTGAAAATACAGATTGGAAAGGACTCAGTTCCACCTGAACCGATTTGGTCTGGGTATAGTGCTGTAAGGTCACCAGACCATTTTCACGGCCAACGCCTGACTGTTTATAGCCACCAACCGGCATTTCTGCTGGAGATTCACCCCAGGTATTCAGCCAGCAAATCCCAGCTTCAATCTGATGAATAATGCGATGGGCACGGCTTAAATCCGGACTGACCACACCAGCAGCCAGACCATAGGTGGTGGCATTGGCTCTGCGGATTACTTCATCTTCACTGTCATAGCTTAAGATGCTCATAACCGGGCCAAAAATTTCTTCCTGGACAATGCGCATTTCATCATGACAGTCGGTAAATACCGTGGGTTCAACAAAAGCCCCGTGCGCAAACTCAGCTGCCGCTGCGCGCTGTCCACCTGTTAACAGACGGGCGCCCTGTTGCTTGCCCAGCTCCATGTAATGCAATACTTTTTCCATATGGGCAAAGCTGGACAGTGGTCCAAAATTGGTGTTCGGGTCTAAAGGCTGCCCCATCCGCACATAAGGAATGCGCTGCAGAATCTTTTCTTCAAAAGCAGTTTTTAAAGCAGCAGGAATAAACACCCGGGTTCCATTGGTACACACCTGTCCAGAGCTGTAGAAATTGGCCATCATGGCGATATCGGCAGCCAGATCCAGATTGGCATCTTCACAGATAATTAACGGTGATTTTCCACCAAGTTCCATGGTGACTTCTTTTAAGCTGGACGCCGCCGCCTGTGCCATTACTTTTTTACCGGTACTCACACCGCCGGTAAAGGATACTTTGGCAATCTCTGGATGCTCAGTGAGGTAGCTACCCACATCGCCACCACCGGTCACCACATTAAAGACGCCGTCTGGTACTCCGGCTTCACTATAAATTTCGGCCAGTTTTAACGCGGTAAGTGGGGTAATTTCACTGGCTTTAAACACCATGGCGTTGCCTGCGGCCAAGGCCGGTGCAGATTTCCATAACGCAATCTGGATTGGATAATTCCAAGCGCCAATACCGGCCACCACACCCAGCGGTTCACGGCGGGTATAAATAAAAGAACTTTCTCTTAATGGAATTTGCTGGCCTTCGAGCGCTGGTAAAATGCTGGCATAATATTCCAGCACATCTGCCCCGGTCACAATATCGACGCTCCGGGTTTCACTTAAAGGCTTGCCACTGTCCAGGCTTTCAATTTCTGCCAGCTCATCATTGCGTGCCCGTAAAATGGCTACGGCCTGATTTAAAATGCGTGAACGCTGCATGGTGGTCATGGCTGCCCAGACTTTTTGTCCCTGTTTGGCAGACTGTACTGCCCGATCAACATCGGCCTGGTTACATGCCTGAATGGTGGCCAACACCTCAGCATTGGCCGGATTAATACTTTGGAATGTTTCAGAGGATGAAGCATCGACAAACTGACCGTGAATATAAGGTCGTTGTGTATTGAATTGCATCAATTGGTTCTCCTCGCAATTTAGTGAATATTGAGTTGCTGACGGATATAGTCGGCACAAATCTGAATAGGTAAATCGGCATCCAGTTCAGTGGTCATTAAGGAACCGCGTAACCAGAAACCGTCAATCAGTGCGGCCAGACCCTGCGCGGCGCGTTCAGCCTGCTCGCGGTCCAGCTGTTTGGCAAACTCATGCTTGATATTGGAATGCAGGCGATAATGGTTGACCTGCTGCAAACGGTGCAAGTCAGGTTGATGCATACTGTTGGCCCAGAATGCCAGCCAGGTTTTCATGGCGGCTTTATCGGTCTGTTCGGCCGAGAAATTGGCACGCACAATCGCAATCAGGCGCTGCTCCGGGGTGTTTTCTGCGGCGTTTAAACTGGCAGAAATGGCATCGCCCAGCTGTTGCAGCAAATAACGCATGGTCGCTTCAATCAGGCCATGCTTGCCCTGAAAATAATGACTGATGATGCCTGTAGACACACCTGCCCGCTGGGCAATCTGGCTGATAGATGCTTCAGCAAAACCCAGTTCATTAATGGCAGATAAGGTGGCATCAATTAGCTGTTGACGACGAATCGGTTGCATACCAACTTTAGGCATAAGATCGACCTGACTAATAAAAATCATGCACAAGGCAAGGTAACATATAAAAACGTTATTTTAATTGAACGTTCAATTAAAATAAATTATAGTCCCGTCTGCTTCCTGATGTACAGCTCAGTTTGTTTTTCATTTGCAAATGTTTGTAATGAGAGCCATGCCTATAGTCTGGTTAAGCCAAAACACACTGCGCTGTAGATCCGAATTAAAAAAATATGGTCACAGATTTATGCAAAAGAAAACTGAACAGACGACCGATAGTCTGAACAAAGTTGTCTTTTTTCTTTCGGCAACACTCATCCTGCTGTTTTCGCTGGTTACGATTTTATTTAATGACCAGGCGAATCAGCTCATTACCCAAATCTTGAACTGGGTCAGCCGGACCTTTAGCTGGTATTACCTGCTGGCGGCCACCTTATATCTGGTCTTTGTACTGTTTATTGCCCTGTCGCGTTATGGCGATATCAAATTAGGTCCCAAACATTCCAAGCCGGAATTTAGCCTGCTGAGCTGGTCGGCAATGCTGTTCTCGGCCGGAATCGGGATTGACCTGATGTTCTTCTCGGTGGCCGAACCGCTGTCTCACTATATGAATCCGCCTGTCGGCGAAGGTCAGACTTTTGAGGCTGCGCGCCAGTCAATGGTCTGGACCCTGTTCCACTATGGATTAACTGGCTGGAGCATGTATGCCTTGGTTGGCGTGGCTTTGGGTTATTTTAGTTATCGTTATAACCTGCCGCTAACCATCCGCTCGGCGCTTTATCCGATTTTTGGCAAGCGTGTTAATGGCTGGATTGGACATAGTGTTGATACCGCGGCCGTTTTGGGCACCATTTTTGGTATTGCCACCACCTGCGGGATTGGTGTGGTTCAGCTCAACTACGGCCTGCATGTACTGTTTGATGTGCCAGAAAACCTGCTGATCCAGTCGGCGCTGATTGCCGTTGCAGTCATTATTACTATTATTTCCGTGACTGCGGGTGTCAATAAAGGTATTCGGGTTCTGTCTGAAATTAATATCTATGTATCAATCGGGTTGCTGCTCTTTATTCTCTTTATGGGAAATACAGAGTTTTTATTAGCGGCTCTAATTCAGAATTTTGGTGATTATCTCAGCCAGTTCCCGAAACTCTCTTTAAGCAGTTTTCCTTTTGAGCAGCCTAAAGAATGGATGAACAGCTGGACCCTGTTTTTCTGGGCCTGGTGGATTGCCTGGTCGCCATTTGTCGGCCTGTTCCTGGCGCGAATTTCCCGTGGCCGAACCATCCGTGAATTTGTGGCCGGTACCTTAATTATTCCCCTGCTGTTTACCCTGACCTGGCTGTCAATTTTTGGAAATAGCGCCCTGCACAGCGTAATTTTTGATGGCAATACCCAGCTGGCCACCACCGTATTGGCCAATCCGGCACATGGTTTCTATGACCTGCTTGCCCAATATCCGTGGTTCCCATTTCTGGCCGGCGTCGCTACCATTACCGGTTTGCTGTTTTATGTGACTTCTGCCGATTCAGGCGCACTGGTACTGGGGAATTTCACCACCAAATTTACCAATATTGAACATGATTCGCCGCGCTGGTTAAGTGTCTTCTGGGCACTGGCGATTGGTTTACTGACTTTGGCCATGCTGATGGCCAATGGCGTGACTGCACTGCAAAACACCACCATTATTATGGGGCTGCCTTTTAGCTTTGTGATTTTCTTTGTGATGGCGGGTCTGTACAAGTCATTAAGACTGGAAGATTTCCGTCAGGCCAGTACCAGCATGAATGCGGCACCCGTGGTCGGCAATGTCGACATCTTTAACTGGAAAAAACGCCTCAGCCGGGTAATGCTGCATGCCAATTTATCGCAAACCCAGCAAATGCTGGAAGAGGTCTGTAAACCGGCAATGCAGGCGGTGGCCACAGAATTCATCAACAAAGGCATTCAGGTCGATCTGGCGGAAAAAGCCCTGGATGATGAACCGGAACTGTCACATCTGGATTTAACCATTCAGCTGGATGAAGAAGAAAACTTCGTTTACCAGATCTGGCCAATCCGTTATGACACACCCAACTTCAGTTCACGCGGCAAACGCACCAAGAAATACTATTACCGTCTGGAAACCTATCTGTTTGAAGGCTCGCAAGGCAATGATCTGGTGGGTTATAGCAAGGAACAGGTCATTAACGACATTCTGGATAAATACGAGCGCCATTTGATGTTCTTGCACATCAACCGGATTAGTCCAGGCAAGCGCCCGCTCTTTCCAGACCCGGATCAATAAGGAATCTGTAGGATGTCTGAATCGCTTCACGCCTTTGCACTGTTTTTCTCATTATTAAACCCGTTTTTAATGAGTATTTATATGCTCGGCATTATCCGTAATTCCGAGGCCCGAGTGTTTAATCGCGCCCTGATTCAGGGCAGTTTAATCAGCTTTGTGGTGTTTATTATTTTCGCCAAAACCGGTGAAGCCTTTTTTCATGATGTCCTGCATGTCCGTTTTGAATCTTTCCAGATTTTTGGCGGGATTATTTTTCTGGTGATTGGTTATCGCTATGTGTTTGAAGGCGCCGATACCATTGGGGTGATGCGCGGTGCGCCACATCATTTGGCCGGCACCATTGCCATGCCGTTTATGATTGGCCCGGGAACCATCAGCGCCGCGGTCATTACCGGAATTCAGCTAAGCCTGTGGCAACTGGTGCTGGTGATTTTTGTGACGCTATTTCTGACCTGTAGCCTGCTTATTTTAATGAAATATGCGCATGATCATTTGCAGCATAAACATTCCAATTATATTGATTTGTATGTCGATATTGTCGGGCGTCTGGCTGCCTTGCTGATTGGGACCATTGCCATTGATATGATTGTGACCGGTGTCAGCGGAATTATGCAGAGCTAAACGTCCATTTTAGATGCTCTAAACCAAAACCCTCTTTCAATTTGAAAGAGGGTTTTTTATTGATATTTGAATGTTTAGCTGTTTAAGAAATCTGCTCCAGCGGCTGCGTATTCCAGACCGGCCACAAAGTTTCCAGCACTTTTTCAAAAGCAGTATTGTCAGTTTGCCATTGCGGATTTTTATCTTTATCGACAATTAAAGCGCGTACACCTTCAATAAAATCACCTTGCTGCATCCAGACATCCTGTAAATTGCGTTCCAGCTGCATTGACTTTTCCAGCGACAAGTTTTGCCCGACCTGTTGCAGCTTTAAGCTGACCTGTTTGGCCATTACTGGACGCTGCTGCAAAATAGCCAGCATTTTCTGCGCCCATTCCTGATCTGGACCGGTACCTGCCTGAGCCAGACTGTGTTCAATATCATCCAGCGTTGCATAAGAGAAATGGGCATTGATCTGCTCGATACGCTTTTGCAATTCACTTTCTGCCGGATGGGTAATAAAGCTGCTGATGATTTTGCGGATTTCAATCGGGTTGAGTAGCGGCGCTGCAATTAACGCTGCTTCTAATTCAGCAAAGCGCGCACTCGGCACATGATAGTCAATTAAATCTAAATACAAGGCATCGCTGCTGCTGATCTGTTCACCGGTCAGCGCCATATATACACCAACATCATCTAGCCGTGACAGGAAATGGGTGGCACCGACATCGGGGAAAAAGCCAATTGCAGTTTCCGGCATGGCAAAGCGGGATTTTTCACTGCTGATCTTGATATGACAGGCTTGCGCCAGACCAAAACCGCCGCCCAGCACATAGCCATCCAGCATCACCATAACGGTTTTTGGAAAATTGCGGATGTTGCTTAACATGCGATATTCAGTGGCAAAAAAATCCTGATATTGGGTATTGCCGGCCTGATAACTGTCATACAGATAACGGATATCACCGCCCGCGCAAAAGGCTTTCGGACTGTTGGAATTGATCAGGATGGCCTGTACCGCAGCATCCTCACGCCATTGCTCCAGTTGTGCCTGAATACCCTGAATCATCGGTAAGGTTAAAGCATTTAAGTGGCTGGTCCGGTCCAGGCTAATCATGCCCAGACCACCCTGCACACAAATGGCTAAATTATTGTCCGTACTCATTTATTTTTCCTATTATGATTTTTATTGATGGCTAAATTGGGCCGGGCGTTTTTCGACAAAGGCCTGCATACCTTCTTTCTGGTCCTGACCGGCAAAAATGGAATGGAAAATACGTCGCTCAAAACGCAAGCCTTCGGCCAGACTGACTTCAAAAGCACGGTTGATGGATTCTTTAATCATCATCACTGCTGGCAGGGATTTTTCGGCAATTTTTTCTGCGGCTTGCAGAGTTTGCTCTAACAATTCCTCTTTGGCAAACACCCGTGCCACCAGTCCACTTTGTTCAGCTTCCTGCGCGCCCATCTGGCGGGCCGTCAGACACATTTCCATGGCTTTGGCCTTACCAATTGCCAGGGTTAAACGCTGGGTACCGCCAATGCCCGGCAATACACCCAAAGTCACTTCAGGCAGGCCAAATTTGGCATTATCAGCACAGTAAATAAAGTCACACATGAGCGCCAGTTCGCAGCCACCGCCCAAGGCATAGCCACTGACTGCGGCAATTAACGGTTTACGGCGCTGGGCGATGCGGTCGGCCAGACTGAAAAAATCATCCAGATAAATTTGTGGAAATGTGAGATCTGCCATTTCTTTAATATCGGCGCCGGCAGCAAAGGCTTTTTCTGAACCGGTAATCACGATACAGCCAATATCCGGGTCTTTTTCCAGCCGGTCCAGCGCCTGATTGACTTCGGCAATCAGCTGATGGTTCAGGGCATTTAAAGCTTTCGGGCGGTTTAAGGTTATCAGTCCAACCCCGTTACGCTGTTCAAGTAAAATTGTTTCCCATTGCATGATCAATCTCCCTGTTCAATTATAAACTACGTGCAATCACCAGACGCTGAATGTCGCTGGTGCCTTCATAAATCTGGCAAATACGCGCATCCCGATAAATACGCTCGATTGGAAAATCTTTTAAATAGCCATAGCCGCCAAAAATCTGTAAGGCTTTGGAACAAACCCGTTCTGCCATTTCTGAGGCAAACAGTTTGGCCATGGAGGCTTCAGTTAAACAGCTTTCACCAGCTTCTTTTTTACGGGCCGCGAAATGCACCAGCTGCCGTGCTGCTTCAATTTCGGTGGCCATGCTGGCCAGCCGGAAAGAAATGGCCTGCTGTTCAAAAATCGGTTTGCCAAAGGCCACACGCTCATGCGCATAGCGGCTGGCTTCTTCTAAAGCGGCGCGCGCCAGACCTACCGCCTGTGCGGCAATGCCTATGCGGCCGCCTTCCAGATTGGCCAGGGCAATTTTTAGGCCTTCACCTTCGGCGCCCAGCCTTAAACTTTCATGAATGCGTACATCGGTTAAGGCAATCTGACAGGTATCAGAAGCATGTAAGCCCAGTTTATTTTCCACCCGGATGACCTCATAACCGGGCGTATCACGTGGCACTAAAAAGGCGCTCATACCTTTTTTGCCCGCATTTGGATCAGTTACGGCAAACACAATAATCATGCCGGCATTGTTGCCCGAGGTAATAAACTGTTTGGCACCATTAATAATATAATGATCGCCATCTTTAACTGCGCGGGTTTTAATAGCAGCAGCATCCGAGCCGGTATGTGGTTCGGTTAAGGCAAAAGCGCCAATCATTTGACCTTGAGCCAGTGGCTTTAAATATTGCTGCTTTTGCTGCTCGGTGCCGAATTTGAGAATGGGCACACAGCCAACTGAGTTATGCACGCTCATAATGGCCGATGTCGCACCATCGGCTGCGGCAACTTCTTCTAGGGCTAGCACATAGGCCAGCGTTCCCGTGCCTGAACCGCCCCATTCTTCCGGAATCAGCATTCCCATAAAGCCCAGTTCACCCATTTGGGCCAAAGCCTCTTTCGGGAAAATGCCTTTTTCATCCCATTCGCCAGCATTCGGTTTAATCTGCTCCTGGGCAAAACTTTTGGCCATGTCCTGAATCAGCTGTTGTTCTTCCGTAAATTGCATACCTGCTTCCCTTAATCTTCTTATTGAGATGTCTTTCTTGATCTGTTGGCGTTTTCGTTTTTTACCGTTTTATGCAGTTTTGGCCTGCTGTAATTTGCTGATTTCCTGATTACGCAGTAAAAAGCGCTGAATTTTGCCACTTGGGGTTTTCGGCAGTTCAGTCACAAATTCAATCAGGCGTGGATAGGCATGTGCAGACAGACGTTTTTTGACAAACTGTCCCAGTTCTTCTTCAAGTTGTTGCGTGGCTTGTACCTGCTGGGCCAGCACCACAAAGGCTTTAATTACTTCGGTACGCTCCGGATCCGGTACACCAATCACGGCGGCTTCAATCACCGCATCATGTTCCAGCAAGGCGCTTTCCACATCAAATGGGCCAACCCGATAGCCTGACGTTGTAATGACATCATCACTACGTCCGACAAAGCTCATGCTGCCATCGGCGTGAATTTCGGCGGTATCGCCAGTTAAGTAATAATCTCCAACAAATGGTGATTTACGGCTTTCTTCATAACCGCCAAACCACATCATTGGTGATTGACGGATATCAATCGCCAGAATGCCCGCAGTATCTGCTGCTAAGGCCTGACCCTGCTCATCAACCACGGCAATGGTATAGCCCGGGCTGGCAAAGCCGGCTGAACCTGAACGCACCGGATGCTCCAAGGCATGATGATTACACACCACCATCCCCACTTCGGTCTGGCCATAATGGTCGTAAATGGGCACATCCAGTACCTGTTCAAACCAGCGGATTACTTCTGGATTTAATGGTTCGCCGGCACTGCTGACCACGCGTAATTTGCCACGTAGCTGTGCCATCTGTGCCTGATCGGCAGCCATCATCATCCGGTACGCCGTCGGGGCACCGGCCAGATTGGTGATGCCATATTGCTGAACAATTTCGCAGACACTTTCGGCATTAAAACCACCTTCATAAAACAGGGTCGAATGCCCCAGTAGCAATGGCCCGGTAATGGCATAGTACAGACCATACGCCCAGCCCGGATCTGCAATATTCCAGAACGCATCTTCCGGTTGCAGGCCAATGGCATTTTGCATATAGCCGCCAAATGCAATCAGGGCTTTTAGTGGCACTTTCAGCGGTTTGGCCGGCCCGGTGGTGCCCGAAGTAAACATCAATAAAAATGGATCATCAATCGTCAGCATTTCCAGTTCACAGTGCTCGTCCTGACCCTTCAATACGCTCCAGAAACTGAAATCTTGCGGATAGGCATCGGCCTGGCGCTCTGCATGCACGGTCACAATGTCTGGACAGTTCGCAATATCCACCAATTTATCGCGATTGGCCAAATCGGTGACCACCAGCTTGCTTTGAGCCAGCTGAATACGGTGTTCAATGGCTTTGGGTCCAAAGGCGGTAAATAGCGGCTGATACACTGCCCCAATCCGCCAGGTGGCCAAAATAGTAATGATCAGTTCCGGAGTGCGTGGCAATAAGCCAGAAACGCGGTCACCTTTTTGCACACCCTGCGCTTTTAAAAAGCTGGCAAACTGGCTGGCATATTTTTTTAGCTCGGCAAAGCTGTACTGCTCTTTGCGGCCATCTTTACCATGCCAGTACAAGGCAATCGCATCTGAACCGGCGTGGCGGTCGCAGCATTCAAAACAGGCATTAAGTGCCTGCATGGTGCCAGACAGATACTGGCGTGCAACCGTATTGAGATCAAATTCCTGAACCGTTTTTTGATAATTTAACATATGTACCTCAGCCTGAATTTATCGTTATTACTGACAAGGTGTATGGATGTAGCCTGTCCCTGCTCCATCATGTTGCTATTTTTTTACGCTGTTGGCGCGGTATAATGATGCATGATGCTGGAGAAATCCAGATGTGCATGACCTTCCTGACACAACTGCTGATACAGCTGTTGCACCAGACTGCCCAGAACAATCGGATGCTCGGCCTGATGTGCAGCATCAACCGCCAGCCCTAAATCTTTCAGCATCAGTTGTGCGGCAAAACCATCGGTATAACCACGAGATGCTGGCGCATTGGCACAGATATCTGGCCACGGATTATAGACTTCAGAACTCCAGCAGCGCCCAGATGAGCTGTTAATGACTCCGGCCAGCGCTTGCGGATCAATCCCGAGTTTTACTCCCAGTGCCATGCCTTCGGCGACCGCCGTCATGGAAATACCCAGAATCAGGTTATTACAGATTTTTGCCACCTGCCCGGTGCCAATAGCACCACAATGCACCAGATTTTTCCCCATCGCACTCAGTACCGGCTTCACTGCTTCAAATGTGGCGGCATCGCCCCCAACCATAAAGGTCAAGGTGCCTTCTTTGGCGCCTAAGGTTCCACCAGACACCGGTGCATCACAGACCTGAATCTGTCGAGCCTGTGCGGCTGCGGCCACGTCCTGAATGGTTTTCGGGTCAATGGTGCTGCTGTCGATACATAAACTGCCAGCCGGCAGCACGTTTAAAATACCCTGTTCACCCAGATACACCGTGCGTACATGCTGGGCCGCAGGTAGCATGGTCACCACCACATTGGCCTGTTGGGCTGCATCTCGCGGACTCTGGCAAACCACGCCACCGGCCTGGGCAAAATGTTCTAAAGCGATCTCGCTCAAGTCATAGCCAAACACTTGATGGCCGGCTTTGAGTAAGTTCTGTGCCATGGAGCCGCCCATGTTGCCTAAACCAATAAATGCAATTTTCATGGTCATTCTCCTTAACGCAGACTGATGGTGGTATTCACACCGGCGCTTTCCTGATCATCTTCAAACCAGCGGCTGGTGATGGTTTTGGTCTGGGTATAGAACTGCACCGCCTGTTTGCCATACGGGCCTAAATCACCGAGTTTGGAGCCACGGGAACCGGTAAAACTGAAAAATGGTACCGGTACTGGAATTGGAATATTAATACCGACCTGACCAATATCAATCTGGTTCTGGAAAGTACGTGCGGTACTGCCGCTTTGGGTAAATAAGCCCACGCCATTACCAAACGGATTGGTATTAATCAGCTGAATAGCCTGTTCTAACGTATCGACATGAATGATGGCCAAGACCGGACCAAAGATTTCTTCCTTATAAATGCGCATCTCGGTCGTGACCTGATTAAAAATGGTCGGACCAACAAAATTGCCTTGCTCATAGCCGGCAACCTGCACCTCGCGGCCATCTAGCAGCAGTTCTGCACCCTGCTCGACACCACTGTTAATCAGGTCAATCACACGGGCTTTGGCACGGGTTGAGATGACCGGTCCGACATCGGTATTCGGTTCATGGCCAGCATTGACCTTTAATGTTTTGGCTTTATTGACCAGCTCATCGACCCAATGCTTGCTTTCACCGACCATCACCGCCACAGACAGGGCCATACAGCGCTGACCGGCGGCGCCAAAGGCTGCACCAACCAAGGCATTTAAGGTCTGTTCTTTATCGGCATCCGGCATTACCACCACATGGTTTTTGGCGCCCATCATTGACTGTACCCGTTTGCCATGCTGGCCTGCCAGGTTATAGACATGGGTACCCACCGCCGTAGAACCGACAAAGGAAATGGCCTTGATATCAGAATGCGTACACAGCAGATCGACCACTTCTTTACCGCCATGCACCACATTCAGCACTCCGGCAGGAACACCGGCCTGCATCGCCAGCTCGACCAGCATCATGGTTGATAGCGGATCCTGCTCCGACGGCTTTAAGACAAAAGTATTGCCGCAGACAATGGCCATTGGGAACATCCACAACGGAATCATCGCAGGGAAATTAAACGGGGTAATTCCGGCACAGACACCTAAGGGTTGCTGCATGGTATAGGTATCCACCCCGCGCGCCACGCCTTCAATATACTCACCCATTTGCAGCGAACCGACCGAGCAGGCATGTTCCACCACTTCCAGGCCACGCTGAATATCACCTTCGGCATCTGCTAATGTTTTGCCCTGTTCAGCGGTCAGGACTTGTGCAATACTTTTTAAGTTTTGACGGATCAGCTCCTGCAGTTTCAGCATAATCCGCATACGGGCCTGAATAGGTGTTTCACGCCAGCTGGCAAAAGCCTGTTGGGCTGCGGCAATGGCGGCATTGACTTCTTCTGCAGTGGCAAACGGCACCTGACCCAGAACCTCCTGGGTAGCAGGATTGACAATATCTTGCCAATGACTGGTTCTGGAGTCGATAAATTCACCATTAATCAGCAGTTTTGCCGTGGTGAGGCCGGTATTCGAATGGGGATGATGAATCGCGTTCATGGTCGCTCCGTGCTGGTTTGTTATTGTCGTTTTATCTGCCTTTACTGGCTGTTTTTAACGTATTATTTTTACGCTGTTTCAGCAGACTAACAAAGAACACTTTTGGCACCAATAGAGATTGGCGCACGACGATTGTGCAAATTTGCACAGAGATTTAACAGGATGTTAAACATAAAATGAAAGTTGATTGGGATCACTTACGCTTTTTTCTGGTCTTGGCCCGGGCCAAAACCCTCACCAATGCTGCGCGCCTGATGGAAGTGGAACACAGCACCGTGGCACGGCGCATTCAGGCGCTGGAAAATACCTTGGGTACCCAGCTGTTTAAACGTGAAGCCAAAGGCTATGAGCTGACTGCGGAAGGTCTGGCACTGGTGCCCCGCGTCGAACAGATGGAACAGTCTTTTATCCAGATTGATAAACGCCATGACCCTTTACAAGGCCGGGTACGCATTGGTGCGCCGGAAGGTTTCGGGACGGCGTTTCTGGCCCGGCTGCTGGCGGAGTTTTCACAGCATTATCCTTCGCTGACTATTGACCTGATTCCGGTGCCAAAAACCATCAAACTTTCACATCGTGAGGCCGATATTGTCATTTCAATTGACCGGCCCAAATCCGGGCCTTATATCATTACCCGACTCTCAAATTACTGTTTAAAACTGTACGGCAGTCAAAGCTATTTACAGCAAAACCCACCAATTAGACAGCTGGAAGATCTGAAACAGCACCGATTTGTCGATTATATTGATGATCTGGTGTATAGCTCGGCGCTGTATTCGCTGGAACGTTTGCCGCTGCAAGTGACAGCTTGTTTTCGCAGTAACAGTATTCTGGCCCAGCAGATTGCGGTCAGTACCGGCGCCGGACTGGCAATTTTGCCGCGATTTCTGGTGCATGATAAACCCGATCTGCAAGAAGTTCTGGGCGATCAGGTCAGTTTTACCCATACCTTCTGGATGTTGACCCTAGTTGATTTACAGCATGAGCCGAAAATCAAACTGGTCTGGGATTTCCTGCGCAAACAGGCCGATGTGCAGCAGGCCCTGTTAATGGGCACTTAAAATCCTTTGCAGTATCTGGAGATTGACACATGCCGATACAGCAACTGAACGTATCACAACACTTAGCGCCCATTACGCTTGCTAAATTAACAGCCGATGAACCGAATAATATGAACCATTCAGGAAAATGATATGAAGATTCTCATCGTGCTGACCTCTCATGACCGTCTGGGTGATACAGGCAAACAGACCGGTTTCTGGCTGGAAGAACTGGCCGCCCCTTATTATGCTTTTGTTGATGCTGGCGCCGAGGTGACCTTGGCCTCTCCTAAAGGTGGTCAACCGCCTCTTGATCCCAAAAGTAATGAACCCGATGCTCAGACCAAAGCCACCGAGCGTTTTAAGGCGGATACCGCCGCCATGCAAGATCTGGCGCAGACACGCAAACTCAGTGAGGTGTCGATTGCCGATTTTGATGCCGTGTTTTATCCGGGCGGTCATGGACCCTTATGGGATTTGGCCGAAGACCCGGATTCTATCTCTTTGATTGAACAAACATTGCAAGCCAATAAACCGGTGGCGTTGGTCTGCCATGCGCCGGGAGTATTACGTCATGTCAAAGCACAGGATGGCCAACCATTGGTCAAAGGCAAGACTGTGACCGGTTTTAGTAATACAGAAGAAGATGCGGTTGGGCTGACCAATGTTGTGCCCTTTTTAGTTGAAGATATGCTGAAAGAATACGGCGGGCAATACTCAAAAGCCGAGGACTGGCAGGTGCATGTACAGCAAGATGGTTTGCTGATTACCGGACAGAATCCGGCCTCCTCAGAGGCGACCGCAGAAGCGTTATTGAAATTCTCGAAATAAGCATAGCCATCGTTTTTGTGCTTAATAGAAAACTCCTGAATGGATTATTCAGGAGTTTTTAAATTGTTCGGATTGAACAACTCTTGAAGAATGATGCCCACCGGTTCAAGCCAGCTGATGTCTAAACACTAAACATCAACGCCAAAGACAACAGCAAGCATAAAAATAACATAGCTGAAACCGCCTGCCAGAATCTAACAGGATTTTTATCCAGCAAGGAAGACTGAACCGGCTTTAAAAAATACCGGTTAGGATGCTTAAGATCATACAGAAATTCCGACAATACCTCATAGCGTTCATTTGGCATCAGGGCCAAGGCCTTATGCAAGGCTCCATCAATCCACACCGGAATATCTGGCCGATATTCTAAAATTGAATGATAACGCACCGTTTTTAGCTGTTTAAGCGTCTGACAACGCGCCAGTTCGGTGCCATAGGGTAACTGTTTGCTAAGTACATAATACAGTACCACGGCCAGTGAAAACTGGTCTGAACGGGTGGAAACCGGCCGCGAGCAAAAATATTCCGGCGCCATAAAGGCCAAGGTGCCCAAAGCCGCGGCATGTTGCGGCTGTGATTCGGAAATCCCCTTGACCAGGGTTGCACCAAAATCAATCAGTTTTAGCTCTAACTGTGCATTCAGCATGATATTTTCAGGGCGAATATCCTGATGCAGCATGTCCAGCCGGTGAAAAGCCTTCAAACCTTTAATGATCTGTTCCGTAATCTGGATGGCGGTTTCAAGCGCAATCGGCTGGCGCTGCTGATGCAGCCAGGTATTTAAGGTCTGGCCAGATAAATATTCATAGGTTTGAAAATAATAAGATTTACTGCGCTGATGCGGATAGGCCGCTAAAACTTGTGGATGCTGAATCCGTTTCGCCACCCACTCTTCCAGCAAAAAACGCTCCAGTGCCTGCACATCGTGGGTTAAATCCAGTGACGGAATTTTAATGACTAGTTGCTGCTGCCACGTCTCATCCCAAGCCAGATATAAACGGCTACGGTGGTTCTGGTGCAGCACGTTTTGAATCCGGTAGCCTTCAAACTGCTGACCTATGCTTAAATCCGGGGCCAGACTTAGCTGGTTGTGACTTGGCTGAAATTGTGACTGGGCCTGTTGTGGCAGCTGCTGTACCTGCACAATTTGCAGGGTTAAATTGTCAGGACTGCCCTGCGCATCGGCCAGATGGACCAGCATTTCTGCTACCTGGTCAAGATCTAAAGTTTCGGGGCTGTGAAGTGCCTCGATAATTTGGCTGTCCGACAGATATTCATATACACCATCGGTCATCAACAGGAAAATATCATCCTGTGCCAACGGCAGACTCAGATAATCCACCTCTACTTTCTGCGCCACGCCCAAAGCCCGGCTTAAATAGCTTTCCCGGGAAGATAACCAGACCCGATGATCGACACTGAGCTGTTCCAGCTGTTGCTCACGCAAGCGGTAAATACGGGCATCACCAATATGAAACAGATGTACAGTTTCATGTTTGAATACCAGCGCGCTAAAAGTGCAGACATAGCCGCGGTCTTTATCGACACGGCTCTGACTTTGCTGGGTCTGGGCATAGAGCCAGGAATTGGTGGCACGAATCACCCGGTCGACCGAAGTTTTGACGCTCCAGGAATCGGGCGTCGAAAAGTAATCGGCCAGAAAACTGGACACAGCGGTTTCACTGGCGATATGACTGACATTGCTGCTGCTAATGCCATCGGCAATGGCGCAGGCAATGCCCTTTTGCTGTGCCAGATAGCCCTCCGGAACAGCCGAACCATGAAAATCCTGATTGCTCTCTTTGCGGCCGGCAGCACTATATTGCCCAAGCCGAATTTGAAGTGAAGTCTGGTGTGAAGATGGCAAAGTGGACATGCGCTGATCTCAACTGGCTGGAATCTTCCCTGATTCCTGAACTCATCCTGTGGGCTTAAAACTTAGAACTCACGTTTTGGTGCAGTGCGGACATGCGTGGTGTAGAGTGCAAGACCAGTTAAAGCCAAACCACCTACCAGGTTCCCCAGCGCTACCGGTAACTCATTGTATGTTCTTCGTTTTTTCGCAAGAGATGCGATGGATGTCTGATTATTTGTAGTCATAAATTTAAGTCCCCACTTGTTTCTAAGTGGGGACTAAATTAAGGCTTATAGGATGAATTCAGAAGGTGTGTTCAGCGGACGCTTACATTAATACTATGTTGCAGTGCGACCGAAGCGATCGAGGTATTAGGATTTTTACAGGCATTGACAATACTGAGTTTGAATTCTTTGCTGTATGTTCTGCGTTTTTTAGCAACAGGAGGTGTTGCTGAATATATATCCATGTTCATGGATTAAGTCCCCACTTGTTTTTAGGTGGGAACTAAATTAAGGCTTATAGGATCGCTTGGTAAGGCTGTGTTAGCCGGATGCTTACTCATGTATATCGTTATTGATGAGATTTAATCTCAGACATGATGTTTTGAATGGATGCTTTATCGTGAATTTGCAAATGATCTCTGATGTAGACGAGTTTATCTATATTTTTTTGAAATACAACTTGTTGTTCAGGATCAGCTAATTTAGCCTGTCTACTCAATTTGAATATCAAGCTACAAATACTTTCTCTGACTATTTCATAGTCAACAATTTCTTTATATTCAATATCTTGTTGATCTAGTGAAGTCTTATCTAAATGATCTAAATTAAACTGAGTGAGCTGCATTATAATCTTAACCCAACCCTAATTTTGACTAATTTTCAATCAAAATCAGGGTTTCACTTATTTTTCTATCTAAATCTCTTTCGCTTTTATACGACAGATTTAGAAATTCAGATTTAAAGAAAAAGTTGCTGTACGTGGCGCACCTAAGAATAAATAATCATCGCCATAGAATTCACCTGCATCACGCCAGTATTTTTTGTTCAATAAATTATTGATATTGAAACGTAACTGCGCATCGGTTGTATTTAACTTAAATTGATAAGCAGCGCCTAAATCAAAGACGCTATAACCACTCACTTTTGCAGTACCTTGTTTATTGGCATATTTGCTCGAACTATACTGACCACCCGCAAGTACTCTAAAACCTTCAATAGTCGGTACTTGATAAGTCAGATGCGTTGCAAAACGAATTTTAGGTACATTTTGCGCTTGATGATTGCCATATTCAACCGCTTCAACATCATCCAAACGAGCTCTAGTCAATGCTAAAGATGAGCTAAGTGCTAAATAATCGCTTAATTCTCCACTTAGTCCTAATTCTAAGCCTAGACTGTGTTGCTCACCTTCTTGAACAAAATAACGCTTATCTGAGATCGGCTTAGAGTATTGATTGTCTTGACGTAAATCAAAAATAGCTGCCGTCAATAAAAAGTTATGAATCTGTTGTTTTAAGCCAATTTCATATTGTTCAGAATGGATAGGTGCTAATGTATCTGCACTATTTTCTGCAAACCAAGGTGCAGTTTTTCCATCTGACAGCCCTTTTGCATAAGAAGCATACACAGTTGTTGATTCCGTTGGGCTATAACTTACTGCAAATTGTGGTAGAAATTTGCCTAAATCCGTATCACGGACTTGTTCGGTTTCATTATAAGCTTGCTCATCAAGCTCGATCCATTTCCCGCCCATCAAAGTAGACCATTGCTCATTCCATTCAATGCGATCTATAACCGTAAAAGCAGTTTGCTTACTATCCAAAGCTTTAAAATAAGGACCAAGATCTCCTTCTTCACGAATCCTATCATAGCTATCTTGGTAAATATTACCTACATAATCTGTTGAATTTACGTATTGATATATACCTGTGTAGTGATGTCTAGATTTATCTGTTTGAGTCAAATCAAAACTAAGATGATGCTTTGCCCAATCGGTATTGACCAAGCCATCTAACTTTATTTTAAATTGATTGGTTTTAAATGTGTCATTTGGGTTTTGGTAGTCATAAAGGTCATATTCTCCCTGCGCACCAAATGTGTTGCACGAATATGCTTCCAAACATCCATCTCGGTAATAACCAAAAGGAAATATTGAATAATCATCCACTTTAGATTTGCTATGCGAGGCAACCAATCCTAAATTCCAGTCATCATTAAACGTATAGTTGTATTTTAAACTGCTATTTAGGCTGTCAATTGTGACAGGCTTGCCCCAACTTTGGTAACCCAGCAAACGCTCCCATTTCACGTTTTGTGGTACTTTGCCATCAAGTAATTGATAACCTGGTACAGATTTTTGTTCTGAACGCTGTGCTTCAAGATCAAACTCGAATTTGGATTGTGCTGTAGCTTTCCAGTCCAGTGCTAATGCCGCCAAATAACGCTCGCCATCTACATGATCGACATAAGAATCAATCTGTTCATTGACTAAATTGATGCGATAGCCAAATTGTTGATCTTTCCCCCAAAATCCTCCCACATCCCCTGCGACTGCAAACTGCCCATGTTCATCTGCAGAAAAGTTAAGTGCCTGAATATCTTTAGGTCGCTTAGTGACATAATTGACCACGCCGCCCGGTGTAGACATACCACTTTGAATTGCAGAAATACCCTTTAAAATTTCCACACGTTCTTTATTAGGACTTACGCATTGACGGATTCAAAAAAGTATTAAAATACTTTATAAAGTATCTGTGATCAGACGAATTAAACATGCTTCTACAGCAACTTGTACATTACCCATTTATATGGGCTTTCTCATGACAGAACCGAACTCTATTAGCTGCACACAACTTGCCGAGACTTATAACATCTCGCATGATAGTGTAAATCGCTTTCTAGAACGTGAAGACTACACACCTCACGACCTATATCAAGAAGCAATTCAACATATTGATAATAATAAACTTATAGTCAGTATTGATGATACTGTTTTAGATAAACCCTATAGTCAACATATGGACTTGGTTAGCTATTTTTGGTCAGGCAAACACCACCGATCCGTCAAGGGTATTAATCTCATTACCTTGTATGCGACAGATCAGAATGGTCAAAATATTCCAATTAATTTCCGAATTTATGACAAATCTGAAAGTAAAACCAAGAATGATTACTTTATGGATATGTTAAGTGAAGTACTCAGTTGGGGTGCAAAGATTCAATTTATTACAGGTGATAGTTGGTATTCATCGACTGGAAATCTAAAAACCATAAGAAAATATGGTATTCGATTTATGTTTGGTATCGACTGTAACCGTAAGGTTTCCCCAGAAAAAGGACAATGGTTTCAACTGCGTTTATTGCCAAATTTCCATCAGGGTCAAGTGGTCTGGCTCAAAGATTTTGGCTTTGTACAATTATTTAAGACTCAGTTAAAAGAACAGCAGAGGTTTTATATTGTGCATCAAGATGAAGATGATTTATTGTCCTTTGAGGGTTTTCATGAATTACATTCAAGTCATTGGAAAATAGAGCAATATCACCGGGTGATTAAACAGGTTTGTCATATTGAAAAGTTTCAAGTAAGACGATCTAAACTGATTTTGAATCATATTTTTTCAGCCTTGATGGCCTACGTCGAGATACAAAAGAACCAGTTTGAGCGGATCTTTGAAAATGTATATCGTTGGCAGAAGAAATTATTTAGACCAGTTATCAAAAACTTCATTGATGACTTTATTCTCGATAAAAATCATCTGCTACCACAGAGAATCTATAAATAATAGTGCGTAAGTCCTATTTATTTTCAAGTGCGACGTTTTGTTCACCACGTATCACATTGCCATTCACTAAATAACTTGATGCTAAATCGAGTGCAAAGCCACGTGATACAAAGTTGGGATAGTAACCAATCGCAGCATAACCATCGCCCACAGACGCATCATTTTTAATGACATCACTCAATACTCGTGCTTGTTGATCGGCAATTACATCTGCAGTGACAACAGAAATAGAGGCATGTGCTTTTTGTAGACGATCTGTGCCTAAACCTTCAATTTTTACTGTAGAGCTAAAGTACGGCGTTGATTCATCGGCTGTAATGACAATCGTATCGAGCTGTTGCACACCATTTTCAGCATAAACCAGAGGTGTCAAACAAAGCGGTGACAGAATGATAGTTTTTAAAGACGTAGTTAATACATTCTGTTTGAATTTACGATTGTACATACGAAACCTTGCATAAAAATGGGTGGTGATACTTGAGGCATTTGATAGGCGCAGATTATGACAATTCGCGTTGAATTAATCGAGTTAAAGTCTGGGTAAATTGCTGCCCTTGTTCTGAATAAAACCAATCTACATGCCCAATAATCCAATCATAATAAGCCGCATCTGCATGTTTTTGGTTTTTGGTAATTCCAATAAAATACTCAAGCTCTGAAAATGCAAAATCCAAATGTACGATTTTGAGCAGTTCGGGCAAAATGCTAAAGTCTTGTTGTGGATGCTGTTCGGCAAAATAAGCCTGTAAAAATGCACTCAAACCCGCTTCATCAATCTTTAGTTGTGATGTATGTGCTAAGGCTAGCCAATCTACAAAGTTACGCTCAATCGTTATGGCAAGGTCATAAAGCGCTGAATTTCGATCTGACAAGCCAAAATCAATCACCGCTGTAATATTGGCATCGGCACTTTGCGTAGACCAAAACAAATTGGAAGCATGCAAATCATTATGTGTCCAAATTTTAGTCGCCTGCTGCAATACATGCTTAATTTTACGATGTGTCTGGAATATGCGCTCTAAAAAAACAGCATCTAAGTTTTTATCGGCAAAATAACGACTCAATTCAGGGCTATTATCAATACGTTGCTGAATAGCCGTTACAATACTTTCACTTTCTAAAAGCTGCTGATTCGAGACCAAATAACGAGCCGATCTGCCGTGTAACTCAGGAAAATCCTGCATGGCGATATGCAGTTTAGCAAGTAAACTTCCAACTTTGGCTGCATGCTCGGTATAGAAAAAAGGAGTCCAAGATTGCTGATCGACATATAAATCAAAGCCTACTGCTTTTTCATAGACCTCATACGTCCAATCCCCCATCTCTAAAGCTGTCAGGCCGCAATTTGAGGCAATCAATGTGGCAACTGGAATGTCTTTACTGGCTAAATGTTGCAGGAAGGCATGCTCTTGCAAAATATCTTGAGCATTGCGAAATGAACGATGGCTACGCTTAATGAAATATGAGTGAAGATTTATTTGACCCGTGTTAGATAAAACCTGCGTAACTTCAACCAGTACCGCAGAAGAAAATGGACGTGGACTACACCACAGAATTTGAACGTTACCTTGCAAACGTGGGTAATGCAGTTGCAGGCGGTGTAATTCTGGAACTGTAATATGGGCCCAATCTTTATTTTCCCAGTCGCTCCCCATGCCATGACCTAAATCATGCGTGATTGTGGTCATTTGAGATATTCCTAAACCTGATCAGCATTGTGCAATCGTATATTCCCTATAATCCATCCAAAATAACTACTTTTAGATGGATGCACTCCAAATTAATTCACGATCTTTGCCTGCTGCAAGCGTAAATTGACGTCGTCTATAATCTGATCTAAACCAGTGTCATAAGCCGCTTCACTCACAAAAGACACCATATTTTGCGTGACTTGCGGTAAATTGTAATCTGCATACCATGACAATGAGTTCACCTCTATTTCACGCTCACCTTGTAAAATCACAAATCTTTTTTGCATCCAAGCCTGTAAATTTTCACCCGTATAAGCATCATAGAAAATAATATCGGTCAGATAAAAATCTTTCATCATATAAGAATAGGTCACACTATTTTCTTCAGGCTCATAATTAAAAAAAGGTGTTGTGGTGAGATGAAACTCAACTAAAAATTGACGTTTTAAACGATGATTTTGGTATTCCGCTCTGACTTTGATCGGACAACTGATCTGTGCAAAGTCAATTTCATGTTCGGAGTTTTGTTTAAAATATTCAGCCAAAGAGAACACCTGATGTTTAATGAAATCCTGCATTAAAAACTCAGGTTCAAGTTGTGAATTGATTAATCCCAACAGTAAAGATTCAACTTCTTCTTTCGTTAAATAAATGTCTTCAACAATATGCATACTCATCTCTAAATTTACTGCTGCGATAGAAAAATCCTAACGGAAAGCCCTATGTTTGTATAGCTATGCAAAAGTAGAGTTCATTTCTATTCAGTGGCGAATCACCTAATCAGATTGAATCTTGATCACAATTTCAGTTATGCTATCAACACATCAAATTACACTTCAAACACGCCTTGTTGCGTAGGAGTCATCTCATGTCCAAGAAGTTACCTATTTACTTCTCTGATGCTGCTTGGTCGTCATTACAAAAAATTATGGGTACTGAAGGCAAGCCTAGCCCAACCTTAAACTCCATTCTAGAGCAGATGGAACTGCTGAATAAACAAGACTTTCAGCCTGTTTGCAAACGTACCGTTTTACCGCTTCCAGTTGCCGTCGAATCCATTCCTGCAGGCTTTCCCTCTCCTGCCCAAGACTATATTGATAAAAATATTGATCTGAATGAGTATCTAATTTCCAATGAAAATGCGACCTTTTTAAATGTGGTACGCACCACATCTATGATTAATGCCGGGCTTGAATACGGCGATATTGTATTGGTAGATCGCAGCAAAGAAGCCAAACACCGCAGCATTGTAGTGGCCCTAATTGACCAAAAAGACTTAACCATTAAACGCTTGATGATTACCGCCAAAATGTCCAAAAGTGAGTTGGTGGAACATTTTGGTGAAGACTACGACCCTGCTACTTTGCCTGATGCTTGGCTCAAAGCTGAAAGCCCTGACTATGACAGTATTTATTTGAAAGATGGGCAAACGTTTGAAGTCTTTGCCGTGGTGACTTGGAACTTAAAAAACCTGATGGCTTAAACCCGCACACCATAATAAAAGCCAAATAAGCAGAATATTCATGAAACCTTTAAAGCAAATTTTTGCGCTCATTGACATTAATAATTGTTATGTGAGCTGTGAACGGCTGTTTCAACCACATCTGAATCATCGTCCAGTGGTGGTCTTGTCCAATAACGATGGTTGTGTGGTGTCACGTTCCGAAGAAGCCAAACAACTCGGTATAAAAATGGCTGTGCCTTTTTATCAAATTCAAGAGCAGATCAAACAACACAATATTGCCGTCTTTTCGAGTAACTATGCTCTCTATGCAGAAATGTCCAGACGTTTTAATAATACGATTCAACAGTTTGTTAGTGCCAAAGACATTGAAATTTATTCAATTGATGAAACCTTTATTGAACTGAGTTCGTATTCTCAAACCGATTTAAATGAATTGGCACAAGAAATTAAAGCAACTTTATGGAAATGGCTGGCTCTACCTGTCTGTGTGGGTATCGGTCACAGTAAAACTGAAGCAAAACTGGCCAATCATATTGCCAAGAAAAATAGCTATTTCAACGGCGTGTGCAATTTAATAGATATGGATTTATGTAGCAAAGAAGCCTTATTTCAACTCATTGATGTTGATGAAGTCTGGGGCGTGGGCCGAAAACTTGCAAAAAAACTGCATGCTTTAAAGATTCATTCTGTATTTGATTTAGCGATCAGTGATCCTGAACACATGGAACGTAAATTTTCAATTTTAATGAAAAAAACCATATTGGAGCTAACAGGTACGCCGTGTATTGAACTGGAACAAACCACAGCCAGTAAACAGCAAATCATCAGCTCACGTTCTTTTGGACAACGAGTCACCGACATTCATGCACTTTCGGAAGCACTGAGCGATTATTTACAATCTGCTGTGCAAAGGCTTAGAACAGAAAAAAGCTTATGTTCCTGTATGATTATTTTTGCGCAATCCAGTCGTTTTGATCAGCACCAAGCTTTTTACAATCAATCGGTGACCATTGCCTTTAATGAGCCAACAGATTCTGCCTTAATCATGAACAAAGCCATCATGAAGCATATCTCTACCCTATTTCAGGAAGGTATTGCCTTTAAAAAGTGTGGTGTGATTCTAACGGGAATTGAGCCAAAACAAGGCTATATTCACGACTTACTTGCAGATACAGAACAGATTGAAAAGCAGGAACACTTACAACAAGTGCTAGATAGCGTTAAAAATAAGTTTGGCACACAAAAACTTGCCATTGGTGCATGTAAATTGCAAGACCGTACATGGGCTATGAATCGCAGCAAACTAAGTCCTAATTATTTTAGCTGGGAAGGCTTATTGGCACTTGGCGATTAGTGCTTTTTTAGTTGTTATCTGATTCGTCTTTGATAGTGTCTAGATCTGCTTCAGTTGTACAGAAAAGATATTCATAAAACTGCTCATCCAAACAAACATCTTTTTGCGATGCTTATTTAGATGAGCGTACTGGCTTAAGCAAGATTAGCCTTTGTTTAGTCCGACAAACTTAGCTCGTGCTTTATGCAGTTTTTTGTAGCTTTCAATCAAACGTAAATGACGATCTAAGCCTTCAAGTTGCATATTGGTTTCAGTTAAACCATAGAAACGTACTGTGCCTTCAACTGAGCCCATGACTGCATCCATGCGTTCATTGCCAAACATACGGCGGAAATTAACTGCATAATCAGCGATATCCATTTCATCATCTAAAATGACTTCAAGCACGACATTCATACATTGATAGAACAAGCCACGTTCTACGGTATTGGTGTTGTATTGTAAAAATGCTTCGACCAAATCTTTAGCTTCTTCAAACTGTTCTAATGCTAGATAAATCAACAACTTTAATTCAAGGATGGTCAGTTGTCCCCAAACTGTATTGTCATCAAACTCAATACCAATCAGGGTTTTAATTTCGGTATAGTCATCCAACTCACATTCTTCCAAACGCTCAACCAAGGCTTCAAGTTGGGCGTCATCCAAACGGTGTAAATTCAAAATATCTTCACGGTAAAGCAAGGCTTTATTGGTGTTATCCCAAATCAAGTCCTCCACCAAATACACTTCTGAATAATCTGGCACTAAGATTCGGCAAGCAGTAGCACCTAAGTGTTCATATACCGCCATATAGGATTCTTTGCCCAAATCTTTCAGAATCGTAAATAAAGCCTCAGCTTCTTCTACGTTGCTGTATTGACCATTGTTGGTGAAATCCCACTCCACAAACTCAAAATCTGCCTGCGCACTAAAGAAACGCCAAGACACCACACCACTTGAGTCAATGAAATGTTCAACATAGTTATTTGGCTCTGTAACTGCATTGCTGCTAAACGTTGGTTGTGGCAAGTCATTCAGACCTTCAAAACTGCGCCCTTGCAATAATTCGGTCAAGCTACGCTCTAAAGCTACTTTAAAATTAGGATGTGCACCAAACGAAGCAAATACACCGCCTGTACGTGGGTTCATTAAGGTCACACACATTACTGGGAACTGGCCACCCAATGAAGCATCTTTGACTAATACAGGGAAACCTTGCTCTTCTAGCGCCTGAATGCCAGCAACAATACTTGGGTATTTTGCCAATACTTCTTGTGGCACATCAGGCAGGCTCATTTCTTCCTGAATAATCTCACGCTTCACTGCACGCTCAAAAATTTCAGACAGGCACTGCACCTGAGCTTCTGCAAGCGTGTTGCCTGCACTCATCCCATTACTTAAATACAGGTTTTCAATCAAATTCGATGGAAAATATACAGTCTCGCCATCTGACTGACGGACAAAAGGCAATGAACAAATACCACGTTCTGTATTACCTGAGTTGGTGTCATATAAATGCGTACCAAGCAATTCATCTTCAGGATCATAAATTTCTAGGCAATATTCATCTAAAACTTCTGCAGGCAATTCGCCATTTGGCCCAGGTTTAAACCATTTTTCATTGGGATAATGTACGAACTCAGCATTGGCAATTTCTTCGCCCCAAAATTGGTCGTTATAGAAGAAGTTGCAGTTCAGACGTTCAATGAATTCACCCAATGCAGAGGCAAGTGCACTTTCTTTAGTTGCCCCTTTACCGTTGGTAAAACACATTGGCGATTGTGCATCACGGATATGCAATGACCAGACATTCGGTACAATATTACGCCATGAAGCGATCTCAATTTTCATGCCTAAACCTGCCAGAATACCTGACATATTGGCAATGGTTTCTTCTAAAGGTAAATCCTTGCCTGCAATATACGTGGCTTGAGCTGAAGTCAGGTTCGGCATCAATAAAGCCTGTGCATCGGCATCAATACTTTCGACTTGCTCAATCACAAACTCAGGGCCAGTCTGTACCACTTTTTTAACAGTACAACGATCAATGGAACGTAAAATACCCTGACGGTCTTTTTCAGAAATATCTGCAGGTAATTCCACCTGAATTTTAAAAATTTGTTTATAACGGTTTTCAGGATCGACAATATTGTTTTGCGATAAACGAATGTTATCAGTCGGAATATCACGTGACTGGCAATAAACTTTTACAAAATACGCTGCACATAAAGCAGAAGATGCCAGAAAGTAATCAAATGGCCCTGGTGCAGAGCCATCGCCTTTATAACGGATAGGCTGATCGGCAATTACCGTAAAATCGTCAAATTTGGCTTCAAGACGAAGATTGTCAAGATAATTGACTTTAATTTCCATGCTGGCACACCTAGCGCTGTATGTGCCTGATCAGACACACAATTTTTAAATATTGATTTATAAGCCGAATCACGGAGGAGAAATTGACTTAAACAATGCGGATGGGAGTTATAAATTAATACTGTACGACCCTACAGTGAACTCCCGAATATGCGCAACATTATAAAGAGATTTATAACAATTGGTAATGCTGTATATGTAGTTTTACTGGATTTACCTCAAGCTGTATTTTAATATATATAAACATAATATATTTAAATATATGATATATTATATTCATAATCTATGCTGCTAGATGGTGAAACAACATGAAATATACCGAACTCACTGCCGAAATCTCGTCAAATATCAAATCTATGAAAGAGCAATCTCCAGATTTACTCAAAAACTTCAACGCACTGTCTCAAGTTGCCATGAAAGATGGCGTAATTGATGCCAAAACCAAAGAATTTATTGCCCTTGCTATTGGTGTTGCGCAACGCTGTGATGGTTGTATTGGTTTTCACGTCAGAACCTTGGTCAAAATGGGCATGACTTTTGAAGAACTGAATGAAATTTTAGGTATTGCTGTTTATATGGGTGGTGGTCCATCGCTGATGTATGCTGCGAACGCTGTAGCTGCTTTTAAAGAGTTTTCCCCATCTACTACCGAGTAACCTTATTTAAGTATTTAAGCTGAGTTAGAACTATGTCAAATATCCATAATGAATGGGATGAACGCTACAGCCAACATGATCATATTTATGGTGAACAAGCCAATGCCTTCATTCAGGAGATTACACAAAAGCTGCCAATTCAAGGCAAAACTTTGGGCTTAGCCGAAGGTGAAGGACGTAACTTGTTATATTTGGCTGCGTTAGCACAAACGAAGGGACAAACTTTTGAAGCAGATTTGTGGGACTATTCACAAGTTGCTTTAGATAAAGCCCAAGGCTATGCCCAGCAACGTGGTCTAAGTCTGAATACCCAGAAGCAAGATTTAAGTCAGGTAAATTGGCAAGCCAATCAATATGACAACGTGATATGTGTATTTGGCCACTTTAACCCTGAAACACAGCAAAAAGTGTTAAATGGCGTGCGTGAAACATTGGTCAACGGCGGTTTATTTGTAGGTGAGCTGTACTCAACCAGTCAGCTGGAATATAAAACGGGCGGCCCTCGTGCATTAGAAATGCTGTACGATCCTATCCTGTTTTTAAGCCATTTCAAACATGATCATCTGATTCATTTCTTTGTGGGCGATGTAGAACGCTCAGAAGGCAAACTGCATCAGGGCAAATCTCACGTGATTCAATTTGCGATTCGTATTCAGAAATAAAAGTCTGAATCTTTACATAAAAAAGGCTTGCTCCAATTCAATTAGAGTTCTTTTATAAATCCTCTTAAAGTCCCTAGTTCAGCCCTCATCCTCTTGCGGAATGTATTCCTCATCCCGCAGGGAGAAGGGACTTTCAATATCAATATTTTGCTTAGGTATTTTAAAAATCACTCAAACACATCTTTTAAAGATTTAGGCATCCCTTGTACGGACTGCAATTCGCCCTGTTTATTTTTCCAAAGTACAACAGGTGTGGCAAATAGTTCGTATCTATCCATCAACGCCTGATTCTGTTCTAAAGTTTTTTCAACATGCACAGGCACATTTTTTTGTTCAATTAATTTCTTTCGACCGTATTGACGATGAAATTCATTAAAGGTCTGCTGTGGATTTTTCGCCATCAACAAGGTGGCTGCCTGCCCTTTGCTTTCAGGGCGAATCACTGCCACAATTATGTGTCTCAGCTGAACTTTGCCAGACTCTACCCACGGACGTGCCTGTTTCCAAAAGCTATGGCAATACGGACAATTTGGGTCTGAAAACACATAAACAATTTTTTCAGCACTGGTTTGTCCATCCTGAATCCACGTTGCATGCTCCAGACTTTGCCACACATCTTCTAGTACCGACTTTTTCACATAGCGATCTAAAGCATCCACCGTTAAATTATTGCCTTGAGCATCAAACAAAGTGCCCACAATATAGTATTTCTGATCATTGGAAATAAACACCGTTGCAGGGCTTTGCTCAATGTGCCCTGCCCAACCTGTCATTTGTGCAGGTGCCTGAATTTGCTGCACAAACTTAAACCCTTCTTTTTCAATGTGCTGTTTTAAGTTGTCTTGTGCCTGCAGCATACTCACGCTACTGGCAAGACTCATGCCTATCGCCAGTTTCAGCATGTTGTTGGTTAAAATAGATGTCATATTTACGATCCTTAATTTTGGGTTCACGGCGGTTTTTCTTTGAGATAGATAAAATCGTCTTTATGGATTTGTTTGTATCTTTTTTAGGTAATGCTGCAGCATCGGTTTGGTCAATTCGCCCATGTGATGGTCAACCAACTCACCTTGTGCATTAAAAAATAAGGTGCTTGGTAAACCAAACATATTAAAGTGTTGCCCTAATGTAGCTGCAGGGTCTAACAACAAATGTTCAAACCGAAACTGATGTTTCTGCAAATAGGCTTGAATCTCTGCTGCAGACTCTCCCTGATTGGCAAATACAAAATTGATTTCAGGAAAATCTTGCTGTGCTTGTTGCATCACAGGCATTTCACGGTGACAAGTCGGACACCACGTTGCCCATAAGTTAATGACTGTTGGCTGACCTGAAAACTGGGCTAAATCTTGTGGTTGTTGCTGCAAGTTATGCAGTACCAGATTTGGATAAGCATGCTGTGTTTGCAACGGTTGAATGAAACTCCAACCTATTGCCTGTACTGCAATAAATAGCGCTACTGCCCATGCCAAAACCACACGCTGAATGCCACGGTTTTTCCAAACAAACCACGCCACACCTGCCACGACTGCAGCAATCAGATGAAAGCCTTTGTCCTGAATTTTTAAAATATCAATCGGGTTAGCAAAATACAGCTCATAATGCTGCAATACAAAAACGGTCCGCCCAACTAAGGCACCTATCCAAAGTGCATTCCACAATGCATCCTGATAGCGTGCCCAAGTTTGTACATCCCATGTATAACGGCGCTGAAAAAATTTGCCGACAATAAAGACTACAACTAGCCCCAATAGCAGAAAAACCAATGGCCATGGAATCATAAATACACCTAAATGCAAGGCTGCAGTTTGAATCATGGGCTAACCTCAGACAATTGGTGAATATTCTGAATCAGTTGTGGAGCATTAAATGTACCTGTTAAACGCAAGTCACGCTGTTCTTGCTGTTGTGCGCCTAAAAACAGCATAGTTGGTGGGCCTAAAATTTGCCATTTTTTCAATAAGGCATCTTGTGAAGGATGCTGCTCAGTTAAATCAAGCTTAATCCGCACTACATTTTTAAGGGCATCCTGCGCATCAGTACGTGGAATCACATCACGCTCAATGGGCTGACACGCTACACACCAATCTGCATAGACATCAATCACAATATTTTGATTGGCGTATGCTGCCAATGCTGCATTCAGCTCTTGTTCAGTTTGTACCTTTATCCAGTTTTGCAATTGACTAGCCTGTACCTGCGCATTGACACTGGCAATACTCTGATTAACATGCCAAATTCCACTGCTGGCAATCACGGCAGACAAAGCCAATAATGAAAAACGATGTGGGCGATGCATCACATGGCGCAAAATTGCAATCAGGTACGCAGCAAAGGCAAATAACACCACAGCAAAAGCAACATAGTACCAAGTAGTTGCCAGTAAAGGCCGGGCGAAATATAAGGCCATCGCCAACATAATAAAGCCAAAACTAAATTTTAGACGTTCCATCCACAAACCTGGTTTTGGTAAGTATTTGGCACCAAAAACGCTCGCAATCAGTAAAGGAATTCCCATACCTAAACCGAGCAGGAACAGATATAAACCACCCAATGCTGCTTGGTCCAAATGCGACACATACAACAAGGCACCCGCCAAAGGCGCACTCATACATGGCCCAACAATCAGTGCAGAAATAACGCCCATTACTGCTGCACTGAATAAAGTGCCGCCTTTTTGATATTGCTGAATGCGGTCTAAACGCTGCAACACCGCTTGTGGTAATGACAACTGATACAAACCGAACAGGTTTAAAGCAAACACCACAAATAGCATGGCAAAAACTGCAATTACCACAGGGTTTTGAAACCAGCGCTGTACGCTATAGCCAATTTGAGATGCGACAACGCCCATAACGCCATAGACCAATGCCATACTCACCACAAAAGTGATCGCAATTGCTGCAGCTTTATAGCCTGTGTTGCGCTGAACCAAAATTCCAGAAAGAATTGGAATAAGTGGTAATGAACACGGTAAAAAAGCCAGTAATACCCCAAAACCTAAAAAGATAAATGCATTCAGCAATAACCCTTGCCCTGACAATAAATTCAAGAAAAATTGATCATTGTTCCATTGCTGATTCAGACTGCTACTGCTCGCTGTTTCAGTATTCGTTGAGTTGGCTGTTGCATCTGTCGTATTTGAGTTTTCAAACACTACAACATCAGAAGGCTTAGCATCCTCAGCTGTGTCGATTACGACATTTGTATTTGTAGCATTTTGTTCAGCAACGGCATTTTCCCCCTCAGTCTGCGGTGTCTTTACTGTCGCTTTCTG
Source organism: Acinetobacter sp. A2 (assembly GCF_048537555.1). Taxonomy (NCBI): domain Bacteria; kingdom Pseudomonadati; phylum Pseudomonadota; class Gammaproteobacteria; order Moraxellales; family Moraxellaceae; genus Acinetobacter; species Acinetobacter sp. A2. The sequence continues at coordinate 1,458,052 of NZ_CP183239.1, forward strand.
ATCTTGTTTGAGTTCTTTTGTCGTCTCTGTATTTAAAGCAGCCTTTTCTTGTTTTTGATTATTGGTTGAGGATTGACTGTTATTTATATTAGTAGAGTTACTATTTAACGCGGCTTGATTATTTTGACTCAATTGCTGAAGCAAATTTCCTTTAGCTGAACTCAAATTATGCTGTGACAATAAGCCATCGGCATCGGTTTGAATGCTTTGGCGCTGTATAGGATAGCACAAACCATCTTCAGCACAACCTTGCCAAGTAATTTGATACTGCTGATTGGGCTTGACCTGAATTTGTGTAGTCACTTGCCCATAATGCACACGTGTTAATCCAAAAGTCGGATCATCTTTTTCCTGCCCTGCAGGCAATTTAAAGCTGAGTGGCTTTTGTGCTTGGCTGACTTTGAATTGATCGTGATATAAATAATAATGTGGTGCAACATCCCATTTTAATTCAACAGTTTGTTCAGACAATGAAGTCGCCTGAAATTTAAAAGCCTGATCGGGCGCTAAAAATTCATTGGCAGCATTGGTCCACACTGCACATAGGCTCAAAATTAAAAAAGCAATGACTCGAACAAATACCATGCGTTTATACTAAATATTAAAAAACTGTCTGTATTATCGTGAAGTGTAGATTAAGAGAACATTAACAAAGATTTTTCTTTGTAAACTATAAGCACAGCATGGGAGCAAATATGTTCGTTGTTTTGGTGGAAGATGATCCTTATATTGCCCAAGGTATTGTGGCAGCACTCGAATATTTAAGTATTTCAGTCGAGCATGTCAGTACTGCACGCGATGCCGACTATTTAATTCGTAACAGTGCTGTAGACTTGTGCCTGCTCGATTTAGGACTACCCGACCAAGATGGCTTACAGTTACTCGAAAACTGGCGTAAAAATGGCATACATTTACCAGTGCTGGTCTTAACAGCGCGTGATCATACCCAAGACTGCGTACAAGCTTTGAATTTAGGTGCAGATGACTATTTGACTAAACCTTTTGAACTGAATGAACTGATTGCTCGTGTTTATGCACTCAGCCGCCGTCACCGTGGTTATTCGTCTAACCAGTTGCAAAGCGGTCATTTAAATATCAATTTGGATACTCAGGAAGTACATTGGCATGATCAAGCGATTCCTTTGTCACGCCGTGAATATAGTTTGTTGGAAACTTTCTTGCGGCATCCGAACCAAATCTTAAAAAATGAAGAACTGATTGATAAAGTCTATGGTTTTCAAGACAGCATCGAAAGTAATGCCTTAAACGTCCATATTTATCATTTACGGCATAAAATCCACCCCGATTTTATTCAGACGATACGCGGGGTTGGCTACATTTTTAAACCTGAGTTGCTGACATGAAAAACTACAGCCTGAAGTGGCGTTTGGTTTCTACCATTAGCTGTGCTTTTATTCTGCTGTGGGTGATTGTCTTTGCATGGCTATACCATGACTTAGAACAGCGTTTACAAAATACGCTTGATGAACGGCTGTCTACCTCAGCGCGTATGGTCGCCCGCTTAATTCAGCAACTCCCCCTTCAGCAACTTACAGAAAGTTTACATGCAGAATCTGAAAATGCACTGCTGCACAGTTTAATCGCCTGTGAAGTGTCCATTTTCCGTGCTGATATTTCACTCCCTCAACACGTCATTGCACGTACTCAAGGCGCACCAAAAAATTTGCGCAATCAACAGGTTGGTTTTAGTACTTGGCAAGAAAATGGACTGCAATGGCGCAGTTATGTACTACGTGAAGGTGAAGTGCAAGTGGTGGTTGCCGAAAAAATTGAGTTACGCCAAAACCTACTCAAACAAATTTTACAATCTGTGCTGATTCCCTTACTGCTTACTTTAATTATTTGTATTTTACTGATTTTATGGATTATTCGCCTAGAATTCCTGCCACTAGATCAAATGACCCGACATTTAATTCAGAAAAAACAGTCTTTAGATGAGGCCTCACGTTATTTGATTGAATTGAAATCACAAAAAATTCCGAAAGAGATTCAACCTTTTGTAGATAACTTATTGATGTTGATTGAACGTCTGCATAAAAGTCTAGAACATGAGAAAAACTTTAGTGCATTTGCTGCCCATGAACTGCGCACGCCGTTGACTGCTATTAAGACCCATGTGCAACTCAGCCAGTTAATGTTGAATCAGAGTACATCGCCATCTGACAGGGCTAAAGTAATCGACAATTTGAAACATGCAGAACACAGCATTCAGCGCTATCAACAACTATTGGAGCAATTGTTATTGCTCAGCCAAACTGAAGCAGGAGTGCAATTATCCAAAACACCATCCGCTCTTCATCAAGTTTTAAAGACTGTAATCAGTGAATTAGATAGCGCGTATCCACATGCCTCGCAACAACTACAAATTGACTGGTCAAGCTTAATGCAGCAGATTGAAATTCCTACAACTGCCCTGCACATGGTACTTAAAAACCTGATTCAGAATGCATACATACACACGCAAGACACGCCAAGCATCCACATCTATATGCAAGGTAAGCAATTGTTCATTACTGATTTAGGTAAAAACTTAAGTGAAGAAGACCTGAGCGTTTTAGCACAGCGCTTTTGGCGAAAATCGGCACATCAACAAGGTTATGGCTTGGGCTTAACATTGGTGAAAGTCTTGTTGGAACAATACGGCTATAGTATCGACTTTGAGCTAAACCAACCACAAGGTTTAAAAGTGATTGTCTATTTTGATACATCACCTTCTGCAGCAGAGATTCAGCAAGTAGGCTAAGTATTTGTGGGCTTTCACAACAAAAAATACCTGTTTTATGATCAGATCATTTAACTTTTGCCAATACCAAACCCTTTGCTCAAGTTTGCTTCAGAGACATTTTTAGGGTTATTTTTGAAAGAAAAGGTCAATGCCTTCTAAAATTTTCTCAATGATGAAAATACTGCAAACTTTTTAACAAAACAGCATTGGCAGGCAAAACTAGCTTAAATATTCATCGTCTTTCTAAGATGAGATGCAACGCTGTATTTTTACCCCACATGAATGTACAGGCATTTAGTTCAGGGATTAGATTTTAAGAGTCATCCTTTACTCATTTACTTTGGCTATTAAACCGACAAGGCATCCTTCAAGCTATATCCGTCAAGGCAAGTTCATCTACTTCACCTTAGAAAGACATACAAACACAATTCACACTCTATTCTATTTAAAGTGATGTTTTATTTAAATAAAGTTAATATTTTTTTAAGTGACAGAAACAGAAATTATCTCTTAGTACATACATGGCAGATTGTATGATGATTCAAGCATGTATCAAGTTATAGACTAAGGCTTAGACCACACTTAACTTTGAGCGACATGAAAAAGCCAAGCAAGTACATTTTATAAACTGCATTGAAATATCATGCTATAAAGAAAAATGGTTTGCATGCTTGTTGTTTTCTGGCTTTGGCATTCCTGATCAATCTAGCTTAAGCGATTCACTTGATCAGCAGTTACAGAAAACAAATGAATAGATTTTGTCAGTTGTTTTAGAATATTAAAATCAGCAAAAAAAACTAAAAATGTAATTTTTTAACATTGCGAATTCCCTGCAAAGTTTTCATTATAGAGCCTCATTTTGGCACACGCTTTCTACGTCAAATTAAACAAATTACAAAAAAAATGTGGAATTTTATGCCATAATTAGCAAACTTTGCAGACATCTTGCAAAGTATTATTGCAATTATTTATTGGAGCAAGCGGAATGAGTTCGACCATTTTGGTTATTCATGGACCGAATCTAAATTTGCTAGGAAAGCGTGAACCCGAAGTTTATGGTTACCTCACTCTTGAGGATATAAATCAACAGCTCATTTCACAAGCGCAAAAAGCATCAATTTCTCTCGATACTTTCCAAAGTAATTGGGAAGGCGCAATTGTAGACCGAATTCACCAAGCCGCGTTAGATGGCACACAATATATCATTATTAACCCAGCCGCATTGACACATACCTCTGTTGCGGTACGTGATGCATTACTGGGTGTTGCAATTCCCTTTATTGAAGTTCATTTGTCAAATGTGCATGCACGTGAGGCATTTAGACATCATTCATATTTATCAGACAAAGCCATTGGAGTGATTTGTGGTTTAGGCGCTAAAGGCTATGCCGCAGCACTCGACTTTGTTCTTGAAAAAATTCAACCTACTACACAATCTTAAACTAGGAATACTGTCCATGGATATTCGTAAAATCAAGAAACTCATCGACTTGATGATTGAATCTGACTTACAAGCGATTGAAGTTAAAGAAGGCGATCAGTCGATTGCATTAACTCGTCGCAGTCCAGTAGTAGCGGCAGCAGTTCCTGCGATGCCTGTTCCTGCAGCAGATGTACCATCAGCACCAAAATCTTCACCACGTGGTGCAGTTGAAACTTCACCAATGGTTGGTGTGTTCTATGCAGCGCCAAGCCCAGGTGAATCACCTTTTGTTAAAATAGGTCAAACTGTATCTGCAGGCGAAACATTGGGCATCATTGAAGCAATGAAAATCATGAACCCAATTGAAGCAACCCAAAGCGGTGTGATTGAAGAAATTTTAGTTAAAAATGGCGAAGTGATTCAATTTGGTCAACCACTCTTCCGCTACCGCGCTTAAGACCACGGGGATTCACAATGTTGCAAAAAGTTTTAATTGCAAACCGTGGTGAGATTGCCCTGCGCATCACCCGAGCTTGCAAAACTTTAGGAATCAAAACCGTTGGTATCTATTCCGATGCCGACAAAGACCTGATGCACTTACGCTTTTGTGATGAAGCAGTGTGTATTGGTGCAGGTGCAAGCAGTGAAAGCTACCTCAACATTCCTGCCATTATTACAGCAGCAGAAATTACAGGTGCAGACGCGATTCACCCAGGTTATGGCTTCCTTGCCGAAAATGCTGAATTTGCTGAAATTGTAGAAAGTTCAGGTTTTATTTTCATTGGTCCACGCCCTGAGCACATTCGCTTAATGGGTAACAAAGTGTCTGCAATTACTGCAATGCGTAAAGCAGGTGTACCAACAGTGCCAGGTTCGGCACATGCAGTCACACCACACAATGCTTTAGCTGAAGCCAAAGAAATTGGTTTCCCGCTCATTGTAAAAGCTGCTGCTGGTGGTGGTGGTCGTGGTATGCGTATTGTAGAGCGCGTAGACACCCTGCTTGAATCAGTTCAGGCTGCTCAGCGTGATGCAGAAATGTGGTTTGGTGATGACACGGTCTATATGGAGCGTTTCTTACAAAAGCCGCGTCACGTAGAAGTACAAGTATTGGCTGATGGTAATGGTCATGCCATTCACCTATATGACCGTGACTGTTCTTTACAACGCCGTCACCAAAAAGTGTTGGAAGAAGCACCAGCACCGAACTTACCAGAACAAGCACGCGCCGATATTTTAGAAGCCTGTGTAAATGCATGTAAGTTGATGCAATACCGTGGTGCAGGTACGTTTGAGTTCTTATTTGAAGATGATGAATACTTCTTCATTGAAATGAATACACGTGTTCAAGTTGAGCACCCTGTGACTGAAATGGTAACAGGCATCGACATTATCGAACAACAATTGCGTATTGCCGCAGGTCTAGGCTTAGAAATTGAGCAAGACCAAGTTGAAATTCGTGGTCATGCTATTGAATGCCGTATTAACGCAGAAGACCCAACGACCTTCTTGCCTTCACCAGGTAAAATTGAACACTTCTATGCGCCAGGCGGTGCAGGTGTACGTGTAGATTCACATATCTATCCTGGTTATAGCATTCCACCGTATTACGATTCGATGATTGCTAAACTGATTGTGCATGGTAAAGACCGTGAAACCAGCATTGCGCGTATGCGTCAAGCTTTGGATGAAACGATCCTTACAGGTATTAAAACCAACATTCCTTTGCACAAAGACCTAATTTTGCAAGATAAAAAATTCTGCAAACAAGCAATGGATATTCACTACCTTGAAAAGCATTTGCTCAAGCAACTTGCGGGTAATGAAGAAGAAAAAGCATAAGAAATTTAAATTTCTTATGTTCAAAAAAGGGCTGATTACTAAAAATCAGCCCTTTTTTATTCAGTCGAATATTGATTGATCGGATTATTCCAAATTCAGCCTAAAGAGTAATTAACCATAACTAAAAATATAGACAAATATTTGCATAAGTGCTCATTTTGTCTATGTCGATTCAGTAGTGGCAAGGTGGGTATTTATTAGAGATTTAAATGATTATCTTTTGTATTTTAGGTGAGTGTCTTGGTATATTAGCATCCATATCTATTGATTATCCAATCCCTTAACCTAGGCATGACTTTGTGAAATTAACACGCATTCATCACTGTAAAAACTTGAATCGAGAAAAGTATAAGCAACTTGAAAAACAAGCTGTTTTACTTGGTCGTGTTCGCAGTGAAGTTTGGGCTAAATATGGTGCTGTTGCAGGCTTAAATATCAGTGACAGGGCTATTCGTGATGCGTGGATGAAAGAAGGTCGCAACTTCGGTGTATCTGCAAATGCGTGGAAAGAAACCCTGCGTGACTGTATGGGTGATATTAAAGCCTATCGTGAAGCATCAAAAGACAAAGTAAAGCAGGCGATCCGAAAACGCACCTCCTGTAATAATGAACAAAAAAGACTATACACCTTGCTTAAAAAAGATGAATGGATGACTGATAATTTCCTCCATCGTCAAATGCGTAATCACTTTAAGCATGGTGTTAATCACACACATAATCAAATTATTGTTCGTGCGGATATGTGTAAAACCTTTGAGTTAAATGGTCAATGTTGGCTTAAAGTGCCGAGTCTAGTCCCTCGACAAACCATTAAAATCCCATTAAATACGACTGTTGATTTTGCACCGCAAGGCACATTAAGAATTATTCTAAAAAATGGCAATATTGAAGTTCATTCAACCTATGATGCAGTTGAAACACAAGATTGTGGTCAGGAAACAGTAGGTGTTGATAAAGGGTACTCAGAAGCTTTTGTGGACTCTGATGGCGATGTATATGGGAGTGGTCTAGGCAAGCTGATCTCAAGTGAATCAGATTATTTAAATCAAAAGTACAAGCACAGAAACAAGCTCAGAGCGATTGCTAAAGCTAAACCACACAAGAAACAGAAAATTGAGTTAAATAATCTAGGTCGCAAGAAGCTAGATAAAAGGCAAGATACTCAAAAAGCAAAGCTCAAAACATTAATATTTACAGCAACTCACAAGTTGGTTGATAAAGCCAAAGTGATTGTTGCGGAAGATTTAACATCCCCAATTCAAAGTAAACGCAACTATGGCAAAAACACCAATAGACGTTTAAACACATGGGTTAAAGGCTTATTAGCCGATGCCCTAACAGGTATATCTCACCGTAGAGGTTCTACGGTGCATCTAGTCAATTCTGCATACACTTCGCAAAGTGATTCTTTCTTGCATGGCCTTTTAATAGGTACACGTAAGGGAGATCGTTTTCACCGTTTCAATGGGGAAGTTGTGCAAGCTGATTGGAATGCTGCGAGAAACGTGCTTGCAAGATTAAACGACAATGAGATAAGTCGTTATACGCCTTACAAAACTGTAAAGCGTATATTGCAAGAACGGACTGATCGCTATAAGTCGGAACTGACCGACTCAGGCTCTAGTTACACGCTTGGCAACAAGACATTAACAGAGTGCGAATTAGTCCTTGAGTATGTTTGACTACATTTTAAGGAACAGCCAACACACCTTTATAATGCATCGGCCTAAGCAAAAATTTAAGCTCAAACTTGCTCGCAATCAAAAATGGCTCAATCTAAAAATTCTGTCATGTATTCTAATACTTGAGCTGTTTTTTCAGCATGCAACCAATGTCCCGCATGAGCCACTTGTTCAATTTTTGCATGTGGGAATTGTGCTTCAATTGCGGCAAAATGCTCAGGCAATTGAATATAAGGTGAATTTCCACCACGAATAAACAACGTATCTACAAGACTATGCACCGTATGCCATGACAAAATTTCTGCATAATGAGTGCGCAAAGCATTCAAATTAAACAGCCACTGTCCTTTACTAAAAGATTTCATTAGAAACTGCACCACCATTTCTTCATTAAGATGCTGGCGCATAATTTCCATGGCTGCCTGACGACTTTCTACCTGCGCATCTTGCACAGCAAAGAGTGCTTTAAAAATTTGATCATGGCGGTTTTCAGGGTACGCGAAAGGACAAATATCCAGTAAAACTAACTGCTGTAAACGCTCAGCGGCAAGTGGTGCTAAAGTCATCGCCACCTTACCTCCCATTGAATGCCCCACTACAGAAAACTGCTGAATATCTAGTGCATCCAAAGTTTCCAACACATCCTGCGCCATGGCAGCATAATTCATCTCATCACAATGTGCTGATTTACCATGATTACGCACATCTAATTGAATGACTGTACGTTGTTCCTGAAATGCACGCGCTAACATGCCTAAATTACTCAAACTACCAAATAAACCATGAATAAAAACCAAAGGTACAGCAGTCGATTCAGGTTGATTTTGCGTGATCTGATAATTTAATAACATAAAGCGGATACCGAACTTGAAAACATAGTAGTGATCTATTTAATGGTTTTTTAGGGTAAAAATCAAATTATTCAGGTACTTTTATCTTTATATCTCTTGTAGTATTGCTTAGGCTATTTTGAGTCCTAGGCAATACTCTACATGCACTGCATTTGCATTAAATATTTATTTGAAATAGTTTAAAGGTAATTTCAAATAGCGAATACCATTTGCTTCAGGTTCAGGAAATTTCCCAGCATCCATATTGATTTGTATAGATGGTAGAATCAATTTAGGCATACTTAAAGTTGCATCTCGCTTGGTACGCATCTCTATAAATTCTGCTTTGGTCACACCTGTATGAATATGAATATTCTGCATTTTCTGTGTTTTTATCAGTGTAGTATGCTCATATTTTTCACGTGACTCTGGTAGATAATCATGGCATAGGAACACCCGAGTTTCTTCAGGCAGCGCGTAGAGTGTTTGTACAGAATCATACAATTGCCCTGCACTTCCTTTTGGGAAATCACAGCGCGCCGTACCGTAATCTGGCATGAATAAGGTATCGCCCACAAAAACTGCATCACCAATCACATAGCTTAAACATGCAGGTGTATGCCCTGGTGTTGGGATGTTATAGGCTTTTAACTCGCCGATAGTAAATGCTTCATGGTCATCAAATAAATAATCAAACGATTGATGCGAATTAAAATATTTAATATCTAAGTTATAAATGGCGCTAAATGTTTCCTGCACGATCGAAATTTTATGACTCATGGCAATTTTGCCACCTAACTCAGCCTTTAAATATTGTGAAGCGGTCAGATGATCTGCATGCACATGCGTCTCTAAAATCCATTCAACCGTTAATTGGTTTTTACGAATATAAGCAATAATTTCATCAGCAAGCGTTGTTGAAGTAGTTGCTGATGCAGCGTCATAATCCAAAACACTATCAATAATTGCGCATTGATGCGTTGCAGGATCACTTACAACATAACTGAATGTATTGGTATTTTCATCAAAAAAATGCTGAATGTCTGCTCGCATCTTATGCTCCTGCAACCTTACGATGAATTAGAATACCCACCAACATGGCAATAATAAAATAGATCGCTTGATAATAGCCTAATCCAATTAAAGTTAAGCTTGGCGCAGGACAAATACCTGCAATTCCCCAACCCACACCAAAAATAAAACTACCAGTGATCAATTTAGAATCGATCTGCGTTTGTTTTGGTAGCTCAATCGGTTCATTCAGCAATGTTTTCGGTTCAGGCTGACGCACCAATTTTTGGAATGGAACAAATGCAACAGCAATCGCACCCATCATTACAAAGGCCAGACTCGCATCCCATTGCCCAAAAAGATCAAGGAAGTTTAAAACTTTTTCAGGATTCGACATTCCAGAAAGCATAAGTCCAATTGAAAAAATACCACCAAAAATGAAGGCCAAGAAGTTTTTCATTTAGAATGCTCCTGTGATATGGCGAATAACGTACACGGTAATAAAACCTGCCAACATAAATGTACCTGTAGCAGCCATAGAGCGTTTAGACAAACGGCTCATGCCACAAATACCGTGACCACTGGTACAGCCCGAACCTAAACGCGTACCGAAGCCTACCAATAAACCCGCAACGATCATCATTAAAGGGCTTGCATTCAGCTCAATTTCTGGAGTTGCCCAAATTCCATAAAAAAACGGCACAACAAAAATACCTAACACAAACCACAGTGCAGGCGTTTTGAACAAAGTCTGTGGATTCAACACCTGAGCGAGCAAGCCACTAATACCTGCAATACGGCCATGGACATATAAATAACCCACGACTGCAAGTCCCAGCAGCCCACCACCAATTAATGCCAGCAGATAATCATGCATTCTTTTAACTCAAAACAATATATGTTTTTATAATATATTATTAATATTTTTATTCAACCTTTCTCTTGTAAATTTTGTAAAGGCATTACCTCACAATAAGCACTTCATTTGGAATCATTATCTTATTTGCTCACAAGGACTATATTTTATTGTAAAAAATACTCAGAATACTCAATTCAAGCATCTACAATTTCAGCGAAACTAGCATTTAGTACTTGTGCCAAATCTGCTGGAGACAAACCAATATCTAAACCTCGTTTACCGCCACTTACATACATGTAGTCTAGCTTTTGAGCTGATTGATCAATCACTGTTTTAAGTTTTTTCTTCTGCCCAATCGGACTGATTCCACCAACCAAATAACCTGTTAAGCGTTCTGCATCCTTCGGGTCTGCCATCTGCAATTTTTTACATGAAAATGCTGCGGCCACTTTTTTAAGATTTAATTGATGATGTACGGGAAGAATTGCAACAAAGAAGTTTTTATCATCACTGACTAACAAGGTCTTAAAGACTTCAGTCACGTCCAAACCTAATTTTTCCGCAGCTTCCAATCCAAAGCTTTTGGCATTTGCATCATGTTCATATTCATGAATAGAAAATTGGATTTTCTTAGCTTTTAAAAGTTTGGTCGCTGGTGTCATTTGAGAATTCTTTAAGAAATAGTTAGAAAATTATACGCTGACTTAAGTTTAAATCCATATTTGCTTAGGCTATTTATTAGCAATATAACAAACAAATAGCCCTCTTTTTTATTCAGGTTTACGTGAATTTTCTACCAGAACATTCGCCAACCGCTGTGCGTGCGCAACCACACGGTCAAGCCAACGTTGTGCTGCTAATAATTCTAATCCAGTAGCTGCATTTAATTGATTGACCGCAGTGTATTGCAATACCTTTTCTCGATTATCGGCACGTTGCTCTTCAGTCCAATTTTTCAGGTTGGTTAATTCTGTATTCAAACTGACAACGTGATTGTGTACATCAAAATCATCAATTTCTTTTAAATGCTCATCCATAATATGCACAAAATCCAAACCGACTTGATAAATTGCTGGTTGGGTCCGAATCTCTTTTGCTAAACTGATATTTTCCAAATCACTACGCAAAACTCGTAAATACACCATCAATCTGAGCATTGCCATTAAGCGTTGTTGATCTACTTCATTTTCAGAAATCGACATATCTTCCAAATAACGTTGTACTTGAATCAGCACTTCATCTAATTGCTGTAAGCGTACTTTAGATGGCAGTCTACCTTCTTGAATAGCCAATTTAATCATCAGCAATACATCATATAAGCTGTGATAAATTACTTTAGATGCAGCATGGATGGCCAAAGCAGGCACAGACAAACTCGCTTGATCGAGATAGCACAACACCGATTGCGTCTGATCAGGAATGAGTTTCATAATGAGTTGTTCAAATTGACGAATCATCGGCAACAAAATAATAGTGCCACAAAAACTAAAAGCCGTATGAAAGGCTGCAACAATGACTACGTTATCCCAGTCTGCCATCAGACGCTGATTTTCAGTCAATTCTAGGAATAACGGCTTTAAAATAATAAATGCAAAAACAGCTGAAACTACGTTAAATATCACATGAACCGCAGCTGTACGCTTCGCATTCGCAGTCGACCCTACAGCAGCAATGATTGCTGTGGCAACAGTTCCAATATTTTGACCAATCACCAAACCAAGCGCTTGTTGTAAATCAATCGCTCCACTTGCCAATGCAGCTAAAGTTGCAGTAATCGCAGCACTCGACGATTGCAATAGAATCGTCATGATAATGCCAACCAAAACCAAACTTAATTGGGCGATTAACGACCGACTTGAAAATACTGATAAATCTACACGTTCGGCAAATCCTGACATTGCAACTTGCAACATATCAATGCCAAGAAAGATTAAGCTAAAGCCCGCTATGGTCAAGCCAAATAAGGCAACACGTCCCTGACTAAAAAGTTTGAGGATTGCGCCAATACCAATCAACGGTAAGGCAAAACTGGTGATAGAAAATTTAACACCTAAAAATGCAACCATCCAACCTGTACTGGTTGTACCAATATTTGCACCAATGATCACCCCAATTGCTTGGGCAAAAGTGAGAATACCTGCACTGACAAAACCAATCGTTGCTAAGGTGGTTGCTGTAGAAGACTGTACAATCAGCGTCAAGCCAATACCTGAAAGCACGGCTTTAATGGGTGAACCTGTAAATTTAGACAACCAGACACGCAGCGTTTCGCCTGCCATTTCTTTCAGACTGTCTGTCATCATGGTCATTCCTATCAAGAAAAGACCAATACCACCGCATAATTGTACAATGACTTCTAACACACTTACTCCCTGTGTAAGACGCAATTTTGAAAGTGTTAAAAAGCCGATATTGTACGCACTTTCCGCTTAAAATTGCAGTTTATTTCTTCTTTTCCAATAGTTTATATAAAATAAAAAAACTGTCATACAACTGTCATATAATAAAAATTAAATCACAAATCAATCGCTATAGATTAATTCAATCAAATGCAGAAAATATATTCATGAAAATGAATAAAATTCTTAAAAGGCTATTTGGATTGATAATACAATTCTGTACTTTCAGCTGCTTGACTCAAATATGTGTGCTGACTACCATCAAAGTATACACTTAAAGCCAAATATTTTTAGACAGCATCTATAGAAACCATTTTTATGATACTAACTTTTTTAAAAAACTACTCATCGATTAAAGTATTGGGTATCAGTTTCCTTACTCTCACCATTACGGCTTGTTCACCTTTAGGTGGTGGTTCAATTGCAAAACGATCAGCTAAATTATCTACTGGTATCCAAAAAGCCTATGCAGTGCATCCAGATACAGCAAATCGAGTTGCACCAATCATCGTGCAAAGCTCCGAAAAACACGATGTAGACCCTTTACTTGTTGCGGCCTTAATCAGACAAGAGTCTAATTATCGTGCGTATGCGACTTCACCTGCTGGTGCGGTAGGATTTACCCAAATCATTCCACGCTATTGGCAACAAACTTGCCCTGGTGATTTATATCATGAACACACCAACATCAATTGCGGCACTTATATTTTAAATCATTATAAAAATCAGTCAGGCAAATGGCTAAAAGCACTTGCCTATTATAATGTTGGACCAACGGGTTATCACAGTAATCGGAAAATGAAAAAACAGGGAAAACGTTATGCAAAACAAGTTAAGCAGCATCAAAAAAACTTAAAAGATGCACTTTAATTCTCTTGTGTAATGAGGTGTAGCTAAAACCATCCATTGATGGTTTTATTTTTTGGTGTTCATTATTTTTAGTAGTCTTTCTTCTTAACATTTTATTCCACCCATAAAAAAACACCCTCAACGCTAGTTGAGGGTGTTTCGAATAATGAGCTGGCGATGACTTACTCTCACATGGGTAACCCCACACTACCATCAGCGCGAAGAGGTTTCACTTCTGAGTTCGGGAAGGGATCAGGTGGTTCACTCTTGCTATTGTCGCCAGCACAACTGTTATGGACTTGTTCGGGTCTTAGTTACATTGCTTAAGCTCGATGCTTTCGCTTGTAATGCCTTACTTGGTTCCAAATGAGTTATTAACAGGTTGGCTATTGTATCTGAAATTTCATGTTCAGCAAGGGCTGAATCAAGATATTTGATCTGATCAGGTTTAAGTGATCTTTTATGAATCGATTGATGCTTGTGATACAACAACTGTTTGGGTGTTGTATAGTCAAGCCTCACGAGCAATTAGTATTGGTCAGCTTCACATATCGCTATGCTTCCACATCCAACCTATCAACGTCGTAGTCTTCAACGGCTCTTTAGGAGGCATAAAGCCTCGGGGAAATCTTATCTTGAGGTAGGCTTCCCGCTTAGATGCTTTCAGCGGTTATCCCTTCCGAACATAGCTACCCGGCGATGCGACTGGCGTCACAACCGGTACACCAGAGGTTCGTCCACTCTGGTCCTCTCGTACTAGGAGCAGATCCTCTCAAATTTCCAGCGCCCACGGTAGATAGGGACCGAACTGTCTCACGACGTTCTAAACCCAGCTCGCGTACCTCTTTAAATGGCGAACAGCCATACCCTTGGGACCTGCTTCAGCCCCAGGATGAGATGAGCCGACATCGAGGTGCCAAACACCGCCGTCGATATGAACTCTTGGGCGGTATCAGCCTGTTATCCCCAGAGTACCTTTTATCCGTTGAGCGATGGCCCTTCCATACAGAACCACCGGATCACTAAGACCTACTTTCGTACCTGCTCGACTTGTGGGTCTCGCAGTTAAGCGCGCTTTTGCCTTTATACTCTACGCGTGATTTCCGACCACGCTGAGCGCACCTTCGTACTCCTCCGTTACTCTTTAGGAGGAGACCGCCCCAGTCAAACTACCCACCAGACATGGTCCTCGTCCCGGATAACGGGACAGAGTTAGAACCTCAACATTACCAGGGTGGTATTTCAAGGACGGCTCCACTCGAACTAGCGTCCGAGTTTCAAAGCCTCCCACCTATCCTACACAAGTAAGGTCAAAGTTCAATGTCAAGCTGCAGTAAAGGTTCACGGGGTCTTTCCGTCTAGCCGCGGGTACACCGCATCTTCACGGCGAATTCGATTTCACTGAGCCTCTGCTGGAGACAGCGCCGCCATCATTATGCCATTCGTGCAGGTCGGAACTTACCCGACAAGGAATTTCGCTACCTTAGGACCGTTATAGTTACGGCCGCCGTTTACTGGGGCTTCGATCAAGAGCTTCGCTTACGCTAACCCCATCAATTAACCTTCCAGCACCGGGCAGGCATCACACCCTATACGTCCACTTTCGTGTTTGCAGAGTGCTATGTTTTTAATAAACAGTTGCAGCGGCCTGGTTTCTGAGGCTGTCGACAGCTCAAGGAGCAAGTCCTATCACCATCAACAGCGTACCTTCTCCCGAAGTTACGGTACCATTTTGCCTAGTTCCTTCAGCAGAGTTCTCTCAAGCGCTTTGGTCTACTCGACCTGACCACCTGTGTCGGTTTCGGGTACGATTCCAGTGTAACTGAAGCTTAGAGACTTTTCCTGGAAGCAGGGTATCAGCCACTTCACTGTACAAGTACAGCTTGCTATCAGATCTCAGCATAGAGCACCCCGGATTTGCCTAAGATGCATGCCTACTTCCTTTCACCTGGACAACCAACGCCAGGCTGACTTAACCTTCTCCGTCCTCTCATCGCATTACACTGAAGTATTGGAATATTAACCAATTTCCCATCGACTACGCCTCTCGGCCTCGCCTTAGGGGTCGACTCACCCAGCCCCGATTAACGTTGGACTGGAACCCTTGGTCTTTCAGCGAACGGGTTTTTCACCCGTTTTGTCGTTACTCACGTCAGCATTCGCACTTCTGATACCTCCAGCAGACTTCTCAATCCACCTTCGTCGGCTTACAGAACGCTCCCCTACCACGTATACAAAGTATACATCCGCAGCTTCGGCACATAGTTTTAGCCCCGTTACATCTTCCGCGCAGGCCGACTCGACTAGTGAGCTATTACGCTTTCTTTAAAGGGTGGCTGCTTCTAAGCCAACCTCCTAGCTGTCTATGCCTTCCCACATCGTTTCCCACTTAACTATGATTTTGGGGCCTTAGCTGGCGGTCTGGATTGTTTTCCTCTTGACTACGGACGTTAGCACCCGCAGTCTGTCTCCCGGATAGTACTCATTGGTATTCGGAGTTTGCATCGGTTTGGTAAGTCGGGATGACCCCCTAGCCGAAACAGTGCTCTACCCCCAATGGTATTCGTCCGAGGCGCTACCTAAATAGCTTTCGGGGAGAACCAGCTATCACCGAGTTTGATTAGCCTTTCACCCCTATCCACAAGTCATCCCCTGGCTTTTCAACGACAGTGGGTTCGGTCCTCCAGTTAGTGTTACCCAACCTTCAACCTGCTCATGGATAGATCACCCGGTTTCGGGTCTATACCCAGCAACTAGACGCCCTATTAAGACTCGATTTCTCTACGGCTCCCCTATGCGGTTAACCTCGCTACTGAATATAAGTCGCTGACCCATTATACAAAAGGTACGCAGTCACCGAAC
Source organism: Acinetobacter sp. A2 (assembly GCF_048537555.1). Lineage (NCBI taxonomy): Bacteria > Pseudomonadati > Pseudomonadota > Gammaproteobacteria > Moraxellales > Moraxellaceae > Acinetobacter > Acinetobacter sp. A2. The sequence continues at coordinate 1,474,555 of NZ_CP183239.1, forward strand.
AAGTCGGCTCCCACTGCTTGTATGCATGCGGTTTCAGGATCTATTTCACTCCCCTCACAGGGGTTCTTTTCGCCTTTCCCTCACGGTACTGGTTCACTATCGGTCAGTCAGGAGTATTTAGCCTTGGAGGATGGTCCCCCCATATTCAGACAAGGTTTCACGTGCCTCGCCCTACTCGTCATCATTATGTGTGCCCTTTCGTGTACAGGACTATCACCCACTATGGTTGCACTTCCCAGAGCATTCCACTAAAACACACATAACTTAATGGGCTTTTCCCCTTTCGCTCGCCGCTACTGAGGGAATCTCAATTGATTTCTTTTCCTACGGGTACTGAGATGTTTCACTTCCCCGCGTTCGCTTCGTATGACTATGTATTCATCATACGATACCTACCTTAAGGTAGGTGGGTTCCCCCATTCAGAAATCTCCGGATCAAAGGATATTTGCCGCCTCCCCGGAGCTTTTCGCAGGCTATCACGTCTTTCTTCGCCTCTGACTGCCAAGGCATCCACCACATGCACTTAATTACTTGACTATACAACCCCAAACAGTCGTTAACCCCTACAAGTAGGGTTAAGACAATTAAATAAATATAAAATATTTATTTAATTCACAGTTTGACGTCTTGTGCACTTAAGCACTGTACAGCTTCAATTAGATTCATATACCAAAACGCTTGATTCAGTTAATTTGCTAGTTCTCATTTCAATTCGTAATTAAAACGTAACACCGAAGCATTACTGTCAATCTTGAATTAAATGAGTTGAACAATTTATTTCAGACTCAATTTTGCCAATCTGTTAATGATTTCCTACCGCCTCGTCAGCGAGTAGCTCACTGTGATAAATCACAGAATTTAATAAATCATTAAATCTTTACGATTTAACCTATTTACTAAATTCTGTAATCTTTAGCTTATCCCGTATTTAAAAGTACGTGGTGGAGACTAGGAGAGTCGAACTCCTGACCTCCTGCGTGCAAAGCAGGCGCTCTACCAACTAAGCTAAGTCCCCAGCTTATCAATAAGTCAATGTTTCTGATTTCCGTTTACTCTGCAATCTCTTGCGTCGTCAGTAGTGGTGGGTCTGACAAGACTTGAACTTGTGACCCCACGCTTATCAAGCGTGTGCTCTAACCAACTGAGCTACAGACCCTCAGATACATCGTCATGAAGAACAACTTGTTGTGGATTCTTACCAATCGTCAATCTTTCGTTAAGGAGGTGATCCAGCCGCAGGTTCCCCTACGGCTACCTTGTTACGACTTCACCCCAGTCATCGGCCACACCGTGGTAAGCGTCCTCCTTGCGGTTAGACTACCTACTTCTGGTGCAACAAACTCCCATGGTGTGACGGGCGGTGTGTACAAGGCCCGGGAACGTATTCACCGCGGCATTCTGATCCGCGATTACTAGCGATTCCGACTTCACGCAGTCGAGTTGCAGACTGCGATCCGGACTACGATCGGCTTTTTGAGATTAGCATCACATCGCTGTGTAGCAACCCTTTGTACCGACCATTGTAGCACGTGTGTAGCCCTGGCCGTAAGGGCCATGATGACTTGACGTCGTCCCCGCCTTCCTCCAGTTTGTCACTGGCAGTATCCTTAAAGTTCCCATCCGAAATGCTGGCAAGTAAGGAAAAGGGTTGCGCTCGTTGCGGGACTTAACCCAACATCTCACGACACGAGCTGACGACAGCCATGCAGCACCTGTATGTAGATTCCCGAAGGCACCAATCCATCTCTGGAAAGTTTCTACTATGTCAAGGCCAGGTAAGGTTCTTCGCGTTGCATCGAATTAAACCACATGCTCCACCGCTTGTGCGGGCCCCCGTCAATTCATTTGAGTTTTAGTCTTGCGACCGTACTCCCCAGGCGGTCTACTTATCGCGTTAGCTGCGCCACTAAAGGATCAAATCCCCCAACGGCTAGTAGACATCGTTTACGGCATGGACTACCAGGGTATCTAATCCTGTTTGCTCCCCATGCTTTCGCACCTCAGTGTCAGTATTAGGCCAGATGGCTGCCTTCGCCATCGGTATTCCTCCAGATCTCTACGCATTTCACCGCTACACCTGGAATTCTACCATCCTCTCCCATACTCTAGCCAACCAGTATCGAATGCAATTCCCAAGTTAAGCTCGGGGATTTCACATTTGACTTAATTAGCCACCTACGCGCGCTTTACGCCCAGTAAATCCGATTAACGCTCGCACCCTCTGTATTACCGCGGCTGCTGGCACAGAGTTAGCCGGTGCTTATTCTGCGAGTAACGTCCACTCTTCTCAGGTATTAACCAAGAGAGCCTCCTCCTCGCTTAAAGTGCTTTACAACCAAAAGGCCTTCTTCACACACGCGGCATGGCTGGATCAGGGTTCCCCCCATTGTCCAATATTCCCCACTGCTGCCTCCCGTAGGAGTCTGGGCCGTGTCTCAGTCCCAGTGTGGCGGATCATCCTCTCAGACCCGCTACAGATCGTCGCCTTGGTAGGCCTTTACCCCACCAACTAGCTAATCCGACTTAGGCTCATCTATTAGCGCAAGGTCAAATGATCCCCTGCTTTCTCCCGTAGGACGTATGCGGTATTAGCATTCCTTTCGGAATGTTGTCCCCCACTAATAGGCAGATTCCTAAGCATTACTCACCCGTCCGCCGCTAGCTCAGTTACCGAAGCAACCTCGCCCGCTCGACTTGCATGTGTTAAGCCTGCCGCCAGCGTTCAATCTGAGCCATGATCAAACTCTTCAGTTAAAATCATTTTGAAGTTTTAATCTAAACTTCCAAATCTGGCTCATCAATTTTCTGACTTAAATTTCGCTCAAATAAACTTCGAGTAATTTAAACCAATCAATCAATGATAATATTTCGATCAATCAATCAGTAAAAATCCACACAAGTTGTTCTTCATAATCTCTTAATGATCTTGCTGTTATTTCGTCAATAACAGCCCAACTCAAACAACGTTGCGTTGGTGTGCTGCGTATTCTATACAGTTTTCAAATAGACGCAATATGTTTTTTAGGTTTTTTTGAAAAAAAGTATCACTCGCCTAAACTTTAGGCGTATTTAATAGTTTTATCATGTATTTCTTCTTTTAGGTTAAATTTTTATGTGATTTGAATTGGTTTTTCAAATAAATTCTTTTTAGCCCATAGTAGAAAACAACCAGTTCTGTTGAACTGGTTGTAAATTTAAATTAGTTTGCCTGTTCTGCAAGCCACGACATAAATTTTTGTCGCTCAGCCTTATTGGCCTGCTGCCAAATTTGTATAAGTTGCTGTTCTTTGCCTTGTGGCTTCTGTGCAGTCTTAACTGAAGGTGTGTTTTCTGTAGCTAAGACAGCGGCAGTTGTATAAACAGCCGCAGGTTGATTGGCCGGTGCTTGCGTATGATCAGTTGCATCTACGGTTTTGCCAAACAAACTACCACTTAACCACGAACCTGTGCTTGCTTTAGCACCCGTTTGTTGAACCAATAATTGATTTTTTTGATTATATAAGCCCACAGTCGGTTGATCTTTAAATTCTTTAGCTGCTTCAAAGTCTTTTGGTGGATTCACTAAAACGAGTCGATAGTTCTCACCATCTTGCAACACTGGTGTTTTAAGCTGAATCACACCCGATTTTAAAATATCGTGTGCGCCATTATGATGTTCAAAATATTGCTGATAACGCAAGTTAATTGTATTTTCGCCTGCATTCACTTTCACTTGTTGCGCAGAACGGAATAAGCCTGCTCGTACTTCCTGATCATTCACAGCCAGCAATTTAATTTCTTCAGGAACAGAAATAGTGACTGCTGAAAATACTGAACTGCAAGCCATTAATGCTAGACCCGCCACACCAAGTTTTAACGTCATTTTTCACTCGATATCATTTATGAAAGTTTGATTGCACTATGCAATGTATAAATGACAGTTTTATGACAGCAAGTAATCCCTGTAATTTTCATGTAAATGTGACTTTTAAATCCCCCTTACATTCCATTCATATTTTTGACAATGCTTAAAAATAAAAAAGTAGGATGAATGATCACCCTACTTTTACTTATGGATTGAAAAGGCTTAAAGCTTAGTTAAAAGTTTTAAAACGCTCTGCATCATCCATAAATGTTTTTTCGCCTGCAGGTGCTTCAATTGAACCGAATACCAATTGGCCACGTAGCTTCCAATTCGCAGGAATTTCAAAAGTTTGTGCCACTTCTTCATCTACAATTGGGTTGTAGTGCTGTAATGATGCACCTACATTGATTTCAGCTAATGCAGTCCATACTGCAACTTGAGCAATACCAGTTGAATGTTCTGACCAAACTGGGAAGTTATCTGCATAAAGTGGGAACTGCTCTTGCAAGGCTTTTACAACATTTTGATCTTCGTAGAACAATGCTGTACCAAAACCTGCAGCAAAGCTGTTAATTTTTGCTTCGGTATTTGCAAAAGCTTCTGCAGGAACCATTTTGCGTAAAGTTTCTAAAACAATATTCCAGAACTGAGTATGTGATGCACCGTATAAAGTCACTACACGTGAAGACTGTGAGTTAAATGCTGATGGACTCAAACGAACCGCTTGCTTGATTGTGTTTTCAATCGTTGCTTGATCTACAGGAACATTTTTTCCAATAGCGTAGATTGAACGGCGTTTTTCTAATTGATTTAAAAATGACATTTTTTATTCCTCTTAAGAATTTTGGTAGCAACTCACTGATACAGCAATATTAAGCAGTTTATTTAGCATAAACATTACAAAAAATACGACAGTGTGTTTTATGTATAGAACGATTATAGTTTTATAAAGTTACCAAATACCTGCTGATTACCCCAAAATAGTTTGCACTACTTTAGTAAATCAAGCTCCTATAGAACACACTGACCATCACTATAAAAGAAATTTATTTCAATTTAAATCAATATGATAAACAAATGAGTTTAAGCATAAATTTTGAATTGATTTTGATAATGTGCATGACTACGTTCAGGCACTTGTTCTTCAATTGAGCCAAAAACAAGTTGTGAACGCAGCAACCAAGTATCAGGAATATCAAAATGAGCAGCCACAGCAAGATCTATGTTCGGGTTATAGTGTTGTAGTGATGCGCCAATACCTGAGTCAGCTAAAGCCGTCCACACCGCAAACTGCGCCATGCCTGAAGTTTGCTCAGACCAAATTGGAAACTCTGCTGCATTAAAGGGTACTTTCTTTTGTAACTGACGAATCACTTGCTGATCTTCATAAAACAGTACCGTACCAAAAGCAGCAGCACATTGTTCAATTTTCATTTTCGTACCTGCAAAAATCTGTTCGGGTACCAATTGACGCTGTACGTCCTGCACAATGCTCCAAAATTTTTGATGTGATTCAGAAAATAAGATCACCACACGTGTACTTTGTGAATGATGTGCAGATGGACAACTACGCACCGCTTCCTGAATTAACTCAGTCATATAGGTTTGACTATAATGAATACGTTTTCCTAAAGCATAAATACTACGGCGTTTTTTTAATTGATCAATGAAAGTTAGCTCAAGGCCATCCTGAATTGGTTTTTTCTTGAGTTTAAAATCTTTGGTGATATCTGCTGTAAGCACATGACCAATTTTATTTAGCAATGTCATTTTAACTTCCCCAAAAAATCAATTAAAACAAGCGAATATTTTTTCTTATTCTATATAGACTCCTGTGGATTTATTCACATTCGTATTTTTTAGATGTTGCTTTTTACAACACTTAAACCCGCTAAAAACAACAAACTCCGCATTTTGCGGAGTTTATGTGAAACACATAGCATTTTATACTATGTGTTCAAAAATCTTGTTTCTAAGATTCTTATTTCTCGGTTTCAAAAAGTGCTGCTACAAATGATTTTGCTGAGAATGGACGCAAGTCATCAATTTTTTCACCGACACCAATAAAACGAATAGGCACATGCGTACGACTTGCAATGTTAAATAACACACCGCCTTTTGCGGTACCATCTAGCTTAGTGATGGTAATTCCTGTCAAGCCTACTGCTTCATCAAACATTTCAACTTGGTTAATGGCATTTTGACCTGTGCCTGCATCAACCACCAACATCACTTCATGCGGTGCTGTTGCATCAATTTTTTGCATCACACGTTTTACTTTGGTCAATTCTTGCATCAGGTTACTTTTATTGTGCAAACGACCTGCGGTATCTGCAATCAGCACATCAATACCTTTAGCTCGTGCACTCTCAAAAGCATCAAAAATAACTGAAGCACTGTCTGCACCGTGACCCTGTGCAACTACAGCAACATCGTTACGTTCGCCCCAAATTTGTAATTGCTCAGTCGCTGCTGCACGGAAAGTATCACCTGCCGCCAGCATAACTTTTTTACCTTCACCTTGTAGGCGTTTTGCCAGTTTACCAATGGTTGTCGTTTTACCTACACCATTTACACCCACGACTAAAATTACATACGGTGTTTTATTCGGGTCAATATGTAATGGTTTTACGCGTGGTGCAAGCAAAGCCACCAATTCTTCTTGTAGTGCTTTATATAAAGAATGTGAATAAATCAGATCGCCACGCGCAGTACGTTCAGTCAAATTGGCAATAATCGTTTTGGTCGCATCTACACCAATATCTGCAACCAGAAGCTGTTCTTCAACTTCTTCCAATAACTCGTCATCAATTTCTTTACCGCCAATCAGAATATTGACCATACCATCGGCAAAGTTTTTACGGGTTTTGGTCAGACCTTCTTTCATACGACTGAAAAAACCACCTTTTGCTGGCGTTTCAGTCATAGCAGAGTCATCTGCAGCGACAGGTTCAGAAACTTCTGCTTGTACAGGTGTTGTTTCAACAATCGGAACATTTACCGCAGGTAAGTTTGGTAACGTGACATCATCATCTCCGATATCAGCATCAATCAAAAATTTATTTTGCCCATTAGATTGCTGTTGCATGCCGAATCCTTGTAAAGCATTGCGTTAAAAAATCGGATTCTATCATAAACCAAACGCTTTTACTTTGCATTGCAATCACATAGCCACATACAAAATTGCAGCAAGCAGGCCTTGCCTTTGCGCTTTAATTTCTGAAAGATAGGGTTACAACTGTTGCTAAACTTGCTGCCATGTTCCGATTGCCTATTAAGTCTGTTTGTCTTTTGCTCTTCAGTGCAGCACTTTCAATGAGTCACGCAGATACGCCTATTCAAACCAGACAGCCAAGCTTTGAAACCACGCTGAGTAATGGCTTAAAAGTGATTATTCGTGAAGATCACCGTGCACCGATGGTAATGACACAAATTTGGTACAAGGTTGGTAGTAGTGATGAGTCTGGCAACCTTTTGGGCATTTCACATGTTTTAGAACACATGATGTTTAAAGGTACAGCCAAAGTCCCGAATGATGAATTCACCCGTTTAAGTCGTATTTATGGTGGTAGTGTCAATGCATCTACTTTCACAAATTACACCCAATATTATCAACTCTATCCCAAAGCCTATTTTCCTTTAGCCCTAGAACTTGAAGCGGATAGAATGAGTAACCTATTACTACGCCAGCAAGATTTTGAACCGGAAATTCGAGTGGTAATGGAAGAACGGCGCCAACGTACCGATGATAATCCTCGAGCTTTGGCATTTGAACGCTTTAAATGGATTGCTTATCCGACTAGCCATTATCGCCAACCAATTATTGGGCACATGAAAAACCTGCAAAATATTCAATTGCAGGATTTAAAAGACTGGTACAAAAAATGGTATCGCCCCAATAATGCAATTTTAGTAATTGTGGGTGATGTGGAAACCCAAGCCGCCTTGTTGCAAGTGCAAAAATACTTTGGCGATATTGATGCCGCTCCTCTTCCACCACGTAATGATGTTTTAGAGTTTGAGCAGTTGGGTTATCGTCACATGGAGCTGAATAGCTCCGTACAAGTACCTAACTTATATATGGCTTGGAATGTCGGCTCTTTAGCTACAGTCAAAAAACCTCAAGATGCCTATGCGCTTAGCATTATTAAACAACTATTGGATGGTGGCATTACTTCACGTTTCGAACAGCGCTTAGTGCGGGAACATAAAGTCTTAACCTCAGTCAGCATCAGTTACGACCCATACCAACGTGGCGATAGTTTATTTAGTATTTCTGCGTTACCCGCAGCAGGCATTGAGTTAAATGAGGCGCAAGCAGCTATTCAGCAAGAAATTGAGTTGCTCAAACAAGAACTTGTACAGCAAAAAGAAATTGAACGAGTGATCACTAAGTTTATTGCCAATTGGGTTTATAGTCAGGATGATCTTGCAGGACAGGCTCGCATGATTGGCAACTTAGAAGTGAATGGTTTAAACCATAAATTAATGGATGCACTACCACAACAATTTCAGGCAATTACCGCAGAAGACCTGCAACGGGTTGCTAGGCATTACTTGATTAAAGACAACCTGAGCACGCTATATTTACTACCTAAAAATAGCACCACAAACGCTAATCCTTAAACGGTCATATTCATGAAAAATCGTGTATTTCATTCTTTTATTTTCACCTTAGGACTTAGCGTGCCATTTGCCACATTCGCGATGGAAATAGATGTTGCCACAACTGCGCCACATGAGTTTTCAGAAACCAGTTTGGTTGCACCTTTACAATCACAAAATCTATTGCACAGCTTAAATGCGGTGAATGAATTACCAAATGCCCACGCACCACAGGTACACGATTTTAGAACTCGAAAACAAGCACGTAGCCTATTTGTAGAAAATACTGCATTACCAATGGTAGATATTCAATTGACCTTTAATGCGGGTTCCGCACGAGATGGCGAAGTTGAATCTGGGCTGTATGGGCTTGCCAATATGGCAGCGCAACTTATAGATGAAGGTACGCCACGATATACTGCACAAGAGGTTGCAAGCACTTTTGAAAACGTTGGTGCTCGGTTTAGTGCAACAGCATATCGGGATATGCTTGTGGTGCGTCTAAGAACGCTGTCTGACCCAGATAAAATGCACCTTGCCGTTGAAATGATGCTCGCGCTGTTAAAACACGCAACCTTTGAACCCTCAAATATTCAGCGTGTTGTATCCAATACTCAAATTGGTCAAAAACAACTTCGAGAAAACCCAAGCCGTTTAATGAATATTCGTCTGTATCGTGCAATTTATGCTAAACATCCCTACGCTGAACCGATTACAGGAACCAATGGCAGCATTAAACGGATTCAACCCCAACATTTACAGAAATTTAGAGATCAGTTTTTAGTTGCGCAGAATATGAATATTGCCATTACAGGCAAATTAAATTTAAAAGAAGCAGAAAAATTGGCGAATCGTATCAGCTTACATATAGCACAAGGTGAAGCCGCCGCCGCACTGCCCCTACCCGTAGCTGCAAGCACATTTAACATTCAGCATATTCCATACCGCTCACAACAAGCGCATGTCAGTATCGCACAGCTAGCGACCACTCGTGATGACCCTGATTATTTAGCTTTGGAAATTGCCAATCGAATGTTAGGCAGTGGCGGTTTCAACTCAATTTTAATGAAAGAATTACGGGTAAAACGTGGTCTAACGTATGCTGTCAGTAGTTCGTTTCGTTTTACTCAAGCGACTGGATTATTTAGCATAGGCTATGCTACGCGTCAAGATCAGTTGCTTGAAAGCATTCAAGTAGCGCATCAAGCACTGATTAATTTTGTACAACAACCGATAGATGCTAAACAACTGCAAGAAACCAAGGCGGGTTTAATCCGCGCTTTTCCGAATCAATACAGCAGCAATGCCAATATTAATGCGCAACTTGGGCATATTGGTTTTTATCAGTTACCTGCTAATTACTTAGGTGATTATGCGCAGCAAGTGGCAAATATTAGTGCTGAAGATGTGCACCGTGCGCTGCAAAAGCATATACACCCAGACCGTTTAACCTTGATCATTGTCAGTGAGCACTTAGACAAAACAACATTGGAAAAAATGCTACAACAAAACCTTTTGCCCAAAACAGTTCAAGCTAAAAATACAAGTACGCAACCCATGATGAACTAAGCTTTTCAGAATATTAGCTGCAAAACTTTGAATACGAACACATAAGAGTGGACTTGCTGAGTTTACTCTTGTGCCAAAGCAGGCAGTTGTTGAGCACGGTCTTTTTCAACTTGGTGTGCCTGCATCAACTTTAAATAATGCACATAACGAATTTGTGGTTGCTGCAATAAAAGCATCGCCATGTCTTGAGTGTTGGCATATATAGATTGCTGTGCAAGACGCTGCACATTATGAAACTGTTGCACACCAACTGGGCGATAAAGTGCAAAACTCGCCAAAACAAAGATGATGCAGATAATCACTACAATCAGAATGTTATAAATTTGCTCGAGTTTAAGTTGAGAAATAAATTGAATAGTTTTTTGAATTGCGTTGTGCATGACCTACCTCTAATAGCGCTAGTGTAGGCTGCGCTTGTTCGATGCACAAGTTAAACAGCTCAATTTTTACTGTACCGTCACGGTAAAAATTGAGCCTGATTTATAATAACGTCACTCTTTACTAACCGATTGTTCCGCGAATCACAGCAAAGTATAAAACCAAAGCAATGATGGCCAGTACAAGGAAAATAGCAAAAATGCTTAGTCCTGCTTCTGCCTCTGCAGGATGTAACTCATCTTCATCTGCTATGCGCAGCAGCTCACCATCATAAGCACGATAAAATGCGATACGGTCTTCCCTATCTAATGTCTTGGCAAAATCTGCGACACGTTTGCGTTGTGCCAAGCAATATTCACCCAAATGCACATCACGCCGAAAAATCGCTTCATCTAATTTTTTACGGTGATGGTGCGCCAAATCCACAATTTGTGTTGCCAGTGGAGGTACATCAAAAGCAAACCCGTCTATCGTATTTGTCATGTTATTCTCCTTTTTTCTGTGCTTACAGCTTTATAGTAATCAAAAAGAAACCTGATCAATGTTTAATCATGTAAACTTGAAATAAGAAAAATAGACCCGATAATTATTTGACAATTCAAACGAATTGTAATATTAGTTTAACATTAAAGCGTTAAATTGATATGAAGCCTAAAAGGTAGGCTTATATAAGTAATCATAATTAGAATAAGGAGTTTAATATGATTCAAGCAATCTCTCATCATGACTTAGAGCATGTTTATGCAAATGCGGTAAACACCATTCATTCACAAATGAACTTCCAAGACGCTGTTAAACAACTGGAAGAGGCTGCACGCGCAGGACATGGTAAAGCAGCAATGTTCTTGGCAGAACTGTATTATCAAGGCTTCCGTGTAGAACGTGATTCACTTAAAGCGCAGTATTGGCAAAACATGGCCACCATGCAAGCATAATAAAACGTCACTTAGGTGGCGTTTTTTTTGACCCTATTTTTTCAATTTATATTTCATACATATTTGTTTACGATTTTACGCAAAGCTTAAACGGTATATTCATCAATTCTTTTTACAATATAGCCAAATTTTACAACACTACTTGATTATGAATCAGATTAGCCAACTTCAGCCCTTACCCAAGGACTTTTTTCTTAAAATTACACTATTAAAATCAATGATGTATTGTGGTGTACTTTGGGGGCTGTATCATCAAGGCTGGGCAATGAGTTCAGATCACGATGATTATATTTTCCCTTTTTGGTTAAATGCGGTTCAAGCCAATAAATATGCAGCAAAACACTGGCCACAATACAGCCCACGCAAAATTTCTGCACAGGATTTTGAAACCTTTTTATTGCCTACGCTCACCCGTTTAAATGTTACCCCTACGCTGTATGGTTCATCGAGTCAAAAGATAAAATTGACCACATCGCAAATGAAACATTTCTTTTTTAATCAGCCCATTTTAAATATTGCTTAAATCTAAACAGGATAGAATTGACGTAAAAATCAACGATTGTGACTCTAAAGTATTTGCAATTTTTACAATTCACGTTACTTTAAAAGTCAAACAATAAACAACAAAATAGGACACATAATATGACCAAGGTAACTCACGTTTTACAAGATAAAGCACATCACGAAATTTACACAATCCACCCAGAAGCAACCGTTTTAGAAGCAATTAGCCTCATGGCAGATAAAGGTATTGGTGCTTTGGTAGTGACCGATCAAAACCAGCATGTGGTTGGCATATTGTCTGAACGTGATTACACCCGTAAAGTCATTTTGATGGAGCGAACCTCTAAAGGCACGACGGTGAGCGAAATTATGACGGCAAAAGTTTTGACTGTAACCAAAAACACCAGTGTTGAAGAATGTCTAAGCCTGATTACTGATCACCACTTACGTCACTTACCTGTTTTGGAAAATGAACAATTAGTGGGGCTAGTTTCAATTGGTGACTTGGTAAAAGCCACTATGGATGATCAACGTAAACTGATTGACCAACTACAACAATATATTGCGAGCTAAGCGTTAGCCTTCTAAAAAATTACCCAAACAAAAACGCCTAAACTTTAAAAGTTTAGGCGTTTTTAATAGGCCAAGTAATTAGTTTAGACCAAGTTTCTCTGCCACATAGTCAGAGTCTTTGTCGCCACGACCTGAAAGATTCACTACAATTTTCACATCTTTCGCCATTTTAGGTGCTTCACGTAATGCCCATGCCACCGCATGTGAACTTTCTAATGCAGGTACAATACCTTCTACACGTGACAAGGTCATAAAGGCATCAAGACATTCTTGGTCTGTCGCTGTTGAATATTCCACACGACCAATGTCTTTTAAGAAGCTATGTTGTGGCCCTACACCCGGATAGTCCAAACCAGAGGCAATAGAGTGCACTGGCAATGGCTCACCATGTTCATCTTCAAGTACATAACACGCCATACCGTGAAGCTGGCCTGGTTTACCCAAAGTTAGAGTTGCAGAGTGTTGATCTGTATCTAAACCATGCCCTGCAGGTTCAACACCCACAAGTTTCACTTCTGCATCATTTAAGAAAGCAGTAAATGCACCCACTGCGTTTGAACCACCACCCACACACGCGACGATATAATCTGGGTTTACACCAAAACGCTCTTGGCTTTGTAGTTTAATTTCATCACCAATAATAGATTGGAAATCACGCACCATTTTTGGAAATGGGTGTGGCCCAACCACAGAACCAATCGCATAAATAAAGTTTTTTGGGTCTTTTAAATATTCTTCAAAAGCGCTGTCCACTGCATCTTTTAAAGTGGCTGTGCCGCGGGTTACTGAAATCAGGTTGGCACCTAGAATTTTCATTTTCACCACATTCGGGTGTTCTTTTTCAATATCGACCTGTCCCATGTGAATTTCACACGGAATACCCACCAACGCACATGCCGTCGCCAAGGCTACTCCGTGCTGCCCTGCACCTGTTTCGGCAATGACTTTGGTTTTACCCATATATTTGGCCAGTAATGCCTCGCCCAAACAATGGTTAATTTTATGTGCGCCAGTATGGTTTAAATCTTCACGCTTTAAATAAATTTGCGCACCACCTAACTGTTCAGATAAACGCTTGGCATAGAATAAAGGACTTGGGCGACCAACATAGTGAGTAAACAAATCTTTTAATTCATTCTGAAATTCTACCGTTTTACGAATTTCCTCATAAGCAACGTTAATTTCATCCATGGCTTCTTTTAAATGCGGTGGAATAAACTGCCCGCCATATTGCCCGAAAAAACCTTCTTCATTCGGTAATGCGATGCCATTGATTTGATGATCCATATCGATCCCCTCAGATTGAAATTCACGTTGCCTATCGTGTCTGTACTTACTTAGTCTTCGCCTAACAATCACTCAATAGTTGAGTGATATTGACGAAAATGACGCTTAACGCGCCAAATATTTAGTCATATCTTCAATGCCTTTTAAAGTCATTGGATACATATGATGTTCAAAAATTTGTTTAATTAAACCAATAGTATGGGTGTATTGCCAATAACCTTCCTGCTCTGGGTTGAGCCATGCGGTTTTTTCAAAATGCTGACGCAGACGCTGTAACCAAACTTGCCCTGCTTCATCATTCATATACTCCACCGAACCACCAATCGAATTTAACTCGTAAGGTGCCATACTGGCATCACCCACCACAATTACCCGATAGTCGCGTCCATAGGTATTCAATAAATCCCACGTGTTCATACGGGTACTGCTACGACGCAAATTGTCTTTCCAAACATAGTCATATAAGCAGTTATGGAAATAAAAATATTCGAGGGTTTTAAATTCAGTTTTAGCTGCGCTAAACAGTTTTTCACATTGGGCAATGTGAGCATCCATAGAGCCGCCTACATCAAATAGCATCAATACTTTGACACGATTGCGGCGTTCGGGAACCAGTTGCACATCTAAAATGCCCTGCTTTGCTGTTTCACGGATGGTGCCATCTATATCTAGCTCTTCCGCTGCACCTTGACGGGCAAACTTGCGTAAACGGCGCAAAGCCAATTGCATTTGCCGTGTACCTAAAATCTGCTCATCATCCAAATTGCGGTATTGACGCTGCTCCCAGACTTTAACTGCAGAACGCTTACGTCCTGGCCCACCAATACGCACACCTTCTGGATGATCACCATAAGCCCCAAAAGGTGATGTGCCACCCGTACCAATCATACGGTTGCCACCCTGATGCTTTTTATGCTGTTCACGCAAGCGCTCTTCTAGCATTTTCATCAGTTCTTCTAATGATCCTGCTTTTTTCAGTTCTTCACGCTGCTCTGGCGTAAGATGCTTTTCAAGCAACTCTAAATCAAACCAGTCTTTGGGTAATTGATGAACTTGGTTCAGCAAATCATCTAGATCAAATGTTGAAATACCATCAAAATAATCTTTCATGGCACGGTCAAATTTGTCAAAGAATCGCTCATCTTTGACCATGACCATTTTGACTAATTGATAGAACTCGTCCTGATCTGCAAACACCAAACCTGAAGCCACTGCTTGATTTAAGTCAATCAATTCACGTGTGCTCACAGGCACACCGTAACGACGCAAGGTGTAAAACAAGCGCACGAACATGGCGATGTACTCCTTAACGGCGTGACATAAAGGCTAAACGCTCAAGCAATTGCACATCTTGTTCGTTTTTAATGAGCGCACCATATAAAGGAGGAATGGCCTTGCTTTTATCGCTATTACGCAAAATGTCTTCTGGCATGTCATCTGCCATGAGCAAGCTGAGCCAGTCAATCAATTCAGAGGTCGATGGTGGTTTCTTAAGACCCGGAACTTGGCGTAGTTTAAAGAATACTTGCAAAGCTTCGGATACCAAAGTACCTGAAATATTTGGAAAATGCACATCGATAATATCGCGCATCGTAGCTTCATCAGGGAAATCAATATAATGGAAGAAACAACGACGTAAAAAAGCGTCTGGGAGTTCTTTTTCATTATTTGAGGTGATGATTACAATCGGACGTTGTGTTGCAGTAATCGTTTCACCCGTTTCATAAACATAAAATGACATTTTATCAAGTTCATGCAACAAGTCGTTTGGAAATTCGATATCTGCCTTGTCAATTTCATCAATCAACAATACACAGCGTTCTTCGCTGGTAAATGCTTCCCACAACTTTCCAGGCTTAATGTAGTTTTTAATATCATAAACACGGTCATCGCCTAATTGGCTATCACGTAAACGTGACACCGCATCGTATTCATACAAGCCTTGCTGCGCTTTGGTGGTCGATTTAATGTGCCAGGTAATCAGTTTCAAACCTAAACTTTGAGCAACTTGCTCAGCCAATAAGGTTTTACCTGTACCCGGCTCTCCTTTAACCAGCAACGGTTTTTGCAGCGCACGTGCGGCTTTCACCGCAAGTTTTAAGCTATCAGTCGCAATGTACTGATCTGTACCAGAGAATTGTTGTGCATCAACAGACATGATTTTACCTTAATTTTTTTTAGTTACAGTGGTGAGGTCTTTTTCTTGGCAGTAAAAGCGCTTTGTTTTAAACGGTATTTAGACCAAAAATAACCGATCAATAAGCCAAGACCGATCACAAATAAAATGGCAGATAAATTTGCCCAAACCAATGGCATTTCTTTGGTCAATACACCAAAAAGAAGTCCAAAAATGGCAGGAGCAAGTGCCGCGTTACTGCCTTCAGATACAGTTGGCGTTAGTAAAATCGCAAACAGCATAATCCAAGTAATGCCACCCAATGGATTTGGCAAACGCTTGGCAATTGCATACCAGCACCACAAAATGATGGTGCTACCAAGCAAGTAAACAGCAATCGCAATTGCAGTTTCAGGAATTGATGCCAACGCAGTCATAACACTATTCATTTCTCAACTCCTGAACAAAAGTTATGCACCGCGTAAACCTTCTGGTTCTACGGCATTTCGATTAATTAAACCTTCTGGCGGTACTTGAATAAAGAAACCACGAGTTTGAATTGAATCCATAACGTGTAAAACATTCACACGCGCCAATTTACGGCTTTCAGACAATTGTAAATCCATCACAAAAGTCGCACGACCAAATGCGCTGCGCATTGCTTCGGGTAAGGCATCTAGTGGATTAAACTCTTCAGTTTGCTCAGGACGGGCGATGTACAAATACATCTCATCTTTTTTGCTCGATTTATAAATTGAACAGTGCATAAACAACAAAACTCTAAAAACTCAGGCAAAGGATACAACAAAAAAAACCGAGATACATTAACCATTATTAACGCATTGGTCTAAGTTTGTATGGATGTGCAAGGTTGACGGCATGTTTATTACAGAAATGTCTTTATTCAGCCACTTTCATTTGACCAGACAAATAGCGCTCATCGGCATGCAACACGTCAATTAACGGCTTGGTCAGCAATTCATAACGCCAGCCCAACAAGTAATTTGGTAGGTCTTGTTCATCGTTATGAAATACCACATGCTGATACAAAGCATTCAGCCACTTTTTACGCAACAACACTTCTTTCGGAATTTGAGTTTCCTGAACCGCAGCCTGAATCACCCGATCCATATTATCACTGACATCTTTAGAGGAATGGCGGATTGGACGGGCTAAACGCAGTGGCCATTGAGATTGATCAGGCAGGTATTTGATTAAATCCAAAATAGTTTTACCATGCTCACGCACAATATGCGGACGTAAATCTTTAATTCCACTCAGTTGGAATGAATTACGTGGATTTTTTTCAACTAAATCCAACATACTAGAATTACGCAAAATAAAACTACGTGGCTGATTCAGCGCCTTGACCATTTGTTCACGCCAAACAGCCAATTGCTGCAATTGCATAAGCTGACGACGTGAATGACGGTAATTACCAATATCTTGATACAGCAGCTCAATTGGTGTTTCTTCACCAATTTCCTGAGTTAGATGACGGCAATCTTCCTGCACAAAATCGAGTAAATGCTGCTGTTTTAAATCACTTTGTACTTTGTCTGCCAACTGCATTAAATACAGCACATCATTGGCCGCATAATTCAATTGCTCATCGGATAAGGGACGTGCCAGCCAGTCTGAACGAGTCTGCCCTTTATCAATATCAACATTCAGCATAGTTTTTAAAGCGTTTTGATAGCTGACTTGCAAGCCATGTCCTAAAAATGACATGCCGACCTGCGTATCAAAAACATTATCTAAGTTTTTTTGCTGTGCATAATGATAAATTAAATCAATATCTTCACCGCAGGCATGAAAAATATTTTGCTGCGCCTGAAACAGTTTTTCCCAAAAAGCAGTCAAATTGAGCGAAGTGCCATCTAGTAAATAGACCTGATTATTGACATTAATTTGGAATACACCCAATTTAGGCCAAAGCGTATCGACCTTAATAAACTCGGTATCTAAACCATAGATGCTGTTTTGACTCATTAATGCCAAGACATTTTCAAAATCTTTTTGTTGGTGAATAAATTGGAACATAGCGACCAGATAGACTGCACTCTCTAGAGTTTCATTTTAAACATTAAATAGCGTTTAGCTATAAAAATATAATCGGTATTTTACTTTTTTATCTTATTTTTAAGTCAATACAGATATTTTCTAGATTTTTTTATCGTTTTTTTATCTTAATTTGAGTTTTTACTCTATGTGAATTCAAGCAAATACTTTAAATGATCATTCACATGAAATAAGCACCAAGATGCTTATTTCATTCGCATCCGATTATGCACAGCTTGACTTAGAGTATGACTATCGACATATTCAAGCTCGCCACCTTGCGGTACGCCTTGCGCAATCCGCGTCATCTGCACAGGTAAATGCTTTGTGGCTTCGACCAAATAGTGCGCCGTTGCCTGACCTTCCACAGTTGCATTGGTGGCTAAAATCACTTCGGTAATATTGCCATCACTCAAACGCTGTACCAAGTACGGAATGCCAATTTCATCTGGGCCAATACCATCTAAAGGCGATAAATGCCCACCTAAGACATGGTATTTGCCACGAAAACTACCGCTTTGCTCAATGGCCATCACATCGGCCGGAGATTCCACGACACACAGCAAATGTGCATCCCGATCATGTGAGGCACAAATATTGCAGACTTCATCTTCAGTTAATGAATGGCAAATCGAACATTCGTGAATATAGCTGGTGGCTTCATTCAAAGCATGAGCCAAACCGACTGCACCTTCTCTATTTTTCATAATCAGGTGCAATGCCATGCGTTGAGCCGATTTAGGCCCAACACTTGGCAAAATGCGCAGCGCTTGTACCAGTTGATCAAAACGATCACTAAACATACGCCGTTCCTTAGAATAAACCTGCCAAGCCAGGTGGCAAGCCCATACCAGAGTTTGCAGACTTCATTTTCTCTTCAGAAATTGCTTCAGCCTGACGTGCTGCATCATTCATTGCAGCTGCAATCAAATCTTCAATCATGTCTGCATCGTCTTGCAACAATTCAGGATTAATTTCGATACGTTTCACTACATTACGGCAAGTCATAGTCACTTTCACTAAACCACCACCCGCTTCTGCATGCACTTCAGTTTGCGCAAGTTCTTCTTTGGCTTTTTTAATGTTGTTTTCCACTTCTTTTTGCATGCGCTGAGCTTGCTGCATCAACATATTAATGTTCATAAAAATCTCCGAACAAATGATCTATCGTTTTAAATAAGGTCTAAACCGCGCTCGATGTCGCGAATAATATCATCAATATCTTCCAAGCCAACAGAAACACGAATTAAACCTTCGCTGATGCCTGCTGCTTGTTTGGCTTCTGGGCTCATACGGCCATGCGATGTTGTTGCAGGATGAGTAATAGTCGACTTTACGTCACCCAAGTTACTGGTAATCGACAAAAAGCGTGTATTATCAATTACAGTCCAAGCGCCTTCACGCTCACCTTTCACTACAAACGATACAACACCCCCAAAACCAGACTGTTGCCTTTTCGCAAGTTCATGCCCTACGTGATGTGGCAGTCCCGCATAATACACTTTTTCGACTTTTGGATGTGCATCTAGCCACTCTGCAAGTTTTTGTGCGCTGGCACAATGCGCTTTCATACGCAGGCTTAATGTTTCCAGGCCTTTTAAGAAAATCCATGCATTAAATGGACTTAATGAATTACCCAAGGTACGAATAACACTGTTAATTTCTTCGACCAACTTGTCTTTACCAACAACCGCACCGCCCAAGGCACGCCCCTGACCATCAATATATTTGGTTGAAGAATAAATAATGAGGTCTGCACCAAATTTGAGTGGTTGTTGCAAAACGGGTGTACAGAAAGTGTTATCTACCGCAAATAACGCCCCATGTGCATGTGCAATATCGGCAATCGCTTGCAAGTCACCCACCTGAGCCAATGGATTTGATGGTGTTTCAATAAATAACAAACGCGTATTTGGACGAATCGCTTGCTTCCAACTGTCTAAATCTTCTAGATCGACAAATGTGACATCTACACCAAACTTCATCACATATTTTTCAAACAGTGAAATGATAGAGCCAAAGACCGCACGTGAACACACCACATGATCGCCTGCTTTAAGATAAGCCAAGGTCACAGCATGCACTGCCGCCATACCTGAGCTTGTTGCCACAGCACGTTCTGCACCATCCAAAACAGCTAAACGCTTTTCAAAGGCTTGTACGGTTGGGTTGGTATAACGTGAATAGGTATTCCCTTCAATTTCGCCTGAAAACTTGGCGGCTGCATCGGCAGCATTTTCACAGACAAAAGATGACGTCAGAAAAATTGGTTCACTGTGTTCACTTTCAAATGTACGGTTATGCCCTGTACGAATCGCTAAAGTATCTAATTGATATGCAAGGTCGTCTGGTTGACTCATCTTTACTGCTCAGCCCTTAATCTAGTCCTAAGACCTGTTTGTTAATAATTGCCAACATTTTGAGCGCCAAGCGTATTTAAGGTCAAGGTAAAATGTATAAATATCGCTTAGACTTCATTCAAATCGGCGCCTTGTGTGATGGAACACCTCATGAATCAGTTACAACGAAAATTTAATCCGCACCGAAAAAAACTGAAAAACCTCAGTACACGTCTGTTTAAGAGTCGGGATTTGATTCTGTCGCAGTCCACAGCCTATGAAATTGTTGCACGTTATAAACATGCACAGATTCGTTATTACGCCTCGCCCAACAAGCAATACAAAGAACCGCTGGTATTTGTGGCACCGCTTGCCATTACCATGTCCATTTACGATTTATATCCGTATCGCTCACTGGTCAAGCATTTTCAGCATAGTGGTTTTGATGTCTATCTGATTGATTGGGGGCAATTAACCTATCAGCATCGTCATCTAAATTTTATGGCTTTTATAGATGATGCTTTGCCACATTGTATTCAGCATATTTTACAGCATGCACAAACTACACAAATCTCTTTGCATGGCTGGAGTATGGCAGGTGTCTTTGCCATGCTTTACACTGCAAAACACCGACCTGAACATGTTAAAAATTTAATGATTTTGGGCAGCCCTGTGGACAGTTATGCGTCGGGCCGTGTGGGTAAGCTATTTCAAATCACCAATCGTTTGATTTCCAAATACCCGAAACTGCAACATGCATTTTATTCGGGCAACATTCCCAAGCATTTTATTCATACGCCAGGTTTAATTAATGCGATAGGTTTTAAAATTTTAGACCCGAAAGCGTGGTTGGAAAGCAATAAACAGATGCTTTCCAATTTACATGACTTACAGACTTTGCATGAAAATGCCACGCTTGCCAATTTTTTAAACAATATGATTGATTATCCGGGCGGCATTAATCAGGACATGGTGTTAAATGTTTGGCTGCAAAACCCGCTTAAACAAGGACATATTCAGCTCAAACAGCACAATATTGACCTAAAAAATATTGATTGCCCGCTTCTGGTTGGTGCAGGTGACAGTGATCAGATTGTCACAGCAGAGGCAGCTCAACCTTTGTGTGAATTGACAAGTAGTACCGATGTCACGTTTACTCTTATTCCTGGCGGGCATTTAGGTTTAATGTCCAGTCAAAAAAGTGCCAATGAATTTTGGCCTAAATTGACCACATGGTTAGAACAACGATCCAGCAAAATCGCATAAAGAGAGCACGAACATGATTCAATCTGTTGCATTTATTGGCTTAGGCGCAATGGGCTACCGCATGGCAGCACATTTACCCAAACATTTTGACACGGTCTATGTTTGGAATCGTAACTTTGCCAAAGCCGAACAACATGCTGCAGAATATAATACTCAAGCGGTTGAATTGGCTCAAGCGGTACAAGCAGATATTATTTTTTCTTGCTTGCCTACCAGTACCGAAGTTGAAAACCTAATTGCACAAGTTCAACTTAAAGCAGGTTCAGTTTGGGTCGATTGCACCAGTGGCGTACCTGAAAGCGCCAAAAAACTAGTACAACAGCTTGAAGCCCAAAACGTCGATTTCTTAGATGCACCTGTAAGTGGCCAAACCATTGGTGCAGAAAATGCCACCTTAACGGTCATGATTGGTGGTAAAGCAGCCGCCTTTGAAAAAGCGCTCCCTGCAATTCAGGCTTTTGGTAAAGTGATTCAGCACGTTGGCGAGCCAGGTGCAGGTTTTGCAGTTAAAGCGGTGAATAATATGCTAATGGCGGTCAGCCTATGTGCTGCTGCTGAAGGTTTTACTACCCTAAAAGCACATGGGGTAAATTTAAATCAGGCTCTGCAATGCATTAATGCCTCGAGTGGCAAAAGTGCCGTAACAGAAATGATTTTACCGCAGCGAGTATTAAATCGCGCTTTCCCAAATACCTTTGCCCTGCCTTTACTTGCCAAAGATACTGGGATTGCACTGGATTTAGTTCGTGAAGCTGCCTTGCCTGCACCCGTGCTGGCATTAACTCAAAGTCTGATTCAAGCCGCAAATTTAACTGCAGAAAAAGACAGTGATTTTTCCACTGCCGTGAAAATGTATGAATTATGGAGTAATATTACCCTAGAGTAATAACTCGCCATTGAATACGCAGCCACAAACCCAATAATGTATATAAGTGCTTCGTCACCCTACAAACCACAGAGGAAACTCTTATGAAAAAGTTTAGCATTGCCGTATTTGCAAGCCTTGCAACTTTTATCGGGGCAAATTCAACTGCTTTTGCTTCTGAGCAAGAATGTCAAAAATTAAAAAATGATCACGATGTTATTTATGCATCTAAAGGTTTCTGCTTTAAAGACCCTGAAGCTAAAGCACGTTTTGGTAATGACAACTGCTATACAACCAAGCCAAAGTTCTCTGAAAAAGAACAACAACGCCTTGATGCAATTAAAGCACGTCAAAAAGAATTGAACTGTAAATAACAGTTTTGAAAATAAGCTGAATTGAAGGAATTATTATGGCTTACGATGATCAAAATATTTTTGCAAGAATTTTACGTGGTGAGCTTCCTGCAATAAAAGTGTATGAAGATGAACACGTGCTTGCGTTTATGGACATCATGCCTCAAGCCGATGGTCACACCTTGGTTATTCCTAAAACACCTGCAGTCACCTTATTGGATCTACCTGCCGAAGCTGCAGCATATACCATCCAAATTGTGCAAAAAATAGCCAAAGCCATTGAAAAAGGCTTAGGAGTAGATGGTATTGTGCTCATGCAACTGTCTGGTGCAAGTGCTGGACAAACTGTACCGCATGTACATTTCCATTTAATTCCAACTTCAGTTCACGAACTTGGAAAACATGCTGCACAAATGGGTGATCAGGAAAAAATCCTAGCACTGGCCGAAAAAATTAAAGCAGCGCTTTAAAATATTTCCAAAACTGTATTAAAAATGAATGGAGCTTTCGCTCCATTTTTTTTGCTTCATGTTTAATTTTCGGATTAACCACAGCATTGATGACAATAATATGTCACTCCCCTTGCAATTAAGTTATTCATTTCATAAATTTTTTCTAAATTTAAAAACCTGTTCACTTAAAATTTGCGATTAAAGGTAAGTTTTTAATCTAATTTGTTCTTTTTAATAATTTTGAAATATTTCCTTAATATTACTGTCGCATTTGTAAGGAATACTTAGCACCAATAGAGAACAGCAGTAGATCTACCCTACTTCTGAACAATGTTTAGGACTAAAAACAATAGTCTGTATTGGAGCTACACATGAAAAAAACGCTTTGCGCATTAGCAGTTGGGGCAACCTTATTTACACCAGCACTAGCTATGGCTGCTGATGTTAAAGTTTATGGTCGTGCACACGTATCTTTAGACTATCTTGATGATGGTAAAGACTACAACGAAGTTGGTCTTTCTTCTAACTCATCACGTTTAGGCTTCAAAGCTGAACAAAAATTAGAAAATGGCATGACTGTTTTTGGTCAAGTTGAGCAAGAAATTAACTTTGCTAGCGGTAACCAAGATGGTAAAAGTGTAGACTTCGCAACTCGCGATACTTTTGTGGGTTTAAAAGGTGACTTTGGTCAAGTACGTGCAGGTCGCTTTGACAGCCCATTTAAAGTTGCTCGTGGTCCAGTTAACTTCTTTGGCGATATGGTTGGTGACATCCGTAACGTAACTCGCGTTAGCGATCATAAGTTTGATGAACGTAACGAGAATACCGTTGAATATAAATCACCTAAGTTTGGTGGTGGTTTCAACGTACTTGCTGCACTATCATTACATCCAAACACTTCAATTGCTAAAGAAGCAAATGGCGAAGGGTTAGATGACAATAAAGCTTACGATCTTGCTTTAACTTATAAAGAAGGCCCTGTTGACTTCGCAGCTGCTTATGAGCGTTACGAAGAAAACTCTGCAATTGGCTCAGGCGAACGTGATGGTTTCCGTGTTGCGGCAGCATATAAAATTACACCTGAATTAAACTTCGGTGGCTTATACCAATACCTTACACATGATTTAGAAGGTACTGCAGCAAAATATGCTGATGCACAAGTATTTGGCGTAGCAGCAGACTATAAAGTTGCACCTAAAACTTATGTACGTGGTCAAGTCTTCCATCGTGATGTTGATACAGAAGATGCAAACTCTACATTATTGGCAGTTGGTGTAGAGCACCGCTTAGACAAGGCAGTGCGTGTATACGCAAATCTTGCAACCATGTTAAATGATAAAAATGCAGACCTTACTCCTTGGAAAGAAGGTCGTAGCTTTGGTAACTCTGTAAAAGGTGCTAAAGATGAAAACTCTACAGCACTTTCTTTAGGTTTCCGTTACGACTTCTAAGTCTTAACCGAACTTAAAAAACAAAAAAACACGCTTCGGCGTGTTTTTTATTGCAACAACTTATAGGCAAATAAAAGCCAGCAAATTTGCTGGCTTTGTTTATCTAGGTAAGTTTTACAAAGATAATTTTTTGTAGAGACTGTAAATTAAATTGTGTAATTGCCTGAATTTGCTATGTTCATATTCACAACGGAGTCAGGCAACATGATGAACGAACAAAAACTAAAAGACCTTGCAGCAGAATTTGCTAAAGGAATCAAAACAGAAGACGATCTCAATCAATTCACCCGATTGTTGACTAAACTCACTGTTGAAACGGCTCTCAATGCCGAACTTACCGAACACCTCGGACATGAAAAGAATGCTCGTAAGAACGGTTCTAATGCCCGTAATGGCTATTCCAGTAAGACCCTCCTGAGTGATGATGGTGAGATTGAAATCACCACACCACGAGATCGTGATGGCACATTTGAGCCACAACTGATTAAAAAGAATCAGACCCGTATCACGCAAATGGATAGCCAAATTCTATCCCTTTATGCCAAAGGCATGACCACCCGTGAAATCGTGGCTACTTTCAAGGAAATGTACGATGCCGATGTATCTCCAACGCTTATTTCCAGGGTGACAGATGCTGTTAAGGAGCAGGTTGCTGAATGGCAAAACCGTCCATTAGATGCGATCTATCCTATCGTCTATATGGACTGCATTGTGGTCAAAGTCCGTCATAATGGCAGTGTTATCAATAAGGCTGTATTCCTAGCCTTGGGCATTAATCTTGATGGACACAAAGAACTGCTCGGTATGTGGATGGCGGAGAATGAAGGCGCTAAGTTCTGGCTGACTGTCCTGACTGAGCTTAAAAACCGAGGGTTGCAGGATATTCTAATTGCCTGTGTGGATGGACTAAAAGGCTTTCCTGATGCCATTAACAGCGTATACCCGCAAACCCATATCCAGCTGTGCATTATCCATATGCTGCGTAACAGCTTGAAATACGTATCATGGAAAGATTACAAGGCGGTCACTCAGGATTTAAAAGCCGTTTATCAGTCACCTACTGAAGAGGCAGCCTTGATGGCCTTGGATCAATTCGCCCAAACATGGGATGACAAGTACCCACAGATCAGCAAAAGCTGGCGTACACACTGGGAGAATCTAAATACCTTCTTTGCTTATCCAGCCGAGATACGCAAAGCCATCTATACCACCAATGCGATCGAATCATTAAACAGCGTAATACGTCAGGCGATCAAAAAGCGTAAAGTCTTTCCAACGGATGATTCTGTACGTAAAGTGATTTACCTGGCAATTGATGCAGCGTCTAAAAAGTGGAATATGCCTATTCGCGACTGGCGTTTAGCCATGAGCCGCTTTATTATTGAATTCGGTGACCGCTTAAGCAATCACCTTTAAATTTATGAAAAGCAATTACACAAAATTATTTACAGGCTCTTTTTGTATTAACGCTTTAAAAAGCCAGATACTAAATTCATCACCTGTTGAATATCATCATTGGCTTCTTGTTTACTGGTTTGCTCACCCTGTGGTGTCAATGAATCAATAATTTGTGGTAAGACTGTAGAAATCGCACTATAAATATCTTGCTTCGGCGCTTGAGTTTGCTGTGCAACCTGTTCAACATCGGCATCATCAAATAAGCTTTGGACTTGATCAGGCTGAACTTGCGCATTTTCACCCGGGCCTGTAGACACCCAATCATCTACTTGACTGGTTAAGCCTTGCCCTTTTAACTTATCCAAAGCGCCTTGCAAACCACCTTGCTTTTGAATCCATACCAACACCAAAGGCAGTACTGCGACCAGCAAACTTTGTGTGCCTGAAGCGCCTGATGTTGAACGCTGTTGCTGTCCGCCTAACTGGCCAAGTACCGAACCAAGAATTCCACCCAAGCCACCTTGAGAAGATTGCTGGTTATTTCCACTTAACTGCCCCAATACCGAACCTAAAATACCACCCAAACCACCTTGCGATTGATTAGATTGTTGATTCGCACCTAATGCTTGCTTTGCCAATATTTCAACAATATTGCTTAAATTGGTCATTTTATTTTCCTCATTATGCCCTAATGACAGCATACGAAGTTTTAAGCTAAATGCTTGCTAGAAATTGTTAAATTTTGCAATAAATTTTCTTTTTATGACTCAAGTATCACTTTAAGGTGAACTACTTAAGTGTTTACCAACGGAATTTATCCCAATTTTCAGGATTCGCCCAAAACTTTGAGTTAAACCAATCAGGCACATGTTTATACGTCAAAATATTAAACTGCCATAAGGTCAAATGATGTTCTTCAAATTTATGGTCAATTAGTTGGGTAAAACCAAGCGCACGAAGCAATTGCTCATCTTCACGTGAAGCGATAACTATAATTCGTTTAGCCAGTAAATCACGTAATTTCACCAATATCTGAGATTTTTGCAGAGTCAATTTTTCCTGTGTACTGTCAGAGAAAAAATCTGTGCTGTCTAAAAAAACAATACCTAAATCAAAACGCTGGGTAAAAGGCAGATTTAAAAAGTCCAATGCGCTAAAATACTGACATGCAATAGTGGGAAAATTATCCACTGTTATATTTTGAGGATTCGGGCTAGTTTCACTATTTTGCCCCACACATAATGCGGTAGAAATTGGCTGTTGTTGAGATAAATCTGCAATCAACGCTTGAATCAAACGCATATCAGCCATTACTGCATTCCTTCATTTTTTGAGAGAGTATTCTTATGGAACTACAAGGCATTTGCCATAAAATGCACGCAGGTCTTAAGGACCATAGTGTAACTGATGAACAGGTACACAAGGCAAATGTTGAATATAAATTTATTCTAGACCGTTCAGAAATTGATCTGCCTTTTCAGCTTGGTCAAGAAATTGAACTGGAATGGACAGGCAATATTTACTGTGTTTCTTGTGGTGTCAAAACCCCAAAATCATATTCTCAGGGTCATTGTTTTAAATGCTTTAAAACTAAGGCTTCTTGCGATATGTGCATTATGAAACCTGAAACCTGTCATTATCATTTAGGGACTTGTCGTGAAGATAGTTTTGCACATGAGGTCTGCTTTCAACCACATATTGTCTATTTAGCCAACTCCAGCGCTTTAAAAGTGGGAATTACCCGTCTAGGACAAATGCCAACACGCTGGCTTGATCAAGGTGCAACCCAAGCCTTGCCAATTATGAAAGTTGGTTCACGCCGTTTATCTGGGCAACTCGAAATCATGTTTGGTTCACAAGTGGCAGATAAAACGGACTGGCGTAAACTGCTTAAAGGTGAAGCAGAACCTTTAAACTTAATTGAAGTGCGTGAACAGCTCATTGAAGAGTTTGCACCTAGAATTCAAACTATTCGTGATGAATTTAGTCAAAACTTAGAGTTCAATGAAACCGTTGAATTGTTAGAGCAAGAGCCACCACGTGAGTTTGTTTACCCTGTAGAGCAATATCCTGAAAAGATCAAATCGCATAATTTGGATAAAACTCCAATTATTCGCGGTAAATTGCAAGGTATTAAAGGACAATATCTCATATTAGATACAGGCGTGATTAACATTCGCAAATACACAGGTTATGAATTAAAAATCCGCGCTGAATGAGTCACAAATATTCTTAGTCAACGCTTTTTACAAGCACAAAAAAAACCAGCAAATTTGCTGGTTTTTTTCTTTGATGATAAATATGACTATTTGATTTTCGCTTGAGACTTCAAATATTGAGTGTAGTCATCCAACTCTTGCTGAGCACGAAGTTGTTGATATAATTGCGCCAATTCTTTGAGCTGTTCAGGCGTTAAAGCATTCGAAGTTGTGTCATTTACATTCGATACAGCAACCACAACCAATTCATTCGGTAAAGATGCTGTGGTTACTGACCACATGCCTTGTTTAGGTGCAAGCACACTAAATGCAGCACGTTCAATTTCACGCTTTAACAAGCCATCTGCACGAGTAAATGTACCTGCATTTTCAAAACGGATTTGGTTTTTAGCTAAAACCGTTGCAGCTGGCTGAGTTTTAAATGCATCTAAAGCAGCTTGAATATCTTTTTTAGCCGCATCAAATGCTTTTTTCTCAATCAGTTGTGTTTTCACACGCGGGGTTGCTTCCTCTAAAGTTTGCACACCTGCTGCATGGTAATTACGCACTTTCACCCATACCACATCGCCGTTGGCTAAAGTGATATTGCTTGAGGCATTACGGTCACCATTTTTAACATCATCATTAAACAGCTTCACTTTCACGCTTGGCTGACTTAACACAGGATGTTGTGTCGCTAAAGTAACCGCATTAGCAGATTGAACTTTGACTGTTTTAACTTCTTCAGCCACGACATCTAAAGCGTCACTGCTTACCACCAATTCATTTAAGCTGTTGATGGTATCTGTATAAGCATTTTCAGTTTTTGCTTTTTGCAACTCAGCTGTTAAACGTGCTTTCTCAGCTTCAAACGTAGGCACCTGAACCGCAGCGCCTTCAGTTTGAATTAAATGATAGCCATATTGCGTTTTGATCGGCTGAGATACTTCACCCGATTTCAGGCTATTCACAGCTTTATCAAAAGCTTCACCAAAGACACCTGCTTCATATCCTGCAACCGTACCACCTTTGGCCTTAGATTCAGGGTCATCTGAATACTTTTGTGCAGCAGAGGCAAAGCTTGTACCCTTTTGAATTTCAGTAGCTACTTGTGCTGCCAGTTTTTGAGCTGCAGCGTCATCACGTGCATCTGTGGTGATTAAAATGTGTTTAACCGTCGGCGTTGCTGCACTTTTTTGTGTGTCAACAAACTTTTGATACGCTTGCTGTAATTCAGCATCTGTTACAGTCGTGTTTGCAGGGGCAATATTTGCAGGCGTAACAACAACATAATCGACATCTACACTTGCCACTTGTTTAAAGGTGCTTGAATGCTGCTCATAATAAGCAGCAATTTCTTGTGTAGTCACGCTGATATTTTTCTTGTAGTCGTCCAACTTAATGCTAGATAAATGCAAAGTACGCTGTTGGGTCTGTAGATTTGCAATTTGCTGAATATCAGACGGACTCACCAACGCATAATCTGTAAAGCTCGCACTTAGCATTTTTAAAGCATGATCCTGACGCAAGTTTGCAACCAAAGCTTGATTCGTCATCCCCACAGATTGCAAATAGTTGGCATACAATGTTTCAGAAAACTTACCATCTTGTTGGAAGTTTGGCTGTTGCGCAATCATTTGCTCGATTTGAGCATCACTCAAAGAAATGCCCAGTTTTTCAGCCTGTTGCAATAACAAAGTACGTGCAACCAAAGTATCTTGTGCTTTATTTTGAATGTAATTTTGATTTAACAGCGTTTCATCACCGTTAGTATAAGCCAAGTATTGTTCTTTCAGAGAGTTAGTCAGATTGTCTAATTCTCGTTTTGAAATTTGCTGACCATTCACGGTTTGTGCAGTGTCTTCAGACTGACCACCACTAAAATATCCTTCAATACCTACAAGTGCTAAAGGGGTCAAGAATAAAACGAGCAAAACTTTGCCCAACCAACCCTTAATAACTTTACGAAAAGATTCCATAAGTATTCCAATATTTTATTTGCGGAAGATTTTAACTGAAAACCCTCAGCGAATGAATGCGTTGACGCCTTTTATTGACATTATTAATAAAAAACGCGCCAATTGGCGCGCTTTCTTGGCATTTTAAAAGATTATGCTACTGAATCTTTCAAACCTTTACCTGCTTTAAAGCTTGGTACTTTGCTTGCTTTAATTTCTAGGGTTGCACCTGTTTGTGGGTTGCGACCTGTACGTGCAGCACGCTCTTTCACGCTAAATGTACCAAAACCCACTAAAGTTACAGTATCACCAGCTTTAAGCGCTTCAGTAATTGAAGCAATTGTTGCGTCTAAGGCTTTACCTGCATCAGTCTTAGACAATCCCCCTTTCTCTGCAATTGCATCGATTAATTCTGATTTATTCATGAAGATTACGTCCTCTTAATATCGTTTATTTAAGGTCCAGAGATTTAATTTAAATTACCGTAACGCCTTTATAGCAATGCTTTGAGGGTAAAAGCAATACTCCCTGTACGCTTTTATGCAAAATAAATGGTAAAAAACGATGGAGCATAAGATACTATTGACAATTAGTCTAAAACCCGCCTCTCATCCACATCTGCATGTTTCTAAATCTAGGCTAGACACGTTTACTTTTTGCAACATCTTCTTTTAATTGTTTATTTTCTTCAATCAAGGCATCAACTTTGGCATGTAATTGTAATACTAAATGCTCTAAATGTTGAAGATCTTTTGCTGTTACTAAGCCAATTCTATTTAAAGAATGATTTACGCTATGGTCAATCAGACGCTCGACCTTGTCTTTGGTGTCTATCACCGATTCCTTGGCTTTTTCTGAAACCTTTTCAACAGTTTGGTCAGCAATTTCAGTGGTTTTAGATTCCAGCTCTTCCCCCACCTTGACCAGAGAGTCAAACAATTTATTGCCTTCCTCTTCAGCGCGTGAAAAAGCACCTAAACCTGCTAACCAAATTTGCTTGGTATATTTACGAAAATCGAGTGAAGATTTACGACCTGCACGTATTTTATCTTTATTTTTCAATGTATTTTCAGATTCAGAAGTATGTTCTTCTGGCGTTTGTGTTGCATTTTCCATGGACACATCTCCCGCTTATTTTATGCGCAAATGAATATAATAAACCTACAAAATACGCCAATAATAGCAAATTAAATACTTGATCGTTTTGCTAAACTGTTCTACAAAGCAAGATTATTGCATGTGTTTTCCGATATTTCTGATCAAAAAACACAAATTAAGGAATTCAACTTTTAAATTAAGGGACTTGGTTTTATGAGTGACTCGCAACAAAGACAAAGTAATCCGCATTTGTTGCTCACCATGGTTATGATTGTGCTTGAAACCATTTTTAGCTTTATTTTAAAGCACGATCGCGTTGTCGCATTGCAAGCTAAAAAATTTGTAGATCAAAAAATTACTATAAAAATTAATAGCTACATTCCTTATTTTGACATATATGTGCAATTTAGCCCACATGGCATTTTGTTTGACAGTAAAGCGCCTGATCAAGCTATTGATTTAGATGTACGCACCACTTTAATGGATTTATTTAAAATCTTCATTTTAGGCAACCGTCGTAGCATCAAACACATGCGTATAGATGGCGACATCACTCTAAAAGATGAATTTCGTGATCTGATTTTGCATTTTAGTGCGCCTAAAGTTTTGGCCGACTGGAAACAGTGGTTAAAAGAAGCACCTCAAGGGCAAGAAGTGGTTAGCTCTAAAAAACGTATTGCCCCACTTTTAGACAAAATTGATGAGCAGCGCTCTAAAATTAACACCTTACAAGTTGAGCTGAAACAACATAAAAACCGTATTCGTCGTATTGAGCGACGTCAAAAACGTATCAATATCGCCTTTAGCATAATAACAGTACTATTAATTACGTTATTAGTGTATAATTTATGGCTGAATTAAGAACACTAAAACATCAATAAAAACAGCCCTAAACCTCCGCTACAAGATAACAATAAAATACTTGACTAATTTAGTCGGGATTCATAGAATACACACATCTAGTCTAATCATGTGTATCGAATCATGCGCTTAACAACTCGCGGTCGCTACGCAGTGACTGCTCTACTTGATTTAGCTTTGCAGCCAACTGAACAAACGATCACGCTTGCTGAAATTGCAGCCCGTCAAACTATTTCTGTTGCTTATCTTGAGCAGTTATTCGCAAAACTTAAGCGCCACGGCTTAGTGTCTAGTGTTCGCGGTGCTAACGGTGGTTACCATTTAGCACGTAGTGCAAATGAAATCACTGTGCTAGAAATTATTGAAGCCGTAAATGAAACAGTTGATGCCACTCGCTGCGACCATAAGGGGAACTGCCAAAATGGTGCAATGTGCTTAACTCATGACTTATGGCAAGAACTCTCCCATCATATCGCCGACTATCTCGCTAAAATCTCACTTGCTGACTTAGTAGCCCGTGACAACGTACAAACCGTTGCCATCCGCCAAAATACAGCTCCGTTTGATTCAGCCCTTTTATCGGTTACAGGTATTTGACATGAAACGTCCTATTTATCTTGACTACGCAGCAACCACTCCTGTAGATCCGCAAGTTGCAGAACGCATGATGGAGTGCCTGACTTTTGATGGGACTTTCGGTAATGCCGCTTCTCGCTCACACGCTTATGGCTGGCAAGCAGAAGAAAAAGTTGAATATGCACGTGAACAAGTTGCGAACTTGATCAAAGCAGATCCACGTGAAATCGTGTGGACTTCAGGTGCAACCGAATCTGACAACCTTGCGCTTAAAGGCGTAGCACAATTCTACGCTTCTAAAGGCAAACACATCATTACCTCTAAAATTGAGCATAAAGCCATTTTAGATACTTGTCGTGAGCTTGAATCTGAAGGTTTTGAAATCACCTACTTAGAGCCACAACCACAAACAGGTTTAATTACGCCTGAAATGGTTGAAGCGGCAATTCGTCCAGATACGATTTTAGTATCTTTGATGATGGTGAATAACGAAATTGGTACCATTACCGATGTCGCTGCAATTGGCGAAATCACGCGTGCTAAGAAAATTTTCTTCCACGTTGATGCTGCACAGGCCGCTGGTAAAGTTGAAATTGACTTATCTACTTTAAAAGTAGATTTGATGAGCTTCTCTGCACACAAAATCTATGGTCCTAAAGGTATTGGAGCACTTTTCGTTCGCCGCAGCCCACGTGTTCGCTTAAAAGCGCAAATGCATGGTGGTGGTCACGAACGTGGTATGCGCTCAGGCACACTTGCGACACACCAAATTGTAGGTATGGGTGAAGCGTTTGAGCTTGCAGGTAAAAACTTAGCTTCTGAACAAGCACGTTTACGTGTATTGCGTGACAAGCTTTGGAATGGCTTAAACTCAATGGAACAAGTGTTCCTGAACGGCCACCCGACTCAGAACGTAGCAAACTACTTAAATATCAGCTTCAACTTTGTTGAAGGTGAATCTTTAATGATGTCACTGAAAGATGCTGCGGTATCTTCGGGTTCTGCATGTACATCTGCAACTTTAGAGCCATCTTATGTATTACGTGCTTTAGGTCTTTCAGACGAACTCGCACATAGCTCAATCCGCTTTAGCTTTGGTAAATACACCACTGAAGAAGATATTGATCATGTACTTGAAGTCACCAAAGCTGCTGTTGAAAAGTTACGTGAACTTTCACCACTTTGGGATATGTACAAAGAAGGCATTGACCTTTCTAAAGTGGAATGGACTGAGCACTAATTCATCCCTGAATCTAATGGCTTTGTTAGGAAGCCATTAGATTGATAAAGGTAATTTTACCCCCATATTCATATTAAGGCTGACCCCGAGGTTTGGAGAAGCGACATGGCTTATAGCGATAAAGTAATTGATCATTACGAAAACCCTCGTAATGTTGGCGTTTTAGACAAAAATGCTGAAAACGTTGGTACAGGTATGGTGGGCGCACCAGCATGTGGTGATGTAATGCGTCTGCAAATTCAAGTTAACGATGAAGGCGTGATTGAAGAAGCACGTTTCAAAACTTATGGTTGCGGTTCTGCAATTGCATCAAGTTCGTTGGTAACTGAGTGGCTCAAAGGTAAAACTTTAGATGAAGCTCAAGCCATCAAAAACATTGATATTGCCAATGAATTAGCCCTTCCACCAGTAAAAGTACACTGCTCTGTGTTGGCGGAAGATGCAATCAAAGCCGCTGTTGAAGACTATCGCAGCAAAAAAACTAAAGCTTAATTTGCTGGTTTTTGTGAAAAGATAAACGGAGTTTTCATGATCAATTTAACTGAAAATGCTGCAACTCATATCAGCAATTATTTAAAAAATCGCGGTAAGGGTGAAGGTATTCGCGTTGGCGTGAAAACTTCAGGCTGTTCTGGTTTGGCTTATGTGCTCGAATTTGTAGATGAAATAGATGCACATGACCAAATGTTCGAACAGTTTGGCGTTAAAGTTTTCGTAGATCCTAAAAGTCTGGTGTATCTAGATGGTATGGAAATGGACTACGTTAAAAACGGCTTAAACGAAGGTTTTGAGTTCAACAACCCCAATAAAAAAGGCGAATGTGGCTGTGGTGAATCTTTCACTGTATAACCAGCACCTCCCTCTTTTATGACTTAAAACAGTGTACAATGCACTGTTTTAATTGCATTTATGCAGTCATTTTTGCACACTAATTGCGGATTCCATCTCCCATGAATCATTTTGAGTTGTTCAATCTTCCCGTCGCACTCGATATTGATTTCGCTACTTTAAAAGCTGAATTTTTAAAGCTGCAGCAACAATATCACCCAGACAAAGCTGAAGACAAAGATCAAGCCCTGATTAAATCTAGTGAAATTAATCAAGCCTTTAAACAACTCTCTGCAATTGACAGTCGTGCAGCTTATCTGCTGTCACTGAAAAAACAGGATTATCACTTAGATCAATCTATTCATGATTTTGAATTTTTACAGGATGCTCTAGAAATTCGAGAGCAACTGGATGATGCAAGTGCTGCCGAAGACCTGCAGTCCCTCAAAGTTGAAGTTCAGCAATGGATTGATGGTTTGGTACGTGAGTTTAAAATTGACTATGCCGAAGAAGATTGGGCTGAAGCACGAGACACAGTCCGCAAGTTACGTTTTTTCATTAAAGTCATGGCAGATATAGACAAAGCTGAAGATCGTTTCTTAGATGACGATAGCTTTGATTTAGATGATGATTTTTAATTTAGTGTATTTAAATATTTAACGGGCAAAGGATTTTACATAATGGCGCTCTTGCAAATTGCAGAACCAGGTCAATCAAGTGCACCGCATGAACATCGTATCGCGATTGGTATTGACTTAGGCACCACCCACTCATTGGTTGCCACCATACTTTCTGGTAAAGCCAAAGTGCTACAGGATGAACAAGGTCGTGTACTACTGCCTTCAATTGTCCATTATGCAGAACAAAGCAGCCAATATGGTAACGATGCTGCGCCGTTTATTACTACAGATCCTAAAAACACCATTGTTTCTGTTAAGCGCTTTATGGGGCGCTCTAAAGCAGACATCAAGTTTCAACACCCCTACACTTTGGTGGGTGAAGACACTCAAATGCCTGCTTTTGAAACAGCACAAGGTCGTAAAACGCCTGTTGAAATTTCCGCAGAACTGCTTAAACAGCTCAAAGACCGTGCTGAAGCAAGCTTGCAGAATCCAATCAATGGTGCAGTAATTACTGTTCCTGCTTATTTTGATGAAGCACAACGTCAAGCTACCCGTGATGCGGCAGAACTCGCAGGCTTAAAAGTTTTACGCTTATTAAACGAACCTACTGCTGCTGCAGTTGCATACGGTTTAGACCAGGAAACTAATTTAGAACAAGACCGCAACTATGTTATTTATGACTTAGGTGGTGGTACTTTTGACGTTTCTATTTTGCGTTTTTCACAAGGCGTCTTTGAAGTTTTAGCCACTGGCGGTCATACTGCTTTAGGTGGTGATGACTTAGATCGCTTAATTGTAAAATGGGCAAAAAAACAGCTTCAGCTTGAACACTTAGACGACGCAGAGCATGCACATTTTATTGTGTCTGCCCGCAAAGCCAAAGAAGCGCTTAGCCAAGCAGAAAGTGTTGAATTAAAACTTTTAGAGCATACCCTACACTTAGACCGTGCAACTTTTGAAAGCATTATTCAGGTTGCATTGGATAAAACCATTAGTGTATGCAAACGTGTTATGCGTGATGCCAAACTTGACTTAGATGACATTCAAAATGTAGTTTTGGTTGGCGGTTCAACACGCTCTTACGCTGTACAAAAAGCAGTCCAAGAAGTCTTTAATCAAGAACCGTTATGCACCATTAACCCAGATGAAGTTGTTGCAATTGGCGCATCTATTACGGCCAATCAGTTAATTGGCAACAGTAAAGATGGTTCTTTATTATTAGATGTTACCCCACTGTCTTTAGGTTTAGAAACCATGGGCGGTTTGGTCGAGCGTCTTATTTCACGTAATACCGCCATTCCAGTAGCACGTCGTCAAGAATTTACGACCTATCAAGATGGTCAAACAGCAATGTTGATTCATGTTGTACAAGGCGAACGTGATTTGGTGGAACATTGCCGCAGCTTAGGCCGTTTTGTCTTGCATGGTATTCCACCAATGACCGCTGGTCAGGCACGTATCGAAGTTACTTTTCAAGTCGATGCCGACGGCTTACTCAGTGTGTCTGCCAAAGAAACGACCTCTGGCGTCAGCGCAAATATTGATATCAAACCTTCTTATGGCTTATCTGAAGCAGATACCGAGCGTTTGCTGCTTGATGGCTTTAAATATGCCGAAGAAGACAAACAATTGCGTCATTTACACGAAACTAAAGTTGAAGCACAACGTGAACTTGAAGCCTTACAACAAGCTTTAAAAGTTGATGCACAATTACTTAGCTCCACACAGCTTGAAGCATTAAATGCAGCAAAAGCACAATTGGATGCTGAATTGGCAGGACAAGATATTAAAGCCATTGAACATGCCGTTGAACAGCTTAAAATACACAGTGATGCCTTTGCTGCACTTCGTATGAATCAACACATTGATGCAGCACTCAAAGGTACCAAACTTGACGACTGGTCAAACTCAAACTAATTTAAGGTAAAGATTATGCCACGTATTAAAGTACTTCCACATGCGCAATTCTGCCCAGAAGGTGCTGAGTTTGAAGTCGAACAAAATGCAAATTTATGCGAAAGCCTTTTAAAAAATGGTATTAAAATTGAACATGCCTGCGATATGTCTTGTGCATGTACTACCTGCCACGTTGTTGTACGTAAAGGTTTTGACAGCCTTGAAGAAATGGATGATGTTGAAGCTGACTTGCTAGACCGTGCTTGGGGCTTAGAGCCTGATTCACGTCTGTCTTGCCAAGTTAAAGTTGTGGATGAAGATTTAGAAGTTGAGATTCCAAAATACACGATTAACCATGCTTCTGAAAACCACTAAATCTTTTTGTTATAAAGAACTTAAAAGGCTGCCTCGGCAGTCTTTTTTATTTTACGAATAACAAAATGATAACTTGAGTATTCTGCCAATATGCTATTCTCCGAACAAATTTTATACCCAAACTTAAAGGCTGTTGCCTAATTAGATTTAAACAAAATTTTGGAGAGAATAATGAAAAAAGCGCATTTAGCTATAAGCACAGTGTTAAGTTTATGCTTATGTACAGCCTGTAGTAAAAGCGAAAAACCAGACCAGATTGAAACCAACACAACACAAACAGAACAAAAATCTGAAACAGCCCAACAAGCTCAAAGTTTTGATATTAATCAATTACCAAATGCCAATATAAGCCCAGACCAGTTTCCTTATATTTCTCTTCCTGAAGGGTATGCTGAAAATGGCCCATCCTTACAGGATTACGAACAATTTTATTTTGCAATTCAACAAAACTATCACGCGCTTGAAGGAAAACTCTATAAAGTTCCATTATCTAAAACTTCAAACAATATTTCAGAACACGTTTTAATTAAAAGTTTTGAACAAAATATGCAAACCATAGGTGCGCAAAAATTAAATGATACTGAAATTCCTTTTCAACAAACAGAAAAAATTGCTTACACTGACTCTAATATAGAACTGAATATTGGCCAAAAAACATATACATACGGGTTTAAAAACAATGCAGGACAAGCTGTAATTGCCCAGCTTAGCCTAAACTCACCTAAAATTGTGGTTATGGAACTCAAACCATTTGAAGCAAAAATGCAAAAAGTGCAACTGAACATGCAACCACAATCGGATGAATTAGCTCAATCTATTGCTGAAACAGGCAAAGCAATTGTGCATATTAATTTTGCTGTAGATAGCGCCAAAATTGAAGCATCTAGCCAAACAGCTATTCATGAAATAGTGAAACTACTGCAACAGGATCCACAATTAAAATTATCTATTGATGGGCATACAGATAATACAGGTCTAGCGCAGCACAATTTAAAACTTTCTGAATCAAGAGCTGAAGCTGTTAAAAATGCGCTCATACAAGCAGATATTCAGGCAGATCGTTTACAGCCACGAGGTCTCGGTGCGTCACAACCCATTGCTGACAACACAACGGATGAAGGCAAAGCCTTGAATAGACGTGTAGAATTAGTGAAAATTCAATAGCTTTCGGAGTTAGTTACTCACAGGCAATAACAATATTTTAACTAAGTGCTAATTTCATTCAACTCAGACTGGATGGAATTGGCCTATGTTAAACGCTTGTTTAATAATTTCCTGATGCAGAACTGCTGTTTTATTTTAGTGCTAATGATATTGTTCTGGTTGGCTCGGTTCTGGTGTGGTTTCAATCACTTCATCTTCAAGATTCAGTTTCACGATGCCTTGAGAGTTGGTCAGATGTTGCTGGGTTTGAATACGCTTGATCATTTTTTCCAGTACCGTAATCAGTTCAGGATACTCAAAGTTTTGCACTTCATCTAAGTTCAGCAATAAATGAAAACCTTTGTATTCGTAGTCAAACCAACGCTGATAATCAGACTTACTGGCGGCATATTTTTCCATCACCTGCCATGTTCTGACTGGCCCCTGAATTCCTTTTAAAAAGATCGGCGCTTTAGGCGCACACAAATAATCATCTTTAATTAATTTATAAGTGTCATCTGATAATAAAATTTCATCCACCTCTGCTGCACTTTGCAAACGTGCAGCTAAGTTGGCATCACGCCCTACAATGGTATAGGCCATACGATGTGCTGCGCCATAATTCCCTACGTGGCAATAACCCGTACTAATGCCCATACGAATATGCAACGGTGGATACCCCATTTTAACCCAGCGCTCGCGCAATAATTTCATTTGCTGACGCATGGCAATTGCCATTTCCACACAAGTTTTTGCGTCTTGTTCTACGCCTTGAGTATTCGGGTCTCCAAAGAAAATTAAAATCGCATCACCCATGAACTTATCTACCGTCGCTTCATATTGCTTGGCAATTTCAGTCATGTGACTCAAATAATCATTGAGTAAAAATGCTAAATCGTCTGGAATTAAGGTTTCAGAAAGCTCTGTGAAACCCTGAATATCTGAAAAGAAAATCGTCATTTTCTTACGTTTATATTCAATTTTTGCTTCAGATTCCCCTTTCATAATAGATTGCCAAAGCTGCAATGGTGCATAACGGCTTAACTGATTGGCAAACTCCATATAACGGTTCATTTGGCTATAATAATGGTCTTTTTTTGCCATCGTGAAACGAATTCGCTGCGCTTGATATGCACTGCCCATACCAAAATAAAAAATCATGCACAGGAAAGATAAAATGGTCAGTTCGGTACTACTTTGTTCAAAGTACTCATGAAAACCAAAAATAAAAATATTACAAAGATAGAAAACGCTAACGGCAAGTAAAGACGCTAAGGCCACTAAAAAAAACGAAACTTTAATATAAATTGCGGTGTATAACAGCGCAAATAACGCCACAAAAGTCAGAACCAAGTTTAAATGCACTGCAGAAAGACAGGCTGCTACGACAATAATATCAATAATAAATAATAAGTTACGCTTAGCTTGATGATTTCGTTTGTATTGAATCCAGCGTGAGAGTTTAGGAATAATTAATAAAAGAAAAATAAGAAAAATAGGAAGATAGATTTGGTAGTTGGTATCGGCATAGGTGTAGTGGTATACCACCATAATCAGGGATAAACTCGCATACCCGACTAAACGATGCAGGAATTCGAATTGTTTGGGATCTTTTTCCATCCAATTATACATGAACGCCGCAACCTACTCCGATTTAGGATTAAAATGCCACGCTTCCTGCGTGGCACCCGTGTTTAGAATTAATCAATTCTCCAGTCAAAAGGCATATCCCCTTGACCACGTAGCGCAAGCATTAAAGTTTGACGCATGTGCGCTAACACTTCATTGCTATAAGGAACTGCTGGTGTACCCCAAACAGGTTTTGGCCATGCCACGTCATTTTGATAACGCACAACATGATGAAAATGTAATTGTGGAACCATATTACCCAATGCAGCAACATTCATTTTATCGGCACGGAATACACGTGATAACTGGCTAGATAACCAGCTCGATTCACGTAAAAATTGTTCTTGGTCTGCCTGACTTAATTCATATAGTTCTGTAACCCCTGGCACACGTGGAATTAGAATTAACCAAGGGAATTGCATATCATTCATTAAACGACATGTTGACAGAGGAAAGTCGCCTACAAAAAAAGTATCTTGAGCAAGTTGTGGATGCAAACTAAACATATCTTTATAAATGACGCAAATTGTAATGATGGGTAATACTATCACATCCCTATTGAACTGAGTATGATTCCCATCGTGTTTCAGTACAAATAAAACATAATTTAATCACAATATTATCATGAAAAATTTTCATCATAGAATCATAAGCTTCTAGATAAAGTTTTCATAAACTTGTGTTTAAACTTCGTGTTTCAATTGCAGGTTTTAAACTCAGTTGTGCAAGGTTTTTAACAAGCTGTTCAGCATGTCAGCGATAAACTGAATCCGCTTTTCAGGCTCTTCCAACATCACCATGACTTTTAAACGCTGCCCGCCATCCATACGGAAATAAGTCGGATGTTTTTGCATCATTTGAATGATGCTGATGGCTTGCACTGGCGTGTCTGGTGAAAATTCGATATGACCACCATTACTGCCAATATCTATTTTGGTAATACCCAACTGTTCTGCTTTTAAACGTAGTTGATGCACTGCAAACAATTGCTTCACTGCTTGTGGTGGAATACCAAAACGGTCTATTAACTCCATACGAATATGATCGAGTTTGTCTTGGGTATCGGTATTACTAATACGCTTATAGAACAATAAGCGTTGATGTACGTCACCCAAATAATCATCAGGAATTAACGCAGGCATGTGTAGGTTAATTTCAGCAGTCAATGACAACGGTGCATCAAAGTTCGGAGTCTTACCTTTTTGAATGGCTTTGGTGGCTTTTTCCAACATTTCCATATACAAGCTATAGCCAATGGCTTGCATTGAACCACTTTGTTGCTCACCTAAGAGCTCACCTGCACCACGAATTTCTAAATCTTCTGTCGCAAGCATAAAACCTGCGCCCAAGGTTGATGCACGTTGAATTGCATCTAGGCGTTTTTCAGCATCGCCTTTTAAGCCCTTGATAGACGGCACAAGTAAATAAGCATAGGCTTGGTGATGTGAGCGCCCAACACGTCCACGTAACTGATGCAGCTGTGCCAATCCAAGTTTGTCGGCACGTTCAATTAAAATGGTGTTGGCATTTGGAACATCAATCCCTGTTTCAATAATGGTTGAGCACACCAAAACATTGTATTCTTTATGATAAAACTGCTGCATGACCTGTTCTAGTTCACGCTCTCGCATCTGTCCATGCGCCACAGCCACCCGTGCTTCGGGCACTAACTCACGAATCGTTTGTGCACTACGCTCTATAGTTTCTACTTCATTGTGCAGGAAGTACACCTGACCACCGCGTAATAACTCACGTAAAATAGCTTCTTTTACGGTATCGCCCGTATGTTCCTGCACAAAGGTTTTGACTGCTAAACGGCGAGCTGGTGGCGTTGCAATAATCGACAAATCACGCATACCACTAAATGCCATATTTAAGGTACGCGGAATAGGTGTCGCAGTAAGCGTCAGCATATCTACATCAGCACGCAGCGCTTTAATCCGTTCTTTATCACGCACACCAAAACGGTGTTCTTCATCGACAATCATTAAGCCTAATTGCTTGAACTGAATATTTTCTTGCAGAATTTTATGCGTGCCAATCACAATATCGACTTTGCCTTCGGCTAAATCTTCAATGGTTTTTTGATGTGATTTGCTCGAACCAAACCGTGATAAGACTTCTATACGTACTGGCCAATCGGCAAAACGATCTTTAAATGATTCATAGTGCTGTTGTGCCAACAAAGTCGTTGGAACCAGTACAGCCACTTGTTTATTGTTCTGTACTGCTACAAATGCAGCACGCATCGCCACTTCAGTTTTACCAAAACCGACATCACCACACACCAAACGATCCATAGGTTTCGCCAATTGCATGTCGTGCAAGGTCGCTTCAATGGCATTGGCTTGATCTAGGGTTTCTTCATAGGCAAAGCCGCTAGCAAATTGCATATACAAGCTATGATCTAACTCAAAAGCAAAGCCAGGTTTAGATTGGCGACGTGCCTGAATATGCAGCAATTCAGCCGCCACATCATGAATTTGCTCCAAAGCTTTGCGCTTGGCTTTATTCCACGCATCTGTACCCAACTTATGCAAAGGTGCAAGGTCTGGATCACCACCACTATAGCGGCTAATTAGGTGTAAATTGGTCACAGGCACATACACTTTAGCTGCATCTGCATAATCGAGCTGCAAAAATTCATGCTCTTGTTCATCGATGCTTAAAGTGATTAAACCTGCATAGCGCCCCACACCATAATCAATATGTACCACAGGTGCACCAATGCTTAATTCGGTCAAACTGCGAATTAAAAACTCTTCAGAAACTTCCTGCTGGCGTTTACGACGGCGTTGTACTACCCGATGCTCATAAAGCTGATTTTCTGAAATAACACTGAGTTTATCTTGAATGACTAAACCACGATCTAATGGTGCATTGGTGATTGCAATGGCTTGTAATGACTGCTGAAAGGCCTCAAAACTGTCGACTTGTGGAATTTCACCCAAAGCGGCTCGTAACGCATCTTTTAAAGTTTCTCGACGGCCTGCACTTTCTGCTACCAATAAGACAGGATGATTAGCAGCATCAATATATTGCTTCACTGCATGAAAGGGTTTTTCTTGTTTTGGATCTACTGCTAAACGTGGTGGTGTTAAGGTATTAAGATTCACTACACCTACTTTTTGCTCAAAAGCTTCGGGAGATGCAATCACTCGTCCAAACTGATTCAGCTGTTCTAATAATTGGTTCGGTTGTAGAAATAATTGTTCAGGTGGCAAAATTGGCTGGTCGATGTTATGACGTCGGTCTTCATAACGATACAATACATCTTTCCAAAATTGAGTCAGTCCTTCATCCACAGCCTTATCTGTAATGACAATGCAATGCTTAGGTAAGTACGAAAGCAGTGTATTTTGACCTTCAAGCTGTTCATTAGTGAAAAATAGCGGGAAATAAAACTCTAAACCTGGTGATGCGATACCTTCCAACACATCCTGATACACTGGGTTCTTTTTTGGGTTGGCTGTTGGAAAACTCTCTGCATATCGGTCACGGAAAACTGCACGACCTTCTTTTAACGGAAACTCTTTCGCGGGTAAAACTGTAAAGTTTTTCAGACTTTGCGTGGTACGCTGCGTTTCTGGATCAAAAAACTTTAAGGTTTCAACTTCATCATCAAATAAGTCAATACGAATGGGGGCTTCCTGTCCCGAAGCATAAATATCCATAATACTGCCACGTACGGCAAACTCGCCGTGATCATAGACTGTATCAACCAAATGATAGCCTGCTTGTACCAAACGCTGTTTTTGTTGTTCTAAAGCAAATTTTTGCCCAACACGGATATCAAAATGCTCACCGAGTACCCACGTAGTTGGTGCAACACGCTGCGCCAAAGTCGTTGCAGATACCAGTAACACACCTTGCTGTGGCATATTGGACAAAATTGCCAAACGCTCTGAGACAATGTCTTGATGAGGTGATAGACGGTCATACGGTAAAATTTCCCAATCTGGGAAAATGGTCGGTTTAACCCCATAAAACTCTAATTCACTTTCCAACTGCGCCAAGTGTTGTTGATTCCGCGCCACAATGACAAATAAATGCCGACTCTGCTGACCAATTTCTTTAAACAATAATGCCGCAGCAGAACCTTGTAGATTGCCAATCCAGCGTTTTTCACCCGCTTTAAGTTGCGCTAAGTTGAGTTGAGAAATTTCTTGTTGGAACATGTATATA
This sequence comes from Acinetobacter sp. A2, assembly GCF_048537555.1. NCBI lineage: Bacteria > Pseudomonadati > Pseudomonadota > Gammaproteobacteria > Moraxellales > Moraxellaceae > Acinetobacter > Acinetobacter sp. A2. The sequence goes on from NZ_CP183239.1 coordinate 1,519,162, forward strand.
GCTTTAGGGTCTAAACAACATGGGGCTTATACTAGCACGATGAATTGACGGATTTGCGTAATTTTTATTAATCCTAAAGCTGTATATTTCTCATACTGGCATGCCCTTTTGAGTAAGCTTTTATATCTTTGAGCGACTTTAAAATTGTATTCACTAATTTTGTGCTATGCAGAACTTTACATTTTATCACGTAAGAACTGTCGATAATAATCATTCAATTTTTTAATAATTGCCTTAAATTCAAGCAAATTTTCTTCGGTATTGCCCACCATTTCGTTAAAACGCTGCTGTGCAATTTCAAGGTCAATTTTTTCATTGATAATCATGGCTGTAGAATACAGCTGTGCTAAATCATCAAACTGCTGCATACGGCGGTTTGACAAATAATTTAATCGTTCTGCCAAAGTTTTATTTAAAACAATCCCTTCTACAATATAACCCTGCTCAGCATTCCATTGTATTTGATGTGCTTCAAGATAAGCCTCTTCTTCCGCTTGCGCTTTATTTTTAAATAAACCTGTCAGCTTATTGAGCATATTGAACCTTCGGATGGGATGAATCTATGAAAGTGCTATACAGTTTAAAGGCTACAAGGAACTGGATGCAACTGATCGAGTTTTTATAGGCGTTCACTGTATTTAGCAAAGAATGACTTTGCTTAGGCTATTTATAATAGACTTTTATTTCCCACGATATTATTTCCCACCCTAAAAATGCAAAAAGCATCCTAAAGATGCTTTGCTATCTAACCAATAGAAGCTTTTACAACTTATTCGCCGTAAGTTTGCTGTAAATATTTTACAATTTTTGCAGACTCAAACAAGCGTGTTTGTGTATTTGGATCAATTAAAAATGGGACTTGAATATTATTCCCCATGACCTTTAAAACTTGCTCGCGCTTACCACCCGCCAAAGGTACATATTTACCGGGTTTTAAGCGTAGTTTTGCCAAACCCTGATCTTGCCAACGCTCTTTAGCGACATTATGAAACTTATAAGGTAATTCAAGCTCTGTAAGTACACCTCGTACAATTCGCGTATAAGGACTACTTTCAAAACCCCATAATTCAAGTAATTGCTCAGGTGCAGCACGCTGAGTAATTTTTTGATTCACCCAAACACCACGTGCACCATTCAGCAAAGTACCCGCTAAAGCCAGATAAGGAATTTTTGGGTAATGCGCATATTTTTTCGGTGTTGTGCCTTTGTTACCATAATGTTTGAATAAATGCTGGATGATCTGCTCAGACTCATAAAGTTGATCACCAGTATTTTCATCTATTAAAAATGGAAATTGAGTTTTACCACCCAATTCTTTCACCAAAGGTCGATATTTTGTACCGCCTTTGGGACATGGATAGACCTCATAATCTAAATTTAATAAGGTCATGACTTCTCGCACACGGCGGCAAAATGGTGAACCCTCAAACTCATATAACTTTAAAGCTTTTTCAGGTTGCTTAGGAAAAGCAGTGCCGTTCACACCACGCCCACCTTCAGTCAGCATAGATGCCAAAGCCTGTATCACTTTAATTTGATGATGCACCATTTTGTTTCCTTTTTATATGCAAACTGTCAATCACTTAAGCAAGTGGCTTATAGCTCTACCAGTTTTCCCTTTGCCACAATAATACCGTTGTTATCGGCATAGACGTAATCGCCCGAATTAAAAGTCACTTGTCCAAAATGCAAAGCCACATCGACTTCACCTACACCTTTACGGTTACTTTTTTGTGGAATTGAAGCTAAAGCATGTACGCCTAGATCAAGTGCTGCAATTGCATCGACATCACGTACACAGCCGTAAATGATCACACCATTCCAGTGATTTTTTACTGCAGATTCTGCAATCAAGTCCCCCATTAATGCGCAGCGCATAGATGCACCACCATCTACCACCAACACTTTACCCGTGCCATCTGTAGCAAGTAACTCTTTCACACGTGAGTTATCTTCAAAACATTTTACTGTGACAACTTGTCCACCAAAGGTTTTTCGTGCACCATAACTTTTGAAAAATTTACCATCTAAAGATGGAATCACCACTTGAAGGTTGTGGTCTGGATGGTCATCTAATAAGTCACAGGTCACAAATGGTACTGTAGACACGTCTTTCCCCTTTTACTTGGTTTTTTGTATTTGTAAATTATCATAGATTTGGTATTTATGAATTTGTGATTGTGCTGCCTCGACCATAGTATGAGCCACTTGCTCGGCTGTCACTGGCTTATATTGAAAATGCTGCGGGATAAAATGCGATATTTTATGATATAGCTTTTGACCTAGTCCTTCTAAACGGCGCTGTTCGTGGCGCTCCCCCAACAATAAAGATGGGCGCAAAATAGAAACTTTATCTAAATCCAGCATTTCAATATATTGCTCTAATTCGCCTTTAACACGGTTATAAAACAATTTCGAATTGGCATTGGCACCTAAAGCACTGACCAAGAGATAATGCATACCCTTTGCCTGTAGTAATTCTGCGAAATGTGCATTAATGCTGTAATCCACCGCATAAAATGCTTGCTGAGAACCCGCCTTTTTTAAGGTGGTGCCTAAACAACTAAATGCATGGCTATAGCCACTCACGTCTTCATCATTGAGCAACAAAAAATCTTCTAATATCAGACTTTGGACTTTTTCTAAGCTTTCTAATGCTGCACAAGGCTTACGTAAAACCACGGTAATTTTTTCACATTCAGGCAGCAGACTTAGCTGTTTAACCAAGTGCTGCCCAACCAAACCATTTGCACCAATTACAATTGCATTTTGAATAAAATTTGTCATTTTTTAAACAATCTCTGAGGCTTAGCCTTAATCTACCTGTTTCTTTCTGATTTTTCTGCATCTAAAATGTTGTCAAAGCATGTCAAGACTTGACTTAACTGTCTAGTTTCATCAAAATATGGCACTTGTTTACGGGCTGGTGATAATTCTTCTGATGTTGGTTTTCGGAAGTAATTGCAGCCCGCCCAGACCAATCTATTTCAAGGAGTGCACGAGTGGCAAACTCTGCTCAAGCTAGAAAACGTGCTCGTCAAAACGTTAAAGCACGTAAACACAACGCAAGCTTACGTTCTATGGTTCGTACTTATTTAAAACGCACAATCGCTGCTATTGCTGCTGGTGATTACGCGGTTGCTACTGAAGCTTACAAAAAAGCTGTTCCAGTAATTGACCGTATGGCTGATAAAGGCATCATCCATAAGAACAAAGCAGCTCGTCATAAGAGCCGTTTAAACGCTCAAGTTAAAGCTTTAGCTTCTAACTAAGTGTTATCAGCAAAAAAAGCCCGTTAGGGCTTTTTTTGTGCCTGTTATTTGGCGTATCTAATCTTTAACACCCGCTCGCATACAGTAAAAGCTTGCTGCATACCGCCAAGCAATCATAACCTCAAAATAAAAAACACCTCCTGAACAAGCCAAAAGGTGTTTTTAATGCAGATGATTATTTAAGGTCTAGCAACAATTTACTTCAGCATTAGCCTTAAATTTTGTGGACTTAAATACGCTAATTGCAAGCTGTTGTTGGCTTTTAATTGTGTCCATTGCTGGTTAGCTCCGCCCGTACAACCATAACGAATTAAACGTGCACGATTTTCTTTTAAATAGCCATGTTCTAAGTCAAAACATTGGCTACCCTGACGAATCGTCCCCGAAGCCGTGTACATTTCCCATACTTGGCTGTCTTTAGAAGTACTACAACTTGCCAATGACACCACATTGCCGTTATTGGTTAAACATTGATCCATCTCAGCTTTGCTATGAATACGCCCTAAACCGTCATATATCCATTGTTCAGTTTCATCACCTGTACAGGCACTTGCACCACTGATATAGGCATTTTTCTGACCACTTGCCAATGTTTCAACTTTCAAACAGTTATTTCGGTTTTTCATGAGTGTGGTTTCAGCCACTACATTCTCATTATCTAAACCAAGTTGCGTGACAAAACTGCTTAAAGCCGTTGTTGCTTCTGGTTTTGCTTTTTCTAAGTGAGCACGATAAACATTCATCCAACGGTTTAATCGGTAGATGGCATTTTGCTGCTGCTCATAACGCTGTAACTGTTGCTGTGCAATAGAGCTTAATTCCTGACGGTGAGCTGCATAAGAATTATATAACAGCTGTGCTGCAGGTTTTAAAGCGACAACGGGTTGATTGGCTTGAGCCTCCAACTGTGCCTGAAACTCAGGTAATTCAATTTTTCTCAGTGCATCATAACCGTTCTCACGCCCAATTTTCACTGCAGGTTTTATGCTGTCGGTATATTGTGGAATATTCAGCGTAGATAATAGTTTTTCAGTTTCATTGGCTTTTTTACAGTACAACTGTACTTGTTGCGGCTGCTCATTCAGGGCTAAATTCACGTGTAACTTGTTGGCATTTCCTCGCATACGATTAGGAGACAAAGCCACGTTTTGGTTCCGATTGGCGTATTTAACATCTAACCAACATGCGGAATTTTCCAAACCACGTTGTGCAGCAGGTAAGTTATAGACATTCCCCCAGTTACTACGCGCAGCAGGATATAACACCCCTTGCTGAGTTTCAGGGTCATAGCCACCAATAATTGTAATGACAGGCACACCAAACAAGCGTGGTTTTAAATAATAACCATCAGCACTGTTATACCAAACCTCACTTGAGTTTGGCACTTTAGGATACACCACTTCCATTTGGCGCGTGTCTTTATTCCACAATTTATAACCACTTGGCGAACTTTGATCCCACACGTGACGTGCGCCAAAATGTGGCTGAATTCGGATATGCGTACTATAACCAGTGTAGTGGGTATAACGGGAAATACTACTATTGGTTGCACCGCCAGACATGGCATCCCAACCATAAGCATATTGTTTTAAGAAGTTTGGAACACCATTTTTTCCATCACCCAAATTTCGAGAATGCCATGCTAAATTTCCGCGCATTTTATTACGATAGCTAATATAGCCCCACCCACTGTCGGCATGGTGCGCAGCCCAAAACATGTTCTCGCCTTGAGAGCCAGGATAATGCCCTAAACCATAATGATGCCCAATTTCATGGCTAAACTCATTCCCCACCGAATCATAGAGTGTGAGCATACCATTACCCCCACTTAAGCCATGACTTTGATCACCATTGCTGTATTTACCACGCGCATGGTGAGTAATGACTGTTTGTGTCAGTTGGGGTTGTTGATGGCTCAACATGGAGGCACTGGTCACCCCCCAATTCGCAAGGTTAATGCCCACACTAAAGGTCGATTTTGCAGTATTTTCCCGCATATCACCCGAGTAGACACCTCCTTCACCCGCACTTTGCGTATCGTAAATGGTACCATTTTCCACCATCACCCGATCTAATTGAATATCATCATATTTCGCTACAGTCATTTGTGCGGCAGGAATGGTCTGAAAATAATCGGTGCCCGCTTTTTCTGGTTCAAGCAACATATAATGCCCACCAGATTTTGGTGGTGCAGTTAATAAACCAATACGAATATTATTCAGCACCAACTCACCCGGTGCGGCAAAATCAATTTTTTCTGCTGGCAAAGTTCCGCTACGCTGCTTAGAATCCACCAAACGTAATTTCAAACCAGGGCGTATTTCATCCCAGTTTAATTTAGCTGACCATGCACGTTTACTGTATAGCACCTCTGCACGACCATCCTGATTGCTCTGATCTGAAGCAGGTAACTGAGCTGGATCAGCCAATGCAATACGACGTAACAAGCGTTCATTTTGATAGACTTCAACTTGTAAAGCGCTGATATTCTCCATACCCTGATTTGGCGTGACCAATAGCAATGCTTCTTTTTCTGAGGTCAAACGCGGCATTTTTTTTGCTTCGTTGCCATTCGGATCGACCACATGCCCTTGCGCGAATTGAATCATCGCCTGTAAATCACCTTCTAAATCATTACGCACTTCACGTGATTCAGAATTAGCGTTGTAATCAAAAAAACCGAGTGCAGACTGATTAATCACATCTTGCTTGGGTTCAGGATATGGATTGGCATGATTTGAATTAGTCGCCTCATCCCCACCGCCACCGCCGCCGCCACATGCTGCAAGCATAGATGATAATACACATACACTTAATAGACTAAGCGAAAACCGAGTCACATTTTTCATTAATTTTTTTACCCCAATGTCAATTATTGACTAAAAACACAACAATAAACACATATTATTCAATGGCTTATAAAATCATATTAATAAGGTTATAAAATTTATGCAATCTACTGAAAAATGCAGCATTTAACTCAAAGCAATAAACTTGTTATTTTTTCTTAAAAATTGGCGTAAATAATTTAACAATAGCGCACGTATTGAACCCTGATTTTTGACCGAGTCAACAATCTAAATAAAAAGTGATAAAAGAAAATAAGAGAAAAAATTTTGAATTTTTTTAGGTTTTAGACGAACGGTATGAGGAATGTCTAAGGCAATAAGAATTCGTATCCGCAATAATTCATGATTCGAACTGTAGCTATATTTTAGCCATGTATGCACTTCAGATATAAACAGCGTTTTGTCTAAACTTTTTGCCGAAATTGTGAGATATCTAAAGTATGAATTTGACCACGCCAAATCCATTTTAATTTAGATTCCAAGAACTCATCGCCCTCAAACCAGACAAAAAGCCCTTCCATCATGTCAGGCCAATCGCTTTGGGTAACTTCATTTCGTCCAGAAATAACGGCAATAATTGCAGCTAAAATTGTGTCGTGACTTACGGCCAAACTAAGACCATATTGATTGGTTGGATGCGTGTTATAAATCAGTTCAAGCACATCCACCACGCCATGTATTGGATGCTTCATGCCAGGCAAAGCATTATTCACAAAGCTATTAATAAAACCCAAAGCACCTTGCTTCTGAAAATATGGGCCCGCCTGTTTAATGTCCAAGACAAAACTGCCCGGCTCCACCAATAAGCCCTGCTCTACAATTTCAATATGATGGGTATTCGGCTCAAGGGTAATACCATCTGCGCCTTGAATCATCAAAGCAGCGGTATCGACACAACGTTGAATTGGACTTGAAATACAATGCTGAATCACACGGTCTGTATTTCCAACCAAGTAACCGCCCCAAGCTTCCGCCAGATCACGCCCTTGCTCAGTCAATTGCAAGTTATAGCCTGCCAACCCCTGACCCACCACAATTTCACGTATAGAATGACGGGTAAATAAAGTTACAGGAGTCTGAGCATCAGGCAATAAATCAATTGCTTTAAGCATACTTGCAGGGAGTAATTCTAATGCCATGATCTAGCCAAAATTTTAAATTGGTTAGCTGACACTATACCATGTTCAGCACTTTGCTCAATCTCACTTCGCCATAAGTCCTAGTGCCTGCAAAGCAATCTGCTTCATCTTGGCATTTTTATAGGCAATAAAACCGCCATTAAGCAAGGTATCACGCTGATTATATAAAAATGCACGACCTTGAAAATCGACTAAGCCTCCACCAATTCGCTCCAATAAACATTGTCCTGCACTGGTGTCCCATTCTGAAGTTGGGTGAAAACGCGGATAAATATCGACACGGTCTTCCAAAATCATACAAAATTTGTAGGCACTACCTGCTTTTAACTCTACATACTCGGTCAACTCTGCCAAAGCCTGTAAATATGCGCTGTACTGTGGTTTGCTTTGACTGCTATGACTTAGGCCTATATTCAAAATTGATGTTGTATGATCATTTGCTTGATACACATACCACTGCTGCGTCAAAATATGATATTTCAACGGCATGCCTTGTTCTGGGCAAAAGTAAATATTGTGTTCCCCAGGTACTGCTAACACTGCAAAAGTCGTTACCGCACCACGAATTAGACTCAGGTTAATTGTAAATTCAGGGCGTTGGTGTAAAAACTCTTTGGTTCCATCTAAAGGATCAAGCAACCAAAACTCATGCCATGCTTGCCGTTGGCTTTGCTCACCTTCTTCTGACAGCAACGGCAAAGTAGAAATTTCAGCCAAAGCCTGCGTTAAATAATGATTTACTCGATAATCTGCTTGAGTAACAGGTGAATTGTCGTTTTTTTTCTCTACATCAAATGTCGCACCCGAGCAATATTGCTGAAACTCCTGATTGAGAATGTCACATGCTTGCACCATCACGGGAAGCAACTGCTCAATCAGTGCATGCTGCGGTTGCGTTGTTTTTATAAACATAGATTATCCTTGATCAGTGTCATTTTGACACTTCTTACGCATTACATGGGTTCTATTGTAATAAAATTTATGAGCTATGCGATGTCTAAAACCCTGAATTTATTTAGCGCTTATGACCAATTCATTAATGTTCACACTGACGTATATTTTATGAAAATCATTTATCTAAAATATAATTTCTTGTTTGCAATATCTATAAATAAAAAAATGTAAATATCCGATTAATCTTTAAATGGATTGGATAAACTTTTCTTAAACATTGATAAAGCCAATCCGCCACTTACCACTAATAAAATTCCCACAATCACCAAATAAGTTTCGCCACCAATAAAACCGAGAATAATTGCAGCAATACCTAAAAGTCCTAAAATCGTAGTAATGGCAATTCCTAAAATAGACATCACAGTTCCTTTATTTTATTTAATGACTAAAAATTGTGATTATTATCAGCGATCACTCTGTCACATTCATGCCAATTTTAATAGTTAAAACGTAACATTTGCATGTGATAACTCACATTTATATACAGAACCCATACTAAGAATAATCACTATAAAGCATGATGATTTCACTTTGGTAACTTGAAGCTTAAATAATAATTATGACAGCTTTGTGCATTTTGCTTGATCACAAAGATTAATCAGCAGTGTTAGGTCAAATTTATGTCTTAAATCACAAACCCATCAAATAAAAAGCCTGATATAAAAATATCAGGCTCTTATTTATGTACACAAATTTGTACATATAAAAAATATATGCTTTTAAAAGCGTTTAATCTTTTTCAAGGAAAGTCAATTCACCTTCATCTGACGTGATTTTAATTTTAACTTTACGGTAACTGCGTTTATCAGGGTTTAAAGCAGACTCTGAAACATGATGAGCAAATTTTTCATCTCCCATCAAATGCGTAAATAGTTTATACCCTATACGCATTTTCTTAATTTTTTTCTTCTTTTTCTCAAATTCATCTAACTGCTTATCTAAATACTTCAAATCTAAATACTGTTGTTCAGCCATAGCTGACTCCCTAATTAAGCTAAGTTTTGCATTCTATTGCTACGCTTATACAGTTTAAAAAATACAGCACTATGTCAAAAAAATAGTTTTTGTGAACGCTACAGTAAGATTTTAAAAAATTGACTGAATCTTAGAATTTCAAATTCAAAACTGCATAAATTTCACACATTCAGCCTAACATAAAACCTCAAATAATCGGACAGTATTTTGTGTTATTCGCCAAGCATGCTTAAATGAGCCTGTTTACTTTACCTATTGGCAATATTTCAGGGTAGCTCAATGCAAAAAAATATCATCATGTTTGACATGGATGGCACACTGTTAGACCTCGCTTATGATGATTTTATCTGGAATGAACAACTGCCTATTCGTTATGCAGAAGTTCATGGCTGTTCTTTAGCACGCAGTAAAGAAATTTTATATGATTTTTATCAGGCACATAGTCACACCCTCGAATGGTACTCATCCAGCTTTTGGACTGCAAAGGTTGGAATTGACATGCTTGCCATGCAACTTGAATACAAAAACCAAGTCACCTTGCGTCCACAGGCAATTGAACTATTAGACTACTTAAAAAATAAGGGCTACCGACTTTGGCTCACAACTAATGCCGACTGCGCAGGCTTAGATTTTAAATTAGCGCATACAGGTTTAGCGCATTATTTTGAAGTTATTGTTAGCTCTGAGAGTATTGGTTACGCCAAAGAACGGATTGAATTTTGGCAAAAGTTACAACAGTTGCATCCTTTTCAAGCCGAAGACTGCTATTTTATAGATGACACTGAAAAAGTGTTAAATGGTGCCAAAAGCTTTGGCATTGGTCGCTTGTTAAGTATTGCTCAGCCTTCTTCGGCAAAGCCTGCTCGCCAGACTTGTAATTACCCTATGCTGCACCAATTAACAGATTTAATTCCTGTCTTAGAACAATTTGAGGACACTCAAAAATATGCCTAAAACTTCGTCACACGAAGCAATCGAAAGCATCCGAATTGATAAATGGCTATGGGCTGCACGTTTTTTTAAAACCCGCTCTATTGCAAAAGCGGCCATTGAAGGCGGTAAAGTTCATCACAATGGCGAACGCGTGAAAGTTTCCAAAGAAATTCGTGTAGGTACTGAACTGACTATTCAACAAGGCTTTGATAAAAAAACGGTATTGGTCAAAGCCCTGTCAGGAGTACGTGGCCCTGCTCCTATCGCACAACAACTTTATGAAGAAACTGAAGTGAGTATTGCGCGCAGGGAATTGATTGCCACCCAAAGAAAGTTGCATAATCTAGCACGCCCTGATCATCGACCAAGTAAAAAAGACCGTCGTGACATCAGCAGATTTAAACAAGAGAATGATCAGCAATTTGACCAATTTTGGTCATATAATGATGATTAAATAGAGCGTCACAGGCTGTCGTACAGCTCGTGATATAAATAGAACTACAGGACAAATTCTGTCACTATATGCACGTGGAAACGATTTAAGTAAATACATCCACTTAAGTATATTATTTAGTGACATCGTATTGAGGTTGTAAGATGGATGAGAATAAAAGCAAGGCGCTGAATGCCGCTTTAAGCCAGATTGAAAAGCAATTTGGCAAGAACACTGTGATGCGTCTAGGCGACAACACTGTGCAAGCGGTAGAAGCAGTATCTACAGGCTCATTGACCCTAGACATCGCCTTGGGCATTGGCGGTTTACCTAAAGGCCGTATCATTGAAATTTACGGTCCTGAATCATCAGGTAAAACTACTATGACTCTGCAAGCTATTGCAGAGTGTCAAAAAGCAGGTGGAACCTGTGCCTTTATTGATGCCGAACACGCACTTGACCCTCAATATGCACGTAAACTTGGTGTAGATATTGACAACTTATTGGTATCTCAGCCTGACAATGGTGAACAAGCCCTTGAAATTGCAGATATGTTGGTACGTTCAGGTGCAATTGACCTAATTGTTGTCGACTCCGTTGCAGCCTTAACCCCTCGTGCCGAAATTGAAGGCGAAATGGGTGACTCACACATGGGCTTACAAGCACGTTTAATGAGTCAGGCCTTACGTAAAATCACGGGTAATGCTAAACGCTCGAACTGTATGGTGATTTTCATTAACCAAATTCGTATGAAAATTGGTGTAATGTTTGGTAGCCCTGAAACGACCACGGGCGGTAACGCACTGAAATTCTATGCCTCTGTTCGTTTAGATATTCGTCGTGTAGGTCAGGTTAAAGAAGGTGACGAAATTATTGGTTCAGAAACCAAAGTTAAAGTCGTTAAAAATAAAATGGCACCTCCATTTAAAGAAGCGTTATTCCAAATTCTTTATGGTAAAGGCGTTAACCACTTGGGCGAGTTGGTCGATTTAGCCGTTCAACAAAATATCGTACAAAAAGCAGGTGCTTGGTACTCTTATCAAGGCGATAAAATTGGTCAAGGTAAAAACAACACCATTCGCCACCTTGAAGAGCATCCTGAGCTTGCAAAAGGCATTGAAGCGATTATTCGTGAACAACTGTTGACTACAGGTCAAGCTGCCCCAGTAGAAGATAAAGACGAAGAAGAGTTTGACTTACTTGATGTTTAAGCATGCAGTAAGATGAACACAGACCGATTTAAATAAAACGCTCTACGGGGCGTTTTATTGTATATGGATGCCCCTTATTATGTCTGAGCCCAAATTTCCCAAACTGATTGATTACGCAGCCTTAAAACAACAATTTGGCGAGGATGCAGCGACATCGCAAACCGTGCATACGCATCAAGATACAGACGCTGCACTACGTTTTACTTCCACTCATATCCAACCACTGTCTCAAAATAATAGCGATCATAAAGATGCAGTAGCTTATGAAGATGAAGGTGCAAGCAACGATCAAACACAACAAACAAAACGTCCAGGGCTTACAGGTTCTCGTTTACGCAGTTATGCCTTTGCCGTGCTCACACGCAAAGAATATTCTAAAAATGACTTAATTGAAAAATTAGCACTCTATGCAGACAACCGCGAGGAAGTGATTGCATTAGTCAATGAATTAGCACAAGAAAATTATCAAAGTGATCAGCGTCTTGCAGAAATGCTCTTGGCCAGTCAGAAACGCAAAGGCAAAGGGCCAAATCGCATAAAAATGGCACTTAAAAATAAAAAAGTAGATACAGCTTTGATCTCAGAAGAACTCAAAGAAACCGATTGGACAGAACAGGCCTATCAACTCAAAGTGAAAAAATTCGGCACAGAGGTTGCCAAAGAACCAAAACTAAAAGCCAAACAAATTCGGTTTTTACAATATCGAGGTTTTGATATGGATGCGATTATGAAAGCAATTCGTAGACAGGAACAAGAATTTTAAATTGAATAAAGAAGATAAATAATTATAATTTTTAAATCTGGTGGCAACCCTACCAGCAAGACTTCGGCACATCATAGTTCTACTACCGCTGCTACCTTCCGGTCCTGACGGGGTTCGTAGAGTACAATTGCGAAGTAACCGGCAGGGCTACCATTGCAAAACAGAGTATAGAGATTTTTAGCAAACTTGCAAGTGTTGAACAAAATTTCCTGCGTTAAAGCTATCCATTTGATTATTTTAAAAACAACTCAATCAATTTGATGTATTTATAGTGACAAAATCAAACCTCTTGCTTTAACAGCATACCATTCAAATTAAATTTACTTGGTTTAGATATATCAAATTCACAATCAGCACAGATTGATAATAAGTTTGTAAAAGCTTATTGCATTTCCCTGCACGGACGTTTTAAATGTCAAAATGACAAGATTAACGGATTGTGCCTTTTCATATAGGGGTGCGCAATTCACACAAGATTTAAATGGATATTCAACTATGCTAAAAAAGCATGCACTCTGTGCCCTTGCCCTACTGTGCTCTACATCTGTATTTGCTAATATTCCAATTGAAAGTCACAACCTTAGCCAAAGCAGTGCCAACTATGCCAACAGCCCCGCAATCGGGACAACAAACATGGGAACAGCCAATGTTCCTACCAATGTAAATTGGCAATTAATGCAAAAAAATCAACAATTAGAAAATGATATCCGTCAATTACGTGGCAAAATGGAAGAGCAGGAAAATGAAATTTCACAGCTCAAGCACGAATTACAAAACCGTTATACAGATTTAGATCAACGCTTAGAATTACTACAGCAAAAAGTCGATCCTGAGTCTGCACCAATGTCTGAGGAGGATAACCAAAAGGATAGCTCTCCCAGCCCCAGTAACAACCAGTTAAACATTCCAGCGCCTCAGTCTGCAAACAATGCGACACCAACGGCACAAGGCTTAAATGCCAATATTGAGCAGGAAAAAGCAGCATATACCATCGCACTAGATGCTTATAAGCAAGGTGGGGCCAAAAAAGCCATTGCACCCATGCAAAATTTCATTAAAAACCATCCAGACAGCGTGTATATCAGTAATGCTTACTTCTGGTTGGCTGAGTTTAATTTAGCAATTGAACCTACCAATTACACGGAAGCTAAAAAGAATTTTGAAATTGTAGCAACTAAATACCCGCAATCTGCAAAAGCTGCCAGTGCTTTATACCGCTTATATAGTATTGCCAAAGATGTTGACCATAAACCTGCTTTAGCAGGCCAATATAGAAGCAAAATTCTCAGTCAATATCCTCAATCTGAAGAAGCAGGCTTCGTAAAATAAACTTAAGCTATTGCAAATTTAAGCCAATAAAAAAAGACATCCGAGGATGTCTTTTAATTTTTTGATGCAATGAGCATTAAACAAATTTATATCTTAACGTACGATACCACGTTCAGACTGTTCCAGAGAATCAATCAAACGCTGTGCTTCTGCCACATTTGGCAAAATATCATCACGAATTTGTTGAATGGCCTGCTCTGTCGTTAATCCAGATTTATAAATCAGTTTAAAGGCTTCTCGAAGACCTTGAATCACATCCTTCGACCAACCTTTACGACGCATGCCTTCCACATTCATTGCAAACGCATGTGCAGGATTACCAGACACCATTACATATGCAGGTACATCTTTAAGAATAAGTGATGCACCACCAATCATGCTGAAAGAATCAATTTTACAGAACTGATGAATACCCGAGTTTCCACCCACAACTACATAATCACCCACATGCACATGGCCTGCCACGCCAACATTATTGGCAAAAATATTGTGATCACCCACCATACAGTCGTGAGCAATATGCGTATTCACCATGAGTAGATTGTGACTACCAATTTTGGTCAGGCTGTTATCTTGTACCGTACCACGATGCAGACTGCAATGTTCACGAATCTTGTTGTGATCACCAATTTCTAACCAAGTTTCCTCGCCCGCATATTTCAAGTCTTGGCAGACTTCGCCTACGCTTGCGAACTGGAAGATTTCATTGTGCTGACCAATACGGGTATAACCCCCAATCACCACATGTGAATGAAGTTTTGTACCCTCACCAATCGTTACATTTGGGCCAACAATACAATATGGTCCAATTGTCACATCTGAAGCAATTACTGCAGATGAGTCAATTATAGCGGTTGGGTGAATGAGTGGGTTATTGCTCATGCTTGCTCTGTTTTCTGATGCGAAACCATAATTTCCGCGGTTGCTGCGACAACGCCATCAACGGTGGCGATACAATTATATTTGTAAATGCCTCGTTTTTGCATAACTAATTCCGATTTTAATACAAGTTGATCGCCTGCAACGACTTGTTTTTTAAATCGAACTTTTTCTGCGCCTGCAAAAAGAAACAGTGAACCTGCGCTTGGTTTCTCATTATTCATGATAAAACCTAGAATACCCGACACTTGTGCCAATGCTTCAACGATTAAAACGCCAGGCATGATCGGATAATTCGGGAAGTGGCCTTGCAAGAATTCTTCGTTAATAGATACATTTTTATAACCCACGATACCGTTATCAGTCACTTCGACAATGCGATCGACCAATAAAAATGGATAACGATGGGGTAAATATTCACGAATAGTTTGAATGTGCATTGGCAATTCAGGTTTAGTGAAGGTGCTAGAATTCGACTCAGTCATCATAATTATTTACGCAATTTAAAAGTTGATTCAAGGGACTCAATTTGAGATTGCATATCATCAAGTCTTTTCACCAATTGGGTCAATGGCACATCTGCTAATTGTCTGAGACGCACAACGGTACGTTTCCACTTTTGATTTTCAAACAAGCCAATACCTGAAGAATATTTCCCTGCTTCAGAAATATTATTTGTGACCATTGACATTCCCGTCAAAGTCACATTATCGGCAATATTTAAGTGCCCTGAAATTGCACTTCCACCACCAATGATACAGTTTTTGCCAATCGTCACACTTCCTGCAACGGCAGTCTTTGCCGCAATTGCGGTATGTGCACCAAGTTTGACGTTATGTGCGATTTGCACAAGATTATCAACAATGACGCCATCTTCCAAAATTGTATCGTTTAATGCGCCACGGTCGATGCTGCTGTTCGAGCCAATACGGACATCGTTGCCAATAATGACTGAACCGAGTTGTGCGATACGATGCCATTTTCCCTGATAAGGCGCAAAGCCAAAGCCTTCACTACCAATTACCGTGTTGGCATGAATACGTACCCGATCCCCCAGTTTAGCCTCACCTGTTAAGGTCACGTGAGAATCGATAAAACACTGTTGACCAATTTCAACAAAATCATCAATTTTACAATGCGATTGCACAATCGTATTGTCACCCACAACACAGTTTTCACCAATCACCACATAATGACCAATATAGGCACTATCGGCAATCATGGCAGATGGATGAATTTGTGCAGTGCTTTCAATACCACGTTGAGTATGTTTGCGCTCAAACACATGAGTCAGAATTGCAAAAGCCAAATACGGGTTATCCACCACAATAAAGTTATGATGGTTGTCTAACTCAGCTTGCAGTTGAGCAGTCACAATAAAAGCCCCCGCTTGGGAGCTACGTGCTTGTGCTAAATACTTATCGCCATTTACGAATGTAAGTTGATCTGCTTGAGCACACTCAAGGCTTGCCAAACCTCGCAAACGTAAATCGGCCTGTCCAATGTATTGACCTTGAACTAGAGCAGCAATGTCTTCTAAGCGATAATATTGAGAACTCATTGATTATTTAATTGCGTTAACCTTTTGAATCATTTTATCAGTTAAATCATGCTTCGGGTCATAGGCAAGTGCTGAGTTTTTATTCAAAACCACATCTAAACCATTTTCTTTACGCAATTGTTCAGCAATTTGCTTCAAACGTGTTTCAAAACCATCGTTAATTTTCTGCAATTCTGCCTGAACACGGGTTTGTACAACTTGCTGCAAACCATTAAATTCTTTTAGCTTGGCTTGGAATTGGGTATTCATTTTCTGCTTTTCAGCATCAGATAAATTGTTAGATTGTTGCGCACGCTGCTGCATGGTTTCTAACTCTTTGGCCAATTGCTCAAGTTTAGTGGTTTGCGGTTTAACTGATTGTTGCAATGCCAAATTTTGCTGTTTGAGATAACTGCTGCTTTCAACAACACGTTCCAAGCTCACCACACCATAACCTGCAGCATGCGCCACAGCAGCCATGCTAGACAAACCAAACAATGCCAAACTCAATATTGTTTTTTTCATGTGCTACATCCTGTGTTTAAACGATCCAATTTGGGTCGTACTTAGAAAGTACGACCAATTTCAAATTGGATATTTTTGGTGTCATCGCCTTGTTTATCATTCAATGGATATGCATAGCTAAGTGACAATGGACCAATCATGGTAATCCAAGTAAAGCCTACACCCACGCTATAACGCATCTCGCCGAAGTCAAAGCCGTAGTTGTCTTTACAATATTGCTTCGCATTCACAGAAGCCCCATTCACAAAAATATTTGAATCAGAAACATTACACTGAGTATCAAAAACTTGTGCGCCTTCTGCAAAAATCACTGGACGAACTTGACGTGTCCAATCCCCTTTAAATGGCACTGGTAGAGCCAATTCTGTACCAAATTGTACTAAGGCATTACCACCCACTTCTTCTGGAGATAGATCTGATTGTTCCGTATCAGAGAAATATACGCCTGGATATTTTGGTCCTAGGGTACTGTTGTCGTAACCACGCACCGAACCATAACCACCTGCATAGAAGTTCTTATAGAACGGCAAATCATTACCAAAACCTATCTTACCATAGCCACGTAAGACAAAATCTTTACCTAATGGAAAGTAAGCTTGAGCATCATAAGTGACTTTTTGGAATTCTACATCACTGCCCGGTAAGGCAATTTCAGCATTAACACGATGCGACATACCATTGGTTGGGAAAATCGGACGGTTTAAAGTGTTATATGACCAGCCTAAATTTAAGTTATAAGTTAGGAAGTCTCCTTTAAACTCTTTACCATACGTAATTGTCTTAATTGGCACGCCATCTTTATCTACGCATTGCCCAGATGTTGCCTCTATTGCACCTGGACAATGGTCACCTTTTACTGTTTCTTTCCCGCCATTTCTTTCTAAATAATCTGCCACATAAGTCGAAACATAAGGCCCTGTAGTCACTTCAGTTTGGTCAATGTTTAAACCTGCACTAATACTTTGGTTCTCATCAATTGGGTAACCAAAGTTAATACCACCACCAAAACTGTCTGTCACATAGTTGTTAACGTTATAGTCATCATCCAACTTGGTTTTGCGGTAGTACATGTTATAACCACGACGTACACCATCAATGGTAAAGTATGGGTCAGTCACACTCAGGTTATAATAGTCTTGCGTTTCAGAACGTGATAAATCAATCGAAACAGCATTACCTGTACCCAAGAAGTTAGTTTGACTTAAACCTGCCTGGAATGTCACACCACCACTTTGAGAGAAACCGACCGCTAAGGTACTGGTACCTGAGTGCTGTTCTTCTACATTTACATTTAAGTCAATTTGGTCTGGCACATTTGGAATACGCACTGGCTTAACATCAACCGTTTTAAAGAAGCCAGTACGCTCTAAACGCACTTTGGACAAGTCAATTTTTTCATTACTTGCCAATGCACCTTCCATTTGGCGCATTTCACGACGTAAAACTTCATCGGCAGTTTTGCTGTTGCCTGCGAAGTTAATACGACGCACAGTTACTTGCTGACCTGGGTTAATGTAGTAGTTTAAATCGACAAGTTTGGTTTCTTTGTCAATTTGCGGAACAATATTGACTTCGGCATAGTAATAGCCTGCATTACCATATTTACGCAGCAACAATTGTTTTACTGCATTCACTTTTTCTTGTGAATAGGTTTCACCATCTTTGTAAATTTGCAGTGCGGTCAGTTCTTCAGGCTTATATAACGCATCTCCCAAGAATTTACTCTCACCGAACTTAAATTGCTCACCTTCATCTACAGACACTTCAACAAAGATATGCTTTTTATCTTCGCTCAAGTTCAAACTTGAATTGGTAATATTGAAGTTGATGTAACCTTTATTGAGGTATAGAGCTCGCAATGCTTCAAGACTTGCCGCCATTTTTTCGCGTGCATAGCGGTCATTACGGGTAACTATTGAACTCCAGCTACTTTCTTTTACCGCAAAAGCCTGTTTAATTTCACTTTCTTTGAAAACCGTATTGCCAATGATGTTGATATCCACCACTTTAGCGGCTTTACCTTCAACAAACTCAACGGTTAAATCTACACGGTTATTAGGACGTGCCGTGGTGATGACGCGCACATCTGCATCATAACGACCCTGCTGCATATATTGCTGTTCAAGCTCAGACTCTAAAGTTTGCAATGCAGATTTTTTTAGCACTTCACCTTCAGCCACGCCCATTTTCTTTAAACCATCTTCCAATGCTTCTTTTGGAATCAGTTTATTGCCCTTAAATTCAACTTTAGAAATGATTGGACGTTCAACCACTTTAAAAACCAGCGTGTCTGATTCACGCGTAGCTTGAATATCATCAAACAAACCTGTGGCATACAGTGAGCGAATCGCATTGGCTAAAACGGCCTCATTGACCCGATCACCACTATTGACTGGAATCATTCCATAGACATTGGCTGGCGTTAAACGAACAAGACCATCTATTTTTATATCTCGTACAATGAATTCATCTGCTGCATATACTTGTTGTGTTGCCGCCATTGCACTGATGAGTGCCAAGGGCATAAATAAATGTGTGTGCTGCATGCCAGTCTTTTCCAATGTTAAATTTATTTCGTATCTACGTTGTTATAAACGCATAATGTCATTAAATAATGCCAGAAGCATCATACTTCCAAGCAGTACCATACCAATTTTCAAACCAACTAATTGTATTTGTTCAGAAACAGGTTTACCACGAATCAGCTCGATAAAATAATAAACTAAATGTCCGCCATCCAACATTGGAATTGGCAATAAATTTAGAATTCCTAAGCTTACGCTCATGAGTGCCATAAAGGAAATGAAGGTTTGCCACCCCATCTCTGCACTTTGTCCTGCTACTTTGGCAATGGTAATTGGGCCAGATAAGTTATCTAAACCAATTAGACCACGTACCATTTTGACAATAGAGTTCAGAATCATGCTTGATAGCTGACCTGTTTTATCTACAGCCATCAATAATGCTTCGCTTGGGCTATACTGAATGGTTTGCTTATAGTCATCTGGAATTACAATTTTTCCAGGATCGCTTTGCACACCCAATACACCCGAAACATTACCCATGTTATCGCGTTTACCTTGCGGCATGACTTCCAGTTGCTGTATTTGATTATTGCGGAGCACATCAACTTTCAGTAATTTTTCTGGCGATGCCTGAACCACTTGTACCACGTCGTACCAGTCATTCATTTTTACGCCATCAATTGCCACAATTTGATCGCCCTCTTTCATGCCTTGACGAATCGCTGCACCATCTTCACTTAATTTGCTGACAATAGCTGGAATTTGTGGACGATAAGGTGTAAAACCCAGTACATCTAAAGGCGACTGAGATTGATCGTTAATAAAATTATGAATCGGAAGATTAAAGGTTTTGATTTCACCTGCACGTTCAGCCTTTACCTGAATATTGCCTGTTTCACCCACACGATCAACTAGAGCAAAGTTAAGTTTTTCCCACGTACTTACAGATGTACCATCAATGGCTGTGATTTTATCACCTACTTGCATTTGTGCAGCTGCTGCAGGTGTGTCTGCCAATACTTTACCTACGCGCGTATTCAGCTGCTCTTGAGCAGGTAAAAATAAAACCCAAAACAATAAAATGGCAAAAACCAAGTTAATGAGCGGCCCTGCTGCCACAATTGCAATCCGTTTCCACGGATGCTGACGGTTAAAAGCATAAGGTAGGTCTTCTTCAGCAACGCTTTCTTCACGCTCATCTAGCATTTTGACATAGCCACCTAAAGGCAATGCCGAAAGCTGATATTGAATACCCGACTTTTTAGAAGTCCATTTTAAAATAGTTGGTCCAAAGCCAATGGAATATACTAAAACTTTGACACCAAGCTTACGTGCAACAAAATAGTGCCCAAATTCATGTATTGCAATTAAAGGGCCAAGCAAAAGAATCGCAGCAACCACAATAAATAAGGCACTCATGCTTTAGCTTCCTTTATTTAATACAAAATGCTGTGCAATCGCACGAGCGTTTTGATCTGCCTGCAAAATCAGCTCAATGCTTTCAGCGGCTGAATTTTGTATCTGATTCAATGTATGCTCAACCACTGTCGCAATTTCGGTAAAACGAATCTGTTGCTTTAAAAAAGCATCGACAGCAATTTCATTGGCTGCATTTAAAATAGCAGGAGCCAAACCACTTTCTTGCATGGCTTGACGTGCCAAACTTAAGGCTGGGAAACGTGTAGTATCTGGCGCCTGAAAATCCAGCTGATGATTCACAAACAAATCTAATGGTGGTACATGCGTTTGAATACGCTGCGGCCATGCCAAAGCATGCGCAATTGGCGTACACATATCAGGATTACCCATTTGCGCCAAAGTTGAACCATCCACATATTGAACCATGGAGTGAATAATACTCTGTGGATGCACAACGACTGTAACAAAATGTTCTGAAATTGCAAAAAGATGGCACGCTTCGATTAATTCCAACCCTTTATTCATTAAGGTTGCAGAATCAACTGAAATTTTTTGTCCCATAGACCAGTTTGGATGTTTGCAGGCTTGTGCAGGAGTAACGTGATGTAATTCTTCTAGGCTATGTTTTAAAAATGGGCCACCTGAAGCGGTCAATAAAATTTGTGATACGCCCAATTTAGGCTGTCCATTGCGTTCTGCTTGTAAATAATGTTCAGGTAAACACTGAAAAATCGCATTATGTTCAGAGTCTACTGGCAACAACAAAGCGCCATGTTCACGTGCTGCCTGCATCATGATATCACCCGACATCACCAATGCTTCTTTATTGGCCAATAATACACGCTTACCTGCTTTAACTGCTGCCAATGTTGGCAATAAGCCTGCAGCACCTACAATAGCTGCCATGACCACATCCACTTCAGGATGTTCAGCAACCGCAATTAGCCCCACTTCATCACTTAAAATTTCAATATTTGAAATTTGATTTTGGCGAAACAGTTGATGCAATTCATCTACTTTGGCGGCAGGTACAACCACAACTTTAGGATGGTACTGTTTGCATATTTGAACCAGTTCTTGAATTCGGCTATGGGCCGTGACTGCAAAAACTGAATACTGCTCAGGATGTTGTTGCAGTACTTTTAGGGTGCTTTGTCCAATTGAACCTGTCACACCCAAGATACAAACAGCTTGTGACATTTATAAATCTACGCCAATAAGTTTTAAAACATACATACCTGCAGCAAAAATTGGAGCTGCTGCAAGCAAAGAATCAATACGATCTAATACACCGCCATGACCCGGCAAAACACGTCCAGAGTCTTTAATTCCTGCACGGCGTTTGATCATAGATTCAAATAAATCACCCAATACTGAGCTAAATACTGTAATGACTGAAAGAAGCAGGAATAAGATGTGTTGTGCCAAGGTCAGGTCTAAATACACCACCTCAACCACAATCACGATTAGCATAGCAGTGAACACACCACCATATAAGCCTTCTACGGACTTGTTTGGGCTGACATTCGGTGCAAGTTTTTTCTTGCCCAGTTTACGCCCAACAAAATAAGCACCAGAGTCTGCACCCCATACCAACAGGAATAGGTACATCAACCACCACGGTGAGCTTTCCCAAACTGAAAAAATAGCGGTGACTGCGGCAGAAATTAAAATGAAACCAATAAAGCTTAAGCTCGGGTTATACCATGCGTCATAATCTGGATAAGATTTAACCCAATAAATACTGAGTAACCATGTAAAAATTGAAGCTGCCCAAAGTAATAAGGCAATATCACTAAAATATAGTGCCATCGCTGCCAAAGCGGCAGTCAATACACCAAAGCCCCAAGCCATAGGCTTGAGTACGTAATTTGTTTTTCTTGGCATGAGTTTGAACCACTCATAGCCCGCAACCCCTGCTGCAACAATCATCAGCATAAACATTGGATAATGAGACTGAGTTGCAAACATGCAACTCAATACTACAGCGACCAATACCAATGCGGTAATAATCCGCTCTAACATGTATTAATTCTCAATTTTCTCTTGCTGAATTTGCTCAGAAGTTTTACCAAAACGACGTTCACGACCACCAAATACGGCCAGCGCATCG
This sequence comes from Acinetobacter sp. A2, assembly GCF_048537555.1. Lineage (NCBI taxonomy): Bacteria > Pseudomonadati > Pseudomonadota > Gammaproteobacteria > Moraxellales > Moraxellaceae > Acinetobacter > Acinetobacter sp. A2. Next base: position 1,542,021 of record NZ_CP183239.1, read on the forward strand.
TCAAATTCTTCTATACAAAATTCAGGCCACAAGGTTTGGGTAAAATACAATTCAGCATACGCAGCTTGCCAAAGTAGAAAGTTGGACAATCTAAAATCGCCGCCTGTACGAATCAAAAGATCTACAGGTGGTAAGTCTGCCAGACTGACGTATTGACCAAACAAATGTGTATCTATCTGTTCAATTTCGATTTTATTTGCCACAACATCTGCTGCAATTTGTTTCGCAGCTTGTGCCATATCCCACATACCACCATAACTAATGGCAATTGTGAGTGTCATGCTATTGAAATTAGCAGTCCTTTGTTCAGCATGCAACATTAACTCGCGCAAATGCGGTGACAAACGTGAACGGTCACCAATAAAACGTAAGGCAATATTGAATTTTTCCATGCGTGGAAGTTGCTCATGAATTGTGGTTTCCAGCAATTGCATGAGTAAATCCACTTCAAACTGTGGACGGTTCCAGTTTTCACTCGAAAAAGCAAAAACGGTTAAAGCTTGAATATGTTTTTTTCTACAGTGTTCAACAATCGGGTCAAGCACATCTTTGCCAGAGCGATGTCCTTCCCCTTTTTGCATTTGATTTTTTTTTGCAAAACGATTGTTGCCATCCATAATGATGGCAACATGTTTTGGCAAAGACAAACAGTCTTCAGATGTGGTCATTGATTAGACCTTCATCAACTCAGCTTCTTTTGCAGCAAGACGCTTATCTACTTCTGCAACGTATTTGTCTGTGATTTTTTGAATATCATCTGCTGCACGGCGCTCATCATCCTCAGAAATTTCTTTTTCTTTCAATAAAGCTTTGATGTCGCCCAATACATCACGACGGATGTTACGAATCGCGACTTTGGCATTTTCAGCTTCAGAACGCGCCACTTTTTGCATGTCACGACGAGTTTCTTCAGTCAATGCAGCAAGTGGTACACGAATCGCGTCTGCTGTAATTGGGTTTAGACCCAAATCTGACTCACGAATAGCTTTATCAATTGCAGATACCATTGAACGCTCAAATGGCTGAACCAATAAGGTACGTGAATCTTCAACACCAATGTTAGCAACTTGGTTTAATGGCACATCGGAACCGTAGTAAGAAACCATCACACCATTTAAAATAGATGGATGTGCACGACCTGTACGCACTTTGGCAAAACCATGTTCTAAAGACTCTAAAGTCTTGCTCATACGTTCTTCGCTGTCTTTTTTAAGATCGTTAATCATAAGATCTTCCTTACTGTATTCTAAAATTTGAGTCAAAATATAGGGTTAAATTAGTCTGTAGTATAAAGAGCTTTCAGGCTCACGTACATTAGTTCGTAACGTGAGTCCCTTCTTTTTCACCCATAACCACAGAAAGCAACGCACCTGCTTTATTCATATCAAAAACTTGCAGCGGCACATTGTGGTCGCGGCACAAGCAAATAGCTGTTAAATCCATTACACCTAACTTTTCATCTAAAACTTGGTCAAAAGTTAAGGTGTCGTATTTCACAGCATCTTCGTATTTGCTTGGGTCTTTATTGTAAACGCCATCTACCTTAGTTGCTTTTAAGATTAAGTTGGCTTCAATTTCGATACCACGTAAACAAGCTGCAGTATCTGTTGTAAAGAATGGATTACCCGTGCCTGCAACAAATACGCATACTTCACCTTGTGTCAGGTGACGAATTGCATCTCGGCTTGAGTAAGACTCAACCACAGTGCCAATTGGTAATGCTGACATTAAACGAGTTTTGATGTTACGGCGTACCAAAGCATCACGCATGGCCAAACCATTCATCACAGTTGCCAACATACCCATTTGGTCACCAGTTACACGACCGACTAAGCCATCTTTTTGTAATTGGCTGCCACGATACAAGTTACCACCGCCCACAACAATACCAACTTCCACACCTAAACCAACCAAGTGTGCAATAGCCAAAGACATTTGATCGAGCACTTGCGCATCAATCCCCATGTCTTTATTGCCTGCAAGCGCTTCACCCGATAGTTTCAACAAGATACGTGCATAACGTGGCTTTTTTGAATCTAACATTGTCATTACTCCAATTCTAAATTCTAAACTTTAAATTCTTACAATTCGTCTGTTTTACAACTTGAAATCTTAGTCAGCGAAACCCTAAGCAGACTTGACCTGAATCAGTTTGGCAAATAAGTCGTATTCATCAGCATCGGTAATTTCAACTTCAAGCAAATCACCTGCTTTAATTAAGCTCTTGTCGATATCTTCTACAAATACATTGCCATCAATTTCTGGAGCATCGGCATAAGAACGTGCTACAGCCACTGGAAATTCCTCTTCCAAATCATCAACCAATACCGTCATAGTTTGACCAATACGCTTTTGAAGTTTGGCTGCAGAAATTTCTTGCTGAACCTGCATAAAACGCTCATAGCGTTCTTGTTTAATTTCTTCAGGTACATGATCAGGTAAATCGTTTGCTGCGGCACCTTCAACTGGTGAATAGGTAAAACAACCAACACGGTCTAGTTGCGCTTCTTTGAGCCAATCCAGCAAGATTTGGAAATCTTCTTCTGTTTCACCAGGGAAACCCACCACAAAGGTAGAACGAATAACTAACTCAGGGCATTTTTCACGCCACAGCTTTAAACGCTCTAAAGTGTTTTCGCTGTGTGCAGGACGCTTCATTAGCTTTAACACTTTCGGGCTGGCATGCTGAAACGGAATATCTAAATAAGGCAAAATCTTGCCTTGAGCCATTAAGTCAATCACAGCATCGACATGCGGATATGGATAGACATAGTGCAAACGCACCCAAATGCCCAACTGCCCTAAGGCTTCACACATATCATAGAATTTGGTTTTAACCGGCTGACCATTCCAAAAATCTAATTTGTACTTGGTATCTACACCATAGGCAGAAGTATCTTGAGAAATCACAAGTACTTCTTTTACGCCCGCACGTTTGAGTGCAGCAGCTTCTTCTAAAACTGAACCCACAGGACGTGAAACCAAATCACCACGCATGCTTGGAATAATACAGAAGGTACAACGATGGTTACAGCCTTCAGAAATTTTAAGGTAAGCATAATGCTTAGGCGTCAAACGGATGCCTTGTTCAGGAACCAAATCGATGAATGGATTATGCTTTGGCGGCTCAGGTACATACTGGTGTACCGCTTCCATAACTTCCTGATACGCTGCCGCGCCTGTGACTTTTAATACATTCGGGTGCATTTGACGAATCTTGTCTTCATCTTTACCCAAGCAGCCTGTCACAATCACACGGCCATTGGCATTCATTGCTTCGCCAATCGCGTCTAAGGACTCTTGTACTGCAGATTCAATAAAACCACATGTATTGACAACAACTAAGTCTGCACCATCATAATCAGATGCAACATCGTAACCTTCAGTTTTCAACTGAGTTAAAATTCGTTCGGAATCTACCAATGCCTTAGGACAACCTAAAGAAACAAAACCGACTTTGGGGGATTTCATAGAATCTGCACTCCACTAGAATGCGCGTATTGTATGACTTTTCTTTGCATAAAAATAGAGAAATAGCCGACTCTTTGCATAATGCACCAAAATACAACCATTCAGGCTGAATGATTTATTTATTGCACCATTTTAATGCATTTTTTATTTACAGTGTTTCTGTTATCCGTTATATCTTGAAAATTCAGTCCAGTTGCAGCGCATTTTTTTGAACTTGCGAAGATAAATGCACTAAAAACTTAAAGTTGGCGTGCATTTTGCTTAATTCGCCTCAATTCGATCCAAATTTGGAACATGGCTGCTACATGATAATACCCTTGCGCTATTTTAATACAGGAAGTATTCGCTAATGGATCAAACCCAGAGCATTGACTACCGCCTTTTGGTAGACAACTTAAGCACTGCAATTTTATTGGTTGACCGTGACCTGAATATTTTTTATTTAAATTCTTCGTGTGAAGCCTTGTTTGATATCAGTTTGATTCGTGCATCAGGACAACCTGTTTTAAATCTGCTGCACATGCCTAATGATGAGTTTAATACTCAAGAGGCTTTTCTAAACACACTCAAAACGGGTCAACCTTATACACGCCGTGAAGCAACAATTAATGTCAATTTTAAAGATATTCATGTCGATTACACTGCATCACAGCTAAATTCAGGCAAGCCTTATCATCCCTTATTGCTGATTGAATTAAATCCGATTGATCGGATGCTCAAAATTTCCAAAGAAGAGAACTTTATTCAGCAGCATCAGGTGGCACGTCAGCTTATTCGTGGCGTGGCGCATGAAATAAAAAACCCGCTTGCAGGGATTCGTGGTGCAACTCAACTTTTAGCACGCAGCTTAAATGATCCAAAATATGACGAATTTACCGACATTATTATTAGTGAAGTCGATCGTTTAAGAAACTTGGCCGACACGATGCTCGGTTCACGCCAATTACCAAGTTATGAATTGGTCAATGTGCACGAACCGTTGGAACGTGTACGCAGTTTAATTGTCAATCAAACCAAAAATAAAATAAAAATCATTCGTGACTATGACCTTTCCTTACCTGAAGTCATGGCAGACCGTGATCAATTGATTCAAGTCATGCTGAATATTTGTGCCAATGCGGTGCAAGCCATGACTGAAAATGCTGATTTCTTTATCGAGCATCAACCTGAATTGGTTTTAAGAACTCGTATTCAGCGCTTAGTCACCATTAATGGTGTACTGAACCGCTCTACGGTGCGTGTTGATATTGAAGATAACGGTCCTGGTGTACCTGAAGACATTTTAGAGTCTGTATTTTATCCGTTGGTGACTGGACGAGCCAACGGTACAGGGCTTGGCTTGAGCATCGCACAAAATATTATGCATCAACACAACGGAATGATTGAATGCCAATCCATTCCAGGAAAAACAATATTTAGCTTATATTTACCTTGGGAGGCGAGTCATGTCGCGAAATAAAATTTGGGTGATTGATGATGACCGTGCAATGCGTTGGGTACTGGAAAAAACCTTTAGAGAAGAAGGTTTTGAAGTCACTAGTTTTGAAGAGGCTCAATCTGCACTGGATGAACTCAGCCAAGATGCACCCGATGTAATTTTGACCGACATTCGTATGCCTGGGGTGGATGGCCTGACCTTCTTAGCCAAAGTCAAAGCAAATTACCCAGACCTACCTGTCATTATTATGACTGCACACTCCGATTTAGAGTCAGCAGTTTCAAGCTACCAAACTGGTGCATTTGAATACCTGCCTAAGCCTTTCGATATTGATGAAGCTTTGGCATTGGTTAACCGTGCGATTTTACACATCACCAAATTACAACAGCAAGAATCTGCAAAATCTACAGTACAGCCAATTCAATCGACAGAAATTATTGGTGAATCACCTGCTATGCAGGAAGTATTCCGCGCCATTGGACGATTATCACAATCACACATTACCGTGTTGATTAATGGAGAATCTGGTACAGGTAAAGAGCTGGTGGCACATGCACTGCATCGCCACTCCCCACGTAGCAGCAAACCATTTATTGCGCTAAATATGGCGGCCATTCCTAAAGATTTGATTGAAACCGAACTATTTGGGCATGAAAAAGGCGCGTTTACGGGTGCCAATACACAACGTCAAGGCCGCTTTGAACAAGCCAACGGTGGCACACTGTTTTTAGATGAAATTGGCGATATGCCTTTTGAAACTCAAACTCGTTTATTGCGTGTCTTGGCTGACGGTGAGTTTTACCGTGTTGGTGGGCATATACCTGTCAAAGTAGATGTGCGTATTGTTGCAGCGACGCATCAGGACTTAGAAAAACTGGTACAGGATGGTCGCTTCCGTGAAGACTTGTATCACCGTCTGAACGTCATTCGTATTCATATTCCTAAACTGGCGCATCGCAGCGAAGATATTCCGATGTTGGCGCAACACTTTCTGGCACGTGCAGGCAAAGAATTGGGCGTGAGTCCAAAAATATTGCGTCCTGAAACTGTTGAATACATGCAACAACTGCCTTGGCAAGGTAATGTACGCCAGCTGGAAAATACCTGCCGTTGGCTAACCGTCATGATTACAGGTCGTGAGGTCTATCCTGAAGACTTACCAACTGAACTCAAGCAAATTCCAATTGAAAAATTAGGTGAGCATCCTGCACAGCACTTGGTAGATCGAGTTTCTATGCACCACTGGGATGAATTGTTGGGTCAATGGGCAGTTCAAAAGCTCAAAAATGGTGAAATGAAACTTCTGGATATTGCCATTCCAATGTTTGAGCGTACTTTGATTAATGCCGCACTACAACAAACACGTGGGCGTAAACGCCATGCAGCAGAACTATTGGGTTGGGGACGCAACACTCTAACCCGAAAACTCAAAGAGTTAGGTATGGATAGTGCAGATGATGAAGTAGAAGAAGAAATTGAGAGCTAAATCAGATAAGCAGCAATAAAGATATCTGATGCTTCATCACATAGGGAAACTCAATGCCTGAGTTTCCCTTTTTTATAGGCTTAGATGTGCTTTAAGATCAAGTCAATTAGGCAGCAGTAAAACCAATATAACGAGATAAATCCTGCACACCTAAGTCAGTCTTATAAATTAAATATTGCGGGTATTGGCTAGATGTCAATTCCTGCCACATATCCAACTGATCGTCATGTGCATGAATATCATCAACACTACGCAGCATACTCTGTTCAAATACATCTGCCACGAATTCAAAACCCAAGTCCATTGCCACAAATAAAGTATGCTCACAAGGCTGAATATATTGCTCTTCAGCCCAATTGATCACGGCATTCTTACAATGTGGACAAAGCAAATTTTCTGTGGCGGGTGTATTCAATTCAATCAGTTGATATGGCATAGCGTGTCGTCACCAAAAATAAAAATAAAATGCGTAAAATACGCTATATCGTTCGCATCATAGCAAGCAATTGCTATATTTTGTGGTATCAGCCACTTATAATCATCAAAAATTTTCTTCAAAAAATCATGAGCACTCTAGAAAACGCAATTACATTGGCAGTACAACAGCATGCAGGTCAGGTCGATAAAGGCGGTCAACCTTATATTTTGCATCCGCTACGCTTAATGCTGCAATTACAGCACCCTGACCAACAAATTGTGGCGGTGCTACACGATATTCTTGAAGATACCTCCACCACAGCAGAAGACCTGCACAACTTGGGTTTTCACGCGCATATTATTCAAGCAATTCAAGCATTGACTAAACAACCACATGAAACCCGTATCCAAGCCGCACAGCGTACGGCGTGTAATTCACTCGCACGCAGCGTGAAATTATTGGATGTACAAGACAATATGAATCTTGCACGTATTTCACATCCTACAGCACGTGATTTAGCACGTTTGGAAGAATACAGACAGGTTTTAGATATTCTGCAAACAGCACAGCAACAAAGCACAATTAATAATTGACATCATGCAACGATGCCTCTTTAATTTAAACATTGTTGCACAAATGGAATTTAGTCATGCTCACAGATTTGGATGATTTTTATTGTTTTGCCCAAGTGGTCGAACACGGTGGTTTTAGTGCTGCAGAACGTGCGACGGACATTCCAAAATCCAAACTGAGCCGCAGAGTCCATAATTTGGAAGAACGCTTAGGTGTACGTTTAATTCAACGCAGCTCACGCCATTTTGCGGTGACTGAAATTGGCATGAACGTCTATCGTCATGCGCAGGTTATGATGAATGCTGCCCAAGCTGCACATGATCTGGTTGATCACTTAAGTATTCAACCACGTGGGGTAATTAAAGTCAGCCTTCCCGTTTCAATTGCGCAAAATGAAATTGCCAAGATTTTGCCTGAGTTCTTAAAGACCTATCCTGAAATTAAAGTGCAGCTGATTGTTAGTAACCGCCGTGTGGATATCGTCAATGAAGGCCTCGACATTGCCCTTCGTGTTCGCTCAAACTTGGATGATGACCCAAGTTTAGTGATTCGTAAATTTAGCCATATCGAGCAACATTTATTTGCCAGTCAAGCCTATTTAAATGAATTTGGTGATTTGAAAAAACCTGAAGATTTAAGCCAGCATAAAATTTTAAGCATGGCGGATGAGCATTTAGACCAATTCATGGTGGTACACGATCAACAGCAACAACCGAAAAAAGTTAAAGTTAATCCAACTGTCATGGGTTCAGATTTGATGATGCTGGCTCAACTGGCACGACAAAACTGTGGCATTGTTTTACTCCCCGACACCATTGTAGAAGATTATGTCGCCTCTGGAGAATTGGTGCGTGTATTACCAGACTGGCATGCACCGCATGGAATTTTCCATGCCGTCTACCCTTCACGTCGTGGTTTGTTACCTGCAGTACGTGTATTTATTGATTATCTGGTTGAAAAGCTCACCATTCGCTAGTAAACAAGTTTTACTAATCATGCAAATAATAAGCAAAAAAAAAGCTTATCTAAGGTAGATAAGCTTTGAAAACTACAATCTAAAATAAAAACATAAGAAATATAAAACAAAGAAACTACAGCAAGTATCTTTGGTTATTATTATAGCGATTGTTCATTTTTTAACAAATAGTTTAAAACTAAAGTCTAAGATGTTTTTTCAATAAGTCTTTCGCACTGAATAATACAAAGATTAAATTTCAGGATAATTTCCCGTACCTTCTGGCCATGGTGATAACACTTCAAAACCAGTATCGGTCACTGCCACCATGTGTTCCCACTGTGCAGAAAGTGATTTGTCAGTGGTCACTACCGTCCAGCCATCTTTTAGCTCTTTAACTCGTGCCTTACCAGCATTCACCATTGGTTCAATGGTAAATACCATGCCTTTTTTAAGCACCAAGCCTTGCCCAGGTTGCCCATAATGCAACACACTCGGCTGCTCGTGATACACCCGCCCAATGCCGTGCCCACAATATTCACGCACAATACTATAACCTTCACGATGCGCCACACTCTGGATAGCAAAACCAATATCCCCCAAAGTTGCGCCGGGTTTAACCGCATGAATGCCTGCACGCATTGCCTCATAGGTCGTATCTACCAGTTTTTTAGCTTCTGGCTTCACTTGCCCTACATAGTACATACGACTGGTATCGCCATAAAATCCATCTTTAATGACTGCAACATCAATATTAATAATGTCACCATCTTTTAAAATAGCTTTAGCTGATGGGATGCCATGACAAACCACCTCATTTGGAGAAATACAAGTGGTTTTAGTATAGCCGTGATAGCCCACATTGGCAGGAATGACTTTCAGTGTATTCACAATATAGTCATTACACAAATCATCTAAATATTCTGTGCTCACCCCAGGTTTGACATGCTCGCCTATCATCTCCAAAACCTGAGCTGCCAAGCGTCCTGAAACGCGTAATTTTTCTATATCTTGCTCGGTTTTTAAACTTACTTTAAGGGCGCGCATAGTGAACTCCTGATCTGAAGTTCAAGATTATAGCCCTTTCACCTTTTAAAATCAGCTTTGTGTGACCTATGGCACTGCTCAACCCTAGAACAATGTATAAGAACTGAACACTTAGATAACGCTTTAAATAACCCAATAAGACCTGAAGTGCCGAATACAATCAGCTGTTCAAGTATAGTTTTTAACTGATAAATCATAATGATATAAACCGCAGACTAATTATTTAACTACAAGCATTATAATAACTATTTTTTATACTATTCATAAAATAAATTAGAAAATCATGCTTTGTTCTACTAGAATCGCTTCTTTTGTTTGCTTTCTCTCCCATGACCAGTTTACGTACACGGGATATTATTGCCTTAGGTTTTATGACCTTTGCACTATTTATTGGTGCGGGTAATATTATCTTTCCCCCTATTGTTGCTCAGCAAGCTGGTGAGCATGTTTGGCTTGCTGCATTCGGTTTTTTAATCACGGCTGTGGGCTTACCTGTGATTACCATTATGGCCTTATCGCGTGTGGAAGGCTCAATTCAAATTTTAAGTTCACCCTTAGGAAAAGCCGCAAGTTTAATTTTAACAATCATCTGTTACCTAGCCGTTGGGCCACTATTTGCAACACCACGTACTGCAACCGTGTCTTATGAAATTGGTTTTTCAGCCTATTGGGGCGATTCAGCACTGACATTATTCATTTATAGCGCAATTTATTTTGCCTTGGTGATGTTGGTATCACTCTACCCACACAAAATTTTAGACACTGTGGGTTATGTGCTGTCGCCACTTAAAATTTTGGCATTACTTATTTTAGGTATAAGTGCCTTTTTACTCCCAACAGGGCAAATTGCACCAGCAGTAGATCATTATATAAATCGACCTGTGTCTGAAGGCTTTATTAATGGTTATCTCACCATGGATACTTTGGGTGCTCTGGTTTTTGGTATCGTGATTATCAATGCAATCCGCTCACGTGGCGTTACCAATAAAAAACTCATTACACGCTATGCGGTTTGGGCCAGTTTAATTTCAGGTATTGGACTCACGCTTGTTTATATTAGCCTGTTTAAACTGGGGATGGGCAGTCACGAAATTGCAACAAATGCGAGTAATGGTGCGATTATTTTACATGCCTATGTGCAACATGCATTTGGTCCTTTTGGCGCTATTTTTCTTGCGGCTATGATCTTTATTGCCTGTATCGTAACTGCAATTGGCCTCACCTGTGCCTGTGCAGGTTACTTTGAACAGATTACTAAAATTCATTACCGACGCTGGGTCTTTATATTGGTGGGTTTTGCGTTTGTTATATCCAATTTGGGGCTTACCAAGCTCATCGCCATATCTATGCCCATTTTAAGTGCAATTTACCCACCTGCAATTGTGGTCATTCTACTTAGCTTTTTTTGGAAGTTTTTTCGTATTCCCACACGTGTTATTGCACCAACTGCAGCGGTCGCTTTACTTTTCGGGTTAATTGATGCCATGAAAGCTGCAAATCTAAGCTCTTACTTGCCAAATGAACTCACCAGTCTTCCACTCAGTGAACAAAATCTTGCTTGGCTAATTCCCGCCTTGCTAATATTTGTGCTGGCAACATTTCGTGATCGCTTAAAAAAATAAGAGACTTGATTGCCTTAGAATCATGTTTTACCCAAATATGATGTGAAGGAAAGTTTGCAAATAAACAATAATTGTCAGGTTTTACCCAAACAGACATTTATTGTTTTATGGTGCAATTAAGCATGCTGTTTTATGTCAGTTGTTGTAGCAAAGTCATGACTTCACAAAGTTAAAATAAATAACTGAATTAGCAAATTTTAAAATAAAAATTTCAAAAATTATGCTTAAATTCAACTTTATACCCTAAGAAAAATTAACGCTAAAGTCGTATAGTCTGCTGCAAAATTAGCTGGCATAAAATATGCAAGTGATTCAAAAAGCACTTTTCATGGGCTGAAAAATGTCACCCTTTGTTTCATTTTGTAAATAAATGATATGGAAATCAGGTATTTTTCAACAAAATGACGTTTTCTAAGGAAATATAACCATAAGGGCTTGAAATAGTTCTCATAAAGCAGTACAACATTAAAAGCAATCTGACTAAAACGCTCTGATTTTAGTGATTTATAACAAGGAGGGATGGAGATGTTTTCACATTTCAATACGCAAGTCTTCATTAGCGCTCTGAAGGCTAACCAAAACTTAGTCACATTTTTAAGCACCACTTTTGCATTGATGCTAACCTTATTGCTACAAGGTACAATTCAAGGTAACTTGAAACCAACCTATTTCTTATATGCCTTTTTGGTATGTATTGCCTTTGCAATTTGGACATCAATTGATCAAAAGTTCCGCCAAAGCCAAAACGCCGAAGCTCGTTAATTTTTAGCCCTGCACTGCTAAAAATTAAGCCATCATCTAACATTCTGCGGCAGTTGGATTATTCCACTGCCGCCAACTCTCAAAATAATTCTAAAATTCAATAGCTGCCGATCTAGCCATAAATCTATAATAATCCGTAGATTGCACCAAGCAATAACACGCTTGTTCCTCCAAGTTCCGCACCTATTAACAACAACATTGCCAAACTCATACACCACGCTGGTAGTTGCCACTTTGCAAGCTGATGCGGTTGTTTAAATTGATTCGTGGTATCTTTTAATAGCCCATGCAAGATATAACTTAAAATTGAAAAGCTAAAAAATGCTAAATTCAAGATCACACAAATTAAAATAACAGTGGCATCCCAAATACAAAAATAAGCCAATACCGCTAAAATTAAACTTGCAGGTGCATAGAGCAAACTACTTCGGTGTGCAATATCGACATAATAATGTGCACGTGCTTGAGCTGAATTCCTAATTTGCCAATACTTCCAAACACCTGTCAGCATTCCCACCCATAAAAAAATCCCACTAAAAATAATGGCCAGACGCACTGCCCAAGACAAACCATCCATGTAAGTTACTCTGTTATTTTCATTCCGCTATTTAACTACAGCCACTACCAACTTATCTGACTTTAGAGTCAGCATAAATATCAAGTTTCTTTTTGGAACTCGTGTAAAGTGAGTTTATTCAAAACTGTGTTAAAGCATTATGAGTACTTTTGAAAATTTAAATATTATTTGTTCAGACGGTTATTCTTTAGCTGCACGATATTACCCAAATCAATACAACCATACCCAACGGTTGCCAGTACTAATTTGCCCTGCAACAGGCATAACCAAAAGCTTCTATCATGCATTTGCTGCATGGTTAAGCGAACACGGTCACGCAGTATTATGCTTTGATTTTCGTGGTATTGGCGACTCTTTGCATCAACCCTTAAAACAATGTGAAGCCAGTATTGTCGATTGGGGACAACTTGATATTCCTGCCGCTGTGAATTCACTATTGCAAAAATCACAGGCTGAACAAGTCATCTTGTTGGGTCACAGCGCTGGTGGACAACTTCTGGGAATTAATCCTGAATACCATAAAGTCGCCAAAGTGGTAGCTGTTTCTGGCTCTACAGGGCACGTAAAAGGTTTAAAGGGACGTACTCGCCTACTCGCACCTGTCATGTTTAATTTAATCTTCCCAATTGCCCGATTAACCCATGGTTATGGCCCAACCAATGCAATTGGCATGGGTGAGAACTTACCTAAAAATGTCGCACAACAATGGGCTCAATTTTGCAGTAAACCTGGCTATGTCATTAACGCAGTCGGTAAAACTGTGCAGCGTGATTTCCACTCAGAAATCCAATGCCCAATTACAGCCATTTGGACTACAGATGATGAAATTGCCACTGAAGCCAATGTGCAGGATTTACTGCGCTTGTATCCGAATGCTGCAACTAGCATGATTGAATTAGAACCGCATCGTTTCTCACATAAATCTATTGGACACATGGCAATGTTTAAAAAATCACATCAGAACTTATGGGAAATTATTGCCGATCAGTTGGTGGTTTAAACAGCTACAAATTGATGGATATACACTGCTGTAGATGCTTGTTCCAGTTTAAGCAACCAAATTTATAATCCTGTTTGGTTGCTTCTTTTTTATGGATGTTGATTATTCTTTAACACAATAACTCACCCCCATGTAGTCGTAATTTTCATTCAGATGACAAAAAAAGCTCCGCCAATTTGGCAGAGCTTTTTATTAATTAGGGATGATGCTGATTAAGGCAAACGAATCATCACAGTTTTAATGCGGTTTGCATCAAGTTCTGTTACTTCAAAGTGCACCCCTTGATAATCCAACTGTGTACCTACCTGCACTTCACCTTGGGTTTTATCTAGAATCAAACCTGCGACACTAATATATCCCGCATCTTCTTCAACTAAATCTAACATACCCAACTCAAGTTCAAGCTGATACAAATCCAGCATGCCTGTTGCTTTCCACTCGTTGTCATTAATTTTAATTAAATCCAACTGTTCATCTGCATCAGGGAACTCACCCGCAATCGCTTCAAACACGTCTAATGGTGAAATGAGGCCTTGAACGTTACCGAACTCATCGCTAACCAACACCAATGAGCCTTTAGAGGTACGTAAAGTATTGATGGCATCAATCACTTTCATTTTTTCAAAAATGTAAATTGGACGCTGACGTTTAATTAAAGCTTTAAGTTCAACTTCATCATCTACAACATCTAACAATTCTTTTGCACGAACAATGCTGATGACTTTATCTAAACTGCCACGACACACTGGAAATAAGCTGTGTGGTACTGACAAAATCTGTTCACGGATTTGTTCAGGCGAATCTTCAATGTCTACCCATGAAATTTGACTGCGTGGCGTCATAATCGAAGCCACAGAACGCTCTGCAAGTGTTAATACACCGCCAATCATATAACGCTCTTCATCAGCAAATGCTTCTTGTGCTTCGACATTCATATCTGGGCTGCTGGTTTCCAATCTGCCGCCCATCAATTTTAAAATTGAGTCGGCAGTACGATGACGTAATGGAATTTTTGCTTCATGTTTTGCAACATTGCGCTGACCGAACTGGTTAAACGCTTCAATTGCAATCGCAACACCAATACCAGAATAGATGTAGCCTTTTGGAATATGGAAGCCAAAACCTTCTGCAATTAAGCTGATACCAATTAGCAGTAAGAAACTTAAACACAAAATTACAACGGTCGGATGTCGGTTAACAAAGGCTGTTAAAGGCTTAGATGCAAGTAACATTACCAACATTGCCACAACCATTGCCACCATCATCACATAGATGTTGTCAACCATACCAATTGCGGTAATGACCGAATCCAGTGAGAACACAGCATCTAGAATGACAATTTGAGCCACAACAGCTGCAAAACCTGCGTACACGACATTGGTTGTGACTTTGACTTCAGGCTTGCCTTCCATCTTCTCGTGCAGCTCCCCCACGGCCTTATAGACCAGGAATAGACCACCGCCCAAGAGAATCAAATCTCGCCCAGAGAAGGTTTTATCAAATATGGTAATTAAAGGTTCGGTTAGGGTCACCAACCAAGAGATTGCAAATAGCAATCCTAAACGCATAAACAACGCCAAAGACAAACCGATCACACGGGCTTTATCACGTTGTTCAGGTGGTAATTTTTCTGCAAGAATAGCAATAAAAACTAGGTTATCAATACCCAGTACGATTTCTAAAATAATAAGTGTAATTAAACCAACCCATATTCCCGGATCTAATAAAAACTCCATTAGTTTAAATCTCCGAGAAAGTTAGCAGAAATCGAAATATAAAGTAGACCTGCGCACGGCGACGGATCCATAAAAGTAACCTTTTTAGCAATTGATAGATTAATTATGCACAATCTTGAAGATTTGTAATTATATTTTTGAAAATTTTGAAAAAAACTAAACAAAGCAATCGGTCTTTCTTTTTTATTGTATTTTTCAACCATAAACTAAATATGGAGTGATTAGCACAAAATCATAACATTGAAAAATAAGATAAAAAGTCAAACCCATTTTAGGCAATAAATTTGACGAATGAGTCATTTGAACAAAATTTACTTTTTATTCAAAACAAATACATTACAAGCTATTGTTATTTAAGTGATATTAATATTTTAAGATTTCGAACCCATATCTTCTGCGTATCATGATCAGATTCACGCAACCTTTTGAATGAAATGCGAAGTGTACAAATGTATTTTTTTGACTAAAATGCTGCCTAATTATGAATATTCATTGTGGCACACACAATGTGATTGCTAGATAACAACAATGAATTGCTAATCCCCGTACTAAAAAAATTCTAGAGGATTAATAAATATGTGGTATGACAGACCTACAAGCTACAACCAAACATTGAACTTTCTGTTCAAACGCCAAAATACAATTAAAAATTTACACTCAAAACAATGCTGAATTCACGCTAATGGCAATCACGATCTTGCATTTACAACGCAAAATTTACGTGAATCTGTTTAAGAATTTTTTATTTATTAGACCTTTATTTTATTAAGTTTAGCTTCACACTAACTTTAAGTAATAAAAACGTCTTGCTAAGCACATGAGTTTTCACATAAAATGTGAAATATCAAAAAATACAATTAAAACAATGCAAGGAATATGCAATGTCCAAGAAATATTCTAAATTTCTGCCTTCAACCGATCATTACGATCTTAAACAATTTCCATATTATTGGGTGACACAAGTGCATGCACAATATGTGCAAAATGTTGATCACGCTTTAAAGAAATATGGTTTAGACAATTCACGTCGCCGTATTTTATTGGCGCTTCGTTCTAAACCGCATGCCAGCGTGTCTGACTTGTCTGATATGGTGGTATCTAAAATGTCGACCACCACTAAAATTGTTTATCGCCTGAAAGATGAAGGTTTAGTAGAAACTTATTCCTGTGATGATGATGCGCGTATTACCCGTGTTGTACTCACAGAAAAAGGTGACGACATGACCAATAAAATCAATGATTTGACTAGTGTTGTGCTAGAGCAATCCTTTGATGGCCTGACACCACTACAAATTGAAAAAATGATGGAAAGCTTACGTCAAATTTTTAACAACTTAGCTCGCTAAGAAGCTATATCACAAGCCATTGAAAAACTGTTAAAGATCGAAAAAGTTGAGTTGGGGACTTACTTTTTCGATCTTTGCTTTTGGAACAAAGGAACACTCAAACTCATCTACAGGAAAGCCTTGTACAAAACTTTGTATATTGGGCGTTTTCAGGCTTAACCATTCATCCAAACGTGCATGTGGAATCACAATAACCGAACGCTTCACAGGGCCAGATACATGAAACTCTTTCATCATGTCATGCTCAATTGCGTCCATGGTAATCATACTGGCAGAGCGTATAATCTCTTCATTTTCTTGCCCCACATTTAGCCTAGAAATTTCGTATAGCGCCGCTATAAAGAATACCTGCCCATCTTTACGTCGTACACCCCAGCGCTGGGCTTTACCTTCAATATATTTTGACTCATAAAATTCTGATACTGGAATTACGCCAAATTTGCACTTATAGGCTGCTTCGCTAAAACTGGGCTTTTCCAGTATAGTTTCATTACGACAGTTATAAGTTTTTAAAGCAATGCTTTTGTCTTCGGCCCATTTTGGAATCAGGCCAAAATTTACCAAACGCCACTCCAAACCCGTCTCAGACTTAAATAATAAAGGCGCAGTACTGTTCGGATAAACTTCGTCAGGATATTCAAAAGGTATTTCTGGTAAACCTAAAGCAGATAACTGCGTTAGGCTCAACGGTTTAAAATTGGCACACATATTTAACTTGTATAAAAAGACAAATTTACTATATCACGCATAGTATCGCTTACCCATGCACTAGCATGTTTAAGCGCAATATGCTTGCAAACAGCCATCTTTAAGCGGGACACGTCATCCAATGTGTTCGAGTAAACTCTTCAAATATCCAGCGCCCATTAAAACGACCTAAACCTGAATTCTTCTCTCCACCAAACGGTGCATTGGCATGATCTGCAACGGTAATACCGTTTATATGCGTCATCCCCACATCGAGCTGCGCAGCAAAATCAATGCCACGCTCTAAATTTGCTGTACACACAGCTGCAGATAACCCGTATTGGGTCTGATTTGCCAATTGCAAAGCATGTGCTTCATTTTCGGCCTGCAAAATTGGTAGTATTGGCCCGAAACTTTCATGCTGGACAATCTCGGCATTAGCATCAACATTTACAAAAATATGTGGTGCCACTAGATTTACGTTTATGCCACCTTCATAAATTAATTCAGCGCCCTGCGCCTTCGCTTTTTGAATGATTTGCTGATGTTTTTTCACTTGCTCTGCATTAATGATGGGACCAATAAGTGTATTTTGTGCATTAGGATCACCCACCACCAATTGCTGCACACGTGTTAACAACTTATCGATATACACAGCATAAATCGACTCATCGACAATAACCCGATTGGTACTCATGCAAATTTGCCCCTGATGCAAAAATCGACCCATTACCGTAAGTTCCACAGCTAAATCGACATTGGCATCATCTAAAATGACCAAAGGTGCATTGCCACCAAGTTCTAACGCAACACGTTTCAGTGTTTCTCCACCTACTGCCTTTTGCCCTACACGCTGCCCAACTGCTGTAGAACCAGTAAAGGAAATCATTTTAGGCGTAGCATGCTCAACAAAATAATCACCTATTTCACGGCTAGCCCCAACCACGACATTCAGTACGCCTGCAGGTAAACCTGCTTCTTCAAACAATTTACCCAAGAGTGTTCCACCTGTGACTGGTGTATCACTTGCAGGTTTCAACACCACACTATTGGCACAAGCAATTGCTGTCACCACCGAACGCATAGATAAATGAAATGGAAAATTCCAAGGGCTAATCACTGAAATAACACCCAAAGGCTTGCGCAAAACAAAACTGCGTACTTGAGGATCTTTACTTTCTAATGGTGTAGTTGTCATCTGATCAGGAAATTGTGCTGCTTCTTGAATAATCCCTAGCGCAGCATCCACTTCAATATTGGCTTTTAATCGAGTACTGCCTGACTCATCAATCAGCCACTGTACAATTTCTTCCTGTCGCTGCTGAATGACTTGCTGTAATTTAGTAATGACTTGCTTACGCACTTCGGTAGATTTAATAACTTGTTCATCAAAGGCTTTTTGTGCCGCACTATAGGCACTATCAACATCTACTACACTGGCAGCCTGCATCTCAAAAATGACTGTTTGCTGATAAGGATTGCTATTGGTTATGGTCTTGGTTGATGTGCCAGTCGTCCAATGTCCACCAATAAATTGTTGATTCAAACCTTGATATGCTGGCATGTATTTGTCCTTGCGATACTTTTTATATATGGCTTTCACTCTACTCCGCAGCTTGATGTTTTTCTAGCTGCGAGTACATCCTGTAACTATTCAGCTGCAAAATTTTCAAGAAACCATAGGCAAAATACAGACAACAAAAAAGCCTCCGAAGAGGCTCATTTGTTTGTATTACACAATCAGTGAACATTCATTCCCAAAGGATTAGTCACCTGTATAACCTTTTAATTTTAAACGCGCAGCGTGTAAAAGTGGCTCTGTATAACCAGAAGGTTGCTCACCACCTTTAAAGATTAAGTCAGACGCAGCTTGGAACGCAATGTTGTTCGCAAAGTCGTTAGACATTGGCGTATATAACGGATCGTTAGCGTTTTGCTGATCCACAATTTTAGCCATACGTTGCATTACTTCTTCAACTTGCTCACGTGTCACGATACCGTGACGTAACCAGTTGGCAACGTGTTGTGAAGAAATACGTAAAGTTGCACGGTCTTCCATCAAACCAACATCGTTGATGTCTGGAACTTTAGAACAACCTACACCCAAATCTACCCAACGTACAACGTAACCCAAGATACCTTGACAGTTGTTTTCAAGCTCTTTAGTTTTTTCTTCGTCAGACCAGTTAGTGTCTTTTGCCAATGGTGGAGTTAACAAGTCATCTAAAGATAAAGGCTCAGTTGCCAATAATTCTTGTTGACGGTCTGCTACGTTCACTTGGTGATAGTGAATAGCATGAATCACAGCACCTGTAGGTGATGGAACCCATGCACAGCTTGCACCCGCTTCAGGATGTTCAGTTTTGGTTTTGTACATGTCTAAAAGCATGTCTGGTTTTGGCCACATGCCTTTACCAATTTGTGCTTTACCACGTAAACCTGCTTTCAAACCGATCATCACGTTACGGTTTTCATACGCTGGGAACCAAATTTGACCTTTTACTTCGCCTTTACGAACGAATGGACCTGCTTCCATGAAGGTATGGATTTCGTCACCTGTACGGTCCATGAAACCCGTGTTAATGAAGATAGTACGGTCTTTAGCTTGAGCAATACAGTTTTTCAAGTTTACAGAAGTACGACGTTCTTCATCCATGATACCGATTTTTAAAGTCTTCGCAGGCAAGCCAAGTACTTGTTCAGCACGTTCAAACAATTCAACTGCAAATGCAACTTCATCTGGACCATGCATTTTTGGCTTCACGATGTACATAGAACCTTGACGTGAGTTCTTGATCGTGTTTTCACCGCGAATGTCAGCAAAAGTCAATAATGGAGTGATCAATGCATCCATGATCCCTTCATAGATTTCTTGACCATCAACCAAAATTGCAGGGTTAGTCATTAAGTGACCTACGTTACGTAGTAACATTAATGAACGACCATGAACTTTAGTTTCACCGCCTTCTAGGTTTTTGAAAGTACGGTCAGCGTTCAATGTACGAGTCATGGTTTTGCCATTTTTCTCGATTGACTCTGATAATGTACCTTTCATTAGACCTAACCAGTTACGGTAGCCTTCAACTTTTTCTTCAGCATCTACAGCTGCAATTGAGTCTTCTAAGTCTTGAATTGTCGTTACAGCAGCTTCTAGAACAACATCTTTTACACCAGCTGCATCTGTTTGGCCAATTGGACTAGTTGCATCAATTTGAACTACAACGTGTAGACCATTATTTTTGAATACGATTTCTGTTGGAGCAGCAGCTTCGCCATTATAACCAACAAATAATGCTTCATTTGCAAGTGTTGTTGTAGAACCATCTTTAAGGCTTACTACAAGTTTGTTTGCATCTACAGCATATTTAGTCGCATCGGCATGTGAGCCTTGCGCCAATGGGAAAGTTTCATTTAAGAAGTTTTTCGCAAATGCAATTACTTTTTCACCACGAACTGGGTTATAGCCTTTACCTTTTTCTGCGCCATTATCTTCAGAAATAACGTCAAAACCGTAAAGTGCGTCGTATAACGAACCCCAACGTGCGTTTGCTGCGTTCAAGCAGTAACGTGCGTTACGTACAGGTACTACGAGTTGTGGACCAGCCAATAATGAGATTTCTTCATCAACATTTTCGGTGGTAATTTGAAAATCTTCTACTTCTGGTAATAAGTAGCCAATTTCAGTCAAGAAAGCTTTGTAAGCTTCTAATTCAAATGTATTATTGCGGTGCCATTCATCAATTTTAGCCTGAAGCTCGTCACGCTTTGCAAGTAACGCTTTGTTCTTAGGGCTAAGATCGACAACGACTTGTTCAAAGTTTTTCCAGTATGCATTACTGTCTAAACCAGAACCTGGTAGTGCTTCATTTTCGATGAAATCGTAAAGTTCTTTAGCAATCGCTAACTTGCCTTTTTGAATACGTGCAGTCATTGTCTTTCCTGATATTGCTACTTTTTATACAAGAGATTCTAGTATACTGATTTATATTTAGCTGAATAGTATTATCACATTTCAAAATAACGATCATTTATTACAAGATGAGTGACAATAAACACCTGAAATTCTGATCTGAAACATGACATTATTATTCATATAAATACACTTTCACAGTGTATAAAGTTTTTGAAATGTCGAAATTAGACTTAAGTTCAGATTTTGTTGTAAAAACCATCGACAGTCCTGTTTCAACACCACAAGATTAAGCCATGTTTATGACAAAATGTCGATAAAACCAGCAGTCACTGAATTTCTAACATAAAAAAGCGCCTAATTCTAGGCGCTTTAAAATCAACTCATTTGCTGTTCGGCTTCTGTTGCCTGTATTTGGCGGTGTTCTGCATTTAAATAGTCATCGGATTGCATTTCCAATAAACGTGAACGCGTGCGTTCAATTTCAAATGCTAACTTTTCGCCCTGATAAATTTCGATAATTGAATCTTCTGAGGTCAATAACAGTTTTACCCCACGGTCATAGAATTCATCAACCAAGTAAATAAAACGACGTGTGCCTTCAGACAAGAAATCAGTCAAATGCGGTACATTGCTGACCAATACTGTATTATAGATATTGGCAATTTCAATAAAGTCTGCAGGACTACGTGGCTTAAAGCACAGTTCAGAAAACTCACACCACAACACATCTTCAGTATGTGCAATGGTTTCTACAGTACGCTGATTAATAATAATCGGTTCAGATGAATGCTGCTGGGTATTGGTCAATGCACTGAAACGCTGCGCCATCCAGTTTTGGTTATCATGGCTGAGTGGCGATTTAAACAACTGAGCTTGTTTTAATACACGTAAACGATAATCTACCCCAGCATCGACATTGAGTACCTGACAATGCTTTTTCACCATTTCAATGGTTGGAATAAAACGGTCACGGTGGATGCCATTTTTATACAAACCATCTGGAGCAATATTTGAAGTTGCGACCAAAGTAATCCCACGATGGAACAGTTTCTGGAATAAATCACTCAAAATCATCGCATCGGTGACGTTTGAAACGAAAAACTCATCAAAACAAATCACCACTGCATCTTTATAAATTTGATCTGCAACAGAGTCTAAGGGATTACGCTGCCCTGAAAGTTTGTTGAGTTCACGATGCACATATTGCATAAAATGGTGAAAGTGCATGCGGGTTTTGCGACGAAACGGAACTGAATCATAGAACTGATCCATCAACCATGTTTTACCACGACCTACACCGCCCCACATATAAACACCTTGTGGCGCAGTCTGACGACGAAAACGTCGAAATGCTTTTTTTGAAGCTTTATAGCGTTGAATTAATTCCTGCCACACACGGTCAAGTTCGTGTACAGCCTGCGCCTGTGCATCATCTGGCATGAACTGCCCAGATGCAATCGCTTGCGCATAACGCTCTGCAGGTGACAGTGGATTAAAGGCTGTATTGTGTGGTGAATTAAAATCAGACATATTCATGGATACTTGTTTGGGCAAATAGATTATAACGAAGATCGAATCACGAGATATAACACTTTGGCATAGGTTTGCTGAATACTTCGGCTAAACACAGGCTATTTGGTATATTGGCGTGGGCTTTGGCCAAACCAGCGCTTAAAGGCATGGTTAAATGCCGCAGGCTCCGAATAACCCAACAGTTCTGCAATCACTTCAATTGAATACTCCTGATATTCAATTAAACGCAGTGCTTTATCTTTGATTAAATCTTCACGAATTTGTTTGTAACTGGTGTTCAATTGTTGCAGTTGATGCCTTAACGTCCGCTCTGGAATTTGTAAGGCCTGTGCTGTTTCTGCCATGCTAGGCATACTGCCCTGTTGCAGCTCTAAATAATCTTTAACACGTTGCACCACTGAAGGCGTATTGTCTTCTAATTTTAAGCGGTCTAGCTCTACAATACATTTAGCTTCGTAGCTACTAAACGTTACTGCATCTGCAGATGGAATACGTGCATTCAACACTACATCATCAAACCAAAATGCGGCTTGAGGCTGATTAAAGACAATGTCTTGGCCATAATAATCATAAAAGGTTTGCAACACTTCACTTTGCTGCGGCTGTGCAAAGGGTAATTCTATGCGAATACGTGGTGCGCTCAAGCCCATCATTTTATAAAGGTCTTGAATAAACTTAAATGTGCCTGAAATTTCACATTGTGCGCGTAGTATCCCTAAACTGCTGTGCAGATCGTTCGGTTGATAGCACAGTGCAATCTGTTGTGCTTGATGCTGCAAACTCAATTGACCACTCAAATGGGTCAAGCCCTGATATTGAATCCCCTTTTCTAATGCTGTTGCAATATTAGGACTGGTCACCAATAACATCAGCAAAGGACCATAACCTGCCAAGGCATAATGCTGTCCAATAAACAGCCCCATTTCAGGTTCAACATCCGCACCAATGACTTTTAAAATATCCCATTCCAGACTTGGATGAATCACCGAACTGGTGTCCAATGCGTCTGCACGCAAGCCGATACTTTGCAATTTTGCATCGACATCAACGCCTGCTTTACGCATGCCTTGTATTAAATACATCAAGCCAAGTATAGATCTTTTCATAAAATGAACAGTGCGAAATAGAATATCCTTTTTACCTGATTCTCCCACAGATAGAAATTGCCGAAAATATCAATTTTTATGTCAGCACGATCATGTTGTCAGGCATCGGGTTATTCTATCCTGAGTCAAACAAAATAAATATAAGGATGTCTTCATGCAGGATGCAGTAGCTCATTATCAAGTCGCAATTATTGGTGCAGGCTTTGGTGGCTTAGCCATGGCGATTCGTCTATTACAACGCAATATTCAAAATTTTGTGATTTTAGAAAAATCCAATGAAGTGGGCGGAACTTGGCGTGAAAACCAATACCCTGGTGCTGCTTGTGATGTGCAATCGCATCTATATTCATTGTCTTTTGCACCAAAAACCGACTGGAGCAAACGCTACGCAGAAGCACCAGAAATTTTTCAATATATTCAGGATGTGGTGCAACAGTTTAATTTACGTGACTATTGTCAATTCAATAGCGAAGTGGTGCATACCGAATATCAGGAAAAAGACTGTGTGTGGCACATTGCTTTAAAAGATGGCAAACAATTAAGTTGCCAATATTTAATTTTGGCCTCTGGCCCACTGCATGTTCCGCAAATTCCTAAAATTAAAGGCATTGAAAAATTTAAGGGCAAAGTTTTTCATTCCTCGCAATGGGATCATCAATACAACTTAAACGGCAAAGTGGTGGCCTCTATTGGCACAGGCGGTAGCGCCATTCAGTATATTCCCGAAATTGCACCAACAGTCAAACAATTGTATGTAATGCAACGGACCGCAGCTTGGGTTATTCCGAGGGATGAACGTAAGTATTTAGCTTTAGAGAAAAAAATCTTTCAGCGACTAGACTGGTTTAGAAAGCTGCATCGCGCTCGTTTATATTGGTCAAATGAATCACGTGCAATTCCAATCATGCAACCCAGTGTGATGAAATACACTCAGAAGCTAGCAGAAGCGTATATCCGTTATCAGGTCAAAGACAAACAATTGGCAGAAAAGCTCATCCCTGATTATATTATGGGATGTAAACGCATTTTGGTCTCTAACAAATACTTCCCAACCTTTAATCGCAAAAATGTTGAGCTAGTCACTGATGCCATTCAAGAACTGACCGAGGACAGCATCATTACTGCCGATGGTCAAACACGTAAAATTGATTGTTTGATTTATGGCACAGGTTTTATTACCGATCCGCGTATTTATTTACAGCCATTTAGTTGTATTGGCGAGCATGGCATTGATCTTAAACAAGCTTGGAAAGATGGCGCAGAAAGCTATTACGGCATTAGCCACAAAGGGTTTCCGAACTTGTTCCAGTTACTTGGGCCAAATACAGTGTTAGCACATAACTCAGTTATCTTTATGATTGAAGCGCAAGTTGATTATATTTTGCAAATGATGGATTTAGTGAATCAATCACATGCTCAGGCGATTGTGGTTAAAGATCAAGTACAAGACCAATTCAATCAAAAAATTGAAGCTATGCTAAACAACACCGTTTGGCAATCTGGCTGTGTGAGTTGGTATCAACAAGACGATGGCAAAAACTTTGCGCTTTGGCCAACTTATACTTGGAAATACTGGCTTCAAACCAAGTCCCTGCATCCAAGTGATTTTAGATTAATCAGTAAAGCAGCATAAAGTTCCGCTTTGTCATTTGAATAGGCATAATCAACAGGTGTTCAATCCACCTTCTCACCTGTTGATGTCATGCAATCTCTTTGGCTGATTTTCCAATTATTATTTTGTTTATTTTTAGGATTTATACTCGCTAAACGCTTGCCCGTTATCGTTGAAAAAATTGCATTCCAATTACTGCCATATTTTAGCTATATCTTACTCGTTGCAATTGCATTTGAATTTGCACAGACATTTAGCTCACTACAGCAACCTGTGCAGATTCTATCTACTGCTATGCAAATTGCATTTGCCACCTCAATAGGTGCATTTCTATGCTGTTATCTTTTATTTAAAGGTATTGGAATACAAACCACACACGGTAAAGTGTCACTGCATTTATTACGCAAATCCTGCCTGAACATCAGTTATGCATTTCTAGCGTTGTTTGCTGGTTATGCACTGCATCAAATTACAGATAGCTTGAATTTTCAAGCACAGATACAAACGTGGTACTTACTGTTATTTTTTATGTGGATGATCGGACTCGACCTCGCCTATTCACCGTTAGATCGCGCTTGGTTGAATTGGAAAATATTGCTGGTTCCTGCTGGATGCATCATGGGTTCTGTCGCAGGCGTGTTACTTTGTGCACTATGGCTACCCGTACAGCTCAAAGATTTGCTAATGTTGTCACAAGGTTATGGCTTTTATTCTATGAGTGGCATTGTCGTATCTGAACTACGTACACCCGAATTAGGTAGCATTGCGTTAATGAATGACTTGTTCAGAGAGATTTTTGCAATATTGTTGATGTATGCACTTGGCTGGCGTTATCCACGTGCTGCAATTTCAGCTGCAGGTGCAACAGCAATGGATGTGACTTTACCCATGGTCAAACAAGCCTGTGGTAATGATTTTATTCCACATGCAATGGTCAGTGGATTTGTATTGTCAGTCCTTGCCCCCATTGCTGTAAGTATATTGGCTGCTATTTAAAAGTAGAATCCACAATTGTCCTGTTCCTTAAAATGTAGTCAAACATAGTCAAGGACTAATTCGCACTCTGTTAATGTCTTGTTGCCAAGCGTGTAACTAGAGCCTGAGTCGGTCAGTTCCGACTTGTAGCGGTCAGTCCGTTCTTGCAATATACGCTTTACAGTTTTGTAAGGCGTATAACGACTTATCTCATTGTCGTTTAATCTTGCAAGCACGTTTCTCGCAGCATTCCAATCAGCTTGCACAACTTCCCCATTGAAACGGTGAAAACGATCTCCCTTACGTGTACCTATTAAAAGGCCATGCAAGAAAGAATCACTTTGCGAAGTATATGCAGAATTGACTAGATGCACCGTAGAACCTCTACGGTGAGATATACCTGTTAGGGCATTAGCTAACAAACCTTTAGCCCATGTATTTAAGCGTCTATTGGTGTTTTTGCCATAGTTGCGTTTACTTTGAATTGGGGATGTTAAATCTTCCGCAACAATCACTTTGGCTTTATCAACCAACTTGTGAGTTGCTGTAAATATTAATGTTTTGAGCTTTGCTTTTTGAGTATCTTGTCGCTTATCTAGTTTTTTTCGACCTAGATTATTTAACTCAATTTTCTGTTTCTTGTGTGGTTTAGCTTTAGCAATCGCTCTGAGCTTGTTTCTGTGCTTGTACTTTTGATTTAAATAATCTGATTCACTTGAGATCAGCTTGCCTAGACCACTCCCATATACACCGCCATCAGAATCTACAAAGGCTTCTGAATAGCCCTTATCAACACCAACAGTTTCTTGACCACAATCTTGAGTTTCAACCGCATCATAAGTGGAATGAACTTCGATATTTTCATTCCGAAGAACAATCCTTAACGTACCTTGCGGTGCAAATTCCATAGTGGTGTTTAGTGGAACTTTAATAGTTTGTCGAGGTACTAGGCTTGGTACTTTAAGCCAACATTGACCGTTTAACTCAAAGGTTTTACACATATCAGCACGTACAATGATTTGATTGTGCGTGTGATTCACACCATGCCGAAAATGCTTACGCATCTGACGATGGAGGAAATTATCTGTTGTCCATTCATCTTTTTTTAGCAGCGTATAGAGTCTTTTACGTTCATTGTCGCAAGTCGTACGTTTGCGAATAGCTTGTTTGACCTTTTCCTTGGCAGCTTCACGATAGGCTTTAATATCACCCATACAGTCACGCAGGGTTTCTTTCCACGCATTTGCAGATACACCGAAGTTGCGACCTTCTTTCATCCACGCATCACGAATAGCCCTGTCACTGATATTTAAGCCTGCAACAGCACCATATTTAGCCCAAACTTCACTGCGAATACGACCAAGTAAAACAGCTTGTTTCTCAAGCTGTTTGTACTTTTGCACATTCAAGTTTTTACAGTGATGAATGCGTGTTAATTTCACAAAGTCATGCCTAGGTTAAGGGATTGGATAATCAATAGATATGGATGCTAATATACCAAGACACTCACCTAAAATACAAAAGATAATCATTTAAATCTCTAATAAATACCCACCTTGCCACTACTGAATCGACATAGACAAAATGAGCACTTATGCAAATATTTGTCTATATTTTTAGTTATAGTTAATTACTCTCTTTTGGAGAGTCAGAGATTGGAAAATTAAAACGTCGCTAAAATATCTTTCAAAGTTTGACGAGGATTCTCAGATTTGGTAATTGGACGACCAATCACCAAATGCGTCGAACCATCTAGCATGGCTTGTTTTGGTGTGACAATGCGTTTTTGATCATCAGCGTTAGCACCTTCTGGGCGGATACCTGGCGTCACTAAGGCAAAATCTTGTCCCAAAGTATCACGCAACATTTTTGCTTCTTGTGCAGAACATACTACCCCATCTAAACCACTATCTTTTGTGAGTTTAGCCAATCGCTGCACTTGCTCAAACGGCTCAATATCTAAACCTAAGTCTTTTAAATCTTCACGCCCCATAGATGTCAATACAGTCACCGCAATCAGTTGTGTTTGGTAATTCCCCGCTTTTAAACGCTCCACGCAGGTCTCCATCATTTTTCGGCCACCAGAGGCGTGCACATTGACCATCCAAATACCCAAGTCAGCTGCAGCACAGACCGCTTGCGCAGTTGTGTTTGGAATATCATGAAATTTTAAATCCAAAAACACTTCAAACCCTTGCGCATGCAAGGCTTTAACTACACTTGGACCTTCATGGGTAAATAACTCTTTACCAACTTTTACTCGACATAATGCAGGATCTAACTGCTCTGCAATGGTTAAGGCGTCATATTGGCTTTTAGCATCGAGGGCAACAATGATACTCAAGAGAATTACCTATGAATTAGACAAATAATGCTTATTATAAAGTGATTCGCATGAGGCAGATAGTCAAAAGACAGCTCAAATCTGATCATAAGTGGAATAGATGACTATAAAAATATAAGCATAAAAAAACACCCCAAAGTAAACCTTGGGGTGTTGCTTTTAAATTAACTTAATTTGCTAATTTAAAGGGCATTAGAAGAACGGTCTTCTGTATGCACATCTAATACTGTTTTTTCATGGCGCGTATGTGCAGCAGCTTCAGCAGCAGCCAGTTGAGCTGCATGAATTTGCTCTTTACGCAGATGTTCAATGTCTTTACGTAGTCGCTTAATTTCCCAACTATTTTGGAATACACGGAAAACTTGCACACCCAACAACAGTCCCAGCACTAAACCAAGTGCTAACGTGATTAGTAGCAATAAGCCCAAACGCATAGCAGGTACTTGGGTAAACAACAGATCCACTGAAAGTTCAGTGCCGTTTTGCAAAACCAGTGCCAGAGAATATCCAAATAGAATAACTAAAATAGCGACGAGAACGTAACGCATAAACACCCCTAGGAATTTTATTTATTTGCCGATTCGTTTACTGCATCACGTAGTGCTTTACCCGGCTTAAAATGCGGTACAGCTTTAGCCGCAACTTCTACAGACTTACCTGTTTTTGGGTTACGACCTACACGTGGTTCACGGTGATGCAATGCAAAACTACCAAATCCACGAATTTCAATTCGGTTATCTGCCGATAGTGATGCAATCATTTGATCTATCATTATCTTAACAGCTTCTTCCACCAATGGCTCAGCCAGATGTGGATTTTTCAAAGCAATTCGTTCTATCAAGTCAGACTTATTAAGTGCTTCAATAGTCATCTGCGACCTCTTTAATTATCAAGCTACTTTTACCTAAAACTGATAATAACCTGTTTAAATACAAAACGGTAGCGTAATAATTGAATACTACGCTACCGTTTACAGTATTTGTGTAAAAAGTATTAGTTAATTTACATTAACAATACAGTTTACCCGCAACTTAGTTGCCCATTTGAGCTTTGATCAAATCACCAATAGTCTTAGGACCATTGTCTTGACCGCTAGCTGCTGTTTTCAAGTTAGCAACTGCTTCTTTCTCTTCAGCTTCGTCTTTCGCTTTGATAGACAAGTTGATAGAGCGAGATTTACGATCTACGTTGATGATTTTCGCTTCAACTTCTTGACCAACTTCTAAGAACTTAGTTGCATCTTCAACGCGATCACGGTTGATTTCAGATGCTTTAAGAGTTGCTTCAACTTCGTCAGCTAACTTAACAGTTGCGCCACGAGCGTCAACAGCAGTTACAGTACCTTTAACCAAAGCACCACGTTCGTTAGCAGCTAAGAAATCGTTGAATGGATCGCTGTTCAATTGCTTGATACCAAGGCTGATACGGTTGCCTTCAGCGTCTACAGAAAGGATAACCGCTTCAACAGTGTCACCTTTCTTGTAGCGACGGATAGCTTCTTCGCCTTGCTCGTTCCAAGAAATGTCAGACAAGTGAACCAGACCATCGATACCGCCTGGTAAACCGATGAAGATACCGAAGTCAGTGATTGACTTGATAGTACCTGAAACTTTTTCACCTTTGTCGTGGTTCTTAGCAAACTCTTCCCATGGGTTAGCACGAGTTTGTTTGATACCAAGAGAAATACGACGACGCTCTTCGTCAACTTCAAGAACCATAACATCAACTTCATCACCAATCTGAACAACTTTAGACGGGTGGATGTTTTTGTTTGTGTGGTCCATTTCTGAAACGTGAACTAAACCTTCAACGCCTTCAGCGATTTCTGCGAAACAGCCGTAGTCAGTTAAGTTAGTTACGCGAGCTTTAACGATAGAACCTTTAGGATAACGGCTCATGATCGCTAACCATGGATCTTCGCCTAATTGCTTAAGACCTAAAGATACGCGGTTACGCTCTTTGTCAAATTTAAGTACTTTAACAGTAACTTCTTGACCCACTTCAACCACTTCTGATGGATGCTTGATACGTTTCCAAGCCATGTCAGTGATGTGAAGAAGACCATCAATACCGCCAAGGTCAACGAATGCACCGTAGTCAGTAAGGTTCTTGATTGTACCAGTAACAGTTTGACCTTCTTCAAGCTGAGCAAGAAGTGCTTCACGGTCAGCTGAAGATTCAGCTTCCATCACTGCACGACGAGATACAACAACGTTGTTACGTTTAGCATCAAGTTTGATAACTTTGAACTCTAACTCTTTGCCTTCAAGGTGAGTTGTGTCACGGATAGGACGAGTGTCTACCAAAGAACCTGGTAAGAACGCACGAACTGGACCGATGTCTACAGTGAAACCGCCTTTAACTTTACCAGAGATAACACCAGTAACGATTTCGCCGTCTTCAAAGATTTTTTCAAGTTTAGTCCAAGTTTCAGCACGTTTCGCTTTTTCACGTGATAAAACAGTTTGGCCCATACCGTTGTCAAGTGCTTCAACAACAACATCAACGGTGTCACCAACTTGAACCTCAAGTTCGCGTTGTTCGTTTAAGAATTCAGCGCGGTCTACAACGCCTTCTGATTTAAGGCCAGTATCAACTGTTACCCAGTCAGAGTCGATGCTTACTACAACGCCTTGGATGACAGCACCCTTTTCAACGTTGAGGTTTAATTCGCTTTCTTCAAAGAGGGCTGCAAAAGATTCGGTCATGATATACCTGATAAAGTCAGCGGTCTTGGATCAGACAAGGCCGGTTTAGTTAAGCGTCTACATAGTCCGTATAAAACTGATCAAGCTATGCGTTCGCTGAATATATTGGGTTCGCGCCTATTAAGCGTGGCTAATACCAAGCTTCTGATCGACATAAGCCGTCATTAATGCAAATACTTCATCAATGTTCAGTTCAGAACTATCAATGATGTAAGCATCATCTGCCGGCTTAAGCGGAGCAACAGTGCGCTCCATGTCACGTTTATCGCGAGCTTGGATATTCGCTAAAATGTCGCTTATTTTAGCATCCAGCCCCATACCCTGCAACTGTTTTACACGTCTTTGTGCACGTGACTCCGCCGAAGCCGTTAAATAGATTTTGGCTTGCGCTGCAGGAAAAATACTGGTTGCCATATCACGCCCATCTGCCACCAAGCCTGGTGCTTGGGCAAAAGCGTGCTGGCGGGCAAGCAATGCGATTCTTAGTTCTGGCACAGCTGCCACTTTAGAAGCATACTCACCTACACGTTCAGTACGAATAGTTTGGCTAACATCTTCACCATCCAGTAGCACTTGAGTTGCATCTGATTGGGTTACAAATTGAATGTTTAAGTGTGTTGCGATGTCGATGCACGCTTGCAGCTCTGTATCTAGACGATCTAGCAGATTTTGCTTATGTAAAGCCAAACCAAGTAAACGATACAATGCACCTGAATCAAGCAAATGAAATTGATAATGCGCTGCCAGTTTTGCAGCTAAGGTGCCCTTACCTGAGCCACTTGGGCCATCAATGGTAATAATTTGAACGGTCATGATGTTTCCGTAATGATTTAGAGAGATTTGGCCAGTTTAGACAAGCCAATTTTAATTGCAGTTTTTAGTTGAGCCAAAATAGCCTTACTCACAAATGGCACACGAGTTTGCAACTCAATGCTGTAGGTCACCAAAGTTTTATTATCAGCCATATCCTGAAATTCAATTACCCCCAAATGATGTTTGATCAATGGGTTTTTAATGATTTTATATTCAATACGCTGATTCGGTTCGAGCAAAGTAATTTGCTCCTGCAAAGGCTTAATTGGCCCAATACCCATGCGACGTACAGAACCTACTCCATCAGGGCGCTCAGGGTCAGCTGAATCTTTCACACGTACTACCTGCATAGGCGCAAAGGCAATGTTATATGTCGCATGTTTAGACAGTAATTCAAAAACCTGCGACACAGGCGCATTAAATTCTTTTTTGATTTGAATGGCATTCATGGTAAGACCTGAGAATAAATTATTAAATGATCTGTCATTCAGTTTAACGCAAATCAGCAGTAAAACTCAGGTTTGCTTTTGATCATCTAGGTCATTTATTAGCTGTTGCTGCTTTTGTTGTTTCTTTTGTGCACGACGCATTTTAAAAAAATCACTTAACTGACTCGAGCATTGTTGCTCTAAACAACCTGATTGATATTCAAAAATATGATTGTAATAACCCGATTCTAAAAGCTTTCTGGCACTGATTAATGAACCCGCTTTGGGTTCTGTCGCGCCAAACACTACCCGTTTAATTCGCGCATGAATCAATGCCCCCACACACATGGTGCAAGGCTCTAAGGTGACATATAAGGTTGCGTCTTCGGGTAAACGATAGTTTTTAATATTGGCGCAAGCAGCACGAATAGCCACAATTTCAGCATGTGCAGTTGCATCATGTAAAGAAATAGGTGCGTTATAGCCCGCACCGATCACTTGATTTTGACTCACAATCACTGCACCCACAGGAATTTCTCCCTGTGCCGCAGCCAATGCAGCCTGCGCATAAGCAAGCTGCATCCAATCTTCATCACTATAGTGTTGTTCTGACATTCAAATAACAGCGAAATAGAATGAAAAATTAAATAATTTCGTATTGCTTTAACAATTCATTCCAGCTTTCAATAGTGGTCACAGGTGGATTATCTACAAAAATATTTTTGAGATTAATCTTGCCGTTTTGTTGCCATGCAGGTGCCAAGTCTTTATCAACTAAACGCGCACGCACACCTTCTACAAAATCTGCGTGACGGATTTTCCAGTCAGAAATTTGAGTTTCTAGTTCAAATACTTCATTCCAAGAATGAACTTGTTTACCCCATTGCCATAACAACCAAGTTAAAGCCGCTGTGGTTGGTGAACCTTTTTGCAGATTTTCGCTGGCTTGACGCAACCAGTCACTACGCGCATCACTCAAACCAATAATCGACTCATAGTCACTTTCAAAACTCACACCACGGCACACACTTTGAATCACATCTAAAGAGTTTTGCAACGGCCCTGGGCCTACAGGACGATGCATACTGTTCAAGGTGTCATCAATGGCACGGAAGTCACCTGCTGGGTAATGATTCCAGTCAATATTAATGACTTTATCTAACACTGCTGCACGCTGCGCATCACAAATATGCGTTGCCCAACCAATACCATAGGCACCCGCTGCAGTCATGATTGAACCTGTTAAACCAGTGAACAAACCAATCGCACCACGGTCTGCCAAGAAGCGGGTTGCACCTACATCTGGGTACAAGCCAATATTAATTTCTGGCATCGCTAAACGTGAATATGGTGTTACCAAACGGAATGGCGCAGCCATGAAGAGACCTAAACCACCGCCCATCACATAACCTTCACCCCAAACCAACACTGGCTTGGCATAGTTATGCAACAACAAGTCCAGTGCATATTCTTGCTCAAAGAATTTATTGGCGGTTGCAACTTCATCATTAATAACCAACTGGCGTAACTTACGCACATCACCGCCTGCACAAAACGCTTTAGGTGTAGTTGAATCCAGCCAAATTGCTTTCACGCTGTCATCGGTATGAAAGTCTTCAAATACTGCCAATAATGCAGAAACAATTGATTCATCCAAAGCATGCAATGATTTTGGGCGATTCAAACGCACAATGCGCCAGCCATTTTTTGCTTCTTCTACAATTAAATCTGGGTGGTATTCTTTTGAAATGGGAGAATGTGTCATGCGTCCAGCTGCCAGTCTATAGGCTCAATGCCATTTTGTTTAAGATAATTATTTGATTTTGAAAATACTTTACACCCAAAAAAACCACCACGATTTGCTGCCAGTGGCGATGGATGTGCTGCCTTCAATATCAGATGTTTATTCGGATCTATACGTTGTCCCTTACGTTGTGCATATGCGCCCCATAAAATAAACACAATATGCTCACGTTGTTGATTTAACACATCAATCACATGATCTGTAAAATCTTCCCAACCCTGCTTTTGGTGCGAGGTTGGTTGTCCTGCTTGTACAGTTAACACACTGTTGAGTAACAACACCCCTTGTTCCGCCCAATGGGTTAAATCGCCGTGGCGTGGAACAGGTATACCTAAATCTGTATGTAACTCATGGAAAATATTACGCAAAGATGGGGGTAATGCAACCCCTCTTTGCACAGAAAAGCTGAGTCCATGCGCTTGATTTGGCCCATGATAAGGGTCTTGCCCAATAATAACCACTTTCACCTGATTTAAAGGGGTGGTATTTAAAGCGTTAAATATCAGCGAACTTGGTGGATAAATCACCTTATTCTGTTGTTTTTCTTGCAACAAAAACTCACGTAGCGCATCCATTTGAGGACTTAATAAAAATTCAGCCAAGCTGTATTTCCAACTGTCATCCAACTGGACTTTGTTTAAGCTCGCATATTGCTGCTCAGTAAAAGACATGCTTGTATCAATCCTTGTAGATGTCTAATGGTCTGGTTTAAAGTTTGACTTGTAACTCAACATTAGGGTTTTGAAACTTCATCCCCTGTTTTAATTTTTCATACATTTGAGGGTCTGACCACTCTGCCTGCACTTGATCAGAAAAATGGATTTGCGCTAACTGCAACTCACCCATTTGTGCATTTTCAATATCTTCTAAAAAGCTTTGTGCATAGCCTGTATCTGTTTCATGCACAATCACAGAATAGACCTCTACATCACCTTCCCCATTTTGTGTGATGGTCGATGCCAATACCTGCTGTGCCAAATAAAAGAAAATGCGAGAAAACTGCTCTGCCGATGGTGACACTGGCAAAGAGACCCAACGTGCACTAAATTTTTTGCAGGCCTGAATATACTCAGGGTCATCATGTTCCCAAAAACAAATTGCATGATCAAAGGCATCATATAATTCTTTAATAACACCTTTGAGTAAGCCAAAGTCATACACCATTTGGCCATGATCAAGTTTTGAAGCTTTCAGTAACAATTCTACTTTATAGCTATGACCATGAATCGAGCGCTTGCAACGGTCTGAAGTGCAATTACGCACAATATGCGCATTTTCAAACTTAAATAACTTACGAATTATCATGTGTCGTTAGGTCATCACAATATTTGGGGGATATTCCTTATAATTATAATGCAAAACGTGAACAATAAGCTAATTTTAGCCCTCAGATTGCCTGACAATAACAGTATTTAAAGATGCGTTCTCATGTCAATTTGAGCTAAGATCAAAAGCTCATCAATGCTCACCCAATTAAAAAGGTGTCAAACTTCGATATGCCACATCAACCGTTTTCTCACTACGTACCAATTCACTACTAAATTGTCGTTTACGCTCGCTCAACACCACCTCTATTTTCGCTTTAAAATAATTGGATTGCACACCCAGCAAACCTGAAAACTCGTTACGTATTGATGCATCTACATTCTGAAAGTCTTCCAACTCCCACAACGCATTCACATTACTAAAATGTTCTAAGTTGGCATTGCGACGGTCTAATAAATTTTGTATAGCAGCAACATCCAGTTTTTCATCTAAACTTGCCAACACTAATGCTGGTGCAGTATTGATGTTGATGGTCGTGTCACGTTTTGGCAATGCACTCACATAAGGCGTAAGTAACTGGTACTTAGCACCCTCGAAACCTCGGACTTGTTTTAATTCTTCAACACTGTGAAATAAATTATTGGGCGGCAAATATGGCAGCGGCAAACCTTGATAATAACTTGACTCTGCACCCATTGCGCCACTCGGCTCATCATCTGGGTCTTGCCAGTCAATCACCGCTTCACTCAGCTGCGCAGGCAAGCCCACCCGCTGCAACAATTTTTCAAAATACTTTTTCGCTTTTTCATTGATCTGATTTTCAGGTGTCAGCAAACTATTTAAATTAAATTTACCCGACTCATCTTGTAGCACACCTGACACATAGCCATCTTCGACTGGAAATGGTGGCATTGGTTTCGCCCAGTTTTCTTGTAAATGATCGACCTGCCCTGCATTTTTAGCATCATCTTGCAGCAACTCTGAAAAAAATACTTCAGCACTTTTGGCATACAAAAGTGCCTGATTTTGTCGCATTAAATAAGCAGTATTCTCACTGGTATACATTTGTCGTTTAGCAATGGTCGCCGCCAAAATTGTAGCTAAGGCAACCAACATCAAAATCGTAATCAAGGCTATACCTTGCTGTGATTTGATAATGCGTGAGGTCTGTGTATGTTGTAAACGCATGGCCGCCCTTTGTCTTTATTTATTTTGATTATTTTTATTTAAAAAATCGGTCTGTAATAAACTAAAAACCCATTCATACTGCACATCACGCACAGTCAAATTAATTTTTACGCCTTTGGGTAAAAGTCGAAGCTGCTCGGTTTGGTTTGGATTGATCGGGTTTTCAGGCCAGCTATTTAATGTTTGAGGATTTAATACCACTATTTCAAACGCATCGACCTGATCCAACAACACGCTTGATTCAGGCTGGTCATGCCCTGTTTGATGCAAATTACGATATTTTAAACGATACACCTTTTTTTCATCGGCACGATATTGATATTCGACACGCTCATTCGGTGAAATACCTTGTTGCAAAGGATCAGTCACACCTGTTTTACTATAATTAAAACGTCCACTCTGTAAGACCAATGCAGGTTGTTGTTGCCCTTTTACATTCGCAGCCAAAGGCACAGCCTGTAAGGTATCACGTAAAATTTGCTGATAGCTTTCCTGCAACTGCTCCAAATTGGCTTCATGCATGGCATTACGGTCTTTGACTTTAGATAAATAGTCAAACACCTTCCAACCCAATGCAGACAGCACAGCAAAAATGGCAATCGCAACCAATAACTCAACTAGGGTAAAGCCTTTTCTTGCACTCATGGGTTTTGCTCACGTGTATTAAAAAACACCAAAGACGTTACCCCTGCTTCAACCTGTCCAGTGTCTGTATTATATAAACTGATTTGAATATCCACACGCTGTACATTTGGGCTAATGGTTGCTTGTGTGGACTTGTCAATTTGCCAAGTTTCTCCCTGCTGGGTAACCTGTTTTGACTCTGTACCACTTAACCATTGGCGATTCATTTCCATAGATGCTACTTCATTCAAGGCCACAAATTGTGCCTTGGTTCTTAAAATAGCGTTTGCGGTAGATTGAGTGTACTGCATGGCTACTTTGGTCATGGCCATGGCAGCCGTTGCAAAAATTGCCAAAGCGACCATCACTTCAAGCAGTGTAAATCCGTTAACTTTCATGGATTTTCCCTAAATGATCGACTTCAATTTCCGCACCTACAGGGCGTTGTTCAAAATAAAATTGAATCCGCACAGGTTTGGCTTCACCATTACCCAGCCAAATCAAGGCAGGCGCATTACTTTGCAATAACTCACTCTGATTCGCTTGCGGATAATTTTGCTCTAAAGATAAAATTTGGATAGAAACTTGTTCAGGCAAAGTTCTCGTTTTAAATTCTGTATAAGTTTGCCATTTTTGATTATTTTGCAGGCTTAATTGCTGCTCTGAAGCGTAAGGCTGATATTCCAACACCTCATAGCGTGCAGGAGAAACATCGGTTGCGGTATGCAAATTTAAAGCAAAAATACGTGCTTGATCATTGGCTTCACGGTTCAGTTGACGCAAATCCAATAAAAACACTTCCCGTGCCTGCATGGCTTTACGCTGATCGACACCACCAATATTCATTAAAACCAGTGATGCCATGATTGCCATAATCACAATCACCACCATCAATTCAATGAGCGTGAAACCGCGTACCGAAGACAGTGGAGTGTTCATATTTTAATTAGGTCAATTGTTCAAAAGACTGTGCTTGTTTTGGCATAGCCAAAGCCTGATCAATATAGGCCACGCGTAGAGTATCCCGCGAACCCAAATAACGCTGATAAAAGCTTGAGTTTAAAATAGCTGCCGCACCATGCGTCAACGCCCAAATGGAAGCTAAATAGTCACGTACTTCCATGTGACTATGAATAGATTCTAAATATTGTTCAGTCATGCGGATAATAATGCGTAATCGGCTTTTACGAACTTGATAGAGTTCACTAAACAACAAGCCAATGCCAACACCTGTGGTAGAAAGACGCTCTTCAATTTGATGAAAAAGCACAGTGCGCTCAGGATGATGCAAGTGATGCAGCATAAAAAAAGCTAAATGCTCAGGAAACTGCTTTTCAGCATCTTTAATCATTTCTAGCAACATGCGCTCATTACGAATAATGAGCAACATATACAACTCATCTTTACTTTGAAAGTGTTTATATAGAGTCCCTTTGGCCAAATCCAGTTCTGCTGCCAAAGCATCAAGGGTCATTCCTGCTTCACCATTTTCCAAAAGCAATTGCTCTGCCACTTGGAAAATTAACGTTTCTCTTGCTCGAAACTGAGCCTGACGATCCATCTTCACCCGATAAACTCTCTTTTCACTATTCTATCAATTAAAATTTTTCATATTTCACGTGGACATGCGCCACATTTACACACATCCAGCGTGTAAATTAATGTCCTTTGAGCAGGTTTTCAAAGTTTTGTGTTGTTATGAAAGCCATTTCCTCTAAGGACTTATCATATACATCACTTAGGGCTTTGGCTACATACGGAACGTATTTTGGCTCATTTGTCTTACCGCGATATGGCACAGGTGCCAAATATGGGCTGTCTGTTTCAATAAGCACACGATCTAAAGGCACTTGTTTCGCCACATCCCGCAAATCTTGTGCATTTTTAAAAGAAACAATGCCTGAAAATGACACATAGTAACCGCAATCTAGCACCGCTTTGGCAGTTGCCCAATCTTCAGTAAAGCAATGCAAAACGCCATGGGTCGATTTTTCGGCACGGATGATATCCACTGTGTCTTGCTTGGCAGCGCGAGTATGCACTACAACTGGTTTCTTCACAGCTTGCGAGGCATGAATATGGCGCGCAAAACAGGCTTTTTGCTCCGCAACAAAATCAGTACTATGAAAATAGTCTAGACCTGTTTCCCCCAAAGCCCAGACTTTGTCTGCTTGTGCCAAAGCTATCAGTTGTTCTGTGGTAGCTCGTGCCATATTTTCTGCATTTTCACAGGGATGTACACCAACGCTATAACCTACATCAGCATGACGAGCTGCAATTGCAGCCAAGGCAATATGATCGTCTAACTCAACCGAGATGCCCATTATTTTAGAGACACCTGCGAGACGTGCCTGTGCAATTGCTGCATCTAAGTCACCATCATAAGGGCTTAAATCCAACATGGTTAAATGACAATGTGTATCTACAAACACGATTTTTTCCTAAAAGCAAACTACCTACATAGTGTAACTTGTACGGTTGTCAGACTTAAGCCCCGCAAGGATTCTTTCGGCTTCTGATTTGTAATAAACGCCTTTTTCACCACTGAGCTGAATGCCAAAGCCCTGCAATTTGATACCATTTTGCTTTTGGGAAATCCAAATCACTTTGCCTGTTAGGGGAATTTTTTGTGATTGCTCAGGTAAAGTCGCGAGTACAAAAATTTCTTCGCCCATTTTTACAGGTTGTTTTGAGGGTACAAATAAGCCACCGCCTACAACGTATGGCATATAACTTAAATATAGCGTTTCAAGATCAGGAATATTGGCCTGAATAATACCGCCCATACGTGGTTGCATGATGTTCCCCTTAAATATTCATTAACTTAATACATAATTGATCAAGCACCAGATTACTTTGCACGTTTTGCTCAAGCATTGGCTTGGCTTGCTGTAATTCTGCATATAAACCAAACAAACTTTCCAAGCCATATTGTTCGGCTAAATGCTGCAAAGCAGTGCTTAAATCTAGATTTTTAATGCTTTGATTTAGCTTGACACAAATTAAATCACACAACAAGTATTCAAACATCTGACTAAAATCAGGAAAGCTCAGCGCTTTGTTCCATTTTGTTGCGATTGCCATTGGCATATTCTTTTGAGTGACCAATCTATACCAGTCTTTAAGAAAATCTGTACGTTGCTCAAGCCATGCTGCCTCTGCTAACGCTAAAGCCTGCAATGGCATGTGATTGGACAGATTCATCAACAATTGTTGCTTAGTTACATCCAAATCGGGTAAATGCTGCTGCAAATATACTGTAGCTTGCGCTGAATCAATTCGGTCTAAAGCAAAATGCTGTAAACGACTGCGAATGGTTGCTGGTAATTTAAGATAATGATCTGCCAGCAAAATAATCACAATGCGATCACCCGGTTCTTCGAGGGTTTTCAGCAAGGCATTGGATGATGCAATATTTAAGGCTTCGGCAGGTTCAATCACAATTACCCGCCAACCATCTACCGTTTGTTGGACAAAAGGTAATAAATCACGGATCTTCTCGATCTTAATTTTCGCGTTTTGTTTTTTATTCTCTTCATCGGTGCTGATATAGACATAATTTGGATGTGTATCTGATTTTAACCACTGACAACTACTACATTCACCACAAGGCTGTGATTGCACATCACGCTGCTGGCACAAAATCCATGCTACAAATTGTTGTGCAAAGGCTTCTTTACCACAACCCTGCTTACCAAAAAATAATAAACCATGCCCCATTTGGGGAAATCGACCAGTCAGGTTTTCCCAAACTTGTTGCTGCCACGGATAAACGTGTCCAATTACATCATGCTGCATGGTGGGCAATTCACTTATTCAAAATGGGCAATATCCATTGCATTTAATCGGTCTAAGTCTGCCTGCGTATCCACCCCAGGTGGTAAATTCGCTTCTGCTACAGCAATAGCAATACGATGGCCATTTTCCAACACACGCAACTGCTCTAAACTTTCCAATTTTTCCAATGTGCCCATTTCCCAAGTCACGTATTCTTGTAACAACGCTACACGGTAAGCATATAAACCTAAATGACGATAGGCATGTGCATGCAATTTCACTTCCGCTGCTTTTGCACCATCACGGTCATAAGGGATTGTGGCACGACTAAAATACAAAGCCTGATTGTGCTTTGACATCACCACTTTCACAATGCTATCACGAGTGAATTCATCTAGTTGCTGAATCGGCTCACACAGCGTAGACATAGAGCACTCGGATTGATCTTCAAGTAACTGTGCCACTTGTTTCACCAACTGTGCAGGTAAAAGTGGTTCATCACCCTGCACATTCACAATAATATCGTTTTCATCCCAACCTTTTATACGTGCCACTTCACTTAAACGGTCTGTACCAGAGGGATGGTCTGCCGAGGTCAGCACTACATCAACTCCTTCGGCACGACATAACTCAGCAATACGAGCATCATCGGTCGCCACACACAAGTCATCAAAACCTGCCACTTTTTTAGCCTGATCGACCACACGTAAAATCATGGCACGACCATGAATTTCCAACAAAGGTTTGCCTGGTAGACGTGAGCTGGCATAACGTGCAGGGATAACAATGTGCTTCATAATGTTCCTTCAGGCAGGTTTAAACCTAATTGTTTCAATTGTTGATGTAAGGTGACATAGCAGGCCGATGACAACACGGCCTCTACAGGCACGACCCAAATTTCACGCTGAAAATCTGGATATTGCTTTAACAATGCCAATAATTTCACTGCATCTTTTTCTGTGGTAATGATCGGTTGCGAGTCTTCAAACTGCAAATCGGTAATTTCATAGTCATGGTGATCTGGAAATTCGTGACATTGAAACTGTGTCACCCCCATCGACTCTAAAGTTCTATAAAATCGTTGAGGAAAGCCAATACCAACCACCGC
This sequence comes from Acinetobacter sp. A2, assembly GCF_048537555.1. Lineage (NCBI taxonomy): Bacteria > Pseudomonadati > Pseudomonadota > Gammaproteobacteria > Moraxellales > Moraxellaceae > Acinetobacter > Acinetobacter sp. A2. The sequence continues at coordinate 1,584,338 of NZ_CP183239.1, forward strand.
ATAAAAACTTTGGGTCGGGTCAAAAATTAGTTCTTGTTCAGGATGCAACAAATACGGTGCAGCCACTGCGAGATGCATATTTAAGTTCGAGTGCGGTTGTGCTGCATGTTCAATCACGGTGGCATCATCCAAACGTGATTTTGGTTCTCGCAAATAACCTTCAGGCAAAATTTTCTCGTTACCCAATCCACGGTTATTATCTAAAACAATCCATTCTAGTTGACGGTTTAAAGCCAAATGCTGCAAACCATCATCACTGATAATCAAGTCTAAATCATGCTGTTCAAGCAGTAGCTCAATACTTTTTTGACGATTTGGCCCTACAGCCATCGGCACACCTGTTGATTGCACAATCAAGGTTGGCTCATCGCCTACTGCCTCAACATCGGCATCAATACCTACATAGGCTGGAAATGGACCTTTGCCGCCATAGCCCCGACTGATCACGCCAACACGTACATTTAGACTTTGCAGATATTTCACCAAGTGAATCAGTAAAGGGGTTTTACCACTACCACCAACAGTAATGTTACCAATCACCATGACTGGTACGGGCGCGGTATAAGCCTTTTTAATACCTGAACGATATAAATTTTGATTCAATAAACTCACGCCACGATACAACATCGACAACGGTCTAAGCACAACCAGCCATTTGGCTTGTTTATGCCAAGCGTCCTGAATGAATTGTACCAAAGACATGAGTTAATGTTCCTCAAAATTACGTTGATGCAACTGAAAGTATGCACCTTTTCGCATCATAAGCTCTTGATGTGTACCTTGCTCTAGAATTCGTCCCTGATCCATCACCACAATACGGTCAGCATTTTCAATGGTAGATAAACGGTGTGCAATGACAATGGTCGTACGGTCTTGCATGGCTGCATCAAATGCACGCTGAATAAAATATTCAGATTCATTATCTAAAGCACTGGTGGCTTCATCTAAAATTAAAATTGGTGCATTTTTTAAAATAGCACGGGCAATGGCAATACGTTGTCGCTGACCACCTGACAAGTTCAATCCTTGCGCACCCAATGGTGTGTCATAGCCTTGTGGTAAAGCCATAATAAAATCATGTGCATAGGCGGCTTTGGCTGCAGCAATAATGGCATCATCACTAGCACCTTCAAGCTGACCATAGGCAATATTTTCTCGTACCGTGCGGTTAAACAACACCACTTGCTGATTAACCATGGCGATTTGTGAGCGTAGGCTATTTAACTCAATATCACGAATATCTTGCTGATCAAATAAAATTTGCCCTGAGGATGCTTCCTGAAAACGCACCAACAGATTGACCAATGAAGTCTTGCCTGCACCAGAACGCCCCACTAAAGCGACCGTTTCACCTGCTTTGACATCTAGATTAAAGTCATGAATAGCATGATGACCATCTGAGTACACCAAATTGACATTCTTAAACTGTAGGTTGCCCTTTAGGTTTGGCGTGAGCGTGCCCTGATTATCTTCTTCAGACATATCTAGCAGTTCAAATACTGAATGTGCTGCAGCCAAACCGCGCTGTAATTTTTCATTAATATCGGTCAAGGCTTTAATTGGTTTACTGAGCATACCAGCCGCAGTGATATATGCTACAAACTCACCTGCTGAAATATCACGCAAAATTTCAGGTCGTAATGCAATCCAAATAATAATGGCCAATGCAATCGACATAATAAACTGCACAACTGGGCTGTTCAGTTGTTGTACAGCCACCATCTTTAGACCACGACGTAAATTTTCTAAAGAGTTTTCCTTAAAACGGGTTTGTTCATAGCTTTGACCACCAAAGCCTTTCACCACCAAATTGCCATTTACAGTTTCTTGCACCACATGGTTTACATCACCCATGGTGTCTTGTACCTGAATAGACAAACGGCGCATACGTTTTGCTGCTTTACGAATCAGCAAACCAATTAATGGACCAAACACCAAAATACATAAGGTCAAACGCCAGTTGGTGTACAGCAAATACCCCAACAAACCCAAAGTAATTAAACCCTGCTGTACCAAAGTACGCAGGGACTCCGTAGAGGCAGCGGTCAACTGTTCTACGTTATACATAATTTTGGCCGTAATATGGCCACTGGTATTATCCAGATAATACTGTGCAGGCAGCCGCAGCAGTTTCGCAAAAACTTCCTGACGAATATTAAAGACCAAATTACGTGAAATCACCGCAGTAAAGTATCCTCCAATAAAGGTGCCTAAACCGCGGAAAAACATTAAAGCAATAACTAAAAGTGGAAAAAGTGTCGTAAACGACTGGTCTCGCTCCTGAATGGCGTTAATAATTTTCTCTAAGAGTTTTGCCACCGAAACTTCTGTGGCTGCATTGATGGCAAAACCAACAATGACCAGAATAGCCAAACCCCAAAAAGGGAGCAAATATCTCAGAAGACGGCGGTAGACCTGTAAATCCTTCTTCACTAATAACCTCGAGTTGGGACTTTCGTACTGATATTGATGTTGACGAAACCAAGTTGTCCTGCGACATCCATCACCCGAATCACATCCTGATGGCTTGCTTTGGCATCTGCAGCAATAATAAACATTAAATCACGACGATCTTGCGAAATTTGTTTAATTGCTGTGTTTAAGTCTGCCACTTCTTTAGTAGAAAGTGCCTGACCATTCACAGAGTAATGCCCTGTAGAGTCGACCACCACTTCAATTTTATGTTCATAGGATTTTGGTGGAACACCCTGCGCTTCAGGCAAGGTTAAATTCATACGGCTAAACTGGTTAAATGTGGTCGAAAGCAATAAAAACACCAAGATAAACAATAAACAGTCAATCATTGGTGTCAAGTTAATATGAATATCTTCGACTTGCGAGCGTTTGAATTTCATATCTTCACCCTAGCTAACTTTCTTCACATCTTGCGCATTCAACTTAGGTTCAGCCTGAGTAAGTGGTTTTTGATGAAAAAGTCCTGCATGAAATAAGGTCGATTGCTGCTCTAATTCCGCAACATACTCTTGCACCAAACGCTGAAAATAACGATAGGCAAATAACGCAGGAATTGCAATTAACATCCCCGCCGCAGTAGTAATCAAAGCTTTAGAAATCCCTGGAATCATGAGTGTGGGATTGCTTGCACCCACATCAATCACTAAAAATGATTCAATAATTCCAAGCACTGTACCTAACAAACCCAATAATGGCGCAACAGCACTGAGTGTCCCTAAAAAATTAATATTTTTTTCTAAATACCCAATTTCTTGTGATGCAGTCGCTTCCATTTGTGCACGTGCATATTGTTCTGATTGTTGTTGGTTACGCGCTCCCGCAACAAAAATACGACCTAGGGTACTGTTTTTTAAGCTTTCATTTTGGTTTAACTGTTGCAACACTGTAGACAAACTCTGTCCACGGTTTAATAACAGTGCATTTGGCAACACGCCAGCACGCTTTAAACGCATAAAACGCTCAATGGTGATGGCAACGGTAAATACCGAGCACAACACCAACGGCAGCATGAGCCAACCACCTGCTTTTACTAATTCCCACATTCGTTTTTCCCCAATAAATACGAATTAAAATTAATCGGACAGGCAAATATTTAAAATGCCATCCAACTCTTCCAGAGAGTGATAGCTGATGACCAATTTGCCTTTGCCCTGCTTGTTATAATCAATTTTTACATCTGCACTAAAGCGCTCAGACAAACGCTGTGTGAGTTGTTGAATATCGGGAGCAACCACAGTTTTAGGTTTTTCTTGTTTTGGTGCATTGAAATCACGCACCAATTGCTCTGTTTGTCGTACCGATAAATTCTTTTCAATCACATGCTGGGCAACTTTGAGCTGATCTTTGGCTTTTAAAGTTAAAATCGCACGTGCATGCCCCATATCCAGCAAACCTTGCTGCATCAAATCTTTTACTGCATCGGTCAAAGTCAATAAACGTAATAAATTACTGACTGTAGTACGTGCTTTACCCACTGTTTCTGCAATTTCCTGATGACTTAAACCAAACTCATCATGAAAACGCTGTAATGCAAGTGCCTGATCAATTGGGTTTAAATCTTGACGCTGAATATTTTCAATTAACGCCAAAGCAATTGCCACCTGATCGGTCAGGTCACGCACAATTGCTGGAATTTCGGTTAAACCTGCCAATTGCGCTGCACGCCAGCGACGTTCACCTGCAATAATTTCATAAGGGTGCTGTTCATCGTCAATTGGACGAATCACAATCGGTTGCATCACACCATGTTTTTCAATGGATGCAGCCAGCTCCTGCAAATCTTGCTCATGAATAAAACGACGTGGTTGGTATTCACCACGCTTTAATAAATTAACATCTACCTGTTTTAGCTGACCATGATCTAAGGCTTGTACTTCGAGTTGTAATTTTTCTTTTTGGATCGATCCTAACAAGGCATCCAAACCACGACCTTTGGCTAATCCGCGTTTTTTTGTGGTCATGCTTTACTTCCTTTTTTCACTTTGCTTTTTTTCAACATTTCAGCTGCTAAATTTAGGTAGGCAACCGCCCCCTTAGAGCTTTTTTCAAAATAAATGACAGGCAGGCCATGAGCTGGGGCTTCTGCCAAACGCACATTGCGTGGAATTACGGTATCGTATAATTTTTTGCCAAAATAATGTGACAATTCTTCTGATACATCACGAGTTAAGGCATTACGTGCATCATACATGGTGCGTAGCACACCAATAATTTCCAAATCAGGATTTAAGGCTTGCTGAATACGGTCGATGGTTTGGGTTAAATCGGCTAAACCTTCCAAAGCATAGTACTCACACTGCATTGGAATCATCACACTCTGCACAGCAGCCAAAGCATTCACCGTAATTAAGCTTAAACTTGGCGCACAGTCGACAATAATATAATCAAAATCTTTTTCAACTTCCTGCAAAGCATTGCGTAAAATAAATTCACGTCCTTCTTGCTCGGCAATGACCAGTTCAACCCCTGCCAAATCACGATTGGCACCCAGCACTTTATAGCCAACTTCTGCTTTTGTAATTGCTGTTTCAATAGGTACTTCACCCAACAACACATCGGTCACAGAATAGAGCAAATCATTTTTTTGAATACCCGACCCCATGGTGGCATTGCCTTGCGAGTCCATATCAACCAATAAAACGCGCTTTTTCAAAACAGCCAATGATGCTGCCAAATTTACTGCGGTTGTGGTTTTGCCTACACCACCTTTTTGGTTCGCAATCGCAATAATTTGTGCCATGATCACCCCAGTCCTTTGAAAAATTAAATACGTTTTAATAAAAGTAAATGACGCTGTTCGTCTAAACGTGGAACTTTGAGCTCGATAATTTCACAGCTAAACTCATCTTTCAATGCTTTCACTTCATCGGCAGGAACCAAACCTTTCATAGAGGCAATAATACTTTGTTCATGCATAAATGGTTTAGATGCTGCAACAAAGTCAGTTAAAGATGCAAAAGCACGACTGGTAATTACATCAAACTGACCTAGCTCACGAATGCTATCTTCATTTTCAACACGAGTTTGTACGGCAACTACATTTTTCAGTTTTAAATCAGCAATAAACTGCTTTAAGAAACGGATTTTTTTACCATTAGAATCTAATAGCACGCAATCACGTTCAGGCTGACATAAGGCAATGATCATGCCTGGCATACCACCACCTGTACCAATATCCAACAAACGACCGGCAGGCAAATCTCTTAAAATACTTAAGCTGTCTAGCAAGTGCTTCACTAGCATTTCTTTCGGATCACGAATTGCTGTGAGATTGTACGCTTTGTTCCATAGCACCAAAGCATCTTGGTATTTGAGTAATAAATTTAAAGCCTCATCACTGAGCTCTAAACCTAAAGCCTGACTACCTTGCTTGAGTTCCTGAAAAAACGAATGCATCACAATTCACATCTCGAAAAAGTTAATGGAAGTATACCGATTTATAGTTGCAGTCATAGGGGCGAATGCTTAGTGAATATGCACTTAAGCGTACACACCCTGCTGAATTTGTTGATCTAGTGCATTTAATCGCTCAGGAGTGCCAACATCCACCCAAACGCCCTGCAATTTCTGTGCAGAAATTTTTTCTTGCTGCATGGCTTGTTTCAACAATGGCGCTAGTGGACGCTTGCCCGATTCTAAACCAACAAACATTTGTGGATGCATCACCGCGACCCCACTGTAAGTCAGATTTTCACCTGACTGTGCTTGCTCAAAGGTATAAGCCTTATTTTCAGACAAGGTAAAATCACCTTGTGGATGCTGCACAGGGTTTTCAACTAAAACCAAATGTGCCAAAGCATCCTGCAGTTGTACATTCAACAAAGGTGCGAAATCCATCGTGGTCCAAACATCACCATTCACCAATATAAAAGGCGCATTGCCTAATAATGACAGCGCATTGATGATTCCGCCTGCGGTTTCCAAGCCTTCACCTTCATGCGACCACAAAATTTTCACACCAAATTGCGAACCATCACCCAAAGCATCTGTGAGTTTTTCACCTAGCCATGCGGTATTAATGACAATTTCCTGCACACCAATTTTTTGCAATTTTTCGATGTGCCACACAATTAAAGGCTTACCACCGACTTCCAATAATGGCTTAGGCGTATGCAGTGTTAAAGGACGCATACGATTACCCATGCCCGCAGCAAGAATCATGGCTTTCATTTAAGCAACCACCTCATACTGACCATATTTAGCCGTAAATTTTGGCATTACTATATTGTGAATGAATTGCATAAATGGTTGTAATTCAGGATACGGTTTGCTTTCTTCAAGCAAATACCACATTACTCTTGGTAAGTCTTTGAGATAACCCGACTTACCATCACGTTCAAACAGACGCACAAAAATACCTAAAATTTTGATATGGCGCTGAATTGCCATCATATCGGCATCTTTTTTAAATTGTTCAAAGTCACGATCTTGCTTAGATGCTGTTGGCAACAAGTCATAGAACATTTTAAACCAGCGATACACACGCTCAGCATTCCACTGCACATAAGCATCGCGTGTAATTGAAATCAGGTCATAAGTGTCTGCACCAATCACAGCATCCTGAAAATCAATTACTCCTAACTCGGCATCATCATTAATTTTCATTAAGTTACGACTATGAAAATCACGATGCACAATCACTTGTGGCTGCGCCAAAGCAGCATTGGCCAAAATCGCAAATGTACGTTTAATTAATGCACTTTCTTCAGCCGTTGGCTGAATCTGTAAAGCGGGCAATAACCAGTCGGTGAGTAGCTCCATTTCACTGACCAACTTGTCATACGAATATCCAGGGAAATGTGCCGCACCATCAATCGCTTGTAATTGAATCAGTTGCTTAAAGCACTGTGCATAATAGTCATCTACTGTGTGTTCATTTAATAAGGTCGATAACAGCACATCGCCAAAATCTTCCAACAACAAAAAGCCTTGTGTCAGGTCTTTGGCCACAATTTTGGGTACACGCACAGCATTGGCAGCAAAAAATTCATCAATCGTGACAAAAGAACCACAATCTTCTTTTTCTGGTGGTGCATCCATGAGCATAAATGTTTTATTATTCAATTTGATTCGTGCGTAACGACGGAAACTTGCATCGCCTGCTAAAAAATGAGTTTCAAATTGATCTGAACCAAGTACAGATGTTATCCATGTTTGTATCAATTGTTCACGTTGTGTATTCATTTGCAATAAATTCTAATACAGGCTGAGTTTTTAAAGTGCTAAGTGTAGCTACTTCTGCGCTTTTTCTCTATGATGCGACAATAATTAATTGCGATTAAGCACTCTTGGTTGATGAGATAAATGAAGCATCAGTTTAAATTTAATCCTTTAGCGACTGCGGTCTTAACTCTGTTATGTGGTCACTCTGTTTCCAGTTATGCACAGACAGCAGATCAGGCTTCATCGGTCAGTCATATTGACAACCAACGGCTTAAACAAAGTATTCAAGAGACTTACCCAGGTCAGCAATTCTTTGAGCAATATTATGTTGATAAAGCAACGCCCGAAGCGCAACAACAATTTGGTAACACAGCCAGCTCGGCTTATTGTAAAGGTGCTTGGCTGACACCTATCAGTTCAAATACAGTTGCTGTAGACGCTGCAGAAGCAACCTCTACCGTTACTGCCGATTATGGTCACTATGACCCAAATGGCGATTCTGTCTTAGAAGGCAATGTCCTGATTGACCAGCAAGGCCGTCAAATTCGCGCCGATAAAATTACCATTGATCAGACCCAAACCTTTGCCAAAGCCGAAGGTCGTGTTCAAATGGCACAAGCTGGTTTACTTGCGCAAAGTGATGAAATTAACTACAACCTTAAAACTCAGCAAGGCGATTTAAATAACAGTTTTTATATTGCTGAAGAACAGCATGCTCATGGCATGGCAGAAAAAATTGCACGTACCTCAACCAATACCATGGTACTCAATAACGCCACCTACAGCACCTGCCCGCCCGAGCAAGCGCCAACCTGGAAAATTCAAGCCAACGAAATTAAGCTCAATCAGGAAACTGGACGCGGTGAAACACGCGGTACAAAACTATATGTAAAAAATGTACCGGTCATGGCTGTGCCTTATTTTAACTTTCCGATTGACGACCGCCGCACGACAGGTATTTTGACCCCAAGTTTTGGTTTTACCAATGATGGTGGTGTTGAACTTTCTGTACCTGTGTATTTGAACCTAGCACCTAATTACGATGCAACCGTTAGCCCGCGCTATATTGGCGATCGTGGTGCAATGCTAGAGGGTGAATTCCGTTATTTAACTGAAAATTTTGGTTCAGGCCAAATCTGGGGTGGTTATTTAGCTTCAGATGCCAAATATGATGATCAAGACCGTAAAGACTTGCACTTTTTACACAACTGGCAAATTAACAATCAGTTTTCGACTAATCTTGAATACAACTATGCTTCAGACAAAGATTACTTTGCCGATTTAAATAATAACCCTAACTCCAAAACCGATCTTAATTTACGTCGTGCTTGGGAACTTAACTATCGCAATGGTATTCCTGGCTTAAAAGCTCAGCTCAAAGTTGAAGATTTCCAAACGCTGGATCAATCTATTGCCTATGAAAAACGCCCTTATGCACGTTTACCACAATTCTTGTTGAATTATAAAACAGGTAATCCTCAAGGTTTCCAAGTCGAGTTTAATAACGACACGGCTTACTTCAAAAAAGACATTGGTGCATTAGATGTAGGCGAACCAAGCGGCACCCGTATTTATAACGAATTTGCAGTGCGTTATAACTACCGCAATCCGTGGTCATTTGTTATTCCAGAAGTGTCTTTACGCAACATTAACACCTTCTATGACAAAGACACTCGAGCGTTGAATCAATATCACTCATCTAGTGAAAGTGAATCTGTCACTGTGCCACAATTTACATTGGACACAGGGATTACCTTTGAAAAAAATGGTCGCTTCCTACAAACGATTACGCCACGTGCATTCTATGCCTATGCACCGTATAAAAATCAAAATGATCACCCTAACTTTGATTCTGCAACAGCATCAATCAATTATGATCAATTATTCAGTCCAAACCGTTTCTATGGACATGACCGTTTAGAAGATAATAATTTCCTATCTTTAGGCCTAAGCTACAGTCTGTTTGATGAAATTGGTTTAGAGCGCGTTAAGGCAGGCATTGGTCAAAGTTTCTATTTTGAAGACCGCCGTGTCACACTAGAAAATACCAGCGATGATTTTGACACGCAAAGCCGTACAGGGCCAATTGTCAGCCTCACCAGCCAATTAAGCCAAAATCTCAGCATCAGTGCCAATGCTGCTTGGATGTCTAATGGCGACAATGCTCAGCGTAATGTAAATCTGCTTTACGCTGGCGATCAGGGTAACTTATATAACTTTGGCTATATTAACCGTCGTTATATTCCAAACCGCCAAGACCATTATGATCAAGTGGTTGCATCATTCATTCAACCCATTCACAACAACTGGCGTATTTTAGGTCACGCACAATATGACTTAGATAACAGTGTGGCACGTGAGTATTTACTGGGTGTAAATTACGAATCATGCTGCTGGGGTATTTCAGTCTATGGTCGCTCTTACTATAACGACTTGGACGATGTGACAGATGCAGGTGTTAAACCAAAACGTGCCATTATGGCAGAGCTAAATTTAAAAGGTTTAGGCAGTTTCAATAATAAACTTGCTTCTTTGCTTGAAAACCGTATTTTAGGTTTTAATAAAATTAATCAATCTTGGACACAACGTTAATGAAGACAGTACAGTTAAAACGATTTTTAAAAGCATCTACCTTGGCACTGAGCATGGCTGTTAGCCTGCCTGCATTTGCTGCTGCGAATGATCAAATTGTGGCTGTAGTTGACAATAGTGTCATTTTAAAAAGTGATTTAGCGCAAAGCGTGGTTGAACTTAAGCAACAGCTTGAAATGCAAAAGCGCCCTGTTCCACCTCAACAAATTTTAGAACAACAAGCCTTAGAGCAATTAATTGTACGTCAGGCTCAATTAGAACAAGTAAAACGCTATAACATTAAAGCTGATGAAAAATCCCTGAATGAAGCTGTGTTAAAAGTTGCACAGCAAAATGGAAGCAATAGCTTAGAGGCTTTTCAGCAAAAGTTAGATAAATCATCTCCTGGCAGTTATGCATTTTTACGTAATCGTATTGCAGAAGATTTGGCCATGAATCGTTTGCGTCAGCAAGTGGTGATGTCACGTATTCAAATTAGCGATCAAGACGTTGATAACTTTCTGAAAACCCCACAAGGTCAGGCCGCTTTAGGCAACCAAGTCCATATTTTGCATGTGCGTGTTTCAGGAAAAGAAAATGCAGCTCAGGTTGCGCAACAAGTCAAAGCTGAACTGGCGCAGAACAATGACATTCAAGCCATCAGTAAAAAATATACAGGCAACGGCATAACTGTTCAGTCTGCAGACATGGGCTTACGTAACTTGACCGATATTCCTGCAGAACTTGCTGCACGTATTACGCCATTAGATGTGGGGCAAACCAGTGAATTGATTGAAGTCCGTGATGGTATTCATGTCGTAAAATTACTGGAACGCAAAAGTACTGAGCAACGTGCACTAGTTCCACAATACCAAACTCGACATATCTTGATTCAGCCAAGTGAAGTAGTAAGCCCTGAAAATGCGAAACACATGATTGACAGTATTCACAACCGTTTAAAAGCGGGTGAAGACTTTGCAACCTTAGCTTCGACTTTCTCTAATGATGCTGGCTCTGCACGTGATGGCGGTAGTCTAGGCTGGGTGAATCCTGGCGTGATGGTGCCAGAATTTGAAAATCAAATGAAAAACACTGCAAAAGGTGAAATTAGCGCACCATTCCAAACCCAGTTTGGTTGGCATGTACTGCAAGTGACCGATACACGCCAGCAAGATATGACTCGTGAATACCAAGAACGTATGGCACGTCAAATACTAGGTGAACGCCAGTTTGATACTGAATTGGATAGCTGGTTACGTGAAACGCGCAACAATGCTTTTGTAGAAATTAAAGACCCAAGCTTAGACCGCAAGAAAAACTAAGCTTAAGTTTTCTGCTATTTCTAAGATTAAAACCAGTGTTGCTACACTGGTTTTTTTTATGCTTTTCTAACATGTGCACCGCATCTTATTTACTACTCAAATATGACTTTGATAAAAACCATAGACATAAAAAAACCTCTCATTTTGAGAGGTTTTTTTAAGAAGATCAATTAATGGTTGTTATCGTCTTCTGAAGATTCTTCAAATTTAGAATCGTTGTCAAAACCGCCTGTTGCTTGACCGCCACCGAAGCCACCTTGACCACCGAAGCCACCTTGACCACCAAAGCCGCCGCCTTGACCACCAAAGCCACCTTGACTACCGAAACCGCTACCTTGACCACCGAAGCCGCCTTGACCGCCAAAGCCGCCACCTTGACCACCGAAGCCTCCTTGACCACCAAAGCCACCACCTTGACCACCGAAGCCACCGCCTTGACCGCCAAAGCCTGCGCCTTGACCACCAGCAGGTGCACCAGCAGGACGTGGATTACGTGCAGGAACAACTGTAGAAATTGCATGTTTGTAAACCATTTGGCTTACTGTATTTTTTAATAAAACAACATATTGGTCAAAAGATTCAATATGGCCTTGTAGCTTAATACCGTTCACAAGGAAGATAGAAACAGGAATACGTTCCTTACGGAGAGAATTCAAGAACGGATCTTGTAAAGTTTGACCTTTAGACATGTTATAACTCCAAAAATAATTAAAAATCAGCGCAAAAACTATCTCTATTTTTCAATTAAAAATTATAAAAAAGACAGTAGGTAAATTTTGCTTTATCCGTAACAGTTTCGCAAGTCTTCTTGAGCCTGCTTTATCGTAAAATATGTGTGAAATTTATGCGATTCTTGCAACGATCTGAGCCAAGTATATTGACGTTTCGCGAGTTGTCGTGTCGCGAATAGCGCCTTATCCTCCATTTCCTGCATTTTTTCGCGACTTTCATCACCGTTTTGCAAAAACTCTAAAGCTTGACGATAGCCAACTGAACGCATAGAGGGTAAATTAGCATCTAAATCGTAATTTTCAATAAGATGCCGCACCTCATTCAAAAAACCCATTTCCCACATAATCTCTAAGCGTTTTTGAATACGCTGATGTAATTCTACCCGATCAGGCATCAAAGCGTGGTTATGAAAAGTGTAACGATATGGTACATTTTTGGGTTGTTCTGCCTGAAGCTGGGTAATTGGCGTTCCTGTTAATTTATAAACTTCCAGTGCACGAATAATACGTTGTTTATCTGACACCTTAAATTTTTCACCTGCTAGTGCATCTACTGCACATAACTCTGCATAGACCGCCTCCCAACCTTCGCGTGCAGCTTTATCTTCAATTTCTGCACGGACGTCATAATTGGCACTGGGTAAATTAGAAGATAGCCCTTCAAGCAAAGCTTTAAAATACAGCATGGTACCACCCACTAAAATTGGGGTTTTTCCACGTGCGTGCATATCATCAATTAAGGCGCAGGCATCTTCCACAAACTGTGCAGCAGAATAAACTTCAAGCGGGCTAATAATATCAATCAAATGATGCGGATAACGCGCCTGTTCCGCTTTAGTTGGTTTGGCTGTACCAATGTCCATATCTCGATAAACCAGCGCAGAATCGACTGAAATTAGCTCAAAATGACCTAGTTCATAGAGTTCACATGCCAAAGCAGTTTTACCACTTGCAGTTGGTCCCATTAAATTGATGACCGGCAATTGTTTTGACATGTAATACTACTCTCCTCGAGCAAAAAGTTTATCTAATTGGGCCAATGGGAAAGTACGCCATGTTGGACGACCATGATTACATTGGCTGGCAAATTCGGTTTGTTCCATTTGACGTAACAAGGCATTCATTTCAGAAAGACTCAGCATCCGATGTGCACGTACTGCACTATGACACGCCATACCCGCCAAAATATGATCACGTTTTTGCAGTAATGCCTGCGCTTCATCATTTGGGTCTAAATCATTCAGCAATTCTGGGATTAACTCTGCAAAATCTGCTTTATGCAAAATGGCTGGTACACCACGCACAATAACTTGCTCATCGCCATATTGATCAATTTCCAAACCTAAACGTGCCAATTGTGGTTTTAAATCATCTACACGCATGGTCTGCATACGGCTAATGCTGATAACTTTAGGAATAAGTAATTGCTGTGAAGTCCAAAACTCTGGTTTATCCCATGCAGCTTTCATCTGCTGTAAAACGATACGTTCATGTGCGGCATGCATATCGACAATAATCAGACCTTCGCTGTTTTGCGCCAGAATATAAATACCGTGCAATTGTGCAATCGCAATTCCAAGCGGGTGTTCATCTACAGCTGTCGTTGATTCATACGCTACGCTAGTTGAATCTTGAGGGTCAGCATCACGCAAAGGTGCAAGATAGCTTTTTAAGGCATTATTCAGCTGTTGTGAGCCTTGGTACCTGCCTTGCATTGCTTGGCTGTATTGCACAGTTTGCGGATGGCTACGATTAAACTCCGTGAGTAAATCACTACCTGATGCTGCTGTAGTTAATACGTGATCTACATCTACCGTTTGTTCGTACGGATTTAGGGGATTGGTCTGCACAGATTTGTGCAGCTGAAATTGTTCTTGGTAACGTGGTTGTACGACATAAGGTGCTGCCTGCTCTACTGGGTCGGCTTTCATTGCGGTCGCAAGATCAGCTGTTGCAGTTTGAAATTGTGCCAAGGTTTCTTTGGCATAATGCCGTACAAACTCATGCACTTCACGCTGATTTAAAAAGCGGATTTCATGCTTAGTTGGATGCACATTGACATCAATATTTTCAGGTTCAACTTCTAAAAACAGTAAATATGCCGCATGTTGATGCCCATGCAAAATACCATCATAAGCCATGCGTAAAGCATGGGAAATGGTCTTGTCTTTAACAATACGCCCGTTTACATACACATATTGCAAGTCGGCTTGCGAGCGAGCATCGGAAGGATGACCCAACCAGCCCGATAAGCGCATAGTGACACTGTCAGCATCTATCCAATAAGCATTTTCAACAAAGTTTCGCCCTAGCAGTTGTTGTACCCGTTGAAAACGCAATTCGCCACTGTCGGCAATGGGTAAATTCAGTTTGATGCTGTCGTTGTGTTCTAAAACAAAACGAATATCAAAATGCGTGAGCGCCAAACGGCGTACAATTTCTTCAATATGTCCGAATTCTGTACCCGCTTTTTTTAGGAATTTACGCCGTGCAGGAACATTAAAAAATAAATCCTGTACTCGAATATGTGTACCTTTGGGAGCAGCAACAGCCTGAATGTCTTGATGATCAAAGGCCGTACCATTCACTTCAACTTGATAACCCACACCATCTTCCGTTTGACTACTGACTAAAGTCAAACGAGATACCGCTGCAATTGAAGCCAAGGCCTCACCACGAAAGCCTAAACTGACAATGGCATGTAAATCATCAGCTGTCTGAATTTTACTGGTTGCGTGACGAGTGACCGCCAAAGGTAGGTCTTCGGCATGAATCCCACGACCATTGTCAATAATTTCAATCAGTGTACTGCCGCCTTGTGCCACACGAATAATCAGCTCAGTTGCACCTGCATCAATCGCATTTTCTAATAATTCTTTGACTACAGACGCAGGCCGCTCAATCACTTCCCCTGCAGCAATTTGGTTGGCTAATGCAGGTTCAAGCGTATGAATACGACGTAGATTTAACGCATCATTAGGCATGATTAAACTGTTGCTCCAAAGCTTGTTGTAACTCAGCCGAAGATGAACTCAGTGTTGCAAAACGGCTTAATTCATCTTCTGATTTTTTAATATCAATAATGAGGTCGGCAGCTGGAATTTCATCGCCACCTTTAGAAGGCCATTCAAACAAAAATAAGGCATTTGGAGTTTCTAAATAATCACGAATACCCATCAACTCCAATTCGTATGGGTCGTTTAAGCGATATAAATCAAAATGAAAAATATCTTGTCCTTGAATTTGGTACGGCTCTACCAATGTGTAAGTCGGGCTTTTAACTGCACCCTGATGCCCCAAATGCTGCAAAAAATAGCGCGATAAGGTGGTTTTTCCTGCACCTAAATCGCCGATCAAATAAATCACACCAGAACGAAAATGCGTAGCCAAAACCTGTGCCAGACTTTGGGTATCTTGCTCATTATTTAAAGCCAAATTAAATGAATACTGCATAGCGCTCACGACATGATTCAAAAGACCAATTATGATAGCATCGCACTGCTTTAAAGCCTATGTACTGATGTATAAAACTGTGTAAATGTGGACAATATATTGCATATTTATACAGCTAGATTGTCTGATCTGACGCAATTGAATACCCGAATTTGCTTAGGCTATTTGTATTTAATCAAATGTAAACTATTTTCACCTCATACGAGCAATTCGCAGATGAAGTCGACTCACCTCAGCCCTTTTATTCCGCCTATGTTAGATGGTGTGAGCGCCAGCAAATTGCATTTACCCAAATTAGACAACAACCCTAGCTCTGTTTTTGATTATTTAACAACTCAATTTGCGCATATTTCTGCGCAGGAATGGCAACAACGCTTTGTAGATGGTCTGGTTTATGACAATCAAGGCAATCGTCTAAATGTAGATGCACCTTACCTCGCACATCAGGATATTTTTTATTATCGATTTTTAGCACATGAAGTTACTGTGCCTTTTCAGCATCAAATTTTGTTTGAAAATGAACATTTACTGGTGGTCGATAAACCTCACTTTTTAACCATGAGCCCCACTGGGCAATATGTACAAGAAACCTTATTGGTAAGGCTGAAAAAACAAACGCAAAATGAACAACTCACCCCTATTCATCGCTTAGACCGTGAAACTGCAGGTGTGGTGCTGTTTTCCAAACAGCCTGAAACTCGTGCGGTATATCAACAATTATTTGCAGAACGTCAGGTGCAAAAAATTTATCATGCAATTGCGCCTTATCGAGCGAATTTAACACTGCCATGTAAAGTGCAATTACGCATGGAAAAAGGCGAACCTTTTTATTTGATGCAAGTGGTGTCAGGCACTGCAAATAGCGAAACAGATATTCATTTACTTGAACATAATCAGACATGGGGAAAATACGAACTGCATCCCACCACAGGTAAACAACACCAATTGCGAGTACATTTAAATCATTTAGGCATCCCAATTAAAAATGACCCTTTTTATCCTATTTTGCAGCATAAAAAAAATGATGATTTTTCTCAGCCATTACAATTACTGGCCAAGCATTTAGCATTTTTTGACCCGATCAGCCAACAGCAATTACAATTTAGTGCAGTACAAGAATTGACATTGTAATATGTTTGTCATTACAAAATAGCGTATTTTATCTGTAGTCATATTGAAATTACACTCCAATTGTTTACAATAACGCTAAAATTTAAATCTTTTTATTCCATTAAAAATTATGAGAAAAACTGAAGTCTATCAAGTACGCTTGGACTCTCAAGAGAAAAAACAAGCTTTTGCTGTGTTTAAACAACTCGGGATTACACCTGCGCAAGCAGTACGCCTATTCTTTAAGCAAGTGGTACTAACAAAATCAATCCCCTTTTCAATTGAAAATCAGAATATTAATTTGGAGCAATTGATTAAGTTACGTAAATTAAAACAAGAGCAAAAAGCAGACCTTACAGAGCCATCTGCAACCCCAGATACAAGCGCAATGCCTACCGCTCAAACCGAAGAATTTGAGCTAGATGATGAGCATTTAGATCTGTTTGATGAGTTGAATGCCATTTTGGGTGAAACTGACAAAAATTAACAGTGTTGCATTTTTAAACAAAATTTTAAAAAATAGCTTTAAAAACTTAGCTATGCTTCATGCAAGGATAATAAAAAAGCATGGAGTACCAATATGATTGTAAGACGTGCCACTTTAGAAGATTTAGAACAACTTGCGGTATTGTTTGATGAGTATCGTCAATTTTATGGCGCTTCCTCAAATTTAAGCCTTTCTGCAGCCTTCCTAAAACAGCGTTTTAAAAATCAGGAAAGTGTGATTTTCATACATATCAAAGACCATAAAATTACTGGATTTGTACTACTTTATTTAGGTTTTTCATCTGTTGCCTGTTCAACTTACTATATTTTAGATGACGTCTATGTCACCCCAGTTTTTAGACGACAAGGCTCGGCCAAACAGCTAATTGATACCGCTATTTTATTTGCACGACATGAAAATGCACTACGCATTAGCCTTGAAACACAGAAAAGTAATTACCAATCGCATCAATTGTATGAAAAGATGGGTTTTGTCAAAGATGATGAGTTTCAAACCTATCACTGCTTTTTAAAATAGTAGTGCACCTCACTAGCTTTGCATCAGTAGTTTTATTCGTGCTTTATTCAATACGTGTTTTCGCTAACTGGATTTGTTCGGGGCTTAAATAGACCCATTCACCGACATCTATGGCCAAATCATTCAGATTTAATGCACCCACCTGCTGGCGGTGCAATTGTTCCACCTTATTGCCGACTGCCGCCAACATACGTTTGACCTGATGATATACCCCCTGATGAATGGTCATTTGCAATTCACATTCAGCAAGTTGCTGTACTTCTGTTGCAGCAAATAGCCCTGTTTCATTACGCAATGCTACACCCTGCTCTAGTTGCTGTATTTGTGCAGCACTTATTGGGTCTGCTGTATGCATTGAATACACTTTTGCCACATGCTTTTTAGGATGGGTCAACGCCTGTAAAAATTGTCCATCATCAGTCAGCAGCAACAGACCTGTAGTATCTTGATCTAAACGTCCTACACATTGTAGCCCACGGTTCAGCAATACATCATCAAACAAGTCAAATACGCTAAAGTGATGCGTCGCCTGATGCGAACACTCATAGCCCTGTGGTTTATGTAAGGCAATATATACCTGTTCACGGTACTGATAGTTTTGTCCGTACACGCTAAACTGCAAAGCAGTATCTGGTTTTATCTGGATAGCAAATTTAGGGTTGGTCTGAATTTCATTCTGAATACTTACTGCACCATTTTTAATAAGTTGCTGACAATGTTTACGTGAACCAAAACCTTGTGATTGCAGCATTTTTTCCAGCAACATAACGACCTTTCCGTGCATAAACATTTAAAAATAACTGTTGCCCGCTATTCTAAACCAAATACACAACAATTTCTGATCAGTTCGTGCGCTCTGCCCATTCATGGCTAAAAGCCGTTACAATAATGACACTTTTCCAGTTTTCTATTGTATTGATCATCATGCTCTCCCAATTAGACCTTAACTTAATGGTACTGATCGTGCTGCTGGCCTGCGGTATTTTCAGTCAAAACTCCGCAGTAACCATTGCTGCAGGTATATTGATTGTGTTCAGAATTACACCTCTGAGTGAGTTTTTCCCACTATTGCAGCAGCACGGTTTAAATATTGGCATTATTATTCTGACCATTGGTGTACTGACACCCATTGCCAGTGGCAAAATTCCTGGTGATGCAATTTTAAAATCTTTTCTTAGTTGGAAATCGTTACTTGCTATTGCGATTGGTGTTTTTGTTGCATGGTTAGGTGGGCGTGGTGTGAAACTAATGACCAATCAGCCCAATGTCGTAGCAGGCTTGTTGATCGGCACTGTGGTAGGTGTTGCAGTGTTACGTGGTGTTCCTGTCGGCCCATTGATTGCCGCAGGAATTTTAACTTTATTTATTGGCTATTCTTGAACTTAATTTAGATCACGCATTGGAAATGAAAACCTTCCAAATTCATGCAGTTTTACGAAATAAGATAGCGGTTAACAGCATCCCTATAGCAGATAAGACTGCCATTAAAATACCGACCCAAAACCATGTTCCTGTGGCAGAAACGATAGCCGCCACCACAGGTGGCAACAAAAATTGAGAACTTGCTGAACATTGCAGCACCAAACCTATGGTTGTACTAATTGCAACAGGTTGAGGGGCAAAATGCATCACTTGTGCAAATACTACCGCGGCAACCAAACCGCCAAATAAAGAAAAATTGAGTACCAGTAAAAACTGTACAGCAAAGGGTAAAGCTTCACGTAATATGTAAAAACTCAGCGCGCACAGTATAAGTACAACAAAGCCGAGTTGCATCAAAACCAACGCTCTAAAACCACGTTGCAATAAAATTCCACACACAAATGTCCCCACTGCATTGGCTATTGCCACCATTGCCGTGAGTATGCCTGCAGTTTGTAATGAAATTTGATATTGCTGATAAATCGTGGGTAAGAAACCCACCAAACTGAACCACTGCCCAGCATATACACCAAAAACCAAAGCCAGTATCCATGCAGGTGGATGAGTTAAAGTCGCTTTGATCAGGTCAAATATGGCGATCGTTTGCGTGCCGATCTGCACACTCGGCACGACTTTATAAATGATGATTGCAAGGATAAAGGATAACAATGCAAAGCACATCCACACGCCTTGCCAATCCAACACATCCAATAAAAAAGGTGTGGTCAATAAGCCAATGCCCATACCACCACCCATATAGGCGCTCCAAAGTCCCATTTTGGCAGGCAGTTGTTCTATAGCAACCAATTGACGAATCATTGCAGGACCACTCAAAGTGACCAGTAAGAAGCCAAAACCTTCAATGACACGCAGTATTAATAAGGCTGAATAGTCTTGAACAAAACCACCTATAAAACTGGCGCTACCCAGTAAAGTCAGACCTAATAATACGCAACGCTTCAATCCAATTTTTGCAGTATAACTGCCCAACAGTAAGGCAAAACTCATGCCTGCAGCTTGTACCAAAGACAGTAAAAAGCCTGCCTAAACCAAACTAATCCCAAGTTCAGCCTGTAGCACAGGAACAGTGGGCGGCAATTTGCCAATATGCATTGCGGCCATAAAACCCGCTGCCACAATCCACAAATCCTTTGTCAGCCAACGCACCGAACTCACCACGCTCTCCCTTAATATTTGCAAGGCAAGCTTAGCAAGAACATTCCGTTGGCTTTAGAGAATATTTGAATCAGCTTAATGCTTTTAACAATAAGTCTGCACTATCTTTTATAGCGTGCTCAGCTTGAATAATACTGTGTCCGCTTTTGTGAAAATTTTTCGAGCTGCTTTAAAAAACCTTCAAAATAACTCTTTTCTTTTTCTTCGCTCCGATAACCTGCATACAAAGTACGGCGTAACCCGCCTGCAGCAACACAATCTAAACGACGTGAAGTCACCCAGCCTTTTTGTTCATATTCATTCACCACCCAGTCAGGCAAAGCACCAATACCGCGACCACTGGCCACAAGCTGAATTAACATTTGGGTTAGATCTGTAGTACGAATGGCTTTGGGCTGAATATTGGCAGGAATAAACAGCTTAGACATAATATCCAAGCGGTGTTTATCTACAGGATAGGTAATTAACGTTTCTTCAGCCAATTCCTGCACGGTAATACGCTCTGCACGTACCAAAGGATGAGTATTGGACAATACCAAACGTGATTCATATTCAAAAATTGGAAAATATTCGATACCTTTGAGTGCAATCGGGTCTGCGGTAATCAACAAATCAAACTCTGCCGTTTGCAGCAATTCATGAGGATTAGCTTCAAAACCTGAAGCGAAATCCAAATCTACATCAGGATATTGTTGTCGATACTGATTTAGTAGCGGCATCAACCAATCAAAACAGCTATGACATTCCGAAGAAAAAATAATTCGCCCCGTTTGACCATGCACAATGCGGGTAATGTCGGTTTGGGTAATCTGAATTTGCGGCAAGACATCATCGGCCAATTTTAATAATCGCTGCCCCACATTAGAAAAAGTCACAGGGCGGCTACGGCGGTTCACCACTTCTACCCCATACCAATGATCTAATTCTTTTAACTGGTGAGAAATTGCTGATGGGGTCAGACACAAATCATTGGCGGCAGCAACCAAAGAACCATGCTCACGCAGGGCTGCCAAAGTTTTTAAGTGACGAATTTCAAGCATTGCTTGTTCCTAATTTTTAAAACTGCTGATGTATTTGTTCGATGCTTATATTGAGATTTAATCTGTAGCAGATCATTTCACAAAGCTTAAATGCAAACACAAAAAAATGAATTTAATTAATTTTAACATGAAAATAATGAGTTTGTTTCATCTTATTTTTTATTTGATGATATTTACAACATAATCAGCTCAATCTCCCTTGGAATTATCATGACATTAACCACACATATTTTAGGCTACCCACGTATTGGGGCAAAACGTGAACTCAAATTTGCAGAAGAATCCTATTGGAAAGGTGAAATTCAACAAGTTGACTTTCTAGCTGAAGCTCAAGCGGTTGAAGCCGCTAACTGGCAAGCACAGGTAGATGCAGGGATTTCTATACTTACAGTGGGTGACTTTGTACTTTATGACAGCGTTCTCACACATGCTGTACGTTTAGGTATCATTCCAGCACGTTTTAAAGATGCAGCAAAACTGAATCAAGTCGATCAACAATTTTATTTAGCACGTGGTCGTGCACCAAACTGTAGTGATGTTGCAGCGCTGGAAATGACCAAATGGTTCGACACCAACTACCATTATCTTGTACCTGAATTAAATTCAGCTCAGGAATTTAAAGCTGATTTTTCCGACTTATTTACACAAGTGGAACGCGCAAAAGCCTTTAATAAACCGCTAAAAGTTGTTGTACCCGGCTTGCTAACGTTTTTGTACTTATCACGCATTGTCGATACCTATGAAACGCTAGAAACAAAACAGCATACGTGTGAATGTAATATAATGCAGCGTGAAGTTGCCGCAAATCAAGCCATTTTGCAATTTATAGATGCATTACTGCCTATTTATGCTGCATTGTTTGATGAACTAAAAGCACGTGGTGTGGATTATGTACAACTCGATGAACCTGCCTTGGTTTTAGACCTTGAGCCAGAATGGCAAACTGCATTTGAACGGGTTTATCACCTATTACAGCGTCGTGATGGTTTAAAACGGCTTTGTTGCACAAACCTATCTGTAAAGGCTTTTTCAGCGATATAATTTTCAAATGAAGAAGCCTACACACAAAATCTACCGCACAACCAATTGGCCCGCATATAACCGAGCACTCATGAGTCGCGGAAATATTGCCATTTGGTTTGATCCTGCTACGCAATGGTATGCTCCATCAAAAGGCAAACAAGGGCGAAATCAAACCTACTCCGACGCAGCTATCCAATGCTGCTTAATGATTAAATCCTTATTCCGTCTATCTTTACGTATGGTCATTGGCTTTGTGCAAAGTCTGATTAAACTTTGCGGATTAAATTGGACCGCACCAGATTACAGTACGCTTTGTAGAAGACAAAAGCATATTGATATTGCAATCAGCTACCAAAAAAGTAGCGATGGGCTGCATCTACTCGTAGACTCTACAGGCATGAAGTTTCTAGGTGAGGGCGAATGGAAACGCAAGAAACATGGAGCTGAATATCGTCGCCAATGGCGTAAACTACATATTGGTATAGATGCCAAAACCCTACAAATACGCGCTATTCAGCTCACAACCAATAATGTCAGTGATTCACAGGTGCTTGGTGATTTACTTAATCAGATTCCACAAGATGAGCAGATTGACTCTGTTTATACCGATGGAGCTTATGACACCAAGCAATGCCGTCAGGTCATTGCAGATCGGCAAGCACATGCGGTGATTCCACCTAGAAAAAATGCGAAACCATGGAAAGATACAAAGAGTAGCTCGCTAGAGCGAAATGAATTACTTCGAACAGTTAAACGTTTAGGCAGGACATTATGGAAAAAATGGTCAGGCTATCATCGCCGCAGTTTGGTGGAAACCAATATGCATTGCATCAAATTATTAGGCGATAAATTAATGGCAAGAAGCTTTCCTAGTCAGGTGAATGAAATTCATGCACGTGTAGCAGTCCTCAACAGATTTACGGAATTAGGTCGACCACTTACCCAAGTTACGCCTTAAATTTGGCTCAATTAGGGGCGCTTTGCATTTCAAATCTTTGTGCAACAAAGCCGTGATGAATGCGTGTTAATTTCACAAAGTCATGCCTAGGTTAAGGGATTGGATAATCAATAGATATGGATGCTAATATACCAAGACACTCACCTAAAATACAAAAGATAATCATTTAAATCTCTAATAAATACCCACCTTGCCACTACTGAATCGACATAGACAAAATGAGCACTTATGCAAATATTTGTCTATATTTTTAGTTATAGTTAATTACTCCGCAAAAGCCTGTGGTCTTTACAGGCATCCTCAACTACTGAATAAACAACAGTGCCAAGCGCACTTGGTCATAGCCCATTCTCGGACTGGTGGCTTCAACTATAGGACGCAACTTAATTGCCCCGTCATCGCTAAAATGATCTGCATTTTGGCGCTTCATTAAACGCTTATAAATTTTACGCACTTCTTCCACTACTTCTTCACCCGGATGTGCCACGGAAATATCCAGATTTTGTTCTTTTTGCAACCGTGCTAAATGGTTAATGATGGTTGCAGGTGTTAAGCCACGCTCTACCGCAATATCTTGAATATCATAACCTTCTTCAAATAAAGCGCGGGTTTCATCCAACGTGGCGGTTGCATAATTGGTTTTACCACCTTTGGCAATTTTCTTTTCATTACGCAAAATCTCGGTTTCGTTCAATGTGCCACCACAATGACGAATAAATGCATTATGTTGCGGAGTTAAATCCATCAGTTCGTAGTGTATTTCGGCTTCTTCAGACAATTCCTGAAAACGCCGGTCAGCCTTAATGGCTAAACTGTCCAATTCCAATGCTTGGCTGTTAAAACCCAATAAGCGCAAACCACTTAAAGATTTTAAACGTGACAAGGCCACATAACCCTGCCCTTTTTCAAAAGTATGGCTTAAATTAATTTCTGCAGCTTCTAAGGTCATACCTTGTGACTTGTGGATGGTAATGGCCCACGCTAAACGCAGCGGAATTTGCTGAAAGCTGGCAATGGTTTTACCAGCATCATTATCTACCGACCATGTTTCAGGCTCAACCAACAAGACGGTGCCATCGGTCAGTTTCACTTTAGGCAAAATGCCATGATCATCATCTTCTTCAAAGCCAATCACTTCGCCCAAACTGCCGTTAATGTAGCCCATATCAAAGTTGTTTTTAACAAACATCACTTTGGCATGTTTTTTCAGATTTAAAATTTCAGGTGCACGTACTGATGATTTCAGGGTTTCAATCAGTTTTTCATTGCCATCACAAACGGCATCAAACTGCTTGCTCTCAGTTTCAATTTCATTCAGATGTTTAAAGTTGATGTTGTCTACATCCATATTATGGGTATATAGACGGGTGAACGTATCTCCAATATCTTGCTGACGAGTTTGTTCCAAAGCCTGAATATGTGCTTGTTCAATATTCTGCGCCCGAATTGCATTTAAAATATCATTTAAATAGTCATCGCCCTGACGGTGTTGTTCGGTCAAATAACACACACGGAACTTGGCTTCTACCCACGCGTCCGACATAAAACAGAATTTATCTCGGTTGCGCTCATCATTTTTCCCTACAGGCGGTAACTGGAAAAAATCTCCCGCAACAATCACCTGAATGCCGCCAAAGGCTTCATCGCTATCTTTAAAATATTTTAAAACCTGATTGACTAAATTCAGTTGCTTGGCATGCAACATCGAAATTTCATCAATAATCAACACTTGCGCATTTTCTAAATGTTCTTTGAGATATTTGCGCTCTTTCATATTTTTTAGGTCTGCATCGGACAAAAAATCTTTAATACCAATGCCTGCCCATGTGTGAATGGTCATGCCATTCATGTGCGTTGCAGCAATACCTGTAGATGCAGTGATGGCTACAGGTACTTTTCGTGCTTTTAAATAATTGATGTATTGATTCAGGGTATAGGTTTTACCCGCACCAGCAGAGCCTGTTAAAAAGACATTTTCGCCTGCTTTTAAAAGTTTAAGTGCAGTTTCCTGTTTCATAAGACCTATACCATTGCTGAACGGCTATAGCCTAACGAGTTTTTGCCCAAAAGTTAAGGCTCAAGTCTGCGAATACGACAACTGTTGTCTTATGCTTTAGCTTGCAATTGTGGATTCAGCCATGCAATAAACTGCTCTGCAATGGTCACCAGTAACTGTTCCGCTTTTTGATTATTCGGATATTCCAACTGATCAAATTCAAGTTGCCCCTGCCGAAAATGACAGCCCAGAGTCAATTGCTGCGCATAATGTGGTGACGCCATGTGAAAAGCCACATATTGCCCTTCACTCATTAGCTTAGCGTAGCTAAGTGCCAAACAGTGTTTAAAGTTTTGTGATTCTTCAATAATACGGTCTAAATGAATCATTTCCTCAAAGCACCAGCCTGAAAATTTTAGCGTTGGCATAGGGCTTTTGGCCTGCCATGCACTGCACTGAATTTCCTTTTTTAATTTGGCCATCAGTTCTGCTTTGTAGACCTGTTGATGCCAACGCACCGCCTGATAAAATAACCCCAACCAACTCAGACTCTTAGGAATATGTGTATGCGCTGCAAAATATTCCAGTAAATAGTCACGTACATAACTGTCAAACACTGAAACTCGCGTATGCTGCGCCCGTAAATAAAAACGCTGCCGAAAATCATCAGGTTGAAGTTGATAACGCTGCAACACCGTATAAAAATCACGCTGCTGCTGACTCTCGGGCTGAATATAGTCCAACAAGGCAGGCGGTAAATCCTGTGTGATTTGCTGCAAATAAGTCATATAACTTTGCATAACACGACTCAAACGTCTAAAAACATGCTTCACCAAATGCTCATCTTGCTGCGCCACTGTTTTTAGCAAACTCATCCATTCATCCAAATACAAAATGGAAGGACTAATCGCAACACGTGGATCATCTACAGATTGCTTTTCACCATGTGGCATTAGACTGACATTATGTGCATGCGCAAACCATGCCTGCTGTGTCGCATACACATTACAGCTTTGAATAAACATACGCGCCGCAGAATATTGAAAATATTGCAATGTCGCTAAAATAATACGTGGATGTGCCTGACTACAATCGACAAAACTGAGCGCAGTCACTGCGACCCGCACACTGGTATGCTGCATATTTAAACTGAGCCAATCCAACACTTGTGCAGACTGTTTAAACAGCCAGTTCACCGCTCGTGGATAATCAAATAACGGCAGTTTGGCAACCTTCTTTTGCCAAATTAAAGGACAGGATTTTAAGAAATGCGGTTTTGCCAATGCATCGGAACGCTGCCACACTTCTCGATGCATTAAGCGGGCAAAACCCAGTAAATGACCATGTTCTTCGGCATGCCGATACAACAACTGAATATCATCCTGATGGTCAATTAAATCCTGCAAATTAAAACGCTCAGGAAAGGACACCGCCAAAATTCGATACATGGCTTTAGGCAAAAACTGTGCAGCACTAAAACAAAAATCATCATAACTGTGCATTAAGGCTTGCACAGGCAAAAAGGTATCACCCTCAATAAATTCTAAAGCACACAATGCAGATAAGGCCGTTAATGTTTCATCTGGAATGACCGCACCATGCTGTACAGCACCTGTAAAAACAGCATGCTGGGCATAATCAGACTGAATCAAGGCTTGATCTAAAATCTGAGCCTGTACACCATCTAAATGCAGCAGCAACTGTTGAACACGTGCAGCACCATCCACCCACATATAGGCTTGCTGCATAATCAGATGTCGTAATTGCTGCGCCTGATTACGCAAAAATAAGGAGTGTTGTGGCTTTAAATCACCCGTGTGAAACTGTAAATCATGCAGAAAAAAATCTTCAAACGCTTCTTGATGCTGCCCCGCAAACTCAAACTGCGTCTGAATTAAACTAGGGTTAGATTTAGGCGGATAAAATTCAAGGCTAAATAGACCGTTTAGCAATTCAATCCGATGCTGTAAAGGATCAATACGGAACATATTTTGTGCAGTGAGATGCCCAACTAGCTCCATTTGATCTTGATATATTTCTGCGGCCACACTGGAAATACGTACCAATTGCTGTGCAACGGCATGCAATTGGCTATGCTGGCGACTTGGCTGCATACACACTCCTCATGCTTAAGTACGGTCTATCTAAGTTGCATCTTATTTTTATTTAATTGCAGCGACTAGACCAAACTCGTGATTAATCCCTATTTTTTGTTTTATTTTCCATTTTCATAAAGCACTTGATGCTTGAATTTTCCTTAAATCTGCCTATGCATCAACTTCCACTAGACTGGTTTTATGCACAGTATCTACACATAAAACCGTATATATAAACCACTATAAACAAGATTTCTGGCCTTGCCTATAGCTTTTATAAAGCTTCAGATGAAATATGACTGTTCCTTAAAATGTAGTCAAACATAGTCAAGGACTAATTCGCACTCTGTTAATGTCTTGTTGCCAAGCGTGTAACTAGAGCCTGAGTCGGTCAGTTCCGACTTGTAGCGGTCAGTCCGTTCTTGCAATATACGCTTTACAGTTTTGTAAGGCGTATAACGACTTATCTCATTGTCGTTTAATCTTGCAAGCACGTTTCTCGCAGCATTCCAATCAGCTTGCACAACTTCCCCATTGAAACGGTGAAAACGATCTCCCTTACGTGTACCTATTAAAAGGCCATGCAAGAAAGAATCACTTTGCGAAGTATATGCAGAATTGACTAGATGCACCGTAGAACCTCTACGGTGAGATATAGAAGTTAGGGCATTAGCTAACAAACCTTTAGCCCATGTATTTAAGCGTCTATTGGTGTTTTTGCCATAGTTGCGTTTACTTTGAATTGGGGATGTTAAATCTTCCGCAACAATCACTTTGGCTTTATCAACCAACTTGTGAGTTGCTGTAAATATTAATGTCTTGAGCTTTGCTTTTTGAGTATCTTGTCGCTTATCTAGTTTTTTTCGACCTAGATTATTTAACTCAATTTTCTGTTTCTTGTGTGGTTTAGCTTTAGCAATCGCTCTGAGCTTGTTTCTGTGCTTGTACTTTTGATTTAAATAATCTGATTCACTTGAGATCAGCTTGCCTAGACCACTCCCATATACATCGCCATCAGAATCTACAAAGGCTTCTGAATAGCCCTTATCAACACCAACAGTTTCTTGACCACAATCTTGTGTTTCAACTGCATCATAGGTTGAATGAACTTCAATATTGCCATTTTTTAGAATAATTCTTAATGTGCCTTGCGGTGCAAAATCAACAGTCGTATTTAATGGGATTTTAATGGTTTGTCGAGGGATTAGGCTTGGTACTTTAAGCCAACATTGACCGTTTAACTCAAAGGTTTTACACATATCAGCACGTACAATGATTTGATTGTGCGTGTGATTCACACCATGCCGAAAATGCTTACGCATCTGACGATGGAGGAAATTATCTGTTGTCCATTCATCTTTTTTTAGCAGCGTATAGAGTCTTTTACGTTCATTGTCGCAAGTCGTACGTTTGCGAATAGCTTGTTTGACCTTTTCCTTGGCAGCTTCACGATAGGCTTTAATATCACCCATACAGTCACGCAGGGTTTCTTTCCACGCATTTGCAGATACACCGAAGTTGCGACCTTCTTTCATCCACGCATCACGAATAGCCCTGTCACTGATATTTAAGCCTGCAACAGCACCATATTTAGCCCAAACTTCACTGCGAACACGACCAAGTAAAACAGCTTGTTTTTCAAGTTGCTTATACTTTTCTCGATTCAAGTTTTTACAGTGATGAATGCGTGTTAATTTCACAAAGCCATGCCTAGGTTAAGGGATTGGATAATCAATAGATATGGATGCTAATATACCAAGACACTCACCTAAAATACAAAAGATAATCATTTAAATCTCTAATAAATACCCACCTTGCCACTACTGAATCGACATAGACAAAATGAGCACTTATGCAAATATTTATCTATATTTTTAGTTATAGTTAATTACTCTTTTAAAATCCCATAAATTACAATAGATTAATTTGCACTATTTCCTCACAAAATAGGGTTGGTTTTTGGTAGGTAGGATTTGCATACAAAGCATTGAATACTCAAATCACGGTTCAATACCGCGATAACAACATATTATTCCAATACCCAATGCAAGAAGGAATCTGAGCATGGCTTTTAAAAATATTGCAGATCAAACCAACGGTTTTTATATTCCTTGCGTGTCACTATTTGGCCCTGGTTGTGCCAAAGAAATTGGCGTAAGAGCACAAAACTTGGGCGCAAAAAAAGCCCTAATTGTGACAGATGAAGGACTATTTAAATTTGGCGTGGCCGATACCATTGCAGGCTACTTAACTGAAGCAGGCGTTGCCAGCCATATCTTTGCAGGGGCAGAGCCAAACCCAACCGATATTAATGTCCATAACGGTGTCGATGCCTACAATGCCAACAACTGCGACTTCATTGTGTCTTTAGGCGGTGGCTCTTCGCATGACTGTGCTAAAGGTATTGGCTTGGTCACTGCAGGAGGTGGACATATTCGTGATTATGAAGGCATAGATAAAAGTACCGTGCCAATGACACCGCTGATTGCCATTAACACCACAGCGGGAACAGCTTCAGAAATGACCCGTTTCTGTATCATTACCAACACCGACACCCACGTAAAAATGGCCATTGTCGATTGGCGCTGTACCCCACTCATCGCCATTGATGACCCTAAACTTATGATTGCCAAACCTGCGGGCTTAACCGCTGCCACAGGTATGGATGCCTTGACGCATGCGGTAGAAGCCTACGTTTCAACTGCGGCCAACCCGATTACCGATGCCTGTGCAGAAAAAGCTATTCGTATGATTAGTCAATGGCTGAGTCCTGCAGTGGCAAATGGTGAAAATATTGAAGCACGTGATGCCATGAGCTATGCGCAGTACTTGGCCGGTATGGCATTCAATAATGCATCATTAGGCTATGTACATGCGATGGCGCATCAATTGGGTGGTTTTTATAACTTGCCACACGGTGTCTGTAATGCAATTTTACTGCCGCATGTTTGTGAATTTAACCTGATTGCCTGCCCTGAACGCTATGCAGACATTGCAGAGTTGATGGGTGTAAATACAGATGGTTTAACCACCACAGAGGCTGCTTATGCTGCAATTGATGCAATCCGTGAATTATCGAGTTCTATTGGTATTCCAACAGGTTTGGCAGAGTTGGGCGTTAAAGAAGATGATTTAGCGATTATGGCGGAAAATGCACAAAAAGATGCCTGCATGCTGACTAACCCACGTAAAGCCAACCATGCGCAAGTGGTCGAAATTTTCAAAGCGGCTATGTAAATATCGCTACACGGCTGAGTGAATCTACATTTGCTCAGCCTCTCCCATCCTCTAATCAATTGTCTTTTTCTCATTTTGTTTCTTGTTTTAATTTTTAACTTCCCTTTGCAGAACCATGTCACGTGTGTTCTGCTTTTTTTAATCTGTGCTGCGCATATAGACATTTATACACAATCTACAAAATATCTAAATGTTGATGCTTTTCATAATTCAATTTGACAAATGCACACAGCTCATCAAGGATATAGACAAAATAAAATTGATGATGAGCGCCTTATGCCACTTCGTAAAAAACAAAAAGCTGCCCCTAGCTACCATCCTGATATTTTAGGTCCTGATTATCAACAAATGACGTTGGACTTCCCCGCCGATTATGAAGGTAAAGTGATTGCCACTTTGGTACGCAAAAAAGCCGAACAAGAAACCCGTAAAGCTGTGCTCTATATTCATGGTTTTATTGATTACTTTTTTCAGACTGAAATGGCAGAACAGTTTAATCAGCATGGTTATGACTTTTATGCGCTCGATTTACGCAAATATGGACGCTCACATTTGTCACACCAGCACTGGTATAACGTGCGTAACCTATCTGAATACGATGCAGAAATTTCGGCTGCACTTGAGCAAATCGCGGCTGAACAACATGATTCCGTCATTTTATGCGGTCACTCTACAGGTGGATTAATCACCACACTCTATGTGGCACATCATCCAAATCATCCTCTAATTCGCGGCCTATGGTGTAACAGCCCTTTTTATGATTTCAATATGACCGAAATTGAGAAAAAAGCTGGCGTTCCTCGTTTAAGTCAACTTGGAAAATTATTTCCAGATTTGAAGTTTCCAAGCCGCCTAAATCCTTTTTATGTGCCAAGTTTACACAAGCAATATCATGGTGAATGGTTATTCAATCTGGAGTGGAAAAAACCACGTTACCCTAAAGTACGCCTGAGTTTTGTGCATGCCATTCATGAAGCACAAAAGGAAATTCACGCCAGTGTGCATTTAGGTGTGCCAACGCTGATTATGCACCCTAGCCAAAGTAGTTACCCGCGCCAATGGAACGAAATTGCCCAGCGCAGCGATGTCATTTTAAATGTGGCTGATATGCAAAAATTTGCCCACCGTATGCATGGTGATATTCAGCTTTGCCAGATTAAAAATGGCGTACATGATTTGGTGCTGTCTGCACCCGAAGTACGTGCAGAAGTGTATCAGTCCTTGTTTGACTGGTTAAAAAATAAAGGGCTGTAAAATATAGGCTAAATGACTTAACTCATCATTTAGCCTTTGTATTTTAATAAAATCTGATGTGCAGGATGGTGCTTCGGCATCAGTTCAATTAAGCGCTCTACCGCGTCAATTGCTTCAGGACTATGTGCCAAGTGTTTCAGTAAAGCATCTGTATCCTGTGCATTAAATATGGCATCGCTCAGGCGAGATTCTAGGCAATCTCGCCATGCACATAAAAATGGACTTTCGGTTTTTGCCAAAAATACTCCTGCGCAGGTTTGTAAGGCAGACTGCACATAACCTGCATCTAAAGCCTGCTCTGCCTGTAAAAAATCAGCTTCAATATGCGCCAAAATCCGATACGGACGTGAACCCAACATTCCACCTAAAGTATCACGCAATTGCGACATTTCGGCTTTCAGTGTGCCCATACTGACTTTACGTTCGCCGTATAAAGCCTGATGTAAAGTATCCAAACTCATGCCTTGTGGGCAAAGTGCCAGAATAACCAATATTTCCAACTGACGTGGTGTCATGACCACCACTTTGCCATTGAACAAGACTTGCGGCACTCTGAATGCACGGATATATAACTGCTGTTTTTGTTGTTCCAACAATGCGGTTTGAATCAATGCAGCGCAGCGCTCGGCAGCCAACAGACCTAAACTGTTATGGTTTTTCCATGTGGTCGATAAATCAATCACACCCAAAACCTGTTTGGAATGTGGATCGACAATTGGTGCGGCATAACACACCCAATCATGCAAAGACGACATGTAGTGCTCATTGGAAAACACGCAACTGGCTTGCTGGGTTTTAAGTGACAAGGCCAATGCATTCGTGCCTACCAATTCTTCACGCCATTGTCCACCCTCGACAAAATGCACTCGCTCCGCCACATTACGCATTTGTGCACTGGCTGCCGTCCAAATAATGGTGCTGCCTACATCTCCTACTGCTGCCACCATAGATGACTGCTGCGCAATATGTTTTAAATCTTCAGCACAGTTTTGTACGGCACGCTGCAACGCTGAACCGCTCTGCGAACCAGACAAACTAGAATTTAACGGTGCCGCCTGCCGATCTATAGGAATTTCTGCAATTTCAGAGCGTTGCCACGAATTTAAAATACTCTGCTGAATTTGCTGTGCATGTAGCGGAGATAAACTACTGCTTTGTCTAAACTGTTCAATATGTTGTCTTTTTTCCAATAGGTCTTGTTTTTTCATCATCACTGATTCTCACAATCCTGAATACATTACATCCACTGTATTGCTTATTTTTGTAAGTATTTGTCGGCTGCTTGTAAACCTGCAACTTTCCAACCTTTTTCCAACCTTATATTGGGTATGCTAAACAAATAACGTACCCGAGTACCTTATACCATAGCCGTAAATTTACCCTGCTTTTCGTAACAGGATTGTTCAAAACAGTATATCACCACGGCACATTATAAAAAACCATCAAAGGAAGATAGCCATGCGTTACATAGATCCAAATCAACCCGGTTCAAAAGTTCAATTTAAATCACAATACGAAAACTTTATTGGTGGCGAGTGGGTAGCACCAGTCAAAGGCGAATACTTTGAAAATATCTCTCCTGTAGATGGCAAAGTATTTACCAAAGTCCCACGCTCATCTGCAGAAGATATTGAACTGGCTTTAGATGCTGCACACAAAGCCAAAGCTCAATGGAACAGTTCATCTCCAACTACTCGTTCTAATATTCTGTTAAAAATTGCAGATCGTTTAGAGCAAAATCTAGAATTACTGGCGGTTGCCGAAACATGGGATAACGGTAAACCTGTACGTGAAACATTAGCAGCCGATATTCCCTTAGCGATTGACCATTTCCGCTACTTCGCAGGCTGTATCCGTGCGCAGGAAGGTGGAATTTCTGAAATTGATGAAGATACCATTGCCTACCACTTCCACGAGCCTTTGGGCGTGGTTGGACAAATTATTCCATGGAACTTCCCTATTTTAATGGCGACATGGAAACTTGCACCTGCATTGGCTGCGGGTAACTGTATTGTGCTTAAACCTGCAGAACAAACGCCTGCCAGTATTTTAGTTTTGGTTGAACTCATTCAAGATTTATTGCCTGCAGGCGTATTAAACGTAGTCAATGGGTATGGCGTAGAAGTTGGTCGTCCATTGGCAACCAATCCACGTATTGCCAAAATTGCATTCACAGGTTCAACACAAGTTGGCCAGTTGATCATGCAATATGCCACTGAAAATATTATTCCAGTGACCTTGGAACTTGGTGGTAAATCTCCAAATATTTTCTTTGAAGATATTATGGCGCAAGATGACGACTACTTAGATAAAGCTCTTGAAGGCTTTGCTATGTTTGCGCTGAATCAGGGTGAAATCTGTACCTGTCCATCACGTGCACTCGTACAGGAAAGTATTGCTGACCGTTTCTTGGAAAAAGCCATTGAACGTGTTAAACGTATTAAAACAGGTCACCCGCTTGATACTGAAACCATGATTGGTGCGCAGGCTTCACAAGAACAGCAAGATAAAATCTTAGGTTGTATCGCAACAGGCCGTGCAGAAGGTGCACAAGTTTTAACAGGTGGTGGTGAACGTCAGGAAGTGGGTAGCGGTTTCTATATTGAACCGACCATTTTCAAAGGCACCAATGATATGAAAATTTTCCAAGAAGAAATTTTCGGCCCTGTACTTTCTGTCACTACATTTAAAGACTTCGATGAAGCCATTAAAATCGCCAACGATACCATTTACGGTTTAGGTGCTGGGGTTTGGTCACGTTCTGCGCATACCTCATACCGTGCAGGCCGTGCAATTCAGGCAGGTCGTGTCTGGACCAACTGTTATCACATTTACCCTGCACACGCTGCCTTCGGTGGTTATAAAAAGTCAGGTATTGGCCGTGAAAACCACAAGATGATGTTAGAGCATTATCAACAAACCAAAAACTTGTTGGTGAGCTATTCAACTAAACCTGCAGGCTTTTTCTAAGTTGTGTTAAATTTTAAAAGCTAAAGCTCCTATCTAAAAATGCGAACTTCGGTTCGCATTTTTATTTAATCCATTTCAATATTAGACTCAAAATCTGCCACACGTATAAATACATCTAAAAATACAGACACAAAAAAAGCACCATATCAATGGTGCTTTTATCACATCATATCTACTTATTTTTTTGCAGCTACAGATGCTTCAGTAGTGATGTTTACAGTAATTTTATCACCTACGTTTGGTACATAGCTTGCAATACCAAATGCAGAACGGTTGAATGAAGTTGTTGCATTAAAGCCAACAGTCGCCGCCTGAGTCATTGGGTGTGGACCTTGCTTGTTCAATACGGCATCAAGTACTACCGGTTTAGTCACACCTTTTACAGTTAAATCACCAGTGATTTTAAAGTTTTTCTTGTCTTG
This sequence comes from Acinetobacter sp. A2, assembly GCF_048537555.1. NCBI lineage: Bacteria > Pseudomonadati > Pseudomonadota > Gammaproteobacteria > Moraxellales > Moraxellaceae > Acinetobacter > Acinetobacter sp. A2. The sequence continues at coordinate 1,619,781 of NZ_CP183239.1, forward strand.
AGTTTCAACTTTAGTACTTTTGAAAGTAATTGTTGGGTATTTTGCTGCATCAAACCAGTCTGCTGCCATTAAGTGCTCATCTAAAGCTTTCACGTTAGTGTTAATGCTGCTTAATGGAATAGTTACGTTAACAGATGAGTTCGCAGGTTTTTTCTCATCAATATTGATTGTACCTTGAATGTTTGAGAAGTTACCTGATGGTGTAGAAAAACCGAAGTGATCCCAAGTAAATACAGTTGCAGTATGGGTTGGGTCAATTTGATAAGCTACTGGTTTTGCGATAGTCATAGTTGCTGCAGAAGCGATAGCCAAACCTAATGCAATTGATTTCATGTTCATGTTGTTGATCTCCAAAAGAGTGAATTCGTTTTCAATGATGTTTAGTTTATAGATTTTTGATGCAAATACACGTGTAAAGATAAAACGTTATGTTGCATGACTGAAACGATAAATTTGTAAAAATATGCATGCTCGTTTTACATAGCGATTGTAGGACTTCGATATTGAATAAAACCTGTTCTTTTTACGACACGATCATACAATTGCCGAGCCTGTAAATTATCTTCATGGGTAAGCCAATACACCCGATCACATTCACGCTGTTGCGCTGTGTGATAAATCTGCGCTATGAGCAACCTTGCAATCCCCATCCCTCTATAATCAGGCAAGGTAAATAAATCTTGTAAATAGGCATAAGGCTTGAGTGTCCAGCAACTGTCATGTTCAATCACATGCACAATTGCGACAACTTTAGTTTGAGATACGGCAGCAAAGCCATAAATATATGGTCGTTGAGGATCGGTCAGTTTTGACCAAGTCAGTCGTGTCACTTCATTACTGAGTTGCACCCGATAAAATAACTGATAGCCTTGCCAAAGTGCTTGCCATTGCTCAAACTGAATTTCGCTTAACGGCACAATATCTATTTTTTGACTTAGTTGATGCCGTACTTGGGTTGTCTGCATGCTTGGATATTGCCTAATTGTTATATCTTGAAATGATTGATGATTCACATTGAATATTATGCTTAGGCTATTTTATACACTATTTTTACAGCAATAAAAAAGCTTTACCCTACGCATAGAATAAAGCTGATCTCTAACAATTCACGATTTTTACCATTAAAAGGCAAATCAATTAAAGCTTTTCAATCAAAATACGATCAACCTGCTTTAAGCCTGATTGCTTTTCATGGTTTTTACGGCGGATTTTGATTTGCTGATCCTCAGCTAAATCCTGTAATAACAACTCCACCGCAACCATTGCTTCAAGTGGTAAATCTTGTCCAATCCACTTTTGTTCACCCGCATCCATTAAAGTGACTTCATCATTAATTTGCTCGTACAAACTCATTTCTCATCTCACTCAATTACACAGAGGTCTATTCACAAACCTGACTTACACTTGCAACATCTGCAGGCAACACTAAACAAGCGGCCAAACAAATATGCAAAAATAAAAGACGTCCCTTTGCAGGAACGCCTTTAAAAACACTTAATTAAAAAATTAAGCAGTTAATTCTTTTACCGCAGCTACAACCGCTTCAGTGGTAATACCAAAGTGTTGATACAACTCTTTTGCTGGTGCAGATTCGCCATAGGTTGTCATACCAATAACTTTGCCATCTAGACCAACAAACTTCCACCAGTAGTCTACATGCGCTGCTTCAACCGCAACACGTGCACGAATATGTGATGGCAATACTGCTTCACGATATGCCGCATCTTGTTTCACAAATTCTTCAGCACATGGCATAGACACAACACGTACACCTTCAAGCTGTGCGTATGCTTCCATTGCCAAAGATACTTCAGAACCTGTTGCAATAATAATTGCTTTAAGTTCCCCTTTTTCTTCAGCCAACACATAACCACCTTTTGCCACGTTCTCAATTTGTGCTTGAGTACGGGTTTGGAATGGTAAGTTTTGACGTGAGAAAATTAAAGCAGTTGGGCCTTCGCTACGCAACAATGCAGATTTCCAAGAAATGGCAGCTTCTACAGTGTCAGCAGGACGCCATGTATTTAAGTTTGGCGTACCACGCAAAGATGCAATTTGTTCAACAGGTTGGTGGGTTGGACCATCTTCACCCAAACCAATTGAGTCGTGGGTATACACATGAATTACACGTTGCTTCATCAATGCAGACATACGTACTGCATTACGTGCGTATTCCATAAACATTAAGAAGGTTGCCACGTATGGAATAAAGCCACCATGAAGTGCCACACCATTTGCAATAGCAGTCATACCAAACTCACGTACACCGTAATGCACATAGTTGCCTGCTGCATTGTCCTGAACACCTTGGCAGCCTTTCCAAAGAGTTAGGTTTGAACCTGCCAAGTCTGCAGAACCACCCAATAATTCAGGCAATAATGGACCAAATGCTTGTAAAGTATTTTGGCTGGCTTTACGGGTTGCAATCGTTTCTGCTTTAGCATTGGTTTCTGCAATAAATGCATCTGCTTGCGCAACAAATTCTGCTGGCAATTCACCGCTTAAACGACGTTTAAGTTCAGCAGCTTCAGTTGGATATTTTGCTGCATAAGCCTCAAAAGTCGTATTCCATGCTGCTTCTGATTCTGCACCTTTGGTTTTCGCATCCCAAGCGGCATATACATCTTCAGGAATCACAAACGCTTCATCTGTCCAGCCTAATGCTTCACGAGTCAATGCAATTTCGTCATGACCTAATGGCGCACCGTGACAGTCTTCTTTACCTTGTTTGTTTGGCGAACCTAAACCAATCACTGTTTTACAAATAATAATGGTTGGTTTTTGCGTTTCTGCTTTTGCTTCAACTGTTGCCGCACGAATTGCATCTGCATCGTGACCATCAACTTTTAGTACTTGCCAGCCATAAGACAAGAAGCGCTGTTCTGTATCATCAGAGAACCAGCCTTCTACTTCACCATCAATAGAAATGCCGTTGTCATCATAATAAACAACCAGTTTGCCTAAACCTAAAGTACCTGCCAATGAACATGCTTCGTGTGAAACACCTTCCATTAAACAGCCATCACCCAAGAAACAGTAAGTGAAATGGTCTACAACTTGAATATCTTCTTTATTAAATTGTGCTGCCAAAGTTTTTTCAGCCAAGGCAAAACCTACGGCATTGGCAATACCCTGACCCAAAGGACCAGTGGTGGTTTCAATCCCTGGTGCATAGCCCAATTCTGGGTGACCTGGAGTTTTTGAATGTAACTGACGGAACGCTTTTAAATCTTCAATCGAAAGATCATAACCTGTTAAATGTAACAACGCATATTGCAACATTGAACCATGACCATTAGACAGTACAAAACGGTCGCGGTTTGCCCATTGTGGATTAGTTGGGTTGTGATTCAAGAATTCACGCCACACCACATCGGCAATATCTGCCATCCCCATCGGAGCACCTGGATGTCCTGAATTTGCTTTTTGCACAGCATCCATTGCCAATACACGAATTGCGTTTGCAATACGACGTTCGTTAAGCGGGGTCGTCATAGGTCAGAGTCCACAAAAAATCGTTAAACAGAAGAAGATGAATAGAATTCAAAACAGCCGCTATTCTCTCAAAAAAACGCCTGAGGGGTAAAGCCTATGCAACAATATTTCCGCATTAATTCCCATTCAGCGTACTTTTCGTGCAGATTCGGGGCAGTTTCAGCATTTGTTTTAAGAGAAATGAGGCCAACCATTCAACAAAGCAAGTTTTAAGCCGCAGCTTTACAGATTTTAAAACATAGATATTTCAGTTTATAGAATTTCGCATGAACGAAGAGCAAGTTTGATGCCCGACTCACACTTTAGATAAAATTCATCTCGTTTAACTCCATGCATTATCCAATTTTGACCTGACTAAATGCTGAAATAATAGACAAGTTTAACCCCACCCTGAATTTTATTCACTTTTCACACAATAAATTGAATCACAGCCATCCTTCAAAACTTTATAATAGCTTTTAAAAATGCAGAATCATGCAGATAAACTCAATTCAACGTCTTTAAAACATCAATATAAGATATTGTTTTTAAATACAATTCAATGTTTAAAAATAAAATGTTTCTTAGTTTAAAATTATGACGGCATGCTTTAGCCAACATGAATATTTTTGAGTCAAAATATAGTCATACCGATACTTTATCTATTTTTTAGCAAAAGATATGCGATAAAAAGTCATTGAATTGAAATAAATTCAGCCATTTTAGTCGTAATGCGCTAGTCCTAAAGTCTAACTCGATGTAACATATTGCGTCTTTTGAATTTAACTGTGATAGGACTTATGCGCGAGTACGCTGTATTTACCTCGGAATCTGTAAGCGAAGGCCATCCAGATAAAATGGCTGACCAAATCAGTGATGCCATTTTGGATGCAATCTTAAAAGAAGACCCTTATGCGCGGGTTGCTTGTGAAACGCTTGTAAAAACGGGTGCGGTTGTACTGGCAGGAGAAATCACAACAACTGCAAATGTTGATTTTGAAGCCATTGTTCGTCAAACCGTAAACGGTATTGGTTATCATCATTCAGATCTTGGCTTTGATGGTTCTACCTGTGCGGTCATTAATATGATTGGTAAACAATCACCTGAAATTGCGCAAGGTGTAGACCGCCAAAAACCTGAAGATCAGGGTGCGGGTGACCAAGGTTTGATGTTTGGTTATGCCAGCCGTGAAACTGATGTATTAATGCCTGCCCCAATTTCTTACGCACACCGCTTAATGGAAAAGCAAGCTGAATTACGTCGCAGTGGTGCTTTACCTTGGTTACGCCCAGATGCAAAAAGTCAGGTAACTTTTGCGTATGAAAATGGTGTGCCTGTACGTTTGGACGCAGTAGTTTTATCTACTCAGCATGATCCTGAAATTTCTCAAATTCAGCTCAAAGAAGCTGTGATTGAAGAAATTGTGAAAAAAGTGATTCCTGCCGAAATGTTCCATGCAGACACTAAATTTCACATCAACCCAACGGGGATGTTTGTAATTGGTGGCCCTGTAGGTGACTGTGGTTTAACTGGCCGTAAAATTATTGTAGATACTTACGGTGGTATGGCGCGTCACGGTGGTGGTGCTTTCTCGGGTAAAGACCCATCTAAAGTTGACCGTTCAGCTGCTTATGCAGGTCGTTATGTTGCAAAAAATATTGTTGCAGCAGGCTTGGCAGACAAATGTGAAATTCAAGTGTCTTATGCAATTGGTGTTGCTGAACCAACTTCAATTTCAATTAACACTTTTAACACTGCAAAAGTAGCAGATGAATTGATTATTGCTTTGGTACGTGAACACTTTGACTTACGTCCTTACGGCATTACCAATATGCTCAATCTGTTACAACCAATGTATAAGCAAACTGCAGCCTATGGTCACTTTGGTCGCCAAGGTTCAGACACTGCATTTACATGGGAAAAAACTGACAAAGTTGAAGCATTAAAAGCTTCTGCAGGTTTATAAAAGTTCTGATTCAAACAGATTTCAAAAGCTCACTTCGGTGGGCTTTTTTAATGCACCATAAAACAAACAATATTTATGACGTGAATCTCAATATATAAAATACGAATATGTTATAGTCCTAATATCGCTTAAAAATAATTTAGGAGCTACGCATGGCTGTTATTCTTCAAGTCGACTTCCCTTCTCAAGGCCCATTTGGCGAAAGCATGAGCCAAGCATACAAAGAACTTGCTGAAAGTATTAACCTTGAAGCTGGCATGATTTGGAAAATCTGGACAGAGAACAGCCAGACGCAAGAAGCTGGTGGCATCTACTTATTTGATAATACTGCCAATGCAGAGCAATATTTAAAAATGCACACCGCCCGTTTAGAAAGTTTTGGCGTACAAAACATTCGTGGCAAGATTTTTGAAGTCAATGCTGCCCTGTCTGCCATTAACCAAGCTAGTTTTTTGAACTCTTAACAGCTTTATAATGCTTTGATTAAGATTAAAAATACAAGCAGAAAAATCACCTAAAATCCTGAATGATAGCTTCATTCAGGATTTTTAAATTTAGCACCTTAAATATGACTAGATATAGGCTAAGTTTGAGCAGAAAATCTTAGATTAAGTTAAGTTTAGAATTATATTCAGCCTACTGTGTACGAATCACATCAAGTACTGTTTGCTGTACAGGCACCTCTTGATGATCTTGCAAATACACATGCACGACTTTTAACACAATAGCTGCGGCTAAACAAGCCAAAATACAGAATAACCAAAAACCATAAGGACTACGAATATTGTATGAACCACAAGAGGTACATTCTTTTTCTGATGATTCCACAACCCGATTGCAACATGCGCAACGATACTGATGATACAGCATAGGTATTCTCCTACTTCACTGTAATTCTTGTTTTTATTGTTACACCATCTACCCTGATGAAGTGTAATTTTGCTTAAGCATCTGTGACACTTTGTAGCTTGTCTCAGATACTTGCTCAGCAACCTTGCCAAGCATTTCAATCAGCATGCCAAAGTTAGAAAAAATGCGCAAATAGTATTTTTGAATAAATTTCTGGATTTTCCATCTGAATTTTATATGCCATGTTAAAATATTGAACTGCGTAAAACTCAAGATCACAGCTCAAATTTAGCTTGCTAAACGTGGGTTTTATCAATCTTTTTAATCACACGGAATAGAATCAAGATGGTGCAATTGATTAAAAAAGGCGGTTTACGTGAACGTGCCAACCGTAGCCGAAAATATCAGGGTTCAGAAAACACAGAAGCGACTTTAAGTAGCAATCGGAACTATCCACCCGATCATTTCGTTAAAACAGAAGCTGAGTCTGAAGCTAAACAAACCGTCAAAAAACCATCAGACCCAATTAACTCAACTCACTAAGGTTCATATCTATATTTTAGGTTGAAAACATACGCAGAGCATCTAGCCATAACCACAGCGCAAATAATAAAAATAATGCACCCGACACCATATCAATATAACTGCCCGAACGCTGATACAACTTTTTCATTTTGGGTGTGGAAAGCAGCAACATAAATAAAGTAAATGTCACAAAGGTCTGAATAGGAATAATGACCGCTAATTGGGCTTTTAAAGAACCCGTTGCAGATGAACTCAACGCCAAAGCAAAGACACTGCTGAAGTAAATTAAGGTTTTAGGATTAGATAAATTGGTGAACAAACCCAATAAAAAGTAGTTTTTTGCCGCAGGGATTTGAACATTCGTATCATCAAACTGTTTGCTTTGCTGCCAACTCCGCCAACCACCTGACAGCATACCCCAACCCATTTTGGCAAGAAATAAACCACCAATGAGCATCAGTACTTGTTGTATCCATGGAAATTGTTGTACCAAGACCGTGAAACCGAGCAAGGTCAGCACTACCCACACGACAATTCCCGTCGAAATACCTACAATAATGTGTAAAGTATTACGGCGTGTATTGGTTGCTGCACTTTTAGCAATGAGTAGCACATCTGGACCAGGACTGAGCTGCGCAACAAAATGCAGTGCACAAATGGTCAATAACAATGACATAGATACATCAGAAAGAACTTAAAGCGTGATTATAGCTTGCCTAATCAGGCTATAGACGCTGCTTTAAATATTTCACGTTAATTATCATCCAAAATGCGCATAAAAAAACCGAATCAGCTCGATTCGGTTTTATAGAAAGCACAATCAATATTACTTAGGTTGATTGACATCTTTCATTTCAATTTTTTTAGCATCAGGGGTAATTTCACGTGCTTCACCATCAATGATACTAGAGTCACGACCACCCTGTTGATTTTGCATATCTTGCATTTGGCGCATTAAATCTGCAAATGGGTTTTGACCTGCACCGCCCATGCCATTCATATCGCCCATCATGCCACCCATCATTTGATTCATCATCGCTTGCTGACGCTTCATCATGGCTTTCATCATTGCGGCTTTAAATGCATTTTGAACGGCAGGAATCATCACCAACAATGCCAGAACATCACTGATCAAACCTGGAATCATCAATAAAAAACCCGCAAAGATTTTAGGTAAATTATTGCTAAGTGCAGGGTCGGCACTCATCTGCCCCATTTGCATTTGCTGCATTTGTGGCATCACACCAGCAGAATATTTACGAATCAAGTTCAAGCCAATCACAAATGCGGCAATAAACCAAAAGAACACGTACCACATGCTCCCTACTAGGTCACCCACACCAATCCAGACGAAGACTTCAAGAACTAAGCCAATTAGAACAATAAGAAATAATTTCATGAAAATTAATCTAATCTCAATTAAATAAATAAAATGCAGAAACCAAGTGCTTCATCGGGATCAAGCTTTTTTGATTCACTTTTCTTTCAATATGGGCAGTATTGTATTTTTAAAGGTCTAGCCTGTCATTAATATTTTCATCATCACCCAATTACAACCTATATGGTTGGGCGATAGAGATAAATATAAGCCAGATACGCCAACCCTAACCACACAATGATAAAAACCAATGCTGCGATATAACTACTTGGTTTTTGACTAATTGCATCGGCTTGTAGACGACAATGTTGCATCACCTCTGTGGGCACTAAACGCAATACCAACATGATACCCAAGGGCACTAAAATCAGATCATCCAAATAGCCCAAAATAGGAATAAAGTCTGGAATTAAGTCGATGGGTGAAATGGCATAAGCGGCAACCAATAAGGCTACCAATTTAGCAAGGAATGGTGTTTCAGGATCACGTGCTGCAAACCAAACTGCATAGACATCTCGTTTAATTTGCTTAGCCCATTGTTTTAGCTGATCAATCCATCTGGCCATAGCTTGCCTCTTTTTAACATCATATTTTGAGTATAAAACTCAATACTTAAAATAAAATGAAGTCCAATATCGAAATTATGGCAAAGATATGCTCCAATTGTTTAAACATCAGCACATTGACTGAATGTTTTTAAATTACTCCACACAAAAGAATTTTAAACTCCTATAATTCAGCATGATGTAATTTTTTAAGGCTTGGCATGTCACTTATTATTGGAATCGACCCTGGTTCTCGGCTTACTGGCTACGGCATTATTGAACGTGATGGTGCTAAATTGCGTTTTGTAGATGCAGGAACCATTCGCACCGAAAGCAGTGAAATGCCTGAGCGCTTAAAACGAATTTTTGCAGGCATTGAGCGAATTGTAAGATTTCATGGCCCGACAGAAGCAGCAGTTGAGCAGGTGTTTATGGCTCAAAACCCTGACTCTGCCCTGAAATTGGGGCAAGCGCGTGGTGCAGCCATTGCCGCTTTGGTGAATTTAGATTTGCAGGTGGCGGAATATACTGCACGCCAAATTAAACAATCAGTCGTTGGCTATGGTGCTGCCGATAAAGAACAAGTACAAATGATGGTCATGAAATTGCTCGACTTGTCTATTAAACCGCAACAAGACGCTGCCGATGCTTTAGCTGCTGCTATTTGCCATGCGCATGCTTCGGGCAGTATGACTAAATTAGCCGTGCTGAATGCCTTAGGGGGTATGGCCCGTGGTCGTAGTCGCTCAAGCTCTAGACGTCGTTAAATAAATAGCTTCATCTTAAATATTTTACTGATTCACGACCTGATAAATGGCTTGGTTCATATGTTGCGCCTGTAAGCCACGCATGCCTTGTTGGGCAAGAACATCTCCCGCTAAGGCATGTAACATGACAATTTCATGTAATTGAATTTGATTGTGAAACTGAGCTTTTAAACTGGCGATCATTCCTGCCAAGACATCCCCCATTCCCCCTGTACCCATGCCTGGGTTGCCTGCGGTACAAATCCACAGTGCAGTTGCTTCTGCTGCTGTAGGCGCAGTTTGTAAAGTCAAACTGCCCGAACCTTTTAACACCCATTCTCCTGCATAGCGTTGCTGTAATTGCTGAATCGCAGCAATACGGTCAGCTTCAATTTGGGCAACCGTAGTACCAAGCAAAGTTGCCGCCTCGCCCGAATGTGGTGTTGCATAGCTATTGAGTTTGAGCTGAGCTGGACTATTTGAAGCCTGTGCATGTTGGGCTAAGAACCACAATGCATCGGCATCATAAACCACCTCAACATCTGACTGATTTAAAGCCGTAAACCAATTTGTATAATGTTGCTCCGCCCAAGCATCCCGACCAAGTCCCATGCCTAAACTTACGGCATCCACCTGTGAAATTAATTGCTGAATCTCTGCCTTAGACAGTGCATCAATATCACGCAGCATTAAATTTGGCGCTCGGCTTAAAATCGCAACATGATGTTTAGCATGACACACCACAGTCACTTTGCCCGCACCTGCATTTGATGCGGCCTCTGCTGCCATCATCACAGCACCGCCCATTTGCGCGTGCCCACCTACAATCAGCACATGCCCATAAATGCCTTTATGCCCAAAAGCTTGTCTTGCGGGTAATTTAATTTGTTGTGGTGTGAGCTGTGCCAAAGCTTTGAGTTCTGCATCTAAAGGAATCAAGTCCAGTACATCTACCTGTCCTGTATATTCCTGCGCTTGCCCTGTAAATAAGCCTACCTTTAAACCCAAGGCCGTAAAGGTGTAATCCGCTTGAATTGCGCATGGCATCGGCTGACCTGTATTGGCATTTAAACCGCTTGGAATATCTACCGCAATTTTTAAAGCTTGTTGTTGATTGATCGTGTGAATAATCGACTGCCATTCATCATTTAAAGGACGATCTAAACCAATACCAAATAACGCATCTATATAGCAGTCATATTTTTTTTGAAATGCAAAACCCTGAATAATATTCACTTCTGCCGCTTCAGCTTCTAAAAAAGCCTGATGTAAATCTGTCGATGTACCGCGTGTTGCTGCATAAATATCGACCTGAAAACCTGCTTGTTGTAAATATTTTGCAGTTAAGTAGCCATCACCAGCGTTATTGCCCTGCCCACAGCACACAGCAACTGTTTGAATTGGAAAAGTCTGGGCAGCAAAAATTTTGCGAAGTTGTAAATGTAGTGTCCATGCCACTTGCTGCATTAAACCATAGGAACTGTTTTGACGGGCAAACCAGCGTTTCTCCCACGCTTGAATACTTTGGCTATGATAAACAGGGCTATGGTACACTTGCTGCGGCATTTTTCTTCCCTTCTGTTTTGTTATGGCAACATCCACCACTTCAGCACATATTTCACTATATCAAGATGATCCAACTGCCCTGAAAGAGTGGATTAAAGCTCAAGCTTTGGCGCTTGGTTTTGCTGATTGTGTCATTGCCAAACCAGATGCTCAAGCAGAATTAGCCCGTTTTCAGGAATATTTAAACCGTGGCTATCATGGTGATATGAAGTTTTTGGAAGAAAATTTAGAAAAACGAGCCAACCCAGCATTATTAGTGCCAAATACCAAAAGCATTATTTGCGTGCGTATGAATTATTTGGTGGAAAGACCACAACCACGCCACATTCCAGATGCCCCTAATTCGGCAATTATCGCCCGTTATGCGCGCGGTCGTGATTATCACAAAGTGATGCGTGGTCGCCTTAAAACTCTTGCAACACGTATCCGTGAAAAAGTTGGTGAGTTTGAATCACGCCCCTTTGCCGACTCTGCACCCATTTTTGAAAAGTCACTTGCAGAAAGTGCAGGCATGGGTTGGACAGGCAAACACACCTTACTTATTCATAAAAAATCTGGGTCGTTTTTTGTATTGGGCGAACTGTTTACTTCACTAGATTTGCCTTTTGATACACCTGCAACATCGCATTGCGGTTCTTGCACAGCCTGCATTGACATTTGCCCAACACAGGCCCTTGTTGAGCCTTATATGTTAGATGCACGTAAATGTATTGCGTATTTGACCATTGAATATCAAGGGGTAATTCCTGAAGATTTACGCCGTGGCATTGGCAATCGGGTATTTGGTTGTGATGATTGCCAACTGATTTGCCCGTGGAACAGCTTTGCCCAAGTCACCACGGTTGATGATTTTCAGCCTCGGCATGCGCTAGATCAGATCAGCCTGCTAGATTTATGGCAATGGGATGAAGCCACTTTTTTAGCCAAAACGGAAGGCAGTCCATTGCGTCGTACTGGCTATCAGAGCTTTATGCGCAATATTGCCATTGGACTTGGAAATGCCCCATTTTCTTCACAAATTTTGCAAACTTTGCAACAAACAAGATTACAGCATGATGAGATTGTGCAAATCCATACTGACTGGGCCATTCAGGAACAAGAGTTAAAACAGCCTAAAAAATAAACAATTTTCACCTAACAAAAACGGTAGCGTTTGGACTGCAGGTTCTTTGCCAGTTTCGTGCATTATCTGAATTTTAGTTGCCATTTCATCACAAAATAAAAATGGCCAGAATTTAATTTTGCTGCGAAATAGCCATAAAAATGCTTAAGTTTGCAACTAAAATGAGTTTGTTGTTTTACTTGACGAAAGATAAATATTTGCGACCAAATTGAGAGATTATGCCTTTCTGATTTCCACAGTTTGTGTATGATACAGACTATAAATAATAGGGATGATGGACTTTTACTTATGTCAGTACGTAATGATTGGACCCGAGAAGAAATTCAGCAGTTATATGAACAGCCTTTTCTGGATTTGGTCTTTGAAGCACAGCGTGTGCATCGCCAACATTTTGCTGCCAATACTGTACAAGTCAGTACCTTATTGTCCATTAAAACAGGCAAATGCCCGGAAGACTGTAAATACTGCTCACAGTCTGCGCATTATGATTCACAACTAGAAGCTGAAAAACGCATTGCCGTTGAAAAAGTCATTCAAGAGGCCAAAGAAGCTTTAGAATCAGGCTCTTCACGTTTTTGTATGGGCGCTGCATGGCGTAACCCACATGAACGTGATATGCCTTATGTGTTGGAAATGGTACGTGAAGTAAAGGCACTGGGTTTAGAAACCTGTATGACTTTAGGCATGCTGAATCAATCTCAGGCAGAGCGTTTAAAAGATGCTGGCTTGGACTATTACAATCACAACCTCGACACGTCGCGTGAATATTATCCTAATGTGATCAGCACTCGCAGCTTTGACGATCGTTTAAATACCTTAGACATTGTGCGTCAAACTGGTATGAAAGTGTGTAGTGGCGGTATTGTTGGTTTAGGTGAAGACACCCAAGACCGTATTGGTTTATTGCATGAATTGGCGACATTGCCATTACACCCTGAATCTGTGCCGATCAATATGTTAGTGCCGATTGAAGGTACACCGTTGGCTGAAGTAGAAAAACTAGATGTGATTGAGTGGATTCGTACCATTGCGGTTGCGCGTATTATTATGCCAAACAGTTACATTCGTTTATCAGCAGGGCGTGAATCATTGTCAGATTCAGATCAAGCTTTGGCCTTTATGGCAGGTGCGAACTCATTGTTCTCGGGCGAAAAATTACTCACCACGCCAAATGCAGGCGAAGGCAAAGACAAACAGCTGTTCCAAAAGCTAGGTTTAGTTCCTGAACGTGCCAAACCAACCGTTGCAGAATTGTCTGTAGATGCAATGGCAATTGCTTAAACATTTAGCTTAAACCAAAAAAAACAAAGTCCCAAAATGGGACTTTGTTTTTGTGTCATATTCAATTTTTATTCAGCAAAATAATTTAGTCCAGCAGCACTTTTAAGAGGTGATTAAAATACCGTAGCTGGCATTCAAATACTGCCCTACTTTAATTATATCGGCACCATTGGCATGTTCTACTGTTAGCTGTTGCTGAATCGCATCATAATAAAAACGATCATAGCAGTCTTGATGATGTAGTAACCACGTCAAAGTATCTGCCAAATTTTCATCTACAATATAGGTCTTTTCTTTAAAGTTTTTAGGCATCGCCATCCATCACATCTTTTAACAGGCAAGATAGCGCTATCTTAAAAGCAACTCAACCAAGCTTAAAGCCTGAACATGCAAGAAAATAGAATCTAAATACAAATGTGTCAAAATTTAGGCAATAAAAAAGTGAGTTATAAACTCACTTTTGTTAATGATGACTTATTGTGTCTTACTGTCCCCACATTTACGACACTCTAAATGCGCCCCGATTTCTTCCATTTCATCATATTCATAGATGTGTAAACAGAAAATTTGCTTTAACAGTTTGATCATATATGACATTCCTTTTGATTTTTATACATCATGCTTGTGATCTCATCCTGAGATACAAATGCCATCAAGGCTGACTGACATAAATTACTATTATCATAGTTTTTAAAAATATCAAATCTAATTTAGGAACTTTCCGATAAGCGTACATCTACATTTTTGCAAAAACAAGTCAATTATTATTTAAATCAAACAAATTCATATACTTGTGATGTGCTAAACAAGTATCCCAAAGCACTTAAAAAATTTCAGTGAATTAAAAACCATGAAATCGCAATAGCCAATAAAACCATCGTTTCAGATATTTCTATGCTCGCACCCACCATATCGCCCGTTATACCTTGCAATCGCAGCATAAATTTATGTCGTAGATATACCGTACAAAGGATGAAAGTCAGCACAGCGATCAAGCCAAGCCATCCCCACAGCGCAGCACTAGCAAAAGTCAACGCAATCACAATTTTTGCGCCTGTTTTGGGCAAATAAGCTTGTATAGGAGTACCCAAACCTTGAGCACGCAAATACGGTGTGCTTAAAAATAAAAGTAGTGCACTCAAACGCGCTAAAACAGGTACCAGCAGTAAAGCTGCTAAATATTGTTGCTCGAGTAGAACATAAAGTGTTGACCATTTTAGCAAGCAGCACATCAGTAGACTCAGCACACCAATTGGCCCGCTGCTTGGGTCTTTCATAATCTTTAATGTTCGTTCGGGGTCTCCAAAACCACCCACCCATGCATCTGCGGTATCTGCTAGTCCATCTAAATGCAAACCACCAGTGAGCCAAATCCAGAGAACTAAAATCAGGCTGCTACTAAGCACCAAAGGCAGAAATTGCAGCAAACTGGCAACACCCCAAAGCACAGCTCCGATTAGCAAACCCACCACAGGATAAAACAACAACGACTGCGCATTTTGTTGTGGACTCGGCAGTTGTTTTAAGGACACAGGCAAAGTGGTGAGAAATTGCAAGGCAATCCAAAACGCTGTCATTGTTGCTCCTGCATCGTCACGCTTCCATCCAAATGCAATTGAAATGAACTCAGTTGCCCTAAATCTGCCGACATTTTCAAAATATCATCTAAGGGTTGTTGCTGCGCCATCACCTTTAACAGCTTAATGACCCCACCGTGTGTGACCAGTAAAATTCGTTTTGGCTGATTCGTGTTTTTGACTTGTAAATACTGAATAAAGTCCTTCAAACCTTGTACAACCCGTTGTTGAAAATCGAACAAGGCTTCTGCCTGTGGCGGGGTAAATTGCGTAGGGGTCGTCCAAAATTTTGCTAAATCTTCAGGATATTCTACATATAAAGTCTGGGTTGAAGCCGCTTCCCAAGTACCAAAATGCATTTCCTGAAACTGGGCATCAATATAAAGTGGCAATTGCTGTTCGCCAGAAAAATCCTGAGCAAAATTCAAACAACGCTGCAAAGGAGAACTCAGAATCATATCCCATTGCAGACCATGATCCAGCGCAGTATTCACGGTTTGCTGCATTGTTTTCCAGCCTTTGGACGTTAAAGCATCATCGGTTGAGCCACGCAAAGTATGGCTCAATGCTGTTTCTCCATGCCTTAATACATCTAGCCTGAGCATGAAGTTACTTTCTCGCCAATGACTGCTGCTTCTGCAAAAGTTGCCATTTGATTATGCAAGGCACAGGCCAGCTGGATGATGCCCAAAGCAGCACCTGCACCACTGCCCTCACCCAAACGTAAATTTAGATTTAATAATGCCTGCGCATTTAACTCTTCCAATAAACGGCGGTGGCCATATTCTGCCGACTGATGTCCAAACAACATCCATTCACGCACCTGCGGGTTTAGACGGACAGCAACCAATGCCGCAGCACTACTGATAAAACCATCCACCACTATAGGCATACCTAGCTGTGCACAGCGGATATATGCGCCCACCATAGCCGCAACTTCTAAACCACCAACAGCACAAAGGGCTTTAAAGGCATCTTGTTTTACATAGTCTTGATGTAGCGCCAAAGCTGCATCAATCACCTGCTTTTTATGTTGTAATTGTGCAGTGTCAATACCTGTTCCCACACCTGTGAGTGCTTCTGCAGGTGCTTGCAATAAAAAGCAAGATAAGGCCGATGCAGAGCAAGTATTCCCAATCCCCATTTCACCTGCAACATAGATTGAGGCCTGTTGCGCAACAGCATCTTCAACACTTTTACGCCCTAAAGCCATAGCCTGCATACACTCTTGCTCGGTCATGGCAAGCGTTTTAGCAAAATTTGCTGTACCAGCACGAATACAATGTCGCTCTACGCCCGCATAGTCATACGCATCGCCCACTGAACCACAGTCAATCACTTGTAGTTGTGCCTGATACTGTTTAGCAATGACGCTGATACATGCGCCACCCGTCGCAAAATTTTGCAGCATTTGTCGTGTCACCGCTTGCGGATAGGCCGAAATATTTTCTTCCATGACGCCATGATCACCTGCAAAAATGCAAATCCACGGACGTTCAATATTCGGTTGCGCTGTGCCTTGTAAAGATGCCAGTTGAATTGCGACATTTTCAAGTTCAGCTAACGACCCTGTAGGTTTTGTCAGTTGAAGCTGTCTTTGGATTGCCTGCTGTTTCATCTGCACATTGGGTGTTTGACATTCAGCTAACCACCAAGTCATGAATTCTCTCCTTTTAAAAGCATTGGAAAACCAGCAACACAAAACTGGACTTTGTTTGCAATTTGCCCTAACTGTTGATGTAGCCGCCCTGATTCATCTACAAATTTTCGGGTGATTTCCCCTAGTGGCACAACACCTAAACCTGTTTCATTGCTCACCAAAATAATATCGGCCTGCAAATGAGGTAAAACTTCAAGTAATGCTACAATTTGTTGTTCAGCAAAGTTTTCTGCCGTTTGCATCAGTAAATTACTCATCCACAAAGTCAGACAATCTACCAAAATCACATGATCTGGATGATCCAGCATTTTTAACTGTTGCGCCAAATATAAAGGTTCTTCACGCAATTGCCATGACTGCGGACGCTGTTGCTGATGATGCTGAATCCGTGCCTGCATTTCGGCATCGCCTGCTTGTGCGGTTGCCACATAAATAACCGTTTTGCCAAATTGCTGTGCACTTTGTTCGGCTAGGCGACTTTTCCCAGAACGTGCACCGCCCAAAATAAGTTGAATCATGATGCTCCCAAAGGAAATTGATAGCTTGTAAAAAGTGGCCCTTGTAATGTTTTCGCCTGATAATATCCAAAACTTAAATGCTGAATATTCAAATCGAAATGTTGCACTATAGTATTTTGAATACGCTCTAAAATATAATTAGTTGAATGTTCAGCTTGATACAGCCCCAAAGTAATATGCGGATGATACTGCAAAGCGGCAATTTCCTCTCCTGCTGTGCTTAAAGCCTGACGAATACGGCATAATTGCTGAGCATGATCTTGCACATCTACAAACAACGCGCTGTTAAAGCTATTGATTCCGCCAATCTGCAATTGAAAAGGTTGCAATTGCAAATGTTGCAGCGCCTGTAATTGTCGCTGAAACTGTTGTTCAACAAAGTCATCATCCCAGTGTTTTTTTACGGCGGAAAAACCACAAATGTATAAAGTGATATGAAACTGGCGGGTATTAGGAGTCAATAATAAATCAGAAAATTGCTGTTTTAATTGTTCTAAATATTGAACTAAAGCAGGATGCTCAATGCTTAAGTACCACAACGCATAATGCTCACGCCCACGATGCCATTCAGGATAATCATGCTGCTGTGTGGGAATAACAAACTGATTGGCTTGAATAAACACTGGATAATTCAATAAATTAAGGCGACTCATGGTAAAACATTCATAGCGCAATGAACATGAAAATAATGCAGCTTCAGCTGAATATTTTTCAGGATCATTTCTGGGTACTGCTTATTTCACCTCAAAACACATTTTTTAAGCTTGCAAATTCTCAGTGAATAGATGGTTGAAAACGACATGAAATGCTATGCTGAAATTAAGATCAAGTAGACTAATCTACGTAATAAAAAATCTACACAAGTGTCTAAATCATGATGAACAACGCTGGAGTTTATGATGCAACAAGAATTGATATGTTATAAGCAACTTCCAATTTGGAATCATGATTCAATTCCGCAAGGTTTTAAGAAACAACACAACACGCAAGTAGGCACTTGGGCAAAACTCACCATTTTAAAAGGTGAAATTCATTTTTCAATGCTGCATGAATCAGGTGAAGTGCAATCTGAGCATGTTTTTTCTGTGCAAAACCAACCGCCTTTTATTGAGCCGCAAGCTTGGCATAAAATCGTATCTGCCAGTGAAGACATTGAATGTCAGCTCAGTTTTTATTGTTTAGCTCAAGATTATTTTGTCAAAAAATACAAATTAAGCCCAACCCATTCTGAAATTATAGCCGCACTGCCGCAGTTACCCGTTGGCAAAGCTTTAGATGTTGGTTGTGGTACAGGCCGCAATGCGCTGTATTTGAGTCAGCATGGTTTTCAGGTCGATGCTTGGGATGGTAACCCGACCAGTATTCAAAAATTGAATGAAATTATTGAAGCAGAGCAAATCACTACCATTCAAACTGCGGTGCGTGACTTGAATCAGGATTCATCTATTTCAGGGCAATATCACTTTATTAATTGTACTGTGGTGATGATGTTCTTGGCACCTGAAACTACTCCAAAACTCATTCAAAATATGCAAAAAGCCACTCTTTCACAGGGTTACAACTTAATTGTTTGTGCAATGGATACTGAAGACTACCCTGTACAACAAGACTTCCCTTCTAGCTTTAAAGCGGGTGAATTAAGTGCGTGTTATGCTGATTGGGATATTGTGAAATACAATGAAAATGTAGGTGAGTTACACCGTACAGATGCTGCAGGTGATCGAATTAAGCAGCGTTTTGCGACCTTGTTAGCAAGGAAAAAGTAATAGTGATAAGATGCTGAAAGCAAGTATTTTTAAAACTGTATTTACACAGAATTATTTACACCCTCCAGTTTGGTGGAAACCAAGATGGATTGCATCAAATTATTAGGCGATAAATTAATGGCAAGAAGCTTTCCTAGTCAGGTGAATGAAATTCATGCACGTGTAGCAGTCCTCAACAGATTTACGGAATTAGGTCGACCACTTACCCAAGTTACGCCTTAAATTTGGCTCAATTAGGGGCGCTTTGCATTTCAAATCTTTGTGCAACAAAGCCCAAAAAATTTATTAAGAAATTAGGATTAGATTAATTTCAGTCCATCTTTAATTCACTTAGAGGCCCTAACCTATTCACATTTTCTTGCATGAGAGCAATTTGATTGATGTATATGTGCCTATACAAATCCCTAATGAGCAAAGGCTGAGCAGTATCAGTAGAAAGGTCATGACTACTATGAATCTGTTCAAAAAATTTACTAGGGTTATTGTCCAGATGATTCCGGGTGATTTCTCTCCAGCATTCAGGAATCAAGATAGACATTGTTCTACGCTTAAGGAAATGGGCAGCAATGTTCAAACCGAACGGGTCAAAGTCACCATAAAAGGAAATTTCTGTATGGTCAGGAAGTTTGGCCAGCAATTCAAACACCTGACGTGCATTTTGCCCCTGACCACGATATAAAAATAAACTGTCTTGCCATGCTTCAGGTAGCTGTTCATACCAATCAAACAGTCTGGTCAGCATTGTTCCATTTTCAACGATAATCAGTTTTTCAATTTTATTGAAGATTAATTCATTGGCATGAACTGTAGGAACTAAGCCCTTATAACCGATGACTACATCCCCCTGTTTTAATGGCAATTTTGCATACACTGATGCAAATACAAGTTGATCGCCGAATACAGAATATCCCCCAGACTTTTCATCTTTCAAAAAGTTTAACAAGTCCATACGATCAGATTCTAAATTAAGAGACTGTTCAGGAGCGACCTTAACCTGTTTTGCATAGATACAGCATTCCAAATATTCCAGTTCTTTAGAGGTAAGGTGAAGCTCCTTACCGTGAACCGTACCAATCTGATAATCCTGATGAACTTTTTGCCAGGTTTTATTGAAAGCCATAGACCGTTTTTTTAATTGCAACGCCGTCTGAATGACGGAGAGTTCGCGTAAGCCAAAAGTCATTAAGTTCTCCTATCACGCAACCTGTTGCAATTTATCAGTTCGAGAAATGATGACATCAGATACACAACTATTTCCATCAAATATAGGATCTATCGTTTCGATAAATTGCATGTTCAATTTATTTTTGAAATGGTTTCTATAGTGGCTGGTTAAGGCGATCAGCCAAAAATCGATATCGCATCCTGGCATTAGCAGTTCATATGTTTCAACACCACTCAATTGCTGATGTTTGCCCCCATCCACAAGCAATGCTTCAAAGAAATTACTCATAGCAATCTCTAAAGCAGTTAAGGGCTGCTCAACAACCTCATTTCCTTCTTTAACATCTGGCAGATTTTCTCGATCTTTATTCTGATCTATCCGTTTTTCACGCTTGGTAAAGGCTTTTGAGCCAAGTTCACGCAGCGTTTCCTGTTCTTCCTCAGCATCCAGATCTGCATAGCTAATCAATTCACTGCGTGGCACACGATAAAAGACTTCTGATGCCGTCGTCTCATCAAATTCTAAATTTAATGCAGATTTTCCTTTTAAAAAGCGGTAGAAAGCATCCACCATGTTGCTTTTTTTCTGCGAAGATAATTCCTGTTTCCAATCAAACAACTGCTTGTTTAATTTAGAAGCACTGTATTTCACCTCTTTACTACAGATAATGAATACTGGGATCAGCTTAGTTACCACCAAACTTTCAAGATCTTTATCTGAAGCACCAAGCTCAAGCATTGCGTTGGTTGAAAGTGCGCCCATCACTTCAGTCAGTGAACTTAAAATCCTGATGGTTTTTTCAATGCGTTGAATACGGACCTCAAGATTGTTAAACAATGCCAGATCTTGAAGTGCCTGAGTGGAGAAATCATAGCAGCTCTCAAAAATAGTATTGGCTAATTCAACAATAGCTTCACTAATTTCATCCTTATAAATTTCAGCATCTTCTACACTTTTGAGTTTGGTTGTTTCAAATTCACTGATATTGGCACGAATGTCTGAAATAAGTTTGTGAATCTGTTTAGAGCTGTCAGTAACCCTACGTTTTTTCTCATAATAGGTTACGAATGAAATCACGTGGTTGTATAAGTTAAAGCCATTTTTTTCAGTGTTGAAATAGCCAAGTTCGGCTTTATTCAATACTTTGATTAAATACTCATTGTCATCAGTTACAGGCACAATTGCGTTGTTAAATACAATCGCATTACCGATATTATCAATGTAGTTGTTGAGCGCTTTCGCCGCTTTGGCTGCCGGATATTCCAACTCACTCATATCAGCTCGCCCTGTTCCAGTTCAGGCATTTCATCGTAATTGATACCATTAAAGGTACAGATGTATTCCAGCTCATCATAAAAGACGGACCACTTTGCTGTCGCAATATAAGTCGTGCCAGTGTTGCCGGTTGGATGTAAATATTGATTGCTGACAAGGTATTGAAGCACAGAGCTAATCTGCTCTTTAGGAGAGGTGGATGCCTTACCTAATTTAATGACCAACTCCTTAAGTTGTGACATAATCAGTGGAGATCGTTCAACCTCAGTGATGAGTTCACCATAAGTCACTGTATCCCCGCATTGCATAATACGGCTATTGTCTTTGATTGAACGGCATAAGCGAAGCCAATCATTTAAGGGCTCCATTTTCGAAACAATTTCGCTGAACTGTTTTCTCAGGAGTTCACGGGTTTCTTTGTTCTTCCGACTTTCACTAAAGACACAGTAAAACCCATAATTATCTTTGGTACGGATGCACTTTTTTCCCATCCAATCGAGATAATTATTTATTTCCTCCAAGACCAGATCATCTTGGAGCTTGTGGTAGAGATCTTTGTGGACATGCTCATCGATAATTCCCCCAGAAATTAAAACATTTACAATGTTAGAAAAAATTGATTTAGCAATTTGCATAATAGGTCCCCACTAGGCTAAAAGCGGATTAGGTTTTTCGTTCTTCTGGGTTTTAAACTTGCGTATACCGAAGTTTCGGTCGATATCATTCTTATGCACAAAACTTTCACTTAATTCACTGGATAAGTTCGGCTGAGCGCAGACCAGATAAATATTCTGCTTATGCATCAACTCGAATAATCGTATTGTATTTTGTGAATCAAACTGGCCGATTTCATCGAGTGGTACATGGATAACTGTATTGATATCTGGACATAGTTTTCGTGTTAAAGCCGTAAAGATAATAATGACAATTAATCGTGACAAGCCAGTACTACTGCCGGAAAGCAAATCAGAATCATTGTTCACATAGACCTTGCGGTTATTTTCTTCATAGCTAATCCGCAGTTTGACTAAAGAGCGAATATCGTCAGTCTGAACATTCGACTTTTCTAATGCTTTAACAGCTGATTCAAATGACCGTATTAACTTCTCACTCGGTAGTATGAGCTGAGATGATTCCTGGATCGATTCTTCATCCAGATCTTTTTCAAAGCGATCCAACTGTTCATAGACATTGAGGCCATCAAGTACAGAGAGCAATTCAATCTGAATATTCCCTAATGCTGTGAATGGATTGGTTGTATTGGTTTGCTCCGTAAGGTCGTTAGATATCGCCTTCAGCTTGCGGCGGAATTTAGCCAAAGATTGCCCATAATTACGTAAATCATAAGCAGCCAGTTTAAAACTGTTGATCGTAAGGTTTTCTTTTGTAGGGATATCCACCAACAGCATATTTTCGATTTCTTTCATACCGTAAAGATCATATGTGGTGGTGTTCACATTACCTAACAGCGCCATACGGTTTTCCCACTGCTTGTAGAGCTCGAAATCAGTATTCTGGCGTAGAATGCTGAGTACGGTATTGAGGGATTGCTTCAACTCCTTGAGCTGTTCTTTCTGACGATTGAGATGATCCTCCGTATTGCGGTAAAACCATTCAAAACTAACCGGCTCAGCAACCTCAAGCTGTTCAATCTGCGGGATACCTTCCAGTACTGAATTAACACGGTTTCTTAAAGAGGCTATCTTGGTGTTTTCCTCTTCAACCTGCTGAAGATTGCGTTCAATAAGATTAACTTCATGACGTGAATGTTCTTTGAGTTTTTCGATTTTGATAGTCAGTTTGTCAAAGTTTTGTCTGAAGGCATAAATTTCTTGTTCGAGATTGCCGATTAAGCTGCAGATACCCGTTTTACGTGAATATTCCTGCTCAAACCAAACCTTGTACTGCATCAAGATGGTTTCATAATCTTTCACAATATGGCATTTATGGTTCAGTTGTTTTAGCTGATCCTGTGCCTTTTGATAAACTGCAGTATCCAAGCCTTTTTGTTGTAATTCACTATTACGCAGAGATTCCAGATCTATGATTTTATTATTATATTTCTGAACAACAGACTTGGATCTTTCATCCAGCATGGCCTTGCGTTCTAATTGTTCTTTGATTTTGAAATCATAACTCTGCTGAATTTGGTTTTTTTCGTTGCCAAAACGATCATGAATCATTTGGCGTTCCACATTTAATTGTTCATTAAATAGATTTAGTCGCTGACGAGCTTGATCACGTTGTCCCTCGGCTAATTTTCTCCGCTCTGCCACATTCATCTGAACAGTTTGCTTATACTGCTCAAATATACGCTGGGTACTATCAAATGTGTCTCGGGACTGACGCAGCTCATTCTGCAGCTTGATGAGGTTCAGCTCAAAGTCCTGAACTGCTTTGGCAGATGCGGCCACTGCTTTTTCACTGCTAGTGTATTTCTCTTTGGCATCTTGCAGAATGCTAATCGCCTGTGCAAGGCGTTGCTCTAATTCATTGAGTGACTCGGCTTCAACTGGCAGCTCCAGTTTAGAAGTATCAAGATGCAGGCCATAAAAGCCACCAGTTCCAGTTTGCTGTTCTGAATCCCAGTAAGGCTTTAACCCGGTATGCAAAAATAATTTGGGATTAATCAGTTTGGCAATGTTGTGTTTCCAGTTGTCATCGGGACACTGTTTCAGGAAGCTCAGTAATGTATTTTTCTGATACAGGATATCTCTTAACTGATGTTCTGTTTGCGTGGATTTATCTAAATGGCGTTTGGCTGTATCAAGATCTGTCTTGGCTCGAGTGTTCTCACTTTTTAGGCGCAATAAATGAGTGTTCGCCGCGTTGAGTTGTTGCTCCTTGTCCCGCATGGTCTTTTGGAGTGCTTGAAGATTCAGCTGGTACTCTTCAATTTGCTGTTGTTCTTCCTGTGTATGGTTTACTGCTTCAGCAATCAAATTATTGCAATGATCAACCTCATCTTCATAAATTTTGCGCTCTTCCAGTTTACTTTGCTCGAAAGCATTGAGCTCATTCTTTTCAGCCAAAGCCAGTTGATCTACAGCATGAGACCTATCCTGTTGCAAATTGTGTAGTAAATTAGAAACCTCATTCTTACCTTCATGAATAGCAGCTAAATCCCGGTCTTTTTCTTCCAAGGCATTATTTTTAAGTTTTTCAAATTTATGAACAATTTCTTTCAGGTTCTTCTCTAATTCATCCACATAACGGCGGGCATCTTCAGCTTCCTGCTTGTACTTGGCAAGATTATTGAATTCTTCCTGCTTTTTCAGAATATCCTGATTCTTATAATTTTTCTCATTTTCCTCTATAGAGGCCAAAGCATGTTGTAAGCCTTCCAACTCACCTTTTGCACGTGATTCATTTGAGCTATTCGCAATAATCTCATTTTCAATCACCTTTAATTCAGCTCTAGCATGCTCAATAGCTTGGCTTCTCTGATAACGAAGCTGTGCGATTGTCGTATTATTGATCTCTAGTTTTTTGATTGCCTGACCTCGATAAGCCTCCAGTAAAGCGTAAGTCTGCATTAAGGCGCGTCGTTGCTCGATCCCCAGTTGCAGTTTTGGCTTTTCCTTATCGAATTCCCGTAATGTCTGAATATCCGAAATGAGGCTGGAAGAATTCAGCGTATTTGAGCGCTGATTCATCATCTGCTCATTTTCTAAAAAAGCATCGACCAACATGAGCTTGAAGTTATCTAACAAGTTGGTTTTATTCAAGGTGATCTGGGTGGATGCCCCGATATGCTTTAATTCATGGCCTTTGCCGCTAAGAGAGAAAATAGAAGCAAGATCCCTCAGTTTGAAATCACGATTCAGACGTTTTTTATCATTAGTTAGAACCGCTACATAATCCAGACTATTGTCGATCTGTTTACTGACGTAATAACCTTTCATTTCAATTTCTTGCAACAGACTTTTTACAGTCTGGTGTTCCTTATGGAATTCTATAGAAGATTTTGAAAAAACAGTCTCAGATGCGCTGCCTTGAATAAAGCGATAGCATTGTTTATCCTGATTACGGTAAAAAACCGCACAGCACAGCCCCATCGGTGTATTGTATTCAAACACAATCATGCTACGTGGATTTGGAAGGTAATAATCTGTAAAACTGAGTTTATTGGCAGAACGATCCATTAATCGATCAGGCCGAGCCCCAAAAAATATTGGGATTAAATTTAAGGTGGATGTTTTTCCTGCGCCGTTTGCACCCGTTAAATTAGAATTCCCCTCACCCAATTCAATTTTTGTAGAATTATTTGGTAAGTATGAATCATAGAGATAAATATTTTTTAGGCCATTCAATTCATGCAAGTCATTCATTTAACGTTTTTCCCAGAAGGATTATTCAATATTGCTTAGGGCAATCTACCCTTTAATCTTATTCAAATGCCCAGTAAAAAAAATTCAAACCTAGCAATACATTTAGCCATATACATTATTAGGTAATCTTAGAAGATAGTATCAAAAAATGTAATAGTTTTAGGGACTAATGCTTGAGACATGATCCTAGCCAAAATAATGGACAGCACGTCCCTCTAAAGATAACGTAACTTTAATCTTTGGAGATTCAAGAAATGGCTAAACGTTTTAGTCCTGAATTTAAACAGCAAGCGATTGATTATGCACTTTCAAACTCCCACGAACCTATAGCTGCAATCGCCCAGAAATTAGGTGTGGGTTATTCAACTTTAGACAAATGGATTCGTGAAGCCAATCCAGTAGGTTCAAGCAAACGTCAACTTTCACCAGAACAACAGCGGATCTTAGAATTAGAGAAAGAAGTCAAACAGCTCAGGGAAACCAATGACATCTTAAAAAAAGCGCATGTGTACTTTCTGACAGATCATGCCAAGAAAAGTACACGGTAATTCAAGATCTGGATGTGAATGAAGTCACTGTATCTTCTGCCTGTCAATGCCTGGGTGTCAGCACTTCAGGCTATTATGCCTGGCGAAAACGCCAGGCCAATCCAGCGCAGAAATATAATGATTTAAAAGCCGTATATTGGCAGCATCATGCACGATTGGGTGCACCTTCATTGGTACATGGCATGCATGATTTAGGTTACAGCATGAGCGAACGAACCGTTGGAAGAATGCTTAAAAAGCTTGGTTTACGTAGCAGGATTGCACGTAAATACAAGTATACGACTGATTCAAACCATCGTTTGCCTACAGCGCCTAACTTGTTGGATCGTCAATTTACGGTCAATGAACCCAATAAGATCTGGACAACGGATATTACCTATATCCGTACTAAGCAAGGTTGGCTGTATTTGTGTGTGATGCTGGATCTATTCAGCCGTCGTATTGTCGGTTGGCAAACCAGCCATCGAATAGACCGTCAATTGGTGTGTGATGCGTTTCATTGTGCAATGGCTCGTCAGGGGTATCCAATGGGTGTCATGGTGCATTCGGACCAAGGCTCACAGTACTGTAGTCGTGATTTTAGGGCGCTATTATTGACGAATAACTGCGTTCAAAGTATGTCACGCAGGGGAAACTGTTGGGATAATGCAGTGGCCGAAAGCTTCTTTCATACATTGAAAGGTCATGTGGTCCATGGCAGTGTGTTTGCCACTCGAAAAGAAGCGAATACAGTCTTGTTTGACTATATTGAGATTTATTACAATCGGGTCAGAAGGCATTCCGCAAACGGCTGGTTAAGCCCAGAAGCCTTTGAACAGAAATATTTTAAGAGTTTAGAGGGATTTGTTGTCCACGATACTGTCTAGGATCACAAATCAGGCTTTCTGCTTAGTAACTCTTACATTTTTTTTAGCATGAATTTGAGGGATAGCTTAGGAAATCGTGTCAAAAAAAATGTAATATCCCAATGCATCGAATCCTCTTAAATCAGGCTTTCTGCTTAGCCACTATTACATTTTTTTTAGCATGAATTTGAGGGGTAGCTTAGGAAATCGTGTCAAAAAAAATGTAATACGCTGAGAGCCCAACTTTCCAAAGCCTGCAGTTCTACGCTTTAAACCTTACATTTTTTTTAGCATAAAATCCTACGTAGCTTAGGAAATCGTGTCAAAAAAAATGTAATACGCTGATAGAGCTATATCCTGCATATTCTTATTCAAATAGACACTAAATCTCACAAATAAATGAACAAAGATTTAAACTTTCTGGTACCAGTATCTATGTAATTATTCGGAAAATTGCACTATTCATAAGTCTTTTGTATTCGTATATACGAATAAAACAGAAAATGTCAGGCTCAAGTTCAGTGTAGATTTTAGTCTACAATTGACGGTTTTTTACTCAATTTTAATGTAAAATTCACTTTCTAATTCAATAATGCAAAATCAACAGCTACTTGGATACCAATTCTTATTAAGAATGGACACTTACTACTCACTTTCCCTGTGCCATTTTATGGCATAAAATGGCATTAATAAGATTGAGAGGTGTTAAATGTCTACGCTAATAAAAAAGAGAGTTCAATATTCTGTGGATGAGGCTATTTCGGAATCAGCAGAGTACATTATTAAAAAAGTTGGGCTAACCCCTGCATCTGTTTTTAGTATGGTCATGGCTGAAATTGCCAAAACAGGTCGAATCCCTGTAAGCAATCAAATAAGTGATGATGATTTTAATACAGCACAGCTCATAGCACTTAGCCA
Source organism: Acinetobacter sp. A2 (assembly GCF_048537555.1). NCBI lineage: Bacteria > Pseudomonadati > Pseudomonadota > Gammaproteobacteria > Moraxellales > Moraxellaceae > Acinetobacter > Acinetobacter sp. A2. The sequence goes on from NZ_CP183239.1 coordinate 1,647,838, forward strand.
TAATATCCCAAGTGTAAAAGTATCAAATACAAAATCTGCTCAAGCATTTTTAAACGATGATGGTGGGTACTAATGGATTGATACCGTACAGACATATCAGCTGCCAATTGATAAAACAAAATTAACTTACATTGGTAAACTTTCTAAAAATGACTATGAGCGATTAATTAATCATCTTAAAGAACAATAACTGTTTGTCCAACTAGCCGAATAATGTCTGTCCAAGTTAGCACAAAATTTAATGATCATTTAAATAAGAATTTGCACAATAACTTCAATCACAATAATAGTTCTTGTCTTAGTCATTTTAATGAGCCTGTAAATAATTTTGTGTAATTGCTTTTCATAAATTTAAAGGTGATTGCTTAAGCGGTCACCGAATTCAATAATAAAGCGGCTCATGGCTAAACGCCAGTCGCGAATCGCGCATATTCCACTTTTTAGATGCTGCATCAATTGCCAGGTAAATCACTTTACGTACAGAATCATCCGTTGGAAAGACTTTACGCTTTTTGATCGCCTGACGTATTACGCTGTTTAATGATTCGATCGCATTGGTGGTATAGATGGCTTTGCGTATCTCGGCTGGATAAGCAAAGAAGGTATTTAGATTCTCCCAGTGTGTACGCCAGCTTTTGCTGATCTGTGGGTACTTGTCATCCCATGTTTGGGCGAATTGATCCAAGGCCATCAAGGCTGCCTCTTCAGTAGATGACTGATAAACGGTTTTTAAATCCTGAGTGACGGCCTTGTAATCTTTCCATGATACGTATTTCAAGCTGTTACGCAGCATATGGATAATGCACAGCTGGATATGGGTTTGCGGGTATACGCTGTTAATGGCATCAGGAAAGCCTTTTAGTCCATCCACACAGGCGATCAGAATATCCTGCAACGACGGCATCCTCACAGCAGTGCTGTTCGCCTTGGAAATGAGCGTTGGAGATACATCGGCATCGTACATTTCCTTGAAGGTAGCAACGATTTCACGGGTGGTCATGCCTTTGGCATAAAGGGATAGAATCTGGCTATCCATTTGCGTGATACGAGTCTGATTCTTTTTAATTAGCTGTGGCTCAAATGTGCCATCACGATCTCGTGGTGTGGTGATCTCAATCTCACCATCATCGCTCAGCACGGTCTTACTGGAATAACCGTTACGAGCATTTGAACCGTTCTTACGAGCATTCTTTTCATGTCCGAGATGTTCGGTAAGTTCGACATTGAGAGCCGTTTCAACAGTGAGTTTAGTCAACAATCGGGTGAATTGATTGAGATCGTCTTCTGTTTTGATTCCTTTAGCAAATTCAGGCAATTACACAATTTAATTTACAGGCTCGAGTGAGGGGGAGGCTTTTTGGAGAGTGCAATCTAAATTTTCAGATAAAGTCATAAAAAATGAGCGTATTGGCATACACTCATTTTTACTACATTTTGCTAATGTTTGCTTAACTGACTGACATTATCGACACGGACACATTATATCCTTCATATAATTAGACTCAGATTTGTTCTGCGCCGAGTGTAGTTGTATTGACCCAACCTAGAATTTTCGCCTGATCGTCCGAGGTTAATGTATTGCACCGACTTAAGCGATGCCCATCTTAGATCGATTCAAATTCATATAGCTCCCAACGTCGACGTAGTAGCCTTATCTTTTATCAAATACATTCTTGTAAAACAGCAACTTCTACAACACTTTTACTTTCAAAAAGCAAAAGAATCATTTAGGTACGTTGCCTTTCACGCGAATGTTTTGCATGCTTAGTCAAAAAAATGAGTTGTTCTTGCTGTTCTAGGCTGAGTAGGATAGAAACAATGCGAGGCATGTGTGAACATTGGCTAACTAAAAAACTTTTCCACCTGGTTAGTTGTTTTTGTCAACTTAAGATTTCACAAAAAATTCACTATTAAATACATACTCTTTACTTGGAAGTAAAATGCTGAAATTTATGACTGAAAAAAATTAACCAATGCTTTCAAGTTAGATTAAGTAAATTGTACCAAATATAAATTTATATAGGTGTATTCTCCAATGGCTATAGAGTTTGTTTCAAAAGCAAAACTACCGACTGCATTTGGTGATTTTGAAATTATAGCGTTTCAAGACAAAAGTACTGGTGAAGAACATATCGCTCTTTCCAAAGGCATGGGTGCTATTTCTAATCAACCTGTACTCGTTAGAATTCATTCAGAATGCTTAACAGGTGACGCTTTTGGATCACTCAAATGTGATTGTGGCCCCCAATTACATTCAACCATGAAAATGATTAATGATGCAGGTCAAGGTGTGATCTTATACTTGCGCCAAGAAGGTCGCGGCATAGGACTAACCAATAAAATCCGAGCTTACGCCCTTCAAGACCAAGGACATGATACTCTTGACGCCAATTTATTATTAAATTTACCAGCAGATGCTCGTAAATATGATATATGTACCATTATGTTAGATTATTTAAAAATAAAGAATGTAAAACTCATTACAAATAATCCCCTTAAAATTAAATCTTTAACTGATTTAGGAATTAATGTTGTTGAACGTATTCCTTTAAAAGTTGGTTTAAATATCTTTAACAAAGCTTATCTTGAAACAAAGCAAAAACGCATGTCACATCTATATGATAATAGTGATTTTTAAAAAGCGATCATTTTAGAAAAAATCGACGTATAAAGTTCCATCTCCCTCACGGGAGAAGGCCAAGATAAATATTGTTTTATATTCAATTATGGTTTTAAAGAAGATTTATGAAAGGTGCCTGACTATTCTTTATTTTGTCTCAGTATCTGTGCAAAAACCGTCACTTTTTCTAAAGTCGCATTCATTCCCTTATTAAAAAAAGTATCGACAAGCGCTGAACCAATGATAATAAGATCTACTTTATTGGCTAGTGCTTTAACATGGTTTTCATTTTTGATTCCAAAACCAATTGCAACAGGAATATTAAAAATCGGCTTAATTTCAGTCATCTTTTTCTCAAGATTAGATAGATTGAAGTCTCCTCCTGTTAATCCATTTTCTGCAACATGATATAAAAACCCTGTCGCGCGCGCTGAAATTTGCTCTAACCTTTCAACTGGGGTCGTCGGCGCGGTCATTGCAATTAAATGCATATTTTTTTCATTTAATTGCACTTCAAAGTTTTCTCGATATCCATATGGAGCATCTAAAATCAATATTCCATCTATAAGATTTTCTGTTTCGGCGATAAGTGTCTCAAAACCATATTGCATCATCGGATTTAAATAAGTCATGAAAATTATTGGTGTCTGGTCATCATGCAGCCTGATTACTTTTACCAACTCAATGGTCTGTTTTACCGTTTGACCTGCATCTAAAGCCCGAAGATGCGCTGCCTGAATGATCTCTCCATCTGCCACTGGATCAGAAAATGGAATACCCACTTCAATAATGTCAGCCCCTGCTTGACCCAATTGGCTTAACAGACGACAACTTGCTGTAAAATTAGGATCTCCAGCAGTAAAATAACAGACCAGACCGCTTCGATTTTCCAGTTTCAATTGCTCTAATTTTTGATCTAGACGGTTCATGCTGTAGCTCCTGCAAGATATTTTTTGACCGTGTTTAAGTCTTTGTCTCCTCTGCCACTTAAATTGACAATAATGATCTGTTCTGGCTGCATTTCTTGAGCAAGTTGAATCGCATATGCAATCGCATGAGAACTCTCAAGCGCAGGAATAATACCCTCCTGTTGACTTAAAAGCTGAAATGCATTTACAGCCTCTTGATCGGTTATAGCCGTATATGTCACACGTCCTGTTTCAAACAGAATGCCATGCTCTGGACCAACACCAGGATAATCCAATCCAGCTGATACAGAGTGCCCTTCTAAAATCTGCCCATCGAAGTCTTGTAATAAATAGGTTAAATTGCCATGTAGCACACCGACCTGACCTTTGCAAATAGAGGCGGCATGTTCATCGCTATTTATTCCTTTTCCACCTGCCTCAACGCCAAACATTTTGACATTCAGGTCTTCTAGAAAAGGATGCATCAACCCTAGTGCATTTGATCCCCCACCCACGCAAGCAACTAGAGCATCAGGCAGCCTATTTTCTTTCAGGAGTATTTGGTTTCTGGCTTCTAGACCAATAATTTTCTGAAATTCTCTGACCATCGTCGGATATGGGTGAGGGCCTGCGCCAGTACCCAACAGGTAATAGGTTGTATCCACATGACGAATCCAGTCACGTAATGCTTCGTTCATGGCATCTTTTAAAGTCCCACGACCCTTTTGAACACTTCTGACTTCAGCACCGAGTAATTTCATGCGCTCAACATTCATTTGTTGGCGCTGAATATCTGTTTCTCCCATAAAAATGGTACATTTCATCTTAAACAGCGCGCAAACCGTTGCTGTTGCAACACCATGTTGCCCAGCACCAGTTTCTGCAATGATTCTGGTTTTCCCCATAAATTTGGCTAATAAGATTTGGCCTACACAATTATTGATCTTATGCGCACCCGTATGGTTCAAATCTTCTCGCTTGAAATATATTCGAGCGCCGCCTGCATAAGCTGTTAGGTTTTTTGCATAAAAAAGAGGACTAGGACGACCAACAAAGTCCGTTAAAATCTGCTGATATTCAGCCCAAAATTCAGGTTTGTGCCGAACATTATTAAAGGCTTGCTCTAATTCTTGAAGTGCTGGCATTAAGCTCTCTGGCATGTAACATCCGCCAAATTTACCAAAAAATCCTAAGTCATCAGGACCATTACCTGTATAAGGGGTTGTCATCTCATATCTCTTTTACTATCAAAACTTGTTCGATCTTAAAATATTTTCATTTTGATGATAATTGATATATTTTGAGCTTATGGTGTTAGAAAATTTTACAACATGAAACGCAGAACATTACCTCCTCTTAATGCTTTAAAAGCTTTCGAAGCTGTCGCCAGAAATAAAAGTTTCAGCTTAGCTGCCGAAGAATTATGTGTCACCCATAGTGCGATTAGCCATCAAATAAAGCAGTTAGAAGAATGGTTGGATAAAAAATTGTTTATTCGACATTCCTCGACCATCTCTCTGACGGCGGATGCCGAAGAATTATCGCTCGTTTGTATGGAGCTTTTTAATCGTTTAGAACAATGCGTCTTTGAGTTAACAAATAAAACTTCAGAAGTAGAAGTTGTCATAGGCGCTTCTCATAGTTTTATGGCAAATTGGCTGATTCCTCGATTAGAAAAGCTCGAAGTCATTTATCCCAATATCCATATCAAATTAATGACATGTAATGACTTAAAATTGTTAGAAAAAGAGAAGGTTGACATATTGATCAATAGCGTCAGTGAGCATCATCTACTTCCCAACTTTTTGAATAAATATCTGTTATTTCCCGATAACATGGGTCCTATTTGTAATCGTGAAATAAATCTTCTTCATTCCGTAAATGATCTTTTAAACTATCCATTACTTCATACCCACTCAAATAAAAGTGCATGGCATACATGGTTCGATCAGTTTCAAATACGCTTTTCCCCAAAAGCGAATGAACGTTATTTTGATAGTCTGAATTTAATGATAGAAGCTGCCGTGTCTGGGTTAGGAATTGCCATAGCACCTCAAATTCTAGTAGAAAAAGAAATGTTAAATGGAAGGATCATTGCCCCTTTTGGTTTTATCTATTGTGACTATAATTTTTATGCAATGGTCAGAAAAAATAACGAAAATCGTGATGTTATGAATATCATTGATTGGTTAATGGCCGAGGAAAAAAGTTAAACATTTAATCTTTGATTTGAAAAGTTCTATTCAATTGCTCATCTATAACGTCTATTTCACATTCTGTTCACGCTGTGCTGCCTAAGGTATAAACATACACTTCATACGGACACTGATGATGAGACTTGTAAAAACACTAATTGCTACAGCTGAACCGTACCGGGTTTGTCGGAGAGTCAATATTCTGAGAGACTATCCCGATGACAAAATTAAAATATACCCCTGAAATCAGAGAAAGAGCGGTTCAATTATTGATTGAATCCGAGAAAGATTATCCATCGAATTGGGCTGCAGTTTCCGCAATTGCTCCTAAAATTGGCTGTACTCCTGAAACACTACGTGTTTGGTATCAAAAATACTTGGATCAACAAAATCCAATCAAAGTACAACAATTTTCAGATCAAGAACGTATCAAACAACTGGAACGTGAAAATAAAGAACTGCAACGTGCGAATGAAATTCTACGTAAAGCAGCCGCTTTTTTCGCCCAGGCGGAGCTCGACCGCCCACACAAATAATGGTGGATTTCATCCATAACAATAAAGACTTATATGGTGTTGATGCGATTTGTAGGATTTTACCGATCGCAGCTTCAACCTATTACCGAACTTTAGATCTCGCTGACAATCCAGAACCTCGAGCGAAACGAGTTCGACATGATGAGCATCATGCTGAACAAATTCAACGAATTTGGAAAGAAAGTTCAGGTCGATATGGTGTGCGTAAGGTCTGGCAACAATTGAAACGTGAAGGTTATGTTATCGCACGTTGTACAGTTGCTCGATTGATGCAGAAGCTAGGTATACAAGGTGTTTGGCGTGGTAAGAATAAACAAACCACCCGTAGCCGAGATGATCAAAAAAGAGCACATGATTTAGTGAAACGGAATTTTAGTGCTGATCGACCTGACCCTTGCGAAGCAATGCTTCTTGTATCTTGATTGATATAGTGATTAGCTACCACTATACGCAAATTGTAGAGTTTGGAATGCTGCTAAAATCTTAAATTTGAACCTGAGATAAAACCTACAATTTGCCCTTATCCCTCATACAACTCTGAACGGTAACTAAGCACTTTGATGCTGTATTCACAAGGTAAGATGATGGTTAATGGGATAAAAATCATAGCTTAAACTCAAGGAATATCACCATGATTATGCTAGGTATTGATGTCAGTAAAACCAAAATAGATTGTTGCATTTTCCCTCAAGGTTTGACTGGAAAAAGAAAAAATAAAATATTTACTAATACAGAAAGTGGCTTTGGCAGTCTGCTCAAATGGCTCATCACTCTTAAAATTGAACCTGATCAAGTGACAGCAATCATGGAAGCGACTTCGGTTTATCATGAGAATTTGGGATATTATCTATATGATGCAGGTGTAAAGGTTTGTGTGGCTAATCCTTCACGAGTAAGAGCCTTTGCCAAAGGCATGTCCATGCTAAATAAAACGGATAAAGCTGATAGTGAAGCTCTTTCACGTTATGGTTACACCGCAAAGTTAATCATATGGCAGCCTGAACCTGAAAATGTCAGATTATTAAAAGCTTTACTAGGCAGACGAGATGTCTATCTAGGTAGTCTATTGCAGGAAAAGAATCGACTTGAAAAGGCGCAGTCTACTCATACCTCCGTTGTTGTGATTAAATTACTTGAAGAGAATATTGAGTATTTAAATCAGCAACTTGAACATATTGATAAGTTAATAAATAATCACATAGATCAAGATCCAACATTGAAACAGGATTTGAAATTACTGCAAACTATTCCTTCAATCGGTGAACGATCAGGCTTATTACTGTTGGGGTTATTTCATTCGCACAAGTTTGAAAAAGCAAGTCAAGCTGCTGCATATGTAGGTTTGGTTCCAGTACATCAGTTGTCTGGCAGTTCAGTCAACAAGCAAAGTCACTTATCAAAAGCAGGTGACAGTAAAATACGCTCAGTATTGTATATGTCAGCATTAACAGCGATTAAATATAATCCACACATTGAAGCTTTATATCAACGATTATTAAGCCAGGGTAAAAATAAAATGTGTGCTTTAGGTGCTGCAATGCGCAAGCTTATACATCTGTGTTATGGCGTTTTAAAACATCAGACTGCCTATCAAAGAGATTATTTATTGGTAGAATAATCTCAAAACCTGATTGACTACCAAGACGGTATCTCAGGTCGCTGACTTTACGTATATTCAAACCAATTATGGCTGGGTCTACACCGCCTTTATTATTGATGTGTTCTCGCGAGCAATTGTTGGATGGAAAGTATCTACACGGATGAATACAGATATGGTGCTCGATGCACTTGAGCAAGCATTGCACGATCGAGGCATGCCAAAGAATGTGATTCATCATTCAGACAGAGGTGTGCAATATCTTTCCATTCGTTATACCAATCGTTTAGAAGCAGCAAATTTAAGAGCATCAGTCGGTACGACTGGTGATTCATACGATAATGCTTTGGCTGAAACAGTGAATGGCTTATACAAAACAGAGGTGATTGAATATTTAAAAGCAGATTGGCAAGGTTTAGCGGATGTACAGCTTGCGACACTAAACTGGGTAGATTGGTTCAATAAAAAGCGTGTACACAGTGCACTGGGTTATGTATCACCTTTTGATTTTGAAGCAATGTACTATGATAAGATTAACCCGTTAGGTCAGGTGGCCTAACTTAAATAAAAAGTCTCCGACAAACCCGGTACGGTTCAGTTGGCATTAATACTATGTTGCAGTGCTACCGAAGCGATCGAGGTATTAGGATTTTTGCAGGCATTGACAATACTGAGTTTGAATTCTTTGCTGTATTTTCGGCGTTTTTTAGCAACAGGAGGTGTTGCTGAATATATATCCATGTTCATGGATTAAGTCCCCACTTGTTTTTAGGTGGGAACTAAATTAAGGCTTATAGGATCGCTTGGTAAGGCTGTGTTAGCCGGATGCTTACTAAAATGGCACAAGGCAAGTGAGTAGTAAGTGTCCATTCTTAATAAGAATTGGTATCCAAGTAGCTGTTGATTTTGCACCAAGCACTTGAAACGCCCGTATCAGCCTCGTTACAACCGGGATTGCTTTGGTGAACTGATTCAAATCGATAGCTCATACCATGACTGGTTTGATGGATGAGCCCCTAAATGCTGTCTACTGGTGTTTATCGATGATGCCACAGGAAAATTGCAGCATTTACGCTTCTGTGAGTCGGAATCAGCCTTTGACTATATGATTTCAACACGTTTGTATGTCGAACAGCATGGTAAGCCTTTAGCGTTTTACAGCGACAAACATTCAGTCTTCAGGGTGAATCAAAGCAGCAAGAAAGACACCAAGATTACGCAATTTGGGCGCGTACTCAGCACCCTGAATATCGATATTATCTTCGCCAACTCACCACAAGCCAAAGGCTGTGTAGAACGGGCGAATAGAACCCTTCAGGATCGTGATCAAAGAGATGCGCCTGGAAGGCATCTGTTCGATTGAGCAAGCGGAATGCCTGGCTGCCCTGCTTTATACAGCAATTTAACTAACTGTGCGAAATTCCCCATCTGTAATCTTTGATTTAGGTGGGGATAGATAGCACGACTTTGGGACTTACTCAGGTCTTTCTTGGTTTTGTATGTACTCTTGAAAGATAGTATTGCTCAAGCTCATCAATAGGCATCGGTTTGCCAAACAAATAGCCTTGATAATGGTAACAGCCTTGTTTTTCTAATATATCTCGTTGGGCTTCAGTTTCAACTCCCTCAGCAATTAAAGAAATTCCCAAAGTTTTAGCCAAAACAATAATCATTTTCACAATTTCGGCATCATTACTACTCACCACGATATCACGAACAAAACCTTGATCAATTTTCAACTGATCAATTGGAATACGTTGTAAATAAGCCAGAGAAGAATAACCAGTCCCAAAGTCATCTAGAGAAAATATCACTCCATAACGTTTAAGAATGGTCATTTTTTCAATAATATCTTCTATACGCATGACTAGGGCGCTTTCGGTAAGTTCAAGTTTGAGCAAGTGTGCCGGAGCTTGGGTACGCTCCAGAATTTCGAGTACGTCTTGAACAAACTCCTCACGCCTAAACTGACTTGCACTGACATTCACGGCGATGCTGAGATGAGCTGTTTTCGGGTGTTTAGCCCATTCTCCTAATTGCTGGCAGGCACTTTCTAGTACCCACTGACCCAGTGAAATCATAAAGCCATTTTCTTCTGCTATAGGGATAAAACGGGCAGGAGAAATCATTCCTTTAACTGGATGACGCCAACGTAACAAGGCTTCTACTCCTATCATCCGCTCTGCACCATTTACTTGTGGCTGGTAATACAACATAAGCTGATTTTTTTCCAACGCTTGACGCAAGCCGGCATCAATCTCGGCACGTTCCTCAACCTGAGATTGAATCCGTGGATCAAAGAAGCGATAGGTATTTCGGCCATAATTCTTTGCTTCAAACACTGCCATTTGGGCACGTTTAATTGGATCCTGTAGGTTTTCCTCTGCATCTTGACCAAACAGGCTAATCCCGATACTTGCTGAACTACGGTACTCAGAGTTAGTGAAAAAGTATGGTTGAGCGAGTCTTTGCAAAATATCTTTTGCAGTTTTTTCTGCTCGTTGGATAGCCTCCATCTCGGAGTTTCCAAGCTGATCAAGCAGTACCACAAACTCATCACTCGTAAATCGAGCAACCATTTGATTTGCTTCTATGTATTCTGACAGGCGCGTTGCGACTTGCTTTAATAAGCGATCGCCAGTCTCATGACCTTCTGTATCATTCAATACTTTAAAGTGATCCAGATCAATGCACAGAAGTGCTCCCCACCATTTTTTATTTTCCGCTTCTTGTAGGCTCTGTTCAAGATGCTCGAGAAACAGGCTACGGTTAGGTAATTGGGTCAGAGAATCATAGAATGCAAGCAAGCGTACTTTTTCTTCTGAAGCTTTGTAGGCAGAAATATCGGTAATAGAAGACACATAATGCGTCGTTTCGCCATTCCTATCACGTACAGCCGCAATCAAGATGTGCTGTGGATACAATTCTCCATTTTTACGCTTATTCCATATTTCACCTTGCCAAGATCCTGTGGTACGAATAAGCTCCCACATGGTGGCATAGAATTTTTTGTCGTGCCTGCCCGATTGAAAGATTTTTGGTGTATTACCGATCAACTCTTGCTGGCTATAACCGCTAATTTCTGTTAATGCACGATTGGTCCGTAAAATAACTCGCTGAGAATCTGTAATCATCATTCCAACCTGGGATTCAAATGCAGTTGCAGCGATACGCTGATTTTCTTCAGCTTTTTTACGTTCAGTAATATCACGTGCCGAGCAGAAGAAAACCTCTTCATTATCAAGATGCACTAGAACTGAACTGACTTCTACTGGATAACACTCACCTTGAGCATTCTGATAATAAGTTTCGAAGCGAATACCTTCTGGATTTAAAACACCTGTATTGATCAAATCTTGAAGATCTGTTTCATTATAGCCGTTATCCCAATAACTCAGCGTTTGTCCTACAACTAGTCGTGGAGTGCTGCCTATCATACGAAAAAACGAATCACTCCCTTCAATGAGCCGGCCTTGTCTATCTAGTATATGAATACCATCTTTAGCATTCTGCAACAGCATCTGACTACGACGATTACTTAATATATTGGCCCGGATTTGATACCAAACTAAGTATGTTGTAATCGCAGTAACTACAAGAAAGAGCAACCCAAACAAAATAGCTTTAATTAGTTCATGATACCATTGAGCCAGATAGTCTTCTTTTGCATAAGCAACAACAACAAAAACAGGCATAGTGCTTAATCTACGGAAGTGTCCCATACGTGGGACTTTATCTATTGTTTGTTGACTATAAATACTACCAAACTGTGCTCTGGAATGAACCAGTTGTGACAGTTCTGGTGGTGCACTTACAAAACCCACTAGGCCTTTCGGAGTTTGGAGCACGGGATTGCGGGCGATAATTCGCATATTCAGGTCTTGCACCAACAGCACCCCTTTAGGGCCTACATCCAGATCTGCAATCAGATGATTAAAGTAACTAGCAGGTAATGTAGAGACGATCATACCTGCAAAAGTTCCATCCGGCTGGTTGTAACGTCGTGCAAATAGATGAACCCAGCCTTGACCATTAGGATCTCTTATTAGTTTCGTAACAAACAGTTGATCTGTATCATTCTGTTGAACATCTTTAAAAAAACGATAGTTGGCGTAATTCCAAGTCTCATTACTAATATCACTATCGCCAAATTGGACTTGACCTTTGATATCGGTGATATGAATTCGTGTAACAGAACCGATCCAGTCTTTTTGTTTTTGAATAAAGCTAGAAATATCTCTATCATTTATTTGTTTTTTTTCACGTAATTCTTTTTCTACATAAGCTTGTAACGTATGTAAAGATAAATCAATTTCTTTTGAGCTACTGCTAATTCTTTTTTCGAGAAGTAAAGTTAAATTTTCTATATGAATTCTAACTTCAGCTTCTTCGCGCTCATGTGAAGTATATAAGGTATAAGCAAATAAACTAATCATGAAAATATTCACGATTACGAATGCTAAAAAAAGAAAGATAAAAATTGATTTGTTTTTTGACAACATATTCGCTCTGTAAGATATAAGTTCTCTTTGCGCTGCCAATGCAACGCCCCCCAAGATTCAATCTTTTAAGCAACAAATTAGATTACAAATCACTTAAAATATAAGGCGGATTCAAGCGGCAAGTACAACAGTATAAAAACCACCCATAACTTCACTCGGTGTAAGCCAACCTAGTGTTTTTCTAGAACAATGGTTGAGTGCAAATTCTATCTGCTCTATTTGTTCGTTTGACACGTCATCAAACGATGATGATTTTGGCAGATATTGACGGATTAAACCATTCGTATTTTCATTTCTAGCTCACTGAATAGACTTGTAAGGATCAGCAAAATACGTCTCTATGCCAGCATCAGTAATTCTTTTGTGTTCGGCAAATTCCTTGCCATTATCAAATGTCACACTATAAGCATGGCTCATCCGTAAACGGTCTAATGCACAAGTAATCATTTTAGATGAAGTTCTCGTCTTTCCTGAATGAACAATATGTACGCACAGGCTCTTTCGATCAACGAGAGTTAATAACGCACCTTTATGATGTTTACCAATTACCGTGTCACCTTCGAAATCTCCTAAACGTTGTCGTTAATCAATGACCTGGTCTCGGCAATGAATACTTGTTTTATCAATGATTTGCCCCCTACGATCCGTGTTTTTGTAACCTCGTTTTCGATATTTCTTCTGATGCCTTAAGTGTAGATGGAGTTTACCGCCTTTTGATTTATCTTGATTAATGTACTGGTAAATCCACTCATGTGAAGGTACATCCAGCCAACCGCACTGTGTTAAAGCACCTGAAATTTGTTCTGGTAACCAGTCCAAGTTAATCAAATAATCAATTCATAATTCACAATTTATTCACACTTATACTCCTACGCTTACCGCCTGGTATTTGAAAATATTTTAAATGGTTATGGTTACTGTAATCATGTAATGATCCAACCATAATTAAAAATATTGACATAAGTACTAAATTACACTTGGCAGCTTTAAGCTTAAAACTACGCGATAGATTTTATACGACACCTATCAAAGCTTGAAGAAAAAGGTATCTATATGATTTTTCAGCAATATAAGATTGTTTTTGGTGGGAGTATGGGGGCTGGAAAATCAGCCGCGATCAAGGCACTTTCCGACATTCCGGTCATAGAAACCGAAGCAATCAATACAGATATCGAGAGACACAGTAAATATTCCACTACAGTCGGAATCGACTACGGTGAAATCGTGCTGGAAGATGAGACTAAAATTGGACTTTATGGCACCCCCGGTCAGGATCGTTTTGATTTTATGTGGAAGATTGTCTGTAAAGGTGCAATGGGCATTGCTATTTTAATTGATCATTCACGTGCAGAGCGTTTGCAAGATTTGCAAAATTATATCAATGCCTTCCAAAGCTATAGTAAAAATCTTGTGATTGGTATTACCCATCTTGATCAACCAAATGACCATATGCTTAAAATTTATCGGGATTGGATGAGCCTAAATGACTACAGTTATCCTGTATTTGCGATTGATGCCAGACACAAAGATGATGTTCTTCTTATAGTTGAAGTATTAATTGCTGCTATTGAAACTTACAGTATGCCAATGCTTTAAAGGATGAAATCAAAATGAATCTCAATCTGCCTTCACGCCAAATTCCTCAATCATTGATTGAAACTGGTCGTGTAAAAATGCATGAACTGTTAAATAGTGTCAGTGGTGTTGATTTTGTAATGTTGTGTTCTTCCGACGGTTTTCAATTGGCTTTGGCTAGTAAAAAGCAGTTAGAGCATACTGGGAAAATTGCGGCGGTCAGCAGCTCGATTTTAGCCATGGTATCGGCTTTTATTGCTGAAATTAACTTAACAGGCTGTAAAACTCTTTCACTGGATGCTGAAAATGGTCATGTTGTGTTAATGGGGGTGGAACATGCAGATTATCCCATGCTAATTGTAGCAGTAGGGACATCTGATGTGCTGCTTGGTCAAATGCGCTATGAAGTTAAAAAAGCATCTGAATCTTTAGCTAAGATCAATATATAGATGATTTTTTAAATTTTCTGATTAATTCTTTTGGAATGTACTGTATTTAAATGAATTTTAATATTCATAATAACAGTTGACTTAATTCGGTTAGAGAATGAAGAAAAAATTAAATATTGCTGTCTTCGGTCTGAGCTTAAATACTCTTAATCAGCTTAAAACCCAAATATTGCGCTCGGTTCCCTATGAAGTGAATATACGTTGGGTAAATATTGCTGACACTAATATAGATCTCCTGATGGTGAATGATGCCTTTTTTGCTTCATCTAGCATTCAAAAAATTCTTGCGCAGATTCATGTAAATTACTTACGTCTGATTAAAGTTCCAGAACAACAGGGGAAGATTGTCGATGACACCTTAGCTTATCCTGTGACACAGTTAGATGATTTACGTGAGTGGTTACAAGAAAAATTCTTTGACTATGAACCAGATTATCCTTTTCATCTACCGGTAGAAGCTATAGGCCACTCTGTTACGATTTCGACGGTCTTGGATCAATGTTTATTAGCCAGAAATGGTTTTATTCAACTATTTCATTATCGAGGATTTTTGGCATTAGTAGATACTGTGACCGAGCGCGTTTGGCTTAACCCTAATAACCCAGTATCGTGTTTTGATAAAAGTTTAAATCACACCTATGCTACTAACCAATTTGTACAAAACACGATCAAAGATAGGCCGGCTCAGGATTTACGCAGCTGGTTGTGGCAGATAGCCTATCATTCTACTGATCTAGCGCTTCCAGATATTCAGATGAATCAATATTTCAAATTGCAGATTTGGCCAAAATTTGAGTCAGGCAATGAGCGTCGTAATTTGTTAAAAATTGCCTCCTGTTTTGCCCAAGGTGCTCAAATTCAGACAGTAATCGATCAATTAGATATTCCAAAACATCAAATTATCCGCTTTGTTGCGCTTACTCACATGCTCAAAATGGGTTCATGGATTGACTCTCATGAAGCTCAATTTATGAGAAGTCATGTATCAACTGACCAAGGTCAGATGGTAAAAGTACGTAGTTTCTTTACGAAACTGCGTAAAAAATTAGGTCTTTAAATCAGTATTTCTTATGGGGAAACCCTTCATTTAAGGTAGACAGTAAAATGGCACGTATCGTTTTAGATAGTTTAACTGTGATAGATGGTTTTATTGCAGCCGCATTAGTAGATAGTGAAAGTGGTTTAGCTTTAGCAACAACACATGGTACTAGCATAGACTTGGAACTTGCAGCAGCAGGTAATACAGAAGTTATCCGTGCAAAACGTAAAATAGCCAATGCTTTGCAATTAAATGATGATATTGAAGATCTTTTAATTACTTTAGGTAAGCAATATCACCTGATTCGCCCACTTGAAAGCAATGGGAATTTGTTTTTGTATCTAGTTTTAGATCGTTCAAAATCAAATTTAGCTATGGCTCGCTTTGAACTGAAAGCATTTGAGAAGGAATTAGACTTTTCTTAATCGCGAATTTAATCTCAAGTGCGACACATTTATAGTTAGTTGAAAAAGTTAGATGTATTCGTAGAATCATTAGACTTTTTCAACTCGTAACTGGCTTTGTTGCAGAAAGGTTTGAAAGTTGCCATAAACTAGACATTTTTACTGGTGAGAATTGAAAATATAGACATTTTGAATGGGTTCTAACATTTTTGATGCAATATAGCTGATTATCTTTAATCGAGCGTAAGACCCCCCACCGACAGTGAGGTGGTGGATATAAGCGAGTGGCGTAAGCCATAATAAAGCTAACATTTTCTTGGATATATCACCAATTTCTGATACAGTTATTTATTAATAACTCTTTCCTAAACAATGGTTTAATGAATATTTCACAACATTGCAAGTTTAGGCTTTTGCCTAATCAAGAACAGGAAATATTGCTTAATCAAGCAATCGGTTCTGCTCGTTTTGTGTGGAATCAAATTCTCGCTAAATCATTTGAAGTGTTCGCTAAAGATGAATTTATTCGCTATGAAACCATTGAGAAAAACTTAGTACCACTCAAGAAAATACCAGAGTTCTCTTTTCTTGGTGATACCTATTCAGCTTGCTTACAGCAAAAAATCCGTGATCTTGCTACAGCATGGAAGAAGTTCTATAACGCCAAAGAACAAGCGAAGTTGAAGCAAAAACCATTCAAACCTAAAAAACCAAGATTCTTTAAATTAGCTGATGGTAGCGAGGTTCAGCTTCGACCACTCATGCCACGCTTTAAGAAAAAATCTGATGGTGAGCAATCGTTTAGACTTCCGTTTCAGGATTGTGATGTTGTCGGTGATCGCGTTTCTTTGCCTAAAAAAACAGGTTGGATTAAGTTTAAAAAATCACAGGAAATTGTTGGCAAAATCACAAGTGTCACGATTAAGAAAATTTGTGGGCTTTGGTACATTTCATTTTGTACTAATCGTGAGGTCGAACAACCTATCCACCTATCAAAATCAGCCATTGGCATCGACTTGGGCGTTAAAAAGTTAATCACAACCTCTAGTGGTCAGGTATTCGACCCGATCAATAGCTTTAAAGCCAATCAGGTCAAGTTAGCTAGGCTTCAACGCAAGTTGAGAAAGAAAACCAAATTTAGTCAAAACTGGAAAAAACTGAATCTAAAGATCAATAAATTACACCATCATATTGCCAATATTCGGCATGACTACTTGCACAAAGTCACTACAACTCTCAGCAAAAACCACGCAATGATCGTAGTTGAGGACTTAAAGGTAGCCAATATGTCGAAATCAGCGAAAGGCTCAATCGAGAAAAAAGGAAAGAATGTTAAAGCCAAATCGGGCTTAAACAAATCAATTCTTGATCAAGGTTTGTCGATGCTTGTCGATATGTTGGAGTACAAACAGCTATGGTGAGGTGGTTTGCTCGTCAAAATTGACCCTAGATATACAAGTCAAACGTGTAGCTCATGCGGTCATGTAGCGAAAGAGAATCGACAAACTCAAGCTAAATTTGAGTGTGTTGAATGTGGCTTTAGCGAGAATGCGGATATTAACGCTTCTTGCAATATTTTGGCGGCAGGACATGCCGTTTTGTCTGTCGAGGGAGGATGCGGTAAAGGTCGCCCTGTGAAGCAGAAAGCAAGTGAAATCCGTGAGGAAGTCACCTAAGAGCTTTTGCTTTTAGAATCCCCCACTTGAGGTAAAACGAAAGTGGCGGGAGTATGTCAATTTTAAGTCCATCTTTCTTAAAAAAGAATGGGAATCTGTCTGTTTTACCCATAGGGTGTTGTCATCTTCACATTCTATTCACGACATTTTATCTAGATTAAATGCATAAATTTAAGACGGACAGTGATGATGAAAAATGTTAAGAAAATAATGGCAGCGGCCTTGTCTCTACCACTGCTATTGTTATCCGGATGTAAAAGTATCCCTAGTTATTCCTCTGATTATGCAAAAGCCAGAACTGGTACTCAGGGCGTAGCTTTGGATGAGGATAAAGCACTAGCTATTGGAACGCGCTTTACTTCAGCATTTAATACTTTGGGTACACCAGAATTTACTGAAAGAGCTGGAGTATTATATGCCGATCAGCTTTTTATTAACGATACCCTTTCACAATTTTCATCCCGGCAAAATCTGCTTGAACATTTTCAGGGGATGAACAAGCGAGTCAGTAATGTTAGCGTTAAGCTGTTAAATACCTATTATCATCAAGATTCTGCCTACGTACATTGGCATATGGCCTATGACTTTAAGATGTTCGGAACGACTCGAAGCATGGATTCTTTCGGAATCAGTGAAATTAAGGTCAATGAAAACAATAAGATTATTTTCCAGCAAGATTTCTGGGATCCCGCCAACGGCCTGTATCGTTCCCTACCTTATGTTGGAGGTGCCTATTCATGGGTTCTGCCTTTCAAAAAGTAGTGATCAGTACGGTGTTCGTGATGGGAGTTAGTATCAGCTCATGGGCGCAGGCACAAACCTTAAATAAATGTAGTAATGGCCCACTGATGGTGGGGAAAAAACAGGTTG
Source organism: Acinetobacter sp. A2 (assembly GCF_048537555.1). Taxonomy (NCBI): domain Bacteria; kingdom Pseudomonadati; phylum Pseudomonadota; class Gammaproteobacteria; order Moraxellales; family Moraxellaceae; genus Acinetobacter; species Acinetobacter sp. A2. The sequence continues at coordinate 1,666,209 of NZ_CP183239.1, forward strand.
GAGTGGCCAGATATTTTGCACAAAACTGTAGTCAGTCCTGGAAAGAACAGAATATCCAGATGGATTTTTCCTATACTCAAAATATTCCGGAATGGGCATTCAAACGAGCTGCTACGCATCTGCTCAAGCGTAACGTTAAGGACCCCAACATCCAGGCTATTTTTAATCCGATCACCGAGTTATATCGTCCAGTGAGATCAGGTGATCTGTACCGTTTAAAATACAACCATTACACACAAACCCTAAGTTTATCCCTCAATCGGAAAGACTTGGGGCAGCTGCAGCATCCTCTAGCCCAGCAATATTTTAATATCTGGCTTGGTCCGCAGCCATTTAGTGCTAAATTAAAACAGCAATTATTAAATTAGTATCCGCAGCTATGTCCAAACATTTTATCCTGATGGTGGAAGACCATTATGAACTGGCCTCTACCTTGTGCGAGTTTCTTGAAGAACACGATTTTGTGGTCGATCATGCCCGAAATCTGCATGCTGCACGCCAGTTATTAAAACAACAGCGTTATCATGTTCTACTCTTGGACATTAATTTGCCTGATGGTTCTGGCTATGAACTGTGTGAATGGTTACGCAATGAAGAAGGTCTGGACCTACCAGTATTGATGCTCACTGCTCGTGATACCCTGGATGACAAACTCAAAGGCTTCAATTCCGGTACAGATGATTACCTGGTCAAGCCTTTCGATTTTAACGAGCTAGTGGTACGGGTCAAAGCCCTGATCAAGCGTTCGCTGGGTGAAGTCTCTAGTAGCCGTCTGCAAATTCACGATCTGGTTCTGGATCCGGCCAGACAGCAGCTAACCCGTTCTGGTCAAACCATTGAGCTGCCTCCGATTCAATTTAAATTGTTAAAACTCTTGATGCGCCATTCCCCTAAAGTGCTGACCAAGCAGGAAATTATGATGGAGCTTTGGGGCGATGAAGAACCAGAAAGTGATGCGTTACGCAGTCATATCTATAATCTACGTAAGATGGTTGATAAGCCTTTTGAGCAGAAGCTGATTCATACCATATCTGGTGTCGGTTTAAAAATTGCTTTAGAGTCTTAATATTTTCAAACGGAAACTTCGTTTAAATACACTACTACAATCAGTCCGGTCGTCATCGCAAGATCAACATCCTGATGGGTGCTGAGATAATACTGCCGGTCAAACAACTCCACCCGCCAGCCCAGCTGCTTGCACAGCTTCTGTACCAGTTGCAGGCCAATGCCATGTCCTTTGATTTCCAGTTGCAGCTGCTGTCCGGAAAGCTCTTGAACTTTGGCGTTATTCGGCCAAGGAATGCCGACCCCATCATCGGCAATCAGTACTTTATTTTTTTGCAGAATGACGTCAATTTCTGTGCCTTGCGAATAATTCAGCGCATTGCGCAGAATATTGCCAAACACCATTTTGGTCATCGATGGATAAAGCTTACGTGGCTGTTCATCGAGGTCTTTTTGTAGATCAATCTGCATGCCTTTGTTATGGCTAACGCTGTCCAGATCTTGCACCAGATTGTCCAGTAACTGGGACAGCATGCTTGGTTCGGCAGTTAAAGTATTGGTGGTATTGCGGGCAATCGCCAGCAAAGTATCGACCAGCAGCTGCATATCTTCAATGGTATTGTGCAGGCGGGTAAAGGACTTGTTGTCACCATAGCGTGCCTGGCACAGCTGCACATTGCCCTTTAAAATGGTCAGTGGCGTACGCAGCTCATGGCTGACATCACCGGTAAACTCGCGTTCACGCTGAATAAACTCGCTTAAGACGTGATGGTATTTTTCTAATGCCTGCTTGAGATATTCCGCTTCCAGATTGGAGTCGGTACGGATGTCCTGAAACGGGGAAGCCTGATTTTTCTGGTGTTCCCAGTCAATATGCTCCAGCGCATTGGCTAGGCGGGTAATCGGGGAAAAATAGCGCCGAGCACGGCGATTCCACCACCACAGCACGCTATACAGCACAAATAGGCTGACCATCAGTGGTGCCAGACCAAACAGCCACACCAGCTTGTTGACGTTGCTTTCGCCAAATACCAGCAACACATGCTGTCCATCTTTTTCACCATAAACGGTCATGCGTTCCTTACCATCGACAAAACGCCGGTTCACCCCTTGCTCAAGCTGCATATGCCGAAATTGGACCGGCGGCACATCGTTCCAGCGGTAACCATATAGGTTTTTGGTGTCGGGCAGTTCAGCAGCTGGATTACGTTCCAGCCGCTGCCAGTAGTGTGACATTTCTTGTTCCAGCGCAGTTTTGAGCAAGGAACCCTTGATTACCCAGGCACTACAGGCAATCCCGATTACCACAGATAGGGCAATGAATCCGATTTGCAGCCAATAGTAGCGGTTAAACACCTCACCCAAAGGATGATCGCGTTTGTCCCTAAACAGCTTTAACATTGCTAGATTCCCCGCTGGCCCATCCGATTCATTGTTCAATTATATGGCTTTTTTCTTAAACAGAAAGTGGCCGATCACCCATTCACGTCCATGCTCATAACCAAACAGTTCGGCACAGGCCATAAAGAAAATCCGCCAGCGTTGCCACCAGATGGCGGCATCTGCACCATAGGTCTGTTCAAACAGGGGCTGCAGCTCGACCTGTTTCCGGTCCATGTTCTCCAGCCAGGCATTTGCGGTGCGTTCATACTGCGTGCCGGCCCATTGCCAGTGCTGCTCTAATTGCAAATGCTGCTGGAAATGCAGAAAGGTCGAAGCTGCCGGCATCAGTCCGCCACTAAAGAAATATCTCGACATCCAGTCGAATTCATTTTTCACTTCAAACGGATAATGCAGGAAACGGTGACAGAAAATATGGCACCAGAGCAGACCATCCGCTTTCAGCCAGCTGCTGATATTTTCAAACAGTTTCTGGTAATTACGTACGTGTTCAAACATTTCCACCGAAACCACGCGGTCAAAGGACGCGGGTTCCAGTTGCAGCACATTGACGTCGCAGGTGATCACCGTCAGGTTCTGCAGTTTTTTCAGACGCGCCTGTTCCTGAATATACTGGCGCTGGGTCGAGGAATTCGACACCACCGTGATACGGGCCTTGGGATAATGCTCGGCCATATACAGACTCAAAGATCCCCAGCCACAGCCAATTTCCAGAATATCCTGTCCATCTTTTAACTGTGCACGCTGGCAATAGCTGGCCAGTGCCGCTTCTTCCGCCTGATCGAGCGTGGTATGAGTATGTTCAAACAGGCTGGCACTGTATTTCAGACGCTTGCCCAGTACTGCCTGGAAAAATGCGGTGGGCAGTTCATAGTGCTGTTCATTGGCCTTGTCGGTCTCGATGGCAATCTCGCTGTTTTTCAGCATATGCAGCACATCCATATAGCGCCGGGCTGCCAGTGCCGGGTCAAAGCGCCCTTCCTGTGCCAGACGTTTTTTGCTTAGGCTGCGAATGCCGGCGCGAATGACCGAATCGGGCAGCTTGCCGCTTTCGACCAGTTTTAAAGATTGTTGAATCATAAAGTCCATGTATTTACCTACTGTTTGGGTGGCCACGGAATAAACATTGAAGTTCGTCGTTGATAGTCTTTATAGTTGTCGCCGCGATGTGCCAGCGCCTGTTGTTCACTAAAGGGAATCCCGGTGATGTAGTACAGAAACAGCCACATCAGCAGCGGATAAATCCATAATCCATAGGCACCTGCTGCCAGACCAAGGACCGGATAGGCAAACCAGTGCAGCCATTCAAAGAAATAATTGGGATGGCGCGAGTATTTCCAGAGTCCCCGATCCATGGTTTTACCCCTATTTTGTGGATTGAGCTTAAACCGGTAAAGTTGCTGGTCAGCGGTACTCTCACCGATCAGCGCCAGCAACATGATCATGCCTGCCACAATCAGCATCACTGAGGTCCAGTCATTCCACTGCTGCACCGGAATGCTTAGCAGTTCCAGCATCGGATAGGAAAACAGCACCACCAGTCCGGCCTGAAACATAAAAAAGGCCAGAAAACCGAGATGCTGGTAATCGCCCATAGCCCGGCGCATATTGGCGTAACGGGTATCTTCTACAGTTTCATTGGCATAACGGCGCAGCAGATGCCAGGTCAGGCGTAAAAACCAGATGCCACTCGCCACGCCCAGAAACATGCGCACCGGTAGCGGAGCCGTTTCCACGACCCAGGCCGCGATAATGACGTTGAGTGCAATACTGAAACTCCACGCTACATCGACCAGTCCGGCACGCTGGTTATAGGTCACCAGCAGCCAGCTACACAGCATAATGAAGACATTCAGCACCAGTAAATTCAGCAGCATGTCAGCCCTCCTGTTTTATCTTGGCTTAGTAGGCACTGGCTTCGAACAGCAGATGTACATCACTGATCACGCCTTCGCGGAAGCCACCTTCGCAATAACACAGATAAAAATCCCACATGCGGATAAAACGCTCATCAAAGCCGAGTTGCAGGACCTGATCATGCTGCTGCAAGAAACGCTGACGCCAGCAGTGCAAGGTCTGGGCATAGCTCTGGCCTATATCTTCCAGATGTTTGAGACGCAGTTTTTGTTCGGAAGCGGTCTGGGTCATGACACTGATACAGGGAATAAAACTGCCCGGGAAAATATAGCGCTTGATATAGTCCACGGTATTCAGGGCTTTGGCATAGCGTGCATCTTCAATGGTGATGGCCTGAATCAGGGCCAGACCATTCGGTTTCAGCAGCTCACGGCATTTCTGGAAATAGGTGGATAAATACTGCTCACCTACGGCCTCGATCATTTCAATCGACACCAGCTTGTCGTATTTGCCTTCCAGTAAGCGGTAATCTTTTAGCTGCACAGTCACGCGATGGGATAATCCTGCTGCCTCTATTCGCGCGACCGCTTCATCATACTGTGCTCTGGAAATGGTGATGGTGGTGACCTTGCAGCCATACTGCTGCGCGGCATAAATGGCAAAACCACCCCAGCCGCTGCCAATTTCGACCAAATGATCCATCGGTTTGAGTTGCAGTTTCTGGCAGATCAGCTCTTTTTTATAATCCGAAGCCTGTTCCAGACTCATGCCCGGCTCTTTAAACACCGCACTGGAATACATCATGCTGTAATCCAGAAACAGCTTGAAAAAGTCATTGCTCAGGTCATAATGCTCGGCAATATTTTTGCGGCTGCCATCAATCGAATTCTTGCGCGATTTATACCAGACCTTTAACAGTAACTGGCTGGCTTTGGCCACTGCATTCTGATTCATCTGGTCCAGCACATCGCGGTTACGTGCCAAAATGCGGATCACATCGACCAGATCTTCACTGCTCCAGTAGCCACGGATAAAACCTTCGGCAGCACCCAGTACACCATTACGGAACAGCAGATCCATCAGACGGACATCATGCACCTGTATCACCGCCTGTAAATCGCTATTTTCCCCGACAGCCCCGTTCCAGACGCCTTTAAAAATCAGCTGACCATGGCGTAATTTCAGCAGGTGGCGCAGTACCACCGGCAGTGTGCTTTGCTCTCCCATGAATAGTGTCTTCATCGCAATGTGTTTCCTTTTTCTTTTTTAGGATGTCGGTAAAACGGAATTTTCTTTTTCCATAAACGAAAGGCGTGCAGATAAATTCCGCTGACCATCCTGAAGGGTTCAAGAACTTTCAGTACAGCATAGCGATGCTGCTGTGAAGGAACCGTGATGGCCTGCAAGGAAAATTTCAGGGTGGCATCGAATTGCAAGATTCCCTGCTCAAACAGCTGCATATGAATCACGTTCTGCCGATCCGAAAAGCTGAAGCGCCAGCGATAATCCAGCCCCATCGGCATGAACGGCGACACATGAAAGGCCTTTTTAAAGTCAAACTGGTGACTCTGGTACGGCGCATGTTCGTCTGCATTGTTCCGGCAGTCGTGAATGTAGACCTGTCGTTCATTCCACGGTGTGTTGGTGATTTCACTCAGCACAAAGAGCAACTGGTCGGTGGCACCAAAGACCAGATAAAACACTACGGAATTGAAACGGAAACCCAGTGTGCGCGGCAAGGCCAGCACCCGGATGGAAGCGGCATGCGGTAACAGATAGTTTTCCCGCTTGATTAGCAGGCGTGCAACTTTCTGCCGGATTGAACCACATTCCATGCTCAGAAAATCGCGCTCATCCAGGGTCAGAAAATTCCAGCGGCTGGAAGACCAGAGCCAGGATTTACCGGTAAAGGTCGCGAGCTGATCCGGATCAAACCATAGATAGGTTAGCTGGGTCTCAAAAGCATGGGCTTTGGGCAAATAACGTCGGTGCCGGATTTCGGCAGAGGCAATCGCCAGTGGATACATCTGCATCATGTGCTCCTAGGCGGCCTGTTCGGCCTGTTTCAATAGCTGATCGACTACCCATGATGCGCTACGCGCCCCATCCTCATGAAAGCCCCAGCCCCAGTAAGCACCACAGTATGAAGTGCGGTTTTGGCCGTTGACCTCGACCCAGCGTTGCTGTGCTTCAATCGCCGGGGCATCAAACACTGGATGACGGTAATGTCGTTCTACCCAGACTTTTTTCGGATTCAGGGCAAAATTAGGATTCAGGGTGGCAAAGACTTGGGTTTTACAGTTCAGGTTCTGCAACTGGTTCATCCAGTAGCTAAAGCCATAATGTGTGCCACTGTGCTGGAATGGCGTCTGTTCAGTGGCCTGAGTCGGCGTGACGTGTACATGCCAGCTGGCCCACTGGCGACGGGATTTGGGCATGATAGAGGTATCGGAATGTACCACCATGCGGTTATCCTGATAGCGGAACTTGCCTAGCACGTCCAGCTCCTGCGCGGTCGGGTCTTTCAGCAGTTCCAGGCTGTCATCAGCATGGCTGGCAAATACAACCCAGTCAAAACGTTCGCTGCCCTGTGTCGTTTCAACCAGCACATCATTGGCACTCCGGGATACATGCAGAACACCCGTTTTGCGGAAGGTGATATTCGCCTGGGCTTGAATGGCGCGAACGTAGCGAGCTGATCCCCCCTTGACCGTGAGCCATAATGGCCGGTCTTTCAGCTGCAACATGCGATGGTGCTGGAAAAAGCTCACCACAAACTTATACGGAATCTGTCCAGCTTGCTCGACCGGGCAGGACCATAGCGCCCCACACATCGGATAGAGATGTTCCTGACGAAAGGCATCGCTATAACCATGTTGATTTAAATAATCATCAATACTGAGCTGTGTATCGACCTGTTCCACATCCAGATCTTTATTGGCTGCATAGAAACGGAACAGATCCGACAACATCGCGCGAAAATCAGTATTAAGAAAGTTTTGAGGTCGGAACAACAGCGAGAATTTTTTTGAAGGATTATACTGTAAGCCACTGACCTGATTATTCACCGAAAAGCCCATGTCACTGCTTTGCGATTGAATCCCTAGTTCTTTTAGCATCGAGCAAAACAGCGGATAGTTATGCTCATTAAACACAATAAAGCCACTATCCACCGCAACCTGTTCACCCTCGATATTCAGCTGATGGGTATCGGTATGACCACCAAAGTAGTTATTCTTTTCAAAGACTGTGACTTCATGCACTTTGCTGAGTTTCCAGGCAGCGTACAGACCGGAAATACCTGAACCAATAATTGCAATTTTCATGGTGATTCCTTCGATTGAATCGTGTGAGTGTCGGCAGTAGCAGCTTTTTTATGTTTTCGAGCCTGAGCGATTTTACTGGCTTCATAAATCCGTGCCGGAATGGGCTTGAGGCCCCAGACCAGTCCCAGCCAGGACATGAGTTTCAGCAAGTAATAGGTCACATCAATCTGCCACCAGTAAAAACCCTGCCGGGTACTGCCGGCATAATAATGGTGATTGTTGTGCCAGCCTTCGCCCAAGGTAATGATGGACAAGAATAAGTTGTTGCGGCTGTGATCGTCCGTATCAAAATCCCGGCTGCCGTAATGATGCGCCAGTGAGTTAATACACAAAGTGGCATGGAGCAATAACACAGTGGAGACCACAAATCCCCAGACCAGCAATTGCAGGCCGGAGGTACTAAGTTGCGGCCAGGTGATGGCCAGCCACTCCCCTAGCGCATAAATCCCGCCCGCGGTCAGCAGCACCACAATTAAACTGAAGCGGTCCAGCCAGATCAGTTCCGGATATTTCAGCCAGTCCTTGATCACTTCTTTACGCGTGGCAAAATTATATTCATTTAAAAACCAGCCGACATGGCTGTACCAAAAACCATGTGTTGAGGAGTGTGGATCTTGTAGTGTATCGGTATAGCGGTGGTGATAACGGTGATGGGCCGCCCACCATAGCGGACCACGCTGTGCACTCATAGTTCCAATTAACACAAACAGGAATTGCACCGGACGCGAAGTCTGAAAAGTTTTATGTGACAGATAGCGATGAAAAAAGGCCGTAATGGAAAACATGCGGATTAGGTAGAATGCGAGCATGAAACCCAGTGCAAACCACGATACCCCCACCCAGAATACTGCCAGACAGGCCAGATGCAGTAGAATAAAGGGTAAAATTCTGAACCACTGAATTTTACTATTTTCAGCAGTCAGGGTTTTGGGCGCTGTGGGTGTAGACCAGCTGTCTATCCATCGCATCAGACTTTTCAACATGGACTCTTCCTATTTCAAGCGACTGTCTTTATTCCATTTGATGAGTCTAATCAGTCAGATATGAATTTTATGTGAAGTGAAATAAAAAAAAGCCGAACTGTAGAGAGACTAATGAGTTCGGCAAAAGGGTAACAGACTAATGTGGCAATTTGATAAGTTTTGTCACGTCATAACCATAATATTTTGCTGTCTCCAGATAAGACTTATAGATGGCTTCATCCAGTTGCGGTTCACGCGATAAAATCCACAGGTATTTGGTACTCGGTCCACCGACCAGTGCCACTTTATATTCCGGATCCACGCGTAATACCCAGTAATGCCCTCTGGTAAACGGAATCCATCTTAAACCTGGCGGCAAAAAGCTGACCTTTAGTTTGCTGTTGCCCTGATTTTGCGGATAGGCCACCCCTTCAGAGCTGATCATTTCACCATTTTCAATCCGGCAGCTATTTAATACGCCCATAGTCTGATCGGCATTGACAGTGTATTGTGCCGAGATATTCGATACGCATTTACGCTGAAAATACATCGGTAGATGCGCAATTTCATACCACTTGCCCGCATACCGTTGGATATCTACCTGATCGACTGCCTGAGGTGGAACCGTTTCAGCTTGCGTAGTAAAGCTTAAGCTGATTATCGCCAGCGTTGTCGCTGCCAAAACAGACTTGAATAGCATCTTCATTTTTTAGCCTTGTTTGATTTTAGGCTTAAGATAACTCAACAGCATGTGAACAAAGCGTGAAGACGAAATGATGTGATTCAGGAGGCGTGCTGCTAAAAAAGTCCTAGACTGGTTTCCGGGTTAAAGCCATTCTTTGCTGTCATCTGCCACAGGGGTACCATGCATCACATGCTGAATCATGGCATAGGCAATACTGCCCTTGAACGGAATTTCGGGTAACTGATCAAATTTGAAAAACTGCGCATCGCTCAGTTCATTTTCCTGAATTTGAATGTCCCCTGTATGATATTCTGCCTTGAAGGCCATCATCAGATTGCTGGGAAACGGCCACGGCTGGCTGGCCAGATATTGAATATTTTTGATCTGTAGCCCCACTTCTTCTAGCGTTTCACGGCGTACTGCCTCCTCCAAGGTTTCGCCCACTTCGACAAATCCAGCAATCAGACTGTACATCTGGGTTTTATTGCGGGCATTTTTTGCCAGTAAAATTTCATCTTTGCCCCGGGTAATGATGGTAATCACACAGGGATTCACCCGTGGATACTGGTTATAGCCACAGGATGGACAGACCATGGCATACTGGCTGGCATGTTGCTGGGTGGCATGGCCGCATTTACTGCAAAAGCGGTGGTTACGGCGCCATTCCAGTAACTGTACTGCACGACTGGCCTGTTCAAATTGTGGTCTGTTCCAGACTTGCACCAGCTGCCGGATCGGAACCAGCTGATAACCTTCGGGCACTATTTCATCTTCTTTTAGATCGCGTGCAATGACCTGGCCATTTTCCGACAGGTTCAGGTCGTGCTGCAGTCTTTCCACTTGCGGCAACTGGAAATGATCATCCACCAGCAATTGCTGCTGTCTAAAAATATACGCTTTTGAATGCATGCTCGTGAGAATTCCCTGATTAAAAAAAATCCCATACTGGTGGTGTATGGGACAAAACTAAGGAAGCTTACATGGAGTAACTTCACGGAAGATACTAGGCGCACGTTGCCTGAATTACAACCATAATAATTTGTATCTTTTTGATTAAAATCACATAATTTTCACATCAATTATGAACTCAGAAATCATGAAAAGTAAGTTTCATCAACTGGCTTAGCGTTATAGAGATGAACGGTTTGTTATTGCAGCAAGCATAATTTCTGTGCAATGTATGTAATCCAAGACGATCATTTAGCCGAGTTGAATTGGCTCAACATGTGGGGTGATTTTTATTTTCACAAAAAATTGAACTGCCTAGATTTACACTTCGCTATCTTTGATCAGGTCTGGAGTGGCTATGCGTTTCGGTTTAATTCTGGGTGACCAGCTTCATCATCAGCTTGCTACGCTCAAAGCACTGGACCGTACCCGGGATGTGATCCTGATGGCCGAAGTGGTTGAGGAAGCCACTTATGTCGCCCATCATCCGCAGAAAATTGCCCTGATTTTTAGCGCCATGCGTCATTTTGCTAAAGAACTCAAAGCAGAAGGCTGGCGTGTACGTTATCATGCTTTTCAATCCGGCAGTCCGATTCGTAGCCTGCTGGATTTTGTGCAGGCACAGCAACAGCTGTTCCCCGTCACAGAACTGGTCATGACCCAATGCGGAGAATACCGCTTGCAGCAGCAGATTGAACAGCAGTGGAGCCAGCATCTGCAACTGCCGATACAGTGTCTGAATGACGAGCGTTTTTTCTGCAGTCCAGAGCAGTTCCGGCACTGGGCCAGCCGTTACCAGACACTCCGTATGGAATATTTTTATCGGGAAATGCGCAAGCAGACCGGCTACTTGATGCAGGGACAGCAGCCGCTTGGACAACAGTGGAACTATGACAGTGCCAATCGCAAGGCCTGGTCAGGCAGTCCACCATTGACCGCGCCACTGCACTTTGAACGCGATCAGATTGATCTGGATGTACTGGAACTGGTTGAACGCGAGTTTTCCCATCACCCCGGTAGCCTTGACGATTTCCGCTGGGCCACCACGCACAACAATGCCCTGCGTGCACTGCACCATTTTATTGATCACAGTTTGCCGCATTTTGGCGATTATCAGGATGCTATGGTGCAGGGAGCAGACACACTGTTTCACAGCCTGCTCTCGCCTTATCTGAACTGCGGCCTGCTGCTGCCCAGAGAAGTCTGTGATGCCGCAGAAGCGGCCTACCATGCCGGTCATGCACCGTTAAATGCAGTCGAAGGTTTTATCCGGCAGATTCTCGGCTGGCGCGAATATGTCCGCGGAATTTACTGGCTGTACATGCCGGAATATGCCAGCCGCAATGCACTACAGGACTCAGCGCTGCTGCCGCAATTTTACTGGACTGGCCGTACCCGGATGAACTGTATGGCGGAGTGTTTCCGCAATACCTTTCAGCATGCCTTTGCGCATCATATCCAGCGTTTGATGGTGACTGGTAATTTTGCTTTATTAACTGGTGTAGACCCACAGCAGATCAGTGAGTGGTATCTGGCAGTCTATGCCGATGCCTATGCATGGGTGGAACTGCCGAATACGCTGGGCATGGTGATGCATGCCGATGGCGGCTTGATGGCTAGTAAACCCTATGCCGCTTCGGGTAATTACATCCATAAGATGTCGGATTACTGCAAGCACTGCAGCTACAATGTCAAAACCCGTACCGAGCCAGACAGCTGTCCGTTCAACAGCCTGTACTGGTATTTTATGAGCCGGCATGAGGTGACATTCCGTACGCATCCACGTATGGGTATGATCTATCGGCAGCTGGACAAACTGAAAGATCGGCAGCAAATCATCAGCCATGCCCAGCAGCTTCTTAGCCGGATCAATGAGTTATAAACGATGAAAAAACAGCATTTTCCTGAAAAAATCTGTATGCACTGTTTGCGTCCTTTTACTTGGCGCAAAAAATGGCAACGCTGCTGGGAGGAAGTCAGATACTGTTCTGAACGATGTAAACGTGAGTCCAGACAGCGGTCAAAATCAAACGCTTAGAAACGCTTGTATTGCCGTGAACAATAGGCCCGTATCACTTCGGGTGAACGCAGCTGCAGATGTTTGGTTTTTCGACCAGTCATGCGTGCACGCCACATTTTAAAGCTACTGAGTTTCATATTTTGCCGCATCAAGCGGATCACCGCGGCTTCATTTAAACCATACTCACATAAAATAGCTTCAAAAGGGGTTCGATCTTCCCAAGCCATTTCTATAATTCTAGATAAGTCTTTTTCAGAAAATTGATTCATACCATTCTCGTTTTTAATCATCATGAAGCGTCAATAAGCTTTATCAAGTTTGAACTGATTAAAAGCATAATAATACGATCATGAATTTTTTGTGATTTTTCTCTAGTTTACGGACTCAGCACGAATAAAAGGGCTAGTTAAACTAGCCCTGTTAAGTCTTAGTTACCTCTATAAGTCGAATATCCATAAGGACTTAAAAGTAGAGGAATATGATAATGGCTGACACTTCCATCTACCTTAAAAATTACAGGAACTTCAGGAAAGAAAGTATCTTGCTTATTTTTTTTAAACCAGTCCTCAGTTTTAAAAGTAACTTTATAAATACCGGCTTCAAGCTTCTGATTTTCAGGAAACAATCCAGTAATACGGCCATTAGGACCAGTATATTGCTGATTTAACTTCACCCATTTATTCCCAGTACTTTTTTCGAGTACCACTTCGACTTGAGCTGAGGGTAGACCATTTTCTAGATTCAACACATGCACACTTAAAGGGTTAGTTTGTGCGAAAGTCATTGAGGTCAACAATAGTGTTGAAAGTGGCAATAATTTTTTAAACATGATGAATTCCTTAAGGATTGAAAATAGACTTAACAGCTGTTTCAGCGCAGTAATGGTCATTTTTTGCACCCCCTGCTCCGGCAACGCCAATGGCACCGACCACCTGATTTTCATAACTCACAGGTAGGCCGCCACCCAACAGCAGTAGATTAGATAAGGTGGTTAAATTTTTTGCATCCTTGTTTTCATTGGCATTTTGACTTAACAACATAGTCGCCGTTTTGGTCGATAAGGCGGTATAGGCTTTCTTTTCAGCTGCGCCCAAATTATGCGGTCCGACAGTTTCATGCCTGTTTGCCATTAACGTATTTCCGCCCCGATCCACCACCACCACAGCGATATTGTGCTGTATTTTTTGACACGCAGTCACCGCAGCATCCGTAAGAGTTCGTGCTGACTGAGAATCAAGTGAATAAACTTGATTGAATTGAACGGATTGTGCAAAAGTACTGCTACTCATCAGCATTACTGTTGCAATAAGCCCTTTGAGTTTGTTCATCATGATTGCCCTGAATTAAGTTTTAAAAATCTTATACAACCTGAATGATTTGAAGGATGACAATCACATTACAAAGTTGTCATCTTTAAAATGAGTCTGAACAAAATGTGTATTCTAATTATCGAAGATGAAGCGAAGATCGCCTCATATCTGGTTAAAGGGTTAAATGAATCTGGCTATGAGGCACAATGCGTCCATTCAGGACTAGAAGGTTTGGAAAAGTTAAAGATGCATGCATATAGCCTAGTCATATTAGATGTAATGTTGCCCGATATTGATGGCTGGGCAGTCCTGAAAGTCTTGCGACAATTTTCCCAAATTCCGGTCATTTTTCTTACAGCAAAAGATCAGGTGATTGATCGGGTCAAAGGTTTGGAACTGGGCGCCGATGATTATCTGGCCAAGCCTTTTTCTTATATTGAATTACTGGCCCGAATTAAAAGTCTACTTAGGCGCCAGCAGTATGCACAGGAAAACCAATTAGAAATTGCCAATCTGAAATTGGATTTGATCCATCATAAAGTCTGGCGTAACGAGCAGTCGATAGAACTCAGTAGAAAAGAATTCAACCTTTTGCGCTTTCTGCTGCGCCATCCGAATGAAATTATTACGCGCAGGCAAATAGCTTCTGAAGTCTGGCAGATCAATTTTGATACCGATACCAATTTTATTGATGTAGCGGTAAGGCGTTTACGTAGTAAAATTGATGAGGGACATGATATAAAGTTAATTCATACTGTTCGCGGTTTGGGCTATAAAATTTCGGCAGAGAAATAATGTTGAAACCGATTCGTTCGCTAGAACTCCGATTAACACTCTTGGTTACAGGGTGTGCTGCAATGGTCTTGTGCGGTGTAGCATTTATGACCTATCTGGGTATCAACCAGATTTTAATTGCTCAGCAAGATAGGGCTTTGATTGAGCGAATTGAGCGACTGGAAATATTACTACAAGACAGTAGCAATATTGAACAGATTATCGCTCGCCCGAAGCTGTATCAAAACATGTTGGGAAATCAGGATAATTTGTTTTTATTGATTCAGGGTGATCAGGCGCTGATCAGCATTAATCCTCTTGGCATTCCTCTACCTGAATTTACCCATCAGCCCCAAATTCAATTCCAAGATTTATCGGCGCATGCTTATCCCACCCGCATTGCCTGGAAAACTATTCAAATTAATCGCCAGCCGTATCTGTTAATTGCAGGCAAACAGTGGTCTGAACGTTTAGGCATCATTGCACCTTTTCAAAAGAGCCTTGTCATTTATGTTTTCACAGGTATCTTGGCGATTTTCATCCTTTGTGCTATTGCTAGCCATCTGGGATTAAAAGTATTAAGAACCCTGCGAGAACAAACCCATGCGATAAATATTCAGCAACTTGAACAGCGACTCAATCTGCCCTATCCCCCTCAAGAGATTGCACAACTAGCCTCCGATATCAATGCCATGCTCGACCGTATTGAGCTGGGATATAGCCAGCTGAATCGTTTTTCAGAAGACATTGCGCATGAATTTAGAACACCATTGAATAATTTAATAGGACAAACCGAAATTTTACTCATGAGTGAACGCAGTCCCGTACAATATCAGGAAGTGCTGATTTCCAACCTAGAGGACTATCAACGCTTAAAAAGAATGATTGACAGCATGTTATTTCTGGCACGTGCAGATGCGCAGAAGGTTTGCTTAAACAGACAAAAAATCCAACTTCAATCCTTTATAGAAAATATCTTCAGCATTTTTGAGTATCAAGCCGAAGAACAACACTGCAATTTTGTTTTAAAGCTTGAGGCAACTGAGCTATTGGCAGATCCAGAACAGTTACAACAAGCTCTGTATAATCTGCTCTCCAATGCCCTGATTCATGGCGGCAAGCACCGGACTATTTATGTGCATAGCTATCGAAAGATCATCAACAAACTGCCTATGATTGCGCTATCGGTCGTGACCAGTGGTTTAGAAATTGCCCCGGAACATTTGCCGCATATCTTTGAGCGATTTTATCAATGCAGTTCCAGTAGACAAAGTTATCATCAAACAGGTGGTTTGGGACTATCCATTGTGGCATCTATTATGACGCTTCATCAAGGGATGTATCAGGCGATTAATAGCGCAGAAGGTATATGCTTTGAACTGCTTTTCCCAGATACGTGATTCACATCCACACTGAGCTTATATCATTTTTTGGAATCACTCTGAATTCTCCCATCCACCAAATTAATGGTTCGATCACAGGTTGCCGATAATCTAGGATCATGAGTCACCAATAATACTGCACAGCCATGTTCGCGATGAACTTTACGAAATAATTCAAACATTTCCGCAGCAGTTTGAGTATCAAGATTACCTGTCGGTTCATCGGCCAACAATAGTGCAGGCTGAGTAATCAGTGCACGTGCAATCGCTATGCGTTGCTGTTGCCCTCCAGAAAGCTCATTGGGTTTACGGTCAGCGAACTTATCTAACCCTACAGCGGCCAATAATTCATGGGCATATTGCAACGCAGATTGATCTGGCTTACCTTGCTTCAGCATTAATGGCATAAGCACATTATTTAAGGCAGTAAAGGCCTGTATAAGATGATGGAATTGAAACACAAAACCTATACTGTTGCCACGTAATGCTGTCCGAGCCCTATCATCCATACGACTTGTTGCCTGACCCAACAAGTACAACTCACCACAGCTAGGCTGATCTAATAAGCCAAGAATATTCAGTAAAGTACTTTTGCCTGAACCAGAAGGACCAATTAATGCAGCAAAGTCATTCCGTTGAATACACAGGTCAATTCCATGTAATACCTCCACTTCATTAGGTTGCCCAACATTATAGGACTTTCGCAATGCTTCTAAACGTAGTACTTCCTCAGATGAATCAGACATGACGAATTGCCTCCACAGGATCGAGTGCAGCAGCCCGACGGGATGGTATTGCAGCAGCCAAAACTCCCGTTAAAGTCGCCAAGAATAATGCTGACAAGATAAGCTTGATTGAAATCGAAATATAAAACAAGCCAGGACCAAACTGATTAAATCCCCAAATTAGACAATAACTGACAACACTACCAAGCATCGAACCAAGCAGACCAAAAATTGCTCCCTGAAATAAGAAAACTCTTAAAATTTGCGTTTGTGTAGCCCCAGTTGCACGTAAAATACCGATTTCCCGAGTCCGTTGCACCACACTCACCGACATCACACTGGCAATTCCAAAAGCGACTGAAATCCCTACAAAAACAATAATCATGTTGGTCGAAAGACTTTGAGCGGTAATCGCATTCATTAATTGAGCATTGGTTTCAATCCAGCTTTCTGCTTTTAATCCAGCCAGGCGTCCAACTTGTGAGGCAATTTGCTCCGCCTGAAAAATATCTTGGATCGTCAGATCAATCACTGTGACCCCACCAGGCAAATTAAGTAAAGATTGCGCCTGTTTCAAATCCAGATAGACATAGCGCGCATCCAATTCACGCACGCCCAGTTCAAATATTCCAGAGATATTCACCACTGCATTTTTCTGTTGCCCAGTATCTAATCTTAATTTGCTCCCGACTTGCACACCCAAATCTTTGGCTAATTGACGCCCAATTAATACATTATCCGCACTGACCCGTAATTCACCACTCACCATATATTGCTTCAACGGAATAATCTGTTGATAACGTTCAAGGTTGATACCAACCAATGCAACAGATTGAATTGCATCTCCGCGCTGTACAAATGCAGGACCAGAGACCACAGGAGAAACCGCAGTCAACACCGGTAAATGATCTAAAGTCCCAGTAATCTGCTGCCAATTATTAATAGAACGTAAGCGTTGTGCACGCTGATCTTCTAGTAACAACTGAAGTGTTCCTGCTGCTGGTGGCACAATATGATTCACCTCATCTGGTGAGAGCAAACGAATATGCGCTTGTGTCCCTAAAGTCCTTTCTACAATATTCGATTGTAAACCCTGAATTAAGGCGCTAATGAACACAATGACCGCTACCCCCACCGCGACGCCAATGGTAATCATCATCGACTGTGTGCGACCCTCTCGCAAAAAACTGATTGCGATGGTCCACTCGGTCCAAAGTCGCCTAAAAAAGTTTTTCAATCGAATTTCACCGGTAATTCATTTTTGCTATTTTTCTGATCCGTTTGACTCTGGAAAACACGTTTAGTTTTCTCTATTCGGACACGAGTTCCATCTTTAAGCACTGATTCTGCATCGGTAAGGACGTGATCACCTTCTTTCACTCCAGCTACAACTTCAGACATAACCAAACCACGTAAACCCAGTGTGATAGGATGACGTTGAATTTTTCTATCTCTTACTAAAATAACCATAGCCTTGTTGCCACTTATACTGCTTAAAGCATCATTTGGAATGACCAAGGTTCGCTCGCGCTTGTTGGTTTCAACATTTACCGATACCGTCATGTCTTGACGCAGAAAACCTGGGACTGGATCAACTGTTAATCGGACGTCTACTGTGCCACGTTGAGCATCAATACTTGGAGCAATAAAATTAATATGGGCAGGAAAAGATTGATTTGGATAGGCATCTGCAATCACTGCGGCTTTTTGTTGTAAAGCCAGCAGTGGTAAATTTCGTTCATCAAATGGCACTCGTATTTCAGTCGCACCATCCAGTGCAATAGTGAAGAGAGTCTGACTCGGTTGTACCAGATCCCCTGGCTCAACATTACGCGTTAAAATAATACCTGAAACTTCTGCACGAATTTTGGTCTTGGCAAGTTGCGCTTGTAGTGCAGCGAGTCGTTCGCGTAATTTTGTCTCTTCAACTTTATTTGGGGCAAGTGAAGCAACTTTTAATCGAGCTGATTCCAAATTATTACGGGCGAGTCTTTCTGCCTCTATCGATTTCTCCCTTTCCTCTGCTGATAATATTCCTGATTCGGTATTTCGTCTGCGTAACGCCTCTCTTTGAGCCTGTTCTAATTGTACTTTGGCATTCGCTAAATCAACTTCTGCTTGCGGGCGTCTAGTGGTTTCGAGTTCTTTTAATTCAGCTTCTGCCTGCCGCACTTGCGCTGAAATTTCATCAGATTTCAGTACTAAAAGAATATCCCCTCGAGAGACCCGATCTCCCTCTTGAACCAATCGCTCAAGAACAACCCCTGTAATTTCACTACCAATCTGAGTCCGAGATACTTTCTCTACCCGTCCTGAAGCGACAACTGTTTGAATCAATGGACTAGATACGACTTCATAACTAGGCAGCAATGGTCCTTGCCACCAGCGATATGTAGCAAAACTGACAGCTAAAACCAGTAGTATGATCATGATCCAAGGCTTATAGTGGGTAACAAGCAATTCCATTCTCCAAGCCAGATTAAAAGAAAGTTTTTTAATCGAATAATTAATTCTTAGTTAAATATATATGAAAATGGCTTTGTTGCATAAAGATTCAACAGCTAATTTCCCCCTAATATATTCAAATTTAAGTAACAACTTGGGTGTGAGGTCTTCGTTTTTTCACAAGATATGCGATGAATGTCTGATTATTTGTAGTCATAAATTTAGTCCCCACTTGTTTTTAAGTGGGGACTAAATTAAGGCTTATAGTATGAATTCATAGATTTGACTTTCATCAAGAAAAGTTTTTATTGAACCGTACCGGGTTTGTCGGAGACCAACTTTCTTGAGAGAATGTTCCAATGACAAAACCAAAATATACCCCTGAAATCAGAGAAAGAGCGGTTCAATTATTGATTGAATCCGAAAAAGATTATCCATCGAATTGGGCTGCAATCACAGCAATAGCTCCTAAGATTGGCTGTACTCCTGAAACACTACGTGTTTGGTATCAAAAATATTTAGATAAACAAAATCCAGTTAAAGTACAGCAGCTTTCAGACCAAGAACGTATCAAACAACTCGAACGCGAAAATAAAGAACTGCAACGTGCGAATGAAATTCTACGTAAAGCAGCCGCTTTTTTCGCCCAGGCGGAGCTCGACCGCCCACACAAATAATGGTGGATTTCATCCATAACAATAAAGACTTATATGGTGTTGATGCGATTTGTAGGATTTTACCGATCGCAGCTTCAACCTATTACCGAACTTTAGATCTCGCTGACAATCCAGAACATCGAGCGAAACGAGATCTACATGATGAGCATCATGCTGAACAAATTCAACGAATTTGGAAAGAAAGTTCAGGTCGATATGGTGTACGTAAAGTTTGGCAACAATTGAAACGTGAGGGTTATGTTATTGCACGTTGTACAGTTGCTCGATTGATGCAAAAGCTAGATATACAAGGTGTTTGGCGTGGTAAGAACAAACAAACTACCCGTAGCCGAGATGATCAAAAACGGGCAGGTAATTTAGTGAAACGGAATTTTAGTGCTGATCGACCTGACCAATTATGGGTCAGTGACTTTACGTATATTCAAACCAATTCTGGCTGGGTCTACACCGCATTTATTATTGATGTGTTCTCACGAGCAATTGTTGGATGGAAAGTATCTACACGGATGAATACAGATACGGTGCTCGATGCATTGGAGCAAGCATTGCACGATCGAGGCATGCCAAAGAATGTAATTCATCATTCAGATAGAGGTGTTCAATATCTTTCTATTCGCTATACCAATCGTTTAGAAGCAGCAAATTTACGAGCATCAGTCGGTACAACGGGTGATTCATACGATAATGCTTTGGCTGAAACGGTGAATGGCTTATACAAAACAGAGGTGATTGAATATTTAAAAGCAGATTGGCAAGGTTTAGCGGATGTACAACTTGCGACACTCAACTGGGTAGATTGGTTCAATAAAAAACGTGTACACCGTGCACTGGGTTATGTATCGCCTTTTGATTATGAAGCAATGTACTATGATAAGATTAACCCGTTAGGTCAGGTGGCCTAACTTAAATAAAAAAGGGTAGTGTTCAAAAAACTGTGTCATTTCCTTAAACTGTTAAAAACAGGAATGATGCATTAAGCTGTCATTAAAAAGTAAACATGTATTCTTTTCCGAATTGGTTTGATACTCTCTCCACCCATTGCTCTATTTTATCAGCTGTCATGACTTGAAAATCTCGCCAATAATATTTCATCTGCTTCCATACCATCTCGATTCGATTTAACTCAGGGCTATAAGCTGGAATAAAATACAAATTCGTCGAAAAGTTACTTTTAAGTAGCTCTCTGTAATCAGCCATCTTTTTACTTCTATGAATCGAGGCATTATCAACAATAAGAACCAATGGAAGGTTATAAGTCTGTTTTACTTGTTGAGCTATTCCAGTTAAATAGGCATAAAACCAAGTGCTTGTAACTGACTCTTGTAAACAACTTGTCACCAGTTTCCCCGTTGAAAGCAAACACCCCATGACATTAACTCGTTTTAATCTTATTGCATCAACCGCATGAACATCACCTATCTTTGTCCACGCATAGCGGTTATCAGGTGTAGATGAAAACCCTGTTTCATCAACATAACCTAATATAATTTCACCACGTGCCGCTTGCTCTCGTAATTTTTCAATCTGCTGTGTTGCTTGTTCAAATGCAATCGGATCTCTTTTTTTTCAAGCTATGACGGGTACGCTTGAAGACCATACCTGAATCACGTAAAAACTTACGAATGGTTTCAACAGACACGGACACTTCGTATTCTTCATGTAGTTTGACTCGGATTTGTTCTGCATTGAGTGGACTTGTATTGACCCAATCTAGGATTTTTGCCTGATAGTCTGAGATCAATGTATTGGGCCGACCTGAGCGATGACCTTCTTTAATCGATTCAAACTCATACAATTCCCAACGTCGGCGTTGTAGCCTTATGGTTTCTGGGATACGTTCTTGTAGAGTGGCAACTTCCGCAACACTTTTACCTTCAGAAAGCCAGAGAATAGTTTGGGCACGTTGTCTTTCACGCCAATGTTTTGCATGCTTGGCCAGAAAAATGAGTCGTTCTCGCTGTTCTAAACTAAGTGGTACAGAAACAATTCGAGGCATGTGTGAACATCTGTTAACTAAAAAAACTTTTTCGCATGATTAGTTATTTCTGTCAACTTACTTCCTCAAATTTAAGACCGCTATTTTTTAGATCCAAAATTCCTTCCCTAGTTCCATTTAAAGTTTTACCTCCTGGAAGCCATTGAACGTTTGCACCACCTTCATTTCCTGTAGGAAGTTTAACTTCAAATCCATCCTGCTGCTTAATCAAATATGCTCCAGTTGAATTAGATGAAAGATAACCATCTGACAAGCTTAATTTTTTTTCAATGTAAGCTAAATTTCCATTAGACTCTTTTAATAAATTATCAAATACAGTCTTTGGAATCACGAAGGCTTCATTCGAACCAATGGTTCCATATTTTTCAACTTGTGATTTCGAAGCAAATCGAATTGCCCCCTCACTCCAAGAATCATTCCAGTCCTTAATATAAGCAGGACTCAAATAAGTTGATGGATCTGGTCTTTTTCCTGTGGGTGTATTATAAATAATCTTGAATAGATCTTCTTTTGTGTAACAAAAAATTTCATTTTCGATCAGACATAATCTATATACATTTTAATTAAAATCATTAAAATTACAGGTGCAGAATAAAGCATTAAAAAAGTAATGAAATTTTTTAAATATTCATCTTTAAAGAAAAATTTAAAAATCATATGCATAATTAATACTTGCACTCCCCCTGAAATAAAAATCAAAATTAAATCATAATTTAAATAAAAATCATGAACTATATTATAATCTTGCTCCTCTATCACTAAGCCAAAAAAATAAAAAATAAGTAATAAGCAATAAACAGTAAAAAATAAATTCAACAATAAAATCACATTAAAAAAAATTTTTCTTTTCTTTAATATTTTTTTACTTATTAAAAAATTTAAAGGGATAAGTAAAAATAATAAAGAAAAAAAACCTGCACCATTAATCATTAGCCATTCATCACTGTTTAATTAAATATATGTTTTTCGTTATTAAACTCATTTAAGGTTTACATCCATTTTTTCCACTATATCCCATACTTTTACAGGGCTTTGTTGCACAAAGATTTGAAATGCAAAGCGCCCCTAATTGAGCCAAATTTAAGGCGTAACTTGGGTAAGTGGTCGACCTAATTCCGTAAATCGGTTGAGGACTGCTACACGTGCATGAATTTCATTCACCTGACTAGGAAAGCTTCTTGCCATTAATTTATCGCCTAATAATTTGATGCAATGCATCTTGGTTTCCACCAAACTGCGGCGATGATAGCCTGACCATTTTTTCCATAATGTCCTGCCTAAACGTTTAACTGTTCGAAGTAATTCATTTCGCTCTAGCGAGCTACTCTTTGTATCTTTCCATGGTTTCGCATTTTTTCTAGGTGGAATCACCGCATGTGCTTGCCGATCTGCAATGACCTGACGGCATTGCTTGGTGTCATAAGCTCCATCGGTATAAACAGAGTCAATCTGCTCATCTTGTGGAATCTGATTAAGTAAATCACCAAGCACCTGTGAATCACTGACATTATTGGTTGTGAGCTGAATAGCGCGTATTTGTAGGGTTTTGGCATCTATACCAATATGTAGTTTACGCCATTGGCGACGATATTCAGCTCCATGTTTCTTGCGTTTCCATTCGCCCTCACCTAGAAACTTCATGCCTGTAGAGTCTACGAGTAGATGCAGCCCATCGCTACTTTTTTGGTAGTTGATTGCAATATCAATATGCTTTTGTCTTCTACAAAGCGTACTGTAATCTGGTGCGGTCCAATTTAATCCGCAAAGTTTAATCAGACTTTGCACAAAGCCAGTGACCATACGTAAAGATAGATGGAATAAGGATTTAATCATTAAGCAGCATTGGATAGCTGCGTCGGAGTAGGTTTGATTTCGCCCTTGTTTGCCTTTTGATGGAGCATACCATTGCGTAGCAGGATCAAACCAAATGGCAATATTTCCGCGACTCATGAGTGCTCGGTTATATGCGGGCCAATTGGTTGTGCGGTAGATTTTGTGTGTAGGCTTCTTCATTTGAAAATTATATCGCTGAAAAAGCCTTTACAGATAGGTTTGTGCAACAAAGCCTATTCAAATTACGATAAATTTATGGATGGCAATACCCCTAAAGTAATAGCTTATTATGTTTTTAAGAAACCAAATTCTGTAAAAGTAAATCAAAAATATCCTGATGCTTATGACTATTATGTAATGTCTGTAAAAAATAATAGTGAAGCCACTAGATTTCAATATGAACAAGTACAACTTAATTGTAGCAAACAAGATTCTGCAATTATACATCATGAAGAATATGATGCTAATGGTGTACTTCAATATGAACATACAGGTGAATATAAACGTAATAGACAGGTGTTTTCTAATCTTGATTATGAGTTTTGCAAATCAATTTGAAGCTAAATTTTTATAATATATATTAGATCTCTTGCGAAAGTATAGTTTTATCTAATTTTTGAATTGGCTAAAACCTCATAAAATATAGCTTTCGGCTATTTAAAATTTGACTAACACAAGAAGTCTATTATCTGGATTATTTTGAGTTAATACAATTAACAAAACAGAAAGTGTAACTTCCAAATGGAAGTTACACTTAAAAGATTTTTTAATGCACTTTCTTGTGCAAATTTTTAAGTTTTTATTGACTACTCAATTTTTTCATGCTGGTTTAAGCCATATTCGGATCAGTGCCTGTAACTGTTCTGGACTGAGAGCTACTGTTTCACCTTGGTGAACTTAAACCAAGTGAAATTTGCCTTGTTCCAACCGTCGGGCTCAGAGCCAGATGCCCAGGTCATCATGCACTAGCACTTTCATGCGATGACCACATTCATTACAGAACAGGTAGGCACAATGTGGTTTGATGTAGCCAAAGGCTCACAGCACCTGAGCCATAGCAGTACCCATCCCCGCACACATGCCCATCGGCTGGGTAGAAAGCCAAATTTCATCGATAAGGATCATATTGCCAGCGCCTTGAGTAATTCTGCCAAGGCAGGTATTTCTGATGCCTGCCATTTTAACTGGCTCACGTTATTGGTATGCGGCACAGTGATATGCAGGGTGATCATCACATCAATAGGTTGACTGATCGCAGCTGTATAAAGCAAAGCAATTAATGCTGGCTTCACATAAACAGGATCCTGCACGACACCATCATGATGACTGAAGATTTTGATCTAGCGGCTGACGAGGTTGGTATTAAGACCATGCTTCAATGCAACCGAGGCAATCAAGGTTTTAGGATCTTTGCAGGTGTTAGCAGCATTGTAAAATACCCCCTAACGGCTTTTACAATGCTGAGTTTAAATTCTTTGCTATATGTTCTACGTTTTTAGCAACGGGAGGTGTTGCAGAATATAGATCCATGCTCGTAGATTAAATCTCCACTTGTTTTTAAGTGGAAACCAAATTAAGACTTATAGGATAGCTTGGCAAGATAAGTTAACCGTATGCTCACGTTGAAACTGCTTTATTGATTTATAGCTGATGAAGTGGTGTATATCACCTAACTGGATGCCTTTGGCATTACCATGAAAATCCATTACCAAGCACAATCTTTGGTGGACATTTTCGGATTCACATTTGGCCTCGACCATTGATGTGGGCATTTGAATGGCATGACACTTCTAAAGATTTGATTTTAAAACGCGGTGAACCTCTATTTTATTGTCAGTTTGATAGTTTTGTTCCATCACGCACGATAAAACTAATTCAAGCTGCTTTGTTGCATAGACATTCAAAAGCTGAGTTTTCCCCAATTCATTCAAATTTAAGTGATAACTTGGGTGTGAGGTCTACCCAATTCCGTAAATCTATTCAGAACTACTACACGCGCATGAATTTCATTGACCTGACTTTAAAAATGTCTTGCCGTCAGCTTATCTCCTAATAATTTGATACATGGCCTTTGAGTTTCCACCAAACTACGACGGTGATAGCCCATATTAGGCCGCCCTATACCCACCAAATTGTCACTTTAATTTGAGTACCTACAGAAAACTCTATTTTTAAATCGTTTGTTTATCAAAGCCAATGGAAAATAATGTTGATTCATTCCGCTTACTATTTGCTTACCAGAATCTAAAAACAAAAAAACCACTTACGATTAGTACACGTAAGTGGTTGTTTTATATGGTGGGCCCAGACGGACGAAAACATTCACCTACCCTATTGTTTTTAATGGATTAATTATTAATATAAAAATTTAGGATACAAGTCAGGATACACGATTCAAATGTTGTTTTTTTGATCAATTGAACTTTTTTCACCACCAAACTCCCCTACCACATCACCAAGATCACTGAATTTTTAAAATACAAAGCTTCTTGGTAAAAGAAGAGCCGACATCAATAAAATGACAATTATCGATTTTAGTGTGTTCTTTTACAATGGTGTGTCCTAGATAAATTTCATCAATACCTTCAACAATATCATAGTGAGCGGAATGCTGACGAATACGCCCCCTTCCCCATAATGCATTGCTGTACGCAGAAGTTATACCCGAGATCTTATAGTCACCTTGACTAATATCTTGTTTAAAAGTATTCCATTCATGGATATCTATATCAGCATGCACTATACCAATCTTTTTATGTCCCACTTGAACTTCGATAACCAAAGGTAACTGCTTAAAACGCTCGATAATTTCTAGCCGCTGTATCTGTGATAACTGATAAAACCATTCCCCTCCATTACGCGCATGAATATCTTTTATCTTAGAATCATGAGCTGACTTGATACACATTTCCTCATGATTACCACGCACGGTATAAAACCAGGGTTCATCCAATAAGGAGATACAGGCTAAGTTTTCTTCGCCTCGATCTACAAGATCACCTGTACAAATCAGTACGTCATTTTGAAAGTCAAAATTTATTTTCTTGAGCTCTTGTATCAAAAGGCTATAACAACC
The DNA here is from genome assembly GCF_048537555.1 of Acinetobacter sp. A2. Taxonomy (NCBI): domain Bacteria; kingdom Pseudomonadati; phylum Pseudomonadota; class Gammaproteobacteria; order Moraxellales; family Moraxellaceae; genus Acinetobacter; species Acinetobacter sp. A2. The sequence goes on from NZ_CP183239.1 coordinate 1,692,631, forward strand.
ATGTAAATCACCAACCACATAAACATGATTCTTTTGATTTGTATTGATTGTCAAAATAGGAGAATAGTTCATTAATTTAAATGATCACCCTTAATTTCAATATGATTACTGAGTTAACTGCTTCCCAATCATTAGCACGCGATCAAAGCTATACACATGCGCAAAAGGACTTTCTACGCAACGTCCAACTAATGGCAAATTATGATCAGGTTGACCAGTTCTAAGTACAACCTCTGCTGAACAAATCGGACATGTCCCTCTAAACCGAGTTACTCGAGTTAATTGATTCCGCTCTCTATCACGATACATCTCAATATCAGCATGATCTTCCTTAAGTGAAATAAACGTCATAGGTGCCTTAATGACACGATGCTCTGGTAAATTCCATAACGGAATGTACCAGTATTTGAATGATAGGTAAGAAAACCCAACTAGACAGACTATAAGTAACAGATCAAGAGTGGTGAAATTTTGTCCTTCACGCACTAAAACTAATGAAAATGCACAAACATATAAAGACCATAAAATAAAACCGCCAAAAAGAACTATCAGCATAAACAGTCCTCTTATACTTTTATTTTTTATTTCACCATTTCTAAAAATATACTGGTAAAACCAGGACAATTTAATTTCTGAAGGATCTACCCGTTCATAAGTGATTTTATCTTCATCAAGCTTTTGATCCTCTTCATTTTGGGTCTGAGAATATTCTGTAATATTTAACCAATAACGGCGCTCATTCCCTTTTCCTCCAATTGTATCATTGGTTTTTACCACTGGAATATAACCAATCTCTTCAAATTTTTTAGTATATTTTGTGATGACACGATCAAGGTATGCACTTAATTTTTTGTCACTCATCCACTTCCCTAGATCTTTAGAATCCATCGATGCAACAGATTGCTGACCATCAAGAATGAGTTTTAGTTGATATCTGGTATACGTTATTGGTTCCTCTTTTTGAGCATTTAAAGCTTCAATCGATGCGCTACAGATTACTTTTAAGCAATCGTATGCCCTATTATCTGCTAAGTCTTTCTTTAAAATCTCATCTAATAAAATAAAAACTTTTAATTTTAATTCAGACACTTAACCCCCCCATTTTACCCGTATCTCCCCTTTATACGGTGTTAGGACAATTAGATCACAAGCATAGTGAATGAGTAAATCAACTTCCTTAAGGATTTTAATCATGACTATGTATATTGCTTTGGACGACAATAAAAAATTGGTCGATATCAAAGATGTTGAACGTGGACTTGCATGCCAATGTACCTGCTTTGAATGTGGTGAAACTGTTATTGCACGTAAAGGTGAAATTAAAGAACATCACTTTGCACATGCAAGCAATAAAGAAAGCTGTACGATTAATCCAGAATCTGTCCTACATAAATATGCCAAAGAAGTCATTCTTGAATCTATGGGCCTCATGCTTCCTGCTTTACATAATTCCGATAATGAAGCAGCATGGTGGACATTTGAAAAAGTATTACCTGAATTTTCTCTCGGTTTAATTCGTCCAGATTTAGTTGGATATTTTGATGGCGAACCTATTTTAATTGAGATCGCAGTCACTCATTTTATTGATGACGAGAAACTAAAACGCATTGAGGTTTTTAAATCAAAATGTATTGAAATCGATTTATCACCACTTCTTAAAAGTGATATTGTAATTCCAAGTATCGAAGCCAAACAGCAAATCCTCGAAAACCTAGATAATAGAAGATGGGTTTATCCATTCCCTACAGAGCAAATCAGTAAGCAGCAAGAGTCTATTACCTGTACCCAATTCACAGCCCTGCAAGAACCAACTTCGAAACAACAAAGTACCGCTTCAAGTTGGCAGGACTATAAATTTACAGTTAAAGGCATGCACATCAACGTTCGCCATTTTGCGAGTGGTATGATATCCGTGAATAGTACATACAACCCTGAAATCATTGCTATGTTTAAAAAGTGGATGCATGAAGGACGTGGCTCGTATAATCCTAAATATAAATCTTGGAACTACTGGCTCCCATTTTCGGAACAGGTTTTACAAAGACTCGTAGAACTCAATGAATAAAGGCATATTACCCATAAATACTTGCCTAATCACGCCAAACGATAAGTACGTAAATTGGGACCTATCTAACTAAAAATTAGACTTAAGTCCCAAATATGGTACTAACCTCACAAAATAAAATACTAAATTATTTTGAAATTTTGTGGCTCATCTAAATTAAAAGGCACCACCCTAAGCTTTGCACCATTTGTATACCTAAAACCAAAATCATCCAAAGGCTGATCAAACTTTCCTGCTAGATACGGATAGACCAAAATCACTTCACTTTCGTGTTCAAGGGGCTTTGTTGCACAAAGATTTCATAACTATATGATTTTAAAAGTTTTGATTATTTTTTGATCCAAAATTAAATTTATTTAAATCAGATGCTTACATATTTATGCAACAAAGCCCGTTGGAGTAAATAGGCTTTATATGGGTCAAGGATACTTATTCTAGGCTGTATACGCTGATACTGAGGTGTGGTGTTTTGCCGTAAATATTTACGTACGGTATTTCTGGACACCCCCAGTTCACGAGTAATAGCTTTAATAGATTTACCTTGCTGATGAAGTATTTGGATTGTCACTGCTTGCTCCAAAGTTAACATGTTGAGCAGTCCAAAATGACCGCTATATTAACCAAGGGGGGGCAGTTTTTAAATGCCATTAGGGGGTCATTTTTACACTGCCGCTAACAATGGTGACCGGCGCTTGATCGGCATGCAGCACCTGCTGTTGCAGCACCACCTCTTTTAAAGCATTGGCCAAAGGTTCCAGTTCCACACCGCAGCGACCAATCCAGTCAGATAAGGTCTTTCTCTTGTTTCTAGAAAGACCATGCTATCAGACCATATTAGAACTTTACTAAGTCACCTTTTAATGCCACCCCTGCTAATGCCGTACCTTTCGCACATTGGTAAGTCGTGGTGCTACGTGTTTCATTGGACTTATAGAAACTCACCAGATTGGTCACCGCATTGGCGCCTTTGGCTTTGGCTGTATTTTGAAATTGAATCAATGCCGAACGAAGTACATGATCACATGAACTTTCCGCAGATTTGGCAAAACCATTGGTCTTTTTATTGGTCACTAAGCCTTTTTCAATCACCTTACCGCCCGACTTGGTTCCCGCCAAATAAAATTTTACTGAACCATCCAAAACCCCATCAGCAACAGCACGGCTTACAGCTTCTTGGAAATTGAAATCATGCATTTGGTCAGCTGCATGTGCTGATGTAAATGCAGCTAGCCCCAGAATAGCTGTGAAGCCAAATTGCTTAATATTCATAGTAATTGCTCTCTTATTTAATTTAACGTTTTTGAAAGTTGTGTAAATACCGAATTATCTAAACGTGCCTTCCATGCCATCGCATTTTTATGAATTTTATTACCACGTTGATCGAGATTACGGCTACCTGTAATTTGTGAACTGACTTGATTACCTGAGATGAGATAGGTTACTTGTAAATAATGGCTACGACGGGTTAAACCCGCAACTACCTTTGTCTGATCTGCCTGTTCAACTACCCAACCAGTGCGCGCATTTTGCCCAACACCAAGTCGAATATTGTTCACAATATCAGCCGCAGTCGCATATTTTGCTGTCATTAATTGCCGCTGCGGATAATCAGAAATTTTTACAGTACTACAAGCTGTTAATCCCAGCATACTCACTGCTGATAAGATATATAGTGTTTTTTTAAACCCCATTTTTTACCCTCTGTTTCAGTTATGGTCTATATTATTTTTGAAAATTAATGATGTATTAATGCCACCAAAGGCAAAATTATTCGTCATAATAATTTTTGCTGACATCGGGCGAATATCACCACAAATATAATCTAATTCCGCACACGCAGGGTCAATGTTATCTAAGTTTAAAGTTGGCACGAATTGATTACGTTGCATCATTTCAATGCTGAGCCATGCTTCAATTGCACCACATGCACCTAAAGTATGACCAAAATAGCTTTTTAATGAACTGATTGGCTTTTGACCCAATATACGCACAGTTGCTTGTGATTCAGCAATATCACCCTGATCAGTCGAAGTGCCATGTGCATTAACATAATCAATATCCGCAGCAGTAAGCTGTGCATCTTTCAGTGCCAATTGCATACAGCGTCCCATCATCTCAGAATCAGGTCGCGTCACATGCTGACCATCAGTATTGCTACCATAACCGATGATCTCAGCATAAATAGTCGCTCCACGTGCTTGAGCATGTTCATATTCTTCTAAAATCAAACAGCCTGCACCTTCACCAACAACCAAACCATCCCGATTTGCATCAAAGGGACGCGGAGTTTTCTCTGGGTGATCATTTTGAACGCTGGTCGCTAACAGTACATCAAACACAGCTGAACCCGCAGCGCTGAGCTCTTCTGCTCCACCTGCAATCATCACAGTTTGCTTGCCGTATTTAATCGCTTCATAAGCTTGTCCAATGGCCATCGAACCGGAAGTACACGCACTTGAGGTCGGCAGCGTTAAACCTTTTAGCCCAAAATACACCGTCATATTGACCGCGCTGGTATGTGACATCATACGAATGTAGGTCGTGGCATTGAGTTGACTCATATTATGCTCAAGCAACATGGTACCAAACTCACGCACAGCATCCACACTGCCCGCAGAAGAACCAAAAGCCACGCCTGCATCGCCACTTCTTAAGATATCAGCATGGAGTAAACCTGCGTCTTCCAATGCTTTTTCAGCACATACCGTGGACATTAAGGCAACACGCCCCATACCACGAGTAACTTTACGGTTAAAATGCTTCGGTACAGTAAATGACTCAACTGGACCAGCTAATTTACTACGTAAATCAGGATAGATCTCCCAATCGGGCATATAGCGAATGCCACTTTTACCGAGTGTAAACTGCTCAAAAATTTGCTCTGCGGTTTCACCCAAAGAAGTAATCCCAGACATGCCTGTTACAACAACACGTTTCATTAGATCAGGCCTCCATTAATTGAAAGCACTTGGCGGGTGATATAACTGGCATCATCACTACATAAAAACTTTACCGCTTTAGCGACTTCTTCCACCTGCCCCATACGTTGCATCGGAATCATTTTCAAGGCATGTTCTTTGACTTCCTCTGTGACCATTTCGGTTTCTATCAAGCCCGGAGCCACACAGTTCACCGTAATTTTGCGTTTTGCCAACTCTAGTGCCAATGCTTTGGTCGCACCAATTAAGCCTGCTTTGGCAGCACTATAATTGACCTGACCACGGTTCCCCATAATTCCAGACACTGAAGATAATGTCACAATACGTCCACCCTTTTTCAAGCGGATCATTGGCATCATCAATGGTTTCAACACATTATAAAAACCGTTCAGAGAGGTCGAGACCACGTCATCCCAGTCTTCATCAGTCAGTGCGGGGAAAGCACCATCACGGGTTAATCCTGCATTCAGCACTGCACCGTAAAAAGGACCATGCTGTGCTATATCTTGCTCTAAAATAGCGGCAATTTTTTCACGCTCATTCACATCGAACATCAGTACATGACTGGCCTGTCCAAGCGCTTGAATTTCCTGAGCCACCGCTTCGGCCTCAGACTGTCTTGAACGGGCATGGACCGTGACATCAAAGCCTGCCTTTGCCAACTCCAAAGCAATCGCTTTACCTATCCCACGACTCGAACCCGTGACTAAAATTCTTCTGTTCACACTAATTTCCCGATGATTTCATTCATATTTTCAGGCTCAAATACGCTCAACATGGCGCTGAACCGATGTTCTTGATATTCAATTTCACAATGAAACTGCCCCAAACCCTCGTGCAGATAACTTTGTTCTACTCGAATCCGCACGGTTGTGCCCAAACTAAAATAGGCACAAGGCAACTGCATTTTACGCGTTCCCAATAAAAAGCCAATTTTCGGTGGCAAGCCCTGAGTTTTTCCTTTATAACCGGCATAGACGCTAATGGTCTGCGCCATCAACTCAATGCTGCTCCAGGTGGGCAAGCCTTCTGGCTCACAAAACATCAAATCAGGTGTGATGTGAAGTTCTGCAATAGCAAATTCATCATTGGCTTCAATCAAATGGCTCACGAAAACCATCGGTTTTGCATGTGGAATAAACTGTACTGCATCCATCATGGTAAAGCCTTCCCAAAAATTAAACTGATATTGCTGCCACCAAAAGCAAAAGAATTACTCATTGCATAGCGAATCGGTGCAGCTAAATGCGGTGTAAGCACATAGTTTTGCCCAGCCAAAGCATCGTCCAATTCATCTGCATGATGTAGCGGTAACCAGGATTGATCTAATAAAACCTGTTGGCAAATAAAAGCTTCGATTGCACCCGCGGCCCCTAGACAATGTCCTGTTTTATGTTTGGTGCTGCTTATGGCCACAACTGTATCTGAGAAAACGGTCTGTACCGCTTTAATTTCCATCGCATCATTTTGCGGTGTAGAAGTCCCATGTAAGTTCAAATATCCAATATCGCCTGCTTCAAGCTGTGCAGCGTCTAAAGCTTTTTGCATCGCCTCCGCAGCCCCTATTCCTTCTGGATGCGGTGCTGAAATATGCCATGCATCCATTGACTCGCCACTCGACAACAACATCACGGGGGCAGGCGCATTGGACAGTAAAAACAATCCTGCCGCTTCACCAATATTAATGCCGTCACGGTTGGCTCCACAGGGCTGACAAATTCCGTTCGATAAGCTTTCTAAACTATCAAAACCATTTAAGGTTAGCTTGCATAAGGTGTCAACTCCACCTACTAAGACAGCATCAGCCAGATCTGCATTCAGCAGACGTTGCCCCGCCGCCAGTGCTTTAGCTGCCGAGGAGCAAGCGGTAGAAATGGTATAGGCTGGCCCTTCCCAGCCCAAATACTGTTGTAAGGCTTCCGCTAAACTGCCCATTTCTTGTTTTTGGTGCTGTACAGACTGCGGTACAGACTGTTGAAACTGGACTTTTAAGACAGACTCATTATCCGCGATGCCTGAGGTTGAAGTACCGACAATCACAGCAAGACGTTGTTTAGCAAACTGTGCTGTATAAGCATGAATTTCAGTTTCAATTTGCGCCAGAGCCGTCAGCGCAAAGCGTAGATTCCGTGAGTCTACACCGTTCAAGCTTTCAGGCACTGCTTGAACTAAGGTTTGATCACATGCACCGACCCAGACCGAACGCCCCGCAATCAGATCTCCTCGTTGCGATAGGGTATTTTCAGGGTTGGTCAAGGCATGTTGAAGCTCAGCGGCATTTTGTCCCAAAGCCGACAGCGCCGCACTGAACTGAATACCCACGGCTGAAACATGCTGTAGATTTTTAGTCATGATGGTCATCTTGATCATCTTCTAAAGTATTGCTCACCGTGCTGATCATCATTTGATAAGGCACTTGCAAATTATCCAGTTTAATTGCTCCTTCATTTTGCTGAATTTTCAACACGGGTTGCTGCTGTATATAAATGGTATCGTCTTTCTGCACGACCGCATTTTGAGCTGTATGTAAGGCAGCAAAATTTGGATATGTGGCATAGAGAATATCACGCACTACATAATCAAAAGGTAATCTTTTCATTGGATCAATGAGCTGTTCAGCTTCGACCTTTTGACCATCAAAACTGAGCTTAAACAACTGCTGTCCTGTGAGGCTCAGTGCCAACATGTCAAGCGACTGCCCCCGTTGTTGCTGATACAGTAAAAAGCTGAAACTCTGGGTTTTCCACTGTACTTCGATTTGATCTTGACGTTGATAATTTTGCGCAACCCACTGTGGGGTCGCGAGCCCCTGCGCCTTGGGAATCAAGCTTTGGCAGGCACTACAAAGCAGAGCACTGGCTAAAACCCAACTGACAGTTTTAAAACGCAGCTCAAGTTTCATCAGTTAGCGACTCTTTTTGCGGTTGTTCTTCTCGGCAATATTCGGCCAAAGTGCTCAAGCGTTGCTTGGCATTACGATGGATCGGGTTGCTTGCATCCCACGCATAACCTGCTAGCAAGGAAGCAATCATACGGCGGATTTTTTCATCCTGTTGAGTCGAAAATACCACATCCTGAAACTCACCTGAATACCATGATTCGACATAGGCACGGAACACTTGAATGCCTTTACGTAGCGGTTTTTCATATTGCTCCATCCAGTTTACCTTCTGACCTTGCAACACTTGCTCGACCAATGGCACAGCTAGACTAGACGATTTTAAGGCAATGGTTACCCCTGAAGAAAAGACAGGATCGAGGAACTCGCCAGCATTGCCCAGTAGTGCATAGTTTTCAGATGCCAAGTGTTTAACATCGGCAGAGTAGCCCACCAAAGTACGTACAGGAGTATCATGCTTAGCATGGCGCAATAAATGCGACAAACTGACATCATCGGCCAAAATACGTTTTTGCAAGGCTTCTAAATCATAATCTGCACTACCGTCATAACCATATTTTTCAAAGAAATCTTGCTCCGCAACGACGCCAAATGAAGACCGCCCATCGGCAAAAGGAATTAGCCAATACCACGCACGATGGTCTTTTTCATGCACGGTAATTAAGATTTTCTCACGGTCAAACTCAGGGTCATTCAACAAACCATCTTCAATATGGGTAAAGACCGCACGGCGCACTGGAAAGTCCGATGGACTTTCTAAGTCGAGAAACTTCGGCAAAATTCGGCCAAAACCACTGGCATCCAATAGAAATTTGCCTTGAATTTGGTAGTCGTTGCCTTGCTCACCTTTCACCGTCAAAATCGGTTGTGTAGATGCCACATCGACCGCCAAAACTTCATGACCAAAACGGATATCTGCGCCCATTTTTTCGGCTTGCTGTGCCAAAAGCTGGTCAAAGTTGGCACGTCTTACCTGCCATGTAGTGCCTGGACCTTCGCTAAACTTTTGAGTAAAGTCATAAAAACTGCGCTGCGTACCTCTTAAAAAAGCCGCGCCATTTTTAAACTGAAAGGCATATTCATCGGCATGTGCGCGAACGGTCTCCAACAAACCCGCTTCTTCCAAAAACACCATACACTGCGGCAATAAAGATTCACCAATGGAAAACCTCGGAAAATATTGCTTTTCGATGACCGTGACTTGGTAACCTTTTTGACGCAGCAAAGCTGCAGCCGAGCTGCCTGATGGTCCCGCCCCAATAATTAAAACATCTGTCTGTTGCATGGTGCTCATTGCACTGTACCCTTTGACTCAGCTCTTTGGCTGATATTGTTGAACCACCACATGTTTCGCATCGGAGGATGTAAAAAGTGTGGCATAAATAAATGAAAAAATAACGCCCAGCAACACTGTTAGGCCAAAACTGTGAATGGCATAAGTATGACTAAAGGACAGCAAACCAAAACCAAAGAACGTCGACATCATGCACAGAAACAAAGCCATACCCACCACTTGTGGATGATCATGTCCATGGCGGTAGAAAATAGCATAATCCACCCCAATTCCAATGATCAGGAAGGTACCCATAATGCTGAATAAATTAATCTCGACACCCAGCCATGCTTGAATCGCAAACGTGGTCATTAAGGCCATGCTGACAGGCAACACCAAAGGCAGAATGGATTTTTTGCCATACAGTGCCCCTAAGCCAATGGCTAAAATCAGCAAAGCGCTGAGTAATAGCCACTGTGCCTGCTCACGGTGTTGTTTAAACAATTCAGACAGTTGATGAACGGGGCGTAACAGTTGTACATCCGCATTTTCAAGCTGTTGCACGGCTTTGACGTCATGCACATTTTGCAGCATCACCAAACGTTGTGTCGGACTCATCTGCAAAAAATGCAGAGGATGATCTTTAAAGACCGCTTCGGTCAATAACGGTTGGTCTTTTAAATGCGCTTGCCAGTTTAAAATATCCGCTGCGTTGAGCTGCAACGCTTGCGCATATTCCACTAAAGCCGGCTGAGGAATCGCCTGTAACATTTCAACATTCTTTTTTTGCTGCTCAAGCGATGGAATCCACTGCCCTAAAGCTTGTACAGCATCCAACTTACCAGCCTGTTGCAAGGACGCAAGCTCTGCCAGTAGTTGCTGTTCGCGCTGCTCCAACTCTGCTGAGCTTCTGCCCCGTACCACAAAGTATTCGCTGCTTTGCTGCTGCATAAAACGTGAACGAATATATTGATCTTCCTGCTTTAAAGTGGCATCCATACTTTGTAAATTACGGATGTCATCATTGCTTTTCAGCAAGGTGAGACTACTACCCGTCACCAGTACAATCAATGCAATCATGCCATAACGTAGCTTGTTGTGGCTCTGCACATAACTACGCGCTTTGCCAATAAAGCCCAGTGCACGTATCGCAGGTTCCGCATTCAGCGCAGGCAAACGTGGCAGCAGTAAAATACTGGTCACCCATGCGGCACTCAGTCCAACCATAGAAAAGACTGCAATCTGTTTAAAGCCCGGAAATGGGGTAAAACTAAGCACCACATAGGCCAATAGCGTGGTCATTAACCCCACAAATAGACTCGGCAATAACGGCTTTAGAACAGTAAATCCATCGATCTGTCGGTGCTGAGACTGCATGGCCATGAAGTAAAATGAAAAATCGACACAGACCCCAATCAGACTGGCACCAAAGACCAGTGTCATCAGGTGAATTTCGCCAAAAACCCAATAGGTCACAGCAAAGGCCACCAAGCTGCCTGTGCCGACTGCAACCATTTCCGTCAGCATGGGTCGTATCGAACGGAAGCCAAACCAGACTAGAAGCAAAATCCCGATGGTCGAACCCACTCCAATGGTGGAAATTTCCTCTTTGGCAGAGTTAGTGCCGAACTGTGCAAACAGCAGCGTACCTGTCCAGTGCGGTTTGACCTGCAACTGGTTGAGTTGCTGATTGATATTTTGGATAAATGCAGCGGTCTGCTCTTGGTAGGCAATGTTATAGGGGCTGTTATTGAGCTGAAGTACCATCAGGCGCGAGATGCCCTGCTCATCACGAATCGTGGCAAAGCCCTGCTCTAAATTGATATCGGCATTGCTTTGTAAAGCACCTAACCCCACTGCATAGCGCGGAAACAACAGCAAAGGATCTTGCTTGAGCATTTCAGCCGTAATCGGCATGCCCGGACTCATCAGTTGTAATAAGCCCTGCTCCATCAACGCAGCATAGTCCTGCCCCTGCACAAGCTGCTGATCAGTCTTGGATAATAGCCCTGCTTTGTGCTGATACAGCGCTTGGGCAAATTGATCGGGGTCAAGCTGTGGACGAACAGGTAAAAACAGTTGACTTTGATTAGCTTGGGTTTTAAGTGCTCGTGTTGCCTGTTCTAATTGCTGATCCGTTTTGGCATCCAACACCACAAAAACTTTGTCATTTAACTGCTGACTCACATATTGCTGTGCTTGTTCCAGATGAGCATCTTGATGGGCTTCAGGCAGCAAAGCAAAAATATTGGTCTCAATCTTGATGCCTTTATTCAGCCAAGCCACGCCCAGTGCCAAAGCAATGACACACAGTACCAACAACCACAGAGCGCTAAATTTATTTTGCCAATTGGAAAAGCGCATTTTCCGCAGCCGTTAAAGTTTGAGGTTGAGCCGTTTGCTGGCTAAAACGAATGATGGTGCGGTTATTGGCTTGTTCCAAAATGGTAATACGGTCCACATAACGCTGACCTTGCGCATCGACTTGGACAAAAAGCTTTTTAAATAGACTGCTTTTCGGCGTTAAGCTGACATTCCACTGCGTTGGGCTGTAATTGGCAGACACCACATTAAAGTTTTTAGCGAGCGCCGCTTCATTGCCCGACATCAACTGTAAAAACATCGTCGCTACAGAGCCATAAGGAGTCTTATCGACTTCAATTTGACTGGACGTGCGATGCGTCTTTTGTACCAGCTTACGCGCTGTCACCACCAAATCGGCCTTGACTGGACTTTGAATCTGCCACAGCACGCCTTGGTTTTTGCTGAACAGCACAGTACCTTTGGACACATAGGTTTTATTCAATGCTGCCAGTTTTTTCTGCTGCTCAAATTGGGCACGCACCACAGGCGTTGCGCCAAGCTGAGCAAATACCTGATTCAATTCAGTATTTTGTGCATTCGCTGTGGGAGCAAGCGAAGTAATCACACTGGCTGTACACGCAACGAAAATCATCGTGGAGAATTTGTATCGAATCATGCTTGCATTACTCCGCCTTAAACTCAGGCCATGCATTTAAACAATCCAACAACACCTGTGGGGATTGAAAACACATTTCACGCTTTTCAATATGAACTGCCACTTGCGAAGTAAAGCCCTTGGTCAACTTTCTACCCGAGACCGCATCAAAAATCAGATATTCAATTTTCAAGCGATTTTCCCACTCTTTCAAAACAGCGCGCACACGAATTTTCTGTTCAAATTCGATGCCTTGTACATAGCGCACATAGCTTTCAATGACAGGCCATGCATAACCCGAGTCGCGCATTTGGTTATAGTTATAGTGAAATTGATCTAACAGTTTGCAACGTGCAATTTCAAAATATTTTAAATAATGCCCATGCCACACCACATGCATGGTGTCGACGTCATGAAAAGGCACTTCAATAATTACATCAGCATACATGCTCATTTCCTATAAATATTGAACAGCAATGCTGTCTAACAGTTCTAAATGATCAAAACGATTGACCAGCGTTTGAAGCTCTTGTTGCAAAGGACGATCTTCCGCTACGTAGGTGAAGCTCTGAAGCACCCAGTATTGAAATGCTCTTAAAACAGGGCTGAGTTCTGTATCTACACCTTTAAGTTTAACTGCTTGAACTGCTGCACAACTGAGTGCTGCAATCACTTGTTCGGTCAGAGTAATGACACGGCTAGCATCACGTGCGGCAATGGTGCCCATACTGACTTTGTCTTGATTATGACATTCGGTTGAACGTGAGAAAATCGACGCAGCGAGTGTCTGTTTCAAGGCTTCTGCCGTCCATGCCGAAACCCCGATTTGCACTGCTTTAAAGCCATGATTCAGCGGTAACCGCTCAGGACTTGAACCAGTTAAATTACGCGGTAAACCATTGTTCATTTTATAGTCCACCAACTGCGCCAATTGACGATCCATCAGGTCAGCAATATTCGCAATCATGATTTTTAGACTATCCATGGCTTGGGCAATATGTCCGCCATAGAAATGCCCACCATGCAGTACCCGCAGGTTGACTGGGTCAATTAATGGATTGTCATTGCTTGAGTTCAGCTCATTTTCAATAAACTGACGCAGCCACAGTTTAGAGTCTTCAAACACCCCGATCACATGCGGTGCACAGCGCAATGAATAACGGTCTTGCAAGCGTGAACTTTGGTGTTCGGTTTGTACTTCACTGTTTAACCAGTCGCGTAACTGCGCTGCAATATGTTGCTGTCCCGGATGTGGTTTTTGTGCAAACAGGACTTCATCAAAATGACTTGGATTACCCTCTAAAGCCAAAACATTCAATGCAGTAATTAAAGTACTGGCAAAAGAAATCTGTTCGGCTTTTTTATAATTCAGGCAGGCAATCGCAGTCATAACCGCTGTACCATTCATCAGGGCCAAACCTTCTTTAGGACGCATCACCAAAGGCTGCAAGCCTTTTTCGGCATACACTTGTGCAATCGGCACGATCTGGCCTTGATAGTACACATCGCGCTCACCGACCAATGCCCCAGCGATATAAGACAAAGGGGTCAAGTCACCACTGGCACCGACCGAACCCTCAGATGGAATCACCGGAATCACATCTTCATTCAGCATCCAGACCAACCGCTGCAACAAGGCATGCGAGACACCCGAATAGCCGCGTGCCAAAGAACATAAACGCACCACCACGACAGCACGTGCGGTAGTTAAGTCTAAGTTTTGCCCCATGCCGCAGCCATGAAAACGCGACAAATGCAGCGGCAGCTCATGCACTTGGTGGGCTGGAATTTCAATCAAGCACGAGTCTCCATAACCCGTGGTCACGCCATAAATGACGCCTTCGTCTTGCAACAGCTGATCGAGGAAATCTGCACCGCGTTGAATCAATGCTGTCCATTCAGCAGAGTTAGGCAATACCACCTGTTTTTCTTTACGCGCTACAGCCAAAACATCTTCAATACTGAGCGGAGTTTCCCCAACAATTAACACAAGACTTATCCTTTATTCCAAAAATTATAAAAATTAAACCATTGATAGGGCGCTCGTATGCAATGCTGTTCCAACAGTTGCACATACTGTCTTGTGGTCTGTTGCATGGCCTGTAAACGCTCTTTACGCGGCCAGTTCAACTGCTCCGCCACTTGATGAATATGCACTTCAAAATGTGTATCAACTCGATAGCAAAACACTGCCAACACAGGAGCTTTCAACAAACTGGCCAAAATCCATGCACCCTGTGGCCACAGCGCTTGCTCTCCTAAAAAAGCAACCGATTGTACACGATCTGACTGCACGGGTACGCGGTCTGCTGCCACAATCACCCATTCACCTTGATCCAACTTATCCTGTAAAATCATTGCTGTTTCAATTCCCAACTCATCCACCGAAACCAAATTAACATCGGCATGTTCATTCAGTTTTTTTAAAAATGCATTGAACTTGGTAGCATGTTTTTGATAAACCAACACATTAATTTTCTGCGGATGCTCTGCTTTGACGGCGCGCAGCAATTCAATATTGCCAAAGTGTGACACCACTATCACCGCACCTTTTTGATAGTGCGAACGAAAGTGCGCATGACCATGCAGCTTTAAGTTCTGCTCAGGAATATGCCCGAGCCAGCCCTCAATTTTATCTAAAATACATTCGCCAAATTGCATCAAATGCGTATAGCTGTGCCACAGCTGCGGCTCAGCCTGAAACGGCGACTGCGCACCTGCAAAATGATGCAGTTTTTTTAAGTACAACAGTGAAGCCTGACGCGCAGTATTGGAAAAGAGCCAGTACCATAAAATCACAAAGTATAAGATGACTCGGCACAGCCAACGCCCACCCAAACGGTAGAAACCCAGCATCAGCATTAGCGGTAACATCCCGCCCCGTTCTTTCACGGCGCTCCATTTCTGCATATATTTCTCTGACCACCTTAACCTTTGACTTTCTGATAAATCAGTTTGGGGAACCGCAGCAGCATGCCACCCAACAAGCGGCTGTGCGCGCGCGCCATGCCCAAATTGTCACGCCACACATCAAAATGTGAAATACCACCTTCAGGATAAATCACATGCGTGGGCAGATTAATAAACGGCACATTGTCCCATTTCAAACGCACTAAAATTTCCGAGTCAAAGCCCATCCGCGGTTGAAACTTGGCAGTGTTTAGAATGTTCACTGTCTGCGCTAGAGGATAGACACGAAAGCCACACATGCTGTCTTTAATCTCAAAAGACAGACTGTTAATCCACACCCAAATATGCGTTGCATAACGGCCATAGAGACGTTTTTTGGGAACAGTCGCATCAAAGATCGGCTGACCAATAATCATGGCTTCGGGGTGCTGGATAGAGGTGTCTAAAAAGCGTTGCACATCCTGCCAGTCATGTTGTCCATCGGCATCGAGTTGCAAGGCATGGCTATAACCGCATTGAAAGGCATGTTTGAGCCCCGTGATCACCGCCTGCCCTTTCCCTTGATTGTGGGTATGTTCAACCAAATCGACCCTTGGATAGTCCTGCGTAAGCTGATGTAATACCGCCGTACAATCGGCATCACTGCCATCATTCACCATAATGATGGGTAACTCAAAAGCGCTTAAATGTGACAGTAACGCAGCCAAATAATGTGGATGGTTATACACAGGAATCACAAAGCAGTGTTTCATTTTTTCTCTCGGCTTAAACGTCTGAAGGGATAGCAAACAGCAAACGTCCTGATGCCAATATTTTGTCATGATTTTTCAGCTCAAAACTGACCTTATGCGCTTTACGGCTGAGCACCAGTTCCACCGTATGATAGGGTTGGATCAGTCCTTGAAATTTTAATTGCTCAAAACCATTGCACCACAGTAAATCCACCCAATTTTGTTTGGCAAAATGCTGGATAAAACCAATTTGCCCTACGCCCGGATAAATCGGAAAGTTCGGAAAATGCCCTTTAAAGCATTCCAGCTCAGGCACAAACTCCAAAGCATAACTGATCTGCATATCCTGAGACTGCTGTGTCAATACCACAGGCAAGGTCATCGGCAGAAAGAGTGATTTTAAATACTGTTTATTCAGCTTCGATTGTGCATTTTGTGGCATTTGCGTTAAGAACCGCCACTGCCGCGGAATCGCGATACTTTCCAGCTTCTGTTGTAATTGTTTTTTCAGCTGTGCGGTAAAGGCAGCTTTGCCCTTTTCGATAAGCAGCACCCTTGCATCCACTGTCAGCACCGCTACCACCGCCAAAATCTGACGCTGTTCTTTTTCATGAATTAAAACATGGCACTGCTGTATTTCTGCCAACTCAGCGATTTTCACTTCAATCGCATCGAGACTTAACCGCTTTTCTTCCAGTTTGACAATACGGTCCAAACGCCCCAATAGTTGGAATGGACTTTTGGGATTATTTGCATCCACGACCTGCACTTTATCTCCAGTCAAAATCCAATCCATGCTAAAGGCATGATTGGTTTTAACGGCTAACTCTTGTTGCTCGGCGCAGTTAATTTCGACATTGGCAAAGGGAGTCCATAGCGCATCATCTGCCTGACGGTGAGCAATCCCGCCTGTTTCAGAACTACCAAACACTTCGGTAATGGGACGGTTCAGCAAAGGACGCACGCCTGCATCCAACTTTCCACCAGAGGAATAGACCCGATGGCAGTCTTGCAACACTACATCTGTGGTCCAGCGCTTCAACAATGCAGGACTTGAAATGAGGTAATTGGGCAGTTGCAAATGGGCAATTTTCTTTTGAAGATCAACCACATCTTCAGGGAAAGCCAATTGTTTCTGATAGAAACTGCGTCCACTGGCTAAAGGCCACAACAACTTAAACAGCAAACCATAAATATGCTGATGGCTCACCGTAGCAATCGCGATCGCCTGCTCAGGCAAATCAAAACTGGCTTCTAAACCACAGACTTCATTGAACAATTGTTGCAAGGTGCGCGGAATCTTTTTCGGCTGCCCTGTTGAGCCCGAAGTATAAAAATACAGCTGTGCCTGATTGAGAAAGGTAGCATCAAATTGAAGCTCAAAAGTTGGCGTGGCTGTCGACGGCAAACGTTGTAAAAAATAAATCTGCTGTTCAGCCAATTCTTTTTCTAAGTCACTGACCCGATGCGGCGGCAACAGCACTTGCTTACCTGCTTGTAAGGCTGCAAACAACAATACTAAAAACTCATAACTGTCTTCTTGCCAAAGCGCCCATACTGGCTGTTCCAACTGCTGAATTTGCGTAGCCTGTAAAGCTACATCCAACCAAAAAGTGTGAAAGGAAACAAAACTTGAGTCCGCATGAATACACAAGGGACGCGATGAATGGAGATGGTGTTGAAAATGACAAGACATAAAATTTGTTTTTAAAAACCGTATTTCTAATCGCTATAGTTCGAGACCACTGTTTCAGCTGCCCTGACGGAAATGCTGTTATTTCTGTGCCTGATGCAGTCGTTGCTGGCGTTTACGCAACACAAATTCACCCAGCAATAATCCACCCATCAAGACATAAGAGATCAAGCCGTTATACATCACCCAAATTTTCATCGGTGCAAAGAAAACAGTGATCAGGGCAATGACCGCATTGATGCAAAAAAAACCACACCAAACTTTGGTCACTTGACGGGTCCATTCGACTCCTTCTTCTGGCAGATTAGGCTCTGCCAAACGTGCAAAACGCTCAATCATTGAAGGCGGTCGAATCAAGGTGCTGGCAAAAATAAACAGCGCCCCAAGACTCATAAAGACAGGATAGAGTTTAAGCCACGCATGATCTTTTAAAATCAAACTCAGCCCGCCACATAAAATGGCAAAACCTGTCAATGGCCACAGCAGGGCATTGCCCTTACTCAAGAGACGTAAAATGCCCAGTACAATCAATACCGCACTGACCCAGACATACTGTCCATGTGCCAAAGCATAAGCGACAAAAAAAGGATAGAGGATCAAACCGATCCCTGCTACCCCTTTTAAGATGTTGTTCATGCAACTGACATATTCTGAATCACGACCACCACATCTTGAATGGTGCGCACATTTTTAAAATCTTCAGGGTTGACTTGTTTGCCTGTCAACTCTTTAATTTTTACCACCAAATCAATGGCATCAATACTGTCAACATCGAGGTCTGAAGCTAGGTTTGACTCTAATTGCACATCTTCAGGCGCAATTTCAAACAACTCTTCCATCCATTCACGTAATTTTTCTAACACGGTTTCTTGTGCAAGCATAGCAACCTCTTATGCTGTTTTCTGTGCTTCAACCAAAGCCACTAAGCTTTGAATTGATTTAAAATGTTCTTTGGTTTCTGCAGACTCTGCATTCAAATGAATGCCATAACGTTTTTTCAATGCCAAGCCTAATTCAAGGGCATCAATCGAGTCCAAACCTAGACCATCGCCAAACAAAGGCGCGTCTGTATCAATGTCTTCAATACTGATGTCTTCAAGGGCAAGGACATCAATAATCATTTGCTTTAATTCATCAGCAAGATTCGTCATTTAGGGATAACTCTTGGTTAAAAAACCATTGTAATTGTTGATTTAATTGACGTACATTTTTTGGATTAACCGTTACGTCATCCAATACGTCTTCCACTTGGATCGCATCCAAGACTTTTACATGGATATGAAAAGGCTGTTCTGGAATGTGATACCATTTTTCGTTTTTGGTGAGTGTCGAGGGCGTACAGCTAATTAGCACAGGCCGAATCGGTACCCTTGCCCTTAGTGCAATATTGGCTGCGCCGCGCTGAAACTCGTTCAACTGCTCACCTTTTGCTGTTCTTGTTCCCTCAGGAAAGATCAACAAGGACGCGGCATGATCCTGCTGCAATTTGTGTACACAGTCCTGAATAAATTGTTCAGAACCCGCATTTAAAATATAGCCCGCACTTTGCACAGGACCTTTGGTAAATGGATTTGACCACAGTGCCTGCTTAACGACACAGTTTGCTTGCTCCATTAAACCAATTAAAACCACCACGTCAATCAGTGTCGGATGATTGGCAATCACCAACTCCTGTTGACTGTTTTTTAATTTCTCTAAACCTTCAACCGTATAAGTCATAATGCCCAGTTTCACCATCATTTCGGTGAAACCTTTAAAACTGTGTTTAATCACCTTTTGAGTGCGCTGTTTTCGGACATCCAGATCAGACGAACTCAGCTTAACCAGAGGGGCAACCAAACCGCCAATCGCCACACCGCCTAAGCCAAAGCTGGCAAAGCTAAATCCTGTCGCCCCAACCCGCCATGCATAGTTGGCTTTTTGCTTGATTCGATTTAATTTCAGCATTTCGTCCACGCTTCAGATTCAGTTTGCTCAGGATTAGTCCAAAACGTGTTAAATGCTAAAGCTTGCTGATAGGCTGGCGTTGCATTCGTATGCTTTGGCATCAATATCAAATTTGCAGGCGCTAATGAAATCATCGCTGCCATCGCAAAAGCAGAAAATGGCTGATGCTCGATATACATTTCAGGCAAGGCTTCATCATAATACACCAGCAAAACCTGACAGGCTTCTGGCCTTGTTTTTAACCATGCATAAGCTTCAATCAACCCATCATTCCACGAACCTGCCAAACTGGTCGCAGGTGTCGCATCCTGACATAAAATAGAATATAAGCCTGAAATTGCATTATGTACCGAGGTTGAAAATTGAGTCGGTGAAGGCGTTTGCCCTCTCAAGACATCTTCTAATATATTCAGCGTTTTGGCTTCATCACCATATTGCGACACCCAAACAATATAATCGACATTGCAGGCATCTAAAGCTTGTATGGCACAATTCAAAGCCAGTTTTGCCAGACGAGACAAACGTCGGCGTTGCATCGCAGGAATGTATTCTATAGCTGATAACTTTTGATCAATCGAACTTAGATTTAAGTGGGATACGTGGAGTTGCATCATCGTGATCAGTGTTTAAAAAATTGACAAATTATCAGGTTCGCAATTATAGCACCGTGTCAAATTTTTCACAAAATTTAACAAAACTACGTTGTTTTCAAAAAGGCTTTGTTGCACAAAGATTTCATAACTATATGATTTTAAAAGTTTTGATTATTTTTTGATCCAACATTAAATTTATTTAAATCAGATGCTTACATATTTATGCAACAAAGCCGATTTTATTTAAAACAATATAACTAATTAGACCTCTTTCATAAATCATTTTTGCTCAGTTCCAAGTTGTAGATTCCAGCGATTAAATTGAATCTCAAACCAAGCCTTTTACCTCTATTTCGATAACGCTCAGCAAGGATTTTGAAGGTTTTCAGGCTGCCAAATACATGCTCAATTCCGATTCTTCTTTTATTGATTTCTTGATTATAGATTTTCAATTCAGGATCCAATTTACAGTGTCTTTTGGCTTTTAATGGCAACAGGCTATTCGGATACAACACATAAATCCCCTGATAGCCTTTATCTGCAAGGATAAAAGCCCCAAAAGGAATCTGGTTTAAATTGCGTTTGAATAACTCGAAATCATGCACTGCACCGCGACTGGTACATAAACTCAGGATTTTTTGAGTTTGATAATGAATGATGGCCTGTACTTTGAAGGTGTGGGTCTTTTCTTGCCGCTATAGCTTTTCTTCTGTTTTTTTAGGCCTTTGGATTGGAATTTCTGTGGCATCCACGATCACAACATTCCAATCGATGCCTTCGCCCTCGGGTAAATCTTTGGATAAATTAAAGAGATTGGACCGAATCAGGCAGTCTTCAACATGACGGACAATTCTTGAGGCTGTGGGCTCTGACACGCCATAACTTGTTGCGACATGGAACAATGTTCGGTATTCACGCCAATAGCTTAGACAGAGCAGAACCTGGTCTTCCAGGCTTAACTTGGGCGGTCTGCCTTTGGCAGGGACATGTTTCTTCAATTGCTCAACCATTAAATCAAAGGTTGACCATGAGATGCCCGTGTATCGCTTGAACTGAGGATCAGAAAGCTTGTTTGAATCGATGTATTTCATCCGCAGATTATGCATGAATGCCAAGAAATCTGGAGTGCAAATATCAACCAAAAAGAAGATCGTTTTTTGATTTATGAAAGAGATCTATTGAAGTTTTTATAAACATTTAATATTTAGCATACTAAAAGGTATACATAATAAAAAAGCGTGCTCTCAGGAGAGCACGCTTTTTTATTATAGATTCAGGTCGACCTGCTGTTGTTTTTTAATATTACCATCCTGGAGCCTGTGGACGTTTAAGAGGAGTTAACTCATAGCGAATTTTTGTTAGTTTTAAAGATGACTCTTCCGATAACTGGTAATCTTCTAAACGAAGACAAGACTTATAAATCATATTACTTACATATGCATTTACACGTAGCAAATCAACTTCTATTCCACCTGATTTTTGTCTATAATCTAATCGTATCGGTGCTTGTAAAGGTGCTTCCCAACTTTGAGTAACCTTTAAATGCAATCCACCTTGATTGATATTTCCTAATTTAGGATTTTCAGCCACAATTGTTAATGGATTTTTAGCTCGGCAAGTTGCTGAAGCAGCCAAACTAACAGCACTTCCAATACCTGGACACATACATGAAATTGCTTTATCAGGATAAATATTAAAAGTATAACCATCTAATTTTACAGGTTTATCAGTAATTTTCTTTGTTTTTTCTTTAACTCTCGCATTTTTTATAGTTATTACACGATAAGCAACAAACAGATTATCAGCCTTTACTTGTATCTTTTTACTCTGTACACGACAAATTTCACAGAACCCTTATCCTATCAGGATTCTGCTTTCTTAAAATTGCCAAAATTTCCTTAAACTCTTCTTTTTTCCCAAAACCAATTAAACGCTGAATCGCCATTTGAACATAGTCTAAACCATAGCGAAATAAACTCATTGAGAGTCGTCCATGCTTCTTTATTTTTATCGCTTTTTTTTGATTATGTTGCCATTCACCCGTTAAGTAACACCAACAGAAGCTTATAGCTAACACCGCAATCAATTTTTTCACTCGTCTAGGGTCTGTCAAGCGCGTATTTTCAAGATTAAACCCGCGTCCTTTGAGACAACTGAATAAGGTTTCAATTTCCCAGCGTAATGCATAATCCTGAATAGCATTGGCATTAAACTGAGGAGAAACGACGAGTAAAAGCTCTCCATTTTCTAACTGTAGTGCACTTATATATAGTTTCACCCGACCAACCAAAATCCGTCGTTTACGACATTCAATTTGACCAACTTTAAGATGGCGAAATAAATCACTAATTTTATGATTCTTTCCTAAATGATTGGTGACAATGAAGTTTTTTTAACACGAATGCAGAAGTTGATGTCTTGTTCAATTAACCATGTAAACCACTGCTCACCGATAAACTCTCTGTCTGCGAACACATTCACAATACGGTCTTTACCAAAAATGGCTATAAAGCGTTGAATCAAAGCAATACGCTCTTTCGTATCTGAATTTCCACGTTTATTAAGCAATGTCCAAAGGATAGGTATCGCTATTCCACGATAAACGATTGCGAGCATCAGGATATTAATATTTCGTTTTCCCCATTTCCAATTGGTTCTATCTAAAGTCAGTTGCACTTGGTCGAATGAAAACATATTGAAAATCAACTGAGAAATTTGACGATAATCAAAATACTGACCTGCAAAGAAGCGCTGCATACGTCGATAAAATGATTGTGGTAAACACTTGATGGGCAAGGCTTTAGATGCAGAAGAAAGATTACATGTTTGCTTTAAAATAATCACAAGCATGATGAGCGCAAAGCACTTTAAATGTGACTTGTTCCATTTTAGAGATTTGTTTAAGATAAGATATAACTCATTGAGATGTGTCATAGTATTCGTCGTTAGAAAACAATTATTGTGACATTATTTCAATGAGTTATCTATTTTTGTCGTGTACAGAGATTATTATAGAAGCCCCCATGAATAAATCGCTCATCATTTTCGGCATCGTCAACATAACCTCGGACAGTTTCTCCGATGGAGGCCGGTATCTGGCGCCAGACGCAGCCATTGCGCAGGCGCGTAAGCTGATGGCCGAGGGGGCAGATGTGATCGACCTCGGTCCGGCATCCAGCAATCCCGACGCCGCGCCTGTTTCGTCCGACACAGAAATCGCGCGTATCGCGCCGGTGCTGGACGCGCTCAAGGCAGATGGCATTCCCGTCTCGCTCGACAGTTATCAACCCGCGACGCAAGCCTATGCCTTGTCGCGTGGTGTGGCCTATCTCAATGATATTCGCGGTTTTCCAGACGCTGCGTTCTATCCGCAATTGGCGAAATCATCTGCCAAACTCGTCGTTATGCATTCGGTGCAAGACGGGCAGGCAGATCGGCGCGAGGCACCCGCTGGCGACATCATGGATCACATTGCGGCGTTCTTTGACGCGCGCATCGCGGCGCTGACGGGTGCCGGTATCAAACGCAACCGCCTTGTCCTTGATCCCGGCATGGGGTTTTTTCTGGGGGCTGCTCCCGAAACCTCGCTCTCGGTGCTGGCGCGGTTCGATGAATTGCGGCTGCGCTTCGATTTGCCGGTGCTTCTGTCTGTTTCGCGCAAATCCTTTCTGCGCGCGCTCACAGGCCGTGGTCCGGGGGATGTCGGGGCCGCGACACTCGCTGCAGAGCTTGCCGCCGCCGCAGGTGGAGCTGACTTCATCCGCACACACGAGCCGCGCCCCTTGCGCGACGGGCTGGCGGTATTGGCGGCGCTGAAAGAAACCGCAAGAATTCGTTAACTGCACATTCGGGATATTTCTCTATATTCGCGGTTCAGCAGGCATGTCCCCTTTGAGGGCGACCCGACGACAGGATAATCGACCTTATGGTGCGCAAATATTTCGGCACAGACGGTATTCGTGGCAAAGCCAACGAAGGCGCGATGACGGCGGAAACCGCCTTGCGCGTCGGCATGGCGGCTGGCCGTGTCTTTCGTCGCGGTGACCACCGCCATCGTGTCGTGATCGGCAAGGATACGCGCCTGTCGGGCTATATGCTTGAACCCGCGCTCACAGCCGGTTTCACCTCGATGGGCATGGACGTATTCCTTTTTGGCCCGCTGCCGACAACGTATAGGAAGAATAAACGCCCTTTTCACCCAAGTCCAACAGCTTTGGACCGCAGTTGACTCTTTCGACACCCCTGCGATGCAACCCAATCCGGCTGACGGGGAGCCAGCAACGCTGAAAATTTACCCTCCTCTTTCCCACTAGCGGCTCCTTTTCCGACAACCAGCACGGCGGATCCCTGCCGCGGCGCTGTGAACGCAGCATTTTGATTGGTATCGTTGGCCTTCAGGCTCGTCAGTCAAACAGACCCAGGAGCAGCTCAGCCGGTGGCGCCCGGCTTTCGGGTAACGCCCTGGTCCCGCTGGTTTCGGCTTTGTGCTTCAGGTGATCAAGGATCTGCTTGATCACTATAGGGTCTTCAATGCAGGCGATGACTTTCATGGCGCCGCCGCAGCCGCTGCAGGTCTCGATGTCGATATTGAAAACACGCTTGAGCCGTTGCGCCCATGTCATCGACGCTCGCCGTTGTGCTGGTGTTGCCGGTTCATCAGCCACCCTGACCTTGTTGCCCCTGCCCCGTTTTGCCGGCGTGACCAACGCCCGGTGCCGACTGTTGGGTGCGAACACCCCGTGGAAGCGGGTTAGGTTGACTCTGGGCTTCGGTACCAGGGCGGCCAGCCTTGCAATGAAATCCAATGGTTCGAAAATGACGTGCGTGGTGCCGTCCCGGTACGGCGTCTTGAGCTGGTAGCGCACGTTGCCGCCTCGTGTTAACGACAGCCGCTTCTCGGATACCGCCGGGCGGCTGATGTACCGGCACAGCCGTTCGAGCTTCTTGCGTTCATCGGCCCTGGCCGCCACGCCGGCGTGCAGGCTGGACCCGGCTACCTTGCCAATCCCGTCACCGAACGGATCACCACTGGTCGGCAGAGTTTGCAAAGTGAACACCTTTCGCCCCGCCTGTGAACCGACAGCGATACGGTAAGTGATCGAGTGCCCCAGCAGGGGTGTCATCGGGTCGTCATCCACCGCATCCGAGGCCAGATAGCTGTTTTCGACATCCCGTTCCAGCAGGCCTTGCCGTTCCAGATAGCGACCCACCCGGTGGGCGATGGTGTGCGTCAGCTGGGTGAGCTCTGGGCTGGTCGGCGCCTTGACCCAGCGGAAACGCGCTGAGCCGTGGGATTGCTCGACATACACACCGTCGAGAAACAGCATGTGGAAGTGAACATTCAGATTGAGCGCCGATCCAAAACGCTGGATCAGGGTGACCGCGCCCGTCTTGGCCACTTGGTGGGTATGGCCCGCTTTCTTGACCAGGTGCGTGGCAATGACGCGGTAAACGATGCCCAGCACCCACCCCATGATCTCGGGCCGGCTGGCAAACAGGAAACGCAGCTGAAACGGGAAGCTCAACACCCACTGACGCATGGGTTGTTCAGGCAGTACTTCATCAACCAGCAAGGCGGCACTTTCGGCCATCCGCCGCGCCCCACAGCTCGGGCAGAAACCGCGACGCTTACAGCTGAAAGCGACCAGGTGCTCGGCGTGGCAAGACTCGCAGCGAACCCGTAGAAAGCCATGCTCCAGCCGCCCGCATTGGAGAAATTCTTCAAATTCCCGTTGCACATAGCCCGGCAATTCCTTTCCCTGCTCTGCCATAAGCGCAGCGAATGCCGGGTAATACTCGTCAACGATCTGATAGAGAAGGGTTTGCTCGGGTCGGTGGCTCTGGTAACGACCAGTATCCCGATCCCGGCTGGCCGTCCTGGCCGCCACATGAGGCATGTTCCGCGTCCTTGCAATACTGTGTTTACATACAGTCTATCGCTTAGCGGAAAGTTCTTTTACCCTCAGCCGAAATGCCTGCCGTTGCTAGACATTGCCAGCCAGTGCCCGTCACTCCCACTCGATTGTAAACAAGCACACAAAACCCTTTAGTGACAACAATTTGCAAGAACTATCAGGCTCAGTGCCATGAAAAATACCATGACCAGATCATGAGGTTGAACACGGCTTGCGCCGGCAGCGTTCACGCTCCTGGTCGGCGATCTCGCCCGGCTGCAATGCTAGCTCAGCATCGGTCATGCGCTCCAGCACGTCGCGTAGGCGGATGGTGCAAGGAATGGGCGGCAGCTCGAACTCATAGCCGCCGGCGATCATTTCGGCCGCAATCTCCTCGGTGATGAAAAACGGCTCGTCGTCTTGGTTCGGCTTCTTCATGCCCTTTCCTCCTGGCGCTCATCCTGGCCGACAGCGGCCAGGGCATCGGCTTCCGTCAATGCGTCCTCCACGAACGCGCCGTGCTGCTTCGCTTCGGCCTGGCTGACCTCGGCCCATATCCGTTTCACCTGGGCCGCACTGTACCCGGCCAGCTCGGCGGTCTTGTTGATGCTGTAGCCGGACTTGCGCAGCGCGACAACTTGGGCGCGGCGCTTCGGATCAGCACGGCGGCCCTTGTACCGCCCGGCCTGGCGGGCCAACTCAATGCCTTGGCGCTGGCGTTCGCGCCTGTCCTCGTAGTCGTCGCGGGCCATCTGCAAGGCCAGGCGAAAAAGCATGATCTGCACGGCTTCCAGCACGATCTTGGCGACGCCCTGGGCCTCGGCCGCCAGGTCGGATAGATCGACCACGCCAGGGACGGCCAGGCGTGCGCCTTTGGCCTGTATCGAGGCCACCAGGCGCTCGGCCTCGGGCAAAGGTAGGCGGCTGATGCGGTCGATCTTCTCGGCAATGACCACCTCGCCGGGCTGTAGGTCGCCGATCATGCGCAGCAGCTCAGGCCGGTCGGCGCGTGCGCCGGATGCCTTCTCACGGTAGATGCCGGCGACGTAGTAGCCGGCGGCCTTCGCGGCCGTAGTGATCGCCTCTTGGCGTTCCAAGTCCTGCGCGTCGGTGCTGACGCGCAGATAGACCCGCGCCACCATCGGCGCGGCTACTGGCTTCGTCCTGCGCATACTTGCGGGCTCCTTTGGGCATACTCAAATGCACCCATCTTAAACTGGCAGCTAATGTACAAAAGTTGATAGAAGCACACAAGTTCAATTTTGCACTTCTGCCCCACTATTGCAAAACTGCTTGTTAGTAGCCGTTTTTTCTTACTGTTTATAGATTCAATAATTTTTGAAACGAAAAATTGGGACTAAACATTTCGGTTTCGTTTTCTGTCGATTCGTCCTGCGTATCTTTTGCATAAACAAACATTTGTTGTTCGTAGTTTTCGATGGCATTTTCAATACTTGTAAATTCTCCGTTTGTAAGGTTTTCAGACAATATCAAAGCATCCAATAATCCCGTATTTACACCCTGTCCTGCAAAAGGCGACATCAAATGAGCAGCATCGCCAATCATTGTTATGGGTAATGGACGGTTACTTTTCCAATCATTGTTCAAAGGAAATTTCCTTGTGGGCAAGCATTGAAATGTTGATACCGAACGTATTAATTGTTTGTAAACTTCACTCCATTTGGAAAATCTTTTCAATAAAAAATCGGCAACGCTGTTTCTGTCCTGAAAATCTAAGGGAATTTTATTTTTCCATTCATCGGGCGTTTTAAAACTAATTCCTAAATACAATGCACCATTATTATTGGGATTGGCAAACAATAAAATGCCCTGATGTCCCGCCATTAATCGGTTGCCGTTGCATAGCTGAAAAAATCCGGGACAGTTTATTTCCGGTTGAAGAATATCAGCTTGGATGTTGAAAGTACCGGTTTCTTCAACTTGCGTGTCGGTAACAAAGCTCCTTATTTTCGACATTCCACCATTGGCAAGAATAACCAAATCTGCTGTTTCACTCGGTTTATTCTCAAAAGTTAGTGTCCACTTCTTCTTACCAGGTTCAAGCATAACAAGTTTTCTATCCCAAATAACCGTGTCGTTTTCTAAACTATTCAACAAGATAGCCCTTAAGTCATTTCTGTTTATTTCAGGATTGTCAAATCGATTTTCGGGCTTTACATTTTTTGTGGATAAAATATTGCCTTTTTCATCAGCAATATTTACACCCATTGGTAAGGCTAAGTCATAATAAGTTTGTAACAATCCCGCTTTTTTCATTGCTTCCTGACCTGAACCTTTGTGTAGGTCAAGGGTTCCACCAAAAATTCTTGCCTCTCGGTCGTTGTCTCTTTCGTAAACTGAAACGTCTATGCCGTTTTGCTGTAATAATTTTGCCATAGTCAGTCCAACGGGTCCACCACCAATTATTGCAACGTTCTTATCACTAAGTAAATTCATTTGTTTGTCTGTATCTATTCGCATTGTCATTCAAAAATGGCACATAACAAGTGGCTATACGCCAAATGGCGTATATATCCACTATATCTTATTTTGCTAAACCTTTCATTATCAGTGACAAATCCGTTTTCAACCGTTTACCGTTCGTTTCTACTCTCTCAAAAGGATTTATATTCATAGTGCTTTTTGTTAAGTTTTGCTCAAATATACAAATCCTTTCTATATATCTAACAAATCCATCGGACTTTTTAATTGTTCCATTCCCTTGGTGGTAATATGTGTATAAACCTCAGTTGTTTTACTGCTTGAATGACCTAACAACGATTGAATATAACGTAAACTCGTACCATTCTCAAGCAAATGCGTTGCAAAGCTATGTCGTAAGGTATGTACAGTAACTTCCTTTTGAATCTTTGCTTTTAAAACAGCTGCTTTAAAAATGTTTTGAATACTTCGGCTTGAGTATGCGCCACCTTTTTGACCTTCAAATAAATAATCTTTTGGTTTATATTCCATAAAGTATGTTCTTAAAATAATTAATGTTTTCTCAGATAAAATGGTATAACGACCTCTTTTTCCTTTTGACTATTCTATACGAATTTGCATGCGCTTGGAGTCAATGTCTTTTATTTTCAGGTTTATACATTCAGAAATGCGCAAACCTGCCGAATAAATAGTCATCAGAATAGCCTTGTGTTTCACGTTTTCAATAGCGCGTAGTACCCGAATGGTTTCTTCTTCACTCATCACAACAGGAAGTGTTTTTTCTTTTTTTGGTCTTTCGATGAAATATGTTTTCCGTTGTCCACCCAAAACACGTTCGTAATAAAACTTAATCGCATTGATTGCCTGGTTTTGATAAGATATTGAAACTTTTCGCTCCATAACCAAATGTCGGAGAAATGATTGTATATGTCCTTCATTCAATCGATCGACGTATAGGAAGAATAAACGCCCTTTTCACCCAAGTCCAACAGCTTTGGACCGCAGTTGACTCTTTCGACACCCCTGCGATGCAACCCAATCCGGCTGACGGGGAGCCAGCAACGCTGAAAATTTACCCTCCTCTTTCCCACTAGCGGCTCCTTTTCCGACAACCAGCACGGCGGATCCCTGCCGCGGCGCTGTGAACGCAGCATTTTGATTGGTATCGTTGGCCTTCAGGCTCGTCAGTCAAACAGACCCAGGAGCAGCTCAGCCGGTGGCGCCCGGCTTTCGGGTAACGCCCTGGTCCCGCTGGTTTCGGCTTTGTGCTTCAGGTGATCAAGGATCTGCTTGATCACTATAGGGTCTTCAATGCAGGCGATGACTTTCATGGCGCCGCCGCAGCCGCTGCAGGTCTCGATGTCGATATTGAAAACACGCTTGAGCCGTTGCGCCCATGTCATCGACGCTCGCCGTTGTGCTGGTGTTGCCGGTTCATCAGCCACCCTGACCTTGTTGCCCCTGCCCCGTTTTGCCGGCGTGACCAACGCCCGGTGCCGACTGTTGGGTGCGAACACCCCGTGGAAGCGGGTTAGGTTGACTCTGGGCTTCGGTACCAGGGCGGCCAGCCTTGCAATGAAATCCAATGGTTCGAAAATGACGTGCGTGGTGCCGTCCCGGTACGGCGTCTTGAGCTGGTAGCGCACGTTGCCGCCTCGTGTTAACGACAGCCGCTTCTCGGATACCGCCGGGCGGCTGATGTACCGGCACAGCCGTTCGAGCTTCTTGCGTTCATCGGCCCTGGCCGCCACGCCGGCGTGCAGGCTGGACCCGGCTACCTTGCCAATCCCGTCACCGAACGGATCACCACTGGTCGGCAGAGTTTGCAAAGTGAACACCTTTCGCCCCGCCTGTGAACCGACAGCGATACGGTAAGTGATCGAGTGCCCCAGCAGGGGTGTCATCGGGTCGTCATCCACCGCATCCGAGGCCAGATAGCTGTTTTCGACATCCCGTTCCAGCAGGCCTTGCCGTTCCAGATAGCGACCCACCCGGTGGGCGATGGTGTGCGTCAGCGGCACTGTTGCAAATAACCACGAATGGTAAGCTGAAGACTGTTTTAGCTAAAGGTGCAGCATATGAATCCTTTCCATGGTCGGCATTTTCAGGGCGAAATCATTCTTTGGGCTGTGCGCTGGTATTGTAAATATGGCATTAGCTATCGTGAACTGCAGGAAATGCTGGCCGAACGGGGTGTGAATGTTGATCACACGACTATTTACCGTTGGGTTCAACGTTATGCTCCTGAAATAGAAAAACGTTTACGCTGGTATTGGCGTAATCCTACAGATCTGAGCTCGTGGCATATTGATGAAACCTATGTAAAAGTGAATGGACGATGGTCTTATCTGTATCGTGCAGTCGATCAACGTGGCGATACCATTGATTTTTATCTTTCTTCTAGACGTAATACCAAATCAGCATATTGTTTTCTTGGAAAAATTTTAAATAATGTGAAGAAGTGGCAAATTCCACAAGTGATCAACACGGATAAAGCACCCACATATGGACGTGCTTTATCACGGTTAAAACGGGAAGGTAAATGTCCACCAGACCTTGAGCACAGGCAGATTAAGTATAAAAATAACGTGATTGAATGTGATCATGGCAAGCTAAAGCGGATCATCAGGGCCACATTAGGATTCAAATCTATGAAGACGGCTTATGCCACAATTAAAGGTATTGAAGTCATGCGTGCACTACGTAAAGGACAAGCATCGTCATTTTATTATGGTCAGCCTCAGGGTGAAGTGTGTCTAATCAACAGGGTTTTCGGTCTCTAAGTACTTTTTAAAGGGAACATCATCGACTCAAATCTCTATTTGCAACAGTGCCAAAAAAACCAACTTCAAGTTGGTTTTTCTTTTTTAATCATCAGTGGCGACCTTAACACCATATCCAATTAAACCTGCAAGGCTAGCATAGGCTATTTTGGCATAAATCGAACCCCACCAGACCGTAATTTTACTGGCACCAAATTCCCGAACCGTTTGCCCCATAAAATTAGTGGTTTCATAGAAATTTTTAGCAGAATAACCTAACGCAATATGATCAAGGACAGGGAATAAACTAAAAGCTAAACCTACTGCTGCTGCGGGGAAAGTAAACTCTCTTGATAGACCGAATTTTCCAGTAATAAATACAAGCGATACCACGATAATTAATCTAATGATAGTCCATAGCATCACTGTGAAAGGCAAGTTAAAGATGCCTGCTCCCTGCCACGCAAGACCGCAAACAACTAACACGATAAAGCCTACAACTATCAGGAATAATACAAATTTATCATGATCATCTTTACTCATTAAAAAGTCTTTTATGGTTTGTTATTTTCACTTGCTTATGCCAGGTGAAGTTAGATTCTAGGTGTATTTCTAGGGGTAGTATTAAGATTGCTTTGCAGCTTCATCTTGTGATTAGGAGCATTCAAATTTTCTTCCGGTGCAGTAATCTTTTGCTTCAATAACTGCTCACGGTACTCGCTATAAACTTCAGTTTTATTGCGGGCAGTAAAACGGTGTGCGCTCTGATCTTTAAACTCTGTGAAGTACCGATCTGAATACTTAACAGAAAGTTTTTCAAATGGAATCTCATATTCCATATCATTGATTCGAGCTTTAATCATTGGTTTATCTTTCATCTTGTAGGCATCAAGAACCTTTAATTCTGTTCCCTTCTCAAAGGTTTCTTTCTTAAAGAATCCAGTCTTGATCTGTAACCCTTCCTCAAGTTTGAGAAGCTCACCTTTTGCAATTTTCATACCTCTAATGCTACCGATCTCATCACCTAAAATAGATTTAGATTTAAGATTCGCACGAACCTCGGTAACAATTTCTTCCTTCGTGAATGTACGATTCTCTGAAGTTAAAGCATGTATCTTCGAGTTAATTCCGTATATCTCCCGCTTATCTTCAATATGGTGGCGGTGATCTTGCAGATATGCTTTGATCAATTTTTCTTGCTTGTCTACTAAAGTGAAGTCTGTAGAAAATTCTTTCTTTTCTGATCGTCCTAGAACTTTTTTGAAGTTTTCAAAAGGTGTAACTTCTTTTTCAACAGGATTGTAATTCTGATCATATGAGATTTTCCCATCTGGACGTTTAACGAATTCTTTTTCATTCGTGGTAAACGACATAGCAGAATAATTAATTTCGACATTATGTTTATGTCGGGTCAAAGCAACATAAGTTAAATTAGCATTCATGTTCTCACTCGCCACAATATAGGCATTATCAACAGTCATACCTTGTGATGAGTGAATAGTATTTGCATAACCATATTTAAATTGGTTGTATTCATTTAAATCTACTTTAATGATCTCATTATTTCTATCTGACTGAACCATCATAAATTTAATGTTATTAAGATTATCTTTTTCAAAACCGATTACTTTTGCTGTTTCACCATTGCTAACTTTTAATTTTGAATCATTCTGCTTAAATACAATTTTTTCTCCGACAGTAATTTCAATATCACCGAAAGCAGTTTTAACATGATTACCAGTAGCAGAAAGTTGACCATTTTTAATTAATACATTTCTTGCCATGCGGTTTAATTCATTCACATCATTATTTGAATGAGCAAGCATTAACTTATTTTCGCTAGAATCTTCACTCCAAGATTTAATAGTTTTGGCTAGTGCTAGATCGTGAGATTCATATTCATTAACAGCATTAATGGTCTTATAAATATCTAATGCTTTGTCAACTTCATGCTTAGATAACAACTTAGATGCTTCAATCATTTTCTCTGATTCCTTCGCATATTTTTGTCGTTGTATATTTTCTAATGAAGCAATATTTTTCTTATCAAGGTTATCTTGAATATGAGCAAAAGCAGAACCAGCACTAACAGCACTTAACTGATAACTATCACCAACAAGTTTTATTTGAGCATCATGCTTCTCTACGATCATGAGAAGTTTTTGCATGTCTCTTGAGCCGACCATCCCCGCTTCATCTAAGATCAAGACAGTCTTATTATTGATCTCAAAATTACCACTTTCATATCGGGCAAGGAATGAAGCAATTGTACTGCTTGGAATATTACAATCGTCAGAAATAGCTCTAGCTGTAATTGCCTGCAAAGCAATACCATGAACTTTATAATCTGAAGTTTTGAAGGCTTCAGAAACAGCACTAAGAACATAAGACTTACCAGTACCAGCCGAACCATTTAGCAATGAGATTCGATCAGTAGAAGTCAAAGTATAATAGGCTGCTTCTTGCTCTCTATTGAATGTTCTTTTATCAGCAATTTTTACAGCATTTAAAGTGAATTTTTCAGTTAAATTAAATGGCTTCTGTACTCGACTTTGCTCATTGGCATTGTAGATAAATGCAGTAATAGAATCTTCAATTCCGACCAATTCTTTTGATGAGAATACAACCTTATCTTTCCCAAACAACATTGCCATATCAGGACAAGTCATTACAGCTTCATAGGCTTTAAGATATTGTTCTTGACTGTCAGTATGAGCCATAACAAAACGCTCAAGATCACGGGCAGTAAATACAGACTGATTAGAAGTTAAAGCTCTAATAACTTCCGAAGGACGCTCAATAATAATTTCGCCATTTTGATGACGTATATTTTTTATATTTTCATTAATGAAATATTTATGATTACTAACATAATCAGCCCTGAAGTTTTGACTGGATAATTCAAGCCCCTGAGCCTTATAACTTCTATGATCTATACGAGCATCAAGACCTAAATTTTCGCAAAAATCGTTTACATGGTTAGCCCATGATAAGCGTGTATCTGCCACAAAAACTTTAGATGAAAAATAGCGATCTTTACCTGCCCCGCCCTTTTCAGGATTAGTCGGATTGTAGCGTTTAAAGTGTTGTACTTCGTCACGATCAATACCATCTAATTTTCTTTCACTAAACATCAAATGAATATGAGGATTTTGTTCACCATCACTTGCTAATGGGCTATGAATTGCATAGGAATATGTGAAGTTTTTACCTAAAGTCTTATCTACAAATTCCTGTACTAATTCTTCACGTTGTTCTTTATTCAATTCTCTAGGCAATGAAATTTCCAATTCAGTATAAATACGTCCATTAATGCGTTCGTTCTTATCTGCTGACTTCCAAAAATGAGCAGCATCTTTAGCCCAATTTGGTAAATTTCCTGATTTTATATTTTCTAAATCTTCTCTTTTGTATTTACCTTCACGATTTATATAAGCGTAATGGCTTGCCCCTCGACTTCCCGAAGAACCGTATTGCCTACCTGATTTAACTGATAAGTGATAAATCGCCATAATTCGCCTATTTTGAATCTGCTTTTTTTGTTTCTCGGAGAGAAACGCGGAAGCGTGCACATTCCAACTGCTGTTGTCATGATAACTTCAATATATATTCGCTACAAGGTGATAACCCATAGTTCAGAAACCCCAAATCTGAGGGTCTATAAGTGACACGATTAATAAGGATTTTTTTAAGCTATAAACTGTAATTTTTTGTTATTAGATAGACATTAGGATATTTTTTAAACTAAAGGACTGAAAGCCAATTTTAAAATTTTAAAAATCCTATAAAAAATGATCACCTGGCTAAATATTTTTCAATTCAAGTCATACTCAGAATAAATATTTCTTTAATTGTAAAAGTCAGAAATTAATAATTTAATATGATTTTTGTTGTTTAGTGCTGTAATAGATTTCCTCTATTTTTAGTTATGCTATGATTTAAAAATATTGACAATGAGGAAGTGGCAATGGCTATCGAAAATCTAAAATTTACTGAAGATCAAAAAAAGTTTGTAACTGATGAAATCTCTCGTTTGAAGGGATTAGAGAATAGAAACCAAACTGAAGATTTAATTTTGTCACTTGTTAAAAGTATTGAATCAGGCTCACCAACAAAGCAGCAAATTAGTTCATTTGAACGTGTAATGAAAAATGAATTTAAAAAACATAAAGCACGTTTAGAATTAGAAAAAATTAAGGAAGATGAAAAAAAACTTTTAGCTAGTTTGAAAAAAGATGCTCAAGCTGCTCAAGTTAAAGATCGCAAAAAACGTGAACATAAATTAATTTCAATTGGTGCGCTTTTTGAAATAGTAGATTTCCCAACTGAAGATAAAGGAATTATTACTGGTGTTCTTTTAAAGGCTCTTGAATCATATAAATCCAATCCCCAACATTTTGACAGTTTAAAAATTGCTGGTGACAAATTTATTGCTGATCGGGAACAATCAAAAAAATCTAAATCAACTCTAGTTGATAATTCAGGCTCTACAAATTAAAGAATATTCAAACTGGTAAAAATATAATTTAATTTTTTTCAGTCGCAACCCTGCGGGATTGCTTTGTTAATCCCGCTTATAGGTAACATGGAAGTAGTTGCGGGTCTGCGGTCAGCTAGCCAAAATCACAGATTTTGTCTGCTTCGCTTGCCCCATTCAACAGTAATCAGAGAAGGGAGGATTTTTCAGATTTTTCAGTTCGCAAAGTAGACACTTTGCTCTGCTCTATCGTTTAGGATTCAATATCTTTTTTTGAAAATTCAAAATAAATTAAATCTTTTTTACCTAGCTCAACCATTATTGAATTATAAAAATTGACAGGTAAATTTATAAATTCCTGATGCTCCGACCATAGTGCTTGTTCACCTTTGAATAGATATTTATATCTTGGATTGCCAAGTTCTATACGCTCTTTTTCTTTTGCAATTACTTCCGATCTGATTGCATTAAGCATATCTACAATTTGAATTGCTTTAGGGTCAATTTGATATTCCCTAGAGCTTTTCCCATTAATCCAAAGTTGAGCATCACGGCTATTGTACTTAGTTTCTTCCGTGTGGACTACCTTGTAAAATTCAATTATTTGCTCTGGGCTATATAAACCATTTCTGAAGCATTCAATTTTGAATTGAGCATTATTCATTTTTTCAGTTCCTTAATATTCATTATATGATACGCAATGAACCGCATTTTTTTGAAGCATTAGAAATCTAAACATCAAAAAAATGCGGGTGACTATTACCCCTATTTATTTTCAAATAAGAGCCTTAAATATAATTGCCAATCTTTATATATTAATTTTGAATGCTTCATATTTTCCTCTGTAGTGAATTGACCCCCTTCAGGGGGTCAACTGTTTTATGCGTATGATGATGTATAGCAGCGTTTATAAACTTTTGTACCTGTCGGCAATAATTCAAAATCTAATACTGTTGCATTTGCAGACTGATGAATCACGATATAGTTATCCATGATCTTTTTTTTCATTGGCTCTTTGCTGGTAAATTCATTCGGTAAAGGCACAACATAACCTTGCATTGAACCTGTTGCATCATAAGCCTGTTTAAGTTCACGGATGACACAATATGCCCGGCTTTTCTCAATAACTTGATAGAAGTCTACATTTGTTTGCTCATATCCCCATGAGGTATATAAGATCGTCCCGATCTCTAACTGATCACGGAATTTTTTAATTCGGGCTTTTTGTTCTTCCTTGTTCTTGATGGCGTTTTGATGGCTCAAGTTGTCTGATTGAATATTTTGAGAAACAGCTTCTTTCATACGTTCAACTGTTTTAAATCTAGTGTAGATAAAAGGGGGTCGTTTGCGGGAGAGGGCGAAATCCTACGCTAAGGCTTTGGCCAACGATATTCTCCGGTAAGATTGATGTGTTCCCAGGGGATAGGAGAAGTCGCTTGATATCTAGTATGACGTCTGTCGCACCTGCTTGATCGCGGCCGCGATAGCTAGATCGCGTTGCTCCTCTTCTCCATCCGCGTTCCAAGCTGCGGAAAGGCACCCATAAGCGTACGCCTGGTCGAGCAGGCGACGCGGATCGACGTCCAGCGCACGAGAGAATGCGTCCGCCATCTGTGCAATGCGTCTAGGATCGAGACAAAGGTCGTCTCTGTCAGCCGGATCGTAGAACATATTGGCGGCGCCAAAGCCCACTTCACCGACCAGACCGACGGGATCTATCACCAGCCAGCCGCGACTGGAGAACATGATGTTTTCATGATGCAGATCGCCATGTAGCCCACGCAGTTCCGAGGCATTGCTCATCATTTGATCGGCTATAATCGCCGCGTGGACGTAGTCAGTTTGACAACCTGCGTTTTGATCATCGCGCGCCCGCTGAAACAAAGCTGCAAAGCGATCCCGGATCGGGAGAAGGGCAGAAGGCAGGGGTTCCTCAGATGCGGCATACAGCTTCGCCATTAGTTCCGCTGCAATTTCGGTCGCCTGGTAGTCGCCGTGCTCGGCAACGATGTGAGAGAGCATTCGCTCCCCGGCATATTCGAGCAACATCAGATTGTTCTCACGACCGAGCAACCGGACTGCTCCCCTCCCATTGCGCCATACCAGATAGTCGGCCCCGCGCAGTTCATCAGCAATGTCTTCTATAGGTTTCAATCCCTTGACGATTGCAGGAGTCCCGTCTGGCAATGAAACTTTCCAAACGAGGCTGGAAAAGGTGTCCGCAATGAGAACAGGTTGCGAAACGTGCCAATGAGCAGGAAAAACAGGCGGCATGAACATCAACCCCAAGTCAGAGGGTCCAATCGCAGATAGAAGGCAAGGCGTTCGCGGTCGGGGGCTTCGATCCCCAATACATTGAATAGGACAGCGAAGGCGCGCTCTGCTTCATCTGGCGCTGCCCAGTTCTCTTCGGCGTTAGCAATCATGAGTGCCAAATCGGCATAGCGATCTGCTGTTCCGAGCCGCCCAAGGTCGATCAGACCCGTGCATTGAAGAGTTTTAGGGTCCACCATGAAGTTCGGCATGCAGGGATCACCATGGCAAACAACCATATCGGTGCGCTCTTGGTCGAGCCGCACCGGTAGCTCTCGTTCGACACGAGCCAAAAGATCGAGCTGCGGCGTACTCTTGTCCTCGTCCGGTAAGAAGTCGGGATTGACGGCATTGCGGGACACCACATCAACGGCGCGTCCGAACATTCGCGACAGCCTGCGCTCAAACGGACATTGATCAACCGATAGGCTGTGAACAGCGCCAAGTTGCTGCCCCATTGACGGCCACGCTTTGAGCAAATCCGCTCCAGACAGATCAGCCGCCGGTACTCCCGGAATTGCCGTTATCACCAAGCATGCACCCTCCTGTTCCTCCTGCCAGTTGATCACCTCGGGGCAAGCCACACCTCGACCTTTGAGCCAAATGAGGCGGTCACGCTCTCCAGCGAGCTCACCGCGGCGGGAAGCAGGTGCGATTTTCGCGAAGGCATGCCCGTCACCACGTCGAAAAACAAAATCACCAGATTCTCCGCCTCTGACAGGCAACCAGTCAGAATGCGATTCACCAAAAAAAATATTAGTTCGATTCAATGGAGGTTCCTTCAGTTTTCTGATGAAGCGCTCTGTACACGACAAAAATAGATAACTCATTGAAATAATGTCACAATAATTGTTTTCTAACGACGAATACTATGACACATCTCAATGAGTTATATCTTATCTTAAACAAATCTCTAAAATGGAACAAGTCACATTTAAAGTGCTTTGCGCTCATCATGCTTGTGATTATTTTAAAGCAAACATGTAATCTTTCTTCTGCATCTAAAGCCTTGCCCATCAAGTGTTTACCACAATCATTTTATCGACGTATGCAGCGCTTCTTTGCAGGTCAGTATTTTGATTATCGTCAAATTTCTCAGTTGATTTTCAATATGTTTTCATTCGACCAAGTGCAACTGACTTTAGATAGAACCAATTGGAAATGGGGAAAACGAAATATTAATATCCTGATGCTCGCAATCGTTTATCGTGGAATAGCGATACCTATCCTTTGGACATTGCTTAATAAACGTGGAAATTCAGATACGAAAGAGCGTATTGCTTTGATTCAACGCTTTATAGCCATTTTTGGTAAAGACCGTATTGTGAATGTGTTCGCAGACAGAGAGTTTATCGGTGAGCAGTGGTTTACATGGTTAATTGAACAAGACATCAACTTCTGCATTCGTGTTAAAAAAACTTCATTGTCACCAATCATTTAGGAAAGAATCATAAAATTAGTGATTTATTTCGCCATCTTAAAGTTGGTCAAATTGAATGTCGTAAACGACGGATTTTGGTTGGTCGGGTGAAACTATATATAAGTGCACTACAGTTAGAAAATGGAGAGCTTTTACTCGTCGTTTCTCCTCAGTTTAATGCCAATGCTATTCAGGATTATGCATTACGCTGGGAAATTGAAACCTTATTCAGTTGTCTCAAAGGACGCGGGTTTAATCTTGAAAATACGCGCTTGACAGACCCTAGACGAGTGAAAAAATTGATTGCGGTGTTAGCTATAAGCTTCTGTTGGTGTTACTTAACGGGTGAATGGCAACATAATCAAAAAAAAGCGATAAAAATAAAGAAGCATGGACGACTCTCAATGAGTTTATTTCGCTATGGTTTAGACTATGTTCAAATGGCGATTCAGCGTTTAATTGGTTTTGGGAAAAAAGAAGAGTTTAAGGAAATTTTGGCAATTTTAAGAAAGCAGAATCCTGATAGGATAAGGGTTCTGTGAAATTTGTCGTGTACAGAGATCTTTTTATTATAGTTACTATCGGCACTAATCGTACTATTGCCAAATTTTTCTAAAATAGCTGTTTCAATTTCAGCATTTGCATCATTGATTATATCAAGAGTGAAACCTTTTACTCTTAAAGCTTCATAAATAATATTATTACCATTCGTGATATTAAGTTGAGTTAAATCTTTAACTGTAACAACTTCTACCCCTTCTAAATTCAATTTTACATTTTTTTGAATTTTTGGTGAAATGCCTAAAAGTCCATAAATACTAGCTGTTACATCAAGATCAAAATTCTTCTGAATATCATATCCATTAAATGACTTTGAGGTAATAGTGTTATCCCTTGATGTTTCTAGCCCTATAGGACCTGTACCTTGCTGCCATAAAGCACCCAAACGTACATTATCACGAGCAACATCTAAGCTTTTAAAACCATTAAACTCTGAAGCATGACTTACATTTCCTAAAATAAAAGAACTGCTAAATACTAAAGTTGACAGATAAAAAAAATTCTTCATAAATGAACAAAAAAGTGAATGAAATTTAAATTGCTCCAATCCTACCCAGTCTATGAGTATCACTCAATCAAAATTTTAATGAAAAACTAATTAATATCGGCTTTGTTGCATAAATATGTAAGCATCTGATTTAAATAAATTTAATTTTGGATAAAAAAATAATCAAAACTTTTAAAATCATATAGTTATGAAATCTTTGTGCAACAAAGCCTGTTGATATTAACGGTAAACCATTCCACCATCTGTCAAAATAGACTGACCTGTAATATAGTTTGCATCCTCGCTGGCTAAAAATGCAACTAATGCAGCCACGTCATCTGGTGTTTCAGCACGTCCTAAAGCAATACCATCTACATATTTTTTATACGTTTGACCAATTGGTGCACCTGTAATTTCAGAGAACCGCTGATCTATTTCGACCCACATGTCTGTACCAACAACACCCGGACAATAGCTGTTTACCGTAATTTTAGCACTGGCATATTCTTTAGCCGCAGCTTGCGTCAATGCACGAACTGCAAATTTAGTTGCCGAATAAACACCGAGTAAAGCAAAACCTTCATGACCTGCTATTGAGCATGCATTAATAATTTTTCCAGCCTGTTGGCGTTGTTTAAATTTATTTGCTGCGGCTTGAATCCCCCAAAGTACACCACCGACATTGATGTTCATAATTTGGTTAAATTCACTCGGCGTTACTTCTGCCAAAGCTTTGACTTGTGCAATACCTGCATTATTAATCATGATATCAAAACCATTAAGTGTCGATTCTGCATGATTAATAGCGTCACTGATTTGTATTGGATCTGAAATATCCGCAATAAATGTGGTGGCTTTTACGCCAAAGGCTTCAACCTCTTGTTGAACAGTATTTAACTTTTCTTGGTGAAGATCGACCAATCCAATATGAACACCTTCTTGTGCTAAACGTAAGGCAATACCGCGTCCAATACCTTGTGCCGCACCCGTAATTAATGCAACTTTATTGTTTAAACCTCTAGGCATGTTGCGACTCCTTAGATATGAATTGCACGTTGCATCGCAGACAAGACCGACTCATGCATCGCCTCAGATAAAGTAGGATGAGGGAAAATGACCTGTGCTAAGCTTTCATCGGTTGCTTCTAGATATTTTGCGATCGCAAAACCTTGGATGTGTTCGGTGACTTCATGCCCAACCATGTGAGCACCCAACAATTCACCTGTTTCCTGACTAAAAATGGTTTTAACAAATCCTGCGCTATCGCCCAAAGCCAATGCCTTACCATTGGCTTGCAAAGGAAACTTACCCACATTGATATTCAAGCCCGCAGCTTTCGCTTTCTGTTCTGTCAAACCAATACTGGCCACTTGCGGATGGGTAAAAATACAGCCCGGAATTTGTGTACGATCTAAAGCATGTACA
Organism: Acinetobacter sp. A2; assembly: GCF_048537555.1. Lineage (NCBI taxonomy): Bacteria > Pseudomonadati > Pseudomonadota > Gammaproteobacteria > Moraxellales > Moraxellaceae > Acinetobacter > Acinetobacter sp. A2. The sequence continues at coordinate 1,734,421 of NZ_CP183239.1, forward strand.
TGACTTAGGCCTGCAATTTTCTCCACACAAAGAATGGCTTCATGACTGGCTTTGTGTGCCAAACACGGTGCGCCTGCGACATCACCAATTGCATAAATGCCCACTACATTGGTTTTACACCATGAGTCGACTTTAATAAAACCATTCTCAAATTCAATTCCCAAAGCTTCTAGGCCAAGATTTTCAGCATTTGGTTTCACGCCAATAGCTGAAAGCACCTTTTCAACAGTAATGATTTGTACACCTGTGGCAGTTTCAATATGACAATGTACTTGAGCCTGATCAGTTTCTATTTTTTTTACAATCGCTTCGGTTAAAACCTGCATACCCTGCTGTTCAAATTGCTTTTGTACATACTTCGCAACCTCAATGTCTTCGCTAGGAAGAATCTGCTTTGCAATATCAACCAAGGTGACTTGGCAGCCTAAGTCTTGGTATAGGCTTGCAAACTCACTGCCTATAGCACCCGAACCAATGACTAGTAAAGATTTTGGTAATTGTTCTGGAACTAAAGCCTCTTTATAACTCCAGACCTGATGGCCATCTACAGGAATATGAGGCAAATTGGCCGCACGTGCGCCTGTTGCGACAATAATATGCGGTGCAGAAATCTGCTGTTTTTGACCATTCGCATCTGTAAGCTCTAATTGCTCTTTGGCAATAAACTGGGCTGCTGCGTTAAAAACAGTGATTTGATTTTTTTTCAATAGTTGACCGATACCTTGCACCAGTTGCTCAGAAACCTGTCTGCTATGATGGACCAGTTTTTGAATATCAAAATCAATCGCGTTAAGCGTAAAGCCAAACTGCCCTGCATGTTTGAACTGCTGCGCAAGCACAGCCCCGCTCAATAATGCCTTGGTTGGAATGCATCCCCAATTAAGACATACTCCGCCTAAGTGTTGTTTTTCAACGATTGCCGTTTTTAATCCCAGTTGCGCTGCGCGAATCGCAGCGACATATCCTCCAGGACCAGCACCAATAACCACAAGATCAAATTGTGTATCTGACATGACTATTCCTCCTACACCAAAATTAATGCAGGATTTTCGACAAACTGCTTAAATGCCGATAAGAATTGAGCACCCAACGCACCATCAATGACACGATGATCACAAGACAATGTTGCGGTCACCATTTCACGAACAACAATCTCATCATTTTCAACGACAGCACGTTTCTCTGCTGCACCTAAGGCTAGAATTGCACCTTGAGGCGGGTTAATAATGGCATCAAACTGTTGAATACCAAGCATGCCTAAATTGGAAATACTGAAACTGCCCCCTTGAAACTCATCAGGTGCCAATTTTCCAGTTTTGGCACGTGTCGCCAGATCACGCATATCATTGGAAATTTGCGCCAAAGATTTACGGTTCGCTGCTTTAATAATTGGCGTGATCAGTCCATTTTCGATGGCTACAGCAACCGAAATATCAGCCTGTTCAAACTGTAAAATCTGCTGATTCTCTTCATCAAACTGAACATTAACTTGTGGAACTTTAATCAGTGCAGCAGCAGCAGCTTTAATCAGCATATCGTTAATGGACAGTTTGACTTGCGGTACAGTACTGTTAATTTGCTGACGCAAAACCTGAACCGACTCAACATTTAAGTCTATCGTTAAGCGAAAATGTGGTGCATTGCGTTTTGCCGCTTGTAGCCGTGCAGCGATTGCTTTACGCATACCATTCATAGCTACAGTAGTGAATTTTGCGGACTCTGCTGGATGCGCATGATCAGCATGTTGAGCTTGTACAGGGTTTTCACGTTGATATACAGCTTCAACATCTTCCTTACAGACTCGTCCACGTGAACCCGATGCACGACAATCATGCAAATTAATGCCCCATTGTCTTGCCAAACGGCGGGCAACAGGTGTCGCTAGAACATCACTATCATCTGCTTTAGATTTCGCGGCTTTCGTGCTGGCTTGATGACGTACATCTGGCCAAGAACCACCAGCAGCTTGAACTGCGGCCTGAATATCTTGAACACTGATACGGCCTTCACGTCCAGAACCCGTAATCTGAGCCAAGTTTACATTATGCTTTTCAGCCAATTTCAAGGCATGTGGCGTTGCAAAAATATCATCGCTTTGTTGGTAGCCTTGTAACTCATCAGGAATAGAATATCCGCCCTGAGTCACCGCTTTTGATCCATTACCAACACTGTTCTGTTTAGGAGCAGCTTGTACTTTGGTTTCAACTTGAGCCACATCGACTTTTTCAGGAACCGCTGCTACCGCTTTATTTTCAGTTACAGCAGGTGTTCCACCTAAAGACTGTGCAAATGCTTCAACTTCTGCATCGGAAACTTGAGCGTCTGCACAAATTGCAATGATTCCACCTACGACCAGTGTGTCACCATCGTTAGCAATAATTTTTCGTAGCAGGCCATCAAAAGGTGCCTCCAATACATTGACGATTTTTGTGGTTTCAATTTCACAAATTTCCTGTCCTTTACTAAATTGGGTACCTTCCTCAATCAGCCATTGGGCAATCGTACCCTCTTCCATGGACAAACCCCATTTTGGGATTTCTAAAGTTTTAATTTCGCTCATCCTAAGCCTCCAACGTCTTGCGTACAGCCTGTTCGATGCGTTCTACACTAGGTAGCCATTCTTTTTCTAGTACTGGTGAAAATGGTACGGGTGAGTGTGGTGGAGTGACTAATTCGATTGGTGCTTTAAGATAATGAAAGCCTTTCTGGGCAATAAGCGCAGCCACATCATGTCCGAAACCACAACGTGCTGCTGATTCATCTACAATCACCACACGACCTGTTGAAGCTACTGACTCTAAAATGCCATCTTCGTCTAATGGTGAAATGGTTCTAGGGTCAACCACTTCAACCGAAATGCCTTCTTTTGCGAGCTTATCAGCGACTTCATTGGCACGATGCACCATCAAACTTAAGGCTATAATGGTGATATCTGTGCCTTCACGGGTGTAATTTGCGACACCAAAAGGAATAGTGTAGGACTCATCTGGCACTTCGCCCTTAATGTCGTACAACAACTTGTGTTCACAAAAGACTACTGGGTCGTCATCTCGAATGGCTTGAATCAACAACCCTTTTACATCATAGGCACTTGAAGGCACCACCACTTTTAAACCAGGCACTGAGGCAAACACGTTATATGGCGACTGAGAATGCTGCGCTGCTGCGGAAAAACCTGCACCAATCATGCCACGTACAACGAGTGGCGCTTTGGCTTTGCCGCCAAACATGTAGCGAAATTTAGCTGCTTGGTTATACAGCATGTCATAACACACGCCGTAAAAATCCATAAACATTAAATCTGCCACAGGTCTTAAACCCGTTGCAGCAGCCCCTGCCGCCATACCAATAATCGCTGATTCTGTAATTGGCGTATCAATGACTCGTTCAGAACCAAATTCAGTCCATAAGCCTTTGGTTACACCAAGTACACCGCCAAAACCTTCCAGTTTATTATCATCGGTATTTTTGCCACCATGCCCACCACGAACATCTTCACCGACCACAATGACACTTGGGTCTCGGCGCATTTCTAATTCAATTGCTTCTTTAATCGCGTTTCGATAACTTTTATTTGGCATTTTTCTACTATTCCTTTAGTAAGAGACGTAAACATCAGTAAGTAACTGAGAGACTTCTGGGTACTTAGCTGCGCGTGCTTTTGCAACGGCATCGTCTACATTGGCTTTAGACTGGGCGTCAATCGCATCGAGTTTGGCTTCGTCAATTTTGTCTTTGACTTTTTCGCGGAATATTTTCAATGGATCTTTATGTTCTTTGACGTAATCCAGTTCTTCTTTAGAACGGATAAGCCCTGGATCACCTTCAAAATGTCCATAAAATCGGTTAGTTACCGTTTCAATCACACTCGGGCCTTCACCACGGCGGGCACGTTCAATGGCTTTTTGTGCAACTTCATACACAGCAAAAAAGTCTGTTCCATCTACTTTTTCAGCGGGTAAGCCAAAACCTGCTGCTCGGCCTGCAATATCTTTACTGCCTACGGCATAATCATGTGCAGTACCTTCACCAAAACCGTTATTTTCAAAAACAAAAATGACAGGAAGCTTTAACACAACAGCCATATTAATGGCTTCAAAAGTTAAGCCCTGATTTGAACCGCCATCACCAGTAAAAGATAGACCAATCCCACCATTTTTGAGTGTTTTAGCACTTAAAGCTGCCCCAATAGCCAAAGGTGGACCACCACCTACAATACCGTTTGCACCGAGCATGCCTTTATCTAAATCCGCAATGTGCATTGAGCCGCCTTTACCACGACACAAACCATCATCTTTGCCAAAAATTTCTAACATCATGGCGTGAATGTCACAGCCCTTAGCAATACAATGTCCGTGACCACGATGTGTTGATGTAATGAAGTCCTTATCTGTTAAATTTTCACAAATCCCTACTGCAACAGCTTCCTCACCGCTATAGAGATGGATGAAACCTGGGATATCACCTGTATTGTTTTCATCGTGAAGTCGATCCTCAAATTCACGAATGTCGCGCATTCTTTTGTATGCTGCTAGCAATTGCTCTTCCGTTAATTGCATATCTTTGTTCCTTATTTACTACGCTTAAAAGAAAATCCAAAATTGAATAATTGGATTTTTAAATCGTATATTTATATAAGAATATTTTTACTTAATTTCATATTAGACTAAAAAAATATAATCCATAAAAAGATGAGATAAATATTAAAAACAGAAGGTTATGAAATTAAAAATTTTTGTAAAATTTTACAATAGTTCAATCACATACAAAAACAAACCTTTAACCAACCTTTGTTTTATATGATAAGTTTTTTGCCCTGTTTTAATATTATTAATTCATTTAAATCAGTTTATTTAATATCAGGGTATATATTAATTATTTTAAATGATGGAGTGTTTGTAATGGATTTAAATAACACAGTATTAACTGGAAAGAAGCTACGTGGCGCTGAAAAAATGGCGCGTATTCCAATTAAAGTTGTTCCAACGGAAACGACACCGAAAAAGCCAGAATGGATTCGGACTAAAATTAGTCAACCTGAGGAAGTTCAAATCATTAAGGATTTATTACGACAACAGGAACTACATACGGTTTGTGAAGAAGCGGCCTGCCCCAATTTGCCACAATGCTTTAGCGGAGGGACTGCAACGTTTATGATCATGGGAGATATTTGTACTCGACGCTGCCCATTCTGTGATGTCGCACATGGTCGTCCTAATATCCTAGATACTAATGAGCCAAAGCATCTGGCTGAAACAGTCAAGAATCTAAACTTAAAGTATGTCGTGATTACTTCTGTTGATCGAGACGACTTAAAAGATGGTGGTGCACAGCATTTTGCAGATTGCATTCGAGAAATTCGTCAAACCAGTCCAGAGACTCTGATAGAAATTTTGGTTCCTGATTTTCGTGGTCGTGCAGATATTGCCCTGAAGATTCTGAGCCAAAACCCACCTGATGTTTTTAATCATAATATTGAAACCGTGCCACGTCTGTATAAAGCCATGCGACCAGGCTCTAACTATCAGCATTCATTGGATTTACTCAAGAAATTTAAACACTACTGTCCCGATATTCCAACCAAATGCGGTTTGATGGTCGGTTTAGGAGAAGTCGAGGCTGAGGTTATTGTCTTATTAAATGATTTGAAAGATTACCACGTTGACTATGTCACAATCGGTCAATACTTACAGCCATCTAAGTCTCATGCGCCAATTCATCGTTTTGTTACGTTGCAAGAGTTTAAGCATTATCAAACACATGGAGAGCGCTTAGCGTTTAAAAATATTTGGAGTGCGCCATTAGTACGATCAAGTTATTTTGCAGACCGTCAGTATTATGGAGAGTCTGTACCTGCCCCATATATACGTGAATGACTTTTCATTATTTACATGCTTCATTGATAAATATGACGGTTACGTTTATTAACATTTCAGATGGAAATAGTCATTTTCAGCCCATAAGAACCCTTTTAAAGTAACTCAAGGACTGGTAAAGCCAAAAGATATGATTTAATCAAGCAAAGATAAAAGCATTTAAAATCGAAGCAAGAAGAAATGACGTAAATCACTATAAATTTGGAAGCTTATTTCTAAAAGTTTTAAAATATTACAGTCTCATCATAAAGGAATATGATATGAACCTGTTCAATACAGCACCTGCAAAAAAGCTGCAAACAACCCATTTAATTAATCAAACTACTGTGCATGCTGCCCCTGTTTTAGCATTGCCTCAAGAAAATAAAACGTCTTTATTCCGCCGTTCTATTCAGCATAATTATGCAGATTTACTCAAAATAGCAAATGATTCAGATATGGCGATTGGTCTTACAGATCATCACGGGACTCTCTTGTGGACATGGAGTAGTTCAGCGATGCTTTCTTCTGCTGAACAAGTTCATTTTATTGAGGGCGGACATTGGTCTACACAGGCAGTTGGAACCAATGCGATTGGTATGGTGTTAAACAGCCAAATATCAAGTTGCGTCTATTCTCATGAAAACCAAATGGACAGCGTTCGTGATTGGGTCTGTTATGCAGCACCTATCTGGGATCCGACTTCAGGTCAATTTCATGGCATTATCAATCTTTCCACAAAATATAAAAAACATACCCCTCTAGGCATTCTTGCTGTGGAACGCTGTGCAGACTTAATACAGCGTGCCATAAAGTTTGAACAGCAAAATTTTTTATACATTAAAGCGCTAGGTTCGCCTTGGGTTCAATTTAATGGGCAAACTTTAAACTTGAGTCACCGTCAAATTGAAATACTTTGCATTTTAGCTTTGCATCCCCATGGCATTGGCTTAGAAGAGTTACACTATGCCCTTTATGGTGAGCGTAGTGTCAGCCTAAAAACCCTAAAGGCTGAGCTTTCACAACTTCGTAGCCTATTACCTCATTCAATTGAGGCTCGCATTTATAGGCTTAGCTGTGAAGTCCAATGTGATTTTTTACGTGCTGAACAATCATTAAATGCAAATCTTATTTCCAGTACATTCTCGCTATATAAAGGTAGCTTTCTCTCTAAATCAGAAAGCCCTTTACTCAGCACTTGGAGACATTGTTTTGATGCCCGTTTAAGCCAGTTGATCTATCAAATAAAGGATATCGATCAATTATTAAGAATTATTGGGCAAACACATGACCGAATTGATGCGGTACAGCGTTTATTAGAGTTATTACCACAGGACAGTATCCACCGTAATTATTTTTCAAATCTGATTTAGATTTGATCTGTTGCTTCAACTCGGCTATGTTGCATAAATATGTAAGCATCTGATTTAAATAAATTTAATTTTGGATCATAAAAATAATAAAAACTTTTAAAATCATATAGTTATGAAATCTTTGTGCAACAAAGCCATCGCGGGGTAACTTCCATCCCCGGTTTTGATGTCATTTGAGTACTTTCGACACTTGAGCGGCAGTTCACTGTTGTTCGCCTTCCTAATTCTTACCTGACGCCTTTACAGTAAGCGTCCGCTGAACACACCTTATGAATTCATCCTATAAGCCTTAATTTAGTCCCCACTTAAAAACAAGTGGGGACTAAAATTTATGACTACAAATCACCAGACATCCATCGCATCTCTTGCGAAAAAACGAAGAACATACAGTGCTGAATTTAAACAGCAGATCGTTCAGGCTTGTAAAGCACCGGACGTTTCAATTGCTTCGGTCGCTTTGCAACATGGATAATACAAAACACGATGAAACCAGTCACATACGCATCAAATAAAATCAATAACTTAAAATAAAAATTCCAAATACGCCCTATTTTTCACCCACTTTGAATTTTTCAAATTCATCAAAAACCATCCACATTTATAACCAATTTCTTGACCTTTTTATAAGAATTAAAATTTTTTGTCCTTCTTGATTTAAATTAAAAACATCAGGAGGGCGAATAAATGAAGCCTACAAAAAAAGTAAATACTCCACTAGCCAGTCAAAGAGCGTTTTATTGCGAGGGGGGCATAATCCGCCCTTACCCGCCTCTGTTCAAAATTTACCAATGCTATGCCCAGATTTTAAATGCATCACAACTGCCAACACACTTTCAGCATGACCTAAACCTAGTGTCTACTACTAAGCTTACTCAAGCTGAGTTATTCGCAACAGATAACTTTCTGCTTGTTTATATGGCACAACAACAAAACATTCGAGTTAAAGCCCGTCCCATTCAAGAAGCTGATATAGACCTCGTTCAGGTTCAATATCAACTCAGCAACTCACTCTTTAAGCTAATGACTGAGCTTAAGATCAATCCACAGGTTCTTAACCCCGATAGGCTACTTCAAAACTTAAATCAGTCGCTATCGAAACAAGCAATTTACGATGTGAATCAAAAGCTTTATGACAAGCCGAGATGCAGTCTTTCTCTAGACCTGCTCGCTAAGCTGATCGACTGTAGCCGTAATCAACTGCTTTATCGCCAAAAACAAATCAACGGCGCTCACGATCTACGAATTCAAGCACTCAAAAATAAATGTAAAGCACTCACGAGCGCACAACCATGTGCATCACAATTTTGGAATTTAACCCATGAAAATTGAAAACATCATTGAACGAATGCTAGATCATGAATGGTTTGATCAGGGCTATCAAAATACTATCGCACAGCACTTAATACATGCTGTCTTAATCCCTGAGCTAAAATCCTTATTCAATACCACCATCAGCTTCGATGCAGACTCTCGGTTTGAACTCCCAACAAAACTGCCTCGACCCTCAAGTGTTTCTAAACATCCAATCTGTGCCTATCTCTATTCAGTAGATCAGCATGAATATGCTGTCATACAACGATGGGCTGTGAATAATTTACATGCAGCCTGTATTCTTAAATCTATCCCTAATAAGGGCGAAAAAGACCATCAAAACACGATTATTAAAGTTCTTGATAGATTTCGATTAGCGAACGAAGCTTATGCCGTATCACGACAAGGACAACAGCTGAGCAAGTATCAACAGGAATATTTATGGTTATGGAACCAACTACCTAGCCATGAAATTCCATTAGCGCAATTCGTAAAGAATTTACGAGAATTAGAAAACGACTCTAAGCTCAATCGTTTTCAATATCTATTGCTGCTTGATATACGACGATTCTATGAGTATGTCTTAGCACTTAAACCCAAGAAAAATTACTCAGCACCACCTAAGCACATCGATGATCCACATTATCTTGATGAGCACAGTGCAATTTTATACTGTCCATACGACATGCCCCAGAAACAGCATCCAACTCTATTTTATGAGGAACTACAGGATGAACAGCCAAATCAGCAATACTCACTCAATACAGCGCAGGTATCGCCGTTAGCAAGCCAATCGAGTTATTTGCAACATCAAGTAAGTAAACTGACACAACAACACATCATTAGACAGCAACATAATTTTAGCTGTAGTAAGCATTATCCAGACTTCAATAGCTTAAGTTTATTGGTAGAGCATTGCCATCAAGTGTATTTGGCTCATCCAGAAAAAAATAAAGCGTATCTTTTTATCTTACTCAGTTTCCTGAGTGGTGTTCCTATTGAGCAATGGTTATATCTACAGTCCAAACAGCGCTATGCACTGAATAAACGACAGAAGATCATTTTAGAAAACGATCAATATTTTATACGTTCCAAGTTCACGCTATTTGAGAATGCTGACTTTGAATATAAAAATCAATTACTCAATCAAGTGACCTATTTCGATTTACCACTCATTAAAGAATTAGTAGACGGTCTAAAACAGTCTCCAATTGTGAGCCAAGAGCAAGTCAATCAAGCATTAAAGAAATGCCGTGAAGAACTCTTTATTCCATCGTTATCAACCAAAAAAATAAGTGTGTTACTACATCATTGTATTTATAGACATACCAATAACGAGCAACTCGCTGACATTCTGACTGGCATAGATGCCAATCGATCGGTGTCTATTTCATATTGCTCGTATCCGGTATACCGCCTGCAACAGAATTACCAAAGCACGGTAGAACAGTTGTCTCGTGATTTAGCAAAAAAAATTCATCTTACTTCCGATCCCGAGCTTAGATTTGGTAGTTGTAAAGCTCCCAAGCCTGCAACAGTAACGGCTATATTTGCCTACTTACAACATCAGATCATTCAAGCCCGACACAGTAGCCAAATGCTGGAGATGTTCAATCACTACAACATTTGGCTTTGGCATATTTTATTGCTTTTTACAGCGGCTCGACCTGTGAATGGATTCCCTGGGTTCTTACGAAACTTCGATTTAAAACAGCAATGGCTTTGGGTCTCGGATAAAGAAATTCACTCAAGAATAAATGATGGTCGCTTAATCCCGTTATGTGATTTTGCAGTTCAAGAAGTCCGTCAATTTATTGGCTATTTAAGAGAATTCCAACAACTGCATCCAGAGCATCAATCACACATTCAAGAGATTTTAAGCAGTAAAAAGCCTCTGTTGAGTGTTTATCAACATGGCGAATGGCAAGAGCTTAGCCCCCATCTTATAAGCTCATTTACTCATGTGATGCAGCTCAACCACGCAAATTGGCTTAGGCATACAGCTCGTGCATATCTCACCGAAAAAGCAGATGAAAATTTAATTTTAGCCACGTTTGGACATGAACAAAATCAACAAGAAATGGGGCAAAAATTCTCAAGCCTGTCTCTTCAACAATATAGAACCATCGCAACTCATCTCAATGAAATGCAGAACTTTTACAATATTGATGGAATGTACGAACATGCCTAAACAAACAAAGTATGCACATGAACGCCGTGCTAACAACAGAGACCAAAAGCGAATTAAAGAGCGTATACAAATTCAAGCGATCATCGATGAGTTTCTGTCGTTCGAGCAATTACAGCAAGCACAGCGGTCAGGAAGTATAGTCACGCTCTTTGAGCAAGTTAGCCAACACTTGGATCAACATCAATATAGTTTTGCTCTAAAAAAGACGTTTTATCAGCAATTCCGTAAACGTATTATTCAATACAATCACACAAATGATGCAGACTTACCACTACCTACTCAACATCTCGTCTCTATTCAACGCACGCCATTGCTTTTCAATGAGACTTGGCTAGAACAATCTAAATCCATCTCACTGATCAAAGAAAAACTTTTAAGATACTGGTATACGACGGATGACTTTACTGCCGATGAAAGCATTGGAAATATACTGATCTGCGCAATTCTGTATGGTGGGATATCAAGCCTTTCTAGCCTTGAAGCTCTGCTCGAACACTTAAAACAGCAAAGTTCGATTGATCAGATTCCAAAAATACAGATCCCCCTGATCTTTCTAGAACCACTCTCACCTCAGTATGGTGATTTATATGACCCTAAATGTCCCTTAAGAAAATCTAGAAATTTTGTGCCCGACCGGTTAACACTGCTATGGATTGCGAGACTTAAAACACAAAAAATTGATATCCAATCTGATTGTTACACGTATATCAATTGTATTTTTAAAGCACTAGCACTTCCGTTAAGCCCAAAGCAATTCAAACAATTCTTAGAGATGGCTAGTCAGTCATGGATGCAACTAGAAATGGTTGATTTAAGTCCTGCGCTAAGTCTTTGCTTATCAGAAGAGATTGAGACTTGTGGCTTAAGTCTAAGTGCGTTTAAACGTTATCTCACGCCTCATTTAGCTATTTTCGATTCACAAAAAGCTGAAGAACCTCTGCCTAAAATAATAAATTCAGCAGAAAAAGAAGAACAATCCTGCAAAGATCATTCTCTAGATTCATTGATTGGATTGCATAAACAAATTTTAAAATTTTTTAGAAATAGTGATCAGATCACAGTGGAGCTACGAAACTTCTTACTGAACCAGCAGGACCATCTTCCAGAAAATGCGAAGCGGCTCGGACTTTGGTTATATAGCTTGTTTCATCCTGCCGTAGATGATATCGAATCGATCTGTAGGCTTTATCAGCTCGATCATAATAAGTATTTACGCTATGTCGCTCAACAGCAAAAAATTCGTCATAGCTCAATATATAGCTACTACACAAAACTTGCTGAAATATGGTTGCTACACAGTAATGATTTTATAGAAGAACCTAATCTCAATAATCATTTAGAAACGATTTATAGCCGTATGTTAACTGGGGTAGGCAAATCTAGATCACAAAAATTCGATCTCCTAAAACGATTCCATCAATTCCAACAGATGCTATTTAATGCTGAATCGTTCCCTTTGAGCGGTGCGGGACTACGTGTTCATTCACCCAAAGCTGAAATTATCTCAGGAAAAACTTTTCAATATCTACTCAGTCAGCTTAGTCAATATAAACATTCCAGCTACACCGCACATGATTTAGAAATGCTGAGTATCGTATATACGATAGCTTTTCGTACGGGCATGCGCATTAATGAAATCCTCGGTATGCGAATCAAGGATGTGGAAGGTGTCAAAGCGAGTTCAATTTGGATACGTCCATATCGTGCGAAGCATCAACAGCATTTTCTTAAAACGGATAGTGCTGAGCGTAATCTCAACGTTCAAATTTTACTAAGCGAAGAAGAACATCTTAAATTTCAGCAATACTGCAAGGCACGTCGTAGCGCTTATTCATCCAATGACTACCTATTTACTCTTTGGAATAGTGCGGGACGTATCAAACCCTACTTGGTCACCACGCCTTTTCAAAAGTTACTTGATGCTATTTTGCCAAATCATTGCTATAGCTTTCACTCGCTGCGACATAGTGCGACGAACAATTTAGCCATGATTTTGACCATGGACTACAAATTTGTAACAACCTTCACTGACTATTCACATGAGCATTACAACTTGATTCGTAGTCAGCTCTTACGCTCTAACACACCTCAAAACTCTTGGTATCTACTTGCCCATTTATTGGGCCACATAGACCCAACTGAAACCTTTAGGAGCTATTTGCATCTAGCTTACCTGATGGCCGGTTACCAGTTAAGAAAATTTGACCCACTTATTGATCGAGCTGTTATTCATAAGATTTGTCCTCGCTTAAAACCACCACAAAAACATCAAATAGCGCTGAGTTATTACGATGAACAAATAGCACGAACAATAAAAATAAAATCTATAACAACGCCTTATGAATACATCAACACAGCTAAGATTCAAGCTGATTTAGTTCAAGCAGAGGACAACGATTTTATTTATGGAACGAGTAAGTCAGCTTATCCATTCCCTCTAATCGCAAAAATTCTCAAAAAATTAGATCAATCATATACACCGCAACTGCTTGCGCAACAATACGATTTTCCGATAGAACAACTCATGCTATGGCAACGGAATATAATCAGGCTCAAACAGCTCAAAAATCGTAAGAATCGTCCACGTTTCATCATGGATGCAGATAAATCAGAGCGCATACTTCCGCACCTTGAAACTGCAGAGGACAAAAGTTTATTGGAATATTTTTTTAAACAGCTCAATGAATTGAGACGTGATGATGCAAATATCTTAGATGCGATACATATTTTTGAGACGAAAGCGAATATTTCACACGCTGGATTAATCTTTAAATCGAATGATGTAAGACTAGCAAATCGTTTTTTAAAAGGGATTTATGGTTTATTTCCAGCAAGCTGTTGGCAGATTGCAATATCTTCTGAAATCTGTGAGGAAAAGCTGATGGAACGACTGTCATTTAATCTTCAATCTGACGGTATCAACAGCAGTTTAAATAATTCCTTTAAGCTAGAACTAGTATCTCAAAAAAATGCTAAAGCATTAGCTGTGTTCCGCTATTGCATGCTCGTTTTATTGATCGTGTGTACGCCGTTGCAACCAGATCATAGTTGATCTGGTTGATAGCCTGAAAACTCATAAAAGTCATCTAGCAGTTGAGCATAAATATCTGAAAAGTTAATTAATTCTTTTGACTGAAAACCGTAATGTTCAAAGTAGCGATCATCGATAAAGTATGCAACGGCAATATGCGTATTGAGATCGCTAGATACGCCTAGTTGCCTACAAAAATCAGGATTATATTGCAGCTGTAATTGTGTATTACAAATAATTTTCGAGGCGACTATTTTAGCAATATTTCGAATATTCAGATGACGAATACTTGGATGCATCGATGTCGAAGTACGACTCGAAGAATAGTTCATCATGACTGTTTGACCTTCTATATCTAATTTTTTATCAAGTAATGATTTAGTCGCTTCTGATTTAACAAGTTAGCCTCTAAACTATGTGTATATTTATATAAAAACATGACTATAACGTCAAGTTTTTATTGTCTATTTGGCGGTATTTATGGCATTTGAATTAGAGTCGAATAATTTTAAAATTCGATTGAAAGAAGTTAGAAAGACACGAAAACTAACACAGCAAGAATTAGCTGAAAAAACTGGAATACCCGTAACTTCAATTGCACATTTTGAGTCGGGCTCGCGTAAGCCATCTCTTGAAAATTTTTATAAACTCATTGTCGAGCTCAATGTATCAGCAGATTACATACTTGGACGCAGTGAAAAAATGAGTGCTTCCGGTGTAGATCCCATTATGAATACTCTACAAAAATTACCTGAAGTAGAACGTAGAATGATTGAGAGATTCATTACTTCTTTAGAGAGTGGTCACACAAAACCTGAAGGGTAAATAATACCTAGTCTAAACAAAAGACCTAGAAATTAAAAAACCACCTAAAAGTGGTTTTTTTAAGGAGCACAATAGCTTCGTCTCTTTTTAAAAATTAAACTCCATTCTCTCAGAAGAAGAAAATCTTGCATTTCTATATTCTTCGATTCATAGCAATTTCGCTATGCACACGAAGGATAATACCTCATGCACATTCAATACAACCGCCCACCATCATCCCATCCTGGCCCTGGTGGCAATTGGCCAAGTACAACAGGTCGCCCATCAGGTGGTGGTCGTGGTAATGCCAAATAATCATTAAGGGGAGCAATCCCCTTAATCCAGGATTACCGATGAAAAAGTACAGTAATGACAAAGAGCTGAACAAATTTATTCGGCAACTTATTAAGGATGGTGTCGCATCTTTTAGACCTGGTAAAAAACATGATTTTTTGCTTGTAAACCAAATACAGAAGATTACGATACCAGGTACACCTAGTGACCGAAAAGCCTATTTAAACTTTAAGACAGATATACGCAGAGCTTTACAATGCCAAAGAATACCTTTCCAACAACTATAGAAATTGTTCGTGATTTATTTAGTCACATGGATACCAAGAGCCAACTCTCGGAGACAGACTCTAAACACTTAGATGGTTCATCAAACAAACTATTCACTTCACACTATGATGTAGACTTATTTTTAGATCAGTTATGCCCAAAAGCATTTTCTGATCGTACAGATTTACAATTCATAACATTGCTTAAACGTAATGTTTTAGACCGCTATAATGCAATGCTATTACACGCTCGCTTAACCTCATTGATGAATGTTGAGTCTATTCGTATCTCCCTATGGTCAAATTACTTAGTTCCATCACTACATCAACTCATAACGTTTTGCATTACACAAATGGGGATCGCCAAGCACTGGAAAGGTCAAAACTTTATTCAAGAAAGCTTAGATTACCTAAAAAATACTGACCAAAACTTTGCTCACTTTTTGGAAAGTGACGTTTTAAGTCCTGATGATAAAAATTACATTAGTAAATTTGGTCGCCCAGATGCCTTACCTACGCCATCAACATTAAAGCGCTTATTTTTAACCAGTAATGAAGCATCGCAAGCACATTATGAACTATTGTGTTTTGCGCGCTTACTACAAGCCTTAAAAATTAAATATGGGTTCTCATTGCAACATGGAAACTTTATTCAGTTTTTAGCGGAGCAACATAATCAAAAATTGAAGTCATACCGTATTTCGCAACACGATACGCAAGCACTAACATTTAGAGCTATGGTTATTGCCAATGCACAAACACATTTTCCTTTTTTGATGGAGATCCCTCTTTCATATCAAAAATTAACTCAGGTGTTTTTTGATAGAGAGCAAGTCAAACGTATTAATCGAACTGATACTCGTTTAGCATCAATGGTATATAGCTCAATAAGTGAAACAACTTTTCAACTTAATATATTGATGGTAGACCAAATCAATAAATACCTTACTGAACATCAAGAAGTAGGCCATCTCCTCCCATATATACATTGGGCTAAAGCTATTAATTTGGTATATCAATATCAATTTAAGGAAGCACTCACTGAATATGAGCAGTGTTTAGAAGGTCTGTTATATCGTGATATGCGTTATTTAGAAGTATTACTAAATGAAATGCTTTGCATTGCTTCACTAGTACCTAGCCAAAATAAACTCATTGGAAAGATTTCAAATTTAGCTATCCAATTTGAACTTAAAGTTGGAATATTTGATCCAATCGAACGCCCTGACCGCTTCAAAACAGAATTTGTTTTTGAAGAATGGGAAAAAGAAGCAACCCTAGTTGGATTCTTTAAATATTTCACTGCTGAGACTTTTAGTGACAAAGGTACGGAAATTAATAAGTTAATTCCTAAAATAGGTAGCCTTGCAGTTCCTATGGATATTAGCCCTGACTTCAAAAAAGTGAATAAGGACATTTACATTGATATTGAACAAAGACGTAAATGGCCTCAGCTTCACTACTTTGTAGCTATCGGAGATTTTTCTACCGCTAAACAACTAATTAAATATGGTGCAGATGTAAATAAGCTAACACCAACAAATGATACAGTCATCTTGTTAGCACTAAGATATATTCTTTCTCGAGAAGATGAAGTACTAGATTTCATTAGCTTTGTATTTAAGTCTGGTTTCGATAAAACCTTATTAAATATACGTACTTCTAAAAAGCAGACCTGCCCTTTAAATCTAGCTGTGGAAGAGAACCTACCAAAACTTGCAAAATTGTTATTGGAAAATGGCGCTAATCCCAATATTACTAGCCTTTACGGTATTTCAATGCTTTATCAGAATTTAAGTGTAATCAGCATGTTAAATGGCCATAAAGTTGAACAAACAAATGATAAATACCTTGCAGATTCTATTAGACGTCATTCTAATGGAGGTAGTGATATCGAAAGCTATAATCAGCTTCAAAAGCTCCCACACAATGATCCAAGAAAAGTATTATTTGAGGAAGTAAAAAGAATTTCTCTTGGAGACAAGAAAATTTGTGATGCTTATGAGATTTTCGAGTTACTTTTGCAATATGGTGCAGATCCAAATCAAAATACGGCTCAGCATCCGATCAAAGGTTATACACCTTTCATCTTAGCTGTTGAAAAAGATAATGCTTATGCTGTCGATCTGATGTTAAAACATGGTGCTCAATTAGATCAAAGCTATGTAAAAGCAGATGAAGGGTGTCGTATCTTTTTAAATGAAATCGCTGATTTTTTTAATGCTAATCGAGTAAAAGAATTAATTTCTATATCATAATAATGAAAAGCGTCTATCAGCAAATTCACTGATGATAGACGCCTATCCTGTTATTTATGTAATTAATCTACATTTCAAACGTCCGACATCACTATTAGCAACTCGACTTTGTGGAATCAGCCAACAACAAGACTCGTCATCTTTAATCGCAATATAATGATGTTTTGCATAGTCCAACAAATTTGGCTCAGTAATTAAACGCTTCTTCCAATTCGGCATATCTAGAGGAATTTTATAGTCAGTAATAATTTCTCCCAGATCTTTTTTCATCAATAAATTAAAAAGCTCTTTTAAATAACTTGAATCACGACTAAATAGAAATTTTAAATCTTCAGTATTCGCTATTAAACATCGCTTAGGTGCAGATACTGCATGTAAAATAGACCACCAATATTTGTAGAATTTATTATCACCAATAGTTAATAATGCACGCCTAAAGTCGTTAGAAATATCCTTTTCAGATAGGTATTTTTCTACGACATTTTTTCGCAATATATTTAAATTCTCATAATCAAACTCTTTAAAACACTCTAAGAAAATTTTAATACTTCCACGACAGAATAAAGTGTCCTCCAAATCATGAATTGCCTTTCGATTATTTTCAGACTGAATAATCAATGCAGCCTTTAATTTCTCTTCTTCAACTTGCTTAGTTGCGAATTTTGAAGAAATAGATTTATCCTGCAAATATTGATAAATCTTATCTTGTCCTGGTACTAACTCTGTCACCAAGTTTAAAGCACTTAAAAAAGAATCATCGTTATCAATTGTTGAATTATTAACAATATTTCGAATAACACGCATCCAATCTGAAAAGGATTCTATTGAGAATTCGAATTCGGAAATTAAATAAGAAGTTTGTGCATAGAACATCACTCGTTGTGGATAGGTAACGTGTGTCGAAGTTGCAATGAGCTCAAAAAAATTATTAAAAACAGAGTCACTTTTTAAATCTTTAAGGTTTAAAAACTTCAAATTACTCAATACAGTATTAATTGCACTAAAATCAATATCAGCGTATTTGTCTAAACTATTTACTAAATATTCAAATGTACTTTTATCAAAAGGAATAGAAATTAAAGCAGATGGATAGGCTGCCAATTTCTGTATATTAATTAAATCTTTTTTATTTATTAAGTATAGATTAGAAATCAATTGTAAAAAATATTCATCAATGGAATTATCTTTACTACGATAATTCCATAATAAATCTGTCCATTGATTATCTATTTTGAAGGAAAATTTTTGATTAAATTCAGTGTCTTTATTTTCCCAAGCCTCATCACTAATTTGTTTTTCTAATAGTGCCTTAAAGTTTTCGAATGAGGTAAGAGCCTTTCCACGAGCATTCATGGTAATGTAAAGATCATCCGATAAACCAAAATTATCCAAATCTAGATGATAAAATTGAATCACATTTTGTTCTGTGAGTTTACTCCATCCATTTCGAATATTATAAAACTTAGCATGAATAGCATCTAGCATGTTCAACATAGCAGAAATCGTAGGATCTTGCTTCCATGATAAAAAGAACCAAGGCTTATCAGTGATCAATTCAGATATTTTTTCACTACTCTCTAAGTTACAAAAATCAAAAGTATCCTTAATTAAGGATTCACAAAACTCTCGTGAGCTAATACGAGTTTCATAACTAAAATTTAACAGTCTGTTTTTCAAATTTATATCAACTTGATCTTTATTTGCAAAATAAAAGTGCAATAAGAACAAAGTTGTTAAACGTTGCTGTCCATCTAAAAGTTGCAAAGCATCATCAATTTGACTGCCATAAACAAAATCTAGCTCAATAAATTTTTCTTCATTTAATGAAGTATGAAGTGCATTTAGAAAACGAGTTCTGACTTTTTCCTGCTCTAAACGCCCTTGGGCATAATCACGTTGAATAATTGGAATTTCAATTTTGCTAGACTGAATAAGATTCCAAAAAGATATTTTTTCTGCGGTTTTTTTATTTAACACTGTATAATTCCTTATGCAAATTAAGATTGTTTGAGAGAATTTATTGTTTCTTCAATATCAGTTAAATATTGCTCCCGATCCTTCTCTCCCCAAAAACTCATTTGCTCTACATCAGTGCTATAAAATTTCATAAATACATTTTTTGTGCAGATAGGCACAAATGTACCAGTTTTCTCTCTTTCAATAATTTTCCTTCTTTTAATAGGAAATACTGAATTTTTGTAACTTCTATTGGTTGAAGAATCTAACAAAACCAGATTATCAATAGAGTTAACATCTAAACCTTGATCTTGGAATGACTCCATAAATTGAATAAAAAACTCATCAAACTGTGATAAATCACTTTGAACCTCAAGTAGTTTATTTTGAAGTTGAGAATCTAAGTTTAAATTTGAACTATTATCCAAAATTTCTTTTATCCAATCTTTCTTATGCTGATCAGATCTTGGTGGCTGGTCAGCAAGTGCAGTAATATGTTCAACATCCCATTTTTCTTTTTTGTAACGATCAAATGGAAATCTTGTGGTTTCATTTTGATTATTTAATAGAGTTTGTACATTATGAAATAACAAAATATGACGTATTTTATCAAATCCATATTGCAACTCACTTAAATCATCATCTGGTAAATACTCGAGTATTTTCTTATTTATTAACTTAAGAAATTCCATTTTGCTTTTTGAATTTTTTAATTCATAAATTTCATTAATGCTATAACCGATAGCAATCAAATAACCAATTTTATGATATAGTTTTCGATCTTGATACCATTCCTCAAGTGTTTGAAAACATTGCTTAACTTCACGCCATATGTCTTTGATTTTATCTTTTTTTAATTTTTCTGAAAAGAATCTAAAAGTGAAGAATTCATCATGATGAATTGTCTTTTTAGATATTAAGTTAAAAATTAAGTCTATTCGAGTAGTCAAAACTTTTTTATCAGTTAAAAAATACCAGAACGAATCATTCTGCAAGGCATATTCCATGCGATCCCATTCCGTTGAAATTTCAATCTGTTGCAATCTTATTTTAGCCTTATCTTTATCGTTAAGTTCAATAAAGTTAGTTTTATTTAAAAATAATGCCTTAATCAACTCTGCATTAGTTAGTGGAATTTTCCCGACATTTAAACGAGTAAAAACATCTACCGAATCACTATCAGTTTCATACCAAATCACTTTTGTGCTATGGACAAAATTTGACTCCAACTTTCCTGGATTTAGCTTACCTTTTTTGTTTAAATCTAATGCCCATTGATGGATAGTTTGATAGGATGTACTAATATAAAAAAAATCAATATTTTGATTATTAATAATATCCTTATCACTTGAAATATCAATTACTAAATTATTTAAAAAGTCTGTACTAGATTTACGTGTTTGATAACTTAATGAAAATTCATTTAATTTAAACATCCCTTTCCACATTTGGTTTATATAATGAATCACTAAAAAAATAGTCGTAAGCCGTTGTTGTCCATCAATAACCTCATACCAATCTTTTTCTACCTCCAAGTCATTATCTAATTTTGATGAATCAGACATTTTTTTTAAAACTAAAGGTTGTAAGCAATACCAAGACTCTTCGTTTTTTTCATTTCTTTTAGGTTCAAACTGATTGATATCATTTAAAAAGTCATTAATTTGTTGAGGAGTCCATCTATATCCTCGTTGGTAGGCCGGAATAAAAAAATTCTTATCCAACAATTGTTGGATATTCATTGGTTCTATCATTAAAGTTGTATTCACGCTTGCCCTCTATTTTGCAATTTTTATCAACATATCAAGTGATAAGTAACGTAATTAAATATACCTATAATCTTTATCAAAAAGATCTTCATCTCACCCTAAACCAAATTTATTGAGTGTTAGGTAAGCTTCTCACCCTTTCCATTATTTTGGCTAGGATCAGACATAGTTTTCCGTATTTTTAACAATTTCATAATGTAAGGATCAACCTGTCTACTAAATAACTGATGCACGGACTAAAGCAATTCTCTGAAAATAATAAAATTTACTTCCTGCGATTTAACATCACACTTTTAACCAGCTTAATTACAGTATTTAGCTATCAGTATGTACTCAAGATAGGTAATTCGACGAGGGCATCAAGTACAGGTAAACTCTTACTAGAGATATAATTAATATCGCCTACTAAATACACTGCATCACGAGCCCGTGAAATTGCCACGTTAATACGACGGTCATCAGCATAAAAAGTTGCAGGACCAATGTTACGTACAAACGAGAAGAAAACAACATCAGCTTGGCGTCCTTGAAACGCATCAACAGTATCAACCTCTATTGCAAGTAGCTCACTATAATCACATTTCTTTAATGCTTGACGTATAGCTTTGCATTGAGCACGGTACGGTGTAATAAGTGCTACGCTAATCTTTCTCTTTACTGAATTATTTTTTAAGCGGTTACTCATTTCAGTCAATTTTTTCAAGATAATGTCTATCTCAAATTCATTGATCAAGATTTTCTTTTCCTTACCTCTTTGTGCTGGTACTCGATATCCCTGAGACTTATACGTAAGCCAACCAAACTCCTGAAATTCATGATTAGTTTCTGTTCTATAATGATCTAACTCACCTTTGTAAAAATGATTAGAGATAAATTGACCAATGTGTGGAAGCATTCGAAATTGCTTTCCTAATGTTCCTTTCATATTAGTTGGCAAGTTATCGAATAAGCGCTCAATTACACCATTACGAATTAAACATTCCTTTTGTGCGTCCATTTTTTCTAGGACTTCCGATTCTTCTGTACAAAAGGTAGGAGGTAGTTGTTTATGGTCACCAACCAAAATGCACTTCTTGGCAACACTCATAGCCATAAGCCATTCAGGCATAGTTGCCTTCGAACATTCATCAACGATTGCTAAATCAAACATCTGACTTTCACTATCCATCAAATGGTCGATCTGATTACACGTAACACCTATCACTTGGTGCATTTCTGCTAAATTCCGTGCTTGCCAACGAGCAATGGATACAACATCGTCATCATTATTGGTTTTAGATGCATTTAGCTCACTCCATAATTCCATAGTCAGTTCTGGAGCTACGCCATAAGCCTGATGCCAAAGAGTATCTGCTCGTGTCAGAGCATCTGCCTCTCGAGCTTTTTCAGACTCGAATTCAGTAATACTAAATTTTGGATATCGTAAAATTGATTTTATAAGCTCTTGAGCAATTTCATTCGACAGACGATCTATTGCATTATCGACAGCCACATGTGTTTCAGAGCTAATCAAAATACGAGCATTGGGTTTAGCCTTAATTAGTTGCAGAATTATCTCTACAATTGCTGTCGTCTTTCCCGTTCCTGGTGGACCTTGGATAAAAAAGAGATCTTCGCTTGCCAAAGCTTTTTGAATCAACTTAAATGCAGCATCATTTGGTTCATAGCTGTTCTGTATTGGCTGAGTCGCACAAATAGACATAGACGAGCATTCACGTGATTGAAATTCAGCAATAAACTCATCAATTTTTTCTTGTGCATTTAAGGCTTGTTTATTTGTTTTTTTATTAACATCAATATTAGATTGATCATCTATTAAAGAAAAAAGCTTATCTCCATCAACGGCGTTATTGTTGTAATAATAATGCAGGATTCGATTATGATTAATATTACAATTGGTGCCTGCACGGAAACCTAACAAGCACCGTATTTGACGCTCAAGCTTGGTTCTAGTAGCCCGATCAACATTAACAAGCAACTCTGTAAGATATTCCAACCAATGATCAATGTGATCAATAAAGTCAATTGCCTGTTTTGCTTCATCGCACATTTGAGAATTATGTAGACCCATTTATGCCTCGACGTATTTTGTATTTAGAAGCATCTCTACCCCTGCAGGATTTTTACAGCCCAATTTATTAAGAAGTAAACGGCGTATACCTGGGGTCTGTATCTCATCCATAGTTAAAGGCAACTCAAATTTATTGTTCAGCAATTCAAAGATAATATTCATATCTGTATGGATAGTGAGTTCACCAAGATTATTTTCCAACATATCTGCTGTGATCAGGAGATCGATAGCTAAAGCAATTCTATGAAGCGAGAACTGAGGTAACGCTGAAGTAAGTGTGTCTTTGGTGTTATATCCATTCATCACTGCTTTCGTGACTGCAAAGACAGCTTCTTCAATCGCAAAATATCTCCAATAAAACTGTAATTCGACTTTAGACATATTTTTCACTCCTGTTTTTCTTCTCCTCCCAATATTTACGTTTTTGTGTAGCTGTATTGATTCCAAAGATCGACCAGGCATCAAAAGCACGATCTAGCAATAGCATTTCAAATAACGAATCAATCCCAGCATCTGGATGCAATGGTTGTATACGCTCAATATAACCCTTCAATTCATCGCGCCGAGTATATAAAAATGCTCGAGCATCCATAAGTTTTTTTCTTTCATCAAATGCTTCATTGTGCTCTATTTTTAAATAATCACGTCTGGTTTTATCCCTAGAAAAACTATCTGGATATTCCTTAGTGTCATGTGCATCTTGAACTCGACGTTTATACAGTTGGAATTCGCTTTTAATCTCGTTAAAGTTTTGAGTAGCACGTTCTACATCTTCATTTGCCATTTTCAAAACTATCTGTCTAATTTCTGTCAATGTTCCACCTTCACTAAGTCCCCTCATCCACATATTAACCTGTTCAAGATCACACTCCTTGAATGCGTAATAAGCCTCAAACTTCTTAGCAATTTGACTCCAAGTATCAACACATAGCTCATACTCTTTTTTCAGAGTATTTTTATTAGCTTTATGCTCTTCTTCAGCCTCCTTTTTCTTTACAGATAAATCACTACGTTCTGCACGTAGCTGATTAACTTGCTTTAAAAGCGCACTACGATGACTTTGAAGACGTCTAAGCTCATTTTTAAACTCTTCGTAGTTAGATTTAGAGGTACGCTCAATACGTTCATTCGTTTTTAAAATAAAATCGTTTTTAACAGTAAGCTCTCGCTTGGCTGTTAATTCTCTCCATGCGTGTCTTTCCTGACTCTGAGATAACTTCTTTAGCTCAAACATATAAGCATCGAGTAAATTAATTGTGGAAAATAAATTATTTATTTTTTTTGAAAGGATATTTAGCTCTTGTTGGTAGAGATCCATATACATCCAAGAATCCACACAACTAAACATCATATCTTGAAATTTATTAAGTTTAGGCAAATAACCAGTTGTAATAGTTAATTGTTGATTCATAAACTCAATATGTTCTTTAAGCTCTTTATTTCTCTTTTCTTGATGAGATTGAATCCTCTCCGAATAGTCTCTTCTCTTAACTTGAAGTCGCTGTTTTACAACTTCTTTTTCACGATCTAACTCACGGATTAAAGACTTGGTACGAGCCTCTTCTTTTTCCAACTTTGAGCTAGCCCACCAATGGGCAATGGCTTTAAAAATCATAATCCCCCCTTACTGCATTTCTAGAAATTCACAGGCTTGATCCCAGCCAGTTCTATGGGGAATAAGTATTTCCATACGTGTGAGAATCGTTTTTTGCATCACCTGCTTTATAGTTGCATCTGTTTGATCCGTGATAGCTAAATCTTTGATTTTATTTTGTAGCTCTTCAAGTTCATCTGAAAAAGCTTCTGAACGTTTTAGATCTTGTTGTTGCTTGCGTAGCTCAATGTCCATTAGCTCTGTATGCTCGATATAGCTCTTACGTACTGAGGTAAACATTAAATACTGTATTTCAAGATGTTGATTGAGATCTTTACTCATTGCATCAAACTGATCAAATGCTTGTTCTGTTATGCTCGATCTAGCCTCTTCATACTGTAGATCGATGGCTATAATCGCATTTCCATATTGTTTCGCTAACTCTTCCATCATTGCTCGCTCTTGTTCAGGCAGAGCATCAAGTTGGGCATGTATACTACTTTGAACAGCTCGCAATTGATTCTTACGAACACCGTATTCAGAAATTACAGATATAGCACCACTCAGCGGTAACACGTCACTCCAACTAAAATTCAATTCAGATAGCTTGCCAACTTTTCCTACATAGGTCGAAAGATCGATTTGTCCACCATTGAGTAATTCAAGCGCTGATTTCAAATCAGTATTAGCAATTGCAATACCCTTAGATGAAAAATGATTAACATATGCGCCAGCTGCAACTGCAAAACCAATCGCAAATACAGTGCCACAAGCCATTACACCTAGTGCACCTAAAGTGGCTCCTCCAATTGCATAACCAGAAATTGCTGCTGGTATAACAGCCCCAAGGTAAGAACTAGCACCCACTCCCAAGCTAAATGCCAAACTGCTACCAACGACCTGTACAGTACTGCCAATCGTCGATGAAGCAAATTGAAGATTATCAATTTCACCTTTTGAAAACTTATAGATGTTTTGAGCTAGCTGAAATGTAATTTGGGCTACGGCAGCTGCAACGTTGCCTTTAACAAGTTGCTTTCCGATTGTTTGCCCTATCGCCTTACCCGTTTGCTGAGTTGCAGCATCAACCATGGCTTGGCCTGCATGTTGAATACTAGTGACCAACAACGCATTACCAGCCCCTTTGACCGAGCTAGCTACTACACGTTGTGCAATTTCCATACACTGATCCATAGTTAAAGGGTCATCGCTACGCAAAACTTCTAGCAAAATCGTTGCTGACTCACTAACAGCACCACCAATCGCTCCTGCCTTTGCTGCATTACGATATTGCATTGCGTTAAACTCAGAACGTACACGTTGCTTATCTTTGTATTCTGGCCCTTCTTGATTTTTTTTAGTTTCGTGTACCAACTCTTCAGCACTACCTTCCCCCTTTCGGTTCAGACCTGTGCTAGACACTTTGCCATCACTCGATGTCAGTTTATCTGTCGCATTATCAGCAGTATCCTGATAACTCTTAGATACTTCAGGACGTATTTCTTTATTTCTCAGAGCCTGTTTACGTGACGCTGCTTTTACAGAGTCAACCTGATCTTTTGGTACAATTTTACCAACACCATCGTATTTTTCTGGTGATAGTGCACCTGCTGTCTTTTCACCATCTTTATAAAATTTAACTTGATGTTTCGTTGTACCATCTGGCGTTACTACATGGATATCTGCGACAGGATCGTTATGCATTCCAACATCTAGTGTAGCCCGATGATTATTATGCCCCTTAGCTGCAGCTTCAATATTAAATGAGCTTGCATGATGTGCTTCCGCTGCAAACCCTTGCTGAACATCAATTGTTTGACTGGTAAATCCCCCATTTTTATAAGAGATTGCATCTTTTATCCCTTTACTATACTCACTCAAAGCTTGGTTTAAAGCATCACCCTGTACTTGGTTCCATGCGCCCTGAAAATAAGAAATACTCTGCCCGGTGATATCCAGTGACTCTTCGTTTTTTTTCATAAAGCTCTATCTGTGCTATTTAACTTTTATACTGCTCAATATTTAATTATGAGTAATATCATGTGTATTTACGATCTATCTCACCAAATTCTATATAAGTAGCATCTTCTCAAAAAGCTGATTTACTAAATCCATATCCTCTTTAAGATTCATCTTATAATTCCTTTTAACTCACCCACTTATCATCATTCATAGCTAAGGTTTTTACTAGATCAAAAACTTTAGTCACTTTCTCAGTAAACATGATGAAGTCATAACTTTCAGGTAAATCGACATTTAAAACTTTAGAGATTTCAATTTTTACAATTTCACTTTGTTGAGCATCTTTCCACCAATCTTGAACCAGTACTTTTGGGGTTGTACTCAAGAGAGTATTCATTAAGTCCTTAGTAGCCAACTTCACTTGTTGCTGCTCATCTTTGGTTAGCTTGTCTTTTAAGAGTAGATCATAAATTTCTAACTCATCTTCAGTCAGACCTTCTCTAATATGACGCTGATCTTCTTCTTTCAACCCTCTTGTAAATTTCTGCAGTTCATCAAACAACTGTTCCGTCGCCGTGGCACCAGAGTTATAACGATCTATCATCTGCTGGTAACGTTCAGCAAAGTTAATACGACCACCATTTTGTTTTAACATTTGAATAATTTTTTTCTCAAGAAAAGCACGCATATCTGCAATTGCAATATTCTTATGCTTGGTTTCTTTGAACTGTTCTTTCAGCTTATCAAAATCAATCGTACTCAAATCCCATTTTTGACCGTGAATCAAACTATAGCTTTCTTTAAAATCCTTCACCGTTTTCACAGTATCTTCATTTACGATGACACTTCGGTCTAATAAGCTTATGACTGCAGCACCTGATTCCTCAAGATCCTGACGCTCAATCATCGCTTCAATAAAACCATGTAAGAATTGAATAACAGATACAATTGGTCTAGGTTTTGCCAATATATTCGGTTTACATGCCTCATATAAAGCTGCAACTGTATTAAAATGAACATTGAAGGTTTTACGATATTCATCTTTTTCTAATAATTGATCTGCATATTGCTCAAATAAAGCATTCTCTTTAAACGTGCTACCGCTCTCATTACGAGTTTCCAATATTTTATTCAGATCAATTTCTTTAGATTCACAGTACTCTAATGTCTTTGTAATCGCTTCATCCAACATTTGGAAAAGTACTGTTTTATCCTGAACTGGAGCATCTGTTTCACCATCTTCTCCGGTGCCTTGACCATAATCTTTTAAGGCTGTTTTTAGATTCCTAAATACGTTGTAATAATCAATGACTTCACCATTTCTTTTTTCTACCAGCTCACCCTCTGTATTCTTAATGCGATAGGAAGTCACTCGGTTGGCACGCGCAATCGTTTGCATCAGCGTATGGCCTTTCATAGGCTTATCTAGATACAGGGTTGAAACAGTGGGTGCATCAAATCCTGTAAGCCACATTGCACACACGAAGACGAGTTGTAATGGGTGCTCTGGGTCTTTAAAGTTATCCTCGATATCTGCCCCATTGACGTCAAGTTTACTGAGACGATCAATATGTGGCTGGATGTCTAAACCTTGTTTATCAAAACGCTCTTTTTCCGAACTAGGATCACTAATCACTACCGCCATTTGTACGGTGCTCATATATTTTTGGCGCTGTTTCAACCGGTGTTTTTCAATATCATTTTTAGAGTTATGAATTCGTGTTTGTAAATTTTTAAGCTCTTGTTTCCAAAGTTTTGAAACCTTGTCGTACATCCTTACTGCCGTGAATTGATCTACGGCGACCATCATACCTTTACCCAAATACCCACGGCGTGGGAAATGGTACACAATATCTTCAGCAATACGATCCAAACGATCATCTCGCTTAATCACTTCCAACTCAGTTGAAAACTTACGCTCAAGCTTTTCTTTCTGAGCATCATTCAGCTCTTCATCTTCCAGAATTTCAGCAAGCTCTTCATTGAGATCATCATTTTGCAATAATACCTCAGGGACACGCTTTTCATAAAAGAGTGGTAATGTTGCCTTATCCTCAATTGCCTGTTGGAAGGTATATTCCGAAACGTACTCACCAAACCATTGTTTTGTCTTCTTCTGTTTAAGGATTGGCGTACCTGTAAAAGCAAGAAAATGTGCGCCGTCTAAGCCTTTACGCATATTCTCAGCAAGTGATTCATATTGGGTACGGTGCGCCTCATCGACAATCACAATGACTTCACGCTCAGATGGATCAAATAGTTGTGGATACTCCTGGCCTTTCTCATATCTAAATTTTTGAATTAAAGTAAATACAATCTTGGTATTTTGACTTAGCAAGGTTCGAAGATGAGTACTATTTTTAGGTTGTGCTGCTTCAGCTTCTGTGACAGCTTGTGTATATATAAAGTTTTTATAAATCTGTGTGTCTAAGTCTTCACGGTCAGTAATCACAACAAAACTGAAATTACCCGTGACCTTACGATAAATCTTTCTGACATAAAAAATCATCGAAAAACTTTTACCCGAACCTTGTGTGTGCCAAAACACCCCAAGGCGACCTTTCAACTCATCACGTTTTAAAAAGTTTTGGAAGGCATGATTTACCCCTAAAAACTGATGGTTTTGGGCGATAATTTTATATTTTTCATTTTGGAATAAAATAAAGTTTTCTACATAATCTAAAAGACGTTCTGGACGACATAAACCACGCAGCAAGTATTCAATACTGGTACCTTGTTCTTCAATCTCTTCTTTATTGACCTTTTCCTTTTCTTGGTCTACACGTAACCAGTTAAAGAAATGCTCCCATTCCGCCGTAAAGCTCCCGAGTTTTGTATCTGTTGCATTTGAAAGCACACAAAAAACATTAGTTAAAAAAAGTTGAGGAATATCATTCTTATAATTTTTTAGGTTGTCATCGAAGGCATTCTTGAGCTTTACATTTGAATTTTTAAGCTCAATAAATACGAGTGGCAAACCATTTACATATAGGATCAAGTCTGGACGGCGATAAGCTGTTCTTGGCGTGCGTCCTGTCGATTGAATCCATAACTGAGAGACTACCAAAAATTCATTATTTTCAGGATGTTCAAAATCTATGAGTTTTAAAAATTCGTTTTCATGCTTTTCGCCGTGGACATCTTCATAAGTAATAGATGCACCATTACGGATATCTGCATAGAGTTCCATATTGGCTTTAATCGCCGACATTGAACCACGGCGCTCCATCAATTTAGATACAGCATTTTCTATAACTTCTAGAGGAACTTGGGGATTCAATTGCACACATTTAGCAATCACACGTTCTTTTAAGATGACATCTTTTTTGTCTTTACGACCTGAACCATCATTTAAGTCACTTGAATCGGTGGTATAGCAGTTGAGATGCTGATAACCGAATTCAGTTTTTAAAACACCAATGGTTGCTTGTTCAATGTCATCTTCACTAATAAAGTTACGTGTTACTTTCGCCACAATTGATCCCCTCTATCCCTCTAAATACGTCTATTTTTTATAACTTACTGTTCTTGCATTGATGGTGGAAAATGAATATCTAAGTTTTCCACTGATAGTTTTCCTGAAATTAGTCTAGGCAATAAACTATCTCTCATCACCTCTAATTTCCTATTCTGAAGTTCTAAATTTAAAATAAGCTCATCTAACCTATTTAACTCTAAAAATAAACTCTCATGTTCTGAATTCGGAATTAATATCTCAATGGAATTTAAATGTTTCGCACCTAAATGCCCTACTGTTGCACCTAATATTGTCGATTGAAAAAAATGTATCGGTGCTTTAATAGCTTGCCTAATGTAAGCACTATGTATATTAAGTTTGGATTTAATGCGACAACTACGCTGAACTAAATAACTTTCTTCATCGAACCAACGATTCATATGAAAATCACCATCCATTCCAACCAAAAAATCGCCAGTTTGGATTAAATACTTATCATGTGGTACTTCATCCGTATAATCTGAAGATCTTGATATTGGGATATTACGAATACGGATAATTTTTTTACCAATACCTTCAGTATTAAATTTTGAGGAGTCGAAAGCATAGCCATAGGTAATATCAGCTAATTCTAATAAGTTTACATATGTCCAATCTTTCGGAACACCTTTTTCAAACTCTGTATTTTCCCAATTAGGAAAACGGAAACGCACAAACCATTCTTTATATAGCTCTTCAGCCATATTTTCTAAAATTTGGATACGTTTTTTATTGTTTTCAATGAGGTCATCGTATGTAGAAAGAATAGCTACTATTTTTCTTTGTACAGGTATTGAAGGACATGGGAATAAAATTCGACGAACAATATCTTGATTTAATGAGGCCATTGTTGCACCGAAAGCACACAAAGCATGCATCCAATCTTGATGAGGCTGTGTCTTAAAATAGTACGACAAAAATCTAGAATCTACCTCTTGAGTGTTTAAACGAAGTCTCAAGCAATCAGAACCTTGAACCCACCCAACCTGCTCATCTTGAATATATGAATGTCTCTCTACTGCCCCCTTTCGACCAAAAACAATATCACCTTTAAATAGAATATGATTTTTTAGTTGCTCAGCTTTAAAGTCAGTTATGTATTCTAAATTGTCAGCTCTAATGTCACCAAATCCAATATTTCTTACATTGATAACCGGTGTTCCAAACTCTACATATTCACTGGCTTTTAATTGAGTTCCGAAAGGACCTGTTTGTAATGATGCCTCTTTAGAATCAATTAAGCTTCCAATTGATATAAAATTAAAATTCACATCAATCTCCTAAAAGCATCGTTAGGTTATTATTAATTAAGTGGCTCAATTCAATGGATTCATTTGTTAAGCTAGTTAATTCAGATTTTAAATCTAGCATATACTCTTGAAATTCTTCTTCAGTTCGACCATCTTCTTCAATCACTACGCCAACATAACGCCCTGCATTTAAAGAGTAATCCTGCTCTTTTACTTCATCAGGCGTTGCCAACTTACAAAGCCCCGTCACATCTTCATATTCAGCATTTGGGAAACGTTCTTGTAACCATGAAATATGATTAAAGAAATACTCGGCTTCGCTGCGGTCAGTTTTAATATCCGCAAGCAAAGCTTTCACTTCTTTAATGTCCGCCGTTAAAGCATTTAAGTCTTTAAGCTTAGCTTCCTTCACTTTAAGCAAATCTTTATTGTCATTTTCCTTCGCTTCAGCAACTTCAACACGCGTCTGTTTAACTATCTCATTGTGTGCTTTTTCTTTTTCACGAATGGCTTTGTCTAAAACTTTGGCTTCATCAGCAATGGCTTTAAAGAACGGCGTAAAACTTGCTCTTAATCCCTTCTGCTTTTCATTCAGATTAGAAACTAAGCCTTTTGTAATTACTTTTGGAAATTCCTTTACGTAAGCATCAAAGCTTTCTTTTAAAGGCTTTAAGGCATGCCAATGCTGATTGAGTAGATCAACACTTTTAACAATCACTGCCTCATCTTTTAGCGCATCTTTGAGTTTTTTAAAGCTTGGCTCTACATGAGGAACAGTTGCCTCAAGTTTTGCCATACCTTGCCTAAAGTAATCATCCACTAAACTAATATATTCATGATTACGCCCCTTATGCAGCTTACTAATCATGGCAATGTTTAGTACCTGCTCATCTGTAAAGTCACGGTGCGCACGGTCAATCTGTCTAAAGATGTTTCGAGCATCAATAAACAAAATTTTGTCATCCTTTTTATTTTTATCAAAGAACCAGAGCGTTGCAGGTAGCGTTACCGTATAGAACATATTTGATGGTAGGGTCAACATGCCATAAATTAAGTTATTCTCAATCAGCGTTTGACGAACATCTGCTTCCGAATTACGGGCATCTGAAGCTGAGTTCGGCATAACCAAAGCAGCACGACCACTATTTGATAATTTAGCTTGCTGTGCATTCTTTAAAGAAGTCGCAAATAAATTAATCCAAAGATAGTTTGCATTTGGAACTGTTTCGATCTTGGCATTATCATCCGATTTTTTAGCTTTGGTCTTATTACGCGGCAAACCATAGGTATTAAAACGGGGATCTTTTTCAACCGTTGCAAGCGCGACATCATCCACATTAAATGGTGGGTTTGCCATGATATAGTCAAATTTTCCAAACCCATCAAATGGATTTTCTGCATAAGAATTTGCCTGCTGGATTTCACCTTTAAGGCCATTTACGAACAAGTTCATTTTGGCAAGCTTTACAGTATCAAGCGTTTTTTCTTGACCATACACAGAAAGGTGATTGTTATCTTCAGCTTCGCCTAACTTTTTACTGTGCTCTTTACGGCGTTGCATAAACTGCAAAGACTGCACAAACATACCGCCTGAACCACAAGCTGGATCGTAAACGGTACCATTATATGGCTCGATCATTTCAACCATTAGACGTACAACAGAAGTTGGTGTAAAGAATTCACCACCTTTCGAACCTTCAGAAAGTGCGAATTTACCTAAGAAATATTCGTAAATCTTACCAAATACATCGCCTGAAGCATCTGCAGGAATATTTGAAAAACCACGTACTAAGCCACGTAATGCATCTTGACTTTCTGGACGACGGTTGAAGGCTTGATAATATTCTTTAGGCAATATCCCCTTCAGATTAGACTTCGAATCATCTTGATGGTCTTCAATCGCCTGCATCGCTTCTTTAATTTTTTTGGCTAAGTCTTCAGTCTCAGGCAACTCTAATAAATATTTATAACGAGCATTATCGGGTAAGTAAAAACCCACCTTACTAATTGCTATAGATTTAATCATTTCCAGAGTTGGAGCTTGTGGGGCACCACTACGACCTGCTCCGATAGGTTGTTGTACCTCTTTTAGGATTTCCTCTTCTGCTGCGCTATATTTATTGTCTGCAAATTTTAAGAAAATGAGGCCAAGCACAGGAGTTGAATACTCATTAGGTTTCAAGTCTGTATTTGCACGTAAGCTATCTGCCGCTGACCAAAGTTGATCTTCCAACTGTTTTAATTCAGTGAGGTTCATAATTTTTCCGAATCAATCTATAAATTAATCTGCTCAATATTTTGAGCAATATTTTTGAAGTTATGCTTTTTGCAAAGATAAGATGAACTTCTCAATCATTTCTCTCTCTGAATCAGGCAAACCTTGAATGGATTTTGCAATAGGATCAGTACCTAAATCTGAATATTGATCTGTACGCCCTAAGAGATAATCACCAGACACATTCAGAACAACAATGAGCTTATAAAAATTTTCCAAAGACGGCTTTCGAGAGCCAGCTTCAATATGGGAAATTGAGGTCGATGGAATCCCTGTTTTTTCAGAAATATCCAGCTGTGTCATTTTCCTTTGGGTTCTTATTTCTTTGAGCCTTTTACAAAACAGCTCAGAATTCATCTTAATCAACATAAAACACCATAAATCGACAATATAAACTTGACTATTTAGACAAGTTTGCATATATATATTGACAGTATTTTATTGTCTATTTCGTCAAAAAGACATCTTCAGAAGAAATTAAAGGAGGAAATTTATATGAATAATATTGTATGTGCATGAGTACAAGATCTCGACAATCCTGTACTCATGCTTTTTCATCTCAAGACACTGAAATGAAAGAATGTAAAATTTCGACGTTTTACATTTGCATTCTTTCATAACAGACCATTGAAGTAAATTCACTTTAGGAGTCTATTATGAGCAACTCTCCAAGCCACCTTCCTGTTTCTATCCACCCAGCAATTCGAAATTTAAATGTACGTCAAATTTCTAAAATGATTGCAACGAGGATTATTGAAGCCACGGAGCTCCAAATTCAATTTAATAGTTATGATCCTAGACAAAATAATGGACAGCACGTCCCTCTAAAGATAACGTAACTTTAATCTTTGGAGATTCAAGAAATGGCTAAACGTTTTAGTCCCGAATTTAAACAGCAAGCGATTGATTATGCACTTTCAAACTCACACGAGTCTGTAGCTGCAATCGCCCAGAAATTAGGTGTGGGTTATTCAACATTAGATAAATGGATTCGTGAAACCAATCCGGCAGGTTCAAGCAAACGTCAACTTTCACCAGAACAACAGCGGATCGTGGAATTAGAGAAAGAAGTCAAACAGCTCAAGGAAGCCAATGACATCTTAAAAAAAGCGCATGTGTACTTTCTAACAGATCATGCCAAGAAAAGTACACGGTAATTCAAGATCTAGATATGAATGAAGTCACCGTATCTTCTGCCTGTAAATACCTAGGTGTCAGCACTTCAGGCTATTATGCCTGGCGAAAACGTCAAGCCAATACGGCACAGAAATATAATGACTTAAAAGCCGTATATTGGCAGCATCATGCACGATTGGGTGCACCTTCATTAGTACATGACATGCATGATTTAGGTTACAACATGAGCGAACGTACTATTGGAAGGATGCTAAAAAAGCTTGGTTTACGTAGCAGGATTGCACGTAAATACAAGCATACGACTGATTCAACCCATCGTTTGCCTACAGCACCCAACTTGTTGGATCGCCAATTTACAGTTACTCAGCCTAATAAAGTCTGGACAACAGACATTACCTATATCCGCACTAAAGAAGGTTGGTTGTATTTATGTGTGATGCTAGATTTATTTAGCCGTCGTATCGTGGGGTGGCAAACCAGCCATCGAATAGACCGCCAGTTGGTGTGTGATACGTTTAACTATGCAATGGCTCGTCAGGGTTATCCAACTGGTGTTATGGTTCATTCGGACCAAGGCTCACAGTACTGTAGTCGTGATTTTAGAGCGCTGTTACTGAAAAATGATTGTACTCAGAGTATGTCTAGACGTGGAAACTGTTGGGATAATGCAGTGACTGAAAGCTTCTTTCATACATTAAAAGGTCATGTGGTACATGGCAGTGTGTTTTCGACTCGAAAAGAAGCGAATGCTGTCTTGTTTGACTATATTGAAATTTATTACAATCGAGTCAGAAGACATTCTGCAAACGGCTGGTTAAGTCCAGAAGCCTTTGAACAGAAATATATTAAAAGTTTAGAGGGGCTGGTTGTCCACGATACTGTCTAGGATCATTATTTTTGTCATCAACTTAGTGTAGCTGATCACCTTAATACTTATCAGGCAGTTACTTACTTTATTGATAATCAGTTTTTTGAAAGATATGGTTTTAATAAATATGGACTCATCAACTTTCATGAAGTTTATGATGAGCTTTGGAGTGAATTTAGATACAAAGTGAACTATCCAACCTCTATTAGAGAAAGTTGATCAACATGAACAAATTGACTATAACCAAATGATTTGTAAGTCATTTCAAGTTATTCATCATATTGCTCAAACTTATTTATTTTGAGCAATATGAATATCAATATATTTCAATTACTTACCACCATATTGTCCAACTTAATCATATTGTTCAATGGATGAATTTGGGATTAAAAATTGCTGGGCTCGTCTAATCTATGAATTTTAGGCAATGACCAAAACCAACCTTTTTCGCCGTGAGGCCTGAATGGTTTAATATTCAATCTTTCTTGTGCGCGACGAATGGATGCTGAACTAAAACCCGCTTCCTTAGCTTGAGCTTGAACCTCTTTAGAAGACATTTTCTCAACAGTACTTAACAACTCAGTCAAAAACTCTTTTGCTGTATCAACTACAGAACCACTATCACCACCAATCAATTCTGCACTATTTAATAGCTCTTTAGCAGAGCCTTCAATAGTACCAAACCAAGTGGTTTTGGTTGTTTCAATATTTTCCGCAACCATCACAGACTCAAGCTGATAGCGTATACCACCATCAAGTGTTGAAATATTACTTTTTGCTCGTACCAAAATATAATCACTCTCAGTTTCTCTTCGAGCTGCACTCCAGGCCATGCGAGCCAATGCACTGAACGCTTGAGAACCCAAGATTCTATCTGCCGGATTATTGTTTACGCTACCTTTGGCAAAATGAGTGATCCCCAAAATTGCGAAACTATATTGATTAGCTAAATCAACCAAGGGTTGTAATGACCGTCTGACATCGTTGGCTTTATTCATATCTCCGCTTACAGCAGAAACAATAGGATCAATCATTAATAATTTGAGATCTGGATTTGTCTTAATATATTGCTCAATTTTAGGAAAATCTTTAGCCGGGTCAAATGGTTCTAACTTACCTTGCTGATTAGCACGCCCAGCAATAAAAGATACTCTGCTAATATCTGCACCATTGGCTAGTAGCCGAGGTTTTAATGTGTCTGCTGGATCATCCTCTGTTGAATAGATTAAAACTTTCCCAAAATTTTCACATTGACTACCATCTGGAAAAGATCCACCTCTTGTAATAGTTGCAATTAATGCAAGTGAAAGATTTGTTTTACCACAACCACCCGCACCAGCCAAAATTGTCATCTTGCCCAAGGGTAGCCATCCTGACCAAAGCCATTTAATTGAAGTAGCTTCAATATCCTGCATATTTACAATTTTAATATCATGTTTTAATGGATTGTTCATCTTATGAATCTACTAAGTCTCTGTAACTTATTCCAATTTTCCAAGCTTGAAAATTTTATCAAGCTTGGATAGTGGTATTAATTATTTAATCTCGCCAGCGAAACGCAAAATTTCATTACGATTCCAACGCAATAAACGACCATGTCGTTTTGGAACGACAGGACCATTTTCATAGATCGCCCATTTTCTGAGAGTTTGTGGTTGCATTCCTAAAAGCCGAGCAGCTTCAGCAGTTGTAAGTAACAGTTTTTCAGTCATTTTGATGCCTATTGATAACTTTTGATTTATCAAAACATCTTTTTTAGGGTACAAATACTGTATAGAAAAAATATTTTTCTTTACCCTAAAAATTCTCATAGGAGCAACTGTGGGGCGCCATCCTAGATCACGAATAGAATATGCAAAAACAATTACGTGGTATGACTACTGTTTTAATCAATTGAAATACTTTGAGGGAATTAAATCAGACTATGCTTTTACAAAATTTTTATACAAGGATACTGATAAGAATCAAGACAATAATTTATTTAAAAGATATAGATACGGTCTTTCCACTCCCCAAAATGAGTGGATGGATATTGTTGACTCAAAAGTTAATGGCTCATCAGGTATTTTAAATCATCAAATCTGGAATAACTTGAAAAATTGCCCACAAGATGAAGAATCTCTATTAATCCAATTGCAGCAATTACCCACTTTCATAACAGCCCCGGTGTTAGATAAAGAAAATTTTTCAATAAAAGAATTTGATGAAAAAGCTCTAGTACATGTTGCTCAATTTCAATCACTAGACAGCCTCTCTGCATTGTATTTACTTCATCGCTGGGGATATATCATTGGTAGCCACCGTTTGGTTAATGATTGTTATTCTGTAATTCTTAATAGTTTATGTGGTCTTTTAATAGTAAATGGCTGTCTAGATCGTTCCCATGTTCTTTTATTTGATGAACTTTTTGAACAAATCTTTGTAATAAAGGTTATAGGGTATAGTAGACCTAGCATAGGACAATTTAGTTGGAGAGAATCTCGAGAACGGTCCTGGGATAAAGATATAAAAAATTTATCGAAGAAAGAAGAAAACTTCTTGCTTACACACCCCGAAATCAGCCAATTTATAAATAGTCCCTAGCTTGAACTTGCGGCACTCAACAAATGAATCTTAACTAAAAATCGAACTTAAAATAAACTCTAGAAAATTTTTAGTTAAGTTGATTCATTTTGCTTACTATTTGCTTACTAATTTTAAAAAACAAAAAACCACTTACGATTAGTAAACGTAAGTGGTTGTTTTATATGGTGGGCCCACCCAGACTCGAACTGGGGACCAACGGATTATGAGTCCGCTGCTCTAACCGACTGAGCTATAGGCCCTAGATTGCTAAATTAGTTGTTTTTCAACAAGTTTAAGCGCAAAGAATACTAGCGAAGAATTTTCTAAAACACAAGCACTTTCAAAAATAGCTGTATAGATAGTCAGCAAATAGAAAAATTTAGAAGTGAATTCAATATATTCAACTAAATATTACACCTTCACCTTTCTAAACATCGTACGGTGTAACTTCAAACGCTTTTCTTTACGCAATTCTAAAAATAACTCAAACATTGACCAAAGCAAAACTAAAAGCAACACAATCAATGCAACAAGAAAAGTCGAAAAATAAGTCACTTTATAATCCTTCCATGGTCTATAGACAAGTGAAATGGTGAATAAAATCATCATCAATTACGACCAAAGTCTAATGCCTTATATATTAATTGAATAGTGCATTTTTGCTCAATTTAAGACTTAATTTCGCTCAATTCATATCTTTTTAATATTAAAATTAAAACACTTAGAGCAAAAACCAATAAAAGTTAAAGGCTATAAATATTCACATAGTCTGATATCAGGATATTTCACACAATATTTCTGTTGACTCTTATAGGAAACAAGCAGAAATTATGCATTTCCAAATTCATCTGCTGTTACATCTATGTTGAAAAAATTTTTAGGCGAATCTGCATTCAAACTTGCAGGCTGGCAATATCAGGTTAAACCCAACGTCCTCGAAAACAAACAGGTGATTGTTGGTTTTGAACACACCTCTACGATGGATGCTGTGCTCTCCCTCGCACTTTTTCAAATCTATGACATCAAAATTCATACTTTAATAAAAAAAGAACTATTTAAAGGGCCACTTAAACCCATTCTAGAAAAAATAGGCGGCATTCCAGTTGACCGTAAATCTAGTAAAGATATCGTGTCGCAAATGGTGGAATTGTTCGAGCAAAATGAGCATTTCAATCTGGTCATTGCCCCCGAAGCCACTCGCGCCAAAACTGGCGAAACACGTAAACCTATCCGTACAGGTTTTTGGCATATCGCCAAAGCGGCTCAAGTGCCTATTGTTTTAATGTATGCCAATTCACAAACTAAACAAGGCGGGATTTTTGGTAAAATCTATCCGACAGAACTAGATCACGATATGGCGCTCATCCAGCGTCTTTACAAAGAACATGTCGGTTTGGATATTGTCATTCCCGAGCCCAGAAACGCCCAAACAAACGCTTAAAAAACCTAAAGCCCTACTCTTTATCTAAAAAAAGGGCTTATGGTAGAATGGGCGCAATTTTGATAGGCATACGGCCAATCTGTAAGGAGCAATTTCGCATGGCGGGTCATTCCAAGTGGGCCAACATTAAGCATCGTAAAGCCAAACAAGATGCGAGTCGTGGTAAGTTGTTTACCAAATTTATTCGTGAATTAACAACAGCTGCAAAGCTTGGCGGTGCTGATGCTGCAAGCAACCCTCGTCTACGTGCAGTCGTAGAAAAAGCGCTGTCTGTAAACATGACACGTGACGTAATTAACCGTGCCATTCAACGTGGTGCTGGTGGTGAAGATAACGATGACTTAAAAGAAGTCACTTATGAAGGCTATGGCGTTGGTGGTGTTGCGGTTATCGTTGAAACCATGACTGATAACTTGAACCGTACTGTGCCAGATGTACGTCACTGTTTCTCTAAAACTGATGGTAACTTAGGGACCAATGGTTCAGTGGCGTTCTTGTTCACAAAACGTGGCGAAATTTCATTTGAAGATGCATCTTTAGAAGATCAAGTCATGGAAGTGGCTTTAGAAGCTGGTGCAGAAGATATTGAAGTGTCTGAAGATGGTATTTTGGTCATTACCACCCCAGAAGCGTTTGGTGAAGTTCAAGATGCATTAACTGCAGCAGGTTTAAAATCTGATAATGCTGAAGTGGTGATGAGCCCATCAACCAAAGCTGACATCACAGATATCGACCAAGCGAAAAAAATCATGAAAATGATTGATATGCTTGAAGATTTGGATGACGTTCAAAACGTATATACCAACGTAGAATTCTCTGATGAAGTGTTGGCTCAATTAGATGCTTAAGTATTAATATTGAACCATTTCATTGAAAAACGCACATATATGTGCGTTTTTTTATGCCTAAGTTTTACGTTAATTAAACTTTGTTTAATAAGCCATGACAGTTTAAAACATCATATTCTTTAATCACAAAACTGGAATGCAAGCCCGCAACATGCTCAATTTTACCAATTTTTTTTAATAAGATTTCACTGTAATTTTCCATATCTCGTGCCACAACTTCTACAATAAAATCTGCTGTCTGCCCTGTCACTAAAAATGCCCGAATCACTTCAGGAATACTTTCCAATTCATCTAAAAATTTAGCAAAAATGTCAGTATCGTGCTTACTTAAAGACACCTGCAACAACACATGTAAACTAAAGCCTAATTTCTGATAATTAATTTCACGCTTTAAACCTGAAATAATGTTTTGGTCAATCAGACTTTTAATACGACGATGTACCGAACTGACCGACATATTCACACGCTCAGAAAGTTCATTGAGGTTCACATCTTCATTGCTTAAAATTTCTAGAATATGCTTATCGAAACGATCTAGTTCCATTTTCTCAGGTACTCAAACTTATAAGATAAATATTTGTAATATTGATTAATTATACTTAAAAAATTTTCAAATTATTCACCATTATTGAAAATTTATATTCCCTATATAAACCAAATTCTGCATTCTTGAAAGTTCATCGTTTTAGCTCTACAATCGGATAAACGGAAGCCATCCCCAACACATTGTTTTTAAAAAAATTAAAGTAATAAAGCCTTAGCTAAGGTTTCATACACATAAAACTTCAAGCTGAATATAACCGTCTATCTTTTACAAGTGTATAGAAATATATTAAAACAGATGCGCTCGACTATAAGCATAATGCTGCACAACAAAAATCAATAAAAACACAAGGAA
Source organism: Acinetobacter sp. A2 (assembly GCF_048537555.1). Taxonomy (NCBI): domain Bacteria; kingdom Pseudomonadati; phylum Pseudomonadota; class Gammaproteobacteria; order Moraxellales; family Moraxellaceae; genus Acinetobacter; species Acinetobacter sp. A2. The sequence goes on from NZ_CP183239.1 coordinate 1,775,934, forward strand.
TCGTCATGGCTTTTAAATCCTTAAGCTTGTTTAAAAATAAAATTAGTTCTGTTTTTACCGTAGAAACACAAACCAGCTCTTTATTTAATGGACTTCTAAGTGGTGGTTCTTTAACAAACACAATTTCTGGTTTTTTCAACAACCTCACTGGCACGACTACCACAGCGCCTACTCTTGATTCACTATTAAAAAGTTTACTTTCTGGCAGTAGTTTGGATAGCACTAGCCTAACTAATTTAATTAGCCAATTTTCAAGCTCAAATACAAATTTAGATCTCTCTAGCTTAATCAGTAAACTGACCCAATCGAATGGTGGTAGTTTTGATATTGCGTCTATCACCAATTTGCTGAGTGGATTGATGGGCGGCAATAGCAATGATTTAGATATTTCAAAAATCACCCAATTGGTCGGTGGTTTAATTGGCGGCAATACAGGCAGTTTAGATATTGCAAAAATCACCCAAGTTGTTGGCGGTTTAATCCAAGGCAATGGCGATATTGATATTGCGCAAATTGCTGAACTGGCTAGCGGTTTAATTGGCAGCAACATCGGCGGTGGTTTAGGCGGTGTGTATATCGGTGCAATTGCAGGCTTAGGCGGTGTAGATATCGGTGCTATTTCAGGCCTAGTTGGTGGTCTAATTCAAGGCAATGGCGATATTGATATTGCACAAATTGCTGAATTGGCAAGTGGCTTAATGGGTAATGCTGGCTTATTAGATTCAGGTTCAATGAACTTATTAGCAACAGACCTGATCAGCAACAGCTCAAGCTCAGCAGATATTGGTTCTATCATTCAGCTAATGAGTGGCCTAATCAACGGTTCAGGTGGTTTTGATATTGGTACAATTGCACAAGGCTTGACTGAAAACCTAATGCCATTACTTGCTTCAATTGATACCAGAAATTCAGATATTGATATGGCTCAACTGACTCAAGTCCTACCTATCGTTGTGGGTAGTGTAACCACACTCGTGTCAGCAGTTTCTTCTGCTGGTTCAGGTAATATCCCTGAAACAGTGGCTGATGTCCTCAAAGGTGTTAATCCGTTACTCAACATTTTAGCGAACAGCGATATTTTAGATACCGATCAAGCTGAAATTGTAAGTACGCTATATGACGTATTAAATGGCGTTCAAGTGGTATTGGACTTTGTAAATAATCCATCACTGCTCACCCTTTCAAGCGACCTAAACAATGTCATCAGCGCACTCGAACCGATTGTTGCACTCATTGACCCTGAAGGTCAGCTTGCCAATGGCTTTGACCTTGGAGGCTTGTTAAATAATCTAAATAGCAATCCTACAGATGGTTTCAGTTTGGATAGTTTAACTGATGGCTTTGATCAATTAATTTCTGGTGCTGACTTAAATCTTGGTGATTTGCTACAAGGTGCATCATCAAATACCAGCTCAGACATCAATCTTGATCAATTAATCCCTGCCCTAGGCGATGCACTAGGTGGCTTGACTGGCGGAACGTCAGATACTCAATTTGATTTGGCGACACTGCCAAACTTGGTACAAAATTTCGATCTCAACAATGCAAGTTCACTGTTCTAAATTCTACTCAACAAGACACAAAAAAATACGCGCTCAATGCGCGTATTTTTTTGCTAAGTTTTATATTCCACGCCAATCGACACGTGCATTACGCTCAGTATTATAAATACGGCATACATACTGCCCTAATGGCAAATCCAACAGATAATCTTGATAGGCTTTAAACTCAGCTGAAATCATTTCACCATGCTCTTTTTCCCACGGCGTTCCAGCAATTTCTAAAATAGGGGCAAGCATTGAACACACCGAAATATCTGCCAAGCCCAAACGCTCTCCCACAAAATAACGTCCGTGATTATCAATCAAATGCTGATTTAAAATGACAATCAATTCATCCATACGTTGTTTAGATTCTGCTACTTTATCTTGATCGAGCTGATAACCCTTAGACACCAAAGCTTTAATAATTGGCTTAGAGTATTTAGAAAACTGACGCAAATAGCCTTTTTCACCAATTAGGATTTCCAAAGGTTCTTCACTTTCAGATAAGGCATGAGCCAAGCCCCAACGGCGTACATGCTGACCTAATTCATCTGCCAAAGTATTAATTGCCAGTGCATGTTTATATTGTTCGGCATCACTGCGTAATAAAGTATGTTCTGGATAAACATCATCAAGATAGAGAGCAATTTGCGTAGAATCTGCAATCCAGCGCTCTTGATCACGTAATATTGGTAATTTATTTTGTCCTGTTTTTAATTGTGCAAAGGCCCGATGCACACCAGGAATTAAGTTCTGCGCATCATAATCTAATTCTTTATGATCCAATAACCAGCGAGCTTTCTCACAGAAATGAGATAAAGGAAACTGGTACAAGATGCGCATAAAATCTCCATTTTTAAGCTATAAATATTCAAAACAGTACACTTGCGGTGTTTGTCATACTTTAGTCATGGCCTCTTCTAAATACAATGTACTTTTTATTCAAAATTCGGGCAAAGCAGTCAGCTAAATCAGGTCAATTTTCATCCTGCACTTCAACATCAACATTGCAAATGATCACTTCATAAGAAACATCATGCCGATGACCTGACTTTATCTGCCCTTTCATGTAAAATCGTGCCTAATTTTTATATAACACGTTGTGAGTTATTCATGGGTTTTAATTGCGGTATTGTGGGCCTGCCAAACGTTGGTAAATCTACACTTTTTAATGCACTCACCAAAGCTGCAATTGCAGCGGAAAACTTCCCGTTCTGTACCATTGAACCAAACACAGGTATTGTTCCTGTGCCAGATTCACGTTTAGACAAATTGGCAGAAATTGTAAAACCACAACGTGTCTTACCAACGACTATGGAATTTGTGGATATTGCAGGTCTAGTTGCAGGTGCATCGAAAGGTGAAGGTTTAGGTAACCAATTCCTTGCGAATATTCGTGAAACCGACGCCATTGCACACGTAGTCCGTTGCTTTGAAGATGAAAACGTGATTCACGTAAATGGTAAAATTGACCCATTAGATGATATTGCCACCATCAATACCGAATTGGCTTTAGCGGACTTGGAAACTGTTAGCAAAGCGGTGACCCGTTTAGCAAAATCTGCCAAAGGTGGTGACAAAGAAGCAGTTGCAACCAAAGCTGTTTTAGAAAAAATTCAGCCTTTATTGGATGATGGCAAGCCAGCCCGTGCTGCCAATTTAGATGATGATGAACGTAAATTAGTACGTGGCTTTGGTCTACTGACCTTAAAACCAACTATGTATATTGCCAACGTGGCAGAAGATGGTTTTGAAAATAACCCGCACTTAGAAGCAGTAAAAAAACTTGCAGCAGAAGAAAATGCGATTGTTGTACCTTTATGCAACCAAATTGAAGCCGAAATTTCACTACTTGAAGATGAAGACCGTGCAGAATTTTTAGAAGCTTTAGGCATGGAAGAACCTGGTCTGAACGTCGTCATTCGTGCAGGTTATGCGCTGTTAGGCTTACAGACTTACTTCACTGCAGGTGTTCAAGAAGTACGTGCATGGACTGTTAAAGTTGGTGCAACAGCTCCACAAGCTGCTGGCGTGATTCATACTGACTTTGAAAAAGGCTTTATTCGTGCTGAATGTATTGCTTACGAAGATTTTGTTCAATACAACGGTGAAGCAGGCGCGAAAGAAGCAGGTAAATGGCGTTTAGAAGGTAAAACTTACATCGTACAAGATGGTGATGTTTTACACTTCCGCTTTAATGTCTAAATTGAATTGTTGAATGGCTTTCATTCTATAAGCCAGTCATAGATACAATAAAAAAACCTCGATCACTTGATCGAGGTTTTTTTATACAAGATTCTTCGTAAAATTAATTAAGACTGCACCACATTCCCCTTCTGTTTCGGGTCAGTATTGCCCAGTTCAGGGTGAGCTAAGGCATCTGCACATTGCTTTTTATCACGTTCATAGTCAGCTTGTTTTTGCGCTAGGCTACTTGAACTGTCAATCGTCGCACGCGCCCAAATTTCCAAACTGGTTAATGCTTTACGGCACAGTGCATATTTCCCTTCGGTCACTGAGTCTGTCATTTTGACATTAATGCGCCAGTCTGTACTGAGTTTACGGGCAGGTTTACGCACCTTGTCTTCAATCAAATTACGCTGCTTACGGTAAACATAAGGTTCAACCTCGTTCATTAACTCCCATGCTTTTTGTGCATACACAGTCGCATCATTGGTAAGTTTTGGCGCAGGTTTAATTTCTACAGTTTTTTGCGGGTCGTTGTCATTGCTACACGCTTGCAATAACACACTACTGCATAGAATTGAGGCCAGCAGCATTACAGGTGTTTTCAATTTCAACATATCGGTTCGCCCATACAAACAATTCGGCATTATGCTAGTGAATTCAAGTATAATACACAATCTTGATTTGACCCATCGTTCAACTTTCTCCCTCAAGGTGTGTCGTGTCCGTACACAATATACAAACTGCTTCTACAGCCAGTTTTTGGCAAGGTGCCAAAGATAGTCAAGCGATTATTTTTACCTACCTGCCTGTTTCTTTTGCCTTTGGCGTTTCAGCCACACAATTCGGCTTTACCGCATGGGAAGCCTTATTTTTATCTTGCTCTATGTATGCTGGCGCAAGCCAGTTTTTGGTGGTGGCCTTGCTCGGTAGCGGCACATCTATTTGGATGACCGCACTAACAGTGATTGCCTTAGACATTCGGCATTTACTCTATGGCCCCGCACTACAAAACCTGATTCAAGATCGGCTGAATCTGAAAAAAACTGCAATTTGGTCATGGGGATTGACCGATGAAGTCTTTGCTTCAGGCATGATTAAACTCTCACAACGGCGACAGGAATGGTCTGAATCATGGATGTTAGGTCTCAGTCTATTTAGCTGGATGTCTTGGGCGTTGGGTTCGTTATTAGGTGGCTTATTTGCCGATCAAGTCACTAAAATGCCACAGTTTTTACAGGCGGCGCTCGACTTTTTATTGCCTGCTTTATTCCTAAGCTTTTTACTGGCAGCTTTTGAAAAGAAACATACTTTTGTGGTGGGTATCACCATTGTTGTATCTGCCATTGCTTGTTATTTCATTGACTTATCTGCTGCAATTTTTATTGGCATATCTTCGGGCATATTGGCAGGCTTATTTAAACACTATGTGTTGAAACAACCCGACCCTGAACATACAGGAGTAAAATCGTGAGTTTAGAAATAATCTTGGTTGGTATTTTAGTGGGGATTGCCAACTTCGCATCGCGCTTCGGGCCCTTTTTTGTGATTCAAAAGTTTCAGCAAGGCTCACAAAAACGTGGCGCTTTATGGCTCAAAATTGCCTTAGGCAGCATCGGGATTGCCGCAATTAGTTCCATGCTCGTAGTCGCAACACTACCGCCTTTGCTAGAAACACCAAATAAAAGTTTTGCCATGCTGGTCGGTTTCTTGGTACTCACGGGCTTATATTTTAAATTTAAGAAAATTGTTCCTGCAACTTTAACCGCAGCCCTGACCTACGGTCTGATTTACACCTATATACCTTTTAGTTTCTAGGACAGCTTAAATTAAACAACTTTGAAACCCGAAATCATCTATTTCAAATGCAGTGACATCACCGCTAAGCCACTGAATGCCATAAAATTGTATGACAAAATCATGATTTTATTGCAAACAGGGCTTAACTCATAGAACAGTTCTGCTATGCTAAAAGCCCACTTTAGCAAGGACGATTCACATGAGCGTGACCATTGGTACTCCCCTTCAATCTTCTGCTTTTAAAGTTTTGCTATTGGGTTCGGGGGAACTCGGTAAAGAGGTGGTAATTTCACTACAACGTTTGGGCGTAGAAGTACATGCCACCGATCGCTACGACCATGCGCCTGCCATGCAAGTCGCACATTATGCCTATACTTTGAATATGGCAAATGCCACAGAATTAAAACAATTGATTGAAAAAATCCAGCCGAATTTAATTGTGCCTGAAATTGAAGCGATTGCGACACAGGTCTTGGTTGAAATTGAAGAACAAAACATCGCCACAGTCATTCCTTCTGCCAAAGCCGTCAATTTGACCATGAACCGTGAGGGAATTCGTCGTTTAGCTGCAGAAGAATTAGGTTTGCCAACCTCGGCTTACCGCTTCGCCAATTCTTTGGAATCTTTCCGTGCCGCCTGTGATGATATTGGCTATCCAAACTTTGTTAAACCTGTAATGTCATCTTCAGGTAAAGGTCAGTCAAGAGTAACTTGTTTTGATGAAGTAGATGCCGCTTGGGAATATGCTCAAACAGGTGGACGCGTCAATCAAGGCACTGTGATTGTTGAATCACAAATTGATTTCGATTTTGAAATTACCCTATTAACTGTACGTGCCAAAAACCCAGAAACTGGTGCTATCGAAACTTCATATTGTGACCCAATTGGCCACCGTCAAGATTCAGGCGACTATGTAGAAAGCTGGCAACCACAGCAAATGACTGAAGCCGCCCTAACTGAAGCCAAACGCATTGCCCATAAAGTGACAACTGCTTTAGGCGGCTGCGGAATTTTTGGTGTAGAGCTGTTTGTGAAGGGCGATAAAGTCTGGTTCAGTGAAGTATCGCCACGTCCGCACGACACAGGTTTAGTGACGTTGGCCTCACAATTTCAGAGTGAATTTGAATTACATGCACGTGCCATTTTAGGTTTGCCTGTCAACACTGCACGTCATAGTGTGGCAGCCAGTGCCGTGATTTATGCAGGTGTCGATGCCAATAATCTTTCATTTTCTGGCCTAAATCTTGCATTAGCTCATCCCGATACAGATTTACGTTTATTTGGGAAGCCTGAAGGTTTTGAGCGCCGACGTATGGGAGTTGCGACAGCACGTGCAGAAACCACGGCGCAAGCGCGCGAATTGGCTCAACACACTGCAAACAGTGTTAGCGTTCATTTAAACGAAAATCAGAATTAAGCTCGTCATTGCATAACGGAATTGTCCATGATCAATACATTACCCTTGCTGAACTATGTGAAAAGCAACCATGACATTCAAGCGATTAACCAATGGCGTACAGATGTCGAAAATCAGCTACAACAATGTTTTGAAAATGGACAATCCATCCGTGAAGTGATTTTGGCACGTTCCAATCTGATAGACGAAGCCCTGACATTTTTGTGGCAACACGCTGAATTGGATCAAACTGATTTAAGTCTATTTGCTGTGGGTGGCTATGGGCGCAAAGAAATGCTGCCTTATTCCGATGTAGACATTATGATTTTGTCGGAAGATGCCATTAGCCCAGAACAAGAGCAACTGATCTCGACCTTTATTTCATCATTGTGGGATGTCGGTAATTTCAAACCTGCAACCAGCGTACGTACCATTCAAGACTGTGTGATTCAGGCTACTAGCGATTTAACAGTCGCTACTGCCCTGATCGAAGCTCGTTTAATTACTGGTAACACCCAACTGGCAAAATGGCCACGTCGTATTGTTTCGCAAACTTGGACAGATAAAACCTTTTTTGATGCCAAAATGCAGGAACAAAGCAAGCGTTATGCACAGCACAATGACACGGAAAGCAATCTAGAACCTGATATTAAAAATGCCCCAGGCGGCATCCGTGACATTAACCAAATTGGTTGGATTGCTAAACGACATTTTCGGGTCAATCGTATTTATGACTTGGTGCATTTAGGTTTTATTTCTGAGTTTGAATTAGGTGTACTTGAAGAAGCTGAAAGCTTTTTATGGGAAATTCGCCACCATTTGCACCGCCTGACCAAGCGTGATGAAAATCGTTTATTGTTTGATTATCAACGTGATATCGCTGCCACTTTTGGCTATGTCCGTGAAGAAGGCAAACCACCAAACTACCCAATTGAACAATTCATGAAGCGTTATTATCGCTCTGCACAGCAGGTTTCTGCCCTGAATGAAATGTTGTTGGCCTATTTTAATGAATCTGTAATTACCCCACGCCTGCCAAACTACGAACGCCAAATTGAAGAAATTAATGAAAATTTTAAATTGGTGGATGGCAAGCTTGCAGTTCAGCACCATAAAATTTTCTCAGAAAAACCAAGTGCGATTTTAGAAATTTTCTATTTACTGGCCAATCGCCCAGAAATTAAAGGGATTCGTGCACGTACTTTACGCTTACTTGCATTGGCCGCAAAGCGTATTGATCAAAGTTTCCGAGATGACCCTGCACATCAAGCCCTTTTTATGGCCATTTTGCGCTCACCACATCGTTTATATAAAACATTAGTGACAATGAAGCGCTTGGGTGTATTAGGCAATTACATTTCTGCATTCGGGCAAATTACAGGTCTCATGCAATATGACCTGTTCCATATTTATACGGTAGATGCTCACACCTTACTGTTGGTGCGTAATTTGAGCCGCTTCAAAGAGCCTGAGTTTGCCAAAGCCTTTCCTGTGGTTAGCTCTGTGTTCCAACGTCTAGTACGTCGTGACATTATTTATTTAGCTGCAATTTTCCACGATATTGCCAAAGGCCGTCGTGGAGATCATAGCGAGCTTGGTGCTGTCGATGCCATCGAATTTTGTCGCAAACACGGGTTTACCGAACGTGAATGCAACTTGGTCGCATGGCTAGTCAAAAATCATTTATTAATGTCTGTCACGGCACAGAAAAAAGATATTTCAGACCCTGACGTAGTCAAAGAATTTGCCGAAAAAATGGGGGATATGGAGCATTTAGATTATCTGTACACTTTAACTGTTGCCGATATTAATGCCACCAACCCTACCCTTTGGAACACTTGGCGCGCATCCTTAATGCGTCAATTGTACACACAGGCAAGGGATGTGATTCGTTCAGGTTTAGGCCGTCCAGTCGATTATCAAATGTTGATTGAAGACACAAAATTTGCAGCCAGTGAAATTTTGGTAAATGATTTTTCACTCAGCGATGTTGAAAAAGTCTGGCAAGAACTGGGCGATGAATACTTCCTGAAAGAATCTGCCGATGAAATTGCATGGCACACCCGCGCAATTTTGGAGCATGGCGATAATCATGCACCATTAGTGCTCATGCGTGCGCACCGAAAATCAGCACAAGATGCAGTACAGATTTTTATTTATACCCAAGATCAACCCAACCTATTTGCCACTACTGTGGCCATTTTAGACCGAATGAATTTGGATGTTCAGGATGCACGGATTATTACCGCGACTAAATCCTTTAGTTTAGATACTTATGTTGTATTAGACCGATTTGGCACACTCCTGACCGATCCTGAGCGTGAAAAAATGGTTATTGATGCACTGATCGATGCACTAAGTCAGTCGGATAAATACCCAGGTTTGATGCAACGTCGTATCCCACGTCAATTACGCCATTTTGATATTGAAAATACTGTTGAAATTACTTTCAATACAGCCCTCAATCAAAACATGGTGGAAATTGCCACACTTGACCACCCGGGGCTTCTCGCCAAAATTGGTGGTCTGTTTATGATGCAGGGCTTAGATATTCACTCTGCCAAAATTGCCACACTTGGTGAGCGTGCAGAAGACATTTTCTTTGTCACCAAAAAAGATGGGCAACCCATGACCCATGCTGAAGCGGATACCTTTGCCTTGCAGCTGAAATCTGCTTTGGATGAAGCCTCTAATCAGGTCTGTGGTCAACACTAACTTCAATTAACGGAACATTCATGAACTCGAGTTTATCTCTCTTGCACCCTTACCCTTTTGAAAAGTTAAACCAACTCTTTCAAGATGTACAACCTGCAAATCTACCGTTAATTCCACTGTCTATTGGTGAACCTAAGCATCCTGCACCTGAATTTGTCAAACAGGCCATTATTGATAATTTTCAGCACTTATCGACCTACCCGAACAGTAAAGGTCTACCTGAATTACGCCAAAGTATTGCCAATTGGCTCACCCAGCGTTTTCATTTAAACCAAGTGAATCCTGAAACTCAAGTTTTGCCTGTTTCAGGTACACGCGAAGCAATTTTTTCATTTGTTCAGGCAGTGATTCAACGTGAAGATGCACCTTATGTGGTCATGCCAAATCCGTTTTATCAAATTTATGAAGGTGCTACTTTACTGGCTGGTGCCAAGCCATATTTCATCAATTGTACCGAAGCCAATGGTTATTTAGGTGATTTTGATGCTGTGCCTGCTGAAGTCTGGGAAAAAACAGCGTTGTTATTTGTGTGTACACCGGGCAATCCAACAGGTGCAGTACTGTCTAAAGCACAATTTAAAAAACTGATTGCATTGTCAGATCAATATAGTTTTGTAATTGCATCCGATGAATGTTATTCAGAGTTATGGTTTGACCAAGCGCCAACTGGTTTACTAGAAGTCTGTGCTGAACTTGGACGCGATGATTACAAAAACTGTATCGTATTTCATTCATTGTCTAAGCGTTCTAATTTACCAGGTATGCGTTCAGGATTTGTTGCAGGTGATGCATCCTTATTAAAACCGTATTTGCAATACCGCACCTATCATGGTGCTGCGATGCCTGTGCAACATCAACTAGCGTCTATTGCTGCATGGGACGATGAGCAACACGTCGAAGATAATCGCATACAATATCGTACCAAATTTGAACTATTCCAAACTGAATTGGGGCATTTGCTTCCATTGAAAAAACCCGATGCAGGTTTTTATTATTGGCTTCAGGTAGAAGATGATGAAAAATTTGCAAAAATGCTCATGGAAAAAGCACACATTAAGGTACTGCCTGGACGTTACTTGTCACGTGATACCGCACAAGGCAATCCAGGGGAAAATCATGTACGCTTGGCATTAGTCGCAGATCTAGCGCAATGCGAACAAGTGATTCAACGTCTGAAAGCGGTTTTATAAAACATACGCTGCACTATAAAATACTACTGCTCTATTTCATAGAGCAATAGTATTTTAAAAATTCAATTAGAATATCAATAATCTACCGTAATCATAATGCGATCTGAATAATCGCCTGCACGAACTCGAGCTGCATTAAAATTTTGTAATTCTGCTTTAATAATATAATGATGTTTAGACTTTTTATGTTGCAGGACATTCTTCTGCCATAACATTCCTGCATCGCCATGCAAGCTGTATTTGACGCGAATATGATTATTCTTCCCCGCATAAGAAAGATGCTGACCTTTCAACATACTCTCACCATTCATATTTAGCATATTTTGACTATCAAACTTAATCGTAAACATACGGTCACATTCCACACTCACACCAGTCGTGCTTGTACTGCCAGAAACTGGCTGCAATCGAATCTGCCCTGCGCCAATGTCTGACATACGGCACATTGCCAAAGTTGCGCTGGAAACCATACTAAAGCCACTAAACAGCAGAATCAGAAATATATTTTTTTGTTGTTTTTTCATAATGCGACCTACTTACAAATTAAGCTGATTGGTGTATTCACCTGATGAATATCTGTGATTTCAAATTCAACCTGACAAGATTGAGTAGCAGAAGTGCTGACCTTTAAATGCTGCTTTCCATTTTTGACCCCATATAAAGTTGCTGTATCTTTACTGCCAATCACGTAAATTTCGTCAGCATTCCCATTCAGGATAATTTGACTACCTTTAGGTAATTTAGCCCCTGCACGATCACGCAGTTCAATTGAAATTGCCTTGGTCTGTATGACAGGAAATTCCACAACATAGCCACGTTTGTTCAACGGCATAATGGTCTTTCTTGCATCTGTGATCTGATCTTCGATATTGAGTTGGTTTTGATCGAAAGATAAATGCTGGTCGCTATAAGCGATTAAATCATTAACAAAGATTTCACCCTTCTGATTGGTTTTTCCTACAAATATATCATTCCGATAAACATCGATATTTGGACTATTTGCAACTTTCACCAAGGAGAATCCATGATCAACAGAACGCGTTAAAGCCACACTACGATCTAACCATGTCACGGCGCCATTCATGGCAAATTGATAACTTTCAGTTTGACCCGTTTGCAAATACTGCAGATTTAAGTCACCAATTTGGGTTTTTAAATGACCATTAACATGCCCCGAAAATTCATTTAGATCATATAAATAGCCTGTACCCACAGAATAGTTAAAACCAGTAGATGCAGGGGTATCTTTAATCAAACTTAGGTAGCTTGAATCGGTATGATTTTGTGTTAAGTAGGCTGTATGTTTGGGACTAAAACGGTAGCTCAGTGCTAAATCAACACGATGATCTTCAGCTTGACTCATATCATGTACATAGCTTAATGACATATTCAGATCATCAAATAGCGTTCTACTTGCACGAATATTCAAGATTTTTTGATCATCAACTTCAGCGTGATTGTGGTATTTTTTTTCAATATAATTGAGTGAGACATTACCCAATATAGGTAATGCAGTCCTAGCGACATAAGCGATATTTTCTTGTTTGGGTAAATACGTATTATTTTGCCCATCCATACCAAGCATACGATATTCAGGACTATAGTGCTGCGATCTTAGCCCTATACTATACAGACCTTGATCTCTTTTAAATTCAGTACTAACACTGTATCCCTGACCAAAACTAGAATCACTAAAGACTGAATTAAGCTCAAACAGCCCTATAGAATTAAGATATTGCGTCCACAGCATGCCCACACTACTTAAATCACGGCTATAGTCAATGACGCCACCCAAAGAAAGCTTTTCTGTCACCCCTCTACGCAAATAACCAGAAACAAACCAATCACGGTAATCATCACTTTCTTCGCTATAGTTATAACGTAATTTTCCTGTCGCAATACTATAATTACTCAGTCCTTTTTTTAGTAATCTTTCATTTACAAAGATCGAAATTGTTTGAACTGTGCGATTACCAAGTACATCTTGCACCACTAATTCAGCATTACCCATGCCATTAAAATTGATACCACTATCAATTAAAAACTCACCCGGATTGACAGTCGTGTTGTAAACCTTATTACCATTAATAATTAAATCAACACTTGAGGGAACCAAAGCACTTCCACGCAGTGCAGGTGTATTCCAATAAACAAAGTCTTGTCTAGAGCTGTAATTTGTCCCCCATTTTACCCCCCCAAAGTAATAGGGCTGACCTACGCCTGAATAAGGACTAACGGCATCACCCAATTGTAAACTGGTAAATTTTTTTGGAAACTCAAATGTTATATTCGTGCTTAAACGTGTTTGAGTGAACTTATCATTTTCTGTATGATTAGAATAGTTTTCAAATAAATGTGTATGCGTCAATAAAGCATTACGCCAAAAAATACCAAAATCTGTCATGGCACTACTACGCTGAAAATTTTTACTCTTTTCAGAAAATAATTCATAATCAATAAAACCGCCCAAGCCCGGCAATTGTGGCTGCTTTCCATTATTTATATTATTTATGTATTGGTTTTTCATATACATTGAACCAATATTTAATTTAATAATTTGTGCATCTTCATCTGAATCAATAATTATATTTTTTGCATCTAATAAACATAGCTTAGAATTATCATCAAACTTTTCAAACTTGGAAATATCAAAAATATCGGTATTTAGAGAACTACATTCAATATATTTATTATTGTGCATAACAGTTAAAATAATATCTTTATGCTGATCTACACCATTAATCCACAAACCCCAAATACTCTCATCTGCTTGTTCATTTAATTTTTCATTTGCATGAGTATACGGAATATATAAACTTGAAAGATAAATAGCAAGCATTGCAGATATTGATTTCTTAAACATCGGTTTTACATCTCTTGAACATCAAAAGACATAGATGGACGATCTGAAATTGGTGCAATGTTAATCTTTAATTCTTTAATTTTTTGCGGATTAAATTTACCTAAATTAATTTTTGTTTCACGCTGAGGTAAAATATATTTAAGTACATTAACATCCTTTACAACTTTTTTACTTTTATCTTGAATAGAAAAGTTGGTTAACTGAAAATGGGCTGTACCATTATTTCTAGCAACTAAAATTGATTCGTTTTTATTGTTTTTAGTTAGATTAAACACCATATCTGGTTTGAAACCATTGCCAACAAATACTGGGAGACTAAAATTTAAAGCAATATTTACACCTGTTTGGTTTAATACAGATGGAATTTCAACAAATCTAACTCTCCAACTTTCTTGTTTTTTCAACTGCATAGATTCTATATTCTGTTTAAAACCAAAACGAACTGTACGGCTTGCATCTGGTTTTAAAACAAAATTTTCAGGATTAACAATTAAAGTATGGTCTGGTGTAAGTACATCTTCCCCATTTTGATCTTGTTCCCATTTTAGAACTTCAATCTCATAGGTACGTTCAGATGTTTCACCCATTGAATTAATTACTGCGGTTGTGCTTGACTGTCCACGCTCACCAGTGATGTAGAGTTGTACAGGTGAAATGGTAATATCTGCCCATACAGGCGCATAAAAAGAACATAAAGATAAAGCCAATACAACTTGAATTTTTTTTCTTAAAAAAAACACGAGAACACCCTATTCGATATACTTTGAGTCAAATAAACAGCTTTAATTTCCACTAATAACACGGCAATTTTAGAAATCTTAAAATACTTCTATCAGCGATGTATCATCATTATATTTATTTAGCTCAGCAAACAAATACCTATTTTTAGGGATATTCACAGATTAACTTTTTAAATATTCTGCCATCTCAATTATTAAATGCGTAGGACGCAACATGAAAATCAAACAAATGTCTATGGGGTTACTTGCTTTAACAGCGTGTGCATTCACTCAAGCTGAAACAGCTACAGGTTCAATTGAAATTTCACTAAATGTACCTAAACTATGTACAATTTCTATTCCAAACAAAGTAGTAAACCTTAACCCAAATGGTTCTGCTAGTAATACTAGCTATAGTGTTACTTGTAATACACCTTATACAATTACAAACAAATCTGCTAACTACAACAACTTCCAATCAAATGTAGTTCATACAGTTGATAAGAATGTGCAATTAAAAACATTAATTACTACCACTGGTCCAAATAATGTAAATGTACCAATTCAATACGCAACTGGCCCTGAATTCAAAGGTCAATCTGTAGATACCTTTAAATTAAATGTTAAGCTTGCAGAAGAAGTAAAAGCAACACAATTGGCTGGTATTTATAAAGACACTTATACGATTGATGTAAAATATTAATCCGTAGTGCAAAAGAAATGCTTAGGCATTTCTTTGTTTTTAATATTTTCATAATAAATAATTTAAATATGAATTTTACAACAACTTAATCTTATTAATATTCAAAAAAGACCTCGAAAGGTCTTTCTATCTAATACATATTTTTAATATTATTAATTAGCCCAAAGCTTTTTCAATTTCCGCCTGCAAATCTTCAGGTTTAGTTGTCGGAGCAAAACGGTTTAAGACTTTGCCATCTTTGCCAATTAAAAACTTGGTAAAGTTCCATTTAATTCCATTGCCTAAAATCCCCTTACTGTTATTGGTTAAATAACGGAAAATTGCATGTGCTTCTGGGCCTTTCACATCAATTTTACTAAACATGGGAAAACTGACCCCATAGTTTTTTTGACAAAAACTCCCTATTTGCTCATTGGAGCCAGAGTCTTGCCCGCCAAATTGATTGCATGGAAAACCTAATACCTCAAGACCACGGTCTTTATATTGTTGATACAATTTTTCCAAACCCGCAAATTGTGGGGTAAAACCACATTTGCTGGCTGTATTCACAATCAATAGCACCTTGCCTTCATAATCACTAAAAGCTTTATTTTCTCCGTCTAATAATTCAGCTTCAAACTGATAAATGCTAGTCATGGATAATTTCCCTCATCATTTTTTTCTTGTGTTTTAAGTTCTAATGAAGCCGAGTTGACGCAATAACGCAATCCTGTCGGTTGTGGCCCATCGTCAAAAACATGCCCTAAATGTGCGTCACAATGATGACAAACAATCTCTGTACGTTGCATACCATGTGAACTGTCATGGTGCTCTTCAACTACTCCAGGCTGAATTGGACGATAGAAACTAGGCCAACCACTGCCACTGTCATATTTTGTTTCAGATGAGAACAACGCTGTGCCACAACAACGGCAGCTATACACACCCTGTTGTTTAGTATTCCAATATTTCCCCGTGAACGCAGGCTCTGTCCCTTTTTGTCGTGTAATCCGAAACTCCTCTGGTGATAACTCTCTTTGCCATTCTCGGTCTGTTTTATTGAGTTTTCCCATCACTAACTCCTTTAAATCTTTGACATTCAGTGTCATGCTTCAGTACTTCCATATTTACGCTAGAGCTTGCAAAATATCTAGCTAAATTTCAGCATAGATTGTGATATTTCAGTAATCTATATTTTGTTAATCTTAAAATCATTGGATGGAACTATGTCCGTACTTGGTAACACGACTCCACGCGAAATAAAAAAATCATCAAAACTCGAGCATGTATGCTACGACATTCGCGGACCTGTGTTACGAGCGGCCAATGAAATGGAAGAGGCCGGTCATAAAATTATTAAACTGAATATTGGCAACCCCGCCCCATTCGGTTTTGAAGCTCCACAGGAAATTATTAATGATGTTGCATTGAACTTACCCAATGCAATTGGCTATACCGACTCTAAAGGGATTTTTCCTGCACGTAAGGCCATTTGTCAGTACTATCAGCAAAAAGGCATTTTTGATATGCACGTGAATGACGTGTATATCGGCAATGGTGTGTCTGAACTGATTGTTATGGCGATGCAAGGTTTATTGGATGATGGCGATGAAATGCTGGTGCCAATGCCTGACTATCCATTATGGACAGCTGCGGTGAATTTGTCGGGTGGTACTGCTATTCACTATAAATGTGATGAAGAAAACCACTGGTACCCAGACATTGCCGACATGGAAAGCAAAATCACGCCAAATACACGTGGTATTGTCATCATTAACCCGAACAACCCAACAGGTGCGGTTTATCCGCGTCATGTTTTAGAACAAATTGTTGCACTGGCTAAAAAATATGACCTGATTTTATTTGCCGATGAAATTTACGACAAAATCATTTATGACGGTATTGAGCACGTTGCTGTAGCTGCACTGGCAGGTGATCAGCTCTGTATTTCATTCAACGGTTTGTCTAAATCATATCGTATTGCAGGCTTCCGATCAGGCTGGATGGCCATTACAGGCAATAAATCACGTGCCGCAGACTACATTGAAGGCTTGGACATGCTTGCTTCCATGCGTCTGTGTGCCAACCACCAGGCACAATATGCGATTCAAACAGCATTGGGTGGTTATCAATCTATCAATGACTTGATCCGTCCAGGTGGTCGTTTATATGAACAGCGCAACATTGCTTGGGAAATGCTAAATGAAATTCCAGGCGTGTCATGTGTGAAACCTGAAGGTGCGATGTACTGCTTCCCAAGATTAGATCCAAACGTCTATCCGATTGAAGATGACGAAAAATTAATGTTGGATTTACTAAAAGCCGAAAAAGTACTGTTAGTGCAAGGTACAGGTTTTAACTGGCCTACACCAGACCATTTCCGTGTTGTGTTCTTACCTGCAGAAAATGAATTACGTGAAGCAATGACGCGTTTAGGCCGTTTCTTAGCAAAAATTCGCTAAGTCGCTTAAATAATTGTTTAAAAAATGCCGTGTTGATCACGGCATTTTTTTATGTTCTTAAATGAGTATTACGACCTGATTCACAATCAGAATGAAACAAATATGGCTTATGCTGCCAACATAAAAGCTAAGCTTTTACTCCCTAGCGAAAGCATGCTGTAATAGCAACAAGCGATTAAAATTTTAGGAATTGAGCATGCACTACCAAGTTCATCTTATTGATGCGCAAAAACCTTCACAAAATTATATTTGGTTGCTTGAACATTGTGACAGTAAACAAGTGGTAGTAGTCGATCCTACCGATGCCAAACCCGTTGAAGATTTTTGCCAAAGCCATGGCTTAGAGATTGCACAAATTTGGCTGACACATTGGCATCAAGACCATATTGGCGGTGTACCTGAACTCATTGCAGAACGCAACTTGCCAGTTTATGGCCCACGCGATGAACTGAGTAAGATTCCTTTTATCACCCACCCTTTACAACATCAAGATAAAGTACAGTTTTATGATTTATCTGTAGATGTCATTGCCGTGCCTGGGCACACCCTTGGGCATATTGTGTATTTTATAGATGAGCTAGATGTCTTGTTTTGCGGCGACACCTTATTTGCAATGGGGTGCGGGCGAGTTTTTGAAGGTACACATCAGCAAATGTACCAATCGCTCAATCGTTTAGCTGCTTTACCACCACGAACCCAAGTGTATTGCACCCACGAATACACCCTTACCAATGCAAAATTTGCGCTGCATGTAGAACCTGAAAATTTGGCAATTCAGGAGCGTTATCAACATATTGAAAACTTGCGTATGCTGAATCAACCGACTTTGCCAAGCAGTATTGAATTGGAACTCGAAACCAATCCATTTTTAAGAGCAGAAAGCGTCCAAGAGTTTCAAAAATTACGTGAATTGAAAGATAATTTTTAAATGGATTTATAAGTCATCTCGATGTTCAATTACACAACACAGATTGCTTATAAAATTTGATGGCTTGCCGCGAACTCATCCAACTGGGTTTGCGTTACCACACGTAAGGCCTGCATTTCATCCACGCGTACTAATAATAAATTTGACAATGCAGGCTGATAACGGCGTGCACTGCCAAAAGGCGTATAAGCCACTTTTGATTGTGAAGAAAACAACAGCCAGTCTTCATGACCGAGCATCACGGCTACAGCCTCTTGCCCCTGTACACGCATATTTTCAACCATACTCATCACTTGCTGTTCAATACTGGGCACTGTCATATTATTCAAATTTAAAATTTCAATCAGGCACCAGTATAAACAAATCCCCACTTATTTACTGCTGCTGCAATGGCTTGCTGTATAAAATCTAATTTCTTATTTTGCCCGTGTTAGTACTTTTAGAACGCCTATCGTTTTGGATAGCGTTAATTACTAACATGAGTAGCACAAAGATAAATGCAAATAATTAACAAAATATTTCCAAGTCATATCTTGGTCAAAAATTTAGGTATTGTATCAACCACCAACTCAAAAATTAATTACTTCAATATCAATTAATTAAAATTCATCATTTTTCATAATCCTTTCCAAACAATGAACTTCGTATTTATTTTGCACAAAGCTTTCTAAAAATATCTGCAGAAATACATTTTTGCCCTTTAAAAATTCACGCAATATCCCTATTAATAAATAAATGGATATAGAGGAGTTCTCTCGTGAAAAAGGTTGTGAAAGCAAAAAATTTAATTGCGTTTCGTATTTGGTTAGAAAAGTTAGGTTATTCAGTTAAAAACTTAGCAGATGGACACGGTTTTACTTTTAGTTTTCAAAAAGAGTACGGTTTGGTGACCTGTGAACTTTCAGGTAACGCTTTGGCCATGAAATTAGGCGAGGAGTTTGAAGATCACTTAAAAGCTTAATTAAAGCAATAACGGTTGAACTTGATAGGATGCAAAAATTAGAATTTAAACAGATTTAATCAACTCATTTCACTCAATGATCTTGCCCATAACATGCTTATGGGCTTTTTTTATACTTATATGCCCTTTTGCCCTTGTGATGGACTCAAAAAATTTAAGGCAATAAAAAAGCAAGGTCAATGCCTTGCTCTTTAATTTATGGTGGGGACGGAGAGACTCGAACTCTCACACCTCGCGGCGCTGGAACCTAAATCCAGTGCGTCTACCAATTTCGCCACGTCCCCAACATCGGGTACCAACTTAGTGTTGGATTTAATTTGGCAGAGGATCAAGGATTCGAACCTTGACGAACGGTTTTGGAGACCGTCATGCTACCATTACACCAATCCTCTGTAACCTAAAATCAAGTGTACTTGATATTTAAGTGGTGGGGACGGAGAGACTCGAACTCTCACACCTCGCGGCGCTGGAACCTAAATCCAGTGCGTCTACCAATTTCGCCACGTCCCCGATGGCTGTGTATATTATAGAGATCACTTCCTCATGACAAGCCTTTTTTATAAAAAAGCATAATGACTGTTTAAATAAAAAACAAAAAATTGTTTTTTGTTTTTTTCTTAAACATATTCAGCCACTAAGCCATAATTTTAACGCTGAAATATTGGCGCAACGTTGTGAATATTGCTTAGCAAGCATTGCCTTGAGTAAAGGGTAAAAGGCAGTTATGTGCTCAGCTTTATCTAAATTGAATCTTTGACAATGTAAATATGCCCAATCTTGGTAACTACTGGCTTGTAAGCGTTGCTGTGTCAGCCATTCATAAAAAATTATGCCCAAGGCATAAATATCACTTTGCCTAGTTTTAGGCTGCCCCTGAAATAACTCAGGTGCCATATAACGTGGCGTTGCGGTCAGACGCTGCTGTGGATTATCCGTAATATGCCGTGCTTGTTCGAAGTCCAATAGTTTGATTTTCCCATCAAACTGCACGATATGTTCAGCTTTCAAATCGGCATGAATCCAACCCAAAAGATGCAACTGCTCTACCGCATCAAGCACCTGCCATAATATCGCTTTGGTTTCATCAAGATACTTAGGTAGACCATCCATCTGCAATACAGGCATTGCTTCAGGCAAAATTAACGCCTGCGTATACTCTTGTTGCTGAATATGAATAGGCTCTTGATCCATCAGCACGCACGGCAGTAAAAAAGCATGTTTTGAATGTTGCTGTAGCTGATAAAACTGATATTCACGCCTAAAACCTTCTGCAACAGTAGGATGACCCCCCTGTTGCTGAGCTTTCAGCCAATAAAACTGGTTTTGATATTCAAAACGATATAAATGCCGCCCATACAATAAACTTTGAGGTTTACTGCACAATTCAAACTGTGCAATATCGGCAAGTTGAAAAAAATTAAACAACACTTGCGCCAGTACGTTTCTCTGGAATCGT
Organism: Acinetobacter sp. A2; assembly: GCF_048537555.1. Classification (NCBI taxonomy): domain Bacteria; kingdom Pseudomonadati; phylum Pseudomonadota; class Gammaproteobacteria; order Moraxellales; family Moraxellaceae; genus Acinetobacter; species Acinetobacter sp. A2. The sequence goes on from NZ_CP183239.1 coordinate 1,796,837, forward strand.
GTCATTTTGAGCATGCAATAATTCTAGGCAATGTTGCAAAGTTTTGCCTACACGGGCATGCGTTTCAATACTGGAAATTTTTGGCCAAGTTGCCCGCTCACCTTCACGCTGTAAAATTTTGAACAAGTGCGGTTTAGGGTTTTGCAGCATATAACTATAATGACGCAGGTTATAACTTCCAACAATATTGACATCGCCATAATAACGTTGATCGACAATGCCATAACCATGATCTAACAAACGGCGTACAGGTGGCACAGCTCCTGCACGCTCGCGAACAAAGTCCATCACACCACGGCTAATCACTTTCCCCTGTCGGCGGATAATACGTTCTGGCCAACTTAGCATATCTTTACGATAGCGCTTGATATCATCTTGCATGAAAGGAACCACATGCGGGTTCACCTGACTGGCAATGGTGTAATTAATATTATATAAACGCGCCATTTTTTCCTGCGGGAAATCGCTGCGTACACTACCGTCTACCCAACGGGTTTTACCCATATAAGGGGTGTGTTCGCCATCATAACGCTTATTGGTTAATCGCACTGGTGGAAATAAAATGGGCACGGCACAAGATGCAAGCACCGCACTCCACACCAATAAATCCGGTGCAGTAAAACTATTCATAATGCGCGGGTCTTGTGAAGCATCATATGGCGCCACGGCCACATTTATATGTAAACCTGAATTCTGAAAAGCTTCTTCAAAGGTGGTATCCCCTAAGTTTTTAATCAGGAATTTTTTTAAATAATGCACATTGGCAATACCGCCATTCCCTTTCAGAATTTCACGCATTTGCCTAAATTGGAATGCTTCGTGGAAAAAAGATTCTCCACCTAAAATTTGTTTTACATCTTCAGGTTTCGCAATACCCAGCATTGCCGTCATGATAGCGCCTGCACTTGAACCAGACAGCACTTTGGGCATTAAGTCCTGCTCAAGCAAAGCCTTACACACACCCGTATGAAACAGACCTAAAGTCGCACCACCCGAAAACATTAAGGCAGGCTGACCGTACGCAGTTTGACACTGCTCAAAAAAGGCAATTTTTTCAGCACGGGTTAAAGTTTGACACGCTTCTGAAGCCACAAAGGCCAAACTTTTACTGACTTCTTCTACATAATCTTCAATGATTTTTTTGGTACCAACATAAGTGGCAGTAAACAACATAGGATGGGCAATATTGGCAATATCGAAGGTTAAGCCTTCACGTAAAATATAAATCAGGTCACTACTACGTTCTGTCGTGCGGTAACGGCGTAAAAGATTTAATCGATGCGAAATGATTTCTGCATCAAAATATGGCGAACTATTGTCATATTTCCATTCTTGCGCGCCAGATTCTTCATCTATTTTTATGGCAATACTTTTCCACTCTTCATAGGATTCTGCATTTAAAATTTCGCGCTTTAATTTTTTTATACGATAGGCTTGGTGCGGATTAACCTCTTCGGTGAAATCTTTAAATAACATAGCGTCCCTCAATCCGTTGGTTTATTCGCAGCACTACGCTTGCCGATGCCTACTATACACAACAATATCTTAAAAATAATAACATGCGTCAATGACTAAGTAAGTACCGCAATTGGCAAACCTAGGTCAATTGCGCTAGTCTTAAACTGTACTTTTCGCTCTGCAATTATAAAGCTGAACTATCATGGCAAACCTAGATTTACCCGACAACATCTTAATATCACTTTCGCATGTACTCCAACAACTACAGCAAAGCTTACCCGCTTTAAAACTAGAGCCTGATTTTTCAGCAATTGCTTTTAAATGGCAAAACCAGCAGTTAATTGCCATACAGCAACCACGAAAAATGGAATTGGATGACCTAAAAGGCATTGAAAAACAAAAAGAAAAAGTCATTCAAAATACTTTGCAGTTTTTAAATGGCTTACCTGCCAATGATGTCTTGCTGACAGGTTCGCGCGGGACTGGTAAATCTTCTATTGTACGTGCCCTGCTCACCAAGTATGCCGACCAAGGCTTACGCTTAATTGAAATTGAACGTGATGACTTATCTGAACTTCCTGAAATTCAGAAAATCATTCAGCATCGTCCAGAAAAATTTATTGTCTATTGTGATGATTTAGCCTTTAACGCAGAAGATGAAAATTATCGTAGTTTAAAAAGTGTTTTAGATGGTTCATTACAATCAGGTTCAAGTAATTTTATTATTTATGCGACCAGTAACCGCCGCCATCTTTTACCTGAATTTATGCACGAAAATACACCTGTCACCCGTGTTGATGTACCGCAATATACCGAATTGCATCCACAAGAAGCGATTGAGGAAAAAATTTCGCTGTCTGACCGTTTCGGTATGTGGTTGTCCTTTTATCCAATGGATCAAAATCTGTATTTGGAAATTGTAGAACACTATTTACAAAAAGCAGCAATGCCAATGACCGCCGAAGTACGTGCAGAAGCATTAAGATGGTGTCAGGCACGTGGACAGCGTTCAGGTCGTGCCGCTTATCAATTTTCTAAACACTGGATTGGTTCACAGCAACTAAAATCTATGTAAAAATTTATGGGTTGCTGCATTTCTTTAGGCAGTAACCCTTGAATTAAAACCCACCGTTATTGACCTTGTTCAGCAGCAATACGTGCCAAAGTTTCTGCATAAAACTCTTCGCCATGCGCTTGCATAGCTTCCACAGTTTGTTCACCTACATAGACTTCTTCTGGGGCAGTTACAGCAATATCGGAAGATACACCTGAATCGTGGGTGATGACCGTATGACTTGAAGTTGAACAACTATCAGTGTTGGATGACATTTCTAAATTTGAATGACTCACCGATGAGGTATTTTGATGAATGGACTCCGCCTGTTCACAAGCGGTTAATAACATTGCCCCCATCACACAAGTGATGCAAAATGTATTTTTAAATCGCATTTTATCTCATTATTTTTTTATTAAACATAGACTTAAAATCATAATTTATAATTTAAAACACCACAATTGGACAGGATTCACAGAATTTAGCACTGCTGTCAGTTATTTGCTTTATTTTTAAAATTTGCAAGATAAGAGCACAAAAAGCTCTGAAATTTATATGCTTAGATTTAAATAATTGGCACAACCTGAAGATAATAAACAATAAATTACAATTGTTTAGCTTGACTTAAAATGGTCAACTTTAGTCAATTTGGTTATTTTTTAGCAAACTTATCACTTAAGATGAAGTCTCTTTAGAACAAACAACGGTTATAAAATAATGTTTAATTTCAAAAATATGTTGCTGACGGTAGCTTTAATCACCACCCTTGCAGGATGTACCCAAGTGAAAACGCAGGAATATTATGCAGAAAACCTAGATGAGGCAAAAAAGGTTTTACAAAAATGTGAAGCCGAAGCCAACAAAGGCAAAGCACTAGAAGGCAAGAAGTTGGAAAACTGCAACAATGCAGGTATGGCTGTTATGAATGGCATGATGCAGGACTTAACCAAAGGCTTAATGGATGCAGTTCGCTAAATCTTCGTTATTGAGCAGAACTTCAATTGCAGCATAAAAAAACAGAGGCTTAATCTTGGCCTCTGTTTTTTTCAACTAAATACCTAACCTGCGGTCGGATTGGTCAATTCTGTCATTGGCCAACGTGGTGTGGTCGTCACAGACAAACCATCTTGCTGTCCTGCCTTTAAACGCTGATAACCTGCAAAAGCAATCATCGCACCATTATCGGTGCATAATGCTGGCTCTGCGTAATATACTGCAGCACGAATCTTCGCTAAATCTGCTTCTAAACGCTCACGTAAACGCGTATTTGCACTTACTCCACCTGCAATCACTAAGCGTTTTAAACGTGTTTGTTTTAAGGCTTTCACTGATTTTTTGACTAGCGTATCCACCACAGCTTCCTGAAAACTAGCTGCAATATCCGCATCACGGTTTTCATCACCTAGTTTTTTCATTTGCACTGAAACTGCAGTTTTTAAACCACTAAATGAAAACTCCAAACCTTGGTGCAACATTGGCCGTGGAAACTCAAATGCCAATGGATTACCTTGTTCCGCCAGTTTGGCAATATTTGGCCCGCCTGGATACGGCAAGCCCATCATTTTTGCGACTTTGTCAAAGGCTTCGCCCGCAGCATCATCAATCGACTCGCCTAACAGTTCATATTGCCCAATACCATAGGCGGCCATGAGCTGAGTATGACCACCCGAAACCAATAACGCTACAAAAGGAAATTCTGGTGGTGTGGCAGACAACAATGGCGCAAGCATGTGCCCTTCCATGTGATGCACACCAATTGCAGGTTTATTTAAGGCAAATGCCAAAGTGCGCCCAAATAATGCGCCTGTCATGAGTGCCCCCATCAAGCCAGGTCCACGAGTATAAGCCACTGCATCAATTTCAGATTTTTTGACCTGACTTTGCTCAAGCAATTGATTCATTAATGGAATAAGTTTACGCACATGGTCACGTGAAGCCAGTTCAGGTACCACTCCGCCATATTCTGCATGCAATTTAATTTGGCTGTACAGCACTTGTCCACGTAAACCTAACTCACTGTCATACAGGGCGAGTCCTGTTTCATCACAAGATGTTTCTAAGCCTAAAACGATCATTAAATTGCCTATAACCTGTATCAATTCTATTGCGAAACCTATTATAGACTTGTGATATGAGATGTAAATGAGTAAAATACTGACCTTCACTTGTGATCGTGGGCAATTTCGCCCAGGTCTTATCCATAACTTAATGAGGATTCTTCATGCCACAAGTTAAATTGAAAGAAGGCGAACCAGTAGACGTAGCTATCCGTCGTTTCAAACGTTCTTGCGAAAAAGCAGGTGTTTTAGCTGACGTACGTAAGCGTGAATTCTACGAAAAACCAACTCAAGAACGTAAGCGCAAAAAAGCTGCTGCTGTTAAACGCTACCAAAAGAAATTGGCGCGTGAATCAGTACGTACTACTCGCCTTTACTAATTAATTTGTGATTGCCTGTCTGGATTAAATAATGTCGACTTTAAAAAACCAAATCACTGACGTTTTAAAAGCGACTATGCGCGCGAAAGAAATGGATAAGTTAACGGTAATTCGTAGTCTACAGGCGGCAATTAAGCAAATTGAAGTTGATGAGCGCAAAGAGCTTGACGATACTCAGGTTCTTGCGGTCATTGAGAAACAAATTAAACAACGTAAAGAATCGGTTAAAGCCTTTGAAGGCGCTGGCCGAGAAGATTTAGCTAGTAAGGAACAAGCCGAAATTGAGGTTTTATCTCAATTTCTACCAGAAGCTATGACTGAGGAAGAACTTGATTCCATGATTGCGCAAACAATTGAAGCGCAACAAGCTACTAGCATGAAAGATATGGGTAAGGTGATGAACTCTCTGCGTCCGCTCATAGCCGGGCGCGCCGATCCTGCGCAAGTATCTGCAAAAATTAAAGCCAAATTAAGCTAAATGACCAAAATCATATTTTTCAAAATATTGATGAACTTGAATTAGTATTGTTATGCTGAAACATTCTATCTCTCAGGCTTTCTGAGCTGATCTTTAAATTGCATAGTGAATATGCTATATATTCCCATCCCACATTGTTTGATCTTTTTGTTTACCTATCTCTATCATTGACTGGATAAAGTTTATATTGAAGGTTGAAATGCCTTTGCACTCACCTCGAAAACTGCTTATTTTAAATCACACTTTACCTGATATTTATTAAGTAACTGCATTTCTTTAGATGAACTCACCTGCTGAATGACGTCCTGTTTATTAATATTTTGATAACGACGGTCTAAATAAGCACGATTTTCATCGGCTGCCTGATATAAACGATCAACATAACGGCTCACAATACCACAAAACTGCTGTTGCTGCTGTGCACTAAAACCTTGCTGCTGTGGATTTAAGCCACGTAAAAATTGTCGGGTATCTTGCTTATATTGTGCATTAATTTCTTCAACTGCCATCACATATTGCTCCGCACTCGCAGCATAGACCGTCGGTAATAACATCCCCAAAGTTAGGCATAAATAAATATATTTTTTCATTTTCATTCAACAACAACATCACGCAATTTCGGTTTTATTCTAGCACTGTATGCTCCGTCAAGTACTACTCACACGATGCAATTGTCAGAAAGTTTGGTTTGTATTGTGTGAAAACCTGCTCAGAAGGTTCAGGGATTTGACCTTGCGTCACAGTCCCTAAACGCAAGCGAATAATATCGGGTAAATCAAGTCGATAGGAATAAATTGGACTCCCACATTCCTGACAAAATACTCGCGCCTTATTGGGACTATGAAAATATTCTTTCAGATATTTTAAGCCACGAACCACTTCAAATTTTTCACGGGAAACTGGGCTATTCCAACCTAAAATACCCCCTTGTGCACGACGACAATGCTGGCAAAAGCACAATACTGTTTTTTCAATTTCGGCATGGTAACGATAATACACCGCACCGCATAAACATTGTCCCTCAATCATTTTAAACTCCTTGTATTTATTGTTATTGGTTCAACTTATACCTTTAAAGTTATATTTTTAACTGTCGTTCTCTTTGCATTTCGGTCACGCGGTTTTTTATATTTGCCGACATAGCTTGATTATCTTTAGCTAAGCGCTGTGCATGTAATAACGACTTAATCGCCTCTTCTTCCCAGCCCGACCAATATTGCACCTCTGCGCGATACCGTAGCACATTTACCGTGCGTAGTGGCGATGCCCGATCTACATTTGCCGCTTGCTGCATTAAATTCCATGCCGATAAATCACGTGGATTTTTCTTTAAAAAACCTTGCAGAATCGTTTGCGCCTGTGCTGACTGATTCTGACGAATCAACACTTCAGCCCACTTAAAATTTAAGGCACGATTTTCTGGCATAATGCGCGCAGGTGAACTAATGGTCTTGTGTGCTAAATCAATTTTATTTTGCCCTAAATAAATGTCAGTTTGAATAAGTGTCAATAAATTATGTAAACGATTATGACTTTTAGCCTGCTCAATACTTTGCTGCGCCAGAACAAAATCGCCCTGTTGACTATAAAAATAGGCTAAAGCCAAATGTGCAGCAAAATTATTCCGAGTCGCAAAAGCCTTCAACTGTTGTTCTGTCGCTTGCTGCGAAAGCACTAAACTGTAGAGTTTTAAAATTTCAAAATCTTCATCTCGTAATGATGTCTGCACTGCAGGCAATTGATTAGCACGCAAACGTGCTTCACTCATACGCTCTGTCGTTAAGGGATGGGTAAACCAAAAGTCAGGTAAAAAACTCACACGACTGGTGGTACGGTTCATCACCTCAAAAAAGTCTGCCATACTTTGTGGGTTATACCCCGCACTATACATATATTGCATGCCAATACGGTCTGCTTCACGCTCTTGATTACGGCTATAAGTCAATTGTTGATCCATCAATGCCGCTTGAGAACCCATCATCACCGCTGCACCTGCATCACCATCCGCCTGTGAGGCAACTAAAGCACCGACCACAACACCTGCCAGTGCCAACAAACCTTGCCCCTTAAATGCTTCCTGTGAACGGCTATAATGTCGCTGAGATACATGCGCAATTTCATGTGCCATCACCCCTGCAACTTCGTCCATATTCCGTGCAGAATTAATCAAGCCTGTATTTAAGGCAAATAATCCACCAGGAACAGCAAAAGCGTTAATTTGCGGATCATTAATGATAAGTAAGCCAATTGGCTGCCCTAGTTGAGTTTGACTGAGTAAGTGTGAGAATGTATTGAACAATTGATCTTCAAGCCACGGGTTTTGCGCTACAGGCATTTTACGCTGTACTTCCCGATAGACTTTTTCACCAATACTGCGCTCTTTTTGCTGATCAATCAGCCCCACACCACTGCCTATTTCAGGCACATTAAATTGTGGAGTGGCACCCAAACTGGCACTTTGTGCAGTGGTGAGACTGGTTAAGCTTAGACCGCAAACGAGTAATAGGCGTTTCAAGGGTTCATCTCAAATACATATTTTGTATAGTGATTTACTATAACATTGAAAAATGAACGTATTTGCAATGATGTGTTATCAATTTTTAATACGCTTCTTGGCTTTAAAGCGTATAGCAAGCAGGATTGACCACATAGTGTGGACGACGTCCTTCTAGTGCATCTACCAAGTTTTTATAAGCTAAATCAGCCATTTTTTGACGGGTTGCCGCTGTTGCAGAACCAATATGCGGTAAGGTCACCACATTATCCAACTCAAATAATGGTGATTCTTGCAGTGGTTCTTTATCATAGACATCTAAACCTGCCGCAAAAATTTTACCTGCTTGCAAAGTCTGAATTAAAGCCTGCTCATCAATTACTGAACCACGAGAGATATTAACCAATACCGCATGTGGCTGCATTAAATCCAATTCACGCTGACCAATGAGTGCTTTAGAGTCCGCATTTAAATCGACCGCTAAAACTACAAAATCTGACTGTTGCAACAATTCATCTAGGCTTAAATAGTCTGCATTGAACGCCTGTGCCACCTCCATTTTTTCACGGCGATTGTGGTACACCACTTTCATATTAAAACCGTGAAAAGCACGTCGTGCAATAGCGGCACCAATATGCCCCAAACCAATAATACCAATGGTTTTGGCATAAATATCCTGCCCAAACTGTGCTGCACCGACTGTGCGTTTCCAATGACCCTGCTTGGTCCACTGATCTAAATGCGGTACTTGTCTGGCAGCGCTCATCAGTAAGGTAAAGGCTAAATCAGCTGTCGTTTCTGTTAACACATGCGGGGTATGACATAGGCAAATTTTTTGTTGGGTTAAATAATTAACGTCGTAATTGTCATAACCGACACTCACGCTAGAAATAACTTTGAGTTTAGTTGCGGTATGTAAATTTTGCTGATTCAGCAAACGTCCTGCGCCAATCATACCATCTGCATCTTGTACATGTTCAAGCAGTTGCTGGTTCACATCGCCCAATTTAGGACTCACCTGCACCACCTGATAATCCTGCTCAAGCTGAGTTAAAATTTCTGCATCAAGCTGACTAAATACCACCACTTTTTTACGCATGATTATCCCTGTTTTATCGCTGTAATGACGTCAATATAAGTTTTGAGTATGAAAATTGGCTTAAGCTTGATTTTGCATGGATTTGGCTTGTATGGCATTCCACAACTGTTTTTTCAACAGTGGCTGATCTAACATCTCTTGCAAGCCTGCTAAAGTTTGACATTGTGCAGAGTTAAAATGCGGTATTGTACCTAAGCTGATGACATGCTTATCTGTGCATAACGCATCGACAAAACCTTGTACATAGTTTTCTACACCAATACCATCTTGTAATATTTCCAAAGCGAAAGGCCATTGCAAAGCATGATATTGCGCCTGCATCGCAAATTGAATATTACGCCATAACTGTTGTTGTTCCGCACTCAAAGCAGTACTGTCGCATAGAATCAAGCAATCTGCTAACTGTAAAGCCTCAATACTAAAAGCGTCGATGTGTAGCATGCTACGCACTTCAACTACAGGCTCGGCTTCAACCTGTTTAGTCGCATCGACTTCTGGAGTGACTGTTGCTTTTTTTGCTAATACGTCTCGCGGTTCCGAAGGTATCGGTTTGATATCTGGTTCTGACACAACTGTTGCAGTCGGAACAATGATTTCACTCTGTAACTCTGGTACAGCTTGATCACGCCATACAGATGATTGTGGCAAATGTTGCGACACAGCTGTTCTAGAAACCCAAATATCGATTCCTAGGCTGGCTAAAATGTCACGTTGATGCCCAATCATGTTTTATCATCACCTATAATTTTGATGTGCTTAACTCAGTTGCTATTCTAACCAGAAAGCCCAAGCAATGCTGTGCTTTCTTTAACCCACTACCTTCCTCAAAGCAATTCTCTAACAGTAGCTAATATTGTGACTTAACATCTGCGCATGTTTAAGCCGTTATTACACGATAATCAGGCTATTTTGTTTCTGCATTTGCTCGACAATTGCTTCTGTTTTAAACCCAAGTCGCCAATACAACAATTCCAAAACGTCCAACTCATCTTGAGTAATAATACGATCACTCCACAAACAGATTTCTGCAATACCTAAAACAATCAAGCGATCACGTAATAACAAACCTGCCATGTCATTTAAAATTTCAGATAAATCGATGGGTTCATCAGAAATTTCTTCATAAGCAATAAGTTCTTCTGCAGTTAAAACACGCTCCAAAATGCGTTCACGTACATCTAACTGATTCACACTGTTAATTTGCTGCACATGCAATAAAGCATCAATCAAACGGACAATTTGCGGCTTAACCTCATGCAAGGCAGTAGGCGTATGCAAAGGTAATAAATGCAACTCAAACTTTACTCGCTCCAACAGCAACGCATCTAACAGGCCGATTTCGCCATCTTCTTGAATAATACGCGCTAATTTGGTCAAGAACTGCCGTGCGATACTCACAGGCATGCCCCCAATATTTCGACAAGCTTCGTGAAAAATTGAAATGTGTACTCGCCCATCCAAATTCAGTAAAGCATCGACTATGGCACGGCTAACCTCCGCCTCTGCAGGAATAAACTCACGGTACTGACGAATCATTAAAATAGCCACTATTACTTCTCGTGAACCCGTTGCTGTTTGCAAAGCACGTTGAATCAGTTCAGGACGTGGCATATTGTTGCGAATCTCAGGTTTTAGCGGCTTAATTGCGTCATTAATTGCAAAACTAATGGGTGATAAACGCAGCAATGGCAAAGGTTGTGGGGAACTCCAAGGTGCATAATATTCTGCGTTCATTTCTTCAAGCGAACGAAACAAACTAAATAAAGGCTGATTGCGTAAGCGTTTCAGATTTTCCAACTGTAAGTCTTGCACCAAAGTTGGATCTAACTCAAAAATACGCGCCTCAATACTTGGGTGAATATTCATCCAACTTTGCGGACTCAATGAGTTGGCAAAACACATGTGAGAAATTGATTCAGAATATTCACTGTGAATTTGCGAACCCGCATGGTGTACATAAATGCGCAACAAGGTTTGAATATTGGCATTGTTTTGAATCAGGCGTTTGGTTTTTAAATCATTTTTAAAAGTACGCCCACTCAAACTAATGTATTTGATTAGACGAGAAATAAGTACACCTAAACTGCCAATTAGCCAAATACCGCCACCTACGGCCACAAAAAATGTAGCAAGCTTATGTGGCGGTGCATCACGGTGCTGACCAAAACCCAGTTTGGCAATACTGCTGCCCCATTTACTGAATGTGGTTAAACTGCTGTAAAGAATTTTCAGCTTAGTGTTATCAATGGTTTCACCACTTAAAATATGGTTAAACTCATGACTCAATAAGCCATAAAGCTCCTGCTCATCTAAATTTTGTAATGCGCCCCAAGTCAAAACAATTACAATATCTTTATCACTAAAGCCTGCAGTTAAAGCATTTACACCAATCTCATCTGGCAAAACATAAACTGTTGGAATTTGAATTTGAAAAGTATCTGCCAGTTGTTCAGTAATTTTTAATGCCGTGCTTTCTTCAGGTGTACTTTCAAATTGTGTTAAACGACGTGCGCCAAGTTGTTTCGCAAGCGAATGTCCGCCTGAGCGAAAGACATAAAATTCCAAAATAATGGAAAGCGCCATAATTAAGAGCAGCAACGTAATCCAATACGGGCTCAGACTGTGCCAATAGATGGATTGTGTGGAGTCCACATAATAGACCAAAAGCCCTAATACGGTATTTAAGATAAACAACGTCAAAGCCACTGCAACCAGACACAAGATTGCAGACCAAATCATATTTTTATTTTTAATCAAGTAACTACTCACAGCCTTCAATGTAAACATCCTGAATTACATTGTATTTGACCCACCCATCATAAATGAAAAAAGCGGGAATTTCCCGCTTTTCTCTGTGAGGTAATCAGAAAAATGATTAGCTCTCTTTTACACCTGTGAGGTCAACTGATGCAGCATCAATATTGACATCAATGTAGCCATCTTTGCCTTTTTTGGCTAAGTCGTTACGCTTTTGTTCAAGATCGTTTAAATACGCCTCATCAATCCCACCAGCCACATAAACACCATCAAATACCGAGCAATCAAACTCAGTTAAATTTGGGACTTTGTGCGTACGCACCGCTTGTTTTAAATCATCCAAATCTTGGAAGATTAATCGGTCTGCGCCAATAATTTCACGAATTTGCTCAACATCACGATTTGAAGCAATCAACTCGTCTTTAGCTGGCATATCGATACCGTACACGTTTGGATATTTCACCATAGGTGCTGCAGAAGCAAAGAACACTTTTTTTGCACCTGCATCACGTGCCATTTGAATGATTTCGTTACAGGTCGTGCCGCGTACAATCGAGTCATCCACCAATAGGACATTTTTGCCTTTAAACTCAAGCTCTACAGGGTTAAGTTTTTGACGGACAGATTTTTTACGCAATTGCTGACCCGGCATAATAAAGGTACGTCCGATATAACGGTTTTTCATAAAACCTTCACGGAATTTAATACCTAAGGTATTTGCCAGTTCCAAAGCAGAAGTACGCGATGTATCTGGAATTGGAATAACTACGTCAATGTCGTGCTGTTCGCCCCATTCACGGGTAATTTTATGTGCCAATTTTTCACCCATTTTAAGGCGGGCTTTATACACTGAAATACCATCAATGGTTGCATCTGGACGTGCAAAGTACACATATTCAAAAATACATGGACGATATTCTGGATTGGCTGCACATTGCTGGCTAAATAATTCACCTGCATCATTAATAAAAATAGCTTCACCAGGCGCAATATCACGTTCTACTTTAAAGCCTAGCGCAGTAATCGCAACAGATTCTGAAGCGATGATATATTCCATACCCTGTTCTGTTTCACGCGAACCATAAATAAGTGGACGAATACCATTTGGATCACGGAAGCCAACCAAACCTTGACCAGTGATCATTGCCACTACGCCATAAGCACCTTTACAACGCTCATGCACACGGCTAACCACATGAAAAATATCTTCAGGTGTTGGGCTTAATTTGCCACGATGTTGTAACTCATGGGCAAATACGTTTAGTAACACTTCTGAATCAGAGTCTGTGTTCATGTGACGCAAATCTGTTTTAAACAGATCTTCATGAATTTCTTCAGCATTGGTCAGGTTACCATTGTGAGCCAAAGTAATCCCGTACGGTGAGTTCACATAAAATGGCTGCGCTTCGGCACTGCTTGAAGAACCTGCAGTCGGGTAACGCACATGACCGATGCCATAGTTCCCTTGTAACGCACGCATGTGGCGTGTATGGAACACATCACGTACCATACCGTTATCTTTACGCAAGAACAAACGTCCATTGTGGCAAGTTACGATCCCAGCTGCATCCTGTCCACGATGTTGTAACATCGTTAATGCATCAAACAACATTTGGTTAACAGGTGATTTACCAGCTATACCAACAACTCCACACATAGCAACCTCGCAGACCAGCTAGGATTAATAAAAAGGATTATTCGTTGAGCCATCTGCGCCAGATGTATTCTCTTTTGCGTCAGATGCTACATCGGAAGATGGCGCTGCATCTTTCGACTTGATGTGCTGTAAAGCCTCATTGGCAGCGTCTTTAGACAATTCAGTTGCCCACGGTGCATACGGCAATAAACTTTGTACGAATTTAGATTGTTTCCAGTAAGGAGAACTTTCTACCCAAGGACCAATCCCCTGAATAGTTATAAGGACAATAAGCAAACCTTTCAAGGTACCAAATGCGCCACCTGCCAAACGGTTTAATGGCCCCAGTTTTAAACTCTTTAATACACTGTTTAAAATGGCGGTCACAATCCAAGTGAGTACCACAATCACCAAAACAATAAAGGCAAAGGCTGCAATTTTTTGCACCACTGGATCGCTACTCAGCGCTGACATTGAAGGTGCGAGGACTGTGGCATATTTTGCCGCAACAATCAGGGCAAAAATCCACCCGACCAAGTTCGCAAAGGCTTTAATAAATCCTTGACGCAAACCGTTCAGCCCTCCAATGAGCAAGAGAATCAGAATAACGATATCAATGGCGTTCATGAGCTTAGAATGCGTTCACACAATCTTGAACCAGTTCAGGACCTGCATAGATCAAGCCACTATACACCTGAACCAAAGATGCACCTGCATTTTTTTTAGCAAGCGCCTGTTCGCCTGAAAGAATACCACCTACGCCAATTAAAGGAATTTCACCTTTGAGTGCTTCTGAAAAAGCCGCCAAACATGCGGTGCTTTTTTCAAACACAGGTGCGCCAGACAAACCACCTGCTTCATCACCATGTGGTAAGTTTTCTACACCTTCACGAGACAAAGTTGTATTGGTCACAATCAGACCATCAATTTTGAATTGCAACAATTGTTTGGCAATGAATTGAGTATCTTCTGCATCTAAATCTGGGGCAACTTTTAACACTAGCGGCACATAGTGCTGATGCTCTTCAGCCAACTCCAACTGACGTTGTTTTAACGTTTGCAATAACTCAGTCAGTGCATCACCACTTTGTAAACTACGCAAGTTTTTAGTGTTCGGTGATGAGATATTTACCGTAACATAAGACGCATAGTTATAGACTTTTTCCAAACAAATCAGATAATCATCTGCTGCATTTTCTACAGGAGTATCGGCATTTTTACCAATATTAATCCCTAAAATTCCTTTGAATTTTGCCGCTTTGACATTCTCAATTAGCTGATCGACCCCATCATTATTGAACCCCATACGATTAATAATGGCTTTGGCCTGCGGAATACGGAATAAGCGCGGATGTGGATTCCCCGCTTGAGGACGTGGCGTAATGGTGCCAATTTCGATGAAGCCAAAGCCTAAACCAGCCAAGGCATCAATATACGCACCATTTTTGTCTAAGCCTGCAGCTAAACCCACTGGATTTGGAAATTCAATTCCCATACATGTCACGGGTTTTGCAACAGTCTTTTGACGCATCAAGCCCATTTTATGGCTTGATTTCAATAGTGATAGTGTCAGCTCATGCGCACGCTCAGGTGCTAAAGAAAATAACAACGGGCGGGCTAGAGAATACAACATATCTGCAAAAGTCTACTGCTTTCTAAGTCGCCATATTATAGGCTTTGCCCAGTCAAAACGCTATGCTTGACACGGCTTTATTTTCCGCCTTTCAAACTTTATTTTGGGCAATTACTGCACTGTCGCTGTTAATTTAATCTGCCCTGCTTCAGAAATTAATTCCATTTTTTGAATACTTAAACCCATTTGTGCCAATTGAGTTAGGAAATTTGCTAACACAGCATAGTTTTCATGACTAGCCACCAACTGCATTTGCTCACCACTTTGCTGTGATACGACCGATAGCCCCTGCTGTTGTGCCACTCGCTGAATTTTTTCGGCAGCACTTAACTGTGAGTCATTGGTAGGCTTCATGGTAACTACATTGCTTTGCATCATCACAATCAGGTCTTTTAAATCATTCACCCGTTTTTGCTGTTTTTCAGCAGCAGCATGCATGTACCACAAGGCAGAACCCACCGCTGCGACCAAAACAAAGATTGTGGTAAAAATTACCAAAATCCGCTCTCGCGTACTTAAACGGTCTAAATAATCCTGAATCTGTTCAACACGCTGATCCAGCACACTTGATATTTTTTCCATGGCTTTCATTATTGTATTTTCACCAATCCTACTGCACCTGTACTGCTCGGCTGAATATTCCCCAATTCCACTTTGAAGCCCTGCTGATTCAATTGCTGGGTTAAGGCCTGCAAAGAGACTGCTGAACTCGCATTGAGTTCCATATTCAAACTATTGGCATCAAAACTAACCCGATTGGCCACAATCTGATTTTGCATTAACACAGGCCCAACTCGACTTAACAATTGTAAGGCTCGCGTATCGGCACTTTGATTCAGGCGTAAATGACTTTCAAACTGACTTTGAATATTTTGCTCAGTCACACGACTATTCTCACCAAACCAATATTTATATTGGTCTATGGCCTGAATTGCAGTTTGATCGGCTACTTTTTTAAGTTTGCTCCAACGCAAAGCATCGTAGCTAAATTGTACAATCAAAATACCCAATAGCACTGCTGCACAGGCTTTCCAGTAGCCCGAAAGCCCCGTGTCCTGTTTGGCTTTAGGCAACATGTTAAATGGATGCTGCTTGGCTTTTTTTAGTACAGGCACAGTGTAATGAAAACTTTCCAATTGTGCTTGAGTCGCAAAAGCTTCAATACTTTGCATTTGCTCAGCACTGAAATTACTAATTTTATAGTTTCGTTCAGCGCTTTGATAATCTAAGTACAATGCCAGATCATCTATTGAATAGCCCAAAAATTCAGTTTCACGTACCAGCAAACGCCCACAAATATGACCAATAACGGTTTGCCCTAGTTCAGGCTGCGGCAAGATTAAAAAATCAGGCAACAATGCACTGATTTTAACAGGAAGCAAATTCAGCACGTTCAAATAGGTTTCCAGTGTACTGTTTGCCATGCCAAGCACAGTGATCTGTTCAGGTTGCTGAAAATGATGCAAGACTTTCATCGTA
The DNA here is from genome assembly GCF_048537555.1 of Acinetobacter sp. A2. NCBI lineage: Bacteria > Pseudomonadati > Pseudomonadota > Gammaproteobacteria > Moraxellales > Moraxellaceae > Acinetobacter > Acinetobacter sp. A2. The sequence goes on from NZ_CP183239.1 coordinate 1,813,362, forward strand.
TCTATAGGCAATACCGTATATTCTTCTAAAAGATACTTTACCCCATCTGCACCAAGCTGCTTATATTGCGCTTTAGGCAATGTTTGCTGCATGATCTGAACATCACGGCTTGGAAAAAACACCACCGTCTCTTGCCCTTGAAAAGGCTGTAATGCCTGAATCAAAGCCTCAAGATGATCGGCCTGCGTCCAATGTTCCCCTGTTGACCATTGCCAAACCCCATTAGCTTCAGGCATCCATAAATACAGCATTATTATCGTTCTACCATTAATTTTGTTTGATTTTATACATTTATTTTATGCGTTTGGAATAAAACTTTTGATTTGGGTTGAAAGTCCCGCAGCAATCACGGCCTGTTCATAAATACGCGCTTCTGCCAATTGATATGGATTAAACGATTCTAAAGTTAAAATCTCGGCCATATAAGCCACCACATTCATGTGGCACACCACCGCAATCGACTCATACGGCAATTGCGACAACCATTCTACTGCCACTTTTGCATCATCTTCAGGTTTAATGGCATTACACACCACCACAGGTACATCTTTAAAATACTGCTGTAAATGCGCCAAGGTTTCCTGTGCACGCACCAATGGACTAACTACAAATACATCAGGTTGAATGATATTTTTTAAATAATCTGCTGTTTCTTGTGCTTGAATATGACCACGCTCAGTCAATGGACGTTGATGATCATTGCCCATAACCGCAGGAGCGGCTTCACCGTGGCGAACAAGTGTCAGTTGCATATTATTTCCTTATTGGGTGGCGCAAATTTAAGGTTTATCTGGTTGTATATAACGCACAGTATAACCTGAGAATATGACAATTCAGTTCACCAAACTGTCATATTCCATACAAGTTTTTGCAAGTCATAGCACTTTATAGCATTGAACCCATAACTAGACTTGATGATGTGGCAAGACAAATTCCACATCGCTACGATGCCCATTTTTCATTAAAGACAAAGCAATCGTCATCGGTGGTGCACCCTCAAAAATCACTTCATAAAGCGCACAAGTGATCGGCATATATACATCCAACTCATTCGAGCGTGCCCGCACCTGAACAATAGTGTTAATCCCTTCGGCAGTTTGTCCCAATTCTTCGGTGGCTTGCTCTAAAGTTTTACCTTTACCCAAAGCATAACCAACCTGATAGTTACGACTCAGCGGGCTACTACAGGTCGCAAATAAATCTCCAACCCCCGACAAGCCGAGGAAGGTCAACGGGTTTGCACCAAGTTTCACCGCAAAACGGCTCATTTCTGCCAATGCACGAGTTAAAATCATACTCTTGGTATTTTCACCCACGTTATAAGCTGCAGCCATCCCCATTGCGACTGCATAAATATTTTTAAGTGCACCACCGAGTTCTACCCCGTTGACATCATCACTGGCAAAAACACGGAATAAAGCACTGTGTAAAGCTTGCTGCACTGCATAACGCACCAGTTCAGAATGACTGGCAATAACCGTTCCTGCTGGCTGTCCTGCCACAATTTCTTTGGCTAGGTTTGGTCCAGACAGCACACCATAAGGCACTTCAGGCAGTTCTTCACGAATAATATCGCTCATAAAACTAAAAGTTTTGGCTTCAATCCCTTTGGTTAAAGACACCACGGCCTGCGCACTAATAAAAGGTTTAATTTGACGCAGCACATCACGGAATGAGTGGCTCGGAATTGCCACTAAAATAATATCACGGTCACGTACTGCGGTTTCCAAATCCGAAACAGCTCTTAAACCCTGTTCTAAATTAAAGTCAGGTAAATAACGTCGGTTAATATGCGTTTCATTTATTTCTTTGGCAGTCGCTTCATCACGAATCCAGATCATGGTATCGCAACCGTTACGCACAGCGGTGTTGGCCATAGCTGTACCAAAACTACCACCACCCAAAACTGTAATGCGCAGTGCAGTTTTACGATCTACCACAACAGGTTCGACCAAATCGGCAAAATTTAATTCTGACATTATTGTTATATCCTAAAAATAAAACTTATGCGTTCCAATAGCTCACGTAAGCTTGTGTATTTAATTCAGCACGCGCAGGAATGGCTTTGGCTGCAGTTCCCACATAAATAATGCCCGAAATTAAGTCATCTGGATTTAAGTTAAGCGCTTGCTTGAGTAAATTTGATTCTACAACTGCCCCGCTACGCCACATGCTAGCAAAGCCCTGTGCCTGTAAAGACAGTAAAAAATTCTGCACAGCAGCCCCTGTACTTAAAGTCTGCTCAAAATGCGGCACTTTTGCATGGTTTTGAAACTGTGTTAAAGCCAGCACCAACATGGGCGCACGAAACGGGTGCTGTTTAACCCGTTCCAATTGAATCGCATCTGTTTCGCCCATATCTGCCAAAGCTTGAGAAAGTAGCTCACCAAAAGCTGCACGCTGTTCAGCAGCAATCACCACAAAACGTGTAGGTTTTAGACGATGATGATCGGGTGCGGTTAAAGCCGCCTGAAATGCCATTTCAAGCTGAGCAGCATTCGGTGCTGGCTCAACCAACTGCCCGATTGATTGGCGTTGATGAATGTGTTGATGAACGATTTCTGCCACTGTATCCGTCATTGACTTATATAACTATTTCAAAAAGCTCAGTTAAGATTAGCATAAACTCAAAATTTTGCGCTATTTCGTACGTGTAATTTGCAATCTCTTGGGTCAAGACAATCTCAATGTAATCCATACAGACAACTGCATTTTTTATACAAAGTCTTCATTCAAAGCACTACAGAATATGCTCAACTTGATCAAAGCCTTATTTTTCATTCTAATTCATGCCTGCATAAAGGCTAACCAGAAAATTAAATGAAAGATATTTAAAAGTCTCCGTATGCATACGTTTTTAATTTCGAGGTTGATATGAAAAAAATACTAGCCCTCTCTAGCCTTGTAGGATTCGCTTTCCTCACTGCCTGTGCTACCACACCCAACAACTCACTTGCCATTCAAAAAGAAAACAACTTGTATGAGGTTACAGGCTTAGGTAAGTCCAATATTATTGCCAAGAATAATGCCATTAGTGCTGCCAATAAAACCTGCGGTAGTCGTGCTACCCCTGTGTTGGTAGATGAAAAGACCAACTACAACGGTGCGCTCAAAGGAGTGGTCGATGAACAAACAGGACAGATGATTCAGGCTGCAGCCACTGTGCTTGGCACTATTGCAGGTCGTAATACCGATATTGCCCGTGATGATGACTACCAAACTGTTCTGACATTTAGATGTCAGGCAAAATAAGTTGTATCAACATCAATCAATTTGATGGTCAACTAAAAAATTTATCTATAAAGAAAAAAGTCGCTCAATTGTAGAGCGACTTTTTTATATTTTTGGACTTTGGCCAGATCAAACAATTGTTCTGACTAGCAAAGTGCAGATTAGCAATACCCATCTAGACGTGTAAGCGGTAATTTTTGCCCAATGGCTTTTTCAATTTCAGGCAAGTAAAACGCATCATCTTCCGATAAGAAGCTAATACTGACACCACGTGTACCTGCACGCCCTGTACGACCAATACGGTGTACGTAATCATCTGACTGTTCGGGTAAAGTAAAATTCACCACATGCGATACACCATCGACATGAATACCACGCCCTGCAACGTCTGTTGCAATCATGATGTTATGTTTACCATTTTTAAACTGATCCAGCATTTTTAGGCGTTTGTCTTGGGCAATTTCACCTGACAACATCACCACTTTATAACCATCTCGTTTCAAATGGTCATATAACTTACGCACCTGATCACGGCGGTTGGCAAATATCATAACTTTTTCAATTGGCTCGTCACGCAAAATATCTTCGAGCAATTTGTATTTATCGGTTTTTGCGACCATATAAACACGTTGCTCTACATCGGCATTGGTTTTCTTTTCAGGCTCAATTTCGACTGTAACAGGTTCAAATAACCACTGTTGAGCCAAGTTCAACACGTCATAGCTAAAGGTCGCAGAGAACATTAAAGTCTGACGCTGTTCCTTACGTGGTGAATAACGCACAATCCGCTTAACTGATGGAATAAAGCCCATGTCTAACAAACGGTCAGCTTCATCAATCACTAAAAACTCAATCTGATCTAGCCAGACTTCTTTTTGTTCTACAAAATCAATCAAACGTCCTGGTGTTGCCACAATAATGTCAACAAAGTTTTTATCGAGCTGTGCTTTTTGCTTATCAAAATCCACACCGCCCAACAAAGTCACCACATTTAAATTGGTAAATTTGGTTAATTCTTTTGCATCACTTTCAATTTGCAAAGCCAATTCGCGCGTAGGGGCTAAAATTAAAGCTCTAGGCTCACCACGGTAGCGCTGAGTCTGAATTGGGTTATTTAATAAATCGTTAATGACGCTAATTAAAAAGGCAGCTGTTTTTCCTGTACCTGTTTGCGCGCGACCAATGGCATCATGTCCAGCCAAAGTAAATTTTAAAACCTTTTGTTGAATAGGCGTCATTTCCTTGAAACCTAAAGCATCAATAGCCTGTTTCAATTGCGGATGTAAATTTAAGGTTTCAAAACCAGATGACATAAATATGCGCTCGAACTTTTTCTGACAAAAAACTGACCTATTATAAACAGAAATACAAACAAAAAACGCCCCAATCAGTATTGGAGCGTCTTTTTTAGAATAATCGAGTGATTAGTCTAGTGGCTGTACTTCTTCAGCTTGGAAGCCTTTTTGGCCTTTAACTACGCTGAATTCAACACGTTGACCGTCACGAAGTGAACGGTGGCCTTCACCTTGAATCGCACGGAAGTGAACGAATACGTCGTCACCGCCATTGCGTTGAATAAAGCCAAAACCTTTAGTGTCGTTGAACCATTTAACTACGCCTTGTTCACGAGCTGTCATAAGTTAATCCTCATTGATTAAAAAGAAGGACCACCCGGTGTTGCAAACAGCAGAGCAAACAAAGTTTAAAAATATTTTTATTTCTAAGCTTGTAATCATTCTGTATAACTATTAACAAAATCCCGGTTACATCCATTTGTAATAGGGCGACAAACAACAATTGTCTATCTAAAATCCTAAATACGCATCGAGCTTAACACGGGTTTATGACAATTAATAGATTTTTTTTGATTTATCTTGTTCAGATTGAAATGATTTGAACAGTTGGGAAAATTTTATTTCTGATAAGTGACTTAGCACTATTTTGATCGGTCAAATATGTCAAAAATGTTGCATAAAATAATGCACTAAAATCTCCTTATTTTATTTACACTCCAAACATTGACTAACATTCTATTTCAGATGAAATTTATTTGGGATTTCCTGCCAAGTTTGCTAGTATGATCGTTCTGTTTTTTAAGGCGAATTTATACCGCAATGCTGTGTGATTCTGTACCCCCCACCACTGTAATTGATGCTATGGGACAACCCTGTCCAATGCCCTTACTGATGTTGAAACGTGCACTTAAAAATTCAGATGCTGTTCTATTTTTACTTAAGTCTTCTGACCCACATAGCCAGCAGGATGTCACACGTTATTGTCAGTTGCATCAATACCAGTGTACAGCCAGTCAAATTTCGGCAAACGAGTTTCATTATGTGATTCATGTTGCCAAGCCAAATGCTACGTGATTAGTCAATCTTATTGATTGTGCATCCATTTTAACACCATTATACCTAGCCCTTTATCGTATAAAGATTTACATATCTACACCAATTTTCCTTATTTAAGTAGAATATTGGCATTAAGATAAAGACATCGGTTATTTTACCCACCCAATCCTATAAGGAGATCTCATGAGTGACAGCAGCAATCAGTTGATGCCCCTGTCATTATCTGCACCAGGTGTAAATCTCGGGGCTTATATTAGTACTGTTAACCAAATTCCAATTTTAACGGCTGAACAAGAAAAAGAGTTAGCCGAACGTTATTATTACGATCAAGATTTAGACGCAGCCAAAATGTTGGTCATGTCACATTTACGTTTTGTTGTGCATATTGCACGTAGTTATGCGGGTTATGGTTTACCACAGGGTGATTTAATTCAAGAAGGCAACTTAGGCTTAATGAAAGCGGTAAAACGCTTTGACCCTAATATGGGTGTACGCTTAGTGTCCTTTGCCGTGCACTGGATTAAAGCTGAAATTCACGAATATGTAATTCGTAACTGGCGTATTGTCAAAATTGCCACGACCAAGGCGCAACGTAAATTATTCTTTAATTTGCGTAGCCTCAAAAAATCCAGCAAAAAATTGACGCTAGAAGAAGCGCAATCTATTGCCAATGATTTAAATGTGACCGCTGAACAAGTTTTGGAAATGGAAGGTCGTTTAACCGCTTATGATGCTGCATTTGAAGCACAAGGTGATGATGACGATGAAGGTTCAACCTATGTTGCACCTGCGCTGTATTTAGAAGATAACCGTTACGACCCTGCACGTTTGGTTGAAAACGAAGATTACGAAGAACAAAGCACCTCTGCTCTGCATGAAGCTATGGAACAGTTGGATGATCGTTCACGTAATATTTTACAACGTCGCTGGTTGGATGATGATAAATCTACCTTACATGAATTGGCGGCAGAATATAATGTTTCTGCAGAGCGAATTCGTCAGCTTGAAAAAAATGCTATGGAAAAAATTAAAGTGGCAATGTCATCTAACTGATTAAAGTCTTTTTACATTTCATAAATGGCTTGAGCTATAGGCGAAAAATAAGCATCAAATAAAATTGGGCAGTCTGCCCTTTTTTATTGTCTTTGATTGGTACAGCTACATTCAGGCAGGCAAATCTCAGATTTTCCCGCCCCTAAAAATGTGCTAAGGTTAAGCGCAAAATTAAATAGGTCAATTTGCGTATGTGGATTGCAATTTCTGCCCTGAATTTAGCCATAGCAGTCATGCTCGGTGCATTTGGTGCACATGGCTTAAAGGCCCGCGTAACTGAAGCGCAATTGCTTTGGTGGCAAACTGCAACAGATTATTTTTTCTATCATGCCCTTGGACTTTTAGCATTGAGCATATTGGCCAAAGTGATTCCACAACTTCCTATTAAAGCCAGTTTTATTCTCATTCAGCTCGGCATTTTATTTTTCTGCGGTTCACTCTATATCATGGCATTGGATTTAGTCCGTGGCTTGGGCATGATTACCCCGATTGGTGGCGCACTCATGATTGCAGGCTGGCTAAGCTTAGCGTGGCAAGCCATGAAATATGCCAAATAAAGTGTATGTATTTTAGCAATTTTAAAATGGACTCTCTGTCATGCAAATTTATCTGAATGGCGAAGCACAACAGACCACTCATACAACGCTGCTGCAACTCATTCAAGCATTAGACCTAGAAGGCAAACGCTTTGCAGTCGAGCAAAATGAGAAAATTATTGCCAAAAGCAAACTTGCCGAAACCCCTATTTGCGATGAAGACCGCATTGAAATTATTCATGCCGTTGGTGGCGGCTAATCTGGAGCACCCATGCAAGATACATTTAAAATCGGTTCACGTACCTTTAATTCACGTTTGTTGGTGGGTACGGGAAAATATAAAGATTTAACCGAAACTGATTTGGCGATTCAAGCCAGTGGCGCAGAAATTGTCACGGTTGCCATTCGTCGTGTAAACATTGGGCAACATCCTGATCAACCCAATTTACTTTCAGTGATTCCACCTGAAAAATACACCATTTTGCCCAACACCGCGGGCTGTTTCGATGCCAATAGTGCCGTGCGTACTTGTATGCTAGCGCGTGAATTGCTCGATGGTCACAACTTGGTAAAACTGGAAGTATTGGGTGATGAAAAAACACTCTATCCAAATATCACCGAAACATTAAAAGCTGCGCGTACGCTGATTGACGATGGTTTTGAGATCATGGTCTACACATCAGACGACCCAATTGTGGCACAAGAACTGGAAAGCATGGGTTGTGTGGCCATTATGCCATTGGGTAGCTTGATCGGTTCTGGATTGGGTATTTTAAACCCACACACTATTTCTATTATTAAAGAAAATGCCAAAGTGCCAGTATTGGTGGATGCAGGTGTAGGTACAGCCAGTGATGCAGCGATTGCCATGGAATTAGGCTGTGATGGCGTACTCATGAACACTGCAATTGCAGCAGCACAAAACCCTGTATTGATGGCTTCTGCTATGCGTAAAGCGGTTGAAGCAGGCCGTGAAGCTTATTTAGCAGGCCGTATGCCACGTAAACGTATGGCCAATGCCAGCTCGCCTGAAACGGGTTATTTCTTTAAATAAGCCGTGTCAGCCAAATAAAAAAGACGTTAAGTGAGTACTTAACGTCTTTTTTATTATGTGATTTTAGTGCTTAAAACCAATTAAGGAATTAAACCTTCATCACGCATCGCAATTTGTACCGACTGACGTGCGGCCACTTTATTACGAATTTCTACCACATGGCTATATGGGGTTAAATCATGCTCGATATAGTTTGACCAGTTGGTGATCACAAATAAATACGCATCGGCAGGGCCAAAATTATCATCTACTAAATACTCATGATCTGATGCCGCAATGGCTTGATCAATATACGTTAATAAACGATCAATTTCTGCATAGGCTTTTTCTTTGGCTTCTGCATCTAAAGGCGCACCAAAAAATACTGCGTAGGCATCATGTAATTCTGAGTTGAGATATCCTAACCATTCTAAAACTTTCGCACGCCCTAAACCTGATGGCGGAATTAAATCTTGCTTAGGGTCTTGCTGCGCCAAAAATGGTAAAAGTGCAACATTTTCAGTCAAAATTAAACCCGGGTTAATTTCTAAAGCAGGCACATAACCCTTTGGATTAATTTCGTAATAATCCACACCCTTTTCTGTTTTATGGGTTTTTAAATCCACACGTTCTATATCAAAATCGACATTGACTTCATTTAAAATAATATGGGCTGCCAAAGAGCTTGCACCAGGGGAATAATAAAGCTTCATATTTGATCCTTGTTATATAACTATCTCTGTTGTAAATCGCTTGGCATCAACTTGCAAGTGATTGAACCTATAAATTGCAAAAAAGCATAAATGTTTTAAAAGTTCTTACGCTTTGACTATCCTGCAAACGAAAGGCTTTTTCAAGTCTGTTTAACCTGCTTTTTTATCTAAAGATGTTTTAACATACAGCCCTTTAAAGTTTCATGAAATTTTGATTGTGATTAGCCTGAAAAAAGAAGAATGGTTTTCCAATATCCGTACCGATGTATTGGCAGGATTAGTGGTTGGCTTGGCGCTGATTCCTGAATCAATTGCTTTTTCTGCAATTGCAGGTGTCGACCCACAAGTCGGTTTATATGCCTCATTTTGTATTGCGGTTACGATTGCTTTCTTTGGTGGTCGTACTGCCATGATTTCTGCAGCAACAGGGGCAATGGCATTGCTGATGATTACCTTGGTAAAAGAGCACGGCCTGCAATATTTACTGGCTGCGACAGTACTCACAGGCATTATTCAGGTAATCGCAGGTTACTTCAAAGTCGCTAAACTCATGCGTTTTGTATCACAGTCGGTGGTATATGGCTTTGTAAATGCGCTGGCAATTTTAATTTTTGTGGCACAACTGCCTGAATTATCACAAATGGATAGCTTAGGCTATTTATTTGTAGGTTTGGGTTTAGCGGTCGTGTATCTGTTTCCGTATATCCCTAAAATTGGTAAAAGCATCCCCTCACCTTTGGTCTGCATTATTGTGCTAAGTGTTGTTGCATTATTGCTTGGTACAGATATGCGAACCGTAAATGATTTGGGACAATTTCCAGATACCTTACCTATATTTTTAATACCAGATATTCCTCTCAATTTTGAAACTTTATCAATTATTTTTCCTTATGCCATTACTTTAGCTACGGTGGGTTTATTAGAAACCATGATGACCACCACCATTGTAAATGAAGCCACAGGCACAGAAGGTGACCGACATCAGGAATGTCGTGGTCAAGGCTATGCCAATATAGTAAGTGGCTTTATGGGCGGAATGGCAGGCTGTGCCATGATTGGACAATCGATTATTAACGTCAGCTCTGGCGCACGTACACGCCTTTCCACACTGACTGCTGGTGTATTTTTACTGTGTTTGGTGGTGTTTTTAAAAGACTGGCTGGCTTATATTCCAATGGCGGCCTTGGTTGCAATCATGATTATGGTGTCATTTACCACCTTTAACTGGGATTCCATCCGCAACTTTAAGAAGCACCCCAAACAAAGCAATATTGTTATGCTGGCCGTGGTGATTGTAGTCTTAGCCACCCATAACCTTGCTTTAGGTGTTTTTATTGGCGTGTTGCTTTCGGCATTATTTTTGGTCAATAAACTGGAAAGCGAAGTTAAAGTCAGCTCATTTTTATTGGGTGAACATACCCGCCAATATGTCATTTCAGGGCAAGTTTTCTTTAGCAGTTCTGAAAAGTTTTATCAGTTTTTTGATTTTTCAGAAGACATCAGCAATGTCACCATTGATTTAACCCATGCCCATATTTGGGATATTACTTCGGTAAATATGCTCAATACTGTGGTGAAAAAATTTAAAGATCAACAGATTAAAGTGCATATTATTGGTTTGAATGAAGCCAGTCATACCTTAATTGATCAATACAGTGCTCATTCATAATTACTTAACAGTTTGGATGCCAATTAATTTAATGCTGAATCTTGATGATTCAGCATTTTTGTATGCAAGATAAATCCGATGTATTTACAAAATAAGGCTCACTGCGGAAAATCAGCGAAAAAATTTGACTTCAATGGCTCAGGACTTAAAATACCGCATTCGAATTTATTAGATTTGCCAGAATTATGTCGAACGATCAATTAGACCAGCACGTTGTCGAGCTGGACAACCTCAACGAGCATCGTGAAATTGTAACGTTCATGCGCCGTTCATCACCATTGAATACGTCACAGCGTAGTGCCTTGGAACAATACGGTCACTTAATTTTGGAATACCCTGTTGGCGATTTACGTCAGCACTTTGAACACCCTGAACGCCCACTGACAGTAGAAATTGGTTTTGGTATGGGTCGTTCTTTGGTACTGATGGCTCAAGCCAATCCTGAGCGTAACTTTGTCGGTATTGAAGTCCATATTCCAGGGATTGCACAGTGCGTTTATGAAGCAGGCACAGCGGGTTTAAGCAACTTACGTGTCTTGGATGCAGACGCCATTCAAGTCCTTCGTGAAATGCCAGACAACAGCATTGATACTGTTCAACTCTACTTCCCTGATCCATGGCAGAAAAAACGTCACTTCAAACGCCGTTTTGTTGCCCATGAACGCATGGAATTGGTCGAACAAAAACTAGCGCTAGGCGGTACATTCCATGCAGCAACTGACTGGGAACCGTATGCTGAATGGATGCTAGATGTATTGGACAATCGCCCACGTTTAGAAAACTTGGCAGGTAAAGGCAATAGCTACCCTCGCCCTGAATGGCGTCCACAAACCAAATTTGAACGTCGTGGAATTGAAGCGGGCCATAAAATTAACGACTTTATCTTCAAGAAAATCAGCTAATTTCTACAACAAAAAAATGCTTCCATTCGGAAGCATTTTTTTATCTGGGTTAGTTTTATGGCATAAATCCAAAAGACTGACTAAGAAACGACTAAGATTGATGTCGTTCTAAAATCTGTTGGCTCATAAGCGCATAAACTTCGGCAAGTGCATGTTGCTGCCCCGCTGCCAACAAGTCCTGATGCATCTTTAAAATATTTTGATCACCACGCATGGCAGGCCCTGTTTGCATGTGACGAGGCTCATTTTGTGTGGCTTTGTGTGCAGTTTCCAAAATTAAGGGGTACAGCAAGCTGAAATCCACTTGTTTTGCATCCACCACTTGTTTAGCCATGTCATAACAATAATTACTAAAATTGCAAGCAAATACGGCAGCTAAATGCAAACTCAAACGCTGCTCTGAAGTGTAGGCATAAACACGACTACTTAGGCTATTTGCCAAATTGAATAAAACCTGCTGATCTTCGGAAAATACAGCTTCTATAAATAATGGCGTTTGTGACCAATCAATTTCACGCTCCAAACTAAAAGTTTGTAAAGGATAAAACACCCCTGAACGCGCATGATGTTGTTGCAAAACATCTAACTTGGTACTGCCTGAAGTGTGCACAACCAAAGCATGGCTTAAATAAGGATGAATATCCTGAATCACCTGTGCAATGGCCTGATCACTTACAGCAATAATCACCAAATCAACTTCTGCATTTAATTCAGAAACTTGCGCAATTGCTGCTGCACCAACTTGCGTAGCCAAGTGCTGTGCCTTGTCCAGACTGCGGCTATAAATTTGCACAATTTGATGCTGTGCTTTTAAAACATGGGACAAATGGTGTGCAACACGGCCTGCACCAATCAAACTAATACGCATAAACTTTTTAAGTGAAGTAATTTGCTCAAGCATGCCAATAAAAAAAGGACGAAGCAATTCGTCCTGATGTTTTTGTTTAAGCGCGCATCAATTTTAAAATTGACGCAAAGTTAAAATCTGCTCACTACGCCCAAATGGGCCTTGGGTATCATGCAAAATTCCGCTGGTCAGCCCGATTCCATCTTCACCATATTGTTGTGTCACTTCCAAGCCCAACCATTCGCCTTGCGGTAAACGATGTAAATGAATTTGTAAATCCAAGTTTGGAAAACCCCAACCTTCATTTGGATCTAGACGTGGTACGACCCCATTGGCGGTATCTACCATGCCCATTAAACGAACAAAACTAGATGTAGCTTGATTTTCAACCATTTCCAATTGGTTTCTTAGCCAGACAATGCCCTTGCCTGCACGACGGTCTAAATGTGCTCGGGTTTCAATACTTTGAATATAGCCTCCCGGCCAGCAACGCATACCATCCCAATTGGCCAAATATTCAGGGTTTTCTACAGGTAAGTCTTCTAGCCCTGCAATTGCACGTGTGTCTGAGGTTTTCATTTTCCATGCGCGCGCCACAATACAGGTTTTCCCTTCGGCACACATTTCAGCTTCAATCAGTTCAATGGTTTTGCCTGGACGAATCATACGGGTAGTGATCGTAAACTCCCCAGCAGCAATTAAGCCAAAAATATCTAAACTGACCCGACCAATTCGCATATCATCACGTGGCATAAACTGTTCTAGTTCTGCACATAAAATACCCGTTGCAGGTGCCATGTGCTGCTCATGCGGATTCCACGCACCTTGTGCATGAATATTGGAACGATAGTGCGTAGTGCAGCTTCCATCTGCATGCTGTTCACGGTTAAGTAAAGTGTAATATGCTGACATTTTTTCCTCTTTCCCTGATACGAATATTTTTATATGGATACGATTTAGAGTGCTGCTCGCAGCATTAAGATTAATAGTTAAATCACATTATTTATAACCTATTTTTGCGCAAAAAAACCATAATAATTCATAATTTGACAATAGGTCTTAGACTGTCTAAAACCCACTTGAGTGAGTAATGACTGCTGTGCTTCTGCAGAAATTAAATGAAAATCATCGGCCAGTCGTGCAATCATTTTTTCTGCCTGTAGCACGGTTAAACCACTCTCTAGTGCCAAGTTTTGCATCCAGCGTAGTTCAATGTTTTCAGTCTGCTGCATCAGATCATAGCTTAATAAAATACCCCTAGGTTTTAATGTTTGGTAAATATCTTGAAAGAATGATTTTTTTTCTGCCACAGGTACAAAATGCGCCACCAAAATCGCTAATGCCGCATCAAACTGCAAGTTTTCTACCTGTGCTTGCTGAGCAAATTGCTGCGTGTCTGCCTGTATAAAACGGACACGTTCATACCCTGCCACAGACTGAATATTTTTTTCTGCCTGGTGCAACATACTTAAAGATGGGTCGATTGCGCTAAATTGCCACTGCGGATGCTGCTGCAACAAATACTGCAACTCATAACCTGTGCCACAACCCACTACTAAAAGCTGTGCATTTTCAGGCAAATGACTGCTTAAAATCGCATTGAGTTGCTGATGTACCAATTCATAGCCAGGAATGAGTTTCCGAATATGACTGTCATAGCCTGCAACCACGTTTGCACTGTGAAAATCTTTTGCCATATCACATGATTCTTATTTAATTTACTAACATCAAAACTTAATATTTTTTTTAAAAGCGGCTTAAGCCACTGCCATTGCATCTACAGATAATTCTGCAACGGTTGGTTTGGCACGTTCTGGGACTAAACCTAATTTTTGGAATAGTTGTTTGTCTTTGCCTTCGCCTGCATTTGGTGTAGTGAGTAACTTTTCACCTGAAAATAAAGAGTTTGCACCTGCCATAAAGGCCAAAGCCTGATCTGAATCTGACAATGATTCACGCCCTGCTGATAAACGAATGTAACTGTTTGGCATAATAATACGCGCAACCGCAATGGTACGAATCCACTCAATCACATCTAGTTTTTCTACTTCAGCCAACGGTGTACCTTCAATCGGCACTAACATATTGATCGGCACAGATTCAGGGTGTAATGGCAATGTCGCCAATTCATGCAATAAACCAATACGGTCTTGGGTGTCTTCACCTAAACCAACAATACCGCCACTACACACTTTCATACCAGTTTGACGCACAATGTCTAAGGTATTTAAACGATCGTCAAAGCTGCGAGTGCTGATCACATTAGGATAATATTCACGCGACGTGTCGAGGTTGTGATTGTAATAGTCCAAGCCAGCATCTTTTAAACGCTCTGCCTGAGATTGATTCAGCATGCCTAAAGTCATACAGGTTTCTAAACCCAGTGCCTTTACTTCACGTACCATTTCCAACACATAAGGCATATCACGTTCATGTGGGTTACGCCATGCAGCGCCCATACAAAAACGTGAAGAGCCTGATTCTAAAGCTTCTTTGGCCTCTTGAATGACTTTTTCAACGGCAATGCGTTTTTCAGCTTCTAGTTGTGAATCATAATGCGCAGACTGCGAGCAGTATTTACAGTCTTCAGGGCATTTGCCTGTTTTAATGGACAATAAGGTACTGACTTGTACAGTATTGGCAGCAAAATGTTGGCGATGCATACGCTGTGCTTCAAAGACCAAATCTAGAAAAGGCTGTTCATATAACTGCTGAATTTCTTCTCGGGTCCAATCATTACGTACGGTCATCATTTTCATCCTTGATCATTGCGCTTCGCTCTTATACTTTGCGGTATCTTTTCACTATTGAGCAGACGCTATATTTTTGATTTTATTTACCCTTTATCTCCACACAAGAAATAAAGGGTGTGTACTGACAACATAACATGCGGATGCACCGCTTATTGTCTTAATAAAGACCTTAAGCGATTTCCTTTAAATTCAACTCTTCACGCATAAATTCACGTAATTTAAATTTCTGTGCCTTGCCTGAAGCAGTCATTGGAAATTCACTAAAGAAGCGTACATAGCGTGGGACTTTATTGTGCGAAATGTGTTCTGCACAATATTTACGAATCGCTTCTTCGGTACATTCATGGTGTTCATGCAAAATAATACAGGCACACAGCTCTTCGCCATAACGATGATCTGGCACACCAATCACTTGCACATCACAAACTGCATCGTGGGTATATAAGAAATCTTCAATTTCTTTCGGGAATAAGTTTTCTCCACCACGAATCACCACATCTTTAATGCGACCTTTGATTTTCACAAAGCCTTCATCGTCCATTTCTGCAATGTCGCCTGTGTGCATCCAACGTGCAACATCAATGACTTCCTGGGTTTTGTCATGTTCATCCCAATAGCCTAGCATTACCGAATAGCCGCGCACACATAATTCACCTAATTGCCCACGGGGTACAACTTTGCCATCTTCATCCACAATTTTAACTTCCAAGTGTGGATGCACTCGACCGACTGTACTGACACGGCGTTCTACCGAATCATCCGTCGAACTTTGTGCGCTCACAGGTGCTGTTTCGGTCATGCCATAACAAATGGTGATTTGTGACATGTGCATGCGGTCTATCACACGTTGCATAATTTCTTGCGGGCATGGACTGCCTGCCATAATGCCTGTACGCAAGCTAGACAAATCAAATTCATCAAACTGCTCATGCTCTAAAATGGCAATAAACATGGTTGGCACACCATAAGCAGCCGTACATTTTTCTTGCTGAATGGCTTTTAAGGTATCGAGTGGATTAAACACTGCGGATGGATAGACCATGGTTGAGCCATGTGTGATACAGGCCAAATTGCCCATCACCATCCCAAAACAGTGGAATAACGGCACTGAAATACATACACGATCTTGCGGACTTAAATGAATCGCCTCTCCCACAAAATAACCATTATTTAAAATGTTGTTGTGGGTCAGCATGGTACCTTTCGGATTGCCTGTCGTGCCTGAGGTAAATTGAATATTGATGGTTTCATCAAACTGCAATTCACTGGCAATTTGATCTAGCTTTTTCAGCATGTGCGTGGTTGGACTTGGTAGTAAATCCTGAAAACGATGAATACCTGTATGGCTCTGCTCATCAATTTTAATCACATGCTTTAAATGTGGTAATCGCTTAGCATTGAGGACTTTGTTGTCTGCCTGACACAGCTCTGGCGCAATTTTGGTGAGAATTTCCTGATAATTGGTGCTTTTAAATTGCGATGCAATAACCAAACCCTTACAGGAAACCTTGTTCAGCACAAATTCCAATTCATTGCTTTTATAAGCGGGGTTCAAGTTGACCAAAATCACCCCTGCCTTGAAGGCTGCAAATTGAGTGATTGTCCATTCCACACAATTCGGAGACCAAATGGCAAGGCGGTCACCTTTCTTAAAACCGAGTTTTAATAAGCTACAGGCAAAGGCATTGACCTGTTGCTGCAGTTGCTTATAGGTCAGACGCACATTTTGATGCACGCTTACCAAAGCATCCTGATCTGCATATTGCTGGCAAGCCTGATCAAACTTTTCACCAATAGTCATACCTAACAAAGGCTGATTACTGGTGCCATAGGCATAACTTAACCGTACTTGTGTCATTGAATCGATCTCCTTGATTCTTTGTAATTCTGTTTTCCAACACTATTAATTGTTCTATGACGACGATTACTTTTTTGCCTATTCTGTGCGTTGTTCTTATTTCCCTCCTTCCTGTTTCCGCACTGCATTCACACAAAAATCGGCAATTTGTTTGACAAAGTAATCTTTATAATTTTGATCAAACATTACATTGCGAGAAGGATTCAAAGGCTCAATCACCACAAAGGTCATGGATCCAACCACACCTAAAGCTGCAGTGTTTAAATCTTCAAAATCAAACTCACTATTGACTTTTCCTTCAGCCAAAATTTCCTTGATGCTTTGTTTGATCAATTGTTTACTGCGAAAACGCTCATGTTCCATTTCTGGGTCTACAGGCTCGAACATTAACGAATACGCCAATTGGGGGCTGTTCATCGCACGCTTCACAAAAGTTGTAACTGATTTTTGCAATTTTTGTTTTGGCGTTAAATCTGACTTCGCAATGTGGTCCAAAATTTCAACTTCACGACGAATAGCAGCCGATAAAACTTCAATCAGAATCTGACTTTTATTTTCAAAGTAGCGATACACCAAACCTGTAGACACGCCTGCGCGTTCTGCAATGGCTTGTATAGACGCTTCTTTAAAGCCCCCATGAGCAATAAGTTCACGAGCAGAATCTAAAATCGCATTGCGATTTTGTTCCATACGTTCCTGCATCAATGATGATCTTTTATAACTCATATCTTATTCTCAACCAGATAAAATGAATTGTAAATCATTTTGTGAATTTTAGTTCACTTTTTTAAATTTTCGATGTATGTTAGAACCTAAGCACAACAATAATGCTTGTTTTAGGAACAACAAATATAACCTCAGGATGGATGAATACATGAATTTACAAAGCTTAGACTTCGGTTTGGATGAAACCTTAATCGCACTGCGTGATTCAATCGCTGCTTTTTGTGCAAAAGAAATTGCACCCATTGCACAACAGGTCGATCGTGATAACGAATTCCCTGCCCAGCTTTGGAAAAAATTTGGCGATATGGGCTTACTTGGCTTGACCGTGAGTGAAGAATACGGCGGCACCAACTTAGGCTATTTGGCTCACATCATTGCCATGCAAGAAATTTCTCGTGCATCAGCATCCATTGGTTTGTCTTACGGTGCTCATTCTAACCTATGTGTGAACCAAATTAAGCGAAATGGGACAGAAGAACAGAAGCAGCGCTATTTACCAAAATTAGTTTCAGGTGATTATGTCGGTGCATTGGCTATGTCTGAACCCAATGCAGGCTCAGATGTCGTCAGCATGAAGCTAAAAGCAGAAGATAAAGGCGATCATTACTTACTTAACGGCGCAAAAATGTGGATCACCAATGGTGGTGATGCCGATGTTTTGGTGGTGTACGCTAAAACTGATTTACAAGCAGGTGCCAAAGGCATGACGGCATTCCTGATTGAAAAAAATATGCCTGGTTTTAGTCATGGCAGCCATTTAGATAAACTGGGTATGCGTGGCTCGAATACCTATCCACTATTCTTTGACAATGTAGAAGTACCCAAAGAAAACGTCTTGGGTGGTGTAGGCAATGGCGTAAAAGTATTAATGAGCGGCTTAGACTATGAACGTGCTGTTTTAAGTGCTGGTCCTTTAGGCATTATGGATGCCTGCATGGACACCGTGATTCCTTATATTCATGAGCGCAAACAGTTTGGTCAGGCACTAGGTGAGTTTCAGCTGATGCAAGGCAAAATTGCCGATATGTATTCAACTTGGCTGGCATGTAAAGCACTCGTTTATGCCGTAGGCGCAGAATGTGACAAAGCTGAACACAGCCGCAGTTTACGTAAAGATGCAGCCAGTGCAATTTTATATGCAGCAGAAAAAGCCACTTGGATGGCAGGTGAAACCATTCAAACTTTGGGTGGCAATGGCTATATCAACGAATTCTCTGCAGGACGTTTATGGCGTGATGCCAAACTCTATGAAATTGGCGCAGGTACTTCAGAGATTCGCCGCATGCTGATTGGCCGTGAACTGTTTAACGAAACTGCCTAAAGAATAAATCACAAAAATAGACAAGGATGTTGGCATGAATCAATTACAGAGCAAAATTAATATTCGCAGCGACGAGTTCAAAAACAATCAGGCTGCTATGCAAGCATTGGTCGATGACCTGAGAGAAAAAGTCCAAAAAATTGCTTTGGGTGGTGGTGAAACGGCACGCCAAAAACATTTAGACCGTGGCAAATTGCTGCCACGTGAACGGATTGATCACCTGATTGATCCTGGTACCGCATTTATTGAAATTGGTCAGTTGGCTGCCTATCAGGTCTATCAGGATGATGTACCTGCTGCAGGCGTAGTTGCAGGCGTGGGTCAGGTCAATGGCGTGACCTGTATGATCATTGCCAACGATGCCACTGTAAAAGGCGGAACTTACTATCCACTGACTGTGAAAAAGCATTTACGCGCACAGGAAATTGCCGAACAGAATCACCTGACTTGTATTTATTTGGTCGATTCGGGCGGTGCATATTTACCGCTACAAGATGAAGTCTTTCCAGACCGTGATCACTTCGGACGCATTTTCTATAATCAGGCCCGCATGTCGAGCATGGGTATTGCCCAAATTGCAGTGGTGATGGGAAGCTGTACTGCAGGTGGCGCTTATGTACCTGCTATGTCAGATGAAACCATTATTGTACGCAATCAGGGGACAATCTTCTTGGGCGGCCCACCGCTGGTAAAAGCAGCTACCGGTGAAGTCGTTTCAAGTGAAGACTTGGGTGGTGGTGATGTGCACACTCGCCTTTCAGGTGTGGCAGACCACTTGGCAGAAAATGATGAACATGCCTTGGCGATTGCCCGTAACATTGTGGCGAACTTAAACAAAAAGCCAAACCCACAACCAGAGCAGGTAGAAGCACCGTTATTTGATGCCTCTGAACTGTATGGCATTGTACCGACTGATGCACGTAAACCATTTGATGTACGTGAAGTGATTGCCCGCATCGTCGATGGTTCACGTTTTGATGAGTTCAAAGCACGCTTTGGTACGACACTGATTACGGGTTTTGCCAAACTCTATGGTATGCCTGTCGGAATTATTGCCAACAATGGCATTTTATTTTCCGAGTCGGCACAAAAAGGCGCACACTTTATTGAACTGTGTACCCAACGCAGCATTCCCCTGCTATTTATTCAAAATATCACAGGCTTTATGGTGGGGCGCCAATACGAAAATGAAGGCATTGCCAAAAATGGTGCCAAACTGGTGATGGCGGTGGCGACAGCCAATGTACCTAAACTGACTTTAGTGATTGGTGGTTCTTTTGGTGCAGGTAACTATGGCATGTGTGGTCGTGCCTACTCGCCACGCTTTATGTGGACATGGCCAAACTCCCGTATTTCGGTAATGGGTGGTGAACAGGCATCGAGTGTTCTTTCAACATTAAAACGCGACCAGATTGAAGCCAAAGGTGGTAGCTGGTCGGCAGAAGAAGAAGACCAATTTAAACAGCCAATTCGTGATCAATACGAGCGTCAGGGTCATCCATATTATGCTTCTGCACGTTTATGGGATGACGGTGTGATTGATCCTGCTCAGTCGCGTGAAGTGTTGGCTTTAAGTTTGGCTGCTGCTCTAAATGCCCCAATCCAACCGACCAAGTTTGGCGTGTTCCGCATGTAAGAGGTGACAAAATGGATTATCAATTTTTACAACTCGAACAGCAAAATCAAGTGGCTACGGTTTGGATTAATCGTGCGGAGCTTCACAATGCCTTCAATACCCAAGTGATTGAAGAATTACATGCCTGCTTTCTGCAGTTGAATACGCGTGAGGATGTGCGTGTCGTAATTTTAGCTGGACGCGGCAAAAGCTTCTCTGCAGGCGCAGACCTGAACTGGATGAAACAGGCAGGTCAAGCCTCTGAAGCAGAAAACCAAGCCGATGCCTTAAAACTGGCGAGAATGCTGCAAAGTTTAGCCACTTTAAAGCAGCCGACTATTGCCCGCGTGCATGGCATTGCCTTTGGTGGTGGTATGGGCTTGGCCTCTGCCTGTGATATTTGTGTTGCCAGCACGGATGCCAAATTTGCTACATCCGAAGTACGTTTAGGACTGGCTCCATCCACGATTAGTCCGTATGTAATTCGTGCCATTGGTGCACGTCAGGCATCCCGCTACTTTTTAACGGCAGAACGTATTTCTGCAGAACAGGCTCAGCAGATTGGTTTGGCACATGAAGTGGCAGCACCAGAACAGCTAGACAGCAAAATTGATGACATTGTACAAGCCCTCTTACTGGGTGGCCCAGACGCACAGCATGCCTCTAAACAACTAATTCAGATGGTCAATCAGCAAGTCTTGACCGAAGACTTATTGCAACAAACTGCACAGCATATTGCGCATATTCGCCAAGGAGATGAGGCGAAAAATGGCTTAAATGCATTTTTGAATAAACAAAGCCCGGCTTGGATCAAGACCACGGCATAATAAAAGAAGGATCGCACTATGTTTGAAAAGATTTTAATTGCCAACCGTGGTGAAATTGCCTGCCGTGTGATTCGTACGGCAAAAAAACTCGGTATTGCCACGGTCGCAGTCTACTCAGATGCTGATGCACAATCACAGCATGTCAAACTGGCAGATGAAGCCATTTATATTGGCGAATCCCCTGCGGCACAAAGTTATTTACAAGTTGACCGTATTATTCAGGCGGCTAAAAGTACCGGTGCGCAAGCCATTCATCCCGGTTATGGTTTCTTGTCTGAAAATGACCAGTTTGCCCTTGCCTGTAAAGACAACAATATTGTCTTTATTGGCCCGCCTGTTGAAGCCATTCTAGCAATGGGGCTTAAGGCCACTTCTAAAGCTTTAATGGAAAAAGCAGGCGTGCCACTAACGCCGGGCTACCACGGCACCAATCAGGATGCAGCTTTCTTAAAGCAACAAGCCGACAGCATTGGCTATCCGGTATTGATTAAAGCCAGCGCAGGCGGTGGTGGTAAAGGTATGCGTCTGGTTGAACGCAGTGAAGACTTTCTGAGCTCACTTGCCTCATGTAAGAGTGAAGCACGCTCTAGTTTTGGCAATGAAGATGTACTAATTGAACGCTATGTGATTCAGCCACGCCATATTGAAGTTCAGGTTTTTGGCGATACTCACGGCAACTATGTGCACTTATTCGAGCGTGATTGCTCGGTGCAACGTCGTCATCAAAAAGTGCTTGAAGAAGCACCTGCGCCTAAAATGCCAGAAGACAAACTCGAAACCATGCGCCAAGCTGCGATTGATGCTGCACGTGCCGTGAATTATGTGGGTGCAGGCACTGTCGAGTTTATTGTCGAGCAAGATGGTACAGCTTATTTCATGGAAATGAATACCCGCCTGCAGGTAGAACACCCAGTCACTGAAATGATTACAGGACAGGACTTGGTAGAATGGCAATTGCGAGTGGCCTTTGGTGAACCCTTACCAAAACAGCAGCATGAATTGCAAATTCACGGTCATGCCCTCGAAGCACGTGTCTATGCCGAAGAACCAGAAAAAGGCTTTATCCCCGCCATTGGTCAAATCAGCTACCTGCATTATCCAGAGCAAAATGATGCTGTGCGCGTAGACAGCGGTATTGTCGAAGGTGATGAAATCAGCACCTACTACGACCCAATGATTGCCAAACTGATTGTCTGGGGCAAAAACCGTGAAGCTGCATTAACACAAATGCACCATGCTTTAGGTCAGTTCCATGTCGATGGTTTGGGCAACAACATTGCCTTTTTAGATCGCTTAGTGCTGTGTGATTCTTTTAAAAATGCCAATTTGGATACAGGGCTTATTCAACGTGAGGAAGCATTTTTACTTAATGCAAAACCTGAAGTGGCTACCGAAACGATTGTTGCTGCTGCGTTAATTGAAGTATTGTCTCGTATTCAAAACAACAAAGCGGCAAATAGCGCTGTTTGGCAAAAAGATCTCTTCTGGCGTTTAAACCTACAAAACGCCCATACAGTGCAATTACAGTGCAATGACCAAACACTCAAAATTCAATTAAAACCGCAATCATCAGGTTTTGAAGCACACTTCAATGGGCAAACACTGAACGTTCAGGGCAAGCTTTTAGATGCGCATCGTCTACAGCTTTGTGTGAATGGTCAGCAACAAAAATTGGCTTTCAATCAAAACGCCCAAGGCATCACCCTATTCCAAAATGGTCAGCGCCATGTGTTTGGCTATGTGCAAGCTAATTTTAAAGGTGATGATCAACAAGACAATGACAACAACTTGACCGCACCAATGCCAGGTGTGATTACCCAAGTCTTGGTCGCAGCCAATGCTCGTGTGAAAAAAGATGATGTGTTAATGACCCTTGAAGCCATGAAAATTGAATATTCAATTCGTGCACCTTTTGATGGCATTGTGGCAAGCTCATATTTCCAAGCAGGTGATCAGGTCAAAGCCGGTGATGAACTGGTCGAGTTTGAAGCCTTGACGGAGGAAGTTGCATGACTGAATTTGTCAAAATTGTAGAAGTTGGACCACGTGATGGTCTGCAAAATGAGAAAACACCACTCACATTGGCAGACCGCAAAAACCTGATTTTGGATTTAATGCAAACGGGTTTAAAAAACATCGAAGTTGGCTCCTGTGTTTCAGCTAAATGGGTACCGCAAATGGCAGACAGCGATGTGCTGTTTGCCGAGTTACCCAAAGACCCGAACATTCAATTCAGTTTACTCACGCCAAATTTAAAAGGTTTTGAGTCGGCTTTAGCAGTAGGTTGCAAAGAGGTTGCGGTTTTTACCGCAGCTTCTGAAAGCTTTACCCGTAAAAACATCAACTGTTCGATTGATGAGAGTCTGGAAAAGTTTAGTGATGTGATGCGCCTCGCCAAAGCACATGATATTCAAGTACGTGGTTATGTATCTTGTATGGTGGACTGCCCTTATGAAGGTGCAATTGAGCCGAAACAGGTCGCTAAAGTCACTCAGCAATTATTGGACATGGGGTGTTATGAAGTGTCCTTGGGTGAAACCATTGGCACAGCAACCCCAGACCGTGTACAAAAAGTTTGGAATGCTTGCTTGGCACAAGTCGATACCAAAGTTCTGGCAGGTCATTTCCATAATACCTATGGTATGGCGATTGCCAATATTTATCAGTCACTCTTACAAGGCATTCGGGTATTTGACTCATCCATTGCCGGTCTAGGCGGTTGCCCATACGCCAAAGGTGCTTCGGGCAATGTCTCGACTGAGGATTTGTATTATCTACTCTCCAACATGGGCTTTGAAACGGGTATTCAGGTGGATGCTTTAATGCAGGCTAGCCGTAATATCAGCGAAGTATTGCAGCGCAACAATCCCTCCAACTATGCCAATGCTTATTGGCAAAAGGCCTGTGCTTAAAGCCCAAATCTGTATGAACAATGCTTTATAAGCAACAAATGCAACGGCAAGTGAATGCCGTATAGAAAATAAATAGAGGTGACAAATGTCCAATAAAGTATATGACAGCGCACAAGCTGCATTAAATGGTGTGGTGCAGGATGGACAGACCTTAGCGGTTGGCGGTTTTGGTTTATGTGGCATTCCAGAAGCCCTGATTGCCGCGCTCAAAGCTACAGGCGCAAAACAACTAACTTGCATTTCTAATAATGCAGGGGTCGATGGTTTTGGTTTAGGTCTATTACTTGAAACCAAACAAATCAAAAAAATGATTTCGTCTTATGTCGGTGAAAATAAAGAATTTGAACGCCAATTTTTAAATGGCGAATTGGAAGTCGAACTCACCCCACAAGGTACACTGGCTGAAAAATTACGTGCAGGCGGTGCAGGTATTCCTGCATTTTTCACTCCTACAGGTGTTGGTACGGTCATTGCAGAAGGCAAAGAAGTCCGTAAATTTAATGGCAAAGACTATATTTTAGAAGAATCCTTAACGGCAGATGTCGCTTTAGTTAAAGCCTATAAAGCAGATAAGGCTGGCAATTTGATTTTCCGTAAAACTGCCCAAAACTTTAATCCAGTCTGTGCCATGGCGGGCAAAATCACCATTGCAGAGGTTGAGGAAATTGTAGAGATTGGCGATTTAGAACCCGATGAAATTCACCTCCCGGGGATTTATGTGAATCGCATTGTCCTGAATGCAACTCCAGAAAAACGTATTGAACAAATGACTTTAAAGGCGGAGGCTTAATCACATGGCTTGGACGCGTAATCAAATGGCGCAGCGCGCCGCACAAGAATTAGAAGATGGTTTTTATGTCAATTTAGGTATTGGTTTGCCAACACTGGTAGCCAACTATATTCCTGACCATATTAATGTCTGGTTGCAGTCTGAAAATGGCTTGCTCGGTATTGGTGAATTTCCGACTGAGGCTACGGTAGATGCCGACCTGATCAATGCTGGAAAACAGACAGTCACCGCGCGTAAAGGTGCCGCCTTTTTCTCTAGTGCAGACTCATTTGCCATGATTCGTGGCGGGCACGTCAATATCGCCATTTTGGGTGCAATGGAAGTTTCAGAAACTGGCGATCTGGCCAACTGGATGATTCCAGGCAAGAAAGTTAAAGGTATGGGCGGTGCAATGGATTTGGTTGCAGGCGTGCAAAAAGTCGTGGTACTGATGGAACACTGTGCCAAAGATGGCACCCCTAAAATTGTATCGCAGTGCAGTTTACCGCTTACGGGTAAAGCGGTGGTGCATCGTATCATTACCGATTTAGGCGTTTTAGATATTACTCCACAAGGGGTAAAACTGGTCGAACTTGCACCTGATGTCAGCTTTGATGAAATTCAAAAAGTTACAGGTGTAGCCTTAGAAAAAATAGCGGCTTAATGTACTTTCTGCCTTTTAATCCCCCTCTCCTCAGCAAGTTTTGAGGCAATGCTTTAAAACTTGCTGAGGAGAGGTTTTATTTTATATTGACTCTCAGACTTTTTACTAAACATCTTTCATACATCCGTTTAAGCGCATAATTCAGTCCCCCCTCATCCTAACCTTTTCCCTAAGGAACAGGGACTTCCAATAATCATTGAATTGATCATTTATGATTAATTTTTGATTTATGAAAACGTTCTACTGAACAAAAAATCATATAAAAATTATTTTCAATTTTGATATTTTAATAATTTTTCGATATTAATCAGCAATAAAAAAAGCCCTCACTTCACAAAGTAAAGGCTGAGTACAAAGTCAATGCTACAAGAAAATGAAACCGTTTTTAAGGTTGTGCTACCTTCTGTTCCACTACACCTGCATCTTCCACACTACGCACCGTACCTGTATCTACATTCGATACTTCAAACTCAATACGGCGGTTTTTAAATTGACCTTCTGGGGTTGCATTGGCAGCAATTGGTTGTTCTGACCCAAAGCCAACTGCTTGCAACTGACCTGGGTTTACACCACGTGATACCAAATAATCCATCACAGCCTGCGCACGTTGTTGTGACAAGGTTTTATTGGCATTGGCATCACCCACGGCATCGGTATGCCCTTTGACCGTTAAATGAACTTGTGATGCACGCTGCATCAATACCGCAGCCTGATCTAAAATAGACTTATTGGCTTCTGGAATTTGTGTAGATGCAGAGTCAAAATTAATAATTTGCATGTTCAATGCAGTCGCAATATCCAAGGCTTGAATATTGTCAGGATTAATCGCAGCTAAAGCCTGTTCAGCATTGCTAATACTTGTAGTAACAGCATGATTGACATCTGTTTGCGCAGTTTCTACCGGTTGCTGAGTTACCACCGTCATGTTTTTAGCCAATGGACGGATTTGACTCGCCAAGCGCTCTGCATCAGCAGGATTAGCTGCCTGAATTGAAAGTTGATTACCTACCCAATTTAAATTGACATTCGGTACACCCTTCAGCATTTTTAAAACACTCGGAATAACGTCTTGATCAATAAACTCTGAGTGATAATTTGCATAATTTTCCGCACCACAACCCGTTGGATGATTGAAAATTTGCTTCACCTCTTTTTGTAGAATTTCCATATAGCTTGGATTATTCAGCAAAATTTGACAGGTAATTAAATTGCCATCACTGCCCGTACTGACTTGTAACATTGCAGCCTGATTAGCTGCCACTTGTGTCTGCGTGGTTGCAGGGACTTGATCACGATCACTACATGCGCGGAATAAAAATGCCAATAAGCCAATTAAAATAATTAAAGCCAAAATTGGCAATAACCACGAACGACGTTCTTCTATGGGTTCAGCCACAACCACTTCTGGCGCTTGGTGCACCGTCTGTCCTGCAGCATTATTTACGCCTAAAGCCGCCAATAATGCTGTTGCCCATTGAGGTAAAGCTGCCTGAATTGAATCTAAATTGTTTTGCAATAAATGTTGAATCGCAACTGGGTCTGATGAGCCTGCCTGATTTTCAAGAAAGTTTAAGCTAGGTGCAATTGAACGATTCAGTGTATTTTCAATTTCGGCTTGTGGTGCTGTGCCACTCACCATATCCATAAACTGCTGTTTTAAAGACAAGTTTGAACCAAAGACATCGCCCACACGAGGGTTAAGCTGTCGAAGCAAATTATCTATTAATTCAGGACGTGAATTCAAAATAGACAATAAAATGGGATAAAAGCTATTCAGTGCCTGATTTTTTTCAAGCAAATGCTGGGTTTCCCCTTCTAATACAATAGATGAGACACTTTGTTTGAGTAGGTCAATAAAATCTGTTTGCATATACAGCCCTCTTTTTTGTCTTTGTTTTCAAGTTGTTTTTTAGTGTATATGCTTAAAATTTAAACAAATGTAATAAATTGTGGTGTTTTGATTTTGTTATGAAATTTGCGTCAACGGAGTGTTGGCTTTCTATTTTTCAATCGCATAAAAAAGCCAGCCGAAGCTGACTTTTATCTAAACTTGAAAATAAAATATCAATCAGAGCAAATTAAGCTGTAAAAACGCGTAATGCCTTGCCTTTCACCACTTGGTTAATTAAAGGCGTATTTTTACCTTGTGACACAATTGTTTCTTTGTTCAGTGTCCATTCCACTTCAGGATCAACCAAGACCCAACCTGCTTCTTGTTCCCAGCGACTTTGCATTTTTGCCACACGTGCAGGAGCAAGCGTCACTTTTTCCACCCATTCCAACGGACTGAACAAGCCTTCTTGAATCAACTGAATTCCAAATGGAATATAGGTATCAAAGGCAGTGAAACCCGACAAGGTATCAGCAAATGGCGCCATTTTGGCAGAACTGTTTAATGGTTCGTGGTGGGTACAAATTGCATCAATCACACCATCTTTTACGCCTTGACGTAACAAGTCTTTGTCTTGCTCTGAACGTAATGGTGGACGCACATGCGCCAAAGAGTTAAAGCCATCAATAATGTGATCGGTTAAATGCAATTGATGCATCGCTACATCGCAAGTCACTGGTAAACCTTTGGCTTTGGCATTTTTAATCAGCTCAACTGATGCCCCGCATGACAATAAACCAAAGTGTGCACGTACACCTGTAGCTTCAATCATGAGTAGATATTTAGCAATTGCCACGGTTTCTGCCAAAGTTGGAATCATTGGCAAACCCTGACGTGATGCAATAAAGCCTTCATGCACACAGCCATCTTTAGCAATTTGCGGTTCTTCGGCATAGAACACCACGGTCATGTCCAAACCTGCAGCATATTCCAGTGTGCGAATCACGACATCATCATCTTCAAAAGGCGCATTGGCATTGGACACTGCACTACAGCCGCCTTTTTTCAGTCCCGCCATATTGGCAGGCTGCTTGCCGTTTAAACCTTGAGTTTGTGCACCAATTACTTCTAAATAAATGCCGCCATCCAACATGGCTTTTTCGACCAAACCATGAATAAGTGCGCCGTTATCTTGCACAATCGGTTTAGAATCAGGTGGGGTAAATAAGTGCAGGATGCCATTTTCACGGGCAGCCTTGCCTTCAGATTTGAGCGTGCCGTGTTGTTGCTGACCAGGTTCACGTAAACGTGCGCATAAATCTACCATGGTTGGCATGAGCCATTGGCCTTGGGCATCAATGCTTTCGCTAATATCTGCACTTTCTGCAACCCATTTGCCATTTTCAAGATATACCGTTTGCACACGGTCAATTTGCTGGATTGGGTCAAGCACACGTACATTTTCAATTTTTACAATCGCCATGACTTTTTCCTTATACCGCAATCGCGTCAATCAAACCTTGTTCTTGCAACTGACCTTGCATCGCCAAAGCCAATACCGCCATACGCACCGCAATGCCGTTGGTCACCTGATTTAAAATCACCGATTGAGGGCCATCGGCAATACTCGAATCAATTTCTACGCCACGGTTCATTGGGCCAGGATGCATCACAATACAATTTGGTTTGGCAAGTGCCAAACGCTCTTTGTTTAAACCGTACATTTTGTAGAATTCGGCTTGTGAAGCGAGTGCAGGCGAATCAATACGTTCATTTTGAATACGCAGGGTGATAATTACATCGCAATCTTTAATGCCATCTTCCATTTTGTTAAATAAACGCACACCAGCGCCATATTCATCAAAACCGTAAGGTAATAAGGTATTCGGTGCAATCACGCGAATATCTTTACAGCCTAAAGTTTGTAAGGCTGCCACATCAGAACGTGCAACACGTGAATGTTTAATATCACCAATAATCGCCACGCTTAATTCTTCATAAGGACGTTGTGTTTCACGGCGAATCGTCAACATATCCAACATGGCTTGAGTCGGATGCGCATGACGGCCATCACCTGCATTAATAATGGCAACATTTGGGCATACAGTTTTGGCAATAAAATGTGCCGCACCTGAAGAAGAATGGCGTACCACGAAAATATCCGCTGCCATCGCCTCTAAGTTCCACAAAGTATCACGTAAAGTTTCACCTTTAGAGGTACTTGAACGGGCAATATCAATATTGAGTACATTGGCAGAAAGACGCTTGGCTGCGGCTTCAAATGTGGTGCGGGTACGGGTAGAGTTTTCGAAGAACAAGTTCATCACCGTACGCCCTTCCAGCAAATTATTGGTGATCAGTTGATTTTGTTCGTTGAAAAAGGACTGTGCTGTGTCCAGAATTTTAGTAAGGGTTTCTTTGGAAAGACCTTCGATGGTCAAAAAGTGTTTTAAATGCCCATCTTTATTCAATTGAATCTGGCTCGGAGTATGCAATGCCGCCAAATGCATGAGAGATTCCTTATACGTTAAGTTAACGCATTATACAGAAATTGATTTGCCAAAGCAGTGCCCGTTGGCGTGATTTCAACAAAAGAAATAGATGATTTTAAAAATTAAGTCAGTGCAATACATCTAGACTTTCAATGAAAAAACTCGCTTGCTAAAACTCAGCACTCTCTTTGCACTTCAAATTTCAGATCTTTTTGGAAGCAAATCGAGTGCTCGACGCCAAATGCCTTCTAGCGTAATGCACCAATATAATGGTGTGCGACCTGTGCCTGATAAATTTCTTCTTCTGTTGGTTCGTGCGTCTCTTCTAAACTGTCTGTTAGCTCCTCATTATCTTCTTTTTTATCTATGCTCAGATCATTTTGAATATCATTGCCAAGATCATACTGCGGTGCCAATTTCACTAATATTGCTTCCAAACGGGATATATGATGATGCAGTTCGGCGTCTTGTGTCGCCAAAGCCAACTGCACCACATAACGTGCATAATCGGTATTTTCCACTAAATACATCACATCTATTACACGTCCACTCACACGTCTTAAACGGGTATAAATTAAAGTCGCAACCGAAAAAAGTTCACTTTGACCAAGCGCATGCAATGTACTCATCTGAATATAACCCCTTAAATTTTTTTGCTTTTAAAATGCTTTTTTCATTTGCATGATGTTCAGTATGCAACTCACATTTACGCACGCAAATACGATGTGTATTTGCAGCTTGAACTCATGCCACCAAGTATTAGCAAGATGCGTACCAATCATGTGAATATTCAGATATCTAAAAACCAATAAAAAGCGTTAAGCATAAAATGTGATGAACTTAACTCAGATCTAATGTGTAAATTTTCGCTATATCAATGATGACTGCAGAATTTAACCAAGATGCTTATTCAACACTGTTTAAAATTCTGCTGAATTCAGGCTAAATCACTAAGTTTTACCACACAAAATACGTTAAAATAGCCGATTGCTGAATTGCTTTTGGAAATTTTCATGAATTCGAAACCCCGTCTTTCTACATATTGGGTCACCTGTGCAGATGGACTTGAAACCTTACTTCAAGAAGAAATGCAAGGTTTAGGTATTCCAAATATCGAACGTTTACCGGGTCGTTTAATTTTCAAAGGCACACTCGAAAATGCCTACCGTGTCTGCATGTGGTCACGTCTGGCTTCTCGGGTACTCACCCCTATTCATACCCATGAAATTGAATTCAGTCACGATGCACGCGATGTTGCCGAAGAGCTCTATGAAGGTGCGCTTAGCTTTGACTGGTCACTGATTTTTGCACCACAAAGTACATTTGCAGTGCGTTTGCATATCGAACGTGACATTAAAGTAAATAGCCAGTTTGCAACTTTACGCGTTAAAGATGGCGTAGTGGATTCATTTATGGACGCTGTGGGCAAACGCCCAAGCATCGACATCAAACAGCCAGAAATTACGCTGTATGTTTTAGCAGGGAAAACTGAACACACCTACTGTTTAGATTTATCGGGCGACTCGTTGCATAAACGTGGTTATCGTCGTTTTATGACCGATGCGCCAATCAAAGAAAATCTTGCAGCAGCAATTCTGCAAAAAGGTCAATTACAACACATTCAGCCTGACATCATTTTAGATCCGATGTGTGGTTCAGGTACTTTTATTATTGAAGCTTTAATGATGCTGACTGACCGTGCGCCAGGTCTAGTACGTCGTTTTGGTTTTAATGGTTGGCAAGGTCACGACCATGAATTATGGATGAACATTAAAGCTGAAGCAGCAGAACGCCATCAAACAGCATTACAACAACCGCTGCCTAAATTCTATGCTTTTGATGCAGACTGGGAAGCAGTCAAAGCCACCAAGCAAAATATTATTGCTGCCGGTTTTGAAAACTTGCTCGATCAGATTCAAATTGAAGAACGCACTTTGGCCGACTGGCCAGATTTCCAGGCGGAAGGTAAAAAAGCCTTTATTGTCACCAACCCACCTTATGGTGAGCGTTTAGGTGATAAAGCCTCGAACCGTGCCTTGTATTTGGGCTTATCTGCCCTATTGCAAAAACATTTCCCAAATCAAAAAGCAGCTGTAATTGCTGCACAGGTCGAACAAGCCGATGTACTGGCATTTAATGACCCTCAAATTCTACGTTTGATGAATGGTAAACTGCCAATTTACGTACGTTTTGGGACAATCAAACCTGCAACAGTAGCACGTCCATTCTTAGCTGACTGGCAACCTCAGCAATTTGAACCGATTGAAGGTGCAGAAGACTTCACTAACCGATTGCAGAAAAATATGCAAAGCCTGAAAAAATGGGCTGTGAAAGACAACGTCTATTGCTTACGTTTATACGATGCAGACTTGCCTGATTTTAATGTCGCAGTCGATTTATACGGCGATCGTTTGCACGTACAAGAATATGCACCACCGAAAAAAATTGATCCTGAAAAAGCCAAAAAGCGTTTTAATCTTGCATTACAAGCAATTCGTGCTGTAACGGGCTTAGGCCGTGATGCTGTATTTATTAAGACACGTGCCCGCCAAGAAGGTAAAAATCAGTACACCAAACAAAGTACTGCTTCTAAGCGTTTTATCGTGCAAGAAGGTCAAGCGAAAATTTTGGTCAACCTGACGGATTATTTAGATACAGGTTTATTCCTAGACCACCGTCAAATGCGTTTACGCATTGCCAAAGAAGCACGTGGTAAGCACTTCCTAAATTTATACAGTTACACCTCAACTGCAAGTTTGCATGCTGCACTTGGCGGGGCTGCAAGCACCACCAGTGTCGATTTATCTAACACCTATTTAAACTGGTCTAAAGAAAACTTCGTACTGAACGGTTTGACTGTAGACCATGCAGATGAACAGCATCAATTCTTTGCTAGCGACTGTTTTGAATGGCTCAAGGAAGGCCATGAGCAATATGAACTAATTTTCATTGACCCGCCAACCTTCTCGAATTCCAAAAAATTCTATGGAACCTTTGATGTACAGCGTGACCACGTATCTTTAATTAAGCGTGCCATGAACCGTCTAACCACAGGCGGCACGCTGTACTTCTCTAACAATTACCGTGGCTTTGAAATGGATGAAGAAATTGAAGCTATGTTTGATGTGCAAGAAATTAGCCATGAAACCATTGGTCCAGATTTCAAACGTAACACTAAAATCCACCGTGCTTGGAAAATCCAGCATCTACCTGTTTAAGTAAAATAATTGCTGATAAAACAAAGCCTGTTCAATTGAACAGGCTTTGTTTTAAGCAATAGATAAATTATTGCGGTGTTAAAAACTTCTTTTCACCATATTGATAATACATAGACAATTTAAACTCATCACCATCGCGATGAATTTGCTGGCTGCTTTGCATCGCACTCAGCATTTGCTCCAGCTCCTGATCTGACATGCTTTTACCTGCTGCACGCATATAGTTATTCATCATGGTTTTAACCACTTGCTTATTAAAGCTTACATCGGTTTGTGCCTCTAATAAGCTTGGGAACATTTTTGCCAAACCTTCTAAGGTGGTCTGATGCCCTGGCATCACTTTGCCAACAACATCTGCCTGAATACTACCAGTACCTAATTTCAGCTGATTGTGCTTCGATTCAAACTTAAAACCATCATTAATGATTGCAATCATTGCCTGTCTTGCATCTTTTTCAAAGTTTTCTGCTTCTAAGCAGGAGTTGCTTTGTTTTTGAATAATATCAAAGAAGGTCTGCGTTTTCGTGCGTTGTAAGTCTTTAACATCCCAATTGAACTGCAAATCTTGCATTGCGGGTACATTGTC
The DNA here is from genome assembly GCF_048537555.1 of Acinetobacter sp. A2. NCBI lineage: Bacteria > Pseudomonadati > Pseudomonadota > Gammaproteobacteria > Moraxellales > Moraxellaceae > Acinetobacter > Acinetobacter sp. A2. The sequence goes on from NZ_CP183239.1 coordinate 1,847,269, forward strand.
TAAACCCAATTCAGCAATTTTGAATTTGGATTGAATATCAACTGTACGTTCATGCAATTGCGTATCCATACGCCAACTTAGATTTTTCATTTGCCCTGAAGCGTGTGCTTCACGGTCTTGGCGCTGCATTTCAGCAATATTAAATTGGAAATAACCTGGCTCTAAAGCCTGAGCATTCAAGGCTTGATTGGTTTTAAAATGCATACCTTTCAATTGGGTATTTCCAAATTCATCACGTATGCTTAAGGCTGGCAAATCAAGACTCATATTTAAGATTTTATGCTGTCCCTGTACTTGTTTGGCCTGAAACTCAATTTGCATTGGCTCAATTTTAGTATGAAACGCACCCTCTTTTTTTTCTATAACAGGTGTTTTTAATTGTGTGGTCGATACCCCAAGCCAATTGACGTGAGTCGTCACCTTCAAAGGCTGTTTAAAAAATTCAGCGTATGCACCCGTTCCCTGCACTAAATCAAGTTGTGAATGAATGGTATAGCCTTTCCATGTACGCTGAATTTGATCGTCACCATTAAACACTAATTTTTCTTTGGCATTACATGGGTCAGGTACAAAGCTCGCATTCCATTTTGCAGAGCCTTGCAAAGCGCCCATTTTATAATCTGTATATTGCACATTCATATTCGGTGCAGGTTTTAAACTTTGCTGATAATGCGCATTTAGACTTTTATCGGCATACAAATTGCCCGCAGCGACAGCCCCCGCCAACACCACAAGCCCCATTCCACCCCATACTATTTTTGACATAGATTCTGCTCAGAATTTATCTATTCTTATTGAACAAAAATTATAATTAATTTAAACAAAAAAAAGATAATTGTTTTGCAAATAAATCACTTAAATATAGTATCCATCACAAAATAATTAAAATAGCTGTCATTTTTAACCAAAAATTTTACTTATGTGACCTAAATTGTCAGTTACAAAAAACCCAGCCGAAGCTGTAATGCCAGTCAGTTAAGCAAAAAAAGTTAAAATACTGTAAAAAGAGCGTATGTAAATACGCTCTTTTTTTATGAATTTATCTCAGAATTTAGATTTAACATTAAAACAAACCCTACCTTCACTTTCACAATTCAGTGAATTGATTGATTTAAACTGGATTGAAGATTGCTTAAACCAAACAGGTAAAGCATCAATTCGAAAAAGAAAACTGCCTGCTGAACATGTTGTTTGGCTGGTAATCGGACTTGCTCTATTTCGAAATCAACCGATTTGGTATGTGGTTCAACAATTGCAACTTGTTTTCGGTACGGCAGAATACTGTGTACCGAGTGCATCCGTACAAGCAAGACAGCGCTTAGGCTTAGAGCCCATGAGTGCTTTATTTTCGACATTAAGTCAGGCATGGTTTAAAGACTCACAACAACAATATAGCAACTTTCACGGTCTATGCGTTTGTGCTGTAGATGGTGTGGTTTGGTCTATGCCTCATACAGAAGAAAACTTTAAGCACTTTGGTTCATCCAAAGGCAAAACAGCAGCTGCCCCTTACCCACAAGTCAGAGCGACTTGCCTGGTGAATACCAATACACATGAAATGATTGATGCCCAAATTGGCAGTATGGATCAAGGTGAATTAACCTTAGCCAGTCAATTAAAAGCACCAGTTCGCAGTATTACCCTATTTGATCGTGCTTACTTCTCTGCTGATTTTTTAGTGAGTTGGCAATCTCAGGCAGAAGAGAGTCATTGGTTGATGCGAGCAAAGGACAACCTGCGTTATGAAGTGATTCATCATAATGCGGCCCATGACTTTCAGATCAAAATGCCTGTTTCAGCAAGAGCAAAAAAGATAAATCCGTCATTGGGTGACTATTGGGAAGCACGTTTAATTGAAGTTGAATATGCAGGAAAAATAAGACGTTACATTACATCATTAACAGATTCTAAAGTTTATCCATTCAAAGACCTTGCAATGCTTTATATCCAGCGTTGGGAAATAGAAATGTGTTATCGGGAAATTAAAAGTGATTTACAGGATGCAAGAATTTTAAGAAGCAAACAACCTGATTTGGTCTATCAAGAATTGTGGGGGGTATTTATTGCTTATAATATCTTAAGAAGACAGATGAGGTTTATCGCTGAACATGCAAAGGTGAGTCCTTTAAGGATCAGTTTCCATATTGCATCTATGAGTATTATCAATATCTTAAGGCACACACCTTTAGAATCAGCAGGAAATCTACCCAAACATTTAGCACAATTATTTGAACAATCTAAAATATTTGTATTACCTGAAAAAAGGAAAAGGCAATGTCCGCGAGTAGTGAAAATTAAAGCACAAAAATATCCAAGAAAATGCCAGTCAATTTCTTAACTGACTGGCATTAAGCCGAAGCTGGGTTTTCTTAAAATAATTAACAGACGCAGCATTAGCTGAGTTTCATTTTCTCAAACACCAATTGCCCTGCTTCAGCTTTAATTAAAATCGTATCGCCTGCAACAAAATCACCTGCTAAGATTTTTTGCGCCAACGTATTTTCAACTTGTTGCTGAATTGCACGTTTCAATGGACGTGCACCATAAACAGGGTCAAAACCTGCATCAATCAATTGATCAAACGCAGAATCGTCTATCGACAAACTCAAATCGCGCTCGCTTAAACGTGCACGTAAGCGATCCAATTGAATATCGGCAATACCACGAATTTGTGCTTTTTCCAGTGAATGAAACACCACCAATTCATCAATACGGTTAATGAACTCGGGACGGAAATGTTGTGATACAGCAGCCATTACCACGGTGCGTACTTCCTCACGGCTTGGATGATCTCCCAATTCACGTACATCATGCGAACCAAGGTTAGAGGTCATCACAATCACGGTGTTTTTAAAGTCCACCACACGGCCTTGAGAGTCGGTTAAACGCCCATCATCCAACACTTGCAGCAAGATGTTAAACACATCAGGATGGGCTTTTTCCACCTCATCAAACAACACTACACTATATGGCTTACGACGGACTGCTTCGGTGAGTACCCCACCTTCCTCATAACCCACATAGCCTGGAGGTGCACCAACCAAACGGCTCACTGAGTGTTTTTCCATAAATTCAGACATATCAATCCGAATCATGGCATCATCGCTGTCAAACAAGAAGTTTGCCAAAGCTTTGGTCAGTTCTGTTTTACCTACCCCTGTCGGGCCAAGGAACAAGAACGAACCACTTGGGCGGTTAGGGTCAGACAGCCCTGCACGTGAACGACGTACTGCATTCGACACTGCTACCACAGCTTCTTCTTGCCCAACAACACGTTTATGCAAGAAGTCTTCCATGTTCAGCAGTTTTTCACGCTCACCCTGCAGCATTTTCGATACAGGAATACCCGTTGCAGCACTGACCACTTCTGCAATTTCATTGTCTGTCACTTTGTTACGCAATAATTTTGGCTCTTCTTTCTCTTCAACCAACTCATCTTGCGCCAATTGTTTTTCCAATTCAGGAATCACACCGTATTGCAAACGTGACATTTCAGCCAAGTCATTTTCACGCTGTGCTTTTTGCAATGCCATACGCGCCTGATCAAGTTGAGTCTGAATTTGCTTGGTGCCTTCAACTAAGGTCTTTTCAGCTTTCCAGACTTCTTCCAAATCATTGTATTCTTTCTGAACTTCAATAATTTGTTTTTCTAAATGCGCAACTTCGGCACGGCTACCAGCATCTTCATCTTTCTTCACTGCTTCAAGTTGCAGCTTTAGCTGAATCAAACGACGCTCTAATTTATCTAAAGCTTCAGGTTTAGAATCCAGCTCCATTTTAATTCGTGAAGCGGCCTCATCCACCAAGTCAATGGCTTTGTCAGGAAGCTGACGGTCTGTAATGTAACGATGCGACATTTTAGCGGCTGCAATAATCGCAGAGTCTAAAATTTTCACCCCGTGGTGCACTTCATAACGCTCTTTCAGACCACGTAAAATTGCAATGGTGTCTTCTACACTTGGCTCATCTACCAATACTTTTTGGAAACGACGTTCCAAAGCAGCATCTTTTTCAATATATTGACGATACTCATCTAAAGTCGTTGCACCTACACAGCGCAACTCACCGCGTGCCAATGCAGGTTTCAACATGTTGCCTGCATCCATTGCACCATCACCTTTACCCGCACCCACAAGCGTATGCAATTCATCAATAAATAAGATGACTTCGCCTTCTTGTTTGGCCAAGTCTTTCAGTACCGCTTTCAGGCGTTCTTCAAACTCACCACGATATTTCGCACCTGCCAATAACGAGCCTAAATCTAAAGATAAAACACGTTTGCCTTTTAAGCTTTCAGGCACTTCACCATTCACAATACGCTGTGCCAAACCTTCAACAATTGCCGTTTTACCTACACCCGGCTCACCAATAAGCACAGGGTTATTTTTGGTACGGCGTGACAACACCTGAACTGTACGGCGAATTTCATCATCACGGCCAATGACTGGGTCTAGCTTGCCCGCCAACGCACGTTCGGTTAAATCAATGGTGTATTTATTGAGTGAGTCACGTTGATCTTCGTGATTATTGCTCATGACTTTTTCATCCCCTCTAATTTTGTCAATCACGCTACGCAAACTGTTTGAAGTCACACCCACACTGTTAAGTAGTGTTTTGGTTGCGCCCACTTCAGCCAAACCAAGTATTACCCAATCGGTCGATAAAAACTCATCACCTGCTTTTTGGGCAAAGCTGTCTGCCAAATTCAGCGCTTTAACCGCTTCTGGGCTTAAATTAATATCACCTGTTGGATTGGCCAAAGTTGGTGCATCGGCAATCGCTTGCTGTAACTTGCTTTGCAAATCACGCAAATTTGCACCTGCTTGTTGTAATAAGCTGATATTGGACGCTTCTTCAAGCAAAGTCGCTAATAAATGAATACCCTCAATGGCGGTATGGTCTTTCCCCATCGCGAGAGACTGGGCATCAGATAGGGCTTGCTGTAAGCGGTTGGTAAACTTTTCAAAACGCATTCTTGTTATTCCTCACAACAAATTGTGTACTTGATGGATATATGGGAACGCTGATGTAAATTTCAATTAAATTTTTATATATTTTTCAAAATCTTAATTAAAATTAACAGATAGATTTTAGTAATAATATTGGACTGATTAGTGTAGATTTCAAGTTTAATCTGGTAATTTTTTATAATGTGGATTTAATCAATATACAGTTGTATATCAATAATTTAATAAGGAGGAAGTGGTGAAATATACAATTTGAAACAATGATTGGCATAAAATACCAATCATTGACTGACTATCTAGTCATAACTCATTCTTGTTCGATAACTTCAAAATCGTGGCTAATTTCTACACCACCATCTGACAGCATTTTACTTGCAGAACAGTACTTTTCTGCAGAAAGTTCAACAGCCTTGGCAACCTGCTTTTCCTTGACTGCCTTGCCTTTGACCACAAAATGTAAGTGAATTTTAGTAAAAACTGCAGGGATGCTATCGGCACGTTCAGCCTTCAACTGACATTCCACATGGGTCACTTCTTGGCGCGATTTCTTTAAAATAGTCACAATATCAAACGAAGCACACCCACCAAGTCCCATTAAGATCAGTTCCATAGGACGTGGTCCACGGTTTTCACCACCATATTCTGCAGATCCATCCATCACTACAGAATGACCACTTTCCGATTTGGCTTCAAAAGCAACGTTCTCTAACCATTGAACACTTGTTTGCATTGCAACTACCTAAAAAAAGCTATAAATTTACACGGGTATTTGTACACTAACATAACTTGAGTTGATAAGGAATTTCATCTCTACTGTGTGACAAGTTCAGACTAGGTCTTGTGCGATCTATTATTTATCCATTTTCGGAACCGTTAGCATGACTTCAAACTTTTCGCAGCTTAGCACCGATGCATTGTCCCCAGGGCAACTGCCGGACTCGGTGAAAGCATTATTAAAACGTGCGTACATCAACCGTTATCCAAAACGGACAACTATTGTTGATGCGGGGACTGAATCTAAATCGTTGTATTTGATTTTAAAAGGTTCAGTATCAATTATTCTTCGCGAAGATGATGATCGTGAAATTGTGGTTGCGTATTTGAATCCAGGTGACTTTTTTGGGGAAATGGGCCTGTTTGAATCAAATCCACAACGTACTGCAGAAGTTCGTACACGTGATGTGTGTGAAATTGCGGAAATTACATACGAAAATTTCCACGAACTTAGCAAACAATATCCAGATTTAAGCTATGCAGTATTTGCACAGTTGGTACGTCGCCTAAAAAATACTACACGTAAAGTGACTGACCTTGCCTTTATTGATGTGTCTGGTCGTATTGCACGTTGTTTGATTGACCTTTCTGCACAGCCAGAAGCTATGATTTTACCAAATGGTCGTCAGATTCGCATTACACGTCAGGAAATTGGCCGTATTGTGGGTTGTTCACGTGAAATGGTTGGTCGTGTACTGAAAACGCTTGAAGAGCAAGGCATGATTGAAACTGATGGTAAAGCCATTCTAATTTTTGATGCTTCTTTGGAGCAAAATGAAGCCACTGATGGCGACTTTGATGACGAATAAGCCATACTCATGCTAAGTAAAAAGCAAATCTTCGGATTTGCTTTTTTATTGCCTGCATAAAACTTATAGCCATTTTCAAATATAAAAATACAATTCTTACGACCATTACAAAGCATCAGCAATTTTAACTGCCACAAACGGTTCAAAATGGTTTAGCCTCTTATAACATCACTTCATAAATATAATCTTGAGCGAGAGGCAATATGCAATTTAAACCATTGGCAAAGACGGGTATTTTAGTTCCAGAAATCTGCTTGGGCACCATGACCTTTGGTGAGCAAAACACGCTATCAGATGCCTTCCAACAACTGGATTATGCCTTGGAACGTGGCTTGTATTTTTGGGATACCGCAGAGATGTACCCTGTTCCACCCAAAGTAGAAACCCAAGGAGCGACTGAAACCATGATTGGTCACTGGCTGCACCAACGTGGCGGACGTGACAAAATATTTCTAGCCTCAAAAATTGCAGGGCCATCACAAGGTGGTAGCCATATACGAGATGGCAAAACCCGCTTTAATGCGCAAGATATTCGCTCAGCCTTGGATGGCAATTTAAAACGCCTACAAACCGATTATATCGACTTATACCAACTACACTGGCCACAACGCCCAACCAACTTTTTTGGCAAGCTTGGGTATGGCAACCCAGAAGCACAGAATACCCAGGAAGTCACTGACTTGGCCGAAACCTTAACTGCATTGCAGCAGGAAATTGAAAAAGGGCGAATTCGTTATATCGGTCTATCCAATGAAACTCCATGGGGCACCATGAAGTTTTTACACTTGGCAGAACAGCTTGGTTTAAGCAAATTCGTCAGCGTACAAAACCCTTATAACCTGCTCAACCGTAGCTATGAAATTGGCATGTCTGAAATTGCCCATTATGAAGGTGTAGGACTACTTGCCTACTCTCCTTTGGCTTTTGGCTATTTAACTGGTAAATTCCGCAACGGCGCACGTCCTGCCAGTGCACGCGTCACTTTATATTCACGTTTTAGCCGCTACAGCAACCCTGAAAGTGAATGGGCCACAGAGCAATATGCCCTACTTGCAGAGCAGCATGGCTTGAGCTTAACGCAAATGGCATTAGCCTTTATTAAGCAACAATTTTTTGTGACCAGTACTATTATTGGAGCAACTACTATGGCACAACTTAAAGAAAATATTGATGCATTTGATGTCAATTTATCTGAAGAAGTGCTACAGGGCATTGAAGCTATTCATCGTCAGCAACCGAATCCAGCACCCTAATTTCATTTTAAGCACTGCTTTAAAATAAAATTAGAAATTGAAATAAATAAGTGAGCTGGCGTTTAAATTGAAAACATAAGTTCAGCTATAACGCACCATTTTTATGTTGTTTAAAGTCAAAAATTTTAAAAAAAGGATGCGCATTTCCATGCACATCCTTTCTTTTATTCATCTGTCTTACTGACCGATATTATCTTAGCGACGGTTTTGGTTATAAATTGCCTGAGCTGCAGGTAAGTTTTTGCGCATTGCTTCAATACGCTGACTGTTCGATGGGTGTGTTGACAAGAACGATGCACCACCGCCACCTTCAAGTTTGTTCATTTTTTCCCAAAGGGTAATAGCAGCTTGCGGGTTATAACCTGCACGTGCCATCAGCATTAAACCGCCCTGATCGGCACGACCTTCCAAATTACGCGAATATGGCAAGCCAATCCCAATTTGCGTACCCAATTGTGCTGCTGCTGCACCCAATTGACCAACGTTATTACCTGCTGCACTTAAACCTACGTTCAAGGCAATATTGGTTAAGGCCTGTGCACCAATTTTACTTTTCGCGTGTTCTTCTAAGGCATGCACCATTTCATGCCCCATAATTGCGGCAATTTCGGCATCGGTTAAATTCAGTTTATTCACAATACCTGTGTAGAACACTACTTTACCGCCTGGTGCGACAAAAGCATTGACTTGATCAGATTTGAGTACCGCCAATTGCCACTGGAAAGGCTGACCAGTTTGGTTCATTTGGTTGGCATGTGGAATCAAACGCTGAAACACAGTATTGATACGTTTATACGTGGTTGAACTCGTGTCTAACTGATTTTTATTGCGTGCATCTTGCACCATTTCGTTATAGCTTTTGGTTGCAGTTGCATTTAGGGTCGCAGTATCTGCACCCGCCATGTCTGCAACAGTGGTACACCCTGAAACTGTGATTGCGCCTGCGGCACATAAACTTAACATCAGTTTTTTGTTCATTATAATAATCTCCGCCTTGCGAGCTATCTTCATACCAATCAATTATATGAAATCAATTCAAGGCTTTAAATCTATAATCACTTCATAATCATATCATTTATGTAAACAACGCCCAAGCTGTGTACAGATTGTATGTCTAAGCGATCAATAACTGCCTCAGTAAAGAAATTGATAACACAACCAAAATACTAAACAGAAAACATTTAAACCCAAGTAAATTTTAGACACTACTTCTACTTTTTCTTCCATTTCTGGATTTTTACGTTTGTAGAGTAGGTAAGCATTTTGAATCAGAATCAGTGGCACCAAAATACAGGCAAAAATAACGCTTAAACCAATAAATGCCTGATACATAATATTCGGATCATGCTTTTGCGATAAAATCAGCATCATGGCAATGGTCGGTGCGCCGCCCATCGCAAACAATAAAGAATAAAAAATCGTACTGGTAATATTTTTATGCATCCTGCATAACCTTAATTAAATTTAATTTTCTAAAGCCATTGTAACAAGCCACCCTGCTCTGCACAGCGCCAGTCATCTGCAACTTTAGTCTTGAAAAAACAACTCACTCAGCATCATCTATAATATTTCCAAAAATGAGTCGCTATTGAAACTGAAACAACAGCAATAAAAAGCCCCATCATTTAGACAGGGCTGAATACATCATCAGAGCTTAAATGCTATGCTAAAGCACAACGACTTAAGCATCAAATGGATGACGTAATACAATCGTTTCTGCGCGGTCTGGACCTGTAGAAATAATGTCGATTGGACATTCAATTAACTGCTCAAGACGTTTGATGTAGTTCACTGCATTTTCAGGCAATTGTTCTACACTGGTCGCGCCCACAGTTGATTCAGACCAACCTGGCATTGTTTCATAAATTGGCTTTAAGTTTTCGTATGCAAGCGCATCAGAAGAACCTACGCAACCTGAATCGGTATTTTCATAACCTACGCAGATTTTGATTTCTTCTAAACCGTCCAATACGTCTAACTTGGTCAAGCAGATACCAGAAAGTGAGTTTACATCCACTGAACGACGTAAAATTTCGGCATCAAACCAACCACAACGACGCTGACGACCTGTAGAAGCACCAAACTCGTGACCCACGGTACCTAAGTGTTTACCAATCGCATCACCTACGTCATTTGCTGCGTCATACACCAACTCAGTTGGGAATGGGCCTGCACCAACACGTGTGGTATAAGCTTTGGTAATCCCTAAAACGTAGTCTAAATGTAATGGACCTAAGCCTGAACCTGAGCTTACACCGCCCGCAGTTGTATTCGATGAAGTCACATACGGGTATGTACCGTGGTCAACATCAAGCAATGAGCCTTGCGCACCTTCAAACATAATGTTGTCACCGTTTTTACGGTAATTATGAATTTCAGTCGTTACATCAACCACTAATGGTGCAATCACTTCACGCCATTGGTCACATAGCGCTAAAACTTCATCTAACTGAACTGCTTCAACACCGTAGTATTGTGTCAATTGGAAGTTGTGATAGTCCAATAATTCAGTCAATTGAGCGCGTAATGCTTCACCGCCACGAACCAAGTCAGCAACACGAATCGCACGACGTGCAACTTTATCTTCATAAGCAGGGCCAATACCGCGACCTGTAGTACCAATTTTGGCATTACCACGTTTTTTCTCACGTGCTTGGTCAAGCGCAATGTGGTTTGGCAAAATAAGCGGACAGTTTGGTGAAATACGTAAACGCTCTTTCACTGGCACGCCTTCTTGCTCCAAAATACCCATTTCTTTAATGAGTGCTTCAGGAGAAAGTACAACACCATTACCAATTAAGCACAGTACGTTTTCACGTAAAATACCTGATGGAATGAGGTGTAATACAGTTTTCTTACCACCAACCACGAGAGTATGGCCTGCGTTGTGTCCGCCTTGATAACGAACGACTGCCGCCGCCTGATCTGTGAGCAGGTCGACGATCTTACCTTTACCTTCGTCGCCCCATTGGGTACCAAGTACCACAACATTCTTGCCCATAATAGCCTCATTACATCATGCTGTTAAAATTGAAAACCAAGACCTGCGACATGAAACATGCCTTGGCGATTAAATTTTTTCGACAGTCCACTCACCATTTGCAAGTACCAATTGGTGCGTTGCGTATGGAACTGAGTTTAAATCATCATTGCCCAACAATTGAATTACACTAAAGCCTTGCGCACGAGTTTGCTGAACCGCAGCAAGCAAATCTGCCTGAGTACCCTTAGGTGCAACCACAACGGCTGCTGATTCAAAACGGCCTGCGCTTAATACAAACAAGTCACATGAGAAACCTGTTGCAGGGCGTGCACGTCCAAAGTGTTGACCAATACCATCGTAACGGCCACCTTGAGCCAATGGCGCAGCACGATTTGGCGCATACACTGCGTACATTAAGCCAGTGTGATAGTGATATGAACGTAGCTCTACCACATCAATACCAATATGTAGATTTGGCCAGCGTGCCTGAATTTCAGCCTGTGTTGCTTTCACTGCATCAAAAGCCTGCTTAAACTCAGGATTTTCCAATACTGTAGCACTTAAATTGGCTTGTAAGGCATCTAAATCACTGGCAAAGCGACCTAGGGCATAGAAATCTGAACCAAAGTTTAAATCTTGAGTAAAGTCAGCCAGTTCTGGCAATGCTTTACGCTGATATAAATCTGACAATTGGCGTTCAGTCGCTTTGCTTAGCTCTGCCTGTTGAACCAAGCTGCGGAACAGACCCACATGACCTAAGTCCAAATGCACGCCATCGGCCAGACCCGCTTCCTGTAGTAGGCTGATCATCAAATCAACCATTTCTACATCGGCATCAATGCTGTCTGAACCAAATAATTCTGCACCCAATTGCAACGGCGCACGTGTGGTATTAAAACCTTGTGGTTTAGTATGTAAAACTGTACCTGCATAGCAGTAACGTGCAACGCCATCCACAGGATGTACATGCGCATCAATACGTGCCACTTGTGGCGTCATATCGGCACGCACACCCAGTAAACGACCTGAAAGTTGGTCGATGACTTTAAATGTGGCAAGGTCTAAATCTTGATTCGATTCTGAAAGAGAAGATAGAGATTCGATGTATTCAATGAATGGCGTGTACACCAACTGATAACCTCGAGATGCGAGGAAATCCAGTGACTTACGACGCAAGTTTTCAATGACTTGCGCTTGTTCTGGTAATACATCAGCTACACCATCAGGTAATAACCATGTCTCTGAAATGGGCATGTTGTAAACCTAAATTCTTGTTTGCGCGGAACGAATCCGCATAAAAAAATCGGGAGCACACCCGATTTCTCCTAGTTTAGCATGATACTTTTGCTCATGCACCTGACTTTTTCTGAAATATGCGGTAAAAAAAAGCTTGATTCAACACGATATTAAAATGCAATTCTTTAAAAGTTCTGATTCGCTTTAACTGCTTTGGCTAACAAATTGACCAACTCTGCATTCTGCATTTCTAACTGCGTGGTTTTTTGTACAGTTTTATCCAAAGCATCTTGCTGAACTTGCATTTTTTTAGCCAAGTCCTGCATAATTTCTAGCGTCTTTTTCAGGTTTTCTTCCAAATGCAACACTTTCTGTTCCAATTGTTGTTGGTGCTGCACATCGGAGTTGCTGTCTGCCTGATTTCTGAATTGCAACCAAATCAAAAAAATCACGGCTAGCGCCAACAAAAGAATAAATCCCCACAATAAAACAATCATCATCCCACTACTCTATTTTCAATCTTATAGGCTAAATTTGTTATATTCATCAATGAATTAACTTCGGATTTTCATCTAAACACCCATCACTATTACATGCTTTAGCGGCTTTGTATAGCAAACCGTACAAGCTAAAAATCACGCCGCTCGCTGACTAAAAGATTCACACAAGTCGAGTAAACGGTTGGCATAGCCCCATTCATTATCATACCACGCAAAAACTTTGGCCTGATGCCCTACCACCATAGTCTGGCTTAAATCGACAATTAATGAATAAGGCGAATGATTAAAATCACTCGACACTAAGGGCTCATCGGTCACTTGCATAATTTCTGCATAATCATGCGCGGCCGAAGCACACAGCACCTGATTTAATTTGTGCACCGTAATGGGTGACTGCGAAATAAAAGTCAAGTCAATTGCAGCGACGTTGATGGTCGGCACACGAATAGAATAGCCATCAATCCGATCTGCCATTTTAGGCATCACCTGTTTTAATGCACCCAAAGCAGATGAAGTGGTTGGAATAATATTTTGCCCTGATGCTCGGGCACGACGTAAATCACGGTGCGCCTGATCCAGCACAGTTTGATCTGCTGTGACTGCGTGAATTTCGGTCATTAAAGCCGTGTTAATGCCAAAAGCATCATCAATAATTTTAACCAATGGCACTAAAGCCTGCGTGGTACACGACACACTGGAAATAATTTGATCTGTGGGTTTGACTTCGTGATGATTGACACCATAGACAATCGCAGCATCGACAGTATCGAATGGGGCTGCACCAATAATGACACGTTTGGCGCCCGCAGTAATATGCTGGGTCGCAGCTTCACGTGAACGAAACAGACCTGTACATTCCAAAACCACATCGACATTCAGTGATTGCCACGGTAACTGTGCAGGTTGCGCCTGATTCAGCACCTGAACTTTGAGTTGTGCCAAGCCCGCAGAAATATTCAGAAAAACCTGTTCATCTTCAAGACTAATTTCGACCTGCCCTTTAAAACGACCGTGGGTACTGTCATATTTAAACAAGTGCACCAAAGTTTCGACATCGGCAATATCGTTAATGGCCACGATTTCAAAATGAAAGTCTTTGGGATTTTCAAACCAAGCCCGCAGCACATTGCGCCCGATTCTACCAAAGCCATTGATTGCCACTCGTTGCATGACTGATCCTTTCATAATGAAATCAAAATTTAAGCAGTGCTATGTTAATAGATTTTGCTCAACTACTGAAAAAAATCAGATCAATTCTGCGAATTTTCACGCAATTTGTTGTTTAATTCGGCAAATTAAAATATCAGCTTTGGTTTTCTACCGCACATCTACGTTTTCTTAACTTTTCTGCATTCCGCTTTATGGCAGTTCGGCATACTCCGTGACCCGCAGTAAGCACTTACTTTGAATGTAAATGTTCATCATCTTCTATTGCAAAGATTTATTCTGCGTAATCGCAACAAAGTTTGCGTCAGAATTGTCATCTATTCACACTAAAATGATTGGTGATAATGGCTTTTTCCGTTATAATTTGGCGTTTTTAAAATTTTAAGCCTGCATGACAGCAAAAGAATTATTTTTGTCAGACTGTCTTGCGTTTAGCCAAATCGGAAATTATGGAGTGACTTGGTTGTGAGTACTCGTTTTATGACATCAGCTGAAATTCGTGAAGCATTTTTGCGTTACTTTGAATCGCAAGGGCATACACGTGTCGCATCGAGTTCTCTAGTACCCGCCAACGACCCAACCTTGTTATTTACCAATGCGGGTATGAACCAGTTTAAAGACTGTTTCCTTGGGCTAGAAAAACGTGATTATGTACGTGCTGTCTCTTCTCAAAAATGTGTGCGCGCAGGCGGTAAACACAACGACTTAGACAACGTAGGCTATACCGCACGTCACCATACTTTCTTTGAAATGCTAGGTAACTTCTCGTTTGGTGATTACTTCAAACGTGATGCGATTAAATTTGCTTGGGAGTTTCTAACAGGCGAACAATGGTTGGCGCTACCGAAAGACCGTTTATATGCCACGGTTTATCATACCGATGATGAAGCGTTTGACATCTGGAACAAAGAAATTGGTTTAGATGCATCTCGTATTATCCGTATTGGCGACAACAAAGGCGGCCAATATGCTTCAGATAACTTCTGGGCAATGGGTGATACAGGTCCTTGCGGTCCTTGTTCTGAAATTTTCTATGATCATGGCGATCATATCTGGGGTGGCTTACCAGGCACGCCTGAAGAAGATGGCGACCGTTTCATTGAAATCTGGAACAACGTATTTATGCAGTTCAACCGCACTGCAGATGGTGTATTACACCCGCTTCCAGCACCTTCTGTAGATACAGGTATGGGCTTGGAACGTATTTCTGCAGTATTGCAACATGTGAATTCAAACTACGAAATTGACCTGTTCCAGCACTTACTCAAAAATGCAGCAGAAATTATTGGTTTAGACACAACTGAGCTTGAGGCAACTGCACAGCAAACTGGTAAACCTGTAGACTACCCTGCTTCACTTAAAGTAGTAGCTGACCACGCCCGCTCTTGCTGCTTCCTAATTGCCGATGGTGTAAACCCTTCTAACGAAGGTCGTGGTTATGTTTTACGTCGTATTATTCGTCGTGCAGTACGTCACGGCAACAAATTAGGCGCAACAGGTTCATTCTTCCATAAAATGTTGAAGCCACTCATTGAAGTAATGGGTGATGCCTATCCTGAACTTGCAGCACAACAAGCACGTATTGAAGCGCAACTTCTGAAAGAAGAAGAGCAATTCGCCAAAACACTTGAGCAAGGTTTGAAATTGCTTGAAGGTGAATTAGCGCAACTGAAAGGCTCTGTAATTCCAGGCGAAGTCGTATTTAAACTGTATGACACTTACGGCTTCCCGACTGACTTAACAGCAGACATTGCGCGTGAACGTGAATTGACCATTGACGAAGCGGGTTTTGAAGTTGAAATGGCAGCACAACGCCAACGTGCACGTGACGCAGGTAAATTTGCTGTTGACTACAACTCGATTGTGAAAATTGAAGGTGACACTCAATTCGATGGTTACGATGCTACTGCAGGCGAAGGTCAAATCATCGCAATCTATAAAGATGGTGAGCAAGTTGATGAAGTCGTTGAAGGCGATGAAGCCTTAATCGTACTGAATCAAACGCCTTTCTATGCAGAAAGCGGTGGTCAAATTGGCGACACAGGACTCTTCAAAAACGAAACAGGTATTTTTGAAGTTCAAGACACCAAAAAATCTGGCGGTGCATTTGTCCATCAAGGTATTGTGACGATGGGCAGCCTAAAAGCTGCGCAAACGGTCGAAGCCATTGTAAAAGCAGATATCCGCGAAGCAACTGCACGCAATCACTCTGCAACACACCTGTTACATGCTGCCCTACGTCAAGTTTTGGGTGCGCATGTACAACAAAAAGGTTCATTGGTTGCCTCTGACATTTTACGTTTTGACTTTGCCAATGACCAACCTGTGTCATTTGAGCAATTGCAAGAAATTGAGCGCTTGGTCAATGTAGAAGTCATTGCCAACACTGCCGTGTCTACTGAACTATTAGACATTGAAGCAGCGAAAGCCAAAGGTGCGATGATGCTATTTGGCGAAAAGTATGGTGATGAAGTTCGCGTACTTTCTATGGGTTCTATGATCGAAGATAAAAACTTCTCGATTGAACTGTGTGGTGGTATTCACGTAAAACGTACGGGCGATATTGGCTTATTCAAAATCATCTCTGAAGGTGGTGTTGCAGCTGGCGTGCGTCGTATTGAAGCGATTACAGGCAGCAAAGCCGTTGATGCCGTTCAAAAAACTGAACGTGACATCAGCAGCATCAATGCATTATTAAAAGCGCAAAAAGACCAGACTTTAGAAAAAGTCACCAGTTTGGTCGACACTGCCTCTAGCCTTCAAAAACAAATTGAACAGCTCAATCAAAAATTGGCAAACTTCCAAGCAACAGAACTTCTAAGCCAAGTTCAAGAGATTGCGGGTCGTCAAACGCTGATTACAACGGCTCAAGGTATGGACGCAAAATCACTGCGTAACTTACACGACGGTGTAAAATCTAAACTCGACAATGCAGTGATTGTACTTGCAGGTGTAGAAGACGATAAAGTCAGCTTAATCGCTTCTGTTGCAAAAGACTTTACTGCTACGATTAAAGCAGGTGACATCATTAAACACTTGGCTACAGAGCTAGGTGGTAAAGGTGGTGGTAAACCTGATTTGGCACAAGGTGGCGCGCCACTTAACGAGAAGTTTGCAACAGTAATGGCAGATTTAACTGCTTGGCTTGCGGCAAAATAACTTCACTTTTTGTGTAACTGACCCTGAACCGGTAATTCAGGGTCATGGCTTATATGGAACAACTATGGCACTAATCGTTCAAAAATATGGCGGTACTTCAATGGGTACCCCCGAGCGCATTTTAAATGTTGCTCGTCGTGTGAAGCGCTGGCATGATCATGGCCACCAAGTAGTGGTTGTGGTTTCTGCCATGAGTGGCGAAACCAATCGCCTACTCGCTCTCGCGAAAGCCATTACCGAAACCCCTGACCCGCGTGAACTAGACCAAATGGTGTCTACAGGCGAACAGGTAACGATTTCAATGTTAGCGATGGCGCTGAACTCTATTGGCGTTGCAGCAAAATCACTAACAGGTCGCCAAGTTGGTATTCAAACTGACAGCGCTTTTACCAAAGCACGTATTGAATCAATCAATACCGATGTATTGACTGAAAACCTAGATGCAGGTCGTGTGATTGTAGTTGCTGGTTTCCAAGGCTTCGATGCTGAAGGCAATACCACAACTTTAGGTCGCGGTGGTTCAGACACTTCTGGCGTTGCATTGGCTGCTGCTTTAAAAGCAGATGAATGTCAAATTTACACAGATGTAGATGGCGTATATACCACTGACCCACGCGTTGCACCAAAAGCTAAAAAAGTAGATCGTATTTCTTTTGAAGAAATGCTAGAAATGGCGTCATTAGGCTCTAAAGTATTACAAATTCGTGCGGTTGAATTTGCAGGTAAATACCAAGTCCCTTTACGTGTATTATCAAGTTTTGATAATGACGATGATGGCGCATTCGACGAAGACTTTAAACAAAATGTCGGCACACTCATTACTACTGAATTGGAAGACAACATGGAACAACCTATCATCTCAGGTATCGCGTTTAACCGTGACGAATCAAAATTAACTATTTTAGGTGTGCCTGATGAGCCAGGTATTGCATCTAAAATCTTGTCACCTATTGGCGCTGCCAATGTTGAAGTTGACATGATCATCCAAAACGTAGAAGAAGATGGTACAACTGACTTTACTTTTACCGTAAACCGTGGCGAACTTGCCAAAGCAAAATCAATTCTTGAAGCAACTGCCAAAGAAATTGGTGCGCGTGAAGTCGCTACACGAGGCGACATCGTAAAAGTATCTATCGTAGGTGTAGGTATGCGTTCACACGCAGGTGTTGCAAGCAAAATGTTTACTGCACTTGCAGATGAAGGCATCAACATTCTCATGATTTCTACTTCTGAAATTAAAATTTCAGTCATTATTGAAGAAAACTATTTAGAGCTTGCAGTACGTACTTTACACACTGTATTTGGTCTAGATCGTGAAAGTGGCGAGTCTAGCGCACGCGCTTAATACACCCTGTCAGAAAATGTAATTGTCTGACAAATTTTGCGAAAAAGTACAAAAAAATAGAGCCACTATAGTTTTTTTTATAGTGGCTCTGTTATATTGAGCAACATGCTTTTATAAATTTTGGCAGATGTGTATCTTATAAAATGAATAATGGTACATTCTGATAAAATTTAATTGTTTTTTATGTGGTTGTGACTTTTAATTTGCTTTAAAAAATCAATGCAGGTTTAGCATTTTGCAAGGAGATAAACATGCTGATTCTGACCCGACGTGTCGGAGAAACATTAATGATTGGGGACCAAGTCAGCGTGACTGTACTTGGTGTGAAAGGTAACCAAGTTCGTATTGGTGTAAATGCCCCGAAAGAAGTATCGGTTCATCGTGAAGAAATTTATCAACGTATTCAACACGAACGTGCCATGCATGAGCACTTACAGCACCTTGATCAAGATTATCAACCTTCATTTGAAGAAGATAACTACTCACAAAATGACTTTAATCGTTAAGCGATTAAATGTGATTGAATATAAAGCGGCCATTGAGCCGCTTTAAATTTTTCTACTGTATGCTTTTCAAAGTGACACGTTTTTTAATGTAATCTCCAGCATTTTTGCATGAAACTTACTGTGAGTTTTCCATTAATTCCAGCGCTTTACGCACTGGGGCAAAACTACGTCGATGCGCAGCGATCACACCGTGCTGGGCAATTGCTTCAAAGTGAGCTTTGGTTGGGTAGCCCTTATGTTTAGCAAAACCAAATTGCGGAAACTCTTGATCAAGTAGTATCATTTCACGGTCACGCGCCACTTTAGCTAAAATGCTGGCTGCAGAAATTTCTGGATGCAAAGCATCCCCCCCTACAACAGCATCGCATGACATACTTAAACCCGGCGGAATTTTATTGCCATCCACTAATACATGTGCTGGTTGAATCGCAAGTGCCTCTACCGCACGCCGCATCGCCAACAAAGATGCTTGTAAAATATTGTATTCATCAATTTCGGCAGCAGAAGCGTCTGCAATCGCCCAAGCCAGTGCTTTTTCCTGAATTTCAAAAAACAACTTTTCACGTTTCTTTTCAGTTAGTTTTTTAGAATCGTTTAAGCCCTCAATTGGGTTATTCGGATCTAAAATGACAGCAGCAGCAACCACGGAACCTACTAAAGGTCCACGCCCTGCTTCATCTACACCTGCAATTTTCATGTCTATGTTCCAGAAAAATAGGCTGAATATTCAGCCTATTTTGGCACAATAATGTGCCTATATTGAGTTTTGAGTGAATGAGCTTATCTAACCGCTTCTGCTACACAGGCATTGATGGTTCTAGACACTGCATTGCTCACAATTGTTGCACGTGCAGCAGGATCAATCGCAGCAGTTGCCAAATCAACTGCAGTCACGTTTTGTGGTGCTTTTTCACTCACACAGCCACAAATTTCAGCTTGAATATTTTGCTTCTGATTTGGTGTCATTACACGAGTTGCAGTATGCCATGCAGGAATGTTGTTTAGCTCAGTGACACATTTCGCATTAATTGCAATTTTAATTGCAGCCATGCCTAGTTGTTGTGTCGCTGTTGGTGCAGATGTGGTTGTACCCGTGGTTGTGGTACATGCAGATAAAACCAATGCTACAGGTGCCAATACAGCAAGTAATTTTTTCATAAAGATTTCCCATATTAAGGATCATTTGATCTGATGATCATTACAATGCCGCTATTGTGCCTAAACTTCAGCAGTGAAGGAATAGTGATTTGTTATTTCCATCACTATTTTTTGGCCTCATTTCAGCAGCGTTGCAGATTTTCAACACTCCGTTGCACACAGGTGCTTTTTTGCCTATAACGCATTGTTTAGCATGCAAACATCAATTTTGCTCTGAAACATAGCATGAAACAGACAAATCAGTATTACACCCGTACCGCACAAGTTTTACATTGGCTGATGGCAGTTATATTTATTGCCGCATGGGCAGTTGGCTTTTTTAGTGGTAATTTTTTAAGTTATGAGTCAGATGGTAGCTTTAAAGGTGATGTAATTACCTTACATAAGAATATTGCCACACCTATTATATTTTTAATGGTGATTCGTCTATTTTGGCGTTATACCCACCCTGCGCCACAACTGCCAAACAGCATGTCACCATTCATAAAAACTCTGGCACATTTGGGGCACTTGGGTTTGTATTTCATGCTGATTGCCATTCCAATTACAGGCTGTTTATTTAGCTGGAGCGTAGGTAAACCTGTGCCTGTACTGTATTTATTTGAAATTCCAGCTTTGTTGGATAAAAACCCTGAGCTGTTGGCCATTGTAAAACCTGTACATACTTATTTGTCTTGGTTTGCAGGTGTAATGGTGGTCGGTCATGTGCTTGCCGCACTGAAACATCATTTTATTGATAAAGATGACGTACTCCGCAGTATGACTCAACAAGGCAAGTCATCAAACTAGAACTTTAATTTTAAACGATTCATAACACTGACCTACAAAAAGCAGCTTCAATCAAGCTGCTTTTTTTTGTGATCTAACATCGTGTGCATTACATTAAGTTCAAGCCAATGCCTGAATTTGATCTATCCATTTTTGTTTTTCTTCAGCCGAAATGAACGAGGCTTCAAAAGAATTGATTGCCAATTGTTTCAGTTCATCATTGCTTAAATCTAAAGCTTGGTTAATCGCAATAAAGTTATCATTCATATAACCACCAAAATAAGATGGATCATCAGAATTGACTGTGACTTTCACCCCTTGTTGCAATAAGCGACGAATATTGTGCTGAGCCATGTCATTAACCACACACAGCTTTAAATTACTTAGCGGACATACCGTGAGTGGCATTTTTTCTGCAATTAAACGCTGCAATAACACTGGGTCTTCTTCTGAACGTACGCCATGATCAATACGATTTACTTTAAGCAAATCCAATGCTTCCCAGACATATTCTGCTGGGCCTTCTTCACCTGCATGCGCCACCACTAAAAAACCTGCTTCACGTGCTTTGGCAAAGACACGTTCAAACTTTGCAGGCGGATGCCCCACTTCACTCGAATCCAAGCCCACAGCAATAATCTGATCTTTATAAGGTAATGCTTGCTCTAAAGTTTCAAAGGCCGCCTCTTCACTCAAATGGCGTAAAAAGCACATGATCAAATGCGAGCTGATGCCTAATTTTGTCTGTGCATCATCGCAAGCACGTTGTAAACCATTGATGACCGTTGCAAATGGTACACCGCGCTCAGTATGGGTTTGTGGGTCAAAAAACATTTCAGTATGCACCACACGGTCTGCAGCACATTTTTCAAAGTAAGCCCACGCCAAATCATAAAAGTCTTGTTCATGCACCAATACTTGTGCACCTGCATAATAAATATCTAAAAAAGACTGCAAATTATGAAAATTATAGGCTTGTTTAACTTCTTCTACCGACTGATAAGGAATTTCAATTTGGTTGCGCTGTGCAATGGCAAACATCAGTTCAGGTTCAAAAGTACCTTCAATATGCACATGCAATTCTGCTTTAGGCAATGCACGAATTAGCTCTAATGGGTTCATGTTTCATCCTGTTTTGCTATTTTATGGGAGATTTTAAGAAAGAAAAAAGGGTGCAAACTGAGTTTACACCCTTTTGCTGTTTGAGAATATTAACCGCCAAACATGGCAAATTTTAAGGCCCACAATCCTGCAATAATCCATACCATATACGGCACAGACTTCGCTTTGCCTGTAAGTAATTTAATTAACGCATAGCTAATAAAACCCATCGCAATGCCATCGGCAATTGAATAGGTAAATGGCATAAACACCACGGTTAAGAATGCAGGAACTGCTTCAGTGATGTCATCCCAATCAATATGTACAATGCCTTGAATCATCAACACACCTACAAATAACAAAGCAGGTGCTGTGGCAAAGCCAGGCACAGATTGTGCAAGTGGAGCTAAGAACAAGCAGGCAATAAATAGTAGACCAACAATAACTGCCGTTAAACCAGTACGACCACCCGCAGCAACCCCTGCCGAAGATTCAATATAAGGTGTGGTGGATGAAGTACCTAATGCTGCCCCCGCTACAATTGCAGATGAGTCAGCAAACAAGGCTTTTTTCAAACGAGGAAGTTTGCCATCTTTTAACAAACCTGCACGGTGTGAAACCCCAACCAACGTGCCTGTAGAGTCGAATAAATCGACCAAGAAAAAGACAAAAATCACACCAATTAAGCTAGCCGTAAACAGACCTTCAAAATCCATCTGCATAAATGTTGGTGCAATAGAAGGGATTTCACCTACAACGCCTTTAAATTCGCTCAGGCCTAACGCGGTTGAAATAGCAGTGAGGACTAAAATGCTGATGATAATCGCACCACGAACTTTAAAGTGATGCATCACCACCACCATTAAAAAGCCGAACAATGCCAGTAAAACTGAAGGTTGTTTTAAATCCCCTAAACCAACCAAAGTTGCAGGATTATCAACAATAACACCTGCATTTTTGAGTGCGATTAAGGCAAGGAATAAGCCAATTCCGCCACCAATAGCCAATTTTAATGACATCGGGATGGCATTGACAATCGCTTCACGGATTTTAAACATGCTGATGGCAATGAAAATAATCCCTGAAACAAAGACTGCAGCCAATGCGGTTTGCCATGGCACGCCCATACCCAAACATACAGAATAAGTAAAATAAGCGTTTAAGCCCATGCCCGGTGCAAGCGCAATTGGATAATTGGCAATAATCCCCATAACCAAACAGCCAATTGCAGCGGCTAAACAGGTTGCGACAAAGACCGCGCCATGATCCATCCCTGTTTCAGATAAAATCATCGGATTGACAATAATGATGTAACACATGGTTAAGAATGTGGTTACACCCGCCAAAAGCTCGGTGCGGAATGTGGTCTTGTTTTCGCTAAGTTTAAACAAGCGCTCAAGCATTCCTGCCGAAGATGGATTAGGAGTCGTCATGACCTAGCCCCTGTAATTGAACTGAATAGTAACATGCACAAACCTTAAGTCATTACTCAAACTTGTTTTGTGTTGCAATAATGGTAGTGCCGCATAAAAAGTACGCAGTAAAAATAAACTTAATTCACAATCAAGCGTTTGATTTTAACAAGATACAATTTTCAAGATTGTAAATAAAAAAGCCGCATAACATTTATGCAGCCTTATTCATTTTTACCCCATTCAATCAGACACCCAACTACACTTAATGTGTCTTGATTGAGTTTTTGAATTGGCAAATTATACCATAGAGATTTTTTTTAATTTCCAGTTTTTTGAATTAAAGTTAAATTTTTACGATGAAATGACAGCCACAATCCTTTGATAAATTAAGTAATTCACTCTGTATAGCTGAAGTCTATAAATTTTAATCAGTTTCTTGTTTGGTTGGCACTTCAGATCTAACCGCTTTTTTGAGCGATAAATTTGCCGATTCATTCAAAACCTGATTGAGTTCGGTCTGTTTGCGCTTTGCTTCTTCGTGATAGACCAAGTAACCCAACACGACCACCAATACCACCAGCACAGGAATAAGGATGTGTTTCATGCCATTTACTTTTGGTGAACAATTTTAATACATATTAGCAAAAATTATGTGAGGTGTAATTTTTATTTAGAAATAGAACTGCTCCCTAAATTGCTATATGAACCTGAGCATATTAGTTACCGTTTTAAATAAGTGCCTTCTCAACTGTATGGTAGCACTTAATACCCTCAAAAATACCCAGAAACCATGTTCTCACTCAGGCTTACGCTCTAAAATATGCCACTTCAAGTCAAGGATTTAAAACTAAAAGCGCTTGCTTACACTCAATCAGTTTTGATGATTGTCTCCTGTTACCATACCCAGAGCTTGACATGTAAGCGTACATTTGCTGAATCAATAAACAGTTTCCCCTATGTTTTAAATATTGTTTCTATACTTGCTACCTTGATCAGTATGAATATCACGCATGTAACTATTTATGGACAGTCATCAGTCTCATCAATTTGCAAATTTCCTGAAACTCCAATATTTTTGCACTTCGATGCATTGCCATAGTTTATTTGGCATCTATTTTGCTTTCACAGTATTACGTTTTATTAAAATTGTAATATTGAGGGGCAGCAATTATGAGTTATGTTGCACGCGAACTCAGTCAAAAAAACAAAATGTTACTTGGCTTGGGGTCTTTTTTAATACCAATTCTGATTTGGTGTGCAGTCAGTTATTTGCCATTTATCTGGCATCCACAAGTCCAAATTACGCAATCAGGCAGCGTAAGCTACCTACAAGTTGACAGCCGTATTGATAAAAGTATTTATTATGCCGAAGCACAAAAAGCCGTAGATGCAGGACTTGCACCACCTGAAGGCATCTTAGTCAATCCAATTTATTTACCAGCCCCTCACGAAGTTGCAAAAGCCTTGGTGACAGCATTTACCACGCCACCTGCACAAGCCAATGCTCCTTGGTTTCATCAAAGCTTATGGCACAGTATTCAATTGGTCTTTACCGCGTTTTTCATCTCTTCCTTGATCGGAATTCCATTGGGAATTTCATGTGGTTTTTCCAATAAAATTTCACAGCTCACCGAACCATTTGTTGAGTTTTTTCGGTATTTGCCTGCCCCTGCCTTCGGTGCACTTGCTGTTGCAATTTTAGGGATCAACGATGCACCAAAAATTGCCATTATTGTTATTGGTACTTTATTTCAACAAATTTTATTGATCGCAAATACAACACGTTTGGTTGATCGTAGCCTCATTGAAGCAGGTTTTACTTTAGGTACCAATAAACTCAAAAGCTTAATTCATGTGGTAATTCCTGCTGCCTTACCTGAAATTTATCGTAATTTACGTGTGCTACTTGGTTGGGCATGGACTTATTTGATTGTTGCTGAATTGATCGGAAGTACATCAGGGATAACATGGTTTATTACACAACAAGCTCGCTACCAAAACTTTGACAATGTCTTTGCTGCAATCTTGATTATTGGTGTCATTGGTTTGGTATGTGATTTGATCTTAATGAAAATTGGTCAACGCCTATTTAAATGGAAAGCAGGAGCAATCTAATGGATAACAATCAAGTCAGTACACGTGAGTATTTTGATGCCATTTATCAGCGTCCTGTGATTTTAGAAGCCAAACAACTAACCCAGTCTTTTCAACATGGCAAAAGCACACGCACTATTTTAAATGCGATTGATTTAAAAATTCATAACCGTGAGTTTATCTGTGTGATTGGGCCATCTGGCTGTGGTAAATCGACATTTAGCCGTATTGTTGCGGGTTTAGACCCATATACCAGTGGTGAAATTTTGGTGGATGGCGAAGCAATTAAAGGCCCGAGTCCAGAACGTGGCATGGTGTTTCAAGGCTATACCCTTTTCCCTTGGAAATCCGTGAAAGAAAATGTGATGTTTGGCCCTTTAATGAAAGGTCAAAGTAACCCCACAGCAGAAGCGCAAGCCCGTGAATGGATTAATATCATTGGCTTAGAAAAATACGAAAATCAATATCCACACCAACTTTCAGGTGGGATGAAGCAACGTGTCGCGATTGCTCGGGCTTTGGTGAATCAACCGAAAATTTTATTGATGGATGAACCTTTTGGTGCACTCGATCCACATACACGACAAAAAATGCAGCGTCATTTGATGGATTTGTGGCAAAACATTGATATCACCATTATTTTTGTGACCCATGATATGGATGAAGCGATTTTATTGGCTGACCGTATCGTGGCACTAAAAGCCAATCCAGGTGAAATCAAAGAAATTATTGAAGTAGATTTGCCTCGTCCACGTGATCCTGAAGTCATGCTCACGCCTGAATTTAAGAAACTCCGTCAGAAAGTTGATCGTTTAGTTCATGCCGAAGAAGATGAGCTTGATCCTGCATTGGCTGACTTACCTGTCATTCCGCGAATGACCAAAGTGAGCAGCAGTAAATAGAATGGTATATCAATG
The DNA here is from genome assembly GCF_048537555.1 of Acinetobacter sp. A2. Lineage (NCBI taxonomy): Bacteria > Pseudomonadati > Pseudomonadota > Gammaproteobacteria > Moraxellales > Moraxellaceae > Acinetobacter > Acinetobacter sp. A2. Next base: position 1,873,421 of record NZ_CP183239.1, read on the forward strand.
GCTTATTTATATTTACTGATTGCAATTGTGGCAGAGGTCATCGCGACCTCTGCACTCAATGCATCCAAAGGTTTTACGGTGTGGCAACCCACCGTGATTACGTGTATTGGTTATCTGATCGCGATTTATTTCCTCTCACTCACCATGAAAAGCATTCCCATGGGGATGACTTACGCCATGTGGTCAGGTGCAGGGATTGTATTTATCTCCACGGTGGGCTGGATTTTCTTTAAACAGCATTTGGATGTCGCAGCCATGATTGGACTAAGCTTTATCATTGCAGGTATTGCCATTATTCATGTATTTTCTCAGAGCACGCATCTTTAGACAGATAAATGGCTGTAAATGCATTTATTACCCCTAAGATCTCGGCATCTTTGTCTAAGGCTTTTTCTATGATGATGCGTTCATCACCTGCTGATGAATAAGCAAAAGTTTTAAAACGATCAGTTGTACTGTCATAGCGAATGTAAAGGTGTAACTGATCATTTTTAATTTCAACACTATTAGGAAACTCTACAAATAGGCTGTCTTTATAATCAATCGCATACTGTTCTTTAAATACGGAACGTAGTTTGATTCCTAAACAATAACTCCTTAATTCAACAAACCGTGTACGCTTTTCTTGATGAATTAAATGAATGTCTGTTGCTGTTTTATCCAATAATTTGTTTTTGGTGTACGTGATTGTTTGCGGATAATCAATGCAAAGTCGTCGCCAATCGTGAATTATTTGTTTTTTAGTGTCTATCTTTTCAATGATATCCTGTCGTGAAAACTCCACAGGTAAATCATTTAAAAGTTGCTGAAGGAATGGCAAGGTTGAAACTTGACCGTCAATATATATGGTTTCTTGATTAAAAACCAAACGCCAATTTTCATTGTGTGATCGAGCGTCGCCATTTAAATTCATCTGGCAAAACGTATATTTACTGCTTCGTTTTGGCAAATAATCTCCATAGCACAATAACAGGCGCTGTAAAAGATAATGATCGTTAGCATCTTCTTTTGCCAAACTACATTCAAATAAATTGATTAATTTATTTGCATATTGAATAAATTTCTGTTCATGTGCAGTAGTGTCTGGATCCAGACTCCAATCGAGTAAAAACTGGATTTGACCATGAAATACCTTTTGATCTGCAATACGTTCTAACTGCTGTTGATTCCAACCTTTAATAATCAATTCAGCCTTATACTTTTCTTCTCGTATTTGCTGAGCAAAGTCTTGACTCATTTTGATATTAAAATCATTAAATACGGCGACACTCTGAATAACATTGTTTAAATCAATTGCCTGCGCCCACTGAGATAAAGCTGCAATACTTTCAACATAATCATTCAAATTATTGTGCACATGATTCATCACAATTCTGCGTGAAATATTAAAATAATCTAAAAATTGTTGGTGATGCTTCGCTAAATCTTCTTGGATTGATTTGATATCCAGATAAGCTTTCTGTTGACAGTAAATAAAGACATTAAAGAGCAAAATATATGCTTGATAAGACTGCTGTAAGACGATTTTTTTATCTTCAAACAGATACGGCTGAATATGATTAAAGATCTGAACATAATCATGTTTTAAAACATAAATAAAATTCATAAAGCCATAGAACTGCTGACAATGTTTCAAATAAAACAGTTCATCATAGCGTTTTACATCTATATATGCCTTTTGTTGCAGATCATGGTTGATGATTTTTCTTAAATCATCAATCAATAAAGCGTGCGGGTTTGTATCCCAATTTTTTTTATCTGCCTGTTGACTCAGCATCAATGCCAGCAAACCGCTGCATGTGACTTTAAAAGATTCATATAAAATATCGTCAATATTTTCTTGATGCTTAGGTTTAAGTGACCAAAATAGATCTGTCCACTGTTGATCTAAACAATGGAAAAAATTTGCAGCAAATTCGCTCGGTATTTTTTGGTTTAACCAAGCTTTAAAGTTCTCAAATTCAGATAAATGCACACCTCGAGCATTCATTTTGATATAAAGTTCATCGCTTAGATTAAAGTCTTTCATCTCTAAAAAATGAAAACTGATGCATAACTCTTGAGTTAATCGCTGCCATAATTGCTCAGCTTGAACATGATTTTTGCTGATTTGCGCTTCAATTTCATCCAGCATGTTTAGCATTCCTTGAATGCTCGGATCATAATCCCAAACTGAAAAATACCATCCCTCATTTTTAATACGCATAGAGATCGTTTTTTGCTGTTTTTGATCGGGTAAACAAATATGGTGATGCTCAATCAGACTTTCTAAAAAATCCCCTGTGCTTTGTCGTGTTTCATAATTAAATTTTTTGAAATAAGCGCGTTGCTCATGATCGACTGACATTTGGAGGCTATACAAATAAAAATGTAATAAAAATAAAGTAGTAAGACGTTGCTGACCATCAAGGATGACCAAATGCCCCTCTTGCTGTGCCCCATAAATAAAATCAAGTTCGAGTTGTGATTGCATGTTTAAATGCTGCAAAATATTTTCAATAAAACTACGTCGAATGATATTTACTTTAGGATGCAGACGACCTTGCGCATAATCCCGTTGAATGACAGGAATTCGAATTGAATATTCAGCAATGAGCGACCAAAAATTGTATTTCATGCTTGTTCACCACTCGCTGCTGTTGTAAATAAATGTTCTTGATAATATTCCCAGCACTGAATTAAGGCTACACGATACGCATTACGATCTTTTTGATTCCAAATGGTAAAATCCTCTACGTCAGGATTAAAATATTTTGCAAATGCCCACTGTGTTGCGATTGGAATAAAACGACGCTCTATTTTTTGTAAATCCATCACCGCTTTACGTTTTTTATAAAAACCTTTATTGCTTAAAACTGAATTATCGCGTTTTTCCAATAAACATAAATTGTCTAATTTATGCGTTCTTTGCTCTATGACGTTTTGTAGATACTGCTGTTGTAACTCAACATAGCTTTTTAAAGTTTCAGCTGTCTGAACTGCATTCCAAACTTCAAGTGCTTGTGAAATTTGCGCTTTTTGTTCACTCGAAATATCTTGAGCCGTGGTCTGAGCTAAAAGATCCTGTTGTTCTTTATACCAATGCTCTAGATTAATGTCCTTCATGTCACTGTTTTGCGCATGGATATGCTCTAAGCTCCAAATGGTATGTTCTGCATAATAGGACTTAAATGGAAAACGTGTGTTTTGTTGGCGATGTAAATCAAGATTGAGTAGTAAAATCAATGAAATAATCGAGGGGTTATGATCAAGATAATGTAAATCTTCAAATATCAGAGGCTGTTTTGGATCGGTTGATTGGGTTTGTCCAAAGCATTTTCGAATATGCTGCGCGATGATCTGTTTTAATTTAATTTGAAATTCTTCGCGCCCACGTTGACTATCTGCAAGTGTCCAAAGTTCACTAATACTTTTAATTCTTTGACCGATAATGAAGCCAATCAGATGATAGCTTTCATCGTCTGAAAACCATTCATTTAAACGATAAAATCCTTGTTGAAGCTTTTTCCATAGCGCGGTCACGGTCTGATCAGGATTGCTTAACTCTTTTACAAAGTATTGAAAGGTATAATATTCTTGTTTTCTTTGAAGTATCTGCTGATATGACAAGGATTTAGATGCAACAAATTTTCCACTGATTAAATCAAACAAGAGTTCAATTCGGGTATAGATGTTGGTTTGCTGATGTGGTGCAACAAAAGCCCAAAAGTCAGGATTTTGTAGGGTGTGCTCAATCATGTCCCATTGGTTTGCCAACTCAGATTGTCTAATCTTAAACGTTTCTGCGCTAGTGCCTTCTTTTGGCGCTTTAAGTGCATTGAGGAACAAAGCTTTTAATAATTCTGCATTTGTTAGTGCAATTTTACCTTGATTGATCCGTTGAAAAATCGCAATAGATTGTTTTTTATCATCAAGTTCATTGTTTTGACTTTCAGCTTGATACCAAATCACTTTGGTTGCATCTAATAAAGTATTGATCCACTCCTCTCGAATCCCCAGTGCGATTTGCGCTTTGGCTTTAAACCATGCTTGAACTGTTTTATAGGCATTAAAGAAATAATAATTGTCGATATTATTCAGCTCTGGATCATGCTCAACGTATTCATCAAAGGTCGCTTCACTGCGATTTGCCAACTGAAAAATATGCTTATTTAGAAATTGAGTACTTTGCTTACGAGTTTCGTAGCGTAATTCAAAAAATGAACCTTTGGTGAGATAACTCAAGATGATGTAAATGGTAGTTAGACGTTGCTGACCGTCGATCAGTTCAAAATAATCCTGACCATCAATCTGCCTTTTCTTGATCACAATCGGCTGTAAGCAATAATAATCATCTGATTTTTCCTTATCTGTGCCAAATTCATAAATATCGTCTAATAAGGCTTCAACTTGAATACTGCTCCATTTGTATCCACGTTGATAAGCATCGACAAAAAAATGTAGATTGTTTAATTCTTGAATTTTTCTCAGACGTAGTGGCAATTCTTCTTGTTGCTGTATGTACTCTAATTCATGAAATAAAGACTTTAATTTCTGCTCTGCGGTGTTACGTAATGCTGGATTCAGGTCGAGAAGATTTTGCATCTGATTAAACAATGCGATTGAATCCTTCATCAAACTTACCATTTTTGCTGTTATGTTGAGTAAATTATAAATGATGAAAATAAACTGTTGAAAATTATTATAAAAAAATAGCGCCTTGAGACGCTATTCTTTAGTATGAGATACCATGTGTATCCGTTATGGTAATTCATTCACCAAATCTGGATAAATCACCCCATCCACATCCACCTTGGTAGTGTAAACACCATTTTTAAAGTTAAACTCATTGACGTGATAACTAGAGCCATAAATCGAGTCAAAGTTTTGTGATTTCTCAAAAACTTTCTTGTTGGCTGCCAAATCTAATAAATGGGTGCCATCAATGAACTGGGCATATTGAGCTGCATCAAGACCTACACGTTTTGCCATAATGGCTAAAGCATCTGAACGCGTGGCAGGATCATTGATGTATTTCACCGTTTTATCCCAGACTTGAATGATTTTTTTCCATTCTTCTTTGTGCGCAGACAAATGCGTCATATTCACAGTTAATGTGTCATAAATTAGGCCTGGTTTATCTTTCGAAGAATAGATAATTTTTGAGCCTGCAACAGATTTGAGCGCTTGATTTGCCACAGGTTGCCAAACAGCAATAGCAACAACGTCAGGGCTTGAGAACACTTGAGGTAGCTCATTGGTGACAGCATTAATCAGTGTTACATCAGTTTGTGCAATTTGAGCATCATCGAGTGCTGTATTTAATAAGTGATGATCGACCAGACCTTTCTCAACCGCAATTTGTTTGCCCTTCAGATCACTGATCGAGTTAATGCCATTTTTTGCAATAATGACATCATTCCCTGCTGAATAATCCGTTGCCATGACCATAATACCTTTGGTACCACCTGATGCGATGACCAAGTTATCGCCATTGGATACCGATACAGCATCCAATTGATTCGCTGAAAAAGCATTAATCGAAGCTGAATAATCGAACCATTTAAATTCTACGTTTACGCCTGCCTCTTTAAACCAGCCTTTTTCAATCGCTACTTGCCAAGCCACCCAACCTGGCCAGTCGCTATAACCGATCGTAATTGGTTTGGTATTTACACTACCTTCAGCCTTAGCATTCGGTTCAGGAACTTTGGCAGTATTGTCACAACCTGCCAATAAAATTACAGACAGTACAGAGACTGACATCAGTGCTTTTTTGATCATTTTGTGACTTCCCCTATGCATTCACATTTAAATTTAGTATTTGAAAGTTGTTTTGATTTCATAAATTCGCGCCAGCCACCAAAATGAGTAATATCGGTAGCATCTCCAAGCGCATAACCTTCACAAATAAAGCCTTTGACCCATGTACCATCAATCAACTGGGCATTGCCAATACCTAACGGTGCCGGCACTTCTGCAACAATGTCCCCAAACAGTGCACGCGGAATGTCCCAGACTTCGACTTCAATTGAAGAACCTTTCTCATGGTATTGCAGGCCAGGTTTTGGCGGAGTGGTATTTTTTAAAGCATAAAGTTTGTAATGCGAAGTGGTTCGGGTCTGCTTGATCAGCGTGCCACCACGCTTGGTCAGCTGAAAGTTCAGTGGCATACCAGTTAGATGCGCCCCCACCACAGCCAGTTTGACGCTATGACTTGATGAAATTTCCGTGGTTTTTTCATAGCTACGTGCAGAGGTTCCCAGATTTAACTGACTCGCCTGCTGCCATTTTTGCCCAAATTTGGCCAGTGCTTCATCCATCCAGGCGGGTGCAATAAAGGTCACACCGGTTGGCAAACCATCGGCACGGATGCTATTTGGCAATGCCAAAGCTGACAGATCAGCAAAATTGACAAAATTGGTATAAGCGCCCATGTGGCTGTTTTTAACCAGAGGATCCGCTTCTACCTCTGCAATGCGATAAATGGTCGGTGCGGTAGGCACCATCAAGGCATCATAATCCGCCAAGGTATTTTGAATGATGCGGCTGAGTCGGGCGCGCTCATATTCATCCTGCATGACATCGACCGCACTGAACTGGTCTGCCTGTGCAATAATTTGACCAATCACGGCATGGGTCTGCTCGCGTTTTACCATTTTTTCAACGGCACTGGTCCGTTCAGCAACCCAAGAGCGATTATACAGGGCTGATGCCAGTTGCTGAAATGGCATAAAATCAATCGGCTCTACCGCATAACCCAAGCTTTGTACGCGCTCGATTGCCAGTTGAAATGCCTTTTCAGTTTCGGCATCGCCATAAAATTCCAGCGTATCGGGAATGGCGATTTTGCCTTTGGAAAATTGGCTCGGAACATTCTGAGGATGTGCTCGGGAATAATCATCGCTGGCATCATAACCTTGCATGACTTGCGCCACTTGCCAGGCATCATCCACAGTCAAAGCAAATACCGAAATCACATCAATGGTGCGGCACGCAGGTACCAGACCCGTAGTGGAAAACCAGCCTTTGGTGGGTTTTAAACCGACAATATTGTTATGTCCTGCCGGTACACGGCCTGAACCTGCTGTATCGGTACCTAAACTAAATGGTACCTGACCATTGGCCACCGCGACTGATGAACCCGAACTTGAACCGCCGCTGATATATTCCGGGTTAAAGCTGTTTTTTACTGCGCCGTAGGGTGAACGTACACCGACCAGGCCTGTTGCAAACTGGTCTAGGTTAGTTTTACCTACGACAACAGCACCGGCAGCTTTTAATTTAGCGACGACTGTGGCATCGCTAGTTGCGAGATAAGAAGCTTCTTTACAGGCTGCAGTGGTATAGAAACCGGCAACATCAATATTGTCTTTGACTGCGAATGGAATACCGTAGAGTGGCAATTCGGCTGGTGATTTTCCTGTTAAGGCATCAATTTGTGCTTGTAATTGTTCTGCAGATGCAATTGAAATCCAGGCATGATCATCATTCTGAAATGATGCTACATAATCGATCAGGTCCTGTAACTGAATCTGCTGCTGTTGGTAGGCGTTCTGCCAGTCTTGAATTGTCCATAAAGTATTCATGACAATACTCCTTTATTGGTATTTTGGGGAATGGGAGGCATCACGGCATCCATCAGTTCCAGGTGTCCTTTCAGCACACCTTTTAATGCAATAAATTGCTCACTAATTTCTTTTAAATCACTGCTTACCCCCTGCATCAGCATCACTTGCAGGACTTTCTGATCATCCAGCTGGATATGCAGCGAGCTGATCACCTGTTCCAGATATTGCTGTTGCAGATCGACCAGCTGGGAACGTAACGGTTTCAGGCTGACGTCATAGACCAGGGTCAGCGTACCGACCATGACTTCATCACGAGAAACCAGTTCATCAATCAGGTGGCGGTTAATCATGTCGACAATGGCCTGCGAGCGGCTTTCATAGTGCTGCTCGACAATTTTCTGATCCATGGCCTGTAATGTGGTTTCCGGCACGGTGATACTGATTCGTGCCAATTTCGGTTTAGACACGTCTGCTTTCCTTGAGTGAATCCTGTTTGACATAAAGCCCGGCGCGAACGCTAAGCAGTTCAATTAAAAATTGGGCAAATGGATGCAGCTTGGCTTTTTTGCTTTGATTATTCATGCGCATCTCCTCGGTATTACTGAATGTAAATTTCGTATTACTTAGGGAAATGCAGAAAACGTGCCAGTTTTAGGTAGGGAAATTTGCTAATTACGAGGAGAAAAGGCAGAAATGCAGCTCAAAAAAAGCCCCATCAACGGTTATGGGGCTTATTTGGAATCAAAATGAGTGAATTAATTCACCAAGAGGCCGTTAAATTAATCATGTACTGTAATTATTTTTAGACATGATGGATTGATCGAGAATTGCGTCTGGTTCTTCAAGTAATATGCTCTCCTCTTTTAATTCGGTATATAAATAAAAGCAGAAAATATGCCAAATATAAAGAGTTTTTTATTATTAAAAAATTGATTTAAAACAGTTAGTTGAAACTTAATAAATGCTACAAAATGTGTCTAAAATATTTATGCGCCAAGAGTGATCAAACTTGCACCAAAACGATATCAAAATGGGGTTTTATGGTACAGTTTTTGATAATGGAATCTTCACCAATTACTCTTCTCTGGCTTTAATTATGAATACTAAAGCCGCTCAGATTTAGGTTTCGATTAAAATTTGCACTACAGGTGAATTTCTATACAATAAATTCCATAAAAATGCCCGAACAATAAGGAAATTTAATGAAGACTTCCACTCTCCTTCGTACTGCCATTCTTTGTATGCCTTTTATTTTTGCGGCATGTAGCAAAACCGAGCAAGCAGAAACCTCCAAAACCGAAATCCAGCAGGAAGATACCACGCAAGCTGCCGAAACGGCACCGGCACAAGCTTTTGACATCAGTAAAATTCCACTCAGCACAGCGACACTCGGTGACTTTCCTTATATTTCCCTGCCAGACGGTTATATCTATCAAAATACTGAGCAGCGCAATTTTGAGCGCGTTCCATTCTGGACAGGACAGCAACTGGAATGGGTTGAAGGCAAATTATTCAGTTCAGGCATTACCTCGAAACCGGAATATAAAGAAGGCAATTTTTTAGAAATTCAGCGTAATCTGGAGAGTGTGATCAAGGATTTGGGCGGTGTAGAAATTGCCAATAGCCAGATTCCCAAAGATATCATTGAGAAAATTCCTAAGGATTTTCAGGTGCAGTATTATGCTGGCCTGGGTGATATTTTTAACTACCCGACCAAGACTTATGTAGTTCGCCAGGAAGATAAGACCGCATGGTTCCAGCTAACCCAATCTGGCAATTATATTTCGCTGATGGTGGCTGAATCCAAGCCTTTAAATGTCACTGCCAAAGCACTGACTTCGAGTGCACTAAAACAAAGTCTGGATCAAGACAATAAAGTGAGCGTACAGATTAACTTCGCAACGAATAAAGCTGAGATTTTACCGGACTCTCAAGCGCAAATTGAACAGATTGTTGCTTTATTAAAAGATAACCCGGATTTAAAACTGGGTATTTATGGTCATACCGACAATACCGGTGATGCAGCTCATAACTTAAAGCTGTCTGATCAGCGTGCGCAAAGTGTGGTTGCAACCCTGACCCAAGCAGGTATTGAAAGCAGCCGTTTAACCGCTAAAGGTTTTGGGGATACTCAGCCTGTTGCAGATAATACGAGTGAAGATGGTAAGGCGAAAAATCGTCGAGTGGAGTTGGTGAAGTTATAAGATTCTTACATAAATAAAGACCGTTTTATGCGGTCTTTGATACATCTTTTTATGATTTATGCTTATCTAGGTTTATAGATTAAAGAGACATGAATTTTATTTCATGATATTACTAATTTTAAGTAAGTTCATACGGTCATCATTAATAACAAAACATATGTCTAAATACATACAAGAAATTCTTAACCAGTTAGATAATTCTAAGAGTTGCGCCTCAATTGATGATATTGGTAAAGTAATTTTTAAAATTCCAAAAGGTGGAAATAATAAGCCACTTGAATATGAAAGAATGGCTTTCGGAATACATGAATCTACTTCATACGATATAGACCACGAAGGTTCTCCATATTTTTCACATGTTAACTTATCTGGCTTAACAGAAGAAATGATCGAATATTGGAATGAGCGTGCAGATATCACCGACAACCCTTTAATGAAAGCAAGATATTTTGGGCTCATTTATGAGTTCAGCTATCTAGTAACTAAAAAAAATATAGAATTCCCAAAACTAATTCGTTATATAGAATCATTAATCGAAATTATTCAAAAACGTTTAGTCACTTATGATAGATATTTATATAGTCTGATAAAACGTGCTTATGTTATTGCTAGCTCCAAAAATCAAGAAAACTTAGTAAAAGAAATTATTGAACTAGCTATACAAATTGAACCTCAGATTGCTGAAGATGACTTATGTGGAACTTGGGGACTCTGCTTTGATCTTTTTATAGCAGGGAAAAGTAAATATTTAAATGACACACTTAAACAGAAAATTATTGATGAGATGTTCGATCGATTAACTCGTCTAAAACAGTTAAGTGTGCGTGAAACGCCACTACGAGGTACTGAACCTTATGTAAGCCAACAAGCCGTGAATTTTCTTTTAAGCTATTACCGAAGTATTGACGATCAATCTAAAATTACTGAAGTATTAGCAATATTTGCCGAAATTGTAGAGCTGAGAACCAATAGAAAAAATGCTATTCTTAAAATTAGTGACTATGAAATTTTACATGGTCAATATATAAAAAATGGTAGGTATGCTGAAGCTTCTGTAATTATGGAAAAAATTCAGAGAATATCTCCTCAACAAACGCAACTCTTACAGAAAATATCAACTCCAGTCAAAATTCCTCATAATGTAATTGATCAGTTACTAAATCAGCTCAAATCGGATAACTTAAGAGAATGTTTGGGTAAAACTCTTCCATTTTTTATCCCCCAAAAACAGACAACTGAAAGCAACCTACAAAATAAGACAAGTGGCTCTTTTTTTCAGCAGTTGTTTTTTTCAAATAAAATTTACTTAGATCATAATGGAAGAAAGGTGGCTACTGTGAAGTCATTGGAAGAAGATCCAAATGGAAATCTATTTCAGCAACAGGCTGAAGATATTGCTGCTCCAAAAATTTCCATTGAATTACATGCAGCTTTAAATCAATTAAAAGAAGATCATCTTAAAGATACAGATTCATTTTTAGGTTATTTATATACTCTTCCTTTATTTGCGGAAGACAATAAACAAATCTTGAGATTGGGTATAGATGCATATTATAGAGAGGATGCAATCACTTTCATACATTTAATAATTCCTCAAATTGAATTCCTAGTCAGAAAAATTTTAGAACTCAATTCTGTCACTGTTTATGAACCTAACAGATCTGGTGGGTATAAATTAGTAACACTTGATCGCCTATTAGCAAATGCTGCATTCATCGAAATATTTTCAAATGACTTTTCATATTATTGTCGTACAGTACTCACAGAACAAAATGGTTGGAATGTTAGAAATGATGTCTGCCATGGCATAAGTACCGATAAACTCAATCTATCTGTGTCTGATCGTTTAATACATATTCTTTTATTCCTTATTTATCAATTTGATATTTATATAAAAAAGACCGCCTAAGCGGTCTTTTTATTTCGATTTCATCAAGCCACAGGTGCCAACGTAAACAACACCTGCCCCGTTTTTACCGTTTGCCCTTTTTCAATGGTAATCGCTTCAACCTTCATACGTTCAGGTGCAATAATTGGAATCTCGATCTTCATCGCTTCAATCACCGCAAGCGTTGCACCTTCCTCCACAATATCCCCTGATTGACATTCAATTTTCCAGATCGAACCCGGCATATGCGATTCCACTGCACAGCCACCATCCGGAATGGCAACCGTTTCACCATCATCGACCGCATCCAGACTTTCAGATACGTATTCCGCCAGTCCAGCTTCATGCCAGCGACGGCGTTCCGCTTCAAAGTTCGCTTGTTGCGTTGCCTTAAACTTGCTAATGGTGTCGGCATTGTCAGTCAGGAACTGGTTGTACTCTTTCAGGTTCAACACACCTTCTTCAATACGCAGTTTCAGACGGCCTGCCTTAAAGTCCTCACGCATTTGCATGAGTTCTTCTTCAGACACTTCATAGAACTTGATCTGGTCAAAGAAGCGCAGTAACCATGGTTTGCCTTGCTCGAAGTCGACATTTTTACGGTAACGCGACCACATTTGCGTAGTACGACCCACGAACTGATAACCACCAGGGCCTTCCATACCATACACGCACATATACGCACCACCGATACCCACTGCATTTTCAGGTGTCCAGGTACGCGCCGGATTATATTTCGTTGTGACTAAACGCTGACGCGGATCAAGTGGCGTCGCTACAGGCGCACCCAGGTACACATCACCCAGCCCCATCACCAAATAACTCGCGTTATACACCACATCTTTGACTGCCTGTTTATCTTTCAGGCCATTAATACGGCGGATAAACTCGATATTGTCCGGACACCACGGTGCATCTGGACGCACAGTTTGCATATAGCGTTCGGTTGCCAGTTGGGTTTGGGAATCTTCCCAAGCCAGTGGCAAATACACGGTACGTGATGGCACTTCCATTTCAGTGACATCAGGCAGTTCAGTTTCAGCCACTTGCAACAGACGCAGCAAGTCGAGCTGATCCAGCTTGATCGAATCAAAATGAATTTGCAGTGAACGGATGCCTGGCGTCAGGTCGATAATGCCCGGAATATTCTGTTTTTGAACCCATTGCATCAAGGCATGGATACGGAAACGCAGGTTCAGATCCAGTACCAGCTCACCATATTCCACTAGCAGATAGTTGTTACCTGCTGGGCGATACACCACATCCGGCGCACCATTTTCACCTTTTAAGGTATCCAGTACAGCATTTTTCAGCATAGCCAGTTCTGGATAGAAGGATTCATTAAATGAAACGTCTTGAGTATCCAGCGCTTCTAGCTGCGCATGATATTTTTCATTCAGCAGTTTGGCTTGGTGATAGCTAACAGGGACAAATTTGACTTTGTCACCGGCTTTGAGCTGACCCAATTTCCACAGTTCAGAGTTGATCACCACCGCTGGACAGACAAAACCACCGAGGCTTGGACCATCTGGACCGAGAATGATTGGCATATCACCAGTGAAATCAATCGCACCAATCGCATACGCGTTGTCGTGAATATTGGATGGATGCAGACCTGCTTCACCGCCATCTTCACGTGCCCATTCCGGTTTAGGACCAATCAGGCGGATACCGGTACGGCTAGAGTTAAAGTGAATCTCAAAAGTATTGGCAAAGAAGGTATCGATGTCATTTTTGGTAAAGAAGTCTGGCGCACCATGTGGACCATACATCACCGCAATTTCCCATTCATGACTGAATGTTGGAACTTGTTCAGGTGCCAGTACTTTGACTTCATCACTTGTAAATGCAGTAATCGGTAACATATCGCCAATCAATAAGTTACGACCTGCGTGACCGCCAAACTGACCTAAAGTAAAGGTCGCTTGTGAGCCGAGATATTCAGGCACATTCAAACCGCCTTTGATGCCGATATAGGTACGGCAACCTGTCGCGATTTTGCCACATTTGAGAATCTGACCTTTACGCACATTGACGGTCTGCCACATTGGAACTTGAACACCATCTAGTGTAGATGGCATATCGCCACCTGCCAGTACAATTTGGCTGTCACAATGGAATTTTAAAGTCGGACCTTGTAGCGTACATTCTAAGCCTGCAGTGTTATAGGCATTGCCAAGCAACTGGTTTGCGACATTCAGTGATAATGGATCAATCGCACCCGATGGCGGCACACCGACATCCCAATAGCCCAAACGACCTGTGACATCTTGTACTGCGGTTTGAATGCCGGCTTGTAGCACTTCAATCTTTTGAGTTTTCCACTCAAAGGTATTTAAGAAGCGTGTGGTTTGTGTGCCGGCTTTAAATACCTCACAGTCGATGATATTTTGCAGATATTCCAGGTTGGTTTCGATACCGGAAACTTGAGTTTGCGCCAGTGTATCAGTCATCGCCTGAATGGCTGCGTCACGATCATTTGCTGTGACAATGATTTTGGCAATCATCGGATCATAGAAAGACGACACATTGGAACCAGTTTCGACCCAGGTTTCGTTACGTGCATTCTCATCAAACTCGACATAGGTCAGCAGACCGGCACTTGGCTGGAAGTTCTTAATTGGATCTTCGGCATAGAGACGTACTTGAATCGAATGACCTTTGGATTCCAGTTGCGCTGTTGGAGCCGTCCAGTCACCGCTGGCCAATGTCACCATCCATTCCACCAGGTCCACACCAAAGACTTGCTCCGTCACGCCGTGTTCCACTTGCAGACGGGTGTTGACTTCAAGGAAGTAGAATTCTTGTGTGTCGGTATCCATGACAAATTCAACTGTACCCGCAGAACGGTAGTTCACTGACTCCATCAGCTGAATCGCGACATTCTGGATATAGGCACGTTGCTCATCGCTAATGTGCGGTGCTGGGGTTTCCTCGATCACTTTCTGGTTACGGCGTTGCACGGAACAATCACGCTCGCCCAGTGCAATCACCTTGCCTTGACCATCACCAAAAATCTGCACTTCGATGTGACGCGCATTTTGTACGAATTTTTCTAAATAAAGACCTGCATCTTTAAAGTTGGCTTGTGCCAGGTAAGACACGGTTGCATAGGCATCTTTCAGTTCAGCTTCATTCCAGACCAGACGCATGCCGATCCCGCCACCACCCGCAGTACTTTTAAGCATCACAGGATAGCCAATACGATTTGCTTCTGTTAAGGCTTCAGCTTCATCCGCCAATAACTGACTACCCGGAAGTAACGGTACATTGGCTTGAATCGCAAGTTCACGTGCAGTGTGTTTAAGACCAAAGGCACGCATCTGCGCAGAGTTTGGCCCAATAAAAGCAATGCCCTGTGATTCACACAGATCACAGAATTCAGCATTTTCAGACAAGAAGCCATAACCCGGATGGATCGCTTGTGCTCCAGTTTGTTTAGCTACCTCTAAAATTTTATCGACATTTAAATAGCTTTGGCTGGCAGGTGCTTCACCGATATACACCGCTTCATCGGCTAAAGTCACATGGAGTGAATCACGGTCTGCTTCTGAATAAACGGCTACAGATTGAATCCCCAGTTTTTTCAGGGTACGGATCACGCGGCAGGCAATCGCGCCACGGTTGGCAATCAGAACTTTATTAAACATGACTTAAGCCTCCTCGCCTTCACGCACAACTAGCTGGATTTGTGTCGGGTTGTAGGCATTACATGGGTTATTCAACTGCGGGCAGTTCGAAATCAGCACGATCAAATCCATTTCGGCCTTGATTTCCACATATTTGCCTGGTGCAGAAATACCATCATCAAATTTCAGGTGACCATCGGCAGTCACAGGCACATTCATAAAGAAGTTGATGTTTGGACCGATGTGACGCACGTTTAAGCCATGTTTTTTTGCCACTGGATGTTTTGCCAGCGCATACATAAAATTGTTACGGCAGCTGTGCATCGGGTATTTGTCATATGCATAACGAACTGTATTACTTTCACATGAACATGCACCGCCTAAAGTATCGTGACGGCCGCAGTTATCATCATGAATTACGGCAATAGCGCGGCCAAAGTTGCTGTATAAAGTAGTGCCTTTTTCCAGATAAATCTGCTGGTTAATCGCCAGCGTATCGGTTGCGCTATAACGCTCTTCCGGATTTTTAGCCGAGATAAATAAGGTATCGACTGCCTGATTCCCTTCCAAATCGATGATACGGAAATACTGGCCTTTTTTGACTTCGCACATCCATGCTTCACCGGCAGGGCAGATTTCGCTAAGTACGGTTTTTTCGAATTGTTGTAGAGCTGTCATGGTTATTCTCCTGCCTTAAACGTTAGAAAGTGCGTAGTAACGTGCGTTGTTCTGGAATGCACGCTGGTTCTGTGGACAGGAGTCGCGACAGATATCGGTTTTGCCTAAGCTATTGGCTTTAAACAAAGATAACTGGATGTCAGCCGGTTGATATTCCGCACTGTTATCCAGACCATGCGGTGCAGCAGACAGGAACACCAGACAATCCATTTCAAAACGCAGTTCAATGATTTGATCAGTATTGTCTGAAGGCACATAAGACAATGCGCCGGCATCATTTGGCGTAACTTTAGAGAACAGATTGACGGTTGCACTCAGGTCAGTCTGACCGAGTGAGAATTTAGATAATTCAATTAACAGACCATCTAAACCGCTTTGGTACATGTCATTGCGGGCATCCTGGAAGCTACGGATGCCAAACTGTTTTTCAATCTGTTCAGGACGAGATGGACCACAGAAGGTATCATTCCAGCCAGCTTCATCTTTAACGATGGATGCCATCACACGACCCAGATCGGAATACAGTACATTCCCTGCTGTCAGGTATGCGGTATGTTGGCCTTTCAGACTGTCTGGCATGTTGTAACGTTCCAGTTTGTCTTCAGCATTGACACAGAACAGGGATACGTTGGCATGTTTGCCTAAGGATTTTAGTTGTAATACGGCGCCACGCTGAATGCGTGCTGACCAGTGATGTCCACCCGGTAAGCGTTCAGTCCACAAAACCTGATCTTCATGATAAGTTGTTATGCTCATATGCATCTCCCCCAATCGTTACGGATTACCTCCCGGGCTTTTATCCCTCCGTGTAGCTTGAGTTTGAAACTTAAGCCGTGAACTCTCGGTCTCAGACACACATGAGTTTTCATGTATCGGAACCCTAGATCACTTTATTAGGCTTAAGAAAAGCAAATGGCATGCCAATTTAGTATTACGTTTTTAAGGTTTTATCACACTAAATATAAGGCTGAATGGTAAGTTTTGATTCAATTTAAATGCAGTTGCACTATTATGAAGCTGTATTGCACAAAGATTAAAAAAATAGAGCCACCCTCTGCCAATTCAGACTTGATTAAATGTCGCAATCTAAGCATGTATTTGGTAGCTGCTCCATAGAAATTTTCTGCTTTGATACATTTTTGACTTTAATATTCAGGGTTAACTTGTACTTCAAGAGCAATTTCTTGAGATGACTGTGATATAGACTCCTCTTTCCTCTTCTGTAGTTCCAACTCAAAATGGCGACTGCACTTTGATTCGGCTGGATGAAGTTAACTGCGGCATCTTTGCCGATATTAAAGCTGTTCCATGGGTGCTGAGCTGCTGGTTGTTTTGTTGGATGTTGAGGGTGTTGCCATGTTGATGAAGAACTTGGATTCTCACTTTTAAAATAATACGAATATTCCAAGAATTAGGGATATTGTTAGGTCACTGGGGAGTTCAATACTCCTGGCTGTTGGGAGCGGTTGATACGGAGGTGATGCTTTTATACTGATCTTTCTGACACAAATCCTGACACAAATTAAGTTTTAAGTGTATCTAAATAGCAACTTTGACAACATATGCAACAAGCTAAAGGCAATAAAAAAAGGCTTGCAAGTACATGAAATTCCTTGCAAACCTTTGATATATATGGTAGGCATATCCAGACTCGAACTGGAGACCTCTACGATGTCAACGTAGCGCTCTAACCAACTGAGCTATACGCCTAAAGTGCTTCGCATCATATTCAGTTTTGTTTTTTAAGACAAGTCCTTTCTACGCTTTTTTAAAGCATCCGCACAAGTTTTAAGCAAATCAAAAAATAACGATTCAGAAACAGGCTGAGAATCCACAGCATAAATATAGCGTTGATACCACAAAGCAAGCCGCTTAAAAGCTGCTTGCTCATCATCATCCACAAGCTCTGCCAAGCGCTGCATCCACGCAGTTACAGTTTCAGCATCCTGTTTTTGTAACTCCAATGGTAAAGTTTTGGAAAACCTCTGCAAAGCTCGATCAACCCTAGAACTGTTCTGATGCTTTTTCCAATAAATCCAACCAAAGTATGCGAGTAACAACAGCGCAATACCCGAAATTAGCACGATCACCAATGCATAACTCGAATCCAAACCCAATCGCCCAAACCAATGACGTTGAGATGTTGCATCATAGCCCACCACCTTACTCTGCCATTGATAACTGGCGTAATCACTCCACACACGCAAATTGCGAATCAAATTTGAATGTTGGTACTGCCAAATTTGCGCATTATCGCCCAATATAGTGCGATCTTCGGCCATCAGGTTTTGTATGCCTCCATCAATACGTTGTGGAGCGATAATTGCCGTCGGGTCGATGCGCACCCACTGCTGATTCAACATCACTTCTGTCCAAGCATGTGCATCTTGCTGGCGCACTTCCCAACTTTGTGCATCAGGTGCCAGTTCCCCTCCCTGATAACCCACCACCACACGCGCAGGAATTCCAACATAGCGCATCAGCAAAGCAAAACTAGAAACATAGTGTTCACAAAAACCCTGCTTGGACTGAAACAGAAATTCATCTACCCGATGCTGTCCCAATGTTCCAGGTTTCAAGGTATAGCTAAAGCCCTGATCACGATACCATTGCAACACATTGTGTACGTAGCGTTCAGGCTGTTGCTGACTTTGGGCAAACATCTGCATGGCAAATTGCTGTGCCTGCGGATCAGATTGAGTGCGTACTTGAACATTTAAGCGCTGACTAAATTGTCGATAACGCTCATGCTGTCCATGATCACCCTGAATTTGTGCTGAATCACCCACCCACTGCAGAGCTATCGGTTGAATTCTGCCACTTTGCCGCTGTGGAATAATACTCCAGTCACGGCGCAACAAGTAACCCTGTTGGTTAGGTATAGATTTTTCCAATGCCATCACCCATTGCACCCGTGGGTCTGCTGCAATGTATTGATATTCAAACTTCGTTTGTTCGGACTGTAATTGCGTGGCTTGGATTGGTTGGTGATTGCTAAAATTACTGGTCCAGGTACGGCCATCGTATTGATCTAGCACCATCGCCCGCCAGTAAAGTTTTGAACGTGGCGGAAGTTGCTGCATATTTCCCACAATACGAAACGCCAAAGCAGAAGATTGCGATAATTCGGCAATATCTCCAGGTGACATCGTGTCACTGATTCCTGTCACGCCTTTGGCATCCGGTATAGGTACATGCCACAAGGGGGGTAAGCGTGGAAAAAACAAAAACAGCAACAGAAAAAATGGTAAAGCGTATGCAATAAATTTAGCGACATGCTTTAAATCATTTTTGGCATCTTGCTTAGTCGTGTTGCGTAAGGGATCAGCAAATTCACTTTTCTGAATCCGATACAATCCAATCAAACAGCTCAATAAACATAAAATGACGATTGCCGTCATCCACATACTTTGGCTATATAAAAAAGAACTCGCACTTACGAATAAAGCAAAGTTAAATAAAATAATCAGGTCGCGTTTATTGTGACTTTCTAAGGCTTTGGCAAATAAGAATGTACTTAATAATGCCACTCCAGCATCTACACCAATCAGCGTTTTATAACTGAGAAAAATACTGATTAATGCAGCAATGGTCAAAGCAAAGGTTAAGGTTTTAGAAATACGTGCTGTTTTTTTTCGATAATGCACAAACAAAATCAGCCACATGAGGGCAAAAATTACACTCAACGCCAACGGACTAAACTGCAGATGTGCGATTAAAATCAGAAATAAACTGAGTAAAATCGATTGCTGAATTGATATATGCATCGTCATTAAGCCTGTGCCAAAAGGATTCTAGCCTGTTTAAACTGTCGCTCGCCTATCCCTTTTTCAAGCGTCGCATGTGGTAAAAACATGGCATAAATCAACTGTTGTTGTTCGCATTGCTCTACTAAACCCATCATCAAACTTAATTTTTCTTCATGCGATGTTGCAGGCATGTGTTCATAAGCAATATCGATATGATGCTGGTCTTGATATTGTTCAAATACTTTGACATACAAACCTTGACCACGTGCTGCTTGCTTCCACGATACGGCTTGTAAAGAATCGCCCGTTTGGAAATCACGTAGCTCACGAAATTCATCTAAGTCAGGTTGAAAGCTTTGCTGTTGCTGTTTATTTTCAGCACGAAAAGACATGCTACGTGGTGCAATCCAAGCATGACGAGTCAAGTTTAAGTACGTCCACGCACGTACTAAGCCAAAAGGATAAACCGAGTAAATTTGCAGATTTGGATAATCCAGTCGTCCTCGTTGCTCTGCATAAATGGTCAGTTGATGCTGTTGTTTCAGTTCTTGAATCAGGACTTTTTCTAATTGTGTGTCTATCTTAATCCATAAATAACGTGCTTGGGCAAAGTCTTGTTTGAAATGCAATTGTAATTGCAAAGCTTCACCGACTTGCCCCACTTCTGTGGTCAACACCTCAATCTGCAAGTCATGTAATTGCTTAAAAGTTAAATAAAAACTAATGCATAAAATGGCACTGATCAAAAAGCAAAAACCTAATATCAGGTTATTGCCATAATTCACACCTGCTATGAAGGTGATCAAAATTAGTACCAAATACAAATAACCTTGCTGATAGATAAACACCAAAATATCTTTTTGCTGAAGGGTTTTGCTTCGTTCAAATTTAAAGCGTGAATTGATCCAGTTTTGCCATGCCTGCTTTAACATGATGACACTAACTCACTTTGACCTGTTGCATCACATGCAAAGCTTCTGCTTCATTGAGTCCGATACGATGTGCTGCAACGGCCACAAATACCGCTTGTATATCATCGGCACTTACAAAGCTACGCTGTTCAATTAAAGCGTGTGCTTGGGCTGCTTTCTTTAAAGCCAAAACCCCTCGGGTAGATAAACCATGACGTTCTTTGCGGGTTTCTGCAGCCAAATCTAGCAAATATTCTAAAGCCGCTTCTGAAACGTAGATGTCTGTCACAAGTTTCTGCAAGTTTAAAATTTCGGTTTCAGTAAAAATATGTGCCAAGCTGGTAATTAAAGCATGTCTGGAGTTTTGCTGTAGCAGCATTTTTTCTGCAAAACGTGACGGATATCCTAAAGATAAACGCATCAAAAAACGATCTAGCTGTGATTCAGGCAAGGCATAAGTACCACTTTGAAACAGCGGGTTTTGCGTGGCGATTACCCAGAAAGGTTGTGGCAATACATAACGTACGCCATCTACCGTAACTGCACCCTCTTCCATGGCTTCGAGTAAGGCACTTTGAGTTTTAGGCGAACAACGGTTAATTTCATCGGCCAATAAAATTTGGGTAAAAATTGGACCTTGTTTAAACTCAAATTGATGTTCTTTTTGATTAAACATATTCACCCCAATCACATCACTGGCCAGCATGTCATTGGTAAATTGAATACGTTGGAATTTCAGCCCTGCCAAATGTGCCAAAGCACTAGATAAGGTGGTTTTACCCAAACCAGGTAAATCTTCAAAAAGCACATGCCCACCTGCCAGTAGACAGCTCAATGCAAGTTTGGTTTGTTGTTCTTTATCTAAAATAATCGTATTAATTTCAGTCAAGAACGACTGAATTTTGGCGGCATAAGATTCAACTTGTTGTTGTAGTTGCTGCTGTGTTTGTGTGTGTTGTTGCGTTTGAACTTTTTCCTTACCCCAAATCACAGTCACTCCCCCTATTCCCCAATAAAAAACGGCGTATGTTTTAACATACACCGTTTTCTTAAATTTCCAAAGAAATCCTAGAGATATTCTGATTCACCTTTCAGGCACTTTTCAAAACACCGCTCAACCTGCTGAAACTACTAAACAGCCATCAACAAGGACATTTTTTCAAACCACCTTTGGCCGATGGATAACGTGCATCGACACAATAGCGATAGAAAGTTTTGGCATCCATGGCTTCCAAATCTGGATGATGCTTCTGCATGTGTTCCAAATAATTTTGATAATCAGGCACACCTACCATCAAACGAAAGCTTTGTTGCAAACGCTGCCAAAGTGTTGCAATTCTTGACCAGTTTTTAGGATTCAGAATCAAATCCTTTTGCGACATAATGGTCATTTTAATAATTTTATACACCACGGTTTTGCCATGTTGTGCAAATTTTAAATTAATCATGTAATTGCTCCTTAATGGCCGCCATTTGGTTGAATGGTTTCAGGATCACGATAAATCGCTTCAGCTTCATTAACAGTTGGCGTTGGACTTGCCAATGCACGACGAATCACTCCAATTGCAGCAAATAACATCACAAAAGCTACAATCATAAAGAAGCCACATAACACAGCATTAATTTGATTGGACATCACAATCGTTTGCATTTCGGTCACTGTTTTTGCAGGTGCCAAAATTTCATTGCGCTGAATTGCTGCACTGAAACGGTCTGCCTGCGCCAAGAAACCAATTTTAGGATTGTCGTGGAAAATCTTTTGCCAACCTGCGGTCATTGAGGTAATGAATAAGAAAACGGTTGGAACGATAGTGACCCAAACATATTTTTCTTTTTTCATTTTGAACAAAATGACTGTACCTAAAATAAGCGCCATCGCTGCCAAAATCTGGTTACCAATCCCGAACAGTGGCCATAAGCTGTTAATACCACCTAGTGGATCGACCACACCTTGATAGACGAAGAAGCCCCAACCTGCTACCGCCACCGCAGTACCCAGCAAATTACCAAAGAAGTTATGTGAGTTTTTCACTGCAGGAATCACAATACCCACTGTATCTTGCACCATGAAACGGCAAGCACGTGTACCAGCATCCACTGCAGTTAAAATAAATAAGGCCTCAAATAAAATCGCAAAGTGATACCAGAATGCCATCATCGAACGGTTATTAAAAATTTCAGTGATGATATGTGCCATACCAATTGCAAAAGTTGGCGCACCGCCTGTACGTGACAGAATTGAACTTTCGCCCACTTCTTTTGCCAAAATGGTCAAAGCTTCGGGACTAACCACAAACCCTAAGTTGCGTACTGCTTCTGCTGCACTTTCAACAGTGGTGCCTAAAACGGCAACAGGCGCATTGATAGCAAAATACACTCCTGGATCAAGCACAGTGGCACAAATCATTGCCATAATGGCAACAAAAGATTCCATCAACATGCCGCCATAACCAATCACACGAATGTCTTTTTCGTTATTGACCAGTTTAGGGGTCGTGCCTGAAGAAACCAGTGCGTGGAAACCCGAGATCGCACCACAAGCAATCGTAATAAATAAGAAAGGAAACATCGAACCCGCAAAAACAGGGCCAGTACCATCAATAAATTGTGTCACGGCAGGCATTTTCATTTCAGGCATTGCAAATACAATCCCGACAGCCAAACCTGCAATCACACCAATTTTTAAGAAGGTAGATAAATAATCACGTGGCGCCAACAGTAACCACACAGGCAATACTGAGGCAATAAAACCGTAAGCAATTAAGCACCAAGTCAGCTCTGTACCACTTAGGGTAAACAGTGGGCCCCAATAGGGATGTTGTGCTACATTTTCACCGTAGATAATACCCATCATCATCAGTACAAAACCAATAATGGAGACCTCTGCAATTTTCCCTGGGCGGATAAAGCGCATATAAATGCCCATAAAAATTGCAATTGGGATGGTGGCTGCAATACTAAATACACCCCACGGGCTATTGGTTAAGGCTTTAACCACGACTAGCGCCAGCACAGCAAGAATAATCACCATCACACCCAATGCACCGAGCATGACAATCACACCTGCAAATGAACCGAGTTCTTGCTTGGCCATTTCACCCAAAGAGCGACCATCACGACGGGTCGAAATAAACAATACCAAAAAGTCCTGTACTGCACCCGCCAACACTACGCCCACCAAAAGCCAAATAGTCCCTGGCAAATATCCCATTTGTGCAGCGAGAATAGGCCCGACTAAAGGACCTGCACCTGCAATGGCCGCAAAATGGTGCCCGAACAGCACGCCTTTATTGGTCGGCACATAATCCAAACCATCTGCCAAACGATGTGCAGGGGTTAAACGTCGTTCATTTAATTCAAAGACTTTGGTGGCAATAAATAAACTGTAGAAACGATATGCGATGCTATAGACACAGACTGCGGCTAAAACCAACCAGACTGCATTGACGTGTTCACCTCTACTGAGTGCTAAAATCCCGAAAGACACTGCACCCAGTACGGCAACCAAGAGCCATATAATTTTTGAAGTCAGGCCTGACTTCGGTTGAACTGATTCCATGTCACTCTCTCTTTATTTTTACATTTTAAGCATTTACTATTTTTCGAGATGAAGCTTAATTTCCGAGATTCCTTGTGTGATGTTGCTCCTTTTATTTTATTTTTCACCTATTCTTTTACCATATAATCAAATCAACAAAAAAGGGGGAATGATCTAGATCACTCCCCCTTTTTCAATAATCGTTTATAAATAAACCATTATGCACGTTCTAGGTATTCACCTGTACGGGTATCTACACGAACGCTTTCTTCTTGCTGTACGAATAAAGGAACACGTACCACTGCACCTGTTTCTAATTTCGCTGGTTTACCGCCACCGCCAGAAGTGTCACCACGTACACCTGGATCAGTTTCTACAATTTTCAATACCACGAAGTTTGGCGCATTAACTGTTAAAGGCACGCCGTTGAACAACATAATGGTACATTTTTCGTTTGAATCGTCTTTCAACCATTTTGCAGCATCGCCCATTGCGGTTTTATCTGCAGCAATTTGTTCAAAAGAAACAGGGTCCATAAAGTTCCACATTTCGCCATCGTTGTAGAGATATTCCATTTCCACTTCTACAATGTCAGCGGCTTCTAATGAGTCACCAGACTTAAATGTTTTTTCTAAAACTTTACCAGAACGAAGGTTACGAAGTTTTACGCGGTTAAACGCTTGACCTTTACCTGGCTTTACATATTCATTTTCCATGATTGAACATGGGTTACCATCAAGCATAACCTTAAGGCCTGACTTGAAATCATTCGTAGAATAATAGGCCATGACTGGCACACTCCAAACTGACTAACTTAACTATTTATGCCGTAATTTGAGCCGCAAACGAATACTGAACATATTGGCAGCCCTACGACATCTTTTTTTCATCGGGCGTATTGTAAATGAGCAAGCCATAATGAAGCAATGAAAATCCACTACCGATCACTTCAAGATATCGGTAAAATCGACTGCTTTACTGTGATTTAAATCTTAAAGATTTATTTTACGCAGTAATTTAACCCTTAAATTTAGAAAACGACTCTCCTATTTCTGAGTATTTTCTGTTCCGCTTTTTTCTTATATTTAAATTTTTTGGCATGATCAATTACCTGTACCAAGAGCAAAACTGGCAATCTCAACTCAGTGACTTGATCACCGACCCACACGAATTGTTAAATATTTTGGAGCTGTCTGAACAGCAATTACTTTCTGGCGCACTCTTGGCATCTGAGCAGTTTAAATTGCGTGTACCACGCGCTTTTGTACAAAAAATACAAAAAGGCAATCCGCTCGACCCTTTGCTACTTCAGGTTTTACCACATCATTTAGAGCTTGAAGATCATCCTGGCTTTGTGACCGATCCTTTAGGTGAAGAACAAGCTAATCAACAACCTGGGGTATTACACAAATACAAATCCCGCTTTTTACTGACCCTGACGGGTGCCTGTGCAGTACATTGTCGATATTGTTTCCGCAGACACTTTCCCTATCAGGAAAATCTGCCAAAAACTGAAGATTGGGACAACATTAAAGCCTATATCGAAAGTCAACCTGACATTAACGAAGTGATTTTAAGTGGTGGCGATCCTCTCACTCTATCTAACCGTAAATTACAAATCTGGATTGAGCGTTTATCATCTGTTCAACAAATAAAATTTTTGAGAATTCATTCACGAGTTCCGATCGTAATCCCCAACCGTGTCGATGAAACGCTGATTTCCTTACTAAAAAACAGTAGGCTGCGTATTATTCTGGTGGTACACTCGAACCACGCATCAGAATTAGATGACTTTACTTGTGCAAATCTTGCTAAGTTAGTTGAGCAAAACATCACCGTTCTGAATCAAGCAGTATTATTAAATGGGGTCAATAATACTGCTCAGGTCTTGGTTGATTTAAGCTATCGTCTATTTGATGCGGGGGTGATGCCTTACTATTTACATGTGTTAGATAAAGTAAAAGGAGCACATCATTTTGATCTAATGTCATCTGACATTGATCATATTTATAAAGAGCTTTTAGCGAACTTGCCAGGCTATCTCGTTCCTAAACTCGTTAGGGAAATTGCGGGCGAAAAAAACAAGACACCGCTTTTTGGGGTTTCAACTTATTGAGTTAAATAACAACCATGAACATGAATACTTCAGATCTTTTTCAGGTTCCCAGCGAACTAAAGCTGGAGCAATTGAGTTTTTGTCAAAATACGGTTAAAAGCATTCAGGCGTGGGCAGCAGACCTATCCATTTTACAATTGGGGGATTCTTCTCAGGCCCTGTTCAATGCCCTTTTAGAAATTTCTGAACTGAAATGTCAGGAAACTTTACGTTTTGATTTAATTCAAGCTATTCATCCGACACTTGAAAATGTGCTGACTAGCTTGGAAAAACACTTTTTCAATCAAGCTTTGATTAGCAGTGATCGTAATGATCATATTATTGAATTGGCCTTGTTATTACGTAGCCATTTTTCCAAAGTGTATATTGATATTGCGCGACGCAGCCATCAACAACTCACTCAGCAAAAATTTTCATTATTCGCCTTTAACTTAAAGAAAAACTTACAAACAGCTCGGATTTTAGCAACCTACTATGCACTGCAACAATTGGCTTTGCTACGCTACCAACAACACATGTTGTATAGCCCCTCATTGCCTAATCAATGGGTTATTGCACATCAACTTTTAGATACTGCAATTCAACAACATTATTATTTAAATAATATTAATCAATTACAAGGTACACAGCACCAACTTGTAAGTATTGCTCAGGCCTATGCCCAACTGATTTTGTTGGAAATTTTTAATACACATCAAATTCGTCCGGCAGAAATTCAAGGCTTGTATTTATGCAGTTTTGATTGGGCCAAATTGGTTCAGATTTTACCCAAAGAAACCACGCTTTCGCGTTATGTGGTAGATTCAAGCAAAGATCATCCGCCAATATATAACAGCCACCAAAACAATGGTTTTAACGCTGATATTTATATCTCTACCCAAGCCTTACTTGATCATTTAAATGAAAATCAGGGACGCAAAGGTGAACATTTTTCACGCAATGAGAGGTTATTCCTCACTCCTGCCTTGCATTTCCATCTGCACAATATTTTGACCAATACTGCAGAGCGTGTGCATGAGCGTTATGAATATTCTGCACAGATTAAAATTTGTTTTGGTTTAACCGTTGCACATTTTTATTTGTCTAATGGTAAGAATTTTAACGAAACACTGGTATTGGGTGATAACTACCAATTCCAAAATGAAAGCCATTTTGTCAATGCTATGCACACCAATTCATCGGTAGACATTAGCTCAATCAAAACTTTAGATCGTGAAACCAAACAAATTTACAATGCCGATGTTTTGGACATTAGCGTGAATGGTTACCGAATCAAATGGACTGGCGAAACACCAAAAAATTTAAAAACAGGCGAATTCATTTTAGTTCAAGAAAATAATCAGAGTCCATGGCGTGGCGGTGTAATTCGTTGGATTAAACAATCTGCCGAAAAAAGTTTAGAACTTGGCTTGGAAATTTTAACCCAAGAGCTATTCCCTTGTGCTGTTTTTGTAAAAACCGATCGACACACAGGACATTACCATCCAGCATTACTGGTACAAAGTACAGATGCTGAAGATGTCAGCACCAGCCTAGTTTTGCCAGGTATTCAACTATTGCGCGATAAACAAACCGTACAATTACGCTTAGGGGAAGAAGAACTCAAAGTTTTCTTAATCAAACCTCTCCTGATTACCCAAAGTTTTATGCGCTTTGATTTTGAGTTGTTGAATGACCAACGACAGCCTGTCTTAGATAGTTTTATTCAAAAGCAAGTGAATGAAGTTAAAAATAACGATTTATGGGAAGCATTAAAGTGAGAAATCCACTCTTGTCTAAAAAGTTAAAACGTACTGAAACGCGTTTGCTCATAATCGATGACAACCAGATACGTTTTAACCAAATTTGTGAACAACTCACTGCCAATGAGCACCGTGTTCAGGCTATTCTTTTAGATGACATTAAAAATTTTGAAAAACAGCTACATTTGACTTGGGATTTAGTCATTTTCGGTCGTGCTTATGACCTTAAAGTTGATCAGGCACTGACTTTAATTCGTGCTTCTCAACAACCTAATCTGCCCCTTTTGCTGCTCAGACCAGATGACTATGATACTACGCAATATACAAGCTATATTCGTAAAGGCATTTATGACATCGTCAATCTAGATTTTCCAGAACGCTTCTATTTTGGTTTAATTCGCGCCTTATCTTTTAGCCGCTTACAGCAGTCACAAGAACAACTGATGACTGAGCTTGAAAATGCACAGATTCAGGCACAGGCTTTGGTGGAAGACAGCAACAAAGCTGTTGCGATTATTCAAGAAGGTATTCACGTACAAGCCAATGCAGAATATTTACAACTGTTTGGTTTAAAAACTGAAGATGACATTATCGGCTTACCCCTACTCGATCTGTTACAGCCTGAAGATGTAACCGACTTTAAATTCCGTTTTAAGAAAGTCAGTCAAGGGCAGTTTGACCATGGTCGTTTTGACATTCACAGTCAAAATCCATTATTGGCCAAGCAAAATCCACTTAAAGTAGAGTTTATTGCCGCAACAGATGACGATGCTTTGCAAATTACCATAGACAATGAAACCTCTACGGCAAATGTTGCATCGTCTGCGGCATCTACAAGTGAAAAGCCTGCAGCAAAGCAAAGTACCTATCAATTGGTCAATCGCACCTTGGCAAAACAACCCTCCATTGCAAATGCTTTGGTCGTGTTCTCTTTGGCCAATTGTCCTGAAGCTATTTTCCAAGCAGATTGGCTGACCACAAAAAACTACTTTGCCAATATTCAGACCTTCTTAAAAGAACAAACCAATGTGCCATTATTTACAGTGGGTAATGGTTTGGTTGTCGGGTTATTCCAAGCTGAATCTACTGCAATTTTAGAGTCTAAACTGATTGGCCTGAATTCACTGACCAAGCCGCAATTACTCACGGTAGATCAGCACACCTATCCTTTAAATTTACGAATTGGCTATATCTTGCTAAATCAAGATATTCGAGATGAAACTAATTTTGAACAGCTAATTAGTCAAGGGTTCGCCAATGCTTTACCAAACCCACAAGATCAAAATAATTCAGGTTTAGCATTAGACTTGTCATTTGGTGAATCTAATTTAAATGCGATTGAATCTGCTGTAGTTCCACAGTCATTTAATGAACCTGCGATTATTACTGCATTACGTCAAAGTTTGGATCGTGGTGAAATCCACCTGAAATATCAGCAATTGTATGATAAGCAAGATACCAACCTTTACACTTATGAAGTGACCAGTGGCTTTATTTTTAATAGTGAATGGAAAAGCTTAGCAGGACTGATTGAGTTGGCAGAAGATCCTGAGCTTTCGATTAAGCTAGATCGCTGGATTTTGGTAGAGGCATGTAAACAATTACATAACTTTATTACTCAATATCCTGAAGCCAAACTGATTGTCAATTTAAACAAACACGTGTTATTGCAAGACCGCAGTTTCCCTGAGTTTGTGTCTAAACTGATCACCATTGTTGGTAGTCGCCTCAGCCATCCACTGATTTTACAATTCTCAGAAGAAGATATTAGTCAAAACTTAGGCGATGCACAAAAGCAAATCGGTTTATTACGTCAACACGGTGCAGAAATTTCACTACGAGATTTTGGTCATTCAATTTACAGTGAATCAATCTTAAAACAAGTTGATATTCACTACTTGACCCTGCACAGCGCCCTGATTGAAAAACTGGCAGATGATCAATCTACGCAGGAATTGCAAGAACAACTCAGTGTATATAGCGAAATTAAGCCAATTGAAATTTTGCTACGTGACTTAAATGATATGAACCTGTTTGCCAATGCATGGAATGTTGATGCCCGCTTTATTCAGGGTGATTACTTCCAGAAAAAACTGGATCATTTAATTGATGTACAAGACCAATAAGGTCTTGTACATTGCATTTAGCGCTTAGCGCAAAGAACAATTTTTATGAATAAGACTGTTTTAGCAGTCTTATTTTTTGTCCTGAATTTCTTTATTTTTGAATGATTTTAGCTCTAAATTTTAGGCACAAAAAACGGGCAAATTGCCCGTTTTTTTCGTACTGGATATTAACGTTTGATAGAACGTGACATACCAGCAAAACGTTGTTTGAACTTGTCGATACGACCACCAGTGTCAACGTTCTTTTGCTTACCAGTATAGAACGGGTGGCATGCAGAACATACGTCAAGATAAAGAGTTTCTTTACCAACAGCTGAACGAGTTTCGATTACGTTACCACAAGAGCAAGTAGCAACTAATTTTTCATATTTTGGGTGAATATCGGCGCGCATCGTCGATTACTCCTAAGATTCAAGAAGGCTTATGCTGTCATCGCAATTGGTCACTCTCATAAAACATGAGGAACGTGCTAAAAAGCAGACCAACACCATAACAGACCATTCTTTTGGCCCACCGAGACGGATACCGTCAGAGCTAAGCACAACAAGTTGGGCATTATTATACGGAATAAAATAGCTGAAAGCTAATTATTCTTTGGGATTTAATGTTGACTGCTCTGCCAAATCTGCCCGCTTCTCAAGCGCGTTGGCTATCACACCGCAAACCATGAGCTGAATTTGATGGAAAATCATGATGGGTAAAACAATCATACCCAATGGCTGCCCAATAAATAAAATTTGCGCCATCGGCACACCGCTGGCCAAAGTTTTTTTGGAACTACAAAAAAATGCTGCGATTTGATCTTCACGTGCAAAACCCATCCACTGAGGTACAACCCATGCCAGCCACATCACAATAGTCAATAAAACTGAACACGCCACAATTAACAGCAGCAAGGTCATACCACTCACCTGATGCCATAAACCCGCCACGACTGCCCCACTAAATGCCCCATAAACCACCATCAAAATTGAACCCTGATCAAACACCTTGACCAACTTTGGTAATTTCAACATATAAGGATAAACATAAGGACGCAGCAACTGCCCCAATATAAATGGTACCAACAGCAATAAAGTAATTTGAATAATTGAATGGGTCGGGTCAAAACCATGTTCCGACTGCCCCAAAATAAACACGCCTACTAAAATGGGGGTGATAAACATCCCAATCAAATTGGAAAATGAAGCACTGCATACAGCACTGGCAACATTGCCTTTCGCCACTGAAGTAAATGCAATGGAAGACTGTACTGTAGAAGGCAAAAAGCACATAAACAAAAAGCCCCAATACAACTCTTGTCCGAGCATTGGCACTAAAACAGGTTTGGCAAGTAATCCTAGAATGGGAAACAGCGCAAAGGTAAATGTAAATACCAAAGCATGTAACTGCCAATGCATAAAGCCCTGAATCACCGCTTCACGTGATAATTTTGCTCCGTGCAAAAAGAATAAGATAGCAATAGCGACTGTTGTAATCACAGCAAAAACATCGGCTTCCTGCCCAGAAACAGGCAGCACACTGGCTAAGATAACCATTACAAATAAGAGTATAGTAAAGCGATCCAGTGCCAATAACTTCAACATTGCAGCATCCTAATTTTTGTTTTTAAAGGGTTCATTGATATGAATAAGCCCAGCGACTTATTTACCTTTCGATAAACTTATCTTACTGGGCGATATTCAAAAAGCGAGTATTTATAGAATATGTTCAATATTTTTTAACTGAATACTGAACAACATTCAGTTAATTGCATAATTAAGGCCGAGTTGTTGCTTTTCGCATTAGCACTTAGTTATTACGTGCATTTTGATCTTGCTGAATCAGCTCAACTTTATAACCATCTGGGTCTTCAACAAACGCAATTACAGTCACACCGCCTTTCATTGGCCCTGCTTCACGTACGACATTGCCACCACGTGCTTTAATCTCTTCACAGGCTTTATAAGCATCTTCTACCGCAATTGCGATATGACCATAAGCATTGCCTAAATCATAGCTTTGAGTATCCCAGTTATGAGTCAGCTCCAAAACTGTGTGATTTTCTTCATCGCCATAACCTACGAAGGCCAAGGTAAAACGCCCTTCTTCATAATCACGCTTACGAAGCAAGGTCATGCCCAAAACTTCTGTATAAAATTTTAACGATTGCTCTAAATTACCTACACGTAACATGGTATGCAGCATGCGCATATTATTCATCCTTCTGTTGAATCGTGTCCGAAGATGTTGCTTGATGATCACGTAATAACTTTGCCACCCACACCACTAAAATCAAAATTGGAATTCCTATTAAGGTGGTCATGAGGAAAAAGTTTGGATAACCAATATTGGTCACTATAGTACCCGAATAACCGCCTAAAATCTTAGGGGTTAGGGTCATGAGTGAGCTAAAAATCGCATATTGCACTGCCGTAAAAGACACACTGGTTAAACTGGATAAAAAGGCAATAAACGCTGCGCCGGCTAAACCTGAAGCTAAGTTATCAACAATAATGGCAAAATATAACCATAATGAGCTATACGGTTTGATCACTTTACCCTGAATTTCCACCATCTCGGTTGATGCTGTATTGACCACAGGCAAAGGCTGAATATCGACATCCAAGGTCGTGTCTGCAGCCTGCGTTGAATCAACTTTATAGCTTTGGCTGTGTTGCTGTAGCACCTGTTGCTGATCCATCAACACCACAGTCAATTGCTTTGCTGCAGAATCTGCCAAAAGCTGCCCTGTAATCGCTGCAGTAAACATACCTTGAGCATCGAGTTTGGCATCAAAGTTTTGTCCATCTAGCTGTAGCACAATTTTTTGCTGCTCGGTTAGAGCAGGCCCCACATATTGCCCACGTACCACAATGCTATTGGCCTTTTCTGCTACGGAAATTGTGTTATCTGAAGTTAGTGGTAAAAGCTGTAATTGCGCAGTTTCGGTAGCTGTCTGCTGTAAATAAGGCATCGACACTAAACGTGATGGTGTATCGCCAGTTTGATAATGTGCACGTACCTGAATTTCATGTTGGGTGGCCAACACCTGACTTGGTACAGCAACTTTCCAATAACCCACTTCATCGGCCTGAGTCTGATATTGTTGCTGCCCCACTGAAACTTGCACATCACTAAGCGCTTGCCCTGACTTCACTAGACCAATAAAAATTAGGTTGGTTGAAGAAGCCAATACTGCACCAACAAACATCAGTTTCATAATGTTCATGCGCTGTGCCAGTAAGCCCCCCAAGAAGCCGCCCAGCAGACTGAAAATCACCCCATACACTTTAACAGCTTCGGCAATTTGCTCTTTGCTAAAGTTCAGGTCTTGATAGAACACATTGGAAATTACCCCAGCGATGATGTCTGAAACCCGATAAAAACCAATCAACAACAATAAAACTAGGGCCAGTTTGACGCCATAGCGCTTAAAGAAGTCCGCAACAGGATGTACCCATGTTTCAAAGGCCATCTGTTTATTCACAGCACCACATTTGACTAAAATAGTGCCCATCAATACTGCCGCAGCGCCTGAAGCAATAAAGCGCAATGCTTCCAAACAGAATAACAAAAATGCGTCTTTCAGCTGAAATTGTTGTTTTAAGGCTTCAGTTAAATTGCCAGAAAAGACATAACACAACACAAAACTGAATACGGCGACAAAAAACACCATCACCAAACGGAAATAGTCACGACGTTGATAATGTTTATTGACCCTATTTACCTGTGGTTCACGAATGATCAAGGTGGTGACAATACCAATCAACATCACCGCAGCCATGGCCAAATAAGTCACTTTCCATGCACTGTAAATATAGTTGCCTTTAGCTGTGCCTAACGATGCAGCCAAAAACAAAGCCCCCGCACCCGCAACAATCATCCCGATGCGGTAACCTGCGTTATAGGTCGAAGCCAACACGGTTTGCATTTGGGTTTCTGCCAACTCAATACGATAGGCATCAATGACAATATCCTGCGTGGCGGCAGAAAATCCGAGTAATACTGCGCCAAATGCCATTTGGTATAAATGTGCCTGCCCCAATGCAGGGTCGGAAAATGCCATGACTGCAATTGCACAGATAATCAAACATTGTGCAATGAGCAACCATGCCCGACGACGCCCTAATTTTTTGGTTAAATACGGAACGGGTAATTCATCAATTAATGGTGCCCAAACAAATTTAAAGGAATAACCCAAGGCGGCCCAACTAAAGAAAGTCACTGCACTTTTATCAATTCCTGCCTCGCCCAACCACAACGACAGACTGGAAAAAATCAGTAAAATTGGAATACCTGCGGAGAAACCTAAAAACAGCATAATCAGCGCACGGCGGTCTAAAAATGCTGTAAATGCAGCTTTCCATCCTGTATTTTGTGCTGAAGTTTGCCCAGTACTTTGTGTGGTCATGCGATTATTATTTTCTGTTAAGTCAAATTGTTGTTATTCAATCGTGGAATAGCTTCTGTTTCAACAGTATTTATGAAATTATCCACAAGTGCCTTGTCATTTTGTAGTAAAAATGGCGGCTTAGCTTGAATTTTCTCATTAAACCTGTATACCTTTAACCCTCTAACTGCAATATTTCGTTTTGGATTTCTACAGTGACCCAAAGACTTGATCAAATCAATACATCGATAACAGCCAATACAACAACAGCAACGCAAGACGCACAACAACCGCTTCTCAGCTCTGCCTTTGAACAAAGCGAAATTCAAACAACCCTAGAGACGACTCAATTAAAAGCATCACAACTGACGCATATCCCCAATTACGACAACATTCCAGCGTCAACCCGACGCATTAAACCACTGAATAATTTTTTAGGACAAGATCGGGCACGTGCTTCAGTCGAGGCAGGTATTTCCCTGCCATATTCTGGCTATAATATTTTTGCTGTAGGCACAGCAGGATTAGGCAAGCGCACGATGGTCAAGCGTTTGTTGCAGCAACATGCCAAAAGTATGCCTACCCCAAATGACTGGGTTTATGTCAATAATTTCAAGCATCCACGTCAGCCACTGGCCTTGCAATTGCCTGCAGGTCAAGCACCTAAATTTCAAAGTTTGTTGCATCAGACTTGGCAAACCATTTTAAAACAGCTCGAGCGCCGCTTTACAGCCGAAACCTACCACAACCGTATTGAAATGATTCGTCAGCAAGCGGGCGATGAGCAGCAACAAGCCTTAATTGAACTGACCAGTGAAGGTGAAGAACTCGATTTAAAACTGATTGCGCAGGAAGATGAACATTGCTTCGTACCTGTACATCTTAAAAATGACAAAATGCAAGAAATGTCTAAGGAAGATATTAATGCTTTAGACAGCAAAACCCGTGCAGAAATTGCCTCTAATATTCGTTATATGAATAAAAAACTAGAGCGTTTGGGCTTGCATTTAGGTGATCTAGAAGATGATGCACGCGACAAAGTACAGGAATTAAACCGCGATATTGCCAAACAAGTGGTGATGCCGCGCATTGATATTATTCAAAACAAATACCCGAATGTAGAAGGCTTGACCGAGTATTTACAGTACTATGCTGAAGACATCGTAAATAATGTCGAGTTTGTTTTAGAACAGGAAGAGGATGATTTTCGTCCGGGTACCTTTAGCCGTATTCCTGCGCGCTATCAAGCGAATATTATTGTGACTCACAAACCCAACAGTGGCGTACCTGTTATTTTTGAAGATTTTCCCACCCATTACAATTTATTAGGGCATGTGGAACAACTCACGCAAAATGGCACCATTACCACAGACTTTACTTTAATTCGTGCAGGAAGCTTACACAAAGCTAACGGCGGTTTTCTGATGCTCGAAGCAGAGCAATTACTCGAGCAGCCTTATGCATGGCAAGGACTAAAACGTGCTTTAAAATCAGGGCAATTAAAACTGTCTTCTTTAGAGCACATGCTGACTTTAACAGGCAGCATTTCCATTGAACCACAAGCCATTCCACTGAATATTAAAGTTATTTTACTGGCAGAGCCTGAAATTTATTATGAAATTTTAGAGCTAGAACCTGAACTAGGCAGTGTCTTTAAAATCCGTGCCGACTTTACTGATACATTACAACGTAATGACGAAAACGAGCAGGCTTATATGCAACTGATTGCCGATTATGTGCAATCTGACAAATTATTGCCATTTGATCGTTCTGCTTTAGCGGCATTGCTGACTGACTCAAGCCGTCAGGCAGAAGACCAAAGCTCTTTGTCATTACATGCCCTCACCTTAGGGGATTTAATTCGTGAGTCACATCACCATGCGGCTCAAGCGGGTGATAAAACTGTTTCCGAACAGCATATCAATACAGCGCTCGATCATCGCAAATACCGCTTAGGCTATTTGCGTGAACTCTATTGGCAGGACTTATCGCGTGGTACGCAGTTAATCGAAACACGTGGGCACCGCTTAGGGCAAATTAATGCCTTGTCGGTGATTCACTATGCCGATGTCGAATTTGGCTTACCTTCTCGCTTAACTGCTTCGGTCTACCAAGGAGGCGGCGATATTTTAGATATTGAACGCAGTGTAGAGCTTGGTGGTTCATTACATGCCAAAGGCGTGTTGTTGATGGCCAGTTTCTTAAAAGCGCATTTTGGCCGTGAACAAATCTTGCACTTTTCTGCAGCCCTCGCCTTTGAACAAAGCTATGGTCAGGTCGATGGTGACAGTGCGACTGTGGCAGAACTCTCGGCTTTGATTTCAGCGATTAGCCAATTGCCAATTGATCAGTCTTGGGCAATTACAGGCTCCATGAACCAATTGGGTCAGGTACAACCGATTGGTGGCGTGAATGCAAAAATTGAAGGCTTCTTTGATGCCTGTAAGCTACAAGGTTTAACGGGTAAGCAAGGCGTGATTATCCCACGCCAGAACATGCAGCATTTAATGCTACGCAAAGATGTTATTGAAGCCGTCGCACAAGGTCAGTTCCACATTCACGCCATTGATACCATTGACCAAGCCCTAGAAATTTTAATGGCACGTCCTGTAGGCAAACTCAACAAAAAGGGACGTTATAGCAAAGGCTCAATTTATGCTGCAGTCATGGAGCAGCTTGAATATTGGCAAGCCATTGAAGATGGCGCGGAAATTGAAGAAGAGCCGAAGAAAAAGAAAAAAACCAAGAAAGAAAAGGATAAAAAAGACAAAGAGAAAAAGGACAAGAAAAAGCCAAAAGCGGCGGTAGAAACAGGTGAGCAAGCTGAAGAATTAGCTGAAACTACTGAGCTTGTAGCGGCAAGTCCTACGGTTGAGTAATGTGCTTATCCCTTAAAACTATCAGCAATAAAAAAAGCGCTTCGGCGCTTTTTTTATATTAACTTTTGCGTTTTTAACACTCAGGCATAAATGCCTTCAATTTAGTCGCTTAAGCTTCAGGTGCTGGACTGTATTGCTCAACTAAAGGCTTTAACTCACCTTTTTGGAACATGTCCAACATAATATCGCTACCACCAATCAACTCGCCGTTAATCCACAATTGTGGGAAAGTTGGCCAGTTGGCAATTTTTGGTAAAGTCGTACGAATATCCTGATTTTCTAAAATATTCACATAAGCAAAAGGACGACCAATTTGACTGAGTGCTTCTACTGCGCGCGCAGAAAAACCACATTGTGGAAATTGTGGTGTGCCTTTCATATAAAGAAGAACAGCATGTTTAGCAATTTGTTCACGAATTAATGCTTCGGTATCGCGTACTTGTTCAGTCATTGGTAAATCCTCAACTCATCTGTGTGGCATTATACCCAAAACCGAGCAAAACAGTACGTCTAAAGCAATAAATCCAACTTTATTTACAATTAGGCTTTTCATCTGTGGCAGATTTTGCTTATATAAGTTTTTTCCTCCAACCTAACAGATAAGAGTTAGTCATGAATAACATTACCCTTGCTCCTGTGCAAACTGATCAACCATCACACTTGATGCCTGTATTTGGCCGTCAGCCGATCAGCTTTGTTCGCGGTCGAGGTTCTTATCTTTATACTGAAGATGGCACAGAATATTTAGATGCCCTCACTGGTATTGCTGTATGTGGTTTAGGTCACGCGCATCCTGCTATTACAGAAGCTATTGCAGATCAGGCCGCAACTTTAATTCACACCAGTAACTTATTTGAAGTGCCTTGGCAAACTGCTGCTGCACAAAAATTGGCGCAAGTTGCTGGCATGGAAGAAGTGTTCTTTTCAAACAGTGGTGCAGAGTCTAACGAAGGTGCAATTAAAATTGCACGTAAATTCGGTCACATGCAAGGCGTTGCCAATCCTAAAATTATTGTTGCAGATCACTCTTTCCACGGTCGTACTTTGGCTACCCTGTCTGCAACTGGCAATAAAAAAGTTCAGGAAGGTTTTGCACCTTTGGTGGAAGGCTTTATTCGCGTACCTTTTGGTGATGTTGAAGCCATTGAAGAAGCTGCAATTCAGCATCCAGACATTGTGGCAATTTTGGTTGAACCGATTCAAGGCGAAGGTGGTGTTAATACAGCAACACAAGGCTTTAGCTACCTAGAAGACATCCGCCGTATTTGTAATCAGCACAATTGGTTGATGATGCTTGATGAAGTACAAACAGGTAATGGTCGCACAGGTAAATTCTTTGCCTACCAGCACACCAATATTGTGCCTGATGTATTGACTACAGCGAAAGGTTTGGGCAATGGCTTCCCAATTGGTGCAGTCATGACTCAAGGTCGTGGTGTGGGCGTTCTTACTGCTGGTAATCATGGCTCAACCTACAGTGGTACTGCGCTTGGTTCACGCGTGGTTTACACTGTTATTGACACCATTCAGAAAGAAAACTTGGTAGAAAATGCTGCACAAATGGGTGGCTATATTGTGACGCAATTGCGTCAACAACTTGCAGATCAAAATGTAACTGTGCGTGGCTTTGGTTTGATGATTGGTATTGAATTACCAAAACCATGTGCAGAATTGGTAGATATTGCCCGTGATGAGTACAAAATGATTATTAACGTCACTGCAGGTTCTGTGGTGCGTTTATTGCCAACATTAAATATTACTCAAGCTCAGGCAGATCAATTAATTGAGCGCTTGGTCAGCATGATTAAAAAATTCTTGGCATAAATTCTATGCCCTACCGAAAAAGCCGCAGTTGAAACTGCGGCTTTTTATTTATTATTTATAATTGTGTGAAACTCAAAATACTTAACCGTCATTGCCCCATCAAGATGCTTCTTGATACACACGCCCACCAGGTAATTGAGAAAAATACTGTTTTAATGCCTCTAGGCAACGATGTATTTTCATTGGAAGTTGCTCATGTTTAGAAATAATCGCATACAAGGTAAATGCAGGTAATTTCCACTCAGGCAAAACTTCAACCAAACCACCGTTCAATAATTCTTTTTGAATATCTAAATGTAAAATACGGGCTATACCATGCCCCTGCATACATAACGATTTAGACACCAAAACATTATTGGTCGATAACCGTGATCCCATTTCAATACTGACATTTTCATCACGGGTCACGTGCTGAAAACTTAAATGCTGAAAATTCTTCATAATCGTTAATGGAATTAGATCATGATTTTTTAAATCTTCTGGGCGTGAAATTGGTGCGGTCTGATTTAAATAACTTGGAGATGCCACTAAAACCTGATCTACATGTGCAATTGGAATCACATGCAAGTTTTGATCTTCAATTTTTGGGCTCATACGCAAGGCAATATCAATACGGTTATCAATTAAATCGATGTATTGATTGTCTGTTTCTAGATGGATAGATAAACCACGATGGGCCGACATCCAATGTGAAAGTGCAGGAATCACATGATTCGCGCCTAACTCAGGAGTGGTGGCAATTCGTAAATCACCGACCAGATCATCTCTTAATTCATTAATGCGGATTTTTCCGCGCTCAGCAGCAGCTAGCATTTCTTGACAGCTGTGGAAAAAAGCTTGTCCTGCTTCAGTCAAACTCAGTTTTCTAGTAGAACGATGCAGAAGTGTGACTTCCATTTCTTGTTCTAATGAACGGATTTGTTGACTGACGGCACTTGTGGTGATCCCTAGATCACGCGCTGCACCGCTAAACGATCTTTTTTCAACAACACAAGCAAATACACCCATTGCTCGAAGTTGATCTAACATAAATTCCCTCTGAAATTATACAGGTGCTCTTATCTTTCGATAAAAGCAACCTATTGTATTATACGGTGAAATTTATGTTTTGTATTTGCAAAATTTAATTTATTGGTAAAACATTAGTCGGATTGATTGGCTTACCATCTAGGCGTACCTGAAACTCCAACATGGTACGTGTAGCACCCGAAGAGCCCATTTCTGCAATTTTTTGACCCGCTGTTACATTTTGACCACTATTCACGTTCATTTTACTGTTATGTGCATAAGCCGTGATATAACCATCAATATGCTTGATTAAAATTAAATTGCCATATTCTTTCAAGCCATCGGCTGCATACACCACTTGACCATCGGCAGCGGCATAAATTGGATCGCCTACATTGCCACCATAACGTGTACCCTTAACATTACTTGCTAAATTAAAATGCTCAATTACCGCACCTTGCGATGGTTTCACCCAACGCAGGCTACTACTGCGTACAGGAGTTGTTGGTGACGATGAGCTCGTGGTCGTTGTTGTAGACGAAATCACAGGTGCAGGAGTTGGCGTAGTTGGTAAAGTTACAGTCTGACGCTGAATTGGTGCAGCCTGCGTTACAGGGCGTGTGGTTGTGGTACGTGGTGCATTACCGCTTTTCAGGCGAATAGACTGCCCTACATAAATACGATACGGCGGTGCAATATCATTCATTTCTGCAATGCTGAGGTAGCTCAATCCATAACGTGCCGCAATACCACTTAAAGTATCACCCGAACGTACGGTATAAAAATTCGGTGCCGTTGCATAACGTGCAGAATTATTTACTTGAGGTTTAGAAGCACAGCCACTTAACAATACGGTAGAAACAACAGCAGTGGATAACACAAGGGTTTTCAACACAGCGGTTGGTGTGGCAAATAAACGATATTGAAACACCACGGGCATTCTCTTCCTCTCTACAAATTCTATATATGTTCCATTTCGCTAAGAGTAGCAAAAAAGTCCTTGAAATGAGGCTTAACAGCCACTTTTTCACAAAGTTATAACATTACTTTGTCAATTTTTTGGCAATTGACTGTGCAAGCTTTGTAAAACCTCATAATTGGTCGCATCCATTTGAATTGGTGTGACGCTAACATAGCCATTCGCCACAGCAAAAAAATCTGACTCGATCTCGGATAAACCTTTTTTCGGTGCAGCAACCGCTTCCCCCGACAAACCAATCCAATATACCTGACGTCCACGTGGATCGACCTGACTGGTAATAGGCTTGGACTGGGTTCGTTGCCCTTGGTAAGTGATTTTTGTGCCTTGCAGTACTGGTACATCTGGAATATTCACATTAAAAATATGGCGGGCTGGCAAACTTGGTAAACCTTGAGCAATAAAATCATGCACCCATTGTGCGGCCTGCATATAATCTTGCGGATGCTGATAAGAACGCACATTGTGCCCTGCCAGTGATACGGCAATGGCTGGTTGTTTCATCAAGCGACCTTCAAATGCAGCACCAACAGTACCTGAATACAGCACATCGTCACCAAGATTTGCACCACTATTAATACCACTGACCACCAGATCAAATTCATAATCGAATAATCCATTCATGGATAAATACACACAATCTGCAGGTGTACCATTGACAGCCCAAACGTCTTCAGCAATTTGCACAGGTCTTAAAGGACGATCCAAAGTTAGTGCGCTTGAAAAACCACTACGTTCACTTTCAGGGGCTACAATGACAACACGACCCAGCGGCTTTAAGGCTTGCGCTAATGCTTGAATACCAGGTGCAAATACGCCATCATCATTGGCTATTAGAATATTCACAAAAAAATCTCAGATAAAACAACAATAAAGAATCAAATAAATTGGGAAATCCCTACATCAAATTAAGCTCAAAATCACATTGCCCATGCTTCAGCAGATTCGGCACACAACACAAACTAAAATGACTGGTCAGCACATTTCATTGAAATATACACAAGATTATATATATTTAGCGACTAACATCCATCCAAAATATATGTGACTCTCATGATTTTAGCTTTGCCATTTCGTCGTTTACTGGGTTTAGGTTTTGCTGCTGTAATGACTCAAGCTGTTGTTGCCAGTGATCTAACTGCTGAAGAAGCCAATACCATTATTAAGGAAGATGTTGCTGCAGCACAAGTCATGACTGAAATGTGCCCTGCGCTGATTGGCAAAAATGCAAAATTAGACAGTAACATTCAAGCGTTGATTCAAACCTATTTACAAGATTATTCTGATAGCAGCACGACACTTGCAAAATTACAGGCCGATACAGAATATCAATCAGTTTTAACCGAAGCACGTCAAGCCGCTAAAGATACCAGTGCCGATGAACAAAAAGCAGTATGTCTAGAAGCTTTGGAATTAGCACTTTAAATCAAGTGATTTAAATCACCATTGAATCTTTTTCTAATAAGGCAGACTTTGAACGTTTGCCTTATTTTTATACTGCGCACATATAACTTACAACACATCCAGACTTTCCAGATCTCAAAGCCAAGCTCCACCTTTTCTACACGATTGATGTTTGAATCACACAGCTTTAATACATTTTCACTCTTTCAATTACAAAATAAATGTTTAATCTTATAAACACTTAAATGAATCACTTGATTCAGCTCAAACCATATTTAAGGTAATTTATATGCAATTTTCTGCTTCATTTTCTGGCTTTAAAAAATCACGTACAGTTCAAGTTTTGGGTGCAATTGCACTGAGTTTAGGTTTAAGCCAAGCAGCAATGGCACAAGAAGAAAATATTGAAGTCACGCCATTACAACAGGTGACTCAGCAAGAATTAGCGGCTATTTATGTATTATCTGAAGTTTGCCCTGCATTGGTAACAGATAAAGCTAAGTTTAATCAGGGTTATGCGCAGCTTGCACAAGAATATATGCCAAAAGAAAAAGACGCAGTTACAGCATTAAATAAACTCAGCAAGCAAAAAAGCTTTCAACCTATTTTAAAAGAAGCACGTGCAGATGCCAAAGCGGCTGGAACAG
This sequence comes from Acinetobacter sp. A2, assembly GCF_048537555.1. Lineage (NCBI taxonomy): Bacteria > Pseudomonadati > Pseudomonadota > Gammaproteobacteria > Moraxellales > Moraxellaceae > Acinetobacter > Acinetobacter sp. A2. The sequence continues at coordinate 1,916,665 of NZ_CP183239.1, forward strand.
CCAAAAACAAAGCAATTTGCCAAGAATTGACAGCATATAGCCGATAATACAATTTGGTTACAATACTTTTATCAATAAGCCGATATCTCCCATAGAAGTCGGCTGAGCTTTGCCCTAAAATGCTAGCTCTTTGTGCATACATCAAGTATTGGAACCCCTTAGAATGACCCGAAAAAGCGCCCTTGCTGCATTATTACTATTACCAAGCTTTTCTTATGCAGCAACTGTCTTAGCCACACCACCAGAACTCAATAACAAATCATACGTTTTGATGGATTATGAGACGGGACAAATTTTAGCTTCAAAAAATGAAAACGAAAAACTCGCCCCTGCCTCTATGACTAAAATGATGACCAGTTTCATCATTGAACAAAAGTTATTAAAGGGTGAACTCACGGAAGATGAACAAGTCCGCATGAATGAATCTGCATGGTGTCGTGGTAGCAGTACAGAATCATGTATGTACGTTCCTTTAAATGGCACAGCCACTGTACTTGAAATGCTACGCGGTATTATTGTGCAATCAGGCAATGATGCCTCTAAAGCCATGGCTGAGCACATTGCAGGCAACGAAGGCACTTTCGTTCACATGATGAATGAAGAAGCCAAGCGTATTGGCATGAGCAACACCCAGTTTATGAACTCTACAGGTATGCCTGCAGAAGGTCACTTATCTACCGCAAAAGATATGGCGACTTTGGCACAGCACATCATCCACGACAGTTCAAAGTATTATCCAATCTATTCTGAAAAAGAATTTTCTTTTAATGGAATTAAACAAGGCAACCGTAATGCCCTGTTGTATACAGACCCAAGTGTAGATGGTTTAAAAACAGGCCACACCAATGAAGCAGGTTATTGTTTAACTACATCGTCTAAACGTGGTCCAATGCGTTTAATTTCGGTGATTTTTGGTGCACCAACCATGCAAGCACGTGCAACACAAACACGTGAATTATTGGCTTGGGGTTATGCAAATTACGAAACTGTACGTGTTCAACCTGCCAACCAAGTCTTGGCAAAAGCCAAAGTTTGGTACGGTAAAAGTAAAGAAGCTCAAATTGGTTTACCAGAAAACTTTAACGTGACCATGCCTAAAGGCAAAGCCAACCAAATCAAAACACAATTGGTGGTTCAGCCTAAATTGACTGCTCCTTTGAAAAAAGGTCAAGTCATTGGTAAATATGTGGCAACTTTAGACGGTAAAGTGATTGCAGAAAAACCATTGGTTGCTTTGCAAGATATTGAACAAGCAGGCTTCTTTGCACGTATGTTAGACCATATCAAACAGTTCTTTAGTAATTTATTCTAAGATTTTCAGCTTAGACTAAAGCGAAGCACACATTGTCCGAATGTGTGCTTTTTTATTTTATACTGTGTTTAATCCTGAATTTATAAGCTATAGATGTGTCAATCATGAAAAAAAATATTCGTGCCTATTTAGACCACACCCCAAAAGTTGACGCAAGTTGTTATGTAGATGAATTATCTATTGTGATAGGTGATGTGCATTTGGCTGCCAATGTATCGGTTTGGCCTTTTGCCGTGATTCGTGGCGATGTTAATCATATTCGGATTGGTCAAAACTCCAATGTGCAAGATCATGCCATGCTGCATGTCAGCCATAAAAAAGCCGACAAACCTGAAGGTTCTCCGCTAATTATTGGCGAAGATGTCACCGTTGGACATGGTGTAACGTTACACGGCTGTACCATTGGTAATCGGGTGTTATTGGGCATCAATACGATTGTTTTAGATGATGTCGTTATTGAAGATGATGTGATGATTGGCGCAGGGTCTTTAGTGCCACCGCGTAAGCGTTTAGAAAGTGGTTATTTGTACGTGGGTAGTCCTGTGCAAAAAGTTCGTCCTTTAACTGACAAGGAAAAAGAGTTTTTACCTTATTCTGCACGGCACTATGTGAAGGTTGCAGGGAATTATCAATAAAATGCCCCTCTACAAACACACTTTCTTGTGGGGGATTTTGCAGGTCTATGCATTGAACTGAAACATCAACCTAGATTTACAGTTTTAAAGAAATCCCCTTTCAACATAGCCACATCCCCCTAAATTTTGTAGAATATGCGTTTTACCCCATGGTGCTTTTCAATGACCGCTTGGACTGCTCACGTTACCGTCGCCACCGTTATCGAAAAAAACGGAAAATTCCTGTTTGTTGAAGAACATACAGAAGGTGTGACGCATAGCGTGTTTAATCAACCTGCAGGGCATGTTGAAGTTAGTGAAAGCTTAATTGAAGCTGCAGTGCGTGAAACCATGGAGGAAACTGGGCATCAGGTCAAAATTAATGCCTTATTGGGTATTTATAGCTATACACCTCCTATGTTTCCTGACCGCACCTATTACCGTTTCTGCTTTTTAGCCGAATCGCTGCAACATGATGCGCAAGCTCAGCTCGATTCAGACATTATCGGTACTGTGTGGATGTCTGCAGACGAACTGGCTGAATCTGCACGTGCCCGTAGTCCACTGGTAATGAAAGCGGTTCAAGATGCGCTCAGTGGTCAGTCTTACCCTTTATCGCTCATTTACGAGCACCAAAATTCTCCCCTAATTTCAAGTTTGGATGCCTAATCCTATGCAACAACGTGTCATCGTCGGTATGTCAGGTGGTGTAGATTCATCTGTTTCTGCTGCACTTCTACTTCAACAAGGTTATCAGGTTGAAGGTCTTTTCATGAAAAACTGGGAAGAAGATGACGGCACCGAATATTGCACCGCAATGGAAGACCTTGCCGATGCGCAAGCAGTGTGCGATAAACTAGGTATTAAGTTGCATACAGCCAACTTTGCTATGGAATATTGGGATCGTGTCTTTGAGCATTTTCTTGCCGAATATGCTGCAGGACGTACACCAAACCCAGATATTCTATGCAATAAAGAAATTAAATTCCGTGCCTTTTTAGATCACGCCATGAATTTGGGTGCAGATTTTATTGCCACAGGTCACTACGCTCGTCGTGGTGAAACGCAGTACAACTCTAAAGGCGAAGCCTACGCCCCACTGTTACGTGGTTTAGATAAAAATAAAGATCAGACTTATTTTTTGCATGCGGTACATGGTCGTGAAATTAACAAAACCTTGTTCCCTGTGGGTGAAATTGAAAAACCACAAGTCCGAAAAATTGCCGAAGAACTAGATTTAGTCACCGCCAAGAAAAAAGACTCAACAGGTATTTGTTTTATTGGTGAACGTCGCTTTAATGATTTTTTAAAACAATATTTACCTGCACAAGCTGGAAAAATTGTTTTAGACAACGGCAAAGAGGTTGGTGAACATCACGGCTTAATGTACTATACGCTCGGTCAACGTGGCGGGATTGGCATTGGCGGCTTAAAAGGTGTTGCCGAAGGTGCGTGGTTTGTGCTGCACAAAGATATTGAAAACAATCGCTTGGTGATTGGTCAAGGCCATGAACATCCACTTATGCAAAGCACCATTTTATGGAGCGAAGCTGTGGATTGGGTTGCTGGTGAACAGGAAATTCCTGCAACGGGTTTCCGTTGTACTTGCCGTACCCGTTACCGTCAGGATGATCAAGATTGCGTGATCTTCAATGATGCTGATTTACCTGGTGGCGTACGTGTCGAGTTTGATGAACCACAGCGTGCCGTAACTCCTGGTCAAAGTGTCGTATTCTACTCGGGCGAAGTGTGTTTAGGCGGCGGTGTCATTCACCATACCAACGCACCAAAACCAGATTTTATTTAAGGATTGTTCCGGATGACAGAGTTACCGTTTCAACAGTCTCCAACTCTGAATGTTCGCCAAAATCGTGCTTTGGCATTAGCGGGTGTGTTCCAAGCCACTCAGCTTACGCACATGACCGCACTAACAGGCAGACAAAGTATTGGCGATAGCGGTAACTTTTATTTTGAGCAATTGATTAAAGCCAGTTTAAACATTCGTCCAAGTCATAACAAAAGCTCACAAACACTGGATTTTTTTAATCACTTGGCCGATATTTCGCTGGGTTTAAAAACGCTAGAAAGCAGCATCAACCAACCCTTCAATACTGCGCCAAAATCGCGTTTACCCAAGTTATCGAATGCCAAATTGCCCATGTCTTATGCTATGGCATTGCTGCAATTGGAAAAGAAAGTCTATAGCAACCCCAAATACGTTGAAATCATTGAACAATCACAGCAAAAAATTTTAAAACAACTCTCATTTTTTGATAATAACTATTTGCATCCCAGTATTATTGCCAATTTAGCGCAAACCTATGTAGACACAGCAGGACAAATTAACCCGCGCATTATGGTACGTGGCAATGCAGAGGCATTTAAAGATTCTGCACATACCAATCGAATTCGTGCTTCGCTTTTTACAGGCTTACAAATGGCACACCTGTGGCGTCAACTTGGTGGCAGCTCATGGGGCATGATATTTAGCAAACGTAAATTATTACGTGATATTCAAGATCTGGCGCGTTTACAGTATCAGGTGGTTTAAACCATGCTGAACACGCTTTTGTTTTAGGTTTAATTCCAAAGTTTAAGGAATCGATATGAACGCTTTAACCGCACTTTCTCCATTAGATGGGCGCTATGCAAGCAAATGTGATGCACTCCGCCCTTTCCTCTCTGAGTTTGGTTTAATCCATGCTCGTGTGACTGTTGAAGTGCGTTGGTTACAAGCGCTTGCCAATCGTCCAGAAATTACTGAAGTACCTGCGTTCAGTGCTGCAACCAATGCGGCATTAGATGCAATTGTTGCAAACTTCTCTGAAGATGATGCCAACCGCATTAAAGAAATTGAACGCACCACCAACCACGACGTAAAAGCGGTTGAATACTTCTTAAAAGAAAAAATTGCCAACATTGATGAGTTGAAAAATGCGGGGGAATTTATTCACTTTGCTTGTACTTCAGAAGACATTAACAACTTGTCACATGCTTTAATGCTTAAAAATGGCCGTGAAGTATTGATTGAAGCTATGCAGCAAATCATTGACTCAATTGTTTCATTGGCAGAAAAACATGCTGATCAACCAATGTTGTCACGTACTCACGGTCAAACTGCAAGCCCAACTACTTTGGGTAAAGAAATGGCGAACGTGGCGTATCGTCTTGCTCGTCAAATCAAACAGTTCAAACAAGTTGAGCTTTTGGGCAAAATCAATGGTGCCGTAGGTAACTACAACGCTCACCTTTCTGCTTACCCAGAAATCAACTGGCCTGCACATTCTCAAGCATTTGTAGAGTCTTTAGGCTTAACATTTAACCCATACACCACACAAATCGAGCCACACGACTACATGGCAGAATTGTTTGATGCATTACGTCGTTTCAACACCATTCTGATCGACTTTAACCGTGACGTTTGGGGTTATATCTCACTTGGCTTCTTCAAGCAAAAACTTAAAGAAGGCGAAGTGGGTTCTTCAACCATGCCACATAAAGTTAACCCAATTGACTTTGAAAACTCTGAAGGTAACTTAGGTATTGCTAACGCAGTCTTGGCGCACTTGGGCGAAAAATTACCAATTTCTCGCTGGCAGCGTGACTTAACCGACTCGACTGTTCTACGTAACATGGGTGTTGGTTTTGCACAAAGCTTGATCGCATTTGAAGCTTGCTCAAAAGGTATTGGCAAACTTGAATTGAACGCTCAACGTATTCTTGAAGATTTAGACAATGCACAAGAGGTATTGGCTGAACCAATTCAAACCGTTATGCGTCGCTATAACATCGAAAAACCATACGAAAAACTAAAAGCCCTGACTCGTGGTCAAGCCATGACACGTGACATGATGGTCGATTTTGTAAATGGTAACGAGTTAGAAGGCGTTCCTGCAGCAGACCGTGCACGTTTAGCGGAAATGACTCCTGCAACTTATATAGGTAATGCTGCTGAACAAGCTAAACAAGTTGCTGATCTTATTTCTAAAATCTAGTTTGTATAGCAATAACCCGAATACAAAAATGCGAAGCTTCGGCTTCGCATTTTTATTAGAATAAAATAAATCTCCCAAATCAAAATCCACATGGAAAATCAATTCCACATTAAACATTACTGCGCTTTAGGCTTGGTCGTACTCGCCATGTTTGCTGCCAGTATTCAACCACTGGAATTTGAGTCATATTTACTGCATCAGGCAGGCACAGTTTTTATGATGGCTGGTTTGCTGATTGCCTTTAAAAAAGTAGGACTGAGCTTTTCCAGTTTTGTGCTGTATTTAATATTTTTACTGATTCACATTATCGGGGCACATTATCTGTATTCTTATGTGCCCTATAATAATTGGATTTTGCACAGCTTTGGCTTTAATTTAGATCAAAGCATGGGCTGGTCACGCAATATGTATGACCGCTTTGTGCATTTGACTTATGGGATTTTGCTCTACCCTGTTTTATTACGTTTGTTTGAAATCTGGTTTCCAAAAAATAAACCGATAGTTTTATATCTTTTGGTCATTCAATTTGTCATGGCAAGCAGTTTGATTTATGAATGGCTGGAATGGCTCATTGCGCTTGGCTTATCACCAGAAGATGCTGAAAATTATAACGGACAGCAAGGGGATATTTGGGATGCACACATGGATATGCTTTTAGCGACAATAGGGGCAATACTCATGGGCTGTTTCTACTTAATCAAGAAACACACCCCATAACAGAATACCCTTGCTGACTAAATCCAAATTTATTGCCAATACCACCACCAAAAACCAGCTAAACTTGCAACTGAAATCATCCAGACCAGCACTGTGAATACTGCGGGTTTACCTGAACCCCAAAACATGGTTTTGGCAAGCCATTTTTTAAACAATACACTGCTTAAAGTTAAACTTGCTAAATGCACCAACACTGCAACTAAGAATAAATTTGCAGCAAATTCATGCACCTCCTTTAAGGTATGACTTTGGGTATAATCGGTGAAAAATCCAGCCAACACAGTTAAAGGCAATGCTAACCAAATCAACAAAATACTAAATTGAAACGCACTGGAACTACCCGACTTTAAAAACTGCAGTGAAAAATACTGCTGTGGCTGTTTCCAATAGCGTTTTATAAATTGTTGGACCATGCCTAAACGTCTTGAAATCCCTGTTGGCTGTCTACTGTTCAACATACTCAACACCTGCCACACTATTCGTAAAGCTAAACTAATTCCCAAAGTGTAACCAAAAGCCATGTGCAACTGATGCCATTCTTCCACATCGCCTGTTAGATATGCTCCTGTAAAGCTCAGTAGCATCACCATATGTAAAAAACGAATCATTAAATCTGTAGATGTTGATTGCTTCGCTGGCACAATATTTGTTTGCATATTCAACATGGCTAGGTGTTTTTTTCTTATTACCAAGATATCGCATCAAGCTGAATTGAAAATTAAGATGCTTAAATCAAAGACCTAAAAACTTTAATTTTTTATAAAATATGAATAAAAAAATTGCGCTCAATGAGCGCAATTTTTAGATCAAACTTAGAAGTTAGATGATCGCTATTACAGTTTCGGATCACGTATTTGCAGCAAACTACTATTGGCTTTGCTTAGGCTATCCACCAGTTTATTCATTACAGCTGGAATCAGACTGTCTGCCATTTGTGCTGCTTGTAAACCCAGTTTTTCACCCAATGTTGGTTTTTTACGAGTTTGAATTACATAAATATCATGCTGTGGCAATAAGCTCAGTAAGTACTCATCTGAAGTTTGTAGTTTATCCACCAAATTTAAATCTAAAGCATCATGACCATACCAATGCTCACCTGTTGCGACTTTTTCAACATTCAGTTGTGGGCGGTACTTTTCAACAAAGTGCTTAAACAGAATATGGGTTTGCTGCAACTCTTGTTCAAATTTTGCTTTGCCTTCTGCGGTATTTTCACCAAACATGGTCACGGTGCGTTTATATTCACCTGCGGTGTACATCTCAAAATCTATATTTTTTTCTTTCAGCAAGCGATTAAAGTTCGGTACTTGTGCCACTACCCCAATAGAACCCAAAATGGCAAATGGCGCTGACACAATTTCTGAACCAATGCATGCCATCATATAGCCACCACTTGCCGCAACTTTATCGACACAAATGGTTAAATGAAATCCTGCATCACGTAAACGCACCAATTGAGCAGCAGCAAGTCCATAGCCATGTACCATGCCACCAGGGCTTTCTAGGCGCACCACCACACGGTCACGACCTGCTTTTGCTGTTGCCAAAACCAAAGTGATTTCTTCACGTAATTGCTCTACTGCTGATGCGGCTGTATCGCCTTTAAAGTCAAGTACATAAATTTTTTGATTGTTCTTTTTACGGGCTCGTGCTTCACGTGCCATTTGTTGGCTAAGTTGCAATAACTCAAGTTTAGATGCCGTAGTTTGCGCAATTTTTTTTCGTTGTTCGTTAATTCGCGCATTTAAATGGCTAATACGAATTTCGGCAGGTAATTTAGGTAAATGAAATAACATAGATCCGCAATTCTCAATTTTATTTGTGCTTAGCTTAAGATGAGGGCTGAACTTAAAAATTCAATATCACCTTGTTGATTTGCTTAATTTAATCGATTTTAAATCTCATTACCGTTTAATTTGTGCAAAAGCAAAATCATGCTAGGTACTAAACATTCGTCATAAAAAAACCGCAAATCGGTTTGATTTGCGGTCCTTTTATACAGATTTTGAAAATTAACCAAAACGACCTGTAATATACGCTTCTGTTAATTGATGGTCTGGCTGAGTAAATACTTTTTCAGTTGCATTCACTTCAATCAAATCACCCAAATGGAAGTATGCAGTACGGTCAGATACACGTGCTGCCTGTTGCATAGAGTGCGTTACAATTGCAATTGTATATTGAGTAGAAAGTTCAGAAATTAATTCTTCTACTTTTGCCGTTGCAATTGGGTCAAGTGCCGAACATGGTTCATCCATTAAAATTACTTCTGGACTTACCGCAATGGTACGTGCGATACAAAGACGTTGTTGCTGACCACCCGACAAACCAGTACCTGGTTGATTCAAACGGTCTTTCACTTCATCCCACAAACCAGCTTTACGCAAACTGTTTTCTACAATTTCTTCCAAATCGTATTTATCGCGCGCTAAACCATGCAGTTTAGGGCCATAGGCTACGTTTTCAAAAATTGATTTTGGAAATGGGTTTGGCTTTTGGAACACCATACCAACTTGCGCACGTAATAATACGACGTCAAGGTTAGGATCATAAATGTCTTGGTTATCCAACATCACTTTACCCGTTACACGACAGCTATCAATGGTGTCGTTCATACGGTTTAAAGTACGCAAGAAAGTAGATTTACCGCAACCAGATGGACCAATAAATGCAATCACTTCATTTTCATAGATATTTAAATCAATACCTTTGATTGCTTCAGATTCACCATAGTACACATGCACATCATTGGTACTTAATTTCACATTTGAAGACTTAGCTTCTTTTTTGCTAGACGCTTGTGTATCAAACTGTGAAACAAACGAAGTTGATGATTGCTTCTGTTCTACATCTGGAGATGTAAATTGGCTTTGCTGTGGATTCACTTGTTTATCCTGTTCTAAGGAATTTGGTTTTTCTGTGCTTGCTACAGTATTCATATTCTGCCCTCAATTACCAGCGTACTTCAAACTTCTTACGTAACCAGATTGCAAGGCTGTTCAAGCCAATCATTAACGCAAGCAATACGATAATGGCTGCAGCGGTACGTCCTTCAAAGAAGTTACGCATTTCATTACCCTGCCATAAGAAAATTTGCACAGGTAACGCAGTAGATTGATCAAATGGAGTTGCTGGTACACTGGCAACAAAGGCACTCATACCAATTAATAACAATGGTGCAGTTTCACCTAAAGCTTGTGCGACACCAATAATTGCACCCGTTAAAATACCCGGCAATGCAAGTGGGAGTACATGGTGGAACACAGTTTGTAAACGCGATGCGCCCAAACCTAAAGCTGCCTGACGAATAGACGGTGGCACTGCTTTTAACGATGCACGTGTGGTAATAATTACGGTTGGTAAAGTCATTAAACTTAACACTAAACCACCCACCAACGGTGCAGACAATGGTAAGTGCATCCAACCAATAAAGATGGCAGCACCTAACAAACCGAACACAATAGAAGGTACAGCAGCCAAGTTGTTAATGTTCACTTCAATAATATCAGTAATGGCATTTTTTGGCGCAAATTCTTCTAAGTAAATTGCCGATGCCACACCAATTGGAATCGAAATAAAGATCACAATTAGCATCATGAATAAAGAACCCATGAATGCACCCGCCAAACCAGATGTTGCAGGAGAACTACGTGAGTCTGGGCTAACAAAAATGTTGGTATTGAATGTACTTTCAATAATGCCTTGTGACTCTAACTTGTCTGCCAATTGACGTACTTCAGGGCTTAACTGTTGCTGCTCATCTGGCAGGCTACGGTCAATATTACCTTCTAACCATACATCTACGTTAGCATCTGCAAGTACTTTAACATCTTTGGTTTGACCAATCAGTGATGGATCAGCCAACACCATGTCACGTACACGGTACGCTTCAGAACTGGTATATAAATAGCCAAGATCATCACGCTGTGCTTCTAGCGCTTTATCTTTAGCAATAATGCCGTTCACAATGAGGGCATCCCAATCGACCATGCCCATTTCAGTTTGCCACGCAATCATACGTTCTTCGTATTGGGCTGGTGACTCACCTGCAATTGCTTTCGGTTTTGGACCTACATTCACAACTGCTGGATCGAAATAAATTGGAAGGCTCATGCTGCTTTGCCAAAATGCTGGCAAGCCTTTGGCCAAAATACTGCCAAAAAGCAACACGACAAAGAATAAACCTGCGATAACTGCCGACAGCCCCATAATACGGAAAGTTTTTTCCTTACGATGGCGCTTACCCAATGAACTGGCGATAGTCTTTTTACGTTGTTCACGTAATTCGGCAGCAGCTTGTGGATCTAACTGATCCAAAGACGATGTATTTGAAGTACTCATTAGTCGTATTGCTCACGATATTTACGCACGATGTATAGTGCAACAATGTTCAAACCTAAGGTAATCACGAACAGGGTCAAGCCAAGTGCGAAAGCAACCAATGCTTGCGGACTTGCGAAATCTGTATCACCTGTTAATTGGTTGACAATCGTAATCGTAACCGTAGATACCGCCTCTAATGGGTTTGCGTGTAGTAAAGGACTATTACCTGCAGCTAACACCACAATCATGGTTTCACCAATCGCACGTGACGCAGCAAGTAAGAACGCACCAATCACCCCTGGTAATGCAGCTGGCATAACCACACGGCGAATGGTTTCAGATTTGGTTGCACCCAAGCCTAAAGAACCATCACGTAGCGCACGCGGCACTTGCGTAATAATGTCATCAGACAATGAAGATACAAATGGAATGATCATAATACCCATGACCAGACCTGCAGTTAATGCACTAGTGGCATTAATATCGAGTCCAATTAAGGCACCTGCAGTTTTTAAGAACGGACCAATGATCATCATGGCAAATACACCATATACAATCGTTGGAATACCCGCTAAAACTTCAATGGTTGGTTTTGCCCAAGCACGGAATTTAGGAGATGCATATTCTGCTAGATAAATTGCAATCATTAAGCCAATTGGTACTGCAACAAGTAAGGCAATACCACTGACCATTAAGGTACCCCACAGCAATGGCAATAAACCATAACTGCCGTCTGCACTACCCGATGTACTAAAACCTGGGTTCCAGACAGTACCAAAGAAGAAATCCAGTGGGCTAACGAAACTAAAGAATCGCATTGCTTCACTGAACATAGACATCACAATACCGACTGTAGTCAGAATCGCGACACCAGAACATAATGCCAAAGAAATGTTGATGATTTTTTCAACTTGGTTACGTGCGCGGAATTGTTGTGAAACACGTTTCTTTGCCCACACCAGACCAAATAAAGCCGCACAAATAACAACCGCAAGTTTAGCGTATGAACCAATCGTTGCTACTTTAGACAATTGCTCTGCTGCTGCAATTTCATAAGCAGCTGGTGTATCACTTACACCAAAACCAGAAGCAATCGCTTGTACACGATCAACCAAAACACTGGTACTTGCAGGATCTAGACCAGCAGCAATGTGCGCAGGCACATTATTTAACACCACTTGCTCTAGAATACTTGGTTCAACCAAGTTCCAAACAATCAAAATTAAAAAAGCAGGGATACCACACCATAATGCTACCAACGCACCATAATATCCTGGGCGTGAATGTAACATTGCAGAGTTATTTCCCTTACCTGCTAGGTTACGGCTCTTGCTTAACCCGATTTGATAGGCTATGGCGATAATGGCCAATAACACACCTATGAGTAGCAGATTCATGTATTCTCCACTGTTTTTTCAATTTCGTTTTTGAAAAAACATTTCTTAGCAAAAAGCCGATGGCAGGTCATCCCTGCCATCAGCTGTTTTAACTCAAATTACTTAACCGCTTTACCAGCTTTGAAGTTAGCAAGAACTTGTGCACGCTCTTTGTCAGACATAGAAATTAAGCCTGCTTTGTCTAACTTAGAACCTTTACCAGATACTTTTTTGCTCAAGAAGTATTCAGTAAACTCTGGTAAGCCTTTGATTGATTTAAGGTGCTCACCTTTCACGTAGAAGAACAATGGACGTGATACAGGGTAAGAACCATTTAAGATTGTGTTTTCAGACGGTGCTACGTTGTTTACAGTTGCAACACGTAAACGGTCACGGTTTTGGTCATAGAAGCCTAAACCAAATACACCTACTGCGCTTGGAGAAGTTTTCAAGCGAGCCAATGTTTCTGTGTAGTCACCCGCAATTTCAATTACACGACCATCTTTACGGAAAGATGTACATGCTTTTTTCTTCGCATCTTTGTCTAAAGCTTTAATTGCTGAGTAAGCTTCACAGCCTGCATCAACCATTTTTTCTTGGAACACTTCACGTGTACCGTGGTTAGATGCTGGAATAACTAAAGTGATAGGCTCATTTGGAAGTGTTTTGTCAATTTGGTTCCAACGAGTATATGGGTTAGCAACCATTTTACCTTTAGATGGTAATTCAGCTGCAATTGCTGCAAACACGTGGTAAGGTTTTAATTTATAAGCTGCTTTGTTTGCATTTGATGCAAATACGATACCGTCGTAACCAATTTTAATTTCTAAAACTTGGTTAACACCAGCTTTTTTACAAGCTGCTAATTCTGAATCTTTAATTTTACGAGAAGAGTTCGCGATGTCGATTGTGTTATCACCTACACCGTTACAGAACTGCTTCAAACCACCTGAAGAACCGCCTGAACCAACAACTGGAGTTTTGAATTGTGGGAAAGTATTACCAAATTCTTCTGCTACAATACTTGCGTATGGTAGAACGGTTGAAGAACCCGCGATTTGGATGGTGTCACGAGCTGCGTTTGCAGTTGTTGTTACAGCTGCTGCAGATACGGCTAAAGCAATGGCGATGTTTGTAAAGCGCATTCTGTTCTCTCTCAATGTATGCAAGTTCGGAGTACGTCACTTGTTATTAAGTTTTGTACTTATTTCGATAACTGCATTGTGGTTTTATAATATGACAGCCATGTTACAACTTTGTTACGCTTTGGTTATATTTGCCTTTTCTGCATTGATTTATTTTAATTTCCTTAAAAATCAATATGTAATAAAATATTATTGTGCTCATTTTTTTCTTAAATTTATTTTTAAAATGTAATAATTCATGCCAATGTCATCTTTTTTCATGAATTTTTCTGAAATATTTGCTGTTTTATTCATCAATTCTAATTATTTTCTATGACAAATACGCCTAAAACCATTGAAGAATCTACGATGAACTCTTTTATTACACTCAAATTAACAAAACATTTTTAGCCCCGTTCTACGCTCGCTAAACAATAGGCACAAAAAAAGCCACCGTAGTGACTTCTTTTGCTGTATTTGATCAAAATTGCTGTAATTCAGCCATTAGTCAATTGCTGGTGTATATGTACCTGCAGCAATTGCATCTTTAATACGTTCTGCTTCAGTTAAGACCAAACCAAGTAAGTTCTTCACGTTGTCTAATGTTGCAACAGGGCTTAACGTCGTCATTTTCAATGATTGGACATTGCCTACTTTGGTTACACCAATATTAGCTTCACCACGCGCAAATAATTCATCTGCCACGTTTTGGTTCAGGCTATCTAAGAACTCTGCAGGATAACCTTCAGGCACAACACGGAACAATACAGAAGCAAACTGAGGCTCAACCAATAACTCTAAACCTGCCGTTGCTTTAATATAGTCAGCAACATCACGAGTTAAGGTCACACCATGGTCAATCATTGAACCGTAGAGCTCTTCACCTAAGGCTTCAATAGTCATCCAAAGTTTCAATGCATCAAAACGACGTGTCGTTTGTAGTGACTTAGACACAAGGTTTGGTACACCGTGTTCTTCATCATACGCAGAGTTCAAATATTCTGCTTCATAGTGCATGAAACGATAGTTCGCTTCATCTTTCAGCAAGAACGCACCGCACGAAATTGTTTGGAAATAATGCTTATGGAAATCAAGTGTTACAGAATCTGACAACTCAATACCATCAAGCATGTCACGATGACTGTTAGAAAGAATTAATGCCCCACCCCAAGCCGCGTCAATATGCATCCACGCGCCATATTGATTGGTGATGTCACGAATTTTTCTGAGTGGATCAATCGCACCTGCATCGGTTGTACCCGCAGTTGCAACCACACAGGCAACAATCTTACCTTCTGCTTTTAAATGTGCCATGGTTTGCTCAAGCGCAACCACGTCCATTTGTGCATTTTCATTCACAGGTACAGTAACAACCGACTGGAAGCCCATACCCATCATCGCCATGTTCTTTTGCACAGAGAAGTGTGCATTTTCAGAACAAATGACTTTTACGTTGCGCATTGCATCGCTTGGTACACCATCACGCTGAACAGACCACGGATTACCGTTTTCATCTTTCCAGTTTTTCGCAATACAAGCATCACGCGCTAACAACACACCCATCAAGTTAGACTGTGTACCACCTGATGTGAACACACCTGCCTGACCTGCGCCATAGCCAACTTTTTGACGTAACCAGTCAATTAGCTGTACTTCCATCAATGAACCAGCAGGGCTTTGATCCCATGAGTCCATAGATTGGTTGGTTGCGTTAATTAACACTTCTGCAATTTGGCTTGCCACCATGGTTGGGCAATGCAAATGCGCCAAAGAATGTGGATGATGAACTTTTAAACTTTTGTTTAAGAAAAGCTCTACCATGCGTTCCAATGACTTTTGTACACCTAAACCCTGTTTAGACGGCTGGAAAGCAATCGCTTCACGCAATTCTTTAATGCTGCCGCCTGTGTACATTTTGTCATTTTGCAACCATGCCGCGACTGCTTGAGTCGCTTGTTCCATTGCTGCACTGTAGTCAGCAATGGATTGAGCATCATTGCAGAGTAACGCTTTACGATGTTCTGCAAAATCTACCATAAACTTATGCGCCTCGAACTGCGACTAACGCTTCAGCAATTGCTTTCTTGAAGCGAGCGATAACTTCTACACACTCTTCTTGTGTAATGATCAATGGGCAAAGTAAACGAATTACCGTACCACCGCGACCACCTTTTTCAAGCAATAGTTTGTTGTCAAAACATGCGGCCTGAACAGCAGCAGCCAATTGAGAATCTGCTGGATAAGCACCTAAACGGTCTTTTTCTTGGCGTTCATCTACAATTTCAATACCAATCATTAAACCGCGACCACGAACATTACCAATACATGGGAATTCAACCGCTAATTTTTTCAATTCAGCTTGAAGGAACTCACCACGCTCTTGTGCGTTTTGTGCCAAGTTTTGTTCTTTAATGGTTTTAAGCACCACAAGACCAGTACCCATTGCCAATTGGTTACCACGGAAAGTACCCGTGTGACCTGCAGGCTGCCATGCGTCAAACTTACGTTTAATAGCAAGTACAGCTAATGGCAAGCCACCACCAACAGCTTTAGACATAACAATCACGTCTGGCTCAATACCTGCATGTTCAAATGCAAACATTTTGCCTGAACGTGCAAAGCCCGCTTGTACTTCGTCTAGAATTAAAACGATGTTGTGCTTTTCAGTCACTTCACGGATTTTCTTCAACCATTTTACTGGTGCAGTCACAACACCGCCTTCACCCTGAATTGCTTCAAGAATTACAGCTGCAGGCTTAGTGACACCGCTTTCTACATCTTCAATAAAGTTTTCAAAATAATACGTTAATGCATCTACACCCGCTTCGCCACCAATGCCAATTGGGCAACGGTATTCATGCGGATACGGCATAAATTGAACACCAGGCATTAAACCATTGACTGCATTTTTTGCAGACAAGTTACCTGTCATGGCCAATGAACCATGAGTCATACCATGATAGCCGCCTGAGAAGCTAATCACTGAACTACGACCGGTGTAGGTTTTTGCCAGTTTAATTGCAGCTTCAGTGCCATCTGCACCTGTAGGACCACAGAACTGTAAGCAGTACTCTTCTTGACCGCCAGGCATGTGTGAAAGCAACGCTTCAGTAAAAGCATCTTTCAAAGGTGTCGTTAAATCTAGGGTGTGTAATGGCAAACCACTCGCTAAAGTGTCTTGGATGCTTTGAACCACCGCAGGATGGTTATGACCCAATGCCAAGGTCCCTGCCCCAGCCAAACAATCTAGGTACTCAGTACCTTCAACATCGGTAACCCAACAACCCAGTGCTTTCGCTATCGCTAACGGTAATTTACGAGGATAACTACGCACATTCGATTCCATCTGACTTTGGCGAGTCAAGTAGTATTCGTTTGTGGAATGGTTGGCAGGGTTTACAGAAGTAACGCTCATATCGAATTACCATCTCTGATATGGGTTGAAAGAAATAAGTCTGGTGACTTGCGGTCCTTTGACTCGGTGCTTTTTTGATCTAGCGAGATAGAGTTTTGTTCTTCAAGACTAGGAAGCGGGATAATACCTAATTTTTCTAGAAAATAAACAGGTTTAACCCAAATATTGCCTAATTTCATCGAAAAAACATATCTTGCAGATGATTCGATTGAATTATCATCTTACATTGTGACAAAGGAAAGAAAAATTAACTCTTTCCTATTCCTTTATACTTTCTTTTGAGCAATCTCTCAAGCCGTGCAGCATTTATTTTCAAAATAGTATAGATCATTATTTTTATTGAATTTTATAAATCTGAATTTACTGCAATTTTATAGTGAAATTTTACAAAGCCACCACAATTTCGACTAAAAATCCTCACAAAGCAAAGTTACTATTTAATGCAGACAAATCATCTCCAAAATTTCCGATAATTTGAACAATAGGTCAGAATATGCGCTTACTTTCTCTCGCTGCTACGCTCTTGGCTGCTGGTGCTGCCAGTACGGTATTTGCACAGCAAAATGAATCACTGAATTACAATATCGTCAATGTACAAGCTGAAGCTTCACGCGAAGTTTCAAACGATCAAATGCATGCAGTACTGTATATTGAAAAAAGTCACAAACAACCTGCAGAGTTGGCATCGCAAATCAATCAGTTAATGAGCCAAGCCATTGCAACGGCACGTAAGTATCCACAAGTGAAAGTTGAAACAGGTTCACAGACCACCTATCCAATTTACGACAATGACAGCCGTAAGTTAAAAGAATGGCGTGGTCGTGCCGAAGTACGTGTACAAAGCACCGACTTTAAAGCCGCAAGCCAATTGGTTAGCGAACTACAACAAAACTTCCAAACCCAATCAATTAATTTTAGCGTGTCGGATGCGCAGCGTAAAAAAGTTGAAAATGAGTTAATGGTAGAAGCCTCTAAAAACTTCCAGCAACGTGCGCAAATGCTGAGTCAGGCTTGGAATAAATCGGGCTATAACTTGGTGAATTTAAACCTGAATACTAATTCTTATTTCCCACAACCTGTGATGCGCGCGAGTATGGCTAAATTTGCAGTCGCGGAATCGGCTGTAGCTGATCAAGATATGGCGGCGGGTGAATCTAAAATTACCGTCAATGCAAATGGAACGATTCAGTTTAAATAAAAATCTGAATTTACCTAAAACAGCTCATCAAGATTCATTTACTCGAATCATCTGAGCATATAAAAATCCCGCGAGGCAAACCAAGCGGGATTTTTTAAAACTTAAACTTAATTCAAAGCTTAAAATGCAAGCCAAATTTAGTAGATTGCCATGTGATTGCGGTGAATCATCTCCAGTGAACGTGCTTCACCTAAGACTTGATGCACTTTGTCGGATGCCAAACCTTTGACTAAGTCTGCAGAGCGTGAACTGAAGTTTACACGTCCAACTGCCACACGATGGCCTTGCGTATCTACACATTCCACCACATCACCACGGTCAAAATGCCCTTCTACGGCTTTTACACCCACAGGCAATAAACTGCGATGATTTTCTTTAATGGCTTTGACTGCACCATCATCAATCACCAAACGTCCTGCTGTTTGTAAATGTGCTGCCAACCATTGTTGATGTGCGGCAATACGGTCATTATCGGTAATAAATAAAGTACCCAACAATTCGCCCGCCATTAAACGCGCAAGTACGTTGTCACTTTCACCACTGGCAATCAACGTCGGACAGCCCGATTTAGCCGCTAAACGTGCCGCACGAACTTTGGTCAGCATACCGCCACGGCCAAACTTACCACCACCACCTGCCATATCAAACAGACTTTCATCTAAAGCACGTACAGTGTGGAACAGTTTTGCATTTGGGTTAGAACGTGGGTCAGAGTCAAACATGCCTTGCTGATCAGTCAAAATGATCAGTAAGTCTGCATGCACTTGCCCTGCTACCATTGCAGCTAAGGTGTCGTTATCGCCAAAACGAATTTCATCGGTAGAGACTGTGTCATTTTCATTAATGACAGGAATCACACGCCATTCAATCAGGTTCTGCAAAGCATCACATGAGTTTAAATAACGACGACGATCTGCCAGATCATCATGCGTTAAAAGTACTTGTGCCGTTTGAATTTGGTGTTTTTCCAACACACTTGACCAAGTCTGAATTAGTCCCATTTGACCAATGGCAGCGCATGCCTGAAGACTGGGTAGATCAGTGGGTCGATGTTCTAGTTTCATTCGCACCATACCTTCAGCCACAGCTCCCGATGACACCAAAATAATTTCGTGTCCTGCATTGTGTAGATCTGCAATTTGTCCCGCCCAATGCGAGATCGCATCTAAATCTAAACCTTGCCCATTGGCTGTGAGTAAAGATGATCCGATTTTAACAACGATTCGTTTACAACCCTTGAGCTGACGTTGCCCATCTACCACTTCTATCATCCTGTCCTCAGTCACTTTTTGTAGCGCTTAGCGTACGTAGTACACTTCTACATCGCCATCTTCACCATCATCGTCTTCGTCGTCATCGCCCAACATACCTGCAAGACGTTGCTGACGGCGCATCTCACGATACGCTTCTTTCGCGGCAATGGTTTGTTCACGTGTTTCAGCTTCTAACTGATCACGGAATGCTTTCATTTCTGCAGCATAGTCAGGATCTTCAACTTCACGTTCGCGTTGTTGCTCAATTTGATCCATCAGGTAATAAACCACTTGCTGAGTACCTTCAGACATTAAGCCTGAAGTTTTAAATACAGGGCCGTCCCACTGCAATTCTTCCAGAATGTGTTTACACCACTCTTCGCGTGAATCTTCAGGAATTTGATCCAGTTTATTTAACACCAACACCATTGGCAGTTTAGCCAAAGTTGGAGAGAATTTTTTCAATTCTTCCATAATTGCTTTGGCATTATACGCTGGGTCAGAGCCATCAATAGGCTGAACATCAACAATGTGTAGCAAAATACGGGTACGTGCCAAGTGTTTCAAGAAACGAATACCAAGACCTGCACCTTCAGCCGCACCTTCAATTAGCCCCGGAATATCGGCCATCACAAAAGAACGATGACGGTCTGCATCCACCACACCCAGATTTGGCACCATGGTGGTAAATGGATAGTCGGCTACTTTTGGTTTTGCCGCAGAAACAGCACGAATGAACGTTGACTTACCCGCATTTGGCATACCCAATAAGCCAACATCCGCAAGTACTTTCAACTCCAGACGAATTTCACGGAACTCGCCTTTGGTACCATGCGTAAATTTACGCGGGGTACGGTTGGTCGATGATTTAAAGTGCGTATTCCCTAAACCACCATCTCCACCTTGTGCAACCAATACTTTCTGACCACTTTCGACTAAGTCTGCAATGATGTCGCCAGAGTCGGTATCTACAATGGTCGTTCCCACTGGTACTGTCAATACAACAGATTCACCGCCACGACCAGCACAGTTTGCGCCAGAACCATTTTTACCACGTTCAGCGCGAAATTTACGGGTATAACGATAATCTACAAGGGTGCTTGCGTTGTCGTCGGCTTGCACATAAATACTGCCGCCACGTCCACCATCACCACCATCTGGTCCACCAAATGGTACGAATTTTTCTCGGCGAAAACTGGCTACGCCATTGCCACCGTCGCCAGCCTCTACGGTAATGACTGCTTCATCAACAAAGCGCATCTTGCCAATCCTCTAAAACTTTAAAAGCCGTATATTCTGCCATATTTTAGAAAATTTCTCGAATTATATTTATGCAATCGTATCAACTCAGGCTTTTTATATCAGGAACGTCAAAATCACTGATTTATTTTAACAATCATGTGATCGTTTTTTCTTATTTCTCCTTCTTAGGTTAAATTCTTATAGTGCATCCGCCCTTTTTGTTTTACTTGCATTTATGTCTGACTCTGCAACCACAACAACTGCTTTATCTCCTCAATTTATTTTACTGATGGCAACAGCATGTGGTTTATGTGCAGGCTCTGCTTATTTTAACCAACCGCTGATTTATTCAATTGAAAAAAGTTTAGGCATCAGCACCAGCCAAGCAGGTTTTGCAGTAGTACTTGCACAAATCGGCTATGGTTTAGGATTAATGTTACTTGTGCCTTTGGGCGATTTACTCAATAAAAGAAAATTGATTGTGAGTTTGATGGTCTTTGCAGCACTCTCACAAATTTTACTGTCCTTTAGCAGCAATTTAACCATGCTGTATTTCTTTACGGTATGTGCCACATTTGGTGCGATTTCCGCACAGGTTTTAATTCCTTTTGCATCAAGCATTAGTCCACCCGAATCGAGTGCTGCCATTGTAGGTAAACTGATGAGTGGTTTGGTGATGGGTATTATTTTATCGCGCACCTTTGCTGGTTTTGTTTCGACCTTTTGGTCTTGGGAAGGTGTTTATTTAAGTAGCGGCATAATCACCCTACTGTTTGCAGGGCTGATGTGGAAAAAGCTACCTTCTACAACTGCCAATAAAAATTTGACCGTGGTAGCTATTTATCGTTCTCTAATACAATTGGCCACCACCCAGCCACATTTAATTCGCAGAGCCTGCGCAGGTGCTTTAGGCTTTGCCATTTTATCTTTAGTTTTCACTTCCATGACTTTTGTCTTGGCCAATCCACCTTATCATTTTAGTGATTTTCAAATCGGGCTTTTTGGCTTATTGGGTGTAATAGGCATTTTTTCTTCGAGCTGGTCAGGTAAAACGGTAGGCAAAGGACATGAAAATTTTGTCGCTATGCTCTGTATCAGTTTGATGTTGTTTTCTTGCATTCCACTCTTTTTTGCGCAGCAGAATATTGTGGCTTATGCAGTGGGCGTATTGATGAGTTATTTTGGCCTCACTGCATTTCACGTACTGAATCAGAACTTGGTGTATCGAATTGATGCCACCGCACGCTCACGTATTAATGCCGTATATATGACCATTTATTTTTCTGGTGCAGCACTTGGTTCTCTGACGGCGGTCTACGCATGGCAGCACTGGGGTTGGATGGGCTGTGTAGCGAGTATTTTAATATTTGCCGTAGGTATTTTATTGATTGATCGTTATGATTTTAGACAGCAAGAAAGATAATTATTCTGACAGAGTCTGATTGATATTTTTTTCTAAATAATCAATCAACTGATTAACTTTTTCTGCAATTTGTGAACCTTCAAATGTAAGTTGATACTCCACTTTAGGTGGTACGGTTGGATAGACAGTGCGTAAAATCAAACCATCTTGTTCTAAAATTTTCAGGGTTTGTGCCAACATTTTTTCACTCACCCCTTCAATGCGCTGTCTTAACTCACTAAAGCGATGTAAACCCTCACTCAAACAATGCAGCACCAACATCGACCATTTATTGGCAAGGTGTTCTAACAAAATACGAGATGGACAATCTTTGGCAAGGACTTGTCCGAGTACATGACTGCTGGCATATTGCATAACTTAATCCTTGTGTAGATTGACCTTAAAAGTTGAATTAAAAATCAAGCTTACTTTTAAACATAGACTTTATTTTTGTAAGTTTAGAATAACTTATTTTGCTAAAACTTCAAATATCTATCATACGCTTTAAGCATAGAAAAAATGTATAAAAAAAGAGCCTTAAAAAGGCTCTTTTTCAAATTCTGATGTTACAAATTATGCATTTGTTTCAGCAGGAATTTTTGGATAACTTACGCCGCCCATTTGCTCAGCGATACGTAATACTTGACAGCTATAACCCACTTCGTTGTCATACCAAACGTAAGCAGTTAAACGGTTGCCAGAAGTAATGGTTGCTTGCGCGTCAAATACACCCGCAGTACGTGAACCAATGAAGTCGCTTGAAACCACTTCAGTCGAGTTGGTATAACCAATCTGACCTTGAAGGTTAGAGTGAATTGAAATTTGACGAATATATTCGTTCACTTCTTCACGATCTACTTCTTTCTCAAGCGTTAAGTTCAAGATAGCAAGTGATACGTTTGGCGTTGGAACACGTACAGAGTTACCTGTTAATTTACCTTGCAATGCAGGCAATGCTTTCGCAACTGCTTTTGCTGCACCAGTTTCAGTAATAACCATGTTCAAAGTTGCCGCACGACCACGACGATCTGCCTTGTGGTAGTTATCAATCAAGTTTTGGTCATTGGTAAATGAGTGCACAGTTTCAACGTGACCATTCACAACAGTGTATTTGTCATGCAACACTTTTAAAGTTGGTGTGATTGCATTCGTTGTACAGCTTGCTGCAGAAATAATGGTATCTTCATCAAGAATGTCAGCTTGGTTTACGCCGTAAACCACGTTCTTCATGTCGCCTTTACCTGGTGCAGTTAAAATTACGCGTGCAGCACCTGGGCATTGAAGGTGTTGAGCAAGACCTTCTGCATCACGCCATTTACCTGTGTTGTCAATGACTAAAGCATTGTTGATGCCGTAAGCTGTGTAATCTACTTCAGATGGGTTAGATGCATAGATCACTTTGATGAAGTTACCATTTGCGATAATGGCTTCATTTTCTTCATCTACAGAAATAGTGCCTGCAAACGGACCGTGAATAGAGTCACGACGTAGCAAAGATGCACGTTTTTCTAAATCACCGTCAGATGATTTACGTACCACAATAGCTTTAAGGTTTAAGCCACGACCAAGACCTGATTGACCAATGATTAAACGTGCAAGAATACGACCGATACGACCAAAACCGTAAAGAACAACATCTTTGCTTTCTACTGTTGTTGGGTTACCTGCTAAAGATTTCACAGCGTCTGCAACAAATGCATCTACATCGCCGCCTTTTTCTTTATATTCAACAGCAAGTTTACCCAAGTCAACTTCTGCTGAACCAATGTTCTCTACTTTGGTTAAAGCTTCAAGAATTGGGAATGTGTGAACAACTGAAAGTTCTACATCCATCATACGAGTACGACGGTGTGCTTTCAAAATTTGGATCACAGAACGGTTAACTAAAGAACGACCAAATACTGAAACCATGATATTTTTTTCACGGTACAACTGACCGAGTAAAGCAATCATACGTTCCGCGATTTCTTCACGGTTTTTCCAGCGACCTTGGTGCTCTGCGTGTAGGGCGATGATAGTCTCTTTGCTCACAGATACGTCCTCTAATTAATTGTATATCTAGGCATGAATTTCAAAACCCGATAATTGTAATGGAATTGTCGTCAAGATTGAATCAAAAGCTGGCATTGACCCGACTATTTTCTTATATATTCACTATAAATTCATAAAATAGTTGTAATTATTTTTGTGATTTTACTTTTTTCATTCAATGTTCAATTTTTCAGGCCAAAAACTTGGCAGGTATATTTAAGCTTCATCTGCTTTTTCTATACCTTAAATTCAAAAAAGATCATTTTTTCAAACTAAGATGTATCGGCAAACCTTTAAACCATCTTCTTTGTATTTCTACAGAAGTATGCCAATAGATTTTTAAGATATTTATCGCTCTGATTGCTGCTCTATCTTCTGCTGTAAATCTTGCTGATTCTGTTTTTGCTTTCTTAAATGCAAACAACCTTCCATTACCAGCAACGCCACCGCCAACCAAATTGGAATATAGGTCAGCCATTCCCCTGCTTCTATTCGCTCACCCAATAACATTGAGGCAAAAGCCAACAGCACAGGTTCTAAATAACTCAATAAGCCAAAAATCACAAAAGGCAAATAACGACTGGCCAAAATATAACTACCCAGCCCTAATGCACTTAAAAAACCCAGTCCCAATACCGCCCAAATTAAATGGGTAAAATTTGCAATGACTTGCAAACTGTCACTATAGACAAAGGCCAAATACAGCGAAATAGGAATCACGAGCAGCAAATCCCACCAAAAACCACCCAAGTGATCGGTTTGAAAGACACGACGTAAAAAGAAATATAAAGGATAGGCAAAAGCGACATATAAGGTTTCCCACGCCACACTGCCAATCCGCCAAATTTCGTGACTGACACCCAACACCGCCAAGGCAACTGCTGCCATTTGCCAAGTTGATAATTTTTCTTTATAGAGCACGCAACCGACCAAGACCATCACCAAGGGTAATAAGAAATACCCGAGAGATACTTGTAGACCTCGCCCGTTAATAGGTCCCCATAGAAATAGCCATAATTGCGTGGTGCATAAAAAAGAACTGGCAAGCAACCACAACAGTAAAAGTGGTTGTTGTTTAATGCGTGAAAAAATAGCGAAAATATGCTTAAAATCTCCCGACCACCACATAAATACGGTCAGGAATGGCAAGGTTGCCAACATACGCCACGCAAACGTTTCTTCGCTGTCTAAAGGCTTTAAGAGTTGGGTATAAAAGTACAACAGTCCAAAAGTGACCGATGCCAAAACCGATAATGCTACGCCTTTATACATCTACCCACTCCTGCCCAAGTGTGCATTATACCGATATTGTAATGACAGCATATTGACTGCTTAAAATTTTGCAAAGAAGTGCATCATTTTTCTACATTTTTAATAGAATTATTTTACTGCATGTTCAAATCTAAGATTTTTTTCACACATAAAAAACCACGCAGTCTGTGCGTGGTCCATCCATCTTTAAATTATTAAGCTCGCTATTTAACTGAGCAGGTTATCATGCTTTTAGCTATGGCTTAGCTCTTCTATTTCACTTTATTCTTCAGCTGACTTTTTCTTTGGTGTATGTTGGGTATAAATCACATCCCCCAAATCATAGCCCAATGATTTAGCATAATTCAGATATTCCGTAACCACAGCCTGATCGGGCTGCGCGGTGCGCGACAGTACCCATAAATATTTACGGCGTGGCTCACCTACCAATACCGTTTGGTAATCTTCATCAAGTTTTAATACCCAATAATCACCGCGTCCTACAGGTAACCAGCGTACAACTTCAGGTAAAAAGCTGACTTTAAGTTTGCTGTTAAAAGGCGCATTTTGCACAAAAGCTTCACCCAATGCGCGCATTTGTTTGCCATCTTTTCCAGTACAACGGTTATCGACCTGCACATTGCCATTTTCATTTAAGGTATAGGCTGCGGTTACATTGGAAGCACATTTATTCTGAAAATAGAGAGGTTTTCTCGCCACTTCATACCAAACGCCCAAATACTTATCTAACTCAACTTTTTCAACCGTTTTCATCGGCTCATTGGTTTTGGAATAGGCCAAAGTGGCTGCACCTAAACCTATTAGTACCGCTCCACCTAGGGCAATTTTGGCGAGTCGTGCACCTGCAAACGGGAGTTTTTTAGCAGTCATACAATACCTCTAAGCTCTAATTTTAAAGTCAATTTCATTTATCTTCTTCAAAATAACCGCAAGCTTTTCAATTTACTGTATGGATATGTAAATATTGAAACTCAAATTTACATGCACGTAGTTGGACGCATAAAGCATTTACAATAATAAGGTAAAGCTGAAGATTTAGCCCGATTGCAGCATTTGTGCTTTTAAACGCAGAATTTCATCTCTTAAACGTGCCGCCTGTTCAAATTGCAATTCTTTAGAGGCTTTTAGCATCTCTTTTTCAAGCTTAGCAATGTGTTTTGCATACAGTTTAGGATCGGCCAAAATATGCTGTTCATCGGCACTCAAAGCACGGGTTTGTGCATTGATTTTTTCATCGACCTGTTCATCATTCAGCACTTCGCCCGTATCAATTTCTTTAATGACCTGACGCACGGCACTGCGAGGTGTAATACCGTGTAAGGTATTAAATTCAATCTGTTTAGCACGACGACGGTCTGTTTCATCTATGGCTTTTTGCATAGAGTCCGTAATGCGGTCTGCATATAAAATTGCTTTGCCTTTTAAGTTACGTGCTGCACGTCCAATAGTTTGAATCAATGAACGTTCCGAGCGTAAAAAACCTTCTTTATCGGCATCTAAAATAGCCACTAAAGAGACTTCTGGCATATCCAGACCTTCACGCAACAAGTTAATGCCAACCAGTACATCATGCACACCTGTACGCAATTCGTGAATAATTTTAACCCGCTCCACGGTATCAATATCTGAGTGTAAATAAGCCACTTGAATACCGTATTCTTTTAAATATGAGGTTAAATCTTCAGCCATGCGTTTGGTTAAAGTCGTGACCAACACCCGCTCATTCAGTTCTTTGCGTATATTAATTTCTGAAAGCACATCATCCACTTGCGTCAGCACAGGACGAATTTCTATTTCAGGGTCAATCAACCCTGTTGGACGCACCACTTGCTCTACAATTTGCTGTGATTTTTCCAATTCATATTGTGCAGGTGTGGCACTCACATAAATTGTGGATGGCACGATGCGCTCCCATTCTTCAAATTTCATGGGACGGTTGTCCAACGCACTTGGCAAACGGAAACCATAATTCACCAAGTTTTCTTTACGGGAGCGGTCACCTTTATACATTGCGCCTATTTGCGGCACAGTCACGTGTGACTCATCAATAATTAGCAAAGCATCATCAGGTACATAATCAAACAAAGTTGGTGGAGCTTCGCCTGCGGGACGGCCAGACAAATGTCGTGAATAGTTTTCAATGCCATTGGTATAACCCAATTGTTGCATCATCTCTAAATCATAACGGGTACGCTGTTCTATACGCTGCGCTTCCAGCAATTTGTCGTGTTCACGGAAAAACACCAAACGCTCTTTCAACTCTTCTTTAATGGTACCAATCGCGCGTTCCAAATTATCTTTAGGCGTTACATAGTGACTTTTAGGATATATCGTCACCCGTGGTACTTTGCGTACCAATTTGCCTGTGAGTGGATCAAACCAGCGAATCGAATCAACTTCATCATCAAACAATTCTATGCGAATAGCATGCTGATCAGATTCAGCTGGGAAAATATCTAAAATTTCACCCCGAATACGGTAAGTACCACGCAAAAACTCCAGCTCATTGCGCGTGTATTGCATTTCGACCAAACGACGAATCAAATCATCCCGATTCACCCGATCTCCCTGCACCACATGCAGTAACATACTCATATAGGCATTCGGATCGCCCAAACCATAAATAGCAGAAACAGACGCCACAATAATCGCATCACGACGTTCTAATAATGCACGTGTCGCAGAGAGTCGCATTTGGTCAATGTGATCGTTAATCGCGGAATCTTTTTCAATAAAAGTATCTGAAGATGGCACATAGGCTTCAGGCTGATAATAGTCATAATAACTGACAAAATATTCAACCGCATTGTTCGGGAAAAATGCTTTAAATTCGCCATACAACTGCGCCGCCAAGGTTTTGTTATGTGCCATCACAATGGTTGGACGCTGTGTTCTGGCAATCACATTGGCCATGGTATAGGTCTTACCTGAACCAGTCACCCCCAGTAATAGCTGATCGTGATAGCCCTGTTCTATCCCTTGAACCAATTTTTCAATGGCTTGTGGTTGGTCACCCGCAGGTTGATAGTTGGTGACTAAATCGAAAGGTTGCTTATCACTCACAAATGCAGCTCTTTTGTTTGATGCGAACCTGACATTTTAGCAGAATTGCCTGCTGTCGGGGCAGCCGAATATGTAGGTAGGATGTTGCGCATCTGCATGCAAAGCTCCAATTGCTGTTTCCGCTCTGAGATGTGCTACGACTAATTTAGCGCTAAGCGCTGCTTTAAGGCTTGACCCATAGGCTATTCAAAGGCAACATGAAATTTCAGGACGACAACCATAAAAGCACACTCATGACTTACCAATATCACGACGAATCAATTATCAAAAGCCTCCCTGAAGATACTGTTTTCGTATTTGGCAGTAACATGGCAGGACAACATGCGGGTGGTGCAGCACGAACTGCCAAAGAATTTTTTGGTGCAGTAGATGGTGTGGGACGCGGTTGGGCAGGACAAAGTTTTGCCATTCCTACCATGAATGAACATTTACAACAAATGCCCCTTTCACAGATTCAGCACTATGTAGATGACTTTAAAACCTATGCCAAAAATCATCCTAAAATGAAGTATTTTTTAACTTCAATTGGCTGTGGTATTGCAGGTTATACCGTTGAAGAAATTGCCCCGATGTTTAAAGGCATTGCGCACAATGTAATTTTCCCTGCCTCATTCCGTCCTTTTGTTGAAAAAGCACTGCCTAAACTGACGCAAAAACTATTACATACCATTTACCGCGATTCAGTTATTTTCACCCCTGCCACCGATGAATTAATTGAAGTCTTGGCTTTGAGTGAAAATGAAAAAGCTTTAGCCAAAATTATACTGAACACACAAATGTACCCAACCGACAGTAATGGTCGTGATCGGGTCTTTGAAATTCAGGATATTTTGCACAACTTAAATGGTAAGGTATTTGAATTCCAGAGCAATTCTGAAGGGCCTATGCTATTTGGTGCCGCCATTTTAGCCTTATTGGAGCTGTATAATATCAATGAGCAAGACTTTAGCGATGTTTGGCATGGCGTACGTGAAATTGCACCACCGAAGCCTGCCAACAAAGCCCGTAAACATGTACGTTAATCTGATAATTTAAAATTTTAAGACCATAAAAAAATGCCACAACAATGTGGCATTTTTTTAGCGCTTACCCATAGAACGACGGGTTCCACGTGGTGGTGGCCACGTTTTATCGGCATATTGCTCAGGTTTAGGACGCACCGAATTATGCACTGCTTCATCATTATCTTGTGCTTTGTTCGGCATTGGGAATGGGAGATTCACCAATGGTTTTTTTGAAGTAGGCTGCTGCTTACTCATGACCATCACTCTAATAAAATTTGGCTTATTTTAAAGTTTTTTGCCGCATGATGCGAGAAACTTCCACATCACTTTCAATTTGAGCCAGTTTTTATAAGAAATTGGTCTAATTTGGTGATTTTTTATTAATTTGATGCAATTTTAAACGACGTAGCCATCGAATTTAGGCTAAGATAATATGCTTTTTATTTTTTTATCCCTATAAGAAGGAATATGCCGTGGACGTACGTCTCTCTGATCGTGTCAATGCCATCAAACCGTCCCCAACACTTGCTGTAACCAACAAAGCCGCTGAACTTAAAGCTGCGGGTCATAACGTGATTGGTTTAGGTGCAGGTGAGCCGGATTTCGATACACCACAACACATCAAAGATGCTGCAATTGCCGCAATTAATAACGGTTTTACAAAATATACCGCTGTTGACGGTACGCCAGGTCTTAAAAAAGCGATTATCGCAAAATTAAAACGTGACAATAATCTTGACTACCAAGCTAACCAAATTTTGGTGTCTTGTGGCGGTAAACAATCATTCTTTAACTTGGCTTTAGCTTTGTTAAACAAAGGTGATGAAGTCATCATCCCTGCTCCATTCTGGGTAAGCTATCCAGACATGGTGATCATTGCTGAAGGCGTGCCAGTGATTGTGAAATGTGGTGAAGAACAACGTTTCAAAATCACACCTGAACAATTAGAAGCAGCAATCACAGACAAAACTCGTTTAGTGGTGTTGAACAGCCCATCTAACCCTACAGGTATGATCTACACCAAAGCAGAATTAGAAGCTTTGGCTGCAGTATTACGTAAATATCCTGAAGTATTTATTGCTTCTGACGATATGTATGAGCCAATCCGTTGGGAAGATGAGTTCTACAACATTGCGACTGTTGCACCAGACCTTTATGACCGCACAATCGTATTAAACGGTGTGTCTAAAGCCTATGCAATGACTGGCTGGCGTATCGGCTATGCAGCGGGTCCTGCTAAATTGATTGGTGCAATGAAAAAAATCCAATCACAATCTACTTCTAACCCAACTTCTATTTCACAAGTTGCTGCAGAAGCTGCGTTGAACGGCCCTCAAGACGTTTTAGCACCGATGGTTGAAGCATTCAAACGCCGTCACGACCTTGTGGTAAATGGCTTGAATGACATCAAAGGTATTTCTTGCCTACCTGCAGATGGCGCATTCTATGCATACGCAAACATCAAACCATTGATTCGTGCGAAAGGCTTAAAATCTTGCACAGAATTCTCTGCATGGTTATTGGAAGAAACTGGAGTTGCCGTTGTTCCAGGTGATGCGTTCGGTTTAGGCGGTTTCATGCGTATTTCTTATGCAACTGCAGACGAAGTACTTGTAGATGCGCTTGCACGTATCAAAAAAGCTGCTGAATCAATTGAAGGCGTAGATGCAGCGATTGCTTCTATCGAAGCTGAAAAAGCTGCACAATAATCTAAACTTGTTTAGATGAACAAAAACCCACGATTCAATCGTGGGTTTTTTATTTCTAATTTCATTTTGCAACGATCACTTTAAATGCCATGCAGAGTCTCCCTCTATTTAAAAACTTGTTAGTGAGGGGCTCAACAACCCTCCCCCTAAACTGTTACTGGCATCTATACCCCAGAAAGAGTGATTGATAGCAAATAATTATATTGATAAATATAGTCAAACATATACAATTTAGGTGTTAAATTTTAAAAAAACTTGCAATGAAATACTTGACTGAAAGCTTAAAGAAAGTAGAGCAAGACCTTGCTTATTTTGTATCCCCTGAAAATAAAGATGGGTTTATTAAGGAATTTGCATCATGGGTCTATGGTGAGTGGTCAAAGAATGATTGCTATGAAACCGATATTGTAGATTTAGGCTATGATTGTTCTTCGTACCCTAAAAAAACGAATCAATCACTCTCCGATAAATGCCCCACCTATGCTGATTTTATTAATGCAAATACAGGCTTTTCTGAATGTACTCACGTTTCAGGACAAGGTATGCGCTGTCAAGAATATGAGGAAAAATTATTAGAGATTTTTGGTGATGCTTGCGCTAAAAAACTAGATGATTTAGTAGAGCCATATCAACTAGAAGTGCCTGAAAAATACAAAAAATTTGCAGAAAATATTAGTGAACTAATTTTCCTTGAAGTTGTTGATCATCATGAGGATTCAGAACTTTATGAGGTTTGTGACGATATTTTATTTAAATATAATCAGTTAGGGGTTGCATCGCAACCTTATACATGCCCTGTTGTTGGATGGGATGATGATAATGACAGAGCAATATATTGTGATGAATCCATATTCAAAGACTATACACTCGAAGATTTTAAAAAGTTAGCGGAGATTGATTAATGTATTCTCCTGCTAAATTCGGTGAAATGATTGGAAAATCAGTCAAAACATTACAAAGATGGGATGCCGAAGGCACTTTAATTGCATTCAGAAATCCTAAAAATCGTAGGTATTACACACACGATCAGTATCTTGAATATATTGGGGTAAAAGCAACCGAAGAAAAATCATCAGTAGTTGTTTATTCAAGGGTATCAAGTGTTGCTCAAAAACCTGATTTAGTTAATCAGGTGGCAGCTTTAGAAACTTTTTGTACTGCAAACGGTTATGCTATTGATGATTGGGTGTCAGAGGTTGGGAGTGGTTTGAATTATAAAAGAAAGAAATTCAATCAGCTTTTTCTTGATATTGAAATGGGTAAAGTTTCAATGCTAATAATTGCTCATAAAGATCGCTTAGTACGATTTGGTTTTGAGTGGTTTGAATCTTTTGCAGAAAGACATGGCTGTAAAATCATTATTATGAATCAAGAATCTCTATCCCCAACGGAAGAAGTAACACAAGACTTGTTAGCGATTATTCATTGTTTTTCTTCTCGACTTTACGGATTAAGAAAATACAAAGAAAAAGTTAAAGAATTAGTGAATAGTAAGGAATAACTTTTTGAAACTAACACGCATCCACCATTGTAAAAACTTGAATGTGCAAAAGTACAAACAGCTTGAGAAACAAGCTGTTTTACTTGGTCGTATTCGTAGCGAGGTGTGGGCTAAATATGGTGCTATTTCAGGTTTGAATATCAGTGACAGAGCTATTCGTGATGCGTGGATGAAAGAAAGTCGTGACTTTGGTGTTTCTGCAAATGCGTGGAAAGAAACGCTACGTGATTGCATAGGTGATATTAAAGCCTATCGAGAAGCATCAAAAGACAAAGTAAAGCAGGCGATCCGAAAACGCACCTCCTGTAATAATGAACAAAAAAGACTATACACCTTGCTTAAAAAAGATGAATGGATGACTGATAATTTCCTCCATCGTCAAATGCGTAATCACTTTAAGCATGGTGTTAATCACACACATAATCAAATTATTGTTCGTGCGGATATGTGTAAAACCTTTGAGTTAAATGGTCAATGTTGGCTTAAAGTACCAAGCCTAATCCCTCGACAAACCATTAAAATCCCATTAAATACGACTGTTGATTTTGCACCGCAAGGCACATTAAGAATTATTCTAAAAAATGGCAATATTGAAGTTCATTCAACCTATGATGCAGTTGAAACACAAGATTGTGGTCAGGAAACCGTAGGTGTTGATAAAGGGTACTCAGAAGCTTTTGTGGATTCTGATGGTGAAGTATATGGGAGTGGTCTAGGCAAGCTGATCTCAAGTGAATCAGACTACCTAAATCAAAAGTACAAACGTAGAAATAAGCTCAGAGCGATTTCTAAAGCCAAACCGCACAAGAAACAGAAAATTGAGTTAAATAATCTAGGTCGCAAGAAGCTAGATAAAAGGCAAGATGCTCAGAAAGCAAAGCTCAAGACATTGATATTTACAGCAACTCACAAGTTGGTTGATAAAGCCAAAGTGATTGTTGCGGAGGATTTAACCGCACCAATCCAAAGTAAGCGTAGCTATGGTAAAAATACCAATAGACGTTTAAACACATGGGTTAAAGGCTTATTAGCCGATGCCCTAACAGGTATATCTCACCGTAGAGGTTCTACGGTGCATCTAGTCAATTCTGCATATACTTCGCAAAGTGATTCTTTCTTGCATGGCCTTTTAATAGGTACACGTAAGGGAGATCGTTTTCACCGTTTCAATGGGGAAGTTGTGCAAGCTGATTGGAATGCTGCGAGAAACGTGCTTGCAAGATTAAACGACAATGAGATAAGTCGTTATACGCCTTACAAAACTGTAAAGCGTATATTGCAAGAACGGACTGACCGCTACAAGTCGGAACTGACCGACTCAGGCTCTAGTTACACGCTTGGCAACAAGACATTAACAGAGTGCGAATTAGTCCTTGACTATGGTTGACTACATTTTAAGGAACAGAATACTTTTATACACGCGGTTTGGTTAAAATCACCATCAAAATGCCGCAGAGCACAATCAAGCTGGCAAATAGCATCAACCATGTTAATTGCTCACCTAGAAAAATTACCCCACCTAGAATCGCCAAACTGGGCACAGAAAGTTGTACGGTACTGGCAGTAATACCATCTATTTTTTTAACAATGCTGTACCACAGCACATAAGCCCCACCCGAGGCGAACACACCTGACAACACAGCTAAAATAACACCATTCAAGCTAATAAAACTGTCTGGTAAATGCCACAGAAACAACATAGTCACTAACGGCAGCGCAAAAAGGAAATTGGACAAAGTAGCAGTCAAAGCATGCTGCATATTCTTGGCCAAGATACTATAAAAACCCCACGCAATACCTGCAACAAGCATCATCAGTGCATATTTAAACGTTGGTGCATCAGCTTCAGGCAGTAATAATAAACACATACCCAACAAGGCACAGCCTAACCCTGTCCAACGTGGCCAAGCCATGCGTTCACCATGCCAAACTGCGTAACTAATCATGGTGATTTGCACCGCACCAAACAGCAGCAAAGCACCTACACCTGCATCTATATACAAATAGGCCAAAGAAAAACCGAGAACATAAATGGCCAGACTCAGCGCAGATTTCCATTGGAATTGCAAAGGATGTTGTACCTGAAAAAAGACATACAACAATCCTAAAGCGACCACCCCACTGCCCACACGCAGCAAACTAAAACTCATAGGATCAATTTGCTGCTCTGCCAAAGCTAAGCGACAAAGCACAGAGTTTGCAGCAAAAGCCAACATGGCAATACTTATTTTGAACCACACGGCTGAATATCCTTATCAAGCTGCACTACACGATTTTATCGTATGTTTAGTTTTGAATTGCTACTATCTACAGTTAGTAGCAATTCGAACCTGCCAACTCAATTTCATTGATTGAGTTGGCAAAATTGAACGCACTAATGTGTTTATCTATACAAAGTTAAACACCCTTTAGAGGTGGTCCCACTTGTTTGAACAACTAAAAGCTTATTTATAAGTGATATTCTGCTCTAGTTAAGCTACCTTATTTTGTTGTGGTAGCTGGTCATAGTAAAACTCATCTGGAGTCATTTTGTCCAGACTCGAATGAGGTCGTTTCAAATTATAAAATTCAAAATATGCGTTTAATTGCTTCTTCGCATCCAAAACATTGCTGTAGGCTTTGAGATAAACCTCCTCATATTTAACGCTCCGCCATAATCGTTCAATCATCACATTATCGACCAATGAACAGCGATGCTGCGCAAGATTACCGTCCATGCTGATTTGGATGTCATTTGATTTTAACACTTCAATAAACGCATCACTGGTAAATTGACTGCCTTGGCCTGTATTAAAGATTTCAGGTCGACCATATTTTTCAATAGCTTCATTTAATGTTTCTATACAAAATGCAACCTCCATACTAATCGATACGCTATGGGCAAGCACCTTACGGCTGTACCAATCAATCACAGCACATAAGTAGACAAAGCCTTTTGCCATAGGGATATATGTTATATCCGTTGCCCACACTTGATTACTCCGTTGAATATTCAATCCTTTGAGCAGATATGGATATTTACGGTGAGCTTGATTGGCCTGACTTAGATTTGGTTTACGATATAACGCATTAATGCCCATTTTTTTCATTAAAGTACATGTATGACGTCGTCCTATATGATGTCCTTGACGGTTCAATAAATCACGCATCATACGGCTACCTGCAAAAGGGTATTGCATATGTAATTCATCAATACAGCGCATCAGCTTCAGATCTGATGCACTCACAGGTTTTGGGCGATAGTAATAACAACCACGGGAGACTTTCAGTAGCTTAGCTTGCTTAGATACTGAAATCTGAAGTGAGTCGTCGATTAACTTTTGTGGTTGAAGCGGCCCAGTTTCTTCAACACACCTTCTAAAAAATCAATTTCTAATGCCTGCTCACCGATTTTTGCATGTAGTTTTTTTAGATCAATGGGTGGTTCTGCTGGAGCTTTTGATTGATCGAAGGCTTGCGAGGAAGCCGAAATCAATTGATTTTTCCAGTCGATAATTTGGTTTTGATGAACATCAAATTCAGCACTCAATTCAGCAAGTGTTTTTTCTGCTTTAATCGCAGCAAGTGCTACCTTAGCTTTAAAATCATTTGAATGATTTCTTCTTGGTCTACGTGCCATAAAATACTCCTTATATCGATGTTTATAACATCATTTGGGGAGCAAAATATCACTTATAGGTGTTGTTCAAATTTCCTGATCCACCTCTCTTTTTTAATGCGGTAATCAGTTCAGATTTTGAAACTTCAGGTCGAGATGTACCTTTAAATTCACATAAATAACGAAAAGCAGAGTTTAACTCGACACGTAAGATTTTTTGCTCAGACAGCGACCACACCCGTGAACGGTTACTGCCCGAAAGTGCACTGCCTGCCAATTGATATAAATATAGGTCATGGTCACGTTGCAATGGTTTTTTCGTGCCATTGTCAGGATGGTCTGACAATAACTGACAAGGCGATTGAATCAGCCATTTTTCACTGAACCATAGCTGCAATAAATCACCCAAATACAAATCTTGATGCGTCAAAGGCCAAACTTGAATATAAGCACCTTGAACAGGTGTTGCGTACTGTTCAGGGTTAGAAAGAATAGAAAGATAATGTTCTTGATAATAAGAAAAATTTGAAAAAATATCAGAAATGCTAAGCGTATTCATGCGCTTACTCCTATTTAGCCATTTTAGTGCTGGCAAGTTGGGTTAAATCCACACTGTTTAAGTTTGCACTTAAACACTTTGTTATGCCATTCAGACTAACAATCGTTTTTTCATGATGCAAGTTTTGTCAGGCATTTTTTGGAAAATATTATTTTTTTGCTCAAATAAAAAGCATATAAAATAAAAATGAAAGGAACATGACAGTTTTTGCTTGACCCTTGCTTAAATCTGCTTATAATCGCATGCAGATTCTCCCATAGCTCAGTCGGTAGAGCGACGGACTGTTAATCCGCAGGTCCCTGGTTCGAGCCCAGGTGGGAGAGCCAAATTCTAAAAAGCCCAAGCATGATGACTTGGGCTTTTTATTGCCTGAAATTTATTGGTTGGGCTTCTTTTTAAATACCCAAAGCTTGAGAGATAGCCGCATTTATCAACACGTCTATAAGCCTCAAAATATAAAAAGCGAAACCGAAGTTCCGCTTTTATCTGCATGCAAAGTTATCTATACAGTTTAAACAGCTTGTGCAGGCACACCACTATGAAAACGGAACAGATCATCTGGACTGAGAATTAAGTTCTTTTCCACTTCACGTATATGCTGAATTCGCCCCTGAATATCTTCTTCTGGGTTTTTCAGTTTTGCTGTTTTAGCCACATCCAACGCCAGTGCCAAATAATCTTCATAATGGCGTGATTCAGATTTAAGCAAATAACGATAATACTTACCTAATTCTTCATCAACCAAAGGAGCAAGCGCATAAAAACGCTCACATGAACGCGCTTCTACAAATGCACCAATCATCAGTACATCAATTAATGCTTCAGGCTCATAGGTTCGGATTTCTTTACGTAACCCCCCCGCATAACGCCCCGCACTTAAACCCTGCCACGCCTGCCCACGCTTTGCCATGAACTCCAATACTTGTTCATAGTGCAGCATTTCTTCACGTACCAATTGCGCCAATTTGACCTGTAAATCGGTAAAAAAGCTGTAACGGAACATCAGGTTCATGGCTGTACCCGCTGCTTTCTTTTCACAGTTAGCATGATCCTGCATCAAAATATCTAAATTTTTTAATGCTTCATCTAGCCAAGCTTGCGGCGTTTCACAACCTAAAAATGCAATCACAGGCTGCATTAATTCATCATAATTTATGCTAGACATAACTTTTCAAATTTTATCTTTCAATCTTAAATATACAGATTCAAATTAACGCGCTGCATCAATCGCGGCTTTCATGCGTTTTACGGCTTGTTCCAAACCGACAAATACTGCATCACCAATTAAAGCATGACCAATATTTAACTCATGGATGTGCGGGATCGCAGCAATTGGGCCTACATTTTCTAAATTCAGTCCATGTCCTGCATTAATCACCAAACCACGACTGGCTGCATATTCAACACCTTGCAAAATGCGGGTTAGCTCAGCCTGTTGTGCGGCTTCACTTGCTGCATTAGCATAGGCACCTGTATGAATTTCAATCGTTGGTGCACCACATGCCACTGCTGCATCAATTTGCGCAATATCAGCATCAATAAACAGTGAAACGTCACAACCCATTGCGGTTAATTCTTGCGTCGCTGCCTTAACAGCTTCAAAATTCCCCACAACATCTAGACCGCCTTCTGTGGTTACTTCTTCACGACGTTCAGGCACCAAACACACATGCTGAGGACGAATTTCTTTGGCAAATGCGATCATTTCTTCAGTCACGGCCATTTCCAAATTCATACGGGTTTTTAGCAATGGACGCATACGACGTACATCATCATCCTGAATATGACGACGGTCTTCACGCAAATGCAAAGTAATTCCCTCTGCACCCGCTTGCTCACAAATCAACGCGGCCTTTACAGGGTCTGGATAGTTCGTGCCACGCGCTTGTCTTAAAGTTGCCACATGGTCAATATTGACACCGAGTAAAGCCATAATAGATTCCTACATTACGCTTGAGTTTGAGAATTCTGAATCCACAATTGGCGACTTTTTAAAGGTCGATCACCCAACAGTGAACTAATCATTTGCCGATACAGCCTAGACAGCAATTGTAACTGCTCTGGGTTAAAATCCCTACCCTTTTCATAGTCACACATACTCAGAATCTGTGCACCGAGTAAGTTTGACCGTGAAGCTTGAGCGGTGGGAATAAAACCATCATTGAGCTGAAAATGATAATGCAGATTAGGTTGAATTGCTTCCTGATTGGCATCGACCAAGAAATCGATGGCATAACCTAATTCTTCCAATAAAGCATGTTCAAACTGACGCAAAATCTGTCTTAAAAACTGATTTGGATTTTCTTGGCTAGATAAGTGCTGCAAATACGCTAAGGTCTGATGATATTGCACAAAAGTTTCAGGCATTTCGACTTCGACCGAACAGAGTCGCAACACAATTTCATTTAAATAAAAACCTGAAAAAAATGCATCGCCAAAGAAAAAAACAGGCTGATTGACAATTTCCAGTTTAGTGAAGTTTTTAAGCTCTGATTTTCCCGATGCCTGAATACGAATCGGTTGATATTGCGGTGGTGGCATTTGTCTTAAAATACCATCGACCCGCCCATGTTCACGAGTAAACAAATGCACAATATGGCTTCGTTCACGGTATTTACGATGATGGATGAGATAACCATGCAAGATTTCATTGCGCATAATTGCGTCAATTAATCCCGTTCTTTGGCTTTTTCTGGCTGAGATTCTTCGTCATCACCATCTGGAATGACAGCACCGACGACAGCAGCAGTGCCTTTGACCACACCTTTCGTAGTTTTATAGGCAACTTTAACGGGAACTGTCACAACTTTATGAATACAACCTTGCAAGACAAACATACATGCCACAATTGCCAACACTTTCATCATCACAGTTCCCTTTTATTCAAACTTAGATATCGCTATATCCTAAGCTTTTTAATGCACGTTCATCGTCAGACCAGCCGCCTTTGACTTTCACCCAAAGCGTCAGCATGATTTTTTGCTCGAACATTTTTTCCATGTCGACCCGTGCATCCATACCAATTTTTTTTAGTTTTGCGCCTTTTTCACCAATCACAATGGCTTTTTGACCCGGGCGATCTACAAAAATAGTGGCATCAATATAAGTACATGGTGCTTTCATACGACCTGTTTTTTCATTCAAAACAGCATCTTCTGTTTTAAATGATTCGATTTGTACTGTTAAATCGTAAGGCAGTTCTTCACCCAATTGACGCATGATCTTTTCACGAATAATTTCAGATGCCAAGAAGCGCTCAGAACGGTCTGTGATTTGATCCAACGAATACAGTGGTGGTTGGAATGGCAAATAGCGCTCAATCGTGTCACGCAAATGATCGAGGTTCGCGCCACGCAGTGCCGATACAGGTACAATTTCGGCAAAGTTCATTAACTTGGCACGTTCCTGAATAATCGGCAATGCCTGATTTTTATTTTCAAAAGTATCAAGTTTGTTGATGACTAGAATCACTGGCATTTCTGCATTTTTCAGCTTTTCCAAAACCAGTTCATCATTTTGGGTCCACTTTTGTGCATCCACCACAAACAGAACTAAATTTACATCGCGCAAAGCAGAAGATGCAGCACGGTTCATCATTTTGTTGATGGCACGTACTTCTTTTTTGTGCATCCCTGGTGTGTCTACAAACACAGCTTGAGATTTTTCACGGGTATCAATACCCACAATTTTATGGCGAGTGGTTTGTGGCTTACGTGAGGTAATTGAAAGTTTTTGCCCCAATAAGTGATTCATGAGGGTCGATTTACCCACATTCGGGCGACCAACAATCGCAACAAAACCACTGCGGAAATCAGATGGTATTTCAGTTCCCTGACCGCTAAAGAATTGGTTGATTAAGTCATTGGCGTCGTTATTCGACTCGTGATCAGCATCTACGTGATCGGAATGGATGGTCATTCAGACTTTTGCTCCAAGAATTTTAAAATATCTGCCGCTACTGCCTGCTCGGCAAAGCGACGGCTTGAACCTTCACCCTTCATTACAGGTAAACTATCGACTCGGCATTCCACAATAAAATGCTGATTCGGTGCATCACCCTGAATATCTACAACCTCGTAAACCGGGAGAGGTTTTTTACGTGCTTGTAAATACTCTTGTAAGCGGGATTTTGGATCTTTGAGTTGATCGGTTGGCTCAATGTGATCTAAATACGGGCTATACCATTTTAGCACAATGGATTGCAGCAAATTTAAATCGCTACTATCGACATAAATAGCACCAATAATCGCCTCTACGGTATCTGCTAGTATAGACTCACGATGATGACCGCCAGATTTCAATTCACCAGTACTGAGAATTAAATTCTGACTCAATTTTAAATCATTGGCGATTTTACCCAAGGCTTCTTGGCGTACCAAGGTTGCCCGCATACGGGTTAAACGCCCCTCATTTTCGTGAGGATAGGCCTCATATAAATAATTGGCGATAATCATGCCCAATAATGAATCGCCTAGAAATTCCAGGCGTTCGTAATTGTGTTTATGACTGACCGAGCGATGGGTTAAAGCCAGTTTAAGCAATTCAGTTTGCTTAAACTGAT
The DNA here is from genome assembly GCF_048537555.1 of Acinetobacter sp. A2. Lineage (NCBI taxonomy): Bacteria > Pseudomonadati > Pseudomonadota > Gammaproteobacteria > Moraxellales > Moraxellaceae > Acinetobacter > Acinetobacter sp. A2. The sequence goes on from NZ_CP183239.1 coordinate 1,957,934, forward strand.
AGCCAATACGGCTGGCTAGGCGGGTCTCATTTAGCTTGGACTGAGCTTTGATCAAAACTTTTCTCGAATTTCATTACAATATCAATATTCAATAAGAATGGTTTTCTTATTTCATATTCTTTTTTCACTTGCAGACCATCAACATTCGTGACTTGAGCAACATCTGCAAATTGAATATCGCGAATGTTGTTCATGCTTAAACGCTTATCCATTTCACCAATAAATTTTTGTGGTGTGAGGTTTTTTGGCCCGTTCAATAACTGCTCTTCAATTTGGTTATCCAACATTCGATCATCGAAATATGGCCCCCAAACTGCAATTGCAACTTTTGCCATAAATGCAAAACCAATAATTGCAATTAAAATTGCAATATAAGATGCACCTTGTTGATGACGCATTTTTTATTTTCCTAATCTGCTGTATTAATCAATTTTGCCGTTACGACTAAATGACGGCATATTAAACCCAGGCTCTTTATGCATCCACACATAGAATGCACGACCTGTTAGGTTTTCCTCTGGTACAAAGCCCCAAAAACGACTGTCAGCACTTTGATCGCGGTTATCCCCCATCGCGAAGTAATGACCTTCTGGAACTTTGACTTCCCAATATAAACCATTTTCTGCTGAATATTTACCATTGTCTACATAGTTCAGGAATGGTGCCTGACGTGCCACATTCACCCCTTCTAGCTCACGCATAGTAAAAGTGTGCTTACCCAAAGTTTCCTGATGGTAAATTGAAGCTGGTGTATCTAAACTGTCTTTGTCGCGGCTAAACTGAATTGGTGTTTTACTCACTTTTTCACCATTGATACTCAGCTGACCATGATCATAGACAATATGATCGCCCGGTAGACCGACAATACGCTTAATGTAGCTGATACTTGGTTGTGGTGGATAACGGAAAACTGCTACCTCGCCACGTTCTGGTGAACCCACATCAATAATTTTACTGTTGATAATTGGCAAGCGCACACCATATTCAAACTTATTCACCAAAATAAAATCGCCTGTTTCCAAGGTTGGCACCATCGAGTCAGACGGAATATTAAATGGCTCATATAAGAATGAACGTAGTACCATCACTACCGCCAAAACAGGCCAAAAGTCATAGGCCCATGTAATAATGAAATTTTCATTGCCTCGGCCTTTGTTGGCTCTTTGCTTAAATACAAATTTATCCAACAACCACACTGCAATAAAAAACAGCGTAGCAGGAACGAGAATCAAATTAAAATCAAAATCCATGGGCTTGTTATCCTTATAATTTTAGCGATCGACTTTTAATACTGCCAAGAATGCTTCTTGTGGAATTTCAACACTTCCCACTTGCTTCATACGTTTCTTACCTTCTTTCTGTTTGGCAAGTAATTTCTTCTTACGTGAAACGTCACCGCCATAACATTTCGCAAGTACGTTTTTACGCATTGCTTTTACAGTTGAACGTGCAATGATCTGTGCGCCAATCGCAGCCTGAATAGCCACATCAAACATTTGACGTGGAATCAAGTCTTTCATTTTTTCAACCAAGGCAATGCCACGGTGACGTGCATCTTGACGGTGACAAATCATCGCCAAAGCATCTACCTTTTCACCATTAATCAGTACATCCACCTTAACCAGTGACGAACTTTCAAAACGGACAAAGTTATAATCTAAAGATGCAAAACCACGTGAACATGACTTCAATTTATCAAAGAAGTCCATCACCACTTCTGCCATTGGAATTTCAAAAGTAACAGACACTTGGTTACCCAAGAATTTCATATCTTTTTGCACACCACGACGCTCAATACACAAGGTCATGACGTTACCTAAGTATTCTTGTGGCACTAAAATATGACATTCGGCAATGGGTTCACGTAAATCTTCAACTGTTGAACCATCAGGCATTTTTGATGGGCTGTCGATATAAACTGTTTCGCCATTTTTCATCACCGCTTCATAAATTACAGTCGGTGCAGATGAAATGAGGTCTAAGTCGTACTCACGTTCTAAACGCTCTTGTACGATTTCCATGTGTAGCATACCCAAGAAGCCACAACGGAAACCAAAACCTAAGGCATCTGAACTTTCTGGTTCAAAGAACAACGCTGAGTCGTTAATTTGTAGTTTGTGCAATGCTTCACGAAAAGGTTCAAAATCGCTGGCATCAATCGGGAATAAACCTGCATAGACCTGCGGTTTCACCTTTTTAAAGCCTGGTAATGTTTCAACTTCTGGTGTGGTTGCAAGCGTGATGGTATCACCCACTGGCGCACCAAAAATGTCTTTAATTCCTGCAATTACGAAGCCCACTTCGCCTGCTTCTAAAATACCGGTTTCAGTATGTTTTGGATTAAAAATACCCACAGATGTGATGATGTGCGTTTGACCTGTCGATTTCATCAACATCTTGTCGCCTTTACGCACACGACCCTGTTTGATACGCACCAAAGACACAACGCCCAAGTAGTTATCAAACCATGAGTCAATAATTAAAGCTTGTAGCGGTGCTTCGCGGTCACCTTGTGGTGCTGGAATCACATTCACCAAAGTTTCTAGAACATTGTCGATGCCTAAACCTGTTTTTGCAGAACAAGTTGGTGCTTCTTGTGCTTCAATACCAATAATTTCTTCAATTTCATGAATCACACGCTCAGGCTCTGCCTGCGGTAAATCAATTTTATTGAGTACAGGTAAAACTTCTAAGCCTTGCTCAATGGCGGTATAGCAGTTTGCAACCGACTGTGCTTCTACACCTTGAGCAGCATCCACCACCAATAGCGCACCTTCACAAGCGGCTAAAGAACGTGACACTTCATAAGAAAAGTCGACGTGTCCTGGGGTATCAATGAAGTTTAACTGGTATTCCTGACCATTTGGATGGTTATAGTATAAAGTCACCGATGTGGCTTTAATGGTAATCCCACGCTCACGCTCAAGCTCCATAGAATCCAACACCTGCGCTTGCATCTCACGATCTTGTAGACCGCCACAGGTTTGAATGAAACGATCTGCCAGAGTCGATTTACCATGATCGATGTGCGCAATGATCGAAAAGTTACGGATGTTTTTAATATCAACAGATTTTTTAGCTTGCGCCATGGGTTACCTTAAAAAATAACACGCCCTGCACCTTAAAATTCATGCAGAGCAAAAGCCGAATAGAAATTGCGAAGGATTATAGCAGATGGATTTTTCAATGTATCCATAATAATGAGTTCCTTTTGCTGCCCTTTAGTTTTTTCTTTTTATACAGCAGACTTAGACATTTTATGTGTAGATTTAAATACTTTATGAATCTTAAAAACCTCAAGATATAACGAATCGTAATACCCAACTAGAGCACACTCGGTACTTAACTTATCTCTCGACTAATCATAAGCACTAAAATCTAAAGGATTAACATCTGCAGCCAGTGGCTGATAAGCTTGCGTAAAGGTAGGTGACATACGCTTTGGACGGCCTGTGGCAATTTCCACACATGCCCATTGTGTGCTACCCATAAATAACAGGCTTTTATCTTGCGGGCGATAAAATGCATACTGACGAAATGAATACAGCGCATTCAAATCACTGAGCCACGTTCGTAAAATCAGCTCCTCTCCTTCGAGAGCTGCTTTACGGTATTGCACATGGTGTTCTACAGCGACCATGGCATGTTTCAGCTTCAAATATTCTTGTACACCTAAACCTAGCTGCTCTATATGCGCCGATGCCACATCTTGCATCCATTGCACATAAACCACGTTATTCACATGACCCAAAATATCTATATGTTCAGGTTGAACCGTGATTTTTAAATCAAATATGCTGCTCATTGCATCCTTTTTACTAGAAACTGCCGTGTCTGCTTAGTCTATCAAAAATATTCAATTAGCATAAAAAAAGTCGCTCTGTTTGAAGAGCGACTATTATGCGAATGATCATTTATATTGAGATCAAATTAACACTGACAGATGCTTTAACTTATTGAATACGCATCCCAATAATGGCACGTTGCCCTTGACGAATAATCACGACCCGAGCAACTGAACCTTTTTTCAGGGTAGATACCGTTTCAACAAACTGGTTGGCATTTTGAATTGGAGTATTATTCAGTTGTACCACCACATCGCCTGGCATAATACGCGCCTGAGCTGCTGAACCACCACGACGCACTTCCTGAATGAGCACACCACCTTTAATATCTAACTGGCGTTGTTCTGCAACAGTTAAATCACGAATAGACACACCTAAGACAGGGCCTTTAGCAGCAGTTTCAGGGTTGTTTTTTGCAGGCGTATCATCAGGTGCTGTACTGACTGTAGCGGTAATATTACGGCGTTTGTCATCACGTAATACTTCAAGCTGAATACTCTGATTTGGCACTGAACGGTTTAAATAGTTCAACAATTCTGAAGTTCGGGAAATTGGCGTACCGTTATATTTAAGAATAACATCACCCGCACGTAAGCCCGCACGTGCAGCAGGAGAATTTGGCGCAACTTGAGTAATCAATGAACCTTCTGGTTTGCTCAGTTTATAGGATTCAGCCAAATTACGGTCAATATCCTGCAAACTCACCCCTAAATAAGAGCGGGTCACTTTACCATTTCGTTTTAACTGATCGGCCACGTCCATTGCTACATCAATAGGAATAGAGAATGACAACCCCATATAACCACCCGTACCACTAAAAATACGGGAGTTCACGCCCACAACCTCACCACGCTGGTTGAACAGTGGCCCACCTGAGTTACCTGGGTTTAAAGCTACATCGGTCTGAATAAAGGGTACTGAGGTTTCACCCATCATATTCCGCATTTTTGCACTAACAATCCCTGCCGATGCAGAATAGTCAAATCCAAATGGAGAACCAATTGCAAGCACAGGCTCACCTACACGCAATTGATCGACATTGCCTGTACGCAACTCTGGGAAACTAGCACCTTGCACTTTTAATAAAGCAACATCAGTACGTTCATCACTACCCACCACAGTTGCATCTAATTCACGGCGGTCATTCAGTACAATTGTAACTTTTGAAGCATCTTCCACCACGTGGTGGTTCGTTAAAAGGTATCCATCTTTACTAATAAAAAATGCACTGCCATAACCTGTTTTTTCTTGTGGCAATTGTTGTTGTGGAATAATGACTTGATTGCCAAAAAAACGGCGTAAAATTTCTGGAACTTGTTGTTGTAAGAGTTCTTCCTGACTCATTTTTTTGACAACATTGACACTCACAACAGCAGGACTCACCTGCTCAACCAAATTAGAAAAGTCTACTGGTGGTGCTGCTTGAGTCTGCACAGTTGCCATAGTAAAAACAGCCGCATATAAACCTTTTTTTAAATTGCGATTTTTCATAAATAGCATTCACTCAATAATAATTATGACTTTGAACCCATCTTATTTATCACAAAATTACTCGGTTTTGCGTAATAAAATGTTGAATCTTTTCAGTTTCAGCTTTTAGTTTATTGCAATTAAATCAGTTTGATGAGATTGAATATTTAACCATGCTGAATCTGACTTAAAGCTCAACATCTGAAATAGATTGGACAAAATTGTCATAAAAGTTGGAATATTCCATAAAAGTTTCTCGTTTATTCTTTTTTTTTCATTATTCATGCCCACTTCGCACTTGCGTTTTTCTGCAAAAAGGGGTGTCATTATCCAACTTTTTTCAAATTAGCTGATGGACATGTCTAATTTAAACACAACACATCAATTTGATGTGATTATTGTGGGAAGTGGTGGTGCAGGTTTGAGTTTAGCGCTCTCATTACCCCAGCATTTCAAAATCGCCGTTTTGGCAAAATCTACCCTAACTGAAGCCAGCACCTTCTATGCGCAAGGTGGTGTTGCTGCAGTCCTTGATGAAACCGACTCAATTGAACAACATATAGATGACACCATGATTGCAGGTGCACATTTATGTGAAATTGACGCCGTAAAACAAACGGTGGAAGGCGGTAAACCTTCGGTAGATTTTCTGCTCAAACATGGTGTGCAGTTTACCTTAGACGAACAAGAGCAATTGCATTTAACCCGTGAAGGTGGCCATTCTCAGCGCCGTATTATTCACGCTGCCGATGCAACAGGTCGTGCAATTTCCACGACTTTGGTGCAACGTGCTCAAGAACAGCAAAACATCACGATATTTGAAAACTATATTGCCATTGACCTGATTACCTCACAAAAGCTTGGTTTAAACGAAGCTAATCGCTCATTGGGCTTATATGCACTAGATGAAAGTACTCAAAAAGTACATACCTTCCTTGCTCCATTTACTGCACTTGCCTGCGGCGGCGCAATGAAAGCCTACCTTTACACATCAAACCCAGACATTGCGACGGGCGATGGTATGGCCATGGCATACCGTGCAGGTTGCCGTGTAGCCAATATGGAATTTAACCAGTTCCATCCAACCTGTTTGTATCATCCTCAGGCGCGTTCTTTTTTAATTACTGAAGCCATGCGTGGTGAAGGTGCATATTTACGTTTACCTGATGGCGAACGCTTTATGCTGCGTTTTGATGAACGAGCAGAACTCGCTCCGCGTGATATTGTGGCACGTGCAATTGACTATGAAATCAAGCGTTTGGGTATTCGTCATGTATGGCTAGATATTACCCACAAGCCTGCAGAATTTGTCAAGGAACACTTCCCTACACTGTATGCACGTTTGCTGGAATTAGGCATTGATATCACTACAGATATGATTCCGGTTGTACCTGCTGCCCACTACACTTGTGGCGGGGTGATGGTCAATGAACATAGCCAAACCGATATTTCTGGTTTATACGCGATTGGTGAAACGTCTTATACAGGTTTGCATGGCGCTAACCGTATGGCAAGTAACTCTCTTTTAGAATGTTTTGTCTATGGTATGGCAGCCGCCAAACATATTGAAGCCCATTACACCGCAGATTATAGCTCGCCTGAAGTCCCTGCTTGGGATGATTCGCAAGTGACCAACCCTGACGAAGATGTGGTGATTTTACAAAACTGGGATGAGCTACGTGCAACCATGTGGAACTATGTCGGCATTGTACGTACCACTAAGCGTTTAGAGCGTGCCTTGCACCGTATTGAAATGTTAAAACGTGAAATCACCGAGTATTATCAGGACTACCAAGTTAGTAAAAACCTGATTGAGCTGCGTAATTTGGTTCTGGTTTCTGAAATGATTGTACGCTGTGCCATGCAACGCAAAGAATCACGTGGTTTACACTTCACGCTGGATTATCCTGAGCTTGCGCCTGAATTGCGTAAAACTGTGCTCATTCCACCTAATTTCCAAGTGGAAACTCCATTGGTGAATGAGTGATCTGATTGCTTGTTACGCAACAGCATTTGCATAAAAGTATCTGTGAATAAAGTGCATTCGAATTCTAATGCAAGAAAGCACCGAATCGTATTCCATAACACGATTCGGTATTTTATCATTTTGAATATGATGACGTTAACTTACTAAACCTCCTCCTAAGAATTCATCAAGTTGAGTTTTATATTACGGCTGCAACTTGAGTATCATCTTGAATAAATGCTTCTAAGCGAACTTGACCAGCCAATAGTTGCTGTAATTGGTGGCTAATTGTGTACTGCAATTGCTGCCGTGTCTGTTCGTATATAGGCGCATTTTGCAATTGTTTTGACAAATGCTGTAATGCTGCTTGAGTCCCCAACTGCTGCATTTTAATTGCATACAGATAGCCCAACACCACTCCTTTCTTCACATAATTTGCAGCTAAATCATGCTGCAGATGATAAATCAAAGCACCCATCACCCGTTCATTGGCTGAGAGTTTACGCAAAGGGTCACGTGCCACACGCTGACACGGGTCTTTATAGGCATGTTCACATGAGTCCAGAAAGCTCTGTGCCAGATGCTTTAAGTTTTGCTGACGATGCGGCAACTGTGCAGCTAATCCCAACGCTACTTGTGCCGAAACAGCGCGGGTAAAATCTGCAACCAATGGGTCTGCCATTGCGACACCAATACTGTTATGCCCTATTAAACTGGATAACCAAGCCATCATGGCATGTACACCATTCCATAAACGATTTTTAATGAGTTGGATTTCGGCAATATCATCTACCAAAATCATTTGACGCATGTGTTGCAATAATGGACTGGCATTTTCCACATAAATAGGCATGTCACTTTCAGCATGAAATAAAATTAAATCCATACTTTGCAAAATGTGACTGGGCTGAAAATTGCGTCTTAAATCTTCTACATATAAGGTGGCTTGACGCTCTTGCTCAGGCTGCAATCGAGTATTGTCTTCAATTTCAATTGGCTCTGCTTCGTCATCCAACTGAAATTGCTTAAAAATATTATACTTGATGCGTAATTGGCGATATAAGTTTTGATCGCTTAATTTAGAGACCATTCTATTTACGACAGTATCGCAAAAATAATGCTGCGCCATAATTTTGGCTGCCGTATCGGGATCCAACAACGTCTCTAACGCCTGATGAATATGCGTCATCAAGAGCTGTTTTGCCCCAACTTTATTTAAAATTACCAAAATAGTTAAAGGCTGATGGAGTTCAACTTGCGCTATAAAACGGGCATATAAGCCCTGCGCAATTACTTTAGCCTCTTGCTGTAAAGCATGTTCAGGCAAACATAATGCAATTAGGCTCGACTCCACATACATTTGCTGCATCTGCTGCAAGTTCTCCGCATCAATGATGTGCATATTTTCAATTCGTTCATCATAAGAACATTGTCCATAACGAATTGAATACGTTCCAAAGGCGTTTACTGCAGAACGATATAAGGTATTCCGTGTAGAAGCATAAATACGTTTAGGACGGGTATAGCCATCCCAGTGCGATAAAATTTGGGCCAAATAGCCCCCACCTATTGCACCAAAACCATGAATCCCCACACTCAACTGATTTAAAGTTTGCGGGAAGGCCTCTTGTAAACTCGGCATTTCCAATACAGGAATAACTTGATTTAAGTCATCTAAATAAGCTTGCATACTTGCGTAATAATGCTGCGTGAGTGACAACATATTAGCATTAGGTTTTTTGATATCCCGAAATAGTATGGTTATGCCACCCGCTGCATGTGCAGATTTGATTCCATTTTCAGAATCTTCCAGCATGAAACATTCGCTGGGTTCTAGATTAATTTTTTGTGCGGCTGTTATAAAAATTTCAGGATGTGGCTTGCCCTGTTGCACCTCATCGCCACAAACTAATACATCAAAAAACTTATAGACATTGGCATTAATCAAATATTCTTCGGCAATGGCACGACGACTAGACGTAGCAACCGCCATTCTCAAGCCAGACTTTCGTAACCGCTCTAATACCTGCAACAAACCTTTTTTAATGGGCACACCAAAATTGCGCACACTTTCTAGTTCTAGTTCATCAGCACGCTGACGGATCTCACGGTAAGGAATGTCTGCACTATATTCTGCTTGCGCCAGTTGTTCAGCGCTCTTTGCACTCAAACCCAAACATTGCATGAGGTATACGTCTGAAAATTCAACGCCAATGAGCTCCTGAGATGCCTGCTTCAATGTTTGAAACCGTAATCGTTCAGTATCAAACATTGTTCCATCCATATCAAAGATTGCTCCATGAACAATATTGTTCTTAAATTTAAGCATTTAGCTCCCTTGTTTTATCACTTACGGGTTGCTAGCTTAGACAAAAGCAGATTTGTTCTATATGAAAAACATAAAATGAAATATTTGTGATTATTTTTTAACCAATCAAACCCTGATTTTCATGTGGTATGTGTACATATGTAACCACATGGTAAATATAAGTAACTAAAATTAAGATAAAGCTGACTTTATTCTCAGCCAATCTGTGGAATCGAATACGTCCCTGTGACATGCGCCACGGCATCATCTACACCTTCGGAATATACCCAAACCTCACCGACCACGAGGTTTTTCCCTACTTTCATTAAGCGACATTCACCACGTAAATTACGCCCTGCTGCGGGCTTGCGTAAAAAGTTGATGTTTAAATTACTGGTCACCGCCAAAGCCACCAAACCCAACTCCCCTAAAATGGCGATATAAAGTGCATAGTCTGCAACAGTCATCATAGTCGGCCCTGATACCGTACCACCTGGGCGTAAATCACGTTCATCGATGTGATAATTCACCAATGCCCCACGTGGCGTGATGGACACAATTTTACATTTTTCCAGACTTTGCGGAAACTCTACTTTTAAAAATTCAATAATTTCTTCTTTGGTCATGCTCATGTTGTTCGATTCACTATTTTTCTAAATGATAAAAAATCTTCTAAAGCACAATCACTATAGAAGATTTTTTAATGCAATCAAATGCGCAAGAATGACTGATTCGCTTGTTAAGTATTTGGCTGTAAATATTGCATTGCCTGTGCAAAGACTTGATCTGGGTTTTGAGTCGCATCCAAGCGTTTTACTCGTTCAGGTTGTTGTTCCCATAAAGTTTGATAACCGCCTCTGACTTTCTCAAAGAAAGTAGCTTTCTCTTGTTCAAAGCGGTCTAACTCACCCCGAGCACGTGCACGGGTCATACCCAGCTCAATTGGGGCATCCAACCAGAAAGTTAAGTCAGGCATACGTGCCACAAAATGGCTATTCAGCATGTTCAACTTCGCTACGCTTAAACCACGGCCAGCACATTGGTAGGCAAAACTTGCATCACTAAAACGGTCGCATAACACAGTTTTACCTGCAGCAAGTGCAGGTAAAATCACCTGATCTAAATGCTGTGCACGTGCGGCATACATCAACAACAGCTCTGTGTCGGAACACATTTTTTCTTCATGCTTAACGCTAAGTAACAAATTACGAATTTGCTCAGCCATAGCTGTGCCACCTGGTTCACGGGTGAGTACCACAGACTGGCCTTGTGCCGTAAGATAATCGTGAATACGTTGAATCAGTGTGGTTTTACCTACACCTTCGGTGCCTTCAAAACTAATAAACATACTTATTCCCCTGACTTTTTGGCACGTATTACGCTTAAATATTCTTGTACAGCGCGGTTATGATCTTGCAAATTGGTACTGAATTTATGCCCACCATTGCCTGTCGCCACAAAATAAATATTGTCAGACTGATCTGGATGTATGGCTGCTTCAATGGCTTTTTGACTTGGTAAAGCAATTGGTGTTGGCGTTAAGCCACTCATGGTATAGGTATTGTATGGCGTTGGCGTGCGTAAATCCTGACGGGTAATATTGCCCTGATATTTATCGCCCATTCCATAAATAACAGTTGGGTCGGTTTGCAAACGCATGCCCAGTTTTAAACGGCGTACAAACACCCCAGACACTTGCCGTAATTCAGCATCAACATTGGTTTCTTTTTCAATAATTGAGGCCATAATCAAGGCTTCATATTTATTTTTATAAGGTAAATCTGCTGCTCGATTATTCCAAGCATCATCCAATGCTTTCATTTGACGCTGATATAAATCGGTTAAAATTTTACGATCAGTTTCACCTTTAGCAAAAAAATACGTATTTGGTGCAAACAACCCTTCTGGATGTGCATAAGGAATATTTAAAGCTTTCAGCAATTCTGCATAAGGTAAATGCACTACTTCTTTACTAACCAAATCATCTTTCTTTAATGCCTCAATCAATTGCTTAAAGGTCGTGCCTTCAATAACCAAAATGCGGTTCATTTGCGCATTTTCAGCATTGGCGATCATTTCCATAACCTGACGTACACTCATGCCCTGACGCACTTCATATACACCTTTCTTCATGCTGTCATGGATCATCACCCGTTGGTACAACTTTAAAACTATTGGAAAGTTCACATGATCATCTTCAGCCAAACGATCAATAAAGCGTGAATACGTGTCGCCCTCATTAATCGCCAATAATTGTTTTTGACCTTCAACAGGATACTCTCTAAACAGACTTGACCATAAAATCACGCCAAGCACCAGTAATAGCCCCAGTATAAAAATGATGCCACCTTTCAAGGCACGTATAGACTGTACTGTATTAGTTTTCTTTTTAGATTTTGATGGGCGTTTAGGTTTAGACATAAGAATGTATCTGATTCAGTTGAAGTTGCTTAAATAATTGAATACACGGTTGCACATCCAAAAGCTGTGACTGTAAATGGTTGGCAATTTTCATTGGACTAAGCGCATTGCAAAAAAACAAACTTTGAATGTTCGCAATTTCTGCAGCATCTACATCACGTTGTTCACACGTAATATTGTGCTGTTGCATCCGCGACAAAATTTCAGCCCGCATCACGCCGTGCACGCCATTATAACCAAGTTGTGGGGTAATCCATGTATTGTTTATAAGAATGAAACAATTACTACTCACACCTTCAACCACACGCCCCTGCACATCGGTCACCAAAGCCTCAAGCCACCCCGCTTGATCTGCCTCTTGTTTTAATAAAACCTGTTCAAGACGGTTCAAACTTTTTACACCAACCAACTGCGGCATTGTCAGGCCAATGGTCTGTTCTAAGACGCCGCTTTGAATGATTTCGTAGTAGTGTTCTGCCCCCAAAGTTTCTTGCGCCTGAGGATAAAAGAATACCCATACATCGGCAGGATGTTCGGGCAAGCTATAACCACGTTGACCCTCACCACGACTCAGCACAAGCTTTAATGTGCCATTTAACTTGCCCTGTTTTTGTTTTAAATCGGCAAGTGTTTTGTTAATAAGTTCAAGATTTGCAGTTAAATGCATGTGTTCTTTGGCATGTGCTAAACGCGCTAAATGACGATGCCACAACTCAACTTGATTGTTGCGAATCCGTGCAGTGCTAAAACAGCCATCGCCATAATGAAATGCTCGGTCTAATAGGTGGATGTGCTCAATAGGCTCAGCATTTTTATAACACTGCATAGACGACTTACTCATGATTTATCACAAAATATAAAAAAGAATGAAGAAATTTATATTTATCATTTGCTGATATTCACCGCATTTTAAATTATTTTTTAAGAAAATGAACTGACTATATGCTTGCCTCATTCAACTCAGCACACAACAAAGCATAAACCAATGAGGTCAATCATGAGCTTTTCAAAATTTAAAATTGGGGTACTGGCAGCCATACTTTCTAGCACAGCACTGAGTGTATCTGCAAAAGACTTTCTCAATGTTTCTTACGACCCTACCCGTGAATTATACGAAGATGTCAATCAACACTTTGACAACTACTGGAAAAAACGCACTGGACAAACTATTAATTTCAAGCAATCACACGGTGGCTCAGGTAAACAGGCACGTGCGGTTATTGATGGCTTAAATGCCGATGTTGTGACCCTAGCTTTAGCAGCGGATATAGATGTTATTGCAGAAAAAGCCAAACTATTACCCGCTGACTGGCAAAAAAAGTTACCGAATAACTCAACTCCATACACATCAACCATCGTATTTTTAGTCCGCCAAGGTAACCCTAAAAATATTAAGGACTGGGGCGATTTAGTTAAACCAAATGTTGCAATCATCACACCAAATCCGAAAACCTCAGGGGGCGCACGCTGGAATTACTTAGCAGCCTGGGCATGGGCTAAACATCAACCTGCTGGGAATGATACCAAAGCCCAAGAGTTTGTACGTCAAATCTATAAACAAACCAAAGTTCTTGATTCAGGGGCACGCGGTTCAACCACCACTTTTGCAGAGCGTGGTATTGGAGATGTCTTACTGGCTTGGGAAAATGAAGCTCATTTAGCGATTCGTGAACAGCCGGGTAAATTTGAAATTATTACCCCAAGCCTTTCTGTATTGGCAGAACCACCTGTGGCTATTGTCAATAAAAATGCCGAGAAAAAAGGCAATCAGCATCTTGCTCAAGGCTATTTAAACTTCTTGTACTCTCCTTTAGGGCAGGACTTAGCAGGTAAGCATTTTTACCGCCCACGCAGCGCAACCGCATTGACCAAGTATCAGCACGTATTCAAACCTTTAAAATTGGTCAGCATTGATCAAGAATTCGGTGGCTGGGAAAAAGTGCAGAAAGTCCATTTTGAAAATGGTGGTATTTTCGATCAAATTGTAAAAGCCAACGCTGCAAAATAAGCATGTGAAGGACTTGGGCAAGCACCCTCATTGAAAAATAGGGGTGCTTTTTTACCCTATTTTCTTATATATCTTTTTTATTCATATAAAATTCATTTTTAATTATTTTTTTTGCATAGAAACTCTCGCTATTCTTCGTGCAGGTTTCAAAAATGACTTTTAAACAATGGTCTAGTGATTTGAATTGCAAACCTAACCAGACCTTCCACTCAAAAAGTGGAACAGCAACGTCATTAATGTACATATATTTTTCAGGAGCATCGACATGATTCATACCGTAATTGTTCCAGGCGTGGGTGGCAGCGAACATGCTCACTGGCAGTCTTGGTTACAACGACAACTCATGTCTTGCTCACGTGTGCAACAACAAGACTGGAATTTACCAATTTTAAGTCATTGGGTGGCTGAGTTTGTGAAAACTGTTGCGCCTATTCAGGACGATATCCAAATCGTGGCACATAGCTTTGGCTGTCTGACCACAATTGCAGCCTTGGCACAATATCCTGAACTACAAGAAAAAATTAAAAATGTAGTTTTGGTTGCGCCTGCTAACCCTGCACGTTTTGGTGAATCAGGTTTTGCACAGCAAAGCCAAAACAACTATTTAGCTTATTTTAAGCAGCTCAAATGGTCTGTACCGACTCAATTATTAATTAGCGAAAATGACCCATGGCTAAGCTTTGAAGATGCGCAAGCCTTAGCGCAAACATGGCAATTAAAGCCTATTAATTTAGGTCAAGTTGGACATATTAATGTCGCTTCTGGCTTTGGTGCTTTCCCTGAGATTCATCATTATCTCATCTCACAAAATACGATGTCGCATATCAGCAATACTGATAACAGCAAGTATTTATTTAAATTTGCAATTTAACCCTTGCAAACTATGCTTGTGCCGAATTTACATTTTCTTTGCTCTGTTTGTTTTCAAACACAATTCTCTCTTTGAGGAGTCATCATGTCGCAGCGATCCCGAGTGCTGCCAGGATTTGGTCTTTCTCTAGGCTTTACCCTAGCGTATTTATCCTTAATTGTTCTTATTCCCTTATCGGCAGTATTTATTAAATCGCTTGGTATTGGTTGGGATGGTTTATGGGAAATTTTAAGTTCAGAACGTATTCTAAAATCTTTGCAATTAAGTTTTAGTGCTGCGCTCATCGCTGCCTTTATTAACGTGGTCTTTGGCCTGTTATTGGCATGGTGCCTAGTTCGCTACAGTTTCCCAGGCAAACGTATTATAGATGCGTTGGTCGATTTACCATTTGCTCTACCGACCGCAGTAGCAGGTATTGCGCTGACTTCTTTATATGCACCCACGGGTTGGATTGGTCAATATTTAGAACCGATTGGCATTAAAGTCGCTTATACCCCAATCGGGATTACCTTGGCCTTGATTTTTATTGGTATTCCATTTGTGGTACGTACCGTACAACCTGTATTAAGTGATTTAGAAACCGAACTGGAAGAAGCTGCATCGGCACTAGGAGCAAACCGTTTTCAAATTGTCAGTAAAGTGATTTTTCCTATTTTACTGCCTGCCTTAATCACTGGCTTTGCTTTGGCATTTGCTCGTGGTGTAGGCGAATACGGCTCTGTTATTTTCATTGCAGGTAATCAGCCTTTTGAAACTGAAATTGCACCGTTAATGATTATTTCTCGCTTGGAAGAATACGACTACGCAGGTGCAACTACCATTGCTGTGGTGATGTTACTGATTTCTTTTGTGATGCTATTCCTTATTAATTTATTACAAGCATGGGCAAGCCGTCGCACAGGGAGAACTGCACGATGAGTTTAAATACCAACAGCAATGCTTTGGCTGAAAAACTACAGTCACGCGATGCCACTCGTGAACCGACTTGGGTGCGTTATACCCTAATTGCGATTGCCTTAATCTTCTTTTTAAGCTGCTTAATCTTGCCGCTGATTCTGGTCTTTGTAGAAGCATTTAAACAAGGTGTGGGGGTTTATGCACAAGCACTGGTACATCCAGACACGCTATCGGCAGTGAAATTAACCTTACTGACCGCAGCCATTGCAGTCCCTTTAAACGTGGTTTTTGGTGTTGCAGCCGCATGGGCAGTCGCCAAATTCAACTTTCGCGGCAAATCTATCCTCACCACGCTAATTGATATGCCATTTTCAGTTTCTCCAGTCATTGCAGGTTTAATGCTGGTGTTGATTTTTGGTACACAAGGCTGGATGGGCGGCTGGTTGATGGAACATGACATCAAAATTTTATATGCCGTTCCTGCAATTGTGATCGCAACCATTTTTATTACTGTACCTTTTGTAGCCCGCGAATTAATTCCATTAATGGAAGCACAAGGCACAGAAGAAGAAGAGGCAGCAATTGTGTTGGGTGCATCAGGCTGGCAAACCTTTTGGAAAGTCACTCTACCCAATATTAAATGGGGTTTAATTTACGGCGTGATTCTGTGTAATGCACGTGCGATGGGTGAGTTTGGTGCAGTATCGGTTGTGTCTGGGCATATTCGTGGTGAAACTAACACCCTGCCACTTCACGTCGAAATTCTCTATAACGAATATACCTTTAGTGCTGCGTTTGCAGTGTCATCACTCTTGGCACTCTTGGCTATTGTAACCCTAATTTTAAAAACCTGGGTAGAAATTCGCCAAGAAAAACAAAACCAACGTAATGAAGATTCAACCGTTTCTTAAGGAATGACCACATGAGTATTCAAGTTAAAAATATTGAAAAAAATTTTGGTGCATTCCATGCACTCAAAGACATCTCTCTCGATTTTCCAGATGGTCAATTGGTGGCACTGCTTGGGCCATCAGGCTGTGGTAAAACCACCCTGCTCCGTATTATTGCAGGTTTAGAATCTGCAGATCGTGGCCAAGTAATTTTAGAAGGTCAAGATGCGACCGATGTGCATGTCCGTGAACGTCAGGTTGGTTTTGTATTCCAGCACTATGCCTTGTTCCGCCACATGACTGTATTTGACAACGTGGCTTTTGGTTTACGTGTACGTCCTCGTTCAACCCGACCTTCAGAAGCTGAAATTAAAAAACGTGTTACCCGTTTATTAGATTTGGTTCAACTTGGCTTTTTAGCTGACCGCTACCCTGCTCAGCTATCTGGCGGTCAACGTCAGCGTATTGCTTTAGCACGTGCCCTAGCGGTTGAACCACGTGTATTACTACTCGATGAACCTTTTGGCGCACTGGATGCCAAAGTACGTAAAGAATTACGTCGCTGGTTAAGAACCCTGCATGATGAGCTACACATCACGTCTATTTTCGTGACCCATGATCAGGAAGAAGCACTGGAAGTTGCAGACCAGATTATTGTTATGAACAAAGGCAATGTCGAGCAGATTGGTTCACCACGTGAAGTGTATGAAAAGCCTGCTACACCGTTTGTATTTGACTTCTTGGGTCAAGCCAACCGTTTTGAAGGCCAACACCACAATGGCTTTGTTCAGATTGGTGAAGATCGGGTACAACTGCTGAACCAA
The DNA here is from genome assembly GCF_048537555.1 of Acinetobacter sp. A2. NCBI lineage: Bacteria > Pseudomonadati > Pseudomonadota > Gammaproteobacteria > Moraxellales > Moraxellaceae > Acinetobacter > Acinetobacter sp. A2. The sequence continues at coordinate 1,975,434 of NZ_CP183239.1, forward strand.
CCCAATGCACCGCAGGGTGACGTGATTGCATTTGCACGTCCAGATGAACTGCATATTCATGCACAACCACAAGAAAATTGCATTCAAGCTACTTTTTTACGTGAAGTTTGGATTGCAGGTAAAGTGGTTGCAGAATTGCAAGATCGTCAAGGTAATTTAATTGAAATTGCCTTAAGTGCAGAAGAAGCCAAGCTCCACCAATTCCGCCCAAATCAAACAGTATGGTTAAGTGTCAGCACTTTACATTTATTTGAAAATCAAGTTGCATAAGGACATTAAGATGGGGCGTCACATGCCCCATCCTCTTTTAAGGTTTCACCACTATGAATTTCCAACAACTTAGAATTATTAGAGAAACGGTTAGACAGAACTTTAATTTAACTGAAGCCTCAGCTGCACTGTACACCTCTCAATCTGGAGTCAGTAAGCACATTAAAGACCTTGAAGATGAATTAGGGGTACAACTATTTGTGCGTAAAGGCAAACGCTTACTGGGGCTCACCGAACCCGGGCAAGCCTTGCTGAGCATTGTAGAGCGCATGTTGGTCGATGCTGACAACATTAAACGCCTTGCCGATGACTTTAACAAAGTCGATGAAGGCACGCTTACCATTGCAACAACCCACACCCAAGCACGTTATGTATTGCCACCAATTGTAAATCAATTTAAAAAGGAATTTCCTAAAGTTCATTTGATTTTGCAACAAGCCAGCCCTATCGAAATTTCAGAAATGCTACTTCAGGGTGAAGCCGATATTGGCATTGCAACGGAGTCTTTAACCACAGAAGACAACTTGGCCAGTGTGCCTTACTATAACTGGCAGCACAGCATTATCACCCCGCAAGATCATCCTTTAGCGAGTAAAACTGACATTCAGCTGACCGATCTAGCAGACTACCCAATTATTACGTATCACGGTGGTTTTACGGGTCGCTCTAAAATTGACAAGGCTTTTACCGATGCAGGGATTGATGCCAATATTGTAATGTCAGCACTGGATGCCGATGTCATTAAAACCTATGTGGAATTAGGCATGGGCGTTGGTGTGGTCAACAATGTGGCATACGATGCTGAACGCGATTATCGTCTCAAACAAATTCAGACCGATATTTTTGGCATTAATACCACTTGGATTGCGGTGCACAAAGGTCATTTACTGCGTGGCTACGGCTATGAATTTATTTCATTATGCGCCCCAGATGCAGATATTAAAGCCTTGAAGCGTATTGCGTATCCTGAGGAATAAGCCAAATTAGACCAACATAAGCACGTAAATTGACGTGCTTATGTTTCATCACTTTGCTATGAAATTGGTTTATCTTTTTGTGCAGCAAATAATTGAAATAATGATTTATATTTTATAAAAACCATGAATAATATAGAATCTAAAATAAAAAATACGATTCAATTTTAAATACGATTCTATAATTTCGACCAAGGGCGTAACATGAAATATCACATTTATACTGCGTTATTCTACGTGCTGCCCATCGGTCATGTTTATGCTGCAGGCTTAGAACGCAGTAATCAATCTATTCAAGCTTTCTTTGAAAAAGGCAATTATGCAGAAGTGTCTATGCTGCAAGTCAACCCGAATGTTTCAGGAAAAGTGCAACCTGTTTCATCTGTAGGGAGTCCAGAGTTTTCTACAGGTGATATGGTGAATAAGCAACACTACTTTCAAGCCGCCTTAAAACTACAACCGCATCCACAAATTTCGGTCGCATTATTATTTGACCAACCTTTTTTTACGGATGTGGGTTATCAGTTCAAAACGACTCACCCCTCTTCAGAAATTGCAGACGTTGAATTCGATTCAAACAACATGACTGCACTGGTTGGCTTCCAACCAAATGCAAACTGGAATCTGTTTACGGGTGTGAGCTACCAATCCTTTTCAGGGAATCTCAGAATTGGTACACACGTCGACAATATTTATTTTGATTATGATGTGCACTTCCCTAAAGATCACGCATGGGGCTGGCTGGCTGGTATCAGCTATCAACTTCCTGAATATGCTTTCACTACAGCTATTACCTACCGCTCTAAAATTAAGCACCATACCAATGCTAGCGAAAGTTTTTTGGGGTTTCCTCTAGAGATTGCACCACAGCATGCGACTACTATTCAAACACCAGAATCAATTAATTTCGATTTTCATACAGGTTTACCTGCACAAAATTTTCTCTATGCATCCTTAAGATGGGTGAATTGGCAAGATTTTGAAATTCAGCCCTCACAATATGCTGCAATGCTACAGCAAGTACCTAATATGAATTTAAATCTGATTGATTACCAAAAAAATCAGTGGTCGGCACGTTTGGGTGTAGCGCATCAATGGTCACCAAAATGGATCACTGCTGTTGAAGGATTGTGGGACTCAGGTGTAGGAAATCCTGCTTCCAGCTTCAACCCTGTAGATGGTTATTTAGGTTTAGGTACTGGCCTTATTTATAATTTCACCCCTAAAACTTTTGTGATTAGCGGTATTCATTATCTGTACTTTAATCAACCAAAGAATGCACAAGGGTCTTCTTTGCTTTCACAAAGCTCACACTTTTCACAACTCGAAGAACGGGATGCTTGGATTTATCATCTCAAACTTGCACACCGTTTTTAGTCCATCAAAAAAACGAGCCGAAGCTCGTTTTTTGTTCATTCAAACACTGACTTGAATTACCAATGGTAGCTCACACCCAGTTTCGCCACTGGCATCCATTCATGTTTATCATCTGTACGAATTTTTTCCTCTTCAATGGCAATATTGTCTACCAAGCTTCCTCGAACAGCATTATCAGCTGCACCGCCACTCACAAGCGTCAAATTGGCGTCTGGATTACCCGTATAATAAGCGCCGACTTCACCAAACACACCCCAGTTATTGTTAATCTTTGGTGCAAAACCTAAACCTAAGTAAGGTGCGATGTCATTTTTATAACTCATTTTACCATTGATATGAGCACCATCTGTACCCGCTGTAAAAGCAGTATGGTTTACAGAGAAACCTTCACCAGGCTTAACACGGCGGTCTAGGTCATATTCATTATCTACATAACCAACACCAGCAGCTACATAAACGCCTTGAGCCCAACGGTTAGCACTTGCACCCCACGGACGGATCTCAGCATTTAAATAGGTCAGGTTATTCTCCATATCCATATCATACTTTGAGCCATTGACTGATAAATCATCCGACCAAGAAATATCACCACCGTTATAACCAAGAGCTAAGCCCACATACGGGTTTGCAGTCCAAAGTAAGGCACCGCCATAACCTGTTGTACCGACTTCAGCACGAACACCTGTTGGAATGAGTTGGTTACGGTCAAATGCATAACCATCCTGCACAACAGCTGTATCTGCCATTGCAGAACCTGCAGCTGCTGCCAATACCGATGCGGCTAAAATTGTGTGTAAAGATTTCATTGTGTTCTCCTCAAATTAAAACTTTTGAATTTTTCATTCGTTTTGTCATGAAAAAACTATAGGGCATGTTGCGCTCATCTTTTATGCAAGATTTGCTAGGTTTATGTTATTTTTTGATACAAATTCTTTTTTCTTGTTGATTGTTAAACAATTTAATTTCAAAACAGTAACAATTAAGCTGTATATAATCTGTTTAGCTTTCGACCTTTCATTATAATTTCTTTATTTAAAGCTTAATTTTCAATCTATTCTTGACACAATATAGTGTAAAATCTTGGGAAAATTTTTCAGGTAATTACATCGATGTCGCAGCTTTCAACAATTATTGAACAAGCATTTGAAGACCGTGCTAATTTTACAGCGGCAGATTGCCCTGCTGAAATTCGCCAAGCAGTTGAACAAGTAATTGTGGGTTTAGACAATGGCACATTACGTGTAGCTGAAAAAATTAATGGTGAATGGATTGTTCACCAATGGTTGAAAAAAGCAGTTTTGCTGTCGTTTAAATTGAATGACAACAAGCCAATAGAATCTTGTGACCTTCGTTTTTACGACAAAGTCGATACTAAATTTACAGATTGGACTGACGAGCAATTTAAAGCAGCAGGAGTACGTGTTGTACCGCCAGCCGTAGCACGTAAAGGTTCATTCCAAGCCAAGAATGTCGTATTAATGCCTTCTTATGTAAACATTGGTGCCTATGTAGATGAAGGCACTATGGTAGATACATGGGCAACAGTGGGCTCTTGTGCACAAATTGGTAAAAATGTTCACTTATCAGGTGGTGTCGGCATTGGTGGTGTACTTGAACCTTTGCAAGCTAATCCCACTATTATTGAAGACAACTGCTTCATTGGTGCACGTTCTGAAATTGTAGAAGGCGTGATCGTAGAAGAAGGCTCAGTCATTTCTATGGGCGTGTATATTGGTCAATCTACCAAAATTTATGACCGAGAAACGGGCGAAATCCACTACGGCCGTGTACCTGCTGGCTCTGTTGTCGTATCAGGCAACTTGCCATCTAAGTGTGGCACATACAGCCTATATGCGGCTATCATCGTGAAAAAGGTGGATGCTAAAACACGTGCAAAAACCAGCTTGAACGATTTATTACGCGAAGACTAATTTCCTTTCAGTCTTCAGCATCTCTACGATCAGCAATGATCGTAGGGATTTTTGTTTTTTATATACTGTGATGAATATTATGAGTACGCTGCGATCTTCCGCTATTCCTGTTTCTGATCCGTCTGCGGGGTTACGCATTACGGAGATTTTTTATTCATTACAGGGTGAAGCCAATACGTCTGGTTTACCGACGGTCTTTATTCGTCTTACGGGTTGCCCTTTGCGCTGCCATTATTGCGATACCACATATTCTTTTGAAGGTGGTGAACGCAAGTCTTTAGACGACATTATTCAAACCACGCTCGATTTTAAAACCCCGTATGTTTGTGTCACGGGTGGTGAGCCACTGGCTCAACCCAATGCACTGCCACTTATGCAGCGTCTGGCAGATTTAGGCTGTGAAGTGTCTTTAGAAACCAGCGGCGCGTTAGATGTCTCTAAAGTGGATCATCGTGTATCTAAAGTGCTAGATTTAAAAACCCCTGCATCGGGTGAAATGTCGCGTAATTTATTATCAAATTTGGATTTTTTAACCCAACATGATCAAATCAAGTTTGTGATTTGCAACCATGATGATTATCTTTGGGCAAAACAGCAGCTTGAACAATATCAACTGCATAAAAAAGTAGACACGGTGTGGTTCTCCCCCGCATTTGCAGTAGAAAAAGGTGCAGTAAGCCTGCCTCAGCTTGCACGTGATTTAGCGCAGTGGATTTTAGCCGACCATCTCCCGGTTCGTTTCCAGTTACAATTGCATAAATTGCTTTGGAACGATGAAACAGGTCGCTAATGCTGACTGCCGAAATTGCTCAGTATTTTGCTCAGGCCTTAAATCTTAATTTTTAAAGTTTTGGAGATTCAACTATGCGCCCTCGTGCCATTGTATTGTTATCTGGTGGATTAGACTCAACCACGTGTTTGGCATGGGCACAAGCGCGTTATGAATGTATTGCGCTTAGTTTTATGTATGGTCAGCGTTCTACCACAGAATTGGATGCTGCACGCACCTTGACCCAAAAAGCAGGCGTTGAGCACCGTGTGATTAATATTGATTTGGGTAATTTAGGTGGTTCTGCGTTAACCGATCACAGCATTGAAGTACCTGACCATGAGCAAGAAGGTATTCCTGTTACCTATGTGCCTGCTCGTAATACCATCTTCCTGTCTTATGCCTTAGCTGCAGCAGAAGTATTTGATGCAGAAGCGATTGTGATCGGTATCAATGCGGTAGATTATTCAGGTTATCCTGACTGCCGCCCTGAATTTATTGATGCTTTTGCCAATATGGCACGTCTGGCCACCAAAGTGGGTGTAGAAGGCAAACCGCTAAAATTTGAAACACCATTGTTACATTTATCCAAAGCAAATATTATTCGCTTAGGTATTGAACATGGCGTAGACTATAGTCAAACGGTTTCTTGCTACCAAGCAGATGACCAAGGACGTGCTTGTGGTAAATGTGACAGCTGTCGCTTACGCAAACAAGGTTTTGCCGATGCAGGTGTTGCAGACCCAACACGTTATATACCGTCATAATAAGGTAAAGTGTATGAAAAATTTAAAATCAAACATTATGGTTTCTGCGATTGTGTCTGTAGCTGCATTATTCGCAACAACAACACACGCAAATAATGATAAGTTGCAACAGGCATACAAAAGCACCAATGTAAAAGCAGCTTTAATTAATGTTTGTAAAGAAGAAACTGCTAAAGGCAAAAAACTAACTACTGCTGAAGTGAACAAGTATTGTACTTGTGCAGTAGAAGCAGATGGTAAATTGACCAACGCTCAGAAATGGGAAATTCAAAGTGCCATTAACCAGAAAAAGAGCCCTGGTACTTTAGCTTTTGTACAAAAGCAAAATAAAGATTTACAAGCTTGTTTTGGCCCACAGTTAACAGGTAAATTAAAAACCTTAACTGAAGAAGCAATGAAAGCTGCTGAGAAAAAATAAGTTTTCTTAACAATTTCAACTAGCCACTTTATGTGGCTAGTTTTTTATGTGCATGATTTTGGAGAAAAATATGAGCACGACAATTCAATTACCAAATCAAGCTTTTCCTGCCACTACAGGTGAAGTAAATTTAACCGAACTTGGTACAGATTGGTTAGTGGTGTATTTTTACCCGAAAGATTCTACCCCTGGCTGCACCACACAAGCTGTCGATTTTACAGCGCTAAAGCCACAATTTGAGGCACTCAATACCACCATCATTGGTATTTCGCGCGACTCGGTCAAAGCCCATCAAAACTTTACCGAAAAGCAATCTTTAGGTATTAATTTAATTAGTGACAAAGAAGAAGTGCTGTGCCAATTGTTTGATGTAATCAAAGAAAAAAATATGTATGGAAAAAAAGTAATGGGCATTGAACGCTCGACTTTTATTTTCCATCAAGGTCAACTGGTAAAAGAATATCGTAAAGTCAAAGCTGCAGGGCATGCAGAACAAGTCTTGGCTGACTTAACTGCTTTACAGGCTTAATTTTTCTGCTTTAAAAAATTATGGATGATTGATGCATTTTCAATCATCCATTTCTCTCTAAAAATTTATTCTTCAAGCAAATTGCTGCTGTCCTGTTGTTGATATTTTTCTTGTAACTGTTGATAAATAGCTGTGCTTTGAAATGCCTTTAAGAAATCAATTGTGCCTTTCGGGAAAAAATTAGGCTGGATTTCCCCACGATAATACGCTTCACGCGCAGGTGTAGCAGACATCGCACCTTGCAAACTGTCTAGCTCGACCATTTCCCATTCAGGAAAAAACTTTAAATAATAAGATGAATCATCTTTAAAATGCCCAATCAATCCAACTCGGTCTTGTGGCTGAATCAGTTCATTCACTAAAGATTTCACCAGTTTTTGCCATTTTTCATCATTATACACATCTACTACGTGCACAAATTTGATCCGCTCTTGCATATCTGGCGTAAAGTTAGACAAAATCATTTGTTCACGTTCTTTGGCTAAAAACGGATTTTTCAAATTACGCTCAGCTTGAGCCGAACCCAAGGCCAAAATCACATAATGACTGCGCTGCAAAGCAATTTGAATAGTTTGCAAGTGTGCTAAATGAAATGGCTGAAAACGGCCAATGAAAACCAAATAATCAAAGGTATATTGCATAATAAATCTAACTTTTTATGAACTCATGAGTTGTGCCAGCGCTGCGAATTTGCGACATAATGAGCCATAAATTCAACCCAATTAAAGCAAGGATAGTACGATGACACTGAGCTGTATTCAACAACCCCATCCACATTTGAATGCGAATTTAGAGCATGGCGTACTGACTTTAGCCATCAATCGCCCAGAAGCAAAAAACGCGCTGTATGGTGAATTATATTTATGGATTGCACAAGCCTTAGATGAGGCAGATCAAGCCAATGAAGTGCGTTGTGTCATTTTACGTGGTGCAGATGCCGACTTTAGTGCAGGCAATGACATGCAAGACTTTATGAAGTCTGCTGCACTTAAAGGGCAATTGCCTGCTGCGGAAGGCCCTCCATTCATCTTGCTAAAATCTGCAGCTAAGTTTTCAAAACCTCTAATTGCTGCAGTTCGTGGGGTAGCAATTGGCATTGGTGTCACAATTCTGTTACATGCAGATTTAGTTTATAGCGATGACACTGCGCTATTCCAGATTCCATTTGTGAGTTTAGGTTTATCGCCAGAAGGGGCTTCGAGCAAGCTTTTAGTGGAGCAAGCAGGCTATCATAAAGCTGCTGAACTTTTACTGACTGCACAAAAATTTAATAGTGAAACTGCCTTGGCTGCAAATTTAGTCAATAGCATTGAAAGTGATGTCTATGCAACTGCACAGCAAAAAGCAGCGCAATTGGCCGCTTTACCATTGGCTTCACTCAAACAATCTAAAGCGTTAATGAAACACAATGTAGATGAAATTGTGGCATGGATTGACCATGAAGCAGAAATATTCATGCAACGTGTCGGCTCACCTGAAATGATGGAAGCTGTGCAGGCCTTTATGCAAAAGCGTAAGCCTGACTTTAGCCAGTTTAATTAAGCTGCTGTTTCACTAAAAATGTATTCAGCACATCACCTGAATTAAAAAGAACGACTAACCACATTCGGCTTAAGCGAATGTGGTTTTTTCTTTATTCGCCCCCATATTTTGCTAAGTGCTGTATATCATTAAAATTGAGGATTATTTGAAATGTCTACTAAGCTTACTCAAGACACCAAACTAGAGAAAAAAGAACGCTATTTTGAAGCTGCCCCACAAGATATTGATGTCGAAAACTTTAAAAAAGTCATTCAAAGCCGTCGTTCGGTGCGTAAATTTACTGACAAAGCCATACCTGCCGAGGTTTTAGATGATTGCTTAGACATGGCCTTACTCGCACCAAACTCATCTAACTTGCAGCCGTGGACATTTGTTGTGGTGCAAAACCCTGCTAAGAAAAAGCAACTGGTCAAAGCTTGTTTAGGACAGCTTGCGGCACGCACCGCTGCAGAGCTCATTGTGTGTATAGCACGCACTGACCGGGTGGATGAAATGGCCAAAAAGAACATCAGCGAGTTTCCTTTTCCTGAAGCTCCTGCTGCAGTGAAAAAGTATTACAAATTTATTCCTTATAACTACATGACTGGTTACCTAAACACAGTAGGTAACTTTAAGAAAGTTGCATTTAAAATTGCTCGTAGTTTAGATAAACAATTACCTGTCACTGCCTTCACCCCTGCCGATGCAAAACTTTGGGCCAGTAAAACCACCGCACTCGCTTGTGAAAATATGGTATTAGCACTTCGTGCACATGGCTTTGACAGCTGTATGATGGAAGGTTTTGATGAACCAATGGTACGCAAATTATTAAAGCTGAATGATCAACAGCACCCAGTTATGGTTATTGCTGCAGGTGAACGTGCCGAAGATGGTGTATTTTTCCCGCAATATCGTTTTGACCGTGGGTTATTTATTCAAAAGGTTTAATCCTTTATTTCAATTATTTGTAAAAACTCAAAGGCAGGTTCTTCATAAGGATGACTTGCCTTGAGTGCCTTTGCCACTGCCTTGGCGTATTGCTCAGGCACAATGGTTTCCACTCTCCACTCGGCTACCTGTTCTAAAGTATCCAACTCACCAATAAATGGTTGTGCGCCCTGTACTGGTTTAAATTGACCTGTGCCTAAAACCTGCCATGCACAATGCTCATAATTGCCAATACCGCCCGCACCCGCTGTAAAAATAGCATTCTTGGTTGCTTCAAGATGTGATTCAGGTACATAGTAGATGAGTTTCAGCATATATTTTCCTTAATAAGCATTTAAATAAAATCGTTCGTTAAAATCTATTTAAAATAGTCTAAACAGAATTTATTCGATAAGCCTTGTTGTTCTATACAAAACACTTAATCATTTAAATCAGATAAAACAAATAAGCCACCCGAAGGTGGCTTAGTCTAATTATCAATTTAGCTCAAGCTTAACCAATAAACTTACGTGCATTGCGGAACATACGTAACCATGCACCATCTTCAGTCCATTCTTCAGGCTTCCAAGAATGTTGAAGTGCACGGAAATTACGTTCAGGGTGCGGCATCATAATCGTTGCACGACCATCGGTTGAAGTCACCCCAGAAATAGCATCTGGTGAGCCATTCGGGTTCATTGGATAATGCTGCGTTGCATTTCCATGACTGTCCACATAACGTAAAATCACTTGGTTGCCTGCATTCAAGGCAGCCAAATTCGCTTCTGGTGCAACGACACGACCTTCGCCATGTGCCACTGCGATTGGTAAAATTGAACCTTGCATATCTTGTAACAAGACAGAGTTCGATTTTTCCACACGTACGTTAACGCTACGCGCTTCAAATACTTCTGAGGTATTGCGATGGAAACGTGGCCACGCTTCTGCACCCGGAATTAATGGCGCTAATTGTGACAACATTTGACATCCGTTACAGATACCCAATGAGAAAGTTTCTTGACGGTTAAAGAATTTCTCAAACTGATCACGCAGTTTCGGGTTAAACAACACTGATTTAGCCCAACCACCGCCAGCACCCAATACGTCACCGTAAGAGAAGCCACCACACGCCACTAAACCTTCAAAGTCATCTAAATCAACACGACCTGCAAGTAAGTCACTCATGTGTACGTCAACAGTGTTAAAGCCAACTTTGTCAAACGCTGCCGCCATTTCTACATGACCATTCACACCCTGCTCACGTAAAATCACCATGTTAGGACGACGTGTATTGATATACGGTGCTTCTACAGGTTCATTTAAATCAAAGCTTGGTTGTGCAATTAAACCTTTGTGTGCTTTATCGGTAATTAATGCAAACTCTTGATCTGCTGTTTCTGAGTTATCACGTAAACGTTGGATTTGGTGAGATACTTCAGTCCACGCCACTTGCAAGTCTGCACGTTCAAGTACCAAACCATTCACAGACAATTGATCGGTATTATTGACAGTACCCACGACTGTAATTGTATCTTTCAGTGCAGATGCAGCGACTTCTGCTGCCAAGGCTGCCCAATCGGCTTTAGAAATTTGCAATACTGCACCAATTTCTTCAGCAAACAATGCTGCAACAGATTGATCTTCAAGTGCCACACCTAAGCGTGAAGCAAACATCATTTCTGCAACAGTCGCCAATAAACCACCATCACCAATGTCGTGATAGGCTTGGATCAGACCACGTGCATTCCAATCTTGCACCAAAGCAAAGAAAGCTTTGAACTCATCAAAATTGTCTACATCTGGTGTGATTGAACCAATGGCTTTATACACCTGTGCCAAAATCGAACCGCCTAAACGGAACTGACCTTTAGACAAGTCAATGCGTACTAATACTGAATCGGTATTTTTTAATTCAGGAGTTAATGTTTTGCGTACATCGGTTACAGGTGCAAAGGCTGTGATGACACCTGACATTGGTGAAGTGACAGATTTGTCTTCGCCTTCGTCATTCCAAGTGGTACGCATAGACAATGAGTCTTTACCTACTGGAATTGCAATACCCAGTGCAGGACACATTTCCATACCAATGGCTTTAACACCTTCAAACAAGGCTTGGTCTTCACCTTTTTGCCCTGCTGCCGCCATCCAGTTCGCAGATAATTTAATATCGCTAATCTGATCAATTTTGGCCGACATGATGTTAGAAATTGATTCTGCCACTGCCAAACGTGCAGATGCTGCAGGGTTTAACAATGCTACAGGCGGACGTTCACCCATTGCCATTGCTTCACCTGTGAAGCCTTGCAAGCTAGTGGTCGTCACTGCTGCATCCGCAACAGGGACTTGCCATGGGCCAACCATCTGATCACGTGCAACCATACCGGTAATTGAACGGTCACCAATGGTGATTAGGAATGATTTAGAAGCAACTGTTGGATTTTTCAAGACGCGGTAAATCGCATCTTTCAGATCGGTGACTTGTGCCGCAGCAAAGTCATCCCCTTTACGCTCAATGCTTTCATACGAACGGCTCATGCGAGGTGTACCACCTAACATAACCTGCATTGGCATATCTACAGCTTTGTTTTTAAATAGCGGGTCTTCAACCGTTAAATGACGCGCTTCAGTCGCTTCACCCAATACTGCAAACGGGCAACGCTCACGCGCACAGATCGACTCAAATAATTCTAAAGAACTTGGACGGATAGCCAATACGTAACGTTCTTGCGCTTCGTTTGACCAAATTTCCATAGGCGACATGCCAGGTTCTAAAGATGGAATCTTACGCAAATCAAGTACTGCGCCCAATTCGTGATCATTCACCAATTCAGGCATTGCGTTAGAAATACCACCTGCACCAACGTCATGCACCGATACGATTGGGTTGGCATCTTCCAAACGCCAGCAAGTATCAATCACTTCTTGGCAACGGCGTTCCATTTCTGGGTTTTCACGTTGTACTGAAGCGAAGTCAAGGTTTTCACCCATTGTACCGCTATCTACAGAAGATGCAGCACCACCGCCCAAACCAATTAACATGGCTGGACCGCCTAAAACGATGAGCAAGTCACCTGGCTGAATTGGATCTTTTTCAACATGATCTGGACGAATGTTACCGTAACCACCTGCAATCATGATTGGTTTATGGAAGCCTTTGACTTCACCATTCACGTTTTGCTCAAAAGTACGGAAGTAACCATTTAACGCAGGACGACCAAATTCGTTGTTGAATGCTGCACCACCCAACGGACCTTCAATCATAATTTGTAATGGCGATGCCATACGTGAAGGTTTACCGTAATTTTCTTCCCAAGGCTGTTCAAAACCAGGAATGTTCAAGTTAGATACAGTAAAACCTGTCAAACCAGCTTTTGGTTTACCACCACGGCCTGTTGCACCTTCATCACGGATTTCACCGCCCGAACCTGTTGCAGCACCTGCAAATGGAGCAATTGCCGTTGGGTGGTTGTGAGTTTCCACTTTCATTAGAATGTGGGCAGCTTGGCTCTTGTACTTATAAATGTAGTGACCTGTCGCTGCGTCTTTTTTCGGATAAAAACGCTGAGTATCAAAACCCACAATGACCGAAGCGTTGTCTTTATAGGCAGACAAAACATCTGTAGGTGATTCTTTATAGGTGTTCTTAATCATTTGGAACAATGACAATGGCTGTACTTCGCCATCAATTGTCCATTCAGAACCAAAGATTTTGTGACGGCAATGCTCAGAGTTAGCTTGCGCAAACATCATCAATTCGATGTCATGCGGATTACGACCTAACTTGATAAATGCATCAGTTAAATAATCAATTTCTTCATCAGACAATGCAAAACCAAATTCGCTGTTGGCTTTTACCAGCGCAGACTTACCTTCGCCCAAAATATCAATGCTGTTGAGCGGTTTTGGCTCAGTTTCAGTAAATAACGCTGCCGCATCATCTATATGATTGAACACACTTTCAGTCATGCGGTCATGCAATACTTGTTTAACTTCATTCGATACCGCTGAAATACCTTTCAGGGTGAACAAAACACCACGCTCTAAGCGGTGCACAGGTGTATTACAGTTAGCAAAAATATCTGTTGCTTTTGATGACCACGGTGAAATTGTACCCACACGTGGAGTGACTAAAATTTGAACTTCATCACTTGCAGCTTGGCGTAATTCAAAAGACGCACCATCGTTTAAAAGCTGTAAAGCAGATTGCTGTTGTTGCTCGTCGAGCGCTTGGTCAAATAAATAAACCCATTGGCTATCGAAAGATTGAACAGAACTCATTGACGCTAAACGGTTTAAGAGTTGAGTTTTCTTAAAAGAAGAATGTGCAGGTGCACCGGCAACGATAAACATGCTGATTTTGGCTCCACGGGCTGATCTTTTGGACCATGCCACAATGTGACTTGAAGAGAGCGCATATTCTACTGTGAAATGCCCAAATCAGCTAGATGGCAAAACAGTTTTATTGCTGCGTTTCAGCAGCAAAACTTCTGAATATTGAGATAAAGCATAGATTTCCGATGGTTTTGCATCTTAGATGATTCTGCCATTTTAGAAACACGTTAAAGCTGTATTTTAAAAGACAACTCATGTCGCACTCCCCTAGAGCTTTTGCATTTTTTTTGGCATGATGCAAACAAGCACATAGTGAATAATGATAAATGACTCAAATGCGTTGGTTAGAACTGCTTTCTACAGTTCGGATTGGTAGTAAAAAACAAAGTACAGAACAGGCGCGCAGCCCTTTTCATAAAGATTATGACCGTATTATTTTTTCGCAAAGTTTTAGACAGTTAAACCGTAAAACCCAAGTTCACCCGCTGACACAGCATGACGGTATCCATACTCGCCTAACCCATTCTTTAGAAGTCTCTTGTATTGGACGTTCTTTGGGCATGTTGGCCGCAGAAAAAATTAAAGACCACTTACCCATGTGGATTTATCCTGCCGATGTAGGTGCCATTATTCAGGCGGCTTGTTTAGCGCACGATATTGGCAATCCACCTTTTGGACATGCAGGTGAATACGCTATTCGCGAATGGTTTGACGATGCCTCACACGGCAACTTTCTTGCAAAACTCAGCGATGAAGAAGAAGCCGATGTACGTCAGTTTGAGGGCAATGCACAAGGCTTACGTCTGCTTACCAAAATTGATTATCACCCCAATGATGGCGGCATGCGTTTAACCTACGCCACCCTAGGTGCATATTTGAAATACCCTTGGCTCTCCAAAACCATTGCCGAACAAGGCAACCGTCCTGCCAATCAACGTGCAAAGTTTGGCTGTTATCAGTCAGAAAAAGAGATACTCCAACAAATTGCAGAACAACTAGGGCTGATTCAATTGGGGGATTATCACTATTGCCGTCACCCACTCACCTATTTGTTAGAAGCAGCTGATGATATTTGCTATGCCCTGATTGATCTGGAAGATGGCATTATTCTGAATATGCTCAGCTATGAAGAAGTCGAGCCAATTTTTCTAAACCTGATTGGGGAGTATGGCATCCCTGAAGAATTGGCGATGCCACGTACCACATGGCAACAGAAAATTGCAGCTTTACGTGGTCGGGTGATGAAGCGTTTGGTCGATGAAGTCACCACGGCTTTTGCTAAACATCATGTAGAAATTTTAATGGGTCAACTACAAGGTAGCTTATTGCAGTATTGCTCGGCAGATATTGAAGTTGGTATTAATCGCGCCAAAGATTTAGCCCGTGAGAAAATTTTTGAGCATCCACAAAAAGCAGGGCTTGAAATTATTGCACATCAAAGTTTACAAAATATCTTGGATGCGTTTATTCCATTGACCACACCGCATAAAACTCTCAGCTTTAAAGAGCAGCGTTTAATGTCTATTTTACAGCGTGCAGGGGCAGATTTTGCGCATAATCATTATGAAAATATTATGCAAGTCTTAGATATTATTTCTAAGTTTTCTGATCACCAAGCCTATAATTTGTCACAGGAATTACAGGGCAATAAGGTCGGACTACTTGGATGAATACGTTGGATATAAACAATATCATCACGCAAATACAGATTTTGCCTTTTAGGGCAAGGCACTCTAGTATGCAAACCTTAATTCATTTAAAACCAATGTGTGAAGCATAAATATGATCGGATGTCTTATTGGCGAAGTGTTAGCTTTGGAAGCACCAACCGTGTTGCTGAATGTCAACGGTGTGGGTTATGAAATTGACACCCCACTCACCACATTTTGCCAACTTCAAAAAGGGCAAAAAATCACCTTGTGGACACATTTAGCAGTACGTGAAGATGCACAATTATTGTATGGTTTTTTAGATGCACAGGAAAAAACCATTTTCCGCACCTTATTAAAAGTAAATGGTGTCGGCCCAAAAATGGCTTTAGGGATTTTATCGACCTTAAGTGTGGAGTTGCTAATTCACACTGTAGAACATGAAGATATTAATACCTTGATCAAAGTGCCGGGCGTGGGTAAAAAAACTGCTGAACGCTTGATGATTGAATTACGTGACCGCTTTAAAGCCATGTCTAGTGAAGCAACCAGTCACAATTCTACAACCACCCAAATTCAGTTTACGGGTAACTCTGCCGTTGCTGAAGCCGAAGCCGCACTGCAGTCTTTGGGTTACAAACCTGCCGAAGCACAAAAACTGATTAATGCAGTCAAGGCTGACTTTACCGAAGCCAGCGACATTATTCGGGCGGCATTAAAGTCGATGAATCGCTAAGCACACATTAATATTACCTGATTCACTTAATCTGATACGCGACGAAGTCATTCGCAACTGTTTGAGGCAGGAGGCATTTGCACAAAAATGTTTCTGCGATATTATCGATACGAATCAAAATTCGACGAGTTTTGCGAATGACAATGGTTTTGCTTACTTTTGCCTAAACAAAAGTAAGGCGAACCGCAGGTTATTCCTCATATTAAAGTTCTATTGGAAAGACTCCGTCAAAAATGTTTTGCGAGACTTCTAATTAAAATCAGTTTACTTAAAGTTTAGATCACCTATGCAAGACCGTCTCATCAGTGGTTCTGAAAAACCCGAAGATCAAATTGATCGTGCCATCCGCCCAACTTCCCTCGATGACTACATTGGGCAACCTGTCGTGCGCGAACAAATGGAAATTTTCATTGGTGCAGCACGTGGCCGTGGTGAAGCGCTTGACCATACCCTCATTTTCGGACCACCCGGTTTAGGTAAAACCACACTGGCCAATATTATTGCCCGTGAAATGGGCGGCAATCTTAAATCCACTTCGGGGCCAGTTCTGGAACGTGCAGGCGACTTAGCAGCCATGCTGACCAATCTTGAAGAAGGCGACGTATTATTTATTGATGAAATCCATCGTCTTTCGCCTGTGATTGAAGAAATTTTGTACCCTGCAATGGAAGACTACCAACTTGACATCATGATTGGTGAAGGGCCGGCAGCACGTTCCATTAAACTGGATTTGCCACCTTTTACCCTTGTGGCAGCCACCACCCGAGCAGGTTTGCTGACCTCTCCATTGCGGGATCGTTTTGGCATTGTGCAGCGTTTAGAATTTTACTCGGCTGAAGATTTGACCCATATTGTCAAACGCTCGGCTAGCCTAATGGATGTACCAATGACCGATGCAGGCGCCAAAGAAGTTGCTCGTCGCTCACGTGGTACACCGCGTATCGCGAATCGCTTGTTGCGTCGTGTACGTGACTATGCCCAAGTCAAAGGCACAGGTGAGGTCACACAAGACATGGCACAACGTGCGCTAGATATGCTCAATGTAGATAAAGATGGTTTAGACACCTTAGACCGTCGTTATTTATCTATGCTGTTAGAGCGTTTTGATGGTGGCCCTGCAGGTGTAGAGGCACTGGCAGCCGCTATGGCCGAAGATTCAGGCACACTGGAAGATGTCATTGAGCCATACCTCATTCAGCAAGGTTATGTGATGCGAACCGCACGCGGACGTATTGCCACCAATATGGCTTATTTGCAATTTGGCATGACACCGCCTGAGCCGAAAGAAAAATAACTTCAAGGGAGTTCATCTCCCTTTGAACTCTTAAACATTTAAATCAGTTAGGTCGGTAGCTAGACCCTAATTTTCGATGACACGCACATCTTCAACCAACATCAGTTCACATGCCCCCGCGCCTGTATCTTCACGGCTTAAAGAGCTGCGCCATTGCCAACCATCTGCGGCAGTGACCTCAACCAATTTACCTTTCAAATAAATCAGATCATCTTCATCTATACGCTTTAATTGTGTAGCAACAGCAGAGGTTGCAGGAATTAAGTGGGTATTGGCACTCAATCGTGCAATCTCTTGAACAGGAATAGGCGGTGTTTGTTCATAACGCCAATGATACCAACGGTTGCTTTGACGAATAGACAGCTGCTTATAAACTTCTGGCTTTGCCATTTCACCCCATCCTAAGGCAAAATCGACAGGGCTAAGTTCAGCTTCACGTCCAAAGTTGTAATCTTCACGTGCTAAAACACGAAACTCCCCTGCATAAGTTTCTAAAGTACGAATGTTATAATCTTTAAACTGATGGATTTGCTGCGTGGATTGATAACTTGCAGAATCAGAAATTCCATCATCTGACTGAAATAACACTATCCACAACGCATACAAAATTGCGATAACAACCAAAAATTTAATTAACCGACTCATGCATTTCTCATTTCAATTGATCATCTGCATGAAATACGCAGCCAGATAATTTTAACTTAAAAGCATGTTTGAAATCTTGTGCCATTGGACCAAGCGGTGAGAATGATAAACTGCCACGCGGTACACAGCTTGACTCCTAGACTTATTCACGTCACTTTCACAGACACGACTTAAGCTATAGACATTGCTGACTCAACAACTTTGCAACATAGAAGCGGAACACGATCATGGCGAATAAATTTGAATTTAAAATTCGTATCTATATGGAAGATACCGATGCAGGCGGTATTGTTTACCACGCTAACCATATTCGCTTTATGGAACGTACCCGTACCGAATGGCTTCGTGCATCGGGTGTTGATCATTACTGGCATCAACAAGACTACAATTTTGTCGTACATAAAATTAATGTGAAATATTCACGCCCAATCTTAATGGATGACCTAATTACTGTTACAGCAAGTGTAGTTTCGTGTAAAGCGTCATCATTTGTATTGCAACAAAATATTTATCGTGGTGAAATCATGCTTGCATCTGGTGAGGTTGAATTGGCCTGTCTTGGTTCAGACATGAAACCGCGTCGCCTGCCAGATGAAATTCGCAGCCTTATTCTGAAAGAATTAGGACAAGATTAAAAAAATGAATTGGCACATGTAGTAACTATGGCAACACAACTCGAATCATCTCTTCAAGTATCAGATCTTATTTTACAAGCTAGTCCTGTTGTTCAGCTGGTAATGCTGTCGCTACTTTTAGCATCATTATACAGCTGGTATCTGATTGCCAAGTTACACATGAGCTATAAAAAAGCACAGGCAGATGATCAGCATTTCCAAAAAATCTTTTGGTCTGGCGCAGAGCTGAATACGCTGTATAACAACGCCCAGCTCAATTCAAAACGTGTTGGCTTAGAAGATATTTTCTATCAGGGATTGGGGGAGTTTTTAAAACTTAAAAAACGCCACGCCCCTGCCACACAAAGTATTGAAGGTACAGAACGTATTTTACGTGTAGGTTTAAGCCGTGACCAAGCTCAGCTAGAACAAGGCTTAGGCGCACTGGCCAGCATTGGTTCTGTCGCACCGTATGTGGGTTTATTTGGTACAGTCTGGGGCATTATGAATGCCTTTATTGGACTTGCTGATGTTGACCAAGTCACACTAGCAACCGTTGCGCCAGGTATTGCAGAAGCCCTCATTGCCACAGCTATTGGTTTATTTGCTGCCATTCCTGCGGTACTTGCCTTTAACCATTACACAGCTAAGGGCGAAGGTATTTATTCAGATCGTGCCCTATTTGCTGAAGAAATGGTGGCCTTATTACAACGTCAATCTTTAGGCAACACTAAGGATCACGACTAATGGCCATTCAACGCTCAGGACGCTTCGAGCGCATCAAAAAACCACTGAAAAGTGACATGAATGTTGTACCTTATATTGATGTCATGTTGGTGTTGCTTGTGATTTTTATGGTTACCGCACCTATGATTACCAGTGGTATTCAGGTCGATTTACCGCAAGCCAATGGTAATCCAATTGAATCTAAAGATGCTTATGCTTTGGTAACTTTAGATAAAGATGGGCGATACTCCCTGAAATATAAAGATGTTAGTTCTAACCAACCTATTTCACTTGAAGAACTTACAACAATACTCACTCAAGCTCAGGAACAGGCTAAGTCAGAAAATAAAGAGTTTAGAGTAGTTATTGAAGGCCACAAATCACGCCCTTATGGTGAAGTGATATCACTGATGAACACACTTCAAAATACAGGTTTAACCCAAGTTGGATTGCTGACCGAGCCTTTAAAGTAATTTATGAAAGATTTTAAAAAGCCACCTTTTCAACAAAAAGCTATTGCGATTGGGTTCACCGTTGGTGTCCATATTATCGCTGTGGTTGGCTTGCTTTATTTGGGTATGAGTAAAGCGCCTGAGCCACCTAAACCCATTAAAACCGTACTGATTAAACCCGAAGATTTAAAACCATTATTAGAAACTGAATCTGCCGAAACGACACATGAAAATGTAGC
This sequence comes from Acinetobacter sp. A2, assembly GCF_048537555.1. Taxonomy (NCBI): domain Bacteria; kingdom Pseudomonadati; phylum Pseudomonadota; class Gammaproteobacteria; order Moraxellales; family Moraxellaceae; genus Acinetobacter; species Acinetobacter sp. A2. The sequence goes on from NZ_CP183239.1 coordinate 1,995,604, forward strand.
GGAGCAAATTACTCAAACTGCTGAACCTGCTCTTGAACCTGCCCCAGTCATTCCGACACCTGCAGCGACTCCAACGCCACCCGAACCTCAAGTCGATACACAAAAAGCAGCGCAAGCGGCAGAAGCTCAAGCACGTGCAGAACGTCAAGCTGCTGAAGCAAAACAAATTGCAGCACAACAAAAAGTCGAAGCTGAACGCTTAAAGGCACAACAGGCACGTGCTGAAGAACGTGCGCAACGTGAAGCTGATGCTAAAGCAAAAGCTAAGGCTGATGCTAAAACACGTGCTGAAGCTGAGGCTATACGCCGTAAAGAAGCCGAAGCGCTAAAAAAAGCTGAAGCCGCAGAAAGACGCAAACTTGAAGCCAATGCAGCAGAAAAGCGTAAAGCGGAAGCTGATGCAAAAGCGAAGGTGGATGCAGAGGCAAAACGTAAAGCTGCAGCGGATGCTAAAGCCAAAGCAGATACAGAGGCAAAACGTAAAGCCGCGGCAGATGCTAAAGCCAAAGCAGACGCAGAGGCAAAACGTAAAGCTGCAGCAGACGCTAAAGCCAAAGCGGACGCAGAAGCAAAACGTAAAGCTGCAGCAGACGCTAAAGCCAAAGCGGACGCAGAAGCAAAACGTAAAGCAGATGCCGATACAAAAGCCAAGGCAGATGCCGAAGCGAAGGCTCGTGCTGATGCAGAAGCCAAAGCGTCTGCCGCTAAACAAGCCGCAGAAGAAGCCGCACAGAAAAAAGCTGAAGTACGCCGTATCGCTTCAACAGCTAAACGTGATTTTGAAAATAAAATCAAACGTGCGTGGGATACCCCTGTGGGTTCATCGGGCAAACGTGCAACTGCGCGTGTGACTCTAAGTGACAGTGGTGCAGTGCAATCTGTAGTGGTCAATTCCAGTGACCCAGACATGAAAGCCAGTGTAGAAGCTGCAGTTCGTGCTGCTGCGCCTTATCCAATGCCATCTGACCCAGATGCACGCCGTGAAGCACGCAGCTTCACCTCAACCTTTACCGCACAATAAGCTAAAATAGTCTGAGTAAAATCATTTACTCAGACTCTCCCCTAGAAAAATATTCACGACTTTAAATAAATTTCATTTTTCACAGTGTTATAACAGTTTTATTATACATTCATGCTTTCATTCCCAATAAAGCATGCCATTATGTACAACAATTACATCCAAAAAAGTTATGTTGATTTGAGAAAATAGCGAATGATGGAAACAACGCGTAAACACCTACTTTGCCTTGCCGTTTTAACTGCACTCAGCCCAGTTTTAAGCACACAATCTTTTGCCCAACTGCATCTAGAAATTGCCAAAGCACCAGAAGAAGCACCACAAATTGCGATTGTGCCATTTGGAAACGATCAAAGCATTTATCCCATTGTTGAAAATGATTTAAATCGTTCTGGGAAATTTACCAGCTCATCTAAAAACCTTGCTGCAACAGCAGGAATGAACCACCCGAATGCCGCTGCATGGCAAGCGGCGGGTGTACCTTATGTCGTTACAGGGAATGTCAAAGCCACAGCAGCAGGAGGCTATGAAGTTCATTACCAACTGTACGATGTACAAAAACAGCAATATTTGTTGAATGAGCTATTAAGCGTACCTGCTTCACGGGTGCGTTCTGCCGCACACATGATCAGTGATGCCATTTATGAAGCACTCACTGGTATTAAAGGTGATTTTAGTGGACGTATTGCCTATGTGCTACGTAATCCTGCAACACCTGAGCAACGCTATACTCTACAAATTGCCGATACTGATGGTGAGCAACCCAAAACTATTTTGACTTCGCGTGATCCGATTTTATCGCCTGCTTGGACACCTGATGCTAAAAAAATTGCCTATGTGTCGTTTGAGACTAAACGCCCTGCAATTTATGTTCAGGACTTAGCCACAGGTCAGCGTGAAAAATTAGCCAGTTTCCGTGGTTTAAATGGTGCTCCAAGTTTCTCACCAGATGGTCAAAGCATGTTGTTCACCGCATCTATGCATGGCAATCCAGAAATTTATCAAATGAATTTGAACACCCGTACACTGCAACGCATGACCAATGACAGTGCGATTGATACCGAAGCACGTTATGCCCCAGATGGTAAATCCTTTATTTATACTTCAGACCGTGGTGGCTCAGCGCAAATTTATCGTTATGACTTTGCTACAGGCAGCAGCAAGCGCGTGACCTTCCGTGGTGCATTTAATGCACGCGGTACACTCAGTGCCGATGGTCGTAAACTAGCATTGGTACATCGTCCAAGTGGTAGTAACTATAAAGTTGCGATTCAAGACATCAACACCAGCATCACCAATATTTTAACCCCTACCAGTTTAGATGAGTCGCCAAGCTTCTCGCCAAACGGACAAATGGTGGTATACGCAACACGTGAAGGTGCACGCGGTTTATTGTCGATTATGTCTTTAGATGGTCGTTTCCGCATGAACTTACCAAGTGAACAAGGTGAAGTTCGTGAACCTGCATGGGCGCCAAAGTAATTCAATCATGCAAGTAAATACTTTTTCAGTTCTGTTTTAAAACCAAAAAATCAAGCTTCATGGAGATGAGGATGAACGCAGTTAAATTATTGGTACTCCCTGTTTTGGCATCGGCTTTAGTCATGACAGGCTGTGCAAACCGTAAACCTGCTACAGACTTACAAGCGGGTCAAAACCCAAGTGGTGCAACGACAGTCAATACCCAAGGCTTGAGTGAAGATGCCGCTTTAAGTGCGCAAAACCTTACAGGTGCATCAGCCAAAGGTGTTACTGAAGCCAACAAAGCTTTCTTAGCAAAACGTGTGGTGCATTTTGACTACGACAGCAGCGAATTATCAAATGACGATTACCAAACTTTGCAAGCACATGCACAGTTTTTAATGGCCAATGCCAACTCTAAAGTTGCACTTACAGGTCATACCGATGAACGCGGTACCCGTGAATACAACATGGCTTTGGGTGAGCGTCGTGCTAAAGCAGTTGAAAGTTTCTTGATTACCAACGGTGTCAATGCAGGTCAGCTTGAAGCTGTGAGTTATGGCAAAGAAATGCCAGTCAATCCAGGGCACGATGAAAATGCCTGGAAAGAAAACCGTCGTGTAGAAATTAACTATGAAGCCGTACCGCCATTATTAAAATAATGGTCGTTATGTTTTGAGAAAGCATTTCTAGACTTTTTAAGAAGTGTTTTCTCAAATCCAATAAAAAGCGCTCTGAAACAATTTGTTTAAGAGCGCTTTTTATTTGACTTACTATTTTGACTCACTATATTCCTAGGATTGCAATCGCAATTTAAAAACTTAGCAAACTGAATATGTTGAATCCTAAGCGTTTGATATCTGAAAATTGTTTAAAACAATTTACTCAGACTCTGCATCTGATTTAGCCGTTTGCATAGATTCAATCAAATCATGCTTATTGAACTTTTTATATTCAGGTTTAGACTCGTAATCTTTCCAAGCTGCTTTCATCTTGTCCTCAGAAATATCGTCTAAACTAATCCCTTCGCTCGGCGTTGGAGTCGCATCAAACTTTAACGTTGTCATATCTGTGCTCCTATCTCAAATTAAATCCTTCACATCAACATAGCACTTTCTACAAGACTTGCAAGGGTAAAATCACAGCAAATAGTCGAGTTTAATTTTTCTTTTAACGCGTTCTCATCTAAACTATTGCAGCATATTGTTATCCTCATTTTTGCAGTTATTCGGAGTTTTCCAGTCATGTCATACCGTACCCTTTCCCAATTTCTACAACAACAAACTGGAAATTTAACACCCGAACTTGCTCAAGTAATTGAAACCATTGCCAATACCTGTAAAACAATTGATCAAACATTACAGAAAGGTGCTTTGGCAGGTGTATTAGGCAGTGCACAAAATGAAAACGTACAAGGTGAAGAACAAAAGAAATTAGATGTCATTTCAAATGATTATTTAATTGAAGCATTACAAAAACACCCAAATGTTGGTGGTTTGGCTTCTGAAGAATTAGATGAATTCACCCCTGCTCAAGAAAATGGTCAATATTTAGTCTTGTTTGACCCACTAGATGGCTCAAGCAACATCGACATCAATATGTGTGTGGGTACAATTTTCTCCATTTTACCTGCAAAAAATGCGGTGACTCAGGCTGCAGACTTTATGCAAGCAGGTACACAACAAGTGGCAGCAGGTTATGTTCTTTATGGCCCATCAACGATGATGGCGCTCACTGTTGGTGCAGGTGTGGTGTTCTTTACCTTTGATCCGGAAAGCCAAGAATTTTTAGTGACTGCAGACAATATTCAAGTTGCAGCAGACACCAAAGAATACGCCATTAACGCATCTAACCAACGTCACTGGGAAGCGCCTGTAAAACGCTATATCGATGAACTTTTGGCAGGTAAGACTGGCCCACGTGAAAAAGATTTCAACATGCGCTGGGTAGCATGTATGGTGGGTGATATTCACCGTATTCTTTGCCGTAGCGGTATTTTCATGTATCCATACGACTTAAAAGACCCCAAAAAAGCAGGCCGTTTACGCTTAATGTATGAAGCCAACCCGATGAGCATGCTCATGGAACAAGCTGGTGGTGCTGCAACTACAGGTCGTGTGCGTATTTTAGATATTGAACCAACCGACTTGCATCAACGTGTGCCTGTCATTATTGGTTCAAAAAATGAAGTCGATTTAGTCAGCAGCTATCATTAATCATTTTTCAACAACAGCAATTGGTATTGCGCCAATTGCTGTGGATTTTATCGCATGCCTACGATTTTTTTAGAATCAAAAGATAACCCGAAAATTAAACACTTACGTGGTTTAATTGAGCAAAATAGCTATCGTAAAAAACAAGGACAAACTGTGCTTGAAGGCACGCACTTGTGTCTTGCGTGGTTACATGAAAATAAAAAGATCAATTCAATTTTCACCACAGAACATGCACTCAGCCACCCTGACTATGAACGTATTTTGGCAAAATATACTGGCGCAGTATTTGTCATTAGTGAATCGTTATACAAAGATTTAAGCACTTTAGGTACTTCATTGGCTTGTTTAGCCATTGTCGATTTACCAAGCTCAAGTCAAACGCTGGACTTTAAAGCAGACACGCTGATTTTAGAAAATGTGCAAGACCCAGGCAACGTCGGTACCTTATTACGTTCTGCCGCCGCCGCAGGGATTGAACAAATTATTTGCACCAAAGGTTCTGCATCACTCTGGTCACCACGTGTGTTACGTGCAGGCATGGGCGCGCACTTTAGCTTACAGACTTTTGAAAATGTCACACTGGAAGAGGTTTTACCGCAATTTCAGATTCCGGTATATGTAACCAGCTCACACCATGCAGAAAGCTTGTACAGCAAAAACTTGCGTAAAGCCTGCGTCTGGATTTTAGGTAATGAAGGACAAGGTGTGTCAGACTACGCCTTGCAGCATGCACAAGCGGTAAGCATTCCACAACCTGGTGGTCAGGAGTCCTTAAATGTTGCGATTGCAGGTTCGATTTGTTTCTTTGAAATGGTGCGCCAACGTCTGTAAATGGTTATTTTATTTTAAATAGACTAGCCCTGTAGAAAAAATAGATTAGACTTAAAATAATAAATTGTAATGTCAACCAAACCATTGTTTTTAGCGTTATATAAGTATGATGTTAAAAATAATGGTGGGTATCCAATGACAGGATTTTCCATCTCTATGGATTTAAACCCGAAGTCGTCACACTCGGAAAATTTGAGTGCTCTAAAGAGTACGGCTGAACAACGCCTAAAAAATTTTATGCAGGATGTAACCGGGCGTGCCTTAGTCATGATGGAAAGTGCGACCCAAGGACAGCATGGCATTGCCATGGATTTAGTTCAAGAAGCCTTTATTTCCTTACATAAATCTTATGCAGATAAAGCCACAGATGAATGGTATCCCCTGTTTTACACAATTTTAAATCACAAATTACAAGACTGGCGACGCAAAGAAGCGCGACGTGCACATCCCTTTTCATTGTTTAAAAAAGTCAGTTTAGATGATGACGATGTCGAACAACTCGATATTGTGGATGAACAAGCACTCAATCCAGCTGAGTTTTTAGATCAGGCCGTCACTGTAGACGAAATTCAAGCAGCAATTGCAAAGCTTCCTGTACGTCAACAACAAGCTTTTATGTTACGTGCATGGGAAGGCTTTGACACACACACCACAGCACAAATTATGAATTGTACTGAAGGCAGTGTAAAAACCCATTATCACCGTGCCATTCAAGCCTTACGCAATAGTTTGGCACATATGAATCCAAATCTGGGAGGGTCATCAGAATGAAACAAGATGATTTCTTAAAACAAGTCACTTCCAAACTAGATGGGCTCGCTCACCATCATCAAGACAAAGCAGCGGTCATGAACCATGTCTTAGATCATATTCAAGACAAGAAAAGCTCGCGCTATGGACTCTGGAAAATGTCAGGCTTTGCTTTGGCAGCAGCAATTGCAGGTTTTGTGGTTTTGCCAAACTCAATGGAAATGACCACAGCACCACAAAATCAAGCTGTGTCTGTTCCTAAACTTTCTCCACAAATGGTGGAAGATTTAGAAATGTTAATGGTGTTAGGTGAGGACAAAGTTCCACATGGCAGCTAAGCGAATTGTATTTGCGTTTTGTGCACTTGGTTTTCTGCAAACCAGTTTTGCAGGTTTTGAGCGTTTTTGGATTTTTTCCAAAGACGCCGACACGCAAATTGCAGAAACTTGGGAAACGCTGTCTGAAGAAGAACAGATGGCGCTGATTAAGCGTTATCAAAATCTGAAAGAAATCCCTGCAGATAAAAGTGTGGCTTTACAACAACGCATGGATTGGTTTACCCAATTGCCTGAAAGTGAAAAGCAAAAAATGCGTGAAACCTGGCAAAAAATGAGTACGCAAGAACGCAGAGAATTAGGTCAACGGCTACAACAAGCTACACCAGAGCAACGCCCCTTGATTCGTCAAGAATATATTCAAAAATATCAACCAAACATCGTCAATCACTAGAATGGTTAAATAGCACGCCTATGCTCATAAAAGACAAAATCTTTTGTGCATATTTCTAGAAATAATTACACCCTCAATTGCTCACATAAAAAAAGAAGCCCATTCTGGGCTTCTTTTTTTATTATGCCACCTGTTTACGTTAAGACTTGAACCGAGTGTGACGACGATAGCCCACTAAGCCTAATAAAGTCATTAATCCCCAAATACCCAAACTACCTCCACCACCGCTACTGGCTTCATAGTTGGTATTCTTGGCTGTATTCTCCAAAGTAATAGTCGCTTCTTCTGATAGTGCCTGCTCATGATCGAACACGGTATATCTCAGTTCATAATCGAATGGGCTAAAACTATTGCGCACTTGTACTTGGATATTGCCTCCATAGCAGGTTTCACGCGCATAATCACCTGGACAAGGAGCTTTACGATCTGCATCTAGCACCACGCTAGAAGGAATATGTGTAAAGCGAATTGCGAGTTCTTGTCCTGTATGGTCTTTATAGAATGCTGGTTTATTGGTATTTTCAGTTAAAGTACTGATTATGCCATCCCCACCATCGCTATCATTCGCCAATGGATTAAAACTAACTTTCAAGTCTGACCCATATTCCATACGTATGCGATCATCTTTTGCAATTGGCTGAATATTATTAAATTTCCCTTCCAGCAAACCTGATGAATGATGATTACTGTCCGATTTAGAGGTAATGGTATATTTACAGTACGCAGAATCAGTTAGCTCTGTCACTTTGTCATTCAAACGATACATTAAGATACGCTGTAACTGAGCATCCCACTCACATTTAAACAATGGGTCTTTAGTCAGTTTATCCACATTGAACGTTGTTCCTGTACCAGAAACAGCCCCTATGCCTAATGCTTCTGTTTGAATACTAAAATTCTCTGAGTTTAACTGTTTTAACTGAACGAACTGACCAACTGCGGTTGGCTCATCTTGCTTTAACGCCAATGCAAATGGATCAATATAAATTGCACGATATTGTTGTTTGGCTTTGGTATGATTTAGCAAATCTTGTAAAGTTTTCAAATCAGCACGTGCCTGTGTCAGTAAAGCCTGATCACTGGTTTTGTTTTGATCTATACTAGCCTGTGTACGATCAATTTGCTCTTGATACCCATCTAATAATCTCTCATACGAAATATTGCTCAAACTGGTAATATCTGCAGCATTTAAACGCATGACTTCGACAGCACCAATGTCGCAGCTATTTTTTGCATCCGGATTTAAAGTGAGTGTCGCGTTACTAACCCGTGCCAAACCACGTTGGTCCTCTTCGGCACAACCCAAACCCTCAACATCAATCAAGTCTTTACTTGGGTCTACACCACGCTTTGGATAATAAAGTGGCAAGAATAAGTTATAAGCCGAAGGGGCTTGTAAAGGCTGAAGCAACTGATCAAAACTTAAGCCTGTTAAATCAATATTCTTGCTCAATTCATAGCTACTACTAGCCTTTTCAGGTAAATCACACTCACCTTGTTCTGCAGTCGCACTCGCTGGCAATATTGCATTGCGTAAAGTAGCAATATTGAGTTGCAGCTGATTTAAATCTTGAGCAGATCGGCAAGATTTACCTTGGTTAAAAGCCAACACATTAAAAAAGAGTGCGATACGCGGATGCTGATCATAAAACAGCGTACTGAATGCTTTGTTTTCAACAATAGTATTACTTTCTAAAGATACTTGAGACAATGTACTTAAAGGATGCTGATCAGAATGAACTAGATTAAAAATATGTCCTTGATTAGCATTTGCCTGGTTTTGTGCAATTGTGCTTGTGCTTACTTTAAGATCTGGCTGCCCACAAAGATCAAATGTACTCTGACTATCTGTAGACCCATTCTGGATAATACTGCTACGATTTACGTGAATAACAGAACGTGTATTGACTAGATTAGCCTGGCAATCCATAGCCAGAACACTTCCTACTTTTGCTTGGTTATGATGAATGAATGCATTTTCCAAATTAACCTGACGTTCGGTCTGATGCGCAACTACATATATTGCACCACCCTGTTCGCCCTTTGAGTTTTGGATTTCTATATTATTTGCAGACAATGGCCCTGCTACAAAAACAGCACCGCCTTTGCCTTGATCTTTAGCATTAAGATTACCACCACCATTGGCATTACCATTTTTGAGTACCAGATCATACAAGGCTACACTGGCTTGAGTATCCGAAGTATTGAGAATACGACTGTTACCTTGTGCATTAATACTGGTTTTTAATGGCGCAATAGAAGGATAACGATGTGTCAGCGGATCACGCTGATTATAGTCTAAAGCAGCTGCACCATAAATCCTCACCATAGATTCAGGACGTAACTCAGAGTTTAAAATGTATTCGCCTTCCTTCAACTGAATATAGTCGGTACTACCACGGTTTGTATTACCTGCACTACATCCACCAAAAGCAATATTTTTCTTGGCTGCGACTAAGGCTTCACGCAAGGAACAATTGTTTAGATCTTCACCATTTTGATCCTCAAAAGTCGTCACCTGAATAACACGATCATCCGCGGCCATAAGCGACATCGCTGACAGCACCATTATCCCTAACAGTGTTTTTTTATTATTTTTCATATTTATCCTTTATGCTTTTTTACGGCGTAAACCTAACAAGCCCAATAAAGCCATTAATCCGTAAGCGCTCCACGCACCACCTGAAACATTTAATTTATCGCTTTCCATGCGATTTTCATGTTCTTGTATGACTTGAACTTTCACTTCCATATAAGGAGAAGTACTATTAAAACGCGTTGTGCTCGTGACCAGTTTAATTTTAAAAACATCTGCCCCATGCCAAGCAGAATCTGGTGTGTAAACCAAGTTGCCAGACTCATCAATCGTCAGCTTACCTTTAGAGCGGGTATCTAATTGTTCGATTTGTACACATCCGGCTTGCCAAGGCTGCCCTGTTGGATTCGTCGGATAGACTTGATCACAAAACTCTTTAGGTACAAGGTCACTGTCACCGAGCAAGTCACTCACTGTCATTTTTGCAATTTGACCAGCCAGAATATCTTGACCGATTAAGCCTCTAGATGCAGGCACCATTACCTCAATTGCACCGCGATCGCATAACGTGCTATCAAATTCACGTTGCATCCCTCGCTGATCGGCTGATGTACACCCCTGCATAGGCAACCCTGCTTTAGCAAGTTGACCTTTATTCACCACTAGAGAATCTTGCAAGCTTTGATCAGTCAGCAATACACGCGGACGAATAAAACCTAAGAACGCATTTTCAGGCACATGGTATGGACAAAATAAGGCCGCAGCATCTTCGCTCAGTGTTTTACATGCCCCTTCAAGCATATTGCCTGCGAATATGGTATTACCTGTCCATACGCTGTTTGGATAATTCGCATCACCCGTACTGCAACCTGCACCAACTAGATTATTTTGTAATACGGTGGCATCTGAACCTGCTTGGGTACAATTATAAGCCATGCTATTCACTGGATGTGGGTTCGCCAAAACAATACTGTTCGCTACATAGCCTTTACCCAAAGGGGCATTTAAATAAATACCGCGCGTGTTCCCCAGGATGCTGACATTATTAACACCAATACCATCAAGGACATTCAACACATACCCTTCATTAGCAATAAAGGTACTACTTGTCACCTTGTTCACATCATTTGAAAAAACTTGGGTATTTTCATCTGCTGTGCTGCTAGCGGCATATAAATTGGCAGCGTTTGAGTTTGTTGTTTTATTGCTCTTAAAAACCGATGAAGTTACTGTAAAATTAGGAATTTTGCTATAAATGGCACCGCCATCTTGTGCTTGGTTACTTTCAAACAGGCTATTTTTTACCTGCATTAAGCCTCTAACAACACGATCAAGATCAGTAGTGATTTGCGCCAAGTTATAAATTGCACCACCTTGATTGGCAATACCTTTACTCAGCTTTACGTACTCTAAATTTAAATTTTCATTATTCAGAATTAAACCACCTTGTTCCTGACGGCAGCGCTCCTCTCCACATCCTTCTAATGTTAGCTCTTTCAGTGACACATTTAGGAAACGATCCTGACTATCATCAATATGGAAAATCCGACCATTCCCACGCATTTGAATCGTGGCATTATTTAATCCTGGCGAGGTTTTGTCATTAAAACTACTGTCATAAGTGGTTTTTATTTCCAGGCTTTCAATAATTTTAAGCTGCTGATCTAGCTGATAAATCGCTTTTTTTTCTAATAAAATCACATTGGAGGCATTTTCACCGCCACATCCCAAATGGCCTTGTTCAGGCTTTCCTAAATTAATATATTCGACGGCTTCACGCAAAGAACATTGTTGATCATCTGCTTTTGTGTCTGCAGTGGTGGTGACAATGATATTACTACTATATGCATGACCTGCGATAAACAGCATACCAATGCCGATGCTCTGCTTGAGCATAAGCGTACTCCTTGTAATTTTCTTTGTTTTTTTTCTTCTTTAGTTGCAAATTCCCTGCAACTTCGAATTATTTTCCCAATAATTTCGCACAGCTTGGGCAAATTCTCAAGTAATTTTAATTTTTACCGATATTCGTCAATCAGCGCATAAATCTGACGCAAATTGGCGCCACTTAATTTTGTTTTTTCTCCTTTGAGTAATTGCACCAACTGTTCAAGGCTTTGCAGCAAGATAGAAGTTTGTTGTGGCCCATGCAATAACAAATAATCAATAATTTGTGGATCAATCAGGATGCCACGACGTTCCAGCACCGAACTCACCAATGCTTGTCGGTCTGCATATAAACTGCCCGAAGGTACTTTAACACTCACCGCTTGCGTCAAACGTGATTGTAAATCAGGTAATTCCAACTTCAATTCAATCGGTGCAAAACGGGAGGAAAATACCAACTGACCACCCACTTCATTACTGTAGTTGATCAAATGAAAAACTGCACGTTGCCAATGTGGCACACCGCTAATCGCTTCAATATCATCTAAAGCCACCAAGTCATAGCGATCTAAAGACGTGATTGCTTCGGTTGGGGCATCGAGCAACTCAAGTAAAGACACTTTAATGGCAGATTTGCCAATTTCTAAATATGAATCACAAATTGCAGACAGCAAATGACTTTTACCTGTACCTGCACCACCATAGACATAAAAACGATTGACCAGTCCTGCATGAAGCTGTCGTACTGCATCAATGACGTGCCCCCAACCCGGACCAGAAAAATCACTGATCCGTGCATCTAATTGAGGCTCGATGTCTAACTGCAGTTGACGCATATAACTGTAATCACCTAGGAGTCTGGCTGATCTGAGGGTTTTATCTTACTTGATTTTTCAGTCTGTTGCAGTGAATTTGCAGCATGAGGGTCAAGTTCGATATCAATATGCACTTGTGAGGTTTCAATACTAATATCACCCGATACTGCATCTTCAGACACCACCACAGGTTGTCCATATAAGTAACTTTTTTCGTAATAATCACGCAAATGACGAAGCAGGACCACAATCACCGCAGCAACCGGTAAGGCAATTAACATTCCCATAAAGCCTGCGAGCTGCGCGCCTGCCAAAACTGCGAAAACCACGGCAACAGGTGAAAGTCCAATTTTATCACCCAATAAAAATGGTTGCAGAATGTAGCCTTCCACGGCCTGCCCAATCATGAACACCACCAGCACCAAGACCAATTGCATCCAGTCAATCCCAAATTGCAGGAAAGTGGCAATGATTGCAGCAACAATTCCTACGGCAAAACCCAAATATGGAATAATACTGGCCAGACCAGCAATCATGCCAATAATTAAGCCAACCTCTAAACCAATCAGTTGTAGGCCTGTGGCATAGACCACACCCAACAAAATCATCACCAAAAACTGACCTTTCACAAATGCGCCTAAAACACTGTGACATTCCTGCACCACAGTCAACGTGCTTTGCTCATACGGACGTGGAATTAAACGGCGTAAACTGTCGAGCATGCGCTGCCAATCCAACAAGAAATAGAAAGCGATAATTGGAATGAGCACGACCGTACCCCCAATCTGGATAAAATTCAGTCCAGACTGTGCAACACGCAAGGCCATTGCTTGAATGCTATCGGCACTGTAATTGGTCTGCACATAATCCATCACAATCGTGGTCATGTGCGTGGTATCAATTTCCATTTCTTCAATATTGAAGGTGGACGACACCCAAGGCAAAAAGGTCGAATTAATCCAGTTAATACCTACAGGAATACTGTCACGCGCAATAATCAACTGTTTCCAAACCAATGGAATGATGTACCAAACAGCAAGCGTCAGCGCGATACCAATTCCAATAAATACAATACTGATTGACAACCAGCGCGGCAAACCGACTTTGCACAAGTTTTCCACCAATGGACTAAATAAATAGGCCATGAAAAATGCGACCACAAAAGGAATGACAACCGGTTTTAATAAGTACAGCACCCAAAGGAGCAGAACTATCCCAGACAGGATAAAAATGCGACGCAAGGTACGATCGACCATAGAAATTCGCCTTTTTTCAGTTTATTCGTTATAGAAGCTAAAATATTTGAATAAAGATAGCATTTTGGCGCATAAATAACATAAGAGTTTCGTATATTCAGGTATAATCGGCCCCGCGAATGCGGAGACTTCATTATGAGCAACTCAACTTCTAACCCTACCACTGGTTTAAGCTATAAAGATGCTGGTGTCGATATTGAAGCGGGCGACGCGTTAGTCGATCGTATCAAATCTGTTGCTAAGCGTACTACTCGTCCTGAAGTGATGGGTGGATTAGGTGGCTTTGGCGCACTTTGTAAAATTCCTAAAGGTTATGAAGAACCTGTCCTCGTATCTGGCACAGATGGTGTAGGGACTAAATTACGTTTAGCGTTGAACCTAAATCGCCACGACACCATTGGTCAAGACTTAGTCGCAATGTGTGTAAACGATTTGCTGGTATGTGGTGCTGAACCTTTATTCTTCCTCGACTACTATGCAACAGGTCACTTAAATGTAGACGTTGCTGCCAATGTTGTGACAGGTATTGGTAAAGGCTGTGAGCTTGCAGGCTGTGCGCTTGTAGGTGGTGAAACAGCAGAAATGCCAGGCATGTATGAAGGTGAAGATTACGATCTTGCAGGCTTCTGTGTGGGCGTGGTTGAGCAAAGCAAAATTATTGATGGCTCTAAAGTAAAAGCGGGTGACGTTTTAATTGGTGTTGCATCTTCAGGCGCGCACTCGAACGGTTACTCTTTACTTCGTAAAATTTTAGACGTAAAAAATGTTGATTTAACTCAACTGGTTGATGGTCGTCCACTTGCTGACGTTGCCATGGAACCAACACGCATTTATGTTAAATCTATGCTTGAATTATGCAAACAAGTAGATGTGCATGCTATGGCACACATCACTGGTGGCGGCCTACCTGGGAACTTGCCTCGCGTATTGCCAAATGGTGCACAAGCAGTGATTGATGAATCTTCTTGGGAATGGCCTGAACTATTCAAACTATTACAACGCGAAGGTGGTGTAGAACAGTTTGAAATGTATCGTACCTTTAACTGTGGTGTAGGGATGGTTGTTGCAGTAGATGCCAATGATGCAGACAAAACTGTAGCACTTCTCAACAGCTTAGGCGAAAAAGCATGGGTAATGGGTCGCATTCAAGACAATGCCGAATCTGTTGAAGGCGCAGATGAAAAAATTCGCGTAATTTTTGCGTGATTCAACACCCATGATCAAAATAGCTGTTCTTGTTTCAGGCAGCGGAAGTAACCTACAAGCCCTGATAGATGCCAATCTTTCAGGGCAAATTGTTGGGGTTATTTCCAATAAGCCTGATGCCTATGCCCTCACCCGTGCGCAAAATGCAGGTATTCCAACCGCAGTCATTGAACATAAGCAATACCCTGACCGTGAAACCTTTGATGAGGTGATGCATCAGCAATTGCTGGCCTGGAATGTCGATTTAGTTGTTCTTGCGGGCTTTATGCGAATTTTAAGTGCCAAGTTTGTGCAGGCTTGGGAAGGAAAAATGCTCAACATTCATCCTTCACTCTTGCCACATTATAAGGGCATGCATACCCATCAACGTGTCCTCAATACTGGTGATACCTTGCATGGCTGTACAGTCCATTATGTCACAGCCGAACTAGATGCAGGTCCAGCACTCGCACAAGGTGTATTACAGGTAAATCTGCATGACACTCCTGAAAGTTTGGCCAACCGCGTACATGTATTGGAACATTTAATTTACCCACAAGTGGTTGAATGGATTTGCAATGGTAGCCTTGAACACACCGCGCAAGGCGTGATGTATCGTCAGCAGCTGTTACAGCAACCAGTACAGTTTTGCCGTGTTTAAGCAATTGGCTTAATGGATACAAAATAAAAAACGCCTGTTATCAGGCGTTTTTTATACACGATGCAAACAAGTATCTTTTTACACCACGCTTGCTTTTGTTTGCTGGGCTTGAATTAAGTCTTTAATCAGCTGCGCAGTCTCTATAGGCTTTTCTAAGGGGAACATGTGCCCGCCTGCCGTAACCTGATACGGTATCCCAAATTTCTTAGAAGTAATCTGTGGAAAACCAGGCTTTAAAAATGGCCCTTTTTCTGCAATTACCAATTGCATTGGCACTTGCGGCTTAGACTGCGGCAACCACCAAAGCGATGGATTGGTTCTGAAGATATTGACTTCATCCATTTTTGGAATGGTCAACTCTACCCCACCACGCACACTGTCTTCTGTTAACGCATAATCAATATAGGCCTGAAAACAGTCTGCATCAAAGTCTTTGTAAAAACCTTTAGGGCGCAATAATTCTGCAGCCTGCGCACGGTTCTCCCAATGATCACGACGTCGCAAAGACAAAGCTGCGGGTGACATTTGATCAACCGCTTTGAGTTTCATCATTTTAGCAAAATGCAAAAATACTGAAGCTTTGCCCATAATTAAAGGTGGATCGAGCATAATCACTTGCTCAAACAACTCAGGACGTTGCAATGCTGCTTGAAAAGACAAGACCGCACCTAAAGAATGTCCCAACGCTATGACTTTACGGCCTTGCGATTGACGTACAATACTGTCAATCACTTGCTGGGTTAAGCTATGCCAATGGTTATCAATTGGATAACGCTTATCTGGCCCTAGCAATGGAACATCAATCACATCGTAATCATCTTTAAGTGAATCAAAGAGTTTTTGATAGACCTTTGATGGCACACCATTGGCATGTGCAAAATGAATCAGTGGTTTCATTGTAATTTCGCGTTTTGCTCAGTCTGAAGCTGTTGAGAAATTGAAGTGGCAAAACCCTCTCCCACTGCGGCCCCCATACGACCCAGTACAGAGTCTAAAGGACTATGTTCAATCGTATAGTTCACAGCTTTATCAAGGTTTAAGTCACGCTTTAGGCTATTTAGACTACCAATTTTATCGGCAATACCCAGTGTAACTGCTTGCTCACCTGTCCAGAATAAACCAGAGAAAATCGCAGGATCTTGTGATTTCAGTTTCGCACCACGTCCATCTTTCACTGCTTGAATAAAATGACCATGCACATTATCCAATACTGCTTGTACATGCTTTTTCTGTGCAGGATCGACAGGTTGCGTCATCGACAACAAGGCTTTGTTTTCACCCGAGGTCATGGTGCGATCTTCCACACCCAGTTTTTGCATTAAACCACTCAGGCCGTAATTTGGCATAATTACGCCAATTGAACCCACCAAACTAGATGGATTGACAATAATTTCATCTGCAGCAGAGGCAATATAATAAGCACCCGAAGCACCAGTATCGCCAATGACAGCATACAGTTTTTTATCCTGATGCTGTTTTTTCAGATATTGAATTTCTTGCCAGATTTCATCGGACTGTACAGGTGAGCCGCCAGGTGAATTAATGTTCAGCACTACGGCTTTACTATTGCTATTTTCATAGGCTTTTTTCAGCGACTTAATGGTGTCGTTGCTGTTCACACTTTGCTTATCTGATGCAATCGCTCCAACAATATCAACCACTGCAATGTGCGGACTCGCTGCAGATGGATTCGTCGTCGTGGTACTGCAACCTTTGCCCATAATGACCAAGAGCAAAAAAACATAGGCAAAAGTTAAAAACTTAAAGAAAATTCCCCAACGACGTGCACGACGTTGTTCTTCAACTGAGGCTAAAACTGCTTTTTCTAATAGTTTCCACTCATTGCCTGTTGGCTGCTGTGCATGTGGTGGGATTTGCTGTGATTCATTTTGTGGTTTTGGTGGCCAATCGGACATGAAACAATCCAAAAAATAGTAAATTTGCTCCATTATATACACGGAATTGGCAAAAACTGTCTAAAGCCTGTATTTTCTCCTATAATATTTCGCATCTTTATTCTTTTGATCAATTGACGCTGTCGTTATGACCCAACCCGCACCTACAACGTCTTTATCGCGCTTGCTGCATTTTGTCAGTCGTCAGCCTTTGTCTGTTGCGCGGATTTTTGCCAAATCATTGGCTTTTTTGGTCAATCGTCTACGTTTAAGTAAAACCTCACAAACCATTGAACTGAATTTAGAAATTGCACTTCCTGAGTTAGACGCTCAGCAACGTAAACTCATTACCCAACAAGCGATTCGTAACGAACTCACCTCTTATTTTGAGTTTTTTCATATTTGGGGCTCAAGCAATCAAAAGAATATTCAAAGAATTCATCAAGTACACGGTTTAGATTTATTACAAGAAGCACTTGCCCAACAAAAAGGCGTGGTGTTGATTGTGCCGCATTTTGGCACTTGGGAAATTATGAATGCATGGATTGCACAATTTACCCCAATGACCATTATGTATAAGCCAGTGAAAAATCCTGCTGCAGATGACTTTGTTCGTCAGGCACGTAGCCGTGAACAGGCGAATTTAGTTCCAACTGATGAGTCTGGCGTGCGTCAGATTTTTAAAGCCCTGAAACAAGGCGGTACTACGGTGATTCTGCCTGATCATACTCCCAATGTGGGCGGTGAAATGATTCCATTTTTTGGCATCCCTTTGGAATCGAGCAATTTAAGTGCCAAACTAATTCAAAAAACTAAAGCCAGCGCCCTACTTTTATATGCATTGAGAAATGAAAATCAGGGTTTTGATATTCATATCGAAGCGATTGACGAACAAATTTATGAAAGTAATGCCAATGCTGGTACAGCAATTATTCACCGTGAAATTGAAGACCTAATTCGTCGTTATCCTGCGCATTATCATTGGAGTTATAAACGATACAAAGCCCATCCAGATTTACGCGGGGTTTATCACAAGCCTACGCATGAAGCCTTGGCTGATGTTCAAGCTGTGCGCATGCAAGCTCAGAATCAAGTTAACGCTGCAGCCACAACTTCTGTTGCCGATACGGCTGTATAAGCATGCGTTGTGGCGCATCTAAATAAAAACGTAAACTTCCATGCTGAGCCGTATACATGAATGGAATATTCAGATCGACCAAACGTTGCTCAACGATAGGGCTAGGATGCCCATAACGATTGTCAAAACCTGCCGATGCCACAGCCAGTTTAGGCCGAAAATGTGCTAAAAAATCATAAGCAGAGCTGTGTTTACTGCCATGATGCCCCAAAATTAAAACATCCACGTTTAAATCAGGATAATCCTGTAAAATTTGATATTCAGTTGCCCAGCCTGTATCGGCCATCAGCAAAAAGTCCTGATAAGGTTGTGCATTTGGCACATGAATATGTAGCACACAAGCGTATTCATTCTGCTGCTGTGCGGCATACTGTAACTGACTTGGTTTTGGAGAGAGTACCTGTATGCGTACTTGATATGGTAAATTCCATTGTTGCCCTTGGTAACAAAATTCAAACTGGGTATTTTCAGTCACATTCACCGCTTGATTGGCACTAACCTTATGGATATTGATTTCATTTTTCAAATAAGCAAAAGCACCGCTATGATCTTGGTCTAAATGCGTGAGCATTACATGATCTAGCGTACTGATGCCCTGCACAGATAAAAATGGACGTATAATCTGCTGCCCGACACTAAACTTGCTTTCGTCATAATATCCGCCCACATCAATCATCATACTGTACGAACCAGAACGCAGAAATACGGCTTGCCCTTGCCCGACATCCAACACAACCAACTCAAACTTTTGTCGTTGCGGGTCAATTAAAATGAGGGGTACAAAGCATAAGGCAGCCCAAGTCTTAGGCAAAACTGATTGTGGTAAAAACAGCAACAACAACCCTATACATAAACAAATATAAACTGCAGCCGACATTTCGATGCTAGATAGCTGTGGTACAAATAAAGCGTCTATACCTCGAAATATCAGTAACAACAAAGCCAGTAAATTATCATTCAGTTGAAACAATACTGCTGACAATGGCTCAAATAGAAAAAAGCTAAGACCTGCCAAAATATCTAAGGGTACAATCACTAACCCAATGAAAGGAATGGCCACGATATTGCTTAAAGGAGCAATCCAAGAGACTTGCTTAAAAAACACAATCACCAGTGGTAACAAGGCAATGAATATTTTCCATTGCGATTCAACTAAAATTTTAAAGCCCTGCCAGAATTGTTGCCAGCGACTGAAATAAATACGTTTGGGTTGATGATGCAGGCTCTGATAAATTCGCAGCAAAATAAAACATGCACCATAAGATAGCCAAAATGCTGCTGACAATACGCTCAAAGGATCTAAATAGAGCAACAAAGCAGCGCTGTAAATCAGTAAGGCAAAACTGCTTATTTTTTGCTTCAGCAGCAACATTATTGTGACGACACTGCACATCAACAAAGTTCTGAGTGCTGGAATTTCGAAACCGACAAATGCCGTGTATAACCCTACACAGCTTAAAAATGGTAACAACAATAGGTATTGTCTGGGCATCCACAAATAGTAATGCGGGCGATAACACCTAATTAACCTGAGTTCGATATAAAAAAAGAGTAGAAAAAAAGCCCTGTTTTTGTAACATATTGGTTCTCAAGACAAAATGTTATAAAACAAGGCTTCTCAATGGATCATATTACCGAATTATTTTGTATTTTGGATGATTTCTGCAAAAAATTTAATGAATCTTTAGAGAAAGCTTTAATTTCTAATCAAAAAACCAGGTTGAAAAAGTCAGCTTTAAGCTTGTCTGAAGCAATGACCATTGTCATTTTATTTCATCAATCCGGTTTTAGATTCTTCAAATATTTTTATTGCCAAATGATCGTTCCATTCTGGAAATCTGCTTTTCCTAAACTGCTTAGCTACAACCGATTTATTGAAATCATGCCCCGTTGTTTGCAAGCTCTGAGTAGTTTCTTCCATCAGGTGAAAGGAAAAGATACGGGAATCAGTATCATTGACTCCACTAAATTGGTAGTTTGCCATAATCTTCGGATTAAAAGGCATCGTGTATTTAAAGGCTTGGCCGGTCGTGGAAAAAGTAGTACGGGTTGGTTTTATGGTTTTAAATTACATCTCGTTATCAATAATTTAGGTGAAATTATTAATCTCAAGCTGACATCGGGAAATGTTCATGATGTTGCTATATTAGAATCTTTAACTCAAGAATTAAAAGGGATCCTACTGGGAGACAAAGGCTATTTGAGCAAAGCAAAAGCCGAAGCTTTAGCAGCAAGAGGACTGAAAATATTGACCCCATCACGTCGGAATATGAAAAATAAACCCATCCAAACTGAAGAAGAAAAACAATTACTTTGCAGAAGAGGATTGATCGAAACAGTGAATGATCAATTAAAAAATTTACATCAACTTGAACATTCACGTCATCGTTCGGTAAATAACTTCATGGTGAATATCATGGCTGCTGTAGTGGCTTATTGTTTGAACCCCAATAAGCCAACTTTCCAAAATATGCTAAAAGGTTAAGTGGATTTCATCGAACTCAGGTTAATTAAGCGATCCAAACACCAACACAGCATTGCTGCAAAAATCAGCACATGTGGCCCCGAAATTGCCAGCAAATGACTAATCCCAAAGCGTTGAAATTGATCTTCAATTTCACTAGATAACAGACTTTTATCGCCCGTGAGTAACGCTAAAAGCAGACCTTTATGTTGCAAAGACTGCTGTTGAATAAACGCTCGAATTTGATAACGCTGTTGCTCTACCCATAACCGAAATTTTGCCCTAAGCGTGTGTTGTGCACGCCAATGCTTGCTCAAACCCATGCTATAAATATGTTGGGCAGAAATAGGCTGGACATGAGTTACCCAGAAATTGCCCATGATATTTTGCTGCAAATACCATTGCTCTACATCAAATACACCTGCAGTCGCATAGCTATGCGCAGGGTAAACCGTACCACTGAGCTTATAATACTGACCTAATTCTAAGTCGGGTAATACAGAGTTTTGAGCTAAAGCAAGCCATGTGACAGTTTGTGTATGTCGATTCAACACCTCAATAGGTTGTGAAACATTGTTGTCTTTTAACTGATTTAATTGCCGTACATAGACGATGACCTCTGCTGTGTCACGTTGCAGTTCACGCCACTGCATTCTGCATTCGCTGCTGTAACTGTGAATCTGCGTAAAACCAGCCTAAAATAAAACACAATAGACTGGCCAAAACCCCATTCAATAATTTCCAATACACAGAAGGCAAACGCTGCTGCACATAAACTTGCAGCCCAATACACAATATAAAAATGAATACCAGCACGCGTGGTAATGCGTTTAGAGTATCAAAAGGAAAAAATGAAACGCGTATTCCAACACAGGCAATTCCCATTACCCAAGCTAGCCCAATGAATTGCAACATGAAAATTCAGTTTATTATTTTTATTGGCAAGCATCATAAAGCCCGCCGAAGCGGGCTTCAATAAAAGAGTCTTATTCCACTAATGCAGCTTAGCTCGACTATCCACAATGGCCTACATTAAGGTCAATAATGACGTGGTCAAATTTAAGAATTTTTAACCATCTACCCAAACACCATCTTGCATGTGCAAAATGGTATCGGCAGATTTCGCCAACTCTTCATCATGGGTCACAATCAACATCGCCATGTTCATTTCACTACGCAATTCGCGCAGAAGTTCAAACACTTTGACTGCAGTTTTACGGTCTAAATTACCTGTGGGTTCATCGGCAAGCATCAGTGCAGGTTTGGTGACCAAAGCACGTGCTAAGGCAACACGCTGACGTTCCCCACCCGACAATTCGCCAGGTTTATGGGTTAAACGATGTGATAAACCGACACGTTCTAGCAAGTATTCTGCCTGTGCTTTCACTTCTTTAAATTGCGTACCTGCACGTAACATCAGCGGCATTGCAACATTTTCTAACGCAGTAAACTCAGGCAACAAATGGTGAAACTGATAAACAAAGCCTAAATACTGATTACGCAGATAACCACGCTCTGCTTCGCCTAAATTATCAAAACGCTGCCCGTTCAAAAATACTTCACCGGTACTTGGTCGATCTAAACCACCTAACACATGCAGCAAAGTACTTTTCCCTGAACCACTTGCACCGACAATCGACACAAACTGCCCTTGCTGTACCTGCAAATCTAATCCACGAATCACTTCTACAGTAGTTTTGCCATCGGTAAAGTGCTTAGAAACTTGTTTCGCTTCAAGAACAATTTTACTCATAACGCAATGCCTCTGCAGGTTGAATTTTTGCTGCACGTAACGCAGGGTAAATGGTTGCCAAGAAACTTAAAATTAACGACAGACTCACAATCACCACCACATCTTGCCATCTTAAATATGAAGGTAAGTAGTTGATAAAGTAAGCATCAAACAAGTTAAGCCCAAATAGATTATTCAGCCATGCAATAAAGCCACTAATACTTGAAGCAAAAATAATACCCAAAATTGCCCCTGACACGGTGCCAATCACCCCAATGACAGTCCCTTGCACCATAAAGATTTTAGTAATGGTACTTGGCGATGCCCCCAAGGTTCTTAAAATTGCAATATCCGACTTTTTATCAGTCACGACCATGACCAATGAAGACACAATATTAAAAGCAGCCACCAAAACAATCAGGAATAACAACAGGCTGACCATCGCCTTTTCCATTTGAATGGCACTGAATAAATTACCGTGGGTATAGGTCCAATCCGAAGCATAGAAGTTCGCTGGCAAATCTTGCACAATGTCTTGTGACACTTGTGGCGCGGCAAAAATATCATCCAGTTTTAAACGCACACCTTGTGCACCATCAGGCAAACGCAACAGAGTAGATGCATCATTCAAGGCAATATAGCCCATCATTGAATCAACTTCTGCACCAATACTAAAAATACCTACCACTTTGAAGCGCTTAAAACGTGGTACTACACCTGCTGGTGAGGGTGTCGCTTCAGGCAAAACCAGTGTGATATTGTCATTTAAACCTAAGCCCAAGGCATCGGTCATTTGTTTGCCTAAGACAATACCAAACTCACCTTTTTTAAGATTATCGATACTGCCTGCAACCATATGGTTTTGAATAATCGAAACTTTCTTTTCGTATTCGGGTTCAATCCCCGTCACCATAATGCCCGAAACCTGACCTTGCGCAGTTAACATGCCTTGTAATTGGGTAAATGGAGCAGCCCCAACTACATGCTTATGCTGCTCAACTTTCGTTGCAAGTTCTGGCCAATTTGTTAAAATTTGTGTTGATGAAACAGTGGCTTGAGGTATCATTCCCAAGACACGATTTTTTAACTCGCGATCAAAACCATTCATCACCGAAAGTACGGTAATGAGGACGGCAACACCCAAAGTTAGACCGATCATTGAAACTAAGGCAATAAAAGAAATAAAGTGGTTACTGCGCCGTGCGCGCGTATATCTCAACCCTATATATAGCGAGATTGGTTTAAACATACCATCTAGTCCGAGGTAATACATTATGGAAAATTTACAGCATCAAAGTGTCCCGTCCGAACGTCGTGTAATGTCACGAATTGATGCTGCCTTAAGAATCAATTATCAGATCATTTCAGACGATGTTGCCTTAAATGACCCTTACGATCCTAATTTTGTTTTACCGCGTTATTTTCTACTACTCGCAGAATTAGATCAATTTGATCATGCCCTAAACTACGAATTAGAACAATTAACTGAAAAAGATCAACAAATTGCTCGAATCTTATCCTTATTCAACCAAAAATTAAACCTTATTACGGGGTCTTTGTACGATGCAATTGTACAAAGCATGTTACCTGTGCCTGAACAGGTCAATTTTTCAGAAAGTGGTTTGAGCTTTTATAGTGACCGTGAATTAAATTCGGGCAGTTATATTCATGTCACGCTCAGCCATCCTGAAAATTTCTTTCATATCGCGGCAACTGCCCAAGTGGTGTATAGCCGTGAGGAAGAAAATGGCCAATATCGCACAGGTGCGTATTTTATTACCTTACACCCTCAAGACCGCGTCAAACTTACCGAAGCTGTCGCAATAAAACAAGGTAAAGATATCTGAGTAAAGCCTAACAAAATACAATTAAAAAGAAAGTGACTTTCAAATTCTATGTAGCTTTAAGCCTTGTTTAAGATGGTGATGATGATTTTATTTTTTGTGCCAAGCTGCGGCTGGTTTTTAAATCACGATAAAAATACAGGAATAAGCCTAACAACAATACCGATGCCCCCACAAAAACCATCATGGACAATGCTTCCTGATTAAACAATGCGCCAATCAATAAAGCCAGCATGGGCGTCATCACCGTTGTTAGCGATAAAGTGGTGGCCTGAATATTTTGCACCAACTTAAAATAACAGAACATGGCGATGAGTGAAGCCATGATCACGGTATAGAGCAAAGCGGCCATAGATTTCAAACTTGGCCAAGCTGTCGGAACATCTTGCCAAATAAAAGGCACAATACATAGGGCTGCAATAGTAGACACTAAAATTGAGCCTGTGGCTTGTGCAACAGGTTCAATCTTTGCATTGACCTTTTTAACCCAGAAAATGGACATCGCATAAGTCAGTACACTCAACAGCATTAAAGCAATCCCGACAGGGTGCACATGCTGCGTTTCTCCACCAAAACAAATAATGCCCAATCCAGTAATAGACACTAGCATACCCAACCACTGCAAACGTGCCAAATGCTGCTGAAATACAAAGCGACCAATCAAGCCTGCCATAATTGGCGCAAGTCCAAACATTAAAGCAATAATGCCCGAGCTTAAATAAGCTGTGGCAATGTAGGTAAAAATTTGCGAGCCAATTAAACTAAACGAGCCAGCTAAATAGCTGTGCCATGCCTGTGCATGACATGGAAAATGTACTTTGAATAGCAACAATAAAGTCACCGCCATGGGCAATGCTAGAAAGAACCGTAGCACCAATGCCCACAGCACGGGTAAATCCGACACACTCCACACAATCGCCAAAGGTGTCGTTGCCCAAATGAAAACCAATCCTGCATAGGTCATCATAATATTGGTTTTAGATGGCATATCGGGCTCGTATTAAGCAGTTTTACGTTTTTGCTTTTGAATGGTTTGGTCTAAGCTACTGGAAAACTCACGTTTATCTCGTTCTGAAATGGGTGCAGGTCCACCTGTTTGTACCCCCGCACCACGTAAGGTATCCATAAAATCACGCAAATGCAGCCGTGCTTTCACATTGGCTACCGTATACACTTCACCGCGTGGATGAATCGCAATTCCACCCTTCTCAATCACCTGAGCTGCAAGTGGAATATCCTGAGTGATCACAATGTCATGCGCTTTCATGCGGTCTACAATTTCCTGATCAGCTGCATCTGCACCATGCATGACCTGAATGGAATTGATGCGTACCGAAGGCGTGATGCCCACAGATTGATTGGCAACAAAGGTAACTTCTAGCTGATAACGATCTGAAGCACGTAGAATCACTTCTCTCAGAATTTTAGGCAATGCATCCGCATCGACCCAAAGTTTAAATGGCAGCACAGTACAACCCATCACAATAATATTGAACTAGTGTATCAAACTCACTGCAATACAGCCTGTTTTAAAATTTCAAATTATGCAGATGAAAGCATCCTGCCGACTATTTTTCATTACGATCTCAAATCGCTTTAGCTGATGTTGAATATATCGATGATCTCCTACATTTCTGTGAAATTTCAGCCAAAGACTTGAAAAATCAAAATAACCCTCGATCTAATAGTAAAGAACAGAACCCAACATCTAAAAGTGCTTATGAACAATCAAAATAGACCAGAAATCATCCGCATTGAAGATCAAAACTTCGGTAGCCATGTAGAACATTGGAATTTACTGACGGATGAACCCTGCACTGAAG
Source organism: Acinetobacter sp. A2 (assembly GCF_048537555.1). Classification (NCBI taxonomy): domain Bacteria; kingdom Pseudomonadati; phylum Pseudomonadota; class Gammaproteobacteria; order Moraxellales; family Moraxellaceae; genus Acinetobacter; species Acinetobacter sp. A2. Next base: position 2,021,845 of record NZ_CP183239.1, read on the forward strand.
TTCCAAAATGGTTAGGGCTGGCTCTAGATGCTCCAATTATGCCAATGGGTTTATGTCGCCAAGAATCAGAAATGGATCCTGCAACTTGGCTCATTCAAGGGCCAAGCAAACAAGCGGTACAGTTGGCGCAAGTAATTGCTGTTGAAAATAATAAACCACAAGCTGTTAAAATAGCTTTTCCGTGTTTTGAAAGTCCATACAAAGTCGAAGCCAAAATTGAACGTATAATTTGCTGTAAATCGAATACCCAAGCGGTGCTTAGACTCAATTTAGGCAATAACAGTATTGTATATGCCTTTGATAGTCTCTATAGCGTAAACCACCAGCAATACCAAAAAGACCAAAGCTATTGGGTACATTTAAATGCATGGGCATACGAACTGGAAACCGTGGCCGAAGGTGAACAATTAGTAGTAGATGATCCTGCTTCAATCAAACACCACCGTGCCTTAAATGATATTTTGGCTGCCAATGATGGCGTTGCACCACCAAATTTGCAGGAACAAATTGATGCATGGCAGCCCAAATCTGAAGATGATCAGGCACCTGTCACCGTCGATTTTTCTAAAATGGTGGCATATTTATATGGTGAAAATATTGGTCAGGAAGATGAAGCATGGTTTCAGGGCAACGTGGTTGGCAAAACCAGTTTTGAATTCATGAATCAAAACTATACTGTTTATGATGTCACCCTGATTCATGATGAAAATCAGCCTGCTATTTTGATTCGTATTGCGACTAAAAACCCTGCCCATCAAAATTTTGAAATTGGACAATACATTCGTGGCAACATTTGGATTCAAGCCTACATTCACAATAAAAAACAGTAAGTTATTTATTTAACCTTTCTAATCGCCCATCGATACAATGTATCTAAAAGATGGGCGATTTTTTATTTTATTTAGGGTTAAATCGTTGCCTTTATAAAAGAATTGTGGATAAACTGCCGATTATTTAATCGTTTTAAATTCAAAATAGGCACATTCATCCACAGTTTTAAATTTATTATAAATTCAAAAATCAACTCAATTTAATATATAAGTTGTGGATAAATTATTTAAAATAGAATTACATCAAATAATCGCAAAGCCTTAAACAGCAAGGATTTTGAAAATTCACTATAATTATTTCAATATCGATACTTAAATCTGCTTAAAATAAAATTAGTACTTTATTTAATCAATTTTTTATGCTAAAAATATGGCTTACTACATATTTAACGATAAATAGATCATCGGAAAATAATATCTATGAAAATCGTGCAAGAAGAAAACTTACAGCATGTTGAACATCAGTTAGAGCAACGCTACCAACTCGATGCAATGTCTTGCCTATTTTTTGCATTAGGCATGCTGCTCTCTGCTTATGCTTTACACTATTTTGTTTTCTAATATCTAATGTTCCGAGTTGAATTCTCTAATCTGAAACCAAATACCACCATCATTCCATAAAAAACCCAGCTTTTTCGCTGGGTTTTTGCTTTCGCTACGTGATTAACCGTGACGTTTTGCAAAGTCATCCATAAAGTTCACGAGAGCTTGAACACCTTCTAATGGCACAGCATTATAAATACTTGCACGCATACCACCCACAGAACGGTGACCTGCCAAATTCAGCAAACGATTGTCTTCAGCTTCTTGCAAGAATGCTTTTTCAAGTGCTGCATCCGCTAACGTAAATGGCACATTCATGATTGAGCGGTTTGCTGTGTAAATTGGATTTGCATAGAAGTCACTTGAATCGATATAGCCATACAACAATTTAGCTTTTTCCAAATTGGCTTGATGAATTTTATCCACACCACCATTTTGCAATAACCACTCAAACACCAAACCAGATAAATACCATGCATAAGTTGCAGGGGTATTCACCATCGAATCATTTTTTGCTTGCGCTGAATATTTCAAAATGCTTGGAATTTCAGGCTTGGCTTGATCAAGCAAGTCTTCACGTACAATAACAATGGTTAGGCCCGCAGGGCCAATATTTTTTTGCGCACCGGCATAAATCAAACCAAATTTAGATACATCTAAAGGTGCAGATAAAATGCTTGATGAGAAATCGCATACCAATGGCTTATCTGTTTCAGGAATATTGGCAAACTGTAAACCACCAATGGTTTCGTTATCGGCATAATGCACATAAGCAGCATCGGCAGATAAATTCCATTGGCTTTGTTCGCTAATGGCATGTTTGCCTTCAATTTGAATACCCGCTTCTACGACATTGATATCGCCATAGCGCTGTGCTTCTTTTAATGCTTTTTCAGACCAAATTCCTGTATGAATATAATCTGCTTTGTTGTTTTTACCCAACAAATTCAACGGAATTGCAGAAAACTGCAACGATGCACCACCCTGTAAGAACAATACTTTGTAGTTCTCAGGAATATTCATTAAAGTGCGTAAATCTGCTTCAGCCTTTTCTGCAACAGCCACATAGTCTTTGCTACGATGGCTCATTTCCATAATGGAAAGTCCCTTGCCATGCCAATCCAGCATTTCAGCTTGGGCTTTTTCTAAAACGGCTGTAGGTAATGCAGCAGGACCAGCACAGAAATTGTACGCGCGCATGATTTTTCCTTATCTATGTGAAACACAATAAAATGATGGCATTTAACCACATCTTGCCCTGACTTGCATAAAATTATTTCAATATCAAATGCCAGATGCAGTCATAAAATCAATCTTTCACAATATTTATTTGTAGCATTCTCAATTCATCATAAAATTTCAGGATAGATCAGTTTACTCACCAAACACCTGAATATTTAAATTCCGAATTTTAGGTTGCTGCGTTGTAGTTGCTGAATTTGCTACAGCATCAAAACTTACATCGTATTGCACCAAGTTTTTAGGATAAGCAATTTCATAACTGATTTTATATTGCTTGCCCTGATTGGCTTGTTGCTCAATTTTCTTAGTCATCAACGTGCGAGAACGCTCTGCATCTTTAGGAATAGACTTGGAAAACTTTTTCATGACCCGTTGATTGTCCTGAAAATACTGCTGCAACTCAGGCTCGAGCTGTGTCAAAAACTGCTCATATTCACCATCACGTAATTGATCATAAGCAGCAAAGGCAACCTGTTGTTGTGCCGCCGTTGGTTCAGGCACCTGATCTTGTGATTGCTTACAGCCAACTAAACTCAGTATCGTTGCAGCAAAGATCAAAGCTACTTTTTTCTTCATCGTTGTTTCCATTTTGGCTCTATAAGAATAAGGACGCCGTAGCGCCCTTATTTCTATCATTTTTTCTCTAGATTGAGTTATTTAGTCAGCACTTTCTTGATCATCGGCTGCATCCGTTGGTGTTGCTTCTGCTGCTGTTTCTGAAGTCTCTAAATTTTCTAAAGCATCAGATTCCTGATCTTCAATAAAATCGTCCTCTTCTTCAACTGCCTCAATCGCTTCTACGCCAACCAATGTTTCGTTTTCACCCAAGCGAATTAAACGAACACCCTGTGCATTACGGCCTGTTTGCGCTACTTCAGATGCACGCGTACGCACCAAAGTACCGCCATCAGAAATCAGCATCAGCTCTTTGCTTTCATCAATGGCAACTGCACCCACCAATTCACCATTACGCTCCGAGGTCTTGATTGCAATAACCCCTTTACCACCACGTTTTTTGGTTGGGAAATCATCTACTGGCGTACGCTTACCATAACCATTGGCCGAAGCACACAGCACTTCGCCTGTTTCTGGAACAACAACTAAGGACACAATACGACTGATAAATGCTGAATCTGAACTGTCTTCATCATCACCATCTACTTCGGCATCTTCGATGTCTTCAACTTGCGCTGAACCAAAGCTGACACGCATACCACGCACACCTTTGGCTGCACGCCCCATTGAACGTACGTCAGTTTCTGCAAAACGAATCGCTTTACCTTCATTGGAGAACAACATAATTTGTTGTTCGCCATCAGTGATGGCAACACCAATTAAGGTATCTTCTTCATTCAGTTCAATGGCACGTAAACCATTCGAGCGAACGTTACTAAATTGCTCCAATTCAACACGTTTAACTGTGCCCGATGCTGTCGCCATAAATACATAGAAGTTTTTACGCAATGCTTCTGCTTGTGTAGCGAATTCAGCAATGATTTCATCATCTAGATCGGTTGCAGAAAGCTCCACACCCAATTGTTTTAACTGAACACGCAGTGCATCAGATAAATCATCACCATCTGCAAGCTCAGCAAAAGCAGCTTCTAGTTCAGCATAGTGCGCAGCAATAATGGCATTGGTCTGTAGATGTGTCGCATTGGCTTTCACATAGCTACGGAAATCTGCCAGACGTTCTGTAAATTTCTTCGGTGCATCAATCACAGGTAAAATTGCGGTGATGGTTTCATTGGCATCTAATGGCAACAAATTCACCATCGGACGGCCTTTGGCACCACGTGACGCTTGCGGCACTTCAAACACTTTCAGACGATAGACTTTACCTACATCGGTAAAGCACAATACTGTTGCGTGGTTAGAGGTCACAATTAAATGCTGCACATAATCGTCCTCTTTCATTGACGTTGCAGATTTACCACGACCACCACGACGCTGCGCAGCATAATCAGACAATGGCTGAGTTTTCGCATAACCTGTTTGTGAAACAGTCAGAACCACTTGTTCTTCTGGAATTAAATCTTCACGAGAGAAATCGATGCGTGATTCTACAATTTCAGTACGGCGTGCATCGCCATACTGTTGTAAAACCTGCGCCAATTCTTCACGAATCACACCCATCAACAAATTAAAGTCATTCAAAATTGCGGTCAATTCAGCAATCTGTGCCAAAATTTCAGAATATTCTGCATGTAATTTGTCTTGTTCCAGACCCGTTAAACGATGCAGACGTAATTCTAAAATTGCAGTCACTTGCGTAGGTGACAAACGGTAAATCTGTCCCTCCAAACCGAATGGACGATTTGGGTCTTCGCCTTCAATTTCATCTGGACGTACAGATACTGAACCTGCTTTTTCCAATAATGCCACGACACCACCAGCTGCCCACTCGCCTGCCTGTAAACGCTCGCGCGCTTCGGCTGGGTTGGCAGAAGATTTAATGGTTTCGATGATGGCATCAATATTGGCTAAAGCAACGGTTAAGCCTTCTAAGATATGGCCACGTTCACGTGCTTTACGCAACTCAAACATGGTACGGCGAGTCACCACTTCTTGGCGGTGACGAATAAATGCCGCAATAATATCTTTTAAGTTCATCAACTTTGGCTGACCATTGTCTAGGCAAACCATGTTGATGCTGAATGAGTTTTCTAATTGCGTGTTCAAGAACAGATTATTCACAATCACTTCAGCGTTTTCACCACGCTTTAAGTCAATTGCAATACGCATCCCTTCTTTATCGGACTCATCACGTAATTCAGAAATACCTTCAAGTTTCTTTTCTTTTACCAGTTCAGCAATACGCTCAATGGTTTTCGCTTTATTGACCTGATAAGGAATTTCAGTAAAGACGATGGTGGTACGACCAGTTTTTTGATCTTCCTCAAAATGGTACTTACCACGAATATGCAGACGGCCTTTACCTGTGCGGTAAGCATCTACAATGCCTGATTTACCGTAAATAATACCGCCTGTAGGGAAGTCTGGACCTGTAATATGTTCCATCAACCCTTCAATAGAAATATTTGGATTGTCTGCATAAGCCAAACACGCATGTACCACTTCGGTCATGTTGTGTGGCGCCATATTGGTCGCCATACCTACCGCAATACCCGCTGCACCGTTCACCAGTAAGTTTGGAATACGGGTTGGCATGACTTGAGGAATACGCTCAGAGCCGTCGTAGTTATCTTCCCAGTCAACTGTATCTTTTTCTAAATCGGCCAACAGTTCATGAGTCAATTTACGCATACGCACTTCGGTATAACGCATAGCTGCTGCGCTATCGCCATCAATCGAACCGAAGTTACCCTGACCATCGACCAATTGATAACGCAAACTAAAGTCTTGCGCCATACGAACAATGGTTTCATAAACAGCGGAGTCACCATGCGGGTGATATTTACCGATGACGTCACCGACTACACGGGCAGACTTTTTGTAAGCTTTGTTGTAGTCATTGCCCAATTCGTGCATTGCGAATAGCACACGACGATGCACAGGTTTTAGACCATCTCGTACATCTGGCAGCGCACGTGACACAATCACGCTCATCGCATAGTCTAAATACGAGTGCTTGAGTTCATCCTCAATGGCAATCGGTCTAATTTCCGATACGCTCATGCATACTCCTTATTCTGCAAACAAATTTTGCTTGCATTTTATATGTCGTAAAACTTGCAAATGATTAGCCTGAAATGCAGGCTAAAAATAAAATACAGCGAAAAATTATAGCATATACACCTGTGTTTTTGTGCTTTAGAGATGATCTTAATCTTGTTAATTTACTTAAATTTAGTGATGTTTTTTTATACTAATTTAAAAATTAAATTTCAATCTGACATAGGTATCATCTTCACCAACAAAATTGGCGAGACTGACTATATTTTAAAGTGGAATACGCTTAGAGCGACACGCAATAAACTTAATTTTCTGCAAGCTTATCTTGCTTCATTAAATGATAGGTAATGAAAAGCAAACCGAGAATTAATGGAAATTCATACAACTCTTCCATCAAATCTTTATATTGAATATCTCGAAGAAATAATGCATCAATGGCACGCTCATGCTCAATTGCATCAGAAATGATTAGTCCAGAAAATGCCAGCATTAGCGCCCAAATAGGCAACGTAAAATACTTCAACTTTTTCGCAATTTCTTTTCTAAGGTAGGGTGAAAACAGCATAAATACTACAGGTGCAATTAACATGACTGAAATTGCACGAAAATACGGCTTCGGGACTTCAGGAAAGTAGTCACGCCCCCAGCTAGTACTGCGCCGAAAAGCAGCAACCACCAAAGTACAGCCCATAACCAAAACTGTTTGTTCCCACCTTGTAGCTGTAGCGGTCGAATATAAATAAAACTGAATATTGCACCAAAGAGCAACAACAGTGCCTGTAAATTTTCCACATAGCGAACCATTGCACCATCTAGCAATGGCACTTCTAAATCTGCAAAGAATGGAAATAAACAGCACAGCACTACAATAACCACTATGGGCCATGTAAGCCGAGTATCGACCAACAAAAGACTACTCCTACTCAAATTATAAAATTGAGCAAAGCTTAAAAAAGACGGTGGATAATATCATAAATGTTTTATATGGATAATAGCTCTGCAAGTTTTATCGCAGACCACCAAGACACTGCAAATAGGCTATCAGCGTTGTACTTAGATGACTTTGTGAATGCTTATGCTGAAAGCACTATCATTCTTTAATGCAAATTTGTCCATAAAAAAACGCCCCTATGCAATTCACATAGAGGCGTCTTGAACTGTGCTCAGAACTTAGATTTTAGAAACCAATTCTGGAACAACAGTGTTCAAATCACCCACTAACCAGTAGTCTGCTACTGCATTAATTGGTGCTTCTTCGTCTTTGTTGATTGCAACAATCACTTTAGAGTCTTTCATACCTGCCAAGTGCTGAATCGCACCAGAGATACCCACAGCGATGTACAAATCAGGTGCAACAATTTTACCTGTTTGACCAACTTGCATGTCGTTCGGTACGAAGCCTGCATCTACTGCAGCACGTGAAGCACCTTGTGCTGCACCAAGTTTGTCCGCTAATGGATCAAGTACTTTGTGATAGTTCTCACCAGAACCTACACCACGACCACCTGAAACCACAATACGCGCTGCTGTTAACTCTGGACGCTCTGATTTCACAATTTCTTCAGATACGAACTTAGAAATACCCGCATCGCCTTGTGATGCAGCAGCTTCAACTGCAGCTGAACCACCTTCTGCAGCAACAGGGTCAAATGCTGTACCACGTACAGTACCAACCACAATCGCTTCTGAAGATTCTACAGTCGCAATTGCGTTACCTGCATAAATTGGACGCTTGAATGTTTTTGCAGAATCTACAGCTACGATGTCTGTGATCATGCTGACATCAAGAAGTGCAGCCGCACGCGGTAAAATGTTTTTACCTGTTGTTGTAGAAGCAGCAAGGATATGGCTATAACCTTTGCCTAATTCTGCAACAAGTTTTGCAACGTTTTCAGCCAATTGGTTTGCATAAGCAGCATCGTCAGCAAGTAATACTTTGCTTACGCCTGCAACTTTAGCTGCTTGGTCTGCAACTGCTTGTGCACCAGAACCCGCAACCAATACAGTGACATCACCACCGATTTTTTGAGCTGCAGCAACAACGTTTAATGTTGCACCATTTAGTGCTTTATTGTCGTGCTCAGCGATAACTAAAATACTCATGATTTTTATCCTTCTGTATTAGATCACTTTCGCTTCGTTTTTCAATTTTTCTACAAGCTCATCTACAGATTTCACTTGTACGCCCGCTTGACGCTCAGCAGGTGCTTCAACTTTTACAGTTTTAAGCTTAGTACCTGTTGCTACGCCATAATCTGCAGGAGATTTGGTGTCTAGCGGTTTTTTACGTGCTTTCATGATGTTTGGAAGTGCCGCATAACGTGGCTCATTCAAACGTAAGTCAGTTGTAACAATTGCTGGAAGTGCAAGCTCAACAGTTTGCAAACCACCATCAATTTCACGCGTTACTTGAACTTTATCGCCATCCACTTTTACTTCTGAAGCAAAAGTACCCTGACCTGCACCCAGTAAAGCACCTAGCATTTGACCAACTTGGTTAGAGTCGTCATCAATGGCTTGCTTACCCAATAGAATAAGTTGTGGTTGTTCTTGCTCAACAACACCTTTTAAGATTTTAGCCACTTCAAGTGCACCAATCTCATCAGCTGTTTCAACCAAAATACCACGGTCTGCACCAAGCGCCATTGCAGAACGGATTTGTTCTTGCGCTTCTTTAGGACCAATGGATACCACGACGATTTCTGAAACAGTTCCTTTTTCTTTTAAACGAACCGCTTCTTCCACTGCGATTTCACAGAATGGGTTAATTGACATTTTAACGTTAGTTAGGTCAACCCCACTATTATCCGGCTTAACGCGAACTTTAACGTTGGCATCTACCACACGTTTTACAGCAACAAGAGCCTTCATGTAATCCTCGGCTGTTTTAGCAAAAGTAAATATTGAGAAAAGTTAATAATAACTCTTCGCTTTAAATTTTTTAGGTGTCCTATCTTGCTATGTGATCGGCATTTCGGTCAAGTCAGAATTGTCTAAACAAAGCGAAAAATGCCGAAAATAAACTGAACGATGCGTTCATACTTTTTTATTTGCAAAAATCCACAATCAAAGCGCTGATTATATAAACAATTTTAAGCTTTGATTTATATTATGTTTTTTATTGATTTATAACATCAACAAGATTGATTGAAAAATAGTTTAAATACAAAGATGTCTACAAAATATGCAAAATTCCTTACATAAAAACCGTTAACTAAACTGTCATTAAAGATAGAAACTGCCCTTATTTGCTTATTTTTTCCTGATAAAAACACCCTTTTTAAATGTGACTGTTAGTTCACTTCACAACATTGAAGCTTTTATTGGATAAGAAAGAAGCAATCTTTTGTATTTTAATGAGTATCAATGCACTACAACCCCATTACCTTCATGATTTAAGGCATAAAAAAACTCAGCTTAAACTTGCTGAGTTTCTAGGAAATCACGGTGAATATGGCTTAAATCAATCAGCTCATAGGCCTGTAAATTAAAAACTTCCCAAACCGCCAAAAAGTCTTCTTTCAGGTCAATTTTACTGGCACTGTTTGGACGTTCTTGCCACTGTTGATCTGAAATCCATAAATAGCTTTGTTGAGTCTGTGGGTTGATCGCTTGCATTTTACCTTCTGCATTAATGCCCTGAACTTGGCAATGCGCTGGCAATTCTTGCTCAATCATAGGCAAGCTAATCTCTACAAAGTGTTTTACCTGACGTAATCCATAGCCAGCAAAAATTTCTTTTTGACTCGGACTGAGCTGGTCATATTTTACTTGAAGATTTGAAATCATGGTTTTGCCTATCATTTGATATCCAAAGTGTTATGCAGTGGAACAAAAAATAATGTCATCCATGTCTATTATTCGTGTGACCCACTCTTTCTGCTTCTTTATACTGCATAACGCAAGTTTTTATTATTCTACAATAGTTGCAATGACATCTTAGTGAAAGCGCTCTTGCATTGCGACTTACATCCCAAATAAACGCATTTGCAAATTGTAAAGCCCTACCTATCACAAGCAAAAATAGTGCCTATTCACCTAAATTGTCGCAAAATTTACTTTTTATGGGCACGTGGATGCGCCTGATCATACACTTGTGCCAAATGGTCAAAATCGACATGGGTATAAATTTGTGTGGTACTTAAATTACTATGCCCTAGCATTTCTTGAACGGCGCGTATATCACCACTATTAGACAGCATATGACTGGCAAAACAATGCCGCAATAAGTGTGGATGTAAATCTACATTTACACCTGCACGCTGTGCCTGAAATTTTACCCGATTTTCAATTTGTCGTGCTTTTAAGGGTTCACCTTTTTGAGTAATGAATAACGCTGCATCTGATACAAAATCCCCCTGCCAAAATGGGTAAATCTGTAGCCATTGCATCACTGCATCTTTGGCCTTACTGCCAAATGGCACAATTCGTGTTTTATTGCCTTTACCTGTAACGCGCAGCAATTGCCGATTAAAATCTAAATCCCGAATACGTAAACTCTGTACTTCTGCCAAACGTAAGCCACTTGAATAGAGCAATTCTAAAATTGCTTTATCCCGTCGCCACATCTGTTGTTGTACTTCAGTTTCAGGTTCAGGCTGATCTAATATTTGATTGATGGTTTCAATATCAACAAGACCCGGCAAAGGGCGTGGCTGACGCTTTAATTGAAAATCATCGACAGGGTTAAATTGTAGATACTGCCCTTGTTCAGCCCATTTCATAAACTGGCGAATGGCTGACAACATACGTTGCAAGCTACTGCCATTCAGCTGCTGCTGTTCTACTTTTTGCGCCAAATAATGTCTTAAATCAGATGCCTCGACATCCTGCAAGCTGAGCCCTTGCTGCTCGCAAAATGTAAAAAAATCGGTTAAATCACGTGCATAGGCTTTTAAAGTATGCGGTGACTGCTGCTGTATTTCTCGCTCTTTGAGCCACATACTGAGTAATTGCTGCGGATCGTACATTACTTAGGCTCCAATTGAGCGCCTAAATCCAACTGAGATAAATAAGCAGAGATATATTTGGCCGCCTGATCTGCGTGTTCTTCTATAAACAAATGATCACCGCCTTGAACAATTTTTACCTCAGCTTGTGGGAGTTGTTGCTGCAAAAACTCACCTACCGCGATTGGACTAATGAGGTCTTGATCACCCCACAACAATAAGACTGGAGTTTGAATCTTTGACAGTTCAGCCGTGTAATCGACCTTTGCCCCCACAAACCAGTCTGGATAATTCAAATATTGATTTTGATAAGCCTGTCGCCAATCTTCAAGCTGAAAACTACTCAAATCTATGCCACCTGATGTCGCAGCCAATACCAGTCCTTTAATTTTTTTTGGATATTGTAAGGCTGCAGCGACAGCAAAAATACCGCCCATCGACTGTGCAATTAAAACGCTATCAGCTGGAATCTGATCCAGCACATAAGTCTGTAGACTATCAAAATCATGTACAAATGGATGTGCAGGCTGATGTCCAAATTCTGGATAAGCCACAATGTTTGCATTTGACTGAGGCAGTTTTTCAATTAGAGGATGAAAAAATGCGGTATTGCCTGAAGCGCCTGGTAAAAAGATCAATTGCGGCATATAGCGTTGTAAATTTTTAGAATAACTTTTAATACAGCATACCCGAACAGTGCTACAAGATACAAAAAAAGCACTATTATAAAATAGTGCTTTTCAGCAGATTTATGACGCATGCCTATTCGAGTACGTCATCAACCTTGAAAATAACTTAAATCTAATCGACCATGGTAGACGTTTGCGGTTGGGCCTGTCATCCACACCACATCTCCCTCACGCCATTCAATTTGCAACTTGCCACCAGCCAGTTCAATTTCAACTGAATTGGCCAATAAGCCACGACGCATACCTGACACTGCTGCCGCACAGGCGCCTGTACCACAAGCCAAAGTTTCCCCTACGCCACGCTCAAAAACACGCAAACGTGCATGTTTTTCGTCAATAATTTGCATAAAGCCTGCATTAACACGCTGTGGGAAACGCTCGTGTGATTCCACTTGAGGGCCTATCCCTGCAACATCTGCAGTCAGAACATCAGGCACAATGGTCACAGCATGCGGGTTGCCCATATTCACCACATCAATGGTCAAAGCAGCACCCTCTTTTAAAGCGATGTCATATAAATTATCTGGTTTATCGGCAATAAAAGGAATCTCTTGCGGTAAGAATTTAGGATAGCCCATATTCACCCGCACCCAACCATTTTGACCAAGTTCAGGTTCTACAATACCCGCTTTGGTCTGCACCTTGATTTTGGTCTTGGTGGTCAACTGACGTTCATGCACAAAACGTGCAAAACAACGCACACCATTGCCACACTGCTCCACCTCAGAGCCATCGGCATTGAAAATGCGATATTTAAAATCCACATTCGGCAAATCTGGCGGTTCCACAATCAGCAATTGATCAAAACCAATGCCAAAGTGGCGATCTGCAAGGCGCTGAATCGTCAGTGCATCCAAATACGCCCGCTGACTGATGAGATCAACCACCATGAAATCATTGCCCAAACCATGCATTTTGGTAAATTCTAATAACATCTCGAATTCCCCTTATGGCAATAAACGCTCTCTTTCCCACAAAGATTCAATGCTTTCACGTTCACGAATTAAGTGTGCCTGATCTGCATCGACCATCACTTCGGCCGCACGACCACGAGTGTTGTAGTTAGAGCTCATCACAAAACCGTATGCACCCGCACCCATCACGGCTAAAATATCATTTTCAGCAATCGCCAATTCACGGTCTTTACCCAAGAAATCGCCTGTTTCACAGATTGCACCCACCACATCCCATGCTTTGCTTTCAACATCGGTACGTGGCGTCACTGACTGAATATCCATCCACGCTTCATACAATGCAGGGCGGATCAAGTCATTCATTGCCGCATCAATAATCGCAAAATTACGATGTGTGGTCGGTTTCAATAAATCAACCTTAGTCAGCAATACTCCCGCATTGGCAGAAATACTACGTCCTGGCTCCATATATACTTTAAGACCTAACTTTTCTAAAGCTGGGCGCAAAGCATTGGCATATTCTTCAACACTTGGTGGTGTTTCATCTTTATAGGTCACACCCAAACCACCGCCAATATCAATGTGTTTCAGTTGAATACCCATTTCTTTTAAGGTATCAATCATCACAATGACACGATCCAAAGCATCCACAAAAGGTTGTGTTTCGGTCAATTGCGAACCGATGTGACAGTCAATGCCAACAATATCCAAGTTTGGCAAAGATGCAGCATATTCATAGGTGCTATACACAGAATCGGATGGAATCCCGAATTTATTTTCTTTTAAACCTGTAGAAATATAAGGATGAGTTTTGGCATCTACATCTGGATTAACGCGTAATGAAATGGGCGCTTTCACATTCATTTGAGCCGCAACTTTTTGAATACGGTCTAATTCAGCATGTGATTCTACGTTAAAGCAGGCAATGCCCACTTCTAGTGCTTTTTGAATATCTGCTTCAGTTTTGCCTAAACCTGAAAATACAATTTTCGATGCATCACCACCTGCTTTGAGCACACGCGCCAACTCACCGCCTGTCACAATATCAAAGCCTGCGCCCAATTTAGCCAATACATTCAATACCGCAATATTCGAGTTCGACTTTACCGCAAAACAAATTTGATGGTCGATAAAGTGAAAAGCACGATCCATATCTAAATAATGTTTTTCAAAAGTTGCCTTTGAATAAACATAAAGTGGCGTGCCAAATTGCTGTGCGAGTTGTTGTAGCGAACATTGCTCGGCATGCAAAACCCCTTGAATACGGGTAAAACTCATGAATGTATCCTTTTCTAGAAAGCGTTAAGGTGTAGTCGATGTAGATGTTGCAGGTGAAGCAAACTGCTGTTGTACAGGTGCTGCCTGCTCAGAAGCTGTTTCAGATGGTTTAACACTTTGTGGTGCATGATCTGGATATAACAAATATTTTGCTCGTTTGTCATAGTTTGGATCATTGGGAAGCTGTAATGCCCCAGATTGACCACAACCGACCAAAAGTACTGTTGTGAATACAACACTCACGCAGCAAATGACTGTACGCATCTGACCACCTATAAAATATTTTCGATGAAGTATAACGTGATCACCGCTGTGACCAAAGTGCTAAAACACAGAGATTATCTTGAGCTTTGTAAAAATACCAGCAATCACAATATTTTTTCTACAGGCATTTATTCACCCTGTACAGTCAGTATTATTGCGACTTATGACACAGATAAAGTGAATTATATTTCAAGGCATCAATTGTCAAAATCCAAAAACTATGCAAAAAATAGGGCGTGCTTTAAACCACGTTCTTTTAACAGGAAGTTTTAAAGACTGGCATATCACTTGCTTAATTTTTACAACTGTTCAATTACAGCCAATTTTAAGCATTTATAACACTGCGTTTATAAGAAGAAATTTATGCAAAATTTACAATCGATCATGGAAACCTTAAGCGGCTGGGTCTGGGGTCCATATATGCTCATTCTCATTGTGGGAACGGGTGTTTTCCTTACCTTCCGTTTATTGTTCTGGCAATTCCGCATGCTGCCTCTGGCTTTTAAACAAGTCTTTTGCAAACATGATAAAGCTGAAAAAGAACCTGGCGATATTTCACATTTCGCCTCACTGATGACCGCACTCTCTGCCACCATTGGTACGGGGAATATTGCGGGTGTCGCAACTGCCTGTGTACTCGGTGGCCCAGGTGCCGTTTTCTGGATGTGGATGACTGCGCTATTTGGGATGGCAACCAAATACGGCGAAGGTGTACTGGCAGTTAAATATCGAATTAAAAATGAAAAAGGGCAAATGTCAGGCGGCCCAATGTACTACATTGAACGCGGACTAAAATGGAAATGGTTGGCGATTATCTTTGCCTTCTTTGGTACTGTTGCCTCATTTGGTATTGGCAGTTCGGTGCAGTCCAACACGGTAGCTTTGGCTGTACAAAATAGTATGGGCGTAGAAACCTGGATGACAGGTATAGTGATTACGGTATTTTCAGCGCTCGTCATTTTAGGTGGAATTACCTCTATTTCTAAAGCATCTTCGGTGATTGTTCCAATTATGGCCATTCTGTATGTCGCAGGCGGCCTGATTATTATTTTAAACAATCTGCACCTCGTTGTTCCTGCATTTGAACTGATTTTACGGGATGCCTTTACTGGTGAAGCCGTTGCAGGTGGTGCAATTGGTGCCGTGATTCGTTACGGTGTGGCACGTGGTGTGTTCTCGAATGAAGCAGGTATGGGTTCTGCGCCAATTGCCGCTGCTGCTGCCAAGACCGACCACCCTGCCCGTCAAGGCTTAGTGTCTATGACAGGTACATTTATTGACACCATTATTGTTTGTAGCATCACAGGTATTGTTTTGGTCATGGGCTTTATTATGGCCGACAATAGTTTTGGCGGTGTAACAGGTGCAGTACTTACCACACAAGTCTTTGACCAGTTATTACCTGGTTTCGGTGGCTGGGTGGTAACTTTCGGCATCATCTTCTTTGCCTACTCCACTATTTTAGGTTGGAGCTACTATGGCGAAAAATGCTGTACTTATTTATTTGGCGAAAAATACGTGTTGATTTACCGCCTGATTTATATTGCTTCGGTGTTCATTGGTACCATTGCGACACTCGATCTCGTTTGGTTATTTGCCGATACCTTTAACGGTTTAATGGCTGTTCCGAACCTGATTGCCTTATTGTTACTGTCTGGTGTGATTGCCAAAGAATCTAAGGACTTTATTGCCAAACGCAAATCTGGCGAGTTGTATTAAGCCTTAGCTACAAATGTAATTTCATCCTTACCCATCATACAATCACCATTGTGGTTGTATGATTTTCCTTGAAAGATCAAGATAACATTCATTTCCCCGCCTTTACTCTGTATGCTGTAGCCAGTTTTCAAATAAATACAACGACTGGACTTATGGCAAAAGTAAAAAGTGTCTATCGCTGTGAACAATGTGGCGCAGATCATCCTAAATGGGCAGGACAATGCTCGGAATGTGGCGAGTGGAACTCGCTGAATGAAGTGAGTATTGCACCTGCAGTCACGCATCGTGCCCAACCCAAAATGGGCGGTGGCTATGCAGGACAAGCTGCAGCAATTACTACATTAAACAAAGTATCTGTTTCGCATGAAACCAGACTAACCACAGGCATTGGTGAGTTTGACCGTGTATTGGGTGGTGGTTTGGTTACAGGTTCGGTGGTGCTCATTGGTGGTGACCCAGGTATCGGTAAATCGACCATTTTGCTGCAAACTGCAACTCACATGGCTGCGGCCAACAACACCGCCTTATATATCACGGGTGAAGAATCGCTTTCACAAGTGGCATTACGTGCTCAACGCTTAGACTTACCCACAGATCAGCTCAAAGTCATGGCAGAGACCTGTGTTGAACGTATTTGCGAAGTGCTTGCGCATGAACGCCCTGCTGTGGCTGTTTTAGACTCAATTCAAACTTTATATACCGAAACGTTGCAATCTGCACCAGGTGGCGTTTCACAAATTCGTGAATCGGCGGCACTTCTAACTCGCTTTGCAAAAAACAGTGGCACAGCACTCTTTATTGTGGGTCACGTGACCAAAGAAGGCGCTTTGGCAGGGCCACGCGTCTTGGAACACATGGTCGATTGTGTCCTATATTTTGAAGGTCAGTCAGACTCTCGTTACCGTATGATACGGGCCGTCAAAAACCGTTTTGGCGCAGTGAATGAGCTGGGTGTTTTTGGCATGACCGATAAAGGCTTACGTGAAGTCGCCAATCCATCAGCGATATTTTTAAGTCGTTATGATGAAGCAATCCCAGGTTCGATTGTCATGATTAGCCGCGAAGGTACACGTCCCCTTTTGGTTGAAGTACAAGCCTTGGTGGATGATGCACATGGTCAACCTAGACGTGTAGCTTTAGGTTTGGAGCAAAACCGTCTGAATATGTTGTTGGCGGTCATGCATCGACATGGTGGTGTGCAAACCTCAGGGCAAGACGTGTATGTAAATGTGGTTGGTGGTTTAAAAATTACCGAAACAGGCTCTGACCTTGCAGTATTGCTGGCCTGTGCTTCGAGCTTACGAGGCAAAGCCCTACCACAACAATTGGCTGTTTTTGGTGAGGTCGGTTTGTCGGGCGAAATCCGCCCTGTGCCTAATGGTCAAGAACGCTTAAAAGAAGCCATTAAGCATGGCTTTAAATACATTATTGTGCCTCGTGGCAATGCACCACAAAAAGCCATTGCAGGTGTGCAAATTATTGCGGTAGCTCGTTTGCATGAAGCTTTAAGTGAAGCCATGAGTTTAAGTGAAAATCTCTAAAGACTTTTTAGCCGTATTCATTTCACTATGTATTTCTCAACATTTGTAGAAAAAATACCGATTTTATATTGAAATTCGTAGCAAATGCCTGCATAAATACACAGCTTAACTTTATTTTAATATAGGAAAATTTGATGGAAGTTCGACAGCGTGGTTTGATTGCAGCAATGCTTACAGCGACCTTATTGGTAGCACCGTTGGCAGCAGAGGCAAAACGTGCAGGTGGCGGTAAAAGTCATGGTATGAGCCGTTCTGCAGCCCCAACTCAGTCTTACCAACAACCTCGCCAAACAACGCCAGCACAACAACCTGCTCCTGCTCAGCAAAAATCTGGCCCAGGCGTAGGTGGTATGGTTGCAGCAGGTGTTGCTGGTGCAGCGATTGGTGCTGTTGCTGCGAATGCTTTGGCAGATGACCAAGCCAGTGCAGCCGAAGCACAAGAGGAAAAAGGTGGTATTCCAAGCTGGATTTGGATTTTACTCGCTGCTGCTGTCGCCTTCTTCATTTTCCGTAAGATGGGCGCAAAAAAAAAACTAACGCCTAACCCGTATGCGCCAAACAGCGGTGCCAATCAGGCACCGTTTGCGCAAACTCCAGCAAATGCTGCTCCGCGTAACGACAATACAAATATTTTTGGTCAGTCTGTAGGTGGTTCTGCAGCTGCAACGCAAGCACCTTTTGGCCAAGCAGCAAATAACAATGCTCCTTTCGGCACAGCTTATACCAACAGTGGCAACCAATTGCCTGATGGTTCTGAGCCAGCGGCTTTCTTACGTGTTGCACGTCAGCGTTTTAACCATATTCAGTCTATGAATACAGCAAGCAATATTGCAGAAATTCAGCGTTATTTAACACCTGATTTATATCAGTCAATGTATCAGGATATTATGGCAAACCAAGACCAAGATGTAGCAGAGTTTTCTAACTTAAATGCAATGGTGGTCGATTCTACAACTGAAAATGGTCAATATGTGGTGAGTGTACGCTTTACTGGTACGGTCAGCGAAGACCTGAACAGCCTACCGCAGCCATTTACAGAAATCTGGCACTTTGTAAAACCTGCAGGTTCAAACCAAGACTGGTTAGTGGCAGGTATTCAACAAGAGCAATAATTTCAAAATAATTTAAAACAGCGGCCTAGGCCGCTGTTTTTTATTTATATCTTTTATTAGACATAGCTTCTATTCAAAAACTTTCTTTGCAATTTAAATCTCTCTTTAATTCATATCCATCATAAATTAAAGAAAAACATAGTAGTTAAAGCAACGTATCTTTGATACTGAATAAACACATTAAACAGGACTTTAGTATCTTCTAGGTTCTGCTCTAGATTGAGGTAGGACAACATCTTGATATTTACAGATAACCCATAAACTTAAATACGGCATAGCTTCGATTTATACAAAAGTGAATACATTTAGACGATTACAGCAACTTCGGTCAGATTCCTGTCACACAAAAAAGCCCTGCTACTGGCAGGGCTTTTTTACGGATGATCAATACATTATTCAGGCAATGGAATAAATTGCTTATCTGAATTTTGTACTTTTCGTTCACCTACAGCGACCTGTAAATCTAGTGCCTCTTCACCACGCTCTACCGATACCGTGACTGTGCTGTTTGGTGCTTGTACTGCCACATAATTAATTAAATGCGAAGTTGATGTAATCGCTTCATTATTTACTTTCAGAATTTTATCACCACGTTTTAAACCAGCTTCTGCAGCTGGGCCACCACGCAGTACATCTGCAACCACTACACCACCTTGTGCAGGCTCTAAAATATTGTCTTGCTCTACAGGCAATAAACTAATACCTAACCACCCACGAACCACACGTCCATCTTTTAAAATAGAGTTTAAAACTTGCTGACACACCTGCGCAGGAATCGCAAAACCAATCCCCAATGATCCACCCGATTGCGAGAAAATTGCAGTATTTACCCCAATTAAATTCCCTGCCACATCAATCAATGCACCACCAGAGTTACCTGGGTTAATTGCCGCATCGGTTTGAATAAAGTCTTCATAGGTATTAATGCCTAAATCAGAACGACCTGTGGCAGAAATAATCCCCTGAGTCACCGTTTGTCCTACCCCAAACGGATTGCCAATCGCAAGAACTACATCGCCAACTTCATTACCACTGAGTTTAAATGGCAAGACTGGCAATTTTTCTAACTCAATTTTAATTACCGCCAAGTCCGTATCTGGGTCAGTACCAACAACTTTTGCCTCAGCACGACGACCATCATGCAATGCCACCACAATTTGTTCTGCCTGCGCAATCACATGGTTATTTGTCAAAATATAACCGTCTGGACGAACAATTACCCCAGAACCCAAACTGTTTTCATTTGGACCTTGCTTAAATTGATCGGGTAACTGGTTACCAAAAAACTCACGAAACGCAGGGTCATTCAGTAATGGATGATCCAACTGTTTGACTTTTTGTGTGGTAAAAATATTCACCACTGCTGGCGCAGCCACTTTTACCGCAGCACTGTACGACACTACCCCACCTGTGCGTGTCGTATCAATCAAAGGCTCTATTTTTTCGGCAGGCATTTTTACACCATCAGTTGCTACAGGTGCTTTCGGTTTTTGTAATTGTTGCCAAGTGACAAAGCCAATAATGACCAGAATGAGTAACACCCAAGGTAACCAGGTAAAGCTCCGGCGCACGTTTTGTACCTCTAAATAAATTTTTTGATGATTAAGTTATTGAATGCACTATTGTAAAACGAAACATACCTAGAAACATAAAAAAGCTGAAGAGTTTTGTCTTGCTTTAGTTACAATACAAAATATGTTTTGATATAAATGAAAAATCTGCAATTTGAGAGAGTTATGGCGCAATTAAAAGACATTATTCACTGGTGTGATCAAACTTTAAGTACGCATGAATTTAAAGATTATGCACCCAATGGATTACAAATTGAAGGTAAGCCTGAAGTGCATAAAATTTTATGCGCAGTCACTGCGTCGCAAGATGCAATTGATGCCGCAATTGCCCAAAATGCAGACTTACTTTTGGTGCATCATGGCTATTTCTGGAAAGGTGAAGCCTACCCGATTACAGGTATGCGTGGTAAACGCATTAAAAGTTTAATCCAGCATGACATTTCTTTGGTCGGCTATCATTTACCGCTAGATTCACATCCAAGTCTAGGCAATAACGCTGCCATTGCAGAACTTTTACAATTAGAAAATCTGCAAGCATTAGACCCAAGTGAACGTCATCCTATTGGTAATATTGGTTTTCTACAACAAGCCATGAGTGCAACAGAATTTCGCGACTATTTAACAGCACGTTTAGGTTTTAATACGATTCATCTTCCTGCTGAAAAAAACCACATTCAAAAAGTCGGGTTCTGCACAGGTGCAGCACAAGATTTTATTAGCAAAGCGGCAGAACAAGGCTGTGATGCATTTATCTCGGGTGAAGTCAGTGAGCGAACCTTTTACGAAGCTAAAGAATTAGGCGTGCATTATTACGCTTGCGGACACCATGCAACTGAGCGTTATGGCGTGCAACGTCTCGCAAAAGCTATTTCAGAACAGTTTAATATTGAGTATAGTTATTTCGAATTAAATAATCCGATTTAATGCCTAGTTGCACTCTACGGTTTCACATAAATGACATCTGTGTTTGACATGGTCTTTAGATGTATACATTCAGGACTTATTCTGTATTGTTATTTATACACAATGCGCAATTTGGCTTGAAATCTATTACAATAGAGCCACTTAATGTTAAAACCCAGCAAAATGCAAGGAATTGAAAACATGACAACGATTACTTTACCGGCTTTACCATACGGTTATGAAGATCTTGCTCCGCACATCAGCAAAGAAACTTTAGAATACCACCACGACAAGCACCACAATACTTATGTGGTAAATCTAAACAACCTAATCGCAGGTACTGAGCTTGAAGGTAAAACTTTAGACGAAATCATTAAAGCTACTGCGGGTGATGCAGCTAAAGCTGGCGTATTCAACAACGCTGCACAAGTTTGGAACCACACGTTCTACTGGAACTGTATGGCGAAAAATGGTGGTGGTAAAGCGACTGGTGCTTTGGCTGCTAAAATTGACGAAGCTTTCGGTTCTTACGAAAAATTTGCTGAAGAATTTGCTGCTGCTGCAACCACTCAATTTGGTTCAGGTTGGGCTTGGTTAGTTGCAGACGAAGTGAATGGTAAACTTTCTATTCTTAAAACTTCAAACGCTGACACTCCAATGGCGCACGGCAAAGTTGCAGTGTTAACAATTGACGTTTGGGAACACGCTTACTATATCGACTTCCGTAACGCACGTCCTGCTTACATCAAAACTTTCTTAGAAAGCCTAGTGAACTGGGACTATGCAAATGCTAAATATGCTGGTCAAGACGCTGGTGTAGAAAAATAATTTTTATTTTTCTATAGAAAAACTGCTCTTTATGGGCAGTTTTTTTATTTTTGGGCATCAAATGCATATTTATAAAGCAAACAATGCATTTATGATGCTGAACGTGTTGACGACTTTAACTTTCATCCCTAAAATGCCCCTCAGATTCTCCAATAGCTCAGTCGGTAGAGCGACGGACTGTTAATCCGCAGGTCCCTGGTTCGAGCCCAGGTTGGAGAGCCAATCTATTCTCCCATAGCTCAGTCGGTAGAGCGACGGACTGTTAATCCGCAGGTCCCTGGTTCGAGCCCAGGTGGGAGAGCCAAGATTCTTAAAAGCCCACGCATCATAACGTGGGCTTTTTTTATGTGCTTTCAATCAGGATCATCGCAACAAAAAAAATGGCCAAGCCAAATCCAAAGATTCATCAGCAAGCATCACTACAATAACATAAGCTGTAAAGAGCGTTAGTCGATACTTGTGAGCAATACTTTTTTTCGCTAACTTAAATCATCTACAACAATAAAATTTGAAAACCCATGCAAGCACCTTGGTTAAAATCACTTATTTTTTGGGCCATTCTTATTGTGGTGATTTTTGCAATTTTCCAATGTACGCAAAAATCTGAAAGCAATAAAACTGCTGCTGCGCTTATGTACGAACGCCTATATCAATGCAGTCGAGATTTACCTACCCATAAGCAAACCACTTTAAAACAAATACAAAGTCAGATCAAAACCGACATGACGCAACAAGAGATGCTGAAATTGATACAAGCCTGCCGTCAAGCCAATCCGCTACAATCACGTGAAGATTATATAAAAGCGATTCGGTCACTTTAAAGTGCTATAAAACTGGCTAGGCGCTTATTTTTAAAGCAATTAATCTGCTTTTTAACGCTTTTTTTTCAATTCTGACTTGACCCCAACCAGTTAGACACATAGAATGCCTGTCAGATTCTCCCATAGCTCAGTCGGTAGAGCGACGGACTGTTAATCCGCAGGTCCCTGGTTCGAGCCCAGGTGGGAGAGCCAAATTCTAAAAACCCACTCCATTTGAGTGGGTTTTTTTATGGCTGTGGATTTTCACGTGTTTACATCAAGTCAATCGACCTTCTTTGTGATTGGATGCCTTGCCAGTGTCGCACTGCTATTTTTACTGGTACAGCAATTATTTTTTCCCAAGAAAAAATTTTATCCCAAACCGATCATGACTGCCTTTGAGCGCAGAATGTTTATGCGCTTAAAACAGGCTTTTCCTGAGCATCATGTACTGGCACAAGTAGCTTTTAGCGCCTTAATCACCAACACTCATTATAAAATTCGTGCGCTCTTTAACCGCAAAGTGACTGATTTTGTAATTTTAAATGCTGAGCTGCAAGTCATCGCAATTGTAGAGCTAGATGACCCCTCGCATATTGGTAAAGAACAGGAAGATGCTGAACGTGATGCAATGTTCCATGAAGCGGGCTATCGTGTTGTCCGATACACCGAAATTCCGAGTATCAGACAACTACAACAAGATTTAAATTAAAATACCCGTAGTGTTAAGGCGCAACTTCTGAAGCCGCTTCAGTTTGACTCGCCTGCTGCGCTTGTTTTTCTGCAGCTTCACGCGCTTCAATGCGGGCAATCATTTCAGCTTGTTGTTGTTTATATTTTTCCTGATTTTTAGCATCACTATTCACAGCAAGAAATGCCATGCTGACTAAGAAAATAGGAATCAGCAAACCTAGACTGGCCAAGAGAATCATCTTTTTTAGACTTGGCTTTTTTTCAGGTGATTGCTGTTCAGACCGTGACATGGCGTTTTCCTACTTCAAACTCATCAAAATGATGCTCAATATAACAAAATCAGTTGCCTGCACAAAATTTTTATCTTTCATGCGTATGCACGGTTACCTATTCATCACGATACGAGTTCAATCATTCCAGGACCACTCAGCCTTAGAGATCACAATAAAAAAAGCATCTGAGTAACAATCACATCAGATGCTTTTTTAGATGATTTAAGTGAAAGTATTTACATTAAAGCCAGCACGATGCCAACAAAAATAATCAACCCTACCCAACGGTTATGACGAAATGCCCAAAAACAGCGTTGCGGGTCTTTATCTTTGGTTTTGCTCCATTGATATATAAAGTCTGCCACCACCACCAATAATGCAGCTAAGCCGAATGGAATCAGTAAACTTTCCAGCCACAGTGCTGTACCAATTAATAACACACTGACAGCCTGTAACAATGAAATGATTTGAATGTCATAACGACCAAACAAAATTGCGGTAGATTTCACCCCAATTTTTAAATCGTATTCTCGGTCTGTAATGGCATATTGCGTGTCATACGCTACCGTCCATGCCAAATTACCAAAGTACAGTAACCAACACGTTAAATCAGGTGTAACCCCAACAGCGGTATAAGCCATAGGGATAGACCATGAAAATGCTGCACCCAAAAACACTTGCGGTAAATGGGTATAGCGCTTCATAAACGGATAAATAAACGCTAAGAATAATGCCCCAAACGACCAGTAAAACGTTTCAATCGGTAAAAACAACAACATAGCAGCACTGAGTGCCACTAAACCTAAGAATACATAAATGGCCTCTTTGGCACTAATCACGCCTGTGGCCAAAGGTCGGGTTTTGGTACGCTCCACATGACCATCTACTTTACGGTCGGCGAAGTCATTAATGGCACAGCCTGCAGCACGCATAAAAATTGTGCCCAGAATCATTGGAATAAGTATTCCTATAGAAGGCATCCCCTGATTGGCAATCCACAATGCCCACATAGTTGGCCAAAAGACTAATTCGGTGCCAATAGGTTTATCAAAACGACACAGATAATAATATGCTTCTAAACGCTCACGCCACGTGATCTGTTGTGCCAATGCCATGCCACTCTCGTATCTTAATGTTGTTGAATGAATTGCTCAAAGCGCGGTAAAAAAGTTTCTTGCACAATAAATTTACAGCCATGCCAAGTATAGCAACTCTGCCGTGTCCAGCCCTCTTCCAGTAACACCACACGTCTTTGGCATAAAGGATTCGTGCGCTGAAACAAAAACCAGCCAATCGGTTTATTGCCAATATGCTTAAACAATCGAGCTTTGCCCTGCACACTTAGAATTGGGAAAATACTTTTGGCTTTAACCCAAGGCTCTGCATCACAGCCATATAAATAGCTTTCACGCACCCATGAAGTGTGCCAATGTGGCATTTGCATCCACTGAGCATCTTGTAAATTTAAGCGTTGATAAGATTGTTGCAGCGGCTCGACTTTAAAGTGTCCGCCTGCTAATTGGGTCAGTTGTTGAGTCAGAGAACCTGCTGCATAGAGCCATGTTTTTAATTCAGAAGGCAAATCTGCCTGCTTGGGAAAAATAGGCTGTGTTCGCATGTTCCGCCACCTTAACAAGATAGCCTAGTGTAGCCCAAAATCAGGCAAAGTTTTGTGACCTATCGCTCAATTCAATGCAATTATCTTAAAAAATCAGGTGAATTCTTATATTTTGATAAAGACTATGAAAGCACCACTGCACTAATCAATCAAGTACACATCAAAAAACCCGCCGAAGCGGGTTTTTAAATTCGAGATGTGCGTTGTATTACAAGCTGTAGTACATATCAAATTCAACTGGGTGAGTCGTCGTGTTCAAACGGCGTACATCTTCAGTTTTCAACTCGATATAAGCATCAAGCATCTCTTTAGTGAATACACCACCTTTTAATAAATAGTCTTGATCTTCTTTTAATGCATCAAGCGCCATTTCTAAGTTGTGTGCCACAGTTGGGATTTTTGCTTCTTCTTCAGGAGGAAGATCATACAAGTTCTTGTCTGCTGCTTCACCTGGGTGAATCTTGTTTTGAATACCGTCAAGACCTGCCATCAACAATGCCGCAAAACCTAAGTATGGGTTCATCATTGGGTCAGGGAAACGTGCTTCAATACGTTTGCCTTTCGGGCTAGACACGTAAGGAATACGGATAGACGCAGAACGGTTACGTGCTGAGTAAGCCAACATAATAGGCGCTTCAAAGTGCGGTACTAAACGCTTGTATGAGTTTGTAGAAGGGTTAGTTAACGCATTCAAAGAGCGAGCATGTTTGATAATACCGCCAATGAAGTACAACGCCATTTCTGACAAACCTGCATATTCATCGCCAGCAAACAAGTTTTTACCGTCTTTAGAAATTGACATGTGTACGTGCATGCCTGAACCGTTATCACCAACCATTGGTTTAGGCATAAAGGTTGCTGTTTTTGCGTACTGATGTGCTACGTTCCAAACTGCATATTTGAACTGTTGCACTTCGTCTGCTTTACGCACCATTGTGTTGAAGCTCACACCAATTTCTAACTGGCAAGAAGCAACTTCGTGGTGATGTACTTCTACACGACCAGGACCCATGATTTCTTCAATTTTTGCACACATATCTGCACGCATGTCTTGAGAAGAGTCTACTGGTGGTACTGGGAAGTAACCGCCTTTCACACGTGGACGGTGACCTGAGTTACCTGCTTCATAGTCTTTACCTGTAGACCATGCTGCTTCTTCTGCGATTAATGTATGGCGCGCGCCAGACATATCGATGTCCCATTTTACTTCGTCAAATACGAAGAATTCTGGTTCAGGACCAAAGAAAGCCGTGTCACCAATACCTGTAGATTTTAAATATTCTTCAGCACGGCGAGCAATAGAGCGTGGATCGCGATCATAGCCTTGACCTGTAGATGGTTCGATGACATCACAAGTCACAACCACTGTTGGCTCAGCAAAGAACGGGTCAATGAAACCAGTTGCAGCATCTGGGCGTAAGATCATGTCTGATGCTTCGATTCCTTTCCAGCCAGCAATTGAAGAACCATCAAACATTTTACCGTCTTCAAAAGTATCTTCATCGATACTGTCTGCAGGATAAGTTACGTGCTGCTCTTTACCCTTAGTATCTGTAAAGCGGAAATCGACCCATTTTGCACCACTTTCTTGGATGAGTTGAAGGACCTTGTTCGCCATGCTCATTTTGCTCCGATGTTTTTTGTTGCACCCGAAAGTGCGTGTTAGTAGTTGGTAGTTATTAAGCAATTAGCGTACCAACTTTTAAAAGCAATGCTAAAACCATGAATTCCGTATGAGAACACATCATTTAAATAATTTACTTTGACACTATTATACTGTCAGAAATACGAATTGCACCATATTCAAACACTGTTCATTTGATTTGATAAAAAACGCCAAAACA
Source organism: Acinetobacter sp. A2 (assembly GCF_048537555.1). Classification (NCBI taxonomy): domain Bacteria; kingdom Pseudomonadati; phylum Pseudomonadota; class Gammaproteobacteria; order Moraxellales; family Moraxellaceae; genus Acinetobacter; species Acinetobacter sp. A2. Next base: position 2,049,091 of record NZ_CP183239.1, read on the forward strand.
AAGCACTGTTTTAGTGCATTTTTTTGTAAGCTTCTGCAACTGTGCCACTAAAAATACCAGTCAAACTCGCTCAATTCGCGGCAGTAATCGTTATGATCTATATAATGATTGCTCTATCTAATAAATTGCGTGCTGCAAATGTTGTTATTTTATTCAGCTAAAATAACAACATACTTTAAAAATTATAAACCTACCTAATTTCTAAGCGACATCCACGTAAAAACAGCATAGCAAGCATCAATATTTTCTTTGACGTTTTTAAAGTTTTAGTTGGCTTAGCCTTTCAATATTTACGCATAGAAGATGCAACTTTTTAACACAACAACAATCTTATCAGTACAGTCATATAGTCTGTAGCCTGTCTATGACAGCCCGATGAACAATTTTTGATTTACTAGAAAATTGCTTTCGTTTATTTTCTTAAAAGATTGAATACCACTCAATTCACCTTAAAAAAAATTCAATGCAGCACTCTGCTGATAATCCTTAACAGCGATTATCATATAAATAGTCCGCAGAAAATGCTTAATTTTTGCTATGATGATAAGCGCTTTCTTATTCCATCTTCTTTTCGACAAGAAAAACAAAGTCCTTTCTCATTTATAGGCGTAGGAATAAAGCATATTATCTTAGACTCACCAACACATTTAGTGTTTAAATTTCAATAGGTTAGCTCATGCTTTTAATGGTTGATAACTATGACTCTTTTACCTATAACATCGTCCAGTATTTTGGCGAGTTAAATCAGGAAGTAAAAGTCGTTCGTAATGATGCCGTGACATTAGAAGACATTGAGCGATGGCAACCCAAGTATTTGGTGATTGGTCCAGGTCCATGTTCTCCCTCTGAAGCAGGTATTTCTATTCCTGCCATTCAGCATTTTGCAGGCAAAATTCCATTACTGGGCGTGTGCTTAGGCCACCAAAGTATTGGACAAGCTTTTGGTGGGAACATTGTGCGCGCTAAAACTGTCATGCATGGTCGTTTGTCGGATATGTATCACAGTAATACAGGTATTTTTAGCAACCTGCCTTCACCATTTTCTGCAACCCGTTACCACTCTTTAGTGATTGATCAGGCGACTTTGCCTGATTGTTTAGAGGTCACTTGCTGGACTAACGAAGCAGATGGCTCGATGGAAGAAATCATGGGTGTGAAACATAAGACTTTGCCTGTAGAAGGCGTGCAATTTCACCCTGAATCGATCCTGAGCCAACACGGACATCAAATCTTTAAAAACTTTTTGGACATTTACGCCTAATGAACGAGTCAGATACCATGAATATTCAACAAGCTTTAAACCACATTACTAAACAAATTCATCTGACTCAGCCACAAATGGAAGATGTGATGCGTGCCATCATGTCGGGCGAAGCAACTGATGCCCAAATTGGTGCGTTAATGATGGGCTTACGCTTAAAAGGCGAAAGTATTGATGAAATTACTGCTGCTGCACGTGTGATGCGTGAATTTGCCATTAAAATTGATGTCAGCGATATTCCGTATTTGGTGGATATTGTTGGTACAGGCGGTGATGGTCAAAACCTATTTAATGTGTCTACAGCATCTTCCTTTGTCATTGCTGCTGCAGGCGCAACTATTGCCAAACACGGTAACCGTGGTGTTTCCACGAAATCAGGTTCATCTGACCTATTAGAACAAGCAGGCATTAATCTTGATTTAAATATGCAACAAACTGAACGCTGTATTCGTGAAATGGGCGTGGGTTTCTTGTTTGCACCAAATCATCACAAAGCCATGAAATATGCGGTGACTCCACGTAAAGAATTGGGGATTCGCAGCATTTTCAACCTGCTTGGCCCACTGACTAACCCTGCAGGTGTGAAGCGTTTCGTGATTGGCGTATTCAGTAATGAATTGTGCCGTCCAATTGCAGAAGTGATGAAGCAGCTCGGTGCTGAACATGTCATGGTCGTGCATTCTAAAGACGGTTTAGACGAAATTAGCCTTGCTTCGAGTACTTATGTTGCAGAACTCAAAGATGGTGAAATTACCGAATGGGAACTCACACCTGAAAGTGTTGGTATTGAATCTCAAACCTTAACGGGGCTGATTGTAGAGAACTCTGCTGAAAGCTTGGCACTGATTAAAGATGCTTTAGGTAAAAACAAGTCTGACAAAGGCGAAAAAGCGGCCAATATGATTGCTCTCAATGCAGGTGCAGGTATTTATGTATCAGGCTTGACCAACAGCTACCAACAAGGTGTGGCTTTGGCACATGACATTATTTATGGTGGACAAGCTTTGGAAAAAATGGGCGTGTTGTCTGAATTTACCAAAACGCTTAAACAGTATGAAGCTTAAGACAGGTTAGGAAGAATCATCATGGTTGATATTACAAATACAATTTTAGGTAAAATTGTAGAACGTAAGCAGGAAGAATTTGCCGAGCGTCTGAAGCAACGTAGTTATGCAGACTTAGAAGAATTGGCACGTGCAGCAACACCTGTACGTGGCTTTGCACAAGCCTTGCACAGCAAACGCCCTGCTGTAATTGCCGAAATTAAAAAAGCGTCTCCATCTAAAGGCATCATTCGTGAAAATTTCAATCCTGCCGAAATTGCACAACAATATGAAGCCGCAGGTGCTGCCTGCTTATCTGTACTCACAGATATAGATTTCTTTCAGGGTGCAGATGAAAATATTCAAATTGCCCGTTCGCACTGCAGCCTACCTGCCCTGCGCAAAGACTTTTTAATTGACCCTTATGGCGTGATTGAAGCGCGTGCTTTGCATGCGGACTGTATTTTGCTCATTGTGTCTTGTTTGTCTGATCAGCAATTGCAAGAAATGTCTGAAACGGCGTTTGAACATCATTTAGATGTATTGGTGGAAGTGCATGATGAAAGCGAACTCGAACGTGCACTAAAACTGTCTGAACGCTGCATTTTAGGGGTCAATAACCGCGATTTAAAAACCTTTCAGGTCGATTTAAATAACTCGTTGCGTTTAAAAAATCTTTTGTCCCCTTCTCGCCTTTTAGTTACAGAAAGTGGTATTACGACTCCTGAAGATGTACGCATGATGCAGGAACACGATATTCACAGTTTCTTGGTAGGCGAAAGCTTTATGAAACAAGAACGTCCAGACCTTGCCTTTCAAGCACTGTTTGGTCAGCCTGAAAATCTTTAATTCATTCAAAGTACCATGAGTAAACATGATTCCTCGCTTTCTAAAGAACAGTACAAGTTACTGAAGTCTTTTAAAAAGCAAATCACTCAGCCTCATTCTGCTCCTATTGCCAAACCGTCTGAACCCAAAGTTCAGACGCCCGAGCAACAGCAGGAAGATGATTTGGCATTGTTTCATCAGCAAATGCAAGGTGTCCAAAAAATGGATGCGGGCAATATTGCTAAACTTGAAACACCTGCCAGAAAAAAGCCTGATGCACAAACACTGGCCAAACGTGCTGCAGCAATGGGGCCAATGGAAACAGATGAAACTTTGTTGTCCGATACGCAAGCCATGCTGAATCCTGTTGGTAGTCAGGCTGCATTGAGTTATCGGATTGCAACCCTACAGCATAAAGTCTTTGAAGATTTAAAAGCAGGCAACTTACGCTGGTTTGAAGCTGTAGATTTACATGGCTGTACTGTAGAAGAAGCGCGAGTTGCGGTGTTGCAAATCATTCAAATGGCCAAAGATGAAAACCAGAACGTGATTAAAATTGTACATGGTAAAGGCCCTGAAGCCATTTTAAAAACCTATGTGAATGGTTGGCTGCGTCAGCATCGAGATGTTTTGGCTTTTGTCAGTGCGCCTGAAAAACAAGGTGGTACAGGTGCGGTTTTAGTGTTGCTTAAACGCAGTGAAAAGAACCCAAAGTTTAAACAGTAATCGGATTCATCTTTTAAACAGGGCATTGCAATAGTTTTCTGTTACAATGCCGTCCTTGTTCAATATCAGTGTAAGTGAACACGTCTTATGTCTATGCAGCAATCCTACGCAAACATCCTAACCGCCGTTGGTGAAGATCTTAATCGTCCAGGTCTCAAAGATACGCCGATGCGTGCTGCTAAAGCTTTTTCGTATTTAACTTCGGGTTATAGCCAAACTTTAGCCGAAGTCACCAATAATGCAGTGTTTCCATCCGACAATCGTGAAATGGTATTGGTTAAAAATATTGAGTTCTACTCACTATGTGAACACCATTTATTGCCATTTTATGGTCGTGTGCATATTGCCTACTTACCAGAAGGCAATGTATTGGGCTTGTCTAAATTTGCCCGCATTACCGAAATGTTTGCTCGTCGTTTGCAAATTCAGGAAAACCTGACTCAGCAAATTGCTGAAGCTGTAGCTGAAGTGACCAAAGCTCGCGGAGTTGCTGTAGTCATTGATTCAGCCCACATGTGCATGATGATGCGCGGTGTAGGCAAACAGGAATCAACCACACGTACCGTGTCTTTTGTGGGAGATTTTAAAACCGACAAAGAAGCACGTCGTGAGTTTTTAAGTGCAGTGCCTGAAAGTTTTTAAATGACGTTTGCTCTAAATAGATCAAGCCTACATAAAAAAATCCCGAAATTGATTTCGGGATTTTTGCATTTTAGTGTCTAGCTATATGTTTAGCCCATATAAACATTATTACGCCCATTATTTTTGGCGACATACAAAGCTTTATCTACTGCATCTAGGAACCGTTGATAGTCTGGGTGACCATCATATTCATGTACCCCAATACTAACGGTGAAATTAAAGCTCGCCCCAGTAGAAGTATTGACCGTTCTGTCCGCAACCCGTTTACGAATATTTTCAGCGACTTTTAACGCTCGCTCTACATTGGTATCGACCTGTAAAAGTAAAAACTCTTCACCGCCAATACGGAATGCATAATCACTGCCCTTGGTATATTGCAAAATAGAATCTGCCAAAAATTGTAAGGCTTCATCGCCAGCTGCATGTCCATAACGGTCATTAATGTATTTAAAATGGTCAGCATCTATGGAAAGCACAGTCAGCGGTGTATTATTTTTACGCGCAAAGTTAATTTCACGCGCCACAATAGTACTTAAGTAACGTCTATTCAGTAACTGAGTTAAAGCATCATTCCCTGAGTTGATATATTCTGAAACCTGAAAAATTTGATCAATCAAATGTAAAATTTCACGGTTTTTAGCGCGGATCAACTGAATCATTTCAACTGCATGGGATTGGCTTTCAGAATTCTTAATTTGTTCAATTAATTCATCAACTTGATAGATGCGATCGGTAATTGTACCGACCTGCTCAGTATTGGAAAATGCATAAGCAGCTTTATGAATAAACCATAAACCAAATTCAGTTTTAGATAAAATTGGCTGTGTCAGTTTGCTGTGGTCTGATACAACCTGAAACATGAGCTCATTTTCCCAATCCAATAATGTACCGCGCTGACGATCTTTTTGCACGGTAACATCCTGCATTGCAGAAAATAAGCGGTAGGTATGTTTCATATCATTATGAACTTCTACTTTAAGTTCATAAGAACGACACATAATTTCGGTGGCAAAACACAGAATTTGGCACAAATAATTAATTTGGTTTAAATTGGTATAAGGCTCATTGGCCAAAAAAGTTAAGGCCTTTTTGATAATGATGCGCACACCACGAAGAATCATCCAAGATGGAATATGCACACGCGCATGCACATCACCCACTTTAAATTGCTTTTCAACAATTTCTAAATAATTTTGTTTGAATGGTACTTCAAAACTAGATACTAACCATTGATGTAATGAGTTTTTTAAACGGTTTTGTACCATTTCAACGGAAAGAAACTCTAAAGCTTGTTCTTCCAATAACATTTGTTGATAAAATTCAAGTACAAAAGCATCAGCATGGGTTTGAACGAACTGAAATGTAGCTTCTAAATCAGCTTGACTATATTGCTCACAAACGATTTTCCACTGATCTGCCAGTTCACGCTTACACTCTTGATACATCCCAACCATCCAACTGCCATCTAAACGCTCAAATTCTAACGAATTTGAAGGATAACTCAATTAAATTTTATCTAAACGCGAACAATGTCACATTAAGCCAATTTAGAAAAAATGCACATAACCTAAACTAGTCTTATCCCAGTTCTTTTTGTCTTGTTGCTGATATTCCCACCCCAAACGTAAAACATGTTGTGGATGAAACATATATTGAAACTGACTATTCAATTTAAATTGCCATTGATGTGAATCTTCCCAATACGGCAATTCCACTTGAACAAGGCTATTAATACGTTTTGACCAGATATTTTGACAACCCAGTGTCGGGCCAATGCCCACGCGCCAGCCTTTATCTAAAGCCTTTCCAGCTTGAATATGATTCTGCACTTGTGCATAACATAAATGCTCACGCGTCTGACTAGCCAAACTATAGCCAAACTGGGTCTTGATGCTCATCACGCCATGCTGCTCAGTTTCACTAAAAGTTCCGTGTGAATTCAATGCTTCTTGCTGCCAACCAAAATTAAAGCCCCAACTGAGCGGTGTTTTAAATGGCGTGACTGGGTTATAAGAGTTCACCGAAAGTACATCTAACTGATTCAGTTTTAAACGCTCTTCACGGTATTGTAAGGATAGGTCTAAGAAATTCAGCTGCGTCCCTGTACGAAAACCGCCTTGTGGGTCGAGTAAATCATGGTACGCCTGACGATGGTTCAATTCGATAAAGTGCTCCCCTTGCACCTCGCCTGTGTGTACCGCAACAGTTCGTGCATCGTGCCCCTGTACAGGATCAACCTGAGGGCGCGGAGCATCCTGACGTTGTTTTTCTAAATTGATGTGACTTCTTAAACTTAGAATTTGTCTAAGCCGTGGCTGTGCCTGTTTAGCTTCAATTTTGCGTCCAATCAGTTTTAGGTATAAATCGTCATAGGCCATTTCTAAAATTTTAGCCTGATCGCTTTGGCTGTAATTTTTCAAAATTGAAGCAACATTCTGAGGTTCTGCTTCAGCCACTTGATGCGCTGTTTTTGCCAAAGCCGTACCATGCTGTCGAGCTTGTGCCAATAACTGGGTTTCCAAAGCAGGACGATAAACTACATCGGCAACTAAGTTTTCCTGTTCTATAGCTTTCAACGTTTCAATTGGGATAGATGCCACTTTAAATTGTTGTTGTAAATTCAGTTCAGGGCGTACCAGATCAATTAACCCTAGTAAACGATAGGCGCAATTATCACTAATAAAATAATAAGGGAATTGCACATGCTTCATTTCCCAAATGTGCTGCACTAAAAATGTGGTTTCTTGTTCATTCAGTGCCAGTTCATATTCCCATAAATCACGGCTTTCTAAATCGCCATATTCTTTTACTTTACGGTAATACGGCATTAATGAATATTCACCTGGATACTGCCCTGTAAGCCCTTTCCACGCATAAGACCAACCTTCACTGCCAGTGACGGTTGCTGCATAATTCACGGCATAGGATATAAGATTTAATTGTTTTTGATCTTTCGGGTCCAAGCGCAATAAGGTATGCCCAAACATAGAACTTGGATTGCCCATAAAGTCTGTGGCATAAATCAGCACTGCTTTATAGGGCTTAATTTGCCCAATCCATTCATCCAATTCAGGGCATTGCACCTGTGCTAAGTCCTGTTGAGGAATATTTAATTGTTCAATCAGCCAACGACTGCGTGCAGGAAATTTACACTGCACCGATTGATTGGCAGGCGCTATTTCAAATAATGCCTGCACATTGCGAAGTAACTCTTGGTCTAAATTGCTTCCACCTTGTTCTGACACAAAATAGCCCGCATATTGCACTTCACTTTTGCCTTGCTGCGCATACATTAAGCGCTGCCAAGTCACCTGTTCTGCTAAGTGCAAATCTTTGGCTTTTTGCACATAATTGCTTGCAGATGTGGCTAAAGTTTCAGCCCTTTGTGCCACAGAACTTGGAGAAAGTTGTTGAGTCAGGCTGGTTGATATTTCAGAAGATAAAGCAAAAACCGTAGGAGATAAAAAAGCAGCAGTACACAAGACAAAAAATTTCATGGACATCTTATATGTTTTTTATAGGCAAATTTGAATTTCAACATTGTATTTGGGTATAAAAAAGCCCTGCAATTACACAGGGCTTTCATTCAAACTTAAACGTATGCTTTTAATACGTCATCATTTGCCATTACGTTTTGTAAAGAAGCCAGAACTTCTAAAGACGTTTGGTTTTCTGCAGAGTAGATAGAAGCAAAGTTTTGCTTAGAAACTGTAAAGAAGTGTGCTTTATCTTCAGCTTTAATGTTTAGCAATTCAGCCAATACATTTAAGCTTTCACCTTCACCAACTGCCATATCACGTGCCAATGATTCAGCATTTTCATTGGTAAAAGTCACGACTTGTGCAGTTACTGTACCTGTACCGCTACAACCTAAAGTACCAAATGTAATACCAAATAATTGGTTAGCAAAAATACCGTTGGTGGTTGCTGCTAAAATTTTAGCCACTTTACCAGACTGACCTGCCCAAACTTGTGAACCGATACCACAACCTGCATCACGGTCTGCAAATGCTGCTGTAGAACCCACTGCCAACACTGCAGCCAATGCTAATTTTTTCATCATAGTCGTACTCCAGAAATTTATTATCCGAAAAGTTATGCTTCGAATCATTATTATTGCTTTGTGTAACTTTTATTACACCGCTTTAAGATAGCGAGATGCGACTAAGAACGCAAAACATTTATACCAAAGTCATGCATTATTTTTGTAGCGTAAGATCATCCCTGAATTGAGTCTGTTTTCGGAGCCTCATCTTTAAGTGTCCATCGTCCTTGAGCATCACGAATACCAAGTATTTGCATGACTAAAACTAGACTCAATAGCAGCAACAAGTACCAAGACCCCAACTTGCCCCAACCCACCATGTGCCACGTATCGACCTGACTTGGATATAGCCAAATTTGATAAAAGGTACTGATATTCTCTGCCACCCAAATAATAAATGCCAATAGCAACAATATAGGTAACATTGGCAGCTGCAATTGATGCTGTTGCAATTGAAAACGGATTTTGGTTTTCCAGAAAATCAGCACACTCCACGCAAATAAGCCGTAGCGAATATCTGGAATAAAAAATTTGCTCATGAAATTAATATAAGACAAAACCGCTAAAGCCAGCATATTCGGGAAAGTTGGCAAATTCAGTAACGATACCCGATACAAACGCAAGGAACGTGCAAAAAAACTACCAACTGCTGAATACATAAAGCCTGCAAACAGCGGCACAGTCATAATTTTAAACACAGCAGGTTGCGGATATTGCCATGAAGCAATCTGTGGATGGGTCAGAAAAATTTCCATGATCATTGCCAAAATATGAAATAAAGCAATCACCTTGGCTTCAGCCCAAGATTCTAGTTTTAAATATAAAAGACAAACCTGAATGATTAAGGCATAAAACAGCAAATAGTCATAACGAAAAAAGCCAAAATATTCCTGACTGGCCATAGGTGCTGTAAATGCAAATGCAATCAGCAATAAAATTCCAAATAAGGCAGCCGAAGCTGCCTTAGTCGAAAATTCAAATCCTGACTTCAGCCATGTTCGCCACATCATGATTTGACGACCCGACTGAAGCTCACGTTACCCATTTCCATCTACAACTAACTGATCTATATGATTGCTTTTATTATAGATATTTAGCGCTGTATTCATGTACGGTATCGATAAACACTTTAGGACGTTCAGGGTCAACCCATTGGGTAATACCATGACCCAAGTTGGCCACATAACCAGTTTTTTCACCATTGGCGTAAGCATCATCCAGCATTGCACGAGTAGCTTTGGCAATCGCTTCAGGTGAACCATATAAAGTGGCAGGGTCTAAGTTTCCTTGTAAAGCCGCACGACCATTTACAGTTTGACGTGCCACATTCAGTGGTGTTGTCCAGTCCAAACCAAAGGCATCTGCACCTGTTGCAATCATTGGCTCAAGCCATTGACCACCACCTTTGGTGAATAAAATAACAGGAATTTTACGGCCATCTTTTTCACGCTGCAGACCTGACACAATTTTCTGCATATAGTTCAGTGAAAATTCAATATATTCACGATGTGCTAATGCACCGCCCCAACTGTCAAAAATTTGAACTGCCTGTGCGCCTGCATCAATTTGTGCATTTAAATATTCAGTCACTGCGTCTGCCAAACGACCTAACAGCGCATGCAATACTTCAGGCTGTGCATACATCATGTTTTTGGTAAAACGGAAATCTTTACTTGAACCACCTTCTACCATATAGGTCGCTAAGGTCCACGGACTGCCTGAAAAACCAATTAAAGGCACTTGTCCACCCAAAGCAGAACGTATGGTCGATACTGCATTCATAACATAGTCTAAATCTGACTTGGCATTGAATTTAGGTAAATTGGCAACATCTTGCTCAGTACGCACGGTTTTATGAAACTTTGGCCCTTCGCCTGCCTCAAAATACAGTCCTAAACCTAAAGCATCTGGAACGGTTAAAATATCTGAAAATAAAATAGCAGCGTCTAATTCATAACGGCGCAGTGGTTGCAAGGTTACTTCACATGCAAATTCTGTATTTTTACATAGAGAAAGGAAATCTCCTGCCTGCGAACGTGTGGCACGATATTCTGGTAAATAACGTCCTGCCTGACGCATCATCCATACGGGCGTGCAATCTACTGGCTCACGTAATAAGGCACGAAGAAAACGATCATTTTTTAAGGTCGTCATTTACTTTCCCAACTCATTTTCAATCTTGCAGCCATCATATCAAAAAGGTTGAAGTTTTAATAACTTCATTTCTGGTTGGTCTTTTTATCCTAAACTTTACGTGCAATTTCAATTTTTATTTTCGTGAAATACATCACATAAACAAAAGCATCGGTAAAAGCATCATCCTCTTGCACATTTACACAAAACAACTACTGCATCTCCTTAGTTTTTCTGCAATACTTGGCTAGTTTTTATCTATGTAAATGAATAATTCTCAAGGTTGAATTACATGTTCGTTCGCACAATACTCGCAATGAGTTTAAGTTGCATTTTTGCAGGAACTACTTTTGCTGCATCTACTGCTGAACAACCGTTAAATCCACAAGTGATCAGCAATACTGCGGTTGAAGATCCAATTGATCCTTTAGCAACAGAAGCTTCTGCAGCACAAAGCACGCTCAATGCAACCGATACTGCTATTACGCAACAAGAACAAAATGATTTAAATAAGGCATCACAAACCTTAGATGATCTACACAAAACTGAAGATACCACTGCCGATGTAGGTGCAGCACCGACCACAGCACCGACCACAACCACGCCAAGCCAGCCTGTTGAAACCACAACCACTGCAGCGCCAAAAGCTTCGTGGACTTTAGACGGTCTTAATAATGCCACTTGGTATGAAAATATTGGCAAAGGTCAATTTCCAGTGTATGCGCGTGCGCATGTCATGTTGAATAATGCCCATGCTTCTCCGGGTGCAATTGATGGTACCAGCGGTAAAAATACCCTGAAAGCCATTGCATCTTTCCAGCAAATGAACGGCATTAAACCTACAGGTATTTTAACCCAAGAAACTTGGGATGCTTTGGTGGCACGTCAAGGTTCACGTCCTGCATTTGTAGAATACACAATTACTGAAGCTGACCTAAAAGGTCCGTATGCTAAGTCCATTCCACATGACTATGCAGAACAAGCCAAAATGAAAGGCTTGTACTACACCCGTGTCAGCGAAATGCTAGGTGAAAAATTCCACATGGATGAAAATTTCTTAAAGAAATTAAATCCAAATGCGACATTTAACAAAGCGGGTGAAAAGTTATTGGTGACCAATGTCCGCAATGACTTACCAGAAGACATTCACCTGATTGTGGCGCACAAAGGCGCAAAACAATTGTATTTGTTCAATAAGCAAAACCAAATGGTTGGTTCATTCCCTGCAACCATTGGTAGTGCAGATACACCATCACCAACAGGTACCTATAAAATTACAGGTGTTGCGCCAAACCCATGGTATAGCTATTCACCAAGTAACTTTATTCAGGGTAAAAACTTAAAACCACTGTCTTTACCACCTGGCCCGAATGGCCCTGTAGGTAATATCTGGATTGGCTTGAGTAAAAAATCCTTTGGTATTCATGGTACGCCAAACCCATCGACTATTTCAAAAACAGCATCACACGGTTGTATTCGTTTAACCAACTGGGATGCCAATGACTTAGGTCGTAAAGTACGTTCTGGTGTGACTGTGAAATTCCTTGAATAATCGCACACCGTATAATCCCCCTGCTTAGGCAGCGAATGACCCACGTTTTACGTGGGTTTTTTGATATTTGAAAAAAGTATGCTTTTACAGATCACCACCCTAAATGTTGCAATTTTAGAACGGCATGTTGCAGAACGGCTGTAGGTTGGCAACATAAAAAAGCATAAGATGGCTTTAAGTTAAAAAAATGATAGGAGCATGATCATGAATGCTTATTTACACTGTAGCGAAAAACGTGGTCACGTCAAAATGGGTTGGTTAGACACCAAACACAGTTTCTCTTTTGGTAGCTGGTATAACCCGAAATATATGGGTGTGAGTGCTTTACGTGTCATTAATGATGACCGTATTGCAGCGCACAATGGTTTTGGCACACACCCCCACGACAATATGGAAATTTTGACCTGTGTGTTAAATGGTACGATTTCCCACCGTGACAGTATGGGCAATGAGCGTCATATCAGTGCTGGTGAATGGCAGCTGATGAGTGCGGGTACAGGCGTTCAGCATAGCGAAATTAACAATGGCGATGAAGAAGTGCACATGTTGCAAATTTGGATTCAACCCAATGTACGCAATGCGGAACCGACTTACCAACAAATTCAGCGTGACCCAAATGCTGAACCGAACCAGTGGCATTTAATTGTCGGCCCGAATGACAATGCCCCAATGCATATACGCCAACAAGCCGAAGTGAAAGCTGCAGTATTGCAAGCAGGAAAGCAGCTAGATGTTGCTGCAACACAAGCGGTCAACTATGTGCATGTGATTCGTGGTGAAATCAGCATTGGTGAGCAGACCGTGAAAGCAGGCGATGCCTTGTTATTTGCTGATGATGCCGTGATTGAAGCAAAGCAAGACAGCCAATTTATTTGGTTTGATTTACCAAAACAGTAACTGCTTATTTTGAGTAGTGCCTGTAAATACTTTTAAGTTACCCTCTTGCCCTCTACTACAGAGGGCTTTTTTTATGGCTATAGTTGCTGTTTTCAGTTTTTAATCATAACTTTTAGTCACAATGATGACCTTACACTGTTGTCTGTAAATACGCTGCGATTTGCGCTGCCACATCTCGTGCTGTTCGGGAAACGCCAATTAAAGTTGCCGATGCTGCACCAGTCCAATCACCATAACCGACCAACCACAAATTTTGCTGTTGTAGCGCTCGATTTTCTGACACATCGACTGTACCGCGTGCATTGACCACACCCAAACTTTGCAAATGTGACACTGCTGCCTTAAAACCTGTACACCAAATAATGGCATCAATGTCCTGTTCACTTCCATCTGCCCAAACTGCAGTATGTTCAGTTAAATAGTCAAATGGCGGCAGGCCATGCAATACATTGCGTTGCCGTGCATCTTTGACACTTGGAATCATCACAATATCACCCAAACTGCCAATCGGTTGTTCAATGCTGCGACCTTCTTGCTGGGCTTTTAAGCGTTCCGTGGCACGTAAAAATAAAACCCGTCCATCTACATCATCGGCTAAAAAACTTGGGGGTTGCTGTGTAACCCAAAAGGTTTCAGCCACTTTAGACACTTCTGCCAAAATTTGTGCGCCAGAGTTACCACCACCGACAATCATCACTTTTTTTCCCTGAAAAGCTTCAGCATTGCGGTAATGGGCCGAATGAATTTGTGTACCTAAAAATTGTTCACGCCCTGCATAGGCTGGAATAAAAGGCTGACTCCATGTGCCTGTTGCACTCACGACCGCTTTGGCGCGCCAGCTTCGCTGTGCCGAACAAACGATTAAATCATTGCCTTCAGCTATGATGTTTTCGACCTGCACAGGACGCAGCACTGGGAATTGATAGCGCGCTTCATAAGCCCTTAAATAGTCAATCACTTCTAATCGCTTTGGATATTCCTGTTCAGTTTTAGGCATCAACCAACCCGACAAAGAACTCCATGTATTTGGAGAAAATAACTGCAAAGAATCCCACGCATGTTGCCATGCACCGCCCGCTTGCGTTTGATTATCCAAAATCAGAAAATTGATTTTTTGCCGTTTTAAAAAGTAAGCCGTGGCTAATGCAGCTTGTCCACCACCAATAATAATCACATCGGTATCAATTGTTTGACTCAAAATGACTCTCCTGCATACAAGACGCACATGCTATGTTTGATTCTAACCCTGTGTGAACAGTTTACTCTATGATCTTTGCTCTAGCTTTTAGATCATTTTTGGGCAGAGTACACATAAAGCACAGCATTAATTTAACACTCAGTCCACAGAACAAGCTTTTTAGAAAAGAATGTCCAAAAAAGCAAAGCCAAGTCCTAGAACTTGGCTTTGTACTGCAAGGCTGCAAGAGCAAATGCTAGATAAAGTTAGACCTTAAAACGCCCACACCATTTTCAAGGTGGTGGAATGTCCTTCAGGACGATGCTCCACTTCGGTTTCTTTCAGGAACTTCGCCTCTAATGACCAGTTATCCTTCTTATATTGAATTGCAGGGCCAAATGCCAACGCCTGTCCTTTATTGCCAATACTGGCACCGTTCACTTCATCATCTGTGGTTTGTTTAAACATATAGCCTTCTAGCGCAAGTTTGAGTTGATCATTCAATTGATAACCGATTGCATAATCCCCAGCAAAATAATCACCCGATTGATAGTTAGTATCGTCATTTTCAGTATTGAAGCTATAAGACAGTTTGGTCGAAAACTCCCAACCTTGTGGGGTAATCCTCCCATAAATAACCGAAGTTAAAAGTAGAGGTTAAGCAGCCATTAGAGGTGGCTTTCCTTTGTTAGCTTGATGTGGTCTTTCATGGTTGTAATGCCACAACCAGTTTGTTGCATAATCTTGTACTTCATCCAAAGTATCAAATAAATGCTTGCTCAGCCAACTATAACGTATGGTCCGATTATAGCGTTCAATATACGCATTCTGCTGTGGCTTACCCGGTTGAATATATTCAATACGAATACCATGCTCAGTAGCCCAGCGCACAAATTCGTGACTGATAAATTCGGGACCATTATCGCATCGGATCACTAACGGTTTTTCTCTCCACTCCAGCAATTGATTCAACGTACGAATAACCCTGATTGTGGGCAATGAGAACCCTGCTTCAATGGCTAGGCCTTCGCGGCGGTAATCATCAATCACATTCAATAATCGAAACTTGCGACCATCGGAAAGCTGATCATGCATAAAATCTAATGACCAAACCTGATTTTCTCGGATTGGTTCTTTCAATGGTTCAGGCGCATGCCGTTTTAGTCTTCTTCTCGGTTTAATACGCAGATTCAGTGCCAACTCACAGTAAATGCGGTAAACCCGCTTGTGATTCTGAAGATATCCCCCTTTTAGTTGAGCACTTTTTAAAACGCTTTGAAAAAATGTACGACAAACAAATTCAGGGAGTAAGTGAAAAAGCCACCGCCTTTATGCAAAGTTATGCTTTGCCAGGCAACATTCGTGAACTGGAAAACTTGTTGGAGCGTGCAGTATTACTCACCGAAGATCAACAAATGATTAAACTGAATGCGTTATTCCCACAAAAGCATGAACACGATGCTGAAGATGTGCACGGCAGCACAGATTTAGACAGATTGGTCACCGAAGGTTTTGACTTAGAACAGCATGAGCAACAACTGATTATGACCGCCATGCAAAAAGCCAAACAGAATGTATCTGAAGCTGCCCGCTTATTGGGAATTTCACGTGCCGCACTGGATTATCGTTTAAAAAAATACGCCATGCGTTAAAACTTCCTTCAATAAAAAAAGCCTTGTTTTTCAACAAGGCTTTTGCACTTTAAAGCAGCAATATTACCAACTCAGGGTCTGTGTGCCTGGGCGGAAAATCGCTTCACCCATCACATCTGGATTTGAATATTTTAAACCTTTGATTAAATCACCCTCGGCAACACCATACTGATCCATACACATTTTGCAAATATAGACCTCACCACCTTTGGCCATAATGCTTTTTAGCATTTTTTGATGCTCAGCATATTTATGTTCAAAACGGTTAGATGCCAACATCACACCCTGATCAACCAAGTAAATGGTCAGTGGATGACCTTTGCCAAACTGGTTATTGCTCATGCCAATTGCCATTTTGGTACGGTGTGCATCATTACTGGTGAGCAATACAAATAGCGGATCTTTGTTATTCTCTGCCATAGCAGGCGATAGACTTGCAAAGCTCAGGAATAAAGACAGACACAACAGCTTAATCAATTTCATGGTTGATCTCAGAGTCAATTTAGATGTGATTAAAATAGTAGCATAATAAATATAATATATTTAAATAATTAATATATTATGCTTCGCATCTACAATTGACTTAAAAACCAGTGCTGCAAATGACCAAGTGCAGCCATCCCAGCTACAAAAAAACAAAGCGCCACCCAATAGGCAGCGCTAAATACAAATTAAGCATTCGTGTTTTAAATAAACAGTTTAAGCGGCTAAATTTTTCTTAAGCTCATCTTCTACAATGCTAATTTCTAGCTCACTGAAACGACGGATTTCACCTTCTGCATGTTTTTCTAACATACCACCAATCAATGGAACTTTAACTTTAATGGTCCAGTCCAACTGAATTTCAATTTTTTCTTGATTACCTGTAACGGTACGCTCGCCTTTGGCTTCCAAAGGTAAGTTAGCGCCCAACTCAACTGTAGAAGTAAGTGCTGATAAGTTGGTCACATCATTACGTTTTAAACGAAATGCATCTTTTAATAGTTTTTTTGCCATATCTGGAATATTCACATCCAAGTTATAAGCACGACGCAGGGTGTAAATATCACCATTCTTTTTTGATTCTAAAATTTCTAAATTTTCACCTGGTATACGTTTACACACCGCTTCATGTAACGCAATATCTGCCACTAAACGCTTAAATTCGTCAATTGAAACGCCATGAATGGTGGCATTAACAGTAAATTGATGAGCCATTTGAGTTCCTTTTATTTTGTTTATTGATGGAATAGGTCTAGCATCATCGTGCAATATAATTTGGCTGATGCTCAACGGGTATAAGTTGTTTTATATCCTAAATACAACTTTATTTTCAGGCTATTAAAGTATTTTTTCCACCTGCTGTCATTGACTCTAATTGTTCAAATCTGTGTGTAGGATGCCAAATTCAGCTGCATAAATATCATGGCTATACAGAGTGAGATAATGCCCACAAAATTCAATTTTGGCATAAAAATGCTCTGCCCCATCATCCAATCCTGTGGCATACCAAGTGGTGCCTTGGGGAAAATCATCCAACCATTGGGCCTGATAAAAATCTGCAATTGAATCGAACTGTAAATAACGTTCAGGATTAGACAGAATATTTTGTGCAAGATGATCAAACTGAGCAAGCTGTGCCTGTTTAAAATGGATCAGGTTACTCATGCTTATCCTTTAAGGCAAAGCTTGCACATGTTGTTGCTGACGTATTTTGCTCCATTCACGCCATCCTAAATAAGCCAATACCACAAATCCAACATAAAGTGCTGCGGTTAAAAATAAAGCTTTATAAATAAACATGCCTACGTAGAGTAGATCGACCACAATCCAAAGCAGCCATGTGGCCAAATATTTACGACTGGTCCAATAGGTTGCCAACAGACTCAAAGCTGCAAGTTGTGCATCTAATAACGGTACAGATGCCTGCGTCCACTGCATTAAACTTAGACCAAAAATAAGCCCCAAACCCATACTAAGTACAAGCTGCTGCAGCATTTTATTTTGTGATAAGGTCTGAATCACGATAGCTTGAGTGTCTTGCTGTGCAGTTTTCCACTGGTAAAAACCGTAAATTGCCATTCCCATAAATAGAGTTTGCAATACTGTTTCGCCATACAATTGATATTCAAAGAATAAATAGGCATACAGCAAACAGGCAATAAAATTTACCACCCAACAAGCAATATGCCGTTTGATGGTTAACGTCACGCCTAAGACACTGATCAATACAGCAATTATTTCTAAAACCGACATTGATGCAGCCTATGTAAAAGAAAAATGCATGATACCTTGTTTCTGTAATACTGCTCAAACTCAGACTGATTTAAGCACTAAGTCAAAACAATAAAAATAAACACCCAATAAAATTGGCTTTACACATCTGTATGATTATATTTATGTTCTTGTCCAAAACGGTCTACATGGGTAATAAAAACACCATATTTACCCACATAATATTCCAAAGATTGTTGATAAAAACTCCAATAAATAGACCACTCACCTAAATCTAACTGACGAATCTGCGTTTGAGCTTTAGCAGGCATTTTATTGAGTAATTCTTGCTGAATAGTAGTAGCATCATCAGGGTCGGAAGTAGAAACTTTTAGGCTTAAAAATAACGCTGCAACATCGTCAAATAATTGTTGTTCGTATTCGGCGACTTCTTCAACCACTTCTTCTACAGCACGAGGTGCTTTGTGGGTAATTGGGTCTTGTACGATATTGGCCATATCTTGACAGCTTTGCTGAAAGCTACGATTAATTTTTATTTTGAACCAGACTTTCCACACTGCATAGACTGCAATGAAGAACAAAATCCACAACAATAGTTTTGCCATCTTGGTCTTCGCTCTTATTCAGGCGCTTGAATAAAGCATAACGATTTCAGCGCTTAGCGTCTATTCTGTGTACTGTGCGAACACATCCTTAGCAACGGATTAAACCTAAACCTATACTGCTAAAGATCATAAACAAAAACAGAAATAAGCTTCTTATACTTAAATTCAATTAGGCATGCTTGAATTACACAATACTACGCTTTTACTCAAAAATACGACTTGAGCTTCATCATAATGAAGCAAAACACAACAAATTTCTGCTATTTCTTGCAGATGTTTTCCCGTCCAATAGAGCCTTGTTTTTATCTATAACTATAAGCTTAGATGATTAGAACTGCACAAATTCAAGATGTCTCCGATTTGGTTGCGGTATTACACGCCAGTATTCGGTCTTGTATTCAAGATCATCAACGTAATGAAGCCAAAATTCAGGCGTGGCTTGAAACGAAAAACTATGAAAATATTTTAATGCTGTTGCACTACAACAATTGCTGGGTCTATGTCCTACAGCATGTGGTGGTTGGTTTTATTATGATGAGTGATCGCGGGCAAATTTTACACCATGCGATTGCACCTGAAGTGCAACAGCGTGGTATTGGTCAAGCCTTGTTATTTGAAGCTATTGCACATTTACAGGCTAAAAATGTATCGCAAATTAGTGTGTTTAGCACACAAACTGCGCTGATGTTTTATCAAAAATATGATTTTGAAATTCAACCACAAAAAATTAGTTATGGGCATTTCACCCCCATGCTCAAACATCTTAATACAGAGCGATTTGAGCAATCTTGAGCACAACAATCTTATAGTTTTTACCCCATAAAAAACCCGCTTTCATTTGAAAGCGGGTTCATCTGTATTGCAGCTACGATTTTATAAACAAATCTGATTTTATAAACGAACCAGTGCAATAATTTTTTCTGCCAATTCTTCAATGCTGTCTGCACTTAACTGCGCATCGGCACCGCTTTCTACATCACTAATCACCACAATGCCTGTTTCACGCAGCAATGCAACTTGCGTAGCATCTAAACCTGCTTTGGCAATTGCAACAATCCCCTGCTGAATCAACAAGCTTTCTATGGCCTGAGCCTGCGCTAAAATCTGACTTGAAACGCTGACTGCAGCAGGCTTCTGACCTAAACGTGCAGCACGATCTTCTGCAGTGACTGGCGCGCTGTGTGCAGACCATTCTACACAAGCTTCAACCATACCTGCACCGATGGTCACGTTATTTAGACGGTCAATGAAAATAAATGAACCTGTATAACGGCTGTCTTGATAACGGTCAAATACGACTGGTGCATCAAATTCGATCGTTACATTAGCAATTGCATTCAGTTCAAGTTGTTCAACCTGTACCTGTTCCAAAGTATTCACATTGGTGCGGTAATGAATTGCAGTGACTTTCGCAGGCACAGTTTGCGTACCCACTTTTAAGTTATACAACTTACCAATCGATAAAGGCTGATCGGCCATCCACACCACTGTGGCATTTACAGCACGTGAAATTTCAGGACGTGCCTGATCTTCACGCACCAACACATTACCACGTGAAATATCAATTTCATCGTTTAAGGTCAGGGTAACAGCCTGTCCTGCAATGGCATGTTCTAGGTTACCATCAAAGGTCACAATCTCTTTCACGGTTGAGCTTTTGCCCGATGGTAAAGCCACAATGCGGTCACCAACATGAATATCACCCAAAGCAATCGTACCGCAGAATCCACGGAAATCTAAGTTTGGACGGTTCACATATTGCACCGGGAAACGGAAATCGTTGTGTGCCGTGTTACGGTTAATTTCTACCGACTCTAAGGTACCCATTAAGGTGTCGCCCGCATACCACGGCGTATGTTCCGATCTGTTCACCACGTTGTCGCCATTTAAGGCAGAAATAGGTGTAAAGATAATATTCGATGGTTTACGGTCACCCAATTGATTCACAAAATTGGCATATTCCGCCTGAATTTCATTAAAGCGTGCTTCTGAGTAATCCACTAAATCCATTTTATTAATGGCAACCACAATGTTGTGAATACCCAATAAACTAGAAATATAGGTATGACGACGGGTTTGGGTTTGCACACCATAACGCGCATCAATCAGAATAATCGCCAAATCACAGGTCGATGCACCTGTCGCCATATTGCGAGTGTACTGCTCATGCCCTGGAGTATCGGCAATAATAAACTTACGTTTTTCAGTTGAGAAATAACGGTAAGCGACATCAATGGTAATGCCCTGCTCACGCTCGGCTTGCAAGCCATCGACCAGTAAGGCCAAGTCAGGAGCATCGCCCGTAGTACCAACTTTTTTCGAGTCACGGGTTACCGCTTGCAATTGATCTTCATAAATCAATTTTGAGTCGTACAACAAACGACCAATTAAGGTCGATTTACCATCATCTACATTACCGCAAGTTAAAAAGCGCAGTAGATCTTTGTTTTCGTGTTGTTTTAAGTACGCCAAAATGTCTTGGCTAATTAAATTCGATTGATGAGACATTGCTCAAAGCTCCACATATTCTTTAGAAACCAGTTTTTCATCTCGCTCAATCCTCCTGCTATGAAAGGAGGATTTCTTGAAGGGAGATGAATTAGAAGTAGCCTTCCTGTTTTTTCTTTTCCATCGAGCCAGCTTCATCGTGGTCAATCATACGACCCTGACGTTCTGAACTGGTTGCCAATAGCATTTCCTGAATAATTTCAGGCAAGGTATTTGCTGCTGATTCGACTGCACCCGTAAGCGGATAACAGCCCAGAGTACGGAAACGTACCGATTTCATTTGTGGAACTTCACCTTCAAGTAAAGGCATACGTTCATCATCAACCATAATTAAAGTACCACTACGCTCAACCACAGGGCGTTCTGCAGCCAAGTACAATGGGACTAAAGGAATGCTTTCTAGGTAAATGTATTGCCAGATGTCTAATTCAGTCCAGTTAGACAATGGGAACACACGAATGCTCTCGCCTTTGTTGACTTTACCGTTATACAAATTCCATAGCTCAGGACGCTGGTTTTTAGGGTCCCAACGGTGTTTGGCATCACGGAATGAATAAACACGCTCTTTGGCACGTGATTTTTCTTCATCACGACGCGCACCACCAAAAGCGGCATCGAAACCATATTTATCCAATGCCTGTTTTAAGCCTTGGGTTTTCATAATGTCGGTATATTTAGAACTGCCATGATCGAATGGGTTGATGTTGGCATCTACCCCTTCTTGGTTTTGATGGACAATTAAATCAAAACCGTGCTGTTTTGCCATGTTGTCACGGAAAGTGATCATGTCTTTGAATTTCCAGCCTGTATCGACATGCAACAGTGGAAATGGGAGTTTTGCAGGGTAGAATGCTTTTAAAGCCAAATGCAGCATTACCGCAGAATCTTTACCAATCGAATACAGCATGACTGGATTTTCAAATTCAGCTGCAACCTCACGGATAATATGAATACTCTCAGCTTCAAGCTGTTTAAGATGAGTAAGTCGTTCCTGATTTATTGACATTGATCACACCGGATATACTTAAACTTGTGTCCAAATAACACAGATAAAATTTGATCTTGATTATAGTGATTTAGTTATGCTAACTATTGCTTGTTTTATTATATTTATATGCAAAAAGCTCATATAAAAGAAAACCAATAAGCAGTATAAGTTTTATTTAATCAGTAATTTATTCTTTTATGGCTACAAATTTTAATGCCAATGAAATAAATTAACACAGTCAATTTTATACTTTTTAGCCTCACTTTTTCCAATAAGTTAATAGATTATTCATCTAATCTAACGCTTCTACCCCGCTAAAAAAATGCTTAAAGTAAAGCCATATTTTTAGTTTTAAGATTCTCCCATGCCGCATATTGAACCCATTAAATCCAAACTTGAACAGGCAAAATTGGCTGGTTTTTTCTATCAGCACAGCCCTGAGCTTTTGATTTTTCAGGAACCACTGAATGATGATGGTTCCATGCTCAACGTGTTTG
This sequence comes from Acinetobacter sp. A2, assembly GCF_048537555.1. NCBI lineage: Bacteria > Pseudomonadati > Pseudomonadota > Gammaproteobacteria > Moraxellales > Moraxellaceae > Acinetobacter > Acinetobacter sp. A2. The sequence goes on from NZ_CP183239.1 coordinate 2,071,859, forward strand.
TGCAACACGAACTCAGCGCAGATCAAATTGGCCTACAATTTGGTTTACGCTGCCATGCAGATAAGCTTTCCTTTTTATTGGGTATCACGCACAGTAACCAAGATCGCAGTTATGAAATTGGTGCAGGTAATTTAAAGGCCGACCAAAAAGCCTTTAACCTGATCTATGCTTTTTATAATTACCCTAAAGGGTTTTATTTGGTGGAAATGCCTTTAAATGCGACCACAGCAGAACTATACCAAGCCATTGAAACGCAATTATTTACGCAGCAGAAACTCGATTTTTTAAACACAGCCATGAAAACCAACCCCATGGGCGAACAAGTGGCTTGGATGAAAGCGCATATTTTGCAACAAACTTTAGATATGAAAGTACGGATTCAGACGGCACTATTATAAGCCTCTTCACTTTAAAATTCTGCGAATCCCTCACAGTACAGCCCTGAACAGGTTGGTTGATTAAACTCGAAATTAACGTATACTGTTCATATACACAATACATTTGGGTACAAAGGCTTGATTAAGAGTTTTAAACATAAAGGTCTTCAGGCTTTTTTCCAAACTGGTTCAACAGCAGGTATTCAAGCAGCGCATTCTACAAAATTACGTTTAATACTTGCAGCATTACATGCTGCATCTACAGTGAATGATTTGCGAACCCCACCCAATTGGCGTTTACATAAATTGAGTGGGAATCTACAAGATCAGTGGTCACTAACAGTAAATGGTAATTGGCGAGTAATTTTTAAATTTGAAGATGGTGATGTCTACATCGTAGATTATTTGGATTATCACTAAGCTTCTAGCGCAGGAGTACAAAGATGAATATGATGTTTAATGCACCTCATCCAGGTGAAATGTTACGCGAATATATTGGTGAAACTTCTGTGACTGAGGTGGCTCAAGCACTTGGAGTGACGCGTGCAAACCTATCTCGTATTTTGAATGGTCATACTGGAATTTCTGCAGATATGGCCCTTCGTTTAAGTGAAGCTTTAGAAACCTCACCAGAGTTTTGGCTGAATTTACAAATGCAGCATGATTTATGGCTTGCAAGCCAACGTCAACGCCCTACGATTAAAAAATTGGTGGCAAGCGCTTAATTATTAAGTTGTAATCAAAAAATAACCTGCTTTTCAGCAGGTTATTTTTTATCTGGACAAGAACAATCTAAGACTTAGTTTTTATGACGCATGTGCGGGAATAAAATCACATCACGAATACTGGCAGCGTTGGCAAACAACATAACCAAACGGTCAATCCCGATCCCTTCACCCGCTGTTGGTGGTAAGCCGTATTCCAATGCTTCAACGAAGTCTGCATCGTAGTGCATTGCTTCATCATCACCAGCGTCTTTTTCTGCAACCTGTGCTTGGAAACGCTCAGCTTGGTCAATCGGGTCATTTAACTCAGAAAAACCATTTGCCAATTCACGACCACCAATGAAGAACTCAAAACGGTCGGTAATGTGTGGATTATCATCATTACGACGTGCCAAAGGCGAAGTTTCTGCAGGATATTCAGTAATGAAAGTCGGCTGACGTAATTGTGTTTCCACCGTTTCTTCAAACACGATGGTTTGCAGTTTACCCAAACCAAAACCTGGTTTCACTTGCTCTTTTAATTCTTCCTGCACAAATTTTGCCAAGAATTCACGGTCATTGACATTGTCTGGCGTAAACTGAGGGTTATGCTCAAGAATGGCATCAAACATAGAAATTTTCTTGAATGGACCTTTGAAGCTATACACTTCTTCGCCATACGGCACATCTGTAGTACCCAAAATATCCAAAGCTAACTTTTCGAGCATTTGCTCAGTCAATGCCATCAAGTCTTTATAGTCAGCATAAGCTTGATAGAATTCGATCATGGTAAATTCAGGGTTATGACGCGTAGACACCCCTTCATTACGGAAGTTACGGTTAATTTCAAACACACGCTCAAAGCCACCAACCACTAAACGCTTTAAATATAGTTCAGGTGCAATACGCAAGAATAATGGCATATCTAAAGCATTATGATGCGTTTCAAATGGACGCGCAGATGCACCGCCTGGAATCACATGCATCATTGGCGTTTCAACTTCCATAAAACGCTGTTCGGTTAAGAATGCACGAATACCCGAAACCACTTTGGCACGAATTTCAAAAGTCTTACGTGTATCTTCATTTACGATCAAGTCTAAATAACGCTTACGGTATTTTGCTTCAGTATCGCTTAGACCGTGGTATTTGTCTGGAAGTGGACGTAATGATTTGGTAAGCAATTCAAAATGTTCGATATGAACATATAAATCACCTTTACCTGAACGACCAATATAGCCTTTGACTGCAATAATATCGCCAAGGTCTAAACTTTTAATAGTCTCTAAGGTTTCAGCACTGAGTTCTTTACGAGCCACATACAACTGAATACGTCCAGTCATGTCCTGAATCACGATGAATGAACCACGGTTCAGCATCACACGACCCGCTACAGACACATAAACTTTTTCACCTGCTTCAATTTCTTCTTTAGAAATTTCTGCAAATTGGGCCTGTAAGTCTTCTGCATAATGTTCGCGCTTGAATGTATTTGGCCAAGGACTAGTACCCTTCGCCTGCGCTTGTTCTTGAATTTGCTTTAACTTGGCATGACGCTGCGCAATTAAATCGTTTTCGGAAATAATGGGTTCAGAAGTCGATTGAGCGTTATGTTGCGTCATCTCTGCCTCGAATAATTACTAAAAAAAGAAGTTCAATAGAATAGCAGATTTAGACACGATTTCGTATGCCTTCTCTAACTCGGTCTATATATTTTTTTAATTGCCCCTTGCTTTTATAGCTTTTTGTTGACTTAGACCAAAAGCTAACTTCTTTCTTTGCCCGAGCGCACTACAATATTGATCAGAAAATAGATGAAAAAGATCGTTTTTGGTCGCTATTTTTAGTTTCAGCCAAACCGAGTTAAAAATCACGATCTGTACTATGAAATCTGTTCTATGAAAATAATCGACTATGTGAATCTGGCAATGAATACATGTGCTTTAAAAGTCTTGTTTTTACATGGGTTAGATTCCTCTCGGGAATCGACCAAATTCCATGCCATTGATGCAGAGCAAAAATTTTGCATCAACGTCGATTATCGCAACCTGAATTATCAAACAGTGGCAGATTTTTACCACAACATCATCCAAAAAATTAAACCTGAAATTCTGGTTGGGCATAGTTTAGGGGGCTACTGGGCACTCAAAATGTCCTTGTTCCATCACATCCCTTGCGTGGTGGCTAATCCAAGTTTAGCGCCAAGCTTTCGTGATGATTACCCTGCTATTTCCGATGCAGATTTACAACACGATATTCCGCAAGTCGCCTATTTGGAATTGGGCGATGAAATTCTGGATATGCACGCAGCACAAGAATTTTTAGAAAACTATATGCAGACCTCTACCTTCGAGTCAGGGCATCATCGTTTATTGCATCCAGAAAATATCAACCCTTGTATTCAACAAATTGAGCAAGCTTATTTGGGCAAATAGTTTTGCTATAACTTTTTTATTCATTGATTCCATAAAAAAGCCTGATCCAATAAAGTGATCAGGCTTTTTTCTGTCATTTTAAGTACGGTATGACTTAAAAAATGCAGCGATGCTTATTTCTATTACGCCACCGCTTGCTCAGGTTTAGATTTGTTGTCTAACACAGACCAAATCTCTAAACCTAAATCTTTATGCAAATCTGGTAAATCTAGGAAAATGCTTGCACCCAATACTTGATGCTTACATTTTTCTGCCAATTGTTTTACTGCTTTTAAAGTACCACCAGTCGCCAGTACGTCATCTACAATAATCACTTTTTGTGATTTTACATCGGCAGCCATTTCTAAACGGTCTAAACCGTATTCTAAGCTATAACCTACACCTACCACTGGAGGCGGCAATTTACCCGCTTTACGTACAAGTACTAAACCTTTACCTGTACGTTGTGCCAACAAACTTGCCAACACAAAACCACGTGCTTCAACTGCAATAAAGCTTTCAACTTCGGCCAATTGTTCTGCAGGAATACTGGCAATTAACGCATCTGTTAATGAATCCAAATTATTCATAAACAACGGCGTTAAATCATAAAAATCAATGCCTGGTTTTGGGAAATGAGGAACAGTACGAATATGCGACCACAAAAAAGTAGACAAATTGCTCATGGAAGATCAGAAATGTGACTAAAGAATGGTTGAATTTTAACGTTTATTTTCAATTAAGGCTAGTGATCAAATCGGCAAGACAAGTATTCACAGCACCCAACAAATAAACAAATTATTGATTTAATTAGATATATATTGTTTTAAAGATTTAAACATATAGAAATTCAATTATAAAATATCAAAATCACGCTTAATATTCTGTACGACCAAGGTCTTAAATAACTACAAAAACCCAAATAAGATGAATTTTCCACAATAAAACCACCTGATTCATTGTAGAAAATAAGGCAAGTCAGGCTTTTTCAGTCGAGTTTTGTCCTCAGCTGCTATTCAATCTGCTGTGCAGCACATTAAAATCGCTTATTTACTTTACTTTAGCCGTATAACTGCGTAAAAATTTAATCAAATAGATATACTAAAAGTCATATCATGTATCTGGTCGTAGATAAGTTTTTGCTGATCTAGAAATTTAAAGATCGGTTTATGGAGAATTGAATGAAAAAATATCAATGCATCGTTTGTGGATGGATTTATGACGAAGCAGAAGGCTGGCCTCAAGACGGTATTGTGGCAGGTACATTGTGGGAAGATATTCCTGATGACTGGACTTGCCCAGACTGCGGCGTTTCAAAAGCGGACTTTGAAATGATTGAAGTTTAAGACCATTAAAAGACCATGCCGCATGGTCTTTTTTTAACGCCTATTTCTATGCCCTAATTTGGAGTACACCCTATGCATCCTATCGTTATTATTGGTTCAGGCATGGCAGGTTATACTGTTGCTCGCGAATTCCGTAAACTCAATACAGAACATGAATTACTCATGATCTGCGCAGACGATGCCACCAACTATGCGAAACCAACCTTGTCTAATGCTTTGGCAGGCAATAAAGCACCTGCACAAATTGCCTTGGGCGATGCAGAGAAAATGGCAAGCCAACTCAATATGCGCATTGCAACGCAGACTTGGGTAAAAGCGATTGATGCAGAAGCACATGTACTCGAAATTGAAAAAGATGGTGTAAGCAGCCGTCAGCCTTATTCCAAACTGATTTTAGCAGTGGGCGCTAACCCTGTACGTTTAGCCATTGCAGGTGATGGCAGCGATGACATTCATGTTGTAAATAACTTAAGTGATTACACAGCATTCCGCCAACAGCTCGAACAACGCCAAGACAAACGTGTCGTGATTTTAGGCGCAGGCTTAATTGGCTGTGAATTTGCCAACGACTTACAGCAAACAGGTCATCAAGTCACGGTGATTGACCTTGCGCCCCAACCTCTTGGGCGTTTACTACCTGATTATGTTGCCAGCGCATTTAAACAAAATTTAGAAGAAACAGGCATTCACTTTGTACTTGGCACAACTGTTGAAAAAGTTTCAAAAATTAAAAATGACGACTATTTAGTGACGATTACCAGCGGTCAATCTTTAATTGCCGATGTCGTTCTGTCTGCAATTGGCTTACAACCGAATATTGCACTGGCCAAAACTGCAGGCATTGAAACCAGCCGTGGTGTATTGACCAATGCACAACTCGAAACCAGCCAAGCTGATATCTATGCAGTGGGTGACTGTGCCGAAGTGAATGGAATTCTTTTGCCATATGTAATGCCAATTATGCAGCAGGCACGTGCCTTAGCTAAAACCTTAAATGGTGAAACCACACAGGTGCACTACCCTGCCATGCCTGTTGCGGTTAAAACACCAGCTGCACCACTCACTGTTTTACCTGCACCACTTGGGGTAGATGTGAACTGGCATACTGAAGAGTTTGATGATGGCATGATTGCTAGAGCTTATGACCAAACTGACACCCTGCGTGGCTTTGTACTTTTAGGAGCAACTGCGGCTAAACAACGCTTGAGTTTGACTAAATTAGTGCCAGACTTATTGCCAATAACAGAATAAAATAATAATAAGGGCAAGGCTTCGGCTTTGCCTTGAATGAGGACAACAACATGAATAGCGCACTTCAGTTTAATACTTCGCCTTATACGGCATTTATGCACGAAACCAAGGTCGATTTAGGCAATGGAATTGAGTTGCATGTCGAAATTGGCGGTAAGACTGAAGATCCGCCAATTTTACTGATCATGGGGCTGGGTGCGCAAATGTTGTATTGGCCCGATTTCTTCTGTAAATCTTTAATTGATCAGGGTTATCGGGTGATCCGCTATGACAACCGGGATATTGGTTTGTCGTCAAAAATTCGCCATAAAGGCCCACGCCTAAATACCTATAAAATGATGGGGCGTTTTAGCTTAGGGCTACAAAACCAAGGCGCGCCTTATAATTTATATGACATGGCGGAAGATGCAGCGCTACTTTTAGAGCGCTTGGGCATTGAAAAGACTGATGTCATCGGTGCTTCAATGGGCGGCATGATTGCGCAAATCCTTGCAGCAAAATATTCAGATAAAGTGAATAATTTAGGCTTATTATTTACCAGCAACAATCAGCCTTTTTTACCACCACCCTTTCCTAAACAACTGTTCAGTCTGCTAGAAAGACCAAAATCGCAGGATGAAAATGGTATTGTTGATCATAGTTTGAAACTATTTAAGGTGATAGGCTCACCTGGCTACGTGAACCAACTCGAAGCCATGCAAACCGCACGTAAATTATATCAACGAAGTTATTATCCAGCGGGTGTACTTCAACAGTTTTTAGCAATATTATGTACAGGCTCGTTGCTACAACTGGACAAACAAATTCAGCACCCTACCCTTGTGGTACATGGTTCGCAGGATCGTTTGCTCCCACCAGGGCATGGTAAAGCTGTTGCGAAAGCGATTCCGGGCGCTAAGTTTGAGTTAATTAAAGGAATGGGGCATGATATTCCCCCACACTTTATTCCTCATCTTAGTGGACTGTTTGCTCACCACTTTAAATCATAATCATTAGGACACTATGGCTGCATTACCATCTTTAAGACAGCTGTCATACCTCGTTACACTGTCTGAAACGTTACATTTCACAGAAGCGGCTCGCCGTTCTTTTGTAACTCAGTCGACTTTGTCGGGCGGGATCATGGAACTAGAGCGCCTTCTTGGCGGCGTTTTAGTTGAACGTGATCGACAGAATGTACGTTTAACCCCATTGGGTGAACAAGTCGTAGCACGCGCCCGTGTTCTGCTCGCAGATGCACAGGACTTAATGCGTTTAAGCCGTGAAATGAGTGAACCCCTCACGGGTGATTTACACCTCGGTGTAATTCCAACCATTGCTCCGTTTATTTTGGCGCAGTTGTTAGATGAAGTGCATAAACAACTGCCTAAAATTCAGCTACATTTGCACGAAGCTCAAAGCGAGAAAATTGTCGAAAAACTGGAACATGGCAATTTAGATATGGTGGTGTTAGCACTACCATTCGATACGCGTGGTTTAAAAGTCGCTGAAATTTCGAAAGAAGACTTATTCTTGGTTTATCACAAGGGTGACCAAAAATCAGCTCAGGCCAATTCTTTAGATGATCTGGATTTATCACGCCTCATGTTGCTTGAAGAAGGCCATTGCTTACGTGACCACACTTTAAGTGCCTGCCCAATTGGTGAGCGCAAAAATGATCACCGTTTAAAAGCCAGCTCTTTACCAACCTTGGTTGAAATGGTATCTGCAAATTTAGGTTTTACCCTATTACCTGAAATTGCAATTCATAATGCCATGATTAAATCGAATCCAGATTTACAAATCAAAAGCATTGAAGCCGCACCAAGCCGTACTTTAGCTTTGGTAACACGTAAAAGCACACCGTTACACAGTGAGTTTGACGTTTTGCTACAAATTTTACAAAAGATCACTCAAACTACAATATAAAAATGCTGTTGTAATCAAGGAGCCTAAACGGCTCCTTTTTTATTCTTCGTTATAATACCTATCAAACACCAATCCTTTTTATGGATTTAAGTGATTTAAAAATATAAATAAAATAAAAAATTGCTGTTTTATTGATTTTTGCATATTTAGGTGCAAATCTTTAAAAGGAATCCTATTATTGTTACACAACTCACATAATTACAATATTTAGAAAAACATACGCAACAACAATTATTTATATTTACCTTTTTTGCTAAAAATCACTATATTCAAGGATATTCAGACTCCCTAATATTTTGCAAAATAGCGTTAATTAAGAATCAAGATTTTTTCATTGAGCAAAACAGGAGTACTTGCAATGATTCATAGAGATCTGATTTTGCCTGTGCCTGTTTTACTGATTGATCATTCCGTCGAGCAGTTAAACGACTTAAGCGATATTTTAATGAATTTTGGCTACCCAGAAGAATTACTGTTAAGCAGTACTTCTTTACAGCATGCAACTCTCATGGTGCAGCATCACTTACCCAATATTGTGTTTATTAATCTGCAAGATTGGTCAAAAGCAGATATTGAGTTTATTCAAAACTTAAAACACTTTCGTAAAGACACATTAGTGGTTGCCGTATTACCCTCGAATATGCCCAAACAATTGTTACAGGCGATTCACTTAGGTATTTCTGCCTATGTCTTTTGTGATCAGAGTTTTGCAGAAATGCAAATGCAGATTCGTACCATCTTACGGGGCGGCTCTCCGCTTGATCGCACCCTTGCAAATGAAATCTTAGCATGCGAACAGCACATCATTTCTCTGGGTCATTCCCTAGCACTGTCTAAAACTGAGCATGATATTTTAGCGCTTTCTGGTCAGGGTATGCCCTCACAACAAGTGGCAGAAAATTTAAATGCCTCAGAACAATTAGTGCATGGTTACGTCAAAAGCATTTATCGTAAAATCATGAACGTGGATGATGCCACTTGCTGTTTTGCTTAAACTTATATTTGAAATGTAGATCAATTTACTAGAGCCAATAAAAATAATTTCAGATCAAAAAAGAGCGATGTTCAACATCGCTCTTTTTACAGATTTTGATTTAAAGTTTTGAATTAAACAATACTGTCAGTGAGTAAGCGCTGCGCATTGTGAGGCGTTTCACCTTCTGCAGGTTGAGCACGCACCCAAGTACCATCGCCTTGTAATAACCATGCCTGTTGATTATCCTGCATATAGGTCAGCAAACCTTGTTCATAAATACGCTTTTTCAATGCAGGATCTTCTATCGGGAAACATGCTTCGACACGGTTAAAGAGGTTGCGATCCATCCAGTCCGCACTTGAGCAATAAATACGTGGATTACCATTATTTGAGAAATAATATACACGGGTATGTTCAAGGAAGCGCCCCACAATTGAACGCACACGAATATTTTCAGAAAGCCCTGGTAAACCTGGACGCAAACAGCAAATTGAACGAATAATTAAATCAATCTGCACACCCGCCTGAGACGCTTCGTATAACTTATTGATCAGTTGCATTTCGGTCAATGCATTCACTTTCACAATAATCTGTGCAGGTTTGCCCGCTTTGGCGTTGGCAATTTCTTCATCAATATAATTGACCAATTGTGCATGCAGGGTAAATGGTGCGTGCAATAACTTTTTCAGTTTTGCCATTTTGCCCATGCCTGTCAGCTCTTGGAAAATACGATGCACATCTTCACACAGCTCTTTGTCTGTGGTCAGTAAGCCATAGTCTGTATAGATACGCGCATTGCCTGCATGGTAGTTACCTGTGCCTAAATGCACATAACGCACCAATTTGTTGTTTTCACGGCGCACCACCAAAATCATTTTGGCGTGAGTCTTATAGCCCACAATGCCATATACCACAACAGCACCCGCTTCTTGGAGTACATTGGCCACGGCAATGTTAGATTCTTCATCAAAACGTGCACGTAACTCAATCACCGCAGTAACCTCTTTACCATTACGTGCAGCTTCTGCAAGGACTTGCACAATTTCTGAGTCTGCTCCACTACGGTATAAGGTTTGTTTGATCGCTAGTACTTGAGGGTCACGTGCGGCTTCACGCAGCAAGTTAATCACTGGTGCAAAAGATTCAAACGGATGATGTATCAGGATGTCCTGTTTTTGCATTGCTGAAAAAATATTTTCAGACTTTTTTAGCACCTTTGGAATGGCAGGTGTATGTGAATCATAACGTAAATGTGGGCGTTTAAAATTAGACAGTAAACGTGCCAAATTCACTGGGCCATCGACCTTATAGAGTTGCTCTTCTTCAAGATCGAATTCATTCAGCAAGTATTCGTAAATTGGTTTCGGGCAGTTGTGTGTGACTTCCAAACGCACCGCACGACCAAAACGACGTGAGTTCAATTCACCTTTTAAAGCTTTGGCCAAGTCTTCAACATCTTCATTTAAAGCCAAATCTGCATTACGTGTCACACGGAACTGATAGCAACCTGTTGCTGTCATGCCCGGGAACAAGTCTGACACATGTTCATGAATGATCGCAGAAAGCATCACGTGATGCTCTTTACCGCCTGTAAGTTCATCTGGCAAGCGTACAACACGTGGTAATGAACGTGGCGCAGGCACAACCGCTAAATCAATTTGACGACCAAACGCATCTTTCCCTTCAAGCGTCACAATAAAGTTCAGGCTTTTATTGACCAAACGTGGGAATGGGTGGGCTGGGTCTAGGCTAATTGGAGTCAGTACAGGCGCAACTTGTTCTTGGAAATATTTTTTCACCCAAGCCGATTGTGCTGGGGTTAACTCACCACGACGCAAGAAACAAATATCTTCTTCACGTAATTTTGGCAAAATTTCCTGATTTAAAATACGGTACTGGTGCTCAATGGCAGCATGTGCGGTTTTAGAAATTTGATCTAACACCTGCTTTGGTGTTAAACCATCTGGACTACGGCTTTCATTGCCCAAATCCAATTGTTCCATGACCCCAGCTACACGAATTTCAAAGAATTCATCTAGGTTGCGCGAAAAAATCAACAGGAAGTTCATGCGCTCCAATAATGGATGCAATGGATCTACAGCTTGCTCAAGCACACGCAAATGGAAGTCTAAAATAGAAAGTTCGCGGTTAATGTAGCGATCATTATATGTATATTCTGTTTGCGCAGGAGTCGCGCCAGTTGCCGTATTCATACCCACCTATGCTTTTATAAAATGTTTGGCATTGCTACAAGTATGCTTCAATTTTGTGACATTTTCATAAAAAAAGCCTAAAAAATTAGGCTTTATAGATATTTTCACAATTTATATTTGAATGGTGAGCTGTTTAAGGAATTTCCGCATAGCGCATATAGCGTTGTACCATACGTTTGCGGGCTTTTAGCGCACCTGCATTTCGGTGTTCCTGAAAATATTTAGGATTGGTTAAAATAGCCGCCAAGAAAATTGCCTGATCACGACTTAAACTTTTGGCACTTTTTCCAAAATAATGCTGTGCCGCAGCTTCAGCACCATAAATATTATCGCCAAATTCTACCGAATTTAAATAAACTTCCAAAATTCGCTGCTTTGACCACATACGTTCCATCATCCAAGTGGCTACCACTTCTTGCCCTTTACGCAAAAAAGAGCGCTTGTTGTATAAAAATAAATTTTTAGACAACTGCTGCGAAATAGTCGATCCACCCGCAACAACTTTACCTTCGTCTTTGTTGCGCTCTAATGCAGTCTGAATACCTTCCCAGTCAAAGCCATGATGCTGCATAAACTTACCATCTTCTGCAGTCACCACAGCACGTTTTAAATTATCACTGAGCTGGTCATAGTCACGCCATTCGTGTTTGATCGGTTTACTTGGTTCAGCCCAATAATCCAAGCGCATCATCATGGTCGATTGCACTGGCTGTGTACGCCACCATGCCAAGCTGGTAAAAATCCATAATTGAACCAAAAGCACCACGCTGACAAGAATTAACAAAGTTCGTATCAAAAAAGCTTTCATGTCAGTGCATTGCTCCTGAAGCGTGATTTTTTCGTGTTAAGCTTAGAATTATTGACAGCCTATTTAAGCCTATGTCCCAACATCCCCCGATTGCTGTACGGCATAAACCTGAAATTCATTTGTGGTGGTTTACCGCACTGCTGATTGCAGTCAATGTGGCTTTGTTTGCATGGCAAGTGTTCAACGGTATGAACATTAGCAATCCAAGCCCGCAAGATGCAATACGCTGGGGTGCTGATTATGCACCTTTAACCTTTTTGGCGGAACCCATTCGCCTGTTCAGCAGTATGTTTTTTCATTTTGGTTTAGTACATTTAATGTTAAACATGTGGGCGTTGTATATTTTTGGCAGCGTCAGCGAACAGTTATTTGGGCGTGCCTATTTCGTAGTTTTATATCTCTGCGCAGGGCTGATGGGTAGTCTGCTCAGTGGCTATGTCAGTATTCAAGACAGTTACACCCTGCTTGAACAAGGTGTTGCCAATCCTAAACTTTTACCTAGCGTAGGTGCAGGTGCTTCTGGTGCAGTCATGGGGCTTGGAGCAGCACTCACTATATTCGCTTTACTGCCAAAATTACCACGGCAAAAGTTTTTGCTAGATCGTAAAACTTTGGTCATCGTGATGGCACTGAACTTAGGCATGGGCTTTATGATTAGCGGCATTAATAATGCTGCCCATATTGGTGGCATGCTCATGGGCGCAGCAATGGCATTGCTTTGGCACATGGGGCAACGTACTCAACAGAATACATTCTTTACAGTATTTGGCATGTTGATTGCCTTCGTGGCTTGTGCTGTCTTTTATTGGTATTGCCAACAATTGATTGACCCGCTTCAACCACTTTGGCAAGAGTTGCTTAGCATGATGCAGCGCAGCTTAGGTTCAACATAAGCGACATTGCAATCTGAAATGGCAAATAAGAGATGAATCAGGACTGATTCATCTCCCTCAAACTTTGCAGTGGTGGAATATCACATAAATAACTTAAACGATAGCGTCCAATCACAGCACAAAGCACAGTCATAAATACAGGTAAAATTAGCCAGATTTCCCAGTGTGGTTGTAGCATTAAATCCATACGGTAACTGGCAACGGCACTAATCACTTCGGCAAATAAACACGCTACAATTCCCGCAATAAAGCCCATAAAGCCAATTTCCAAACTCAGCATACGTTTCAGTTTTTGTTTAGAACTACCAAAAGAACGTAGCAAAGCAACTTCGCGTTTGCGTTCATCCATCAGTAAATTTAAGCAAGCCACCAGAACCAACAGCCCGGACACACTCACCAAAATTGCTAAAATCGTGATGATCTGTACCAACACATTCACAATACGTTTGATTTCATCCAAAATTAAACTGACATCAATAAAAACTGTATTGGCAAACTGCTGAATCAATTGAATCAGTTTAGGCTTATCGGCCTCGGGCACATAAAAGCTGCCCAAATAACTACCTGCATTTTCATCCATGCTATGTGGTGAAAAAATAAAGAAAAAGTTAGGGCTAAAACTTTCCCATTCCACCGTGCGCAGATTAATGACTTTGGCTTGTAGGATACCTTCAGGCAAATTAAAACTGAGCTGATCACCAATTTGGATGCCAAGTTCTGCTGCAGTATTGGCCTCGACCGACACCTGTCCGACAGCACTGAAATCTGCCTGCCCGTCTACAATGATATTGTCGGCAGGATAGCTGTCTGATTGGGTCAAGTTCAGTTCACGTCTTAAGGTATTGCTCTGTTGAATTAATGCTTCGGCAAAAGGTTGATCATTTTTGGCGACCAAACGCCCACGCACATTTGGATACAATGGTGTACTGTGCCATTGATGCTGCTCTAATTGTTGTTTTAGCTCAGGCATATCAAAAGGCGGTAAACCGTAAACAAACTGATTTGGGGTGCCTTCAGGTAACTGTTGCTGCCAGCGATCGAGCAAATCGGTACGTAACACCGCTAGTACCGTAATCAAGCTGAGTCCTAATGCCAATGCAGTAATTTGAAATGCTGTTGTCGCAGGTGCACGAATATAAGCCGCTATTTTGCCCTTACTACTACGCAGCAGTTTTAACACTCCCCATACCACTGCATATAACAGGATACACAAACCAATAATTGCCCCAATCACCCATGCGCTCAGCAATAAACTCTCGGTCAGCACCACACAGAATACAATCAGGCTGAGTGTGCCTGTAAGCAGCATCCACCACCATGCACGCATATTTTTGTCTTGCTGACGAATCACCCGTATTGGTGCAGTATTCAGTAATTGCAGTAAATTTGGTAAAACAAAACCAAACAGCACGACGGCACTGGTTAGCATGGCAATCGGCAATGGTCCTAGCAACATCGCCAAAGCAGAAAATTGAATCTGTAAATGTGGAATCAGTTGCAACATCAATTGCAGCAAAGTATAACCCAAAGCGATGCCCAAGCCGCTACCAATACCTATTGCAATAAGTAAGACCAAACCAAGCAAAGCTAGATATGCTGTTAAAATTTGCTTTTTACTCGCACCAATACAACGTAACAAGGCTATATGATCCTGATTTTGTTGCACATAGCGCTGACTAGTCAAACCAATTGCAATGCCGCACAGTAAAATAGTGAGGATATTGGCCAATTGCAAAAAGGTATCTAAATTGGCAATTGGACGCATTAAACGGGTGTTGCCTTCACTGGCATTACGCAATCTTAAGCTGCTCGGTTCTTCCATATTTTGAGCAGTATTTTCAATCTGCTCGTTCTGATCTGCTTGTTCTGAATGTGCTTTAAAATACTGTTCAAACCGCTGGGTATCTTGGGCTGCACCTGCCAATAACAAACGGTAATCAATACGACTACCCACTTGTATTGCATTGGTACGTGCCACATCTGCCTGTGTAATAATTACTGTAGGTGAAAAACCTGAAAAGCCCAATTCCTGATTGGAGTCATGTTCAATTTTTGCAGTGATGATAAAACTAGCATCGGCAATATTTACAGTTTCACCCAATTTGACCTGTAGCAAATCCATAGCGCGCTGACTTAGCCAAATTTCACCCGACTGAATTTTGCCCGATGCAGGACTCACCCTTAACTCACCACGTAACGGAAAGCTCGAATCAATGGCTTTTACATTCACCATCACAAATTGGTCTTGGGTATGTGCCATCGAACTAAAAACAGTTACATGCGATTGTTGTAAGCGTTGTGCTGTGGCCTGATCTTGCCAGTCTTGTGCAATCGGTTCATTGTCACTCAGGACTAAATCACCCGCCAACATTTCAGCAGCCTGTAAAGCCACCGCATTTTGAATTTGTTCATTACTAAATTTTAAAGCAGTCGTCGCACTAATAGCTAAAGTCAGTGCAATAATCAGTAAATACACACCGCTGCTTTTAAAGCTTTGCTTGAGTAAAGGATGAAACAGCGCATTCATTTCATCCTCCCGACTGGTCAATTAATTGACCATCTATCAAGGCATAGTGACGCTGACATTGTGCAGCAAGTTTAGGGTCATGCGTCACCAAAACCAAAGTGGTGCCCAATTCACGGTTCAACTCAAATAACAATTGTTCAATTTCAGTTGCAGTTTCACCATCAAGGTTGCCAGTTGGTTCATCAGCAAAAATGATTTTGGGTTCACGAATTAAAGCACGCGCAATGGCAACACGTTGCTGCTCTCCACCCGAGAGTACTTTCGGTGTTTGCTGTGCCTGTCGTTCTAAACCCACACGTTTAAGCAAGTTGAGGGCTTTTTGTTCGGCTTCTGCATATTTAAATTTTTCCTGCAAACGTAGCGGCAACATCACATTTTCCAATGCTGTCAAATGCGGCAATAACTGAAATGACTGGAACACAAAACCAATATGCTTTAAACGCACAAGTGCACGTTGTTCTTCATTTAACTCAGCAATCGACTCGCCACACACCACCAATTTTCCACTGCTGGCCTGATCTAATGTTGCCAAAATACCCAATAAGGTTGATTTTCCTGAACCTGAACGACCTGTAATGGCCACTTGTTCGCCTGCCTGAATATCAAGGTTTAAATTCTCAAAAATGGTCAATTGTTTTTGTGCAAGTTGTATCTTTTGTGTCAAATTTTGGGCAGAAATGATGGTTTGTGGCATGATATTAGATTCTTCGGTATTTTGAGTCATACGTTTCCCATTATGCAAAATCGCAATCTAAACAGTCGTGTTCTTTCTCGTGTGCTACTACTTGGGCTATGCTTAAGTCCGCTCACGCTGTCTGCAAAAACCATTATGATTGTGGGCGACAGTTTAAGTGCAGGTTACGGCATACAACCACAACAAGGTTGGGTTCACTTATTGCAAAAACGTTTAGACCAACAGTATCCGAAACAGCATAAAGTGGTCAATGCAAGTGTCAGTGGCGAAACCACCAGTGGCGCTTTGGCTCGCCTGCCTAAATTGCTGCAGACCCATCGTCCAGACGTTGTGGTGATTGAGTTAGGCGGTAATGATGGCTTGCGTGGACAGCCACCACAAATGATTCAAAAAAATTTAGCCAGTCTGATTCAGCACAGCCAAAAAGCTAAGGCAAAAGTGGTGATTTTTGGCATGAAGATGCCACCAAACTATGGCACAGCCTATGGCAAGGCTTTTGAAAACAACTATAAAGTGGTCAGTCAGCAGTATAAAATCAAACTACTGCCGTTTTTCTTAGAGGGTGTTGCAGGAAATAAACTGTTGATGCAAAAAGACTTAATTCATCCTAATGCCAAAGCTCAGCCAATATTACTCAAAAATGCTTATCCATATATCAAAGGCGCTTTGTAAGCGCCTTTGAGAACAATCTGTTTGCTGTGATGCTTTAATTAAAAATCAAAAAAGACCACTTCACCTGTTTCGAGTGAATATTCTGCACCCACTACTTTGAGCTGACCTTGTTCAATCAAATTTTCTAAAACTGCTGAACCATGACGTAATTGATTCACCGATGCGAACACATTAGAACGTACAGCATGCTTAGATAATTTTGCTAAGTCATTTTTCAGTTCAGTCTGCATTAAGGTTTCAACTGAAGGACGAACACGGTTTACAATCGACATTAAATTTGCCGATGGTGGACAATCTGGGCACATTAAAGTATCAATTGTGGCTTGAATCGCACCACAATGACTGTGTCCTAAAACCACGACAACCGCACAGTCATAGCGCTCTGCTGCGAACTCAACGCTACCCACTTGTGATGGCGCAACCACGTTACCCGCAACACGAATTACAAAAAGATCACCCAGTCCTTGGTCAAATACCATTTCTGCTGGTACACGTGAGTCTGAACAACCTAAAACAATCGCGAATGGATTTTGGTCTTCTGCCATTTCTGCACGCTGTTGGTGCGACAATTGTTTAGGATGTTTGGTGTCACCAGAAACAAAACGTTGGTTTCCTTGTTTAAGACGTTCTAAAGCTTCTTGAGCTGTTAGCATTCTTGATTTACCACCGATCTTTGAAGTTGCAATATTCTAAAGCCAGACTGGGTGAATGTCACTTGCCAAAAAATTAGCTTATGCTTTTTTATTTCATGATTTTTGTTATAAATTTTTTCCATTTTTCTTGAGATGTATCACATTTTCTACCATTTGTTTCCATACCATCAAAAAAGTAAGGGGTGACTTTCTAGGTGAAATATCTACAATAAAAGCAATAATCTTTCGCAATTAGACCTAAGATCTAATGCCTTAATCATTGGAGCCTGTTTGGGTTCGTCAGGGGAAGACTTTTCATGTTGCAGTTTTTACGATCACGCTATCTACAAGTGGCTTTGCTCACTTTGGGTCTAAGCGCGTCCTGCTTCGCTCAAAGTGCCAATCAAAATAAAAACATTCCTGTAAATACCAACAATTCAATCAGTGCCAACAGCACCGAATTACAATTGCTACAGCAACACTTTCAGCAACAGCGTAAACAAGCTGGGCTCACCGCTAAAAATATTCGCGTGGGCGATGTGGTCTGGAGCTATAACGAGGGCGGTTCACGCAGCAAACCGACCATTTTACTGATTCATGGTTTAGCTGGCACACGTGACAATTGGAACCGTGTGGCACAATTTTTAACCCCAGATTATCATGTGATTATTCCAGATTTACCCAATAGCGGTGACACCAAAACCCCATCACATTTTGACAATTCTGTACCCAACGTCACCTCGCAATTACGTCAGTTTATTGAAGCGATTGATTGTGAAGAAAACTTACACGTTGCGGGTCATTCTTTAGGTGGCTCCATTGCAACAGTCTACGCAGCACAATACCCTTTTGACACGCAAAGCCTATTTTTACTCAACAGTGCAGGCATTTATAAACATGCCAATACGCCTTATGCCAAAAATCCTTTATCTTTAAATGATTTAATTGTGAGCAAGCATGGGGACTTAGCTGATGTTGCCAGACAAGTCATGCAAAACCCGCCTGCAATGTCATCACAAATTCAGCATGCACAAGAAGAAGTGTTGATTTCTCGCTCAGCGCAAACCCGTAAAGCAATTGAGCAAATTGTCAAACTCAACCGCATTTATACCCCCGACTCTTTTGCCCGTTTAACGGCATCTATCGAAGCACCCACCCTAATTTTGTGGGGTAAGCAAGATCGCATCATTAATGTTGAAGTGGCCAAAGAATTACAATCATTATTAAAACGTGCGGAAACACCTGTTATTTTGAATAATGTCGGGCACATGCCTTTACTGGAAGCAGAAAAACAAGTAGCACAATATTATTTGCCGTTTCTGTCTAAAACACAGAACCTAAAAAACCCACTTGCTGATAAACTGATTCCTTTAAATTAATTATTATATCAACCATCATGCAAAAACATTCGATGATTGAGCAACTGATTGATGCTCACCTAGATTTTTTGGATCAGGAATTTGCTCAAGCCGAAACTGTGCAAATGGAATTTGTGCAATTTTACCAATGGTTCCGCAAACAAACATTACAGGACTTATGGCGCTCGGAAGCAATTTACGCACTTATTCAACAACAAATTTTAAATACCCCAGCTAGCTCATTTTTAATTGAACAAATTGCAGAGCATATCCGCTTTGCCTTGGTACACCCTGCGAATGACAACAGCAAAATTTCCGATGTCATCCCAGTTTTGACCATAGATAAAATTGCCCAATACGTTGCCAGTAAAAGTGGGCATCGCCAACGCCTAATTAAAACTGTGGTAAATAATCCTGCCTTTGCCGCCATGATTACCCAACTCATTCAGCACTCAATTCAGGACTATTTGGATAACTCTGTAATTGCCAAAAATGTTCCTGGTGTTTCGCGCTTTATGAAAATGGGTAAATCTGTTTTAGAAAGTGTGACCGATACCAATTTGGATCATGCTATTCAGCATTATTTGCAAAAAAATGTGCAAAAACTGACACAAATGAGTGAGTCAGTGCTTAATCAGCATTTTGATGATGAAAAGCTGTATCATTTTCAGGCAAATTTATGGCATAAAATTAAAGATTTACCACTTTCGACCTTAAAAAATTATATCGAGATTCAAGACCTCCCCCAAACCGTGAATCTTGGGCATGAAATCTGGGATCATTTGCGTCAAAGTGATTACTTAAAACAACAAGTACATGACGGCGTTTATGCATGGTATGTCCGCAATCAGGCTCGCCCTTTTGACTTGTTATTACGTGATTTGAATATTGATGAAGCTTTGGTGCAGCAGCAATTGCAAAACCTACTGTATCCAATTATTCAAAAAATGATTGCAGAGCAATATTTAAGACAACGTGCACGTCACTATTTAGAAAAGTTTTATTATTCTGAAAAAGCACAACAAATTTTAAACCTTCCAACCGATCAACCAAATTAAATTCTAATTTCAGATAAAAAAATAACCTCCTGTTTTAGGAGGTTATTTTATTTTCAAATCAGCAACTTATTTAAAGTAAGCACCGTCAGACTGGCTATGGTCGGTTTGATCCACAACTCGCATTAATTCTGGTACATGCTGCTTCAAAGTAGTTTCAACACCTTGCTTTAAAGTCACATCAATTGCTGAACAGCCTTGGCAACCGCCACCAAATTTCAACACTGCTGTTAAACCATGTTCTCCATCTTCCACAACTTCTACCAAAGCACAATTACCGCCATGCCCTGCTAAGCCCGGATTAATTTCAGACTGTAAAACATAAGTAATACGTTCTTCTACCGAAGCATCTGGGCCAACACGTGGCACTTTTGAATTCGGTGCACGAAACGTCAACTGACCGCCAAAACGGTCTTTGTTGTAATCAATCACAGCATCCAATAAATATGGAATAGACGGTGTGTCAATAAATGCAGGAAAGTCTGGGTATTCCTGTTTGTAATCTGTTGGTACAACTTCATCAGGTGCACTATAAGCCATGCAACATTCAGCACGCGGTGTACCAGGATTTTCCACAAAAACACGTACACCAATACCCGGTGTGTTTTGCTTTGCCAATAAATCCTTCAAATACTCTTGAGCAGTTGGCGTAATCAATAAGTTTGGAATTTCATCTACAACTGCTGTGCTGCTGTTCTCAGTCGACATAACAATAATTTCCTCAAGCTGAAGTGGCTATTTTAACTGAAGATGCGGGGTAATAAAAAAAAATCAACCAAAATTGTCGGATTTATTCACAAAGTTCGACTCAAACTTGGTTTTGATGCATTATTACAGCAGAATTCAATTAAAAGAATAGGCGTTTATGCTCGATTTACCCATTAATCATACCGTAACTCTGATCATCATTACGGTCATTGTCTCATTGCTGGCATTTTCCAAACAAGAATTGATGAACCGACTGATCTTTTGGCCACCTGCCATGCAACGTGGGCAATATGACCGCTTTATCACGCATGGCTTTGTGCATGCCGATGGTACGCATTTGCTGTTCAATATGATCACGCTGTTTTTCTTCGGGAGCATTATTGAAAGCTTTTATCGTCAATATTTGTATGATCTAGGCTTTGTGCTGTTCTATTTAGGCGGCTTAATTGCTGCAATTATTCCAAGCTATTTAAAACACAAAAATGACCATCGCTGGGCCAGTTTAGGCGCTTCGGGTGCGGTATCTGCAGTGCTATTTGCCTATATTTTATTTGAGCCATGGAAGTTGATTTTTGTGTTCTTCATTCCAGTTCCGGCTATTATTTTTGCAGTGCTGTACGTGGCATATAGCATTTGGTCAGGTAAACGAGGCAATTCTAATATTAACCACAGTGCGCATTTATGGGGCGCAGCTTATGGTGTGGTTGTCACTATTTTAATTGAGCCTCGCATCTTGCCACATTTCTTGAATAAATTGGCTCAATTGCCTTTCTAGTCACCTCACATCGCAGCATACAGCGGCTCTATGTATATGCATTGAGTCGCTTTTTACGCAAAATAAACCGATCATTCTTTGCACAATAATACTGATAAGCAATAACACGCTGTAACCCAGCCTCAGCCTATACTGAATACACATAAAACAAAAAAGGAGTGTGGCATGAAAAAAATTGCACTTCTGAGCAGTATATTACTCAGTTTAAGTTTAGGCGCCTGTGCGGTACATACCCCTGAAGGGAGTATTGTGGTCGATCCAGATCGGAGCGTTTATCCGAAAGGCTATTCTCCGCACCGCCATCCACATACAAATGGTGACTTCTGCCCACCTGGTCAGGCTAAAAAAGGACGCTGTTAATTTGCTGAAGCAATCTGCCATTTCTTCAAAAACTACTACTTTTCCAAAAGTTCTTCGCTAAAAACCTTCGTTTCCACGAAGGTTTTTTATGCAAATTTTACTTTAGAATTCATACAATTTTGGTAGTTTATGCCACCCAAACTCGCAATTTGGCATAGATAATGTATACATCTGTATATTAATTTCAATTTAGTTTGCGAGTTTTTGCATGTCCACTTCTTACGATGGCCTACAGTTCCCAATTCATCCTGAAAATCACAAACCCAGTACATCAGGCACTGGTAAGCAAATTATTGCCGAAGCATTAGCCACGGTAGATCATGAAAGTTCAAACAAAGCTTTGGCTGAAAAAAACTGGCGTAAACACTACCCGCAATATTTTAAAGCTTTGGTCGAGCATGGTATTCGTAGCCAGCACAACCCTATTCAAATTGCAGAAGATGGTTTAAGAAAAGCACATCAAAGTTTTGAGTTTTATCGTCATGGCCAAAAACATGTGCTGAAAGATGCCATGCAACTGCCTACTGAAAATTTGCATACCTTTAAATTACAAGGGACTAGTCAGGCTGAGCCTGAATGGTATGTGCCTTATCATGGGCAGAAATTACAAGGTCAAGCCTTGTTGGATCAAATTGCAGCGTGGTTGGCTGCAGGGATTATTGAACCAAGTCATGCTGCTGCGTTAAATGCAGCTGTGGCGCATCCCGAATGGTTTGATTTGTCAGACCGTAATACGGTGCTATTTGGTGCAGCTTCTGAAGCTGGCCCACTGACATGGTTAGCCAAATGGAAAGCCAATATCATTGCGGTCGATTTACCCAATAGCCGTGTATGGAACAAAATTTTAACCACGGTTCAGCAAGGTAATGCCACCTTGTATGCACCTAGTTCCGAGCCATTGCCAACAGATAGTCCGTTGAATATTTTACAGGAAAAACTGGGGGCAAACTTACTAACCCAAACTCCAGAAATTGCGCATTGGTTAGCGCAAAAATCTGAAACACTCGATCTTGCTGCGATTGCTTATTTAGATGGTGAAAAACACGTGCGTGTTGCCATGGCAATGGATGCTATAATGCAATACGTCAGTGCACAAAAGCCTGATACCAGCCTGATGTTTATGTGCACCCCAACCGATGTCTATGCTGTGCCTGAAGAAGTGGTTAGCGCATCGGCAGAGAAGTTTAAGCAACGCTCTCAAGGGCAAAAATTACTGACCAAAAGTATTTCCACTATATCACGCAGTCATTTCTTCCAAAAAAATCTGCACAATTTAATTGCTTCAGACAACGGGCAGCATTATGGCATTGCAGACTGTTTGGTGGTTGAACAAGGCCCAAACTATGCCTTAGCTAAACGCATCCAACAATGGCGCGCAATCTTATCCCGTCATAACGGTCAGCGTGTCAGCATCAATATTGCACCTTCAACCACCACACATTCAGTCACCAAAAATCCATTACTGAAAGCTGCATTTAGCGGTGCTAGTTTGTTTGATGTAGAAGCGTTTAGCCCTGAAACCACCAATGCCATTATGGCAGCCTTATGGATTCATGACTTGCGTAATCCGGATTCAGCGGCTAACCCTGCTGTGCAACTTGAGCATCCTCTTCAATTGATGATGGAAGGTGCTAACCACGGTGGATTATGGCGTGTGGCATATTTAGCCCGCACTGCACTGCCTTTTGCTGCGCTATATGGTTTTGCTGCAGATAAATTACCGCTAGACAAAGTCATCGCTAAGTTTAAAAAGTAAAGCAGAGACCTCACTTTAAAAACTTGCTTGTAGATATTTCATTTAATTGATCTGTAAGCACAAAAAAAGCGCTGTATCGTTACAGCGCTTTTTTAACACTCAAATGTTTGATATTAGTTAAACACTTTTAGGAATAACCAGAACAAGCTACCCGATAAGCAAATCGTTGCAGGTAGCGTGAAAATCCATGCAGAAAGAATGGTGCGAACCATTTGGAAATTCAGACCTGATTTATTGGCAACCATTGTACCTGCAACCGCACTGTTCAATACGTGTGTTGTCGAAACTGGCATACCCAAACCATCTGCAGCAGCAATGGTAGACATTGCAACAAGCTCGGCAGACATCCCCTGACCATAAGTCATGTGTTGCTTACCAATACGCTCACCCACAGTGACCACAATACGTTTCCAACCAACCATCGTACCTAGACCCAGTGCCAAAGCAACTGCAACTTTAACCCACGTTGGAATGTACTGTAAGAATGAATCTAAGTGACTGCGATAGCTTTTAACCACTTTCTTTTGTTCATCAGTCATTTCAGGCAAAGCATTGGCTTTGTCTAAACGTTTGAACGAAGTGGTACTTAAATACATGTCATTACGCATTTCTGCCACTTCAGCTTCAGGCACATCTTTTAAGTTACCGTACTGACCAACACGCTCACCCAAGTGATCAGTTAAGCTTGCCAAAGCAGGCACCACTTCAGGCGTGATTTCTTTGGTCTGAATATAACTGGTGATAATCTGACGTGCTTTCTCATCTGGCATATCTGCATGCTGTGTATAAATCACATCGGCCGTTTGAGTTGAAAGCTGTTGGAACGATTGAATGTGGTTTTGGTCTAACTCTTTATTCAACGAGTAAGCCAAAGGTACAATCCCGATCAAAATCAACATGATTAAACCCATGCCCTTTTGACCATCGTTTGAACCATGCGCAAAACTTACCCCTGTACAGGTAAAAATAAGAATGGCACGAATTAGTGGTGGTGGTGGTTTATTGCCTTCAGGCGGCTGGAACAATTCCATTTGTTTCTTGAAGATTTTTTTCACCAAGAAGAACAAAATCGCAGCAAAGGCAAAACCAATTAATGGCGAGAACAATAAAGCCTTACCGACTTTCATCACTTGTTCCATGTCTACGCCACTGGCACCCGCTCCTGAATTGAGCAAGTAGTTCATAATACCCACACCTAAAATCGAACCGATTAAAGTGTGTGAACTTGACGCAGGAATACCAAAGAACCACGTACCCAAGTTCCAAACAATTGCAGCAATCAACATGGCGAACACCATGGCAAAACCTGCACCCGAACCGACATTCATAATCAGCTCGACTGGAAGTAAAGCAATAATACCGTAGGCAACTGCCCCACTGGCCACCATAACCCCAAGGAAGTTACAGAAACCTGCCCACATTACTGCCACAGGTGCAGATAAGGCATTGGTATAAATAACTGTTGCTACAGCGTTGGCTGTGTCATGGAAACCATTCACAAATTCAAAGCCTAAAGCAATGAATAAAGCGGTTGCCAATAAAATCACCGAGTACATGCTTAACGCAGGTACATGGGATAAGTCCGCAGACAATTGGAAACCAATATAAATAAGGGTAGAAACGATGATCGTTAAAAACACCGGCATAAAAAATTTCGGTGTAGGCACATGAACATTGGTCGATTTAGTGGTCGACTTGTGTGCTGAATCTACAGGAGTTGGATTAGAATTCATGCAAGCAGAAAAGAGGATTTAAAATCCCCTTATTGTTCAATTAAATTGTGACAATTATATGACAAAGAGCTGCTATATAAAGCAACTTTCATACTTTATTTTCACATTTTAAACTGTGTTTTTTGTGTATAAATATAAAATAAATATTTAAATTTAAACACTTAGACTAAATAAACCTACTTTTCTTATGACATTCCCTCTAATTTAGATTGTTACACGGTTGTCATATTTGTCTAAAAATTCAGACAAATTTCATGGTGAGCCAATTTTGCCTGAGCAATATGACAAATCCATGACGATTCAATACGAAATCTAAATTGGAATGCGATTCATCAACACTTTTATTCAAGTATTTCAAATTCAAAGCCAAGCAAAATTGCAAAATCACTGCTTTATACACAATTTTTCAGACTTCCTGTCTCTGTATCTGTTTCAAGTGCACGAAAGCGTAGCGAACTCTGCTAAAATAGCGCTCATTTCGGATTCAGTCATAAAGGGTTTTTTATGTCCACGCTTACCACCCTGAAAGCGCTTCTTGCCCAAAGAATTTTAATTATCGATGGTGCCATGGGTACTATGATTCAACGCCATCAATTGGAAGAAGCCGATTATCGTGGTGAACGCTTTGCAGATTGGGCACATGACCTTAAAGGTAACAATGACTTATTGGTACTGACCCAACCGCAAATTATTCAGGGCATTCACGAAGCCTATTTAGATGCAGGCGCAGACATTATTGAAACCAACAGCTTTAACGGCACTCGGGTTTCTATGTCTGACTACCACATGGAAGATTTAGTTCCTGAAATTAACCGTGAAGCAGCACGTTTGGCCAAAGCGGCCTGCGAAAAATATTCAACCCCAGACAAACCACGTTTTGTGGCAGGTGTACTCGGCCCGACATCTCGTACTTGTTCAATTTCACCCAATGTAAATGACCCTGCATTCCGTAACATTACGTTTGATGCACTCAAAGAAAATTATATTGAAGCTGCGCATGCCTTAATTGAAGGTGGTGCAGATATTCTGCTCATTGAAACTGTGTTTGATACCTTAAACTGTAAAGCTGCCATTTTTGCGGTTAAAGAAGTATTCAAACAACTCGGTCGTGAGTTGCCATTAATGATTTCTGGCACCATCACTGATGCTTCAGGCCGTACCTTAACGGGTCAAACTGCAGAAGCGTTCTGGAACTCGGTACGTCATGGTGATTTACTTTCAATTGGTTTTAACTGTGCTTTGGGTGCAGATGCCATGCGTCCGCACGTCAAAACTGTTTCAGACGTGGCCGATGTATTTGTTTCAGCCCACCCGAACGCAGGCTTGCCAAATGCCTTTGGTGGTTATGATGAAACCCCTGAACAAACTGCAGCCTTCTTAAAAGAATTTGCAGAAAGTGGTCTCATCAATATTACAGGTGGTTGCTGTGGTACAACGCCTGACCACATTCGTGCAATTTACAATGCAGTAAAAGACATTCCACCACGTAAAATTCCAGAAATTAAACCTGCCTGTCGTTTAAGTGGTTTAGAACCATTTAACATTTATGACGACTCTTTATTTGTGAACGTGGGTGAGCGTACCAACGTCACAGGCTCTAAAAAATTCCTACGTTTAATTCGTGAAGAAAATTTTGCCGAAGCTTTGGATGTTGCACGTCAGCAAGTCGAAAGTGGCGCACAAATCATCGACATCAACATGGATGAAGGCATGCTCGATTCAGAAGGTGCGATGGTGCACTTCCTGAATTTGGTGGCTTCTGAGCCTGATATTTCTCGCGTACCCATCATGATTGACTCATCTAAATGGGAAATCATTGAAGCAGGCTTAAAATGTGTACAAGGTAAAGCCGTTGTTAACTCCATTTCCTTAAAAGAAGGATATGATGAGTTTGTCGAAAAAGCCCGCCTCTGTCGCCAATACGGTGCAGCCGTTATTGTGATGGCTTTTGACGAAGTAGGACAAGCCGACACAGCAGCACGTAAACGTGAAATTTGTAAACGCTCTTATGATGTGTTGGTCAATGATGTTGGCTTCCCTGCCGAAGACATTATTTTTGACCCGAACGTGTTTGCAGTTGCTACTGGTATTGAAGAACACAACAACTACGCTGTTGATTTCATTGAAGCCACAGGCTGGATTAAACAAAACTTGCCACACGCCATGATTTCGGGTGGTGTGTCGAACGTATCCTTCTCTTTCCGTGGTAACGAACCTGTACGTGAAGCCATTCACGCTGTATTCCTCTACCACGCAATTCAGCAAGGCATGACCATGGGGATTGTCAACGCAGGTCAGTTGGCCATTTACGATGACATTCCAAAAGAACTTAAAGAAGCGGTTGAAGCCGTTATTTTGAACCTAAACCAAGGTGAAACTGGTCAGGACGCCACAGAAAAACTGCTGGAAGTGGCCGAAAAATATCGTGGTCAAGCAGGTGCGCAAAAAGCTGAAGAAAACTTGGAATGGCGTAATGAATCTGTCGAAAAACGTCTTGAATATGCCTTAGTCAAAGGCATCACCACCTTCATTAATGAAGATACCGAAGAAGCACGCCTGAAAGCCAAACGTCCTTTAGATGTAATTGAAGGCCCATTAATGGACGGCATGAACGTTGTGGGTGACTTGTTTGGTGCAGGTAAAATGTTCCTGCCTCAAGTTGTGAAATCTGCCCGTGTGATGAAACAAGCCGTTGCATGGCTCAACCCGTACATTGAAGCTGAAAAAACCGAAGGTCAGTCTAAAGGTAAAGTTTTGATGGCAACGGTAAAAGGTGACGTTCACGACATTGGTAAAAACATTGTGGGCGTGGTGTTAGGCTGTAATGGTTACGATATTGTCGATTTAGGCGTGATGGTACCTGCAGAAAAAATCCTGCAAACGGCTATTGACGAAAAAGTCGATATTATTGGTTTGTCTGGCCTGATTACCCCATCTTTAGATGAAATGGTTTTTGTTGCCAAAGAAATGCAGCGTAAAGGCTTTAATATTCCATTATTGATTGGTGGTGCGACCACATCTAAAGCACATACAGCAGTTAAAATTGATCCACAGTTCTCAAATGATGCAGTGATTTACGTTGCCGATGCTTCGCGTGCCGTGGGTGTTGCAACAACCTTGCTCTCTCCAGAAATGAAACCGGCCTTTGTTGCAGAGCATCGTGCAGAATACTCTAAAATTCGTGAACGTATCGCCAACAAGCAACCGAAAGCCGCAAAATTGTCTTATGCTGAAGCCATCGACAATGGTTTAAAAATTGACTGGGCCAACTATACACCTGCGGTGCCAAATTTCATTGGTACGCAAGTGCTTACCAACTACCCTCTTGAAACCTTGTTGCCATATTTTGACTGGACACCATTCTTTATTTCTTGGAGCTTAGCGGGCAAATTCCCGAAAATTCTGGAAGATGAAGTAGTGGGTGAAGCTGCGACTGATTTGTATAACCAAGCGCAAGCCATGCTCAAAGATATTATTGCCAACAATCGTTTTGATGCACGTGCGGTATTTGGTATCTACCCAGCTAACCGTTCTGCGGCAGATTCGGTACAGGTTTATGATGCAGCACGTGATCAAGTGACGCATACATTCCACCATATTCGCCAACAGTCAGACAAAGTGACTGGCAAACCAAACTTGTCTTTGGCAGACTTTGTAGCAACTGCAGACCAAGCACAAGATTATTTGGGCGGCTTTACCGTATCCATTTTTGGTGCAGAAGAAATGGCCAATGAGTTTAAAGCCAAAGGTGATGATTATTCTGCCATTTTGGTACAGTCGTTGGGTGACCGTTTTGCAGAAGCGTTTGCAGAACATTTGCATGAGCGCATTCGTAAAGAGTTCTGGGGCTATCAACCGACCGAACAACTTAGCAATGAAGAGTTAATTAAAGAGAAATATGTAGGGATTCGTCCTGCACCAGGCTACCCTGCTTGCCCTGAGCACTCAGAAAAAGCTACCTTGTTTAACTGGTTAGGTTCAACTGAAAAGATTGGCACACAGCTCACCAGTAGCTTTGCAATGTGGCCACCTTCTTCTGTCAGTGGCTTCTACTATGCCAACCCTGCTTCAGAATACTTTAACGCAGGTAAAATATCTCTAGATCAGCTTGAAGATTATGCACAGCGTAAAGGTTGGAGTTTAGATGAAGCCAAGCGTTGGTTAGCACCAAACTTAGATGATTCAATTAATTAAATCGCTTATGGCATGGGTTGTTGATCTGCCCATGCCTTATCAATGATGTCATTTTATCTGCTTGTGCATTGTAGTTTTATCAACCAAACTATTATCTCTTTTTGATTCAGGTATATCACTCGAATGTGCTGTTTAACGAATCATTAGTATGCTTAAGCTAGAACAGTGCACATAAAAAAAAGAGGCTATCCATACCTCTTTTTTATTTGAGAATCTAAGCTGTATTTTAGGTTAATCTTTTTGTACTGAACCAAAAATCTTATCGCCCGCATCGCCCAAACCCGGCACAATATAGCCATCTTGGTTTAAGCCCTGATCTACAGAGGCAGTGAAAATAATGACATCTGGATGGGCAGCTTCAACACGCTGAATCCCCTCAGGCGCAGCAACCAACACCATCACACGAATGTCTTTACAACCACTGGCTTTCAATAAATCAATAGCTGCCACTAATGATGAACCCGTTGCCAGCATTGGGTCAATAATCATCGCAATACGGTTTTGCACATCGGGTACTAATTTTTTGTAGTAAGTACGTGCTTCTAAAGTTTCTTCATCACGCTCTAAACCTAGAACCGACACTTTGGCACTTGGAATCAGGTTTAAGAAACCATCCAACATACCAATACCCGCACGTAAAATTGGCACAACTGTGATCTTTTTACCTGCAATACGGTCTACAGTGACTGCCCCATTCCAACCTGAAATTTCATGCTCAACCATTGGTAAATCTTTGGTTGCTTCATAAGTCAGTAACATGGTGACTTCCTGCGCCAATTCACGGAAGTTCTTGGTGCTGATGTCGGCACGACGTAACAGCCCTAATTTATGACGAATAAGTGGATGACGAATTTCATGAATAGCCACGGGAGAACACCTAAAAGGAAATAAAAGCAAATAGCTTTTTATTATATGCTGTTTTTATACGGTATTTAAACCAAAAAGCCCCCAATTTATGGAGGCTTTTTGACTGAAGATTAAACTTCTTTTAAATTATTGCTGAGTCAGCATGAAATGGATTGGAGATAGAATTTCAGCTTCAAGCGCAATTTTGATAATTGGATCTGGATATACACCAATCACCAATACCGCCAATGCAGCAGCTAAAACCATAATACCACCCACTTTTTGACCCCAGTGATCGACCGCATCCATTTTTGGTTCGTCTGGTGGCGTCATGTACATCACCACCATTACACGTAAGTAATAGTACAAACCAATACCTGAACCCACAATGATCATAGCAGCCAAGAACCAGTGCTGAGTCGTAACAGCAGCCATCACCACCAAGAACTTACCAATGAAGCCTGCAGTGAGTGGAATACCTGCTAGAGAAAGCATCATGACAGTTAATACAGCAGTCAATACAGGACGACGCCAGAACAAACCACGGTAGTCTGCTAAGCTTTCTGCTTCAGCTACGTTGTTATACGGGCTAGACATTAATGCCACTGCACCGAACGCACCAATGGTGGTCAATACATAAGTGATCACATATACGCTGACATTGCCCAAACTTGCATAGGTCATGCTGATTAAACCAATCAACAAATAACCAAAGTGCGCAATAGATGAGTAAGCCAAAATACGCTTCAAGTTAACTTGACGTACAGCAAGGAAGTTACCCACCAAAATTGAAAGCACAGCAATAATGGTCATGATGGTTACAATTGAGTCGATCAGGATTGCACCTGAACCCAAAATGTAACGTACAAACAAACCAATGGTTGCTACTTTTGCTGCAGTCGCAAGAAAGGTTGCGATTGGTGCAGGCGCACCGTCATAAACGTCTGGCGTCCATTTGTGGAATGGTGCCAACGACAATTTAAATGCAACAGCAAAGACAATTAAGCCTAGACCTAAAACTACCAATGGCTGTTGGATATTTTGCATTAATGCTTGTACAGAGTCATAGAAAGACAATGAACCAGTGTATGCATAAATGTACGCCATACCCATGAGCAACATTGCAGATGCAGTTGCAGACAAGACTAAGTACTTCACGCCTGCTTCTAAAGATTTAGAACGTTGGTGAGTGTATGCCAATAAGCCATAAACAGGAATTGACATTAACTCAAGGCTAATGAAGAACGACGCATAGTGCGAGCTTGACACCATTAACATGGCACCCGTAACCGAACACAACATTAAGATGTAAAGTTCTTCACGGTTGTCTTTATAGGTCTCAATATAAGCATGAGATAAAGTCGAACACGCCAACGCTGCAATCAGAATCACCAGTTGATACAACAAGGTGAACGGATCAATCATAAACATACCCATCACGCTGGTAGGCGCAAAATTCCCACCAAACATCATGAGTAAAAGGTAAGCAGCAGCAAGGTTCAAACCCACAACTGATGCCGTTGCAATTAAGTTATGATTACGCTTAATTGCAGTAAGAATCATCACGACAATCGCAGTTAAGGCCACGATCATCACAGGAGCTAAAGGCATAAGCTCAGAAAATGACATTGTGAAGTTCATGGCTTATTGGATCTCCACATTTTCGAGTTGAGTTGTTACTTCATGAGTAACTTCAACTACTTCTTGAACTGGGATGTAGCTATTCGCTAACCACGCCATACTTGAGTTTGAAATATCAAGGAAGGTTTGTGGATACAGACCAAGCCATACTAGACCCAGTGCACAGATTAAAAGAATCACAACTTCACGTGCATTTAAATCTTTTAACGGATTTGCATAGTGCTGTTTTTGCTCTTCATTTGGCACACCAAACAAAGCTTTGTGAATCAGGATTAAACCGTATACACCTGCAAAGACCAAGCTCACTGCCGCAATAATTGTGAAGGCTGGGAACTGCTCGAATGAACCCATGAGAATCAGGAATTCACCAATAAAGTTACCTAAACCAGGAATACCAACTAACGCTGCCACAAAGAACATAAGGAAGAATGAAAGGTATTGGAATTGACCACGGATACCGCCCATTAAACGCATGTCACGTGTGTGTACGCGCTCATAAATTTGGCCACACATAATGAACAATGCTGCAGATGACAAGCCATGTGCTAACATCATGATCATTAAGCCTTGGTAAGTCAGGATATTACCTGCATAAATTGCAAGTAATACGAAGCCCATGTGCGAAATAGAGGTATAAGCTAGTAAACGCTTCATGTCGGTTTGCTGGAAAGCACACCACGCACCGTAGAACACACCAATTAAACCCAAAATAATGGCAATGTCTGCAAATTGAGCAGATGCCGCTGGGAAGAATGGAATTACGAAACGTAGTAAACCGTACGCTGCAGTTTTAATCAAAATACCTGCAAGGTCGACAGAACCCGCTGTAGGCGCTTGTGCATGCGCATCTGGTAACCAACCGTGTAATGGGAAAACAGGAAGTTTTACCGCAAAACCGATGAATAAGCAGATCATGAAGGCATAAGCAACTGCTGGTAACTGTGCATCAAGCGTATTCGCTACAGCCAATAAATAGTTGTAGTTGAACGAAATCGTACCTGACATCATGTATCCATAGATCACTAGACCTAAGATACCCACCAACATGATTAAACCAGCAACTTGCGTGTAGATAAAGAATTTGGTTGCAGCATAAACACGTGAACGACCATTTGAACCTTTATGACCCCATAACGCAATCAGGAAGTAGATTGGTACAAGCATCATCTCCCAAAAGAAGAAGAACAGGAACAAGTCAATTGCAAGGAATACACCAATTACACCACCCAAAGACCATAAAAGGTTAAGGTGGAAGAAACCAACGTTCTTTTGAATCTCACCAAATGAACAGCCTACTGCCAAAACACCCAGTAATGCAGTTAAGCCGACCATAAGTAAAGATAAGCCATCCACCGCTAAGTGGATGTTGATGCCTAGGGTTTGAATCCAAGGCAACATAAATTCAGCCGACCAAGTTGGAACTTGAGCGCCTAATTCGTAGTTATAGCTGGCACCTTGCCACAATGCGATAGTTAAGCCCAAAGTTACGAGCATACCCACTAAAGCAATGTAACGCGGTAATTTATCGTCGAGTTTATCGACCAACCAGCAAATAAAACCTGCAATGAACGGAACAAGGATCAGCGCGGGTAGAATTAAATTGTTTGGAGCGTCCATCTTATTTCCCCACGACCTGAATCACGATCAAGATCATTAGTAAGACCACAACACCAAGTGCCATACTCGATGCGTACTCACGTAATGAACCTGTTTGACGTGAACTTGTGAAGCTATGACCACCTTTCACCAGTGCAGGCAGTACTAACCACATGCCATCAACTGGATCACGACCTAATAGTTTGGCAATCAGCAAGAATGGTTTTACAAATACGATGTCATACAACGCATCGAAACCAAGTGCATTACGGCAAATGTTGGCAAGGCCCGCACCCAATGAAGTTTGCGCAAAACCTTTTACAGCATTATAAGCGAAGGCAAATAACACCACGCCTACGGCTAAACCAGCCAAAGCCACACCAATTGCAACATACTCTGCACCATGTGCGCCTGCTTCTAATGCTTCAGGAATCACAAATGCTGGGATTTTTGCAGCATCAAGAATGCTCATCACTGGCGCTTTTAATACAATCGCTAAACCAGTTGAAAGTACTGCAAGCACTGCCAATGGGAACCAGTAAGTTGCGCCTTTGATTTCGTGATATGGCGTGTTTTCTTTACCAAAGAATACAACCCAAATTAAACGGAATGTATAAATTGAAGTTAAGAATGCACCAGCTACACCCACCCAATATAAGGTGTTATATAACGGAATACCTGCAATATGACTTTGCGTCCAAACTGCTGCCAAAATAGCGTCTTTTGAGAAGAAACCAATGGTCAAGAATGGAATCGCTGCCAATGCACCGCCACCAATTGCGAAACATGCAAATAGGAATTTGTTCTTGTAGAACAAGCCGCCCATTTTGAAAATGTTTTGTTCGTGATGGTAAGCCAAAATCACCGCACCAGAAGACAAGAATAATAATGCCTTGAAGAATGCGTGAGTTAGCATGTGGAATAGACCAGCCTGATACGCTTCAGCACCTACCGCCATAAACATATAACCGAGCTGACTCATAGTTGAGTAAGCCAAAATACGTTTGATGTCGGTTTGAACCAATGCAGCAAAACCAGCAACTAGTAAGGTCACCGCACCTGTAATAGAAATGAACAACATCACTTCTGGTGCTAGTTCAAATACGCTGAACATACGACAGCATAAGTAAACACCTGCAGTTACCATTGTTGCAGCGTGGATCAATGCAGATACAGGTGTTGGACCTGCCATCGCGTCAGCTAACCAAGTTTGCAATGGAATTTGTGCAGATTTACCCGCAGCACCTAAGAACAACATTAACGCTGTCCAAATGGTGATGGATGAGCTTTGAGTCATTACATTGGCTGCATTTTCTACGATGTATTGCGTATTCAAGGTGCCGAATTGTTGATACAGCAAGAACAATGCAATCAGTAAGAAAACGTCACCCACACGTGTTACGGTAAATGCTTTGATTGCCGCAAAACCATTTGCAGGGTTTTGGTAGTAATAACCAATCAGCAAGTAAGAGCACAGACCTACACCTTCCCAACCTAAGAACAATAACGCTAAGTTATCGCCTAAAACCAACAGCAACATGCTCGCAACGAACAGGTTGAAGTAAGAGAAGAAACGTGCAAAGTCTTCTTCACCACGCATGTACCATGAGGCAAAGATGTGAATTAAGAAACCCACACCCGTAATCATGCCAAGCATGAGTAAAGATAAACCATCTAGGTGCAAACTAATTGCTGGCGCAAAACCACCTACATTGAACCAAGTCCATAAGTGTTGAGTTGTTGCAACCGAACCATTGTTCACAAAGTCCATGCCTGCAATTAAAGCGAATAATGCAGACAGCCCCACTGAGCCAACGCCAATAATCGCAGCAACTTTTTCAGGTAAGTTGTTACGCCCTGCCGCTAAAAGGATAAAACCAATGAGCGGAAACAATACTGTTAGATATAAATAACTCATCCGCGCATCTCACTAGCAGCATCCACATCCAAATGATGGAAGCGATGATAGAACTGAAGGACGATCGCAAGACCGATACACGCCTCTGCCGCAGCAAGTGTCAAGATCAAGATAAACATGATCTGACCATCTGGTTGTACCCATGCACTACCAGCCAAAACAAACGCCAGTGCCGCAGCGTTCATCATGATTTCAAGGCCCATTAAAATAAATAGTAGGTTGCGTCGCACCATCACACCGTAAAAACCGAGTGCAAAAAGAATGGTCGCGACAATCAAACCATGTTCTAAAGGGATGTTGCCCATTATTCTTTTTCCTCTTCTGCACTTGGTTCACGTTTACCGATGTGGAAGCCTGCAACTAAAGCTGCAAGTAATAACATTGCGGCAACTTCAACCAATAATAAGTACTGAGTAAAGAGTGCTTGACCAACCGCTTTTGGACCAACCATTTCAGTGCCCATTAAAGCGCTTGGTGTGGTGTAGTTTGAGCTTAATGACCACACTAAAACCAAACCAATTAGGAAGCTCATCAAAGCTGGATATGCCCAAGCAGATGAAGTCAACCATTTACGCTCTTGTTCAACGGTTTGCTGACCAAGGTTTAGCATCATTACTACGAATACGAACAAGACCATGATCGCACCCGCATAAACAATGATTTCCAAGGCGCCAGCAAATGGAGCACCCACGATCATGAACATGCCTGCAACTGCAAGCAATGACACGATCAAGCTTAATAAAGCATGTACTGGGTTCGCGTTAGTGACTACACGAACCGTAGAGACAATGGCCACTAGTGCCATCAAATAAAACGGCCACATCATGGTAATAGACTCCGTACATCAACAGGTGCGCTTTCACGTTGCGCTTGACCTTTGTCTTTACCTGTAACAGCCATACCCGTTACACGGTAGAAGTTGTAGTCAGGATATTTACCAGGACCTGAAATGAGTAAGTTTTCTTTCTCATAGACCAAGTCTTGACGCACATATTCACCTAACTCGAAGTCAGGCGTTAATTGAATTGCAGTCGTTGGACATGCTTCTTCACACATACCGCAGAAAATACAGCGTGAGAAGTTGATACGGAAAAACTCCGGATACCAACGACCATCTTCCTGTTCTGCTTTTTGTAGTGAAATACAACCCACTGGGCATGCAACTGCACAGAGGTTACATGCAACACAACGCTCTTCGCCATCTGGATCGCGTGTTAACACAATACGACCACGGAAGCGTGGAGGTACAATTTCTTCGGCTGGTACTTCCGGATACAAAATGGTGTCACGTTTACGTGTCACGTGTGAGAAAACCATCCACAGTGAACGTACAATTGACCCAAACCCAGCTAGAAACTTAAACATATTGTTCTCCCTGCTGTCTTAGGCCGAATGATTCATAAGAATCACAGCACCAGTTACCAAAAGGTTAACAAGCGCCAATGGCAAGCAAATTTTCCAACCAAAGTTCATCACTTGGTCATAACGTGGACGCATTAAAGAACCACGTGCCAAGACAAACATCATTACAAAGAATGCTGTTTTGATAATGAACCAGAAAGCTGCTGGAATGAATGGAATTTCAAGGTTAAACGGCGCAAGCCATCCACCGAAGAATAAAGTCACGATAAGCGCAGAGATCAGTACCACGTTGACATATTCTGCAACGAAGAACATACCCCATTTCATACCGCCATATTCTACGTGATAACCTTCTGCCAATTCTTGTTCTGCTTCTGGTTGGTCAAATGGGTGACGGTGTGTTACCGCAACACCAGCAACCACGAAAATCAAGAAACCTAAGAATTGTGGAATCACAAACCAAACATCACGTTGCGCTTCAACAATTTCACGCATGTTGAATGAGCCTGCAATTGCAACCACACCCATAAGTGAAATACCCAAGAACACTTCATACGAAATGGTTTGAGCTGCTGAACGTAGACCACCAAGCAATGCGTATTTGTTGTTTGATGACCAACCACCAAATAACACCGCATAGACTGCAATACCAGCCATTGCCATAAAGAACAACAGGCCAATGCTCATGTCTGCAACACCTAAATAAGGTGATACAGGAATAACCATGAACGACAGTACCGCAGTTGCCATTGCAACTGCTGGTGCCATACGGAAGGTTAGTTTGTCGGCAAATTTAGGTGTCCAGTCTTCTTTGAACATGATTTTAAGCATGTCGGCTACAATCTGGAACATACCACCTGGACCTACACGGTTCGGACCATAACGGTCTTGCCATAAGCCCAGTAAACGACGCTCAATAAAAGACATGAGCGCAGCAATCAATACTACAACCAGTAAGATGACAATCGCTTGAATGACTGAATAGGCAATTGGCCAGTTCTCAGCCCACAGCGGCGTCTGACGGATTAATTCTTGTTGCATGAATTACACTCCTACCGCGACTGAAACAGGCTCTGCAAGAGATACCGTTGGTGCAAGACCAATTGGGTAGCCAATATAACCTGTAGGTAAATATTCAATCACTTGTACTGGCAGTACGATAGACGTTTCACCTGCTTGTACGGTAATTGTTTGACCATCTTGTACATTCAAACGCTGCGCATCTTGAGTGCCTACAGCAAATACAGCTTCAGGAATACGCGTTTCCATTGCAGGTGTTTTCACCGTAAATTCACCCGATGCAAAAATGTGATGCATTGGAATTAAACGGAAGCTTTCAGGATTAGCTAGCACAGGTGCTGGTGCCACATAGCTACGTGCAGGACGTTTTGCTAAGCGATCGAATAAACGAATGCCTGAATCACCACCTTTTAAGTGACCGCCCACATTGTCTTGGAATTTGTTCCAAGCTTGTGGTGAGTTCCAACCTGCAGACCATGCAAATGGTACAAGTGCCGATGGTGTTTGGTTACCAACATAACCTTCCATAGAGAAAGTTAATGCAGAATCGACATCGGTCGGTTGTTTCGGCTCGTGAATAGATAACGGCGCACGCATTGCAGTACGACCTGAGTAACGACGTGGTTCACGCGCAACTTTCAAGCCATGTACACGGAAACCTGCATCTGGTGCAACATCCTGAATTGCTTCAAGTGCTGGAATATTTTTCGCAACAGATTCAATCACGTCATCTAAAACAGTCCAAGAAATTGCTTTACCTTTTAAGCCTGTTTCAAGTGCGTGTAACCAGCGCCAAGATTCTTTGATTGCTAGTTCAGGTTTGTAGTAGCTTGGGTCATACACTTGGAAGAAGCGTTGAGCACGGCCTTCTTGGCTCACTACAGTACCATCACCTTCAGCAAAGCTTGCTGCAGAAAGTACGATGTTGGCTTTTTGCACTGTTGCTGTTTCAGCATGATCAAGCACGATTACATCTTGTGCTTTTGCCAAAGCGGCATCAACTTGTGCCGCAGGTAAACGACGGTATAAGTCATTTTCAACCACAATCACAGCATCATAATCTTGTGCAAATGCTTGCTCTAAGCTTTGACCACCTAAAATTGCCAAGCCCATTGAGTTCACTTCTGGCACAGTTAGGGTTAAACCTGCGTTCTCACCCAAGTTTTGTGCCACTTGTGCAGCCGCTTCCATAATGGCAGCTTCTTGTAAGCTTGTACCTGAAATCACCAATGGCTTTTTCGCAGCTTTTAACGTGTCGGCAATAGTTTGTGCAAATGCTTTGGCATCGTCATCTAAACCAGTGATTACATCGCCTGCTACTGCAGCTGCAATCGCAAAACCTAAACGTGCGATGTCGTTTGGAGATGCAACCACTTCACCGGTTGCTACATCGGCTAAACGCGTTTGCGTTGCAGCCAAAATGTAAATTGGTGATTTTGCATCTTGTGCGATACGTTGTACAGGTTCAGCCAGCCAGTCTGGGGTACGACGCTCTGCAGCCATTTCTTTGGCTTTGTTTTTCGCCGCTTGGCGAACAGACAAGGCCATACGTGGTGCAGTTTGGGTTAAATCTTCACCCAAAATTAACACAGCATCGTAATCTTCAATTTCACGCATACCTGGGTTGTAAATACCTTCGGTTTGCATGATTGAAGCTGCAAGCTCTACCAAGTTTTGCTCTTTTTGCGATAAACCTGTTGAGTAGTTGTCTTGACCCACTAACTCACGCAAAGCAAAGTTTGATTCAAGCGATGCACGTGGCGAACCAATACCCAAAACTTTTTTGCCTTGAACTTTGGCAATAATCGTATCAAGTGCAGTATCTACAGAAATGGTTTCTACACTCGCACCATTACGGAACTGTGGCTGACGTGGACGATCTTCACGGTTCACATAACCTGTACCGAAACGACCTTTGTCGCACAGGAAGTATTGGTTAACTTCACCGTTAAAGCGGTTTTCTACACGACGTAATTCGCCATAACGCTCACCCGGAGAGATGTTACAGCCAGAAGAACAGCCTTGGCATACGCTTGGCGCATATTGCATATCCCACTTACGGTTATAACGTGCAGAGTGCGTTTTGTCGGTAAATACACCTGTTGGACATACTTCAGTCAAGTTGCCAGAGAATTCAGATTCTAAAGTACCCGACTCAGGACGACCAAAGTACACACGTGATGCGTTGGCATAAACGCCAAAGTCTGTACCGCCTGCATAGTCTTTGTAGTAACGCACACAACGATAACATGCGATACAACGGTTCATTTCATGTGCAATGAACGAACCTAGCTCTTGGTTATAGTGTGTACGTTTGGTGAAGCGGTAACGACGACGGTCATGCTGCGTCATTACAGTCATATCTTGTAAATGACAGTGACCACCTTCTTCACAGACAGGGCAGTCGTGTGGGTGGTTCGTCATCAAGAACTCTACAATTGAAGCACGGAACTCAGTCGCTTCCTTGTCTTCAATAGAGATATAGGTATTGTCAGCAGCAGGTGTCATACATGACATCACCAAGCGACCACGAGTATCTTCAGGGTTCGCATATTGGGTCACGGCACATTGACGGCAAGAACCGACAGAACCTAAGGATGGATGCCAACAAAAGTACGGAATGTCGATCCCAAGGCTCAAACATGCTTGCAGCAAGTTTTCCGAGCCATTGACTTCGTACGATTTTCCATCGACATGAATTGTAGCCATAGTCGAATTCCTTAAGCTTGTTCTACGTTGCTAGCTTGAGCAGCAGGACGGCTATTTGCCACTTTTGCTTCAAACTCGCTACGGAAATATTTGAGTGCGCCCATTAATGGCTCCATCGCACCTGGTGCGTGAGCACAGAAGGTCTTACCAATCCACAATTTTTTGGTGAGTTCTTGAAGATGTTGAATGTCTTCTTCTTTTCCTTCGCCATTTTCAATTGCTTTGAGTGCTTTTACAGCCCATGGTAAGCCATCACGACATGGCGTACAGAAACCACATGATTCGCGCGCAAAGAATTCTTCTAAGTTACGGGTTGCAGAAACCATACATTGAGTTTCATCGACTACCATGAGCAAACACGTACCTAAACGTGAACCTGCTTTCATGATGCTCTCTGCATCCATTGGCAAGTCAATGTGTTCTGCCGCCAAGAAGTCGGTAGACGCACCACCCGGTAACCATGCTTTTAGCTTCAAGCCATCACGCATGCCACCCGCATAGTCTTCAATCACTTCACGTGCAGTCGTACCAAATGGAAGTTCCCATAGACCAGGGAATTTCACCTTACCTGACGCACCGTAAATTTTTGTGCCAGGATCTTTCGATTTGCCTGCAGATAAACCGATATACCACTCTGCACCACGCAACATAATTGCAGGTAAGTTGTTATAGGTTTCTACGTTGTTGACAATCGTTGGACGCCCCCATGCCCCTGCAACTTGCGGGAATGGTGGTTTAGTACGTGGGTTAGCACGACGGCCTTCAAGCGAGTTAATCAATGCAGTTTCTTCACCACAGATATAACGACCAGCGCCTGTGTGCACGTATAGCTCAAAGCCCCAACCTGTACCTAAAATGTTTTCGCCCAAATAACCTTTGGCTCGAATTTGCTCAATCGCTTCATTTAAGTACTGTGCAGCTTCGATATATTCGCCACGAATAAAGATATAACCGTGTGTTGCTTCAAGCGTATAAGCAGCAATCAGCATACCTTCAATCAGTTGGTGTGGAAGTTTTTCCATCAGCAAACGGTCTTTGAAAGTACCTGGTTCCATCTCATCGGCATTACAAATCAGGTAACGTGGACCAGAATTGTCATTTGGCGCCATCAGTGACCATTTGATCCCTGCAGGGAAGCCTGCACCACCACGACCTTTTACTGTCGCAGCTTTAATGACTTCAAGCACATCTTTAGGCGGCATAGAAATCGCTTTCTTAAAGCCCGCATAACCTTCTAGCGCTTCGTAATCATCTGCATTACGCACGTGCTCTTGCTTGCTTAAACGCCAAGTTAATGGATGCGTTTCTGGGTTACCGTCACCATAAATTGGTCTTGGTTCGGTATTCATACATACTTCTCCAATAACTGTTGCACCGATGTCACCTCAACTAAACCGTGAGTATCTTCATCAATCATCAAGGTTGGTCCCTTGTCGCAATTTCCTAAACAGCAAATTGGCAATAACGTGAAACGACCATCTGCAGTCGTTTGACCAAACTGAATGCCTAATTCACGCTGGAATGCTTCTGCCAGTGTTTCTGCACCCATCAAGAAGCATGCAATCGAGTCACACAATAAAATCACGTGGCGACCTACAGGCTGGCGATAAATACGGTTATAGAAAGTTGCAACACCTTCTAAATCAGCAACGCTGATGGTGAGAAGCTGTGCAATTGCATTTAACTGCGCGTCATCTACCCAGCCATTACGGCGCTGTACACACTTCAAGGCATCCAAAGATGCTGCACGTGGGTACGGATAATGGCCAATGTGATGTTCAATTTCATGGATTTCTTCTGCAGTTAAAATCCCTTCAACATTCACACGTGGCTTTTTATCAGTCAAAATCATCATAATGCGTTTACCCCTTAGCGATCCACGTCTGCCATTACGACGTCAATGGTCGCTAAATAAATGATTAAGTCAGATACCAGACTGCCGTTAATCACAGAAGGCATTTGCTGTAAATGCGTGAAAGTTGGTGTACGAATACGGGTACGGTAACTCATCGTCGACTTATCTGAAGTCAAGTAATAGTTAGATGCACCTTTCACCACTTCTGCCATTACAGATGCTTCACCAGCAGGCATTACAGGACCCCAAGACACGCTTAAGAAGTGTGTAATCAAGGTTTCAATATCTTGTAATGTCTTGTCTTTTGGTGGTGGAACAGCCAATGGATGATCCGCTTTATATGGACCAGAAGGCATGTTATCTAGACATTGT
Source organism: Acinetobacter sp. A2 (assembly GCF_048537555.1). Taxonomy (NCBI): domain Bacteria; kingdom Pseudomonadati; phylum Pseudomonadota; class Gammaproteobacteria; order Moraxellales; family Moraxellaceae; genus Acinetobacter; species Acinetobacter sp. A2. Next base: position 2,114,532 of record NZ_CP183239.1, read on the forward strand.
TTGATGATTTTCAATGACTCTTCGATTTCACGGAAGTGTACCAATACACGTGCGTAAGCATCGCCTTCGTACTCTACCGGCACTTCAAAGTCATAGTTTTCATAACCACTGTATGGACGGTATTTACGCACATCAAAGTCAATACCTGTTGCACGTAGACCAGTACCTGTTACACCCCACGCCAAAGCAGATTTCGCATCATACTGTGCAACGCCTTGCGTACGACCCATGAATACTGAGTTGCGTAATGCCGCAGTGTAGTATTCATTCATGCGTTTTGGCATCCACTCCAAGATTTCACGAATCAGGTGCTGCCAGTTGTTTGGTAGGTCGTGTGCGGTACCACCAATACGGAACCATGCTGGGTGCATACGGTAACCAGTAATGGCTTCAATCGCATCGTAGATTTTTTGACGGTCTGCGAACATATAGAATACAGGGGTCATACCGCCCGCATCCTGAATTGCAGTACCAATGAACAATAAGTGGTTATTGATACGGAATAATTCCGACATCATTACACGAATACATTGTGCGCGGTCTGGTACAGTAATACCTGCCAGTTGTTCCACACCCATCACATACGGCATGTTTTGGGCACAACCACCTAAGTAGTCCACACGGTCGGTATAAGGAATGAATGAATGCCAAGTTTGACGTTCAGCCATCTTTTCCACACCGCGGTGGTGATAGCCGATATCTGGCACACAGTCTTTCACTTCTTCACCATCCAACTGCAAAATTACACGGAACGCACCGTGTGCAGATGGGTGGTTAGGACCCAAGTTCAAGAACATGAAGTCTTCGTCTTTATTACCGCGCTTTAAGCCCCAATCTTCAGGCACAAAGCGTAGGTGTTCCTGCTCGAAGTCTTGTTTGGCTTGGTTCTGCATGTACGGCGTATATTCCGTAGCACGTGCAGAATACTCTTTACGTAACGGGTGACCTTCCCAGTATGTTGGCAACAAAATACGACGGAGCATTGGATGCCCTTCGAAGTTGATACCAAACATATCGTAAGCTTCACGTTCGTACCAGTTGGCATTTGGCCAAATGTTAGTTGCTGTAGGAATGTTGAGATCACTCTCATTCAAGGCAACTTTAATACGAATGTCCGTGTTACGCTCAAGCGATAACAAGTGATAGAACACTGTAAAGTCAGACGCAGGTAGACCGTCGCGGTGAGTACGTAAACGCTCATCTACCGCAGACAAGTCGAACAACATCACGTATGGACGTGACACTGTACGCAAGAACATTAAAACTTCTTGTACACGTGCGCGCTCAACCCAGACTGTTGGAAAATCTTCAAAAGTCGTTTGCACGTAGAAGTTCTCACCAAATTTGGTTTTGAGTTCTTCTACAATTGCAAATGCTGGGCGTGAATCAACTGCTGTTGATTCTGGCATAGCAATGTCAGTTTCAGCCATTGGCTTGGCTTCCTATTTAATACAAATTCAGTCAACCTAAACGACAACTACACCCTTCGGGTGCATCAATATTTGTACGTTTAAATTATTTAATTTCATCCATAGAGCGTAAGTTTTTCACCGCAATACGCTGTGCATTCTTACGGTCACGTTCTGGCATCATCTTTGGCTTATACACTGGCTTAAGATCATCACCAATTACCGCAGACAACGGACGACGCTCTAATTGAATTTGGTCTTGTAATAACATTAATGCTTGAATTAATGCTTCAGGACGTGGTGGGCAACCTGGAATGTACACATCCACAGGAATGATTTTATCCACACCTTGTACAACTGAATAAATGTCGTACATACCACCTGAGTTTGCGCATGCGCCCATTGAGATAACCCATTTAGGCTCAAGCATTTGCTCATACAAACGCTGAATTACAGGTGCCATTTTTACGAAACACGTACCTGCAACAATCATCAAGTCTGCCTGACGCGGTGAAGCACGAATAACCTCAGCACCAAAACGTGACAAGTCATGCACGCCTGTTAAGGTCGTTGCATACTCTACGTAGCAGCACGATGTACCAAAGTTGAACGGCCAAACTGAGTTCTTACGTCCCCAGTTTACTGCTGTATGTGCCAAGTCCTCTAAACGAGTCATAAACACATTTTTATTCACTTCTTCTTCAAGCGGATCAGTTACGATTTGGCGCTCTTGAAGTGGATATTGATCAGCATCGGGATTCGCACGGGTTAAGGTATATTTCATCCCGAGTTACTCCTTGTCAGATGAGGTAGTCGCAGATTTTTTTACACGACCAGAGGATTGAGCTGGAATTTGACCGGTAGGGTCCGTTACCAATTCTTCAATTGAGTTAAAGCGTGTGATTTCTGCAAGATCCATATTTGGCGAACCAATTTTAGGTTTAATCCCTGCTGCTTTACGCTTATCAGATGGTGCCCAGTTCAGTGCGCCGGTTGATAATTCATAAATTAAGCCAACGAGTAAAACTAAAATAAATACAGCAGCAGTTGCAAAGCCCACCCAACCTACTTCACGAACAGATGCTGCCCATGCATATAGATAAAGTGCTTCTAAGTCGAAAACAACGAAGAAAATTGCAACCAAATAGAACTTGGCAGATAAGCGGATACGTGCTCCACCAGCACCAACAACACCCGACTCAAACTGCTCTTGCTTCGCACGTCCCCATGATTTACCCCCAAGGAGTAAAGGAACGGTTAGCATAAAGACGCATAAAAATGTAACGCCGATCACGAAGGCAATAATTGCCCATTCGTATGGAGTAATGGCACTCATGCGGGGATAACTCCTGGCAGGCCTATTTATTAACAAAGAATGTATGTATTGGCCTTCAAATACACCAAACACAAAATTAATCACGCCAATTGTACCTGATTTATGATTTCACTTGCTAGTTCATAAGTCTTAGTCTTTCGGATGATTTTTTATTCAAATACTTGATATTTTAGAATTCCACTACTCTGTAGGGCTATTAATCGCTTTAATGAATAGATAAACCATTTATGATTATTTTTTCCAAAACACCAACTGCGCTGTTCGTTACAAAGTTTTTTAATTTCTAAACAGATCATGGCAAATTTAGGTTTCAGCTTAGTGCACAGCATCAAATTCTTTGTGTAGTTTTTGCAACTTCAGCCCAGAGTTTCTTTAATTTTTAGCCTAGAGTGTGTTATTCCTATAAAGCATTAAAAATTTGAATAATAAGGAGTAAACACATGAGCTTAGACTATACCCACAAACCGAATTACTTTATGTTTGCGCAATTATTTATTCGTCATTTACAAAATTATTTTGAAAAGCATCCCGATGCACAAAATGCAATTTTTGACCTACGCGATGTTTATGAGTTATTTCGTCAAGACAAGGCTTCTGCCACCATTAATTTAGACGGCATTATGAATATTGCAGATGAATACCGAATAGAAACTTTACAGGGTGATCAAAAATTGATTAGTCGCTATGCGATTGATCCACAAAACAACTCTCTTTTGGTCGATTTTAACCGAGAGGCTTTAGATAGCTTAAAGCAAGGCAAAACAATTCTTGCTCCGGATGCAACACTTCAGGAATAAAAAGCAAAAAAAGGAGTGAAATTTTAAACCGGTAAATATTTTAAAATAGACTTACTCCAAAGCAACAACATAAAAAAGCGAGCAAATGCTCGCTTTTATTTTTTTGGCACACCGCCAATTTACTTCAATTAAAAATCACTATATTTAAAGGTATCAGTAAACCTAAAGCATCAATTAGCTTTTACGTGACAGTAAAAATTCTGAAATTTTCTGTAGCTCTGTTGCTGCAGCAGTATCAAAAAAAGCCAACGCAGCAAAAGCCTGATCATGTAACTGTTGAGCGTAAGTTTGTGCCTGCTCTAGCCCCATCAATGCAGGATAAGTGGATTTTTCCACCTGCTCATCTTTGCCTGCGGTTTTACCGAGCACTTCAGTCTCTGAAATAATATCCAAAATATCATCTTGTACCTGAAAGGCTAGACCAATCGCTTGTGCATATTCACGCAGTTGTGGAATGGCTTTATCTCGTCCATCAAACACGGTCACAGCAGCCATCATCACTGCAGCAGAAATCAAGGCACCTGTTTTATTACGATGGATACTTTCCAAAGTCGCCTGATCGACTTGTTTGCCTTCAGATTGTAAATCCATAACCTGACCACACACCATTTTTGATGATGCTGTAGCTAAAATTTGCATCTGCTTGAGTACAATCCCTTGATCTACCGCAGCAGACTGATCAAACAAACGACTGCCTAAAATTTCAAATGCCATCGATTGTAAAATATCACCTGCCAACAACGCTGTATCTTCACCATAAGCTGCATGACAGGTTGGCTGCCCACGACGCAACAAGTCATTATCCATACACGGCAAATCGTCATGCGCCAGTGAATAACAATGAATCAGCTCAATTGCAACTGCAGCACGGCGTACTGCTGCATAATTCTGATTAGGTCTTAACGCAGCTGTGGCATAACACAAAGCAGGACGCACACGCTTACCACCCAACATGACGGCATGATGCACAGCAGACTTTAACGGTTCTGGCAATGCAAAGGCCTCTAAAGCGGTAAGCAAGTCTTGCTGAATACGTTGTTGGGCTGCGGTTAATGCATGCGCCTGTAAATCGTGAAGTGATGACACATTCGCCTCGAATTGTTGGTTCATGTCTGATAAGCAGTAAGCTGCTTTGTCTGTTGCAGCATTGTACCCATAATTCAATTTTTTTTAAGCCTTAACTGCACCGATATAGTATTTCAGCTACAAAAAAGCCCCTATCGAAATAGAGGCTGAATTTTGTTTAAATTTAAAATGTCAGGTTCGTGACCAATTTATTCAAGCGTTTCAGCAGGCACACGCACCCAGCCTTCCATCAAGACACGTGCACTACGGCTCATTACCGCTTTTTTTACTTGCCACTGTCCATTTTCCTGCACGGCTTGCGCACCAACGCGAAGCGTACCCGATGGATGTCCAAAACGTACCGCTTCACGCTCACCACCACCTGCAGCTAAGTTCACCAGAGTTCCTGGAATAGCTGCAGCAGTACCAATTGCAACAGCTGCTGTGCCCATCATGGCATGGTGTAATTTACCCATCGATAAAGCACGTACCAATAAATCGGTATCTGCTACCTGAATTTGCTTTCCGCTTGAAGAAACATAACTTTTGGGTGCAGAAACAAAAGCAATTTTTGGGGTATGCTGACGCTTTTCAGCTTCGGCAATTTCCTGAATCAGCCCCATTTGTTTGGCGCCATAAGCACGAATGGTTTCAAAACGTGCCAATGCCTGTGCATCACCATTGATCGCATCTTGCAATTCTGTACCGGTATAACCAATATCTTCTGCATTTAGGAAAATTGTTGGAATACCCGCATTAATAAATGTAGCTTGAAATGTTCCAATATTTGGCACATCCAAAGTATCCACGACATTGCCCGTAGGGAACATTGCCCCCCCCTCGTCACCATCATCGGCTGGGTCTAAAAACTCAATTTGGACTTCTGCTGCTGGGAATGTCACACCATCCAGCTCAAAATCACCCGTTTCCTGCACCTGACCGTTGGTCATAGGTACATGCGCAATAATGGTTTTTTCAATATTTTTTTGCCAAATGCGTACTGTGCACACACCATTTTCTGGAATTTTGCTGGCATCGACCAAACCATTACTAATGGCAAATGCACCTACCGCAGCCGTGAGGTTGCCACAGTTACCACTCCAATCTACAAAAGGCTGATCAATTGAAACCTGTCCAAACAGATAATCAACATCATGATCAGGCTGCGTACTTTTCGCCAGAATTACCGTTTTGCTAGTGCTTGAAGTTGCACCGCCCATTCCATCAATTTGCTTGGCATAAGGGTCTGGACTGCCAATGACGCGCAATAAAATTTGATCTCTAATTTTGCCTGGCTGCTGTGCTGCTACAGGTAAATCATCAAGTTTAAAAAATACGCCTTTACTGGTACCGCCGCGCATATAAGTCGCTGGAATTTTAACTTGTGGTGCAAAACGCATGAATTTTATTCCCTTGTTTTTGATTGTTATGGTCAATATAAAAAGACCCTTTTGCATGATAACGGTTTTTATTCAAAAGGTATCGTGGTCTTGACTTAAGTATAAAAAAACAACATTTGGTAAAATTTACCCTAGCCAGTCATCTTGATTTATAAGACAAAAATAAAATTAATATATTGATTACGCTAATTTTTAAAATAAAAGCCAGCTAAACTTATTTTTATAATTTGCATAAATTTAATTCATAAATGTATAGCTACTAGGCTAATGAAATTTGATCTATTACAATCTTGTCACTTTTTCATTGTCGGGCTGAATACTTTGAACAACGAGTCTTCACAACTTCAGCGTGGCTTAAAGAACCGCCATATTCAATTGATTGCCATGGGTGGCGCAATTGGTACTGGTTTATTCTTAGGTTCCGCGCAGGTCATCCAATCTGCTGGCCCATCTATTATTTTGGGTTATGCCATTGGTGGTCTTATTGCATTTTTAATTATGCGCCAATTGGGGGAAATGATTGTTCATGAGCCCGTTGCAGGGTCATTCAGTCACTTTGCCTATAAATATGCAGGTAAGTTCCCTGGCTTTTTAGCTGGCTGGAATTACTGGATTCTGTATATTTTGGTGGCCATGGCAGAACTCACCGCAGTCGCGAAATATATTAACTACTGGTGGCCGCATATTCCTGCATGGACATCAACACTGTTCTTTTTCATTGTGATTACCATTATTAACTTGGGCAATGTGAAGTTCTACGGTGAGTCAGAATTCTGGTTGGCGATTATTAAAGTCGCGGCTGTAGTCTCGATGATTGTATTTGGTTTATACCTATTACTTTCTGCAGATGCGACCTCCACTGCTTCTTTCAGCAACCTTTGGGCACATGGCGGCTTCTTCCCGCATGGCTTTGAAGGGTTATTCTTTATGTTGGCTTTCCTGATGTTTGCCTTTGGCGGCATTGAATTGATTGGTATGGCAGCAGCCGAAGCACAAGACCCAGAAAAAACAATTCCTAAAGCCATTAACCAAGTGGTGTTCCGTATCCTGATTTTCTATGTCGGTTCGCTCACTATTCTGTTGTCTTTAGTGCCTTGGAATCAGCTCGATTTAGGTGGTTTAGATAAAAGTCCATTCGTGATGATTTTTAGTCAGATGGGGATTGAATGGGCTGCACACTTACTGAATTTCGTGATTCTGACTGCTGCACTTTCTGTGTATAACAGTGGGATGTATGCCAACAGCCGTATGTTGTTCGGTTTAGCCAAACAAGGTAACGCACCAAAAATTTTCCTAAAAGTGAATAAACAAGGTGTGCCAATTCCAGCTGTTCTATTCTCTGCGGTATTGATTTTTGGCTGTGTATTATTGAACTACTTTGTACCAGAAGAAGCCTTAAGTCACCTCATGTACATTGTGGTTGGTGCTTTGGTTCTAAACTGGGCAATGATCAGTTTAACCCACTTAAAATTCAGCAGTACTTTGAAAAAATTAGCTATTCCAACCAAGTTCCCTGCTCTTTGGTCGCCATTTAGTAACTATCTGGTGTTGGCCTTCATTGCTGTGGTGCTTTACATTATGTGGACACAGGGCTTCAAAGAATCAGTCATTATGATTCCAGTCTGGATTGTTTTAATGTTTGTTCTGTTTAAGGTGCTTAATTCTAAAAAACCTTAATTTGGACTATATTTATATCGCCCTGTTTAAAAAAAGTTACTGCTTCGGCAGTAACTTTTTTTATAGCTCGATTTTGTCTTTTCGCTTGTAAGTTCAACTCTCAGTAGAGTGTGGTTATAAAACCATCAAATTTTTAATCCTGCTGTAGGATTCTCGTTCAGAATATAAACCAACAAAACACTGCTGTTTTTCTTGATATTTCAACCAATTTATACTCTCCCCAAGGTCATTTACATTCTAAATGATAAAAAGACTCTACTTGAGAAGAATTCTTAGTTATTATTTGAGCACAAAATTTGTCGTGTGAAATATCCATGAATGCGTTTGCTGCACAACCTGCCAATGTCTTGACCATCCAACAGCTGAGTAAAAAGTTTGGTTCGCGTTTTGCTGTGCAAAATGCAACATGGTCTGCCATGAGTGGACAGATTGTCTGTTTGCTGGGACACTCAGGATGTGGCAAAACTACCATGCTGCGCTTAATTGCAGGTTTGGAAAATCCAAGCAGTGGTTCTATTCAACTCGAACAGCATATCTTATGGGATGAACAGCAACAGATTCCCGCAGAATCACGCAACATTGGTTTAGTCTTTCAGGATTATGCCCTTTTTCCACATTTAAGCGTGCTGGAAAATGTCATGTTTGGCTTAAAGAAATTCCCTAAATCGCAACGTACTGAAATTGCCAAACAAGCCTTAGAACACGTGTCGATGCTGCATCATCAAGACAGCTATCCCTACACGCTTTCAGGCGGTGAACAACAACGAGTAGCTTTGGCACGTGCATTAGCCCCTAAACCGCCAGTTTTACTTATGGATGAACCTTTTTCCAATTTGGATCATCGCCTGCGTGATCAAATCCGTCAAAGTACCATTCAAATTTTAAAACAAACGGCAACCACTACGGTCATTGTCACGCATGACCCTGAAGAAGCGCTGCAAATTGCCGATCAAATTATTTTGATGCATCAAGGGCAAATCATTCAAATTGGCTCGCCTAAGCAACTCTACCTACAACCTAAAACGTTGTTTGCGGCACGCTATTTTTCTGCGTTGAATGAAATTCCTGCACAAGTCAACAATCAAACAATCTCCACCATTTTTGGTCAAGTTGATCTTGGTCAGCAGGATTTAGCACAAGACTTATCTACGCAAAAACAAGTGCAATGCTGCTTCCGCCCTCATCAAGTGCGTGTCAGCAAAACCCCTAATGAAGGTGCATTGCCAGCAAGTGTAATGTCTTCAAGCTTTATGGGACACGCGCAGCAACTACGTCTAAAACTACAAGATCATGCGCTCACACTTTTGGCACAAGTTAATCATCTTCAAGATTTCCAACATGCTGAACAAGTCTATGTTTCTGTAGATTTAAACAGCTGTTTTTTCTTGGCATCTGATGAGCAATCATCAGCCACACCAGATTCTGCTTTAGCTGCTATTCACGTTTAAATTTTCGATTAGGAATACCGTATGAAACCAATGTCTAAATTATCGCTGGTTGTTACAGGTCTACTTGCGTTTGGTGCAAGTGTGGCGCAAGCAGCAGAAGTTAACTTATACACCACACGTGAACCTGTTTTAATTCAAACGTTATTAACTGAATTCACGCAAAAAACAGGTGTAAAAGTAAATACTGTTTTTATTAAAGATGGTTTATTGGAACGTGTAAAAGCAGAAGGTCGTCGTTCACCTGCCGATGTCATGCTGACCGTAGATTTTGGTAATTTAGTGGACTTGGTAGAAGGTGGCTTAACCCAGCGAGTTAGCTCTAAAACATTAAATAGTGCAATTCCTGCTAACTTACGTGCAGCCAATGGACATTGGTATGCGCTATCGATGCGTGCACGTGCAGTCTATGCCTCTAAAGACCGTACATCTTTAAAAGCCATCACTTATGAAGATTTGGCTAATCCAACATGGAAAAATAAAATCTGCATCCGTTCAGGCAACCATCCTTATAACACCGCTTTAATTGCTGCCTATATTGCGCATCACGGTGAAAAACAAGCTGAGACTTGGTTGCGTGGCGTTAAAGCCAATTTAGCTCGTCCTGCCAGTGGTGGTGACCGTGACGTTGCCCGTGATATTTTAGGTAAAGTTTGTGATATTGGTGTGGCCAACACCTATTACGTTGGCACCATGCGTACAGGTGATGCTGAACAACAGCGTTGGGGCAATGCCATTAATGTCGTGCTGCCACGTTTTAAAAATGGTGGTACGCATGTGAATGTATCGGGTGCAGTGATCTCTAAGCATGCACCAAACCGCAAAGAAGCGGTACAACTGCTTGAGTTTTTAGCTTCAGATCATGCCCAAGCCATCTACGCCCAAAATGGGTTTGAATATCCAGTAAAACCAGGGGTAAAAATTGACCCTATTATTGCCAGCTTCGGTAAACTCAATATCGACTCGATTCGCTTAAGCGATATTGCACGTCACCGTAAAGCCGCCAACCTATTGGTCGATAAAGTCCAGTTTAACCGCTAAATTTTCTGCTTTTGTCTTACAGTGCAGCGCTTTGCACTGTAAGATGCTCAGCTGTTCCCTCCCCCCTTATTTAGTACCTCTATTGCAATGCTTAAAAATAAATTTAATTTTTTATTTTCGCTCAGTGGGTTATTGACACTACTCGCCTGTTTACCTGTGGTCGCTTTAATTTGGACAGCATTACAAGGTGATAGTGAAATTTGGGGGCATCTGCTGCGTTATGTAATTCCACACACGTTGGCAGAAACAGGGATTTTATTGTTGGGTGTGGGAATTCTCACCATCCTGATTGGTACAGGCAGTGCATGGATTGTAACAGCGTATCAATTCCGAGGTCGTGCATTTTTAGATTGGGCCTTACTGCTGCCTTTAGCTGTACCAACTTATATTATTGCCTATAGCTATATCGATATTTTGCACCCAATTGGCCCTGTGCAAAGCATTCTGCGTGATTGGTTTAATTTAGAATTACAACAGTTTTGGTTTCCCAATATTCGTAGCGTTTGGGGCGGCATCTTCTTACTTAGCTTTGTGCTGTATCCGTATGTGTATTTAAGCACCCGTGCAATGTTTCTGATGCAATCGGCCAGTTTAATTGAGGTCGCACGTACATTAGGATTAAAACCCGATCAAGTGTTTTTACGTGTTGCGATTCCATTAGCACGTCCTGCGATTGCTGTGGGTACTAGTCTAGTTTTAATGGAAACCATTAATGATATTGGTGCAACAGAATTTTTAGGCATTAAAACCTTAACTTTGTCGATTTATTCAACCTGGACCAATCAATCTGACTTAGCTGGCGCAGCGCAAATTGCCATTTTCATGTTGATGATCATTACCTTATTGGTTTTGGTGGAACGTTTAGGTCGACGTAAACAGCGCTATATGAACTCTGCACAACGCAGCCGTTTAATGCCTGCACAAGCTGTCAAAGGCTTTAAGGCACTGGTATTATTGGGTTTAGGCTTGATTCCTGTCTGTATTGGTTTTCTCATTCCGACTAGTCACTTACTTGTGGAATCTTACAAGCGTATCCAATATGCAGGTTTTTCTGAATTTCTCATTCAAGCCTCTCTCAATACCTTGCTACTTGCCAGCATTGCAACTGTCGTCACCATTTTGATTGGTTTCTTTATTGTCAGTGCGACACGTTTTAGCAAACAGACTTGGTTTAGCCGAATTGCAAGTTTAGGCTACGCCATTCCCGGCACAGTTTTAGCCATTGGCCTCATGCTTGCTTTGGGCAAAATTGATCACACCATTGCAGATTTTTTAGAATTTAAACTCGGCATTCATACAGGTTTATTATTTTTAGGTACGAGTTTTACCCTTATTTATGCTTATGCTGTGCGTTTTTTAGCAATTTCAGTAGGTGGCATTGAGTCAGGCTATAACCGTATTCATGGTGTTTTTGATGATGCTGCACGCAACCTAGGACAAAACAACCTTGCCTTATTATGGCGTGTGCATTTGCCGTTATTGCGCCCTGCTATTATTTCTGCAGCCTTATTAATTTTTGTAGATTGTATGAAAGAGCTACCTGCAACTTTATTGCTCCGCCCTTTAAATATGGAAACGCTCGCCACCCAATTGTATGCAGAAGCCTCTAGAGGAACTTATGAAGATGGTGCTGTGGCCGCCTTGTTGATTGTATTGGTCGGTCTTATTCCTGTTATTTTATTGGCAAAGCTTGGAAAAACCACACGTTGATCTGTCCCATTGTTGCGAAATACACCAAGTGACAATGGGTTTTACTACAAAAATAGTATTTTTTTTAATCAATCAAAAACACCCAACCAAATGCAAATTTATTAATTTTATTTATTATTTATCAATTACTTATAGATAAAAAACACCTCTTTATTAGAATAAATACTCTATTTGGTTTAATTTTTATACTGAATAGTTTTTCCTAGAGCATTTACTCTTATTTTAATTGTGATATTTTTGTCACATGGAGTAACAAATGGTCTCGGTGAATACAAGCCGAAATCATCCTAGATGAAAGCTTAAAGCATCAACAAAAACTGTCATAAAAGACTTTATAGCCCAAGGGAAATGTATAATGAAATTAAAAGCACTAAGCACAGCAATGATTTTAGCAACTGTACCAATGACAGGTGCTTTTGCTGCAGCAATGGATCGTTCTGGTCAATCTATCGCTGCGTTCCTACAACCGGGTAACTATTTTGAAGCTGGTGTTTCAGTACTGGATCCTTCTGTTTCTGGTAAAACTACAGCTATGACCACTCTTACTGGTCAGCAAATTCCATCACACGCAACAGGTGATATGGCGGGTGATTATTACTTCCCATCAGCTGCATTAAAATTACAAGTAACCGATCAGTTTTCTTTCGGTGTAATTTATGATCGGCCATTTGGCGCAGAAGCTGAATATACTGCTCAATCCGCTGCTTTCAACCCAACAGGAAATGATGGTACTCGTGCGGAAGTTAAAACTGAAAACCTAACTTTCTTATTTGGTTTCCAGCCGACGCAGAATTGGAATATTTACGCGGGTCCAGTTTACCAAACAGCTAAAGGTAATGTTGCGTTACGTGGTGCAGCATATTCAGCGTTCGCTGGATATGATGCAACCTTGAAAGAAGACAGTGAAATCGGCTGGTTAGCTGGTGTAGCTTTCCAAATTCCTGAAATTGCATTAAAAGCATCCTTAACCTATCGTTCTGAGATTGATCATGAGCTTTCTACAACAGAAAGCCATTCTGGTGTTCCATTAAATGTGGCATTAGGTGTTGGTTTAGAAGGAAACCCTGCTGCAATTCCGGCATTTAAGCCAGGAAAAACTGCAGTAACTACCCCACAATCTGTTAATTTAGATTTTCAAACTGGTGTTATGGCAGATACAGTTGCTTTTGCTAACGTACGTTGGGTAGATTGGTCTAACTTCTCTATTCGCCCAACAGAGTTTGGACAAGCTATTGACCTAGCTTCAGCTTTGATGCAACAGCCACAATTAAAAGGTGGTAACCTCGTTGAATATAATGAAGAGCAATGGTCTGCTACTGTGGGCGTAGGGCGCAAACTCACTGACAAGTGGGCTGGAAATGTCTCTGTAGGTTGGGATTCTGGCGTAGACAATCCTGTAACTACTCTTGGACCAACTGAAGGCTACTGGAATGTAGGTCTAGGTGTTCAATACTCACCTGCACCAAACTACTTTATTGCGGGTGGTGTTAAATACTTTTGGTTAGGTGATGCAACCGCTTTAACAGTTGCCAACCCGAATGTTGGTGAGTTCACAGATAACCACGCGATTGGCTACGGTTTAAAAATGGGCTACCGCTTCTAATTAATTATTCCCAAATCTAAAAACCATCCTTCGGGGTAATGCCAGTCAGTTAAGAAATTGACTGGCATTTTCTTGGATATTTTTGTGCTTTAATTTTCACTACTCGCGGACATTGCCTTTGCCTTTTTTCAGGTAATACAAATATTTTAGATTGTTCAAATAATTGTGCTAAATGTTTGGGTAGATTTCCTGCTGATTCTAAAGGTGTGTGCCTTAAGATATTGATAATACTCATAGATGCAATATGGAAACTGATCCTTAAAGGACTCACCTTTGCATGTTCAGCGATAAACCTCATCTGTCTTCTTAAGATATTATAAGCAATAAATACCCCCCACAATTCTTGATAGACCAAATCAGGTTGTTTGCTTCTTAAAATTCTTGCATCCTGTAAATCACTTTTAATTTCCCGATAACACATTTCTATTTCCCAACGCTGGATATAAAGCATTGCAAGGTCTTTGAATGGATAAACTTTAGAATCTGTTAATGATGTGATGTAACGTCTTATTTTTCCTGCATATTCAACTTCAATTAAACGTGCTTCCCAATAGCCACCCAATGACGGATTTATCTTTTTTGCTCTTGCTGAAACAGGCATTTTGATCTGAAAGTCATGGGCCGCATTATGATGAATCACTTCATAACGCAGGTTGTCCTTTGCTCGCATCAACCAATGACTCTCTTCTGCCTGAGATTGCCAACTCACTAAAAAATCAGCAGAGAAGTAAGCACGATCAAATAGGGTAATACTGCGAACTGGTGCTTTTAATTGACTGGCTAAGGTTAATTCACCTTGATCCATACTGCCAATTTGGGCATCAATCATTTCATGTGTATTGGTATTCACCAGGCAAGTCGCTCTGACTTGTGGGTAAGGGGCAGCTGCTGTTTTGCCTTTGGATGAACCAAAGTGCTTAAAGTTTTCTTCTGTATGAGGCATAGACCAAACCACACCATCTACAGCACAAACGCATAGACCGTGAAAGTTGCTATATTGTTGTTGTGAGTCTTTAAACCATGCCTGACTTAATGTCGAAAATAAAGCACTCATGGGCTCTAAGCCTAAGCGCTGTCTTGCTTGTACGGATGCACTCGGTACACAGTATTCTGCCGTACCGAAAACAAGTTGCAATTGTTGAACCACATACCAAATCGGTTGATTTCGAAATAGAGCAAGTCCGATTACCAGCCAAACAACATGTTCAGCAGGCAGTTTTCTTTTTCGAATTGATGCTTTACCTGTTTGGTTTAAGCAATCTTCAATCCAGTTTAAATCAATCAATTCACTGAATTGTGAAAGTGAAGGTAGGGTTTATTTTAATGTTAAATCTAAATTCTGAGATAAATTCATAAAAAAAGAGCGTATTTACATACGCTCTTTTTACAGTATTTTAACTTTTTTTGCTTAACTGACTGGCATTAATCCTTCGGGGTGGTTTTTAGATTTGAATCTATCTCAACCCGAATTAAGTTTTTACTTTAAAATATGAATGCAAGTCAGATAAATACTATTCGCATGGTCACATAGAATAAGAACTCAAACCATAAATGACCTAAGCCTCCAATTACAGCACATTGGTGAGCTCATAAATTTTAGCAAGCAACATGCGATGCTAATTTTATACCCTCAGCTTGGGCAGCTACAATCATATAGGGACTTACCATCATTGTTAGCGGCAGTGTAAAAATGACCCCCTAATGGCATTTAAAAACTGACCCCCTTGGTTAATATAGCGGTCATTTTGGACTGCTCAACATGTTAACTTTGGAGCAAGCAGTGACAATCCAAATACTTCATCAACAAGGCATTTAGTTGGGCACAGTGACTTGACCATTCTGCGCATTAAAGTGAACAAAGCGTGGACAACCACCTTGAAAGTTCACCGTAAAATTACGCCAACCACGGTTGCCAGGATTGGTTTTATAAAGACATTGATAAACCCCACCGCCTGTATGACGTGCTTGAACAAGGTAGGATTCACTGGCTTGTGCAAACCAGCCTGCCTGCGCCAAAGATGCGCCTGCAAGTAGTGATGAAATCAGGGTCGTTTTTAGGAAAGTTTTAAACATCATCATTTTCTCTTTTTTATAGGCATCACTGGTCTTGGTCTTAATCAGACACAGTGTTCCCCATGTCATAAATGTTGGAATGAATATCTATGTTTTTTGAAGTGTTATAGACGATAAAGCACACAAATCTATGCCCCTCAAAACAGCATGAGAGATTCATCTTCATATCGGTAATATGTACTTGAAAAAGTTTTATTCTTAGAAAGTTATCGACACAGCGATGCATGGAATACACAGCATCAGGTCTAATCACCAATCGGCACAAACATAAAAAAAGAGATATATAAAAGACGGTCTTGATGTAAGCGCATGGCGTACTCCTTGTGTGAAAGAGTTCTACCAGAATCACTGTCAATTGATGGTGGCAGAACGAGAAAGGGTTGACAGACTGACACACAAGAATCAGCACGCACAAGGCGTCCCTCCCTCGCCCTACCGCAACGAAGGGGGACGAACGAGTTCGCCACCAAAAAATTACTTTTTTGATGTGCTTGTGTGTAAACGGTCTGTCAAAACCGACTGACGATGTAGGTCAGCAGGCTAAGGATAATCTGCACGCTGTAGAGCGTCAAGCAAGCTAAATAAATGGGGAGTGAAAATATTTATAATTAAAAAATGTTTGAATAAGAATTTAGTTAGATTTAAATACAGCTTATTAAACTATATTCCTTAATCTTCCAAATACCACCAAAAGAAATCAATCCAATCCAAAATTTGATGAGGGGTAGGTTGAGGGGTAAAACTACAGACAAAAAAATAAGCCCTTGCAAATACAAGGGCTTATCTTAAAATTTGGCGGAAGCGGTGAGATTCGAACTCACGGAGGACTCACACCCTCGTCGGTTTTCAAGACCGGTGCATTAAACCGCTCTGCCACGCTTCCAATGGCGGCTATCATATAAAGAAAAATTCAGCTTGGCAAATATTTTCTAAAAATTATGCTTCAAATGTACAAAATAAAATCAAAAATTAGCCATCTTGTGTGATTTCAGGCTTTTCATAACGTATTGAATTAATAAACCAGCTCTTTTTACCTAAAGGTGTGTGTACGTCTACTTCATCATCTATCTGTTTAGACAGCAAAGCCCGTGCCATAGGAGATTCAATTGAAATATGCTGCGGGTGATGATCATAAATTTCATCTACTCCCACAATTCTTAGCGTCTTTTGCTCGCCTTGTTCATTTTCAATTTCGACCCACGCACCAAAATACACTTTCCCCTCTTGTTCAGGAGAAAAATCGACTATACGTAACTCTTCTAAACGCTTACCTAAGTACCGCACCCGACGGTCTATTTCACGCAACCTTTTCTTATTATAGTGGTAATCCGCATTTTCCGACCGATCGCCAAGGCTTGCTGCCCAGTTCACTTTTTTCGTGATTTCAGGTCGTTCTTCATGCCATAAATGTTGTAGTTCAGCGACCAGTTTATCGTGTCCAGAACGTGTAATTAAGTTAGATTTCACGGTGTTTTTGCTGCCATTTTTTTACATTTGGTTAACATCAATCGTCTATTTTATTGCATTTTTCTACACAACTAAAGTTTATAAACTTTATTCCTCAATAAAATTAATATCTTATGTTACATTTTTCAAAAAATTGGTGTACAAAATTTGACATCCAAAAATTTCGTCTTTATTATTCGCACATCTTTTTATATTGTTCAATTTTTAACCCGTGTAGAAATTCTACACATGTTTCCCTTTAATCCCAAGTCATTTTGAATGACGTCATGACTGCCCAACCCTTATTGAATTTATCAAACTTGAAAAAGTTCAAGGCATGTTGCCTTTGCTTTTTAGGGCATAAATTACTTGTAGCGGAGCCAACATGCACAGTAGTTCAACGTCTGGGTCTAGGCTTAGCCTTCACTCATTTTTTAATCGTCTTCCTTTAAAAGTCCTTGCTTTAAGTACTGCATTTCTCCCATTTCACAGTATTAACGCAGGCAAAACGGCCCATCAGTTTGACAACGTCGTCAATCAAAATAAATTGACCGTCGTTTCAGTAGCCAATTCAACGACTGTCTTTAAAGATGGACAGCATTTACATGGCTTTGGTTATGACCTAGTGCGTAACTATGCCGAAAGCATGAATGTGAAACTCGAATTTAAAACTGTGAGCGACAATGCCACAGCTTTAAAATGGGTTTCTTCTGGTAAAGCCAACTTTGCGATGACCACATCGAGTATCCAAAGTATCGAAAATCAGCAACTCACTGCATTTTCTGCCAGTTGTGGCGATTTAAATACCCTAAAGCGTAATGGCTTGAATAGCGAGCTGAACTGGGTGTTTAAACACGCAGATGATCCACTGAGCCAAACTGCAAGTAACTTTGTTTGCCGTGGCAAACAAAACGGTTCTATTAGTCAATTGGCTTCATTTTATAACCGTAATGTTGTTAAGCAAGAATCGTGGGATCTAATCCAGCGTGATTTGCGTAATCGTCTACCTTTATATAAGGCAAACTTTAAAAAGACAGCAACACAGTATGATTTGGACTGGCATCTTTTGGCAGCTATTGGTTATCAGGAATCTTACCTAAAACCTAATTCTGTATCGCCAACGGGTGTGCGTGGCATTATGATGCTGACCAACAATACAGCCAAAGCAATGGGTGTCAGTAACCGTACCGATCCTGCTCAAAGTATTCAGGGTGGTGCCAAGTATTATGATCAGATGCTAAACCGCTATGATCATATTCCGTTCCCTGATCGTAACTGGTACGCACTGGTGGCTTATAACATGGGTCCAGGCGCAGTCAGTCAGATTCAGAAGCGAATTCGTGCGCAAGGTAAGAACCCAAATAACTGGGTGAACTTATATGCTTATTTAGACCGTAACAAAGCCAGCAATGGACGTTATCGTCAAGCGGTGCAATACGTGACCCGTATTCGTGCTTATTTAGAGCATATTAAGACCACACCACAATTGGTTAACATCTAAGTCGCTTAAATCGCAAATTTGATTTTGTAGCTTCTTATTTATAGCCCAAATAAAAAAGCCTAGTTGATACGTCAGCTAGGCTTTTTTAATGCTGTAGCGGCAATAAATACCCACTACAGCAGAAATGACTTTAATTAAGCAGATTGCTCAAGAATCTTCTTAAACAAATCTTTTTGTTCTTGGCTTGGTTTTGCAGTTTGCAATGCCATTAATTGTGACATATCACCCTGTACTTTGATTTTACCTGTCATGAAAGCCTGCATTGCAGCAGCCATATCAAATTCTAAGAATACTTTGCGTAAGGTTTCCGCATCCATATTTAATGTTGTTTTCGCGTTGTCCGCCAAACCTTTTTGGATTTTACCGCCATCTAAAGACAACTCGGTGTTGCCTGCAGCATCAGTCACCACTAAGTTAATTGCTAGATTTGCCAATGCAGGAGGTAAATTTAAATCACCAGCTTGAGCCGTTAAGTTTTCTACAGTCGCAAACCAATCATCAGTTAAAAAAGCAGGCATGATTCTTCCTCAATATATTTGTGCATGTGTGTTGTCTATCCAGACACCATCATTATTAAGCTATTTTGCTTGATGATTGTTATAGCATGATAACCTGAATAAAGGCTAAGAAATTTTGTACGGGACGTTCAGTTTTTGTATATTTAATACTTTATCAAATAAATCAATAGCATAAAAAAACACCAAGCCGAAGCTTGGTGTTTATATTGAATCTAAGATTAACGCACTCTTTAAACTTAGTCTGCAGCGTAGCCTAAATTGACCATATTGATGCGCTTGTTCTGCTCAGCAGCATTTTGTTCAACCTGATCTGCAAAATCAAATACACGCTGGCTATCTAAAGCTTCAAAGTCAAATAATTCGCGATCTGCCAATTGGGATGGCGATACATTCTGCAAAGCACCAAAAATACTGTGTAAACGCTTAGGATGCGCTTTATCCCACTCACGCAGCATGTCGTTAATAATCGCACGTTGTAAGTTTTCCTGTGAACCACACAAGTTACACGGAATAATTGGGAATTTGCGCATTTCTGCATATTTGATGATGTCTTTTTCTTCCACATAAGCCAATGGACGAATCAACATATTTTTCTTGTCTGAAGAAAGTAGCTTTGGCGGCATCGCCTTTAAACTGCCCCCATGGAACAAGTTCAAGAAAAAAGTCGCCAAAATATCATCACGGTGATGTCCAAGCGCCACTTTGGTCGCACCAATTTCCTGTGCGAAGCCATAGAGCGAACCACGGCGCAAACGTGAACATACCGCACAATAGGTTTTTCCTTCAGGGGTTAAACGCTTGGTGATGCTATAGGTGTCTTTTTCCAAAATATAATACGGAATGTTATTTTCTTCTAAATAACGCGGTAATACATCTTCAGGGAAACCAGGTTGCTTTTGGTCTAGGTTGACTGCCACCACATCAAAATTGATTGGCGCAATACGTTTAAACTGCAACATAATGTCCAGCAAGGTATAACTGTCTTTCCCGCCAGAAATACACACCATGACTTTATCGCCATCTTCAATCATATTGAAGTCACGAATCGCATGCCCGACTTGGCGACGCAGCTTTTTCAACAAACGATAATACGCAGAGCTGGTTGGGAGTTCTGGCTTGAAATTAAATCCTTGATCGGACTCAACGGGTGAGAACATAGACGAGATTAACCCATGAAAAAAATTACCGCGCAATTTTAGCCGATTCAGACCAACATCGCATCAAAAGAATGCAAATTCATCGGAATCAAAATTTTTGTCATCGGGCTGTATTGAACCGCATGTTATTTTGAACCTTCGCGTTCAGTTTTTCGGCAAGATGCTTATCTTTTGGACTTTTCCACAGTTTTCCACAAATCCTGTGGATAACTTTGTGGATTTAAAACAACTTGACAAGGCCTCTTGCCGATATTCTAAGGCTTCTCTTTAAATTGATCATTTTGTGATCATTTTTATTTTAAATAAAAATCAATGATTTAAGTGTGTCAAGCTAAGCCAATTAAAAAAAAATAAATATTTTTTTTGATTACTCTGTCAGCAATTTCGCTTGATTTTTTTCGCTACTCCTGTAAATGAATTTGTACAAAGTCTTTTCATCTGTGAGATTTTTGTTAAACTCGTAACAACTGTTTGGGGACAGCTTTTAGTGTAATCACACCATGAAAAATAAAATGAAGGTTTTTTTACTGTGTTTTTTTGGATCTGTTAGTAGCATGCCATTGCTTACGGCTGCACATGCAGGTCAGATTTATATGTATAAAGACAATAATGGCAGCACCCTACTGACCAATCGTAAAAGTAACGACCGTTCCCTAAAAAAAGTTAAAGTCACCTATTACGCAGACAGCAATATTCACAGCTATCGCAACTGGGGTTCATCTGAAGCTTCAGTATTGCCAAGTTATAGCCGCAATAAAAATGCCTTTGACCATATTATTCAGCAAGCCGCACAACAACATGGCATCTCTGAAGGTTTAATTAAAGCGGTCATGCATACCGAATCGGGCTTTAATGTAAACGCACGTTCCCCTGTTGGTGCGCAAGGTTTAATGCAGCTTATGCCTGCGACAGCACGTCGTTTTAATGTCAGCAATGCTTATGATCCGCATCAAAACATTATGGCGGGTGCAAAATATTTAGCATGGTTATTAAAACGCTTTAATGGCAATACCACCTTGGCCTTGGCAGGTTATAACGCAGGTGAAGGCAACGTCGCAAAATACGGCGGTGTACCACCTTTTCGTGAAACACAGGACTACGTCCGTCGTGTTACCAGCCGCTATAGCAACCTATATGCCAATGGGGTGAGCGCTGGTAGCCCTCAAAATAATAATACTTCAAGCAGCAGTACTGCCCAAAATGCACAAATTATTGCGCAGTCAGATAATTATAGCGCCAGCAACCATCAAGTCAGCGTGAACAAACGCCCACAACGACAAATTATTATGGCTGCAGATGGTAGCTTTACCGATGCCCCAACGGGCTCTTATGCCACGGGCAATGCCACTGCATCGGCACGTATTTTCATTTCAGAATAAAGTCGATATTTTTGGTACAGTTTTATTATTTTTTCTTGAATTTTTAAGACATACACCGCATATTTAACGACATGATTTATTAACAAATCAGATTACATTTTCAATATAAGAGGATTTACTCAATGATGCGGATTGGTTTGTTCTTGCTAACCAACCTCGCGGTACTGGTTGTAGCTGGCATAATTTTGTCACTCTTCGGTGTCGGTAGTTACCATGGCGCGGGTGGCTTAAACCTAGGCAACCTGTTGGTCATCTGTTTTGTCTTTGGTATGGTTGGCTCTTTAATTTCTCTATTCATGTCTAAATGGATGGCGAAAAAAACAACTGGGACTGAATTAATTGACCCAAATGCCCCTCGTAACCAAGCTGAAGCGTGGTTATTAAATGAAGTTGCACAATTGTCGCAACGTGCTGGTATTAAAATGCCAGAAGTGGGTATTTTCCCTTCTTATCAATCTAATGCTTTTGCAACGGGTTGGAACAAAAATGATGCTTTAGTGGCTGTATCTACTGGCTTGCTTGAGCGCATGAATAAAGATGAATTACGCGCGGTACTGGCACACGAAATTGGCCACGTTGCCAATGGTGACATGGTTACACTGGCACTGATTCAAGGTGTTGTGAACGCATTTGTTATGTTCTTTGCTCGTGTTGCAGGTGACTTTATTGACCGTAATGTCTTTGGTCGTGAAGATGGCGAAGCCCCAGGCTTAGCTTACTTTGCAATTACCATTGTATTAGATATTGTCTTTGGTATTTTGGCATCTTCAATTGTGATGTGGTTCTCGCGTCAACGTGAATACCGTGCAGATGAAGCAGGTGCACGTTTAGCAGGTAAACAAGCTATGATTTCTGCGTTATTGCGTTTACAAGCAGAGTCTGAAATGCCTGATGCTATGCCAAAAGAAATGAAAGCTTTTGCAATTTCTGCTGGTAAGGAACAAGGTTTTAGTTTGGCCGCATTGTTCCAAACTCACCCGAGCATTGAACAACGTGTTGCGGCATTACAACAATTAAACTTGCCTTAAGACTGTTCAACACATTGTGCTTTCACAACAAAAAAGCTTCCTTCGGGAAGCTTTTTTTATGACTGCATGCAAGCCAAAAGCCAAACTTTACTTATTTTATACTGCAAAAGTTTGTGACCACTGCCACAACCAGTTTGCGCCCAACCACATAGCCCAAACGAGCAAGATTAAAAACAGTACTCCCAATAAATCGGGTAAATGAATCCAAAGCCATGCCACAACAGGATTACGCCAAAATGCTGACTGCTGCTGTTTACGTTCCAATCGCTCATGTAAAAAAGGATGTACCACATGATGCTCACTGTGAATCTGATATTCTTCACGGATATGCGTATGCACTACATCTAAAGCTTTACGGCTTGGACGAATAAATACATCAAATACTGTGCCGACAATTGGCACAAAACCAACTACTGCATCCATCACAGCAAGTTTAATCACGGGAGTGAGTTTGGTTTGTGGTACACCAATTTGTTTGGCTTTATAAATCGCATAACAGGTCAGTGCAAAACCTGCGACATCCCCCGCGACAGGTACAGTGCCTAATGCGGCATCTGCTCCCACGCCCTGCTTGGTAAATGGAATACGCACCACAGAATCCATCATATTGGCAAACTTGGCTAAATCGCGCTCTAAGCGAATCACCTCTTGCTGGCTAAGTTTTTTTGAAGATGCAGGTTCTGGCATAGAAAACGTATCGTTGGGTAAATGCAATCTACTTGAGAATAAAGCAGTTTTTTACTCAGGTCTGTTATGATTTTATAAACAGAATTTTGATCAATGCAAAAAGTTTAAGATGAGGTCTTGAATAAGTCATCATCACCGACAGTGTTTAAAGTAACAACTGTGAAGCAATAAATAAGTACACCACCACGCCCGTTGCATCACAAATCGAGGTTACCAAAGGCGCAGAGGCACTGGCAGGGTCTAGTTTCAGGCGATGCAAAATAAAAGGCAAACTCATGCCAATTAAACAGCCCATCAGCACAATGCCCATCATACTCAAAGCCAACACCAGTGAAACCATAAGATCGCCACGGTAATAGCCTAAAATTGAAACCGCAAAAGCCATAGTTCCACCCAAACATAGCGCCACCAAACTTTCACGTCCGAGTAAATGCAGCCAATCTTTAAATTGCACATCACCTGTAGCCAGTGCCCGTACCATTAAGGTCGCAGACTGAGAACCCGCATTACCACCACTACCGACCAAAAGCGGCAAGAAAAAAACCAGTACAATATGTGCTGCAATAATGTCTTCATAATGCGCAATGCCAATTCCAGACAATAAACTGCCAAATACCAAAATCACCAACCAAAACACACGTTTGCGATATAAAAATAAAATTGGCGCAGTTTTTATACTCATGCCAGGTGAAGACGCTACCGCACTCGACTTTAAAAAGTCCTCCGTAGTTTCAGCCTGTACCACATCCATTGCATCGTCATAAGTGACAATCCCCAACAAATGCTGTTCATCATCTACAATCGGCAAGGCTAGGAAATCATAATGACTGAGCTTTAGGGCAATACTTTCCTGATCTTCAGTGACCAAACCCGTCACCAAGTCGGTACACATCACCTGTTTAATTTTTTGCTCAGGCGGATTTTGAATAATCTCTCTTAAAGAAATGACGCCCAGCAGTTTCATGGCCGCATCTACAATATAAATCAGGTATAAAGTTTCCCGATCTGCTGTCATTGTGCGCAGTTCATCTATGGCTTGCTGCATATTTAATTCAGGCGAAAGCACCACAAAGTCGGAGCTCATAATGGCGCCAGCCGACTCTTCGGGATAATGCGCCAAGGACTGAATTTGAGCGCGCTTTTCTTCTGCAATATTTAAGCTGATATAGCGCTGTAAATTGGGGGACAGTAATTTATATAAGTCTGTGCGATCATCCGAATGCATCTCTGAAATCAAAGCAACCAATTTCAGAGGAGCAATGGTTTCAGCAATTTTTAGCTGTGAATGTAAGGGCAAAAACTCCATCACCAAGGCAGCACTGTCTAATTGTTCAATTAAACTGACCTGAGCTTGCAGACTTAAATACTGTATTAAATCGGCTAAATCGGCAGGGTTAATATTTTGAATCATCTCCTGCACGGCACTGTATTGATGTGATTGCAGTGCATGTTCTAACTGTTCAGTGTGTAAAAGTTTCATGCCAAACACCAATACCATCAGCCCACGGGCGTAGCCAAATACGAATGAAATATGAGCTAAAGATTTTCACAGTATTTAGTAAATTTAAGATTAAGCTTGCTAATTTTACAGGCTTGAGCTTGGAGCAACATCATAGCCTAAAACTCAGCTAAGCATTTCATTAAAATCATTTTTTAAGCGATAACAAGCTTAGATTTTTTGTACTTTAGGTTTAAACACCGAACGAATCAACACATACATAAACGGAATAAAAATTAAGACTAAAATTGTGCCAAACACTACCCCACCCAACACACTTACGCCAATTTCCTGACGGCTTGCTGCGCCTGCACCAAAAGCGAAGACCAATGGTAATATACCTGCGCCAAATGCCAATGAAGTCATTAAAATTGGTCTAAGCCGTAAACTCGCACCTTCTAAAGCAGCTTGCACCACTTGTTTTCCCTGCTGCTGCGCCACAGAGGCAAATTCCACAATTAATATTGCATTTTTACAAGACAAACCAATGGTGGTCAGTAAGGCAATTTGAAAATAAATGTCGTTAGGAAAGCCGGCAAAATAACTAAATAGAATATTGCCACCTATACCCAATGGAATTGCAGTCATTACTGCGGTTGGAATGCTCCAGCTTTCATACAAGGCAGCCAAACACAGAAAAATAAAACCAATTGAAACCAAATATAAAATTAAGGCTTGAGCGCTGGACTGATTTTCTTCATAAGACAATCCACTCCATGCCAAATCTATTCCTTGTTGCTGTGCAACTAATTGTTCCAAATCACGCATAGCCTGACCAGAACTTTTGCCTTCTGTCGTATCGGCTTCCATTTGCAAGGCGCTATATCCCATGAAACGATTGACCACTTCAGGCCCACCACCCCAGCTTAGCTGGGCAAACTGGCTAAATGGCACCATCTGGTTTTGTTGATTACGTACCGACCACTGATATAAATCTTCAGGTTGAGCACGAAACTCTGCATCGCCTTGCATAATCACACGTTTAATTCGGCCGCGATCAATAAAATCATTAATATAATTGCCACCCCATGCAGCCGACAAAGTGCTGTTGATTGCAGTTTGGGTTAGACCCGCTGCCATGGCTTGTTTCTGATCCATCGTGACATTTAATTCAGCTTTTTCTGGGTTAGCACGCTGATCCAAATTTTCAAAACTTGAGTATTGGCTCGCTTGCTTCGCTAAGTTCTCAAACTGTTGCGTTAAAAAGTCCCGCCCTGCACCATTCACATCCCGAATCCAAAACTCTAGACTGTCGGTTTGCCCCAAGCCACGTACTGAAGCAGGCAATCCAATCATAATCTGGGCATCAGGATGCTGACGAAAATGTTGCATCGCCCGTTCACGAATGGCTTCTGCAGTATTCGCTTTACCCGTTCGTTCATCCCAATGTTTAAGTGCTATAAAGCCTTGGCCTAAATTCTGTCCCGTTCCCGAAAAATTACGTCCATAGCGCAGCATCACCAAGTCAACATTGTCTGCCTCTTGCTGCATAAAATATTCACGGACACTTTCTCCCACTTCTCGGCTTTTCGATAATGGCGCACCTTCTTGCAATTTAATCTGGACAGATAACATGCCTTGATCTTCATTGGGAATAAAACTGGTTGGCAAGGCACGGTAAAATAAGGCAAAGACCGTGAGCAAACTGGCAAAAACAACCAGACAGATGCTCTTATGTTGCATGGTCCATGCAGAAAGCTGGAGATAGCGTTGTTTGAATTGTTCCAGTTTTTGATTAAACCACAACGCCCATTTTGCAGGCTGTGGATTCGGCTTTAAAATCAAAGCACATAATGCAGGCGTTAAAATGAGCGCAACCAGTAAGGATAAAGACATTGCCGTAACCAACGTAATGGAAAACTGACGATAGATCACGCCTGTTGACCCACCAAAAAACGCCATAGGAATAAATACTGCTGTCAGTACTAAAGTAATACCCACCAAAGCACCACTAATTTCCTGCATGGATGCAATGGCGGCCTGTTTAGCGTTTAGCTGCTGTTCATGCATTAAGCGCTCTACGTTCTCCACCACCACAATCGCATCATCCACCAATAAACCAATCGCCAAGACCAACGCAAATAAAGTCAGGGTATTGATGCTCATGCCAAATACTTGCAGAATGGCCATTGTCCCCAAAATCACCACAGGCACAGTCACGGTGGGAATAAGCGTGGCACGCCAATTCTGTAAAAATAGGAACATGACTATCACGACTAAAATGACCGCTTCAATTAAAGTTTTCACCACTTCTTTAATTGATTCCTGCACAAATGGCGTGTTGTCTCTTGGAAATACGATTTGATAGCCATCAGGTAACTGTTGTTTTAAGTGCTGTATTTCTTTTTGAATTAAAGCTGAGGTTTGCAGCGCATTCGCCCCTGAAGATAAGGAAATCCCCATACCTGCCGATGGAAAACCATTAATGGTATTAAAACTTTGGTAATTTTCTGCGCCCAACTCAATCCGTGCAACATCTTTTAAATAAACAAAGCCGCCTGTTTGATTGGCCTTTAAAATAATATTTTCAAATTCTTCTACAGTTTTTAAGCGTGAACCTGACGTAACTTTGGCATTGAGGTATTGATCTTGAGCAGTCGGTAACTCTCCTATTGCCCCTGCGGCAACCTGCGTATTTTGCGCTTGTACTGCTGCCTGAATATCGCTGGGCATTAATGCATATTGCTTAAGCTTTAAGGGATTTAGCCAAATTCGCATGGCATATTGTGAACCAAAAACATCGACCTCTCCTACACCCTCAATACGGGCAAGGTCTTGTTCCAAATGGCTCATCATATAATCTGATAAAGCAATATTGCTGCTTTTGCCTGTAGCATCGTACAAGCCAATCACCATGTGCATATCACCCAGCGATTTGAACACATTTACACCCTGACGTTGCACATCTTCAGGTAAACGGTTGATTGCACCATTAATGGCATTTTGCACTTGTACTTGTGCGGTATCTGGATTGGTTCCATTTTCAAAGCTGATACTAATTCGGCTCCGACCCGAAGAATCACTGCTCGAGCTAAAATACAGCAGATGATCCAGCCCTCGAATCTGCTGCTCCAGCACCTGGGTCACGCTCTCCTCCACTGTTTCTGCCGAAGCTCCAGTATAAGTGGCACTCACGGTAATGCGGGGTGGTGCAATATCCGGATAACGCTCGACCGGCAAACCTAAAATGGAAAAAATACCAAACGCCATGACAATAATGGCCAGGACTCCAGCAAAAATAGGACGTTCAATAAAAAATTTTGACAGCATAAAACAGGATCACTTTTCGGTGGCAGCGTTGTTATTTAAGTCTTGCTAGAGCATCAAATTTATCAGCAAAATCAGAAAGCTTAAAAGGGTTTCTCAAATTACCACAGCTAAATAGATCTTCTATGACGACCTATCAAAAAATGCAGTTTTGTCACAAAAATATTGATTGGTCTTCATTTTTTCTCACAGATTTTTGTATTTGCCCTCCCAATTTTGGGATAGCTCCTAGATTCATCTTATTTCTATACTTCTGACATAACAATTTGGATGACAAGGAATTCATGATGAAAAAAACCTTATTATGCTTAACTTTAGCAGGCTTACTCAGTGCATGTGGTGGTTCAGACAATGATTCTAGTAGCAGTCCAAATCCATCACCATCAAACACCACAAAAACTGGCGTACTGACCGATGGGCCTGTGAGTGGTGCAACTTATACAATTAATGGTGTCTCTAAACGTACAAATGCTCAAGGGGAGTTTGAATATCAAGAGGGTGATGAAATCACTTTCTCTATCGGAAATATTGAAATTGGCACAGTAACTGGTGCTGATCGTATTACCCCTGTGGAGTTAGCCGATGATGTAACAACACGAACAAATTTACTTATTTTTTTACAATCTTTAGATTCTGAGGGTGATCATGACGATGGTATTCAAATCCCTGACTCAGTGAGTGAACTCGATGCAGACTCAATTGACTTCTCTAAACCAACAACAGAATTTATTACAAGCTTTCAACCTGTTCTACAAAAAATAGAAATTTTTAAAGATAAAGTCGTAGTTAGCGCAACAGAAGCACAAGCTAACTTTAACCAAACACTCCTCAAAGATATCGTTGGGGTTTGGTACGCAAAAAATGCTGAATCAGAAATCGTACTTCAAGTAACCTCAGACGGGAAATACCTGATTGGCGAACCTATTGTTAGCTCACCATCTGATAGTGCGAATGGCATGGAGTACGGTGAGTTATCGGTGAATGCTGTTGCTGGAGAGTTATGGGCGCAATCTTCAATTGATACAAATGAAGATTGGGGCTTAAATGATTTTGGAAAAAAACGTGATATGAAAATATCATTTGATGGTACACAGTTAAAAATTTCAGAAGCCCAAAACCTGAATGAAAGTGCAACTTTTACCAAAGTTCCTCACCATAATTCTGGAATTGTAGGTGCATGGAGTTCAAGCTCAGGTAAGCAATTATTTGTTTTCAATACAGATAATACATATATCATGGTCGATGCTGTAGGCGATGATCAGGTCGAAGTTGGGGAAACACCTTGTGGTGGACCAGGAATCGAATATGGTAATTATCAGCTCCAAAATGGTAAATTATTGGTGAATACTCCCCCTATCATCGATACAAACGGTTGTGCCGGTCTATCCGATAATGATGCACACTTAGGCTTACCAGTCACAATTGCAACTAACTCACTAACGTTCACGGTAAGCGATGAAGGCTCATTTACCCTCTCTAGACTAAATGGAAAAGACACAGAGGTAGAAGACGTCAACCAAACATTCTTAAAAGATATCGCAGGTGTTTGGTATGCGAAGAATGAAGAGTCAGAAGTTGTACTGCAAATCACCAAAGACGGAAAATATATGCTTGGTGAACCGATTTTCAGTGCACCATCAGATAGCGCCAATGGCATGGAATACGGTGAATTATCTATTGATGCCAAGTCGGGAACTTTACGAGCTCAAGCGTCAATCGATACGAATGAAGATTGGGGTTTAACGGATTTCGGTGTTACACGTGATATGAAAATATCATTGAATGGCACTGAATTAAAAATTTCAGAAGCCCAAAATCCAAATGAAAGTGCAACTTTTACTAAATTTCCTCGTCATAACTCAGGAATTATAGGTGCGTGGAGTTCAAGCTCAGGTAAACAATTATTTGTTTTCAAAACGGATAATACCTATACCCTAATTGATGCTGTAGGAGATGATCAAGTTGAAGCTGGGGAAACACCTTGTGGTGGACCAGGTATCGAATATGGTACCTACCAGCTTCAAAATGGTAAATTATTTGTTAATGCTATCGCTATCGATACAAATGGTTGTGCAGGCCTCTCTGATACCAATGCACATTTAGGTTTATCAGGCACTATTGGTACCAATACACTAACATTTACTGTAAGTGGCGAAGGTACTTTTACACTCTCTCGACTAAACTAAACCAAATTAAAATGCTCCAATCATAAGATTGGGGCATTTTATTTAATATGCTCAAAATGAATGGTACAGCCCATCAATAAATGCATCAGTTCGATTTGCGAACAACATTGGGTTTTTTCATAAATATTTTTAAAATACGTCCGTACCGAACTCAACGTAATGCCACACTGTTCTGCAATATCTTCTATTTTATAACCATTAATTAACAACTCGCATAAATCAAACTCTCGTTTGGAAAGCTGGTAACACTGTTGTAGGTAAGCTCTTGACAGGGAATAATGCTGGTTTTTATCTGTCATAAATAAGGCAATCTGATGCTGAGCAGACTGTAAATGTTGCATATTTCTTAATTTTTTAAATGGCACCACCGTCAGCATGAATTGTGAGCCTGCCCCATCACTCAACGCCAAGACTCCACCTACTTCAGTCTGAATGGTCGTATCTTCCAGCAAAGCACTTTCCAGAAGCTGATCAAAACGTACCTGCTGAGCATAATTGGTTTTTAGACGGTTATGTATATCGAGATCCAGACATGAACTCTGATCAAGCATCTTTTGCGCAACAGGATTGGAATAACTTAAACACAGGTTTTGATCGAGCAGTACAATCCCGGTTTTTAAACTATCCAATACGGTATACAAGCTTAAATTATCTTGTTGAATCAAGTTGATTTGCCGGTGAATTTGCAAAGCCCGGCGTAAATGCTTACCGATCCGCTTAAGAAATTCATGCTCTTCCGGACTATAAGGCTGAGCATCGGGCGCCCGGTGAATACCCAAGACCGCCCAACGATGTTGCCCCTGATCAAGTAAAACAGCTGCGATATGACAAATCCCGGTTGGTTCCAGACAGCGCTCATAAAAGATATATTCATCTGTGCCTGGCATCTGGCCATAGGACTGCAAGTTTTGTTCAATAGTATCCCCCACCCCGATTTGCTGCCATAACGGCGCATGCAGTTTCATATCAATGACTTTAATCCGTTCGTCCTGATAGGCATCAATACAGGCTTGCGGAATATTATAAGTATGCACAAAGTCATAACTTGGACTCAATTGGTCCAAAGCGGTAAAAATCGCGGTTTTACTGTTGGTGTAGTGCACAATGGCTTCAATTACTTGCGGCCATAAACGCGTATCCATCGCGGCATCATAAATTAACCCAATGATCTGGTGTTCTTGTTCTTTCATCTCTCCCCCAGCTTAATCATTAAGCCCTACCAATTTAATACAAAAGCTCATCATACATTTAATTATTTTTGAACCATTTATCTATTTCTTACTTTTTTATGCATTAAGTTTAGTTTTACTGCATTGTGTTTTTTATTGACCTGCATATAAAAAAATCCCCGCAATTGCGGGGATTTTTATGATCGAATGACCAGCAGATGTATTACATCATGCCGCCCATACCACCCATGCCGCCCATGTCAGGCATTGCTGGTTTTTCTTCTGGGATTTCAGTGATCATGCACTCAGTTGTGAGCATTAAGCCCGCAACAGATGCAGCATGCTCAAGTGCAGAACGGGTTACTTTCGCTGGGTCAAGAATACCCATTTCAAGCATATCGCCATATTCAGAAGTTGCAGCGTTATAACCGTAGTTACCTTCACCGCTCTTCACTGCATTGATCACTACAGATGGCTCATCGCCTGCGTTTGCCACAATTTGACGAAGAGGCGCTTCAATTGCACGACGTAAAATGTTAATTCCGACATTTTGATCGTCATTTGCACCAGTTACACCGTCAAGTGCTTTCGCTGCGCGTACTAACGCAACACCACCACCTGCAACAACACCTTCTTCAACCGCAGCACGAGTTGCGTGAAGTGCGTCATCTACACGGTCTTTTTTCTCTTTCATTTCAACTTCAGTTGCCGCACCAATTTTGATCACTGCAACACCGCCCGCTAACTTAGCAACACGTTCCTGAAGTTTTTCTTTGTCGTATTCTGAAGTTGATTCTTCAATTTGCGCACGGATTTGTTGTACACGCTCAGCAATTTGACCTGCATTACCTGCACCATCCACAATCACGGTGTTTTCTTTAGATACTGTTACTTTGTGTGCAGTACCCAAGTGCTCTAGTGAAGTTTGCTCCAAAGACATACCAATTTCTTCAGAAATCACAGTTGCACCTGTCAAGATTGCGATATCTTGAAGCATTGCTTTACGACGGTCACCAAAACCAGGTGCTTTCACCGCACATACTTTAATAATGCCGCGCATGTTGTTTACAACAAGTGTTGCTAACGCTTCGCCTTCTACATCTTCAGCGATAATCAATAATGGCTTACCTGTTTTCGCAACTGCTTCTAAAACTGTGATTAATTCACGAATGTTGCCCACTTTTTTGTCTACCAACAAAATGAATGGGTTTTCAAGTTCAGCAGTTAAAGTATCTTGTTTGTTTGCAAAGTATGGTGAGATATAACCACGATCAAACTGCATACCTTCTACAACGTCTAGTGAGTCTTCAAAGCCTGAACCTTCTTCAACGGTAATCACGCCTTCTTTGCCCACACGCTCCATTGCTTCTGCAATTAACTTACCTACAGTCGTATCAGAGTTAGCAGAAATCGAACCAACTTGTTCAATCGCTTTAGTATCTGATGCAGGTTTAGCCGTCGCTTTAATGTTTTCAACCACTGCTTTTACAGCAATGTCGATACCACGTTTCAAATCCATTGGGTTCATGCCCGCAGTTACAGATTTGATGCCTTCATTTAAAATGGCTTGTGCAAGTACAGTTGCAGTTGTTGTACCGTCACCTGCGATGTCGTTGGTTTTACTTGACACTTCACGAACCAACTGTGCACCCATGTTTTCAAATTTATCTTTTAGGGTGATTTCTTTAGCAACAGATACACCATCTTTAGTGATGTGCGGTGCGCCAAAAGAACGGTCGATCACTACGTTACGACCTTTAGGGCCTAAAGTTACTTTTACTGCATCTGCAAGGATGTTTACGCCTGCAATCATTTTTGTGCGGGCTGAATCACCAAATTTTACGTCTTTAGCTGACATGTTTGACTCCAAATATCTTTAAATAATGTTCAAATTGACTTTGAATAACGAGTGCTGAAATTAGCCTTCAAGTACCGCTAAAATGTCAGACTCTTTCATAATAAGAAGTTCTTCACCGTCTACTTTAACTGTGGTGCCTGCATACGTACCAAACAAGACTTTGTCGCCCACTTTAACGTCTAAAGCGCGCACGCCATTGTCTGTGATTTGACCATTACCTACTGCAATCACTTCACCTTGAGCTGGTTTTTCTGCAGCAGAACCTGGAAGCAAAATACCGCCAGCTGTTTTTGTTTCTTCTTCAACACGACGAATAACTACGCGGTCATGTAATGGACGAATGTTGCTCATAAATAACTCCATCAGACTAAGTCTATGTATAGATTCCTGATGACGACTTATTTATTCCATGTGTCATCATCAAAATAAATTTTAGATGACACAGTTGTGGGGATGGAAAAATTCGCTTCAAGGGGAAACGCTAAAAATATTTCAGTTTTTGTTGTTTTTTTAGACAAGTTGAGTGGATCAACCTTTTATTCTGTGTTTTGCGGCCACAACACGAATTGTTTTTGTTCTACATCAAAGATGTAATGCTGCACATCACCATTATTGCAGACTATATTTAAGCTATTCGGCATACCTTGGTGCAAACGCTGTGAAATTGCAGTTCCTGCATGAATATCGAGCACAGGATGTGCTGCACCAAGTGCATAGATTTGATTGAGGTCATATACAGCAGGCTGGTGTAAATGGCCATGCAGCAAGGCATGCAAGCCTTTTTTGCTCCATTGTTCCAACGCAATACGTCCCAACACAGGACAATCTTTAATACCGTGCACATTATCGGGCGGTGTATAAAATGGCTGATGTGCCACCAAAATTTTTAACTTATTGCTGGGCGCAGCTTGCAATAAGGCGTCGATCTCCTGAATTTGATGCAAAGAAATATGCCCACGGGTATGAAAACGTCGCCGAATACTGTTCACCCCTATCACATAAAAATGGGCAGTTTCCAAAATTGTTTCCATACGGCCAAAAAACAACTGATACCGTGCAAACGGACTAAAAAAACGATTCCAAAGGTGATATAGCGGAATATCGTGATTACCTGGCACAACCAAATACGGTAAATTCAAACTGTCTAAAAAATGCTTACAGGCATAAAACTGTGCGTAGCGTGCACGTTGGGTTAAATCACCACTGACCACGACCGCTTCTGGTCGCATACTTGCACACAGTTGTTGTACTGCCTGCATACAAGCCACATTTTCAGTGCCAAAGTGCAAATCAGACAGATGCAGCAGCATGCGGCACCTTAATCTTTAATGCATTTTTCAATACAGATATACGTAGCGGCGGACGCATTTTGACAATTTCTCCATCAAGCGCCACGGTCAGTTGTGGGCGTTTACTATGAATGACCACCTGCTCTGCTGCAAAACTGTACATATCATTGGCTTGCTCAGCCTTCCCCTGAATTAATTGCCACAGAATTTTAAACAAAGTCAATTTATCAGACTTTGCCACGGCAACACCTGCGACTTTGCCTGCTGCAGCAGCTTTGGCAATACGTAAATTCATTTCAGACAGTTGCAATTGATTATTCCCAAAGAAAATGAGCGGCGTTTTCAGCGGATAGCGCTTTGTATCGACCTCTATTTCTAATTTTAATTCTTTACGGTCACGCAGCAGTACATCTAAAGCCGAGGTGTAGGCATGTAAAGGAAAGCGTCCTAAATAACGGTTATAACGCTCACGTTTTTGAATAAATAAAGGGTATAAACCCAAACTGGCATTATTTAAATAGATGTGTTGATTGATTTGCGCCACATGCACTGCACGCGTACTGCCAGTTGCGATCACATGTGCTGCTTCAATTAAATCTAACGGAATATTCAGTAAGCGTGCCACATAATTAAACGTGCCCAAAGGCAAAATCCCCATAGGGATAGATGTCCCTTTTAACTTTGCAGCAACCGCATTTAAAGTACCATCTCCACCCGCTGCCACCACCACACCCGCTAAATCAGGATGTTGATGACGTGCCAACACCTGTTGCATTAACGCATCAAAGCCCGTACTCGCCCCAATATCAAAAGATTGAATTTCGAAGCCATGCTGCGATAAAACGTGCAACAACTCTTCATAAATATCGTCTTTATGATTAGCATGAAATCCAGATTTTTGATTATAAACAATCGATAAGGGCTGTAGCTGCATAAACCTCTGTGTCATTTTTTAAAGCTTTTGTTCTAATTTCAGTCAATTGATACGGAATGAAAAGCAGCTTTATGTAAAATTCAAATGATGACCATTCATTAAATCAATGACAAACCGATCAAAAAATCCCAACTCAACACATTGAATTATATAAAAATAATTTAAATAAATAATGTCCATCAAATATTTAAATAATAAAAAATGCAGCAACCAAAAAATGTAAGTATATGTTTAATATACAGTATTATTAATTTATCCAAACTTTTTTATCAGAAAGCCAAATCATGCCTAAGTCTTATTTTTTTTATGATTTTGTGCTTTAATACAGCCACTTTTTTTTCATATTTCATCTGAACGATGTATCCCATTGTTCAGATTGTACTTTGTACATCATTTGTACACATTTAAGATAGGCCTCACCATGACCCAAGTGAACGCACCAGAATTCGTTCGTCACCCTAAGCTTATTGCATGGGTTGAAGAAATTGCAAAGTTAACGAAACCAGCAAAAATTGAATGGTGTGACGGTAGCGCTGAAGAATATCAACGTCTTATTGACTTGATGATCGCTAACGGCACCATGCAAGCATTAAACCAAGAAAAACACCCTGGTTCGTACCTTGCAAACTCTGATCCTTCTGACGTTGCTCGTGTTGAAGACCGTACTTTCATCTGCTCTGAAAACAAAGAAGATGCTGGTGCGACCAACAACTGGGAAGCGCCAGCTGAAATGCGCGCTAAATTAAACGGTTTATTCGACGGCTCAATGGCTGGTCGTACCATGTATGTGGTTCCATTCTCTATGGGCCCATTGGGTAGCCACATTGCGCACATCGGTATTGAATTAACTGACTCTCCTTATGTTGCAGTTAGCATGTCTAAAATGGCTCGTATGGGTAAAGCTGTTTATGACGTACTTGGCACAGACGGTGAATTTGTACCTTGCGTACACACTGTTGCTGCTCCATTGGCTGAAGGCGAAAAAGACGTTGCTTGGCCATGTAACAAAGAAAAATACATTGTACATTATCCAGAAACTCGTGAAATCTGGTCGTATGGTTCTGGTTACGGCGGTAATGCATTATTGGGTAAAAAATGCTTAGCGCTTCGTATCGCATCTGCAATGGGCCGTGAACAAGGCTGGTTAGCAGAGCACATGCTGATTTTAGGCGTGACAAACCCTAAAGGTGAAAAACACTATATCGCAGCAGCATTCCCTTCTGCATGTGGTAAAACCAACTTCGCTATGTTGATTCCACCAGCAGGTTACGAAGGCTGGAAAATTGAAACTGTAGGTGACGATATTGCTTGGATCAAACCAGGTGAAGATGGTCGCTTATATGCAATTAACCCAGAAGCTGGTTTCTTCGGTGTTGCACCTGGTACAAATACCAAGACTAACCCGAACTGTATGGCAACCTTACACAAAGACGTAATTTATACCAACGTTGCTGTAACTGATAACGGTGAAGTATGGTGGGAAGGTCTAACCAAAGAAGTTCCTGCAAACTTAACAAACTGGAAAAACCAACCACACACTGGTGAAGAAAAAGCAGCTCATCCTAATGCGCGCTTCACGGTTGCAGCTGGTCAATGCCCTTCTATTGATGCTGACTGGGAAAATCCAGCAGGTGTTCCAATTTCTGCATTCATCTTCGGTGGTCGTCGTGCAGACACAGTGCCTCTAATTTCAGAAGCATTTGACTGGGTAGATGGCGTTTATAAAGCAGCAACAATGGGCTCTGAAACGACTGCTGCTGCAGTTGGTCAACAAGGTATTGTACGCCGTGACCCATTTGCTATGCTTCCGTTTGCTGGTTACAACATGGCAGACTACTTCTCTCACTGGTTAGAAATGGGTGAGAAAGTTGGCGAGAAAGCAAAAGCTGCTGGCAACAAATTACCAGGCATCTACAACGTAAACTGGTTCCGCCGTGACGCAGAAGGCAACTTCGTATGGCCTGGTTTTGGTCAAAACATGCGTGTTCTTGAGTGGATCATTGATCGTTGCGAAGGTCGTGCAGATGCAGTTGAAACACCAATTGGTCGCGTTCCGACTTATGAACAATTGAACTGGACTGGTTTAGATTTCACTAAAGAACAATTTGAAACTGTTACAGCGCAAGACAAAGAACAGTGGATCAAAGAGTTGGAAAGCCACACTGAGTTATTCAACAAACTTGGTGAGCGTTTACCTGCTGCATTGAAAGCACGTCAAGAAGCGTTACTTGAAGCAGTTAAATCTGCGTAATTCAACGCTAACTGCTAAAAAAAGGTCACTTCGGTGACCTTTTTTATTGCGCATAAATTTAAAAACCTAACTCGCAGAAATCTTAAAAACAGTCTTTAGCATGCTTTGTGGTGGTAGCTATGGCATACTTAAAACAAGAATGAAATGACAATCAAAACATGGGACATGATCATGAATAAAGCCATGAACACAACAATGATTATTTTGGGTATGACGGTATTTGGCTTAGGTTTATCTGCTTGTCAAAGCCTGCCTGAACAAAGTGAAAATAGCTTTGTTGGATATAAAGTTGAAAGTAAAACAGCAAATACTGCTATTTTAGCTTACACCCTTGCAGGCCGTCAGAATCAACAACGTGATGAAAACAAATTACAACGTGCTTGCCAGAAAGAGCTAGGTGCACATAAAACCTATCAATTGCGTGTATTAAGTATTAATGAAATTGCCAATCCTGCTGCGCATCAACAAGACCCGTATGGCCGTCAACTTGGTCAAAGCCGCACCTCTATTGGCTTGTCGAACACACCTGAATTACACAGCAGCGAAAACTATGCCACCCGTCAAGCCCTAGATGCACGCCCGAGCACATTGCGTATTGTGCGTTATAGCTGTTCTTAATTTTATATAACGACAATATCTAAAATATAAGACGTGATGATTTATCGCGTCTTATAAAAACTCACATTACGAAAC
This sequence comes from Acinetobacter sp. A2, assembly GCF_048537555.1. NCBI lineage: Bacteria > Pseudomonadati > Pseudomonadota > Gammaproteobacteria > Moraxellales > Moraxellaceae > Acinetobacter > Acinetobacter sp. A2. The sequence continues at coordinate 2,152,949 of NZ_CP183239.1, forward strand.
TCTTTGGCTTCATCTAAATCAGGCCATGTGGTCGCACTGCGTTCATCTATTTTTATATATTGTGGATGGCTAAAATTTTTCACACGACTGTCTGCCACCCACACTTCGGGTGCAAACTTTAAAAATTCATCTAAAAAGAAACGATTGCATTGGTCATACAACACATCTGCTGCCAACAATACATCCACTTGCTCGGCTTGATACAGGTCATCTAAATACTCAAGCGCGACATCATTTAATTCTGCGTTGGCACGACAAGCCGCCAGACTCACTGGGTCAATATCACAGCAAATCACTCGTTTTGCACCTGCCATTTTAGCCGCAATAGCCACCACACCAGAACCTGAGCCAAAGTCCAAAACCACCTTATCTTTGACATGCTGCGGCTCTGCCAGCAACCATTGCGCCATAGCGAGTCCAGAAGCCCAACAGAAAATCCAGTACGGCGTATCATTCCAAATACGACGAATCACTTCATCATCAAGCTTATCGGTAGGAAATACAGGCGGAATAAGCCACAGTGAAATAGCGGTTTCTGGCAACTGCTGAGCCTGCAATTCACAATTTGGTATCACATCATGCAAAGCGTGTATAAGATGCTCAGGCGCTTGAAGAAATTGAAAGGTACAGCTCATTGGTTTTTATTCGTTTTAATTTAAAAAAAGTCCCCTCTCCTTCTTAAAGGAGAGGGAGAATAGACTTAACCTAAAGCTTTCTCAGCAGCTTCAACCGTTTGACGAATTAATGTCGTAATTGTCATTGGGCCAACACCACCCGGTACAGGCGTATATGCAGAAGCGATTTCTTCAATCCCTTGTAGTTGAATATCACCCACACCGCCACCATCACGTGGATGGAAACCGGCATCAACCACTACCGCACCCGGCTTAATCCAGTCTTTTTGAATCAATTCTGCTTTACCAACAGCACCCACAATAATGTCGGCCTGTTTTACAAAGTCTGCCAAGTTTTGTGTACGTGAATGGCAAGTTGTTACCGTTGCATTGGCTTCAAGCAGCATCGCAGCCATTGGTTTACCTAAAATTGCTGAACGACCTACAACAACAGCATGTTTGCCTGCAATTTCAATGTTGTTTTCTTTTAAAATGGTCATAATGCCTGCTGGCGTTGCAGAACCATAAGCAACCTCACCCATCGCCATGCGCCCATAACCAAGGCAAGTCACACCGTCTACATCTTTTTCAAGCGAAATTGCATCAAAGCAAGCACGCTCATCAATTTGCGCAGGAACTGGATGTTGCAACAAAATACCGTGCACATCCGGATTCGCATTCAATTTTTCAATTTCTGCCAAAAGTTGTTCTGTGGTGGTTTCTGTAGGCAATTCCACCTTTAAAGAATCCATGCCCACACGGCGGCAAGCATTGCCTTTCATGCGCACATAAGTTGCAGATGCACCGTCATCACCGACCAAAATAGTCGCTAGAATTGGGGTACGACCTGATTTTGCTTTTAACGCTTCTACACGTGTTAACAGATCAGCTTCAATTTGTTTTGCCAATGCACGACCGTCTAAAATTAATGCCACGGCACATCTCCAAATGTTGATATGAATCAATTTTGCAAATAATACATGATTATTTAGACTATTTTATTCTATATGCCGAATTAATGTGCATCTGCTCATTTAATAGTATTGTTTTTTTTTCAGAGCTTGCTAATATACGCATCAACAAGACGTGGCGGGGTGGCAGAGTGGTCATGCAGCGGACTGCAACTCCGTGGACGCCGGTTCGATTCCGACCTCCGCCTCCAATCTTGTAAAACTATGCCCGAGTGGTGAAATCGGTAGACACAGGGGATTTAAAATCCCCCGCCCACAAAGCGTGCCAGTTCGAGTCTGGCCTCGGGCACCATTTTAAAACACATTAAAATGGTGCAAGTAAAGAACCCAGCATTTAGCTGGTTTTTTTATGCCTGCGATTTAGCCCTCTCCTATCCATATTCATATTCATTTCTCTGTATGACCTGCCTATGAAGCCCCAACAAGCACTGCTTTATGTGCAGCAATTACAGCAACAATACCCTGCTACCTTTAAACAAAATATTTTGTTTTACGGTTTTATACAAAGCAAAGGCATGCTGGATGAATGGAAAGAGTTTATTCCATGGCTCTTGGCCTGTATGATTTTTATTCCTATTTCGATCAGTTTAGCTTTGGGGATTCAAAACACCACAGCACAGTATGATGCTTTTCAAGCCAAAGCCTTGTCTATTTTAGCTATTATGCTCGGCTTTATGCTGCTATTGCCTTATGTGTTGTATCAGATCAAACATAGCTCTGCATCGTGGTATCAGTTTCAGCAACACGCCCCACTCAAAATTGCAGTCTTGATTATTTTACAAGCGCTAAATTTTGCCTATTTTCAAAGTACAATTCTGCAAGGAGCTCTTTTCTTTTTTTGCATCAGTTTTGGCTTTGTGCGCTTGTATAAAGAAAATATGTTTCGTGACCACGCCAGTCTGGAACAAAAATATTGTTTAACTCAGATTCGTCGTGCTGCTTACTGGTCGTATCGTCAGGCTGCTAAAATTCAATTCCGTTTATATTTCACCAATAAAAATAGCCCCCGCTTTACACAACTCACTCAGCAATATCAGCAAGCACTTGAGTTACATCAACAGATTATGCAGGCCGAGCAAGCCTTATGTAAAAGTATTAAATACATTGATTTAGACAGTTATATTCAAGATAAACTGGATTAAAAATCACCTCTTTCATCCAACTTATCTATAAAAAAACCGAGCAACTTGCGCTCGGTTTTTTTAGAACTTATAAATTTAGGCCGATTTTGCAACATCGATGATTGGATTCAATTGAACATCATAAGTCATTTGATGAGCACGTATTTCATCAAGTTTATATTCGCTTGCTTTCACGGTATTCACAAACTTCCAGTCAGCCACCACCTGAGTATGATCAAAAGCCACAGTTAAATAACCACGCTGATTTAAATTGCAATAATTCAGCTCATCAATCAGTTCTTTAAATGCATATTCCAACTCTACCATTTCTGCTGCAGTCACATTTAAGTAATACTCAATTCCTGGCGATGATACGGAACTGGTCGCAAGCTCTACCCCAACCACATGATTGCTATTTTGTGGATGTAAACTGGATGCCCAAGCATTATGCGTATCACCCGCCAACACTACCGCTTTTTTGCCTAACTGTTGCAAGGTACCATACACAACTTCGCGCTCGTAGGCATAACCATCCCAGGCATCTAAGTTATAGGGTGCAACTGTACTCAAACGTGCTTTATCCATTGCTGATAGCGTAGGATCACCAGCTTTTAAACGCATTTTCAGTGTGAGTAAATCAGCAATTTTTGTTTAATCTGTGCAAGCGTTTCTACAGTAGCATTGCCACTGGTCACTTGTTCTAAAAGCAATAACAGCTCTTGTGGAATAAACATCTTAGACATCAATACTTGTTGGCCCAACACATTCCATTTGGCAGTGGACTGCATCAATTGTGCTTGTAACCATTGCAGTTGTTTTACGCCCAATAAACTACGGCTATTGCTGCTTAAATCTGCCATAAATCGGGCAGCATCCATACCTGTTGCCGTCATATAATCTGCATAATCTAATTGCTTATGGCGTGCCAAAATACGAGTATCCAGCATCATCAAATTGACCAAACCACCAAAATCAAATTGACGATAAATATTTAAGTGATCATTTTCTGCAACTGGACGAATCGGCATCCATTCAAAATAGGCTTTCAAGGCTGCAATCTGGCGCTCTATGAAGCTCCCTTCACTCTCTTGATGGTTTGCCGCACCTTCTTGCCATGCATCATTACTAAGCTCATGGTCATCCCAAATCACAATAAACGGATGGCGTTGATGTGCAGCCTGTAAATCTAAATCAGTGCGATACAAGGCATAGCGCTTACGATAGTCATCTAGTTGAATGATTTCTTTATTATTGTCAGCAGCAAAACCGCGACCTAACGCTTCAGCATCTTCAGTTGCATACTCACCTTCCCCATATTCATAGATATAATCCCCCAAGTGAATAATCGCATCCAGATTATTTTCCTGTGCCATTTCTTTGTAAACATGAAAATAGCCTGCAGGGTAATTCGAGCATGAACAAATCGCAAATTTCACCTGATCGCTGCGTAAAGCCAATGTTTTGGTTTGCCCCACAGGTGAAATTGTCTTGCCAAAACGGAAACGGTAATAATAATTTGCCCCAGCCTGCAAACGGTCTGCATCAACCTTTACGGTAAAATCTTGCGCTGCAGTGGTCTGAACTTTTCCAGTACCAATAAGTTGTTTAAATTCTTGATCTGCTGAAATTTCCCATACAATTTCAAGGTGTGCTGTAGTGTCATTTGGTGTTACTCGTGTCCACAAAATGACACGGTCATGTAATGGATCACCACTAGCAACACCATGTAAAAACTCTACTTTGAGTGAGTTTTCCTTGCCATTTTCAATATTATTTTCATTGTCATCTCCACATGCGGTGAGTGCCACAGGCAACGACAATGCCCCTAAACTCGCCAAACTTTTTTGTAGCAGTTCACGGCGTGTAAGTTTAATTTTCATAAATTTGCCTTTTATTTTTCTAGAGCGCTCACCATAGAAATTAATGATTTCGCTTTGATCTCAAATTTATGAAATATTCATGACGGGCCTTAAAAAACCAATGTTTTAGTGCCATTTCAGCGCACTAATCGGTTGAATTGATTGAAAAGAAAGCAATTGTAAATAAATTTACTTGCCAAGATTTATTTCGTCCTCTATTATTGCGCACATGCCCGAGTGGTGAAATCGGTAGACACAGGGGATTTAAAATCCCCCGCCCACAAAGCGTGCCAGTTCGAGTCTGGCCTCGGGCACCATCTTTTTGCTATAAAATCGATGGTGCAAATAAAGAACCCAGCGAAAGCTGGTTTTTTTTATGTCTAATGAAAATACAATCTTAAAATAATAATTTATAGTGATCGTCAAAAATGCATCTACAACGTTGTGTTCATTATTTAAGTCTTACCTGTTTATGCGGCATGCTGAGTTTTATAAGCTATGCTCAATCCCCTACCACTCAAACAGCAACCCAAGCGGAAGGCCCAATTCAAACTGAATCAGCATTTTATGATTTATTTGCAGGGACTGTGCACAATCAACAACAAAAATTGCATTTGCGCCGTTGTAGCTTAGGAAGTGATATTTACAACCTAAACTTTCAAAACCCTGAAGATGAAAAACAGCTACGCAACCTGCTACAACAGAACACAAAGTTTTGGGTAAATGTGGTTGCACAAGTGAGTGAGCAAGATGGGCAATACTCACTCCATGTTCGGGAAATTGCAGAACTACATGAACAAGAAAGCTGTCATTTAAATGAGGTTTTAGATGAGCTATTCAGCGAATAATTAACTAAAACCACAAGATATTTAAAAAATGTAAAAATATTTACCAGGCCCGATTAGCGACCAAAGCTTCCATTTCAATGTCAAAATGACCCTGATCTTGCAGTACCATCATCATCGCTTCTGCAATATAGTCAGTTGCAGCATCATCTAAATCTGAATCTAAGTCTTGAAATTGTGGCTTCATTTGGTTAATCGCCTGCACTGTCTGATCTGCAAAGTAGTAAATATCAGTTTCCGAAACACCCGCTTGCGATACCTGTTTTGCAAAGCGCAAAATGAGTTGCTTAAGTTCAGCAACCAAAATATCTGGGTAGTATTCGTCATCAAACATCGGGAGAAGTAAATCTGCAAACATACAGGCACTCAAAAAAATACAGAGATTTAAGCGTGCCTATATACCATAAGCCTAGCCTTTATACTAGCTTAGGCAAAATTTCACAGGCCTGAATGATTTATTCAAGTACGTTTATTTAAGCACTTTGCATGGCTTGCCATATTTTAATGGCATCTGAGGTGGCTTTTACATCATGCGCACGTACCATACATGCACCTTGCTGAATACTAAGTAAATGCGCAGCCACTGACCCCACGGCACGCTCTGTAGCTTCTACCGCACCCGTAGCTTCACCAATAAAACGCTTACGCGACAATGCCGATAAAATTGGATAACCCATGCGGTTGAGTTGATACAGCTCATTAAGCAATTTCAGGTTTTGCTGCGCATTTTTTGCAAAACCAAAACCTGGATCAATCACAATATTTTCAGGCTTCACACCTGCAGCCAACGCATCTTGAACACGTTGTTGCAACTCAGCAATCACGTCTTCCGTCACATCATCATATTGATCTAAATTGTTCATGGTGGTCGGTTCGCCACGCATGTGCATAATGATCACAGGGATATTTAATTCAGCAGCCGTTTGCAGTGCATAAGGACGTGTCAAGGCACGCACATCATTCCAAATATGCGCACCCGCATTCACAGCAGCACGAATTACCTCAGGCTGAGAGGTATCAATGGATAGCACCACATTATGTTGTGATAAGGCCTCAACCACAGGTACGACACGACGAATTTCTTCTTCAACACTGACTGGACTCGCACCTGGGCGAGTTGACTCTCCCCCGATGTCAATCACGGTCGCACCTTCCGCAATCATTTCCAAAGCACGTGCTACAGCATCCTCTTTTTCATTATGACGACCACCATCACTAAACGAGTCTGGTGTCACGTTCAAAATTCCCATGACATGCGGTTGAGATAAATCCAAACTCAAACGTCCGCATTGCAATACACATTTAGGTAATGGCATGAGCTGCATGCTGATCTTCCTCTTCATTTGAAAGTCATATTTTAACAAGGCTAGTTTTTAAGATGTTGAATTCTTTTCACCCTCAAACCATTTTATAGCCTATAAGTACAAGATTGCGCACATGCTATAGCGAAAAAAAAAGAGCCTTATTTAAAGGCTCTTTTTTAACATCATGTGAGCTAATTAGCTCGCTGGCAATGGTGGCGGTGTGCTTGGGCCATCGGTTGGGGTTACATCAATTACAGGATTATCTGCAATATAAACCTTCGGTGGCTGTGGCTCACGACCTTCCATAATGTCACGGATTTGGTCACGATCAATCGTTTCCCATTCCAACAATGCTTTCACCATTGCATGTGCGATGTCTTGGTTATTTTCCAAAATATCACGCGCAACTCTGTATTGCTCATCAATGATACGGCGCACTTCAGCATCTACTTGCTGCTGAGTCGCTTCAGAAATTGTACGACTGCCTAGACTGCCCATGAACGACTGTTGTGTATCATCTTCATACACCATGACGCCCAGTTTGTCTGACATACCGTATTTCGTCACCATTGCACGGGCAAGTTTAGTTGCACGCTCAAAGTCGTTAGATGCACCTGTCGACATTTGATTAATAAAGACTTCTTCAGCAATACGACCACCAAACAAAATTGACAGATCATTCAGCATTTTGTCTTTGTAATGGCTAGTTTGGTCATGCTCAGGCAACTGCCAAGTCACACCCAATGCCCAACCACGCGGCATAATCGTAACTTTATGCACAGGGTCTGTACCTGGTAGCATTTCAGCGACAATCGCATGGCCTGCTTCGTGGTAAGCGGTCGCACGGCGCTCTTCTTCACGCAGTACCATCGACTTACGTTCAGGACCCATATACAACTTGTCTTTGGCGTCTTCAAAGTCGTGCATATCTACCGTGTTTTTATTACGACGTGCAGCAAACAATGCAGCCTCATTCACAAGGTTTGCCAATTGTGCACCTGAGAAGCCTGGTGTACCACGTGCCAATACTTTGACATCTACACCCGTAACTGAAGGTAACTTTTTCAAGTGTACATTCAGAATTTGCTCACGACCTTTAATGTCAGGCAAGCCAACCATCACTTGACGGTCAAAACGGCCAGGACGTAACAAGGCTTTATCCAGTACATCGGCACGGTTCGTCGCAGCGATGACAATAATGCCTTCATTGCCTTCAAAACCGTCCATTTCTACCAGCATCTGGTTCAACGTTTGCTCACGCTCATCGTGACCACCACCTGTACCAGAACCACGGTGACGACCAACTGCATCAATCTCATCAATAAAGATAATACATGGCGCATGGCGTTTGGCTTGCTCGAACATATCACGAACACGAGATGCACCCACACCTACAAACATTTCAACAAAGTCAGAACCTGAAATGCTAAAGAATGGAACTTTCGCTTCGCCTGCAATGGCTTTAGCAAGTAAGGTTTTACCTGTACCTGGTGGGCCAACCATCAACACGCCTTTAGGAATTGTTGCACCTAGACGTTTGAATTTTGCAGGGTCTTTTAAGAAATCTACAATTTCAACTACTTCTTGTTTTGCTTCATCACAACCCGCAACATCTGCAAATGTGACTTTAATTTGGTCTTCAGACAACATTTTAGCTTTAGATTTACCAAAGCTCATCGGGCCGTTTTTACCACCTGCACCGCCACCCATGTTGCGCATAAAGAACATGAATAACAAAATGATTAAAAGTACAGGGAAACTTGCGATCAATAGTTGCATTAACAAACCTTGACGTTGAGGTGCAGTACCTTCAACAACAACGTTGTTTTTAATCAGATTCGGCATCAGTTCAGGGTCTTGAACTGCTGGACGAATGCTTTCAAAGGACGAGCCGTTGACTTTTTCGCCACTAATTCTTTCGCCATCAATTGTGACTTGCTTAATTTGACCAGCATTCACCGCTGTAACAAACTCTGAGTAGTTCATTGCAGTTGGCTTTTCACTGTTATTGATGTTGCTGAAAATTAGAATCAGCACACCAAGTATAATCAGCCACAATACGGCATTCTTGAAGAGATCGCTCAAAGCTTTATTCCCATATCAATCTAATTTGATCATGCCCGTTACTGGGTGACCTTTCATTCAAAAAGCTGAAGATCAGCTAGACAATTCGTTAAAAACGTACAAAATGCACAATTTTTAACGGCTTGGCAAGTAAACTTTATTTAGACGCCTTTTTACGTCCTTGTCCAATAAGGAATACTTCTTTGGAACGCGCCCGTGAAGCAGCGGGTTTTGCTGTCTTTAGAACATCAAAACTGTCCACGACCTGTTTACGAAATTCGTCAAACCCCGAACCTTGGAACACTTTGACCACAAACTGGCCATTGGGTCCCAATACACGGTTGGCAAAATCGAGCGCCAACTCGCATAAGTAAATTTGACGCGGTTGATCTACAGCTTTATTACCTGATGTATTGGGGGCCATATCAGAAATTACAACGTCTACCGTGCGTCCGTTTAAAATATTTAACAATTTTTCGAACACTTCCTCTTCACGGAAGTCACCTTGTAAAAAGGTCACATCTGGTAGTGCGTCCATTTCCAAAATATCGGAAGCAATCACCAAGCCTTTGTCGCCCACAAGTTGCCCTGCAATTTGTGACCAACTGCCTGGAGCAGCACCTAAGTCCACCACAGTCATACCGGGTTTGATCAGTTTATATTTTTCTTGAATCTCAAGTAGTTTGTATGCAGCACGTGCACGATACCCTTCTTTTTGTGCTCGTTTCACAAAGGGATCATCTAAGTGCTCTCTCATCCACGCACGACTACTTTTGGATAACTTTTGGTTGGTAATGCGTGTTGCCATAACTCTCTTAATAATGAATAGACATCTAAATTGCGATTGTACGTGAAAATTCACCCGCTTGCAGTAGACATCTGTATCTAAATACCAAGAACTGACCTATTTTTTCTATTAAATCCATCGCTTATTTCTGTACTGAGGCTTAAAAAAGTCACTTTGACTGTTACAGAGAAATATCACCAAGTATTCAGTTTCAATATTTCTACATGGCAGTAAGATCACAGATTATTTGCATAGAATTTACAGCGTTTCAAACTGGCTTTTGTTATACTAAGCCGTTTTTAAAATTAGGTTATCTTTATGGCGGCTCTATCTATTCAGGAACGCAAGCGTTTACGTCAAATTGGTCATGCACTCAACCCTGTAGTGATGATTGGCGGGCAAGGTTTGACTGAAAATGTGATTGAAGAAACCAACCGTGCTTTAAACGATCACGAATTGATTAAAGTCAAAATTGGCGGTGAAGACCGTGAGGTACGTGCAGCTGTGATTACTGAAATTGCAGCAGCAACAGGTTCTGAAGTGGTACAAAGCATTGGTAAAATTGTCTTACTCTACAAAAAAGCAGCCAAACAAAATGCTAAATTATCTAATTTAGTTCGCCACGCTCACTTGTCTAACTAATCTCCCTCAATGGCAAGTTACGAACTCAGTGCTTTTAATCGTCAATTTCAGGCCATTTCTTTGGTCGGTGCAATTGAACAACAAAGCCCATTTACGTTAAATGTAGGCTTTTGGCTGCGCGATCCAAATCAGTGGGTCGAATGGCCTGCTTTGGTAGCGTCACATCCACGTCAGGATTTTTTGTGGGAACACACCTGCTTTGAAATTTTCATTGGGGTTCAGGGCGAAGATTTTTATCGTGAAATCAATTTATCCCCTTCTCAAGCTTGGCAAGCCTACGCCTTTGAAGAGTATCGTTATCCTGAGCAAATGCCGCCCGTGGCTGCTTACGATATTGAACTGAATCAGCTGAAACGCACACATTATGGTTTGAATGTGAGTCTGGATTTAACCGAATTTATGCTGAAACATAAACTAAAATGGACGGATTTGTTTATAGGTCTGACGGCAGTGCTAAAAACCAGTCAGGGCGAACAGTTTTATGCCATGCAACACAGCAGTCCTGCAGCCGATTTTCATAATAAACGAGATTGGTTACATCAGTTCTAATCTTGTCTAGTTTCAAAATGCGTAATCAGATTTTCATTTTGTACTTGAGCAGAAATTTGAATAAAAAAAGTGAGGCCGAACCTCACTTTTTTTATGGCTGATTAGGCTATAAGTCTTACTTGTTTAAGCTTGATCAGTCTCGTCATTCGTTTCTGTTTTTTGTGGATTAACTTTTTTCCACGCTTCCAAAGTGTGTTCTTTAGAACGCTGAAACGTTTCAACCAATTGGTCTTTATGTTTCACTGAAATGCTGCTGACATCTTCTTTCAACTCTTTACCCAGTTTAGAAAGATCATCAATAATTGCGCTAAATTCAGTTTTCACAAACTCTTTTAACTCACCTAAGTCTTTAGGTGAACCACCAAACTGTGCTTTCAATGCTTCAATTTTTTGCAATACATCTTGCTTTAATTGACCCAATTGCTCTTGCACACTAGCATTTAATTGCTTCGCTTCGTTTTGCAGTTTTTCCTGCGTTTCAGCGACAACTTCTAGCACCTGTTCTTTGGCATCATGAGTGACTTTTTCAAGCTTTTCAGCACCCTCATGCACCGCATCTTTGATTGCTTTATTGTCAGCTACTGATTTTTCTTGTTCAGTCATTTTGCTTCACCCAAGGTCGTTGTTGTTTATATTTTCAGCATAAGTGAATTTGCTCGAATATGGGTTTTGTATTGTTAGACAATCGTAGATTACTTACATTTTACTACATTGCTAAAACATAAATCGGCTAAAGAAAGCAAGCCCTTTATCTTACATATTCATCAGAAACTGAATGGACTTTTGGCGAGCTCATGCGTATAATGCAATGTTAAGTTCAAGCGAGCAGACATAGGAGGGTAGGTTTAAACATTGACCTTCCTTTTTTTTCGTCTACTCGCTTTTTTACAGCCCTATTTTTGTGGTTTTAGTTCAGGAGCTTTGGTTTGAGCACCCCCGCCATTTTAGCCCTTGCCGACGGTACAATCTTTAAAGGTACGTCTATCGGTGCAACGGGAAGTACGACTGGTGAAGTCGTTTTTAACACTGCCATGACTGGCTATCAAGAAATTTTGACCGACCCGAGTTATGCACAGCAACTTGTGACTTTAACTTACCCGCACATTGGGAACACAGGTTGTAATGATGAAGATGTCGAGTCTGGTCGTATTCATAAAGTATGGGCAAACGGTTTAATTATCCGTGATTTGCCTTTACTACACAGTAACTTCCGTTCTAATCAATCTTTAGCGGAATATTTGCAAGCACACAACGTGGTTGCGATTGCAGATATTGATACCCGTAAATTGACCCGTATTTTACGTGCCAAAGGTGCGCAAAACGGCTGTATTCTTGCTGGTGAAAATATCACTGAAGAAGAAGCAATTGCTAAAGCACGTGCATTTGGCGGCTTAAACGGCTTAGATCTTGCAAAAGTATGTTGTGATCCTGAAGGTTTTGAATGGACTGAAGGTTCATGGGAACTTGGCAAAGGCTTTACTCAACCTGAACTTAAATATCATGTGGTTGCATACGATTACGGTGTCAAAACCAACATCCTGCGTATGCTGGCAGACCGCGGTTGTAAACTGACCGTTGTTCCTGCACAAACCCCTGCTGAAAAAGTCCTTGCATTAAACCCAGATGGCATTTTCTTATCAAATGGCCCAGGCGACCCAGCTGCATGTGACTACGCAATTGAAGCTGTAAAAACAATTGTACAAACCACAAATACTCCTGTATTTGGTATCTGTTTAGGTCACCAAATCCTTGCGCTTGCATCGGGTGCAAAAACGATGAAAATGCCGCATGGTCACCATGGTGCAAACCATCCTGTACAAAACTTAGAAACAGGTACAGTGATGATTACTTCTCAGAACCACGGCTTCGCGGTAGATGAAAGTACCTTACCTAGCAATGTACGTGCAACGCACCGTTCATTGTTCGATGGCACAAACCAAGGTATTCATCGTACAGACAAGCCTGCATTTAGCTTCCAAGGTCACCCAGAAGCAAGTTCAGGTCCACATGACTGCGCACTCTTGTTCGATCATTTCATCGAACTTATTGAAGCCGCTAAGAAGTAATTAAGGAGCGAAATAATGCCTAAACGTACGGATATTAAAAGCATCTTAATTATTGGTGCTGGTCCTATTGTTATTGGTCAGGCTTGTGAGTTTGACTATTCTGGTGCTCAAGCATGTAAGGCACTTCGTGAAGAAGGTTACCGTGTTATTTTGGTCAACTCTAACCCAGCGACCATCATGACTGACCCTGTAATGGCAGATGCAACTTACATCGAACCAATCACTTGGCAAACTGTTGCAGCAATCATTGAAAAAGAACGTCCAGATGCAGTACTACCGACCATGGGTGGTCAAACTGCACTGAACTGTGCGCTTGCACTAGATGCCAACGGTATTTTAGAAAAATACAATGTTGAATTGATTGGTGCGACCAAAGACGCTATTGAAAAAGCTGAAGACCGCAAATTATTTGACCAAGCCATGCGCAAAATTGGTCTTGAATGTCCCAAAGCGGCAATTGCTGAATCTATGGAAGAAGCGCTTGAAATTCAATCTCGCTTCGGCTTCCCTGTAATTATTCGTCCATCATTCACCATGGGTGGTTCTGGTGGCGGTATTGCATACAACAAAGAAGAATTCCTAGAAATCTGTGAACGAGGTTTCGATCTTTCCCCAACCAAACAATTATTGATTGATGAATCATTGATTGGCTGGAAAGAATACGAAATGGAAGTTGTTCGTGACAAAAACGACAACTGTATTATCGTATGTTCAATTGAAAACTTTGACCCAATGGGCGTACACACAGGTGACTCAATTACCGTTGCACCTGCACAGACATTGACCGACAAAGAATACCAATTGATGCGTAATGCATCTTTAGCGGTACTTCGTGAAATTGGTGTAGAAACAGGTGGTTCTAACGTACAGTTCGGTATTTGTCCAAATACTGGCCGTATGGTTGTAATTGAGATGAACCCACGTGTATCACGTTCATCTGCGCTTGCATCTAAAGCAACAGGTTTCCCAATTGCAAAAGTTGCTGCGAAACTTGCTATTGGTTATACCCTAGATGAACTTAAAAACGACATCACAGGCGGTACAACCCCTGCGTCATTTGAACCATCAATTGACTACGTTGTAACTAAAGTTCCACGTTTCAACTTTGAAAAATTCCCACAAGCAGATGCGACTTTAACCACACAGATGAAATCTGTAGGTGAAGTGATGGCAATTGGCCGTAACTTCCAAGAGTCGATCAACAAAGCGCTTCGTGGTTTGGAAACTGGTTCTTGCGGTTTTGACGAACAAATTGAAGTGGGTGCTGAAGGCGCACGTGACAAAATTTTGGTTGAACTCAAAGTTCCTGGCCCAGAGCGTATTTGGTACGTGGCAGACGCTTTCCGTCATGGCTTCTCTGTAGAAGACGTATTCCAAGCGACCAAAATTGACAAATGGTTCCTCGTTCAGATTGAAGACATTGTTAAAACTGAAGAACAAATCAAATCTTTAGGTTTTGGTGACTTAACTGCTGAAAATGTACGTTCATTTAAACGCAAAGGTTTATCTGACTTACGTATTGCCAACTTGATGGGCATTTCACAAAAGCAATTCCGTAAACAACGTTGGAACATGGGTGTATATCCAGTTTACAAACGTGTAGATACCTGTGCTGCAGAGTTTGAATCTGACACTGCTTACATGTATTCAACTTACGATGAAGAGTGTGAATCAAATCCATCTACCAAAGACAAAATCATGGTCATTGGTGGCGGTCCAAACCGTATTGGTCAAGGTATCGAATTCGATTACTGCTGTGTACACGCAGCCCTTGCTATGCGTGAAGATGGTTACGAAACCATTATGGTGAACTGTAACCCTGAAACCGTATCTACCGATTACGACACTTCAGACCGTTTGTACTTTGAACCAATTACTTTGGAAGATGTACTTGAAATCGTACGTACAGAAAAGCCAAAAGGCATTATTGTGCAGTACGGTGGTCAAACTCCACTGAAATTGGCGCGCGCTTTAGAAGAAGCAGGTGCACCAATTATTGGTACATCACCAGATGCAATTGACCGTGCAGAAGACCGTGAACGTTTCCAACAAATGATTCAACGTCTGCAATTGCGTCAGCCGAATAACAGCATTGTAAAATCTGCTGAAGAAGGTATCGCAGAAGCAGCTAAAGTAGGTTATCCGTTAGTTGTTCGTCCATCTTATGTATTGGGTGGCCGTGCAATGGAAATCGTGTATAACGAAGAAGAACTTAAACGCTACTTGCGTGATGCAGTTCAAGCCTCTAACGATGCGCCTGTATTGTTAGACCGCTTCTTGGATGATGCGATTGAAGTTGACGTAGACTGCGTATCTGACGGTAAAGATGTGGTGATTGGCGGTATTATGCAGCACATCGAACAAGCAGGTATTCACTCTGGTGACTCTGCATGTTCAATTCCACCTTATTCATTGTCAGATGAAGTACAGGACGAAATGCGTCGTCAAACTGTTGCAATGGCAAAAGAATTGGGCGTTATTGGCTTGATGAACGTACAGTTTGCCGTTAAAGGCAATGACGTTTATATCTTAGAAGTGAACCCACGTGCATCACGTACTGTGCCATTCGTTTCTAAGTGTATTGGCGAATCATTGGCTAAAGTTGCAGCACGTTGTATGGCGGGTCAGTCTTTAGAAGCGCAAGGCTTTACTAAAGAAATCATTCCGCAACACTTCTCTGTAAAAGAAGCCGTGTTCCCATTCAACAAGTTCCCTGGTGTAGACCCAGTGCTTGGGCCTGAGATGAAATCTACAGGTGAAGTGATGGGTGTGGGTAAAACTTTTGGTGAAGCATTCTATAAAGCTGTGTTAGGCTCGAATGATCGCTTACCAGGTATCCCAACTGAAGGCGAAGTAAAACATGCATTCTTGTCTGTACGTGAGTCAGATAAACCGCATGTGGCACGTATTGCAAAACAACTGGCTGATTTTGGCTTCAAACTTGTTGCAACAGGTGGTACACACAAAGTAATCACTGATGCAGGTATTGAGTGTGAACGTGTGAACAAAGTGACTGAAGGTCGCCCACACATTGTAGACCGCTTGAAAAATGGTGAGATTCACCTCATCATCAATACATCTGAAGGCAAGCAAGCACAGCAGGATTCGTTCTCAATCCGTCGTTCTGCATTACAAGGTAAAGTGTATTACACCACAACTTTGAATGGTGCAGATGCCGTTTGCCAAGCTTTAGCAATCAAATTACCAATGGATGTATATCGCCTGCAAGACCTTACTGTAGGTTAATACATTTATGAAAAGTCCCGTCACCTTTCGGGTGGCGGGCTTTTTTTCATTTATAGACTTCAATATTTTTAAAGAGGGACAACATGCAACGTTATCCTATGACGCCTGAAGGCAAATACGCTTTAGAGCAAGAATTACAACAGCTTAAGTCGGTTGAACGTCCACGTATTACTGCTGCGATTGCAGAAGCACGTGAACATGGCGATTTAAAAGAAAATGCCGAATATCATGCTGCGCGTGAACAGCAAGGTTTCTGTGAAGGCCGTATCCAAGACATCGAAGGTAAACTGGGCGCTTGCCAAGTGATTGATGTGAAAGAGCTTGAACAAAACGGACGTGTGGTTTTTGGTGTAACCGTGACCATTGAAAACCTAGACACCGAAGAGCAAAAAACTTACAAAATTGTAGGTGATGACGAAGCTGACTTTAAAATCAACAAAATTTCAGTGAACTCGCCAATCGCACGTGGCTTATTGGGTAAAAATGAAGGCGATGAAGCCAAAATTGTGACCCCGCAAGGCGAAGTAGAATACGAAATTGTGAATGTAGAATATCTTTAAGTATTAAAGATAACTGCACACGATGCCCCTCTTTGAGGGGTTTTTTATTGTCTAAAAGTCACAATGAATGATGCATAGATTATACTGCGAAAAAAATTTAGGAAAATAAGATGGAAAATCGCTTCATTCATGCATTTGTTTATGCACTTTCAGGGGCTGTTTTAGGACTTATTTTGATTCCAGTTTGGGGACTCTATATCAATACACAGAGCAATCCCATCAACATCATATTGGCAGCATCACTCTTTTTTGGCATTTGGGGTTTCATCTTTCCCCATAGTGTCAAAAATATTTTTATGTTTTTGTGGAATTTTTTAAGATAAATACTTTAAGCTTTAAATCACTAAAGCAACCTCTTTTGAAGAATTATTATTTATCAATTAAAGTTGCCTTTTGGTGGTTGAACTATCTAGACTAACAGAGGTGGTTCCACTTGTTTGAACAACTAAAAGCGTATTTATAAGTGATATTCCGCTCTAGTTAAGCTACCTTATTTTGTTGTGGTAGCTGGTCATAGTAAAACTCATCTGGAGTCATTTTGTCCAGACTCGAATGAGGTCGTTTCAGATTATAAAACTCAAAATATGCACTCAATTGCTTTTTCGCATCTGTGACACTGCTATAAGCTTTGAGATACACCTCTTCATATTTAACGCTCCGCCATAATCGTTCAACCATCACATTATCTACCCATCGACCTTTACCATCCATACTGATTTGAATGCCATTTGATTTCAATACATCAATAAATGCATCACTGGTGAACTGACTGCCTTGGTCTGTATTCAATATTTCAGGTGATCCATATTTTTCAATCGCTTCATTTAATGCCGAAATACAAAAATCCACCTCCATACTAATCGATACCCTATGCGCAAGTACCTTGCGGCTATGCCAATCAATCACAGCACATAAATAAACAAAGCCTTTTGCCATAGGGATATACGTTATATCAGTAGACCACACTTGATTACTGCGCTGAATAGCCAATCCTTTGAGCAGATATGGATATTTACGGTGAGCTTGATTAGCCTGGCTTAAATTTGGTTTGCAATATAACGCCTGAATACCCATTTTCTTCATTAAAGTACGTGTATGACGTCGTCCTATATGATGCCCTTGACGATTCAACAAATCACGCATCATACGACTGCCTGCAAAAGGATATTGCATATGTAATTCATCAATACATCGCATCAGCTTCAGATCTGATGAGCTAACAGGTTTTGGGCGATAATAATAACAACCACGAGAGACTTTCAGTAACTTAGCTTGTTTAGATACTGAAATCTGAAGTGAGTGATCGATTAACTTTTGTGGTTGAAGCGGCCCAGTTTCTTCAACACACCTTCTAAAAAATTAATTTCTAATGCCTGCTCACCGATTTTTGCATGTAGTTTTTTTAGATCAATGGGGGGTTCTGATGGAGCTTTTGATTGATCGAAAGCTTGCGAGGAAGCTGAGATCAATTGATTTTTCCAGTCAATAATTTGGTTTTGATGAACATCAAACTCAGAACTCAATTCAGCAAGTGTTTTTTCTGCTTTGATCGCAGCAAGTGCTACCTTGGCCTTAAAGTCATTTGAATGATTTCTTCTTGGTCTACGTGCCATAAAATACTCCATATATTGATGTTTATAACATCATTTGAGGAGCAGAATATCACTTATAGGAGTTGTTCAAATTTCCGGATCCATCTCTGTTTTCATGCAGAATCTCTAGCTTGTATCTTAAGGGAAAATTCTACTTTTAAATCCTATTATTTTTTTAGGGGGGATTACCAAAGTAAAGGTATGAATGATTCTTTTTATTTCATCTGCTATTTTTTCCTCAAACTCATTTTAGACAAACATTAACTTCTCTGCCCACCAAGCTTCTGTCAGGATGAATATTATAAGAAATCAAAAGT
The DNA here is from genome assembly GCF_048537555.1 of Acinetobacter sp. A2. Classification (NCBI taxonomy): domain Bacteria; kingdom Pseudomonadati; phylum Pseudomonadota; class Gammaproteobacteria; order Moraxellales; family Moraxellaceae; genus Acinetobacter; species Acinetobacter sp. A2. Next base: position 2,171,486 of record NZ_CP183239.1, read on the forward strand.
AACTCATATATAATTCTATTTCATTAATTTTTTACACATACACCATGTCTGAAACGCTGATTAATTCCCCTGTTAAACACTGGTGCGAATTTGAGTTTATCTCCAAAACTGTAAAAAATCCGAATATCCATATTAAAGGCAATTACTCGTATTATTCAGCTTATTGGGATCAAGGCTTTGAGCGTTGTGTAGTGCGTTATTTGCACGACAAACCCGCCACAGCAGAAAAACCAATTGATCAGCTCTATATTGGTAATTTTGTCTGCTTTGGTGCGGAATGTGTGATTATGATGGGCGGCAATCAATTGCATCGCAGTGACTGGATTGCGGCTTTTCCGTTTGATACTCGCAGCTTTGTTGCCGCAGGTGATACTAAAATTGGTGATGGTTGCTGGATTGGCAGTCGTGCCATGATTATGCAAGGGGTTGAACTGAGTGAAGGTGCAATTGTGGCTACAGGTGCAGTGGTTACGCAAGATGTACCACCTTATGCCATTGTGGCAGGCGTACCTGCTAAAGTGATTAAATACCGTTTTAATGCAGCTGAAATTTCCGACATTCTGGCACTAAAACTGTATGATTTAGATGAAAAATATCTGCTACAAATACGAGAACAATTGCAGACAGATGATGTTAAAAAACTGGTGGAATTTTTTAAAAATCAGCACAACAATAAGGACTAAAACTTTAGTTGAATTTCAAGCACAGCGTCATAATTTCATGCTAAATTAAGGTGAAATAAGGACTTACAGCACTCAATTATCTTTATGAAATTACTGGGTTTTATTCTCTATGAATTCAGCGTAAGATAAGACAGGACTCAGAGCGAATATTTTATTAAAGTATTGAAATTACAATAAGGAGAAACACTCATGGCTTACCAAAACATCCTCGTACCAGTGGACGGTTCTGAAACTTCTTTTGCTGCTGTTGCAAAAGCTGCTGAACTTGCAAAAGCATTTGGTAGTAAAATTACTGTGGTTCAAGTACTTACTCTTGACCCATACATTGCTGCAGAATACATCACAGCAAACCAAACCAATGACTTAATTGAACGTGCGCGTGCTTCTATCGTAAAAACGCTAGAAGAGGCGAAACAAAAATTCACTGAGCAAGGTGTTGAAGCTGAAACTAAATTACTTGAAGGTCAAGTCATTGCACGTGAAATTAGCAATGCTGCTAAAGAGTTAAATGCTGACCTAATCGTGATCGGTTCTCATGGTCGTACTGGCTTGAAAAAATTATTCTTAGGTAGTGTTGCTCAAAGCATTTTAAGCGAAGGCACAACACCTGTACTTGTGGTACGCCAATAAGTTTCTTGTTCCTCATTTCTACGGAAATGGGGAACTTTTCGCTTTTTCTTTCTTTTTCACATCTTCATGCACTCAAAACTATACTGTTTTTCATTTCAACAATTTCCTTAAATCGCTTTCCTGACTGCATAATAATTCATCTGCTTAACCTTTACTTTCTTCCCTCTTGTTTCTTCAACGACTCAAGGTCGCCATTGGTATTGTTTTAAATTTACCCTACCTTCCAGCACAACTATATCTTCAGCCATTAGCTTTAATGCCTGCACATTTTCACCCTGAGCATTCAACTTACTTAGGCTAATTTTGCCTTGTGCATTAATCACCCTATGCCACGGTACTTGATGATCTGCTGACAAATGCTTTAAGACATAACCCACTAATCGCGCATGTTTGGGTAAACCTGCCAATGCCGCCACTTGTCCATAAGTTGCTACACGCCCTTTAGGAATTAGACACACCACGGCTAAAATCTGCTGTGCTAATTCATCACTGGATTTTGTAGTAGAAATATTTGGCTTCATAAACAGCCTGATTTCCTGCAATTGTTAAAAAGAAAAAGGAGTGAATCAATCACTCCTTTTATCATAATCATACAAGTTTAAGTCACTTATATTGCGGCATTGAAGGTGTCACAATCGTTAATCAAGCCTGACTTTAAGCCTGTTTGGAACCATTGCACACGCTGCGCACTAGTACCATGCGTGAAGCTATCAGGTACGACTTGTCCACGTGCACGTTTTTGCAAGTAATCATCCCCAATTTTATGTGCAGCGTCCATCGCTTCTTCAATATCGCCCTGTTCTAAGAATTGAGTACGTTGATGGTTGTGATGCGCCCACACACCCGATAAACAGTCTGCCTGTAATTCTTGACGAACTGAAAGCTGGTTGCCCTGCACGTCACTGACTTGCTGACGTGCTTTATGCACTTGTTCAGAAATGCCTAAAATAGTTTGAATATGATGTCCAACTTCATGTGCCACCACGTAAGCTTGTGCAAAATCACCAGCCTGATCGTTTCGGCTAAGTTCAGTCTGATTTTGCTCTCCACCAATCCCCATTTGCTGACGCATGGCTTGGAAGAATGAAGTATCAATATATACTTTTTGATCGGCAGGGCAATAAAATGGCCCCATGGCAGATTGTGCAGTACCACAACCCGAATTCACCACGCCCGTAAACAGTACCAGTTTAGGTGGAATATATTGGCTATTTAACTGCTGCTGAAACACTTGTGACCAGGTGTCTTCAGTATCTGCCAAAACAGTACCTACAAACTCAATGGCTTCTTGCTGCTCAGGGCTTGGGTTATCTAAACCTTTGGTTTCAGCACTTTGTGCATGTGAGGTGACTTGCTTAGTTGCCTGATAAGCAGATTGAGGGTCGACCCCAAAGAACTTCCATGCAACAAAGGCCACCACCAAGCCCAAGATACTGATACCGCCCGCTTTTGCTCCACCGCCACCACGGCGGTCTTCTACATTCGTACTAACTCGACGACCTTTCCAACGCATTATTCTTATCCTTTCTCAATTTTTTGAATGATAGTTCATTCTAAATATAGTCTAAGTCTTGAAGCAGGGCTTATTGACTCTGTTTAGACTTTGGCCATACTTTTTGAATCAGTGTAACCACAATCACAACCAATACACCCGCTAAAATACCCACCGCAAAATTCATTAAGGTTGGCGTTACAGCCCCTACAATGCTGCCCATAGTTGGGATGTCTTGAACATACTCTACTGTATCTTCTGTGAAATGGTGCACAAATGGAATAGCATGATTGATAATACCACCACCCACTAAAAACATGGCAGCAGTCCCAACAACCGACAAAGTTTTCATTAATATCGGGGCGAATGCCAATAAGCCACGACCAATACGTTGTTTAAAATTAGATGGTTGTTCAGTCAGATGTAAACCAATGTCATCAATTTTGACAATAAATGCAACTAAGCCATAGACCCCAACGGTCATGGCAATGGCAATTACGCTTAATACGGTCACTTTGGTTAAGAAACTGGCGGCTGCGACTGTACCTAATGAAATCACCACAATTTCAGCCGATAGAATAAAGTCAGTACGCACTGCACCTTTAATTTTTTCATTTTCAAAACGAGCAAGGTCTTGCTCAGTCTGAATCAATTCTAATTGCGCTTCTGCGGCAGTTTTTGCTTTTTTGTGCTGTAGGGTGTGCATGATCTTTTCAACACCCTCATAGCTTAAGAACAACCCACCAATGACCAATAATGGATTAATCAACCATGCGGCAACCACGCTAATGAGCAGTGCCAACGGTACTAAAATCAATTTATTAACAAAAGAGCCCTTAGCTACCCGCCACACTACAGGTAACTCACGATCTGCACGCACACCACTGACCTGCTGCGCATTCAATGCCAGATCATCACCCAATACCCCTGCTGTTTTTTTAGCAGCCATTTTACTCATGACGGCTACATCATCTAAAACGGTTGCAATGTCATCTAATAAAAGTAATAAGCTGCTCGCCATTGCTTTGTTATCCTTATGCGATTTTCTATCTATTTTAAAACTGTACGCAAATAAACTCTGTATTTACTTCATTAATTTTTTAAACGAATTCAATTCAATCTGTTTAAGGAAGTGACATTGAAAAATGTTATGCCTTACAATGTAGCAATTCATCGGTACATAGATGTCGTAGATACGACTTGGAATAAAAAATGAGTAATCAAGATAATCGTCCTGTGATTTTGACGGGCGATCGTCCGACTGGACAGCTACATTTAGGTCACTTTGTGGGTTCTTTACGTTCACGTGTAGGTTTACAAGACTCGCATCATCAACATCTGTTACTTGCCGATGCTCAAGCCCTGACCGATAACGCCGATAACTTTGAAAAAGTACGTCGTAATATTATTGAAGTTGCTACCGATTATTTAGCTGTAGGCATTGACCCAACCAAGACCACCATTTGCGTGCAATCTTGTTTGCCTGCGCTAAACGAACTCACCATGTTGTATTTAAACTTCGTGACTGTGGCACGTTTAGAGCGCAACCCAACCATTAAATCTGAAATTCAGATGCGTGGTTTTGAGCGTGATATTCCTGCAGGTTTCCTCTGCTACCCTGTGGCACAGGCAGCCGATATTACTGCATTTAAAGCGACTGTAGTGCCAGTCGGCGAAGATCAGATTCCAATGATTGAACAGACCAATGAAATTGTACGTCGTGTGAATCGTCAGATTGGACAAGACCTGTTACCTGAATGTCAGGCTTTATTGTCTAATGTGGGTCGCTTACCAGGTTTTGATGGCAAAGCTAAAATGTCTAAATCTTTGGGCAATACCATTGTGTTAGACGCCACCGACAAAGACATTAAAAAAGCGGTGAATGCCATGTACACCGACCCGAATCACCTGCGTATTGAAGACCCAGGTCAGGTTGAAGGCAACGTGGTATTTACCTATTTAGATGCGTTTGACACCAATAAAGAAGAGCTTGAAGAACTGAAAGCGCATTATCGTCGTGGTGGTTTGGGCGATGGTACCGTGAAAAAGCGTTTAGAAGGTATTTTAAAAGAATTGATTGGCCCTATCCGTGAACGTCGTATCGAGTTGGCAAAAGACCCAGATTACATTATGGACATTTTGAAATCGGGTACAGACAAATGCCGTGATATTACTCAGCAAACTTTAGACGAAGTGAAAGCTGGATTAGGCGTTTTCCGCTTCTAAATCAACTCCCCTAAACACCTGTTTTATCACGTATTATTTAAACACAAAGCCTCTAATTTACTAAAATTAGAGGCTTTTTTATTTCTGCAAAACCTTCAAAATCTCGTTATTTTACTCACACAAAACACTTATTAGTTACGTTACTTAACATCACGTAACTCGAATACTGAGGAAAAGTATTCAGGTTTTGCTTATGATAATCACATGCTTTAGGAGCAATCCTAATTTCATAACATTTCTCCTTTACCGAAACTGTGTATGCAGATTCGTAGTTCCTACGCAATGATCACCCCAATCATTGCGTATTTTTTTGTCTGAATTATCGCCTTGATACCTGCATATACCTAAACTTTTAGCAAATTGTATACATCACAACTGACTCTTTATTAGAGGTAATACAGGACTCAACAGCATCATTGCAAAATTCTACTTGAAGCCAACGGTATTCCAATTAAAGTAACTCTATTCTGTTGTACAGCTTTAAATGTGATGCCCTTATTTATGTCTGGACTCATCCGAACTATTCAGCGTATCAGTCAAATTGGACTCTTGATGACGATTTCCACTTACGCACAAGTACACGCCTTGGTGGTGATACCAGACCACCCTATTCAGTATGTTTTGCATGAGCCGCTAAAACTGCCTAACACAAATTCACATAAACCTAATCTGCACAAGCATCACATTGCAAAAATGCGCATCATGCACATTGATTTAGATTATGTGTTTGACAGCGACAAAGCCCAACAAAAGCGAAATATACAAGCCTTAATTCAGCGCATTAATGCTATTCAACCCAATACCATTTTTTTGCAGGCTTTTGCCGACCCAGATGCCAATGGTTCAGCCGATCAGGTTTATTTTGAGAACCGCCATGTGCCAGTACGGGACAATTTGTTTCAACAGGTGCATCAACTCATTCGTGATAAAACTCAGGTTCAACAAGTCTATGCTTGGCTACCAATGCTGGCTTGGGAATTACCCAAAGCTCAAGATTTAAACTATGTAGAACATCGTCAAGGCGGTCAAAAAGGCTATATTCGCCTTTCTCCTTTTGAAGAGAAAAACTTGGCAATTATTGTCGATATTTTCCGTGATTTTATTCAGCACAACCCTGTAGATGGTGTGCTGTACCATGATGATATTACCTTGTCAGATTATGAAGACTCTTCGGCTTCGGCACGTAAGTACTATCAAGAATGGGGCTTTTCAAAACGAATTTTCAACAATATTCGACACCCTTTGCAGGGACGTTTAGCCAAACACAAAACTGCGTACTTGGATCAATTGGCTGCGGGCATCACCCAAGTTTTAAAGCAATACCAACCGAATTTATTGGTTGCTCGGAACATGTATGCACCTGTGGTGCTTCAACCACAAAGCGAACAGTGGTTTTCACAATCCATGCCAAGTACCTACCGTTATTATGATTACAACGCAATTATGGCCATGCCCTATATGGAACAAGCTAAAGATCACAAAAAATTCTATTTAGATTTAATTCGACATGCAAAAAAATACGACCCAAATTTGGATCGTACTATTTTTGAGGCTCTAGACTAGCAGAATAGATATGTTAGTCTAGAGCCTTATAAAATATTACTTATTACATAATTTTTACTTAATTAATTGATTAAAAAAACTTTATATTTCAATTATTGCACGCTTTCACACATAAAAAATCCCCTTTTACGGGGATTAAATCGATCATTATGTTCTGCTTAATAGGCAATCTAATGATTGAATGATCTGTTAATTAGATTGCCGAAATTTAGCTTAAGCCAAACCTTTTTCCTTAAGTACTTGCAGCATGGTAGAACCTAATTCTGCAGGACTACGTGTATATGCCATTCCCGCTCGCTCAAAGGCAGCAAACTTTTCTTCTGCTGTGCCTTTACCGCCTGAAATAATTGCACCCGCATGCCCCATACGCTTGCCTTTTGGTGCAGTCACACCTGCAATATAACCCACTACAGGTTTGCTGACATTGGACTGAATATATTCAGCAGCCTCTTCTTCTGCCGTTCCGCCAATCTCACCAATCATAATAATGGCATCAGTATCTGGGTCATCTTGGAATAATTTTAAAGCATCAATCTGATTCATTCCTGGAATTGGATCCCCTCCAATACCAATACAAGTCGATTGTCCAAGTCCAAGTTTTGTAGTTTGAGCTACCGCTTCATACGTCAGCGTACCTGAACGTGAAATAATTCCAATACGGCCTGGTTGATGAATATGTCCTGGCATAATGCCAATTTTACATTCGCCTGGTGTAATCACGCCTGGACAATTCGGCCCAACTAAACGTGTTCCATTGCTATTGGTTTCCAAATAGCGCTTAGCCTTGAGCATGTCGATGGTTGGCACGCCTTCTGTAATCACGACAATTAAACCTACGCCTGAATCTACAGCTTCCACAATCGAATCTAGAACAAATGGTGCTGGTACATAAATCACGGATGCATCTGCAGCTGTTTCACGTACCGCTTCTTTCATAGTGTTAAACACGGGTAATTCTAAATGTGTTTGACCACCTTTACCTGGCGTGACCCCACCCACCACTTTCGTGCCATAGTCGAGTGCTTGTGCTGAGTGAAAAGTCCCGTTCTTACCCGTAAAACCCTGAACCAATACTTTGGTGTTTTTATCAATTAATACGCTCATGCCTGATTCTCCTTAAGCTTTCACTGCAGCAACAATTTTTTCTGCAGCATCGGACAAGCCATTTGCAGAAATAAGTTTTAATCCTGATTCATCTAGTAATTTAGCACCTAGCTCTGAGTTGTTTCCTTCTAAACGAACCACCACAGGCACAGTAACATTTACCTCTTGAACCGCTGCAATAATTGCTTCTGCAATCATGTCACAACGTACAATTCCACCAAAAATATTGATTAACACGCCTTTGACTGAGTGATCTGCCAAAATAATTTTAAAGGCTTCAATCACACGCTCTTTGGTTGCACCACCACCTACATCTAAGAAGTTCGCAGGCTGGCCACCATACAACTTAATAATATCCATCGTTGCCATTGCCAAGCCCGCACCATTGACCATACAGCCAATGTTGCCTTCCAAAGCTACATAGTTCAGGTCAAATTCTGAAGCACGCAATTCACGCTCATTTTCTTGTGACTTATCTCGCAGCGCCAATACCTCAGGTAAACGGTACAACGCATTAGAGTCAATTCCGACTTTAGCATCGACACATAAAATCTCACCATTTTCGCGCACTGAAAGTGGATTAATTTCAAACAATGCAAAATCATTATCAATAAATGCCTGATAAGCCGCAGTCATAATTTTTACAAACTGAGTGATTTGGCTATCTTTTAGTTTTAAGGCGAAAGCAACTTCTCGCGCCTGAAATGGCAATAACCCCACCAATGGATCGACTTCTACTTTAATAATTTTTTCAGGGGTTTCTTCTGCGACTTTTTCAATTTCAACCCCACCTTCGGTAGATGCCATAAAGGTGACACGACGGCTTGAACGATCTACCACAGCACCTAAGTACAATTCGCGCTCTACAGGATAGACATCTTCTGCAACCAAAATACTGTTTACCGGCTGACCATAAGCATCAGTTTGATAAGTGACCAAGCGTGTACCAATAATTTCATTGGCATAGTCTGCAGCTTCCTGTGCAGATTTCACCACTTTTACACCACCCGCTTTACCACGGCCACCCGCATGTACTTGCGCCTTCATTACGGCAAATTTTCCACCAAGTTGCTCAAAGGCCTGCACAGCTTCTACTGCTGTCGTGGCCAAGATTCCTTCCTGAACAGGCATGCCATATTTTTTTAATAGCGCTTTCGCTTGATACTCATGTAAATTCATTGACTAACCTTTTACTACTTCTTTTATTCAGTTCTCACCACCCGCATCAAATCTTGGTTTGATCTTGGTCTTCCATGGTGGTGCTATTTTCTATGCTCTTTATTTTTAGATGATTATTCCCACAAACACAACCATCAAATGTAAAAAGAGCGGCCTAAGCCGCTCTTTTTAGTGTTATTTGCGTTTACGCTGAATCGCGTGAATCGCACGCCCATCCACCGCTAAAGCAGCTTCATGCACTACTTCAGAGAAAGTTGGGTGACCAAATGTCATTAATTGTAAATCTTCAACTGAAGATACAAATTCAAGGGCAATCATACCTTGGTGAACAATGTCAGACGCCGCAGGGCCAATTACATGCATGCCCAATAGACGATCTGTTTTTGCATCTGCTACAAACTTCACAAAGCCTGCACCTTCACCAGCAGCTAAAGCACGACCATTTACAGCGAAACCGAATTGACCAGTTTTCACTTCATGGCCTTTTTCTTTGGCTTGCTCTTCAGTTAAACCTACCCACGCCGCTTCAGGGTGTGTGTAAATTACTGAAATGATGGTGTCGTAGTTCACTTGTGCAGCATGGCCATGAATACGTTCAACAGCCATCACGCCTTCTTCCATTGCTTTATGTGCAAGCATTGGACCACGTACCAAGTCACCAATTGCATATACACCCTCAACAGAAGTTGCACACCAATCGTTTACTTCAACTAAACCACGTTCAGTCAGTTTAATACCACAGTCATCAGCCAATAAGCCTTCTGCATAAGCACGACGACCTACACAAACAATTAACTTGTCAAAAGTTTGTTCTTTATCTTCGCCACCTTGGGTATATTTAACTGTAACTTCACGACCGTTAATTTCAGTACCTGCAACTTTTGCACCGATACGGATGTCCATACCTTGCTTAGTCAACAGTTTTTGGTAGTCTTTAGCCAATGCTTTGTCAGCCATTGGTAAAAATGCATCCATTGCTTCAAATACTACAACTTCTGCACCCAAACGACGCCATACTGAACCAAGCTCAAGACCAATGACACCTGCACCAATCACACCTAAACGCTTAGGTACTTCAGGGAACTCAAGTGCACCTGTTGAATCAACAATCAGGTCTTGATCTACTGGCGCTACAGGAATGTTAACTGGTACAGAACCTGTCGCAAGAATGACATATTTAGGCTCTAGAACCTGAGTTTCACCTTCGTGAGAAACAAACTCAACTTTCTTGCCAGCAAGTAATTTACCTGTACCTTTTAACCACTCAATACCGTTACCTTTTAATAACTGATCAATACCGCCAGTCAATTGGTCAACGATTTTGTCTTTACGTGCTAAAAGTTTTGCAAGGTCAAACTGTACTTCGCCTGTGGTGATACCGTGATCAGCCAAGTGATGCACTGTATCTTCATAACGATGTGAAGAATCAAGTAATGCTTTAGATGGGATACAACCCACGTTTAAGCATGTACCACCTAAAGATGGTTTGCCTTTATGAATACGTTTTTCGATACACGCAACTTTAAAACCAAGTTGTGCAGCACGAATTGCCGCTTCATAACCACCTGGGCCACCGCCAATAACAACAAGATCAAATTGTTGAGACATTTTTATCTCCAAAAATGGGCTTAGAGGATCGCTCCAAGCCCACTGATTTATTCTTTAGAATTAAAGGTCAAGGATGAGTTTAGCTGGTTCTTCTAACAATTCTTTGATTGTTACAAGGAAACCTACAGCTTCTTTACCATCAATTAAACGGTGGTCATAAGAAAGCGCTAAATACATCATTGGCAAGATTTCTACTTGGCCATTAACCGCCATAGGACGCTCTTGGATTTTGTGCATACCCAAAATTGCAGTTTGTGGCGTATTTAGAATTGGAGTAGATAACAATGAACCGAAAGTACCACCGTTAGTAATGGTGAATGTACCGCCAGTCATGTCTTCAATACCCAACTTACCGTCACGTGCTTTGTAAGCATAGTCACGGATACCGTTTTCTACTTCAGCATAGTTCATACGGTCTGTATCACGTAATACAGGAACCACTAGACCACGGTCAGAAGATACAGCTACACCGATGTCGTAGTAACCGTGATACACGATGTCATCGCCATCAATTGAAGCGTTAACAGCAGGATAACGCTTAAGTGCTTCAGTTGCAGCTTTCACAAAGAAAGACATAAAGCCTAAACGTGCACCATGACGTTTTTCAAACGCATCTTTGTATTGTGCACGCATTTCCATGATTGGCTTCATGTTTACTTCGTTAAACGTAGTCAACATTGCAGTTTCTTGAGTCGCTGCAAGTAAACGCTCAGCAACACGCTTACGTAAACGTGTCATAGGAACACGTTTCTCGATACGCTCACCTACCGCAACACTTAATGGCGCAGCTGCAGCAGCAGGTTTAGTTTGATGATTTGCAACATCTTCTTTAGTGATACGACCACCACGACCTGTACCCGCTATGTCTGCAGCATTGATACCTGTTTCAGTCAAGGCTTTACGTACTGCTGGCGCTTGGTCAGCAACAGGTTGTGCACGCTCAACAACAGGTGCAGCACCCGCTTCAGTTTGTGCTGCAGCTTGCTCTACCTGACCTTCAGATTGAACTGCTTGAGTTTGAGCCGCACCAGAAACAGCGCCAGCTTCAAATTGAGCAATTACTTCGTCAGAAAGAACGGTGTCGCCTTCGTTTTTAATGATGACAGAGATCGTACCATCTGCAGGAGCGACTACTTCCAAAACAACTTTATCGGTTTCAATGTCACAGATCACTTCATCACGTGATACTGCTTCACCTGGTTGTTTGTGCCAAGTTGCAATCGTACCGTCTGCAACTGACTCTGGAAATACCGGTGCTTTAATTTCGGTTGCCATTACTTCGAATCTCCTGTTATTCAGCTACGATCGCAAGCGCGTCATTGATGAGCTGAGCTTGTTGTTTTGCATGCAAATATGGTGAACCACACGCTGGTGCTGCAGATGCTTCACGACCCGCATAACTAATACGAATCTGTTTACCAGTTTTCATTACGTCATCATATAAACGTGGCGCGATGAATAACCAAGCACCTTGGTTCTTCGGTTCTTCTTGAGCCCAAACAAGTTCGTTCACGTTTGGATAAGAAGCAAGAACTTCAGCAATACGTTGTTCTGGATATGGGTACAACTGTTCAATACGAACAATTGCAGTGTTGTTCAATTCTAATTCACGACGTTTTTCAAGCAAGTCGTAATAAACCTTACCACCACATAGCACTAGACGAGTCACGTCTGACTTGTTGATGTTATCAGTTTCATCAATCACAGTCTGGAATGTACCAGTTGCAAGCTCATCCAAGCTAGACACAGCTAACTTGTGACGAAGTAAAGACTTCGGCGACATGATGATCATTGGCTTACGGATTGGACGAATCGCCTGACGACGTAAAGCGTGGAAAATCTGTGCTGGTGTTGTTGGTGTCATCACTTGCATGTTTTCTTCCGCACAAAGCTGTAAGAAACGCTCTAAACGTGCAGATGAGTGCTCTGGACCCTGACCTTCAAAGCCGTGTGGAAGTAGCATAGTCAAACCACACACACGCTCCCACTTGGTTTCACCAGATGAGATGAACTGGTCAATCACCACTTGAGCACAGTTTGCGAAGTCACCAAATTGTGCTTCCCAAATGATCAAGCTCTTCGGAAGTGTCGTTGCATAACCGTATTCGAATGCCAATACTGCCATTTCAGACAATAAAGAGTCGTAGATTGCAACACGTGGTTGGTTCTCTTTGATATGGCATAACGGAATATAAGTTTTACCATCGACTTGGTTGTGCAATTTTGCGTGACGGTGTGAGAAAGTACCACGACCTACGTCTTCACCAGTCAAACGAACTAAATAGCCTTCATCCAACAAAGTTGCATAAGCTAAAGTTTCAGCTGCACCCCAGTTCAGTGGCATTTCACCCGTTTGCATTTTTAAGCGATCATCAATCACTTTTGCAACTTGGCGCTGCATCACGAAACCTTCTGGAAGTTTACGCATGGTTTGACCAAGTTCTTTCAAACGCTCAACCGGGAAAGTCGTATCCCAAACGTCTGTATAGTCATGACCTAAATACGGAGACCAATCTACAAACATTTTGGTATTTGGCTCAAGTACCAACGCATTCGCAACGTGATTACCCGCTTCCAAATCAGAACGGTAGTCTTCAACCATTTGATCTGCCGCAGCGCGATCCAACACACCTTCTTGTACCAATTGGTCAGCATATAAAGTACGTGTTGTGGTCTTTTTGTTAATCACTTGGTACATCATCGGCTGAGTTGCTGCTGGCTCGTCAGCTTCGTTGTGACCACGACGACGGTAGCAGAACAAATCAATCACAACGTCTTTACGGAATGTGTGACGGAAATCATGTGCCAATTGAGATACAAAAATCACAGCTTCAGGGTCATCGCCATTCACGTGGAAAATTGGCGCCTGAATCATTTTTGCAATGTCAGTACAGTATTCTGTAGAACGCGCGTCACGTGGGTCAGAAGTTGTGAAACCAACTTGGTTGTTAATCACAATGTGAACTGTACCACCTACGGTATAACCGCGAGTTTGTGACATTTGGAAGGTTTCTTGGTTAACACCTTGACCTGCAAATGCTGCGTCACCGTGTACGATTAATGGCAATACGTCATCACCACCAATGTCTTTACGACGTACTTGGCGTGCACGAACAGAACCTTCAACCACTGGACCAACAATTTCCAAGTGTGATGGGTTAAACGCAAGTGCCAAGTGTACTTCACCACCTGGTGTCATCACGTTAGATGAGAAACCTTGGTGATATTTCACGTCACCCGAACCTTTTTTATGTAAGCTCTTACCTTCGAACTCACCAAATAGGTCTGCTGGGTTTTTACCCATGATATTCACAAGTAGGTTCAAACGACCACGGTGTGGCATACCAATCACAACTTCTTTACAACCTACAGCACCTGCACGTTGAATAATTTCGTTGACCATTGGGATAAATGATTCACCGCCTTCTACACCAAAGCGTTTAGCGCCCACGTATTTGTTACCTAGATATTTTTCTAGACCTTCAGCTGCTGTTAAGCGCTCAAGTACATGTTTCTTTTGGTCTGCAGTGAACGTAAATTTACCGCGTGCGCTCTCTAAGCGTTGTTGAATCCAGCGTTTCTCTTTGGTATCAACAATGTGCATGTATTCTGCACCAATTGAACCGCAGTAGATTGACTGCATGGCTTCAACCATTTCACCTAGGGTCGCTTCAGCTTTATCAATCGCCAAGTTACCTGTGTGGAATACCGTGTCTAAATCTGACTTGGTTAAACCATGCGCAGCAAGATCTAAATCTGGCACGTCTTCACGTTTTGCCAAACCTAATGGATCTAATTTTGCTTTTTGGTGACCACGGTTACGGTAAGCTGCAATCAGTTGCAACACGCCAATTTGACGTTGTTCGTGTTCAGAACTCACTGAACCTTGAACAATGGCTTGAACGCGATTTGAATTACGACCTAATAAAAGGAATTGCTCACGTACATTGCTGTGTGGTTGATCACCCTTCGGGAATTTATCGAAATATTCACGCCAATCAGCACCGACTGATTCCGGTGACGTCAAATAATGCTCGTAAAGTTCTTCAATATACGCTGCACTATCAGCGGAAAGTTCAGTGTCAAGACGCAGTGCGTCAGCAACTTCTTGCATTTGTGGACCCATTTCCTATTGCAAAAACATTTTCCAGGATGCTTTTTAAGCAAAACCCATGATTGATAATGTCAAATTGGTAACATGACATTAGTCCCCAGTTGACAAATGTCATGAGGCGTTATCACTACATTAGGAAAACCCAATGTCATTTATGAATCATAACGCCCTCATTGGCATCATCACTCATCTATATACTCGACCCAAGCCGAGCAATTTTTTGCAAAATCGTTTTAGAAAAATGAAGTTCACTCACTTCGCTTTTCTAACCCGACTTTTATACTTTTAATCAGATTAAATAGCACACTAAACAGCGTTAAAATGTTGATAAAATGTACAAAATTTCAACATTTTTTAAATATAGCGGTTCATTAATCGTAACATGATCTCATAAACCAATTGATTTTTTTGACACATACCTCCTATAAATTGGCGAAATACAGTGATTCTATTTTCATCTAATATATGGTGCTTTATTTAAAAAACAGAAGCAATTTAGACCAAAGTCCAACCCCTGCTATTTTAGATAAAAGAAAAGAGAGCACATCTCTCAATCTGCCCTCTCAATTACATGTTACATGATAACATCTAAAAACAAATATTGCAGCTAATCTTGGCATTTGCCTATGCTTTACAACAAAATAGCAGCACTGGATTACAATTGTGTGCAACTTTAGTCGCCTTTTATCGGTTTTTGTCTATTAATCCAGCAGTTATACCTAAAAAATATCAAGCACTCATTTTTTAATCACTTCTTTTTATACTTCGTTTTTATGTTCGATATTAAAAAAACACACCTCGTTATTATTTTACTTTTACAGCAATATTAGACCATAAAAAAAGCACATCCGAAGATGTGCTTTTTTCAACCTTAGCTCGCTTAGCCAGCTTGGTCTAATAACATGTTACGAATGTGACCAATTGCTTTCGTCGGGTTCAAACCTTTCGGACAAACAGACACACAGTTCATGATGCCTTTACAACGGAACAATGAGAATGGGTCGTCAAGACGAGCCAAACGCTCTTGAGTTGCAGTATCACGAGAGTCAATGATGAAGCGGTATGCATTCAACAATGCTGAAGGACCCAAGAACTTGTCTGGGTTCCACCAGAATGATGGGCATGAAGTTGAACAACATGCACAAAGAATACATTCATACAAACCATCAAGGTGTTCACGATCTTCTTGAGACTGTAAACGCTCTTTTGGAGGCGCAGGCTGGTTGTTGATCAAGAACGGATGAATCTTGTTGTACTGATCGTAGAACTGATTCATATCAACAACTAAGTCTTTAATTACTGGAAGACCAGGAAGTGGACGAATCGTAATCACTTCTGGTAAGTCGTTTAGGTTCCAAAGACACGCTAAACCATTTTTACCGTTGATGTTTACACCATCAGAACCACAAATACCTTCACGACATGAACGACGGAACGTTAAAGTTTCGTCTTGTACTTTCAATGCAAGAAGCGCATCAAGCAACATACGGTGCTTATCAGTCAATTCAAGCTTAAAAGTTTGCATGTACGGTGCTTTATCCTTATCAGGATCGTAGCGGTAGATATTAAATGTACGAGTACCTCTACTCATCTTACTTCTCCCAATTAGAATGTACGTGGTTTAGGTGGAATAGCAGCTACAGTAAGCGGCTTGTAACGTACTGGTTTGTACTCAAGACGGTTATCTGTAGAGAACCATAAGGTGTGCTTCATCCACTCATCATCACGACGACCATAAGAATAAGTTGGGTGATCTGGTGGTAACTCGAAGTCTACAACCGTATGCGCACCACGACATTCTTTACGTGCAGCAGCTGAGATTAATGTCGCTTTAGCAACTTCATATAAGTTTTCAACTTCTAAAGCTTCTACACGTGCAGTGTTAAATACTTTAGATTTGTCTTTCAAATGAATGTTGCGAACACGTGGTTCAAGCGCAAGAATTTGCTTAACACCTTCTTCAAGCAATGCTGAAGTACGGAATACACCTGCGTGATCTTGAACGATGTTACGAATCGTATCTGCAACTTCTTGAGCGTTTTCACCTGAAGTCGATTCGTCAAGTTTACGAATACGGTTCACAGTGTTTTCAAGTACAGTTGTTGGAAGTGGTTCGTACTCACCATCGTGTTGCTTAGTTACATACTCAATGATGTGCTGACCAGCAGCCTTACCAAATACAACCAAGTCAAGCAATGAGTTTGTACCTAAACGGTTTGCACCGTGTACGGATACACATGAACACTCACCAATTGCATAGAAACCTTTTACTGGTTTAGCAAAATCACGGTCGCCCGAGTTTGTTGTATAAGTATCAGTTTCTGCGTTGTAGTTCGCAACCAACTCTTGAGTTTCACGGCTTTCTGGCACAACCACTTGACCATGAATGTTTGTTGGAATACCACCCATTTGATAGTGGATGGTCGGTACTACTGGAATTGGCTCTTTTGTACAGTCAACGTTCGCGAATTTCTTACCAATCTCGAATACAGATGGAAGACGCTTCATAATGGTGTCTGCACCCAAGTGCGTCATATCAAGCAAGATGTAGTCTTTGTTTGGACCACAACCACGACCTTCTTTAATTTCTTGGTCCATAGAACGTGATACGAAGTCACGTGGCGCCAAGTCTTTCAAAGTTGGTGCATAACGCTCCATGAACGGCTCGCCTGAATCGTTACGAAGGATACCACCTTCACCACGACAGCCTTCCGTTAACAATACGCCTGCGCCCGCAACACCCGTAGGGTGGAACTGCCAGAATTCCATATCTTGTAATGGAATACCCGCACGAGCAGCCATACCAAGACCGTCACCAGTGTTGATATATGCGTTTGTAGATGCACGGTAAACACGACCTGCACCACCTGTAGCAAATAATGTCGCTTTCGCTTGGAATACTGCAATTTTGCCAGTTTCTTGGTCAATTGCTGTAACACCAAGTACATCGCCTGCTTCGTTACGGATTAAATCAAGAGCAATCCATTCAACGAAAAATTGAGTACCCATTTTCACGTTGCTTTGATAAAGCGTGTGAAGAAGTGCGTGACCAGTACGGTCAGCTGCAGCACATGCACGCGGCACAGCTTTTTCACCGTAGTTTGCAGAGTGACCACCGAATGGACGTTGGTAAATTGTACCGTCTGCGTTACGGTCAAATGGCATACCCAAGTGTTCTAATTCATAAACCACTTGTGGCGCTTCACGCGTCATGAACTCGATCGCGTCTTGGTCGCCTAACCAGTCAGAACCTTTTACTGTGTCATAAAAGTGGTAGTGCCAGTTATCTTCTTGCATGTTACCAAGAGATGCACCAATACCACCTTGCGCCGCAACAGTGTGCGAACGTGTTGGGAATACTTTGGTCAGTACCGCAACTCTCAAACCCGCTTGAGCAAGCTGGTAAGATGCACGCATACCTGAACCACCACCACCAACGATGACTGCGTCAAAAAATTGGTGTGGAATATTTGTATAATCTTCTTTAGGGTTAATCGCGCCCATGATATTTTCCTATCAATTCGCCCAGAAAATCTGGATAGCCCAGATTGCGTATGCAAAAACAGCAATAATCACTGCTGAAGTCAGCACTAGGCGTAAACCTGAAGCTGAAGGACCCATTTGACGAGTAGTCACATAGTCAGTGAATACTTGCCACATGCCAATCCAAGCGTGTGCAACAAGAGATAAGACTGCCAATAAAGACATAATCTTCATTGGTAATGTCATCATAAAGCCGTACCACTGTTCAAAGTTGAATCCACCGTTAAGAAGAATCCAACCAAATACCACAACGGTATAAACAGCAAGAACTACAGCACTAACACGTTGGATATACCAATCGCGAGAACCTGAACCCGTTAAACCTGTAGCACTTTTCATTAGATTACAATCCATACAAATGCTGCAACGATACCAATTGCAGACAAGATCAATGAAATAGTAGCTGCAATGCGACCGCTTTGCAGTTCTTCTGCAAAACCAAGGTCAGCAAGTAAGTGCTTAATACCAGCAATGAAGTGATAAATTAAGCCGGCTACAAATACCCATACGATAAAGCGCACAAAGAAACCGTTAAAAATTTCTTGAACTTGAGCAAAACCTTCAGGTGAAGACAATGACTTGTCTAACAACCATAAAAGTACCGGTACGAGTAAAAATACGATGACACCAGAAAGACGGTGTAGAATTGATGCAATAGCCACGGGCGATTTTAAGTTTACTTCTAAAACTTGACCCATGGACAAATTGACAGGTCTGTTGCTTTTCACAGCGGGCATCCTGTAAGTAAAAACTCCATCCGGAGTTTGTTGGAATAAATTCGAAGGAAAGCTGGCATTGTCAGGCAAATTCATGCCTAACCTTAAAACGACACTGAATTATAAAACGTCAACTGTCAAAATACAAACAACACAGCTCGGCTTTTTTGCCAAAAATCCTTTAAATAAGAATCATTAACAACAATAAGAAGCAACAACCTGCTTAACTAAATTACAATCATACTTATAACACAATGTTTTTATACAATTTATTTAGCAATAGGCTCTATATATAGCTTTATATCTATTTAGAATATTTAGACTAAAGATAAATTTGCACCTTACTCTCTATCATATCTATTCGTGTCTACAAACATTGAGCACACAGCTTTATCGGACACTCGCATCTTTTACTGTTAAAGCTGTGATACGTTGCTGCAAAGCAACAATTATTGGCTTACTCACACTCGGATAACTTTTATTTATTTATAATCAAAAGACTTAGACTGTTTTATATTTCCCCGATTACAAGGTTTACAACCCAGACTATTTCTCAAACTTATATTCAGCGTCCGCTCTAAATACCAATCTACCTTTTTTACCATAATCATCATGCGAAAGAATGACTTATCCAGTATTTTCCAATATTACACAAAACAAGAAACTCTTAATCTTATGCAGAACCCCATATTCTTTTGCCCAAAAAATGCTTATTCCTAAAATTTTTTCTGAGTTTAATCAGTCATTTTTTGATCAATTAACATCTATTTTAAATACCCGACTTGCAGCCTGTATCCAAAAGACAAACCTACCTGATGCCTATGCAAAAACGTGTAAGTTATGAGAATTAGATAAATTTAAGTTTTGGGCTGCAACCCACCGCAGAATCACCACAGCAAAACCATTATTTAAAATTGCTTACAATTAATCCCAAACGATGATTTTTTTCTGCACATCCAACAAATTTTGACTTATGATACTGCGGCTGTGCTGTGATTTTATTGATTTTTTTACTGGAATTTTTTCGGCTTTTTCTGCAAACAGTCGTCTACTTAATCCATAAGTATAATTGACAAAATTTCAGTACTCTCTAATCTTAGAGCAAATTTTTAATCCGTCTGACTTGCGCATTAAAAGATTGATACTTCGAGTCAGATCAACATTCACCAGGACAGGAGATCTATTGAATGTCTGAAGCAACTGGCAAAAAAGCCGTATTACAGCTTGATGGAAAAGAAATTGAATTACCAATTTACAGCGGCACATTAGGCCCAGATGTAATTGACGTTAAGGATGTGTTGGCGGCAGGTCACTTTACTTTTGATCCTGGTTTTATGGCAACAGCGTCTTGCGAGTCTAAAATCACATTTATTGATGGTAACAAAGGTATTCTTTTACACCGCGGTTACCCAATTGACCAATTGGCAACTAAAGCTGACTACTTAGAAACTTGCTACTTATTATTAAATGGCGAGCTTCCAACAGCTGAACAAAAAGCTGATTTTGACGCAAAAGTTCGCAACCACACTATGGTTCACGACCAAGTTAAGCGTTTCTATAACGGTTTCCGTCGTGATGCTCACCCTATGGCAATCATGGTTGGTGTTGTTGGTGCGTTATCTGCGTTCTATCACAACAATTTGGACATCGAAGATGTTAACCACCGTGAAATCACAGCGATTCGTTTAATCGCGAAGATTCCTACTTTAGCGGCTTGGAGCTACAAGTACACAGTTGGTCAACCATTCGTTTACCCACGTAACGACTTAAGCTACGCAGAAAACTTCTTGTACATGATGTTTGCTACACCAGCAGACCGTGACTACAAAGTTAACCCTGTTCATGCACGCGCTATGGATCGTATTTTCACGCTTCACGCTGACCACGAACAAAACGCGTCTACTTCAACTGTACGTTTAGCTGGTTCTACTGGCGCTAACCCATACGCATGTATCTCTGCAGGTATTTCTGCACTTTGGGGTCCTGCTCACGGTGGTGCGAACGAAGCTGTTCTTAAGATGCTTGACGAAATCGGCTCTGTAGAAAACGTTGCAGACTTCATGGAAAAAGTGAAGACTAAAGAAGTGAAGCTTATGGGCTTCGGTCACCGCGTTTATAAAAACTTCGACCCACGTGCAACAGTAATGAAGCAAACTTGTGACGAAGTTCTTAACGACTTAGGTATCAACGATCCACAACTTGCACTTGCAATGGAACTTGAGCGTATTGCGTTATCTGATGAATACTTCATCAAGCGTAACTTATACCCTAACGTAGACTTCTATTCAGGTATCATTCTTAAAGCGATTGGTATCCCAACAGAAATGTTTACTGTAATTTTCGCTCTTGCACGTACTGTAGGCTGGATCAGCCACTGGTTAGAAATGCACAGCGGTCCTTACAAAATCGGTCGTCCACGTCAGCTTTACACAGGTTACACTCAACGCGACATCAACCGTTAATTCGGTTCGCGTTGTACCTTGTAAAATGAGTACGACTCAAAAAACCACCTTCGGGTGGTTTTTTTTATTTTTGAATATTTATCCACACTAGAATACAAAGCCTTGGTAGTTTGACTTAGACAACATAATTAAATTGGGTCGCAACCCATTTTACGCTATATTTTTAATGTCAGCCTTTCATGATCAATTTACATGCTGCAACTGCATTTCTTATTTTTAAGTCTGCTCATGCGTTTTTTAAAACTTGCGCAGTTTAAATATCGCTACTTAACACCTGCAGAAATACAGCTCTGCCAGTCTGTGTTCGGCCATTTAATTGACTACAGCAAAGTCAGAGTCATGAATCACCCCTATTTACCTTGGCAACCACAACATATATTTATGGCACCCTGTGGTGATATTCATGTGCGCAATTTGCATTACCGTTCAGACTACACACAAGCACATTTAGGCTATCAAGCTATTTTTATTCACGAAATGGCGCATGTTTTACAATACCAACATAAAATTAATGTCTTTCTACATGGCGCACTCTTACAAACGGCATATTATTTAAGTTTTAAACAGTACAATCCATATCGCTATCAATTGATTACAAACAAGCCTTTTTTTGCCTATAACATTGAACAACAAGGCGACATCGCTAAAGATATTTTCCTGAAAAAAATTGACAATATTATTCTGAATCCACCAAAACCAATTGCTTAACTGAATATTCTTTAACTTGAGCAATCAGGCTTAAAACCACAGACAAACCTAATCTTAAAATATAATAATTTCAAATAAATAGCATAAAAATTCTGTCACATTTCAATGATATTCTGCAGCATACAAGAATAAAGTGTATTCGATGCTAGCATCTATTCTAAATTACGATAAAATAGCAAAAGTCTCTATTTTTGCACCGCAAAATAAGATCTTTATCTGTTAGATAATAAATGGTTTTTATTTGTGCCTTTCGGCAGTCGTTTAATCCACAATACACTGCGCTGAAATTTTTATAACAATAATAATCAGTTGTTTATGTGTATTTTAAACCTATAGGAATAGGACTTAATTTAAATGAAATCTTTTAAAATTGCCCTTGCACAGTTCTCTCCACACATCGGCAATCTCGAAGCAAATGCGCAAAAAATGCTTGAACAGGCAAATGAAGCGAAAAAACAACACGCAGATCTGATTATTTTCCCTGAACTTTCTCTCTTGGGTTACCCAGCAGAAGATTTATTACTGCGCCCAAGCTTGAACAAACGCACTCAACAAGCATTTGAACAATTACGTGAAATTAAAGATATCGTTTTAGTTTTCGGTTTTGTGAATGAAACTGAAGATGGTCAACGTTTCAACTCTGCTGCAGTCATGAAAGATGGCAATATTCTTGGTATTTATAACAAACAAAATTTACCAAATTATGCCGTATTTGATGAGAAACGTTATTTCGATGAGGGTCATCAACATCTGGTATTTGAATACCTTGGACATAAATTTGGCGTATTGATTTGCGAAGACTTATGGGCACTGCCAACGGTACAGCAACTCGCACAACTCAATGTTGAAACAGCATTGGTGCTCAATGCATCCCCTTATGAAGTGGGCAAGCCACAACATCGTGTACAAACCATGACTGAGTTGGCTAAGCAGCTCCACTTAAATGTTGTATATGTGAACCAAGTGGGCGGTCAAGATGATTTAATCTTCGATGGCACTAGCTTCGTGATCAACCAAGCGGGCGATGTTGCACTACAAGCGCCGACGTATCAGGAAGGTGTATTCTTCGTTGAATATGACGCTGCTCAGAAACACTTTAAAACTGCAGAGATTAGCCCCGCTTTAGATACGTTGGCAGAAATTTACCAAGGCTTGGTTTTAGCTACACGTGACTATGTACAACGTTCAGGCTTCCCTGGGGTTATTTTAGGTTTATCGGGTGGTATTGACTCTGCGCTGACACTTGCAATTGCAGTCGATGCCATTGGTGCAGACAAAGTACAAGCGGTGATGATGCCATATACTTATACAGCACAAATCAGTGTTGAAGATGCGGCAGAGCAAGCCAAAGCATTAGGTGTTACCTTCGGCATTGCCGAAATTCATCCTGTAGTGAATAGCTTCATGCAAACCTTGTATCCGTTCTTTGGCAATAGCCCAAGTGACACCACTGAAGAAAATTTACAAGCCCGTGCACGCGGTACAATTTTGATGGGGCTTTCCAACAAATTTGGTAATTTAGTCCTGTCTACAGGCAACAAATCTGAGCTGGCTGTTGGCTATTGCACCTTATACGGCGATATGGTCGGTGGTTATGCCGTACTCAAAGACGTGTATAAAACCATTGTATTTGAACTGGCAAAATACCGTAACAGTATTGCTGATACGCCTGTTATTCCAGAACGCGTGATTACTCGCCCACCTTCTGCAGAATTACGCCCAGATCAGAAAGACCAAGACTCTTTACCACCGTACGAAATTTTGGATGCAATTTTGTATGCCTACATTGAAGAAGATCAAAGCCAAGAAGATATTATTGGCAAAGGCTTTGAACGTGCAATGGTTGAGAAAGTGATTCAATTGGTTGATCGCAATGAATATAAGCGCCGCCAAGGTGCCCTAGGACCACGTATCAGTTCACGCGCATTTGGCCGTGAACGTCGTTACCCATTGGTGAATGGCTGGAAACCTGGAATTTAAGCGAAACTATGGCTTAAACAGAAGCGTAAAAAACCAAGCGAAGGCTTGGTTTTTTATTGTCTGTATTTTAAGAATAGGTCAATAAAGCTCAACTTAAATTTTAGACATAAAAAAAGACCAAGCTGAGAGCTTGGTCTATAAAAATGGTGGCTATGACGGGACTTGAACCTGTGACCCCCGCATTATGAGTGCGGTGCTCTAACCAACTGAGCTACATAGCCATAAACTGTGTGCGCATTATCTAAACTTAGCTCTGCATCGTCAAGTATTTTAATTTACAAACGCTCACAGTTTAAACAAATACTTTTCAATTTATTAGTTTTTAGGCAATTTACCTTTTTCTTACGGATTATCATCCATATTTATTGCAAAATTTATTCAAATGACCAAAGAAAATACTATGTCTTCTACTCTTCGTTTTAAATGGTTTGCTGTTGCAGGCTTAGCTTTGAGCTTAAGCGCATGTCAGGTCGTTGGGCCTATTTTGGTCGACTACAACGGTGTACGCCGCGACGTAGCACAATATATCAACTCAAAAATGAGCTACAGCTTTGCTGACAAACGTGTATTGGTGGCCTATGCCAAAGGTCAGCAAAAGATTCTTACTGCAGATCGTCTCAGTCCTGAAGCCCAGCAACAATTGGCCTATGAGCGTGCGGTGGGACGTTATTGCGCATCACAGCATATTTCACTGAAACAGTTAAATCAGGTGGATGCCAAAATTTTTAGCTATCCTGATCAGCAAGCCAACTGGCAACATATTCAAAACCTGCAAATGCAAATTCAGCTCAATACCAACAACATAGATTGCACAGGAAAATTTTAAAGATAAAAAAAGACCACGTTAGTGAACGTGGTCTGAAAAATGGTGGCTATGACGGGACTTGAACCTGTGACCCCCGCATTATGAGTGCGGTGCTCTAACCAACTGAGCTACATAGCCAAAAACTGTGCGCGCATTATCTGCTGTAATGCTATAGACGTCAAGCATTATCACACAACTATTGCTTAAAATTTGGTGAAGTGAACCGATAAGCCGGGTTCTGTCAAGAACGATCATTCCTCTAGGCGTACAATCACTCATACGCTCAAGCGACCTACCCGAATCCAGTACGGGCCGTACCTCAGGATTCCTATTTGGTCTTGCTTCTGGTGGGGTTTACCATGCCATGAACTGTTACCAGCCATGCGGTGCGCTCTTACCGCACCCTTTCACCCTTACCTTCAATTTCTTCCGAAAAAGAAACCATACGAAGGCGGTCTACTCTCTGCTGCACTTTCCGTCGGCTCACACCGCCCAGGCGTTACCTGGCACCCTGCCCTATGAAGCCCGGACTTTCCTCCCCTGCTTTAGTCACGGAGACCTCCACAGCAGCGATCGTCTGGTTCACTTCGAAGGCGCATCTTAGCAAAATTATGACTTAATTGCTTGCGCTTTTTTGAGCAATTAGTTTTTTATATTTTTCCATTAATTGTTCCTGCGTTTCCTCATGCTGCGGATCGGGCGGAATACAATCGACTGGACAAAATAACTGACATTGTGGCTGATCATGATGCCCAACACATTCAGTGCATAAGGCTGGATTGATTTCATAAATCAACTCACCCATAAAAATCGCCTCATTTGGGCATACAGGCTCACAGACATCACAGTTAATACATTCATCGGTAATATATAAAGACACGCTACCAACCTTGTTGCAGTTTACGCTCAAATGCTTCGACCACGACTGGAGATACAAACTTGGTCACATCTCCCTTTAAGCGTGCAATTTCACGAACCAGTGTAGATGAGATAAACGAGTATTGCTCTGACGGCGTTAAGAAAACTGCTTCATATTTACCATCTAATTGACGGTTCATATTCGCCAACTGAAACTCATATTCAAAATCTGAAACCGCACGTAACCCACGTAAAACAGCTGTGGCCTTTTGCTCACGGAAAAAATTGACCAGCAAACCATCAAAGCCTACAAACTCAACATTTGGCAAATGTTTTAAAGAGGCTTGTGCCAATTCAACACGTTCTTCCAAAGTAAAAATTGGGTTTTTATGATGTCCAATTGCAATCGCGACCACGACTTCATCAAACATTTTTGCAGCACGTGTCACTAAGTCAATATGACCATTAGTAATCGGGTCAAAAGTGCCCGGATAAATTACGCGAGTTTTAGACATCCATTAAGCTCTAGTTGGTTTTGTCGGCGTTAGTTTAACAAATACAAAAAATTTTAGTGAACAAAGTCTACCGAATTATGAAACTTCACAGATATATGGTCTATAGTTGCAACGATTTTGATTTGTCAGCCAGTCCTTGTTTGAGGCACAATAGTCATAAGTTTGGAAGTAATTGATTATGGCGAAGGTAACTGTAGTTAAAAAAAATACGGGCGGCACAATTGCACAGAATAAACGTGCACGTCACGATTATTTTATTGAAGAAAAATTTGAGGCTGGACTTTCACTGCAAGGCTGGGAAGTCAAATCTTTACGTGCTGGGCGCATGACCATCACCGAAAGTTATATTTTATTTCGTGACAATGAAGCTTATTTATTTGGTGCACAAATTCAGCCGCTACTGTCTGCATCTACTCACGTTGTACCTGAAGCAACCCGTACCCGTAAACTTTTATTGTCACGTCGTGAAATTGAAAAGTTGATGGGTGCTGTGAATCAAAAAGGCTATTCCTGTGTACCTTTGGCTTGCTATTGGAAAGGCCCTTTGGCAAAACTGGAAATTGCCTTGGTTAAAGGTAAACAATTGCATGATAAACGTGCTTCAGAGAAAGACCGTGACTGGCAGCGTGATAAAGCACGTTTGATGCACAAGTAATTTAATAAATTACCATCATTTAAAAATTAGCATCACCAATAAAAATGCTCGATTAAATATCGAGCATTTTTATGGCATTTGTAAAAATCGAATCAAACTTAAGCTTTAAGTTTTAATTCCACCAAATACTTGCCAAATTTGACCGCAGTTTCTAAATCACCTTCTGGTGGTGTAACTTCTACACTGGCATTATCCGATTGCGTCATTAAACCCAAAAAGCTCGACATACGATTAATGTCATGTGGGCTACGGCCTGTAGGCATAAACGGTAAACCTGACCACAACATGCCGTGCTGCATTGCAAATAAATTTATTTGTTGCAAGACTGCCAGTTTATCGCCACTTAAACCACCACCATTGGTAAAGCCTGCGGCAAGTTTGCCCTGCCAAGTTCTGGCCAACCAGCGTTTGGAAGATTCTTCCATAAACTGTTTTAAGGCAGAGGTAATGCTTCCCATATACGTTGGGCAGCCCATAATAATAATATCGGCTTGGTCTAAGTTGTCCCATTCAATTTCAGTGACTGCCATCAACTCAACTTGTGCGCCCATTTGTGCAGCACCTTGCGCAATATGCTGTGCCACCTTAGCAGTATGGCCATAAGGACTGTGATAAACCACCGCCACACGAATTGCAGCGCAAGAAGATGTTGTATGAGACACTGACATGAGAATGTTTAAAACCAAATAATTAAGTCAAGTTTAACACTAAGCCTGCATAAACACGAATGTTGCCATGCGGCCTGTACGTGGCTGACGGCGGTAAGAATAGTACTGATCGGCCTGCGAATATGAGCACTGATCACCACCCAATACCGTTATGACACCATGCTGCTGCAAAATATAGCGTGCAATCGCATACAAGTCGGCAAAGTATTTACCAGATTGTTGCCCATCTATAAAGGCCGTTTCCAGTTCAGAATATTTATCACAAAAGGCCTGTTTTACTTCTGCTCCAACCTCAAAACATGGCTGACTGATGGCAGCACCTAACCACGCCCATGTTGGTGCACTTTGCATTTCGGCAATGGTGTTTTCAATAATACCGTTGGCTAAACCTCGCCAGCCTGCATGCAAGTTGGCCACTTCTGTGCCTTCCGCATTGCCTAAAACCACAGGTAAGCAGTCCGCAGTCATCATCATTAAAACATGTGCTTTACGCTGTGTGACCAAGCCATCGCCCTCTAAGGCTTCAAAAGTGATTTGCTCATTAATGGTCTGACACAACACACTATGCGTCTGTGTCATCCAAGTCAGTTTATCGACCCCATATTTAGCAAACTCTGCCAGCAAACGCATACGATGCTGCTGCACACGCCATGCATCATCCTGCACATGCAGTGCCAAATTAAACCCAGACAGTTCTGTAGAACTTGTTTCCAGTGCCTGCACATGTTGTATGCGGGTTTGCCCGACATATACTCCTGCAGGGAGTCCTTGAACAAATTGCATGCCTCTATCCTTTTAAATGCATATAAAGCCCCATCTGAGCTGACAGATGTTGAATGGCATCAGTACGCTGCATTTTCGCTGCGTAATACATCTACCAATTGCTTAAAATCTTCAGGCCACGGCGCTTCAAACATCATTTCTTCATGTGTTCTCGGATGAACCAAACCTAATTTGACCGCATGCAAAGCCTGACGTTTAAAGTTACGCAATGTATCGTTCAACAATGCCGATGCACCCGCAGGGACACGCACACGTGGGGTATAGACAGAATCGCCCACCAAACCAAAACCAATATAGCTTAAATGCACACGAATTTGATGGGTACGCCCTGTTTCCAAACGTGCCTGAACGCGAGTGAAGTGCTGAAAACGCTCTTTCACATTGTAATGCGTCACGGCCTCTTTACCGCCCGGCAAGACCGCCATTTTAATTCGATCTACAGGATGGCGTTTAATCGGTTCATCAACCGTGCCGCCTGCAATCATGTTGCCATACACCACCAAGTCGTATAAACGATAAACTGATTTCTTCGCCAGTTGTTTGGTTAAAGCAAACTGTGATTCTAAGTTCTTCGCTACGACCAACAAGCCTGAAGTGTCTTTATCAATACGATGCACCAAGCCTGCACGGGTCAATTCGGCAGATTTAGGATAATGATGCAGCAAGGCATTCACCAAAGTTCCTGAGCTATTACCAGCTCCAGGATGCACCACCATGCCCACAGGCTTATTGATCACAATGATGTCATCATCTTCATAAACAATATCGAGTGGAATATCTTCTGGCAGGCTACGGGTTTGCGCTTCAAGCTCCACCTCTAAAGTCAAAAGCTCATCGCCTTCGCACTTATATTTAGGTTTGACCGTGTTACCATTTACCAACAAATGACCGTCTTTCAGCCACTGTTTTAGCTTTTCACGTGAAAATTCACTCCAAATGATCGCGGCAACCTGATCGATGCGTAGTCCCAAATGGCTGTCATCCAATTGAAATTGCAACGATAAACGTGTTGCAGTTGAGTCTGAAGTATGGTTATCTGCATCCTCAGCATCTTCAAGTAAATTGAACTCAGTTTCAGGTAAATTGGAATGGGTAGATTGTGCTTGACTCATTTGCTCATTCAGACAAAAGTGGTTTAATAGCGCAATTGTAGCTCATTGCCCGTATTAACAGAGGAATTTTTATGTCGCTACCACGTTATAAAATAACAATGCTTGCTCTTTCACTCGGCGTTGCGTCTGCAATTGTGGGCTGTAGCAGCAATCCAAAAAAAGAAGTGGTCGATACTGGTCCGCAGTCTAGCGAACAGGTTTATATTGAAAAAGCAGAAAAAGCACTGGATCGTGGTCAATATACCGATGCGGTGAAGCATCTGGAAGCTTTAGAAACATATTACCCAACAGGTGATTATGCGCAACAGGCGCAGCTTGAATTATTGTATGCAAAATTCCAGCAAAAAGATTATGAAGGTGCAATTGCAGTTGCAGATCGTTTTATCCGCATGAACCCGCAGCATCCTAAAGCCGATTATGCCTACTATGTGCGTGGCGTGGCGAATATGGAACAAAACTATGATGGCTTGTTGCGCTATACCTCACTCAAGCAATCGCACCGTGATGTCAGCTATTTAAAAGTGGCTTATCAAAACTTTGTCGACTTTATTCGTCGTTATCCTTCAAGCACTTATGCTGTAGACGCTGCACAGCGTATGCAGTTTATTGGTCAAGAACTGGCGGAAGCCGAAATGAATGCGGCACGTTACAACATTAAACGTAAAGCATGGGTCGCTGCAGTTGAGCGTTCTTTGTGGGTGATTGAACACTATCCACAAACGCCACAAATTCCTGAAGCATTGGCAACTGTTGCTTATGGTTATGGCAAACTAGGCGATCAGGCAACAGCACAACAATATATTGATGTGTTGAAACTGAACTATCCAAACTTAGTCAAAGCTGATGGTAGCGTGAACTTGCGTGC
The DNA here is from genome assembly GCF_048537555.1 of Acinetobacter sp. A2. NCBI lineage: Bacteria > Pseudomonadati > Pseudomonadota > Gammaproteobacteria > Moraxellales > Moraxellaceae > Acinetobacter > Acinetobacter sp. A2. The sequence goes on from NZ_CP183239.1 coordinate 2,201,755, forward strand.
CGCACGCCACGATGCAAGTTGGATTAACCGTGCCACTTTGGGTATTTTCGGACGTGAAGCGAAAAGCAGCACCGAAGCACAGCAATCTGAAGCCAATGCACAAGCAGCACCATCACGCAGCTTAACCAACCGTTTAAGTTTTGGTTTGTTAGATCGTCCTAAGTCTCAAAACGACAGTGCTGAATAAAATAAGCACAAGCTGATTTGACAATCTTGAAAAATACCAAAGGCAAGTTATGATACTTGCCTTTTGTTTTACTAGGGCTTGTTTCAAACAGCAGAAACAGCTACAAAAGAGAATAATTCTGCCAACACTGACCTCAGTTTCCGACCTGTTCGGCAAAAACTGCTTTCAAACCAATTAAGAGATAAAAGACCGAAACGTATGGCCATTCCACAACACACAATTGATCAAATTCTAGATCGCACCGATATTGTCGATCTGATTGGTCAGCGCGTGAAACTAAAAAAAACAGGTCGTACCTATTCGGGCTGTTGCCCATTCCATCAGGAAAAAACACCATCTTTTCACGTCTACCGTGACAAGCAGTACTATCATTGTTTTGGCTGTCAGGCCAATGGTAACGCTATCCGTTTTTTAATGGATGTTGATAACCGAAATTTTGTGGATGTCATGAAAGACTTGGCCAGTCAAACAGGCATCGAACTCCCGAAAGATCAGCACGACAGCAAAAAACTCTCCTATAAACGTGAAGTCAAAAAACCTACAACGATTGCAAAGCTAAAAGCGCCTGTAAAAAATCAACACGAAACTGCTGCGGCTCCAACTGCAACAAACGAACATGCTAACGATGCTGACACGAGTGTGGGAATCGACTTCGATCCTTTTGCTGAGTTTCAAAGCACTGAATACTCAAGTTCTGAATTTCAGAACAGTGCAGACCCGTTTGCAGGTTTTGAACAATGGGATGCCATACAGGAAACACCTGCGCAGGAAGGTAACTTATACGACTTACTCGAAAACGTGGCTCAATATTATGAGCAGCAATTACCGCATAGCCCTGCCGCACAACAGTATTTCCAAAAACGTGGTTTAACTGCACAAACCCTGCAATTCTGGCGTTTAGGCTATGCACCTGAAGACTGGCAACATTTGGAAAAAGCCTTTCCACAAGACATTGCAGGCTTAAAACTTCTAGGCTTGATTCGTACCAGTGACAAGGGACGTGACTTCGATTTATTACGTGATCGGGTAATTTTCCCAATTCGTGACAGTAAAGGTCGTGTAGTCGGTTTTGGTGGCCGTGCACTCAATGATGAAATCAAGCCCAAATACATCAACTCGCCCGACTCGGAAGTCTTTCATAAAAACCAATTGCTCTATGGTTTATATGAAGGCCGTAAGCAAAAAGCCCAAGACTATTTAATGGTTGAAGGCTATATGGATGTGATTGCTTTGCAGCAATACGGTATTCATGGTGCTGTCGCAACTTTGGGCACAGCCAGTAATACTGAACATTTAAACATTCTATTCCGTCAAAACAACCGTATTACCATTGCTTTTGATGGCGATGCCGCAGGTCAGAAAGCCGCACGTCGCACATTGGAAATTGCGCTGCCTTTGTTAAATGATGGGCGTGAACTGAAATTCTTTGTTTTACCGAATGAGCACGACCCAGACTCACTCATCCGCCGTGAAGGGATTGAAAATTTCCGCCGCCTGCTCGATCAAGCTCCTTTACTATCTGACTTTGTATTTGCACATCTGACCCAAAACCATAATGTCAGCACCCCTGAAGGCAAAAGTCAGGTCATGGGTGAACTGCGACAATTGACCGAGCTATTACCCAAAACTGGCTCTTATCGCTATTTGCTGCAACAGTTTTTCCGTGAAAAATTAGGTTTTAACCGTAAATGGCAGGCACAGACCAATAATGACGCATCCCTAAGTTTTAGCACCAAAGTCGATGCCGAAGAATATGTGATTGCGATTCTGATCAATCATCCCTATTTATACATTCACTTCGAGCCTTTACGTGCTTTGATTCCAAGTGATCACTTACTGCATCAAATTTTAAATATTTTAAATATTATTTTTGATGATTTACCAGATGATCCCGAACAGGCTAAATATTATATTTTAGGTGCATGTGCAGCCTATCATTTTGAGTTACATCGTATTTTACAACAAGCCAATGTCAGCGATTACACCACTTCCCCTGAACATGTCGATAAACTGGCGCAGGATTTTTCAACCAAACTGCAATACGATTACTTACAGCAAAAAATCCGCTCCAAGAAATTCAGCAGCATTGAAGAAATGAAACGCTTAAAGCATCAAATTTATGAAATTGATAAAAAAAGATCGCTTACCTTGTTAGAAGAGTAAGCGATCTGCGCTCGTTCTTAATCGTTAGAAATAAATTTTAGGCCTAAAGTCGTATTTATTTACGACGACGTTTGGCAATCTCTGCCAAGTTTTCCTGCATAAACTCAAAACACTCAGGCTCATCACCTTTGGCTGCTTCGCGCAACAAAATCGATGTTGGATGCAGCAGTTTTTGAGTTAAACGATAAGAAAATTCCTGCAAAACCTGTGCAGCATCTTCACCTTTGGCAATACGTGTCATTGCCAAACTTAGCTCTTCCTCACGCAAACTTTCACCTTGTTCACGATAAGCATGAATGGTTGCACCCGCTTGCTGGACTTTTTGCTGAGTCACCAGTTCTGTCACCAGTTGATTGACCATGACTTCTGCCTCAACCGCCGCCTGACGACGTTGCGCCAAGTTTTCATCAATCACGGTTTGCAGGTCATCAACCCCATACAAATACACACCATCCAAATTTTCAATTTTTGGATCTATATCACGTGGTACGGCCAAATCGACCAGTAACATTTGCTGATAACGGCGTTTTTTTAAAGCCGCCTTTACTTCAGGATAAGCAATGACCTGATGCAAACTGCCTGTACAACTTGAAATCACATCGGCACGATGTAAATTGGCGGCAAGCTGATCAAACTCAATAATTTCAACTTCTACCCGATGTGCAATTTCCTGCGCCAATGTTTCGGCACGAGCACGGGTACGGTTACAAATCAAAATTTTAGCGACACCCATTTCTGCTAAATGCTTTGCCACAAGGCTATTCATTTCACCTGCCGCCACCACCATCACTGTTAATTTTTCAGGATGGCTAAACACTTGCAAAGCCAGTTGCGCAACAGCATAACCCATAGACACCGCATGGCTGCCTACAGCAGTTTCAGAACGTACCCGCTTGGCTGCGTAAAAGGCATATTCAAAAATTCGGTTTAGTTGTTGCGAAACGGTATGAGAGTCTTTGGCTAAAGACAGCGCAGTTTTGACCTGACCCATAATTTGCGGCTCACCCAACATGAGCGAGTCTAGTCCACTGGCCACGCGCATTAAATGTGATACAGCCTGTGCATTTTCATAACGATAAACATGATGACTTAATTGCTGAGCATCAATACCATTTACACGGGCGAGCCAATTCAACACCTGCTCTGGATGTTCAGACATGGCGTAGACTTCGGTACGGTTGCAAGTTGACACGACCACCAAATCATTCAGTTCGGGGTGATGGCTTTGCTCAGCAAGCAAGGCACTTAACTTTTCTGGGTTAAATGCAATTTGCTCGCGCAACTCGACAGAGGCGGTTTGATGGTTGACACCCAATGCAAAGAAAGACATATCAGATCATCATTTCGCTAAATTTATGCTATTGTGCAATAACGGTGTCATAAAAAGCATTACTTGGATCAAGAAAAATTGCGTCAAACAAATAGCCGACCATACGGCGCGACAATTAAGCAATATTCTACCACATTCTTACTGGTCGGTAGCATGGCTTCTAGTGCTCATCTTAGTGCATCTGGAGAAATTTATCATGCAAATTCAAATTATAATGCTGTAAACCAAACCATGGTGGCCGAATTTGCCTTGGCCTATGGCGATATTCCCACCGCTTTGCACAACTACACTGTACTGGCAATCAAAAACAATTCAACTTCAATTAAACAGCGTGCTTTAAACATAGCAATTGAGCAAAATGACCTACGCGCGGCGCTCGATGTTGCAACGCATTGGGTAGTACAAGAGCCTTCTGATGTCCCTGCACTGTTCTATTTAGCGCACATTGCCCTTAAAGCACATGAATATGATTTGGCCGCAGAAACCTTAGATAAAATTCTGAATATTGATGCCACAGCAGACCTAGAACAAATTCTGGCAGGGATTGCCCCTGAGTCTGCGGAAGACCGTGAGTTTCTGATTCAGGCCTTGCGCACCAGTAAAGCCAAAGACAACCCTTCCATTTTAGTGCTGATTGCAGGTTTAAAAGCCCAAAATGGACAATACCAAGCAGCGCTCAATACCATTAATCAAGCATTGAGAAAGCGCCCTAAGGTGACTGGCTACATCTTAATGAAAGCCAATTTATTAGGTGTATTGGGCAATGAAGCTGAAACAGCCGCATGGTATGCAAAGTCTAGTCGTAAGCATAAAAATAATTTTGAAGTGCGTCTAGCCGAAGCCAAATATCTAGTCAAAAAGAATGAAGCGACACAGGCGCTAAGCAAACTCGAAGCTATTTTAAAAAAATGGCCAGATGAAGACGAAGCTTTGTTTCTTGCGGGTTTAACCAGTATCGACTTAAAGCAATACGAAAAGGCCGAAAAATACTTGGTCGAGCTGCGCTATTCTGCGCAATATCAAAATGAAGCTTATTATTATTTAGCAGTCAATGCAGAACGTAAACAGCACTATGAAACAGCAAAAGCCTATTACCGACTTGTAGATGGCAGCCTATATACGGTTTCACGCCGCAACATGATCAGTATTTTTGCCCAGCAAGATAAACTAAACGATGCCCTGCGCTTTTTAACACAGGAACGTGTCAATTACCCACAACACGCCAGCTATTTGTATCAGGCACAGGCCGACATTTTAAAACGCATGAACAATAAAAAAGCAGCACTGCGTTTATTGGATGAAGCCATCAAGAACTTGCCTGATGATCCAGACCTGATTTATTCAGAAGTCTTGCTGCTCGATGCACATCAAGAAAAAGACAAACTAGATCAATTGCTCACCAAGTTATTGGAAATTGAACCAAATAGCCCAACTTATTTAAATGCTTACGCCTATACCCTTGCGCTGCAAAACCGTCGTTTGGAAGAAGCGCGTCGCTATGTAGAGCAGGCGCTTGAATTTGCACCTGAGCAAGCTTCTATTTTAGATACCTTGGGTTATGTCAGCTATTTGCAAAATGACTATACCGCGTCTGCTCAGGCTTTAGAAAAAGCTTATTTGCTGAGCCACAGTGCAGCAATTGGTGCACGCTATGCAAAATCACTGTATATGCAAGGTGATATCCAAAAATTCAGCCAAGTGTTACAACAATTACAACAAAATCATCCGAATGATCCGCAATTGCAACAATTAAATTCGCTATTGTTAGCGCAGCCCGTTAAAAAGAGTTAAGTGATTTTATGCGTTTATTTTCAAAATTAGGTCTTACCCTGTTTGTCAGTAGCAGTCTGCTCATTACAGGTTGTCAGCCTTTTGTGCAATCTCCCGCCCATGTTTCACAACAGGTCGAAGCAGAAAATCAGTTTAACCTACAAGGTAAAATTGGCGTGCGTACCCCGCAACAGTCTGGCAGTGCCTTTTTCACTTGGGTACAACAGCAACAACAGTTTGATATTGAGCTAAGTGGTATTTTAGGTGTTGGTAAGACCCAAATTAGCGGACAACCTGGGCAAGTCACCTTGAACAGCGCCAAAACGGGTTTAATTTATGCAGAAAGTCCTGAAGAGTTATTGGAACGTGCCACAGGCTGGCAAGCGCCTATTACCCATTTAATCGACTGGGTACAAGCCCGACCTGCAACCGTAGATGCTCAAATTCAAAAAGACAGTCAACAACGCCCTACGCAATTTATTGAAGATGATTGGACAGTCGATTTAAGTTATAACGACAATGCCCCTTTACCCAACCGCCTGATTTTGAAACAGGCACTTGAGTCAGGGCAGGAAAACCGTATTACAATGCTCATCCAAAATCGTTAATCACTTGCTAAATTTCGCCATGACTCGTGTTCCCTCACCTGCTAAGTTGAATCTGTTTTTGCACATTACGGGTCGTCGTGAAGACGGCTACCATGAACTGCAAAGTATTTTTCAATTGATTGATTTATATGACTGGCTGGAATTTGAAGTGAATGACACAACTGACATTCACATTCAGGGCTTAAATAGTGTCGATTTAGAGCAAAACCTGATTTATAAGGCCACGCAAATTTTAAAGCCATACGCCAAACAAGTGACTGGGTTAAATATTGCGATTGAAAAGCACATCCCAATGGGTGCAGGGCTTGGCGGTGGCTCATCTAATGCGGCAACCACGCTAATTGTGGTCAATCAGCTGTGGCAATGTGGCTTAGAAATTGACCAATTGGCGGAATTGGGTTTGCAACTAGGTGCAGATGTTCCCATTTTTGTACATGGGCGCAATGCATGGGCAGAAGGCATTGGTGAACGGTTAACATTCATAGACTTAGCCCCGAAACAATATATTGTGTTAAAACCTGACTGTTTTATCAGCACTCAACTACTTTTTTCACAAAAAACATTGACAAGAAACTCGAAGCCCACTAAATTCTGCGGCTATCAGATAAAGCCATCTGACTTTGGAAATAATTTTGAGCCTGTGGCACGAAATTTATATCCTGAAGTCGATGAAGCAATGCGTTATTTAGACCAATTTGGTCAAGCAAAGCTTACAGGTACAGGTGCTTGTGTTTTTACTGAAGTGACTGCAGAAATGAATGTTGAATACATTTTGGCAAACTCACCATGTACTGCGTACTGCGTGAATAGCCTAGATGAATCTCCATTACGACATTTCACAGTACAATAGGGGTATCGCCAAGTGGTAAGGCACCGGTTTTTGATATCGGCATCCGTTGGTTCGAATCCAGCTACCCCTGCCATCTCTTTCACCTGTAGATTACTGTATTAGGGGTATCGCCAAGTGGTAAGGCACCGGTTTTTGATATCGGCATCCGTTGGTTCGAATCCAGCTACCCCTGCCATCTTACAGTGATCAAATCTAGGGGTATCGCCAAGTGGTAAGGCACCGGTTTTTGATATCGGCATCCGTTGGTTCGAATCCAGCTACCCCTGCCATTTTCTCGCATTAGACAGAACCCCCAATATTAGCGCCATCCTGTTAATTTACCTTGACAGAACGCCGTAAAAATATTAAAGTTCTGCCGCATTAGGGGTATCGCCAAGTGGTAAGGCACCGGTTTTTGATATCGGCATCCGTTGGTTCGAATCCAGCTACCCCTGCCATCTATTCCTACATACACCAACCGCCAAGGGTGCTTCATGCCCAATCTTGTCGTTTTTAGTGGAACCGCGCATCCACAATTCGCTCAAAAAGTCGTAAGCCACTTGCACATTCCTTTAGGTGCTGCATCAGTTTCTACCTTCTCTGATGGTGAGATTGCTGTAGAGATTACCGAGAATGTCCGTGGTAAAGACGTATTTATCGTACAACCTACTTGTGCGCCAACCAATGACAACCTAATGGAAATCTTGGTGATGGCTGATGCTTTGCGTCGTGCAAGTGCTGGTCGTATTACTGCCGTTATTCCTTACTTCGGTTATGCCCGCCAAGACCGTCGTCCTCGTTCTACACGTGTTCCAATTACAGCCAAAGTGGTTGCAGATATGCTAACGACTGTGGGTATTGACCGTGTGGTGATGATTGACTTGCACGCAGACCAAATTCAAGGTTTCTTCGACATCCCTGTAGACAACATTTATGGTACGCCTGCGCTATTGGCTGACCTGCGTCAACAGTCACACGACAACCTAATGGTGGTTTCACCAGACGTTGGTGGTGTGGTTCGTGCACGCGCTGTTGCAAAACAAATGGGTGATATCGATCTTGCAATTATCGATAAACGTCGTCAAAAAGCGAATGAATCACAAGTGATGCATTTGATTGGTGATGTAAAAGATCGTGACTGTGTCATTGTAGATGACATGGTAGATACTGCGGGCACATTATGCAAAGCCGCTGATGCACTGAAAACTTTTGGTGCACGTCGTGTTGTTGCTTATGCAACCCACCCTGTACTTTCAGGCAAAGCAATTGAAAACCTTAAAAATTCTGTAATTGATGAATTGGTTGTAACTGACACTATTCCTCTTTCAGAAGAAGCGCAAGCGCTTGGCAAAATCCGTCAAGTGTCTGTTGCGAGTATGGTTGCAGAAACAATTCGTCGTATTAACAACGAAGAATCTATTAGCGCAATGTTCGATTCTTATCTATAATAGAGCGCTGAATTTTCAAAGCCCTGCCAATTGGCAGGGTTTTCTATCACTAGATTGGTCGCAGATCTAGTTTATTTAAACTCAAAATAAGGATGTCTATCATGGCAAACTTCGTATTAAACGCTCAAGCGCGTGAAGCAGCTAACCAAGGGAAAGGTGCGAGCCGCCGCCTTCGTCACGCTGCATTAGTTCCAGCTATCATTTATGGTGGCGACGCTGAGCCAGTAGCTGTTACTTTAGAACTTCGTGAGCTTGTAAAAGCTTTAGAAAGCAACGCTTTCTTTGAAGAAGTTGTAGAAATCAAAGTAGGCGACAAAGTTGAAAGCGTTAAAATCCAAGCTTTACAACGTCACCCTGCTAAAAACACACCTATGCACGCTGACTTCAAACGCGCATAAGTGTTTACGGTGTAATTAGTGGCTAATATTTCACTGATTGTTGGTTTGGGCAACCCTGGTAAAGAGTATGCCCAAACCCGCCATAATGCAGGTTTCTGGTTTGTAGAACAGCTTGCAGATCAATATGGCATTACGTTAAAAGCCGATCCTAAATTTCACGGGATCAGCGGTCGCGGTAATATCGAAGGTCAAGACGTTCGTCTGTTATTACCCACAACCTTTATGAACCGTTCTGGTCAAAGTGTTGTTCCCTTCGCCAAATTCTATCAAATTGCGCCTGAAGCTATGCTGATTGCTCATGATGAACTGGACATGAACCCAGGGATCATCCGCCTAAAAACAGGTGGTGGTCATGGTGGTCATAACGGTTTGCGTGACATCGTACCGCATACAGGTCCAAATTTTCATCGTTTACGCATTGGTATTGGGCACCCGGGTTCAAAAGAACGCGTATCAGGCCATGTACTCAGCAAAGCACCAAGTAGCGAACAAACCCTCATGAATGATGCTCTTGCACATGCCTTGGGTCGCATCAAATTACTGGTCAATGGCGACGTACAACAAGCCATGAATCAAATCAATGCCTATAAACCGAACTAATGAATCTACAATTGTTGAACAATCACACTTGCCTTGTCGCTATTTTGAGAGCAAAATGCGCTTTCTGCTCAGTACCGACCTCAGTCAAGCAGTGATTGAATTCACCATAAGATAAAATCTTAGGTCCACTAAGGAGACGCTCACCATGCTATCTCGTTTATTAAAATGCAAAATCCACCGTGCTTTTGTAACTCATGCAGAACTTCACTATGAAGGTTCTTGTGCAATTGACGGAACGCTTATGGATTTGGCTGGCATTCGTGAATATGAAGAAATCCACGTATGGAACGTGACCAATGGTAAGCGCTTCACGACTTATGCCATTCGTGGTGAAGACAATTCAGGGATCATTTCTGTCAATGGTGGCGCAGCACATCAAGCCGATGTAGGCGATATTATTATCATTGCAACCTTTGGTGATTTCACTGAAGCAGAAGCCAATGCACATCAACCGCGTTTGGTTTATGCAAACCCAGACAACACAGTCAGTCACACAGCAAATTGTATTCCAGTACAAGTGGCGTAATTCCCCTGCTGTATGCAATAAAAAACTCGCAATTTTTGCGAGTTTTTTTATATCCGAATTTAGGGTCATTTCATGACAACAGCATGAATTGCTTTTGAATGAGCGATTAACTTTCTTGCAGGTTTTGCAACAGACTATGACTAATGCCATCGGCACGTAAAAATGCAAAATCATAACTTGCGGTTGCCAATGCCAAAATACGGCGCTCAAACTCTTGCCACAACGGTCGCACCTCTTTGTAATGAATACCCAAACCACTTTCATCGGTAAAATGGCGGTTTTTCTCACAGAGCTTAAGCGCATGGTACAGCTTACGACCTTTAGAGGCATCTTCTCGTAAACGCACACGCTTGGAACGTACAAAGCCTTCTACATGACGTAAATCTGCAAAAGGCAACATTGGTACTAAAATCTGATCTAACTGTGCATCCAAACGACGCCAAACTGCAGTATGTTGTTCGGTGCTATACGTGTTCCACTGAATCACCTCATGGTTAAAACGACGGCAACCTCGACAGACAGAATCACCAAAAACCGTAGAACAACGACCTGCACACGGGGTTAAAGTGGCACTTGGACGATCCTTACTCAATCTAGCACTCCAAAATTTAAACAACATTCAGTTAGAGGTATCAAGTTTGAATTGCAATATTGCAGTTCAAACCGAGTGGCATCATACCCCGTTCTGGTACATTTTTAAAATGCTGTGTCACGCTTTAAAACCATGCACCTCACTCGGATTTCTCGCATATTCAAGCAAAGCGGGTTAGAATATGCGCCTTAAATTTTGTCTTTCACATATTGGAGTACTCCATGAACGCTACTGTAGAACAGCTTGCACCTGTAGAACAGCCAGCGACCACGACTTGGGTTGTTGCCGCACTTTACCAATTCAAAGAAGTTGCAGATCCTTCCGATCTTCAACAACGCCTGCTAGATTTGGTAAATTCAATCAACCTTTGCGGTACTCTTATTGTGGCGGGTGAAGGCATTAACGGTACCATCGCAGGTGATCGTGCGGCGATTGATCAAGTACACCAATTTCTGTTAAACGAAGGTTTTACCGCAATGGAATATAAAGAGTCGCATAGCTCTGAAAAACCATTCCGTAAAATGAAAATTAAACTGAAGAAAGAAATTGTTACGCTAGGTGTAGAAGTCAAACCACGTGACTTGGTCGGTCACTACCTAGACCCGAAAGAATGGAACGAACTGATTGCCCGTGATGATGTGATTTTGATTGATACTCGTAATGACTACGAATACAAGGCAGGTACATTCAAAGGTGCGATTGACCCAAAAACTGAAACTTTCCGTGAATTTCCTGACTACGTTAAGCAAAACCTAGAACAACACAAAGACAAAAAAATTGCGATGTTCTGTACAGGCGGAATTCGCTGTGAAAAATCAACCTCATTATTGCTTCAGGAAGGCTTTAATGAGGTATATCACCTTAAAGGTGGTATTTTAAAATACCTAGAAGAAACCCCTGCCGATGAAAGCTTATGGGAAGGTGAATGTTTTGTGTTTGATGGTCGTACCGCAGTAACTCACGGTATGCAGGAAGGCCAAAACATCAAGTGTCATGCTTGTGGCTGGCCATTGCTTCCAGAAGAAGTTGAACTGCCAAGCTATGAACACGGCGTATCTTGCGTGTACTGTATTGATAAAACCACAGAGAAACAAAAAGAAGGTTTCCGTATGCGTCAGTCACAAATTGCTGCTGCTAAACGCAAACGTCTGTAATACATACAGGTTGTAATAAATATTTCTCGAGCATGTCTGACGTAGTCTTTAGCATGCTGGAGAATAAACTTAAGCCCTCATTTTTGAGGGCTTTTTTATTAGCATTCAGTTGGTACGCATTCACGTAAGATTACATAGCACATAAAAATACAACGCATTTTTACCAACTATTGCGCAAAAATCCCCAGATTGGGTGATAGCATTCATGCTAAATAAGCCACAAAATTTGTGGCTGTTATTGGTGGATAAGCAACAACACATAATATCACCCATAACCAAAACTTAAGGATCGTTATGTATTCCTAAACCTATACGCTATTATCAGGAGTGAAATTATGCCAAAAACAACAATTTCAAATTCAATGCAAACATTACGTTTCACCCCTGTAAAATCTTTATCTGCTCTGTGTCATACAGAAATACAAAATCGTTTGGAAGATGAGTCACATACCTTTATTGTGGCTATGGGTGCAATTTTAGGTGGCATTATTGCAGCTTTTATTGGCTATCATTTACCTGCCAATTTTTTTAATTACGCCTTGCTGTGTGCAGTTCCAATTCTTATGGCATATACATTAAGACGAGTCTATATCTACACCCTCACCCATTCAGAACTTGATTAAGCCTAAAGCGCAAGGCTTTACCGTTCTTATACTTTACTGTTTATGCAAGAGTGCTTAGGATAGGAGCACTTTTTTAAAACACGACTTGCATGAATGTAACTGAATGGATTATTTCCATTATGGAACAACTCGGCTACCTCGGTATTGCCTTGTTAATGTTTCTGGATAACGTCTTCCCGCCTGTTCCCTCAGAAATTATTATGCCTTCAGCAGGCTATTCTGCCTCTCAAGGGCAATTGTTGCTATTGGGTGTGATTATTGCAGGCTGTATAGGCTCATTAGTTGCAGCCGCAGTTTTATATTGGGTTGGCTATCGTTGTAAACACGACAGTATCTATCGCTGGGTCAATCGTTACGGCAAATATCTATTCATTAAAGAGCAGGACGTCAAAAAATCTCTACACTGGTTTGAACAGTACGGACATCGCATTGTCTTTTTTGGGCGTATGATTCCTGCAATCCGCTCATTGATTAGTATTCCTGCCGGTATGAGTCGCATGCCATTTTGGAAATTTATGTTTTATAGTGGTCTGGGCACCATTATTTGGACAACATTTTTAGCCTGTGTCGGTTATTATTTTGGTGAAAATCAGCAACTTATGCATCAAATTTTCAATCGGGTCAGCCATGTAATTATTGCCATTGTAGTGCTACTTGTTGCTGTGGTGCTGTACCGTAGATACCGCCGTAAACAACAGCATTAATCAATACAACACTGTAAAATTATATCTTTTCGGGGAAAACCAGACATGAAACATTATTTACTCTTCTTCGCCGCAGTTTATAGTATTGCGCTGGTTTTGCTGATTACTGTATTAATTTTTGGGTTGAACTTGGGTGGACTGACTCTGCTACCGACCTTAATTGCTGCAGCATTTATTAGCGCAGGCCATTTTGTAAAAAAAGAACAACGCCTACCCAGCAGTGACGAAAAAATCCAGTTGGTTTGGGGCTCAAGCGCGGTGGCCATTATTATTGGCAGCTTCTTTGTATTTTTCTTGGTACTCATGAACCCAAATGCAGAAGAAATTCTAAAAGCAGCAGATAAAGCAGGATTGGCTTTGGCTGCCGTGATCATGCTGTGCCTGATTGCCATTCATGGTGCTGTGTTTCATATTGCCTACAACTGGTACGCAAACCGTTACTACCACAAGAAATTCTTATAAAATTTTACTGAATTGCTGTATTAGACACCCAAAAACAACAGCGCACACCTAAAAACTACAGCCACGCGCAGCATCATATATAAACTTACTTCAGACATGCGCTGTAACTAAAACACCTTGTGAATGGAGTATAAGGCTACATTTTCATCGCCTAAGCTTAGTTCATTCATAGCGATTATGAATATGAACACAGCAATAACTCATACAACGATAAAAGGTGATTCGCATGTCGGATTTTGAACGCAATGAACAGATTGACCGTGATGTGGTTAAAAATTTACCCAAAGAAGAACGTGATCGTTTAAATGCCGACCCGATTACAGGTGAGCCGGGTGCCCACCCTGTTGGTACAGGTCTAGGTGCAGTTGGTGGTGCTGCAACAGGTGCAACCGTTGGCGCATTAGGCGGCCCTGTAGGTGCAGTGGTTGGTGGTGCTGTAGGTGCTGTTGTTGGTGGATTAGCTGGTAAGGGCGCTGCAGAAGTAGTCAATCCTACCGAAGAAGAAGCGTACTGGCGTGCCAATAGTCTCAATACTGTCTATTATGCAGAAACACGCAGTCATTACCCCGATTTAGAATATGACCGTGACTACCAAAATGCTTACCGTGTTGGTTATGAAAACCGCCCGCATTATGATGCACATACCCGCTTTGAAGATGTCGAACCCGATTTAAAAAGCAAATGGGAACAAATTAAAGGCAGTTCTCGCTTAACTTGGGAACAAGCAAAATTTGCGGTAAAAGATGCTTGGGATCATGCTACACGCTAATTGGCATAGTTCTGCTAAGGTTGAAACAATACATCATTGATGTATTCATCCTAGCCACAAAAAAGCACTGCATTTAGCAGTGCTTTTTTAGGTATTCATGCTTTCAAATATGCAAAAACATGAATCTAACCAATAGATTCGACAGTTTATTCAGGTGTGTGATACATCAAATACAATTCATTCAGATTTTCAGGAATTTCTTCTGCAATCTCGTCCATTAACTGACCATTGCGACGGAAAGATTCCATTTGTGGGTCTTCTTCATCAATGCCACTAAATACCATCATTGGCAAAGTTAAATCGACCAGTTGTTCTTCAAATTCAGGTGTGAACCACGCTTCTTCATTCAGGAACATGGCATCTACAAAACCAACACTCCAGTCACCTAAGCTTGAATCAACTTCTGCTTCTTCAATTTCAAATGGAAATTCAATGCCTTCTTCATTGGCTAAACTTTGGCGAATACTTTCTAACCATGCCTTAATTTGCGCGATAATTTCGGCAGGCACTTTGTTTTGATTGCCTTCAAATAATTCATTTAACCATGGGTCAAATTGAGGTCCAACTGCAATGGCACACAAGAAACCATGTGTTGCAGCGAAGTCTAGACCATATTCGTTTTGGTCACCATCTAGATATTCACTTAACAGGTCTAAATCTAAAGCAGTCATTTCAAATCCATAGGTGTCAATTTAGGGATGTAGCATAGCATTTTCAGCGGGTGATGCAGAACCTGATTTTAGTCGTCTTCGTCGTCAAAATCGTCGTCATCGTCAAAATCATAATCAAAATCTTTGAGCTCACGTTCCAAACGACGTTGTGCGAGTAAATCATCAATCAAACGGCGCTTTTCTAAAGATTCTTTCGCGCTTATTTTGTTTGATGCCTCATCGAAATTAACATCATCATCACCGTAGTTATCATCTAGTTCAAAATCTGTAGAAGACACTAAAACTACCTCAGAATGAAAAAATGTGAAGGGTCTAGCCGCTATTTATCTGCCTTTATAAATATTGTCAAGTTTTATTTATTTTTTTCAAAAAACTGCAACATACGCACATTGCAACATACTTTAAAATTTGTGTATATATTAGCAAGTTAGTATCATTATTCAGGATTGGCCCCAATCATAAAAATATTTTGCGGGCAAAAAGGAAATTGACTTGAAAAACAGTAATGAAGCCCCATATTCCTATTCAATTCTTCATTCAAACATCATTTTAAAATCATGCTTGATTGATCAATTCCAACCCTATTTAAAGCGAATTGTGCTATCATGCACGGTTTTTCACTGCCACAGATTCAACGAAGAGTAAGCAAAGATGAGCGATATGAATTCCCCTACTTCGCAAGTAGCGGCTCTGATTAGCCGAGGCAAAGAGCAAGGTTACCTAACTTACGCTGAGGTTAACGATCATCTCCCGGACTCAATCACGGAAAGCGAACAGATTGAAGACATTATTCAAATGCTTCAAGACGTCGGTATTCCTGTGCATGAACGTGCGCCTGAATCTGATGATGCAATGTTCGAAGACAATGCAGAAGCTGCCGACGAAGTTGCTGAAGAAGAAGCTGCAGCGGTACTTGCCTCTGTAGAAAATGAGCCTGGTCGCACCACAGACCCTGTGCGTATGTATATGCGTGAAATGGGTACGGTTGAGCTGTTAACGCGTGAAGGTGAAATTAGCATTGCGAAACGTATTGAAGAAGGGATTCGCGATGTACTTCACTCGATTGCCTACTGGCCAAACGCAGTGCAAGTGGTACTGCAAGAATATAAAGATTATGAAGCGGGTGAACGCCGCCTTGCCGATATTTTATCGGGTTATTTAGACCCTGAAACCGATGAAGAAATTCCAGAAGTTTTAGAAGACGAAGCCGATTTAGACAAAGAAAAAGACACCAGCGACAAACCAACCAAAGACGTCAAACTTGATGATGACGATGAGGAAGAAGAAGCTGAAACTGAAGAAGAATCTGAAGCAGATTCAGGCCCAGACCCAGAAATTGCCAAAATGCGTTTTGGTGAATTAGAACAAGCCTATCTTGCAAAAATTGCAGCGATTGAAAAACATGGCCGTGAAAGTGCTGAAGCTCAAGAAGCTTTAGAAGCATTGGCTACCGTGTTTATGATGTTCAAATTTACACCGCGTTTGTTTGATATCATTTCTGAAATGATTCGTGGCACACATGAACAAATCCGTACGGCTGAACGTGAAGTGATGCGCTATGCGGTGCGTCGTGGTCGTATGGATCGTACCCAGTTCCGTACTTCATTCCCAGGTCAAGAGTCTAATTTTGCTTGGTTAGATGAACAGATTGCCAAAGCTGCTGCAGATCAAAAAGGCTATTTGGAAAAAGTACGTCCAGATATTTTGGCTTTCCAACAAAAGATTGCCGATATTGAAAAAGAGCTAGGTCTAGATGTAAAAGGCATTAAAGACATTTCTAAACGTATGGCCGTTGGTGAAGCCAAAGCCCGCCGTGCGAAGAAAGAAATGGTTGAAGCCAACTTACGTCTGGTCATTTCGATTGCGAAAAAATACACCAACCGTGGTTTGCAATTCCTTGACTTAATTCAGGAAGGTAACATCGGCTTGATGAAAGCGGTAGACAAGTTTGAATACCGTCGTGGTTATAAGTTCTCGACTTATGCAACTTGGTGGATTCGTCAGGCGATTACCCGTTCAATTGCCGACCAAGCACGTACCATTCGTATTCCAGTACACATGATTGAAACCATTAACAAAATCAACCGTGTATCGCGTCAATTGCTTCAGGAAATGGGCCGTGAGCCAACTCCAGAAGAATTGGGCGAACGCTTGGAAATGGACGAAGTCAAAGTTCGTAAAGTTCTGAAAATTGCCAAAGAGCCGATTTCTATGGAAACGCCAATTGGTGATGATGAAGATTCACATTTGGGTGACTTCATTGAGGACAGCAACATCACTTCACCAGTCGATGCGGCAACCTCTGAAGGCTTAAAAGAAGCGACCCGTGAAGTGCTTGAAAACTTGACTGAACGTGAAGCCAAAGTTCTGAAAATGCGTTTTGGTATTGATATGCCAACCGACCATACATTGGAAGAAGTAGGTAAACAGTTTGACGTGACCCGTGAGCGTATTCGTCAGATTGAAGCTAAGGCACTTCGCAAACTGCGTCATCCTTCGCGTTCTGAACACTTACGTTCTTTCTTGGAAAATGACTAATTGTTACTTAGATGATTGGTTGAAAATTTAAAATTCAGCCTCATTTATTTATACAAGACCAACACGCCTGCTTCAATGCAGGCGTTTGCTATAGAGATAGAGATCACGCTTATGACGTTATTCAACCGTACCCCATCTCGTGAACTACAAGAGCATCTTTGGGTATTTCCAATGGATTACCCAATTAAACTCATTGGAGACGCGGGTGATGAACTGCGTATTGCCGTGGTTGAAATTTTAGTGAAACATTTTCCTGAATTTGATACACAAAGCCTGCGCATTACCCCATCACGCACAGGTAAGTATCATTCAATTACCGCACAATTGCGTTTTGAAGAATTGGAACAAGTGCATGCAATTTATGCAGATTTAGCCGCTTGCCCACTAATTAAAACTGCCTTGTAATTTTGCAGATTCATCTTTAAAAACACGCTTTCGAGCGTGTTTTTGTTTCTGAACTCACAAAATCTTATTCATTCCACAAATCCCCTACACCCGCCACATTTTCGTATAATAAAATCAATTTCTTGCTTTTACGGATAGGACTGCATCACTGTGGACACTGCACAACGGCCAAACCTGATTATTCGTCAATACCATGACCTGACAGACTACGAAGCACGCTTTCAGGAAATGAAACACTGGACGGAGCAACGTGATGCAGACAGTCCTGACCAACTCTGGATTTTGCAGCATCCGAATGTACTCACTCAGGGGCAAGCAGGCAAAGCTGAACATATTTTAATGGCTACGGATATTCCTGTAGTACAAACTGACCGAGGAGGCCAAGTCACATGGCATGGCCCAGGCCAATTGGTCGCCTACTTCATGTTTGACCTCAACCGTTTAGGTTGGAATGTCCGTACTTTGGTATCTTATGCTGAAAACTTGATGATTGAGCTGCTTAAAAAATACGGCATTGATGCCTATGCCAAAGCCGATGCACCAGGCGTATATGTCAATGAACGTAAAATTGGCTCACTGGGTTTTAAAATTCGTAAAGGTCGTAGCTATCACGGTTTAGCCCTCAATATTGATTGTGATTTAACAGGCTTTCAAAACATCAACCCCTGCGGCTATGCAGGTTTGGAAATGGTGCGTGTGATGGATTTAGTCGAGAACTATCCACATTTTGAAAACTTATGTGCAGATATCATTGAAACTTTACAAAACAGCGGTTACTTTAATGACGTTCAAGTCATTCACGTATAAATGGCTTTCTTTTCAATAAGAAATAAAATAGAGTATTTACTCTAAATAATGATTTATAACACAGGGATTCAGCGCGTGATTTCAACTAAATCTGTGAAACCCGCTTTGCAACTGGCCTATGTCAAACTCATGATGGATATCATTGGCAGAGGTTTAGTCATGGCAAGTCAGGTCGATGAAGAAATTAAACAAGAAGTTGCCAAATTCCCAAGCAACTTTGTCTTGTCTATGAAAGTTTTTCCAAATGGTCCAGCCTTTATTGCCAAAGTCACTGAAGACCACCAACTGGAATTGCTGCAAAATACAGCCCAAAAACCAGATTTAACCATTACCTTCAAACATTTAAACCATGCCTATTTGGTTTTTTCCTTTCAGGAAAGCACAGCACAAGCCTTTGCACATGACCGCATGATTGCCGATGGTGATGTGTCTTATGCCATTCGTTTAGTGCGTTGCCTGAATAAAATGGAAGCACTGATCTTGCCTAAATTACTGGCAGAATTGGCAGTAAAACAATATCCAAGCGAACTTAGCTTAAAAGAAAAACTATCAGGTGCAGCCAATATTTATCTAAAAGTTGCCCAATCTTATTTCAAACGGAGTGCATAACATGGCGAAGCCTTATTACGAATTTTTTTGCCCAGTCAAAGTCATTGCGGGTCATGCCGCACTTGAACACATCCCGTTTGAATTGGCGACACTAGGTTCTCAACGCCCAATGATCATTACCGACAAAGGCGTGCGTTCCAACAATCTACTTGCACCGATTGAAGCTGCATTTGAATCTACCGATGCGGTGATCGGCTGTATTTTTGATGATGTTCCGCAAGACTCAAGTGTTATGACTGTGCGTCGTGCTGCTCAGCTATACCGTGAAAACAACTGTGATGCCATTATTGCGGTGGGTGGTGGTTCGGTAATCGACACCTCCAAAGCGACTAATATTTTAGTGAGTGAAGGTGGCGATGACTTATTGCAATATTCAGGTGCACATAACTTACCGCGTCCACTCAAACCTTTTTTTGTGATTCCAACCACTTCAGGCACAGGCTCAGAAGTGACCATGGTCGCAGTAGTTTCAGACACTGAAAAGAACGTTAAAATGCCATTTGCATCGTATTACTTAATGCCACATGCTGCCATTTTAGACCCACGTATGACGCAAACGTTGCCACCACATTTAACAGCTATGACCGCTATGGATGCGATGACGCATGCAGTTGAAGCCTATAGTTGCATGGCAGCCAATCCAATTTCTGATGCCTATGCCACTGCAGCAATTAAGAAAATCAGCAACAACCTGTTTAATGTGTTAGATAACCCAAGCGATGAACAAGGTCGTCTAGAATTGGCACAGGCATCTACCATGGCGGGCATTGCTTTCTCAAATTCTATGGTGGGCTTAGTACATTCTTTAGGTCATGCCTTGGGTGCAGTTGCGCATTTACCACATGGTCTGTGCATGAATTTATTCTTGCCGTATGTACTGGAATACAACAAAGAAGTAAATGCCGATAAAATTGCAGATCTACTCTTGCCATTGGCAGGTGCAGATGTATATGCACAAACCCCAGCGCATTTACGTGCTGACAAAACCATTTCAACAATTGTTGCTATTCGTGACCGCTTATACGCCCTCACTAAATTGCCACGTACCTTGCAGGAAACAGGCAAAGTAAGCGAAGCACAATTAGATGAAGTGGCTGAAAAAGCCCTGAACGATGGTTCGATTATTTACAACCCGAAAGAAGCCAATTTAGAAGAACTCAAAGCCATCTTAAAAAAGGCTTGGTAATTACTAAAAAATAGGCGAACATAGCCAAAAAACCAGCCTGATGTTTTTTAAACATCGGGCTTTTCTTTGGTAGACTGCTGTGTCTGATTTTTTTCATCAATGTGGCATATTTTCTGCTAAAAAAGAAAACAAAGATACTGACAAAGCGCGTCATTATGGAGTAGATTGGCGCGTTTTTACTTTTTATGTAGGGGGGATTGTTCGTCTCAAACAATCCTGAACAAACATGACTGATCCTTGATCAACGATTAAGAGGATAACGCCGTTGACAAATATCTCTGGGACTCAATCGGCAGCTAAACTGCAAAAAACGCTAGGGCTCTGGCACATCATTATTATTGGTTTAGCCTATATTCAACCGATGACGTTATTTGACACTTTCGGTTTAGTATCGGAAGAAAGTCATTTTCACGTACCCACATCTTATATTTTTGCACTGGTTGCCATTTTGCTCACGTCTTTGAGTTATGGTCACATGATTCGTCGTTACCCATCTTCAGGGTCGGCCTATACCTATGCACAAAAATCCATACACCCCAACGTCGGCTTTATGGTGGGTTGGTCATCTTGGCTGGATTACCTGCTCTCGCCAATGGTCAACATTATTTTGGCGGTGATTTATTTGGAAGCCTTATTCCCTGATGTGAATCACTGGATTTGGGTGGTGGTACTCACGGCATTTATGACAGGTATCAACCTGCGTGGTGCGCGTTTTGTCGCCAACTTTAACAGTATGATTGTTTTGGTGCAGTTGGTGGTCATTGGCGTATTTACATGGATGATGTACACCAAACTTCAGGCAGGTTTCAATGCCGATGGTCCAATCACTGCCGAACAACGCTATCAGTTATGGAGCTTAGAGCCTTTCTGGAATGAACTGACCTCGGTAGGCGCATTAATTACAGGTGCAACCCTACTCTGCTTCTCATTTACAGGTTTTGACTCACTCAGCTCACTTGCAGAAGAAACCAAAGATACAGAGAAAACCTTACCAAAAGCGATTTTCTTAACTGCACTAATTGCAGGCGTAATTTTCATTGTTAGCACCTATTTCATGCAGATTTATTTCCCGAATGAACCAGGTAGCTACTTTAAAAATATCGCAGAAACTCAGCCAGAAATTTTACTGTTGGTGGGTGGCTCGTTGTTCCAATCTTATGTACTGACCTTTGCAATTGTAACGGTCATGGCATCAGGTATTTCAGCGCATGCAGGTGTATCACGCTTAATGTATGTAATGGGTCGTGATGGTGTGATCAACAAAAAACTCTTTGGTCATATCAGCCCACGTAACTACACGCCTTCATACAACATTCTAATTGTGGGTGCTGTAGCCTTAACTGCTGGTTTTATGGATCTAGATTTTGTGATTTCATTGATCAGCTTTGGTGCACTCACCGCATTCAGCTTCGTGAACTTATCTGTAATTTCACGCTATGCGCTACGCGATGGTCGCAACAAAACACCTAAGGATATTATCAATTTCATTGTCATTCCTTTATGTGGTTTTATCGCAGTCTTTGCGTTATGGCTCGAAGTTGATGAAACTTCATTGAAGTATGGCTTGTGGTGGGCAATGTTTGGGGTTTTATATCTTGGTTATAAGACCAAAGGCTTTAAACACCCTGCGCCACAACATAACGAGTTTGATGACAGATAATCTCTGTACTTCATGTCTTGTCCTGAAATAGATTGACAGTATTCCACTTCAAACCGAGTTAAGCAATTAGCTCGGTTTTAGTTTGCTCATACGTCTGATTCGGGGTGTTCATATTTAAACTTAAATGTGGTCTATAGCAATTATAAATCATGATAGATTCCGCAATTAAGTGATCTAACTCCTTCATGGTTTGACATCGCGTGGTTAAAAACTCCTGCTTTAATATTCCATTAATTCGCTCTGCTAATGCATTCTGATAACAGTCCTTGCCATCTGTCATGGAAGGACATATCCCATAATGGCGCAATGCCGATTGATATAGCTCAGAGCAATATTGAGCACCTCTATCTGAATGATGAATCATCCTAGTCGCTCGATCTGTCGCTTGCTGCATCGCCATATGTAGAGCCTGCACAACATTCTCCGCACGCATATCATTCGATAACTTATAACCTTTAATCTGTCGGGTATAAGCATCTGTCACCAAGGATAAATAATGCACACCTTCAGCACTCTCAACATAGGTAATATCACTAACAAAGACTTCATTGGCTTGCACTGCTGAATAATCCTTTAATAAATTTGGATGCTTCTTCATCCAATGCTTGCTATCCGTAGTTTTTGTATAGCGACGCTTAGGGCGAATCAATAAGTTATTTTCTTTCAATATTTTAAATAACTGATCCCGTCCACACTTTAAACCACGTTGCAACAATTTGCCTTTAATAAGCCAATACAGCTTACGTGTTCCGATACTTGGCATGAGACAGCGATATTCCATAACCAACTCAAGTATTTGTTCAGTTGCTTGTGCAGTCATTTGAGCACGTTTTTCTGCTTGATAATAAGCTTGTCGAGTGATTCCTAACCACTGACAATAACGTGAAACGCTTAGTCTTCTTTGGCTTTGCCAATCTTTGAAACGTGCTCGGTATACTTTTTTCCAAGATCAGTCCCACATTCTTTATCAATGTGATAAATCACATCCTGAATAAATTCAGTTTTAAGCTTTTCTGCGGCTAACTGCTTTTCTAATTGGCGGATTCGTTGTTGGGGTGTCAATTGGCGTTTAGAAGAAGTCGGCATATTCGAAGTCCAGTCCTGTTGTCCGTGCTTGCGTAACCATACCAGCACAGTTGATCGTCCTTGAATACCATATTTTACCTGAGCTTGTTTATAAGTAATTTGCCCTTTTTCTACTTCATGTACCACCATCATTTTAAAGGCGAAGCTATAATCACGTTGTGTGCGCTTAACTCGTTGTTCTCGTGCATGTTCCATAAAATAAGTCTCTTAAGGTGTAAACTTATTTCAGGACGGGACAATCAGCTCAAATAAAAAAAGGCGCTTTATGCGCCTTTTTTATGCCTAAAATAATTTCACTAATAAATCAAAAAATAGCAGGAACAAAAAAGCTGAGCGCGATTTACCTCAGCTTTTATTCATTACGGCAACTTTATAATCCAAATACAGATTAAACCAGCGCCTTAAACCCCTGCTGACGCCATGCTTCATACAAAATAACTGCCGTGGCATTAGACAAATTTAGACTGCGTGAGTTTTCTGCCATTGGTAAACGTATCCAGTGCTGCTGTGGAAATAGCATGCGTACTGCTTCAGGCAAACCACGTGTTTCAGGCCCCATCAGCAAAGCCACAGGTCGGTTTAAATTTGACGTATGTGGTGTTTCTGTGCCTTTAGTCGTTAGTGGATAAATCGCATCCAAGCCCACACCTTTGCTGTCTAAATCAGCCAAACATTGCTCAAGATTGTCCCAAATTTGCATACGTGCCCATTCATGATAATCCAAACCAGCACGGCGCAATTTTTTATCATCCAACTCAAAACCCAAAGGCTTGATCAAATGCAGTTGTGCACCGGTATTGGCGCACAAACGAATAATATTGCCTGTGTTTGCTGGAATTTCTGGCTCATACAAAACGACATGGATCACTTGATTTCTCTTCTCTTAAACGCTGAAACAAGGATCAATTTACCCTTGCCACTTTAATTGTTCACGCAAACTCACCACTTCACCAATAATGGTCAAGGTTGGTGCTTGAATCTGATGCTGCGCCACTTTACTGGCAATATCTGCCAAGGTACCTACCACGACTTTCTGCTCAGGGGTAGTACCTTTAGATATAAGCGCCACTGGCATGTCGGCACGCTGTCCGTGTGCAATCAGTTTTTCACAAATGGTTTCCAAACCCACCAAGCCCATATACAGCACCAACGTTTGATGCTCATACACCAATTCTGACCACGGCAACTCAGGTGAACCTTCCTTTAAGTGTCCTGTCAGGAAACGCACACTTTGTGCATAGTCACGGTGAGTCAGCGGAATCCCCGCATAAGCCGAACAGCCTGAAGCTGCTGTGATGCCTGGCACCACTTGAAAGGAGACACCTGCTTCATACAGCTCCTGAATTTCTTCGCCACCACGCCCAAAAATAAAGGGATCACCGCCTTTTAAACGACAGACACGTTTACCCGCTTGTGCGTATTTGACCAATAAGGCATTAATGCCTTCCTGCGGCACGGCATGATTGGAACGTGCTTTGCCGACATAAACTTTTTCGGCATCACGGCGGCACAACTCCAAAATGGGAGCAGCCACCAAACGGTCATAAATCACCACATCGGCTTGCTGCATTAAACGCAGTGCTTTTAAAGTCAATAATTCAGGATCACCAGGGCCTGCACCCACTAAATAGACTTCACCTTTTGGCGTGTCCCATTCAGCCAAAGCTTGTTGGATGCTTTGATTAGCAGCCTCAAGATTGTCATTGAACACCTGTTCTTTCAGGGGACTCGCATAGAGTTCCTCCCAAAAAATACGGCGCTCATCTGGATTGACAATTTTCTGTTTTACTGCGGCACGCCACTGACCTGAAAATTCAGCCAGTTTGCCCATACCATGCGGAATTGTACTTTCCAGTTGGGTACGAATTTGACGCGACAACACAGGAGATGTGCCATTGCTGGCCACTGAAATGATCAAAGGTGAACGGTCAATAATGGCAGGCACCATAAAGCGACAATGTGGCGGATCATCCACACTATTCACCAATACTTTTTCGGCTTCACAGGCTTCAAAAACCTGCTGATTGACGGCATGACTATCTGTTGCGGCAATTACCAAACGGTATGCTCGCAATTCAACCTCAGTGCTAAATTCAGCCGGATAATACTGCCCTTGACTCTGCTGAACCAGTTGCAGGAGATTTGCATCAATTTCAGGTGCAACAACATCAATTTGTGCACCTGCTTTAGCCAACAATACCGCTTTACGGTAGGCAATATGCCCACCGCCCACAATCAGACAAGGTTGCTGCTGCAACTTTAACGAGATTGGAAAAATATCCACACTAAACCTCAATATTTAAATCTGACTGTAAGCAATTTTAAGCCGAGCTGTGCACAACTTAATTAATAAACGCTGCACCGCCCATATATGGACGTAACACTTCTGGAATTTCGATTGAACCATCGGCACGTTGATAGTTTTCCATTACCGCCAATAAGGTACGACCAACTGCCAAACCTGAACCATTTAGCGTATGCACAAATTCAGTTTTCTTTTGATCGGCACGGTAACGCGCTTTCATACGGCGTGCTTGGAAATCCCCCATGTTTGAACATGAAGATATTTCACGATAGGTATTTTGACTTGGCACCCAAACTTCTAAATCGTAAGTTTTGGTCGCCCCAAAGCCCATATCGCCACCGCATAAAATAATTTTACGGTACGGCAAACCAAGTGCCTGCAAAATACCTTCTGCATGCCCAGTCAACTCTTCTAAAGCCTGCATTGATGTTTCAGGTTTAACAATTTGCACCATTTCAACTTTATCGAACTGGTGTTGACGGATTAAACCACGGGTATCGCGACCATAAGAACCTGCTTCACTACGGAAACAAGGCGTGTGTGCGGCATATTTTAGCGGTAAACGCTCAGGATCAATGATTTCATCACGCACAAAGTTAGTCACTGGCACTTCTGCGGTTGGAATCAGATAATATTCTTTTTCGCCTTGAAGCTTGAATAAATCTTCTTCAAACTTAGGCAGTTGTCCTGTACCACGCAATGAATCTGCATTGACCAAATACGGCACATAAGCTTCGGTATAACCATTTTTATCTGTATGCGTATCTAGCATAAACTGGGTAATCGCACGCTGTAAACGCGCCAAAGGCCCTTTGAGTACGCTAAAACGTGAGCCTGTCAGTTTGGTTGCAGTTTCAAACTCCAAACCACCCATCATTTCGCCTAAATCGGTATGATCTTTGATTTCAAAATCAAACTGGCGTGGTGTGCCCCATTTCAATACTTCTACATTATCAGCTTCGTCTTTACCTTCAGGTACAGACTCATCTGGCATATTAGGAATAGACAGTAATTTGGCTTCTAATTCATCTTGCAATTCTGCCAAAGCCACTTCAGCAGCTTTGATTTCATCACCAATTGCAGACATGCGTGCCATAACTTCAGAGGCATCGCCACCTGCTTTTTTAATTTGACCGACTTGTTTTGCACCCGAATTACGTTCTGCCTGTAATGCTTCGGTTTTAGATTGCAATTCTTTACGACGTGCTTCAAGTGCTGCCCACTCTGCTACATCTAATTGCACACCACGTTTTGCTAAGGCTAAATTTACAGCCTCAATATTATTTCTGAGTAATTTCGGGTCAATCATAGCCAATCTTGGAATAAGAAAAAAACTGGCTATAGTGTAAGCGCTTCGGGTTAAAAAATACAGTAACCCGATTCACAGCTGCACCTTATTACAGCAATCTCAGCGCTTATTTTTCACTTTTACTGGTTAGGGTACTGAGGCAAACTTGGTAAATATTCAGGCTTGATCAATTGTGCTGTTGCGTAATACGGCAGCACCAATTCAGGCATACCTTCTGCATAAGAGGCAAGCTCATACAATGGATAGACAAACACAATGCCATTGGCACCGTAGTAAAAGTTATCACTCAGTTTAAATTTTTCACGGGAAATATCATGTTCATCTAACCAATTAAAATTATGATTGAACAATTCCTCTACTACTTTGGCTTCAGCATTGGGCAATAAAATATCTTGGAGTGCCAAACGCTTTTGTTGTTTTAAATCAAAGGTCACAAATTCTTGATGATGCATGCCGTGTGCTGCACGTGCAGGATAATAATAACTTTGTAAACTAAAGGTCGCTAAATTGCCATGTTGCCCGATATAACGCACATAAGATGAACTCTGATTCAAATCCATCGGATTCGTTTCTTCTTCTGGCGTAGCGGCTGAAGCAGCCGATTTAGAAAATGCAATTGGGTCGGCTTTTTGCAAGCGTTGCATAAAATAATTATCTATCCATGCCACATTACTTTTGACCGTCTGAATGTCGTAGGCGGTACAGCCTTCTTCATCGCAGACTTGTTTTTGCGCCAACTCAACAGGTACCACTTTGGCTTGAACCACTGGAATATCTGCAACCGATGAAGTCGCCACTTGGCCTGCTTCTGTTTTAGATGTTGTGTCATTTTTTGGCTGACATGCGGTGAACAACAAGACTGAACTTAAAGCGACAGCACTAACCCAGACCTGTGATTTTAAATGTTGCATTAAACCTCCCCCCTGTCCTGCTTTAAAAATAAAATGCTGCGATGCGTTATCTATTAAGCAACTTGATGGTGATACACAACCCAATTTGCTCGTCAAGACTATAGGCAACTCTTGCTGTTCAATCCTAGAGCAGTTGTGTAACGGAATTTATAGGGGATAACCGAGTTTAAAATTAATACAATGTTTGATACAGAGCTTGCTTTATTTTTTATATATAAATCAGAATCTTAAACACAACAACCAGAACCTAGACACCCATAAGCAACGACCCAATCTGCGTACCTCTTTCTTTAAAATGTGAATTATCCCAAGATTTATCCACAGAAATTGTGGATTTCTTAGAATGAATCTACAGATAAATATGTAGGCTGAGTTTTAAATCGCTGAATTGTTGTGCCAGACACTAAATTATTCACAATCTGCTTTGCGTATAATTTAAGGCGAGTATTACCGCCCCAAATCTTTCTAACCTAAAAATAAGGGATAACCTGCAAGGACATATGATCCATAAAAAATTAGGGCGTTTAAAACGCCCTAAATATCATCACTTTTAACTTCGATGTGTTGATTATTGATCAATAATATCCGTACCTTTTGGCGGAGTAAAATTAAAGGTCGATGCAGGAATTTTGGCATTAACTTTCACATTGTTAAAACGTACATGTGTGGTTTGCCCCAACGAGTCCTGTAAAATCATCAAGGTAGGTGCATTACGTGCACCAAAACTAATGGTCAGACTTTGAAATACACCATCATCACTTTTTGGATATAAAGTGTAGTAAGTCTTAGCCTTGTTCGGCTGCGTTACACGATAAGACTGCATAATTTGGTTGGTATTACCCGAAAGTAATAATGCGGGTGTGTTCGCTACTTGATCATCTAAACTTTGACGTACCGCTTGCTGTAAGTCTGGATCATAAATCCATACCGTTTTACCTGTGGTCACAATGGTCTGTTTGGCTGGACTGGTGGTTTCCCAGAAGAATTTACCCGGACGTTCAACTTTCATCACGCCTTTAAAATTCTGGTTCATGTGTTGAGCAGATAGACCACGGTTTGGTAAAGCCTTACCATTGTTGCTGACTTTGGTAGTTTGCTCAAAATTGGCCGTAAAACTTTTAATACCGTTTAATTGTTTAACTAAATTTGCTGTCGCCTGTTGCTCCGATGCTGCCACTGGCGCAGCAAACACTGTGGTACTCATGATT
This sequence comes from Acinetobacter sp. A2, assembly GCF_048537555.1. Classification (NCBI taxonomy): domain Bacteria; kingdom Pseudomonadati; phylum Pseudomonadota; class Gammaproteobacteria; order Moraxellales; family Moraxellaceae; genus Acinetobacter; species Acinetobacter sp. A2. The sequence goes on from NZ_CP183239.1 coordinate 2,230,613, forward strand.
GGTGCTAAAGTCGTTGCACCCAATGCCACAGCACACATGGTTTTACGAAGCATATTCATAGATTCACCTTTTTATATTTGCTTAGTCGCAATGTTTTGGATGTCCCATCTTAAACCAATTTCTGGCGCTAATATGATAGAAAATAAGAAGTTTTGTATTGTTATTAATATAATATGTAGAAATTTATCCATCATGATGAAGATATAAAAAGCATCTACTTCTGAGTTTTTTGCAATCTTATAGGCGTAAAAAAACCCACAATCACTTGTGGGTTTCTTTCTATTGTTGCTTACGCTTCAACAGATACGTAGCGACGGCCAAATTGACCTTTCACTTCGAATTTTACTACGCCGTCAGCAGTAGCAAATAAAGTATGGTCACGGCCCATACCTACGTTTGCACCAGCGTGGAATTCTGTACCACGTTGACGAACGATGATGTTACCAGCAGTTACAGTTTGACCACCGTAAACTTTAACACCTAACATCTTAGGATTCGAATCACGACCGTTCTTAGTCGATCCACCGGCTTTTTTAGTTGCCATGTCTATTTACTCCTAGTGATTAGCCTGCAATACCAGTAATTTTCAACTCGGTAAACCATTGACGGTGACCTTGTTGCTTACGGTAGTGTTTACGACGACGCATTTTAACAATACGGATTTTGTCGTGACGACCATGACCAACCACTTCTGCAGTTACTTTAGCGCCAGCAACAACTGGAGCACCGATTTGAACGTTGTCACCGTTTACAACCATTAATACGTCATCAAACGTAATAGTTGCGCCAGTTTCAGCTTTCAATAATTCAACTTTAAGGGTTTCACCCTCAACAACACGGTGCTGTTTACCACCGCTTTGGATTACTGCGTACATAATGTACTCCAAACATGCCCGTGTCGTCGTGCCGATAAAGGGATATATCGATCTTAAAACGAACGCCACTGGGGGTTATTCAAGGGCAAGGATTTTAAGGGATATTCACACAAACAACAAGTCATTTGCGGCAATTATTGTATACGCGCATTGATTATTTAGTAAACACCTCTACTTGTCATGTTTTATACCCCTTGGTTAAGGGTAAATAGACAGATTGTATTGGCGCAAGCCGTTACGCTTGTTAGAATCAGGCGCAACTTAAGCAAATGCCAAATTTACCAATAAAGTTATTTACTTAGTTTTCAATTAGACTTAACAATTATACAATTGCCTAGCTATTGCATTCAGCGTGTTATTTTCGCAGACTGAGTTAATTTTCTTGGCTGTAACCAAAGTTACAATAGATTCCACTAAGTTTGTAATTCAATATTATTGAGGTTTCCTTTCACATGACCATCGACTTTAAGCAAGACATTCTCGCCCCTGTTGCTTCTGATTTTGCCGCGATGGATACATTTATTAATGAAGGAATTACCTCAAAAGTTGCCCTGGTCATGGCCGTTAGTAAACACGTGGTCGAAGCAGGCGGCAAACGCATGCGTCCAATTATGTGTCTGCTTGCAGCCAAAGCCTGTGGTGCAGAAGATTTGGAACGTCAACGTAAACTGGCGGCCATTATTGAAATGCTACATACCGCAACTTTGGTGCATGACGATGTTGTAGATGAGTCAGGTTTACGTCGTGGTCGCCCAACAGCCAATGCAACATGGAATAACCAGACTGCAGTTTTAGTGGGTGACTTCTTAATTTCCCGCTCGTTCGACTTATTGGTCGATTTAAATGACATGGTATTGCTGAAAGACTTTTCTACAGGTACCTGTGAAATTGCCGAAGGTGAAGTTTTACAACTACAGGCACAGCATCAACCAGACACCACTGAAAAAATTTATTTGGATATTATTCACGGTAAAACGTCACGTTTATTTGAACTGGCAACCGAAGGTGCTGCAATTTTAACTGGTACACCGCAATACCGTGAGCCTTTGCGTTTATTTGCAGGACACTTTGGTAATGCCTTCCAAATCATTGATGATATTTTGGATTACACCTCAGATGCTGAAACATTAGGTAAAAATATTGGCGATGATTTAATGGAAGGCAAACCGACTTTGCCTTTAATCTCTGCTTTACAAAATACAACAGGCGAACAACATCAAATTATTCGTCGCAGTATTGCCACAGGCGGCACAGCTGACCTAGATCAGGTCATTGCCATTGTGCAATCTTCAGGCGCTCTCGATTATTGCCGCCAGCGTGCTACAGAAGAAACCGAAGCGGCTATTGCTGCTTTAGAAGCACTGCCTGAGTCGATCTATCGTCAGGCCTTAAAGAATTTAGCCTTGTTGGCTTTACACCGTATTCAATAATTTAAGCTGCTTATGCATATAAAACTCAACGATTTATTTAATAAAATGCAAGAACAGCTGGACACGCCCAAAGCTGTTCTTGATGAAAATCTCCTGATTGAGCTGGTCAATCGTATTCGTCCTCAAGACACCCAAAATTTAGAAGAAACCCATCAAAAGTTTCAGGCACTCTTGCATGCTTTATTGATCACTCCAAACGCAAGCTCGACCCTGCAACATTTTGTTTTACGTTTAATTAATCAGTACAAACAAACCAGTTTATATGCTGACACTGGCATTCTGTCTTTAGATGGCTTTTGGAATCAGCTGTTCCAGCGCTTAGGCGCACACTTTTTACCGCTAATTAATGATGAAAGCCAACTGCAAGATTTAGTGCGTCGGGTCTTTCCTCTGCGCAGCGACAAATATTGGTTAGACAATATTGATGATGCTGAATGGCAACAGTTATTCACCCTGCTTAATCGTGGGCATGGCGGGCAAACCCAGAAGCGTCTGATTCGCAGTGAAATTATTAAAGCCCTGACCGTATTGTCATATCGGGTCAGTGGCATTGGTTTATATCCTGAATTTATTAGTGCCTACCCTGAACTGAGTGAATACGACTCGCCTTTCTTGGCACAAAACCGTGAAATCAATGAGTTTATTCAGCAATATAAAACTGCAGATCTGCAACATGATCAAATGAGTGCCATCCAACCACCCGATGCCGCTCAAGCTTTGGTGATGATTGATCAATGTCATAATGTCAGTAGCAAAATTAGACGTGCCACCAAACGCACTGGAGTCAGTATTAGTCTGACCTATTTACTGTCCTTGCTGGAACAATGTCTGGAACGGATTGAACTGCTAATTAATTTGATTGTGGCACAAGACAAAGTTCGCCATATTTCAATGGGACAGTTATTGGTAGATGTTACCGCAGCACTGTATAGCGAGCGCAGTGTGCGTTCGCTCTTGGCAGAAAACAGTGAATTAATTGCCTTACAAGTCACGGAAAATGCCAGTAAAACAGGCGAGCATTATGTAAGTACCGACAAAGACGGCTTTTTGGGCATGTACAAAGCCGCAGCAGGTGCGGGGGTTTTAATTGCCGCTATGGCAACGCTCAAAACCCTCGCCTCTCGCTTAGTGCTGGCTCCAATGATGCAAGCCATCATAAACAGCATGATTTATTCATTTGGCTTTATGATTATTCATGTGTTGCACTTTACTGTTGCCACCAAACAGCCCGCGATGACTGCTGCGGCCTTGGCATCGACCGTTCAGCATCGTAAAGGTTCAAAGACCGCACAAATTGCCGAATTAGCCGCACTCATTATTAATATTATTCGCACACAGTTCATTGCTATTTTGGGTAATATGTCCATTGCCATTCCAATTGCAGCTTTAATTGCTTTTAGTTGGGATGCCGCATTGCATGAACCTTTAATGTCACATGCCAAAGCATCAGACACCTTACATGACTTAAACCCCTTTACCTCTTTAGCGGTTCCGCATGCAGCTATTGCGGGGGTATTTTTATTTTTGTCAGGTCTGATTGCTGGTTATTTTGACAACATGGCGGTGTATCGTAAAGTTGGGCCACGTTTAAAAGCCCACATCCACCTAAAAATGCTGCTCGGACAAGAACGCCTGAATAGCTTTGCGAATTATATTGAACGTAATTTAGGTGCATTGGCTGGTAATTTTTTATTCGGGATTATGCTCGGCAGTACTGCCACGCTCGGATATATTCTCGGTTTACCAATTGATATTCGCCATATTGCCTTTGCCTCTGCCAACTTTATTCAAGGTTTAATGAATGTGAATGGCTCACCTGAAATTGGCCTCATTATTGTGTCATTTTTAGGGGTACTACTGATTGGTTTAACCAACTTATTTGTGAGTTTTACTTTAACAATTATTGTGGCACTACGTGCACGTCGGGTACGTTTTGAACAATGGAAGCCTCTGGCAAAATTGGTGCTGACCCATTTTCTGACCCGTCCAAGTGATTTCTTTTGGCCCCCGAAACAACCTATTACAGTGGATGATGACAGCACATCAAACTCTGAACGAAATACTTAAAAAATGTACGGATTTCTGGCTTGCTCACAAATCAGGAAAAAAAGAAATCCTTCTCATTTCCATTGACTTGAAATAAAGTGTACTGATTAGTACACTTTAATCCATTCATCAACCGTGCTCAAATCGGTTAAACTTTCGGAGATTTCAGCATGCCTAAAAAACTGCTTTATCTCGGTAGTTTGCTATTTATTATCAGTGTGTTAGTACTCAATATTGCAAGCTTGCAACAGTTCGATTTTGCACTTGTAGAGTTTTTAAGTACACAACGCACCGCACATTTGAATCAATTGGCACAGCTACTTTCTGTATTGGGTGGCATGCCATTTGTATTATTTTTATCCAGCCTATGGTGTTTCTACTGGGCATGGTATAAAAAATACACAAAAATTGTTTTTATCAGTGTAGGACTGTTTGGAAGTATAGCGATTGCGTGGCTGCTCAAATCTGTAATTGCCCGCCCACGCCCGCCTGAAGCATTACATTTGGTAGAAAGTTATGGTGCAGCGTTTCCTAGTGCACATAGCTTTTATGCCGCAAGCTTAGGCTGTTTAGTCATTTACCTAAGTTTGCAACATCCAGCGCATAGAATTTTAACCGTATGTGCAGCGTTGTGGATGGTGCTGATGGGTATTTCCCGTGTATATCTGGGAGTGCACTATCCTTCAGATGTCCTCTCCGGTTGGAGCATAAGTTTTATTTGGATCACATTGTGGTATCTGTTTTGCACGAAATATCTGCAATGCAAACCAATACATAAGTTTAGATAAAAATCTAATTGAGGTGAAAAAATGATGTCTGCAAAGCTTTGGGCACCTGCCCTGACTGCTTGCGCATTAGCCACAAGTTTAGCGCTTGTGGGTTGTAGCAAAGATCCAAAAGATGCACAGCAAGCAGGTGCAGCCCAGCAAATGCCACCGACTGAGGTTGGCGTGCTTGTGGCACAACCACAAAGCGTTGAGCAGTCTGTTGAATTGTCTGGTCGTACCACTGCCTTTGAAATTTCAGAAGTTCGCCCACAAACCAGTGGCGTCGTTTTGAAACGCTTATTTACCGAAGGCAGTTATGTACGTGAAGGTCAAGCGCTTTATGAAATTGACGCACGTACCAATCGTGCTTCTTTAGACAGCGCACGTGCAGCTTTAACCCGCCAACAGGCACAATTAAATGTGCTACGGGTAAAAGAAGGTCGTTATCGTCAATTGGTGGGCAGCAACGCCATTTCCAAACAAGAATATGACGATATTGTGGCTCAAGTAAAACTTGCCGAAGCGGACGTTGCAGCAACTCAGGCAGAAGTGCGCAATGCTGAAATTAACTTAGGCTATTCAACTGTACGTGCACCTATTTCTGGGCAAACGAACCGTTCTACTGTGACGGCTGGTGCTTTAGTCACTGCCAGTCAAGCTGAGCCATTGGTTACCATTCAGCGTTTAGACCCAATTTATGTAGACATCAATCAGTCTAGTGCTGAACTGTTACGTTTACGTCAGCAACTCAGTCAGGGTAGCCTTAACAGCAGCAACAACACTAAAGTTAAATTAAAACTTGAAGATGGTAGCTATTACCCGATTGAAGGCCGTTTAGCATTCTCTGATGCCAGTGTGAATCCTGAAACAGGTACTGTGACCTTACGTGCGGTTTTCCCAAATGCCAACCACTTATTATTGCCAGGTATGTTCGCCACCGCACAAATTGTGCAAGGTGTTATTCCTAATGCGATTTTAATTCCACAAGCTGCACTTAGCCGCACCCCAACAGGTCAGGCGATGGTGATGCTCGTGAATGCAAAAGGAGTGGTTGAGCCTCGTCCTGTGACTACTGTAGGCTCACAAGGCAACAACTGGATTGTGACTGAAGGTTTGCAAACTGGCGATAAAGTCATTGTTGAAGGGATTGCCAAAGTAAAACCTGAACAGCAAGTTGTGGCTAAACCGTATCAACCTCAAGGCGCTGCCCCGCAAGGTGCACCTGCTGCACCAGCAAAATCAGATGATGCAAAACAAGCACCAGCATCAGAAGCTCAAGCGACTGAACAAAAAGCTACTTCAAATGCATAAGGGGTAGACTTCAATGGCACACTTTTTTATTCATCGCCCCATTTTTGCGTGGGTGATTTCATTGGTGATCATGCTGGCGGGGATTATTACCCTCACCAACATGCCAATTGCCCAATATCCGACCATTGCACCGCCAACGGTCACCATTGCTGCGACTTATCCGGGTGCATCTGCTGAAACTGTTGAAAATACAGTGACTCAAATTATTGAGCAGCAAATGAATGGTTTAGATGGTCTGCGCTACATTTCATCGAACAGTGCGGGGAATGGTTCTGCATCAATCACCTTGAACTTTGAGCAAGGGATTGACCCTGATATTGCACAGGTTCAAGTACAGAACAAGCTACAATCTGCAACGGCTTTATTACCAGATGACGTACAACGTCAAGGGGTGAAAGTCACCAAATCAGGTGCAAGCTTCTTACAGGTTTTAGCCTTCTATTCGCCAGATGAAAGCCTTTCTGCAGATGACATTAAAGACTATGTCAACTCCAACATTTCTGAACCGCTTAGCCGTGTTGCAGGTGTGGGTGAAGTACAAGTATTTGGTGGCTCATACGCCATGCGTATTTGGATGGATCCAGCCAAAATGGCAAGCTTGCAAGTTACACCAAGTGATATTGCACAAGCCATTCGTACCCAAAACGCTCAGGTAGCTGTAGGTCAATTGGGTGGTGCACCATCTGTTCAAGGTCAGGCGTTGAACGCAACGGTTACTGCACAAAGCTTGCTACAAACACCTGAACAATTTAGCAATATTTTCCTCAAAAATACCGCTTCAGGTGCTCAAGTTCGCTTGGGTGATGTAGCACGTATTGAACTTGGTGCAGACAACTATCAGTTTATTTCTAAATACAACGGTAAACCTGCTGGTGGTGTGGCAATTAAATTGTCTACTGGTGCCAACGCGCTAGATACCGCTGCTGCTGTAGAAGAACGCTTAAAACAATTACGTCCAAACTACCCTGCGGGTTTAAAGGATGAATTGGCGTTTGATACCACGCCATTTATTGAACTTTCAATCAAGAGTGTGGTTAAAACGCTGATTGAAGCAATCATCTTGGTATTTATTGTGATGTTCCTGTTCTTACAGAACTGGCGCGCCACCATTATTCCAACCATGGCTGTGCCTGTGGTGGTTCTCGGTACTTTTGCCGTGATCAATATGTTTGGTTTCTCCATCAACACCCTCACCATGTTTGCCATGGTACTCGCCATCGGTCTTCTGGTCGATGATGCGATTGTTGTAGTGGAAAACGTAGAACGTGTCATGGTGGAAGAACATCTTGATCCTGTGGCTGCGACTGAAAAGTCCATGAAACAGATTTCAGGTGCACTGGTCGGGATTACCTCAGTACTGTCTGCGGTGTTCATTCCAATGGCATTCTTTGGTGGAACAACAGGGGTTATTTATCGTCAATTCTCAATCACCCTTGTGACTGCCATGGTGCTGTCACTGGTTGTTGCCTTGACCTTTACCCCTGCCCTGTGTGCCACCATTCTCAAACAGCATGATCCAAACAAACCTGAAAGCAACGGCGTATTTGCCCGTTTCTTCCGTTGGTTTAACCGCAGCTTTGACAAGATTTCAGTCAAATATCAAGGCGGTGTAGACCGTATGACCCACAGCAAAATTTTCTCAGGAATTTTATATGCAGTGGTGTTGGGTATTATTGTGTTGTTGTTCCAGAAACTTCCATCATCGTTCTTACCTGATGAAGATCAGGGTGTGGTGATGACACTGGTGCAACTCCCACCAAATGCGACTTTGGAACGTACTGATGCCACGATGACCAGCATGACTAACTTCTTCAGAGAAAATGAAAAAGAGCATGTGCAGTCGGTGTTTAGTGTTTCTGGCTTCTCGTTCTCGGGTGTTGGTCAGAACGCTGGTATGGCATTCATTAAGTTAAAAGACTGGAGTGAACGTACAAGTCCAGAATCACAAGTGGGTGCCATTATTCAACGTGGTATGGCGCTGAACATGATTGTGAAAGATGCGACCTACATCATGCCATTACAGCTGCCAGCAATGCCTGAATTGGGTGTGAGTGCAGGCTTTAACTTACAGCTGAAAGATGCTGCAGGTAATGGTCACGAAAAACTCACCATGGCACGTAACATTGTCTTGGGTGAAGCAGCCAAAGACCCTCGCTTAATAGGCGTACGTCCAAATGGTCAGGAAGATACACCACAGTACCGTATTCTGATTGATCAGGCGCAAGCAGGTGCAGCAGGTGTCAGCATTGCTGAAATCAACAGCACGATGGGCATGGCTTGGGGTGGTTCGTACATCAATGACTTTATTGACCGTGGTCGTGTGAAAAAAGTTTATGTTCAAGCTGAATCAGACTCACGCATGATGCCTGAAGACCTAAACAAGTGGTATGTGCGCAATAACCGTGGTGAAATGGTACCGTTCTCTGCCTTTGCAACAGGTGAGTGGACTTATGGTTCGCCGCGCTTAGAACGCTATAACGGCGTATCTGCCAAGAACATTCAGGGTGCACCTGCTCCGGGCGTCAGCTCAGGTGAAGCAATGCAAGCCATGGAAGAAATTGTCGCTAAATTACCGTCTATGGGCTTAAATGGCTTTGACTATGAATGGACAGGCCTATCGCTAGAAGAACGTGAATCGGGCGACCAAGCACCGTTCTTGTATGCGTTGTCTTTACTGATTGTATTCCTGTGTTTGGCAGCCTTGTATGAAAGCTGGTCTATTCCATTCTCAGTACTCTTGGTCGTACCGTTAGGGATTGTCGGGGCATTATTGCTCACCTTTGGGGGCATGATCTTGTTCAAGAACCCGAACCTATCCAATAACATTTACTTCCAAGTGGCAATTATTGCTGTGATTGGTTTGTCTGCGAAAAACGCCATTTTGATTGTAGAATTTGCCAAAGAGCTACAAGAAAAAGGTGAAGACCTATTTGAAGCCACTTTGCATGCTGCAAAAATGCGTTTACGTCCAATTATTATGACCACCCTTGCCTTCGGTTTTGGTGTATTGCCACTTGCTCTTTCATCTGGTGCAGGTGCAGGTAGCCAACATTCAGTCGGTTATGGAGTCTTGGGCGGTGTAATTAGCTCAACCTTGTTAGGGATCTTCTTTATTCCAGTGTTCTACGTTTGGATCAGAAGTATCTTTAAATACAAACCAAAACAACAAAATCAACAGGAGCATGTATCGTGATGCAAAACTTATGGTCTCTTACAGGCCGTGGCATTGCGGTTTCTGCCCTTGCGCTTGCTTTGACAGCCTGTCAAAGCATGCGTGGGCCAGAGCCCGTCGCTCAGGCGAGTATTCCGAGCAGCTATACAGCAACAGCAACGGGTACATCGGTTGCCGAACAAGGCTATAAAGATTTCTTTGCCGACCAGCGCTTATTGCAAGTGCTGGATATGGCACTGAACAATAACCGTGATTTGCGCACTGCAACCCTGAACATCCAGCGTGCGCAGCAAGCTTATCAAATTACAGAAAACAACCAATTGCCTACCATTGGTGCTAGCGGTGGCGTACTACGTCAAGATCAGGGCAATGGATTAGGTACACATACCCGTTATAACGTCGGCTTAGGTGTTACTGCCTATGAGCTAGATTTTTGGGGTCGTGTACGCAGCCTAAAAGATAATGCCTTAGATAACTTCTTGGCAACTCAAAGCTCACGTGATGCCACGCAAATTGCCCTGATTGGTCAGGTTGCACAAGCATGGCTGAACTACTCTTTTGCCAATGCCAATTTAAAACTGGCAGATCAGACGTTAAAAACGCAGCTTGAATCTTACAATCTGAACAAAAAGCGTTTTGATGTTGGTATTGATAGCGAGCTGCCTGTGCGTCAGGCGCAAATTTCTGTAGAAACGGCACGTAATGATGTTGCTAACTACAAAACCCAAGTTGCCCAAGCACAAAACTTGTTGAACTTGCTGGTGGGTGAACCTGTTCCAAACACTTTGCTACCTGCACAGCGTGTTACCCGCATTACGAAAAACAATGCAATGGGTGCAGGCTTACCAAGTGACTTGCTGACCAACCGTCCCGACATCCGTACTGCCGAGTACCGACTGTCTGCTGCAGGAGCTAACATTGGTGCGGCCAAAGCACGTTTATTTCCAAGCATCAGCCTAACAGGCAATGCTGGATATGCGTCAACAGATTTAAGTGATTTGTTTAAATCGGGCAGCTTTGTGTGGGCAGTTGGCCCAAGTCTAGACCTGCCAATTTTCGATTGGGGTACACGCCAAGCCAACATCAAAATTTCAGAAACCGATCAGCAAATTGCTTTGGCAGATTATGAAAAGTCAATTCAGTCTGCATTCCGTGAAGTGAATGATGCCTTGGCAGTTCGTCAAAATATTGGGGACCGTTTAGCTGCTCAAAAACGCTTGGTTGAAGCAACCAACACGACTTATAAGCTTTCTAATGCACGTTTCCGTGCAGGGATTGACAGCTACTTAACCGTGTTAGACGCTCAACGTACCGCTTATGCCGCAGAGCAAGGTTTGTTGCTACTTGAGCAAGCCAATCTGAACAATCAGGTCGAGTTGTACAAATCTTTAGGTGGCGGTGTAAAAGCCAATACTTCAGATGCAACTTTACAACCTGCATCATCGGCTGAGCGGAAAGCGCAGTAATTTAGTACAGCAAAACATAATTAGATGGTGAAACCACACCATTTACAAAGACCTAAATCAGCTCACTTCGGTGGGCTTTTTTATTGCTTTTTTGAGGTACATTCCATATCTTCAGTAGATTCGTTTCTCTTCACTCAAAAAAATATGTTACTCAGCAATCTTGAATCTGTTCCGGGGCATCGCATTTCCCGCCAAATTGATGTGGTATATGGCAGCACTGTGCGCAGTAAACACGTTGGGCGTGACTTATTGGCTGGACTCAAAAATATTGTAGGCGGTGAATTAACTGCCTATACCGAACTTTTAGAAGAGTCCCGTCAAGAAGCCATGAACCGTATGATTGAAAAAGCACGTGGTTTAGGTGCAAATGCCATCGTCGGAATACGTTTTTCTACATCCAATATTGCGCAAGGTGCTTCGGAACTGTTCGTTTACGGCACTGCGGTTGTAGTTGAAGCTGACATCCCTAAACTTCCAGACCCTTTCCCTGTGCAAAATTAAGACTGGGGTGATTTGATGGGGATAACACCACATGGATAATTTAATTCTACAAATTATTGTCTTTGCTGTTTTGTTTGCTGTTGGTTTTGGCTTTGGTCGACATAATGAGCGCAAACATTTCAAATATTTGGCAGAGCAAGAACAGCGCTTAAGCTATATTCGGGTAGATAACAACCGTTTTCAAACTAGCACCCAGACGGGACAATTAGTACACAGTAATGTGGTGATTTCACATGATTATTTTAAGTTTGTGATTGCCAACATCCAGAATTTTTTTGGTGGTCGTTTAACCAGTTATGAAAGCATTGTTGAGCGTGCACGTCGTGAAGCAGTGGTGCGCTTAAAACTTGAAGCTGAAAAAGTAGGTGCAACTCAAATTATGGGACTGCGTTTAAGTACCACAGAATTAGGGATGCAAGGCGGCATGGTCGAAGTCTTTGCTTATGGCACGGCGATTCATTCTTCCACCACACTTCCTCATGCACACTAAAATGAAAACAGTATCATCATCTAGATGATGATACTGAGAGCCTTTAACTCACTTGACCTTAGTCTTACGTATCATTTTATATAAAGCGCTTGGTGATAATCGAGACACCAATACACCCAGCTTTTCTTTAGCACCACCCACTACAATATATTCTTCCCCTGCCATCAAGGCTTTTACTGTGGTTTTGGCAAATTCATCTGCATCTAAACCATTTTCAATGGCTTCATCTTGATGCCCTTGTGGCTTGCCTTCACCATTAAGCGCATTAAAAGATACATTGGTGTTCACAAAGCCTGGGAAAATCACCGAGACCTGTACCCCCTGCTCTGCCACTTCGGCACGTAAACTGTTGGCCCACATGTGAATGGCACTTTTCGCTGCTGAATAGGAAGCACGATATTGAGTACCTAATAATGCCGCAACACTAGATACAAAAATAATGCGCCCGTGTTTTTGCTGTAAAAAGGTCGGCAAGACTGTTTTGGTCAGAAATACTTGTGAAAAATAATCGACTTCCATAATGGTGCGTTCGGTTTGCATGGTGGTATCTGCAATTAAGGCACGCTGACTTAAACCTGCGTTATTAATTAACCAGTCAATCCGCCCTTTACGTGCCAAAACTTGCTCATAAGCATGCAAAACCTGACTTTCATTGGTGATGTCTGCACAGACTGAAAGATGGCGTTCAGGGTTTAATAAACTCACACGTACTTTTTCCAACTCTTCATAACGGCGTGCTGTTAAAATGACTTGCGCACCCTGTAAAGCACATTCTTTGGCCAGTGCCTTACCAATTCCTGAAGATGCGCCTGTAATCCACACCACTTTATGTTCTAAATTTTCTCGTTTTGCCATAACCGTTTGTCCGCGTTATTGAAGAATCTAAGTCATTAAAATTTAAGCTTTCAGCTGTGCAGGATGCTGTAAAAAACCAAGAAAATGGTTCGAATAAATTTCTGCACTTTCTAAATCAAATTGCTTACCCATTTTTTCCAGACGTTTATAGCCCAGTTGCGTGGTTAACTGAATCACACCGTTTAAGGTTTTATCGACCACCAAATTAAATTTCAGCATTTTTTTCGGATCACGAATTAAACAGCTTACGCCTTGATCAATAATTTGAACAAATCCTTTAAAGGCAGGGTCAATATAGGCACTGTTGCCCTGCTTAATCTGCTCAATATTACCTAAAGTTTCTTTGATTGAAATGCTATCTACAGGATAGGTTAAAACTGCCTGACCTGCCTGTTGATCCATCATCTCGGCCAAATAATTAACCATAGGCGTTAAGCGTTCATTGCCAAAAAATGAAACCGACCACGGCATATATTTTTGCATGGTATCGGTTACCTGTTGAATGGTTTTTTCAGACTCATTGTCTAGCGCATGTTTAGAGCGTGACATTTCACCAAACAACTGCTCAATCACTTCACAGGAAATTTCGGTTAAGACTGCTCCTAAAGGTTTGGCCAAACTTTCGGTTTCACCTGCATTGAACTGTTGATGCAATTGTTGAAATTTTTGATAGGTTTCTGGTTTTAATTTTAATGCTACAGCATAAGTCATAACTGAACTTGCCTATTTTGACCGTATTGATGTGTTGTCATCTATTTTAAAACTCCTTGCTTAATCCCAGTTTAAAACCGAGTAATATGCAATGAGCATCTTCAAGTTTTTATCATCCCTGTTGCTCATCATACGATGAGTTTGCCCAACTGCCAATTGCAAGAAGTTTGACGATACTGAATCTCGCTTAGCTGGCAATTTTTTTGCTACAATAGACGCAATTTTTTATTCACTTTTAACCTGTTCTTACTATGACTGATTCAGCGCAAAATATTGCTACAACCTACGATCCAACCGAGATCGAGAAAAAATGGTACAAGACTTGGGAAGACAACGGCTATTTCAAGCCGTCTGAAAAGGGTGAATCATTCTGTATCATGATTCCGCCGCCAAACGTCACTGGTAGCTTGCACATGGGTCATGGTTTTAACAATGCCATTATGGATGCCCTAACTCGTTTTAACCGTATGTCGGGTAAAAATACCTTATGGCAACCAGGTACAGACCACGCAGGTATTGCCACGCAAATGGTGGTTGAGCGTCAATTGGGTGCACAAAACATCAGCCGCCACGACTTAGGCCGTGAAAAGTTCATTGAAAAAGTTTGGGAATGGAAAGAACAATCTGGCGGCAACATTACCCGTCAAATCCGTCGTTTAGGTTCTTCGGTAGACTGGTCACGTGAACGCTTCACCATGGATGAAGGCTTATCGAATGCGGTGAAAGAAGTTTTCGTGAAATTACACGAAGAAGGTTTAATTTACCGTGGTAAACGCTTGGTTAACTGGGATCCAAAATTACAAACTGCACTTTCTGACTTAGAAGTTGAATCAGATAAAGAAGAAGCAGGTTCATTGTGGCACTTTAAATATTTCTTTGAAGACAAGTCACTGCGTACGCACGATGGCAAAGATCACATCGTCGTTGCAACCACTCGTCCTGAAACGTTGTTAGGTGATACAGCTGTTGCTGTTGCGCTAGATGATGAACGCTATGCACATTTGGTAGGTCAAAACATCATCCTGCCAATTACAGGTCGTGCCATTCCAATCGTTAAAGATGAATATGTGGATAAAGAATTTGGTACTGGCTGTGTGAAAATCACGCCTGCACACGACTTCAATGACTATGAAGTGGGTAAACGCTGCGAATTGCCAATCATCAACATCTTCAATAAAAATGCGGAAGTATTGGCTGAGTTTGAGTACATCGCAAAAGCGGGCGAGCAAATTTCTAAAACCATTGCTGCACCTGCAGACTACATTGGTTTAGAGCGTTTTGAAGCACGTAAAAAGTTAGTTGAACAAGCAGAAGCTGAAGGCTGGTTAGATCAAATCCAACCATACACGCTTAAGCCACCTCGTGGTGACCGTTCAGGTGTGATCGTTGAGCCATTATTGACAGACCAATGGTATGTGAAGATCGCTCCTCTTGCACAACCTGCAATTGAAGCAGTACAAGATGGTCGTATCAAGTTCGTGCCTGAGCAATACAGCAATATGTATATGGCGTGGATGAACAACATTCAAGACTGGTGTATCTCACGTCAATTGTGGTGGGGTCACCGTATTCCTGCTTGGTACGATGCGCAAGGCAATGTATTTGTTGGCCGTGACGAGGCTGAAGTTCGTGCGAAAAACAACATCCCTGCCGATGTTGAATTGAACCAAGATGAAGACGTACTCGATACATGGTTCTCATCGGGACTTTGGACATTCTCCACTTTAGGTTGGACTGGTGACGAAGCGAAGGATAAAGAAAACTATTTCTTAAATACCTTCCACCCGACTGATGTATTGGTGACTGGTTTTGACATCATTTTCTTCTGGGTGGCGCGCATGATCATGATGACCATGCACTTCATGAAAAACGAAGATGGCACACCACAAGTACCGTTCAAAACTGTGTATGTACACGGTTTGGTACGTGACAGTGAAGGTCAGAAGATGTCTAAATCGAAGGGGAACGTGCTTGACCCACTCGACCTGATTGACGGTGTAGATCTTGAAACTTTAGTACAAAAGCGTACGACGGGATTGATGAACCCGAAACAAGCAGCGAAGATTGAAAAATCAACCCGTAAAGAATTCCCTGAAGGTATTCAAGCATACGGTACAGATGCAGTTCGTTTTACTTTCTGTGCACTTGCAAACACAGGCCGTGACATTAAGTTCGACATGAAACGTGTTGAAGGTTATCGTAACTTTGCCAACAAAATCTGGAATGCAACCCGTTTTGTATTAATGAATGTTGAAGGTCAAACTGTAGGCCAAGAAGTACGTCAAGACCTTTGGGAGTTGCCTGAGCAGTGGATTGTCAGCCGTTTACAAAAGGCAGAACAGGCTGTTCACCAAGCGTTTGCAACCTACCGTTTAGACTTGGCTGCGCAAGCAATTTATGACTTTATTTGGAATGAATACTGCGACTGGTATGTAGAGCTGACTAAACCTGTTCTGAATGACGAAAATGTTTCAGAAGCGCGTAAAGCCGAAGTTCGCCGTGTATTACTTGCAGTGATGGAAGCATCTTTACGTCTTGCACACCCAATCATGCCGTACTTGACTGAAGAAATTTGGCAAACACTTGCACCAATGATTGGCTTGGGTGGTGAAACCATCATGCTTGCGCAATACCCTGTTGCTGAGCAAGCGCTCATCAATGATCAAGCTGAAGCAGATATGCAATGGTTACAAGGTTTGATTGGTGCGGTGCGTAACATTCGTGGTGAAATGGGTCTAGGTAATGCACGTTTGTTGCCTGTTCTGCTTCAAAACACAACTGATGCTGAAAAAGCACAGATCGCACGCATTGAACCATTGTTTAAAGCATTGGCAAAAGTTGAGAGCATTACATTCTTGGCAGATGGCGAACAACCACCATTGTCTTCATCTTCTGTCGTTGGTCACGTATCTGTATTCGTTCCAATGAAGGGCTTAATTGACCCTAAAGCGGAATTGGGTCGTCTACAAAAAGATTTAGACAAGGTTCAAAAACAGCATGCCCAAATTGCAACTAAACTTGCGAATGAAGGTTTTGTGGCGAAAGCCCCTGCTGCTGTGGTTGAAGGCGAGAAAGTGAAACTTGCTGAATTTGCTGACCAGTTAGCGAAGATTAAAGCGAATATGGAGCAAATTGCGGCGCTTTAATTTATTGCTAAAATATTAAAAATAAAGCTAAAATCCTCTCATAATTGAGGGGATTTTTTTCATGTCTGTATTAGAATCTATAACGCAAAATAGAAGAATTTTAAAGTTTGTTGATAAATCTATTTTAGATTTATCAACGGCTTTGTTGCATAAATATGTAAGCATCTGATTTAAATAAATTTAATTTTGGATCAAAAAATAATCAAAACTTTTAAAATCATATAGTTATGAAATCTTTGTGCAACAAAGCCTATGAGCGGCAAAAAAATTCAAATTATAGATAATTTACTCGAAATTGACTTATCAACAGCTACCTCTGGGCAAATGCAAGATGCTCTGTTAAAAATCATTGAGGCTATGCGTAGTAAATAAGATTATTCCATATATTTACCTCTCTCGCTAAGTTAGAGGTAAATCATAAAACCTGATGCTCCAACAGCATCTCCAACCCACTCTCTTTCCCCATAAAACTTAGCCGTTGCTTCTCCGCTTTAAGCTGTTGCTTCACCGCAGATGCATCCGCATCAATCTGCTTATATAAATTAGCAATATTCAATTGTCCTTTGGATTTCTGCACCGCAATTTTGGCTTTATTTGACCAAACCAGTGAGTTAATCAATTCCTGAATTTGATTTTGCAAGGCTTGGCTTTGGGCTTCTAAAGCCTGTTGGTAAAACTTCACTTGCTCCACACTTAAACCTTTATTTGTACCCTGTTTACTTTGTTCTACTTCAAGCTGCAGTTTCAGTAAAAAGAATAAATCTTCCTGTTCATAAGCCGCATTAGCACGTTGTAAAAGTTCAGTCTTTTCTGCTTTCTTAGATTCATCAGGTTCACGGTCAGGGTGAATAATCGAGGTAATTTTTAAATAAACCATTTTAAGCGATTGATTCACCATCTTTTCAGCTTGAGCTTGCTTATCTTGCTGACGTTTTAACTTGGCCTGCTCTCGTACTTGTTGATATTGTTCGCTGTTCCAATTTTCATCATAACTTTCATTTTCAGTATCTAAAGTTTCAGGCACATCAAAAGACGTTTCCATTTTCTTTTTAGATTTCTGCTTAGATTTTTTATTCTGGCTATATTCACTTGCCTGTGCATAGTAAATATACATCTTTTCCACTTCATCTACCTGCATTTGGGTTAACAAATGCGAACCTTGCAACAAGCAAGTGAGTGCCTGAATTTTATCTTCAACAGTTACCGTATCTGACTTACTTAAATGGTAATGACTGAGGCTATTCCACAGCGTCTGCATCTGCTCATACAGCGTGCGATATAACTCACGATAAGCAGGCATCAACGCCTTTTGACTATAAGCACGAATTTCATCTTTGGCATTTTGCCAAGCAAGCAATAACCGTTTTTGCTGTTCAATCTGCTCAATCAACACATTTAGTTTTTTATGCTGTGGTGTAACTTCAAGCACCGTTTGAGGTGTAGCGCTTAATGCAAAAGTCATAGTTAAAATTAAAGTAAAAGGTAAATTGTATTATGCCGTCATGCATACAACTCGCATAGTCACGGCTTGATTGGTTTCTCCCGTAGCAGAGCCACTTATAAACTTCACAAAAACACTAAAAAATGAGTAAGTTAAAGTTGCTACATTGCTAAAAGCATCTTAATGAGTATAACGCATGGACGTGCAGCAGATTTTTATTCACGACACCACTTGGGTCTTTGTTGCCGAATTGATTATTCGTGCCGCACTCATGTTTGGCATGATCATTATATTTTTACGGCTAACAGGTAAACGTGGCGTACGCCAACTGTCTATTTTTGAATTGGCTATTATTTTATCGCTCGGGTCTATTGCTGGCGACCCGATGTTTACCGAAGATTTGCCATTGGTACATGCTTTAGTGGTCATGGCGGTGGTGATTGCCATGTATCGCCTCATTACATGGTTAATGATGAAATACCAAGCCTTTGAAGATTTGGTGGAGGGCAAATCACTTTATATTGTAGAAGATGGTGAACTGGTTTTAGAAAAGATTAAACTGGGCAAAATGTCGCATGATGAATTCTTTGCAGAAATGCGCCAGCAAGGAGTTGAACATTTAGGTCAGGTGCGTGTTGGTTTACTGGAAAGTGATGGCAAATTCAGCATGTTATTTTTTCTAGGCGAAGCAACACGATACGGCTTGCCGTTATTCCCTAAAGCCTGCCAAGCCATTCACCGTACAGAACCGCATACCTACTATGCCTGTATGTATTGTGGTCATGTCAGTTTACTCGAACATGCCAATGTCGTCTGTCCACGTTGCAGCAAACAGCAATGGACACAAGCCATTAATACGCCTTATCGCGCTTAGTAGATTCACACGGGATCGGTTTAAAAACACCCATGCGACTTAAGCTGTCGCAGTATTGTCATAATTTAGATTTATACTGTACCCGCTGCTTCGGTGATGCACTGAATGCGCAAATAATAATTTGCATCCATCATAAAAATTTAGTTACGTATCATGCACAATGTAGATGCGTCTTATACTCCAGCGACTCCGTCAGGGTCGCTTTTTTATTGATATTCACTTAATACACATATTTCAGAAGTCAAAACAGGGCGCTGTCATACAACACCCTGTTCTGTAAAAATTTAAAACTTATATTCAAACCCTGTGCCCACCACAGGCTGTTTGGTTTCTGCTGGCCCTTGTTCTAAGGTCAGTAAACCTGCATAAGCATAAGTTTTCAGCTGTTTATTCAATGCATACTCTGCCCCTGCGAATAGTTGCTGTGCATCAAAGTCTGCTTGTGCGCCCTTAAAGCGAGTTGTATTTTGGCTGTATTGTGCTTTCAGTGTCCATGCCTTTATAGCAGACAGATTATATTCAGCACCAATTAACCACCCTTCAGAATCATCAATTGTGGCGGCTCGCGTATCATTCCCCGCAACTGCAGCAACTTCCGAAGTTTGATATAAAGTCTTTAGTACAACTCCATGATTTAAATTCACTCGGCCAATTGCACGTAGGGTATCTGCTGCTGCAAAAATGGCCTTAACTTCCCCAATTTCACCCTGTTTGGTATTTAAAATACCCCCGCCTGCAAAATTGGATGGAATTGCTTTGTCATACCCCACACCAAGCAACACTGTTTGGTTGTCATAAACCAGTGAACTCGAAAAAGCATCTCCTAAACCACGACCTGCTACTTTAGATGCGCCCTTGCCTTTGGCAATACCAGAAGCTTCACCTGAAGCCAATAGTAGCGTAGCTTTTAGCTGTGCATCATTCAGTTTAAATGCAGGCGATTCATAAACCACCACATTATCTATGCGGTTTTCACCTGTAAAAATGCCCGCTACATCGGCTTTGTTATCGACATAGTTATTAACGTTATCTACCGCACCAGAAAGTTGTTTCAGCGGTGTATCAATTTTGCCGACTTTGACCGTCCCCAATTGCGCATCTTTAAGCCCAACAAATAAATTGCGTGGCACAAAAGTATCTGAATTGGATTCTCCATCATCTACATGAATGGTGAATTCTGCCTGATACAGTGCATTTAAACGCTCTGTAACTTTTTCTTCCCCTTTTAGCCCAACAAAAGAGCTATTTGAATTAATTTCCACCACATCACGCTGATTCACCCCTGCCCGATTATCTTCTGACAGATAATCAATCGAGACATCAATCTCGCCATAAAATGACGGCGCTGCAAAGACAGCACTAGAAAAAAGACTAAGCGCAAGCGCTGTTGCAAGTTGAGTTTTCATGTTGTTTCATCCTGAGAAATCATTTGCAACAGATGTTACAGCGCTGTCATATTGATAAAAATAAATTAATTTTTATAAATTTATCTTATATTTATCATTAAACTTGCTGTTCTTGATTGCCAATTTAATCAATAATCAGGATGGGGTAATTTGGCCTTTTTTGACCATTTCAAAATCGGAACAAGACATAACAATGCCACCACACAAATCAGCATCAGGTAATGGGCATAGCCTAAAACATCGCCCAAAATACCGCTCAATGTATATAACACTCCACTGATGGTTGCCATAATGGCCACCTGAAATGTGAAATCTGTGCCTGCGTATTGCTTACGGCTGTATTGCATAATTAAGGTCAGCATGACCACCAATAACATGGCAGAACATAAGTCTTCTGCTGCATTAATACTATAAATGAGCCAGTGTGGAACGTGAGTTTGCTGTTCATATTGCCAAGCCAAATAAGCATAGGCCGCTAAACTCAAAATTTTCAGTACCGAAAAAATCAGTAAGGCTTGCATGCGTGAGTACCATTTCAGCATCAAGCCCGCAATGCCTGCGCCTAACAAAGCCGCTAGCGCACCTAACATGGTCACATAAATACCAATTTGAGAAAAACTTAAACCTAAATCGACCATTAACGGTTTCAGTAATGGGCCAGAAAGACCATCAGCAATTTTAAAACTGAGCAAGACCCAGAGCCATGCGTACAACACAGGTGTTTCTACAAAATATTGTAGATATTCCCGAATAGCAGCAAGACGTGCGCGAAATGACATTTTGACCAAAGGTTGAGCAAGTGCTCGCTTGGAAGCATGCTGTGGTTCTTTAAACAGCAAAATGGGTAAAGTATTTAAAAAAACCAATGCCGCCAAAATCAAAAAAGTTTTTTGCCAGTCTAGCCAGTCCAATGCCCACAGAATTGCACCACCGCCAACAATAAAGCCAAGTCGAGAGCCAACCACCTGAAAAGTATTGCCCCAATGTTGCTGCTTGGCCTGTAAAATATTGACGGCCAAACCATCGGTGGCAATATCCTGCGTAGCACCGACTAAATTCATACTCAGCAAAGCCACAAAAAACACCCACAAATAAATAGGATGATTTAAAGACTCAATGGGTAAAAACGACAGCCCAATCAGTACCAACACGCTAAGCCACTGACAAGGTAAAATCCAGCTACGGTAATGCCCTAGCGGTTGATAACCCAAACGATCAACCAAAGGTGCCCAAAATACCTTAATTGACCACGGCAACATCAATAAACCAAAACCACCGATATGCGCTAAAGACACACCTTGCGCCCGTAAAATAACAGGCAAGGCATGGGTCATAAACCCAACAGGTAAACCCTGCGCCCAATATAAAGAGAACAGTAACAAATAGGTCTGGCGCAAGTTGGGCATGGCTTCTCAATCAAAATATTGGTAATCAATCAAAATAGCGCAGTACTGCACTAAAATTTTGAATCATGGATTGTTATTTTTCATCATTTTCATCATCAGATTTCGACTATTTTGCCAATGAATCAGACAAAGCGAAAGTCTAATATCTTGAATAGATTTAGATGCATGCGTCATGATATGGCATCTACATCGTTGTTCTTTATGCACGTCAGGATGACACTGCCCCCATGAAAATGACCAATCCACTTTCACGTACGACACGGCAATTTCCACAATTACCAGACCAAGTTCCACAACGTGGTACAGCCTCGAGCCGTGCTGTATTTAAAAATATCTTTTTGGCTCAAGGCTGGCAAATGGTGGGTGAATTTCCAAACTTGCCCAAAGCCGTTGCTATTATTTCTCCGCATACGTCAAACATTGATGCTTGGCACGGTTTCACCGCACTACTTGGTCTGGGTATTCAAATTACCATTTTTGGCAAACATACGTTGTTTGAAACACCGCTCAAACCACTTTTAAACTGGATTGGGGTAATTCCTGTGGTGCGTCATTCTCCACAAGGTCATACGCAGGACATTATTGAAATTGTGCGGCAAAAAGAAAAAATCTGGATTGGTATGGCACCCGAAGGTACACGCAAACAGGCTGAAAATATCCGCAGTGGCTTTTACCATATTGCCCATGGTGCCAACATCCCCATTGTGATGTTCTCTTTTGATTATGCCCACAAAACCATTCATATTTTGGGGGTGTTTCATCCTACAGGGAATTATGGTCAAGATTTAGAAGCCATTTATCAACACTATACCGGTAAGTTTTCGGCTAAAAATCCGCATTGGCTGGCCAAACCGTTACAAAAGCTTTTGAAAAAAGGCTAGTCAAAGTTTTCATTTTTTGTTGAGATGGTCACCAGTTTGTTTGATCTGATTATAATTGGCTGATATGCGATTTCTTCATTATTCTTTGCTGGGCGTACTTGCCCTGAGTTTAGCGGGCTGCGATAAAACGACAAAAACACCACCAAGTACGACACCGATTCAGGCTCGTGAACCTGTCATTGCACTGGCACTTGGTGGTGGCGGTGCCAAAGGTTTTGCCCATATTGGTGTAATTAAAGTTTTAGAATCCCACGGTATTAAACCTAAAATTGTTACAGGCACCAGTGCTGGCAGTTTTGTGGGCAGCTTATATGCCAGTGGTAAAAGTCCTTATCAGCTTCAGCATATTGCCCTGACGTTTAAAGAATCTGACATTCGTGATTTAACATTAAGCCGTCAAGGTTTTGTTGCAGGACAAAAACTACAAGATTATGTCAATCAACACGTGGCCAACAAACCTATTGAAAAGTTTCCAATTCGTTTTGCTGCCGTTGCCACACGTTTAGATAATGGCCGCAAAGCCGACTTTATTAAAGGCAATGCAGGTCAAGCCGTTCGTGCATCTTGCAGTATTCCGAATGTCTTTGTACCTGCCACCATTGGCGGAACACAATATGTCGATGGCGGTCTGGTCAGTCCGATTCCTGTAGAAACAGCCAAAGCCATGGGGGCAGACTTGGTGATTGCTGTTGATATTTCAGCACGTCCAACAGGTAATCAACCTGTAAATATGTGGGGTTTACTCGATCAAACCCTAAATATTATGGGGCAGCAAAGTATCAATCAGGAACTGGCTCAAGCCAATATCGTGATTCAACCCAAAGTCGGTCATATTGGCACGCTCGATTTAAAAGCCAGTAACCAAACTATTTTGGAAGGTGAAAAAGCGGCACAACTTAAAATTCGTGCCATCCAGCAAGCGATTCAGAACTTTAAAAAATCACCGGCTGCATTAAAACCAGCACCACGTCCGAAATTTTAAATTTCAGTGATTTTTTTAATATTCAGAAACTTATTGATCTGTTAAAGTGATGAAAGTGCAAAATATCATCTAACCATGATGCCAGCACACATCACACTAACAGTTTCAATTCACAGTAAAAATACGCGAGTAGATGTATGGAATTCGTTCTTGAACCTTGGCACTGGTTTGTACTAGGCGTTCTGTTAATGCTCTCCGAACTCATGTTGCCTGCTTTTGCCGCCTTATGGTTTGGCGTCGGGGCAATCATGGTGGGTATTTTATATTGGATGTTCCCCATGATGAGCACCACCACGCAATTGGTGATGTGGATTATCCTATCGGTACTCTGTACTTTGGCTTGGTTTAAATTTATTAAGCCCCTATCTACCGATAAAACCAAAGCAGGCCTGTCACGCGAAGCCACCATTGGACAAATTGGCATGGTGATTCAAATTAATTTGGAGCATGACCAAATTAAAGTCCGTTTTCCAATGCCTGTACTTGGTTCAGATGAGTGGAACTGCCGTACCACCAGCCCTGTGCAAGTGGGTGACCGTATTCGCGTGATTGATATTTTGGGTAATGATTTAGTGGTGCAGCCGCATCACAGCACACATGACAACGAAAAAGTGAGAAATTAAAATGTCTGGTGGTTCTATTATTGTTTTAGCGATTTTAGCCTTTGTCAGTATTACTATTTTTAAAGGTGTGCGCATTGTTCCGCAAGGTTATAAATGGATCGTGCAGCGTTTGGGTAAATACCACACCACCCTTGCTCCTGGTTTAAACTTCGTCATTCCGTATGTAGATGAAGTGGCTTATAAAGTCACCACCAAAGACATTGTCTTAGACATTCCATCTCAGGAAGTGATCACCCGTGATAACGCAGTACTGCTTATGAACGCTGTGGCTTATATCAACCTGACTACACCAGAAAAAGCGGTGTACGGCATTGAAAACTATACTTGGGCGATTCAAAACCTAGTGCAAACTTCGCTGCGCTCGATTGTGGGTGAAATGGATTTAGATGATGCCTTGTCTTCACGTGATCACATTAAAGCCAAACTGAAAGCAGCCATTTCTGACGATATTTCAGATTGGGGGATTACCCTTAAAACTGTAGAAATTCAGGATATTAAACCATCACACACCATGCAAGCGGCTATGGAAGAACAGGCTGCGGCTGAACGTCAACGTCGTGCGACAGTGACCAAAGCAGATGGTGAAAAACAAGCTGCTATTTTAGAAGCCGATGGTCGTTTGGAAGCCTCACGTCGTGATGCAGAAGCACAGGTTGTATTGGCTGAATCTTCACAACGTGCAATTGAAATGGTCAGCTCAGCAGTGGGTGATAAAGAAATTCCTGTAGCGTATCTGTTGGGTGAACAATATGTGAAAGCCATGCAAGATATGGCGAAATCCAACAATGCTAAAACTGTGGTTTTACCTGCTGATGTCTTGAATACCATTCGTGGCGTGATGGGTCGCAACAATTAATTCAATTTATAAATCAACTCAATAGGCAGCTATTAAGCTGCCTATTTTTATGCAGAAGAAGAAATAAAACTGAAATATTTTTTAATGTATGGTTAAATTTCGCGTTTATTGATGGAAGCAACTTGGTAGATGAAGCGCATGTACAGACCACTTTGAGCGACTAAACTGCCCGACATCACCCTTTGCATTTTTCTATCGACTGTCCAATCCAAAAATGGATACCCTATGAGCGCACTCAATCCCACCATCATTACCTTCCTGTTTTATATTATTGCCATGCTTATGATTGGGCTGTTGGCATACCGTGCAACCCGCAACTTCTCCGACTATATTTTGGGTGGTCGTCGTTTAGGAAGTCTGGTCACGGCATTATCTGCAGGCGCATCCGATATGAGTGGCTGGTTGCTCATGGGTTTGCCTGGCGCTATTTATCTGTATGGTTTGTCTGAAATGTGGATTGCCATTGGTCTGATTATAGGTGCATGGCTCAACTGGTTATTGGTTGCAGGTCGCTTACGGGTACATACTGAAGTACAAAATAATGCACTGACCTTGCCCGACTATTTTTCAAATCGCTTCAATGACCAAAAGAAAGTGCTGCGCATTGTATCTGCCTGCGTGATTTTAATTTTCTTTGCTATTTATTGCGCATCAGGCATGGTCGCAGGTGCACGCCTCTTTGAAAGCATGTTCGATCTGTCTTATAGCACAGCATTGTGGATTAGTGCGATTGCCACCATCAGCTATGTGTTTATTGGTGGCTTTTTGGCCGTCAGCTGGACAGACACCATTCAAGCAGGCCTCATGATTTTTGCACTCTTGCTCACACCAATCATCACCCTACTCAGTTTTTCAGACCTTAGCCAAGTCACTCTTGCTTTAGAAGCAGCACGCCCACAAGCCTTAAATATTATGGGAGATTTAAGTTGGGTGGCGATTCTTTCTCTGATGGCATGGGGTTTTGGCTATTTTGGACAACCACATATTTTAGTGCGTTTTATGGCCGTAGATTCTGTGAAATCTATTCCTAAAGCACGTCGTATTGGTATGACTTGGATGACCCTGTGTTTAGGCGGTGCTGTTGCAGCAGGTTTTATTGGTATCGCTTACTTCCAGCAACATCCTGAGCTTGCAAGTGTGGTCAATGCCAACCCTGAAACCGTATTTATGGAACTGACAAAAATTTTGTTTAATCCATGGGTGGCAGGTGTGGTTTTGGCTGCAATTCTAGCAGCGGTTATGAGTACCTTAAGCTGTCAACTTTTGGTCTGCTCAAGTACCTTAACCGAAGACTTTTACAAATCTTTCTTACGCAAGAATGCCTCACAGAATGAATTGGTTTGGGTCGGGCGTGGCATGGTACTGATGATTGCATTATTGGCCATTTGGATGGCAGGTAACCCTGAAGCGAAAGTACTCGGGCTAGTGTCTTATGCATGGGCAGGGTTTGGTGCTGCATTTGGTCCGCTCATCATTCTTTCTTTGTTCTGGAAACGTATGACGTTAAATGGCGCATTGGCGGGGATGGTTGTTGGTGCGGTCATGGTCATTCTTTGGAAAAACTTAGGGGCAGATACGGATGTTTACGAAATTATTCCAGGCTTTATCTGTTCATGGCTTGCAATTGTGGTGGTGAGTTTATTGGGCAAAGCACCAAGTCAGGAAGTAACAGCGCGTTTTGAACAGGCTGATCAACAATATAAAGAATTAAGTTAAGCTAAATTTATAAACCTAGATATAAAAAACCAGTGCCTTGAACTGCACTGGTTTTTTTATTGTTAAGAGGTGCTTTAAAATTCAAATCACGTCAATGAATCTGTCGTTTTCTCTACAGGTCCTTTCTTTTTCACTTTGCTAAAACGCTTGGCTGGCCAGCTCATAGTAAAACGTGCTCCGCCTAAATTTGGACTTTGATCGACTTCAATTTTACCGCCAAACCAGTACGCAATACGGCTCACTATCGACAGCCCCAAGCCATAACCACCCGATGCACGGGTACGACTGTCATCTAAACGCGCAAAGGCTTCAAAGACACGTGTGCGATCTTGTTCCGGAATTCCTGGGCCATCATCTTCCACACAAACATAGGCCATTCCTTGCGGATTAATACCACCACTGACCAACACTTTATGGTCACAGTAACGCACGGCATTGCCCACCAAGTTTTGCACCACACGGTGTAGGTAGCGGCGTTCTGCTTCCACTTCTAAAGTATCTGGTGGGGCAATCAACTGAATATCTTTCTGGGTTTTTAAGGCTTCAGTTTCAGTGGCAACCTGTTCCAAGACTTCCAGTAAAACAATCTTTTCAATTTCTAAAGATGGCATGCCCTGTTCCAGCTTGGCGTATGTCATGATCTCATCAATTAAGGTATTCAGTGCCTCAATATCTTTATCAATCATTTCCATTTGCTGTAAACGGTACTCGTAGTCATCTTCCTCTGCCAGCATTTCCATGCCAAAACGGATGCGTGCTACAGGTGTGCGCAGTTCATGCGATACCGCACGCATCAGCTCACGCTGCGCTTCAATCAAACGCTGAATATGGTCTGACATGCTGTTATAGCTAGATGCCAAACTTGCCATTTCATCGGCACCATCTACGGGTAAACGCATGTTTAAATCACCCGATTTGGTACGGTTTAAGGCATAGTTCACTTCACGAATTTTACGCTGCATTGGCAAAATCAGACCATATACACCCAAACTCAACATAAACATACTCAGTAAGGTAATCCCTGCTGCCAACTGGAATGGCATCCAGTTAAACAACGGTACAGGCCCTAAAACCAGCACTTCTGAGGGTGAGTTCGGCATTGGCGAGACAATTGAAATGGTGGTTCCACGCACTGTGGCATTGTCACGATATAAAATAATGCTATGGTCGAGTCTTAAACGCCCAATCTGTTCAGAATCGAGCGGTAATTCCTGAATATTTTTAATATTGATCGGGTAAGAAAAATGCTGCTGAATCTTGGCCAGATATTCTTTTTCTTGACCTGGGTAATACACCAAATAATCTAAAACAAAAATAGGCAATGCTTTCATTTGCCGTTCTGTAATTTTATCTGCCTTGATGTATAAATAATGATTAGGATCATCTTTCATGCCTAAAATAATATAGGCAATCATATTTTCGGCATCATAGCGCACAGCGGCTTTACGCTCTTTTATTCGTCTCAGCTCTGCGCGCGACAAATCAACTTTGTCTGCCTGCACATAGTAAATGGGCAATTCCAGCAAATCGGAAGCATCAGAAATCCAGTCTTTCTTTTGCTGTTCATTTTGCTGCCGTGCAATGCCTTCACTGATGATATATGCCATACCATCGGTCAAAGATTCACGATATTCCTGCGCACGCTGATAGTTGATAATTTGCACCAATAAGTAGCCCAGAATAGCGACTATGGCGACCAAAATTACCAACCCTGCATAAATACGCAAGAATATACTGTGTTTAAGCACTAAACCCGTCCTATGTGACTTATTTTTATATCTGAGTCAGGGTCTGACTCAGTGAAACGTAAATTACATGCCATTGGTTTCTTTGACAAATAAATAACCTTTACTGCGTACAGTTTTAATACGTTTAGGATTTTCAGGATCATCGCCAATTTTTGGACGAATACGTGAAATACGCACGTCAATTGAACGGTCTTGACCATCATATTCAATGCCACGCAGACGCTCGAAAATATCTTCACGAGACAAAATACGTCCCGCATTCGACGCCAACAACCATAACAGGTCATATTCTGCGCTGGTGAAATCAACCAAATCACCATTCAGTGTGACTGAACGACCACCGTTATCAATCACCAAGTCGTCAAACTCAATACGCTGTGCCACTTCATCTTCAGTGACTTTATCGGTACGGCGTAATAAAGCACGAATACGCGCCAATAACACACGTGGTTGAACAGGTTTTGCGACATAGTCATCTGCACCCATTTCCAGACCAAGCACCTGATCCATGTCTTCGGTACGAGCCGTAAGCATTAAAATTGGTTGATGATAATGTGGACGAACTTCACGACAAATGGTTAAACCATCTGCGCCTGGTAACATCACATCTAGCACCACAAGGTCGGGTTGCTCTGCAATAATACGGCGAATGGCACGGTTGCCATCTGGCTCTACCCCAACTTCCAAACCATTGCGAATTAAGTATTCCTGCGTAAGACGTGCAAGGCGTTCATCATCTTCAACAATTAAAATTTTTGGTAACTTTTCTTCTTGACTCATAACCTATCCCTTTATTGGATTCGACCTATCACTTTTAAAATCTGACAGATAGGTCTTTGTATAATTTGCAATATACACACGTTTACATTGTAAACAAGATGCCGTTCACCAAACTGATACATCTGCGTATTATTTTGTTATATTTTTATTAAGCATTGAATTTATAGTATTTTTCTAGTTTTAGTAATTTTTGGGCACTTTTAAGAAATATTAAGTTACAAAATGGGTATTTTTTGCACTAGATCAAGCCCTTGCTTGATTTGGAAAAATTATCTCTTAACTTTTCAAGTTATCCACAAGGTTATCTATAAGCAGTTTTTCCGAGCTTTGTTATGCTATGCCCTTGTCTGATAAGGCTTATAGCCAATAGGACAAAATTCGGTATTTTTGAGATAAATTTTAATTCAGAAAAAGTCAAAATTTAAAAAAAAAGTCAATATTGATCTACCCTCAATTTTCCCGTATCTTGTGTTCAATTCAATTTTAAACCACTAAGTCTTGTGTTTATTCCTCAAACGCTGTGGCCTAAATTTTGCCCAGTTTAAATGGTCCATAAACATAACAATAGATGACAATGGAGCTATGCTGACATGAGCGTAATCACATCAACCCCCGGTCAATTACAAGTGATTAAACGCACTGGTGATGTTGCCGCTTTCGATGCTGAAAAAATTGCAGTTGCAATTGGCAAAGCGTTTTTGGCTGTAGAAGGTCAACAAAGCGCAGACTCAAGCCGTATTCATGATCGTATCGAACAACTGACAGAAATGGTGCTGAATACGTTCAATCGCCGTTTACCGTCTGGCGGAACTATTCACATTGAAGAAATTCAAGACCAAGTTGAACTTGCGCTGATGCGTACTGGCGAACAAAAAGTTGCCCGTGCTTATGTCATCTACCGTGAACAACGCTCTGAAGCACGTAAGCAAGCTGGTGAAAATCATCACCCAACCTTACAAGTGACCGATGCCAACGGTCAGCTTAAACCACTCGACTTAGGTGCGTTAAAAGCGACAGTAAATAAAGCTGCTGAAGGTTTAGAAGGCATTGATGTAGATGCCATCATTGATGAAACCGTAAAAAATCTTTACAACGGCGTAAAAGAGTCAGACATCTCTACCACCATGATGATGGCGACCCGTACCCGTATTGAACAAGAACCAAACTATACTTATGTGACTGCGCGTTTATTGCGTAATGACTTGGTGGCAACAGGGTTAGAATTCTTGGGCTTAGCTGTAGACACTCCAGAAGGCGACGCTTTAGAAACCTTCCTGAAAAAAGGTGTAGCACTTGATTTGCTTTCTGCAGACTTGCTTGAGTTTGACCTTGCTAAACTTGCAGCTGCAATTCAGCCTGAGCGCTCAAACCAGTTTACCTATTTAGGTCTGCAAACTTTATTTGACCGTTACTTCATTCACTCAGATGGCGTACGCTTTGAACTTCCACAATTGTTCTTCATGCGTGTGTCGATGGGTCTAGCGCTCAATGAAGATGACCGTGAAGCACGTGCAATCGAGTTCTATAACTTATTGTCTAGCTTCGACTATATGGCGTCTACACCTACCCTGTTTAACTCAGGCACGCTACGTCCACAGTTATCGAGCTGTTACTTGACTACCATTTCTGATGACCTTTACAACATTTATGGCGCAATGCGAGATAACGCAATGCTGTCTAAATGGGCAGGTGGTTTAGGCAATGACTGGACACCAGTTCGTGCCTTGAACTCATACATCAAAGGTACTAACGGTAAATCTCAAGGTGTTGTGCCATTCTTAAAAGTGGCGAACGATACTGCGGTTGCGGTCAACCAAGGTGGTAAGCGTAAAGGTGCAGTATGTGCTTACTTAGAAACTTGGCACTTAGACATCGAAGAATTCCTAGAACTACGTAAAAACACGGGGGATGACCGTCGTCGTACCCATGACATGAATACAGCAAACTGGGTACCAGACTTGTTCATGCAACGTGTTTTTGAAGATGCTGAATGGACACTGTTCACGCCATCTGAAACGCCAGACTTGCACGACTTAACAGGCGAAGCCTTTGCCGAGCGTTATGCGTATTACGAAAGCATTGCCAAAGAAACCAACATGCTGCATAAGAAACTGCGTGCTAAAGACTTATGGCGCAAAATGTTATCGATGCTGTTTGAAACTGGTCACCCATGGATCACGTTCAAAGACGTATGTAACCTACGTTCACCACAACAACACGTTGGTGTAGTGCACTCATCTAACTTGTGTACAGAAATCACCCTAAACACAAACCAAGATGAAATTGCAGTATGTAACCTAGGTTCAATCAACCTTGTGCAACACGTTCAAGGCGGTGTGTTAGATCGTGAAAAACTAGCACGCACCATTAAAACTGCGGTACGTATGCTCGACAACGTCATCGACATCAACTACTACGCAGTGCCACAAGCGAAAAATTCAAACTTGAAGCATCGCCCTGTGGGTATGGGCATCATGGGCTTCCAAGATGCGCTATATGAAATGAACTTGGCTTATGGTTCAGATGCTGCGGTTGATTTTGCCGATGAGTCTATGGAAGTAATTAGCTACTACGCAATTCAAACTTCAAGTGACTTGGCAGTTGAACGTGGCACTTACGAAACATTTAAAGGTTCATTGTGGGATCAAGGCATCCTACCAATCGACTCTTTAGACATCGTAGCGAAATCACGTCCTGAACGTATGTTTGAAGTTGACCGTACTCAGCGTTTAGATTGGGACAGCCTACGTGCCAAAGTTCAAAAAGATGGTATGCGTAACTCAAACGTAATGGCTATTGCACCAACAGCAACCATTTCAAATATTTGTGGCGTTTCTCAGTCTATTGAGCCGACATTCCAGAACTTATATGTGAAATCGAATTTATCTGGTGAGTTTACGGTAATCAACCCTTATCTTGTTCGTGCATTAAAAGAGCGTGATTTGTGGGATTCTGTGATGGTTAACGACCTGAAACACTTTGAAGGTTCAGTACAAAAAATTTCACGTATTCCTGAAGAATTGAAAGCAATCTTCGCGACTGCGTTTGAAGTCGAACCACGCTGGATTGTAGATGCAGCATCACGTCGTCAAAAATGGATTGATCAGGCGCAATCGTTGAACTTGTATATTGCAGGTGCAAACGGTAAGAAACTTGACCTGACTTACAAAATGGCATGGTTACGTGGTCTGAAAACCACCTATTACCTACGTGCATTAGGTGCGACTTCTGCAGAGAAATCGACCATTAACACAGGTGCATTGAACGCAGTAAAACCTGCAACCGTAACCGCAGCCCCTGTGGCAGCCGTTGCACCAGAAGCAGCTGCAGCAGTTGATGAAGATTTTGCACAAGCAGCGCCAGTGCCAATGGCATGTTCAATTGACAACCCTGATTGTGAGGCGTGTCAGTAATTAACTAAAGGTATCTGACTCAGAAGTAAGGCTACGCCAGTAGCCTCTCTGAACTTTGACGTAAGGCTACGTTGGCAGAGTTATTTTGAGAAAATAATTATGCAAAAAAATATAGATATCTTTGGTTGGAAATACCGACCCTCTCAAAAAGAAATGCAATTAATTCAAGGCATCATTGTTTTTACTGTGATGTGCTTGATAATCCTAAAAGGGTTAACCAGTATTCTGACTCTTAGATTTTGTGGATTAAGTATTTTAGGATGCGTTGCTTATTTCGCTAAAACATTTATAAGTTGAAATTCATTCGTGGGTTTCAACCAATCTAAACATTAAAGGAAATCATCATGCCACACATGACCCACAACTATATGTTAGGACTTGCGGTCTTGCTGATTTCCTTTGTTGTATTGTTTTACGCACCGATTGCTTACTTTTGGGTGCAAGCGGTGAAACAACAGCGAAAGCAAAATAAGTCGTGAGCAGCTTGATCAGAACGTACATTTTTCAGACCAAGATGAGCAAAACTTAATTTTGCTTTCACAAATTAAGCGTATAGTAAGACATCTCAGCGTGGCTGGATGTCCATAAAAGATATAAAGCAACGAAGAGAGAATTGATATGTCTATCCTAAGTTGGGACGATTTCGAAGATGATTCGCAAAAACCGGCTGCTCCTGAACACAAGCCTGCGCCCGTCGAGCCGCAAAAAGCGCATGATCCGCAGATGGTATCTGATGCAGAGCAACCACAGACGCCTGTGGCAACTGCACAACCCGCTGCAACCGTTAGAAGTGGAACAACAGATTCAACCGATCCGTTGGCAAGAGCATCTAACGCTCTAGAACAACTGGATGTAGCTCCAGGTCTTGAAGAGCTGGAAATGGGTGCGTCACGCGTACAGGTTGATGATAAAGCCATGATCAACTGTCGTGCAGACTTAAACCAGCTTGTACCTTTCAAATACGAATGGGCATGGCAAAAATATCTAGATGGTTGTGCAAACCACTGGATGCCACAAGAAGTGAACATGAACCACGACATTGCGTTGTGGAAGTCTGAAAATGGCTTAACTGAAGATGAGCGCACTATTGTAATGCGTTCACTCGGTTTCTTCTCTACTGCAGACTCATTGGTTGCAAACAACTTGGTATTGGCTATTTATCGCCATATCACCAACCCAGAATGCCGCCAATACATTTTGCGTCAAGCATTTGAAGAAGCAATTCACACTCATGCCTACCAATACTGTATCGAGTCTTTGGGTATGGACGAAGGCGAAGTCTTCAACATGTACCGTGAAGTACCATCGGTTGCACGTAAAGCGGCATGGGGCTTGAAATACACGCAATCTTTAAGTGATCCAACTTTCAAAACTGGTACACCTGAAAACGACCAAATTTTGCTGCGCAACCTGATCGCATTCTATTGTGTACTTGAAGGTATTTTCTTCTATTGCGGTTTTAGCCAAATCTTATCGATGGGTCGTCGTAACAAAATGAATGGTGTTGCAGAGCAATTCCAGTACATTTTACGTGATGAATCTATGCACTTGAACTTTGGTATCGACATGATTAACCAAATCAAGATTGAAAACCCTCATCTATGGACAGCAGAATTCCAGCAAGAAGTAATTCAAATGATTCTTGAAGGTACTATGCTTGAAATTGAATATGCACGTGACACGATGCCACGTGGCGTATTGGGCATGAACGCAGGCATGATGGAAGAATACTTGAAATTCATCTGTAACCGTCGTTTAAGCCAGTTGGGTTTACCTGAACAGTTTGCTGGCGTAAACAACCCATTCCAATGGATGTCTGAAATGATGGACTTGCGTAAAGAGAAGAACTTCTTTGAAACGCGTGTGACGGACTATCAGACTGGTGGTGCGTTAAGCTGG
Organism: Acinetobacter sp. A2; assembly: GCF_048537555.1. Lineage (NCBI taxonomy): Bacteria > Pseudomonadati > Pseudomonadota > Gammaproteobacteria > Moraxellales > Moraxellaceae > Acinetobacter > Acinetobacter sp. A2. The sequence goes on from NZ_CP183239.1 coordinate 2,265,408, forward strand.
TAATTTATTATAAAAATCATCCTGCAAGCTTTGCAGGATGATTTTTTTCAATTTATCACTCTAATTGCTATAGTCCAAAATAATAAATACAACTAACCAAACATCGGCTTTTATTTGAAAAATTTAGGTGTTTTATATAAAACCAAATAAGCACTTTAAAAACGACATTTAGATAATGATAAGGCGCTCATCACTAGAGCAATTAGAAAAATTTAGTTAATCCATATCATTAGGCATAAAAAGCTATAAGCATACAAAAATTGTGCTGTTAAAATAACGAATATTTATAGGTGGGGGTTACAAATATGCTAGATCATCATTTAAAACAACACCCTAGAGCGGTGTGGGTACACCTATACAGCAAACACATGCATCTGCTTGAACATCCGCAGCAAAATATAATCACAACTGTACACTCCCATTTGGAGCATGAGCATTCACAAACGCTTATTGCAGATTTTGATGCAACTGTACTCACCCTAAAGACTTTGTTAAAACAAGCCCAACGTCCGTGGTATCAGCCTGCATCTATTCTATTGTTACAAGTCAAAGAACCACTTGATCATCCACTCAGCCATTTAGAAATTCGGGCAATATCAGAAGTTGGTTATGCCGCAGGCGCAAGAGTTGTGCATGTTTACAATTCAGAAGACCATTTACTGAATCCACAACCTAAAGATTCCACCGTGTTTACCCTTGTTCAAGCATCTGCCAAATTATTTTTAGTCTTGGGTTTTTCACTGTTTTTATTTAGTATTTGGATGGATCAATAACTCCCCACAAAAAAAGCGCATATTGCGCCTTTTTTTAGATTGCCTAGTTTTAAGCAGGAATACGCAACACTTGCCCTGGGAAAATGTCATCGGCATTTTTCAGCAATGGGCGGTTAGCTTCAAAGATTTTGTTGTACTGGTTGGCATCGCCATAAAATTCTTTAGAAATTTTAGACAAAGTATCGCCCGATTTTACTGTGTAGAACTTGCTTTCTGGCTCTGGTGTTGCAACAGTGAGTTGATCATCTACTTGTGCAACGTGGTCAATATTACCTACCGCAAGAACAATTTTTTCACGGTCTGCCTGACTATTTACCTGTCCACGCACCGTAGCTAAGTCTGTCGTTGCGTTATAGCTGACCGATAAACCTGTAATTGGCAAACCTAAGCTTTTTACATGCCCCAAAAGTTTGTTGGCAATTTCTTGTGCAGAAGGTTCTGCCGGTGTGCTTGGTGCAGCTTGTGGCTCTGCAGGTGCTGTGTTTTTCTTACCAATCCCTTTTACAAAATCAAAAAGACCCATGAGGTGCTCCTATTTTCTTTTCTGCTGTTATAAAGCGTCACTCATTTGCATGAGCACGATGTTCTCATTTATTTATAACTAAAAAATAAGCCACTTCGGTTGTGATTAGACATTAGCTTGGTAACAAAATGTAAACTGCATCACATATTCAAAAACAAGCCGTTTTTCATGTTTCATTTTAAAACTCCAGCACATAAAAAAGCCACCTTGCGGTGGCTTTCATTTCAGCAGTGCTGAAATCAACAATTAACCAAGTTTTTTAGTTACGTAGTCAATTGCTGATTGAACTGTTGTGATTTCGTTAGAATCTTCGTCTGGGATTGTGATGTCAAAATCGTTTTCGAAAGACATTACAAGCTCTACTAAGTCTAAAGAGTCAGCACCTAAGTCATCCATAAAAGATGCTTCGTTTTTGATTTCTTCAGCTTTAAGACCAAGTTGTTCTGCAACCGCTTGTTTAACGCGTTGTTCGATATCGCTCACAGGAATTCTCCTCATTGCTTGTGGCGTTTTTAATGCCGTTAGTTTAATTGAATCTATAAAATTTTGAAAGTTTATACTTGAGCTTAGCTCATGTATAAACCACCATTTACGTGTAACACTGTACCAGTGATGTAACCAGCTTTGTCAGAAGCCAAGAAACTCACTGCATTTGCGATATCTTGTGGATCACCTAAACGGTTTAATGCCACTTGCTCACTCATTTTTTTGCGAATTTCTTCACTTAACTGATCTGTCATTTCAGTTGCAATAAAGCCCGGCGCAACCGAGTTTACTGTAATTTGACGACTGCCCATTTCTTTAGCAAGGCTTCGGCTGAATGCCTCAATACCAGCTTTTGCCGCAGAATAGTTGGCTTGTCCTGGGTTCGCAAAATGTGCCACCACAGAACTAATATTAATAATGCGTCCAAAACGTGCTTTGGTCATGCCTTTCAAGACACGTTTAGATAAACGGTAAACTGCTTTCAGGTGGATATTGAGAATGTCATCCCAGTCATCTTCTGACATACGCAGTAACAAATTATCTTTGGTGATGCCTGCATTGTTAACCAATACCAAAACTGAACCATAGCTTTGTTCAATGTCAGAAACTAAGGCATCAATGGCAGCACCATCACGAACATCTAAAACTTTACCTGCACCGTTTTCTGCAAAACTTGCCGATAATTTTTCTGCGCCCGCTTCAGAAGTGGCAGTACCTACCACAAAAAAACCGTCTTGAATAAGTTGCTGAGCGATGGCTGCACCAATCCCTCGGCTTGCACCTGTGACTAATGCAACTTTACGTTCTTGTGTCATGCAATTTTCCCTTCTGCCACCAAAATGGCATTTAGCGCATCTTCCATACGACTTTGTGTGTCGAGTGGGAATGCTTTTTCGATATTCGGTAAACGCTTCGCAAGATTCGCCAATACGTTGCCTGGCCCACATTCCACGATATATTCAATACCTTGATCTTGTAGATATTGCATAGTTTGTGTCCACTGCACCGATTGATACAATTGCGCAGTAAGTGCCTGACCTAATTGCGCAACATCTGCCGCGATTCCAGCGTTGACATTTTGTATTACAGGAATACGCGGTAGCTCAATGGCAGTTTGTTCCAAAGCTTGTGCAAACTGTTCTGCCGCAGGTTTCATCAATGAACAGTGCGAAGGTACAGATACAGGCAGTGCAATAGCTTTGCCACCATTTTCTTTAGCCAATGCCATCACAGCTTCGACTAAAGTTTTATCGCCTGCAATCACGACTTGGCCTTGCGCGTTGTAGTTCGCTGCTTCTACCGAGCCACGACCTTGTACATTGACTTGTTCACATAGCTCTAGCACTTTGGCATCTTCAAGACCCAAAATAGCCGCCATAGCGCCCTGCCCTTGTGGTACAGCATTTTGCATTAACTTACCACGTAAGTTCACCAATTTGACTGCATCGCCCAAGCTTAGGCTGCCTGCTGCAACCAATGCGCTGTATTCGCCTAATGAGTGCCCTGCCAAGTATTTTGGTGCAACACCACCCAGCTCTAACCACTCACGCCATAATGCGATACTTGCAGTGAGTAATACCGGCTGAGTAAATTCTGTTTGGTCTAAACCTTCACCACTTTGTGCAATGTGCCATAAGTCAAAGCCAATTGCTTCAGAGGCTTCTGCAAATGTTTCGCGCACACCGCTAAACTGTTCTGCAAGCTCAGCCAACATACCGGCTTTTTGTGAGCCTTGACCAGGAAAGACAAATGCAGTTTTAGTGGCTTGAGCTGCTTGCTCGAGTCGTTTAGCAGACATAAAAAATCCTTTAATTAAGATGCGCAAATTGTAGTTTTTAGCAGCTACAATCCACACCTTCTCATGTAAGCTCAGTTATGGAGCGAAAATTTAACACTTAATTTTGCTTTTAGTAATTGCCAAATACAACAAAAATCGGGCACAAAAAAAGGGAGCTTACGCTCCCATTTTTTCTACTAAGCTTGACGCTTAATACATCACCAATTATTCAGCATCTGCTGCTTTAGCGAATAATTGACGACCACGGTAGAAACCATCTTTAGTTACGTGGTGACGACGATGAGTTTCACCAGTAGCTTGGTCTACAGTTAATGCATTCTCGGTTAAAGCGTCATGTGAACGGCGCATGTCACGGCGAGAGCGACTTTTACGGTTTTGCTGAACGGCCATGATGGCTCCTTACAAAGATCGAAAAAATGGATCAGAACAAATTGAGTTGTCTTAACTGGAAATTATAACATAATTTTCAGTTAAGTTTACCTTTCAAACTTGCCAAAACATCAAACGGATTATCACGTTTTTCTTCAGCAATGTTCTGAATGGCAGGTTGATGCTTATGCTCGCAAGCATCATGCTTAGGAGATAAAGGCAACAACAATAACAATTCATCTTCTATAAGTGTCAGTAAATTAGCCGTCGCTGGCGAGTCATAATCGCCTTTGCTGGTGGCTTCACTTTCACCTAATACAATGAAATCAGCATCCTCATCCAAGCGCTCTATCAGTGACTCATCATCCACAAGAGCTAGATGAAAATCTGAAACGAGGTCTATTTCTACAGAACCCAAGCAACGCTGGCATTCCATTGGAACTTTCGTTTCAATATGACCATCTAGCCATGCAATGCGATGATACGCATCCATTGATAGCTTACAGTCTATGTTAACCAATTGATCATCAATTGATCCAACAGCTTCACGGGCGATACGAGCAAAGCGAGACAATGGCAGGTTACCTGACCATGTAAAGCCCTGTTCAGCCCATTTAAACGGCTCAATCTGTGCCGGAAAGGTATTTGCTGACATAATTAAGGCGGCAATTCTACAAATTCATCAGTACTCTGTCAAAGATTAAGATACAATTTTGTACTTATTTAGACAGACCAATTTTGGGTAACACAGTCATGCATCTGTTGCAGCCGCAAACAGAAGTGAATTTTTCATCACTTGTGAGCACACTTCCAACCACCAATTCTGACACTTCGCCCCCCCAAGTGCAACTCTCGGACTGGGCCAAACTGAATACAGAAGCGGAACAGGTGGACTGGCTCATCTTACACTTTAATCACTGGTTTTCCCACCTAAATGTGAACTTGGTCAAAGGTGACTTTGAACCTGAGTACTTTCCTGCAACAACAGACCAACCTGCACGAATTCAATTTGCGCATGGCTTCTTTAATAGTGCACTGCATGAAATTAGCCACTGGACCATTGCAGGTGAACAACGCCGCCTATTGTCCGATTTAGGCTATTGGTATGCCCCCGATGGTCGCACTCAAGAACAACAAGCCTTGTTTGAACAAGTCGAAATAAAGCCGCAGGCAATAGAATGGCTGTTTGCTCAAGCGTTTGGGCGTAAATTCCGCGTGTCTTTAGACAACCTGACGGGTGAAGGTGGAGATGGCAGCACTTTTAAAGACAATGTCTTTGCACAAGTGCAGCGTTATTTTAATGGCGAAGCCAAATTACCACGCGATGCAAAACGCTTGATTGAATGTATTTGTTACTGCACCCGAGGTGGCAAAACATTACAAATTGAAGAATTTGAACGTAAAAATCTAGATTAAATGCAATAAAGCATGGGGCAATGATTGCAAGTGACATCCATCCCCTTTCATAATGAAGCGACGAACACAATTACGCACTGAGGGAATTCATATGTTGCATTTAAGAGTACATCCTGAAAATCCGCAGCCGCGTCTCATCAGCCAAGCGGTTGAACGCATACGCGCGGGCGATGTGGTGGTTTATCCAACCGATGCTGCCTATGCAATTGGTTGCCAGATTGGTAACAAAAATGCGATGGAGCGCATTTCACAAATTCGTGGTTTAGGTGCCAAACACCAGTACGCCATTATTTGTGCCGATTTATCGGATATTGCCACCTACGCCAAAGTAGACAATGCCATGTATCGTCTACTAAAAAACAATACCCCAGCGGTAACGACCTTTATTTTGCCTGCGACCAGTGAAGTGCCACGTCGCTTAATGCATCCGAATAAAAAAACTATTGGTTTGCGTATTCCAAGCAACCCAATTTGCCGCATGCTGCTGAAAGAGCTGGGTGAACCTTTACTGACCAGCACCCTGATTTTACCAGGTCAGGAAGACCCATTAGATGATCCTTACGAGATTGATTTACAGCTCAGTAAACGCATAGACGTACTGATTGATGGTGGCTTAGGCACACTCAGCACCACCAGTATTGTGGACTTGTCGGGTGACAGCCCGCAAATTATGCGTCGTGGTGTGGGTGATGTGAGTGCTTTTGAATAAGCACTCCTTGATTCACATTGTATTTATTATTTTCGTGACATCATCACCCAAGAAAATACCCCTATTTATTTTTGGCTTTTTTTGACATTTGGTTGTAGAACAGATTTATTTCAACCACGATATCCTTTAGACTAGCCGCTATTAATTTTGTGCTATTTCTCTACCGCTCCTCCTATCTAAAGCGGAAATAGCGTTTGCATGCTTTTGAAAATTCGCGTGGCCCAATACTGTAATGAATCAATCCCTCCACAATGCGATGGAACCTGCCCAACACATTCGTGTGTTAGATGAATGGCAAGAGTCGATTCCAGAGGATTTATATATTCCTCCTGCAGCATTTGAAATTCTGTTAGAGCATTTCGAAGGACCACTCGACTTTCTGATTTACCTGATTCAAAAAAATGGCTTCGATTTACTCCAGTTAGATATTGCCCCTATTGCATCGCAATATCTGTCGTATATGGATGCTATGAAATCACTGAATATTGAGCTCACTGCTGACTATATGGTGATGGCTGCACTATTGGCCGACTTAAAATCACGGCTGTTATTGCCAAAAGCACCAAGCGCCAGTGCAATTGAGAAAGACCCGAAACAAGAACTGATTGACCGCCTAGAAACATATTTAAGAGTCAAGCAAGCGGCGGAACGCCTTGGGCAAATGCCAGTTTTAGAACGTGATACCTTTGCCACCAATGTTGGCTTAGGACACACTGCTGTGAATAATGTCGGCTATGCGGCCGATCAATTACGTGATGCGTTGTTCTGCATTTTTAACCGTCCTGAACCTGTGACCCATCAAATTTTGCAAGAACCTGTTTTGCTCGAAGAACGAATTGCGTTTATTGAAGCTAAACTCGCCTCGGGTGAAATTCTCAGTTTTGATGCGCTACTCAAGCCAAGTCAGGGGCGAATGGGTATGGTGGTGACGTTTATGGCTATTTTAGAACTGACTCGCCAGCAGAAGGTATGCATTGTGAGCAGTGGTATTGAAGCACCATTGAGTATTCAAGGGGCGCAGGCATGAACTCAGAACAGATTGTTTCAAACCTGTCTGAAGGTGAGCAACAGCATGAATTGCTAATGCAACTTGAAGCTATTATTTTTGCCAGTGATAGCGCAGTGTCTTTGGCGCGCCTAAAAGAAGCCTTTCAGGATAAATATAGCAAAACACAATTACGTCAGTTTTTACAACAACTTGCCATGCTACAACATGGTCGCTCGATTGAACTGATCGAAACCGCTCAAGGTTTTCGTTTTCAGGTACGGGCAAAGTATCGTACAATTATCACACAGGTGTGGCCTGAACGTCCGACTAGACTTTCACCCTCTATGCTGGAAATATTGGCCGTGATTGCCTACCACCAGCCTGTGACCCGTGCAGATATTGAACAAATTCGCGGAGTATCAAACAATAGTCAAATTTTACGTACATTGTTTGACTGGAACTGGATTAAGGAATCTGGCTTTCGAGAACTCCCAGGAAGACCTGCGTTGTTAGTTACAACGCCCCAATTTTTAAATGCGTTTGGCTTGAATTCCTTAAGCCAATTGCCTCCCCTACAGGATGCCAAGGAAGCTTTCATGGCACTCGATGCATCTGCGTCTGTGTCTTGAATAGGTAAACTGTTGATGATCATTTCTAAGGTTGTGCTGTCATGAGTGAAAAGTTGCAAAAGGTACTCGCACGAGTAGGCTTGGGTTCTCGCCGTTATATGGAAGAAGTCATTGCCGCTGGTCGTGTGAGTGTCAACGGCCAAGTTGCCCAAGTGGGTGAACGAATCGAACCAGGTGATGAGCTTCGCATCGATGGTCGTAAAGTTCAGTTCCAAATTGAAGATGAAATTCGTCGTCGTGTTCTGATTTATTACAAACCAGAAGGCGAAATTTGCTCACGCAATGACCCAGAACAGCGCCCAACTGTATTTGACAACCTACCTGCAATTGCAAATGATCGCTGGGTGATGGTTGGTCGTCTGGATATTAACTCGACAGGCTTATTGTTATTTACCAATGACGGTGAACTCGCCAACCGTTTAATGCACCCATCTAACGAAATTGAACGTGAATATGCGGTTCGCGTTATGGGTGAAGTGACGCCACAACTGAAAAACAACATGCTGCGCGGTGTCGTGCTAGATGACGGCCCTGCCAAGTTTGAATCTTTCTCTGAAATTGGCGGTGATGGTATTAACCGCTGGTATCAAGTGGTGGTTAAAGAAGGGCGTAACCGTGAGGTTCGCCGTATTTTTGAATCACAAGGTTTGAAAGTCAGCCGCTTATTACGTACTCGTTACGGTACCGTGATTTTACCGCGTGAATTGCGTACAGGTCGCTGGATGGAATTAGATAAAAATGACATCGACAACCTTGCCAAAGCGGTAGAACTTAAACCACGTCAAGGCACAGGTTTGTATGGCATGGCAAAACGCCGCAATGAACGTATGCAGGAAAAACCATTAGCAGCACGTCGTGGTGGTTTCTTGCGTCAGCAACGCCGTGACACCGAAGAAGCTGCGCAAAATACAGGTTTTGTAGCACCGCGTGAACGTCGTCAAGATGGCAATAGCTATGCAAACCGTGAACCACGTCAGGATGCTAACAGCTATGGCAACCGTGAGCGTCGTGAAGGCAACCAATATGCTCAGCGTGAACGCCGTCAGGATGGCAATAGCTACGGTAACCGTGACTATCGTCAAGAAGGTAATAGCTACGGCAACCGTGAACGTCGCCAAGACGGTAACAGCTACGGCAATCGTGAGCAGCGCCAAGACGGTAACAGTTATGGCAACCGTGAACGCCGTGACGAAAATGCACCACGTAAACCGTTTGGCAATAAAAGCTTTAAAAAGTTTTAAGCTTTCAATATCAAAACTGAAAACTTAATACGCAACAAAAAGCCACTTTCACAGTGGCTTTTTGCATTTTGGACTGAAGTACATTCAGACTGCTGTTTAAAGCTTTTCAAATCAAAATTCAGCAGCTGCTAATACAGGAATCTCAATCCACTGTGCATTCGGGAAGCTATGAGCCAAATAATTTTTTAAATACTTGGCAGTATCCTGCGAAATTAAAGGGTCTTGCAATTCATCATTTAAGTTATAGGCCAGTGCATACAAGTTCAAACCACGTGTTTTTAAAGCTTCCAAACTGAGCAAAGTGTGGTTGATACTACCCAAACGCCCAGAACTCACCAAAATAACAGGATATTGTTTTTGCTCAATATAGTCGATGGTGAGTAAATCTGTGGTCAGCGGCACCATTAAACCACCTGCACCTTCTAATAACACCGCATCATACTTGGCTGCCAATTGTTCAGTTGCTGCTGCAATTTTGGCAAAATCAATCTCTCGACCATCAATTTGTGTCGCCAAATGCGGTGAAGCAGGATAGCTAAAAATTTCAGGCATGGTCAGCTTGTCATCATCTTCAGGTAACCATTCACTGCCCATAATTTTACGGTGCTGCTCAATATCTTCAGAAATATGCTGATTGCCCGTTTGAATCAATTTTTGAGTGATGGTACGGATGCCTTGTGCATTCATGGTCTTGGCCAAATAGCCTGTGGCATAAGTTTTACCAATACCTGTGTCTATACCACTGACAAAGTACACTTGGGCGGTCATGGCATTCTCCGTGCAAGACAATAAATAGGATGATAGGTCAATGTATAGCTTTTTGGCAGGGTGGGATGCTGCTGACTAAATTGTTCATAGCCCTGATAAAAATGCATTAAACTGGCTTTGCTCCAACGCTGACCTTGCGCGGTGCCTGTCACCCCTGTGGCTTTTAAATGCTGTAAAACTTGTTTGGGATGCTGAAAATTCAGTTGCTGTAATTGCTCTGAACAATGTAGCACTTCAAAGCCTTGCTGTTGCAGCAGTTGTTGTAACTCAGCTGCACTGAAATAGTCTAAGCCCTGCCCTGTTAGTTGCTTCATTTCCATCAAGTTTTGAGGGCCAAATGTCGAAAAGCACAAATATCCATGTGGTATTAACGCTTGATGGGCCTTGTGTAGTAACGCAGCTAGGTCTTCAACCCATTGCAGGGCTGAACTGGAACAAATTAAATCCAACGACTCAGGAAAAGCCAACTGTTCAATATCGCCAATTAAACCGTGAATGTGTGTTGTTGTATGCGGCAAGTGCAGATAAGGCTGTAAAACTTCAGTATATAAGTCATTTAAAGTCAGCTGCTGAATATCAAACTTGCTTAACAACAAGTCAGTCAAATTGCCTGAACCACAACCGATTTCAAGTACATGCGATAGTGCTGTGCAAGGCTGTGTATGACTTGAGTGCTGCACAAAACATTGCTGCATTTTAGTGATTAAATGCTGACAAATTTGCTGCTGTACCACCGCATGCGATTTATAACTTGCATGTGCCCGGGCAAAACGCTGTGCGACCTGTGCTTTATCTATACTCATGCCAAGATACTCAAAGCATGCTCAGCAACGGCGCTAAGTCTGTTGTTTCAAATTGCGTATTTAAACAAATGCGCAAACGTGAACTGCCTTGCGGTACGGTGGGTGGGCGCACAGGCATCACATAAAAACCTGCGGCCTGTAATTGTTGAGCTTTAGTTACGGTTGCACTGGAGTCGCCGATAATCACAGGAACAATTTGTGAGCTAGATGGACACGCAAAGCCTTGTGCACGAATCCCCTGCTGCATATATTGGCTCAAGGCAGCCAAATGCTGACGCTGTGCCTGCATTTGCACAATGTGCTTGAGCATGAATTGTGTCCATGCCATACAAACAGGTGGTTGTGCGGTACTGAAAATTAGTGGACGCATCCGATTAATTAAGTAATCACGGATAATCGGATCACAAATCAAATATCCCCCAATCGAAGCAACGGCTTTACCAAAAGTCCCGACCAGAAAATCAATTGCATCAATCACGCCATATTGTTCAGCACAACCTAAACCTTGCACGCCACGTACGCCAATGGCGTGTGCTTCATCTACATATAACATGACTTTGGCAAATTGCTGTTTAAGCGCCACTAAAGCGGCTAAATCAGTTTCATCGCCATCCATACTAAAAATGGATTCGGTCACCACAATAATGCGTTCATAATTATCATCGGCATGATATTGGCTGAGCAATTGCTGCAAATGTGCCAAATCATTATGGCGATAACGCAAATATTTGGCAGATGACAAGCGAATCCCATCAATCATGCTGGCATGTACCAGTTTATCGGCCAAAATGAGCGTTTTTGCATCTGCTAAGGCGGGTAAGATACCAATATTCATGTGATAACCGCTGTTAAACAGCAAGGCGGCACGTCCATGAAATAATTGACTCAGCTCGGCTTCAAGCTGTTCATAGGCAGGGAAATTTCCTGTTAACAAACGTGATGAAGATGCACTCATCAAGCGTTCAGTATTTGGCGTTTCATCAAAAAACTGTTCACGCAAGCGCAAGTCAGAGGCCAAACCCAAATAATCATTGGAAGATAAGTTCAGCATGTGTTGTTGCTGAATTTCAATCATTTTGCCGTGTTGCTGATTACTGCGAAATTGACGAAAATTACCTTGCTGACGAAGTTGATCGAGCTGTTCTGCGTAGTGGTCAAGTAAATTCATGCGTCTGCTTCCTGCATTTCACACACTACGGCTACCAGCTGCTGCAACAACGTATCCAACTCTTGTGCTGTAATCACATACGGTGGCATCACATATACCAATTTTCCAAATGGACGTACCCAAATACCACGTTGCACGAATTGTTGTTGTAGACGTTGCATATCTACCGCATGTTTCAACTCCACGACACCAATAGCACCAAGTACCCGCACATCCTGCACCCATGCCAAATTCGCTAATGGCGTTAAATGCTGTTCAAGTTGCTGCTGAATACGTTGAATATTGGCTTGCCAGTCTTGTGACAATAATAATTGAGTGCTTTTTAGCGCAACCGCACAGGCCAATGGATTGCCCATAAAGGTCGGGCCGTGCATAAACACACCTGCTTCACCTTGCGAAATCGTTTCTGCCACCTGTTTTGTGGCCAAGGTTGCAGACAAAGTCATATAACCGCCTGTCAGTCCTTTGCCTATGCACATAATATCGGGTTCGACCTGTGCATGTTCCCACGCAAAGAGCTTGCCTGTACGCCCAAACCCTGTAGCAATTTCATCAAAAATTAGCAGAACATTATATTGTTCGCAGAGCAATTTAGCCTGACGCAAATATTCGGGATGATAAAAGCGCATACCGCCTGCACCTTGCACAATTGGCTCAATAATCATGGCAGCAATATTGTGATGCTGGTCTGCCAAACTTTGCGCCAGCTCTGCAATATCGTCAGGATTCCACTCTTGATCAAATGCGACTTGCGGTGCGGAAACAAAATAACGCTGTGCCAGACTTGAGCCAAAAACCTGATGCATCCCTGTGACAGGGTCACAGACTGACATGGCATTCCATGTATCGCCATGATAGCCAGAACGAGTGGTAATAAAGTTGGTTTTTTCAGGCTTGCCTTGTGCAGTCCAATATTGCACGGCCATTTTCAAGGCGACTTCTACCGCAACTGAACCTGAATCTGCATAAAAAATTTTATCTAAACTTGGTGGCGTGATTTGCAGTAACAAACGCCCAAGTTCAATGGCTGGGCTGTGAGTTAAACCACCAAACATGATATGTGCCATGTTGTCGAGTTGTTCTGTGACAGCACGGTTCAGTTCAGGATGATTATAACCATGAATCGCGCACCACCACGATGACATACCATCAATCAATTGACGACCATCTTCAAGTTCAATGGTGCTGCCAAATGCCCGCTTTACTTTGAAAGTCGGCAGCGGCTGAGTCATAGAGGTATAAGGATGCCAAAGATGTTCACGATCAAAAACCAAATCCATCTGTTCTGTCATCCTGTCCTCATCCTTGAAATTACAAAACTAAGCTGTCGTAAATCTTAAACCTGTCTGCCTGCAAAATAAATTGCGAGATTTGTCACTTATCCCTGAGTTGACGGATTTTTCTGTAAATATTGGCAGATTTTGCTAGTCAGCTCATCTGCATGGAACAATGGCAGCCCATGCGAGCCTGATATAACATCTACACTTAAGAACTTTGCAGCTAAATTTTGAAGTTTAGTAGCAACTTTGCAATCAACTAAAACATCTTGCTCGGCAAAAATATGGTACTGCTGACCTACATACTGTTGTAGCTTATTCACCAAGTTTAGGTTTTCCAGTAAAGCCAAACCGTGTTTGAGTAAAGATTGAGGCTGTGCCTGCACCAAACTTTGCAATTGCAGCAAATCGGTTTTACTGCTGCTGACACCCTGACACACCATAAAACCAAATCGCTTTAACGTCAGAATTGGGTCTTGTTCAAAAGATTGTTTAAATTGAGTAAAAGTCGCTGAAGGCATAGCGGTATCCCACCCTGCGTGTGCCACAAAACACGGATTAGACGCAATCGTGATTAAGGTTTTATATTCTGCATATTGATGGGCAATCGCATCGACCAGTAGTGTTGCCAATTGACCGCCGAGTGACCAGCCCATAATCACATCAAACTGGCGTGCCAATTCCACCTGTTGCTGTAACACTTGTGCATCGGCAGCGTTAAAAATATTGATCAGTTCAACCCGAAAACCTTGTGCAATCAAAGCTTGCTGCAATGGGTTCAATAAAGCAGTGCCACCGCCCCAGCCCGTAATCAATAAAATTTGTTGTTGCACGCTGCTTACTCTCAAATTGAAAAATAGCTTCAGTATACCCAATCTGCTCAGCCATCATAGCTTGTTCAATTTAAAACACAGATAAAAAAGCCCGATCTGAATAGATCGGGCTTTGGGGTATTTGTTTACATCACATTTGCGATTGAATGTAGTTTTGCAAACCAATCAGCTCAATTAAACGTAATTGTTTTTCTAACCAGTAAGTGTGGTCTTCTTCGGTGTCGCTCATTTGCTGACGCAACATATCACGGCTGACATAGTCGCCTTTTTCTTCACACAATTTTACGCCTTGCGCCAATTTTTCACGCACTTCGTATTCCAGTTTTAAATCGGCTTTTAAGCAAGACACCACATCTTCGCCCACATCAACATCATCACGTTGCATATTCGGTGTGCCTTCAAGGAATAACACACGGCGAATCAAGGCATCTGCATGTTGCGCTTCTTCCTGCATTTCATGGTCAATGCGCTCAAAAATTTTGCTTAAGCCCCAATCTTCATACATACGCGAATGAATCAGGTATTGATCGCGAGCAGCCAGTTCGCCACCGATCAACATATTTAGATAGTCTACGACTTCTGGATTGCCACGCATTTGCTTCACTCCCTTTCTTGATCTAGTCATTATGGACATATTCGGTTTAAATTGCAAAAGTTAATTATTGTAAACCTATGATTTTTATAAAATTAAAATGAGAAACATACGCATTTGCAATTTAGTTTAAAAATTCCCATATATAAAACAAACGCTTGGAAAAACGGTGCAATAAAAATGACAACACAATGATTTTGCATCATTTTGTAAATACAGAATGAAAACTCATTTTGACGTTCGGATATTGTGAAAAATACCCAAAAAGCGGATTTTAAAACCCAGCTGCATTATCATAGCCACAAGTTCCATCACTTACGTAAAATAATGACAAATCTAAATCCCTCTGCACCCATTTTAGTCACAGGCGCAACAGGCTATATTGCCAGTTGGGTGATTAAAAACTTATTGGAGCAAGGTCATCAAGTGCATGCCACAGTCCGTGACCTCAACAAAACCCACAGTTTTCAGCACCTGACCGATATTGCAGCCAACAGCACTGGCAGCTTGCAATTATTTCAGGCCAACTTACTTGAAGATGGTGCGTTTGATGCCGCCATGCAGGGCTGTGAAATTGTGCTGCACATGGCTTCACCCTTTGTGGTCACCAATTATAAAGACGCAGTAAAAGACATTATTGAACCTGCGGTGATTGGCACCGAAAATGTTTTAAACAGTGTTAACCGTACTGCATCGGTAAAGCGTGTGGTGGTCACCTCTAGTATTGCCGCAACCTATGGTGATGCGATTGATATTTTAAAGACTGCACACAACCGTTTTGATGAAAGCCATTGGAATACGACCAGTAGTCCTGAACATCAGCCTTATCCTTATTCAAAAGTAGCAGCAGAACGTAAAGCTTGGGAAATGGTACAAGCACAGCAACGCTGGGATTTGGTCTGTATTAACCCTGCTTTGGTGCTCGGGCCATCCTTAACCAAAAACACGCAATCGGGCAGCGTGGAGGTTCTCTTGCAATTTGCCAATGGCTTAACGCTAGCAGGTGTGCCAGCCATGTGGAATGGTATTGTAGATGTACGTGATGTTGCCGATGCCCACATTCAAGCCGCTTTCAACCCTGCAGCGCAAGGTCGCTATATTATTAGTGGTGGTACATTCAGCTTACTGGAAATGGGCAAAATTTTGGCACAGCATTTTGGACGTAAATATCCGTTCCCACGTAATCAGTTACCTAAATTTGCCTTTAAAGCCTTTGGTCCTTTACTTGGTTTTTCCCGTAAATTTGTGGAACTGAATATGGGCTACCCAATTTATTTTAATGCGGAAAAAAGTCAGCGTGAATTGGGCATGCACTACCGCAATATTGAAACCAGTTTGATAGAGCACTTTCAGCAATTGATTGATGACGGGATTGTCAAAAAACGCTAAATCATCAACTTTTCTAATAAAACAAAGGCACTTCATCATGGAAGTGCCTTTGTTTTTAAGCAGATAAAATGCGCATGAATCATGCTTATTCAAGCACACCATATTCTTGCATGAGCTGAATAAACTCAGCTTCATTCATCACTTGCACACCCAACTTCTCGGCTTTTTCTAGCTTTGAGCCAGCTTTCTCACCAGCCACAACACATTTGGTTTTGCCCGACACACTGCCGCTGACCCGTGCACCCAACGCTTGCAATAATTGGGTTGCTTCATCGCGTCCCATTTGGCTTAAAGTACCCGTAATCACCCAGCTCTCACCATTTAACGGCTGGCGTGTTGGTGCTATCGGAGCATCCCAATGAATGCCTGCTGCCAATAATCGGTCCAATACTTCTAAATTATGCGGTGCTTGGAAAAAGTCTAAAATCCATTCTGCGGTAATGTCCCCCACATCTGGAGTTTTCTTTAATGCTTCTAGGTCAGCTTTACGCAAAGCCTCTAAAGTCTGGAAAGTATTGGCAAGCATGCGTGCTGTGGTTTCGCCCACACCCCGAATCCCCAAAGCATATATAAACGCAGCCAATGTGGTTTTTTTGCTATTTTCAATCGAGTCAATCAGGTTCTGAACTGACTTTTCACCCATTTTTTCAATGCTGAGCAAAGCATCGCGGTGTTCATGCAAATGATAAATATCGGCTACATTTTGCAGTAAATTCAAGTGCAGCAAGGATTCGACCCAACGATCGCCCAAACCTTCAATATCCATGGCTTTACGCGATACAAAATGACGAATCGCTTCAATACGCTGTGCTGCACAATACAAACCGCCTGAACAACGCGCCAACGCCTCACCTTCAGGCATCACCACAGGTGAATCACACACTGGGCATTGCTCTGGCAAATGGACTTCCTGCGCATCTGTAGGGCGGAATTCTGGCCAGACTTTTTCCACTTTCGGAATCACATCACCACTACGGTAAACGCTAACAGTATCGCCTAAACGCACATCTAAACGATGGATTTCACCAATATTATGCAAGGTCACATTAGATACTGTCACACCACCCACTGCGACTGGATTTAAACGCGCTACAGGGGTTAGCGTACCTGTACGACCTACTTGCCAGTCAATATTTTCAATAGTAGTTAAAGCCGCCACGGCAGGGAATTTATAAGCGGTTGCCCAACGTGGTTCACGACTTAAAAAACCCAATAGCTGTTGCTGTTTCAGCTCATTGACCTTGACCACCATGCCATCAATTTCAACGCTTAAATTCGGGCGTTCAAGGTTAATTTGTTCATAAGCGGCTTGAACTTCCTGAATGCTCTTGCAAACAAAATGACGTTCACCAATTTCAAAACCAAACTGTTCCAACCACGTTAAACTGTCTGACATGGTACTTTGCCCATGATGCGGTACACATTGCGCAATACCATAAGCATAGAATGCCAAAGGTCGCGATGCGGCAATACTCGGGTCTAACTGACGTAAACTGCCCGCTGCCGCATTACGTGGATTGGCAAAAGTTTTTTCACCTTTGGCTGTATTGGCAGCGTTAAGTTTTTCAAAGCCAAGTTTTGGCATTAGCACTTCGCCACGCACTTCCAAAAATTCAGGAATGGCAGTTGCATCCGCACTCAAGACTTTAGGCAAATTACGGATGGTTTTGACGTTGTGGGTAATATCTTCTCCAGTTTCGCCATCACCACGGGTCACACCACGCACCAATACCCCATGCTCGTACCAAAGCGAAATGGCCAGACCATCAAATTTGAGTTCAACATCGTATTCAATAGTTTGGTTAGGCAAGCGCTCTTCAACACGTCGTGCAAAGGCAAATAATTCTTCCTGATTAAAAACATTGCCTAAAGACAGCATCGGTACAGTGTGCGTCACACTGGTAAATTTCGCCAAAGGCGTACCACCGACTTTATTGGTTGGGGTATCAGGCTGCACCAAATCTGGATATTGCTGTTCTAGCGCTTTGAGCTGATGGAAAAGCTGATCATATTCACTGTCTGTAATTGTCGGTTGATCCATCACATAATAGGCATGATTGTGCTTGGCAAGCAGTTGAATCAATTGACGCATTTGCGCCACGACAGTTAAATCTACAGACATATTTTCCACCATAAAAAAGGGCGGTCTTGTTCCGCCCTTCTGTTTCTATGTAGCCGAGGCTACCATTTTGCTGACAGCATTATAAAAATGCCTGCCCTAAGTTGCAATTTATCTCAGATCACTTTGATTAATAATACTCTACGCAATTAAGCTTACACTGCGCAAAAATGCAGCATGTTAGCTATGACTTGCCTGACCCGCACGATAATCAATCGCTTGATGACGCCAGTGCTCACGTAATTGTGGGGTAAATTCCAAATGGTTTTGGTCATAGACCGTACCATCAATTTCACGCGCAATCAGTCCCGAAATACTAACCATGGTGTCAAAAGCATTTTGCACATCGCTATGCGGTAAAGCGAGGAAAAATGCCAAACCTTTAACCTGTTCAGTCGATAGCGTTTCTAAATCAAAGCCATCTGCGCCTTCATCATTAATTTGTAGCACAGAGAATAATAGCTTAGTGCCATCTTCGTTATAACGATGGAAACATGACATTTCACCAAAACGCAAACCGTATTTCATTAATACTTTTAAGGCCTTATCACCCGAAAGTATGCGACGCTCTGGGAATACATTCAGCGCAATAAAAGATTCCGCTGTGGCCAAAGCACTTTCTTCATCCATGATTTTTTGTTCATGCAAGTGCGAATCTAAAATGCTACTTTCTTCGTTAAATTCTGAAATTTCCGCAGTTTCAATGTGTTGATTCAGGCTGTATTCATTTGATGTTTTGGCCTGTTCACTGGTGTTTGGCTCAGTTTCTGCGATTACCTGTTGAATTTCATCTGACAATGAATATTCGGTCGTGTTAGATGTGGTCGATACTGTTGCAGTGCTTGGCTCAGCGACATCGGCAGTTACTGGCGCTGTTTCAGTCGTTACCTGAGCAGTCGTTTCAGAGGCATCTTGAGCTGACACATCGGTCTGTAGATTTGCCGTAGATTGAGTCGCTTCAGTACTTTTATCTGCAGTATCATCAGAAAATGCCTGTGGTTCAGTCTTGGCAGAAACTGGGGGTTCATGAACGGCATCTGCAGTCAAAGTCGGTTCTACCCGAACTGGAGTGGCGTCGCTCTGCAATTGATCACGTACATGCCGTGGAATAATTGGTTTTTGACTATCTGCATTAAACTGCAATTCAGAGTCCAATGACGGCGCTGAATCTGCTGGTTTTTTCAGAATCATTTTTAAACCAAACGCCATGATAATAATAGCGATGACAATTCCAACGATTGTGGTGATTTCCATATTATGCCTCCGCGACTAGGCCGTATTCTGCGGCTTCTTCTAAATTTACGGTTACTAATTTTGAGGTTCCCGGTTCAGGCATGGTAACACCTAAGAGGTCGGTTGCCATCGTCATAGCAAGTTTATTATGTGTAATGTAAATGAATTGGACTTGTTCAGAAAGTTCTTTTACTAAATTACAAAAACGTCCCACGTTGGCATCATCTAGCGGTGCATCAACTTCATCGAGCACACAAAATGGCGCTGGATTTAAACGGAAAATTGCAAAAACCAATGCCAACGCAGTCAGTGCTTTTTCACCACCAGAAAGTAAAGCTAAGGAACTGTTGCGCTTGCCTGGCGGACGTGCCATTAATTTTACTCCAGACTGCCAATCATCTTCCAAACTCAAACTCGCTTCACCGCCATTAAAGACTTTTGGAAACAGCTCCTGCAATTCGGCATTGATCTGATCAAAAGTACTCATAAACAATTTACGGGTTTCTTGATCAATACTTTTCATGGCCGCCTGCAACTGCGACACAGTATTTTCCAAATCTTCAATTTGATGGCTTAATTCTTCAAAACGGGCAGATACTTCTTCATATTCTTCCGAAGCTGCCAAATTGACTGCACCCAATTTATCAAACTGCTGCTGCGCTTTGGCCAGCTTCTGCTGATGTGCAGTCACATCAATTTGTAAACCAGTAATGATTTCACTGTTTAAATCTTTTAACAGTTCAGAATAATGCTGATAGTCCGACTTGGCCGACTGCCACGCCAAACGCTTTTCTTCAAGCTGTGCACGTAGCTGCTCATCTTGCTGCTGCTGTTGCTGGCGCTGTTCGGTCAATTGCTGCTGTTTGGACTGCACACTGTTCAATTCTACTTGCCATTCCTGCCAAGTTTTTTGCAGTTTTTCAGTCTGTTGCTGCTGCTCGGAAAACTGCGTTTCCAGCGCAGGTAATTCTAGTTGGACTGGATCGACAAACTTTTTGGCTTGTTCCATTTGCGCCACAATCTGTTGATATTGTGCTTTTAAGAAAGTGGCATCTTTTTCCAATAACTCAGTCTGCTGCTGGGTTTGCACTGCTTGACGACGCAGCAACTCTAGCTCTTGTTGCTGCTGCTGAAAAGTTTGCTGTGCTGTATCAAATTGCTCATTCAGCTGCTCGACCTGAAATTGCAAGGTTTTATATTGCGGCAAAGCCTGCTCAAGTTTAAATGCCAAAGCATGCAAATCAATTTCCAGATCATCTTTTTGCATGGCATCTTCTTCAAGTTGCTCATCTAACTGTGCCAATTGATTTTGCAACTGCTGTTGCTGTACAGCAAAGGCCTGCGCTGCACTTTCGGCTTTCGCAATTTGCACATCCACTGCCTGTACAGCCAGTTGCTGCTGTTTCAACGCCTGCTGTTGCTGCTGCAATTGCTGTTGTATGTGTTGTAATTGTTGCTGCAATTCGGGTAAATGCTGCACTGCCTGTTGCCATTGCGGCAATTGCAGCGCTAAAGCCTGCTCAATTTCATCCAAACGAATCCGATGGCTGAGCGCCCCTTGCCCCGCCTGCGCGGCTTCATCATAAAACAGCCCAATCACCCAATCAGGGCCAACATGATAACCATCTAAACTTAAAATAGATTGCCCTGCTTGCAATTGCGTTTGCAAAGCCAAAGCCTGTGATAAATTTTCTGCAATCGCAACCTGCTGCCACAAAGAACTTTGTGGTGCAGTAATCCAGTCACTTAAACATTCACAGCCAGACAATTGCATGGCCGATGTTTGGTGATCTGTAACAGCATTTACTTTTAACTGACGTGCGCAGCTGTCTTGAAAGGCGCTATTTAAATCGACCAACTGTGCAGATAGCCATTTAGATAAAAACTTTTCAATCAAACTGGCATGTGCTTTGGCTGTATCTGCAAGTTGTAATACTTGCATCAACTGCACTACATCGTTTGCCACTTTGGGACTTTGCTTAATGAGCAATTGATTTAGATTTTTCTGCTCAGACTGCAAAATCTGAATTTCGGATTTCAGCGCTGCACACTGTGTTTGATGCGATTGATACTGTGCCTGCAATGTACTCAGTTGCAGCGTAGTTTCCTGAATAAGCTGTTCTGAAACGCCTAATTCCATCTGCAAACGCTGCTTTTCATCGTGTAATTGCTGCAGGTTGTCTTGCCCATCCTGCTGCTGAATCTGAGCAAATTGCTGAGTCAAGGTTTGTTTTTGCTGTTCAATGCGGCTGATATTTTTGGCAAGCTGCTCACTTTGTGCCTGCATTTGCACATGTTTTTGTTGTTGTTGCTCTACTTGTGCCTTGATTTGTGCATACTGCTCGGTTTGACCACTTTGCTGGGCTTTTAAATCCTGCAACTGCTGTTGATGTTGCTGCGCTAACTGATCTTGCTGCTGCACATTACGCTGCTGTTCATCTTGTTGATCGGACAAAGTCTCTAGCTGCAATTCAATTAACTGCAAACGCTCTTTGGTTTGTGCTTTTTGTTGTTCTAACTGCGATAAGGTTGCAGTATTTTGCTGAAACAGACTTTGTTTTTGTTCCAGTGTCATTTTGAGTTCAGCCAGTTTTTTTTCTGCCTGCTGCCATTCTTGCTGCAACGGTGTCGATTGCTGAATTAAACGCTGAAATAATTCACTGGTTGCAGTTAAATCATGTTCCAAAGTAGTCAGCTCCGAACGTACCAGTTTAAAGCTTTCCCCAAGTTCATTCATACTCAAGGTATATTCTTGCTGTAAACGTGCACTGTGTTCGCATTGAAAAGACAGCACTTCTACTTTAATGGTACGAATTTCACTCTCAAGTGCTTTGTACTGAATGGCTGTTTCAGACTGACGCTTTAAAGTTTTCAGCTGTGATTTGAGTTCAGCTGCAATATCTTCCAAACGCGCAAGGTTTTGTGTGGTGTGATCCAAATGCAACATGGTTTCACGACGACGCGCCTGATAACGTGACACACCTGCGGCTTCTTCAATAAACACCCGCATTTCTTCAGGTTTGGCATCGACCAAACGGTTGATCATGCCCTGTTCAATAATTGCATATGAACGTGGGCCTAGACCTGTGCCTAAGAAAATATCGGTAATGTCACGACGGCGGCATTTGGTACCATTTAAAAAATATTCTGACTTGCCATCACGGTTGACCTGTCGACGGACTGACAGTTCATTATAGGCATTATAGGCACCGCCTAATTTGCCGTAGGTATTATCAAAACGCAGTTCTACACTGGCCACGCCCACTGGTTTACGCTTGGCGGTTCCCGTAAAAATGACATCCTGCATACTGCCACCACGCAGCTGACGTGCGCTGGACTCACCCATCACCCAACGAATGGCATCAATCACATTGGATTTACCACAGCCATTTGGCCCCACCACAGCGGTACGGTTGGCTTTAAAATGTAAGGTCGTACTGTCGGCAAAAGATTTAAAGCCAGAAAGTTTTAAGCTGCTTAAACGCATAATGTCCCAATTAACGGCGTGAACGTCTTGCCCAGGCAAGCTCGATCTGTTTCATACGGGTCAGAGATTCCAACACCAAGTTGCGCAAGTGTCGGCAAAAATCTTCCATAAATAAAGTGGCTTGTTGTGATTTTCTGCTTAAAATTGCATCACTCACCAGTTTAAATAATTCCAAAGATTCTTGTAACTCCCGACGCGAGGTATTTAAGGTTAAAAAATAGCTACGTCTTAGTGAAGGCAACAATTCCTGATAAAACTTCATCAAATAGATATTGCCAACCATGTCGGGCTGCTGTGCCAAATATTGAAATATTAAATCATAAAATTTTTCGGTATTGCCCAAACGACATTGCTCTGCCAACTGCAGCAAAAGCTGCTGTAAGATTTCAGCTTCATCTATGCGCCACGTATCGGCAATGCGTTGCACAATATAGCCCAACAGCAAACTGCTGCTATCAAATAACGCCCGCACTTGCTGTGCCGACATTTCTGTCACCATTGCCCCACGGCGCGGAAAAATTTCAATTAGATGGGTACGTTCCAATAACAACAACGCTTCACGCACCGATCCACGGCTGACATCTAGCTCTTTGGCAATGCGCAGTTCCTGAATACGCTCACCTTCAACCAAATCACCACTAATAATTTGCTCAGCAATATGTTGGGCTATTTGTTCCGACAAACTCTCTGATTCTTGTTGTTGCATACTGTTCCTATCTTGTTTTTATAAGATGCAGCGATGAAGTTCAGGACTGTATGATTTACAGCTACAGCATAAGTATTGAGCAGCAAACTTACTGTAACACCACAGTCCCAAACGAAGCATCTGACTTTTTTACTGCGAAACAGATCACATAACCATGACATTGTCTGACAATTTCATGGCGCTATAGCCAATTTTACACGGCTTAAAATAAAGAAAATAGATAAAAAATAAAGAATACTGCCCGCAGAAATTAGAAAAATGCACGCAGCCCCTGATAGACAAAGTAACATCCGACTGTGGTCAACAAACAGGCGAAACATTTTTTTAGCATTGCTGGCGATAAGCGATGTGCGACTTTAGCGCCTACTTTTGCCGTAATAAAGCTCATCACACTAATACCAATAAAGGCATAAATATGAATATAACCAATGGTATTCGGTACAGCGACTTCTGCTTGCTTACCAAACCAGATAAAACCCAATGCGCCTGCAATTGCAATTGGCAAACCACAAGCTGCTGAAGTTGCTACAGCTTTTTGCATCACGACACCATAACGGCTTAAATACGGCACAGTTAAACTGCCGCCGCCAATACCAAAAATCGCAGAGGCGATGCCAATTCCACCGCCTGCCATGACTTGCATTGGTGTAGATGGCAAATGATGAGATGGAGCTACTGCAACATTTGCCCCTCTAAACATTTTAAAAGCGACCCACAACGCAAAAGCACCAATGAGTAACTGTAAGCCTTGACCAGAAAGAAAATCGGCAATGCCGGCTCCCACAAATGCACCAACCACCAAACCCGGTGCAAGATTACGGAACACAGACCACATCACCGCACCTTTTTTATGATGCGCACTGACTGAACTAATTGAAGTCACAATAATGGTCGCCAATGACGTTCCCACGGCCATGTGCATTAACACCGAAGGATCATAATTGAGTTGAGTGAACACAATATATAAAATTGGCACAATAATTAAGCCACCACCGACACCAAACAGCCCTGCTGTAAATCCGGCAATTGCACCAATCAATAAATATATGATTAACTCCATAAATATATTCCACTATTTGTAAATTCGTATGGATGTAGAAACCCGACAACTGCAACAACAACTCACAGAAGCAGGTCAGCTTCCAGAAGTACTCATCCTGAAGCCGATTACCACGTCTACCAATGATGATGTACGGGAAATTGCACAAAAAGGTGTGCAGAGTGTCTTGGTCTGTAGTACCAGACAAACGCATGGTCGAGGACAACGTCAACGGCAATGGGTATCACCCGAAGGGAACATCTATTTAAGCACATTGCTAAATTTACGAACACCTGTAAATGGGTGTTTAGCTTTAGAAGTTGCGTTAAATATCTTGCAAATGCCGAGTCTAGAGGCGCTTGATCTACAAGTAAAATGGCCGAATGACTTATACAGCCCACAAGGCAAATGGGGCGGCATCTTAATTGAGCCAATTTCGGCTCAGCAAGTAATCGTCGGTGTCGGACTCAATCTTTCACCTGTCAGCTCACCCGTCATTGATCAAAAAACCACATCTCTGACCGAGCTTGGTTTAACCTCAATAAACCGTATCAGTTTAGTTGCAGAACTTTATCTTGCTATCCAGCAAGCCTGCGACTGGTTTAATCATGATTGCTACAATTTAGCATCCCGCTTTAATCACTATGCAGCATTCAAACAACAACGAGTGGAATTTGAACACTTTAAAGGCACGTGCGAGGGTGTGTTTTTAGGTATTCAGGATGATGGCGCAGTGCAAATTGAAACGGCACAGGGTATCGAAGTTTTTTATCAAGGTCGATTACGCCCGCTTGATTTAGCCACCGAGTCAACATCATGAAAAATTTATGGCTAGATATTGGTAATACCCGCCTGAAGTACTGGGTAACTGAGAATGAACGTGTGATCGAGCATGAGGCAGAATTACATTTGCAATCTCCTGCCGATTTATTACTTGGCTTAATTCAACATTTTAAAAGCCTGAATGTGCATAAAGTCGGTGTGTCTTCAGTACAAGATCAGAAGAACAACCAACGCATTCATTTGATTTTAAAGACTCTGAATGTGCCTGTGATTTATGCCAAAGTACATGCTGATTATGCAGGCTTGCACTGTGAATATGACATTAAGCAACTTGGGATTGACCGCTGGCTACAAGTGCTTGCCGTTGCCAGTGATCCACAAGAAAACTACTGTGTCATCAGTTGTGGTACAGCTTTGACTATTGATTTAGCTGATGGATTAACTCATATAGGCGGCTACATTTTACCGAATCTGTATTTACAACGTGATGCGCTCATTCAAAATACCAAAGGCATTAAAATTCCAGATGCGGCCTTTGATGAACTCACCCCAGGACGCAGCACCATCGATGCGGTTCATCATGGTATTTTATTGGGTTTACTTAGCACCATTGAACATGTAATTCGGCAATCGCCACGCAAACTAATTTTAACAGGTGGCGATGCCCCGCTATTTGCCAAGTTTTTGCAACAATATCAACCACAAGTCGAGCAAGATTTATTGCTAAAAGGTTTGCAGCGTTATATTGAATACGCACCTATAGCAACAGAATAGACGCCCCTAAAGCGTAGTAGGCTCCAAGTTCACAAAATGCGGAAAGTGCTCTGCATAATGCAAAGCACTCATTTTTAAACGCGCTGCAGCCGACTCATCTAAAGTTTTCACGACTTTACCTGGTGAGCCCATCACCACAGAATTATCTGGAATGACTTTGCCTTCAGGAATTAAAGCATTGGCACCAATAATACAATTTTTCCCAATCACAGCATGATTCAACACCACAGCATTAATGCCTATCAGGCTATTATCACCCACGGTACAACCATGTAGCATGGCCTGATGCCCAATGGTGACATAATCACCAATATTCATTTCAATGCCTGCATCGGTATGCAAAACCGCATTTTCCTGCACATTACTAAAATGCCCGATTTTGATTTTGCTGTTGTCGGCTCGAATCACCGCGCCAAACCAGACACTAACTTTCTGTCCAAGCTCTACCTGACCAATCACTGTGGCATTATCAGCCACCCAGCCATCCCATGGGTGTTGTAAAGCTTTAGGTGCATGACCTTGAAATTTATACAGCATGATTCCTTCCTTTGAGTGTAAATGTCGGTATTTGTTATAAAGTCAGCTTATTTTTTAAATTTGGGTGAGTTCAGTAAGAACGGCCATTCTTTACGATAATCCAGACCGTATTCAAACAAGGACACCAACATGCGCGCAGTTAAACCCCAAACCACTTCATCTTCAACTTGCATACTCGGAAAGTATAATTTTTGTTGAGCAAAATTCACCTCATAAGGCATGGGTGGTGCTTCCATCAAATGCTGCAACGATGCAAAAAAGATTCGATCAATTTCTGAAGGTTGTGGAATTAATTCAACTTCTGGAGAGATGAGCCCCACCACAGGTTTAACCAACATCCCATTACGGGCTTTTTGCATAGGCAAGTCGCCGATCAATTGCACATCAAAGGGATTTAACGCAGTTTCTTCCTGTGCCTCGCGCAATGCCACCACAATATTACTGGTATCTTGTGGATCGCGTTTCCCCCCAGGAAAAGACACCTCGCCTGCATGGTTATTTAATAAAGTAGAACGGCGTGTTAACAGTACTTTAGGATCATGCTCATCTGTAATTGCAATCAATACCGCAGCATGCGCTTCTCTAAGTGTTTTGGAAAAGCGCAAACGTTGCTGTAATAGATGCGTGAGCGAATGATCAAACATACTTTATTGTTCTCCTTGTTTTATTATTTCATCATAGCTGAAATGCACGAGCAATAGATAGAGAGGATGCCAAAGTCGAAATTTTCAGTTATTCTGAGAACTCCCTTCGGCAATGACGATCAATATGAACTTTTGTGGCAATTGTGGGCAAAAAACAATAACTAAAATACCGCTTGGCGATCAACAACTGCGTCAGGTATGTCGTGCCTGTGGCACGATTCATTACGTCAATCCTAAAGTCATTTGCGGTGCCTTAGTCACTTGGGAAAATAAAGTTTTGTTGTGCCGCCGTGCCATTGAGCCACGTTATGGTCTATGGACTTTACCTGCGGGCTACATGGAAATGTTTGAAACCATGGAACAAGGTTCAGCACGTGAAACCCGTGAAGAAGCCGAAGCAGAAATTAAGATTGAACAACTGTATTGTATGTACAACATTCCGCGTATTGGACAAATTTATGTGCTGTTCAAGGCGCAATTGTTGAATGGTCAATTTGGTGCAGGTGAGGAAACCATTGAATCACGCCTATTTAGCGAAGATGAAATTCCGTGGTCAGAACTGGCTTTCCCGAGTGTAGAAAGAACTTTGCAACACTACTTTGCAGATCGAAAGAACAATCATTTCACCACACATTTAGAAACATTAGGTTCTCGTACCGATCATACGGGTTAAGTATGAAAGCTTTAATTCCACAGCGAGTAACAAACAGTTAAAAAATAAGCCCATCGTCAAGATGGGCTTATTGTTTTCAACATGATGAAGCGATTAGGTACGGACTTTATTTGCCTGATCGCAACTTGCCACCGCCATACTTACGGTACCACCTTGAATTTTACTTAAGGCCTGATCAGCTTCAGAAGCTTGATTTGTGCTCTGATTCACGTAAGTCGCTAACTGTGCATTATAAATATTACTCCAATGCACCGTAGAACCACTAAAGTCTGACAAGGTGATATGAGTCGAATTTCCAGCCACCAAATTGCCAATATTGGCACGAGCCCCACCCACTACGATACTTTGATTGCTAGTCCCTTCCACCTGTTCAATTTTGGTATTTAAACCAATCACAGCTCCATCCAATTGCTGAAAACGTGAATTGGCCAATATCATACGCAACGTTACGGCCTTATTATCTACATCAGCTGTACCTAAAACTCCAATACGATGTTGAGTGATACCATTTGTATCTACCAAATTTGCTTCAGATTGACTCAGAGTTGCACACTGACCCGACATGTCTGTTTCCGTTGCATTTGCTCCAATATCTGTCCGAATATTGCCATGTTCATCCAGCACAATTCCCAGTTTGACTGGCGTAGCCGTGCTATTCGCAAAATTGAAAGTTAAGGTCGCATATAAAGGGAAAATATAAGACTCATCAACATTCACATTTTTCACGGTTTTAAAAACACGATTATCTAAAAAGTTCACTGGAAAAAATTTATAGGCATCAAATGAACCTTTAAACTGATCCGTCCCAATAGTTTGCTGCCACAAACCGTAATCGGCAGGATTTGCTGTACTTAATTTAGTCAGAAGTTTATAAAAGCCCTCTGTGCCCGCAATCAAATAGTCGTTATAGACTTTACCTTGAGTAATTTGAAAATCATCGGCAGTATTGGTGCTTACACTAAAACGGAATGGTTCTGTTATACGCTTGGTAAGCGGATCAACCCAAGTCGTTTGTGGAGCTGCTGTCATACGGTCAGGACGTGCGTTACGAATCAGGTCACCACTCACAGATAAGATTGGATTAGCACTACTTGCTGTTACAGCCCCTTTCCACTGCACGCCGTAACCGAAAGTATAACCTGCACGGTCCGTAATCAGCTGATATTGTCCAATTAAGTGCTTTAATGCAGGGGTTGCTGTCTTACAATCTGTTAAGTTACAACCATATAAACCTTGGGGTAATTGAGAATCTTCTTTAGCCAAAATTGGATAATTGGCTTGATACAATGCCGAATTATTCATATATACCAAAGTATTCAGGGCCTGAGATGCTGTTTCCTGAGAAATTGGGGACACATCTACCCAAGGACGTAAAATTAAAGCGTAGGCACCTGAACTAAAATCAGTAGCCTTAACAGAAGTGCCTATATCAGCCAATTGTTCTTTTTTCAGGGTTGAAATATATAAAGGTTGAATATCACCCGGGACAGATTTTCCTGTTTCAACAGACAAAGCCTGTAAAATTCTCACAATGGCAGTCGCCACTTGAACAGTATCATCTCTAGGATTATTTAAACTTGTGGCTGCTCGACCAGTTAAGCCTCTTGCCATATCCAACACGCTTAAACGTGGGAACCCTGCACCTGCCGCACTCACTACCCCAATATCTGCTAGTGATACTGTGCCCAAATCAATTTGCTGATTGGTCTTTTCCTGAATAAAGAAGTGTACTTTATCGCCTGCCTTACATTTTCCAGTAGCAGCATTACTCGTTGGCTCAATGAAGGTCATATAAGTTTTACTGGCATCACTACTACAGGTAAAGTTCAAACCATCAACTGGGTAATCCAACGCAAACTCGACACAGTCGGTAGTATTCGAGGCGCAACTTCCATTCACGTAGAGTACAGGGTTTGGTTCTGGATTAATGTTGGCACTTTCTCCACCGCAACCACTTAAAGCTGCCAGCAATGCCGTACTCGCAAAAGGTAAAATCTGTCTAATTTTCATCCTGAATTCTCTTATTTTTGTTAGCGTATCGCAATGAGTTTTAATTGTCCTTGGTTACTGAGCGCTCGATGTTCCATATCTACCGCAGAAGCCAATGGGGTTAAGAGTAAATAATGACTGTTTGCAGGCAGCTGAATAATACCTTCAATAACCTCATGGCGTAATCCATTGCTGGCAGTATCCTGATTTCTAAAGCCGCCAGCACCTTCAATCACACAACCTTTCTGATCTAGAAATACCACAAATGGCCAATAAAAAGTCGGATTATTTTGTTTAGTCGCATAAGAGTTGATTTGTATATTCTGAATTGAATCGGATACTTTGACCAACTCATAATCAAACTTTTCAGTAAGTGGCGCGCGCGGCCATAAGTTTAAATCCTGTTGTGCTTTTAAAACTTTGGCTTTGTTTTTTTTAGTTTCAGTAAAACAACTTTGCCCCAAACTAGCTACTGCTTCTGCATGGGACACACGATAATAGTCTGCTGCTAAAA
Source organism: Acinetobacter sp. A2 (assembly GCF_048537555.1). NCBI lineage: Bacteria > Pseudomonadati > Pseudomonadota > Gammaproteobacteria > Moraxellales > Moraxellaceae > Acinetobacter > Acinetobacter sp. A2. Next base: position 2,295,668 of record NZ_CP183239.1, read on the forward strand.
CAATTGCTTGTGGCTCAATTACTGGTTTCTTTTGGAAAATTTTTTGTAGAACAGAACGATTCACACCTCGTTCACGCTCAACCACCTGCATACGTGCACCACCACCATGCTTCGTATCAATTACCCCTTCAGGCATGCTGTAAAAACGCTTTTTCCCTTCTAAATTAAATTCTTGGTCTTCTAAATATTCACTCTTGACATATTTCTCACCCGCCATCTCCATAAAACCTGATGATGTCGCATCTGTTTCAGCTTTCGCCTCAACCACAATTGCAGACTGAGAAAGAGGTGATGCAGAATTTTCTTCCAAGCCGATTACACTCGATATTTTTGGCTTGGTTTTCGCAACATCTACGCTAGATGCTTTTACAAGCTTCTGTGTGCTTGAGGCTATGTCAGTGTTCTCTGCAATTAAAGATGGCTTGGATTGTTCAACATCTTGAGTTACGAGTACTTTTTGCTGCTGTTGCATCGTTCTTGCTTGCTGAACAACAACTTTAGAGCTTGGTGCAGTTTCTTGTATTTGCTCTTTGAGAGTCTTTTGAGCAGCATTTTCCGATGCACTTTTAAGTTGTGGTGAGGTGGCTGGTATCACTTGTTGTGTAGGCACAGCTTGAACAACGGGTTGAGCTGGTTTTTGCTGCTCTTTCTTTTGTTTTTGTGCTGTTTCCAGCGCGGCTATGGTTTTCTTTTTTTCTGCGGCATTACGCTGCACCACAATCGGACGACCATCTGGCCCAATAATGGTGTAAAACTGATTGGCGTAACACACCGATCCTGTGCTGGCGAGCAGCAACACAATCGACTTTGAAAATAAAGTCCGTTTTATTTTCTGTACTGAACTTACCATCGTGTTCTATAACTCAATCCAAGAATTGTAATTTTGGTATCTGTTTTTACGTTTAGCCCCGCATAAGGGTTTAATAACAAGTTATTCACACCTTCTTTGTTGGCTAAGCTACTGGTATTGGCAGGTATTTTGTCCTTACTCTGTAAAAAGCCAATCGATAAATCTAAATCTGTATCTGCATCAAAACGATAACCTACGCCCAAACCAAACAAACGCGCATTGTTGATAGGTACCATGGTGTTACGTTTATTATCAGGAATGGCACTGCCACGTGGTTCATAACCCGCACGTAGTTTTAAGCGATCGGTTGCTGAATATTCAACACCAATTCCCCAACTCCATGGCGACTGAAACTCAAGCGGCAAAGCCAAAGAGCTATCAGAAACATGTTCTGAAAGTAGTTTTGCAATTTTAAGGGCAGAAATTTGACGATCAAACTCAAATTTAAATTTATCCCAAGCTTTATAATCTGTCCAACCGACATCAAAATTCACCTGTAAATCAGGCATGACTTTGTATTTAATCCCCGCCTGAAAGTGCGCAGGATATTCAAAATCCATAGATACCAAACCAGATTCACTGGCTGGAATATAGCTTGGAAAGCCAAGAATCGCCGCTAGAATTTGCCCTGTCGGAGATGACATCAAACCATTGATTAACTCTCGTGGTGCTTTAGAGTTATCAATATGATATTTGCCTTTTAAACGCATTTTAGCGGCACTTTGGTACACCATACCAAAGCTAAAATCTTCAGTTGGTTCCCATAGAATCCCCAAGTTATAACTTGGGCTCAGACTCTGTTCGACTGCCAGTTGCATTTGTCCAAAGCGAGAAAAAGGGTTCATCCCTTCTTCAGCATTACAAATACCGAGCAATAAAATATCAGTAATAATGTCTGAGTTTTCTTTAAATGGGGTACAAACGACCTCATCCACCATACGCAACATCCCGATCAACTCATTCGGGAAACGTAAATCGGTGTTCATGGCAATGGCTTGATAAGACATACCAATGGAAGCCCCAACCGACAACTCATCATTCACTTGATAAGCGATGGATGGTGACAAATAAGTAATACGCTCTAGCGCTACTTGCTGCCCCATAAAATTACCTGGGTTACCATCTTCTGCGCCAAAGCCTGCAATTAAAGGCGCATACAGTGCCGTGGCAAAAGTCACTTTTGACCCTGGAGGATTATAGGCAATCCCATTGGTTGGAGCTGCCAACGGCATGCCCTTACCCAAATCCACAAACTTTTTCAGAATAGGCACATAAAGGGTCGGATACTCTACATCTGCCTGTACTGTCCCCTTAAAGTCGGTACAGAAATCTGCCATGATCTCTGGCCCATCATTACACACGACAGGGTCATCAGAGTATCCAAAAACATCATAACCAGCAGGTACAGAAAGCTCGCGCTGCACATCAAAATGTGCCAATACCCCTTGCACATCAGTTTGTAGACCTTCAATTTTAGTCAGTGCTGCAGGGTTAAAGTGAATCGCGCTAATACCAGGTGGATCGGCAGTAACTGCATTCCCCATGGTTAAAGAGCGAATATCTACAGATAAGTTTTGCCCAAGCTGCGCAAATGCAGCGCCCGAACAGCCCGACAGTAAAATAGCAGTCACTAACGGGCGAAGTCGTATCATTTTCATGCGACTAGCCTCTTAGCGAATTTTTTTACCAAAACCGAGAATATCTAATGGGAAAGACAAACCAAGTGACACGTCTGGTGCATCTTCAGTCAAACCAATACCCACCGTACCATTAACAATGGTTTCTGGTGATACACGCACCCCGAGTGAAATTGCTAAAGTTGAACTGGTTTGATCGGCTGGTGAATAACTTTCACCACCTTCATAAAAAAATTCAGAACCAGTATTAAAGCTTTGCTGATATGACATAGTCATAGACACATCGTAATTAAACGAGTAGGCAAAACCAAATGCAAAACCACCGCTAACACCCGGTTCAAACTCTTCAATAATGCGCCCACCACGAATTTGGTTTAAGCCACTTTCTTTTAAACCATAGTTGGCAGAAGCTGAGGCAAACAAGACTACAGGATCAATATATTTACGGGTACTTGCCCCAAAACCGACCGAGTAATAACCTTTCCCTGTAGCCAAATCTTTGACGGGGTTAATTTCATACGGGCTATCACCAGTCTTGGTCGAAAGGTTGGCAAATAAAATTAAAGGCAAACGACCTGCTTTAAGTGGGAACGGTTCCCAACGTGCGCCTAATGAAATATCCCCTAAACCTGCAGCTGTAGTATCTTTTAATAAATCTGTTTTTGCCACTAAAGGTAAAGATGCCGACAAGGTCAGATTGTCACGCAAGCCATACTGTGCTGTAAAGGTATTGGTTAAAGCATGAGAAGCATTTTCTTGTACACGTAATTGATATAATTGACCTTGTGCCATTTCAAGATCAAGTTGGGTATCACGATAATAGGTATAATCAATGTCGTAGTAAGATGAAATTTCACCTTGTTTCATCAATGAATATTGACGTTCATTTGAGGTAAAGACTTCTTCTAAGTTGGCCTCTTTGGTTGCATCACCCTCTTGTTGCTGCAATGCAGTAGAAGCGGCTTGCTCCCCATTTGTTGAAGTCACTACCGCCTCAGTACTGTTTGTTTCAGCTGTTGTGGCGGAAACTTCAGTTGTTGCTTCTGATACTTCAGCCTGTTGTTCAGCTGTTGTTTCATATTCCCCTAGCTGTGGCTCTTCTGCAGCATACGCTACCCCAATTACCATTTGGATACTAAGCGCCAATAAGGTTTTATTCATCCATTTACGTTCCATGATTTACCCCTTCCATTTTTTATTTTTGTATGTTGTGAACAATGTATTATTTGTTTTTGTAGTAGAGTCTTAAATAGCGATGCTCATACTGTCCATAATTTTCAGAATCTTTATTTAAATTACGCTCTAAACGTATAGTCGATGCTTTATCTGCAATTTTTTCCATGGCAAATTGTGGATATTGAATATCGACAAAGGCATAGCGATTCACAGTAGCATCCTCAACATGACGTAAATCTTTTTCATGTAATGCCAACATATTTTGTCGATGCTGAGGTGCTACATTAATTAAGAACAGGGTGTTATTTTCCCAAACGTCCTTAAATCGTTCTTCATCAAAACTAATATTGCCCAAAGCTGGGTCAGCCACATAAACCCGCCCATTTTTATAGGCTTTATACACCACAAAATGTTTAAAACCTGCATAAGAAATTGGTACGATTGCAGGCTGCCCTTGCTTGACTAAATCTTCAAATTCACCACGATACCCCCCACTCTCTAGCCCCAAAGCAGCAACAAAGCGCTTCATATCTAACAATGAAAAACTACGACGCTCGATAATTCGCTCATACTCTCCATAACGAAGTAAACCACTCATGGTCTGTTGTTCGTTCAGTTGTGTGCCAACATAACCATTGAGCAAAGTCGTTAACGCTGCAGAACCACAGCTATAGTCATAGGCTTGGCGTACAATGCCACGGAATTGATCTTCTAAAGCAGGTTTAATTTGCACAGGTTCTCTATGCATACGGGTAAATGAATTATTTCTAGAATCCAAAGTTTCTGTATAGTGCACAGCTTCTGGATGCTGTTCTTTTAAATCAAAGGCTTGTGTGGCAGCGTAATAGATCAATGCCGAGCCCAAAGCGATCTCTAACATATATTTTTACTTTTTAGTTCTCGGCAATACCTGCCTAATATTTTTATTTTTAGAGTTTTCACTCTACTTCCTTGTATTTAGAAAGATACTCGTTTTATAGAAAAAAAACAGTGCTTTCTTTATTTTTTTGCGAACTCATCAGTTTATTTGTAAAAAAAAGCGCGTGAATTCACGCGCTTTTTCAGTGTTTAAATTAGTGACCCGAAATGGTGATTTTTGCACCTTGTGTATAACCAGCAGGTTGCAATGTACTACCACCGTAATAAGTTTGTAAGCCTTGAACTTCCATATCACCAATAGAAGCAGCAGTCTTACTGCCTAAACGGATACCTTGTACATAATTATCTTTTGCACCACCATGGCTAATGATTTGAATATAGCCATTGTTTGCACCTTCCTTACCTATCACACTAATATCTTGCTTTAAGGTTAAGTCCGTAGAATTAGCATCTGCAAACTTAATACTTTCAATAAAGATTTCACCTGCTGCACGATTACCTACAGTACCATCACCAGTACCTTCTTTAGTAGAGTTATCTAAAATACCTAAGTTTGCAATTTCTAAACCACCCACCATTGTGGTATCAAGTTTAATCATGGCACCTTGTGGCGCTGCACCCAATTGAATATTGGCATCCATTTTACCTGTTTTTAACGTTAAGCCAGATAAAATTGCATTATAGTTTTTATCATCATTACCACGACGAATGCTCGTAGCACCTGCTACTGGCTTAGCATTCGATGCAGAGACACCAATTTCACCAATATTAATTTCAAGCCCAGCTACTTGAGCAGCTACGTTAATAAATGCACCACCATCAGCAGTATTACCAGCATCTGTATCAATGACTAAATCTGCTAAATTATGAGATTCTAATAAATATTTTGTCGGATTACTTAAATCAGACATATTAGCTTCAATCACTACACCATGATTCGCTGTTTTTCCTTCGCCATTGCCCTTAATTACGATAGCACCAGCATCTCCAGTACCACCATAACCTAGGTCACCAGCAGCACCTTTTGCAGCCAAACCATCATTATCATGGATTAAAAGTTTTTCGATTTCGATTTTAGAAATACCAATCCCGATGCTTAAACCATCTTGACCAGTAGTTGCGCTTAATGCAGTATCGTCCATTGCCTGCATTGCCATTGCATTTGTCGTTAACGCGATTGATGATACCAAAGCAAGTTTAGTAAATTTTTTCATCTTGTTACTCTCCCGAGAGTATTATTTTTTTGGTTTTACCACTCAGTGCCAGTGATTGTATTTTTATTTGATGAGGACAACACTGACACACATTCCTTGAGTAGCCGGTTTGCACATACAAAGGTATATCTGAGTTATTTTTTGTTCAACTGCTGTTGGTCGCAATCCACATCTTACCGACAAACGGTTATTTGCTTTTTATCTGCTGCAATCATGTAAAATAGCAGTTTTAATCTCTCAACCATTCTGCTTTATGTCCTATCCTATTCATTTTAAAAAATTATTATGTGATGCCAGTTTTTTAGCGGAAAGAATTTTGCAAGCACTTGCTGGGCTTTCACATAGTATTTATTTGCAAAATAATGGACAGTCACGGATTGCTTTTTTGGCAGAAACTTATTGTATTCAACAAAATCAGCAGCTTGAATTCTATGAAAAAACAGCATTAGACCAATATGCCCGTAGTGCCAATACACTAGATTTAACTGCATATCTTTCTCCATCAGCAACAGATACATCGGCTTTATGTAGTGTGATGGGCTTTGTCAGTTATGATGCTGCCGCCCAACAACACATTAATTTACAGGCACGTCAGCAACCCACATTATTTTTAGGTCAATTTAAAAGTTATTTACAACAAGAAGCGTCTGGTTGGTATTTTTATAGCTCAGATGAATCTGCTGCAGAAATTTATGATTTTATCGCACACCATATACTTCAAACAGCACCCGCCAAGCCTTTCCATCTCATGACGCCTTGTCAGGCACGCTGGGATTTCACCGACTATCAACAGGCATTTAAGCGTGTACAAGACTATATCGTGGCGGGTGATTGCTACCAAATCAATCTGACACAAGAGTTTACAGCCCAAGCTGAGGGTCCGCTTTTAACAACTGCCGCAGAATTCTGGCAACTGACCAATGCGCCTTATGCAGGTTATTTACGCATCCATGATTTTGAAATTCTAAGCTGCTCACCAGAGCTATTTATTGAATTTGAAGCAGAGCGGAAAATTACCACCAAGCCCATTAAAGGTACCACACCACGCTATGATGATCCACTTTTAGATCAGCAATCTAAACTTCAATTACAAACGTCCCAAAAAGATCAAGCTGAAAATGTCATGATTGTGGATTTATTACGTAATGATTTAAGTGTTTATGCCGAAACTGGTAGCGTAAAAACACCTAAATTATTTGATATTGAATCTTTTAATCAAGTGCACCACATGGTCAGTGAGATTACTGCAACCTTAAAAGCTGAGATTAATCCTTTTAATGTGTTGATGTCGGCCTTGCCCGGTGGCTCAATTACAGGTGCCCCTAAAATTCGGGCCATGCAAATTATAGATGAACTGGAAGGCGCGCCTCGTGGCGCATATTGTGGATCGATGGGTTATTTTGATGCCGATGGCACAGGTTCTTGGAATATACTCATTCGTTCTATTCAAAAATATCAGCAGGATGTTTCATTATGGGCGGGCGGTGGAATTACCATCGCTTCAGATTGTGAGGCAGAATATCAGGAATGTTTTGATAAAGTTTCGGCAATGCTCGACTTACTCAAAACATGGTACACACCTGACAAATAATACAATTCAATTAAAAAGCTGAATCACAAAAAAGCGAGTGGATGATTTGATCCACTCGTTTTTTATAATGCAAGCAATTAAGCCAAAATATCTTGTTTTAAGGTGTCGACCAAGCGCTGATTTTGTTGGTCTGTACCAATGGTAATACGTAGATATTGGTTGATTCTTGGCTTATTAAAATAACGCACAATAATGCCACGTTCACGTAATGCTGCAGCCAATTCACCTGCATCATGTTCAGGATGTGATGCGAAAATAAAGTTGGCACTTGATGGCAATATCTTAAAACCCAATACTGTTAAATCTGCAACCAATGTCTCACGGCTAGCAATTACTTTGTGGCATTGTGCCTCAAAATAAGCCTGATCTTCAAAGGATGCTACGGCAGCGGCTATCGCAAAACGATCCATTGGATAAGAGTTAAAACTATTTTTTACGGCTGCCAATGCGGCAATTAAATGTGGCTGTGCAATGGCAAATCCAACACGTAAACCCGCCAAAGAACGTGATTTAGAAGTCGTTTGACAGACGACTAAATTGTCGTACTTTTCCACTAATTTCACTGCAGATTCTGCACCAAAATCGACATAGGCTTCATCAATAACCACCACAGAATTTGGATTGGCTTGCAAAACTTCTTCAATGGCAGATAAACCTAAAGCAATACTGGTCGGTGCATTCGGATTGGTAATAATAATACCGCCATTGGCTTGCTTATAATCGGCGACTACAATTTCAAAATCATCATTTAGCGGCAGCACTTTGGTTTTTACCCCAAAGAACTGGCTGTAAACAGGATAAAAACTGTAGGTGATGTCAGGATAAAGTATCGGCAACTCTTGAACAAAAAATGCTTTAAAAATATGCGCAAGAACCTCATCGGAACCATTGCCCACAAAGACATTTTCAACAGCCACATGTTGCTGTTTGGCAATAGCTTGCTTTAGCTCGCTTGCATCTGGGTCAGGATATAAACGCAGTGCATCAGCCGAGTTTTCTAAAACCTGCTGTACCGCTTCCACCACTTTAGATGAGGGTGGGTACGGATTTTCATTGGTATTCAGTTTTAATAAATTTTGGATTTTGGGTTGCTCACCCGGTACATACGGCTCAAGCTCACGTACTTCAGGGCTCCAAAATCGCATTTGTTCTGTGGTGATATTTGACATCTTTATTCTCTTATTTCCCCTCTCCTAACCTCTCCCAAAGGGAGAGGAATCTCCTATAACCTACATATTGCTTTAGCGGACAACTAATTCTTTCAATGTAAGTTCCCTCTCCTGAGCAAGTTTTAAAGTACTGCTTTAAAATGAAGCGCAAGTGAGGGTTAGGGGGAGGTTGGCTTTTTATTTATGGTTGATAACGATAACGCGCTGATCTCGCATGCGCATCCAAGTTTTCCTGTTGCGCCAGAATATCAGCAGTACGCGCCAAAGATTTCACCCCATCTACCGAGCACATAATCAAGCTTGAGCGTTTTTGGAAATCATACACGCCAAGAGGTGATGAAAAACGTGCTGTACCCGAGGTTGGTAAAACGTGATTCGGCCCTGCACAATAATCACCAATCGCTTCAGGGGTATAACGCCCCATAAAGATTGCACCTGCGTGACGGATTTCCTCAGCCATCACTTGTGGCTCATCCATACACAATTCTAAGTGTTCAGGCGCAACCTGATTAATCAGTTCAATCGCTTCCTGACGATCTTTTACTAAAACCAATGCCCCACGATTTGCAATAGAAGTACGGGCAATTTCAGCTTTTGGCAAATTCGCCAAGTGCTGTTCAATCGCTTGTTCTACCTGATTCAGCAACTGTTCATCTGGTGTAATAAAAATAGATTGCGCCACGGTATCATGCTCGGCTTGAGACAATAAATCCATCGCCAACCATTCAGGGTTATTTTCCCCTTCAGCATAGACCAAAATTTCAGATGGTCCTGCAATCATATCAATACCGACTTGACCAAAAACAGCACGTTTCGCAGCTGCCACAAAACGGTTACCCGGCCCTGTAATTTTATCTACAGATGAAATGCTTTCTGTTCCATAGGCCAAAGCTGCAACGGCTTGCGCTCCACCAATGGTAAAGACACGGGTGACTCCTGCCAAATAAGCCGCTGCTAAAACCAGTGGATTCAGCTCGCCATTCGGTGCTGGTACAACCATAATAATTTCAGGCACACCCGCCACATGCGCAGGTATTGCATTCATCAACACCGAAGATGGATAAGACGCTAAACCGCCTGGTACATAAATACCTACACGATCCAAAGGAGTCACTTTTTGTCCAAGCGTATTGCCCAAGGCATCTACATAAGTCCAGCCGTCTTGTTTTTGCGCTTGGTGAAACTCACGAATACGTATCGCAGCCAATTCCAAAGCTTCACGGACTTCTATACTCAGACCATCAAAAGCAGCTTTGAGTTGTTCCTGACTTAACTCAAGTTCTGAAAACTGATGCGCTGGATGTCGATCGAACTGTTGAGTGAGTTTAAGAACCTGAGCATCGCCATGCTGACGCACATCAGCAATGATTTGATCTACAGTTTTTAAAAGTTCAGGATCACTGACAGTTTCAAAAGCCAACAAGTCTGCAAAGGCTTGTTTAAAGCTTTGATCTTGAGTCGATAAACGTCGCATCAATTTACCCACAAGGTTAGATAGAAAACTTTAGTTTACCTTGTTTCAAGGGCTTTGTGGGAATCTATGCATTGCGAAGCAAGCATGTTTTATGGAAATTCACGTTCAAAATCATTCAAGAATAGAATAATGGCAAACATGAAAAAACCGCCATTGAATGGCGGTTTTTAAGATTGATTTACTGTTTGTGATTAAGCCGACTGTTGTTTGGCTAACTCACGTTCTGCCACTGCTTTTTCAAGCTGTGCTAAAATTGGATTCAACAAATGCTGCTTACGTTTAAAACTGGCTTTATTCACAATCAAACGTGAAGATACTTTACAAATTTCTTCCAAAGGCTCTAAACCATTGGCACGCAAAGTATTGCCTGTATCCACCACATCGACAATGTAATCACCTAAACCGACCAATGGTGCTAATTCCATTGAACCGTAAAGTTTAATTACATCAACCTGCTCGCCTAAGCTCGCATAGTATTGACGGGTTAAATTCACATATTTAGTGGCAATTTTTAAACGACCTTTCGGGCGCTGCATACCAACTTTTCCAGCAGTCATCAATTTACAATTGGCAATTTTCAGGTCAAGCGGCTCATATACATTTTGCGCGCCATGCTCCATCAACACATCTTTACCTGCAACACCAATATCCGCCGCACCATTTTCAACATAAGTTGGCACATCTGAGGCACGTAAAATCAGAATACGCACCTGCTTGTGTGTGGTCGGGAAAATTAATTTACGTGACTTGTCTGGGTCTTCTAGTAAATTAATTCCCGCAGTTTCCAATAAAGGCAAAGTTTCTTTTAGAATTCGCCCCTTACTTAATGCCAAAGTTAAACCATGATCAAAATTACCCATTACGTCAAAATTAGGATCATCGTTTCTCATGTCATTCATCAATTTACTCGCTTAATTTGGGCGCCTAAACCTTGTAACTTTTGTTCTACATTCTCATAACCGCGATCAATATGATAAATACGGTCAATCAATGTTTCCCCTTCTGCCGCCAATGCTGCCAATACCAAAGAGAACGATGCACGTAAATCCGTTGCCATCACAGGTGCAGCAGATAATTTTTCCACCCCTGTCACGACAGCATCGTTGCCTTCCACCTGAATATTGGCACCCATACGTGACAACTCTGGGACATGCATAAAACGGTTTTCAAAAATTGTTTCAGAAATTGTAGCAAAACCACGTCCAATCGCATTCACAGCCATCAATTGTGCCTGCATATCGGTTGGAAACTCAGGGTGTGGCAACGTTCTAAAACTTACTGCTTTAGGACGTTTACCAGTCATATCCAACTCGATCCAGTCATCTCCACGAGTGACTTCTGCACCCATTTCTTCAAACTTGTCTAATACAGATTCCAATAAGGCAGGATCTGTATGCGTGGTTTTCACCTTACCGCCCGTAATTGCAGCAGCAGCTAAATATGAACCTGTTTCAATACGGTCAGCGACTACTGAATATTCACAACCATGCAAATGCTCAACACCAGTTACCACTAAAGTATCTGTATCTAGGCCTTCAATTTTAGCGCCCATCTTAATCAGCATTTGTGCTAAATCGGTAATTTCTGGTTCACGTGCAGCATTACGAATGGTAGTCACACCTTCTGCTAGCACTGCAGCCATGAGGATGTTTTCAGTCCCCCCCACAGTCACCATATCAAAAACCACTTCAGCACCTTTTAAGCGCCCGTTGACTTTAGCGTGCACATAGCCACTTTCAACTTCAATCTCAGCACCCAAAGCTTCTAGTGCTTTAAGATGTTGATCAACAGGGCGTGAGCCGATGGCACATCCACCAGGTAAAGATACTTTTGCACTACCATAGCGCGCCACCAATGGGCCAAGCACCAAAATAGAGGCACGCATGGTTTTTACCAACTCATACGGTGCAAACTGGTTATCAAGTGTTGAAGTATCTGCAATTACTGTGTCGCCTTCATAGGACATAGTAATGCCTAGACCCGCAATCAGCTTCACCAAGGTATTTACATCTTTTAAATTTGGAACGTTTTTCAATGTAATTGGCGTTTCTGCAAGAATCATTGCAGCAAGAAGTGGCAACGCTGCATTTTTTGCACCAGAAATACGCACTTCACCTTCGAGCTTTTTACCGCCCTGAATTAAAAATTTATCCATTAAATTATTAAGCTCCAAATAAGCTTGCTTTACGCCATTCTTCTTGTGTCATTGCACGAATTGTTACCGCATGAACTTCACCGCTGGCAATATAGCTATTCAATGGTGCATACACAGCTTGTTGACGAGCAACAGGACGTTTGCCATCAAATTGATTATCTACAATACGAAGATCAAACTTGCCGCCTTGCCCACTTACAGCAACTTCAGCCTCTGGAAAAGCAGCTTTTAAAATTTCAGTGAGCTGTTCACTATTCATCACAAAGACCTCTTATAGGACCAACGGTGTAAAAACCTGTCATTTTACTATAAATAGAAAAAATTATTCATTAATCGTATACATTATCGCAATAAAAAAAGAGGTTTATCAAAAACCTCTTTTAAAACCACCTTAAGGCTAAATCGCTAAAGGCTGGTAGTCCAGTTGCATCTTCCGATGCTTCTCTAATTGGCGTTTTAATTTTTCAGTCATCATCTTAATAGAAGTATACATATCATCCGCACAAGCTTGCGCAAACAGCTCGGTGCCGGGCAAGCGAATAATCGCTTCAGCAATATGATTGGCACTGCCTTTTTTAGAATGTTTATCGATTTGATGATCTTTACTTAATTTCACCTGCATACTATTGACCTGATCGAGATGTTTGGTCATTTGTGCAAACTTAAGTCGAATATTTTCTTCAATTGCAGGGGTGATAGCTAAGTGATGTCCACGAATTGTTATTTGCATAATTCTATCCCTCACCTTCATTAGGATTAGGAAGGCATAGTTCACATGATTGATTGCCAAATAACAGATCACTGTAGAGGTCACTTTAAATCATGTCTAACTATTCCTTCAAAGAAAAAAGATTCATTATTTAGTCATAATGAATCCTTAGAATAGACCGATTTTAAAAATTAGATCAAGACTTTTCGTTCAGAAGATGATGCAATATTTAATGACTCACGATATTTCGCCACCGTTCTGCGCGCCACATCAATACCTTCGGCTTTCAGCAAATTTGCAATTGTATTATCAGACAAAGGCTTACGCGGATTTTCCTCAGAGACGAGTTTTTTAATTTTTGCACGAATCGCAGTTGAAGATGCTTCTCCACCAGAACTGGTCGCAACATGACTTGAAAAGAAATATTTCAATTCAAACAATCCACGTGGAGTGAGCATATATTTATTGGTCGTTACCCGTGAAACGGTCGATTCATGTAATTCAACTTCATCAGCTACGTCACGTAAAATTAAAGGCTTCATGCCTTCTGCGCCAATTTCAAAGAATTCACGTTGATGTTGCACAATACAAGTCGCTACCTTTAATAAGGTTTTATGACGTTCATCAACACTTTTTATAAAGTTTTTCGCATCTAGCATTTGATTACGCAAATATTGATTATCTTCACTTTGATCTGCGCGTTTAATCATATTGGCATAAAAGGAATTAATTCTAAGCTTAGGCACAACATCTGGATTGAGTTGCACATGCCAATGATCCTGTTTTTTACTAACTACCACATCTGGAATTTGGTAGTCTGAATCCTGATCTTCAAATGCAGTACCAGGATGTGCTTGTAATGTTTTCAACAATGCCACGGCATGTTGTAACTGCGTAGCGTTCAAACCTGTTTGCTTCAGTAGTTTCGGCAAATCATTCGAGATTAAAAGCTCATAATGCTGCATTAACTGTAGCGCTTCCTGACGGTATGGCACATCTATAGCCAAACTTTCAAGTTGAATAGATAAACACTCAGCCAAATTCCGTGAACCAATCCCAATTGGATCTAAACGCTGGATATGTTTCAGCACCACTAGAACTTCGTCATCTTCCACTTCATCTTCGTAGTCCATAGATGCCAATAGATGCTGCACCGATGTAGTAATTTCCGATACTTCACAATCCAAAAAACCATTGTCATCCAAAGCATCGACAATACAATATGCAATTAACTGTTCAACTTGCGAAAAATGCAACAAATTAATTTGCGTATGCATGTGTTCTTTTAGCCCTAAGTGGCCTTGACGATTATCCTCTCGCTCTTCATATTCTGCCGCCCCTAAACTGGTCGGTAAGTGGGTATACACATCATCCCAATCCGTATCTACCGGCAAATCATTTGGCAAATGATCTGCATTTAGTTCTTTTGTTAAATCTTTCTGATCTCGCTCTTGGTCTTCGAGTGTTGATAAGCTTTCAATACTGCTTTGTTCTTCGATTTTTTCTAATAAAGGATTACTATCCAATTGAATTTGAACTTCTTGTTCTAACTCCAAGCTTGAAAGTTGAAGCAAACGAATGGCTTGTTGTAACTGCGGTGTCAGTGACAAGGAGTTTGCAACTTTAAGTCCAACCGATAACTTCATATCTTACTACTCTTTTAAAATAATTGATTTTCAACAACTTAATCCAATAAGCTCTAATAAGCAATTTTTATGCCGTTTTATAAGATATAACATAGATTTATTTAAAATCATAAATATTTTTTAATACGGATATTTTAGTAGTCTTTATTCTTAACATTTTATTTTATGCATAAAAAAACACCCTCAACGTTAGTTGAGGGTGTTTGAATAATGAGCTGGCGATGACTTACTCTCACATGGGTAACCCCACACTACCATCAGCGCGAAGAGGTTTCACTTCTGAGTTCGGGAAGGGATCAGGTGGTTCACTCTTGCTATTGTCGCCAGCACAACTGTTATGGACTTGTTCGGGTCTTAGTTACATTGCTTAAGCTCGATGCTTTCGCTTGTAATGCCTTACTTCGTTCCAAATGAGTTATTAACAGGTTGGCTATTGTATCTGAAATTTCATGTTCAGCAAGGGCTGAATCAAGATATTTGATCTGATCAGGTTTAAGTGATCTTTTATGAATCGATTGATGCTTGTGATACAACAACTGTTTGGGTGTTGTATAGTCAAGCCTCACGAGCAATTAGTATTGGTCAGCTTCACATATCGCTATGCTTCCACATCCAACCTATCAACGTCGTAGTCTTCAACGGCTCTTTAGGAGGCATAAAGCCTCGGGGAAATCTTATCTTGAGGTAGGCTTCCCGCTTAGATGCTTTCAGCGGTTATCCCTTCCGAACATAGCTACCCGGCGATGCGACTGGCGTCACAACCGGTACACCAGAGGTTCGTCCACTCTGGTCCTCTCGTACTAGGAGCAGATCCTCTCAAATTTCCAGCGCCCACGGTAGATAGGGACCGAACTGTCTCACGACGTTCTAAACCCAGCTCGCGTACCTCTTTAAATGGCGAACAGCCATACCCTTGGGACCTGCTTCAGCCCCAGGATGAGATGAGCCGACATCGAGGTGCCAAACACCGCCGTCGATATGAACTCTTGGGCGGTATCAGCCTGTTATCCCCAGAGTACCTTTTATCCGTTGAGCGATGGCCCTTCCATACAGAACCACCGGATCACTAAGACCTACTTTCGTACCTGCTCGACTTGTGGGTCTCGCAGTTAAGCGCGCTTTTGCCTTTATACTCTACGCGTGATTTCCGACCACGCTGAGCGCACCTTCGTACTCCTCCGTTACTCTTTAGGAGGAGACCGCCCCAGTCAAACTACCCACCAGACATGGTCCTCGTCCCGGATAACGGGACAGAGTTAGAACCTCAACATTACCAGGGTGGTATTTCAAGGACGGCTCCACTCGAACTAGCGTCCGAGTTTCAAAGCCTCCCACCTATCCTACACAAGTAAGGTCAAAGTTCAATGTCAAGCTGCAGTAAAGGTTCACGGGGTCTTTCCGTCTAGCCGCGGGTACACCGCATCTTCACGGCGAATTCGATTTCACTGAGCCTCTGCTGGAGACAGCGCCGCCATCATTATGCCATTCGTGCAGGTCGGAACTTACCCGACAAGGAATTTCGCTACCTTAGGACCGTTATAGTTACGGCCGCCGTTTACTGGGGCTTCGATCAAGAGCTTCGCTTACGCTAACCCCATCAATTAACCTTCCAGCACCGGGCAGGCATCACACCCTATACGTCCACTTTCGTGTTTGCAGAGTGCTATGTTTTTAATAAACAGTTGCAGCGGCCTGGTTTCTGAGGCTGTCGACAGCTCAAGGAGCAAGTCCTATCACCATCAACAGCGTACCTTCTCCCGAAGTTACGGTACCATTTTGCCTAGTTCCTTCAGCAGAGTTCTCTCAAGCGCTTTGGTCTACTCGACCTGACCACCTGTGTCGGTTTCGGGTACGATTCCAGTGTAACTGAAGCTTAGAGACTTTTCCTGGAAGCAGGGTATCAGCCACTTCACTGTACAAGTACAGCTTGCTATCAGATCTCAGCATAGAGCACCCCGGATTTGCCTAAGATGCATGCCTACTTCCTTTCACCTGGACAACCAACGCCAGGCTGACTTAACCTTCTCCGTCCTCTCATCGCATTACACTGAAGTATTGGAATATTAACCAATTTCCCATCGACTACGCCTCTCGGCCTCGCCTTAGGGGTCGACTCACCCAGCCCCGATTAACGTTGGACTGGAACCCTTGGTCTTTCAGCGAACGGGTTTTTCACCCGTTTTGTCGTTACTCACGTCAGCATTCGCACTTCTGATACCTCCAGCAGACTTCTCAATCCACCTTCGTCGGCTTACAGAACGCTCCCCTACCACGTATACAAAGTATACATCCGCAGCTTCGGCACATAGTTTTAGCCCCGTTACATCTTCCGCGCAGGCCGACTCGACTAGTGAGCTATTACGCTTTCTTTAAAGGGTGGCTGCTTCTAAGCCAACCTCCTAGCTGTCTATGCCTTCCCACATCGTTTCCCACTTAACTATGATTTTGGGGCCTTAGCTGGCGGTCTGGATTGTTTTCCTCTTGACTACGGACGTTAGCACCCGCAGTCTGTCTCCCGGATAGTACTCATTGGTATTCGGAGTTTGCATCGGTTTGGTAAGTCGGGATGACCCCCTAGCCGAAACAGTGCTCTACCCCCAATGGTATTCGTCCGAGGCGCTACCTAAATAGCTTTCGGGGAGAACCAGCTATCACCGAGTTTGATTAGCCTTTCACCCCTATCCACAAGTCATCCCCTGGCTTTTCAACGACAGTGGGTTCGGTCCTCCAGTTAGTGTTACCCAACCTTCAACCTGCTCATGGATAGATCACCCGGTTTCGGGTCTATACCCAGCAACTAGACGCCCTATTAAGACTCGATTTCTCTACGGCTCCCCTATGCGGTTAACCTCGCTACTGAATATAAGTCGCTGACCCATTATACAAAAGGTACGCAGTCACCGAACAAGTCGGCTCCCACTGCTTGTATGCATGCGGTTTCAGGATCTATTTCACTCCCCTCACAGGGGTTCTTTTCGCCTTTCCCTCACGGTACTGGTTCACTATCGGTCAGTCAGGAGTATTTAGCCTTGGAGGATGGTCCCCCCATATTCAGACAAGGTTTCACGTGCCTCGCCCTACTCGTCATCATTATGTGTGCCCTTTCGTGTACAGGACTATCACCCACTATGGTTGCACTTCCCAGAGCATTCCACTAAAACACACATAACTTAATGGGCTTTTCCCCTTTCGCTCGCCGCTACTGAGGGAATCTCAATTGATTTCTTTTCCTACGGGTACTGAGATGTTTCACTTCCCCGCGTTCGCCTTGCAACACTATGTATTCATGTTGCAATACCTACCTTAAGGTAGGTGGGTTCCCCCATTCAGAAATCTCCGGATCAAAGGATATTTGCCGCCTCCCCGGAGCTTTTCGCAGGCTATCACGTCTTTCTTCGCCTCTGACTGCCAAGGCATCCACCACATGCACTTAATTACTTGACTATACAACCCCAAACAGTCGTTAACCCCTACAAGTAGAGTTAAGACAATTAAATAAATATAAAATATTTATTTAATTCACAGTTTGACGTCTTGTGCACTTAAGCACTGTACAGCTTCAATTAGATTCATATACCAAAACGCTTGATTCAGTTAATTTGCTAGTTCTCATTTCAATTCGTAATTAAAACGTAACACCGAAGTATTACTGTCAATCTTGAATTAAATGAGTTGAACAATTTATTTCAGACTCAATTTTGCCAATCTGTTAATGATTTCCTACCGCCTCGTCAGCGAGTAGTTCACTGTGATAAATCACAGAATTTAATAAATCATTAAATCTTTACGATTTAACCTATTTACTAAATTCTATAAGCTATCTTTGGAATTTAACTTCAGTTTTACATTACTTTGTAATGTATGGTGGAGACTAGGAGAGTCGAACTCCTGACCTCCTGCGTGCAAAGCAGGCGCTCTACCAACTAAGCTAAGTCCCCAGCTTATCAATAAGTCAATGTTTCTGATTTCCGTTTACTCTGCAATCTCTTGCGTCGTCAGTAGTGGTGGGTCTGACAAGACTTGAACTTGTGACCCCACGCTTATCAAGCGTGTGCTCTAACCAACTGAGCTACAGACCCTCAGATACATCGTCATGAAGAACAACTTGTTGTGGATTCTTACCAATCGTCAATCTTTCGTTAAGGAGGTGATCCAGCCGCAGGTTCCCCTACGGCTACCTTGTTACGACTTCACCCCAGTCATCGGCCACACCGTGGTAAGCGTCCTCCTTGCGGTTAGACTACCTACTTCTGGTGCAACAAACTCCCATGGTGTGACGGGCGGTGTGTACAAGGCCCGGGAACGTATTCACCGCGGCATTCTGATCCGCGATTACTAGCGATTCCGACTTCACGCAGTCGAGTTGCAGACTGCGATCCGGACTACGATCGGCTTTTTGAGATTAGCATCACATCGCTGTGTAGCAACCCTTTGTACCGACCATTGTAGCACGTGTGTAGCCCTGGCCGTAAGGGCCATGATGACTTGACGTCGTCCCCGCCTTCCTCCAGTTTGTCACTGGCAGTATCCTTAAAGTTCCCATCCGAAATGCTGGCAAGTAAGGAAAAGGGTTGCGCTCGTTGCGGGACTTAACCCAACATCTCACGACACGAGCTGACGACAGCCATGCAGCACCTGTATGTAGATTCCCGAAGGCACCAATCCATCTCTGGAAAGTTTCTACTATGTCAAGGCCAGGTAAGGTTCTTCGCGTTGCATCGAATTAAACCACATGCTCCACCGCTTGTGCGGGCCCCCGTCAATTCATTTGAGTTTTAGTCTTGCGACCGTACTCCCCAGGCGGTCTACTTATCGCGTTAGCTGCGCCACTAAAGGATCAAATCCCCCAACGGCTAGTAGACATCGTTTACGGCATGGACTACCAGGGTATCTAATCCTGTTTGCTCCCCATGCTTTCGCACCTCAGTGTCAGTATTAGGCCAGATGGCTGCCTTCGCCATCGGTATTCCTCCAGATCTCTACGCATTTCACCGCTACACCTGGAATTCTACCATCCTCTCCCATACTCTAGCCAACCAGTATCGAATGCAATTCCCAAGTTAAGCTCGGGGATTTCACATTTGACTTAATTAGCCACCTACGCGCGCTTTACGCCCAGTAAATCCGATTAACGCTCGCACCCTCTGTATTACCGCGGCTGCTGGCACAGAGTTAGCCGGTGCTTATTCTGCGAGTAACGTCCACTCTTCTTAGGTATTAACCAAGAGAGCCTCCTCCTCGCTTAAAGTGCTTTACAACCAAAAGGCCTTCTTCACACACGCGGCATGGCTGGATCAGGGTTCCCCCCATTGTCCAATATTCCCCACTGCTGCCTCCCGTAGGAGTCTGGGCCGTGTCTCAGTCCCAGTGTGGCGGATCATCCTCTCAGACCCGCTACAGATCGTCGCCTTGGTAGGCCTTTACCCCACCAACTAGCTAATCCGACTTAGGCTCATCTATTAGCGCAAGGTCAAATGATCCCCTGCTTTCTCCCGTAGGACGTATGCGGTATTAGCATTCCTTTCGGAATGTTGTCCCCCACTAATAGGCAGATTCCTAAGCATTACTCACCCGTCCGCCGCTAGGTTAGTTACCGAAGCAACCTCCCCCGCTCGACTTGCATGTGTTAAGCCTGCCGCCAGCGTTCAATCTGAGCCATGATCAAACTCTTCAGTTAAAATCATTTTGAAGTTTTAATCTAAACTTCCAAATCTGGCTCATCAATTTTCTGACTTAAATTTCGCTCAAATAAACTTCGAGTAATTTAAACCAATCAATCAATGATAATATTTCGATTAATCAATCAGTAAAAATCCACACAAGTTGTTCTTCATAATCTCTTAATGATCTTCTCGATGCTTCGTCAGCATCAAGCTAGGTCGGCCATATTACTCTCTATTTTAAGAAAGTCAACATGTAATGTTGATTTTATTTTCAAACCCATCTACTCAAAACAAACTCAATTAATCTTGAATCAATCAACCAAGCTATTGTTTTTCAACAAGTTTTTACCAACATCACCGCCGATGGATGTGCATTATAGATGAATTCCCATCGCTTGCAAGCCCTGTTTTTTGTTTTTAGCAAAAATAGCGCTTATATGAGCAATATTTAATCAACAATTCTAAACTTTGTCGTATTCTTAGCCAAAATTAGCAGTATGTTTATTTTTAAATTTTAGCTAAACTATTTTTTGATCTATTTTAATGTTGTGTTGAGATGACTCGAACTTTTAAAAAAAAAATAATTTTACTGTCATTCATAGCAATTTCAGCCCCTACTTTACATGCAGCACCACCTCCAAGTGTGTACAGCACCACATTTTCAATTTTGGCTTATGCTAAATGGCGACTAGACACGCCTAAACTCTGTGTTGTGGATAACACGAGTGTTGCACAACATTTTAAAAACTATGCATCTGCACATCATAAATACGATATTCATGCCATTCAAACGCATGCTATTAAGCAGAATGATTGTCAAATTTTGATCTTTTCAACTCTATCAGCCATTGAAGAACAGCAGATTTTAATTCATCAAGTCGATTTTCCTGCACTTTCGATTAGCTTGAATAATGTGGACTGTGAAACAGGCAGCGCTTTTTGTTTATATAAAAAGAATCAAAACTACGCTTTTAAAGTCAACTTAGAAAGCTTAACTCAGTCGAAAGTGCATATTGATCCACGAGTGTTATTACTTGCAAAACCAACGGAGCCTAACTCATGAAGCAGTTATACACTCCTATTACCTTGCATCAGTTATTTACGCGCTCTCAACTCACTATTTTTATACTGACCTTTTGTATTTGTTCTGGAATTTTTTTGGTCATTTCGACTTACACCATGAACACCTACGCTAAAAATAGTCTGCAAAATTTATCAACCACATTGAATGAACGTATTCAACCTGCAGTTGTATTTAACGATCAGATCACTTTGAATGAAATCTTAACTGAACATACACAGCGCCATCCTGTCCGCTCCATTGAAGTGCTTTCAGCCCAACAAAAGCGTATGGCATTTATTGAACAACAAGACCTTGACCGATTTTCAATTCAAGCCTTGTTAGATTATTTGTTTTTCCACGACCCTGTTCGTCTGAGTATTAATCACGATCAACAAAAATATGGCGAACTGCTAGTCTACGGTAATTCGAGCGACCTGATCAGCTTTTTGCTCAAAATTGTTCTTGGGCTAAGTTTTGGTTTTATTTTAATGTTGATGGCCGTGTTTTGGTCGATTAATTCAATTTATCAATATCTCATGCAATCCTTAACCTCAATTGTTGATTCTGCACGTGATATTAGCACGCAACAAAATTACAAAATGCGTATTTCTGGTTCAGATATTCAGGAATTGCACGAACTCAGTTATGCCTTTAATAGTCTATTAAAGGAAATTGAGCAATCGCATAAGAATTTAACTTCAGAAAACAACAAATTACAACATCAATTTCAATATGACAGTTTAACTCAACTGCCAAATCGACATTATTTTTATGAAACACTTTTCAAACTGTATAATGGTTCAACTACCAGTGCTGCAGTCTTATTTTTAGATATCAACAATTTCAACCAAATCAATAATCAATTTGGTCATTTAATTGGTGATGAAATTTTACGTGATTCTTCACACTGTCTTATCGATATTTTGCCCGAGCATGCTTTTGTTTCACGATTAGGCGGAGATGAATTCGCAGTGATTCTGACAGGTTCATATACACAGGCTGAATTGGAAAATTTCTGTGAAAAAATTCACAACTGTTATGCAGCCACATTTACATACGAACAGCAGCAAGTCTCATTAAATGTTAGTATTGGTGTGGCATTAACTGAATATGCCAAGACACCAGAAAATTTAATTGCTGATGTAGATCGTGCCATGCTTAAAGCGAAACGCGATAAAATAAAATGGTATATTTCACCTCAATCAAACATTGACTTCCTCACCTCCCTAAACGGAGGTGATTCCTACTGCTAGACGCTTAAGCCCAAGCGCAAGTATGTTCTTAGAACTATTTAAATCCCGATCATTGGTATTTAAACAGTTTTCACATTCCCATACTCTTATTCGCAAATCTGCTCTACCTTTCGGACTGCTTGCGGTGATCTCACCACAGCACGAACACATTTGGGTTGTGAAACTTTCGTTGACTTCCTCAAACAATACACTTGCGTTCTCGCATTTATACTTGAGCATTGTTTTGAATGCTGAAAAGCCTGTATCTAAAACAGATTTAGCCATTTTAGTTTTTACAAGTTTTTTTGCACTCAGGTCGCCAACAATAATCAGTGCATTTTCTTTTACAAGCATGGTGCTTGCTTTGTGCAAATGATCTTTACGACAATTTGCAATCTTGGCGTGTAATGCACGAATACGCTTTTTATTCTTCGCTCGTTGAGCTATACCTAGTTTTTGTTCATATTTACGATACAACTTTGGATTTGAAATCACAGTGCCATCAGAACAGGTGGCTATATCTTTTAAGCCTAGATCAATGCCAATGGCTTTAGTTGCAGTTGGTTTGTCTAACTTAGGTGAATCCACGACCAGGCACACATACCAACGCCCACGACTATCCTCAACAAATGAGCCTGTTCTAACACTATATTTGCTTAAACCGTAGCTATCCCATAAGCCGAATTTGGTTTTTCCATACTCAACCCATCCATCAGCATATTTCAGTCCTGATTTTTTGAATGGTATCCAACCAAGCGATCTTCTTGCTGATTTCTTGTTGCTAACACGCCATTTCAGCTTTGCTTTTTTATACTGTATTCTTCGGGTGACAAATTCTTCTCTAATTGCATCAATTGTCTGGCTATGCAATCCACAGAGCTTTGAAGTACCTTTGGTGTACTTTGCCATGTCGAATGCTGAAAAGAAGTGACCTGTTCTTTTTAGGTGTTTAAAACTCAAATCATTCACATAATTCCAAACAAAGTTCACCTCAGATGCTAATTGGTCTAGCACCTTGCAATGTTTGTCTTTTATGCGTAATTTAAGTGTTTTCATGGGCTTATTTTAGATCATGTTAAATTAAAGGTGTTGATTTTTGAAAAACCCAACGACATTTCATGTCGTGTCGCTTACATCTCTGCCCTGAAGGACAGAGTTTTACGCTCCATTTGATAAACAGGTTTCACATGCTTAAAAAGGTTCTGATCACTTCTCTCATTTTAGTTATGGTTTCGCTCAGCGCATGTATGAGCTTAGGCAATGTCAGCTATAAACAAGCACGTATGCTTAAAAATGAAGGGTTTATTTTGAGTGATGATGGCTGGACACTGGCTTTGCCTGAACGTTTATTATTTGGTTTTGATGAATATGCTATCCAAAAACCTCAGCAACAACGCCTGAATCAGCTGGCACAACAACTGCATAAATATGATCTAGATAAACTTAAATTTATTGGACATACCGACAATGTGGGGTTACCCAGCTACAATCAAACTCTTTCTGAAAAACGCGCCCAAAGTGTCGCTCAGATCTTTTTAGATCAAGGTTTTGAACGAAACAATATTCAGGTGATTGGTCGTGGAGCATCTCAACCGATGGTGAGCAACGATACACCAGCAAATCGCGCGATTAACCGTCGGGTAAATGTGACCATAGTACCTTAAAGCCCTACAGAAATTTCAACGGATCATCAAGCCTCAGTCATTGAGGCTTTTTTTATTTCACCTAAAAGATGTAATCAACAAAAGTATTTTTCTAAATTTCAGGCATAAAAAAACCGCTTAACGCGGTATCTTTATCTATTGACCATTTCTATTTTAGAAAATGGTCGGAGCAGTAGGATTCGAACCTACGACCCCCTGGTCCCAAACCAGGTGCACTACCAGGCTGTGCTATGCTCCGTTTATCTCTTAAAGAGATTGGGGTGAATGACGGGATTCGAACCCGCGACAACTGGAATCACAATCCAGGGCTCTACCAACTGAGCTACATCCACCATCATATTTGGTTCTTATATACCAAGCCACCCAAAAATGGCGCGCCTGACAGGATTCGAACCTGTGACCATCCGCTTAGAAGGCGGATGCTCTATCCAACTGAGCTACAGGCGCATGACCGATGATACATAATATCATGCGATACGTTGCCTTGAAGAATTGGTCGGAGCAGTAGGATTCGAACCTACGACCCCCTGGTCCCAAACCAGGTGCACTACCAGGCTGTGCTATGCTCCGATTCATCTCAGCTTTTTGTGTATCGCACATCGTGCGGTACGGTGTGCATTCTAGGCGTGACGCCCGAAGACGTCAACACCTATATTTAAAAAAAATTAAAAAAAAGCTTCAACCGTATATTTATCAAGCATTTTTGATATTTTTCAATCAATTTTAGCGTTTCAGACTCGCACTGAAATTCAACATACGATCTAACGGTAATTTAGCACGTTCTGCAAGCGCAGGCTCAACGAATATTTCTTGATCACCAGTTTGCAACACATGCAAAATTCCATCTAATTCATTCATTGCCATCCACGGGCAATGTGCACATGAGCGGCAAGTTGCCCCCTCACCTGCAGTTGGTGCTTCAATCAGAGTTTTATTGGGTACCGCTTGTTGCATCTTATAGAAAATGCCACGGTCAGTTGCCACAATAAGACGCTCGTTCGGCAAGTTTTTCGCAGCTTGAATTAGCTGTGAAGTACTGCCCACTGCATCAGCAATATCAACCACAGCTTCAGGTGATTCTGGATGTACCAAAACTGCAGCATCTGGATACAGCGCTTTCATGTTGGCAATACCGCGCGAACGGAATTCTTCATGCACAATACATGAACCATCCCACAGCAACATATCTGCCCCAGTTTTCTTTTGAATATAGCGACCTAAATGCTGGTCAGGCGCCCAAATGATTTTTTCACCCAAGCTATCTAAATGCTCGACAATTTCAACTGCGCAACTAGATGTCACGACCCAGTCTGCACGTGCTTTTACCGCAGCAGAAGTATTGGCATAAACCACAACAGTATGATCAGGATGTGCATCACAGAAGCGGCTAAACTCATCGACAGGGCAACCTAAGTCGAGTGAACAAGTCGCTTCCAAAGTTGGCATTAGAATAGTTTTTTCTGGTGATAAAATTTTGGCTGTTTCACCCATAAATTTCACCCCAGCCACCACCAATGTTGTTGCAGCATGATCACGACCAAAACGTGCCATTTCCAGAGAATCTGAAACACAACCGCCCGTGTACTCTGCCAATTCCTGTACTTCTGGATCGCAGTAATAATGGGCAACCAAGACAGCATTGCGCTTTTCGAGTTCTGCTTTAATTTGCGCAAATTTTTCCTGCTTGGCCTGCTCACTCAAATGGTGCTCTTTGGTTTCACCCAAGCGATCTAAATGCGCCTGCACAATCGATTTTGCTTCATTGGCAATTAAATTGGTCGCATCATTCATAACAACGTCTTCTCTATCTTCATGCTTGCCCTAACACAAGCGTACTCAAGTCACTGATGATATGGGGGCTATTTGCTCATTCACCAGCCCTTTGCCGATTAAATGCTAAAAAAGCCTCACAACGGAGGCTTTCTCACTCAATTTAAATTTTACGAACGGTAATCCGCGTTGATCTTGACATAATCATAAGATAAGTCACAAGTATAGACTGTATCTGAGGCCTGTCCGCGTCCTAAATCTACACGAATGGTCATTTCAGTTTGCGCCATGACGCCTGCACCTGCTTCTTCGGTATAGTCTGCGGCAGCGCCACCATCTTTACATATTTGCACATCATCTAACCAAACCTGAATTTTTTCAACGTCTAAATTAGGGACGCCTGCGTAACCAATCGCAGC
This sequence comes from Acinetobacter sp. A2, assembly GCF_048537555.1. Taxonomy (NCBI): domain Bacteria; kingdom Pseudomonadati; phylum Pseudomonadota; class Gammaproteobacteria; order Moraxellales; family Moraxellaceae; genus Acinetobacter; species Acinetobacter sp. A2. Next base: position 2,321,979 of record NZ_CP183239.1, read on the forward strand.
AAGGATACGCCCCCAGTTTGGATCTGAGGCAAAAATAGCGGTTTTTACCAATGGCGAATGTGCAATGCTATAAGCAATATCACAACATTCCTGAGTATTAGCGCCACCTTCAACACGAACCGTAATGAATTTCGTTGCACCCTCGCCATCACGAACAATCAATTGCGCCAAACGCAGCATCACACGATTTAAAACATCCAATAGCACCGCATAACGTGGATCATTATTGCTACTAATTGTCGTACCGCCTGCCTGACCTGTCGCCACTAAAATGCATGAGTCATTGGTAGAAGTATCGCCATCTACGGTAATGCGGTTAAAAGATTGCTCTACACTTTGCTTGAGCAATTGTTGTAATACATCACGTTGAATCGGGGCATCGGTCGCAACATAGCTAAGCATAGTCGCCATATTCGGACGAATCATGCCTGCGCCTTTAGAAATACCAGTCATGCTGTATGTAATACCATCGAGCTCAAATTGCTCAGACGCACCTTTTGGTTTGGTATCTGTGGTCATAATGCCTGTGGCGGCATCATGCCATGCATCATCACGCAACGACGCCAAAGCTGGTGCTAAACCTGCGACCAAACGCTCAATAGGTAATTGTTCACCAATCACCCCTGTAGAAAATGGCAAAACTTCTTGTGCAGATACACCCGCCAATTCAGCCAATTTGGCACAGGTGGTTTCTGCATTTTGCATACCCAATTTACCCGTACCCGCATTGGCATTACCTGTATTAATCACCAAATAACGTGGATTAGTTTGTGCTAAATGTGCTTTAGAGACATGCACAGGCGCAGCACAGAATGCATTTTGGGTAAATACACCCGCAACATTTGAACCTTCTGCAAATTCAAAAATAACCAGGTCACGTCGGTTCTGATAGCGCACATAGGCTTCAGCTGAACCAATTTTTACACCTTTGACCACATGCATATGTGGCATAGAGACGTCACCAACTGCCATTTTGAAATTTCCAGTACAAATTTGAGAATGTCACAGCTTAGTGGAAAATGAAGAAAAAATCGAGCATCCGCCTGTGTCGTTTCGCTTTTTGTTTATGTAGGCTCTGAAATATAAAAACCAGCCGTTTAGACTGGTTTTTTTATATTTAAACGTACAGCTGAGCAAGCAGCATCGCTTGCCAGTCTGCTTTAAAACTTATTGTGGATTGGTTGCCACAACTGCTTCGCCCAACAATGCCTGTTTGGCACGTTCTTGGCTTGCTGCAGACAGTGCTGGATTTGAAGCCACAATACGATTTACATTAGCAGCATTCGCTGGTGCAATCGCAGCAGTATGCAACACAATTGGACGTTGATCAGGATTGGCAAAGGTATAGCGGATACCTGTACGTGGACTTGCCACTGTTACATGACCATTATCTACTTGAGCCTGTGCTGTAGTGGGTCCTACAGCAGCCTGAACTTTTGCAGCAGTGGTCGTTGTCGCTGTAGCATTCGCAAAGGTCAACGTTGGCAAGCTAAGTGCGACAATCATTAAAGGTTGTAATACTTTTTTCATTTTTTGTTCCACGTATGGATATATTGCATGTGCAACTAAATAGCATTTAATTCCAAAATCTGCAAATGCTATACACATCTTGCAAAACTATTGCTACAAAGTTTTAAGCCAAAATGCGATAAAAAAGCAGAACCGAAGTTCTGCTTTGCAAAGTTCATCAAACTTAAATTTTACCGTGACACTGCTTGTATTTCAGTCCTGAACCACATGGACATGGTGAGTTACGGCTTGCAGGTGGTACCACCGCTTGATCAGCAGCTACCGCTTGCGGTTCTGATTCAAAGGTTTCACCCGTTAAGCCGTCTACATCTGCATGAGAAAGGTTCAACTGCATGGCTTCGGCCTGTGCCTGTTGTTGCGCTTCCATGGCAGCCAATTCTTCAGGCGTTGGGACGTGTACACGTGATAAATCAGTGACCACATCAGCTTTAATCACACCCAGCATGTTCACAAATAAGTTAAATGCTTCTTTTTTGTATTCTTGCTCAGGGTTCTTTTGCGCATAGCCGCGTAAATGAATACCTTGACGTAAATAGTCCATTGCCGCCAAGTGATCTTTCCAGTGGCGATCTAATGAGCTGAGCATAAAGTGACGTTCTAACATGGCTGCAGATTCATCACCCATTTGCTCACGACGTGAACGGTAACGCGCCAAGATTTCATCAGAAATACGTTCAATCAACGCTTCTTCGTCTAGGCGACGATCTTCTTCCAACCATTGATTAATTGGCAAGTCGATGCCCAAGTCATCACGTAAGGCACGCTCAAGCCCGTCAATATCCCACTGATCGTGAATCGATTCAGGTGGAATATAATTGGCGATCATGCCTGTGACCACTTCACGATGCATTTCTTCAATATAATCTTGCAGGGTGTTTTCTGCTAACACGTCATCACGTTGTGAATAAATGATCTTACGCTGTTCATTATTCACATCATCGTATTTCAGCAAGTTTTTACGAATATCGAAGTTACGTGCCTCAACTTTGCGCTGTGCATTTTCGATGGAACGAGACACCATTTTGTGCTCAATCGCTTCATCTTCCTGCAAGCCCATAGCGCGCATCATTGCCACGACACGGTCACCTGCGAAAATACGCATCAAGTCATCTTCAAGTGAAAGATAGAAACGTGACACACCTGGGTCACCCTGACGACCTGCACGACCACGTAGCTGGTTATCAATACGGCGTGATTCATGGCGTTCAGAGCCAATAATATGCAAACCACCTGAACTTAACACCATGTCATGGTTTTGTTCCCACTCTGCTTTTAAGCGAGCTTCGTCTTCAGGGGTTGGATTTTCAATTTTGGCAAGCAAGGCTTTCCAGTTACCACCGAGCAAAATATCTGTACCACGACCCGCCATATTCGTCGCAATCGTCACCGCTCGTGGTGAACCTGCCTGTGCAATAATGTCGGCTTCACGTTCGTGTTGCTTCGCATTTAACACTTCGTGCTGAATACCCGCTTCACGCAGTTTGTCCGATAAAATTTCCGAAGCTTCAATGGTTGCGGTACCAATCAAAATTGGCGCTACACCCGCTTCATGCACACGCTGAATTTCTTGAATAATTGCGTTGTATTTGCCTGCACGGTTTAAATAAATCAAATCGTTCTGGTCATTACGAATCATTGGGCGGTGGGTTGGAATAATCACCACATCCAAACCATAAATTTCTTTCATTTCTGCAGCTTCAGTATCTGCAGTACCCGTCATACCCGATAATTTTTTGTATAAACGGAAATAGTTCTGGAAAGTTGTGGTCGCTAAAGTTTGGTTTTCAGGCTGAATTTCTAAGCCTTCTTTGGCTTCTACCGCTTGGTGCAAGCCTTCTGACCAGCGACGACCCGGCATGGTACGACCTGTATTTTCGTCAACAATAATCACTTCACCATCATGAATAATGTAGTGTACGTTGCGTTGATACAAGAAGTGCGCACGAATGGCAGCAGACACGTGATGCACCAAATTCAGGTTAGATGCAGAATAAAGACTTTCGCCCTCTGCCAGCAATCCCATTTGAATCAATTCATCTTCTACAGTTTCATAACCAATTTCGGTCATTTCCACCGTTCGTTGTTTTTCATCAATCCAGAAATGCCCACCATCTGCTACTTTTTCTTCTTTTTGCGCATGCAGTTTTGGTGGAATGGTATTGATTGCAGCATACAATTGAGATGAATCATCACTTTGACCCGAAATGATCAATGGTGTACGTGCTTCATCAATTAGGATCGAGTCCACTTCGTCAATGATGGCATAGGTCAAACCACGCTGTTTTTTCTCAGCGAGAGAAAACACCATGTTGTCACGCAAATAGTCGAAACCAAATTCGTTATTGGTACCGTAAGTGATGTCTGCGCGATAAGCTTGTGCTTTTTCAGTCGGGTCTTGCATCGAATAAATAATGCCAATACTTAAACCCAAAAACTCAAACAAAGGACGGTTGAGTTCAGCATCACGCTGTGCCAAGTAGTCATTCACAGTAATGACATGCACGCCCTGACCACTCAAAGCATTCAGATAACAAGCCAAAGTTCCCATTAGGGTTTTACCTTCACCTGTACGCATTTCTGCAATTTTACCTTCGTGCAAGGTAATACCACCAATCAACTGCACGTCATAGTGACGCATGCTCATGACGCGTTTGGCCGCTTCACGACATACCGCAAATGCTTCTGGTAATAATTTATCTAAACTTTCGCCTTTGTTATAACGTTGTTTGAATTCTTCGGTTTTTGCAGATAAGTCTGCATCGCTTAAGGCAGATATCGTCGGCTCGAGCGCATTAATCTTGTCTACGATTTTACGCATGCGTTTGAGTTCGCGCTCATTTTTAGTACCGAAGATTCCTCCGATCAGACTTGCCAACATGAATAAACTCTCTAAATCTTGCTTGTCAAATAAATAGGTTTTTCTTAGTGGTTATTATGGTGCTAGAAATTTGAAGTACAAGGGTTTTGCACAAAAACCTATTAAAAATTCCAATCTCTACTTGCCATTTCTCGCTGCTAAGTGGCAGTTAATGTAACAAATTTCGAGCGGCCGATATATAGCAATAGCACATGAATCTATTTTGAAAATGCAATAAAAACCACATCACTTATTCTATTTATTCATAAGGACATACAAAAACACTATTTATTTTTGCAAAAGAAATAACGCATAGTAGTGTTCATTCAACCTACAACACAAAACATTAGAGGCACAGCATGACCATTCGCTTAGGTGACACCGCACCCAACTTTACACAAGATTCAAATGAAGGCCAGATTGATTTTTATGAGTTTTTAGGTGACAGCTGGGGGATTTTATTTTCACACCCTGCCGACTATACCCCTGTCTGCACCACAGAATTGGGCTTTACCGCAAAACTTAAAGATGAGTTCAGCAAACGTAATGTTAAAGCGATTGCGCTTTCTGTAGATGATGCAGAATCTCACAAAGGCTGGATTCAAGATATTAACGAAACTCAAAATACGACAGTTAATTTCCCAATTCTTGCCGACCAAGACCGTAAAGTGTCTACTTTGTATGATTTTATTCACCCAAATGCCAGTGAAACACTGACTGTACGCTCACTGATCATTATTGATCCGAATAAAAAAGTACGTTTGATCATCACTTATCCTGCATCTACAGGGCGTAATTTCCATGAAATTTTACGTGTGATTGACTCATTGCAACTGACTGACAATTATAAAGTTGCAACCCCTGCTAACTGGCAAGATGGTGAAGACGTGGTGATTGTGCCATCTATTCAAGATGAAGCTGAACTTAAAGAACGCTTCCCAAGCGGATATAAAGCCATCAAACCGTATTTACGTTTGACCAAACAACCAAGTCGCTCTTAATTTTAGTTCTACACTGAATTCACAAGTTAGCAGAATGATTAAAAACGCCTATCTTCGGATAGGCGTTTTTAATGTCTAAATAAATAGCGTGTAAAAAGGATTTAACCAAATGATTAAATCCTGTTTAAAGACCACAACTTTATAAAAAGAATTAGTTGCGTTTCTCTAACGGCACCCAGTCAATTACCCATGCCGACTTCATATTCAAACTAGGGTCAGCCGTGATTTTTTTACGAGTGGCGTCTGCAGCATCACGATCTTTAGATGGCCCTACCATAATCCGCACACCTTTAGAGGTTGGACTTTGTGTGACTTTATAACCTTTGGCTTTTAATTTAGCTGCCAAAGCATCGGCATTGGCTTGGTTGGCTGCCAAAGCCACTTGTACCATCCACTGCTTATCGCCTTCTTCCAGAAGCTTACGTGCTTTTTCTGCTTCAGCCTTTTTCTTAGCGGCTTCTTCAGCTTTACGCTTTTCATCTGCTTTACGTTTTTCTTCAGCAGCCTTACGTTCTGCTTCTTTTTTCGCTTCTGCCGCTTTGCGCTCTTCTTCCGCTTTACGTTTTGCATCGGCTTGGCGTTTTTCTTCAGCCTTGCGCTTCTCTTCCGCAATTCGTTTTTCTTCAGCTAGTCGTTTTTCATCTGCAGCTTTTTTCTCTGCGGCACTACGCTCTTGTGCTGCTTTTTGCTCTGCAGCTTTCTTGGCATCTGCTGCCTTTTGCTGCTCTAACTTCTTTTGCTGAGCGGCTTTTTCATCAGCCAAACGTTTTTGCTTGGCCTGTTCATCTTCTACCAGTTCAGGTGGAATATTGTCTGAGCTTTGCTGCTGACCTGAACGCAGGGCATTTAAAGCTGCGTATTCTTCTGCTGCTTTACGTGCTGCTTCAGCTTCAGCCTGTTGCTGCATTGCCAAAAATTCGGCTGCACGCGCTTCTTGCTCTGCTACCGCTTTTTCACGTGCACGGCGCTGCTCTTCTAGCAAACGCTGCTCGGTTTCGACATCTACAGTTAAAGGCTGCAATTGCACCATTTCTGCTTGATTGGCATTTTTATTCTGAACTTGTTCAGCTTGGCTTGGGGTTTTGACATTATTTTGATGTATTTCTTCTTGCCCTTTTAAAAGCAATGCTGCCAATAAAACACCACCACCTAATAAAACAACGCCACCCATCCAGCGTTGTTTGTTATTCATTGACATTCTTCCAAATACTCCCATACCGCTTCTAAGGTATGAAATGATCCACATACCAAGATCAGCTGATTATTTTTTGTTTCATCCAGCGCTGATTTAAAAGCCAATTGCACACTGTCGAAGTGTTGTACTGTTTCGCCTTGCAAAGCTTGATCTAAAACCGTGATCTCTGCCGCACGTGGCACATTTAATGCGGCAATTTTCCACATTAACACCGCATCTTTCAATAACTCAACGACAGAATTTATATCTTTATCTGCCAGCATTGAAAAAACACCAACCACTTCTGTGTACTGTTTATTGTAATTTAAGAAATTGCGCAATTGCTTTAACAAAAATTCAACGCCATGCGGGTTATGCCCTGCATCAAAAATCACGGTTTTACCCTGAATTTGACGAATTTCAAAACGTCCTGCCAATTTAGCGGCTTGAATCCCTTCTGCAATTGCCGTTTGAGAAACCGCAAGGCCACTATTTAATACAGCTGCCACTGCGGTAGAAATATTATCTAATGCCAAGCTACCTGTCGGGAGTTTTAAGGTACAACCTGAAGATGCAAACATCCAAGATTCGCCATCGTCAGAATCACGATAAAAATAATCACGATTTAAGACCAATAACGGCGCATTGCACACTGTTGCTTTGTCTTGAATAGCTTGTGGTAAATCTTGCTGACCTGCAAAAATCACTGGAATGTTCGGACGAATAATCCCTGCTTTTTCATAAGCAATTTTTTCGATGCTATCGCCCAACCAATCCACATGATCCAACCCAATATTGGTAATCACTGCCACATCTGGGTTGACCACATTCACTACATCTAAACGTCCACCCAAACCGACTTCAAGCACCCAAACATCACAGTCACGTGCTTTAAAAATCACAAAGGCAGCCAACGTGGTCGCTTCAAAGAAAGATAAACTCAGATCACAGGCGCGTCGAGCTTGATCTACCTGCACAAAGGCATCAATCAAGCTTTGATCATCAACTTCGTTTCCTGCTAATTTGACCCGCTCATTAAAGCGGTAAATATGTGGCGATTGGTACAATCCTACCTTATAGCCTTGGGCATTTAAAATTGCTGCCAAAGTGGTAGTGGTTGAACCTTTGCCATTGGTTCCTGCAACCGTAATGACTTTGGCATTTGGCTGAGTCACACCCAGTTTTTCGGCAACGGGAATCACCCGCTCCAAACCTAAATCAATACCCGTAACGTGAACATGGCTCCAATAATTGAGCCATGTATTTAAATCATCGGTTGCAAGCGGTGCTATGTTCAAGGCAAATTCATCAGTTTCGACACAATGCGATAAACTGTATCACGTAATGCATGACGATGGACAATTTGATCGACCACGCCATGATCAAGCAAGTATTCTGCACGCTGGAACGGTTCTTCCAGTTTTTCACGTACAGTTTGCTCAATCACACGTTTACCTGCGAAACCAATCATCGCTTTAGGTTCAGCAATGTGTACATCGCCTAACATTGCCAATGATGCTGTTACACCGCCATATACAGGATGAGTCAACACCACGATGTATGGCAAGCCTGCTTCTTTCATACGCTGAATCGCTGCAGAGGTACGCGCCATTTGCATTAAAGACAGCATGCCTTCTTGCATACGTGCACCGCCAGATGCAGCAAAGCAAATTAGAGGTTGTTTCTGTTTAATAGCACGTTCAGCCGCTTGAACAAAACGGTCACCAACAACAGTACCCATTGAGCCGCCCATAAAGTCGAACTCAAATGCACAAGCAATTACTGGCATTTCTTTGAGTAAGCCTTGCATTACCACCAAAGCTTCAGTTTCCCCTGTTTTCTTTTGTGCTTCAGACATACGCTCAGGATAAGCCTTACTGTCTACAAAGTTCAGCGGGTCTTTGGCAGAAAATTCTTGACCTAATTCTTGTTGAACTTGATCTAGGAACCAAGTTAAACGCTCACGCGCTTTCATACGTAAATGTTCGTCACATTGTGGACATACATACGCATTAAAAGACATTGCGGTACGGGTGACTAACGCATGACATTCAGGACATTCAATTGTTGGTTCAGTGAAAATAGCTTTTAAGGCTTGTTGTTCATCTGGTGTTTCAATACCAGGCACACCACGTTCAGTCCACGGCGTCGATGGGCTTAGAATTTTCCCTGTTTTCACTTCTTGATTCATACTAACTCATCGAGCGCAGCTCGAAGCTCCTTCACTTTATTAACCGTTGCAATGACGGCTTGTTCTGGGGCAAGGCTCGCAAATTGTTTTACAAAAGCACTTCCGACAATGACTGCATCGGCAGCTGCACCCATTGCTTTGGCAGAGGCAGCATCGCTGATACCAAAACCTACGCCAACCGGCACATTTGTAACAGATTTAATTTGTTGTAAGCGTGTTGCTGCTTCTGCAACATCAAGTGTTGCTGCGCCTGTCACGCCCTTCAAGGAAACATAGTAAATAAAGCCACTGGCTTGATTTGCCACAAACTGAATACGCTCTGGTGTCGATGTTGGTGCCAACAAGAAAATTTGATCCATCTCATATTTCTTTAAGATGTTGTCAAAATCTTGAGCTTCCTCTGGTGGTAAATCCACCAAAAGCACACCATCTACACCACAATCGTTAGCATATTCAACAAACTTTTCATAACCAATCACTTCTACAGGGTTTAAGTATCCCATCAACACAACAGGGGTTTCCTGATCTTTTTGACGAAATTCTTTGACCATGTCTAAAGCCTTTAGCGTACTGGTACCACCTGCCAAAGCACGCTCTGCTGCAAGGGCAATCACTGGACCATCGGCCATTGGGTCTGAAAACGGCAAACCTAATTCAACGACATCTACCCCTGCCTCGACCATTTGATGTAACAACGGAACTGTGACTTCTGGATGAGGGTCACCTGCCATAACATAAGAAACCAAGGCCTTACGCTGTTGAGATTCAAGCTGTGCAAATCGTGTGGCTAAACGTGACATAGGGTTGTATTTTCCTTGAATGATTAAAACTGAGACATTTGCTATTGTAGAAATACAAATCGACCCATTGTAACGCTATTTTTTACACAATGAATAGCGCACTGGCATGGGTTGCTGTATTTCTGTTTGCAAAACGATTTATTCAGAACAACCGCGAGGCTACATTTACTAATATTTGCGCTTTTTTCTCAATGATCAAAGATGCCTAATTTGGCCTGCTTATCGGTTTGTACATTTTGCCCAATTTTGCATTTAAAGTTTTAAAAAATGATATAAACAAAACACTTAGCTTCTAAATCATTCATTTCACAACCTTGCAAAAGCTGATTTAAATCGATTGATCAGCGCTATTTTTCCAATGCTATTGTTCCGTGATGCTATGACACATCGGGCTGAAATACAGTGCTTCTTCAGGCTAGAACTTGAATGAATGTCTATCTATTTCTTTTCATACTCGCCCTGCTGTAAAGCCTGTTTGGCTTTAAGCAAAGTTTGCCCAGTGTAGGCCTTATAAGCCCGCGCCAAAGCAGATTGATCTGAATACCCCAATTGTTGTGCAATTTCAGACAGCCCCAGATTTTGTATAAGCAACTGCTCACAGCGCTGCATGCGCTCTTTTTCAATAATCTGTTTAAAGCCTGTGCCCTCTTGTTTAATCTGTCGCTGCAACGTGCGCACCGAACAACACAACACCTGCGCCACAAACTCAATACTGGGGATGTTTTCTTCCTGACGTAAATATTGCGCCACCATTTCCTGAACCTGCTGCAATACGCTATCGACATTCGGTTTTAATGCAATCGCATCTTCAGCTTGCTTGGTTAGCAAATGAATTAAAGAAGGGTCTGCCTGTCGTGGTTGAATCGTTAAACTATCTAAATTTAAAACAATTTGATATTCCGCTTGTTTAAACAAGATTTTACAGCGATAAAAATTTTCATACTGTCGCACAGGCATGCGTGCGGCGTGGGCAAAGTGGATTTCCCGAATGGGTGAATGTTGAAAGTCAAAAATTTGAGTGGCCAGTTGCACCATACAAGCAAAGGTCATTTCATGGATCAAACTATATTTTTCATCGACCAAGGGCCAAGACAAATACAAAGCATCCTGTTGTTGATATAAACGCATGGGTACAGCAGCCGAACCATCCACCACCAAACGGCTAAAGCGCATCATGTACTGAATGGCTTCTGCGACACTGTTACTACGCGAGGCCATATAACCGAGTACACCAAAATGTTCAGGCTGAATATGAGCTGCCAACTCAAAAATCAGCTGGGGACAATTCAAAAAATGGATGCTGTGCTGAATAACCTCAGTAAACAATACATAAGATGACTGTGTATCTAAGGGCAATGACAGGACATGCTGTAACTGTTGCAATTGTGCCGCAGAAAACCCTAGCTGTTCAGGCATTAGACCACGCTCAGAAAGGTAGCGCAGCCATAACTGATAATAGCCATTTGGAATTTGAATTTCGTGAATGTGTGTGCTCATGTTGACATGAATCATTTTCTTTTGTCGTTTAATGTATAAAAACTGGCAAGTTCTGTCAAAACAAATCCGCGAAAGCCCGACATACTGCAAACATGATCGACTCTGCTTAGTAAAATAAAATGAATGCACTTGTCCAATATCATGCTGCGCCTATTGTCCGCAGCAATCTTGATTTTCAGTTAAGCGAAATTCCACGTTACTGGTTTGCGGGTGACCCTTTTCTGACACGTATGTTTGATGCGCTTAGCCTGACCTTTCCTGACGGAGAGCGTTACTTTATTCAATCTGTACGTTTGTTTCGCGATCAAATTCAAGACCCAGACCTTAAACAACGCGTTGCAGATTTTATTCGGCAGGAAGCGCAACACGGCATTGCACATGACAAAATGAATCAGGTCATGAAAGATCAAGGTATGCCGGTAGATCAATTTATTCAGCGTCTGAACAAGATTTTTAAGTTTGAACTGAAATATCGCTCACCTCAATACAACATTGCCATGACGGCGGCGGCTGAACATTTAACAGCACTTATGGCAGAAACATTTTATGGCGAAAAAGACACCCTGAAAGATGCACATCCGTATGTCCGTGCTTTATTTGCGTGGCATGCGATTGAAGAAATGGAGCATCGTGATGTGGCTTTTGATGTGATGCAACAGGTGGGCAATGTGCCTGAACTGACCCGAAAAATGGCATTGGTACTCACCACAGGCTTGATGTTTGGGTTTACCCTTTACCGTGCCAATGTCATGCTCAGATACGATGGTTTTAGCCGCATACAACGCTTAAAGATGAATGCACGCGGGTTGAAATGGCTATTGGGTAAAAATGGAAAATTACGCAAAATGAAACCACAATTTCAAGACTGGTTTAAGCCTGATTTTCACCCTAGCCAACACCCGATTATCGCGCAATACGATGTTTGGCTGCACACCTTAGCTGAAACCAATGATCCAATTCAGGCGGGTGAAGCTTTTTGGCAAGCTGCGAAGTAGTCGTTAAGCAGCACCATGAAAACGCATTTGCTTAAATTATCTCTTAGATTAAAAAATCGCTGCTCTACTCTCAATATTTTAAATATCTGTTCAGTAGCTCAGCGATTGTGATTAAAATTCTACAGGGTTGTGTTTAGTCTAAGCATTACCATTTGGCATAATGCTGTTCAAGCAAACCATATTCATTCAGCAAAATGATCTCGGTATCGCCTTGCTGAATCGTACCACTAATTTTGGCTTGCCATTGGCTAAACTGGCTACCCACCAAACGCAAATTCAGATTTTCATAACGGCGCCAACCTGTACTGACGGTTAAATTCAGCTGATGATCCAATGAGCGAATACTCCACAAATCCTCATCTTCATGTTGGAACAGCACATCTGTTAAGGGGTACAGCACGCCATTGATCCACAAACAGTTTTCATTGCCAAAACTTTCATTCACACCAGAGGCTAAATTCAGCCCCACACGGCGGTTTTCGGTATCCCAAAAATTACACGATAACCAAAACCATGCTGTTTCAGGGCGCAAAAAACCACAGGTATCATCTAGTGAGGCAAAAGTCCGTTCATGGAATTGAATAGTTTGTCCTGTTTTATTGACAAAATACCCTTCACAACCCAACGTGGTCAGTTTTTGGGTATAAGTCCAACCATTAATGCCTGTCGGGCTACACATACTTAATGGGTCTGTACCTGCACAAAAAATACGAGCACTGAGTTTAATTTCGCCATATTTGGTCACACGGATATAGCGCACACCATTGGCATGTTGAATTTCAATTTGAAATGGAGATTTATCAAAATAACTTTGATTGAATAAAGGCTGTTCATCCAACACGGTATTGCGGGATAAAAAATTAATCGCATTCCATTCCTGCACTTCACTCGTCATGTGATTATAAATATAGACAAAGCCATGACCTGCCCATGCAATATCTGCAATAGCTAAACCAATGGTATAGTGCTCATGTTGAATGCTACAAAATTTAAACTTTTTATATTTTAATCGCTTACGCCAACCCGACAGTACTTCACCATACGGTGTTTTGTATTGGTAGGCTTGGTAATCAATCTTTTTGGGAAGTTCACTAAAACGTCCATAATGCGGTTGTCCATTCGCCTGAATTAAATCCATTGAAGACATTCCCTATTGTCTAAAACAATTCATCTTTGGTCGTATTATGCCTACAAATGCATGTACAAAAAACCCGCAGCTTATGATTTTGTTGAAAAACTTATAAAAACATAGATTGTTTTCTTTTTTCGCCACTCAAGTGACTATAAAATCAACAATGCTTGTAAGTACATTCATCAGACTTCGCTCGCGAGTTCAACATTAGTGACTCAACGTGAGTGGTGGCAGTAGCTAAAACTGCCCATAAAAGACAATCTATTTTAAAGTAAAAGCTAATCTAAGAAGATTTAAACATCTGAATCCAAAGTCAGATACGTATTTTCCCAGCGATTAGCTGAAAATGAACCTTCAACCAGTTGCACATAGCGACCGTACACCTGATCAATTACCAAACAATCATCTACCTCTAAAACCCGATCGGTATGCTGTTTTTGCCAGTGCTGGGCAAAATAAGCTTTTCCACATTGCTTTGCCACCATTGGATTTTGCGCCACCACCAACACATAACGATGCAATTCTCCAAATTCACGCGGATCATAGCCACCCAAATTAATTAAATACAGGCGATTTTCAGATTGATTCGGCTGTGCATCTGTGAATTTTAAATAGTAGGATTTGCCTTCAAACTCCACACCGTTGATTTGCGCCCACGCATCAATATGTAAGCCTTTGGGTTCTGCAAACCAAGCCTGCTTGAGTTGAGGATAGGTTTCTTCTAAAGCATCACCCACTGCAAGTACCACATCATGTACTTCGGTATTGGCCCGTGCATGACGCCCACCCAACATGACGATAAATAAACTAGGCATACCCGCCCCCTACATAATTTTTAGCTTTAATGGTTTTAAAGTAGCGAGAATTTTTAAATGAACCAATTAAAAAATCGTGCCGAATTGCTTCAGCACGATTGAATAAAAATTTAGCCTGCTCTATTTCGAGCATGTGGCAATTTACATATCTACCATTTCTACGCCATCTAAACGTGCAACAGTCATTAAGTCTTTATCACCACGACCTGAAACAGTCGCAATAATGATTTGGTCTTTATCCATAGTTGGCGCAAGCTTGGTGACATACGCCATCGCATGTGAACTTTCCAATGCAGGAATGATCCCTTCAATACGGGTTAGGTCACGGAAACCTTGCAAAGCTTCTTGGTCATTGATTGGCACATAATCGACACGGTGCATATCTTTTAAGAAGCTATGCTCTGGCCCTACACCTGGGTAATCTAGACCTGCAGAAATAGAATGGGTTTCAATAATCTGACCTTGCGCATCCGACATTAAATAAGTACGGTTACCGTGCAATACGCCTACGTGTCCTGCATTCAATGGCGCAGAGTGTTTGCCTGTTTCAATGCCCAAGCCCGCAGCCTCAACACCGTACATTTTCACTTCGGCATCATTCAAGAATGGATAGAACAAGCCCATCGCATTAGAACCACCACCAACACAAGCCACAAGTGCGTCAGGTAAACGACCTGCCTGCTCTTGAATTTGACGACGTGCTTCACGACCAATAATAGATTGGAAATCACGTACCAATTGTGGATACGGATGTGGGCCTGCCACAGTACCAATCACATAATACGTTGAATCGACATTGGTCACCCAGTCACGCATAGCTTCGTTCATGGCATCTTTTAAGGTTTTAGAGCCACTTTCTACAGGTACAACAGTTGCCCCGAGTAAGCGCATGCGGTACACGTTCATGGCCTGACGTTTGACGTCTTCTGCACCCATGAACACTACGCACTCTAAACCTAAGCGGGCTGCAATCGTTGCGGTTGCCACACCATGCTGACCAGCGCCTGTTTCAGCAATAATGCGTTTTTTACCAGACAACTTTGCCAGTAATGCCTGACCAATGGTGTTATTCACTTTATGTGAGCCTGTATGGTTCAGGTCTTCACGCTTTAAGTAAATTTGCGCACCACCTAACTCTTTAGACCATCGCTCAGCATAATACAAAGGACTAGGACGACCTACATAGTAGGCGAGATCGCGGTCGAATTCTGCCAAAAACTGCGGATCATCTTTCATGCGGAAATACAATTTTTCTAAGTCTTGTAAAGCCGCCATCAGCGTTTCTGACACAAAACGTCCGCCATGGATCCCAAAATGCCCTTTTGCATCTGGGAACTGGGTATAGTCAATCACTGGATTATTGTGATTTGTACTTTGCTGATCCACGTTGGACTCCTTGCATGAAGTGTTCTATGAGTTGTTGGTCTTTAATACCTTTTGCAGACTCTACCCCGCCACTAACATCAACGGCATAGGCTTGGGTGGTCTGAATTGCATCTTCAATATTGGCAGGGTTTAAACCACCCGCCAATATTAAAGGAATATCGAGTTTGGGGAATTTTGACCAGTCAAAACTGTGTCCTGTTCCACCTTTCAGCTCAGGATGCCACGCATCTAATAATACTGCGCTTGCACCTGCTTGTTGATAGCTTTTTATCGCATCCAACACATTTAAATCAGGTTTGACCTGTATGGCTTTGTACCATCTGCGTCCGACTTGCTGTGCTATTTGCTGACATTGCAATGGTGTTTCATCACCATGAAATTGCAGAATATCTAAAGGCACTTGTTTTAGTACTGCGGCTATGTCGTCTGCACTGGCATTTACAAACAAGCCAACCACTTGCACATAAGCGGGTATGTGTTGCACAAGGTTTTCTGCTTCAGCAATGCTGACATTACGAGGACTCAGTGGATAAAACACCAAGCCAATTGCATCTGCACCCGCATGCACAACACTGTTTATATCTTGAATTCGCGTGATTCCGCAAATTTTGGCACGGGTACGCATCGTTTTGGACTCTAATCCTGATTTTCAATTTTCATTTTGCTGATCTTGCTGTGCGTGACTTTTAAATTGTCTGTTCACACTAACAAAATCAGATATTGGGGCGAATCATTGTAATGCAATTTTAAGGGGTTGAGTGAAGTTCAGGCGGATTATTCTGCATTTCCGTTGTTTAAATGGCATACAGACTTTATACTTCGCGCAAATGCAACGAGTCCTAGCTTTGAGCTTTAGGGAAGTTGGTGAAAGTCCAACACTGCCCCCGCAACGGTAACCATGAAACGTATATCAATTTAAATCTTATGATTTACACCACTGTATGAACAATATGGGAAGGTGGATATACAGCGAAGCAATCATAAATTAGAAGATGCTTGGCACATTGAAGTCCGGAGACCTGCTTGTTGTGCCCTTAACTCAATCATTCACGTGGGGTGAATGTACGGAGCAAAGTCATGTCTACTCTTTTTCAGCCTACTGCTTTAGTGGGCGCAATTGCGCTTGCAATGGGTTTTTCAACTTCAGTTTTTGCTGCAGAATCGCAAGATCAGCGTGTGGTGAATGCTGCTTTAGATACGCTTGTGGTCACGGCAACTCGTTCTGAAGAAAAAATTGGTAATGTGCCTGCGCGGATTAATATTATCGAGCCAAAGATTTTGGAACAGTCGCCAATTGCGTCTTTTCCTGATTTGCTAAAATATGATGCTGCCATCAACATGGTTCAAAGTGGTGGTATGGGGCAACTTGCCGATATTTATTTACGTGGTACTGAATCAGACCATACTTTGATTTTACGTGATGGCATACGATTAAATAATGCATCTTCTGGTACAGCAAATCTTGCTTTTATTGACACTACAGATATCAAACAAATCGAAATTCTAAAAGGTTCTGCGTCTGTTTTATATGGTACGGATGCTATTGGCGGTGTAGTCCAATTGATTTCAAAAAAACCTGAAAAAACAAGTGCTTTTATTACTGGTGAAGTAGGCGAAAATAGAACCTATAAATCTGTCATCGGCGCTGATTTATATGAAGACGGTTTTTATGCTCAAATTCGTGGCCAACGATTAGAATCTGATGCAACAAAAGTAAACAACCAAAAAACCTATAGCAATGAAACTGCTTCTTTTGATCAAAAAGGCTTTAGTACCAAACTTGGTGTAGAAAAAGAAAACTTTGCAACATCAATTGACTACACCACAAATAAAGGCACTAACTTATATGATGCTTATACATTTAATGGTGCATTGCTGAAACAAGACTTTGAAAATGAAATTATCAATCTTCGTGGTCGTATAAACCTGACTGATCAATTTGAACTGAATGCACGTTTATCTCAATTTACGGATGAAGTCGACCAAAAAGATTCAACCGACTTTGCACATAGCAAAACTCAAGAAGCAGAACTCTATAGTAAATGGAACTTCACGCCTCAGCAGACTTTACTTACAGGTGTGACTCATCGCAATCTCGATGGCGATATTCTGTCTTATGGCACACCCTATAACGAAGATGTAGACTCAACTGGATATTATATTCAGCATCAACTTAACGGAAGTAGACTTAACACCCAACTGGGCGTGCGTGTAGAAGATAATGAAAAATATGGGGTGCATACTGTAGGTCAAATTGCTGCTCGTTACCAATTACTGCCTTCAACTAGCGCATATGTAAATGTAGGCACAGCATTTAAATCACCAACATTGAATGAACTTTATAATTCATGGAATGGTAACCCTGATCTGAACCCCGAAGAAAGTACATCTTATGAAATTGGTTTTGACCAAAATCTAGCATATGGCTTGCAAACAGGTTTATCTGCTTACTACACACAAGTTGAAGATTTAATCGCCTTAGACAAAAATGGCAAACTGACAAATATTCAAAAGGCAACTTACCAAGGTGGTGAAGCTTATTTAGGCTGGCAGCAAGATGATTTATTTGCTAAAGCAACCTATAGTTACGTTAAACCTCAAAATGAAGCAACTCATCAAGATTTAAATCGTCGTCCACGTCAGGGGTTTACTTTAACAACTGGCTTACAAAATGAAATATATGGTATTAGCGCATCTTTGGTCGCTAAATCCAAATCTAAAGATTGGGATAAAAACTATAAGAACCCGGGTTATGCAACTGTTGATGTAAATGCGTTTTGGAATGTAAACCCAAATGTCAAACTCTTTACCAATATTCAAAATATCGGGGATGTTGAATACAAGACCGCATACCAAGATAAAGGTTATTACTACATCAACGGCGGCCGCCTCACTTCCGCAGGGGTAACTTTCCGCTACTAAACCTGCATCACAACAAAAACTTTAAAACAGCGCAGTTTATGGATAATGTAATGACCGACATTATCCTTTTTTTATTGCGCCAGCTTTTATTTCTTACGACCAAGTAAACGCAACTTTCACTTTCAAACAAGGAACGATCATGGGCCACCGTTTAAGCAAAATCTACACTCGCACAGGCGACTCAGGCACAACAGGATTGGGCGATGGCTCACGTGTTGCCAAAGATGACTTACGCATTCATGCACTGGGCGATGTCGATGAACTAAATGCCTGTATTGGCGTACTGCGCTCACAAATTACACATAGCAACATTCAAGACAAAAACACTTGGGACAAATCGCTCAGCCTGATTCAGCACTGGCTATTCGATTTAGGCGGTGAAGTCTGTATCCCCAATTACCACCTCGTACAACCGCTTGCGATCGAATACTTAGAACAAGACATTGACCGCATGAATGAAAGCCTGCCAATGCTCAAAGAGTTTATTTTGCCTGCAGGTACATTGGCATGTAGTTATGCACATCAAGCTCGTGCCGTATGCCGTCGTGCAGAACGCAGTTTAATGACCGTACACAACCGTGATCAAAATATCCAGGCACCGTCTTTGCAACTACTGAACCGACTGTCTGACTGGCTATTTGTGGCATCTCGCAGCTTGCAACGTGCCGAAGGAGGCAGCGAAGTATTATGGCAAAAGAACATCAATGACAGTATTGGTAACTAACATTACAAGCTAAAATCGGAAACTAAAATAAAGCCCTGATTTTGCATCTAAAAAATCACGTCGGATGCTGCTTGAAATTTTACATCATCCGACCAAAATAAGAGATGTCATCTCTTTGTCACGTCGTACTTGCAAAATGAAAGCAAACTTTCAATTCATGGGCACATTATGCGCATAATTGGTCATCGAGGTGCGCGTGGCGAAGCGCCTGAAAACACGCTTGGTGGTTTTGAATATATTCAAAATATTGGCATTCGTGCGGTTGAGTTTGATGTGCGTCAACTCAAAGACAATGCCTTAGTGGTTATGCATGATGATCAATTCATTCGTACCACAGGACAAGACAAAGCGCTGTATGAATGTAGTCTGGAAGATTTAAACCATTATAACCACGCAGTGATGTGGTCGGACTGGAATAAAGTTGAAACCACGCCCCTGCTTAATCAAACCATGACCATTATTCAAAATTTTGATCATATTGAGGTTGAGGTTAAAGCAGTTAATTCACATGCCGATGCCGAAAAAATCACTCAAAGCCTAGAGCAACATTTACAGGGCTTTGAACACAACGCCATCATCACCAGTTTTGATCCTAAAATTCATTGGGCATTACAACAACAAAAATCACGCTTTAAACGTGGTTTGTTGGTAGAAGATGATTTGCAATACCAAGCCATTGATCAAGCTTTAGTATTAGGTTGTTGCCAAATTGGCTGGATGAACGAACTCGCCACAGATGCCCTCATTCAAGCGACACAACAGGCCAAACTGAATATTAGTGTTTGGACAGTCAACCAAATTGAACGCGCCAAACAACTTAAAGATTTGGGTGTTCAGGGGTTAATTACCGATTATCCAAAACTGATGATGCAACACTTGTAAAGTGCAGGCTAAGCGCATATATATGTTTAAATAACAGATTTTCTGTGCTGGTTTGGCTGTCATACCGCACATTTTCGTAAAAACCTACAAATACCATTATATTCTGTTACCACCCAGTACAATACAACTGTACAATAATGCTGTGATCGTGAATACGCTCATGCTAATATGCGAAAAAATTAATCCCTATAAACTTTAATACTATGATCATTTCCTTCGGGCAGATCATGATTTTATAACGGATTAAGCGTCTACTTATACCTCCCAAAGGTTCTAGGAGTGCTGTTGGAGATGAATGCTCCCTTACCCAAAGCCCCAATCAACTGGATTGCCATCTTTGCACTGGTTTTCTTACCTATTGTTGCCGTGATTGCAATTCCTTGGTATGCCTATCACCATGATTTTAGCTTAGCCGCTTGGATCAGTATGTTTGTATTACTTGGCGTAAGTAGCTTGGGTATTACAGCAGGTTATCACCGTTTATGGGCACACCGTGCCTACGAAGCTACGCTTCCTTTAAAAATTCTTTTGATGATTATGGGGACTTTTGCCGTTCAGAACAGTATTTTGTTCTGGGGTTCAGGTCACCGTACCCATCACCGCCATGTTGATGATGTCGAAAAAGACCCGTATTCAATCAACAATGGTTTTTGGTTTGCGCACATGGGCTGGATGCTACGTGACTATCCTGCTGCAGAGCCAAACTTTAAAAATGCGCCAGATTTGTTAAATGACAAATTGGTGATGTTCCAGCACAAATATTACGTGCCAATGGTAATTGCAGTGCATGTTGGCATTTTAGTGCCAATTGGCTGGGCTGTTGGCGATATGTGGGGTGTGTTGCTATTGGGCGGTTTAATGCGTCTGATTTTAAGCCACCATGTCACTTTCTTTATTAACTCGCTGTGCCACATGTGGGGTTCACGTCCATACACTGACGAAAACACTGCGCGTGACAACTTCTGGTTAGCCATTGCCACTTGGGGCGAGGGTTATCATAACTATCACCATATTTTCCAATACGATTATCGTAATGGCGTAAAATGGTGGCAATATGACCCAACTAAATGGTTAATTTGGACATGCTCTAAGTTAGGTTTGGCTAAAAATTTACGTCGTATTCCAAGCTTTAATATTAAAAAAGCAGAATTGGCAATGCGCTTTAAATACGCAGAGCAAGACTTGGCAGTTTATGGTCACAATGTGAATGATGACATTGTGCAAGTGAAAAGTCGTATTGCGCAAGAATATGATGCATTTACCCAAACTTTAAATGATTGGGCAAAATTAAAAGAGCAAGAAATTCAAGCGAAAAAAGCGTCAATGGCTGAAAAAATCCACCAAATGGATGACAAACTCAAAGTTGAATTCCAGTTGGTTGAGCAGCGTCTTTCACACCATCGTGAAACATTGAATTTGCTAATGCGTAACTTGAAAAAGAATCCAGTATCACAATAAGAACTGTGTTCTTATACACCGCTAAAGCCCTGACCTGTTCAGGGCTTTATGCATTTTTAGACTACAGTTTTTAAAGCCCAAGTTTGCTATAGTGAACCTCACTTTGTGCCAAACACTCCCCCACTATGCAATTTAATTCACGTTATCCCACACTGCCCGCTCGCCTTTATCATCAACAGCAGCCCCTACCCTTAAAAGGTGCTAAAGCTGGACACTTTAATGCAGCATTGGCAAAAGAGCTGCAATGGAGTAGCGAGGAACAGCAGCACTGGGTAGAGATTTGCAGCGGCCAAACCACATTTCCGGAATTTCCACCTTTGGCAATGGTGTATGCAGGACATCAATTTGGGCAATGGGCTGGTCAACTGGGAGATGGACGAGGCTTACTGATTGCACAAGTGCTAGACACGCAACAGCGTACCATTGACCTACATTTAAAAGGTGCTGGCTCAACGCCTTATTCACGTATGGGTGATGGCCGTGCGGTTTTGCGTTCTGTGATTCGTGAGTATTTGGCAGGCCATGCTTTAAATGCACTTGGTGTACCTTCAAGCAATGCGGTGGGATTCACTTCATCTACACAAGGCGTACAACGTGAAAAACTAGAACTGGGCGCCATGTTATTACGCACCTCTGACTGTCATATTCGTTTAGGTCATTTCGAATGGATCAATCAGTATCAACCTGAACTACTACCTGAATTTGTGCAAAAATGTATTGAATGGCACTACCCTGAATGCTTGACTGCCGAACAGCCTGTACTCGCCTTTGCCACCCAAGTCATTCAGCGTACAGCAGTGATGATTGCGAAATGGCAATTGGTCGGTTTTGCGCATGGCGTGATGAATACCGATAATTTAAATATCACTGGCTCTACTTTAGATTTTGGCCCTTATGGTTTTATGGAGCGTTTTCGCCCGAACTGGATCAATAACCATTCGGACTACCAAGGGCGCTATACCTACCAACAACAACCGAGCGTAGCGCACTGGAACTTATGGGTCTGGCTAAATAATTTAATTCCACTTGAGCAAAACCAAGATCAGAAAGAACACTGGAAACAAGCACTGGCAGCATGTTTAGAACATTTTGAACCAACTTTTTTAGAACATTACAAACTCGGCTTGTGTGAAAAAATGGGACTGCCAAGCTTCCATAAAGACAGTTTTGACTGCGCAACCCACTTCTTACGCATTTTGCAAAGTGAGCAACTGGATTACACTCAAAGTTTTATCCGCCTACAAAATAAACAATACACAGAAATATTGGATGATTGTTTAGATCGTCGTCAGTGGGAAAGCTTTTTGGCACAGTATTTACAGATTCGTGAACATCAAGATACTGAAACTTTAGATGCCGCCATGCAACAGGCCAACCCGCACTATATTTTACGCAATCACATGGCACAAAAGGCAATTGAGCAGGCAGAACGCGATGATTTTTCAGAAGTTGAGCGTTTATTTACCCTACTCAGCCAACCGTATAGCAAACAGCCCGAGTTGGAACGGCCTGAAGATTTAGCACCCTTGCCAAGTGATGTACCTGAAGTGATGGTGAGTTGCTCATCTTAATGCTATTTTTAAGCAACAGGACGTTTAAAACTCCAGCAAAGTTATACACATTTTCTGTGGATAAAGATGTGGTTATCCACAGGATAAACTTTTAAGGCGAAGATGAATGGCACAAACACAGAAATCACTGCATCAACTTGCAGCCAATGCCGCAGAAAAATTACCAGAAGTGAGCTTGAGCGAACCTTTTGGCGATGGCTGTTTGGTGCATAAGGTATTTGATAAAGTGTTTATGCTGAGTCTGTATTTAAATGGTCATGCCATAATCAATCTAAAAGTTCAGCCTGAACATGGCGCCATGTTACGTGATTTTTATCCCTATATCCGTGCAGGTTGGCACATGAACAAACAGCACTGGATTTCAATTTTTGCAGATGAGGACTTAAATGCACAACTGGTACAAGATTTGGTTTTAAATTCTTATGAACTGGTGGTCGCAAAATTAAAGAAAGTAGAAAGACAACGGATTGAGCTTTTGCGTAGCGCAACTTGAGTCAATAAAACATTTAAAAGCTATTTGCTCTGCACTTTTTCAACATAATATCTAACTAAGAAAAACAAAAGCGAATCTTCCAAGATTCGCTTATTGAATTTTTAAACTTATTCTTCTGGATACTCAAAACGATAGCCCACGCCATACACTGCTTGAATCCATTCATGCCGATTACCTGTTTCTGCTGCGTCAGAAATTTTACGGCGTAAGTTTTTAATGTGGCTATCAATCACACGGTCAGCCACTTCAAAACTGTCAGGGTTAATATGATCTAGCAATTGCGCTCTTGAATACACCTGCCCCACATGCTCTAAAAACAGTTCCAATAAGCGGAATTCTGTCGGGGTCAAATTCAAGGTTTTTTGCTGATACCAAATACGCTGCTGCGCTTTATCCATGCGGAATAAATCATTGCTTTCAGGCCCAACTTTGCGTTCTAAGCGACGCAAAACCGCCTGCACGCGCGCGACCAATTCTTTTGGGCTAAAAGGCTTACAAACATAATCATCTGCCCCCATGTTTAAACCCAGCACCCGATCTATTTCTTCTGTTCGAGCGGTAACCATAATAATTGGCACATCGGACTGTTCACGTACTTTTCGGCAAATGGTCAGGCCGTCCATGCGTGGTACCATCAAATCCAAAATCATCAGGCTTGGTTTACGCTGCAAAAAGCTGTCATAAGCTTCTTGCCCATCATGAAACATACTGACTTCAAAACCAGCAGCTTCTAAATAATCTCGCACCAATTGGGCCAGTTCAATTTCATCTTCAACCAGTAAGATATGTTTCATGCACGATTCCTTAAAGTCCATTAAGATTTGATTTTTGGAAAACTTAATTTGCAGCGTAAACCACCCAACGGTGAATGAGCAAAACTTAACTCTCCGCCCAATGCTTTGGCAATTTTGACCGATAAGGCCAAACCTAAACCTGTACCACCTGTCGCCCGAGTGCGTGAATCATCGGCACGATAAAAACGTTCACCCAAACGGGCCAGTTGTTCATCACTTAGGCCAAACGGGCTGTCGTCTACATACACGGTCCACTCGGTTGCGCTTTGACTGGTGTGAATATGCACCTGCCCACCTGCTTCGGTATAGCGAATACTGTTACTCAATAAGTTGAGCATAATTTGTTTAAAACGGTCTATATCTAATTGTAATTGCGTGCCTTCACCAGACACGATCAAGTCCAATTGCGCCTGCTCAAATTTCGGCTTGAAGCTTTCAATTTCCTGTTCAATCACTTGCCAAGGGTCTATGCTTGCAAAATAGCACTTCAATTGCATGGCTTCAGCTTGAGCCAAGTCAGACAAATCCTGCGTCAGTTTTTTCAGACTATTGACCTGATGCATCATGGCTGCCAAATGCTCTGGCGTGGCTTTGCGGATACCATCTTGCATGGCTTCAATTTGTGCCTGCAACACCGCCAATGGGGTTTTCAATTCATGCGAAGTATCTGCCACCCACTGACGGCGTGAGTTTTCATGTTGATCTAAAATCACCGCCAAATGGTTCAGTTCTGTCGATAAATCACCCAACTCATCATTACGATTGACCGTGACCTGATGCTGATAATGGCCTTTGGTCAATTCGCGTGTGCCATTTAATAAACGCTGAATTGGCTTTTTAAAATAGGTCGCCAACAGTAAGGCAGCAATCAAACTGGCCAAAATACTTAAGGCATAAACCAATAATAAATAACGAGTTTGCTTACTAAAGAAGTTAATGCTTAACGCATCTTCCTGCTCAAGCACAGGTTTTAACCCCAAATAGCCCACGATTTTTTCACCGACCATAATTGGACGATAGGAAATCTGAGTTTCCGCAGGCTCACCCACAACAAACTGACGCTGCGCATCATATAAAGATAAACGTGAACTCAACCCCAAACGGTCAGGCATCGAAATAAACTGTTTTTTACCCGAAGCGTCTGTTGTATTGTTCTGCCCTTCGTTTTTACGATCTGAACGGAATGCATTTTGATTGGCGCTTAAAGGAAATACTAACCCCTCAAAAGGCTGAAACTGCGAAGGTAAATTTAGCTCTAACCAACGTAACTCTTCTGCATTGGCTTGACGCTTCATTGGGTCCGGCTCAACCACACTCGGATTTACATTGGCTAAGCTATGTTCCTGAAAATAGCGCTGCTGCAAGGCAATATCATACTGACGACGCAACCACCAACGCGATAAACGGTCATAATCATCGGGTGCGGCTTCGCCTTCTATTTGTAAAATTTGCGCCTGAATGGCATTGCCCCAGTCATGGTACACCGCATACACTTCTGCCAAGTTTTGGATGACCAAATCCAGCTTCTGCATTTCTACGTCGGCCACGTATTTACTGAAGTTACGCTGCATATTGACATGCAATACCCCCAAACTAACCGTGGTGATTAGCAAGGTCGTCAGTAGCACTGTTAAAAACAGGCGTAAGGCGATGGGAATGCGGCGAATTTTCAATAGAACAGTCTCAGAATTTTTTCTTAATTTTGAGCATTGTAACCAACAGCGCTTCAAAAAACTCTCCATTGTTTCTTCATCTTTATTATTTAATCTTAACTTAAGCAAAGTCGGATTCCAGTTAAGGAGATGTAAGATGAAACAGATGACAAAAATCGCGTTACTTGGGGCGAGTGTTTTGGGGATGGGTGCTTTAACGGCTTGTCAAACCAGCAATGACTTAACGGATCGACAACAGACACGTATGATGAAGCATCATGCTGTAGCCGACTCACGTTTTAGCCCAGAACAACGTGAACAGTATCGTGCGAAGCGCGCAGAACACCGTGCTTTCCGTAGCCAGATGCAACAAGCATGTGACAATAAGGCAGCAGGTACAAAGCTGCAACTCAAACTCAGCGAAAAAACAGTTTCGGGCACCTGTACTATGCGCTTTCAGCCAGACCGTCAATCGTTTAAACAACAACGTCAATATATGATGAAACAGCATCAAGCTATGCATGCCAATATGCAGCGCCCGCAACGTGGTGAAGTACTGACCGATGCACAACGTGCTGAAATGACCAAACAGTACGATCAACGATTGGCACAGCGTCAAGCTCATCAACAAGCAATGCGCACAGCTTGTGAAGGTAAAACCCATGGTCAAAAAGTTCAGGTTAAACTAGGCGACCAACAACTCAATGGTCAATGTTTAGTACGTTTTCAGCCAAATCAGCCTATTCAACCTTTAAAAATCAAGCAATCTGCATCACGTTAAGCAATCGTACCAGTCAATTCACACTGTTTTAAAGGCGCTCATTGAGCGCCTTTTTATTGATCTTTTTATCCACTGCACTCAGACATGTCTCTTTACGCTTTTTGACTATTTGTGTCATTTCAAACTCAGTAAAACTGTTTACACTCAAACAACTTAGCCATTTCAAGATAAAAATCTTTGACTTTGCAGTCACTAAGAAATGCTATTTAGATGCTTGTACCGAATCAGAAGATGTTGCACGATTACAACCATTCCAACAGGTCATGTCTGAGAAGGCATGCTTTGAAATCCATTTAAAATATAACGCTGGTCAAACCAGTATTGAGGAAACCGATATGCCACAATACAAAGCGCCTTTACGTGATATGCAATTCGTTTTGCATGAATTATTAAATGCTGAAGAACACTATGCAAAATTACCTGCATTCCAAGAAAACGTAAGCCGTGAATTGGTTGACCAATATTTGGAAGCTGCAGCAGATTTCTGTGAAAATGAATTATCTCCATTGAACCAAGTGGGCGACCGTGAAGGTTGTACTTGGAATGATGGCGTGGTGACCACACCAACAGGCTTTAAAGAAGCGTATCAAAAATATATCGAACTGGGCTTCCCTTCGCTTTCTGCAGAAGAACAATACGGCGGTCAAGGCTTACCAAACTCTTTAGGTATTACCATTTCAGAAATGGTGGGTACAGCGAACTGGTCATGGGGCATGTACCCTGGTCTTTCTCATGGTGCGGTACGTACCTTAGAACACCACGGTTCACAAGAACAAAAAGATGCTTATTTGCCAAAATTAGTATCGGGTGAGTGGACGGGCACCATGTGCTTAACCGAATCTCACGCAGGTTCTGACTTGGGTATTATCCGTACCAAAGCTGAGCCACAAGCAGACGGTAGCTATGCAATCTCTGGCGAGAAAATCTTTATCTCTGCTGGCGAACACGACATGGCAGAGAATATCGTACACATCGTATTGGCACGCTTACCAGGCGCACCTAAAGGTACTAAAGGTATTTCTTTGTTCATCGTACCTAAGTTCAACCTCAATGCAGATGGTTCTGTAGGCGAGCGTAATGGTGTACGTTGTGGCTCAATCGAACACAAAATGGGTATTCATGGCAACGCAACTTGCGTCATCAACTTTGATAACGCTAAAGGTTTCTTGATTGGCCCTGAAAACCGTGGTCTAAACTGTATGTTCACGTTCATGAACACTGCACGTATTGGTACAGCGGTACAAGGTCTTGCAGCATCTGAAGGTTCTTTCCAAGGTGCATTAACTTATGCCAAAGACCGTTTGGCAATGCGTTCACTTTCTGGCCCGAAAGCACCTGAAAAAGAAGCAGACCCAATTATTGTGCATCCAGCTGTACGCAACATGCTTTTAACTCAAAAAGCGTATGCTGAAGGTGGTCGTGCGTTGGTGTACTTGCTTGCACAACATGCAGACATCGTTGAACAAGGTGCAACTGAAGAAGAGCGTAAATTCTCTGACAACATCTTGTCTTTACTGACTCCAATTGCAAAAGCATTCTTAACTGAAACAGGTTCTGAATCTGCAAAACACGGTGTTCAAGTCTTTGGTGGTCATGGCTTCATTTCTGAGCATGGCATGGAACAAATTGTGCGTGACACACGTATTTCTTGCTTGTACGAAGGTACAACTGAAATCCAGTCTATTGACTTGTTAGGCCGTAAAGTATTGGGTACACAAGGTGCAATGTTGAAAGACTTCACCAAAATTATTCACAAATTTGCAGAAGCCAACAAAGACAACGCTGCGATGCAAGAATTTGTTGAACCGCTTGCGGCACTTAACAAAGAATGGGGCGACTTGACCATGCAACTTGGTATGCGTGCAATGCAAAACCCTGAAGAAGTTGGTGCTGCGGCAGTAGACTACCTCTACTTCTCTGGTTATGTAACGCTTGCTTACCTATGGGCTCGTATGGCTTTGGTTGCA
This sequence comes from Acinetobacter sp. A2, assembly GCF_048537555.1. Lineage (NCBI taxonomy): Bacteria > Pseudomonadati > Pseudomonadota > Gammaproteobacteria > Moraxellales > Moraxellaceae > Acinetobacter > Acinetobacter sp. A2. The sequence goes on from NZ_CP183239.1 coordinate 2,350,601, forward strand.
CAAGAAGCACTAGCTGCAGGTACAACCGATGTAGACTTCTACAATGCTAAAGTAACTACAGCACGTTTCTACTTCAAAAAAATCTTGCCACGTGTTCGTTCACACGTTGATGTGATTGCAACAGGTGTAGAGCCTTTACTTGCATTAGATGCTGAACACTTTGCTTTCTAAGCTAAATATTGAGAATATTTAACTAGATATTCAAAATGTTGTACTCTTGAGTACAGAAATTGAGAAAGGACGGTCATAGCATTGGCAGTCCTTTTTCTTTATAAATAAAGCATTCTTTCGTTTGAGCCACCTACAACATTCATAATTGTAGATTACACTGAACTCAGCGAATCAAGATTCAAACAATAAACAGGTGAAACCACATGCCAATTTATAATGCTCCTCTTGCCGATATGAAATTCATCTTAAATGATGTTTTTAATGCAGAACAATTCTGGCAAAACAATGAAAATTTAGCTCACCTAGATGCTGCAACGGCCGAAGCAATTTTGGAAGAAATGGCAAAGTTTGCCCAAAACGTGACCCTGCCTATTAACCGTAGTGGTGATGAAGAAGGCGCAACGTACAACAATGGTGAAGTGACTACCCCTGCTGGCTTTAAAGAAGCATTTAAACAATATGCCGAAGGCGGTTGGATTGGTTTGGGCGCAGATGAAGAATGGGGCGGTCAGGGCATGCCAAAAATGCTGACTGTTTTGTCAGATGAAATGCTATTTGCTACTAACCCATCATTTATGTTGTATCCATTGCTGTCTGTAGGCGCAGGTATGGCTTTAAACAGCTATGCATCACAAGAGCAAAAAGAAACCTATTTACCTAAAATTTACTCAGGTGAGTGGTCAGGTACCATGTGTTTAACTGAGCCACATGCAGGGACTGACTTGGGTATTATTAAAACCAAAGCTGAACCAAATGCAGATGGTACTTACAACATCACTGGTACCAAAATCTTTATTACAGGTGGTGACCACGACCTTGCAGAAAACATCATTCACTTGGTTTTGGCTAAAACACCAGATGCTCCTGCAGGTTCACGTGGTATTTCTTTATTCATCGTACCGAAATTCTTGGTCAATGAAGATGGTTCATTAGGTGAACGCAACCCAGTTGGCCCAGGTTCAATTGAACACAAAATGGGGATCAAAGCCTCTGCAACTTGTGTGATGAACTTTGATGGTGCCAAAGGCTACTTAGTGGGTAAAGAAAATGAAGGCTTAGCAGCCATGTTCGTCATGATGAACTACGAACGTCTGTCTATGGGTATTCAAGGCTTAGGCGCATCTGAGTTTGCCTATCAAAATGCTGCACAATATGCGACTGACCGTATTCAGGGTCGCAGTGCATCAGGCGTTAAGTCACCGAACAAAGCAGCTGACAGCATTTTGGTGCATGGTGATGTACGTCGTATGCTATTAAATGCGCGTGCCAATAACGAAGCATCTCGTGCATTTGCGGTTTATGTAGGTCAACAGCTCGATATCACTAAATTCTCTACCGATGCAGAAGCGGTGCAGAAAGCCAATAACCGTGTTGCCCTGCTCACACCAATTGCAAAAGCCTATTTAACCGATACCGCATTCCAAGCGACTTTAGATGCTCAAATGTGCTTCGGTGGCCATGGTTATATCCGCGAATGGGGCATGGAGCAATGTGTACGTGATTTACGTATTGCCCAAATTTATGAAGGCACCAACGGCGTACAATCACAAGACTTGATTGGTCGTAAAACCATTAAATGCAATGGTGAATTTATTGCAGAATACATTGCAGAAATCCGTGATTTTGCCAATGGTTTAGACGCAGACCTGAACTTCATTAAAGATGCAACTTTGGATGCAGCGACTGAGGTTGAATCAGTTACTCAATACATTCTTAATGCGGCCAAAGAAAATGTAGACTTCCCGAATGCTGCAGCAGTAGATTATTTGCATGCAGTAGGTTTGCTCAGCTTTGCTTATATGTTCGCGCGCATTGCCAATGCCGCTAAGCAAAAAGATGGCGAGTTCTATCAAAACAAATTGTCATTGGCACTCTACTTTGTACAACGTGTTTTACCAGAACTTGCATTACGCATTACCAAAGTAAAAGCGGGTGCAGAAGTGATTATGAACTTCAGCGAAGATTACTTCACTAATCAAGCTTAACTCGATTGTCTCTAAAAAACGCCTGCATTGTCAGGCGTTTTTTATACCTCTTATTTTTACTATGTTTACGCAGCTTTTCCTGTAGTTGTGCACAGTTTTTGCATGAGTTTTTATCATTCATCAACATCATCAGGAGGAGCAAATGAAAGCACAACATTCCAAAGTAGAAAAAATAGAAACCCTCCTCGACCGACTTGGCAATCTAGCCGTTGAAAGTTTTCACTATATTGCCCTGTTCATCATTGGCTGTATGGTGATCTGGTCTGCTGGTCATACCGTGATCGATATTCTAACCGTCAAACAATATGCCACGATTGATGATATTTTACTGCTTTTCATTTATTTAGAACTTGGTGCCATGGTTGGAATTTACTTTAAAACCAATCACATGCCAGTACGCTTTCTGATTTATATTGCCATTACCGCCCTAACCCGACTGCTGATTTCCGATATTCAACATGATCATAAGGCAGATATGGACTTGGTGATTATTACGGGTTCAATTCTAATTCTAGCCTTTGCAATTCTGGTGGTGCGTTTTGCTTCGTGGAATTATCCATCGGTGATTCGAGATAAACACAGTGAAAAACCATTACCACAGGGCAAGACACCACGCCCAGAAGATGATGAGCTGGCCTAAACTGAAATTGCTTAATTCACTCAAAGCCACTCAAACTTCTGCTATAAAAAAGCGCGTCAGGATAAACCATGACGCGCTTTTTTTTGAAGATTCACCTAATGATATGTTTGGCTCAAATGCTTTTCTTGAACACTTAAGATGATCTAACGATTTTCCACCAAAACATAACGGCCGTGCTCAAAAACCCAATACATACCACGTGGCGGTGCAGGCAAGCCTAAATGCTGCCAATTGGTCACAACCCGATAAGTCGAACTTTCAATATGAGCAGTGCTCGGTTCACCATTCACCCAACTATAGCTTTGGTGGTTATATTGCACCGTACTTGGTGCATTGTATTGAATATTAATACCACTCCGAATAGTTGGCTGCCCCCACTGCGGTGCAGAACGTGGGTGATGCTGCGGGTAATGTCGTGGATAGTACTGCGGTTGAGGATGCTGTGAATAATATGGTCGATGTTGTGGATATGCAGGATGATGCTGCGAAGTATAAGGATGATGATGATAACGCTGAGTATCGACACCTGTATAACCTGCCCAACGATTCGTTTCTGCAAATGCTGGCAGCGTAGTACCCATAAGTAGCATGCCACTCAATGCAGTTAAAATTGCTACCTTCATATCCAACACTCCTCTGGTTATCTTTTGATTTTAACCTCAAATTAAGGATAAACAATGAATAAAAAAACAGCAATTTTATTCATTCCAACTCCGCTCTTACAGAAACAAAGCTGCAGCATACCTGTTTCATTTTCACATTATGCTAAGATACATTTTTTTTGAAATTGGATGAAACCTCGTGCCTGAATTAAATTTTGACCGCCTTCATCAGTTTTTCTGTAAAGTTCCAAGTGTGCAGCAAGCCCGTGTGGATTCTTATGGTTCAGACGGTCAGCATGCATGGTGGTTTAAATTTCAAATAGATGTAGAACACCCACTGGCATGGCAAACTGTACAAGAATTGGGGCATGTCCTGAATTATATTTCCAGAGATGAGCGTTTACCGACCCAATTCTTGCCTGTATCTCCACCGCCATATATGAATGGTGATGCTAAAGATTTTTTATCATGGGTGATTCAATGCAACCATCCAGAATTTAGCCCAGATGTGGTCTGTGACTGGCTAGAAGCCCGTTTGCCGAATCCTGTTGATGATGAAGCACAGTGGAAAATCAAGACTGATATTTCTGAGTTAGATCAGCTGAGTGATAAAGATTTGGATGAAATGGTGCCGCCAAATCCTGAAAAATAATTTTAGAGCTTCATTGTTGTTTTCTAAAAATCCCTCTTTAAACAAGAGGGATTTTTCTAGGAATATTACATCTGACTGAAAAAGTTTAAAGTCAGAATGTCGATAAACCACTCCACTCCATAAAGCGATAAACCACATATTTCCACTTCGACTCATCGGCATACATAGCATAATCCACACTCATATTTTTACCCTCAAGGTTTGACCATGCGGTATTAAAATAATGTTGTGCATCCTGAAATACAGGGGCTTGTACCTGTCCAACCACACGCAAATTGGTTTCTAAATTATAATTTTTAAAATTACGTGCGGTGAAATTTGCAGAACCTAGTGTCAATTCTGCCTGTGTGGCATTAGATTTGATCATCATTTTATTATGACATTGCTCGCCTTGCGTATTACACCAACGCACGCTCACCCCTGCCGCATTCAGTTCGGATGCTACTTGTCGGTTTGGAATACCATTTTTTTCACGACCAAAGGCATCTTTATTCGGGTCTAACAGCACCCGTACCTGTACACCACGTTGTTGTGCAGCAATTAAAGCCTGAATCACTTTACGTTCTGACAAATAAAACATCGCCAAATCAAGATGCTCTTGCTCCTTAGCATTTTCAATCATTGCTAAACTAGCATCCCAAATTGCCTGTTCCGTTAAAACCTGCACTTGAGGGTAAGAATGATCTGCCTCAAACTCACCCACAATCACCCCAGACACATTGCCTTGTGACATACGTGCTACAGCTTGTTCTGTCTGCAAAATATCAACCGCTGTATTGCCTGTGACCACTAAGGCAATATTAGAATGACGCGAACTACCATCATGCGGATTCAATGAGGTCACCAACGCTTTCCAACCTTCGGTGGTATCGACCACAATGGTTTTACGATGGTTGGCTTTAAAATTAAACAGGCTGAAATAACTGCGCAGGGTAATTTTATCTTGCCCGAAAGGACTTGGCAGCCAACCTTTTTCTGCATTATTTGGAATACCCTGACAGCAGAGATACCAAAAACCTGACCACAATGGATTCGATGCCCGTAAAGGCGTTAAATCGGTTTCAATCACATCAATGCCTGCTTGACGTAATTGACGATAATGCTCAGGTGCAATACCGCCATATACTGAGTTAATTGGGTCTGTAATGACCTTAATTTCAATATTTGGCTGCATCTGACGTTTATGAATTAAAGCTTCGGTCAATTGCTGTGTCAGTGGTTGATGCTGTTGTTTAGACGTCCCCACCTCTGCATTAAACAAAAACATATCCAACACAATGGTGGTTTGCGCAGCATCAATTAAACCTAAAATCTCCTTAAAAATTTGGTGTTGCTGCTGCTGAACACCTTGCGCATCAATATAGGTCTGATCAGCAATAAATTTGACAGGTGCATGGCGTAATTTTCCGGTATAATTCAGACCATCTGGTAACGGTTTAAGACTGTGGTAAATAGCCGAGGACAAATAACCCAAAGCCAGTAAACCTAAAACCAGTCCCAAATAAGCCCGAGGCGACCAATTCAATTTTTGGTGAATTCGCTGAAAAATACGCATAACAAAAAACCTAGTCCGATGCGCTCAGACTAGGTTTTATTGTTTGGATTTTCAAGAGGATTTCTGTGTTTTCACACAGACATCCTATAAAGCCCAAATTGAATTTTAGAAACCAAATTCAACGCCCACAGTAAAGTTACGTCCCACTTGTGGAATATGTGACAAGAAAGATGCATGTGAATAGACTTCATCATCTAACAAGTTGTTGGCTTTAAAATACACACGGTAATCTTGTTTATTGGCATAGTTTCCTGCATAAGCTACGCCAACATTGACCATGTTATAGCCTTCTGTTTCTTGTTCATACGCTGCAATTTTGTCTTGCTTAAATACACGATAGTATTCCGCCATACCCGACCAACCATCGGCAAAGTTAGCATCTAGTTTAGTTCCCAAACGGCCTGCAGGTACACGTGGTGCATTTTGGTTATCTATTTCGCCACGAACATAATCACCAAACACACTAAGTTTATAATCAGGGCTAATCTGATACCCTAGCTTAGCTTCTGTACCATAAAACTTGGCTTTGTCTTGTTGATAATCAATTAAACGGAAAGTTTCTATATGGTCGGTGGTTGCACCATAAATATAGTTATCAAACCAGTTATGATAGACATGCAACGAATAATCCAGTTTGTCAGCTTCATAGTGCAAACCAAGTTCTAAATTATTCGATTTTTCCACATCTAAATTTGCATTGCCACGCTCATAAGTGTTTGTTGCAAAGTGGATGCCATTTGCATAAAGCTCTTGTGCCAACGGTAAACGCTGTTGGTGTGAGCCTGTAAAGGATAGTTTATAGTTCGGTGCAAACTGCCAGTTGGCTGCTGCAGAAGCAGATACGCCCGTATCTGAATAATCTTTTTGCTTCGCATCGACATCAATTTTTTGATGTTCAACCCGTGCGCCGAGTTCAACATGCACATCGCCAAATTGTTTATGCTCTAAACCGAACAAACTATATTTTTGCGTTTTCGTATCTGGCATAGGTACGCTTTCATGAAAATGATCGCCATGTTTTTCTTTCTGTCCGGTCAAATCAATTTTTTGCTGGCTATACTGGGTACCAAACACACCTTCCCAACCCGCAATAGGTTGATGCACCAACTCTAAACGTGCATCATAGCCTTTGCTTTTAAAGTTACTGATAACTTTATTTTCTTCCAGTTCATCATGTTCATAATCTGTAAAACTGGCATGCGCACGTAGTTTATCAAAACCTGCAAAAGGCTGATCAAGCTCGGTACGTAAATCATAACGGTGTGATTCTAGATCAACCCATGGACCGCCATGCGCATGTTCATCGTCGTCTCCCTCATGAGGAAGACATTTAATCGTATTTCGATTGTCATGATCTGGTCCACAACCATGATATTCATGGCTATGCCCTGGCAACCCATATTTATCCTGACGATTACTATATGACACGCCCACAAAACCACGATCATGAATCCATGAGCCACCAATATTCACCGTTTGCCCTTCAGCAAAGGTATTCTCTACACGACGTGCTTTATCTAAATGTGTGCCTTCATCATCATGATCATGACCTGGATCATTATGTCCGTGATCATGGTCGTCATGTCCTGCTTCATCATTATGATGTTCTACCCAATAGTTTGGGGTAATGTAATCATTAGCCTTACGCTTAGAACCTTCTATACGCAGCGCAAACTGATCACCAATTGCTGCGGTCACACCTGCGCTGGCCAGTTTTTCATCACTGCCTGTGTTATAACGCAGACCGACTTGTCCTTCTAAACCATTATTTGGCATTTGCGTTGGAATTTTTTGGTCAGTGACATTGACCAAACCACCTACGGTACCCGCACCATAAAGTAAAGTTGATGGCCCACGAATAATTTCAACTTGCTTGGCCAAAATTGGATCTACCGTTACCGCATGGTCAGGTGAAAGTGTAGAAACATCTGCCGTTTCTGAAGCATGTTGCAGCACTTTAACACGTGGACCATCTTGTCCACGAATGACAGGTCGGCTAGAACCTGAACCATATTGGTTAGAATAAACACCTAGCTCATCTGCCATTGCATCACCTATAGTGGTGCCGCGCTCTGCCAACGTTTTCTGATCAATCACATGATCTGCTACAGCGAAATCTGCCGCAGTTTGTACCAAAGGATGTGCTTGTAGCTGAATCGTTTCCAATTGTGTATTTGTAGCATCTGTATTGGCAAATGCTGCTGGACTAAGTACTGCAAAAATTGAAACTGTTATTAAATTCTTATGGAACGCCATGACCCATGCTCAAAGTAGCAAAAAACAATTGTTGTTATAATATAACATTTCAATAGTATTGCAATAAAAAACATTCTCATTCTGTATTTTCAGTTAAGCTACGCCTTCAATTCTGCTGACGTTTATTCTTCTTTTTATTGGTATGCCCTTTACCTTATCTCATGCTGTACTTGCGCCTCCGCTAGCTAAACTCTCAGGACAACGGCTACCCATTGCTGCACTTGCAATTGGCTGTATGCTGCCAGATTTACATCGCCTGTTTACCCTACGCCAAGACCCAACGCCACATTTATGGTCAGCCTTGTTTTATCCAAACTTATTCTTGGGCCTTATGTTCTGTGCACTTTGGTATCTGGTATATCGCCCTGCGTTGTATCGCTTTGTGGGAATACACCACCCGCTAAATTTGAATCATGCAACATCCGTATTGGGCTTTGTTTTGGTGATTATCTTCAGCTTATTACTGGGGAATGCCACACATTTAATTTGGGATGGTTTAACCCATCACGACTTTCGCAGTTTTGCCTTTCAGGATTTTTTAGCACAATCGGTGCAATGGGGTACTCAGACTTACCCGATGCACCGCATCTTGCAAATTGGTAGCTCTATTTTGGCCCTACCTTTTTTATTGTGGATGAGCCTGCATTATTATAAGAAGCATCGGCAAATCAAACCTGTAAGCATCAAAGTTCTGGGCTATGCAGTTGGTCTTATTACACTATCTTTCGCTTTGGGCTGTTTCTCGCTTTGGGATTATGCACGGCATATTCCCGATGCACTTTGGCAGGAGGAACTGTATTACTTTACAGGGCGTGCCATCAATGAGTTTAGCCAAGGGGCATTACTCATGTTCAGTTTAGGTTGTCTGTTATTTTTGTTTTTGGATCGGCAAGGGTAGATAAAATAAAGTCGAAGCTCATCACTTTATCCTGAATCTGGCTGCATTATCCTATTTCAGACACATTCCTTGTAAAAACCCACTGTTTTTACAGCAGGTTCTTGTAGCCACATGCCCAAAGAGGCATAATCCTACCTTTGCTAAAGGCGGTGCGCTGTTTACGTATTCGCTTCCTTAACCCATATAGTTGGATTTTTAACGCTATGATGCGAACTCATTATTGCGGTTCTTTAACCGAAGCTCAAATTGATCAAACTGTTACCCTATGTGGCTGGGTGCACCGTCGTCGTGACCACGGTGGTGTGATCTTCCTAGATATGCGTGACCGTGATGGTCTTGTGCAAGTCGTGATCGACCCAGACACTCCAGAAGCATTTGCAACTGCAGACAAAGCACGTTCAGAATTTGTATTAAAAATTACAGGTCGTGTACGTCGTCGCTATGCAGGCACAGAAAATGCCAATATGGTCAGTGGACAAATTGAAGTTTTAGGCAAGGAAATTGAAGTTCTTGCAGCATCTGAAACGCCTCCGTTCCCATTGAACGACGAAAATACCAACATTTCAGAAGAAATTCGTTTGAAATACCGTTTCTTGGACATCCGTCGTCCAGAAATGTTAGATCGCTTACGTTTCCGTTCTAAAGTCACCAACCTAATTCGTAACTATTTAGACGACCATGGTTTCTTGGATGTTGAAACGCCAATTTTGACACGTGCTACCCCAGAAGGCGCACGTGACTATTTAGTGCCAAGCCGTGTATCTAACGGTAGCTTCTATGCACTGCCACAATCGCCACAATTATTTAAACAATTGTTGATGGTGGGTGGTATTGACCGTTATTACCAAATCGCAAAATGTTTCCGTGATGAAGACTTGCGTGCAGACCGTCAGCCTGAATTTACTCAAATCGACATTGAAACATCGTTCATGAGTGACGATGACATTATGGATTTGATGGAAGGCATGACCGTGAAGATGTTCGATGAACTTCTGGGCGTGAAATTCGACAAATTCCAACGTATGCCATATTCAGAAGCAATGCGTGATTATGCATCTGACAAACCAGACTTACGTATTCCACTAAAACTGGTAGACGTTGCTGACTTGATGCAAGACGTTGAGTTCAAAGTATTTGCAGGCCCTGCGAAAGACCCTAAAGGTCGTATTGTTGCGCTTCGTGTACCTGGCGCGGGTTCATTACCACGTAGCGCGATTGATGAATACACCAAATATGTTGGCATCTACGGTGCAAAAGGTTTGGCTTACATTAAAGTCAATGAACTTGAAAAAGGTATTGAAGGCTTACAATCTCCAATCGTGAAATTTATTGAGCCAATCGTGCTTGATCTATTAAAACGTGTAGGCGCTGAAAATGGCGACATCGTATTCTTTGGTGCAGATAAAGCCAAAGTGGTAAACGATGCGATGGGTGCACTTCGTGTGAAAATTGGTCACGATTTGAACCTTGCAACCTGCGAATGGGCACCGCTTTGGGTAGTTGACTTCCCAATGTTTGAAGAAACAGATGAGGGTAAATGGACCTCTGTGCATCATCCATTCACCTTGCCAAAATCAAGCGTTGAAGATGTGAAAAGCAATCCAGGTGAAGCATTATCTGTTGCCTATGACATGGTCTTGAACGGTACTGAAATTGGTGGTGGTTCACTGCGTATTTATACTTTAGAAATGCAAAAAGCGATTTTTGAAGCTTTAGGTATTGAAGAAGAAGAAGCCGAAGAGAAATTCAGCTTCTTACTGAATGCGTTGAAATACGGTGCGCCTCCGCACGGTGGTTTGGCATTTGGTTTAGACCGTTTGGTGATGTTGATGACAGGTGCATCGTCTATTCGTGATGTAATTGCCTTCCCGAAAACCAAGACAGCTGAATGTCCATTGACTCAAGCACCTGCACCAGTTGAAGCGACTCAATTGCGTGATTTGGGTATTCGTTTACGTGAAAAACCAAAAGCAGAATCTCAAGAATAAGTTTTGAGGATGTGAGAAGAACCCTGCAAATTTGCAGGGTTTTTTTATGAATTGAGATAAAGCCAAGCTAGTGGCATAATAGCGCTTCGTTTTGAATTTTGAGTTGAGCGTTACTATGGCTATGCGTCCTGCAGTTCGTAATCGTGGCATTATGCTAATTGTATTTGCTGTCGCTCAATGGTTATTCATGCGTTATATTCTGGCTAATAACCTGTTTGCCTTAGACACCAATGACCGTATTTTATACTTTAGCTTAAGTAGTATTGGTGGTGCGTTTGTGATTTTTGTGGGGCTGATTTATATGGTGTTGGCGGGGAATGCGGATAAACAATAATTTAAATTAGCCTACTCATTCAAAATATTGGTGTTCCCCTTGAACTTGACTTATTTAAGACTAATTAAAAAAGCCCCCAAATTATTTAAGAAACTTGGGTTAAATTCTTTAGAAAAATCAGCTCAAAAAGGCTTTGTTGCACAAAGATTTCATAACTATATGATTTTAAAAGTTTTGATTATTTTTTTATCCAAAATTAAATTTATTTAAATCAGATGCTTACATATTTATGCAACAAAGCCGCTCAAAAATACTATCAAAAGTCGTTACTTCAATATTTATATGAACAGAATGGATACCTATTTGTAGACGCTATAAATCAGTCTACAAACTCATCTTCAGATATAGTCTGGGTATGTTGGCTCCAAGGTATAGAAAGTGCCCCTCCACTTGTCAAAACATGTATTAATTCTATAAAGCAATACAATAGCAATGTATGCCTAATAGATATTAATAATTATAAAAAATATGTAGATATTCCTAATTTTATTATTGATAAGCTCAATAAGAAAATTATCACTCCAACTCATTTTTCAGATATTTTAAGATTTGCATTATTAGCTAAACATGGTGGCACATGGATAGATGCTACCTATTTAATTCTAAACAAAGTACCTAAACAAATGTTAATGAATGATTTCTTTACCCTTTCTAGTAATCATTCTACATTTAAACAGTGGATTCCAGAGGGAAAATGGTCTGGTAATTTTATAAAATTTAGTCCTGGTGACTCAACGCCAAAAATCATTTTTCAATGTTTTTTAAACTATTGGGAAAACAATGATTATTTAATTGACTATTTTTTAATTGATTATTTAATAAAACTCAATTATTTAAACAATCTCACATTTAAACAACAAGTCGATAATAACGCTCCTGAGGCCGATAACATCTTCTTACTTGCAGAAATACTTTTCGAACCTATCACGCCTACAAATAATTATCGATTAGAACAAGACAGTATAAAAATTTATAAGCTTTCTCATAGAGTTGATACCCTATCACAGAGTATCAACAGCACATATTACGAGAAATATATATTAAATAAATAACATTATTTCATTACGACATCAATTTCACTTACTTTTATTTCATTATTATGATGTAATAAAAACACATTAAATAATCGCTCAGACAAAAAACCAAATATTCTTTTTTGATATGAATTATAAGAAGAAATATCTAATTCTTTTTCAAGCTCAAATAAAATTTTAAACATCCAATTACAGTATTTGTCTAACCAAATTTTATGCATGACAAACATATTGAATAAAGATATTCCTTTAATCGAATTACTCAAACAATCAAATGCCTTAATATATTCAGGACTATTCTTCTCAATTATTTGACGTAATAAAATAAAGTCAGCTAGATAGTGATCTTTTGCATAATGTTCTTTAACACTAATAGCTTTTTTTGCAAAACGTAATCCTAAAACTTTTTTAACTTTAAAGAACTGATTTCTCTTTGCGACCCAAATATGATTTTCAGCTAATTCGCTAATATCATTTGTTGTTAGTAACTCACCTTGTTTATTCACAAAATAACGTCGATAGTGAACTAATCCTAATATTTTTGCCTCAGAATTTTTCCACATCCAATACAAAGCTGTTAATTCACAAAATGAAGAATTAAGGTTAGATATATGATCTCCAGTATTATCACCGATAATACCTAGATCTAATAATGAATTTTCCTTTCCAACATGAATCGGAATATAAGGCTCTATACATGGAAAGTCATATGCTTTATGCGTTGCGACGTAGATCTCATGTTTCATCAGGAAATACCCTCCTGATGATAAAAACTTTCAATCAGTTTTCCTTGAGCGATATCTTCAAGCATTTTTTTTGACAAATCTAAAGCCTCTCTTATTGTTACATCCATATCCATATAACGATAAGTTGCTAAACGTCCTGCAAATGTTACTCCTCGCTCATCCCGAGCAAGCTTTATATATTCATCTAAGATTTTTTTGTCATCAACTAATCTAATAGGATAATAAGGAATATCTTTTTCTGTGCATGCTCGACTATATTCTTTAAAATAAATAGTTCGATGATGTTCTTCCCAAGGTGTAAAGTGCTTGTGCTCTGAAATACGTGTAAATGGAACCTCTTCATTTCCATAATTCATTACTGCAGTACCTTGAAAATCTCCTTCCGCCTCAAACTTAATAAAATCTAGAGTTCTATAACCTAAATGACCTTTTTTGTAATCAAACCACTCATCAAGCTTGCCCGTCCAAATGATATGATCAAATTCATTTTTTAATAAAGCATCGAATTTTGTAGTAAGTTTAATAGCAATATTTTCATGCGATAAAATATTTTGCACTAAATAAGTATAACCATCTCGAGGCATACCCTGATATTTATGTGAAAAGTAATTATCATCATAATTAAAACGAATAGGCAAACGCTTTAGAATACTGGCAGGCAAACTACTCGGTTCACATCCCCATTGTTTTTTAGTATAACCTTTAAAAAAAGACTCATATAAATCTTTACCAATAAACTTTAAAGCTTGCTCCTCAAAGTTTTTTGGTTCTTGAATATCATCTGATGCAATTGATTTAATCCAATCCTTTGCCTCTTGAGGGTTCATACTTTTTTTATAAAATTGATTAATCGTATGTAAATTAATTGGTAACGAATATACTTCATTATTATATGTTGTTTTCACACGATTAATGTAAGGAACAAATTCACCAAACTTATTAATATATTTCCATATTAGTTCATCACTTGTATGGAAAATATGTGGCCCATAGACATGCTCCATGATCCCTGTATTATCGTCTCGTAAAGTATGACAATTTCCAGCAATATGAGAACGCTGATCAATCACCGTGATTTGATGTCCGTGTTGGGCCAACTCTCTGGCAATAACAGCACCTGTAAAACCAGCTCCAACTATAAGAAAATTCATTATTTACTCTATCAATCTAAAGGTTTACGCAACTCTATATTTAAAAAACAGTTGAAATTTAAGACTTTGCTCTTAAAATATTAAAATACTCAACCACTTCTGAAATAAACTTATTATGATCTTTCGCAATTTGTTCAAAGCAATAAATATTTAATGCTTCTTGTTTTGCATTTTGTGCAATTTCTAATGCTTCATCTGGATGATTTATCAGATATTCAATACCATTAGCCAAGTCTTCAGGATCTCCAACTTTACTAACCCAAGCATTTTGACGATGCTTACATACTTGCATAGGTCCAATATGATCACTACTCAATACGATCTTTCCCCAGCCAAATGCATCTAAAATACCGAGGGGTTGAATATCAGTTAATGAGGTAATCGCCATCATATCTGCTTGATGATAAATCTCGACTTTTTGTTGAGCATCTACCCAGCCAGGAAATTTTACTATATGTTCAATTCCGAAGCTCTTTACCATTTCTTGATATTCTTGTTTATTCTCGCCATCACCAGCAAGAATAGCATTTATAGATATTCCTCTTTTATTAAGTATATGAATAGCTTCAATTACAACATGAACTCCCTTATTTGGAATCATTCGTGTCAGCATGCCAATAGTTGGTGGAGATTTCAAAGGAGATGGAAGTGCTGGCTCATCAGGTAAATGCATAAGATTTGAAATGACACGATGCATTTTATGTTCATTTTGCTCCTTAGTGAGCCTTGATTTAACTAAATCCTGAATATAAGGAGTAATGTGAATAAATGCATCTGCACGCACTGTCCGTTTCACATTATGACTATGATTAACTGCAATAACAGGAATTTTCTTTTCCATACCAATCATAGCATTCTTGAATAACCATACCGCTTTTCCACTATGAGCGATTACAGCATCCGGTTGTTGCTGTTGGATAAAATTTCGAACCTTCATGGCAGCAATAATGCTATAGAATCCAGTATTTGGAATTACATGAATAGGACGTTGACCACTGCTTAAATGTTTATTTTCCTCACCACGCAATAGAACAACTTCATGTCCTCCTATCTGCTCTAAGGTATCGGCAATATTCAACATAGCTTGCCATCTACCGCCAGTTGCATCACCATATACAGTATTAATAATCTTCAATTTTTTCAAAATATAACCTTAAAACAATTTAAGCAGTGACCCTTTATCTCAATATTCTAATATTTTAAACTTATTTAATCTATTCCCCTTTCTTAAATTCCACACCCTTAGCTCATAAGTAGCAGTTCTGACAAATTTAATGAATTTTGCTACCATACCAAATAGATAGATCAAACTTTCAAATATTATGAAAAGCAAACCTAGCCTTGCAGTTCTCCTGATTCATGACCAACGTGCTGGACATTTAAATCCTAGCTTAGGAGTTTACGACAATCTAGAAACCGCTTATTCAACCGCTTTATATAAAACAGTTACACCCACCTTAAAAAAGTGGCAAATCAGCCTCTTAAAAAAAATTAGTTGGTATCCGCGTTTATTCGATTTATTTACTGCTTTATTTTTTAAAAAAAATTATTTAAATCAAAATATTAACTGCATTATTTGCTCTGGAATGCCCAACTTAATCTATGGCATTTTTGTAAGCCGTAGTTTAAAAGTTCCTCTATTTTATGCAGGTGACTTACGTAAGGTAAACAGCAAACTAGTCAGCTGCACAATTACTGCACTCCCACAAAACACGCTATCAGACCAAGTTGTACTAACAACACCACCTGTTAAAAAAGAGTTTTTTAACATGCAACATGATCAACTCGATCAAACAACGGCTTTACTCGTTTTAGGAGGGGCTACAGATGAACATCCTTTTACTTATAGAGATTTTGAAAAAATCATAAGTAACTTCATTCTATTTTGTAGAAACAATCAACTTAAAGGCTTAATTACCAACTCACGTCGCACACCAAATCTAAGTGCATTTTTGAATAAAACTGATATTCCAAAAAATATCCAATTACATTTTATTCATACTGAAAAAGCTTTGTCACTAATTCAACTAATTCAACAAGCTACTTATATTTTCGTCACAGAAGATAGTACTTCCATGCTTGCCGAAACTATCCAAAGTGGACGTTTTGTCAGCTCAATATATAGCCCCAAGTCTATTTTAGAACCTTTAAATGAGAAATATCTTCAAGCTCAACTCATGCAGAGACAAATGCTCGAAGATATTTTTCAGTATCCAAATGTCAGAAATACCCAAAATTTAAACTCATCAAGCCCAATTACCCAAGCTTTTAAACGTAATTTAGGATATTAAAATGATTTCAGTCATCCTCACTCATTACAATAAAGGCCTATTACTGAATAGAACCATTGAATCACTACAACCTCAAGATGAAAATTTGCACGAAATTATTGTGGTAGATGACTGCTCTACAGACCCAGAATGGTGCAAAAACAGTAAATATCTAATAGAAACTTACCCAAAAATCAAAATCATTCAAAATGCAGACAATAAAGGTCCAGCTGTTCGCTTAAATCAAGGTGCATTTTCTGCAACTGGCGATTATCTATTTTTCATGGATGCTGATGATATTTTAGCACCTAATCGTCTCAAGATGTTTTTAGCAGAAATGCAAAAGCAAAATGCCGATTTATGTTATGCAGAAAAGGTGAAAATTCACGATCTAAATGAAATTCAGAGGCATACTCTTGCAACATGGCAATCTAGCACAACACCTTTAAATTATGTACTTGAAAATAATATTATGCAGATGTGCGTTATGTGTACACGTGAATTATTTCAAAAGTCTAAAGGTTGCAATGAAAATATATTTATTCAAGATGAATCATTAGCTTTGAACTTATCCAAATATTCAAAAAAAATAATCTCTAGTGACTTACATAGTGTTTTTGTTATTTTAGATGAGACTGAAACAAAATCTATTCGTGGGGAAAACCGCCTATCCCGCCATCTAGAACAACAACACCATGATATGTTCTTCACAATTGATGATTTTATCCGAGACTATCCAGATATTGCTGAACAAAATAAAAAACTATTGATCAAAAAAGCAATTTCAACCTATTGGAAAAGTATACGCCATACACCCCAGCGAAAATTTACAGACTTTATTATTTACCTAACAGGTCGTCTTCATCCAATTCAAACATGGAACAAACACAGGATGAAGCTTACAACTTACTTCAATCAATTAAATCATGTAAGGAAAATTAATAGCAGAGAAAGCAACTAAGCTCTTTTCCCCAATTTCATTCGCAATTTAAAAGCAAATAATGAGTCTTTACCACTCACTTTAATACGTTGCAATTGCATAAAATCAGGCATTTTCCCATCTATGCCTTCTTGCGTTGTTACTGCATTGGTATATCCTGCCTGCTGTGCCAAACTTACATCACGCGCGGCATAAATACCAAATGGATATGCAAAACTATTTACAGAGCGATGAATCAAACCTTCAAGTGATTGCTTGGATTGAGTTAACTCATCTAAGCATTCAATATCATCCAACTTTGCAAGATTCGCATGGGTCATTGTATGTGAACCAATTTCTATCAAACCGGAATTTGATAACAATTTGACTTGTTCATCATTTAATTTAGGCTCACGGGCAAGTTCACCACTATTATGATGCACTTTTTTGTAGGTTGACCAATCTCGATCATGTCGGTCTACCACTACATAAATCGTCGCTTTGGCTTGGTATTTTTCTAAAATTGCAAAAGCATTTTCCAAGTTATCTAAATAACCATCATCAAAAGTGATTGCAACAGTTTTTGCAGGATGCTCCCCCCAATGGTCTTGTAATTCCTGCATAGTTACAAAGTTAAAACCTTCTGCTTTTAACCATGCTATTTGCTTTTCAAACTCAGTAGGCTTAACTCGTAATTTATTAAACTTTGCACCATCTATATGCTCACGTACCATGTGATACATTAAAATTCGTGGTCTATCCCAATCTACTGCTGGCTTCCACCATGCGTACTTATAACTGAATGCGAACAACAAGATAAATAAAACAATCAGAATATAAATCACGATTAAATCACAGCTACTTGATTAAAAGATATGTTGCCACACGCTCTGCTTCTTTAAAAGCAGGCGTAGAATATAATTCAGCAATTTGTCTGGCATTCGATACAAGTTTTTGATCAACCAAATGCTGTACCGAACGCGTAATCCGATCCTCTTTCACTCGATCTATCTGAATAAGCCCTACTTTACAACCTGCGGTGAGTGCCTCGTATATCATAGACACACTATCTTCAGTCACCCATACTGCTTCCGCTTTTTGCATCTCTTCAAAAATCCAACCCTGCGGCGTTTCTTCAACTGGGAAAATTTGCAATTGTGAAGCAAAACTTTGCTGAGCCAATGTCGCTAAAAAATCAGCAGGTGTACGCCTAGAACTCGTCAAAATAATCTCACACTGCATATTCTGCTGCACAATCTGCCCAATCGCAGACAACACCTTATCTGCATTCCAAACATGCCGTTTAGATGAACCACCTAATGCAATCAAAATACGGTTTGCTATGTGTCGCTGCTCATTTTCAATTGGATTCAGCGCACCTTGTGTAACAATCACATTTGCCTGCTCTGGTACACCATCATGTTCAGGAATAACCACATAATTAAACCAAGACAATGGAAAATTTGGCTTCATTAAAATGACAGTTTTTGCTTGCGGAAAAACCTTGCCCATCAAAAAAACACGGAATTGAGTATGACTGCCTACCCCAAAAATATAATCTGGTAGCTGCGATACTGCTGCATGTTTTTGTTTTTTATATGCAGTCACCAAACTCAACAGTGGTAAATGATCAATCGAAATTTCTTCAAAAGTGAACTCAATATGTGTTTGCTTTTGCATTGCCTTAAAAAGACCTAATGCCTGAGAGCGATGACCAGCCTTGCCATCACTCACATATACAATATGCATATTCACCCACCAGATCTAAAGCACGAATCGCATTATTTTACCCGATCAAAGCATTTAAAGTAAGCAAAGCGATCTATCCCCAATGATTCGACATATAACCTTCACCAAACCGTCATCGAGCTTGAATAAATTTTCATCACATTAAAAACATATAAATAATAAGAAATTTGATTGAATATGAAAATCGCAATTGCAGGTACAGGTTACGTCGGTTTATCTAATGCCATGATTTTTGCTCAACATCATCAGGTCGTGGCCTACGATCTTCAAGCAGAAAAAATTAAACTACTCAATCAACGCATCTCACCCATTCGCGACCAAGAAATTTCTGAATTTTTAACAAAATCAGAATTAAATTTTCAAGCCACCCATTGCAAAATCGATGCCTATCAACATGCAGATTTTGTAATTATTGCCACCCCTACCGATTATGACCCAGAAACCAATTACTTCAATACACAAAGCGTTGAAGCAGTCATTCAAGATGTATTGGCGATTAATCCTTTGGCAACCATGGTGATTAAATCCACTGTACCTGTAGGTTTTACCCAACACATCAAACAAAAATATCACACCGAAAATATTATTTTTTCACCTGAATTTTTGCGCGAAGGTAAAGCGTTACATGACAACCTTTATCCTTCGCGGATTATTGTGGGTGAAAAATCAGAACGTGCCAAACTTTTTGCGAATATGCTGTTAGAAGGCTCAATCATAAAAGACTGTCCAGTGCTGTTTACCGAAGCTACCGAAGCCGAAGCGATTAAGCTATTCGCCAATACTTTTCTGGCGATGCGTGTCGCTTATTTCAATGAGTTAGATACCTATGCTCAAATCTACAACCTAGACACACGTCAAATTATTGATGGTGTCTGTTTAGACTCACGTATTGGTCAGTTTTACAATAACCCATCCTTCGGTTATGGCGGATATTGCTTACCCAAAGACACCAAACAATTACTGGCAAACTATGCTCAAGTTCCAAGCAACTTGATTAAAGCCGTGGTAGATGCCAATCAAACCCGTCAAGAATTTATTGCAGAATCCATTCGCAAACAGCAACCCAAAGTGGTTGGGATTTATCGCCTGACCATGAAAAGTGGTTCAGATAATTTTCGCGCCTCGGCAATACAAGGTGTAATGCAATATCTCAAAGCCTACGGGATTAAAGTGATTATTTATGAACCTGGACTACAACAGAAAAAATTTCTCAACTCTAAAATCATTCATGATTTAGCCGAGTTTAAACAACGTGCCGATTTAATTGTCTGTAACCGTAAATGCTCATTGCTGCAAGATGTACAAAATAAGGTTTATACGCGTGATGTATTTGGAATGGATGATTAAAAACACTCATACAACTCATCCCTCAGCACACGAATTTTAAATATAAGGTACGCTCCAGCTATTATGTCTTGTCCTGAAATAGATTGACAGTATTCCACTTCAAACCGAGTTAAGCAATTAGCTCGGTTTTAGTTTGCTCATACATCTGATTCGGGGTGTTCATATTTAAACTTAAATGTGGTCTATAGCAATTATAAATCATGATAGATTCCGCAATTAAGTGATCTAACTCCTTCATGGTTTGACATCGCGTGGTTAAAAACTCCTGCTTTAATATTCCATTAATCCGCTCTGCTAATGCATTCTGGTAACAGTCTCCTCCATCTGTCATAGAAGGACATACCCCATAATGGCGTAATGCCGATTGATATAGTTCAGAGCAATACTGAGAGCCTCTGTCTGAATGGTGAATCATCCTGGCTGCCCGATCTGTCACATGCTGCATCGCCATATGTAGTGCCTGCACAACATTCTCTGCACGCATATCATTCGATAACTTATAACCTTTAATCTGGCGGGTATAAGCATCTGTCACTAAGGATAAATAATGTACGCCTTCAGCACTCTCAACATAGGTAATATCACTGACAAAGACTTCATTGGCTTGCACCGCTGAATAATCCTTTAATAAATTTGGATGCTTCTTCATCCAATGCTTGCTATCCGTAGTTTTTGTATAACGACGCTTGGGGCGAATCAATAAATTATTTTCTTTCAATATTTTAAATAACTGATCCCGTCCACACTTTAAACCACGCTGCAACAATTTGCCTTTAATAAGCCAATACAGCTTACGTGTTCCGATACTTGGCATGAGACAGCGATACTCCATAACCAACTCGAGTATTTGTTCTGTTACTTGTGCAGTAAGCGTCCGCTGAATCCCATGCCTATTTTTTAATTTTGGTCGGATTTCCAGCGGTGTGGCAGTAATTCTTCTATTTGGGTCACTTTATGTGTCGGCAACCTTTTCAGAACATCACTTAAATAGGCATACGGATCCAGCCCATTCAGCTTTGCTGACTGGATTAATGTCATGATATTGGCTGCTCGCTGACCGCTGCGCAGCGAACCTGCAAATAGCCAATTCTTACGTCCCAACGCCCAAGGTCGCATCTGGTTGTCGGGTAGTCAGACGCAGTTACCTACGTCCAACCCCCTAAGAACCGTGCATGCGAGTTTCCCAGCACACGGCTCAAGCCTCTGCTAAGGCGCCATTCGGCACCCGGTTATACATCGTTGACATTGGCAAACTGAACACTCCTCGGACAATACAGATGGTAAATCTCAAGATTAGCAACTGCATCCGTTCCACCATGACTTAGCTTCACAATATGACGGCTGTGCCATGGTGTATCTTTGGTGACTGGTTTAAGACAGGCGCAGCAGCGACCACCTTGTTTTAGCCACACCCGATACAGCTTGGCTCGCCCCTTTGCGGAGACCAGCATTCTTTTACCCCATCGGGATTCGAAGTACTCATCCCATGCGGGGTCATGAGGGTTAGCAGCAGCCTTGATCTTGATATGTCGCACAATTGGCGTGTCCGAGGCAGACACTAATGTGTATTGTCGCTTCCGACCATCAGCGGACTGTTCATCACATGAGAACACCCATCGACGCGCTCCTTGTACTTTGAAATACCGATCTTTGACCCATCGGAGTGTCTTGCGAGGGTGGCGACGTACAGCCCATCGCCAGAGCATTTCCCACACTACGTTGTCTACCTGGTTGAAAACCTTCTTGGCAACGACATGACTATGATAGTTGGCCCAACCCCTTAGAATCGGGTTGAGCAAACCGATCAAAGTGGCCTGTCGTGTCGCTTTGTTTGCATTGATTAATGCTCGCAGCTTGTCAAGATGAGCGCTGATGTTTGCCTTTGACGGCTTGATCAGTAGCTTGCCGTTGTACTTACGTACGTTCCAGCCAAGAAAATCGAACCCGTTCCCTATGTGCGTGATTTTGGTCTTTTCCTGAGAGAGCACGAGACCGCGCTCCGCCAGAAATTCAACCACGGCAGGGCGAACTTCATTTTCGAGCCACTCTTTAGAATACCCCGTGATGATGAAATCATCCGCATACCGTACCAGTTGCAGCTTTTTGCCTGTCCATTTGGCGTTAGGGAACCTCTTCGCCAGCATCGTTTCCAGTCCGTCCAAGGTCATGTTGGCCAACACCGGGGAGATAATACCTCCTTGCGGTGTTCCGGAAAGACTGGGAAACAGCTTGCTTTGGTAGACGTAACCGGCTTTGAGCCATTTCCGTAGAATCACCTTGTCCATTGGGAGGTTGGCGATCATCCAGTCATGGCTGATATTGTCGAAACAGCCTTGAATGTCACCCTCTAGCACCCACTCCGCACTTACTTTTCTTGACAGCACACCAAAGCACTGTGCTGCAGCATCCGCGGTTGAGCGTTGTGGTCTGAATCCATAAGAGTTCCGATCAGCGGTGGTCTCCGCGATGGGTTCCAAAGCCAGCAGATGGAGCGCCTGCATGGCCCGGCATTTCATCGTGGGTATCCCGAGAGGTCTCATCTTGCCATTTTTCTTCGGAATAAGGACTCTCCGAAGCGGAAGGGGCGTGTAACCTCGCCTCTTCAACGACATCATCGCACCGGTCTTGGCCTTGGGTGTATTCCAAGTCACCTTGTCGACCCCAGCCGTGTTTTTGCCTTTGTTTTCAGACACTCGTTTTACGGCCAATGCTTTGCCACTAAACGAGTGAGTCAGCAGCCATTGCAGAGCTTTCGCCTTGTTATACCTGCCGTCTTGTACCGCCTTCACAATACGCGCTTGCAGCCCTCTGACATGACGCTGTACAGCAATCCAATCGATGCTGTCCCACGATGTGCTGGAAGGCGCACACGCTGATACTGCTGCGTTCATTTGCTCTCCCTCCATTAAAAGGGTTCTACACACTCTCTTGTGATGAGAGACCATAAGGACGTCAGCCCGCTTTCGCGTGAGGTAATGTTTCAACCTCTATCCAACCCATTACAGACTGGCATTCGCTTTTTCCTCGTTCCTTCGCCCGCATCACCATGGGCAGTTTTTGCAAACTGCTTTCCCAATGGGGGTAATACGGGATTTCCACGTTCCGCTTACTGAAGTACATCGGCTTAGGTGCCTGCTATCGACCGGGAGGCGTATGGGTCACGAATGCGTAGTAGAAAGACGCGATTCCCACCTCCATTACCGTTTTGGTTCGAGCGTATTAGCCATTTCCGCTCGTTCAATTTAACGATCGTTGCGCAGATTCACATGTGTTCACCATACCGATTATCTAGCCCTTGTCCGGCTATGGCTGCCAGAAGAGTACGCCTCTCACGATTGATACCCCGCACCTTACGGTGCCTCGTTACATTGTCGAAGGCGCTCTTTATTCAGCCTTCTAGATTCACCCGGTGACACGGGTGGTTCCCGCAGGGGGAACAACTTCATTAAGCGACTTCGTGTCGCACTTCCACCCAATTATTATCTATAGGTAGATTGCCATCATCCAGATAGCGGCTTAAGGCTGGCCAACGCTTCAGAGTGTAATTGATGGCCTTGGCGGTTGGAGAACTCGATGGCACCGTCAGATAATGTTGGTTGAGCCATTCATACAGTTGTTGCATCACCGGTTGGCTGTGCTGTTGTCGGTATTCGCGGCGGTCTTCCGCTGTACCATCGGTCTTTTTCCTGAGCTCTGCTTCTATCGCATACAGTTTCTGAATCAGCACTAATGCCTGTTCAGCGATCTGACTTTTCCCGGTCACATGCAGTTCATGGAATTTACGACGTGCATGGGCCATGCAGCCCACCTCAATGACCTGGCCTGATTTAAAGCGTGCTTTATAACCACTGTAATCATCACAGACCAGATAGCCCTGCCAGCCTTTCAAGAACTCTGCAGCATGCTGGCCTGAACGACTATCCTGAAAGTCATAGATCACTGCCTGAACTGGATTGTACTGTGTAGTGGCATAGGCCCAGACATAACCTTTCTTCGGTTTTTTATCATTCTCACCCATCCGCATGATGGTGACCGGTGTTTCATCTGCATGCAGCACCTGCTGTTGTAGTACCACCTCTTTTAAGGCATTGGCCAGAGGTTCCAGTTCTACACCGCAGCGACCTATCCAGTCAGATAACGTTGATCTAGAAAGCTCGATCCCGCCCGCTGATAGATCAGACGTTGACGGTACAGCGGCAAATGATCGGCATACTTCGATACCAGCACATGGCTGAGCAGTTCAGGTGAAGCAATGCCTTTATCAATCACATAGGCAGGCATCGCTTGCTGAGTCAGGGTGTCACACTGATCACAGACCCATTTGCCACGCACATGCTGTTCCTTATAGAACTGTGCCGGTCTGAAATGCAGTTTTTCACTGATATCTTCGCCGATACGACGTAACTGGCAGCCACAACTGCATTGGGTTGATGCTGGTTCATGCTCAATACGAATGGTGTGTAGATGATCCGGCAGCAGTCGACGTTTAGGTTTGTTGACTGTGGCTTTCTCTGTCGCTGCATCGGTTTTATCTGCATTCAGCCGCTCCAGTTCCAAATCAACTGCTGCGATATCTTCTTCAACCGCTTCATCCCATAGGTGGATTTGTTTTGCAGTGAGATGTTCGTTTTTACTGCCGAATTTGTGCTTTTTAAACAGCGCCAGTTCATGCTCGTATTTTTGATTGAGAATAGAAAGATGCTGAACTTTGGCATCCAATTGCTGGTTTGATTTTTCTAATTCTTGATTTGATTGTGCCAGAGACTGATGCTGCAGCGCCAACTGTCTGGTAAATTCCAGCAGTTGTTCATGGGTCAGTTGGCTTAAATCAGGCAGCGTATTCATGACCGCAGTATGCCTGAGGTCATGAGAAGAATGAAATACAACATTTGGAGAATAGCAGAATGGACCAAGCTAGTTTAGAGCATTGTGACCACTTGCTGTCGTCCAATGCGCTGCCAGGGCAAACCCTGGATCAGTGCCTGTAACTGTTCCGGGCTGAGGGCCACGGTTTCACCTTGGTGAACTTGAGCCCAGTGGAATTTTCCCTGTTCCAGCCGCCTGGCACACAGCCAGATGCCCAGTCCATCATGTACCAGCACTTTCATACGATGGCCACGTTTATTACAGAACAGGTAGGCGCAATGCGGTTTGATTGAGCCAAAGGCTTTCATAATCTGCGCCATGACCGTATCCATCCCTGCTCGCATATCCAGAGGTTGGGTGGAGAGCCAGATTTCATCAATGCGGATCATGTTGCAAGTACCTTGAGTAATTCTGCTAAAGCAGATATTTTCGATACTTGCCATTTCAAGCCAATTTCTGCTTTTGAGTGGGGTAAAGTAATTTGAACCGTTAACATGTCAGTAGGAGTAGGATCTAATGGTGCAGAGCAAGATAAGGCAATAAATGCAGGTTTATTCGGTAGTGGTGAGCGATCACTCCCTGGCTTAGCATCAATTAAGCGAATCCATTTGGATACAAGATTTGTATTCAATCCATGTTGCAAAGCGACCGAAGCAATTGAAACGTCCGGTGCTTTACAAGCCTGAACGATCTGCTGTTTAAATTCAGCACTGTATGTTCTTCGTTTTTTCGCAAGAGATGCGATGGATGTCTGGTGATTTGTAGTCATAAATTTTAGTCCCCACTTGTTTCTAAGTGGGGACTAAATTAAGGCTTATAGGATGAATTCATAAGGTGTGTTCAGCGGACGCTTACCTTGTGCAGTCATTTGAGCACGTTTTTCTGCTTGATAATAAGCTTGTCGAGTGATTCCTAACCACTGACAATAACGTGAAACGCTTAGTCTTCTTTGGCTTTGCCAATCTTTGAAACGTGCTCGGTATACTTTTTTCCAAGATCAGTCCCACACTCTTTATCAATGTGATAAATCACATCCTGTATAAATTCAGTTTTGAGCTTTTCTGCGGCTAACTGTTTTTCTAATTGGCGGATTCGTTGTTGGGGTGTCAATTGGCGTTTAGAAGAAGTCGGCATATTCGAAGTCCAATCCTGTTGTCCGTGCTTGCGTAACCATACCAGCACAGTTGATCTTCCTTGAATACCATATTTTGCCTGAGCTTGTTTATAAGTAATTTGCCCTTTTTCTACTTCATGTACCACCATCATTTTAAAGGCGAAGCTATAATCACGTTGTGTGCGCTTAACTCGTTGTTCTCGTGCATGTTCCATAAAATAAGTCTCTTAAGGTGTAAACTTATTTCAGGACGGGACATTATTTCTTCCATAAAAGCCCTTATATAAAATAAGGGCTTTTCAAGATAAAGATTAAACTAAAACTTAGTTTTTCTCTTTGCCTACAATCTTGTTCGTTTGAATCCAAGGTATGAGCGAATTCAAAGCACTGCTTTGAATGAAGCGCAAGGAGTAAAAACACTGCTTTAGTCGTTTTGAGGCACGTAACTATAAATATAAAAAACCCACTCAAATTGAGTGGGCTTTCACATTCAAATCGACTGATTCGAGAAATTAGTTTTTCTCTTTGTCTACGATTTTGTTTGCTTGAATCCAAGGTACGAAAGAAAAGTAAAGCATTGCTTTACTTTTCTTAAGGCGCGTAACTTAGTTCTTTTCTTTATCTACAATCTTGTTCGCTTGAATCCAAGGCATCATCGCACGTAACTTGTTACCAGTTACTTCAATACCATGTGCAGCGTTTTGACGACGACGTGCAGTCATAGATGGATAGTTCAACGCACCTTCTTGGATGAACATCTTCGCATATTCACCAGATTGAATACGTTTAAGTGCATTGCGCATTGCTTCACGAGACTGTTCGTTAATCACTTCAGTACCCGTTACATACTCGCCATATTCAG
The DNA here is from genome assembly GCF_048537555.1 of Acinetobacter sp. A2. Taxonomy (NCBI): domain Bacteria; kingdom Pseudomonadati; phylum Pseudomonadota; class Gammaproteobacteria; order Moraxellales; family Moraxellaceae; genus Acinetobacter; species Acinetobacter sp. A2. The sequence goes on from NZ_CP183239.1 coordinate 2,377,740, forward strand.
CGTTGTTAGATACTGAATAGTTCATGTCAGCGATACCGCCTTCGAACATCAAGTCAACGATCAATTTAAGCTCGTGTAAGCATTCGAAGTAAGCCATTTCTGGTGCATAACCAGCTTCAACAAGAGTTTCGAAGCCCATTTTAACCAATTCAACAGCACCACCACAAAGAACTGCTTGCTCACCAAATAAGTCAGTTTCAGTTTCTTCACGGAAAGAAGTTTCGATGATACCTGTACGACCACCACCTACACCTGAAGCGTAAGAAAGTGCAACGTTACGTGCATTACCAGAAGCATCTTGATGAATCGCGATAAGATCAGGAACACCTGAACCACGTTGGAATTCAGAACGTACAGTGTGACCAGGTGCTTTAGGTGCAACCATGATTACATCTAAGTCTGCACGTGGAACAACTTGGTTATAAAGTACAGAGAAGCCGTGAGCAAATGCTAAAGTTGCGCCTTGCTTGATATTTGGCTCGATTACGTCACGATAAAGTTGTGATTGGAACTCATCTGGAGTCAAAATCATAACTAAGTCAGCTTGAGCAACAGCAGCAGGAACTTCAGAAACTTTAAGACCCGAATTTTCAGCTTTTTTCCAAGAAGCAGAACCAGCACGTAAACCTACAGTTACGTCTACGCCAGAATCTTTAAGGTTAAGCGCGTGCGCGTGACCTTGTGAACCGTAACCAATGATCGCTACTTTCTTAGATTGAATGATAGATAAGTCGCAGTCTTTATCGTAAAAAATTTGCATTGCTGTCTCCGCTAAAATGCTTAGGATTCCTATCTTACTCAAGTACTTGTCTATTCAGTACTTGAGTAAGCTCTCCATCCTTTGAGATGGAATGAATTCGATGAATAAAATTAACTAAATTCAGTTAAATGGTTAAAACTTTTTCGCCACGTGCAATACCAGATACACCTGAACGTACAACTTCTAAAATCGTATTTTCTGCAATCGCATCAATAAAACCGTCAAGTTTTTCAGTTGTACCCGCAAGCTGTACAGTATAAGTGGTCGGTGTAACATCTACAATTTGTCCACGGAAGATGTCTGCTGTGCGTTTAATTTCAGCACGTGCAGCGCCAGATGCTTTTACTTTAATCAGCATCAATTCACGCTCAATATGTGGACCTTCTGACAAGTCGACCACTTTCACCACTTCAACCAATTTGTTTAATTGCTTGGTGATTTGCTCAATTTTATGATCATCACCATACGTGGTCAGTGTTAAACGTGAAAGCGTTGGATCTTCGGTTGGTGCAACGTTTAAAGTCTCAATGTTATAACCACGCTGAGAAAATAAACCCACTAAACGAGAAAGCGCACCTGATTCGTTTTCAACGAGAACGGAAATAATGTGTCTCATTCTGTACGCTCCCCTTTACCTAACCACATATCTTTCATAGATTGACCCGCAATTTGCATCGGATAAACGTGCTCTGTCCGGTCAACCATTACGTTAATGAATACACATTTATCATTAATCGCCATTGCTTCTGTAAGCTTAGACTCAAGCTCATCGGCATGGTTAATCTGAATACCCACATGACCATAGGCTTCCATCAATTTAGGGAAGTCTGGTAATGAGTCAACATAAGAACTAGAGTGACGACCTTCATAGTTCATGTCTTGCCATTGTTTAACCATACCTAAAGCTTGGTTATTCAAGCACAAGATTTTTACGTTTAAACCATATTGCTTACAAGTAGAAAGCTCTTGGATACACATCTGAATTGATGCTTCACCTGTAATACAAACAACTTGTTGATCTGGATAAGCCAGTTTAGCCGCCATTGCATACGGCAAACCTACGCCCATTGTACCCAAACCACCAGAGTTCAACCATTGGCGTGGACGCTTGTACTTATAGTAGTTCGCGCCAAACATTTGGTGCTGACCTACGTCAGAAGTAATGATTGCATCACCATTGGTCACTTTGTCCAATGCTTCAACTACTTGTTGTGGCTTCATGCTGCCATCAGTTGGCTTGTCATATTTCAGACCATGAACTTTGCGCCATTCATTGATCTGATTCCACCACGCAGCAATTGCTTCTGGGTTTGGCTTAGAAACATTTAACTGTTTCAACTGCACTAGCATTTCCTGAAGTACAGGTTCAACTGCACCCACAATTGGAATATGCGCCATGATGGTTTTTGAAATCGTCGCAGGGTCGATATCAATATGAATCACTTTGGCATTTGGACAGAATTTTGCTGGGTTATTGGTTACACGGTCATCAAAACGCGCACCAATACACAAAATCACATCGGCATTATGCATGGTCATATTGGCTTCATAGGTACCATGCATACCCAACATACCAATAAATTGTGGATCATTGCCCGGGAACGCACCCAAGCCCATCAATGTATTGGTTACAGGGAAGCCCAAGATGTGTGCAAGTTCAGTTAATTGCTCAGATGCATTGCCTTGAACCACACCACCGCCTGAATAAATCACAGGGCGTTTTGCATTCAACAATTCATCAATTGCTTTACGAATTTGACCTGAGTGACCACGATGCGGTGGCTGATACGAACGCATCTTCACTTTTTCAGGATATTCGTAAGCAAATTTTTCCGCTGGGTTGGTTGCATCCTTTGGAATATCAACCACAACAGGACCAGGACGGCCTGAAGATGCAATATAGAAAGCCTTCTTAATCACTGAAGGAATTTCACTTGCATGACGCACTTGGAAACTGTGTTTTACAATCGGACGTGAAATACCCACCATATCGGTTTCTTGGAAGGCATCTTCACCAATTAAGTGTGTTGCAACCTGACCAGACAAAATCACCATTGGGATTGAGTCCATATACGCAGTTGCAATTGGAGTTACTGTGTTGGTTGCACCAGGACCTGAAGTCACTAGCACCACACCAGTTTTACCTGTTACGCGCGAGTAGGCATCTGCCATATGACCAGCAGCTTGCTCATGGCGCACGAGGTAATGATTAATTTTGTCTTGTTGAAAGAACGCATCGTAAATATGAAGTACTGCGCCGCCTGGGTATCCAAAAACATGCTCAACGCCTTCGTCCGCCAATGCGCGAACGAGCATTTCACCACCAGATAAAAGTTCCAACGTGATTCACCCTAGTCTTATCACTGCAAAATGGGAGACACCTGCAGTGTTTTGTTCATTAATTCCTGCACTGTTATAGCACACATATTTCATAGTTTTCATGGCAATAGGAAAAATTTCCGATCTGATTACCGTATAAGCAATATGAGATCTAAAACGTGTTGGGGTAAACACATTTTATAAGCTTTGTTCAGCTTCTCGGCTAGAGAAGTTGCCCATTGCATGACATGACACTTATTCGAAGGGTGATCGATCTAAGGCACATAAAACTAAAGTGTGCATTTTTGTAGTTTCATCGACTAAAGTCAAGTTTAAAAATCGGGTTTTTCTGCTTTATTCATAAACAGTGCATTTTTTAAGCTTTGTGCTGTACTTCACAATTTTCACTCAAATCCAACATTCCCATATAAAACATATAATTTCAGACACTTGCCTTATTTTCTATAAATTTTTCATATCAAAACCATAAAAATAAAAAATAAGTCAAAAAAAATAGACATTGTTTATTTATGAATTGGCTTTAAATTTGACGTCATTTTTAATGAACACAGCACCCTGAGCATCGTCTATTTTTAAAGCCGTTTCGCTGTTCCTTAAAATGTATTCAAACATAGTCAAGGACTAATTCGCACTCTGTTAATGTCTTGTTGCCAAGCGTGTAACTAGAGCCTGAGTCGGTCAGTTCCGACTTGTAGCGGTCAGTCCGTTCTTGCAATATACGCTTTACAGTTTTGTAAGGCGTATAACGACTTATCTCATTGTCGTTTAATCTTGCAAGCACGTTTCTCGCAGCATTCCAATCAGCTTGCACAACTTCCCCATTGAAACGGTGAAAACGATCTCCCTTACGTGTACCTATTAAAAGGCCATGCAAGAAAGAATCACTTTGCGAAGTATATGCAGAATTGACTAGATGCACCGTAGAACCTCTACGGTGAGATATAGAAGTTAGCGCATTAGCTAACAAACCTTTAGCCCATGTATTTAAGCGTCTATTGGTGTTTTTGCCATAGTTGCGTTTACTTTGAATTGGGGATGTTAAATCTTCCGCAACAATCACTTTGGCTTTATCAACCAACTTGTGAGTTGCTGTAAATATTAATGTTTTGAGCTTTGCTTTTTGAGTATCTTGTCGCTTATCTAGTTTTTTTCGACCTAGATTATTTAACTCAATTTTCTGTTTCTTGTGCGGTTTGGCTTTAGAAATCGCTCTGAGCTTATTTCTACGTTTGTACTTTTGATTTAGGTAGTCTGATTCACTTGAGATCAATTTACCTAAACCATTGCCATATACTTCACCATCAGAATCCACAAAGGCTTCTGAATAACCTTTATCAACACCTACTGTTTCCTGACCACAATCCTGTGTTTCAACTGCATCATAAGTTGAGTGAACTTCAACATTACCGTTTTTTAGAATGATTCTAAGTGTGCCTTGTGGCGCAAAATCAACAGTGGTGTTTAGTGGAATTTTAATGGTTTGTCGAGGGACTAGACTCGGCACTTTAAGCCAACATTGACCATTTAACTCAAAAGTTTTACACATATCCGCACGAACAATAATTTGATTATGTGTGTGATTAACACCATGCTTAAAGTGATTACGCATTTGACGATGGAGGAAATTATCAGTCATCCATTCATCTTTTTTAAGCAAGGTGTATAGTCTTTTTTGTTCATTATTACAGGAGGTGCGTTTTCGGATCGCCTGCTTTACTTTGTCTTTTGATGCTTCTCGATAGGCTTTAATATCACCTATGCAATCACGTAGCGTTTCTTTCCACGCATTTGCAGAAACACCAAAGTCACGACTTTCTTTCATCCACGCATCACGAATAGCTCTGTCACTGATATTCAAACCTGCAACAGCACCATATTTAGCCCACACCTCGCTACGAATACGACCAAGTAAAACAGCTTGTTTCTCAAGCTGTTTGTACTTTTGCACATTCAAGTTTTTACAGTGATGAATGCGTGTTAATTTCACAAAGTCATGCCTAGGTTAAGGGATTGGATAATCAATAGATATGGATGCTAATATACCAAGACACTCACCTAAAATACAAAAGATAATCATTTAAATCTCTAATAAATACCCACCTTGCCACTACTGAATCGATATAGACAAAATGAGCACTTATGCAAATATTTGTCTATATTTTTAGTTATAGTTAATTACTCTTCATCAAATAGCGCAGGTTATCGTGTAAAAAAGCCCCTAAAAGTGCTGTCATCCTGACACATCCTTGCTAAAATTTAGACAATTTCATCTTTAGTTTTTTCAGGTCTGCTTTTGCACCTTTACTCAGGACATTTACAATGGAAAACCACGTTCGTCGCTTGAGTTATCTTTCTGCAAGCTTGATGTTAATTTTAGGCACCAGTGCGGTATCTGCAAAACAATACTATAAATGGGTCGATGCAAAAGGTTCGACGCATTACACCACCACACCTCCACCTAAAACTGCAAAAAAACAAGGAAAGGTCGATACCTATGGCTGGAGAAATTCTGCGCCGAACATTCCAAATCAAACTACCAATGCCACGACAGCACCCGCAAATAGCACAACGCCTGCAAATGCTAACAATACGGCTCCCACTCCCGTAATGGATCAGCAGCAACGTGAAGCCAATGATGCTTTGAATAAAGCACAACAAGAACGTGCCAATCCAGCCGTTTTCTAATTTTTAGCCTGCAAAGTATTGGCTACTTAAATTTTCCTGCACAATCCAGCGCGCAAAATTCACTTTTTGCTGCATTTTGCGCTATGCTGTGCAACACACTTTTTTTAACCGTTTATTCCTGATTTTAACCTTATGACTACTCACATTGACCCTGAATATCAAGCCAGTGCGATTGAACCTCAAGTCCAGAATGACTGGGAATCTCGCAAAGCCTTTAAAGTTGCCGACACTGTCGAAGGTCCACATCGTTATATCCTCTCGATGTTCCCTTACCCAAGCGGCAAACTGCACATGGGTCACGTGCGTAACTACACCATTGGTGATGTGATTAGTCGTTTCCACCGTTTAAAAGGCGAAACCGTATTACAACCTATGGGTTGGGATGCGTTTGGCTTACCTGCTGAAAACGCGGCTATTGCCCATCAGGTTGCACCTGCTAAATGGACCTTTGAAAATATCGCCTACATGCGTGACCAATTGAAAAAATTGGGTTTAGCAGTAGATTGGGATCGTGAATTTGCCACCTGTACCCCAGAGTATTATCACTGGGAACAATGGTTATTCGTGCAACTGTATAAAAAAGGGTTAATTTATCGCAAACTCTCGACAGTAAACTGGGATCCTGTCGATCAGACTGTTTTAGCCAATGAACAGGTCGAAAATGGTCGTGGCTGGCGTTCAGGTGCATTGGTAGAAAAACGTGATATTCCAATGTACTACTTCCGTATTACCGATTATGCCCAAGAGTTACTCGACGATTTAGAAACTTTAAAAGATGGTTGGCCGCAACAAGTCTTGACCATGCAGCGTAACTGGATTGGCCGTTCTCAAGGGATGGAAATTACCTTTCCTTCGGCAAATCCTGAAATTTATGCAGATGGTTTAACTGTATTTACCACGCGTGCCGATACCTTAATGGGTGCAACTTATGTGGCTGTTGCCGCAGAACACCCAATGGCGTTAAAAGCCGCAGAAAATAATGAGCAATTGAAAGCGTTTATTGAAGAATGCCGTATGGGTTCTGTTGCAGAAGCTGACCTTGCGACTGCCGAGAAAAAAGGCATGGCAACAGGCTTATTTGTGAAGCATCCTGTGACAGGTAAAGAGTTACCAGTTTGGATTGCCAACTATGTGTTGATGTCTTACGGTTCTGGCGCAGTAATGGCCGTGCCTTCACACGATGAACGCGACTTTGAGTTTGCTAATAAATTCCAATTGCCAATTATTCAAGTGATTGATGCCAAAGGTGCTGAAGATACGGACTTTAACGCAACTCAGTGGCAAGAATGGTACGGCTCTAAAGAAGGTAAATTGGTCAATTCAGGCGAATTTGATGGTTTAGATTTCCAAGCAGCATTTGATGCACTATTGGCAAAATTAGAACCACAAGGTTTAGCCAATGTAAAAGTACAATTCCGCTTACGTGACTGGGGTGTTTCACGCCAACGTTATTGGGGTTGCCCAATTCCAATGATCAACTGTGAAAAGTGTGGCCAAGTCCCTGTTCCAGAAGATCAACTGCCTGTGATTTTACCTACCGATGTTGTGCCAGATGGTTCAGGCAACCCACTCAATAAAATGCCTGAATTCTACCAAACCACCTGCCCTTGCTGTGGTGGCGAAGCACGTCGTGAAACCGACACTTTGGATACTTTTGTAGAATCATCTTGGTACTACGCACGCTATGCATCTCCAGACTTTACTGGCGGTATGGTCAAACCAGAAGCTGCGCAAACTTGGTTGCCTGTAAACCAATATATTGGTGGTGTAGAACATGCGATCCTTCACTTATTGTATGCACGCTTCTTCCACAAACTTATGCGTGATGAAGGTGTAGTTCAAGGCAATGAACCATTCACCAATTTGCTGACTCAAGGCATGGTACTGGCAGATACCTTCTACCGTGAAGCAGAAAGCGGTAAGAAAACTTGGTTTAACCCTGCCGACATCGAACTTGAAAAAGACGAAAAAGGCCGTGTGCTTTCTGCAAAATATATGGGCGATGGTCAAGCGGTCATTGTTGGCGGTCAGGAAAAAATGTCGAAATCGAAAAACAACGGTATCGACCCGCAAGCGATTATTGACCAATACGGTGCAGATACTGCACGTGTGTTTATGATGTTCGCAGCACCACCTGATCAGTCTTTAGAATGGTCAGATGCAGGTGTAGAAGGTGCTAACCGCTTCTTAAAACGTGTATGGCGTTTGGCGGCAGGCTTCCTTGAAAAAGGCAGCAATGCAACGACTATTGAAAGCAGCAAACTTGCCACAGCAGCGCAGGACTTACGTCGCAAAACCCATGAAACCATTCAAAAAGTGGGAGATGATATTGAGCGTCGTCATGCATTTAACACTGCAATTGCAGCCTTGATGGAACTCTTGAATGCGTGCAACAAGTTTGAAGCACAAGATGAACAAGACCTTGCCGTTGAACGTGAAGCGATTGTGACTTTATTAACCTTGCTTGCACCTTTTGCACCACACTTAAGCCAAACCCTATTGGCACAGTTCGGAATTGAGTTAACTTCAACCCTCTTCCCAACCGTAGATGAGTCTGCATTAACCCGCAATACTCAAACGATTGTGGTACAGGTAAATGGTAAATTACGTGGCAAGCTTGATGTAGCAGTAGATGCATCTAAAGAAGACATTCTTGCACTTGCCAAAGCCTTACCTGAAGTACAACCATTCTTGACTGGGCCAACCAAGAAAGAAATTGTGGTACCGAATAAGTTAGTGAATTTGGTGGTTTAAGTGCTTTTAAACCTCCCTTTTTTAAAGGGAGGTTTGGAGGGATTTTATAAAACAATCCCCCTAAACCCTCCTACAAAAAAGGAATTAAAACAATTTCCAAACAAAGCCCGTTGTCAGTCAATGGGCTTTGCACCTACAATCAAGATATTCTCAACTTCCGCTTTTAAACTTTCAAGAATATTACAGAGGACAGCACATGCACTTTAGCCAACGTCTAGCAGTCATTGTTTTAACTTGTGGACTCAGTGCTGGCTTAGTCGGCTGTGGTTTTCATCTTAAAGGCACCAATCCAAGCATTGCACCTGTGGCTTATTCAAAAATGAGTCTGGCTTTACCGAGCAATGCTGAAGAATTAGAAGAAAAACTTTCCATTCACATGGGTACAGCGGGCGTACAACTCAGCAATGACCCTAATGCCTATGTACTGCGTGTACTTGACTATACGCCACGTCGCTTGGAATTGAATGGCAAACTGGTAGAAACCTTATTACGTTTGAGTGTGACTTTCCGTATTGAAGATGCGCAAGGCAACCCGATCACCGAACCTCGTACCGTCATGGCAACGCGCAGTTATCAATACGATGTCGCAACTGTGAATACCGATGATCAGGAACAAAAATTCTTAAAAGAAGTCATTATTGATGATGTAGCACAGCAAATTGTGCGTCAAATTTCATCTAATCGTTTACCTTTGGTCAACCCACCTGTGTATTCAAACCCTAAATAAGTTTTCGAGTGCGAATTTTTTATGAAACTTGACTATCTACAAGCCTTAAAACGTGTTGATGAAGCACGCGGTGCATGGATTTTGCATGGTCAAGAACCCTTACTCGAACAAAACTTGCTGGATGCTTTTCGTGCCAGTTGGCAAAAACAGGATATTGAACGTCAGCGTTATGATTTAAATAGCGTTAGCGATTGGAAAAATGTATTCAATGCCTTAAACAGTCTGTCACTGTTTTCGAGTCAATTGGCGGTTGAAGTACACGGCAATATCAAGCCTGATGCCAGCACACTAAAACAACTGAAAAGCTATATTCAGCATAATGAACAGAACTTACTGTTGATAGTCATGCCTAAACAGGACAACAACAGCTTAAAATCCAGTTTTTTCCAGTTAATTGATGCCAACGGGGTCAATGTTGCGCTGACCGCCAATTACCCCAAAGATCGACTGCAAATTTTAGCCTTAGAAGCAGAAAAATTAGGTATCCAATTAGGGCATGATGCATGGCAATGGTTAGAGCAGCACCATGAACACAACCTTTTGGCTGCAAAAAATAGCTTGATGCGGGTGAGTGATACCTTTCCTGAAATTCAACAGATTCAAATTGAACATTTACATGCTTGCCTGCAAGATCAGTCCCGTTACAGTACGTATGATTTAAATGATGCTTTACTGGCAGGCAATCTGGCGCAGTCCATGAAAATTTTTCAATACTTAATCGCTTCGGGCGAAGCCATGAGTTTGATTTTATGGAGCATCAGCAAAGAAATGCGTCTACTGATGCAACTATTTGAGCAACCGCAAAATGCCCTGCAACTCGGGATTTGGAAAAATAAAGTCAGTGTTTATCAACAGGCCTTACGGCGTTTAAACCCAAACTGTTTTTTGCACTGGCCAGCTTTATTATTACGCATTGATGCTGCAATTAAAGGGATGTCCAAGGAAAACCCTGAACATCTGGTGCTTCAAGCGATCACTGAACTGTGCGGTAAAACCCTGTTTGCGACATCACCTGCCTAATATCTTAAGTCAATTTTTGATTTAGGCGGTTGGTGAAAACTAAAACCTAGCTAAAGAAACGCGCAAACCAACTTTTACCTTTCTTTTGTTCTTGCGAACGCAAATAATGCAGCATATTGTCACGCACAGCATCGACATAGTCCTGATCATCATGCTGAATATGGTTAATTAGCCATTTAGACAATAAACGATACAAATCATTTTCTACCGATTCGCCATTAGCAAAACGCTGACGGCAATCATTCAGACGTTTCACAAACAATTCATGAATACCGCGGTGCGAAGGCAAATATTGATAATTCACCTGCGCCAATAAGTTTTCTTCAAAACTAAAATGTGATTGTGTGTAATCAATCAAATCATCTAAAACTTCTTTAATTTGTTCACGCGCACCTGTGGCCCGAATTTTTTCTAGCGCATTAATATAGTCCAAAATTTGACGATGCTGATTGTCAATCACATCAATTCCAATATTAAACTTCTCACTCCATTCCATGATTTACCCCTCAGATTTTTTGATTAAAGTCGTGTTTTATCGCATCATCCCGATGCCGTATTATCCTAATGATTAAAGCCATAATTATTTTATGGAATTCGATACTAGCTGCTTTTAATTTTTAAATCCATATAGAAAATAAGGTTTTTTAATCCTCTTAGACCATAGTTGTAGTTTCAACTAAATTTTCATTAGAATTCATAAAAATATCATAAAGATGAACTAAAATAGTGCTGGGGTAAATTGACTTAAATTAGGGCAAATTTATGTCACTGTGTGATGCAATTAATAAGCACTTCAATTACCTTAAAGTCAGATAATAATTCTCATTTGCAATTTCTTTAAAAAATTCACAATTTATCCTTATTTCGCTTCTATAATTCCCTTAATTTCTTTTTCTGCTTTTTTTGACTCATGCCAAAAATAAAATCGACCAAACTTATTCTGGGAATTGTGATTGCCTGTTTAGTTGCACTTGCAGCATGGTATTTTTTCAAACCAAAAACAGAGCAGCCGCAATACATCACCGCTGAAGTCAGCCGTGGCGATATTGAAAGTGCGGTTTTGGCAACAGGCGTACTTGAAGCCACCAAAATGGTCAGTGTCGGTGCGCAGGTTTCAGGTCAGGTCAAAAAAATGTATGTCGAATTGGGTGATCAGGTCAAACAAGGCCAATTGATTGCCCAAATTGATTCGGTACGTCAGGAAAACGAATTTAAAACCGCACAAGCCAGTATTAAAAATCAGCAGGCACAATTGGCAGTCAGACAAGCCAATCTCGCCAAAGTCGCAGCAGAATATCAACGTCAACAAGCCATGTATGCTCAAGATGCCACTTCACGCGCTGAACTGGAAAGTGCTTTAGCCAACTATAAAACGGCACAAGCCGAGATTGCTGCAATCAATGCTCAAATTGAACAGTCCCGCCTAACCTTAGACACTTCTAAAGAAAATTTAGGCTATACCCAAATTCTTGCACCCATGGACGGCACTGTGGTGGCGATTGTGACCGAAGAGGGTCAAACCGTAAACGCCAACCAAAGTGCACCCACCATTGTCAAACTGGCTAAATTAGACACCATGACTGTAAAAGCAGAAATTTCTGAAGCAGATGTGATGAAGGTCGAAGAAGGTCAAACCGTTTATTTCACCACTTTGGGCAACAGTGAGAAAAAGCATTACGCAGCCTTACGCCAAGTTGAACCTGCACCAAAATCTATTAATACCGAAACCAGTAATAGTAGCTCTTCTTCATCTAGCAATGCAGTGTATTACAACGCCTTATTTGATGTACCCAATGAAGATGGCAAGCTGCGCATTAACATGACAGCACAAGTGTCGATTGTATTGGCCGAAGCACGTAACGTACTCACAATTCCAGCTGCTGCCGTGCAAGGCTCCAATCGCTCACGTGGTCGTAGCAACAATGCAGACACACCTGCACGTACTGAACACAACAAAACAGATGAAAATACCTCAAACCGCCCTGCCCGCTTAGAACTCACGGCCAATGAAAAAGCACTTATAGATCAAGGCAAAGCGTCTTTAGGCACAGTACGTGTTTTACAGGCTGATGGTTCAGCCCAGCCGCAACCTGTATTGCTCGGGCTAAACAACCGTGCAACCGTACAAGTCATTCGCGGCTTAAAACTGGGTGATCAAGTGATTATTGCAGATGGTTCTGATACATTGAACGATGCAGCGAAACGTAGTGGACGTGTTGGCCCTTCGGTGAGAATGTAATATGAGCATGCCGCAGCACCAAACACAGCCACTCTTAGCGGTCAAAGACCTGACCCGAGAATTTCCTGCTGGTGAATCGACCGTACAAATTCTTAAAGGGATTGATCTGGAAATTTACCCAGGTGAGTTGGTTGCTATTGTGGGGCAATCGGGTTCTGGTAAATCCACGCTTATGAATATTCTAGGCTGCCTTGACCAACCTACTACAGGCAGCTACAAAGTTAAAGGACGCGAAACCCGACAGCTCGAAGCCGACGAATTGGCACAACTACGGCGTGAGTATTTTGGCTTTATTTTCCAGCGCTACCATTTATTGGGTGATTTAAGCGCTGCGGGTAATGTCGAAGTTCCCGCAATTTATGCAGGTGCCGATGCCGCAGAACGCCAAGCACGTGCTACCGCATTGCTGAGTGATTTAGGCTTGACAGATAAAACCCAGAACAGACCGAGTCAACTTTCAGGCGGGCAGCAGCAACGTGTGTCCATTGCTCGCGCCCTGATGAATGGCGGCGATGTGATTCTAGCCGATGAGCCAACAGGTGCACTCGACAAGAATAGTGGTATTGAAGTCATGCGCATTTTGCGTGAACTAAATGCCAAAGGTCACACCATTATTTTAGTCACACATGACCACAATGTCGCCAAAAATGCCACACGGATTATTGAAATCAGTGATGGTCTTATCGTTTCCGATCAACCGAACACACCTACCGATCAGGAACAGATTGCTCAACAAACGCTGGAACATCCACCACAAAAAAAGACCTCAGCTTGGCGTTCTGCACTAGACCGCTTAGGCGAAGCTTTCCGCATGGCATTACTGGCCATGAATGCACATCGCATGCGTACTTTTTTAACCATGCTTGGCATTATTATTGGGATTGCCTCGGTCGTGTCAGTGGTGGCACTAGGCAATGGTTCACAAAAGCAGATTTTAGAAAATATCAGCAGTTTAGGCACTAATACCATCACCGTATTTCAGGGGCGAGGTTTTGGAGATACTTCTCGCTCCTCTCAAGTCAGAACACTGGTTCCTGCCGATGCCGATGCTTTAGCAGAACAGCCCTATGTAGATGGTGTCAGCCCTTCAGTCAACAGCAATGTCACAGTACGTTTTAAAGACACGGAAGCCTCAGCCACAGTCAATGGAGTTAGTGAAGACTTTTTCTATGTACGTGGCATGAATTTTCAGTCTGGGCAACCGTTTGATAAACACAGCGTAATTGAACAAGCCCAAGATGTGGTGATTGATCACAACACAAAAAATACGTTTTTTAGTGATGGCAGCAATCCTGTCGGGCAAGTGATTTTATTGGGCAGTGTGCCAAGCCGTATTATTGGAGTGGTAGAAGAACAAAAAAGCATGATGGGCAGTTCTGACAGCTTAAATGTGTATTTACCTTACTCGACCGTAATGAGCCGCATGCTAGGTCAAAGTCATGTACGCAGTATTATTGTACGTGTGAAAGATGAATACCCTAGCGCTGCAGCAGAAAATGCCATTTTAAGTCTATTGGTTCAGCGACATGGCGCACAAGATGTCTTTACGCAAAACTCTGACAGTATTCGTGAAACTATTCAGCAAACTACAGCCACCATGACCCTGCTGGTTTCTGCAATTGCTGTGATTTCCTTAGTGGTCGGAGGAATTGGTGTAATGAATATTATGCTGGTTTCTGTCACAGAGCGTACACAAGAGATTGGGGTGCGTATGGCCGTAGGTGCACGACAAAGCGATATTTTGCAGCAATTTTTAATTGAAGCAATTTTAGTCTGCATTTTAGGGGGCGTTTTAGGGGTATTACTGGCTTTAGGCATTGGGCAAGTGATTAGCCATTTTGCAGGCGGTACTTTTCAAATGGCGTATTCAACCACCTCTATTGTTGCAGCCTTTGTCTGCTCAAGCCTGATTGGTATTGTGTTTGGTTTTATTCCTGCACGTAATGCCGCACAACTCAACCCTGTCGATGCACTCTCTAGAGAATGATGCGGTCTTAGAATAAGGAACTCTCATGCAATTAAATTCCAAAGCACGAACATTCAGCCAACTGGCAACCGCACTACTTTTGGGCAGCAGTTTGGTGGGGTGTGCCGCAGTGGTCAAAACCCCTTACCAAGCCCCTGCTGTTGAAATTCCAAGCCAATTTGAACAACAGCGCCTCAGCAGTCAGCAAATTCATAGCCAACTGAACACTGACCGTTGGTGGACGTTGTTTAATGATGCCGCCTTAAATCAACTTGTTGAGCAAGTACTCGCACAAAACAGTGACCTCGCTGTTGCAGGGCTGAATTTACAGCAAGCGAGATTACAAGCAAAACAAAGCCAGAGTCAGCAAGGCGTCCGAATTGGCACTGCAGGAATTTCCACAGGACATCAAATTAGCCTAGACGGCGATGGTGACCGTACCCGTGGAATCTCATTGAACTACCCAGGGCTAAGCTATGAATTGGATTTGTTTGGCAAACTGGCCAATCAGACTGAAGCTGCACGTTGGGAAGCCCTAGCCACCGAACAAGATTTACAGGCGACTGCCCAAGGTTTGATTGCAACCACTGCCAATTTATACTGGCAATTGGGCTATTTAAATGAACATTTAACTGTCGCACAGCAAAATTTGGCCAGCACTGAAAAAACCTATCAATTGGTCAATGCACAATACCGTGCAGGCGCTGTCTCTGGTTTAGATTTAACGCAGGCAGAACAAGCCTTACAAAGCCAAAAAGCCACACTCAGCCAAATAGCGCAGCAAAAAGTAGCAACTCGTACTGCTTTGGCGGTCTTGCTCCATCAACCTGTGCAAATGCTAAACATTGCAGAACCCAAACGCTTAGGTGCCATTAGCCTACCTAAAATTCATGCAGGATTACCTGCGGAGCTTTTATCCCGCCGCCCAGATTTAAATGCTGCGGAGCTTCGTTTACGCAAAGCACTGGCCAACAAAGATGCCAATAAAGCCAGTTACTATCCATCTATTAGCCTAACTGGCACACTCAGTACAGGTGTTGGTACTGGTGCACACACTTCTTTAAGTGATGCGCTCAAGAATCCAATTGCTACTTTAGGTGCAGGGCTAACACTGCCGTTTTTACAATGGAACGATATGCAGCGTGATTTAAAAGTCAATGCGCTAGAATATGAAAAAGCCATTGTGCAATATCGACAAACCTTGTACCAAGCCTTTGCTGATGTTGAAAATGCCTTGTCTGCACGCTCTGAATTAGATCGTCAGGTCAATTTACAAATGCAGAATTTACTGTTGGCAGAGAAAACGGAACGTCTGACTGAAGTCCGTTATCGCCACGGTGCGATTGCTTTAAAAAACCTTTTGGATGCTCAAGCCACAACACGGAATGCGCGTTTAAACCTATTGCAAACCAAGCAAAATCAATACAATGCTTATGTAACATTATTACAAGCCTTAGGTGGTAGTCCATTGCAGCAATTGCCACAACAGCCATAAATATTATTCAGCATCGCTTTAAAAACCAAAAAGCCTGTCAGTGCATAATGCCACCGACAGGCTTTTTAAAATATGTTCAGCAAATTTAGATTGTGACTTAAATTTTCTCTGAAAGTATCGCTTCTTTGCTTAAAACCTGATGCGTACTGGTCGCCACGGGTAAACTCACTTTAAAGGTTGTACCCTCGCCTTCTTTAGATTCCGCCACAATTTGTCCATGGTTTAAATCGACAAAGCGCTTACACAAGACCAAACCTAAGCCCGTGCCTTTTTCACCCGCAGTACCTTTAAAGCTTACAGTGAGTTTTTGTTCAAACAAGTTTTCCAACTGCTGTGGGGTCATACCCAAGCCTGTATCACGAATATAAATATCTACACTCGTTTCAGTCGCCTGCACGCTTAAAATGACTTTGCCAGTGCCATCTGTACTGGTAAATTTCAAAGCATTAGACACCAAGTTTTGAATCACCGAAGTAATCATGTTGATGTCTGCATAGACTTTTATGCCTTCATCCACCTGATCAATGAGCTCAATATTCTTTTTAATGGCTAGACTTCTTAAAACATCACAGACAATTTTAGTCGATTGCTTCAACTCAAAATTGATTGGATGGTAGACAAATCGTCCACCTTCAGCCATTGCCCAGTTCAACAGACTTTCCAATAAATTGTAGGTCGATTGCGCGGTATCAAATAAATAGTCCGCAATATTTTGAATACTCGAATCATCCAAAGTTTCACGCTCTTGCGCCAAAACTTCAGAAAAACCCAATAAACCATGAAAGGGTGCACGCAGGTCATGCGCAATAATTTGGAAAAACTTTGTTTTACTAAAATTTAAAGCCGACTGCTGTTCGTACAGTTCTTTTAACCCAACATAATCAACTTTTAATTCAATATAACGCACCAAACCTGCTGCGAACTCGGCAACCGTGGGTACTGCACCCAAACTGAATTCATCTTGATGATGATCAAACAACAACAGCTGACCAATCGATTCACCATCGGTTTTAAGCAAGTCCAAGGCAATTAAGCGTTCAGCCTCTATACCCAAACTTGCAATATGCTGCACAAAGTTAGCATATTGCGGATGCTTGGGTTCAATCAATTGCTGACCCTGAAAGAATGCACCTAGCTGTGCATTTGGATTGGAATGAAAAGCTTTAAAAGTTTCGTGACTAGAATACCAAATATAAGGTTCATTGCGAAAGGTTAAAATAGCATGCTCAACCTGCAACATTTGACGGGAAAATTTCATAAAGCCATCAATTTGGTTGGCTTGCGTATGCACCCCCAATAATAATGACAGTGTGCAAGCACTCAGCTGTTCCGTTTCAGGACCAATTTCAAGCAGCTGTATTTTCATTTTTGCCTCGTGCATGATTATCCTTAAAGATAGGCATTCGATTTTGAAATAAAGAAATAAAAAATCACCAATCTAACTTTTTTCATTAACAAATTTTAACACAAAGTACAAGTATTAAAATCATTTTATTGAACAAAAGCAGTTTAGACATTTAGTTGTTAATGTTTTCGTTATTGTTCAGACAATTTAAAGTCTGTTCATGTGCTGTATTTGTGTTCTAAAAACTGACTGTGCGTGATTATAGATAGAGCCAATTCCAATAAAATAGTCATAATTTGTTAACTTTTATAAACTTTTTACATATAAGTCAGACCTTTTATGTGTGTATAAGCTATAGCAACCTCATACACCTTTGCAAAGTTACAAGATTTTACGTCATCACCAATATTAAACTTAACTTATAAATGCTTGATAATTTTACAAAATAAGCTGTGTAAATATGTAACAAGGCTCTTTCTATCGGTTATTTTTCAAACATACGACTTAAGTCGAACAATCATCTTATTAATTTATAATAAAATAACAACTACTTTTGATGACCTGATCATCATTTATACGATTTGGCTCGTATTTCCATCGTAAATACCGAAGACGGGTTTTATGTTCGGCATTGAGCAAACTTTGCATAAGATTCGGCACATGCTCAGCACAAATGCGACACATCATTTCGTAGCGAAATGTCGTTATCACAGGATCTACGTTGACTGAAATACACGGAGAGTCGATACTCTCAAGGTTAAATTAAGCAAATCGGTTCGCAGGAGCTGAGTCTAAATCTGGCTCCTAAAAACTTAATCAAAGCAAGGGGCTATATATGGCTGGTGGAAAGTCAAAAATCATTTATACACTGACCGATGAGGCGCCGCTACTGGCGACTTACTCGTTGCTGCCGATCATTGAGACCTTTACCAAACCTGCGGGCGTTGAAATTGTCAAAACTGACATTTCTGTTGCTGCACGCGTACTCGCTGAATTTTCAGATTACCTTAGCGAAGAACAAAAGGTTGCCGACAACCTCGCAGAGCTCGGACGTCTCACGCAAGATCCAGATACAAACATCATCAAACTCCCAAATATCAGTGCTTCAGTTGCGCAATTGGTTGCATGTATTAAAGAATTACAGGCAAAAGGTTTTGCGATTCCTGACTATCCTGAAAACCCAAGCACTGAAGAAGAGCAAGCACTTCGCGCACGTTTTGGCAAATGCTTAGGTTCTGCAGTAAACCCTGTATTACGTGAAGGTAACTCAGACCGTCGTGCACCTGCTGCTGTGAAAAACTATGCGAAAAAACACCCGCACTCTATGAGCGAGTGGAAGCAATGGTCTCAAACGCACGTTTCACACATGGATGAAGGCGACTTCTACCACGGTGAAAAATCTATGACTTTAGACCGTGCACGTAACGTAAAAATGGAACTCGTCACTCAGTCTGGTGAAACCATTGTACTGAAAGAAAAAGTTGCGTTACTTGACGGTGAAATCATCGATTCAATGTTCATGAGCAAAAAAGCACTTTGCGACTTCTATGAAAAAGAATTAGATGATTGTAAAGAAGCAGGCATTTTGTTCTCTTTACACGTAAAAGCGACCATGATGAAGGTATCTCACCCAATCGTATTTGGTCACTGTGTAAAAATTTACTATAAAGAAGCGTTTGAAAAACATGGTAAATTGTTTGAAGAGCTTGGCATTAACGTAAACAACGGTATGGCTGGTCTTTATGAAAAGATTGCAACCTTACCAACTTCTTTACGCGAAGAAATCATTGAAGATTTACACGCTTGCCAAGAACACCGCCCTGCGCTTGCAATGGTAGATTCAGCGAAAGGCATCACCAACTTCCACTCACCAAACGACGTAATTGTTGACGCATCTATGCCTGCAATGATTCGTGGTGGCGGTAAAATGTGGGGTGCTGATGGTAAGCAGTATGACTGTAAAGCAGTAATGCCAGAATCTACGTTCGCACGTATTTACCAAGAAATGATCAATTTCTGTAAGTGGAACGGCAACTTTGACCCACGTACCATGGGTACTGTGCCAAACGTTGGTTTGATGGCGCAAAAAGCTGAAGAATACGGTTCTCACGACAAGACATTTGAAATTCCTGAAGCTGGTATTGCCAACATCACTGACCTAGAAACAGGTGAAGTGTTGATGACGCAAAATGTGGAAGAAGGTGATATCTGGCGTATGTGTCAGGTGAAAGATGCACCAATCCGCGACTGGGTTAAACTTGCAGTTACACGTGCACGCAACTCAGGCATGCCTGCAATTTTCTGGCTTGACCCATACCGTCCACACGAAAATGAATTGATCAAGAAAGTACAAAAATACTTGAAAGATCACGACACCACAGGTCTAGACATTCAAATCATGTCGCAAGTTCGTGCAATGCGTTATACGCTTGAGCGTGTTGCGCGTGGTCTAGACACCATTTCTGTGACTGGTAACATTTTACGTGACTACTTAACTGACTTGTTCCCAATTATGGAGCTAGGTACATCTGCGAAGATGCTTTCTATTGTTCCATTAATGGCAGGCGGCGGTATGTACGAAACTGGTGCGGGTGGTTCAGCACCGAAACACGTACAACAGTTGGTTGAAGAAAACCACTTACGTTGGGATTCATTAGGTGAGTTCCTTGCACTAGCTGTTTCTTTAGAAGAAATGGGCATTAAAGAAGACAATGCAAAAGCAAAACTTCTTGCTCAGACTTTAGATGCAGCAACTGGCAAGCTTCTAGACAACGATAAATCTCCATCACGTCGTACTGGCGAGCTGGACAACCGTGGCAGCCACTTCTACCTTGCAAAATTCTGGGCAGAAGCGCTTGCAAACCAAGACCAGGATGCTGAGTTAAAAGCTAAGTTTGCACCACTTGCAAAAGCTTTGGCAGATAACGAAGAAAAAATCGTGGCGGAACTTGCAGAAGTTCAAGGCAAATCGGTTGATATCGGTGGTTACTATGCAGTTGACCAAGCTAAAGTGAATGCTGTTATGCGTCCAAGCGCAACATTCAACGCAGCACTTGAAACTGTTTAATGCTATGACCCAGCACTGATTCTATTCAGTGCTTGTTCTACAAAAA
Organism: Acinetobacter sp. A2; assembly: GCF_048537555.1. NCBI lineage: Bacteria > Pseudomonadati > Pseudomonadota > Gammaproteobacteria > Moraxellales > Moraxellaceae > Acinetobacter > Acinetobacter sp. A2. The sequence goes on from NZ_CP183239.1 coordinate 2,398,184, forward strand.
ACCAGTGTGTAAACACTGGTTTTTTTGTTATAAGCAAACTAATAAAGATTCTGAAAAGTTAGCTATATCCTCAAATATATCTTTATTTCTTATTCTGTCTGCTCATTCTGATTCATGAACCAAGAAAGTTAAATTTAAGTAAACCACTACCTTCTTTTAAAAAATTTGAGAATATTCAAATAATTGACCGACTTCCAAACAATTTTCCAGACAATAAAAAAGCCCCCAAGTCTGAATATGCTTGAGGGCTTTTCTTTTATATGGTCCCGAGGGTCGGACTCGAACCGACACGTCATCTCTGACAGCGGATTTTGAGTCCGCCGCGTCTACCAATTTCACCACCTCGGGTAGGTGTTGATGGGTATAATAAACTTTTTTGACGGCTTGTCAACGCAAGTTTTTTGCAATTGTTTAAAATTAAATCAGCTGTCATTTTTTTGATTTATAATCGACCAATTTCATCTATAAAACTTAAAAAAGCATATACTAAGCGCAGTTTTTTCTAGTTTTCTGACTTGTTTTTATCATGCAGCTTTCTGACTTCAGTTTTGATCTCCCCGATGAACTTATTGCACGTTATCCACTTGCAAGCCGTAGTGCTTCTCGCCTGCTGCATCTCGATGCACAAGGTCAATACCATGACCATCAATTTACCGATTTACTGAATTTACTCGAAGCGGGCGATTTATTGGTACTGAATGATACCAAAGTTATGAAAGCACGCCTTAAGGGTAAACGCGCAACAGGCGGTGCAGTAGAAGTCTTGGTAGAGCGCCTGCAAGATCGTTTTATTGCGCATTGTCATATTAAAGCCAGCAATTCACCCAAAGCTGGGGCTGAACTGTTTATCGGGCCAGATGCGGTAAAAGTAACCGTGCAGGGACGCCATGAAAACTTGTTTATTGTTGAGTTTTCACAACCCATTTTAGACGTGTTAGATGCTTATGGGCAGCTGCCTATTCCCCCCTACTTTAACCGTGAAGCAGAAGCGATTGATACCGAACGCTATCAGACCGTATTTAATGACCCGAGCAAACTTGCCAGTGTGGCAGCGCCTACAGCAAGCCTGCACTTTGATGAAGCTTTGCTGCAACAATTAGCAGATAAAGGTATTCAAAAAACCTTCGTGACCTTACATGTAGGTGCAGGTACTTTCTTACCTGTACGTACCGATGACATTGCCAATCATGTTATGCACAGTGAATGGTGTGAGGTCTCAGACGCTGCTGTAGATTTAATTCGTGCCACCAAAGCACGTGGCAATAAAGTCATTTCAGTGGGTACCACCGCTACCCGTGCTGTAGAAAGTGCAGCACAAGCTCACGGCGGCGAATTGGCTGCATGGACGGGCGATACACAAATTTTTATCTATCCTGGTTATCAGTTTAAAGTGGTAGATCGCCTTATTACCAATTTCCACTTGCCTGAATCGACACTATTGATGCTAGTTTCTGCCTTATCAAGTCGTGAGAACGTGATGTGCGCTTATCAACATGCCGTGTCAGAACACTATCGCTTCTTTAGTTATGGCGATGCCATGCTGATTGACCAAGCGCAAGCCTAAGCCTTTGTGAAGAACCTCCATGCCGCTCGATACTGTCCAACACTCCATTCACATTCGACGTAAGAAGAATAAGCGAGTATTTCGCAATATCGCGCGGCTTTGGGATATTGGAAAAAAAGCCCAAAGCCATCAAGAAATTTTGGATGGTTTGCACCCTTGGCAAGATGACATTACCTTAAAATTTGAAAATGTTTTGCCGATACTGCTGGGCATTATAGGTGTGCTATTCTGTTTATTACTCTTGATTCAACCGAGTAATATTTGGCTGCAATTTTGTTTGCTGATTGGTGTAGTCTGTATTTTTTGGGCATTTATTACCTATGAACAAGATGATCCCATTAAAGAAGTCATTGCTTTTTTAGAACAGGAAAGCATTGCTCAACGCTACCAACTGGCATGGCAACAACCACCGCAGCACCTCGCCAAAACCTTGCAACCCATTTACTTTATCGCCCATTTAAAAGCGATGTTCCCCTTATTTCATTTGGGTAATCTTTCCAATGACATTACCCGCTATGCCAGTACCGTTTGGCTTGATCAACAGGGCAAACAACATCAGGTTTTGCTTTTTGAATACCGCTATGTCAGTGAAATACGTATTAAAGACAAAAATGGCAATGATTATAAAGTCAAAGAAGTGGTGCGCTATTTATCGGGTGTCTTTGTCTTTGATGTGAAAATTCAAGGTTTAGCCATTAGCACCAATAAAAAAACTTTTGGTGCGCCCTACCATGTACCATGGCATACCAGTGACATCCGACTGAATCAAAAACTCAATTTCTTTGGTAGTGATGCGATTCAAATGGCGCGCACACTCAGCCCCGCTCTGGTGTTAAAACTGGATGATTTTTTCCAGCATCAGCAAGGGGATTTATTGTTTCACCCTGAACGACACACCTTATGTTTTTTAGGCAGCAAAAATCTGTTTGAAATTTCCAGTAAAGCAAAAAATATTCAAGATATTTCAGCATTACGTGGACACTTACGCACTTTTAAATTACCTTATTTGGAACAATTACAAACCGATTTAGTTGATTTTCTTGAATAAGAAAATGGTCTTGGGGCAACACTATGGGCATCGCAATTTTTCTTTTGGTCGTTATTGCTATCATCTTGATTGTTATAACGATTCGCAACAATATCGTGCGTCATTTCAATGCCACCATTCGTGCATGGGCAGATGTCACCAGTTTTGAGCGTCAAAAATTAAAAACTTTGGAAGAACTTGCACCTGTGGTTGAGCAATATGCAGGCATGGAAAAAGGAACTTTAGAAAAAGTGACCGAACTGCGCCAGAACATCATGAACTTAAATATCAATAATGCCGATGTTGGTCAGTTACAACGTGTTGAAGCCTTAAGCAAAGAGTTAATGCGTAGCTTAAATGTTGTGGTAGAAAATTACCCTGAACTCAAAGCCGATCAACTGTATTTAAAAATGATGCATGAAATTGACGAGCAAAATGAAAATGTGGGCGCTGCGATTACCATTTATAACCGCAATGTAGAATTATTTAATAATTATATTCAGGTCTTTCCAAACAACATCATTAATACCGCCACTACTGCTAAAAAACCTGTTCGTGCGTTTCGTGACAATAGTGCAGCTCAAAGTTTCGATTATCGTCCAAATTTTTAATACATCTATGCTTAGCAGTATTTAAAGCAGCTCAAATAAAAAAGCAGCAGGGTTAAATCTGCTGCTTTTACCCTCAATGAAGATGTACAAAAATTAGATCACAGGGCTTTAAATACAAGATTCCACACTGTATTGCACCTGATTACGCCCCTTATGTTTGGCTAAATACAGCAACTCAAACGCACTCATAACCCACCTCTATGAATTGGCTCTAAGGACAACTTAACAACTTAGCTGCACTTTGACTACAAATTATTGAGCATTCTTGACATTTTTTTCAGCTTTGAGACAATCAAAACCTGAACAAAATACAAACAACTACTGTTCAATAAAAATGAGCATTCCTACAATAAAAAAAGTCGCGATATCACCATGCTAAATCATCTCCAAAATTTAAAAGACAGCCTAATTCAAGAGTTTTTTCAACTCTATGAGCAGTATGAACCCGATCAACTCTATGCCTGCGCATTAGTTTTAAATGAATATCTAGGCATCGATTATCTGGCAGTTTCAAGCACACGCAGTCTGTTTAGTGAACAGGAAGATTCTGCTGAGTACTTATCTGAAGCAGACAAATGGAACGTGGAAAAATGGCGTTATCGCACCCAAACGCACAGTGCTCAGGGGTTGCATCAATTTAAAAATATTTTTGCAGATTATTTCAAACAGCGGTATATATATGGCAACCCCCTACTCAATAGCCCCGACACCCCACAATACAACCATCTAGAACTGTTATTGGATATTTTCCAACAAGCCAAACAAGCACTCTCCAATGCTTATGACCTAGATTTGAGTCAGATTGTATTTTGATTCATATTCCAAAACAGCATGATTTTGAAATTTATTCTGCACAATTTCTAAATGCACCCAGCGCATTACTGGATGAATTTTTACTTGCTCATCATGTGCAGCATACTGTGCAAACCACCAATACACAGCACAACAAACTCAAACTGCAACAGGTCGATAAAGATTTACTTACCGATTTGGCACAGCTTTTAGAAATTGAGCCTTATGATTATTTAAGCATTGCTCATGAAGCCTATTTGCTCACGCTAGAGCCAAGTTTTATTGACAGCAATCTGTACGTACAACGCCTGATTCAACATGTTGCAGCGATGGACAGCCATGAACAGGGGGAATTTGCCTTGCATAAAGAAGAAATTACCCAACGGATTCAGCAATTTTACGCCACGTAGTCTCCAATAAAGTGACTGAATTTTTTTGCACGTAATTTTTAACAATGAAAACGTATCTCAACTGGCAATTCCCTGCAGAATCTAGGAAAATAGTGCACTTTTAGCGCTAGCAATCAGCGAACTGTTTTTTCGCCTTGATTTGGAACTTATATGAAGTTTGAAAAATTAGGTCAGTCGGGACGTGCCCGTCGTGGCCGCTTAACCCTTGCACATGGTGTTGTAGAAACCCCTGTTTTTATGCCTGTAGGGACCTATGGTACGGTCAAAGGCATGTTGCCACGTGATATTGAAGAAATTCAGGCGCAAATTATTTTAGGTAACACCTTCCATTTATATTTACGTCCAGGACTGGAAGTGATTCAGGAACACGGCGGTCTACACGAGTTTATTAAATGGGATAAGCCTATTTTAACTGACTCAGGCGGTTTTCAGGTATTCAGCCTAGGCGCTATGCGTAAAATTAAAGAAGAAGGCGTAACCTTCCGTTCCCCCATTGATGGCTCAAAGGTATTTTTATCCCCTGAAATTTCAATGGAAATTCAGAAAACCTTGAATTCAGACATCGTCATGATTTTTGATGAATGTACGCCTTACCCTGCAACACATGAAGAAGCACAAAAATCACTGCAATTGTCTTTACGTTGGGCCAAACGCTGTAAAACCCATCACCACGATGAACTCAACAACAGCAATGCCCTGTTCGGTATTATTCAGGGCGGCATGTATGAAGATTTACGTGATGAATCTCTAAATGGCTTGCTTGATATCGGTTTTGATGGTTATGCCATTGGTGGTCTTTCGGTAGGTGAACCGAAAGAAGAAATGATCAAAGTGCTGGATTATTTGCCAGCGAAAATGCCAGAAGATAAACCACGTTATTTGATGGGCGTGGGCAAACCAGAAGATATTGTTGAAGCCATTCGTCGTGGTGTAGATATGTTCGACTGTGTGATGCCAACCCGTAATGCACGTAATGGACATTACTTTGTGACCGATGGCTTGGTACGTATTCGCAATAGCAAATATCGCCATGATCAAAGCCCGCTCGATCCACATTGCGATTGTTATACCTGTAAAAACTTTACCCGTGCCTATTTGTTCCATTTAGAAAAATGTGGCGAAATGCTCGGCTCTATGTTGGGTACCATCCACAATTTACGTTATTACCAACGTTTCACCCAAGACATCCGTAATGCCTTGGATAACGGTACTTTTGATGATTTTGTACAGGACTTTTATACCCGCCGTGGTCTAGAAGTTCCACCTTGTCCTGAAGATTAGTCTTTTCAGTATTTGCGCTGAGTAAAAAGACAAGGTAAATTGCAGAACAAACCCAATTTATTATCAGATCACTGATCGCCAGTTTTTAGTTTAGGAAAATGAAATGAGCCTTTTTATTTCGACTGCTCACGCAGCAGGTGAAGCTGCACAACAACCAAGCCTTGTAGCCAACCTTTTAATGATTGCTGTTTTTATTGCAATCTTTTACTTCTTGATTTGGCGTCCACAATCAAAACGTGCCAAAGAACACCGTGCACTGATTGAAAGCTTGGGCGTTGGTAGTGAAGTGGTGTTTGCAGGCGGTTTGATGGGTAAAATCACGAAAATTGAAGGTGATTTTGCAGTAGTTGAATTAAGCCGTGGTGTAGAAGTTAAAGTTCAACGCGCGAGTGTCATTTCAGTTCTTCCTGAAGGCACATTAAACAATCTTTAATCAAAAAAGGGTCGTGCTCACGCACGACTTTTTCATTTTAAGAAGAAAATAAATGCGTTACCCAGCATGGAAATATCTACTCATCCTCGTAGTTCTTGTGGTGAGTACATTATATGCCCTGCCTAGCTTGTATCCAGATGAACCTGCTGTTCAAATTTCAGGTGCCAAAGCTGGTACCCAAATTGATCAAAGCATCGTACAAAAAGCAGAGCAAATTTTACAATCAGAAAATATTGCCAGTCATGACAACAGCTTTACCAACAATGCTGCATTGTTGCGTTTAGACACCTCAGAAGCACAGCTCAAAGCCAAAGAAGCTTTGCGCCGTGGTTTGGGCGATGACTACGTTGTGGCACTTAACCTTGCACCCACCACCCCAGAATGGCTACAAAAAATTGGTGCAAAACCAATGAAGTTAGGTCTGGACTTACGTGGCGGTGTTCACTTCCTGTTAGAAGTGGATATGGACAAGGCCATCAGCCAGCGTATGGAAACCTCAGCTACAGATTTACGTCGTCAGTTACGTGACAACAAGCTGAAGTTCAATAGTCTGTCACTGAACAACAACACCATTAGCTTGCAGTTTGCCAACAATGCAGACCGTGATGCGGTAATGGATTTCTTGCGCCGTAACGGCAATGAGTACACTCAACAAGCGGTAGCGACAGCAGAAGGTTCGAGTTTACGCCTGACGTATACCGATGTACGCAAACAAGAAATTCAGTCTTATGCAGTCAATCAAAACTTGACCACACTGCGTAACCGTATTAACGAACTAGGTGTAGCTGAAGCCTTGGTGCAAACTCAAGGCAGCAACCGTATTGTGGTGGAATTGCCAGGTGTTCAAGATACGGCTGAAGCGAAGCGTGTTTTAGGTCGTACTGCAAACCTCGAATTCCGTTTGGTGTCCGATCTGAATGATCAATACATTGACCCATATACAGGCCAAACCACAGGTACAGTGCCACCGGGCACCGAAGCCTTTGCTTTTGAATCCTTAGACAGCGGTCGTCAGTTACTTCTAAATCGCAGCCGTATTTTAACAGGTGAGCGTGTTCAGAATGCCTCAAGTGGCTTTAGCCAAGACACAGGCGGTGCTGAAGTAAACATCACCCTAGATGCTGCTGGCGGTAAACTCATGTCGGATGCTACCCGTAATGCGGTTGGCAAACGTATGGCGGTGTTGTTCATTGAGAACAAACAGCGCATTAGCTATGTGGCAGATGAAACAGGCACACAAACTGAAGTACGTACCCCGTATACCGAATCTGTGATTATTAATGCGGCAACCATTCAAGCGGTTTTAGGTTCACAGTTCCGTATTACTGGTCTGGATTCTCCGCAAGAAGCTGCAGAATTGGCCTTGATGCTCCGTGCAGGTGCCTTGGCTGCGCCAATGTACTTTGTTGAAGAACGTGTCATTGGTCCAAGCTTAGGTCAAGAAAACATCGATAAAGGTGTATTGTCCACGCAGATCGGCTTCATTTTAGTCGCAATCTGGATGGTGGTGTTCTTCCGTTTATTCGGTTTGATTGCCAACTTTGCACTGGTCTTCAACCTTGCCATGATTTTAACTGTCATGTCTTGGATTGGTGCTTCACTCACTTTGCCAGGTATTGCTGGTATCGTTATCACCATTGGTATGGCGGTAGATGCCAACGTTCTGATTTGTGAGCGAATACGGGAAGAAATTAAGTGGGGAGCCTCGCCTAAACAAGCCATTGTGGCAGGTTATGACCGAGCTTATAACACCATTTTCGACTCGAACTTGACCACGTTCTTGGTGGCCTTCATTCTGTTCGCAATTGGTACAGGCCCAATTAAAGGCTTTGCCGTAACCCTAATGATTGGTATTGTCTGCTCAATGTTTACTGCAATTACAGTAACCCGTGCAATTGTACAAATCATTTATGGCAAGAAACGTAACTTGAAAAAGTTGAGCATTTAAGGAGATCACTGATGACTGAGAATACTCAACTACCTTCAAAAAAATACGGTCGCCCTGAAGATGAGCGCGTGATTCCGTTTATGAAGATTGCTTTGCCTGCGGCATTGCTTTCTATTCTACTTACGGTTGCCAGTATCTTCTTTATTGCCACCAAAGGTTTAAATTTAGGTTTGGACTTCACTGGCGGTATTGCGGCAGAACTAAACTATAGCAACCCTGTTAAAGCGACTGATGTATCAAGTGCTTTAATCAAAGCTGGCTTCAATGACCCTGTGGTGCAAACCCTTGGCTCTGACCGCGACCTAATGGTGCGTATGCCTGTACAGGAAGATGTAGAAGCCGAGGACCTAACCAAAGCGATTACCGCTGCGGTACAGTTGCCAAATAACGCAGCTGCCGTACCTAAAGTTGATGTGGTGGGTGGTCAAGTCGGTAACGAGCTATACGTCCGTTCAGCAGGTGCTGTAGCATTGGCTTTGTTATTAATGTTGGTTTACGTGACCATTCGCTTTGAATTTAAACTGGCGATGGGTGCAGTGCTGTCTTTATTCCACGATATTGTAGTGACACTGGGTATTTTTGCCATGATGCAATGGCCATTTGACCTGACTGTCTTGGCAGCACTTTTGGCCATTATCGGTTTCTCACTGAACGATAACATCGTGGTATCTGACCGTATTCGTGAAAACTTCCGTAAAATTCGTGGTGCAACTCCACTGGAAGTAATTAACATTGCGTTAACTGAAACCTTACGTCGTACCATTCATACCTCTATGACCCTACTCTTAGTTGTTGTAGCAATGATGGTCATGGGTGGTGATGGCCTGAAATGGTTCTCGATTGCCATGTTTGTAGGTGTATTTGTAGGTACTTATTCGTCCATTTATATTGGTACCGCTTTTGCCCTTTGGCGTGGTCTGAACCGTCAGGACTTTATTGTACAAGTGAAGCCTGAATTTGAAGGTGAAGAGCAAGAAATTCCTTAATTGTGAATTCAGTTAGATCACTCAAAAGCCTATCTTCGGATAGGCTTTTTTAATGTGCCAACAAAAAGTTAATGCTGAATAATTTGAATTTGAGGAAACTGAAATCCTGCACATGAAGGTGCAGATCGCCATGCTACAGTCAACATACAGCTGGCCAAATTAAAGTTTTGATAAGCAAAATGCCCAATTTGAGGATGATGACACATTCCCCCCTGTGCTTCAGGGTGCATCCCTGTATCTAGTTCATTTAGACTTAAACGAATACCCAAACCTGAAGCTTTCAGCACAGCTTCTTTGGTGGTCCAAACCCGAAACCAATATTCAGGTGCATGCTCTAATTCTGCCCAGTAGCTTAATTCATTTGGATGAAAGGCATGCTGCGCCAAAGCATCGAAACGTACATGACGGTCTAAATCCTCTACATCAATACCTAAATCTTGAACTTGTTTGCTAGTGGCCAATGCATAATGTTGACGACTGTGGCTGTGGTTAAAATGCCACTCTGGAAATTCACTTAAAAAAGGTTTGCCATGTACATTGCGCTGAATATCGCTATTTTGAATATCCTGTGCTAAATACTTTGAGAGTAATTGATTCCGATAGCGGTAAATCGCCTGCTTTTGCTGTTGAATCTGTTCTGTTCGTGAATCTGTTGTAGTAGGAACAAAAATTTTATGAATAGGGCTCACATCTACATGAATTTTTTTAGCTGTTTGACTCATCCTTAATCTTCCTATTCCTTTGGCTTTAACCTACAGCAAATTGAAATTACCAACCCAAGCCGTATAGAAAAAAACCAGCACAATGCTGGTTTTTTAGAAGTGATTCAGATTAACTACCCTGCACCAAACGGCGTGCACTGATAATACCCGGTTGCTGCTCCAAACGTGCCAACAAACGAGAAAGCTGTGCCAGACCTTTCACCTCAATCAACAATTTCATATTGGCAATTCCATCATTTTCAGAAATGGTATTGACCTGACGAATGTTAATTTGATCGGCAAAAATCACTTGAGTTAAATCTTTGAGCAAGCCACGGCGGTCATAAGCTTCCACCACAATCTGCACACTCTGACCACGGGTCGGCTGCATTTCCCAGTCAGCTTCAACTGCACGCTCAGGCTCGTTACCAATCATGCGAATATAGTCTGAACACGCCACTTTATGAATACTCACGCCACGGTTCAGGGTGATATATCCCGCAATGGCCTCGCCATGTACAGGCTGACAACATTGTGCAATGTGCAACTCGACGTTATCCAAACCATCAATCAAAATACCATGTGCAGAAAGTGTGTGGCTGGCGCGTGGATTCAACGTTGGTTTCAGCACTAGCTCAGGCTCATCCTGATCCAAGTGCATATGGCGGTTAACCTGATTGATTAAGGCATGCAGACCAATATCGCCATTCACCAAACCAATCAAAATGTCTTCACCTGTTTTGACATTGAAATGATTACAGTAATCATTCAAATCAATACTTTTCGGGTGAATTGCCAAACGTGATAATTCTTTATTCAGTACTTCACGCCCAACTTCCAGATTTTTACTGCGGTCTTGCTGTCTAAACCAGTGGCGTAACTTATCTCGTGCACGTGCTGTTTTGATATAACCCAAAGAGTGTACCAACCAATCACGGTTTGGCTCACGGTCTTTTTTGGTCAGAATTTCGACCTGCTCACCTGTTTTTAGGGTATAGGTCAGCGGCACATAACGCTGGTTCACCCGTGCGGCATAACATTTGTTACCCACTTCGGTATGCACATGGTAAGCAAAATCCAGTACGGTCGAGCCACGTGGTAACTCTTTAATGTCACCATCACGGCTGAACACATAAATTTTTTCAAAATCTTCAAACTCTTGGAGTTGCTCAAAGTTTTCAGAATCATCATCTTTATGTGCGCTGGCATCATTACGTTCCTGATAATGTTCCAACACTGAACGTAAAGAATGTAGACGATGATTAAACGAATGGTCCGTCGCCTTAGAGCCTTCTTTATAGTTGAAGTGTGAACACACCCCCAACTCGGCTTCTTCGTGCATATCCATGGTACGAATTTGCACTTCCAGTGATTTGTTTTCTGCAATCACTGCGGTATGTAAAGAGCGATAACCATTGGCTTTCGGATTGGTAATGTAGTCATCAAACTGATGCGGAATATGTCGCCACAATTGATGCACAATACCCAATGAGTGATAGCACTCAGGAATAGTTTTGACCAAGACCCGTACAGCACGAATGTCATATAACTGATCAAAGCTCAGGTTCTTACTTTTCATTTTTCGATAAATCGAATAAATGTGTTTCACCCGACCACTAATTTCAGCATGAATACCGTTGTTGCCCAATTCTGTGCGCAATTGTGAAATCACACTTTGGATATAATTTTCACGCTCTAAACGCTTTTCATTGAGCAGTGTGGCAATTTCTTTATAACGGTCTGGTGCTAAATAACGGAAAGCTAAATCTTCAAGTTCCCATTTCAGTTGAGCAATACCTAAACGGTGTGCCAATGGCGAATAGATGGTTAGAATTTCACGTGCAACACGTTCCTGACGTTCTTTTGAAGCTGTGGCTAACTCACGTAAAGAATAGGTACGTTCTGCCAGTTTAATCAGCACAACACGTACATCTTCCGTCATGGAAATCAGCATTTTATAAATGCCAGTTAAATGTTCACGCTGATTGTTATTAAAGTGATCTTCTAGACGTTTGTTTTTTTCGATCAGCTCAGACAGTTTACCCATAGATAAAGTGCCTTTGATCAAGCCATATACCACTTCACCAAATTCTTCACGTACTTCATCTAAATGAATCACATTTTCACGCACACCACGGTACAGCATAGCTGCCGACAAGGTGTCTTCATCGACATGCAAGTGCGCCAAAATATCTGCCATCTCAATACCAGTATATAAGGTATTAGAACGATGACTGACTGTAGTTTCCAACTCTTTTTTCAGGGTGTAATTGGCTACGTGTTCTAATTGTTCAAGTGCCGCCCCATCATAAATATCACGTACTCGATCTAGCCATTCTGCCAAATCTTGTCGTGCTTGTTCGGCATGTTCTACAGTCGTTTCCTCAGACAGTTCATTTAAACGTCCAGGAAGTTGTTCACGTACTGTGACCATACCCTTCTCCTACCTCTATGTACTTCATATTATAAATCGTTTATTTGCTTTTCTTTCTGAAACAAGGCAATGGATTCAACGTGACCCGTATGGGTAAACATATCCATCACACCTGCTTTTTTCAATTGATAGCCCTGCTTGACCAATACACCTGCATCCCTTGCGAGTGTGGCTGGATTACACGACACATAAACGATTCTATCTGCACCAAATTTGGGCACATAATGCATCACCTCCTCTGCACCTGAGCGCGGAGGGTCAATTAATAATGCCTCAAATCCTTGATTTGCCCAAGAATGATGCGAAAAATCTTTTGTTAAATCTTGTGAATAAAACCTAACATGATCTAAATCATTGCGCTGTGCATTTTCTGCACCACGCTGCACCATCTGCTCAGAACCCTCAACTGCAACCACTGATCCTGTCGCACCAACGCAGCGCGCCAGTGGTAAAGAAAAGTTGCCCAATCCACAAAACAGATCAAGCACCCGATCACCTGATTTTAACTCAAGCAAATCGCATGCCAGCTTCACCATCTGTGGGTTAATGGTTGAATTGACCTGAGTAAAGTCTTGCGGATGAAAGCCAAAATCCACATCAAAATCATCTAAACGATAATGCAAACGCATAGGCGCGTATGGATCATCAACCCGATGTAAACTGTCTGGGCCTTCAGGTTGCAAATACAATTGCCAATGTTTCTGTAACGCAAATTGTTGTAATTGGTTGACATCGGCTGCAGATAATTTTTCTGTATGCCGTACCACCAAAGCAATCTCTTGATCTCCCATGGCCAATTCTATATGACCAATATGGGCTTTGCCTGTTAGACTTTGGAGTAGCTGCTTAAGGCGAGTCAAAGAACCAAAAGCCTCATCAAGCACCAAACAACGATCAATGCTGGTCAGTTTGTTGCTGTTGCGCTCACGAAAACCGACCACCAATTTGTCTTGATTGGGCAAATAACGCACACCAACACGTGCTTTACGACGATAATCTTCACGTTTTGAACGTAATGGCGCAAGCCACTCTTCAGGCTGCACCTGCGCAAAGTGCTGCAAGTGTGACTGCAACACTTGTTGCTTTAAACGAATCTGCTCATCCACCTGAATATGCTGCATGCTGCAACCACCACATTGTTGATAATGCGGACATGGTGATGTTACCCGCAAAGCTGACGGCTCACCGAGCACTTCCAAACATTCGGCTTGTTCTAAACGCTTGTTACTTTGAGTAATTTTGGCGCGTACAGTTTCACCGGGCAAAGCCCCTTCAATAAACACCGTTTTACCGTGCTTTTCAGCAGGATGCTCTGCCTGATGACCATAATGTGCAATACCACGCCCTTCATGCGATAAAGACTCGACCTGAAAGCAATGCACAGCCTGCTGAGTCGTTCGTTGTTTGCTGCGATGTTTCATGTGTACCTAGGCGTCAGAAGAAGGTGAAGGAGCAGACCATGCTGAACTTTCGCTAGCCTGATTCAGCCCTGTAGTAGATGAAGCCTGCTCAGGAAAGTCTGCACGGGTAAATTCAGTTTGCTGTGAACTCTGCTGCCATACTTTCAAAAAATCTTCATGTTGCGGTTGAGTATGCAAATATTGAATGGTGTGCTGTACCCATAAAGTATGATCTTCTGGCAATAACTGCCCTTTCAGCAACAGCCAGCGCAGGTAAATTAGCCAAGTATTCAGTACATCGCCTTCACAGTAGCGTGTCAGTCTGAGCCATTCACCTGTTTGCATAAATTCAGGGACACGATAACCCGCATCTACCCGCTTACCCGGGAAGCCCAACAAATAGGCCATATCATCCAGTTTCTGAAAATGGCGACCATTGAACATGGCCATCACATCCATTAAATCGACATGACGTTGATGGTAACGGTTTTGATAATTGTTATAACGTTTTTGCTGATCAATCTCGCCCTGATCAAACAAACTCGGCGCAGACAGCCCATGATACATGGCACGGAATAAAATTACAGGCAGATCGAACTGCGAACCATTCCAGCTCACCAAAGTCGGATGACGCTTATCAAAAATAGACAAGAACTTTTTCAGCATTGCTGCTTCACTGTCTTGTTCGCGGCTAAATGAAAACAGTTTCATGCCGTGTTCATCAATCCACAAGCCTGAAATGCAGACTATTTCATGCAAAGGCAGACGCTGAAAATCGGTGCCCGCTTCTTGCCGACGCAGTTTCATCAACGCGTGTTCAAGTTCAGCCTCAGGTAAATTCAGCTGATATAAATGCGCGCCTGATTTCAAATCGGTAACGGTTTCAATATCGAAAATCAGCACAGGTAAACGCATACGATTTTACTCAGTCAGCTACAAAGAAATGAATGCTTTTCGGCTATTCAGGGTCTTGAACAGAGAATAACCCTGTCGATAAATAACGGTCACCACGGTCACAAATAATACACACGATGACTGCATCTGGATTTTCTTCAGCAATTTTTAATGCCGCCCAAACCGCACCACCTGAAGATGTTCCCGCACTGATGCCTTCTTTTTGCGCCAGTTTGCGCATGGTTTTTTCAGCTTCAATTTGCGGAATATCAATAATACGATCGACACGGCTACGGTCAAAAATAGTCGGTAAATAGACTTCAGGCCAGCGACGGATACCTGCAATGCTTGAACCGTCGGAAGGCTGTAAACCAATAATTTGAATATCTGGGTTTTGTTCTTTTAAATATTTAGACACGCCCATAATGGTACCTGTGGTACCCATAGAACTGACAAAGTGAGTGATTTTTCCACCCGTTTGCTGCCAAATTTCAGGGCCCGTGGTCAGATAGTGTGCCTGCACATTGTCAGGATTACCAAATTGATTCAGCACCAAGCCTTTGCCTTCACGTTGCATTTGCAAAGCCAAATCACGTGCACCTTCCATGCCTTGTGCTTTGGTCACTTCAATCAGTTCAGCCCCATAAGCCCGCATAGCATCTTTACGCTCCTGACTCATATTATCAGGCATGATCAGCTGCATTTTATAACCACGCATGGCTGCTACCATTGCCAAAGCAATGCCTGTGTTACCACTGGTTGCTTCAATTAAAGTATCACCTGGTCGAATTTCACCGCGTTTTTCTGCCTGCATAATCATGTTATAGGCAGGACGGTCTTTGACCGAACCCGCAGGGTTATTCCCTTCCAGTTTTGCCAAAACCGTTGCCTGCGTATGTTGAGCCAAACGCTGCAAACGCACCAATGGGGTTTTGCCCACATAATGGTCTAGTAAAAACTCATCACTTTGGAAATCTGGTTGGGTATCACGCATGCTCTGTACCAATATCAAGGTGGGCTTATTGTATGAAAAAATGCACCTTCCTGCACGTTTTTCACTGGCTTTTTATCAAATCTACAAGAGTCTGCCGAGAATTTATGCATTCCTTTGCATCGTTGCGGCCCCTCATTGCTTTGACTCATTTTTTATCGCTTCAACCACATCAAATACCGTTTAAATCCACACGACTTAACTTCTATAAATGACCTACGCATCCATGAAAATCGACATCTCTAGCACAGAAGCAGATGAAAACACAGTCAGCCGAAATAAAGCATGCTAAACTGCCTTGCATAAGGATTAAACTGCATGAACCATGTCAAATATCAACAAAAAGTTATTTAAGCGCTTGCACTTAAATCATGCTTATGGACAGCTGATTGCGCTCATTTTTGTGCCAATTATGATTTTGGCATGTGTTGGAACCATGTTGGTTCTATCTGAAACCTCTAATGCAGCCAAAGCACAACAGCGGCAAATGGCAATTGCGATTTTGACCCGATTTGAATTACCGTCTGAAGCAGCCCTACATCAATTATCTAGCTTTCCATGGAAGTACGAAGAAGCACGTTCTTATATGCAAAATATGATGAACGAAAAGCATTTGATTCGTACTGCACTGATTGATGCCACAGGTACACGACGCTTAAGCATGGGCTTTCAAGACCAAGCGGGCTGGCCAAAATTTCCAAAAAATGCCGAGTTTTTTGGCCCAATTCTATATAACAATAATCATGTTTATGGCATGCAAGTGCAGCAAGACATCAACCAACCTGCATGGTTATTGATTGAGCTAGACAATCAACCGCTACAAATTGCCCGCTATCGGGTCATGATTGTCTTGATTGCCACAGGTTTACTGACCTTATTACTGTTATTGCTGTGTCTGAATTTCTATTCACGTCGCTGGATTGCACCGATGTATGAAATTCGCATGCAGTTGCAACGTCTGAATGCCGATACGCTTGATCAACACATGGTGATTAACAGTACGGGTGAACTGCGTTTATTACAGCGTGATATTGCCAATGTAGTCAAACGCCTGCATTTCAGCTTTTTGGAACTCAAAGAACATACCGAACAAACTGAAGATGACTTGCGTCGTACCCTCGACACCTTAGAAGTGCAGAACATCACCTACCGTCAAGCACGTGACCAAGCGATTTCTGCCAACCAATCCAAATCGGTATTTTTGGCTAATATCAGTCACGAACTCAGAACCCCGCTGAACAGTATAGATGGCTTTATTCACCTGTTATTGCGTCAGGAAAACCTGAGTAATGAGCAGAATTTGTATTTACAAACCATTCGTAAATCGTCTGCGCACCTTTTGGCTTTAATTAATGATGTTTTGGATTTTTCCAAAATTGATGCCGGTAAACTGGAACTGGATACTGCGCCTTTTGATTTAGAAGAAGCTATTTTTGATGTGATGGATATGCTCTCGCCGTTGGCCGCGCAAAAGCACATCAACATGGTTTTTTACTTTGCCGACAACGTACCACAGCATGTGTTGGGTGATGCTTTACGCTTTAAACAAATTTTAACCAACCTGATTTCCAATGCGATTAAATTCACACCCGATGGTGAAATTATTGTACGTGCGCGCGTGGAACATGACGATATTGGACAATGCCTGATTCACTTTAGCGTACAGGATAGTGGCATTGGTTTAAGCGGCACAGACCGCAAAAAGCTGTTCGAATCTTTCTCTCAGGGCGATACTTCAGTCACGCGCCAGTTTGGTGGTACAGGCTTAGGCCTTGCGATCTCCAAGCAATTGGTGCATTTAATGCAAGGTCAAATTGGCTTTGAAGACAATCAAGAACGTGCCCCAACAGAAAAAGGCTCAACCTTCTGGTTTACCGCCATGTTTGCGGTAGATGAAGCACATGAGCAACAGCACCCGAGCTTTAAAGATGTGCAAGTGGTGTCATATTTGGCACACCCTGCTACTGCCAATGTTTTGCGCCATTATCTAGAAAATTATGCAGTGCAACACATTGAAACGGCCTCTATTTTAGATTTATTCAGCCGCTTAAAAGATGTAGCAGATACGCAAGACAATACATGGTTAATTGTGGATCACAGCAGTGACACCGAAGCGCTCTTGAAAGAAATTCGCACACGTTATCAGGGGAATTTGGCTGTTTATGGCTATCAAATGTCTATTGACCCAAGTGTGTTGAATGAGTACCGCGCACGCGCCTTGTATCAACCGCTCAGCCGCTCTGCGCTGATTCAATTACTTAACAATGAACATAACTTTGTCGAACCTGATGCAACTTCATTTGATGGTAAAGGCTTGCACATTTTGGCAGTGGATGATCACTTGCCAAACCTGATTGTTCTAGAAGCTTTATTGGGCGAACTCAACGTCACCACCACCAAGGCACAAAGTGGTCAGGAAGCTTTAGGTATTCTGCAACAACGTATTGAGCAAGGATTACAGCCTTTCGATTTGATTTTCATGGACATTCAAATGCCTGTTATGTCAGGGGTAGACACCACCCGGGCAATCCGTTCTTTAGAATCAACACTGGAAAATCACAAACGTCTGCCAATTATTGCCCTGACTGCACACGCCCTTGCCGATGAAAAACAAAAACTACTGAAAGTGGGCATGGATGACTATGTCACCAAACCGATTCAGATTGAGCAGATCATTCAGATTCTCACTCATTGGACCACACAAAGTTTTAATAAACCGCCTGCGGTAGATAAAGCCATTGTAATTGAAGCACTTGATCCAGACGTGCTGAACTGGCAACAAAGTCTGATGCTCGCGGCCAACAAAGAAGACCTTGCAGTAGATTTACTGAAAATGCTGGTCGACAGTTTTGCCACCGAATTAAATGAAATGGAGCAACTGATTGAACTGGAAGATTTTCCACAACTCGAGCACGTACTGCATCGTCTCTATGGTGCAACCCGTTATGTTGGCACACCAAACCTACAGGATGTCACGGGCTCATTTGAACAGTTTGTATCGACCCTGCGCAAGGAACGTCGTAAAGCTGACGAACTTTTTGTGCAGGAAGTGCTGAATCGTTATCAGGAGCTAAAAGCCTGTATCCAACAGGTGGAACATGCTGCAGAACACATTTTTGCTCAACATACAGCAACCAGTTCGTAGTGTATAACCTAGGATGAATGGCATTTCGTCAAAACAAAAATAGCGTTTTAAATGCACGTTTCACAAAAAGCATCACACGATTTTTAGGAACCATTTCAGGCAGAGTCCACCGTTTTGGCCGTGACTCTGCTGTCATTTATCTTGGGGCTGTGCATGCTATGCTTTGCCCAGTCAAAACAAGAGTTCACAACATGACCTTACTTCGTATTGAAAAAAATAATGGCATTGCAATCGTTTCCTTAAACCGTCCAGACAAGCGCAATGCGATGAGCTTTGCCCTGCTCAAGGAATTGGTACGTACCGCAGAAAAACTGAAAAAAGACCGTAGCTTACGTTGTGTAATTTTAACAGGCGAAGCACAAGTTTTTAGCGCTGGCATTGATTTAGCCGACCTCAACAATCCACAAAACCGTGCTTTCGCAGCTTGGGAACTGATTAAACCAGGGCAAAGTCTATTCCAAAAAGCATTTTTGGTTTGGCAGGAGTTACCTGTACCTGTCATTGCAGCAATGCAAGGTTACTGTTTTGGCGCAGGCATGCAACTGGCGTTGGCTGCAGACATTCGTATTGCGCATCCTGACACACAAATGTCGATCATGGAAAGTCGCTGGGGCTTAGTGCCAGACATGGGACTCAGCCGCTCTTTAAAAGGTTTAATTGGTTTAGACCTTGCCAAAGAATTAACCCTCACCGCACGTATTTTTGATGCCAACTATGCCAAAGAAATTGGTTTAGTGACACATCTTGCCGATAGCCCATTACAACAAGCACAAGTGCTTGCCGAAGAAATTGCACAGCGCTCTCCCGATGCTTTGGCAGCAGCCAAACAAGTATTGGATGCCATGGAACACACACCTGCAAAATCTTTACGCTTAGAAAAAATTTGGCAATTAAAATTATTATTGGGTAAAAATAGCCAATTGGCGCGTAAAAAGGATAAAAATCCAGAAGTACGCTTTGCCCCACGTCAATTTTAATCGCAAAATCTGCTGCCTACTTTGACCAAAGGCGAGATTGACATTTTGCCAAGGGCTTGTAATGTAGGCAAAAAGGAGAACTCGCTATGCACTTTGACCATGATACACAAATCGCTTTTTTAGGTATGGGACTCATGGGCACGCGCATGGCGACCCGCTTAATTCAGGCAGGTTATAAGGTTGTAGTATGGAACCGCAGCCCTGCTGCATGCGAACCGTTAATCAGTGCAGGTGCTCAACTGCTTCAGCTGCAAGAGATCGGGCAATACCCTGTCATTTTGACCTGTTTAGCCGATGATCATGCAGTTCAAAGCGTATTTGATCAAATTGAACCGTACTTAACTGCCCAACAAGTCATTGTTGATTTTTCCAGCTTATCGGTTGCACAAACCAAAGCCCTTGCACAACAAGCCAAGCAAAAACACGTGACTTGGATTGACTCACCTGTATCTGGTGGCACCGCGGGAGCAGAACAAGGTACGCTAGTAATTTTTGCAGGTGGCGATGCCAACACTATTGAAAAATTAAGCCCAATTTATGCGGTGCTGTCACAACGTGTGACCCGCATGGGCGAAACCGCAACAGGACAAGCCACCAAAATTTGCAATCAATTGATTGTTGCCGCAAATAGTACCTTAATTGCAGAAGCCGTTGCCCTTGCTGCTCAAGCAGGTGTAGATACACAGCTACTTGCCCCAGCTTTGGCAGGTGGTTTTGCCGATTCAAAACCGTTTCAGATTTTAACCCCACGTATGGCCACCCACAGTTTTGAACCTGTGCAATGGAAAGTACAAACCCTGTCTAAAGATTTAAATAATGCAGTGCAACTTGCCGCAGCGTTTCAGCTGCAGATTCCTGTTGCCCAAAAAGCTCTATCTCAGCTTCAAGCCCATCAGGCTAAAGGTTTTGCCGAAGCAGATTTAGCCAGCATTATTTACCAAGTTGAAGCTTAAATTTTTTCATTACCATTCCTGAGCAAGGAGCTTATGCATGTCTAAACTTGCGGTTAATCTGTCAATGATATTTACCGAAGTCCCATTAATTGAACGCTTTGCCCTTGCTCGCCAACATGGTTTTCAGCACGTTGAAATTCAGTTTCCCTACGAGCTCAGTATCGAACAAATTCAAACTCAACTTCAGCTGCATGCGCTTAGCCTGTGTCTGATTAATGTGCCTGCGGGTGACCTCATGCAAGGGGGTGATGGCTTAGCGGGGGTACCCGGTAAAGAACTTGAATTTCATCGTGGCTTAGAACAAGCCATTACCTATGCCAAAGCCCTAAATGTTCCAAGTGTGAATATTTTGGCAGGCAAACAACCTGCCGATGCAGACTTGTTACCTTGCTTAAACACACTGGCAGAAAATCTAAAACTGGCTTGCTCCATGCTCACTGAGCACCAGATTCAACCTGTATTTGAAATGATCAATGGCACAGATATGCCACGTTTTCTGGTACAGAACATTGCCCAAGCTCAGGAAATGTTAGAAGCTGTCAAACACCCTGCACTCAAAATGCAATTCGATTGTTATCACATGGCCATGATGGGTGAAGATGTGCTCAGCGCACTACAGGAAAACTTGCAAGATATTGGTCATATTCAATTTGCTGACTACCCAGGACGCCATGAACCTGACACAGGCCATTTGGACTATACCGCATTATTTGCATGGTTAGCGCAAAGTAATTACGCAGGTTATGTCGCTGCCGAATATCGCCCACGTTTAACATCAAATCAATCATTTGCGTGGAAAGACAAGTTTTTTCCGGCACAACAAAATGGTTAAAATCGGTGCGATTTGAATTTTTAGGCCAAAACGGCTATATTAGACGATGAATAATTTTAGGAAATTATACACCCCATGAATTTAGAACCATCGCCCGGCGCTTCTAATTCTCACGATCTTGCAATGAACACCGCAAAGCATGACGTACAAACTTGCCTTCAAGTTGTACATGAAGCACTACTCGATGTAAAAGCCAAAGAAATTGTTGAGCTTGATGTCAGCAGCATCAGCAATGTTGCAGATGCGATTGTCATTGCCAGCGGCACATCAACGCGTCATGTTAAATCCCTTGCCGATAATGTTGCTGAAGAAGCACGTAAAGCGGGTTTCCGCCCAATCGGCATTGAAGGCGAACGCGATGCTGAATGGATCTTGGTTGATCTTGGCATTGTTGTGGTACATCTTATGTTACCAACTGCACGTAAATTCTATGACCTTGAAAGCTTATGGCGTACCACACCTGAATCGGTTGCCTAATCTTTAAAGCTTCAAAACAGACCCAAGAAAATATGCAAAAGCGACTTTAAATAAGTCGCTTTTTTATGTGCAG
This sequence comes from Acinetobacter sp. A2, assembly GCF_048537555.1. Taxonomy (NCBI): domain Bacteria; kingdom Pseudomonadati; phylum Pseudomonadota; class Gammaproteobacteria; order Moraxellales; family Moraxellaceae; genus Acinetobacter; species Acinetobacter sp. A2. The sequence goes on from NZ_CP183239.1 coordinate 2,420,113, forward strand.
TGTTTAAAAAATCATATGCAAACCAACTTACGTATTTGCACCACACAAGTCCCACCTTAACCCACTGACGATGGTCTCCGTGCGCTGATAATTTTCCGAAGCATGATCTTTAGCTTTCTTTTACGATCTCTTATACAACGAACAAAAAAACCGCCCGAAGGCGGTTCTTATCAGTCAGTTCACTTAGTGACCTGTACCGTTGATTGACTTCGTCATATCTTCCACAACTTTCTTAGCATCACCAAAGATCATCATGGTCTTGTCGTTATAGAACAAGTCGTTGTCCAAACCTGCATAACCCGTTGCCATTGAGCGCTTGATCACCATAATGGTACGTGCTTTATGCGCTTCAAGAATTGGCATACCGTAAATTGGCGAGTTCGGATCGTCTTTTGCTGCTGGGTTCACAACGTCATTCGCACCAATAACAAGTACTACATCTGTTGCTGGGAAATCTGAGTTGATCTCATCCATTTCTAAGATGTCTTCGTATGGTACGTCTGCTTCTGCAAGTAATACGTTCATGTGACCTGGCATACGACCTGCCACAGGGTGAATCGCAAAGCGAACAGTTACACCTTGTTCTTTCAGCAAGTTAGCCAATTCTTTAACTGCATTTTGTGCACGACCTTGCGCCATACCATAACCTGGTACAATCACTACGCTGTCAGCATTTGACATCAAGAAGCCAGCATCATCTGCAGAACCTGAGCGGTAGTTACGTTGTACTTGCTCACCAGCGCCAGCAGTCGGTGCTGCTGCACCACCCATCGCACCACCAAACAATACGTTGATGATTGAACGATTCATCGCTTTACACATAATGTACGACAGAATCGCACCCGATGAACCTACAAGTGAACCCGCAACAATCAGCATGTTGTTTTCAAGTGTGAAACCAATCCCTGCTGCAGCCCAACCTGAGAATGAGTTGAGAAGTGATACCACCACTGGCATATCACCACCACCTACAGGTGCAATCCATACCCAACCAAATGCAAGTGCAAGACCAGTCATTGCCCAGAATGATGTCATGTTTCCAGTCAAGAAGAAGTGGATACCAAAGCCTAACATAGCAATGAAAATCAATGCTTGAACAGGTTTAACCCATGCACCTGAAATGGTTTTTGCCCATTTCTTTGCAGCCAGTTTGCCGTACGCAAATACAGATGCAGTAAAGGTAATTGCACCCACGAAACACCCCACAAACAATTCAAATAAATGAACTTTGCTCATTTCATGGAAATTAATACCATTTGCAGCCAACAGGTCTGGACCTAATTCCACCAACTTGTTGTTATGAATAATTGCAGCAATGGCAATTAAAACTGCTGCTAAACCCACCAAAGAGTGCATCAGTGCAACTGTTTCAGGCATTTGAGTCATAGGAACAGTACGTGCGCGAGCAATACCAACAATTGCACCTAAAACCATAGCACCTACGATCATCCAAACCACTGGATTATCTGCCACAAAGAATGTGGTCAATACGGCAATTGCCATGGCGATCATGCCGTAGCGGTTACCTGCAATTGCTGTTTTTGGACCAGACAAACCACGAAGCGTTAAGATAAAAAGTACAGCCCCGATTAAATAGAACCAGTCTGCATATTCACGAATAAATTCCATGCATTAGCCCTCTTTTTTCTTTGCTTTTGGTTTGAACATTTCCAGCATACGTGCCGTTACTGCGAAACCACCAAAAATATTGATACTTGCCAAGAACACAGCAATAGCACCCAGCACACTCACCACGTTAATAGTTTGAAAATCTACACTACCCTCTACACCCACCATTGGTAAGCCAACAGTTTGAATCATCGCACCCACGATAATGATCGAAGACAGCGCATTGGTTACCGCCATAAGAGGCGTATGCAATGCAGGCGTTACGCCCCAAACCACGTAGTAACCTACGAAAATGGCAAGGACAAAAATCGTAATTGTTTCAACCATGAGAGTTCTCCTTAACCACGCTTTAACAGTACTTGACCGTTATGGGTCACCAGCAATGCTTTCTGAATTTCTTCTTCAGGATTCAGTGCAAAGTTCTTGTCGTTATCAAATAATGTTTCAACAAAATTCAATACATTACGTGCATAAAGTGCAGAGGCTTCAGTCGACACTGTAGATGGAATGTTTGGGATACCCAAAATTTTCACACCATTGGCAGTCACAACAGTTTCACCACATTGTGAACCTTCGACGTTACCGCCTGTTTCTACTGCCATATCTAAAATGACTGAACCCGGTTTCATCTTCGCAACAGTTTCAGCTTTGATTAAACGTGGTGCATCACGACCAGGCAATAATGCCGTGGTAATCACAATATCAGCATTAGAAACAGCTTTATCTACAATAACAGCTTGATCTTTAATGTATTGTTCACCTGGCATCCAGCCGTAGCCATTTTTGGCAGCATCTGCAGCTTTTTGCTGTTCTTCTTCAGACATTGGCACGTCTAGCCATTTACCGCCTAAAGACTCTACCTGATCTTTCGCAGTTGGACGCAAGTCAGTTGCTTCTACTACCGCACCTAGACGTTTTGCCGTTGCAATGGCTTGCAGACCTGCAACGCCCACACCCATGATCACAACACGTGCAGGTTTTACAGTACCCGCAGCCGTCATTAACATTGGGAACATGCGTTGGTATTCTGCTGCAGCCAACAGCACTGACTTATAGCCTGCCAAGTTGGCTTGTGATGACAACACATCCATATTTTGTGCACGTGACAAAGTACGTGGCAAAAGCTCTAACGCAAATGCAGACACCTGAGCCGCAGCAAACTGATCTAATTCAGTATTGCGGTAAGGATCAAACATCGCCACGACAGTACTATTCGGTGCCAATTTCTGAATTTCATCACCCTTCGGGGCACGAACTTTCAAAATCATTTGACTGCCACGATAAGCATCATCTGTCAGGCTTGCACCCACTTGTTCATAAGCACTGTCGATATAAGCGGCTTTAACACCCGCACCACGTTCAATGACTACGCTATGACCCGCGCTAATCAACTTCTTTACTGTTTCTGGCGTCGCAGCGACACGATTTTCACCGACAACAGTTTCGGTTGGAATTCCGATCTGCATGAGCGTCCCTCAAGCTAGTTTTTCTTAAGTCAACATCGTGGATAACGATGCTTTCCCCTCAGGATAAGTTTTGTTGAATTTTTGGATTCTAATGCAACATTTTTAAATTACCACCCAATATTTATTTAATAAATACCCATATTTTGAACTGATGATTCATAAAAATATTGTTGCGAGATATAATTGATAGGTTTTGCTTCTTTAATATAAGTCTAATTATTCAGCAACAACCATATTTGGCAGGATCAAAACGACAGCACAGCAGTTTTGAGTTAGCAGTTCATCACATTTAAATGAATTTTGCATTGATCATTCTGACATGCATTTGGCTAAATTGGGAAAATCCGACTTAGACCCAAAAGATCATATATCTATACATTTGACCGCTAAAACTTAAAACTTCAATGCCAAATTGACTTTTCTGACAAATTTTATCGCTCGCTATACGTACTAATTTAGAGCCTATACCTCCCCATTAAAACCTTACAAATACCAACCTTTGCCTTATCAATAAAATCTAAAAGTGGCAGCAGCAAAACTTTTAAACCCTCTGTAAGTTTATTCAGTGTATGTCTAAGTTGACCGCTATTATTTTTTTGAATTTTTTTAAACATCATTTTTTCTGATGATGGATTTTGTGTGTTTTGTAATATTTTAAAAGTTTTTGCACTATTATCGTGCAACCACAATCTATTTTACTTTTCACTTAATTTCGATGTTTTAAAGCAGACCCTTCACACAAAATCCGCTATGCTTAGTTGTTGATTTTTCCTGCCACACTGGCTGCTTTAAATCCTATGCAGGATCACTCAACTCTTTTTATCGTACTTTACATTCATCCCTCACTTTAGCTTTTGCCATGATCAAACTTAATGCCACGCAATGGGGTTCCATCTTTGCGCTATTCGCTGCATTTTTGTTCAGCACCAAAGCGATTTTTATTAAACAGGCTTATGCACTTTCGCCATTGGTCGATGCCACTGTGCTCATGGCTTTACGTATGGCCAGTGCCTTGCCGTTTTTTCTGTTGATTTGCTGGTTCAACCATCAGCACAGCCGCAACATTTCCAAAGGCAATTGGCTACTGCTGATTTTTTCAGGTTTGATCGGCTATTACTTTTCTAGCTGGTTAGACTTTTTAGGGTTGATGTTCATTAGCGCATCATTAGAACGGATTATTCTTTTTTTATATCCAACTCTGACTGTATTGGCGTCTAGCCTGATCTATAAACAAAAACTCAGCTGGCTGAGTTTACTTGCCATTGCTCTGAGTTATGGCGGCACAGTCATTGTGATGCTACAAGAACAAAGTAACACACCACACGACTCATACTTTTGGCTAGGCAGCAGTTTAGTCTTTGCCAGTGCGGTATGTTTTGCGGGTTATTTGCTGCTGACTCGACGATTGATTCAACATTTTGGCTCATGGAATTTTACAGGCTTGGCTTTAAGCATTGCCTGCTTAGGTACCTTGGTTCATTACTGCTTGGCCACACCGCATCCTCTAGCTTTGATTCAGCAGCTGCCATTACAGGTACTGGGCTACGGCGTTGCCTTGGGCATTTTTGTGACAGTACTGCCTACCTTGTTAATGGCGCACAGCATCGCCCGTTTAGGTGCAGCACAATCAGCTATGATTGCCTCAATTGGCCCCATTTTAACGATTTTATTGGCGACAGCATTTTTAGGTGAGCACCTGAATGGCATACAATGGTTGGGCTGTCTGCTGAATATTATAGGGGTGATGATGATTACATTGTCCAAAAACAAGTTTTCACATTAAAGACTTAAAACATCACCACAAAGTTTAGGATACTCACCGATTTTTTATTGCTCAAACTCAAACAGCATCCTATTTACTCACAGCATCACACTGCCTTATAAGCTAGGAAGACTATGAATACTGCACCTGACATTAGCCAAGACAAAACCCTTTTATGGTTAATGGCGATTGCCTGCGGTTTATGTGCAGGTGCAAATTATTATTGCCAACCTCTGATTTACTCCATTCATCAATCTTTTCAAATTCCACAGTCACAAGTTGCACTGACTGTGACATTTGCACAAGTCTCTTATGCACTCGGCTTACTGTTTATTGTACCGATGGGCGATATTGTCAATAAAACCAAGTTCATCCCCTTGCTCATGTTCTTGGCATCGGTAGGTTTATTTTTGTGTGCCTTTTCTAGCAATTTAAGCATGCTTTGGATTGGCACCATCATCACAGGGCTATTCTCTGTGGCGGCACAAGTATTAATTCCTTTTGCGACCATGACCGTAAAACCTGAAAAAATGGGAGAAGTTGTTGGTTTGCTGATGAGTGGTTTATTGGTCGGTATTTTACTTTCGACCAGTTTAGCAGGCTTGCTATCTAATTTATTTCACTGGAAAGTGATTTATCTGCTCAGCGGGATATTCATGTTGTGTATTGCTGCGGTACTTAAAGCACGTTTGCCTTTTATTTCTACCAGCAAACTCAGCTACTTTGCAGTATTTCAGTCCATGGGCCGACTGATTTTAGAAGAACGCCGCTTGGTGTATCGTGCATTACTCGGGGCTTTTGCTTTTGCTGCGATGAGTGTTTTATTTTCCACCATTGCCGTATTACTCAAATCTAGTTTTGGCTTAGCCGATGTCATGGTCGGCATTGTGGCTTTGGTCGGAGTATTTGGCGCACTTTCGACCAAACAAGTGGGTAAAATTGCAGATCGCGGCTATGTCACAGCGCTGACTTGGGGCGGCTTAACCTTGCTCGGTATCAGCTGGATATTTCTCTACTTTGGTCAATTCCAACTGTGGAGTTATATTTTAGGTTTTGGCTTGATTAACCTTGGCTTAGCGACTGTGCATAGCAGCAATCAAAATATTATTTTCCGCTTACGCCCAGATGCCAAATCACGTATCAATTCAGTCTATATGACCAGTTATTTTACAGGTGGTGCCTGCGGTTCCGCTTTAGGGATTTACGCATGGCAGCAAGGCGGCTGGCTATGGAGCTGTATGGTTGGACTGTGTTTTGTTGCAGCCGCAATGTGCTTTGCCCTGCTTGATCACACGCATCAGCGCAAGCATCTTGCAGAAGCTTAAAGTGACTGACGACAACCATCCAGTTTAGGACATTTGCATCACAGGATAAAAAGGCTGACTCCACTCATTCCATTCTAAACTTTCAACATTCTCCAATAAAATTTGGATAAAACACGGCAGTAATGTCGAAAGTAAAAGACTGGCATGACTGAGCTGTTTGCGGTTAATTGCACTATTATACGTTGCACCGCCTTGCACGAGTTGTTGATGCAAAGTCGATAAGCGCTTGAACACAAAGCTTAAAATACTGGCTGAATCGTGGGTATGCAAAGCCTGCATGATGTGCTGTTTTTCCGATTCAAAATCTGTACGCCAGGTACCTTCGCTGATTTTTTGATTGCGCCAATCCCAAAAACTTTGACACAAATACGGATTAGTCAGTAAAACCTCCAAACTTTGTGGATGCTTTTCCCACAAAATTCTAGAAATCCGCTGATCAACATCTTTTTGATAAACTCTAAATGCAAACTGCTGTAAGGTCTGTTGTTCTTGCTCTGCCGCTTTCCCTTGTGCGTATAAGGCATTCAGCGCCACCCAAGTGCTCATAAATTGCAAATCAATATCATCATGCAAAGCAATGGCTTTTTTCCACCAACTCAAACTGCGCTGCATGCGTAAATTAAAGGCTGCAGAAAACTCGTTTTTCTTGGTTCGATAAATTTCTTCTAAAACCAGCATATTATTATCCCTCTTATGCCGCTTTATCGTTATCTCTTCAACATACTAAAAAAAGTTAAAGGATACAAATACCCAATCGTTCAGTCGCTTCGCTTTCTTGTATCCTTTTATTAGGCGCTACAGTCTCAAAATACCCCCTTATTAGGATGCTACGCTAGCGCTGTCGATTTTTGCTCAAACCCCGTATAATGCGCGGCTTATCTTTGCTCTTCCAGTCAGGTGTGTTATGACGCGTGCCATCCAAAATTTACAGCCTCGTATATCCGTTGCACCTATGATGGATTGGACTACTCGTGATTATCGTTTTTTTGCACGCTTGTTTAATCCAAACATTGTGCTATACACCGAAATGGTCACAACAGGCGCCATCTTATTTGGAGATGCCAAACGTCACCTCGATTACAGCAAAGAAGAACATCCAATTGTGTTGCAACTAGGTGGCTCAAACCCTCAGGATTTAGCAAGCTGCAGCAAAATGGCGCAAGACTGGGGCTATGATGAAATCAACCTAAATGTCGGCTGCCCAAGTGATCGGGTACAAAACAATAAAATTGGTGCCTGCTTAATGGCAGAGCCTAATTTAGTGGCTGAATGTATTGCCGCGATGCGTCAAGTGGTGGACATTCCTGTGACAGTCAAACACCGTATAGGCATTGATGATATGCACTCCTATGAAGAAATGCTGCATTTTGTCGATACTGTTGCACAAACAGGCTGTACTCATTTTATTGTGCATGCACGGATTGCTTTGCTGCAAGGTCTATCGCCTAAAGAAAACCGTGAAGTTCCGCCCCTGCGCTATGAAGATGTCTACCGCTTAAAACAAGACCGCCCTGACTTATTCATTGAAATTAATGGCGGAATTAAAACCTTTACAGAAACTCAGGCGCATTTACAGCATGTCGATGGGGTGATGATTGGACGTGAGGCATATCACAATCCATATTTATTGGCAGAACTTGGCCAATTATGGAATCTCGAACAGCCTGATCGTTTTGAAATTATGCAGCAAATGTTGCCGTACATTGAGCAACGCTTACAACAAGGTGCTCCCCTATCTGTGATTACCCGCCATATTTTGGGTTTATTCCAAAACTTACCTGGTGCACGAAAATGGCGTCAGGCCTTAAGTGGTGGCAACGCCAAAACCTTTGCCGATGTCGAAAATGCGCTAGCCAATATTCAGGCGGCCATGCAACGTACAGAAGCCTATTTAAAAGAGCAGCAGTCGCTTCAGGCAGAATAAATTTCAATTCATACTTTTAGCAAGACATCGTTGTAAAAGATCATGCTGAATACGCCCAGCATGGCAGGTGTTCTGCCTATTTTTTGCTGTGCAGTGCATCCAGCTTTTTCAGCACTTCAGCCACAGCCACCATTGCAAAACTGGACGTAACCACCACAGCCGAACCATAGCCACCACAACGTAAGCCTGCACTTGGGCAAACATCTGCACTGGAAAATGGATTGTCTATAGAATACACGCAGGTAATACCAAACTTTTCTTTTGGCTTTTTACAAATGCCTTTGCTGCGTAATTGGGCACGCAATTTAGCCAGCATTGGGTCTTGTTCGGTTTTAGATAAATCTGCTACCCGAATTTTAAGTGGATCAAGCTTCCCACCTGCACCACCCGACACAATAAGCGGTATCTTGTTAAAACGGCAATGCAACATTAACGCCAGTTTAGCTTTAACATCATCGATGCAATCCAACACCAAGTCAGGGGCCGTTGCCAATAACACTTTGACGTTGTCAGGGGTTAAGTAATCATCCACTAAATTAATTTTGATGCGTGGATTAATCGAACGACAACGCTCTGCCATCACATTAATTTTTTCATGTCCTAAGGTCGAACTCATGGCAGGTAACTGACGGTTAATGTTCGATGCTGCGACCACATCCATATCGACCAAAGTCAGCTCACCTATGCCTGTACGCGCTAAGGCCTCGACCGCCCAAGAACCAACCCCGCCAATACCAATGACCATCACATGACTATGCGCATAATGTTGAAATGCACTGTCACCATAAATTTTGGCAACGCCTGCAAAACGGCGTTCATATTCGTCATCTTGAAGAAGGTCAGTCATGCGCTCATCAAATATAGTTTCAAGGTAGGGGCATTTTACTGTGTTTCAGGGCTTGGGTGTTGTTTCACGCACATCTAAAACCTGAAATGTATTTTGCCAAAGCTGTTCAGCTAGCGCTTGTGGTGAGATATTCAAACAAGCCGCTAAACCTTCAAGCACATAGATCAAGTTGGCAGGCGTATTGCGGGTACGGGTTTGAGTATCGGTTTGGCAACATAATGGCGTCATGTCGGGACAGTCGGTTTCCAAAACCAAATGCTCAACACCAATTTCTTGTACAACACGACGCAGTTTTTTTGCATTAGGGTTAGTGATCTGTCCTGTCACACCAATTTTAAAACCCAGTTTGATCAGGGCTTTCGCCTCTTCGACCCCACCACTAAAAGCATGAGCGATGCCGCCAAGTTTAAACTGTTGTTGTTTTAAAATTTTTAATACATCGGCATGCGCTTTACGGATATGTAGCAATACAGGCTTTTGCCAATGACGGGCAATTTCCAATTGGGCTGTAAAAAAATCTTGCTGTTTTTGAAATTCCTCAGCGTGTTTATGTTCAGCTAAAAAAGTATCTAAACCAATTTCCCCCACAGCAATACAATGTTGCTGTTGTAAAATTTGCTCCAAATCGTGTAAATGCTGACGCTGATGCTGTTCGATATAAAACGGATGCAGCCCAGGCGCCAAATGACTACGTGGCGCCTGATCAAGTTGATTCAAATACTGCTGGGTTGTAATCAAATCCTGAAAGCGTGATTGCACAAAACCAATCAGTACTAAATGTTCTACCCCCGCAGCCTTGGCCGCATACGCCAATTGCTCCCGATCAGCATCAAAATCGGCAACATCAAAATGGGTATGCGTATCAAATAGCGGGAGGTTCATATTAAGACTTCGGCTTTGCTTGGGCATCACTGCTTGCGGCTTCACTTGCCGCTGCAGGCTGTGTTTCAGCTTGTGGCAAGTAAGCAGTTTTTAAAATACCCTGTAAATCTGCATAAGGAATGGTCAAACGTGGCAACCCTACCACATAAGGCCCAATTTCATATTCTGCATATTGCAAAATCAATCCTTGTTGGCCTAGGTAATAATTATCAGACAGTTTAAATTTCCACGCCTGCTCATATTCCTTCACGTTGGTAGACAATTCAGATTCGATCACCCAGTTTTTAAATGCCTCATAGGCTTTACCTTCTAATTGTGGGCGCTGCTGATCTAACAAAATGTCATTCAATGTGACTAATTTTTTCTTTTCTAAATCAAAATTATAATACTGCTGCGCCGATGTACCATGCGCTCCGCCTAAATAGCTACTGCTATTTAACACTACCGTTGCTAAGGGTTGATCTGCATTCAGAATTTTAGGCTTAATCATCAAACTGATTTTATGATTCGAGCTGAGGGCTTTCAGCTCCTGATCAAGCATTAAAAAACTTTGCACATACGGCACTGTTTGCTTTTCCAGTTTTTGTGCCAAAGTTTCTACTTGAGCAATTGCGGCGGCTGTTGGGTTACTAGCAGGTGCTTCAGCAGTACTTGCTGCAGTCACTTCTGCTGCCTGTGCGGCTGATGCTTCTGAAGCAGCCTGTTTTGGTGCAATCGTCAATATTTGCGAGAGTTCTTTAATAATTTGCTGATCAATAAAATGATCAATAAATGCCTGATTACTGTTTAAACGCTCAATAGTCATTTCAGGGCAATTCTTGCCCTCACATTGTGGCAATGCCAAGTTCAGTTTTTCAGTATCACCCACGAGTTTTAAACTTTGCTGTTCAACTTCTGTTTGACTTGGCTCAGCCGTTTCTGGCTCAGTTTTTTTAGGCTGACACGCTGTGACCCCTAAAGTTGCAATTAAAATACTGACCGTTAATATCGTTTTATGTTTCAACATGAATACAACCTTTTTTTGATGAGCATATACGTGACCCAATCATAGGTACGTGTTGCTGCTTATAATCAATCTCTACTAAAACCTACTAAAACATAGATGGGTAGATTTCTGCTTTTAAAACTTGTTGTGTTTGTGCTTTGCTTAGGTAAATATCAAACTGTGGTCCATCTTGCACAATTTCATGGGTACGGTAATGCAAACCTAAGCCTTGATCATCAAAAAACCAGTCTGCCTGCCCCCAATATAGTTTTTCTGACGCATTGTTTTGTATTTCACTGCTCTGCTCTTTCAACCAGTCTTGATAGGCCTGCTGCACAAAGGTATGCATCTTAGTTTGTTGCTTAGGATCAATTACATCTAAAACAGATAAAGCTTTTTGCTGTTTACGGTCTGCCACAAAGAAATAATAACGCTCTTTAATGTGCGTACCTTCTTGCTGGGTATCTACCCCAACCTGTAACAATACATACTGATTACGCTGATAGGCAATTCGAGTGTACATCGCCAATTCATAGGCTTTATTTTGTGCCAGTGCTGCCTGCCATGCATCAGATTTTTTCACATAAGCATCTACCGCTTGCTGCAAACTCATATTTTGCTTTAAGCCAATTTGATCTTGAATCACCATGGCCTGATTTTTGGCAATCCAGTCATTTAGCCATGCATCTTGGGTATTTAAAGTTTGAATTTCCAGCTCTATGCAATTTCTGTTTTCACAAAAAGGCAAAGCAATAGCTGCGGCTTGTTGTTTGATATTTAAATAAGGTAAAACTTCAGCCTGATCTTTCTGAAAAATAGAGGTTTGCTCATCTGCATTTTTATTTTGTTGAGATGAGTCACAGGCACTGAGTAAGATCGCCCCACTCAACATTACTCCCAGATAGACTGTTTTTTGCAGCATGACATCCCCAATGTATTTATCTAAAAATAATCACCAGCCATAATAAAACAGCTTCGTGATGAAGCTGTTTTATTTTTGAAAGCTTGAACTTAGTGCTCACGCGTATTTCTAAACTCAATATCAGGATAACGCTCTTGCATTAACTGTAAATTCACGCGGCTAGGTGCGAGATAAGTTAAGTGACCACCACCATCGACCGACAATTGGTCGTGGGCTTTTTTCTTAAACTCGTTAAATTTTTTCTCATCTGCACAAGACACCCAACGCACGGTATTGATGCTGACTGGCTCATACATACAATCGACTTTATATTCTTCTTTCAGACGATACGCCACCACCTCAAACTGTAAGACACCCACAGCGCCAACAATCAAGTCATTGCTGTTTTGTGGCATAAAGACCTGTGTTGCACCTTCTTCTGAAAGCTCTTTCAACCCTTTTTGTAGCTGTTTAGATTTTAAAGGGTCTTTCAAACGTACACGGCGGAACATTTCAGGTGCAAAGTGTGGAATACCTGTAAATTGTAGCTTTTCACCCGAAGTGAATGTATCACCAATTTGAATGGTACCGTGGTTATGCAAACCAATAATATCACCTGGCCATGCTTCTTCTAAATGCTGGCGGTCACCTGCTAAGAAGGTTAAGGCATCACTAATACGCACATCTTTATCTATGCGTACATGTTTCATTTTCAAGCCTTTTTCATACTTACCCGAACAAATTCGCATGAATGCAATACGGTCACGGTGTTTAGGGTCCATATTGGCCTGAATCTTAAATACAAAGCCACTAAAGCCTTCTTCATTGGCTTCAACAATACGGTCTTGTGTCGGATGTGCCTTCGGTGGTGGTGCATATTCACTAAACGCATTCAGGACGTGATCTACCCCAAAATTGCCCAATGCGGTACCAAATAACACTGGAGTTTGACGGCCCGCCAAGAATTCTTCACGGTCTAATGGCTCATTCGCCATTTGCACCAGCTCCAGTGACTCTTCAAATGCCGCCCAAGCCAACTCACCTACTTTTTCACGTAAATCTGCATGGTTATAACCATCGCGAATTTCAATTTCAGTAATGGTTGAACCAAAGCCTGATTTGTAAACATAAAATTTTTCTTCAATCAGGTTAAATACACCGGCAAAATCACGCCCCGTACCCAAAGGCCAAGTAATTGGAACACATTTAATTTTTAAGACGTTTTCAATTTCATCTAACAATTCCAATGGCTCACGAATTTCACGGTCCATTTTGTTCACAAATGAAATAATGGGGGTGTCACGCATACGACACACATCCATCAATTTGATGGTTCGGTCTTCGACCCCTTTTGCACCATCAATTACCATCAAGGCTGAATCCACAGCCGTTAAAGTACGGTAAGTATCTTCAGAGAAATCTTCGTGCCCTGGGGTGTCGAGCAGGTTAATCATTTTGTCTTTATATGGGAATTGCATCACCGAGGTGGTAATGGAAATTCCACGCTCTTTTTCCATTTCCATCCAGTCAGATGTAGCACCACGGTCAGACTTACGGCTTTTCACCATCCCTGCAACCTGAATGGCCTGTCCCCATAACAGCAGTTTTTCTGTCATGGTGGTTTTACCAGCATCGGGGTGGGAAATAATCGCGAAAGTACGTCGCTGTGCGACCTGCGCCGCTAACTCATCTTTAAAACTCATGCAAGACACCTACTGCAGAATCGCAGTGTATAAGACCAAAATGATCAATATGAAAAATTGGCGATATTGTAGCAGATTTATGCTTTTTGTCTTCACAAGTTACTGGGCAGCAAAACACTGTACTCTTATTTCTACCTTGTCTTTCTCAAATGAGAAAAGAAACAGATCATTCTTTTAGTCGGTGTCTGATTGTGAAATCTTAGATATAAGCACTTCGTGACTCAAATATCTGCGTTTTGATGTCATCACAGATAAATCGATTATCGGCAAGGAATGAAACAATCAGCGCGTCATTGACCTCAAGTAACTTGTATTGCAACTTTTCCATTAAATTTGAACATCGTGCCAACTTACAAAGCTGCTTTCTATGCCCGCTGCGATACAAAGAAAACAGCTGCGCTGTGGTCATATACGCTGTTCGATCAATGAAATCAGGGACTGTAAAGCCGTATTGTGCTGAAACTTCTGTCTCAGGATTGGCTTTTCTTCGGATATGCTCCTCTCTCATTTCCTGCATGATTTTGTGTTGAGCTTGCGCTGAAACATTAGGATGATCTAAGAGGATATTCCATAAATAGCGATTCGAGCGCTCCAAATGAACTGGAAATTGCTGAAGTAAAGCCATTTGCACTTTAGCTGTTAAGTTTTGATTACCCACCAAAACAATAGCCTGATCATGCACTAGCTGAAGTTGAATTTCCTCACAAATAGAAACGTTTTTAGCCAGAAAACGTCTGACCACATTATTTTCTGCCAAAAGCGCACGTTGTGTATCCAAACCAATAGCAGGATGTTGCGCCAACAGCATTTTTATACTCGGTTCATGTACAGCGCGACCCTGCCAAGTGTCTTCATATTCAAGTAACTGCTGTTGGTCATGTGCTGACAGCTCATTTTGTTTGAGCAGATTCAATAATGCTGTACGTATGTGCTTAGATTGCATCGCATCACCTGAATTATTAGGAACTATAAAAAAGATTGCTTCAGTTTTCCCAAAAACCTGGCTCATCGTGATGTTTATTCTGCATGGCCATGTCCAAAGGACAATAAAAGAAAAGCACACCTTTAATCTTAGGTTTTCCCTGCTCGTCTTCCAAATGCCGACTTAATCGCTGATAGACAGGGTCGTTTTCATCATAAATCACATCTAAATACAGCTGTCCGTGATATGACTCAAAACTATATTCACTCGCCATTCCCGCACAGAACTGATAAGAAATATCCTGCTCATCAAGCCAATTGATTAAATCTTGGCGTATCTGCCAATTTTTATAATCGTAATCAGGATATAATTCTCGATCAAAATCTACATACAAAACATCGCGTTGTTTTTCTCGTGCAATTTGATCAATATGCTTAATTAAAAATGGCATTGTTATTATTCCCAAAGTAATATTCATTATATAAATGGGCTGATCATATGCTTGTTCTTAGCAAGCCTTTTGCTCTGCCATGCTCAACCACACTGTGAGTATCTCACCCAAGTTGGACAGGTTGTGTCGTAGCTTTTGAAAAATAAAATGTATAAAGCGTAAGCTGTTAATTTTTAAAATTAAAAAAGTTTTCAATCTTTAAGCAGGATAAGTAAATACGCTCTCTAAACGCTCGACATCCATGGGCATACCGAGCCAATAGCCTTGTAATTGCTGACACCCCAAACGGGTTAAAATTTCAGCCTGTTGCTGATTTTCAACCCCTTCTGCTGTCACTGTTAGGCCTAATTTAATGGCCAATTGAATAATACTTTCTAAGATAACTTCTTCTTTGCTGTTTAAGGTTAAATCGTGAATGAATGCACGATCAATTTTAAGTTCATCCACAGGCAGTTTTTTCAAATACAAAAAGCTGGAATGGCCTGTACCAAAATCATCAATCGCCAATTGAATACCCATTTGACGTAAGCGTTCAAAACTACGAATACTCGACTCAATATGATGCATCGCAGTCGTTTCAGTCACTTCAATCATAAGATGCTGCGGTTGAATATTATAGCGCTTAAATAAATTTTCTAAGTTTGAAAACAGATGCTTATGCTCAAACTGCACTGCCGACAAGTTCACAGCCACTGGAAATAAAGATATTCCCGCCTTTTCCCAAGCCTGAATTTGTTTAAATGCTTCTTCAAGCGTCCAATAACCTATTTGAATAATTAGACCTGTTTTTTCAGCCCCTTTAATAAACATATTGGGCGTCAATAAACCATGCACAGGATGATACCAGCGAATTAATGCCTCAACCCCACAATTTTTGTGTTCCACTGCCGTAAATTTAGGTTGATAAAACAAGGTAAATTGTTGTTGTTCTACGGCTTTATATAAATCATTGATTAATTTACTTTGGCTTTTGGCTTCTAGTAACTCCAAATCATAACTAAATACCGAACTGGTATTTCGTCCCTGATATTTCGATGTCAGCATGGCTGCATCGGCATTCATTAAAATATCTTGCAAGTTGCTGCCATGTTCTGGGAACATCGCAATCCCAATACTGCCTGAAATATTAATTTCCTTGCCCGCGATTAAGAAACTTTGTTGGATCAGTTCCAAAACCTGTTCTGAAATTAAGGTCGCTTCTGCAATATCGGTATGCTCAATCACCAATAAAAATTCATCACCGCCAATTCTGAGCAATTGTGTTTTGTCACTCAAACGAGTTTGCACACGCTTGGACAATTGAATTAATAACTGATCACCTACATGATGCCCAAATACATCATTCACAGCTTTAAAACGGTCTAAATCAATGTATAAAAATGCAACTTTGCTACCTTTTTGACGATGCTCAGAAAAAAGTAATTGTGCATATTCAGCCAAATACAAACGATTTGGCAGTTTAGTTAGGTTATCTTTAACCGCCTGATTGGCTAGTTCACGATTTGCGATAGATAATTTACGGCTTTGCTCTTCTAAACGCTGTTCTAGCATCGCCACACCCAAGGCTGCTGCAAAAATTAGCCCTGTAATGGTCAAAACTAGCAAAAGTGCTTGATTTTGCTCCAATTGATCAGGTCTTAACTTGGGTAAGTTTTCTGTAGAGTGAAAATGCAATGCTTCCATGCCAATATAGTGCATGGCCACAATGCTCAGACTCATTAATACCGCAATTAAAATTTTATAATGTGCCTGACGTCTAATCCTGCATTTTGCTCTGAACATTAACCAGAAGGTGACAATAGCACCAATGATGGCGACCAAAATTGAAAGCAGCACAATCGTCGGGTCATAATGACTACGATAGCCTTCTACGACCACACCCATCATTCCCGTGTAATGCATACCCGCAATTCCTAAGCCCATCAACAGGCCACTCAGAATTAAGCGTGGTAAAGGTAAAGTCGATTTGGTGGTGAGCCAGACTGCAAAAGTAGAGGCAAGAAAAGCAATGAAAAAGGAAAGTGCGGTAAAACTCAGATTAAATTGATACGGCGCAGGAAAATGGCAGGCCAGCATACCCACAAAGTGCATACACCACACGGCTGCACCTAAAAGCACACCACTAATAAATAAAGCAATCGTTTTATTTTTTTGTTGCACATTCTGAAATAACAACTGCTCAATAGACACTGCAAAATAGCAGGCTAAAATTGAGATTGCTATTGAACCTATTACAAGGCTCAGATCATAGTGCACATGAACCATTATAGGCTTCCGTTTCGATCATCATTTATTGTTTTTACCTGACTCAATCCCATGCTCTCTGCTTAACAAAAAAAACATTAAAACTACTTTATTTACTTCTTGAATTACATAAAAACAAAACATTATCGCTAGAGTCTAATACAACTTGTTTCTGGTCAATAGCCAAAGTTACAATAAATATAAAACTTAGCTTTGCCTCATTAAATTTAAGCGCTGATATCAGTTTAAAACGTACTTAAAACCAGACAGCCATTGCTTTTGCAACATGCATAAAAAAACCAGCACATCATCAATCATGGGCTGGTTTTCTTTAAAACACGCTTAGATTAATACAAGTTTAATCTGCTTTTTGGGCGCCTGTTTGCAACATGGCATAGTCTTGTAAAACATGTGCCGCCTCAACAACAAATGCTTCTTCTTCAGGCAACGCTGGACGCTGTGCTGCTTTCATTTTTGCACGTGCTTCTGCCAAGGCATCAATAGAAGCCTGATAGCTTTCCCAGTTTGCAAATGGTTTGAGTCCTGTTTCCTGACGACGCTTGTTTTCAGCAGTCAAAGTTTGCTGCTCTAGTGCCATTAACTCGGCTCTGCGCTGTTCAATATCTAAGACAATACTTTTACGTTCTTCAGCTTGCTTCGCAATTTGCTTACGCTGTTCCAAATATTTAAATTGTGGATCTAGCGTGACAC
Organism: Acinetobacter sp. A2; assembly: GCF_048537555.1. Lineage (NCBI taxonomy): Bacteria > Pseudomonadati > Pseudomonadota > Gammaproteobacteria > Moraxellales > Moraxellaceae > Acinetobacter > Acinetobacter sp. A2. Next base: position 2,437,865 of record NZ_CP183239.1, read on the forward strand.
GTTGCTGTGACAATTGACTTAATTTGGTGATATAAGGCTGTACTGAGCCTTCACGCTTAAATGGCGCAGTTGGAATGGTATCCCATTTCAATGCATTTTTAGCTTTACGCTCACCAAACTCTTCATTGTAAATATCCACCAGTTTAATGTCTGGAATCACCCCTTTATTTTGGGTACTGCCACCTGTAATTCGGTAGAATTTACGCTGTGTTAAAGTCGCTTGCCCATAAGCTAAAGTGTCTAGTTGCACTTGTGCCGTGCCTTTACCCGTGGTGGTGCTGCCAATCACAATCCCGCGCTGGTAATCCTGAATAGCGGCAGAATAAATTTCACTAGCAGAGGCTGAAGCTAAGTTAATCATCACCGCCAATGGGCCTGCATAAGTCTGTGCACCGCCATCGTCATCTTCAAACACGCTGACATTGCCATTGCCATCACGAATTTGCACCACAGGGCCTGACTTAATCACTTGCCCGAGCATACGTGCCACTTCTTCAAGTGAGCCGCCTGGGTTATTGCGCAAATCTACAATAATGCCTGCCACATTTTTTGCAGCCAGCGTTTTCAGTGCATTGTTGGTATCTTCAGAAACTGAGCGATATTCATTACCCGCACGGCGTGCACGATAGTTCAAATAGAAAGATGGAATTTCAATCACACCGTAAGTATAAGTTTGACCATCACGCTGGATGTCAATAGTACGCGAACGAACTCCTGCATCTTCTTCCTGAATGACATCACGCACAATGGTCACATTACGTGCCTGATTCATGGCAGCACCCACCCCAAGTAAACGCACGGTCACTTTAGTGCCACGTTTACCACGAATCAAACCGACAATTTCATTACTTGGCCAACCGACCACATCCACCATTTTTTCGCCATCTTGCGCCACACCAATAATGCGGTCACCCGATTTCACCTGTCCTGTTTTACTGGCAGGGCCACCCTCAACAATGGTTTCAATTTTGGTGTAATCTTCATTGCCTCGTTCAGGACGAATCGACACCCCAATCCCTTCCAACTGTAAAGTCGTTTGACGGTTTAGCTCCATCGCATCGACTGGTGGGAAGTAGTTACTGTGCGGATCGTAAGTCAGCATCATCGCATTTAAAGTTTTGTCCAGTACATCATCACTCTTTAAACGATTCATGCGCTCTAACTGACGTGTATAACGTTTGGTTAGCGTTTGCACTGGAGTCAAATCTTCAGGACTAGCCAAATCTTGCCCATTGGTCAACTCAGGATTGTCTTTAATGGCTTTTTGTTTTGCCAGTTCTTCTTCTTTGCTGATGGTGAGGTTAATCAGCTGAGATACCAGCATTTTTTGCCAGTGCGCACGCATTTCTGCTTCTGTTTTAAAGAACGGTGCTTTTTCTCGATCTGTTTCAATACTGACATTTGGCTGTTTTAAATTTTGTGGTTTTTTCAGCTCTGCCAACATGAAATTATAAAACTGTTTTAAACGCTCACGGTACTGCGTATGAATTTGATACGGCCCAGCCAAATTACCCGCTTTTAAGGATGCACCAAAAGTTGCCGCATACTGTTTACGGTACTGTTCAACTTCCTTTGCCAAAAACAAGGTGTGGTCTGGGTCTAGACTGTCGATATAAAAATCAAAAATACGCTGAGATGTAGACGCATCCAAACGCTGATTTAAATAATGCTGACGATCGACCAAGGTCGCCAATTGACGCGAAACCAAAGCTTGTTCCTGCGTCGGCACAATACTGTTGGCCACTGCAGCGGTGTTATTGGCTGCAATCGCTTCATTAATGGCGTGAGAAAAGAAAAAACCGCCAGTTGCAATAGCAACCGCACAAGCGATGGTTTGAAGTTTCATAAAAATATTTACGTCCTTGGTTTTTGACCAATCTCTGCTTTTCAATGCGAATCGAGCAGATTCAAAATCTTATATAACTTAATTAGGTTCTGTCGTGTAGTTTTATCATAATCTGTACTGTCAAAATGTAGCAAATCATTGCAGAATTCGGGTATTGTTTTTTTATTGATAAAAATCGAATACGGACACCCACTATGATTGGCGCATTGATGCTCGACATTGCAGGTACAGAGCTTACCCAAGAAGATATTGAACTATTACGCGCTCCGCAAGTCGGTGGCGTAATTTTATTTGCCCGAAATATCCAGTCACCTGCTCAAGTTCGTGCCTTAACCGATCACATGCGCCAAGTCCGTCCAGATATTTTAATTGCAGTGGATCAGGAAGGTGGCCGAGTTCAACGCTTGAAACAAGGTTTTACCTTATTGCCTGCTATGGGTAGATTTGGTGAACTGTACCAGACTGAACCAGAACGTGCGCTGAAACTTGCCGAAGAGTGTGGCTGGTTAATGGCCACCGAGGTGCTGGCTGTAGGTATTGATTTTAGTTTTGCACCCGTCTTGGATTTAAATGACATCAGCGATGTGATTGGAGATCGTGCTTTTGCTCAACAACCTGCCGACATTATTGCTTTGGCAGATGCCTTTTTACACGGAATGCACCGTGCAGGTATGGCTACCACAGGCAAGCACTTTCCTGGACATGGTTCGGTTAAAGCGGATTCTCACGTGGCAGCCGCCATCGATTCACGTACCTTTGCAGAAATTCAGCAGCATGACCTGCAAACCTTTATCCAGTTGCAAAATCAGCTAGATGCCTTAATGCCTGCACATGTGATTTATGATCAAGTCGACCCAAACCCTGCTGGTTTTTCTGAATTTTGGTTACAACAAGTCTTGCGTCAAGATATGGGTTACGATGGCGTACTCTTTTCAGATGATTTAAGCATGCAAGCAGCCTGTGTTGCAGGCGATGCCGATGCCCGTTTGCGTGCAGCCTTAGCTGCAGGCTGTGATATGGGCTTGGTCTGCAACAACCGTGCAGCGCAACAACTGGCTTTAAATGCGATTACGGATTTTCCTTTGCCTAATCAAGCTCGATTGGAACGTATGCGTGGCAAAATTCCTGCCCTAAACACAGTTGAGTTGCGTGAAACCCTCGACTTGGGTGATGAATGGCGTACAGTGCGTGATCGCATCTTAACCTTTAAAGAACAAAGCGCAGCCTTATTGGCAGCGCAAGCCAGTCGAGACCCAACCGCTTATACAATTTAGATAAGCAGTACAAATAGTGCAGTTAAACCAAACTCAACCTGCACTTCATTTGAGAATCTGAGTATTACTTTTACGATAAAGAGACACGACAGCGTGTCTCTTTTTGATTATGATAAAATTTCTCATATTTTCAGCATGGCTTACATTCAGGATTTTGACCTGAGTTTATTTCTAAATAGCTGTGAAACCACATGACCACCATATAAAAAACTAAGGTCCAAATTCGTATGACAAGAACCGTAATTTCCCAAGAAGATCACTCGCAGAGTTCAAATACTCCCCCTGTAGCACCACCGCTATCTAAGCATCGCCATATTTCTTTTACTGCACATTATACGGGTTATATCTGGTATCAAATGGGTATATCACACCCTGTATTTGCAACCCGCAAAGGCAAATTTTTAGCCAAATTGGTGCATCCTCTAGAAAACTGGGCAGAACGTCATGTTGGCGGAAGTATGCGCAGTACACTCAAACAACGTCACCAAATGATTGATGCACATTTGAGCCAACTGATTCAGCAGCATCCACAACTACAAGTACTCGAAATTGCGTCTGGATTGTCGCCACGCAGTTGGAACTTCCGACAAAAATTTCCTGAATTGAATTACCGTGAACTTGATTTGCCAGATATGGCAAAAATTAAGACTCAAGCTTTGCAACAAATTAATCCCGATGCGCCTAAAGTGCTCACAGGTGACATTTTCAGTGAATCTTTCCAAGACATTTTTGAAAATTTTGACCACTCGCAGCCATTGGTCATTATTAGTGAAGGCTTGATTAACTACTTTAACTTAGACATGCTGCAACAGCTATTACAAGGCATGTGTAACTACACGCAAAACTTTCCAGAGCTGCATTATTTAACTGACATTTACCCTGAACCCATTAAGAACAAATTGGCCAGTTTTATTTGGAGTTCGAGTCGCTTACTGAAGTTTATGTCACGCAGTGCCTTCACTTTCCATTTTCAATCTCCACAGCAATTGTCACAGTTTTTTCAAAGTGCAGGTTTTGAGCAAGTCAAGGTACAACAGCCACAGTTATATTTTTCCAGCGCCCCGCTAGACAATTCAAATGAAGAACATCTAGGCGATCTAGTCTGGATGATTCATGCCTACAAAAAAAATAGCGTGGCTTAGCACGCTATTTTCATTCTTTCTTATTCAAGTAATTTCAGCTCTATGAAATCACAATATACCTAGCAGGCATATTCTAAATTTTGGGCAAGCGCTTTTTGACACGCTACATAGCGCAACAAACGCTCTGCTACATCAAAACTACCATGCTTAAACAATGCACGCAGTTGCGACCCTTCACTTTCAAAAATTAAACACTCTATGCTAAAGCTGCCTTCTTCATCTTGTAGCTGCAAGGCCATATCCCGTTCAAATTGTGCTGCCTGTGCAGCCAACGTTGGATTTTCAAAATCAAGTAACACACCAAAGAAGTTTAAATCGACAATGTGTGTGGCAACATTCAAATCAGAATGACGATGCTGCAAATGACTATGCGGGTTTTGTACAGCAATGCGAGCCTCACCACGACGTTCCATTGTCAGAAGCTGCGCACGTGTCATGGGAATAATACCCTCTAATTCCTGTATAGGCTCATCCCTTAAAAAAGTCGCAAATAAATTCATGGTTTCTTTACGGCGTTGTAATTGCGGCACATGATCGGCATTGGCAATCATGGCAAATTCCATATTCGGGCACTGTAAGGCAAAGTTGGCATTTTCATGTGGCAAGGTAAAACTGTCATATTGCCCACACGCCACCAGCACTTTACATTGAGGAATAGGCACATCAGTCAAGCGCAATAAACGGTTGCAGTTCACATCGTAGCGATCTTGCTCAGTGGCAGTAAAATCTGCCATTTGTCGGTAAAACAGACGCTTTGCGGTAGGCGACATACGGGTTTGTTCCATTTTGGCATGATTCACCAAGTACAAAATCACCGCCTGACCAAACTCATCCATGCGCTGTTCTTTCATTAAATGCAGCGATTCTTCAAGCAACATACGCCAACTTTTACGGGTCTTTTGCATCACCCCCATTAAAATCATGCGGTCAATCAATTCAGGGCGCTGATCTGCCAAACAGGACGCCACCACTGAACCGAGTGACATGCCCATCACCGAGACTTTGTCTAAACCGACTATATCCAACCAGTCACCCAGCATGTGCCCCAAGTCATGCAGTTCCAACGTTCCTGCAGACTCACCTGTTTCAACATTGGTCATTTGCTGATTAGCCCCCATAGAAGGCATATCAATTAAAATAATCGGGCCAGCACGAAATAGTTGCTCTACGCAGTATTTATAAGAATTAAAATTCTGGAATGCCCCGCCAACAATCACAATAGGAGTTAAATGAGCAGTTTCAGGCTGTGCAATCGCCATGTATTCCACTTTCCAGCCATTGATCCAAGTGGTGCGAGCAGGTTGTTTAAAACTGTGTTTATCGTAAATATCAAAAAAGCAGACATGAGACCCTGAGTCCTGTACGTCCGTGTCCATCTGGATCATGGAATTCATATTCCTTACCTCCATGCGCATTTTATTTTTATTGTGCAAGTGTTCGTAATAGAACGATTGCCATCTTTACCGAAGTGGCATCCTGCTTATTGTTGTGAATGACATCATTGTCTTATCGCATCATTCTATACAGGTGCTGATTTTATACGCAACAATTTCCATGACCGCTCATCTACTTTTAAAGATGAATAGATTACAAAATATTTAAAGATTGAACAATTTAGTCAATTTTCCGCCTAGATGCTTCATTGTATAGGCACAGACTGTTAATATCAGATAGAAATTTCTAAGTGATCAAACCGCTATGCAAGAGTCTATTGAACAATATATGCAAACGGTAGGACAACAAGCACGCCAAGCCTCTCGTGTCTTAGCAAGCGCTTCTACCCAATCTAAAAACAATGCGTTATCGGCTATTTATACGGCATTGGAAAATAGCGAGTCTGCTATTTTAGCTGCCAACCAAATTGATATGACCAAAGGTCGTAACAATAACTTGGATAGCGCACTGCTAGATCGTTTAGAACTCAACCCCGCACGTTTTAAAGGTATGTTACAAGGCCTGAAAGATGTGATTGGCTTAATGGACCCTATTGGTGAAATTACCGATATGGCCTATCGCCCATCTGGTATTCAACTAGGCAAAATGCGTGTGCCACTGGGTGTGGTAGGCATGATTTACGAATCACGTCCGAACGTGACCCTTGAAGCTGCATCTTTGGCTTTAAAATCAGGCAATGCCATTATTTTACGTGGTGGTTCTGAAGCATTGGAATCCAATCAAGCCATTGCAACAGCGATTCAACACGGTTTAAAAGCTTCAGGTTTGCCAGAAACTTCGGTGCAAGTGATTAACACTTCAGACCGTGCTGCAGTCGGGCAACTGATTACCATGTCTGAATATGTGGATGTAATTGTGCCACGTGGCGGTAAAAGTCTGATTGAACGCATCAGCAATGAAGCACGTATACCAGTGATTAAACATTTAGATGGTAACTGTCACGTATTTGTAGAAGCACAGGCTGACTTGCAAAAAGCGCTACCAATTGCACTGAATGCCAAAACGCACCGTTATGGCGTGTGTAATGCTATGGAAACCTTGTTGGTCGATGAGCGAGTTGCAGAACAATTTCTACCTCGCATTGCAGAACTGTATGCAGAGAAACAGGTCGAATTACGCGGTTGCCCAGCAACCCAAAAGATTTTAGGCACGACCGTCAAAACTGCCACAGAAGAAGACTGGTACACCGAATATCTAGGTCCGATTTTGGCGGTTAAAGTGGTTTCAGGCATAGATGAAGCGATTGAACATATTAATAAATATGGTTCACATCATACCGATGCGATTATTACTGAAAACTTTAGCTTGGCGCGCCAGTTCCTTGCTGCGGTCGATTCAAGCTCAGTCATGATCAATGCATCTACTCGCTTTGCCGATGGTTTTGAATATGGCCTTGGTGCTGAAATTGGTATTTCAACCGACAAAATCCATACCCGTGGCCCTGTAGGCTTAGAAGGCCTAACCTCACAAAAATGGGTGGTCTTTGGTGATGGTCAAATTCGCCAATAAAATCCATTTGTAATTTTGCAACATCTAAATGTAATGTTCAGTTTCACATGAAGCTGAACATTACCCGACGACTCGCTTTAGACACAGTTCCACTACACACTTTCAAATTACACTCGCCTAAAATTTAAAAATTGATGATTAGAAAAAATCAGTAAAAAGAGTGACCTTGCTTATGTTTTATTACTTAATTATTAGTACTTTTGCCTTGGCACTTTTAGTGTCATTTGTGGTGATGCGTCTATTCTCTGGCTCCATTAATGATATTTTGGCACGTATCATTCACGACCCTATCCATGAAGCATGGGCAAAATACACCAAGTTTGCAGGCATGGTGGTGGGCACATCATCAGGCATTCGTATTTACGATATGGAAAAATACATCACGCCGCTGACCTATGCCGAAAATGATAAAAAAATTGTAATAGAACTGACTCAGGAGCGCTGGGTACTAGAAATTTACCGCACCATTATTGAAACATTGCAAGGTTTGGCTTGGATGATGCTGGTATTTTTTATGGTGGCATTAATTGCTTATGTGATTGTCCGCTGGTCGGAAATTAAGTACGCAGCTAAATCCAAATAAACCAAATTCAAATTAAGAAATAATTTAAAACAGTTTGCCACTCGTCTAGGCAATGAAGTGTGCTATGTTAAGAGAATACAACAGGAATTAAGCAGAAAAATTGACCGTTATTTCATGAATAAATGAAAGTTTCGGACTGATAAATTTTAATTATTTATGATTTCATGGTCGATAATGCTTAAGTCTAATCTCCTAAAGTCTATCTAGGAGCAACAAAAAACCCATGATAAAACATACATACTGATCAAGATTGCAGCGCAACACATTGCCATTTGCCATCCTTGCCGCGCAGCTTGATTCACTAGGGATAACTTCAATTAGAATTCGGGTACATAAACGTGACTACATCAGTATTAGTGATTAACTGCGGATCTTCTTCTATTAAATATGCACTCGTGTCTGAGCGCCGCGAAGATCGTATTTTTGGTTTGGCAGAAAATCTAGGTTCTGCTGATGCACGCATTAAAGGTGTTACCGTCGGTGGTGAACCTCTCGAACTTTCTATTCCACATGCTGACCACGAAAAAGCATTGGAAACAATTTTAGGCCGCTTGTCGCAATATAAGCCTCAAGCCATTGGTCACCGCGTTGTACACGGCGGTACTTTAACCAAAGCAGAATTATTAACAGAAGAAATTGTTCAACGTATTCGTGCAGCAACTCCGCTTGCTCCGTTACATAACCCAGCACACTTGGTGGGTATTGAAGCAACGATGCGTTTGTTCCCAGAGCTTCCGCAAGTCGCTGTATTTGATACTGCATTCCACCAAACTATGCCTGCACACGCTTACCGTTATGCAGTACCTAAATTCTTATATACTGACCACAACGTACGTCGTTATGGCTTCCACGGTACAAGCCATGCGTATGTTTCAGAGCGTGGTTCAGAATTGGCTGGCAGCTTTAAACAAGGCGGCTGGTTAACAGCTCACTTAGGTAACGGTAGCTCAACTTGTGCGATTTGGAATGGTCAAAGTGTAGATACATCTATGGGCTTAACCCCACTTGAAGGTTTGGTAATGGGTACCCGTAGTGGTGATGTAGATCCAAGCTTACACAGCTTCCTTGCAAGCAACTTGGGTTGGGACATCTACAAAATTGACAAGATGCTAAACAGCCAAAGTGGTTTACTCGGCTTGTCAGGTTTATCGAACGACATGCGTACTTTAATTGAAGCATCTGAACAAGGTAATGAAGATGCAACGCTTGCTATTGAAGTATTCTGCTACCGTTTAGCTAAATCTTTAGCTGCGCTTAGCTGTGGTCTACCACGCTTAGACGGCTTGTTCTTCACTGGTGGTATTGGTGAAAACTCTGCTTATATCCGTGAAAAAACAGTATCTTACTTACCACACTTCGGTTTCAACTTCAGTAAAGAGCGTAACGACAACTTAAAACGTGGTACTGAAGGTCGTATCGATGCTGGTACTGGCCCACAAATTTGGGTTGTACCAACTGACGAAGAAGGTCGTATCGCTAAAGAAACTGCGCACGTTGCTGAGGAGCTAAAGTCAGCTGGAAAAAAGTCTGAATGTGATGCTGCGATTGCTTAAGCAATCGTAGTATCTGGTGTGCCTTCAATAAATTCCTAAATGATTTAGAAAAAACTATGAAAACAATACTTTTGGTTCCTACTGAAATTGGTGTTGGCTTAACATCAGCATGTCTAGGTTTAATTTACGCTTTGGAATGCCAAGGCGTAAAAGCAGGCTTTTTAAAGCCTTTCTCGCAAGAATTACAGCCAGAAGCAGACCGCACTACAGCGTTGTATCGTCATTTATTCAAGCATGAAACTGTTGAGCCGATTGCTTATAGCACGCTGACTGAACGCTTAAAGAATGATGAAAACGACGAATTGCTCGAAGATGCAGTACGTTTACATCGTGAAATTTCTAAGCACCATGATGTGATTATTGTTGAAGGCGTGTTGCCAAACGGACGCGATCCTTTTGCAACTGAACTGAATGCTACTTTGGCCAAAGCACTTGATGCAAAAGTCATTATTGTTAGCAATGCCGACATTAACAACGCTGCAAAAACAGCTGCCAAAGTAGACAACCAATTACGTTTCTTTGGTGGCGCAAGCTGCGAACGTACTGCGGGCGTATTATTCATGCGTACCAAAGGTTTGCCAGAAGATTCTGCACAAATTCCAGTTACACTTGATCCAAACTTACGTTTGATTAGCGACACCAACCAATTCGTTAGTGCGATTCAAACTACGCACCCAATGATTGGTAAAGACTGTATGCCTGTAATTGGTTTAGTACCATTCAGCAATACTTTAAGTGTGCCACGTATGTCTGACTTGGCTGCGCACATTTCTGCTGAATGGATTAGCCAAGGTGAAGCTGCGCAGCGCCGTGTTCTACACAGCAGCCTGATTGCATCAAACATCGAACATGAAATGCACAAGTTTGTTGCAGGCGAACTAATCATCAGTGGTTCTGACCGTGTAGATGTATTGCTTGCAAGTAGCTTAGCTAGCAGCAATGGTATTCCACTTGCAGGTTTAGTTTTAACTGAGCATCAAGCACCAAGTGCGCAAGCTTTAGAATTCTGTCAAACGGCGATCAAAAATGGCTTGCCTATTTTACACACCAAATTGAGCACCTTTGACACTGCACAACAATTGTTAAATCTCAGCAATGAAATTCCTGTAGATGACACTGAGCGTGCTGAACAAGTTACTCGTTTTGTTGCGAGCCACATCAACGCTGACTGGTTAACGCAATTAATTAGCGATTCACACAAACCACGTTTATCGCCTTCTGCATTCCGTCACGAATTGGTGCAAAAATCAATTGCAGCGAAAAAACGTATTGTATTGCCTGAAGGTGATGAACCACGTACCGTTCAAGCTGCAGCAATTTGTCAATCACGTGGTATTGCCCACTGTATTCTATTGGCAAAACCTGAAGCTGTTGTAGATGTTGCCAAAGCACGTGGTATTGAACTTCCACATGATTTAGAAATCATTGATCCTGACTTGATCCGTGAAAACTATATCGAAAAAATGGTGGAAATGCGTAAAGGCAAACTCACTGAAGACCAAGCACGTGATCAGCTACAAGATACTGTAGTACTTGGTACCATGATGTTGGCACTTGATCAGGTCGATGGTTTGGTTTCAGGTGCAGTACACACCACTGCCAACACTGTTCGCCCTGCATTCCAGCTGATTAAAACTGCTCCAGATTACTCATTGGTATCTTCAGTATTCTTCATGTTGTTACCAGATGAAGTCTACGTGTACGGTGACTGTGCAATTAACCCAGACCCAGATGCGGAACAATTGGCTGAAATTGCAATCCAGTCTGCAGACTCTGCAAAAGCGTTTGGTATTGACCCACGCATTGCGATGATTTCTTATTCAACCGGTACTTCAGGTGCAGGTGCTGATGTAGAAAAAGTAGCGAAAGCGACTGAAATTGCAAAACAGCGTCGTCCTGATTTACTGATTGATGGCCCATTACAGTACGATGCAGCATCTGTTGAAAGTGTTGGTCGCTCTAAAGCACCTAACTCTGAAGTTGCAGGTCGTGCCAATGTGTTCATTTTCCCTGACCTGAACACTGGTAACACGACTTATAAAGCCGTACAACGTTCTGCGAATGTGGTAAGTGTTGGTCCAATGCTACAAGGTTTGAACAAACCAGTAAACGACTTGTCTCGTGGTGCATTGGTAGATGACATTGTGTTTACCATTGCATTGACTGCAATTCAAGCAGAGCAACAAGCTGCACAGTAATTCGTAAATTGAAGTTTTACAAACCACCTAATTGAAAAATTGGGTGGTTTTTTTATGGTTTTTCACTTTCCACGCTCAATTCTCAATCATTGTTCCACATGATTATTTAGCATGACTAATATCAAAACTTCTGCGCCAACCACACCGTATGCCCTGCACAATCCTGATCTTCAGCCTGCATGTCCAATACCTTAAACCCATGTTGTGCTAACAATTGACGGTATTCTTCTTGCGATAAACTGGCATGATAGAGAGCCTCACCAAACATTTCCCCGATTGCCTCGCCTGCTGCTGGCCCACTTGTAAACATCAATACGGCATTGGGTTTAGACCACTTTGCAAATTGTGTAAACATGCCACGCTGGTCTTGTGGCGTTAAATGAAAAAAACTATCCCACGCCAAAATAGCATCAAAGCGCTGATTCAATTCTACAGAACGCATATCGGCTTCAATCCAACATTGTGATGGAAAATGTTCTCGTGCCATTTCCAGCATGGTGTCTGAACTATCCACACCTGTAAGCTGATGCCCATGTTGTAATAGATACGTTGCAATTGGACGGCCTGAACCACAACCTAAATCTAAAATTTTGGCCTGCGCAGGTAAATAACGCAGCAAACGATCCAGCCAGTTTTTCTCATATAGCACCTGACCACGTAAAGCCGTCCACGCTCGGGCATGCCTTTTATACATTGGGATAATCTGAGCCGCCAAAGCAGAGGAATCTGTCATCACATAACTTCAATATTGAGCAAATAGAGTTCTGAACATAGCGGAAAATTTAGCCTTAAAGAAGCAAAATCAGTGCATATCGCAATGTTTATTTTTGCTTGATCTTTCATCAATCTGTTCCTTAAAATGTATTCAAACATACTCAAGGACTAATTCGCACTCTGTTAATGTCTTGTTGCCAAGCGTGTAACTAGAGCCTGAGTCGGTCAGTTCCGACTTGTAGCGGTCAGTCCGTTCTTGCAATATACGCTTTACAGTTTTATAAGGCGTATAACGACTTATCTCATTGTCGTTTAATCTTGCAAGCACGTTTCTCGCAGCATTCCAATCAGCTTGCACAACTTCCCCATTGAAACGGTGAAAACGATCTCCCTTACGTGTACCTATTAAAAGGCCATGCAAGAAAGAATCACTTTGCGAAGTATATGCAGAATTGACTAGATGCACCGTAGAACCTCTACGGTGAGATATAGAAGTTAGGGCATTAGCTAACAAACCTTTAGCCCATGTATTTAAGCGTCTATTGGTGTTTTTGCCATAGTTGCGTTTACTTTGAATTGGGGATGTTAAATCTTCCGCAACAATCACTTTGGCTTTATCAACCAACTTGTGAGTTGCTGTAAATATTAATGTTTTGAGCTTTGCTTTTTGAGTATCTTGTCGCTTATCTAGTTTTTTTCGACCTAGATTATTTAACTCAATTTTCTGTTTCTTGTGTGGTTTAGCTTTAGCAATCGCTCTGAGCTTGTTTCTGTGCTTGTACTTTTGATTTAAATAATCTGATTCACTTGAGATCAGCTTGCCTAGACCACTCCCATATACATCGCCATCAGAGTCCACAAAAGCTTCTGAGTACCCTTTATCAACACCTACTGTTTCCTGACCACAATCTTGTGTTTCAACTGCATCATAGGTTGAATGAACTTCAATATTGCCATTTTTTAGAATAATTCTTAATGTGCCTTGCGGTGCAAAATCAACAGTCGTATTTAATGGGATTTTAATGGTTTGTCGAGGGACTAGACTCGGCACTTTAAGCCAACATTGACCATTTAACTCAAAGGTTTTACACATATCCGCACGAACAATAATTTGATTATGTGTGTGATTAACACCATGCTTAAAGTGATTACGCATTTGACGATGGAGGAAATTATCAGTCATCCATTCATCTTTTTTAAGCAAGGTGTATAGTCTTTTTTGTTCATTATTACAGGAGGTGCGTTTTCGGATCGCCTGCTTTACTTTGTCTTTTGATGCTTCTCGATAGGCTTTAATATCACCTATGCAATCACGTAGCGTTTCTTTCCACGCATTTGCAGAAACACCAAAGTCACGACTTTCTTTCATCCACGCATCACGAATAGCTCTGTCACTGATATTCAAACCTGAAATAGCACCATATTTAGCCCACACCTCGCTACGAATACGACCAAGTAAAACAGCTTGTTTCTCAAGCTGTTTGTACTTTTGCACATTCAAGTTTTTACAGTGATGAATGCGTGTTAATTTCACAAAGTCATGCCTAGGTTAAGGGATTGGATAATCAATAGATATGGATGCTAATATACCAAGACACTCACCTAAAATACAAAAGATAATCATTTAAATCTCTAATAAATACCCACCTTGCCACTACTGAATCGACATGGACAAAATGAGCACTTATGCAAATATTTGTCTATATTTTTAGTTATAGTTAATTACTCCCACAGCCCATGTGCGATATTAAACTTTCGCCCAAAGCTTGATCAAAGTGCCCACAACGACCACATTTTGTCTTATAATTTAGTCCGCTAGCTATCCGCCCGCTCAAGAGATTTTTGATATGACAACTATTATCAAGCAAGAAGACTTGATCACTTCGATCAAAGACGCGCTTCAGTTTATTTCCTACTATCATCCACAAGACTTCATCCAAGCGATGAGCCGTGCTTATGATCGTGAAGAAAACAAAGCTGCGAAAGATGCGATTGCACAGATCTTAATTAACTCACGTATGTGTGCAGAAGGTCATCGTCCAATCTGTCAAGATACTGGTATCGTAAACGTATTCCTTGAAGTGGGCTTAGACGTTAAATTTGATTTAACCATGAGCTTAGATGATGCAATTAACGAAGGTGTACGTCAGGGTTACCTAGAAAACTCAAACGTGCTTCGTGCATCTGTATTGGCTGATCCTGCATTTGGTCGTAAAAATACCAAAGACAATACCCCTGCAGTAATTCACTACAAACTCGTTCCAGGTAACAAAGTTGATATTACGGTTGCTGCTAAAGGTGGTGGTTCAGAAAACAAATCTAAATTGGCCATGCTGAACCCATCTGACTCAATTGTAGACTGGGTACTTAAAACTGTTCCAACCATGGGTGCAGGCTGGTGTCCACCGGGTATGCTTGGTATTGGTATTGGTGGTACTGCTGAAAAAGCCATGATGCTTGCAAAAGAAGCACTCATGGAAGAAATCAACATGGACGAATTATTGCGTCGTGGACCACAAAACAAAATGGAAGAACTCCGTATCGAGATCTTCGAGAAAGTAAACGCATTGGGTATTGGCGCACAAGGTTTAGGCGGCTTAACTACCGTTCTTGATATTAAAATCAAAGACTATCCTTGCCACGCTGCGGGCAAACCAGTGGGTATGATTCCAAACTGTGCGGCAACACGTCACGCACACTTCCAGTTAGATGGTTCAGGTGTTGCACACATTCAAGCACCTAAACTGGATGACTACCCAGAAGTGACTTGGGACTCTTCTAAATCTAAACGTGTAGATTTGGACAACATCACTCAAGAAGAAATGAACACTTGGCAGCCGGGCGATACTTTATTATTAAACGGTACGATTTACACAGGTCGTGATGCTGCGCACAAACGCATGGTAGACATGATCAACAATGGTGAAGAATTGCCAGTCGACTTAAAAGGCAAGTTCATTTACTACGTTGGCCCAGTTGACCCTGTGGGTGACGAAGTGGTTGGCCCTGCAGGTCCAACAACAGCAACACGTATGGACAAGTTCACACGCCAAGTATTAGAACACACTGGTTTGTTCGGTATGATTGGTAAGGCGGATCGTGGTCCTGCAGCAATTGAAGCTATCAAAGACCATAAAGCAACTTACCTTATGGCTGTAGGTGGTGCGGCTTATCTTGTATCTAAAGCTGTACGTGAAGCAGAAGTGGTTGCTTTCGAAGACTTAGGTATGGAAGCAATCTACAAGTTCAAAGTTGAAGATATGCCTGTTTCAGTTGCGGTGGATGTAAACGGTACATCAATCCACGCCATTGCACCAAAAATCTGGCAAGCTAAAATTGGTAAAATTCCTGTTGTAGACGCTGCAGCAGAATAATTTTCCAATACAGTGATATAGAAAAAGCACCCAACTTTGGGTGCTTTTTTATGCATGCTAGAAATGAATAAAAGCAATGCGCGAGATAAAGATGAAAAACCTTACCAGGTTCTAGGATCCCACAACTTAAATGGCTGGGTTAAATGCACATCTTCTGCAGGGTCATATTTCTCATGCTTAATTTTTTGTGGCTTTTTGCGTAACTTGCCTGTGTGCTGATCTTCCGCAACAAAGTTATAGCTTTCTGTTTTGAGTTGGGTAAATGCGATTTCCTGTTGTGCGGTACTTGTAGGCATTAAAATTAAAGGCCCTGAAACTTCCTTACGGGTACTCAAATTTTCTTCGTCATACTTAATAAAATATGACTGCCCTGCCTGCACCTGAAAATCTAAATACTTCGGTTTTTGAAAATGTAATGCCCCCAAAGGCCGACTTACACTTAAACGATACTCACCTGGTGCAAGTTCAATCCAGTAATAATGATTGTGCAATAAACTTGGAATCCGATGCTTATTGATAAACATACTGGCTGCGACAATTTCCTGCCTATTCCACTTAGAGTCAGGGCGATACAAATACACAATGGCCGCATCTTGATGCTGTGCCTGAATGGGCTGAAAACGCTGCCCGAGCTTTTGATTAACCCAACCACCAATAGTCATCATGCCTAAGCGGTGCTGCTCTACAAAACCAGGCTTTTGTTCTAAATCTAAAACTTTTAAGGTACTCGGTGGTTGCGTTTGTTGCACCACGTTTTTTTTGCCATGACATCCCACTAACATTAAACTGGTCACGACCAAGATTGCGACACCACGCATGTCTATCCCTCACTGCGTTTCTTATTTTTGTAAATTAAGTTTTTGCAAATCAAGCTGCAAATTCATTTTGCAATTGTTGTTTTGAATAATAGGCGTCCGCGCCTTGAACTAAGATTAACACCGCCTTGTTTTTTTTGACAATAAAAAACGTGCCGAAACTTAGCGTTTCGGCACGTTTCAGACGAACAGCGAATTAAGCTGTTTTGCTGTCTAATACTTTTAAGTCGACTTTTTCTTCAACCGGCTCTTCAGCTTTGGCTTGACGCTCGACCTGAAATTCAGGCTTCGCACCCTCATCAATCACTGCTTCAGTCACCACCACTGTACCTACATCGGTACGGCTTGGTAGGTCATACATGGTTTCAAGCAAAGCATTTTCTAAAATAGAACGCAAACCACGTGCACCCGTATTACGCTCAAGGGCTTTTTTCGCCACTGCACGTAAAGCCGCCTCTTCAAAGACTAAATCGACATTTTCCATCTCGAATAAGTATTGATACTGACGGGTTAAGGCATTTTTTGGTTCAGTCAGAATTTGCAATAATGCATCTTCATCCAGTTCATCTAGTGTTGCAATCACTGGCAAACGACCAATAAATTCTGGAATTAAACCAAACTTCACCAAGTCAGTTGCTTCTACCTGACGGAATAAGTCAGACAATTTCTTGCCCTCATCTTTTTTCTTCACGTCTGCAGTAAAACCAATCCCGCCTTTTTCCTGACGTTGCTGTACAATTTTCTCTAAACCAGAGAATGCACCACCACAAATAAACAGGATATTTGAGGTATCAATTTGAATGAATTCTTGCTGCGGATGCTTACGACCACCTTGAGGTGGAATAGATGCAACCGTGCCTTCAATCATTTTAAGCAAGGCTTGCTGAACACCCTCACCTGATACATCACGGGTGATAGATGGATTTTCAGACTTACGTGTGATCTTGTCGATCTCATCGATATAGATAATGCCTTTTTGTGCTTTTTCTACATCGTAATCGGCTTTTTGCAACAGCTTTTGCACAATGTTTTCGACATCTTCACCCACATAACCCGCTTCGGTTAATGTGGTCGCGTCTGCCATTGCAAAAGGAACATCCAATAGGCGCGCCAAAGTCTGTGCAAGTAAGGTTTTACCCGAACCTGTTGGCCCAACCAGCATGATGTTACTTTTTGAAATTTCGACAGTATCGTCTGTCTTATGCCCTTGCTGGGTCACTTTCAGACGTTTGTAATGGTTATACACTGCAACCGATAAGGTTTTTTTCGCAGTGTCCTGACCAATCACATACTGGTCTAGCGCAGCACGAATTTCATGTGGTTTTGGCAATGGACGTGTTGCCCAATCACCCGACTCAACTTGTTGACTGGTCTGAACCAAGTCTAAGCATACGTCCACACATTCATTACAGATGTATGCGTCCTCGCCTGCAATCAGCTTCCCGACTTCAGACTGCGTTTTACCGCAAAATGAACAATGTTTTTGTCCCTGAGGATGTTCGGACATAGTCACTCCAATATCTCAATCTTTAAAACTTATGGACGTTTTGTTAAAACTTCATCCACAAGACCGTATTCCTTCGCTGCCTGTGCAGTCATGAAGTTATCACGGTCGGTATCTCTTGCGACAGTTTCATAGTCCTGACCACTATGTTCTGCCATTAAACGGTTTAAACGCTCTTTAATGAATAGAATTTCACGTGCATGAATTTCAATATCAGATGCCTGACCACGGAAACCACCAAGTGGTTGGTGAATCATGACACGCGCATTTTCAAGACAGTAACGCTTACCTTTTGCACCTGCGTTGAGCAGGAAAGCACCCATAGATGCTGCTTGTCCCATACAGTAAGTCACAACATCAGGCTTAATAAATTGCATGGTATCGTAAATTGCCATACCTGCAGTCACTGAACCGCCTGGTGAGTTAATGTATAGGTGAATATCTTTATCTGGGTTTTCTGCTTCTAAAAACAACATCTGCGCCACAATTAAGTTGGCCATATTATCTTCGACTTCACCAGTCAAAAAAATGACACGTTCACGTAAAAGACGTGAATAAATATCAAAAGAACGCTCACCACGAGAGGATTGTTCAACCACCATGGGTACTAAAGCATTTTCAATTGTTGAAACATACATATGGTTATTTATTCCTAAATTCTTGTGACACGACTCATGTTCACAATATGAGGGATAATTGTCTAAATTGCAAAATATTCACAGCTTAAATCGTAGATATTTTGAGTTAAATGTTGTCGATCTGTGAAAAACCCAAAAACTGCGATGCAATAAAAAAGGCGCACAAAGCGCCTTTTTTACCTAAAGCCAATTAGCCTTGTTGACGAGCTTGTTGCTCTTTCAATAAGTCTTCATAGCTTACAGATGTATCAGTCACTTTTGCAGAAGCCAAGATGTGATCTACAACCTGATCTTCTAAAACAACTGCTTCGATTTGTGAACGCTGTTGTTTGTCATTTTTGAAGTATTCAATTACTTCGTTTGGATCTTCATAAGAAGAAGCCATATCTTCGATGTAAGCATCTACACGTGCTTGGTCAACTTCAAGTTTAGCATCTGCCAATACTTTGCTAACCAATACGCCTAGTTTTACAGATTTTTCAGCTTGTTCTTTGAACAATTCATCTGGAAGCATGCTTGAGTCAAATGCTTTTGCACCTTGCGCACCAAACTGCTGAGTGAATTGCTGAATCATTTGCTGACGTTGACGGTCAACTTCTTGAGCAACCATCGCTGCTGGAAGTTCAACTTCGTTTGCAGCAACTAGAGCATCAAAAGTTGCGCCTTTCACTTGGTTACGTAAACCATTTTTCACTTCACGTTCCATGTTTTTACGAACGTCAGCTTTTAATTTGTCTACGCCATCTTCTTCAGAAATACCGAAGATTTGTAGGAATTCAGCATCAATTTCTGGAAGTTTTTGCTTTTCAACAAGTTTCACAGTGATTTTAAATTGAGCTGCTTTACCTGCAAGGTTTGCTGCTTGGTAGTCTTCAGGGAAAGTTACATCAATAACTTTCTCTTCGCCTTTTTTCATGCCCACGATGCCATCTTCAAAACCAGGAATCATGCGACCAGAACCAAGTACTAGTTTAAAGTCTTCAGCAGCACCGCCTTCAAACTTCTCGCCATCTACAGTGCCTTCAAAGTCAAAAGTCACTTGCATGTCTTTTTTCGCCATGCCTTTGGTTTCTGCCCAAGAAGCACGTTGCTTTTGAAGATTTTCAAGCATTTGCTCAACGTCTTTGTCGTTCACTTCTGAAGACTTACGTTCAACTTCTAAACCTTCAAATTTCACTTCAACTTCTGGATAAACTTCAACAGTTGCTTCGTAAACTAAAGCGTCGTCTTTCATTTCAGTTTTTTCGATGTTTGGCATACCAACAGCGTTGATTTTTTCTTGTTGGATTGCTTCAAAAACGGTGTCACGAATAATGTCGTTCACCACTTCTTGATAAATACCCGCACCGTATTCACGACGAACAACGTTTACAGGCACTTTACCTGGACGGAAGCCGTTGATCTTCACAGTTTTGGCAGTGCGTTTCAAGCGAGCTTCAAACTGCTCGTTAATACGGCTCGTCGGTACAGATACATTTAAACGACGGGCAACGCCCGAAACCGCTTCAGAAGTTACTTGCATGGCTTCCTCGATATAGTTAGTAATAACAGTTTATAAAAAAGTGCCACATTATATGACAACATTAAAGGATATACAAAATACGTTCTGATCTCGACTGAATTTTTTTAATCGGCACGCTATTTTCTGTAAATTTTCAACTTTGTGTATATTTCTTGTTGTAAATAAGAATACTTATCATTATTATTAGCCAACTCCTTCATGAATGATTCTAATTACTATATAGGTCTGAATTAGGATCATTGATTCATATTAGAGATATAATTTTATGGCTAAGTTCAACCTACACCCGCTGTGTCTTGCATTACTTGGGGCAACATCTACTGCTGTTTTCGCAAATACCTCTACCGATGCGACTTCAACCCACCAACTTTCCACAATTGTGGTTTCAGCGGCAGGTTTTGAACAAGAGCTAAAAAATGCACCCGCATCTATTAGTGTGGTGACCAAAGAAGATATTGAAAAGAAAAATGCCACCAGCATTGCTGATTTATTAGCAGATGTTCCGGGTATCGACGTGCGTAATGGCGTTGGTAAAACGGGTGGATTAAATGTCAGCATGCGTGGTATGAAAGCTTCTGACACCCTGATCCTAATTGATGGACGCCGTCAAACGACAGCTAGTGATAATATTATGCCTAACGGCTTTGCTGAAGCAGCGACAAGTTTCATGCCACCACTTTCAGCAATTGAACGTATTGAGGTCATCCGTGGACCAATGTCTACCCTGTATGGTTCAGATGCCATGGGTGGTGTAATTAATATTATTACTAAAAAAGTATCTGATGAATGGAATGGCAACGTTACTGTCAGTGGTAACGTGATGGAAAATAATGACGAAGCTGACTCTTGGAAAACAAGCTTCTTATTGAACGGCCCACTATTAAATGAAAAATTAGGCCTGCAACTTCGTGGCAGCTATTACGATCGTAATAAATCTGAACGTATTGGTGAAGGCACTTCCCGAGATCCGCGCCCAACAACAGCTGAAAACTACGATATTGGTGCAAAACTGACTTTCCAAGCAGATAGTCAAAACTCTCTTTGGTTAGATAGCTTTCAATCTTCTCAAACTTATGACAATACCGATAACCGTTTAGGCACACAAGATAATGCACAAAAAGCCAGTGGTTATAAAAATGAGCTGGAATTCTCACGTAACCAAGTGGCTATAGGTCATGAAGGTGACTATAGTTTTGGTCTATGGAAAACTTATATTAGCCACTCAGAAACTGAAACAGAAGGAAGAACACTACCAACTGAGGCTTTCCCAAAAGGTAGTACCGACCCATTAATCGGCTCTGACCGTACTTTAAAAAGTACTGACCTTGTAGCAGATAGCCATATTATTTCACAGCTTGGTGGCCATAAAGTTACTGCCGGTTTAGAATTTAAAAACTCAGAAATTGAAGATAATATTGCCCAGCACATTACAGGCAAAAATAAATTCGACAAGAATTCTTGGGCTATTTATGCAGAAGATGAATGGCGACTCACTGATCAGCTAGGACTAACATTTGGTGGTCGTTACGAGGATCACTCAGGTTTTGGTGGTCATTTCAGCCCACGTGCATACCTAGTGTGGAATACCAATGATATTTTAACCATCAAAGGTGGTATCACTACAGGTTATAAAGCTCCTACCGCTAAAGATCTCGAAAACGGCTTGATTGATATGAGTGGTCAAGGCTCAACTTATATTTTTGGTAATCCAGACCTAAAGCCAGAAACATCTACAAACTATGAACTTGGCTTTAATCTTCAACCAAATGATCAAATTAACTTTACTGCAACGGGCTTTTATAACCAGATTGAAGATGCAATCGTAAGCAACGATTTATCTGGACAACCAATATGCCCTGTCACAAACTGCTCACAAGACATCAATGCTCAAGAAGCGAAAGTCTACGGTGCGGAAACGACCCTTCAATATAGTATTATTCCTGAGTGGGATATTAAAGCGGCTTACACTTATACAAAAAGTGAAATTACTGATGGTGAAGATGAAGGCCTGTACTACAACAACAATCCTCGAAATGCATTTAACTTAACCTCAACATGGCATGTTAATCCAGCACTTGATATTTGGTTGCAACATGAGTACAAGTCAAGTCGTACACGCTTTTCAAGCATTCCGACCTCTGGAGATAACCTAGAAGTCTACAAAATGTATGGCAATAAATTCGCCGGATATAACCTATTTAATTTAGGTACAAGTTATACAGTGAATGATCAATTGCGCCTGAATATGGCTGTAAACAACCTGTTAGATAAAGATTTTACAGAACATCAAACCAATAATGGTGTTACGGGCTATAAATACTTATCTACGGGCCGTAGCACTTCTGGTACTTACCTCCCAGGCCGCAACTACTGGTTGTCTATTTCTTATGACTTCTAAGTCTTAAACTTCATCTCAAACCCTGCTTCGGCAGGGTTTTCTGTCTTTACTCCCAAGCCTTTCACGTTTACATCGTTTTATTAAATAAAAATATTGATAATGATTATTATTTTCAAATAAGAGTTAAATAAAAGCACCATTCCACACATTGTTGTTGATAATGATTCTCAATACAATTAGCAACAATTGTTATAGACGTCATAACAACAACTTCACACTTTATTCATTTTGAACTAAAAACGCTGAATAAAGCGTGGCCTCCTGTTGGTTTACATTTAGGGAAATACCATAAATGGCACAGATCAAAAGCCGCAAACACAATCGCTCTGCGCAACTGATGGCTTTAGCCGCCTCTCTTCCACTACTTGCACATGCCGCAAGCCCTGAAGATGACGTCACCCACTTACCCACCATTACGGTTAAATCGGAAGCCGAAAGCAAATACAAGGCAGACAGTTTAAGCTCTGCAAAATACACACAGCCTTTACTCGATACTGCACAAACCATATCTGTAATTAAAAAAGAAATCTTACAGGAGCAAGGTGCGACCTCGTTAGTTGAAGCCTTACGTAACACCCCAGGCATTACCCTGCAACTTGGTGAAAATGGTAATACCAGTGCAGGCGATGCCTTCCAAATGCGAGGTTTTTCTACCCAAACCTCTACTTATGTCGATGGTATTCGCGATTTAGGTGCTATCAGCCGTGATGTCTTTAACCTTGATCAAATTGAAGTGGTCAAAGGCCCATCAGGTTCAGAAGCAGGTCGTGGTGCGGCTTCGGGTTATATCAATTTGGTGAGTAAATTACCGCAAAGTGAAAACAGTCAGGAAATTTCTGCCAGCTATAACACCGCAGAACATGCTCGACTGTCTGCAGACATTAACCAAGTCATCAACCCCAATACGGCGTTTCGCCTGAACGTGATGGGGCAAGAAGGTGGTGTGGAAGGACGTGACTATATCGAAAATAACAGTTATGCCATCGCTCCTTCTCTTGCTTTCGGATTAAACACGGCCACTCGTTTATATTTGTATTCTCAACACATCAGACAGCGGAATATTCCAGATGGTGGTATTCCAACAATCGGCATGATGGGCTTTTATAACTCAGACTCGCTGTTAGCGACTGCACCTAAAGTCAATCGGGAAAACTTTTATGGTCATGTCAATGACTATGAAGATGTCGATGCAGATATGTTTACGGCAAAAATTGAAAGTGATTTAACAGATCGACTCAAACTGACCAATATCACCCGTGTAGGCAAAACGCAGATGAATCGGGTGCTGACAGGGATCAATACAGGTTCCAGTGGTTTAAGAACCAATGGTTCATCTGACCCAGCACAATGGGAAGTGAATCGCTCCCGCCAAGGCGTAGATCAGGAAAATAAGATTCTGGCTAACCAAACCACTTTAAATTTCGATCTACAAACTGGCGCTGTTGAACATGATGTTGTTGCAGGTATGGAGTTTTTAAAAGAACAGCAATCCAGCAAACTGTTGGCCACACAATTGCCAGGTGAAGCGACCGTCAATACGCCTTGGGCCAATCTTTATCGACCTGACCGCAATCAAGCCATGCCAGCGCTTATTTATAATGGCGGTTATACCAATGGTGAAACCCAAACTGCCGCAGCTTATTTATTCGATACTTTAAAATTTGGAGAGCGTTTCCAACTGAACGGCGGTGTTCGGGTCGATTATTATGAAACCGATTATCAAGGGCTTACTCTGCCACGCGGAGGGAATGCCTTGGTCGCCAAAAACCTCAGTACGCACGATACATTGTTAAGCTGGAAACTTGGCGGTGTGTATAAACCTACTTTAAATAGCAGTGTTTATGCATCTTACGCAAAATCACTGACTCCACCAGGCAGTGCCAACTTCACGCTGTCTGAATCAGGCAATGATGCGATTAATGCGCAGCCTCAAGAAACCCATCATTATGAGTTGGGTAGCAAATGGGAGTTATTGCAAGGCAAACTTGCTGTAGCTGCTGCTGCGTATCGTACAGAAAATGAAAATCAATCGACCATTGATCCGATTTCCCAGCTTGCCGTGCAGGAAGGCAAAAAACGTGTCGATGGTGTTGAGCTAAGTGCTGTGGGTCAAATTACCGATGCCTGGAATATTTCTGCAGGCATTGCCCACATGAAAGTTAAACAACTGAATCAACGCTCATCGAGTAGCACAACATTATCTGAACGCTGGTCACCTGAATGGACTGCAAGCTTATGGTCAACCTACGACTGGGCAGGCTTTAAATTTGGTTTAGGCGCTCGTTATGTTGATGAACAAAAACGTGTAGTCACTGACAGCACCGCACCTGCCAACATGCCGAATATTCCAGGCTATGTTGTCTTTGATGCCTTAGCAGGCTACAACTTTAACAAGCATGCTTCACTAAATCTTAACCTCTACAACCTTGCCGATAAAGAATATATCAGCACCCTTAACAATGGTGGTGGTCGTGTGGTTCTTGGACAGCCACGCTCGGCAACTCTTAGCTTGAATTACAAGTTCTAAGCAATTGCAATAAATCTATAGCGTAGCTCAAAAGAGGCTATATAGATTGGTTCGGGTGATGTGTCGCTTTCATAGCACAGATCGCTCGAACTTTTAATACTGAACCATAATGTCGAGTATTCAATTTTTTGAATTATAACTTTCACAGGAAGAATCAATATGATGCTTCACATTCCTAACGTACTCAGTAAAGTGCAAGTCCAGCAAATTCGGGCTGAGTTAGACAGTGCATCGGCTTGGCAAAATGGCCAATTCAGCGCAGGCGCGCAAGCACAAAAAATTAAACAAAATTTGCAGTTTGATCCCAAACATCCGAGTTATGCAGCACTGGCGCAAGAAATACTCAGCGCTCTCAAACAACAGGCTTTATTGCAGTCATTTGCCTTGCCGCTGCATATGCTTCAGCCGATGTTCAATTGTTATCAAAACACAGGAACTTATGGCAATCATGTCGATAGTGCTGTGCAATATTGTGCGCAGGCGCAACGTCCGATTCGTACTGATGTTTCTATGACTTTATTTTTAAGTGAACCTGAAGAATATCAGGGAGGTGAACTGATTATTGAAGACAACTATGGAAGTCATGAAGTTAAACTCAGTGCGGGCGATGCGATTGTGTATCCTGCGACCAGTTTACATCGGGTTGAACCAGTAACAGTAGGCCAAAGAATTGCGGCATTTACTTGGTGTCAAAGTATGGTGAAAGATGACTGGCAGCGCAGTATGTTGTTCAATTTAGACATGACCATTCTGCAATTACGTCAACAACTTGGTGATACCGCAGAAGTATTGTCCCTGACTGCGCACTATCACAATCTGATTCGTCAATGGAGTCAATTATGAATACCGCACCATTGGCAGCCTTAAACCATATTCCCCCACATTTACAAACGATTGCCGACTATCAAAAACAGGCACAACTACATTTGGATACAGCCACATGGGCCAATTTAGAAGGCGCTGCGGGCGATGAATACAGTCTAAATAATAACCGGGCTGCTTTTGCCAATATTCAATTATTACCACGTCACTTAAATTCTTTTAAAGGTGCCAATACGCAGATTCAACTTTTAGGCAAACACTATCCACACCCGATTTTTTTAGCCCCCGTGGCTTATCAACAGCTATTTCATCCGCAGGGGGAAATTGCCACAGCGCAAGCCGCTGCCGCCCTGAAAGCGCCCATGATTCTCAGTCATTTAAGCACCACCTCAATGGCAACGCTTGATCAGGTTTCTTCTGCTCCAAAATGGTTTCAGCTATATTGGCAAGGCAGCCATGAAGCCGCTTTGGATTTGATTTTTCAAGCCCAGCACTATGCTTATCAAGCCATTGTTCTGACTGTAGATGCTCCCCACATGGGTATTCGAGATCGTGAACGTCGTGCTTACTTTCAGTTACCCGCACATATTCAGGCAGTGCATCATCATCCTATGAGTACAGCAACGCTCAAGGACAATCAGCATGCTCTATTTGATGGCTTAATGCAGCAAGCCGCCACATGGGAAGATATTGCTTGGCTAGTCCAACACAGTCCACTCCCTATTTTACTCAAAGGTATTTTACATCCTGCCGATGCACAACAGGCGTATCAATACGGCGTACAAGGGATTATTGTGTCTAATCATGGTGGTCGAGTTTTAGATACCACGGTCAGTCCAATTCAAGTTTTAAGCACGATGCGAAAAATTTTACCGCACGATTTTCCTATTCTATTGGACAGCGGTATCCGTCGTGGCACAGATATTTTTAAGGCATTGGCCTTAGGGGCCAATGCAGTATTAATTGGACGGCCATATATTTATGGCTTGGCAGTTGCAGGTGCACTAGGGGCAGCGCATAGCATCAAGCTCTTAAAAGAAGAATTTGAAGTGAGCATGGCACTTATGGGAACAAGCCGCATTGAACAGATTAACGATAGTTATATTTATCAGAAATAAAACAAATAACAGAAAAAATTTTCACAGCTAAGGCTATATTTGTAAAAAACAGGGAATTATTACCCTTGCAGATCGATTAACATACAGATATTGGTTTACAAGTGCCATGATTCGACTTTTAGCGATAGTCTCCTGAAAACAACTTGTAAATTGATAGAATAGACACAATCTATATTTATAGTAAGTTGCCGTTATCCACGACCGATGCAACCGCTACTATTCAAGGAGTTTTCACATGATGTTGGCAGATCCAAGCAAAAAATACCGTCGTATGTACCAGCGTGTCAACTTACCAGACCGCCAATGGCCAAATAACGAAATTACCAAAGCGCCAATCTGGATGAGTACCGACCTACGTGACGGTAACCAAGCGATCTTTGAGCCAATGAACATTGAACAAAAATTCAAAATGTTCCAAATGCTTGTGAAAATTGGTTTTAAACACATCGAAATTGGTTTCCCATCGGCATCTCAAGTTGACTTCGATTTCACGCGTAAATTGATTGAAGAAGGTCATATTCCAGATGACGTGTATATTGAAGTATTGGTACAAGCACGTGACCATTTGATTGCACGTACTTTTGAATCTTTACAAGGTGCAAAACGTGCAATTGTGCATATTTATAATGCCAACTCGCCTACCTTCCGCCAAAAAGTCTTGAATGTAGATGTGGCGGGTGCCAAACAATTGGCCATCAACGCTGCAACCAAAGTAAAAGAATACGCAGCGAAGCAACCTGAAACTGAGTGGGTATTCCAGTACAGCCCAGAATGTTTTACTGCAACTGAATTAGAAGTCGCAAAAGATGTTTGTGATGCGGTAACTGAAATTTGGGAAGCATCGCCAACCAATAAAGTGATTTTAAACTTGCCTGCAACAGTGGAAGTGTCTACACCAAACGTGTATGCAGACCAAGTTGAATGGATGCACCGTAACATTGAGCGTCGTGATGGCGTGATCATTTCAGTACACTGTCACAATGACCGTGGTTGTGGTATCGCTGCTTCTGAATTGGCAATCATGGCGGGTGCAGACCGTGTAGAAGGTTGTGTATTTGGTAACGGTGAGCGCACAGGTAACGTAGACGTTGCTGCGATTGCGTTGAACATGTACACCCAAGGTGTTGCACCAGAGTTGGATTTCTCAAACATCAACGAAATTATTGCAACAGTTGAAGAATGCACAGGCTTGCCAGTACACCCTCGTCATCCGTACGCAGGTGACTTAGTCTTTACTGCATTCTCTGGTTCACACCAAGACGCAATTAAGAAAGGTTTTGAGTTCCAGAAAAACGAAGAAATTTGGGATATGCCTTACTTACCAATTGACCCGAAAGATTTAGGTCGTGACTATGACGCAGTGATTCGTGTCAACTCACAATCGGGTAAAGGCGGTATTGCTTACTTGTTAGAATCGAACTACAACGTGACTTTGCCGCGTCGTTTACAAATCGAATTCTCGCAAATTGTGCAACAACGTACCGATGAACAAGGTACAGAAATTAGCGCAAGCGAAATCTGGAACTTGTTTAAAGAAACTTACGTTGCGGTAAAAGATGCGCAATATGCAACGCAAAACTACAAATTGTCTGATGAAAATGGCAATCAAGTCATTGAACTAGATGTTGTGGTAAACGGCGAAACGCAGCACTTGCGTGGCGAAGGCAATGGTCCAATTTCAGCAATTTTGAATGCATTGCAATTGCCAATTGATGTCTTGAACTATGAAGAGCGCAGCATTAGCTCGGGCGCACATGCAAAAGCGTTGGCTTTAATTGAATTGCAAGTGAAAGGTACAGGTAAATCTGCCTTTGGTGCAGGGGTACATGACAACATTGTGACCTCATCAATTGATGCGATCATTGCTTGCACGAATCGCTTGATTGAACAAGGCGTATTAAGCACGGATCAAGTGGTTGCTGCCGCAGTTTAAAGCGCTGCAAACGCATAAAAGCATTTTGAAAAGGATACCCCAAGTGGTATCCTTTTGTTTATTCATCCTCAGGATTTAAGGCGAATTATTCCCGTGTCTTTTCCAGCTGACTCAGTAGGCATTGTTGTTCCAGAAAAGTTCCAATTTGAAGAACCCCTAGAGCTCGAATGTGGCCGTGTTCTACCCCGCTTCGAACTGATGGTCGAAACCTACGGCACGCTTAATGCCGAAAAATCCAATGCAATTCTGATCTGTCATGCGTTGTCAGGACATCATCATGCTGCAGGTTATCATCATGCCGACGATAAAAAAGCAGGCTGGTGGGATGCCTGTATTGGCCCGGGAAAAGCCATTGATACCAACCACTTTTTTGTGGTGGCCTTAAATAATATTGGCGGATGTAACGGCTCGACTGGCCCAACATCGCCAAACCCTGAAAATGACAACCGCCCTTATGGCCCAGATTTTCCATTGGTCACTGTGCGCGATTGGGTCAAAACCCAAGCCATGCTATCTGACCGTTTAGGCATTGAAGTCTGGTATTCAATTATTGGCGGCTCTTTGGGTGGCATGCAGGCTTTGCAATGGTCGGTTGATTATCCTGATCGTCTTAAAAAATGTGTGATCATTGCCAGTGCACCTAAATTGTCTGCACAAAATATTGCCTTTAACGAAGTCGCGCGTCAGTCAATTTTATCTGACCCAGATTTTCATCACGGCCGTTATTTAGAACACGACAGCTACCCAAAACGTGGATTGATTTTGGCGCGCATGGTTGGACACATCACTTATTTGTCTGAAGAAGCCATGAAACAGAAATTTGGTCGTGACTTAAAATCTGGCAAGTTTATGTATGGCTTTGATGTCGAGTTTCAGGTCGAAAGCTATTTACGCTATCAGGGCGAACAATTTAGCCGTAATTTTGATGCCAATACCTATTTAATTATGACTAAGGCACTGGATTATTTTGATCCTGCACGTGAATACGAACAATCCTTACAAAAAGCCATGGCGAACACAAAATGCAAGTTTTTAGTGGTGTCTTTTACCACCGACTGGCGTTTTAGCCCTGAGCGTTCGCAGGAAATTGTGGATGCCTTAATTAGCAATCATAAGCCTGTCAGCTATTTAGATATTGATGCCGAACAAGGACACGATTCGTTCTTGTTCCCAATTCCACTATACGTGAAAGCCATGCGTGCATTCTTGGGTGGAACAGAACATCTTCAAGCAACCCCACAGGAGGCCGTGTAATGCGTCTTGATCAGCAACTTGCCGAAAAGTGGATTAAACCGAATTCTAAAGTACTCGATTTAGGTTGTGGCGATGGCGAACTGTTGGCTCACATGAGCAAACAGCATAATATTCGTGCATACGGATTAGAAATTGATCAAGAAAAGATTGCAATTGCGATCAGTCGCGGGTTAAATATCATCCAACAAGACTTGAATTTGGGGCTTAGCCGCTTTGCCGACCAGTCTTTTGACTATGTGGTCATGGCTCAAGCCTTGCAAGCAGTAGATGCACCTGACGTATTATTAAGAGATATGGTGCGTGTGGCTAAACAGGCAATTATTACCTTTCCAAACTTTGCGCATTGGAAGACTCGCTCTTTTCTCGCCTTAAAAGGAAAAATGCCTGTTTCAGACGCATTACCTTATATGTGGTACAACACCCCAAATATTCATTTATGTACGTTTCGTGATTTTGAGGCACTTTGTGCCGAAAATAATATTCGCATCATTAACCGACTTGCCGTGAATGGGAATCAACAAGATAGTTTACTCAGTAAGCATCTGCCTAATTTGTTTGGTGAAGTCGCAATTTATCGAGTGAGCGCTCTATGAAAAAACTATTATTAAGCACCACGCTATTGGTTGGACTGTTGAGCATTCAAGCCCATGCAGATTATGTTCCACCATCGTCTGTAGCAAGCCAAGCAGCACAATATTCTGTGATGGATATTAACGGCTTAACGAAAGCAGCCAAAGCAGGTCAAGCAGGCGCACAATTTTACTTAGCGACTAAATATCAACAAGGTAAAGACGTACAGCAAGACAGCCGTCAAGCGTTTGCTTGGTACAAAGCTGCGGCAGATCAAGGTTTATCTGCAGCGCAATTGAATGTAGGCCGTATGTTGGCAGATGGCATTGGCACGAAAAAAGACGAAGTCTTGGCACGTCAATATTTTGAAAAAGCAGCCAGCCGCGGCGACAACCGCGCAAGCTTTAACCTTGCCATGATGGAAGAACAAAAGAAAAACTATATGGGCGCATATCAGTGGTATGAATTATCTACCCGTGATGGCATGCTCGATAACAAAGTGATTTCTTTGTCTGAAGGTAAGAAAACTGCATTGGCAGCGAACTTGACCCAAGAACAAATTCGTCAAGCACGTGACCGCGCTGACAAATGGATTCAAGCACAATAAATTTAATCTCGCTTAAATTAACTTCATGCACCTTCGGGTGCTTTTTGTTTTATCCGAAATAAACCGCCTGCATGGCCTGTAGCAATTCAGGGCTGAACTCTTCTACTGTAGCAGAACCCAATACCGCATCTATACCACAATGCGGACACATTGCAGTTTGCTCATCATCACACCAATCTTCAATTTCGCTATAAGCAAAAGTTTCCAGACAGCAAAAACAGCCACAACACTCACTTTGCTGCAGTAATGCACGGTGCTGACTCGAATAATGGTAGATCTCTGAAATTTTGCTCATCATGATTCCCTACTTTTTGCAACCTAAATATTATTAGCATGTATGAAAACAAATCTATGCGAGATTAAACTTTTAAGTCTGCAAAATCCGTTAAAATATCCAATATTATTTTGAATTAAGATCTGAATTATGGCTGCAACTGATTGGCGCGCTCAAGGTACTTTGGTTTTAGCAAGCAACAATAAGGGAAAAATTGCAGAATTTGAAACCCTGCTTGCGCAATTAGACTTGCCTGTGCAAGTGATTCCGCAGGGTCAACTAAATATTGAAGATGCGGTTGAAGATGGTTTGAGCTTTGTTGAAAATGCTATTTTAAAAGCGCGCCATGCCGCAAAAATTTCAGGAAAGCCCGCGATTGCCGATGACTCTGGTTTGTGTGTGCCTATTTTAGGCGGCGCACCGGGGATTTACTCTGCACGTTTTGCAGGCGAACATGGCAATGATGCAGCCAACAATGAAAAACTGCTCAATAAACTCAAACCACTACGTCAAGAGGGTGAAGCCATTGAAGGCATGTTTGTCTGTGTTTTAGCCTTGGTTGAACATGCCGATGACCCACTCCCTAAAATATTTCAGGGGATTTGGAAAGGAGAAATTTTAGCAGAAACCCGTGGCGAAAATGGTTTTGGCTATGACCCACTGTTTTGGTTGCCTGAATTAGGTGTATCGAGTGCTGAAATGTCGAAAGCAGAAAAAAATAAAATCAGTCATCGTGGTCAGGCCATGCAGCTGTTTAAAGATAGCCTACAAGCTGAATTACCGTAACAACTGCTAAGTCAAATCTTAATTGTTCAAATACAACAGCCTGCGGTCATGTACAGGCTGTTTCTTTTTTCCAAATTTATATTCTTTAATCCCCTGTCTTTAAATCGCAACACATTCGTCACCGCATTGTCATACAGACCTGTTGAGATAGGCTCAACTAATGAGAGGTCTAAATCATGGCAGGATTATCTATTTGGCACGTGCTGATTTTTGCAATTGTGGTCATTTTATTATTTGGTACATCTAAACTGAAAAACTTAGGTAAAGATGTCGGTGGTGCAGTCAAAGATTTTAAAAAATCAATTAAAGACGATGAAGCTGAAACAGCTCAACTCAAAGAACCTCGTACCATCGAACATCAGGCCAACAGCAGTGATGTCAATTCGACAGTAAAACACTAAGGCTGAGGGTTTGAGATTATGCTCAATATTGGAATGACGGAACTGCTGATTTTCGGCATCATTGCATTATTGGTGCTGGGTCCTGAGAAACTTCCAGAAGCTGCGCGTTTTGTTGGAAAGTGGTATGGCAAAATAAAACGTATGGTCAGCAATGTTCAAAACGACATCGACCGTGAATTGCGTTTATCTGAATTACGTGAACAAATGCAGCAAGAAATGGCACGTATTCAAGAGCTTGAGGCAAAAATGCAGGCTCAGATGTCTGAAATGAAAAATGAAAAAATCTTTGATGATGCAAAAACATCGACAGACTCAAAACAGGCATCTTTAAACAACTTACAAGAACAGTTTTATCAACCTGTTGAAAATACAGAAAAACAGTGCATGGTGCGCATCCCTAAAGCGCCAGTGCGGACAGCATCAGCATCTATCTCACCCATTCAAAATACAACAACATATACTGAAATGAAGGTCGCGGTATGAGTCAGCCCAATTCTACTCAGCTTCCTCATTTGGCAGTGAAGTCTGAGCAACCTGCATTAGAAGAAATGCCAATTACCAAGCACCTGATGGTGCTGCGTAAGCATCTATTTAAAATTGTGGGCCTGGTTATTGCGCTGTTTTTCTGCTTATTGCCTTTTGCCAATCGCACCTATCAGATTTTATCTGAACCGCTGCGTGCGCAGTTGCCGACCTCATCGACCATGATTGCT
This sequence comes from Acinetobacter sp. A2, assembly GCF_048537555.1. Taxonomy (NCBI): domain Bacteria; kingdom Pseudomonadati; phylum Pseudomonadota; class Gammaproteobacteria; order Moraxellales; family Moraxellaceae; genus Acinetobacter; species Acinetobacter sp. A2. The sequence goes on from NZ_CP183239.1 coordinate 2,471,395, forward strand.
ACCGATGTCACGGCCACCTTTATGGCACCGTTTAAGCTGAATTTTTTTGTGGCGTTGATGATTGCGATGCCATTTATTATTTATCAGCTGTGGGCTTTCGTAAAACCGGCATTATATGAAAAAGAAAAAAGTCTGGCATTGCCGTTGCTCATAAGCAGCATTGCCCTGTTCTATATTGGGATTTCATTTGCTTACTTTATTGCACTGCCATCAATTCTGCACTTTTTCATCAGTGTGTCACCGGAAACAGTTGCCCCGATGACTGATATTAATAGCTATCTGACTTTTTGTTTGAAGCTGTTTTTGGTGTTCGGATTTACCTTTGAAATTCCGATTATTACCCTATTGCTGATTTTAATTGGTGTGGTCAGTACCCAGCAGCTGGTCGAGAAACGCCGCTTTATTATTGTTGGCTGTTTCTTTGTTTCGATGTTTGTGACCCCACCGGATGCGCTGTCGATGATTATGCTGGCCATTCCAATGTGGATGTTATTCGAACTAGGCTTATTTGCAGGCAAGCTGATTGAGAAGCGTCGAGTCAACCAGAAATAATATAAGCTCATGAATTTAAAAAAGAAGCACTTGTTGCTTCTTTTTTTATGGCAACCATTTACGGTTTGGTGAATTTAACCAGTTTGACATATAAGCTTAACCTTTACGTCATGTTTAGCCACTAATTTACATATAACTTTTAAACCACCAAGCGAATTTGCTAGGAAAAAAATGACTGACTATATGCCTTACAATGAAGATCAAGAGTTAGATAACAACACTTCAGACAATACACACTTTCGTGACATTTTAGAACAACGTATCAGTCGCCGCAGTTTAATTAAAAGAACTGCAAGTGGTGCAGCTGCTTTAGCTTTAGCATCTTCACTGTCTGCATGTAGTGATGACGATGATGACAACAGTGTTACTCCACCAGCTGACCAGGAAGATCCAAACAGCAAACCGGAGTCACTTTCTTTCACAGCTGTTGATAAAAACTTAAATGATATTGTGACCGTTCCAGAAGGCTATCAGGCAACTGTATTATATGCTTTAGGTGACTCGATTCACCCTGCTTTTAGCGATTGGAATGCAGACAAAAATGTTCCATTAGGTCCAAGTTTCCAGTTCCGTTCTGGTGACTGCCACGATGGTATGAGTTATTTTGGCTTGAGTACCAAAACGGGGCGCTATGATGCAAACGCATCTGATCATGGCTTACTGGTTTTAAACCATGAATATATTAACCAAACCTTCTTGCACCCAGAAGGTCCAACCAAAGTAAATGGCCGTCGTCCAGAAGATGAAGTTATCCGCGAAGTGAATGCTCACGGTGTTTCTGTGGTACACATTAAGAAAAATACCGAAACTCAAGCGGTAGAAATTGTTAAATCATCACCATTTAACCGTCGTATTACAGCTTCAACAGTAATGGATTTTGCAGGTCCAGCGGTCAATCCAAATTCTCCATTACTGCGTACAGCGTTCTCTCCTGCCGGTCGCCAAACACGTGGTACACAAAATAACTGTGGTAATGGTTATACACCATGGGGCACTTATTTAACTGCCGAAGAAAACTTTATTGGTTATTTCCAACGTTCAGGCACAGACCAATACGCAGACCGTAGCGAAGCAGAGAAAACTGCACTCAAACGTTATGGCTTAGGCTTAGATATTTCATATCAAACTGAAAAAAATGCAGATGGTTCAATTAAACGTGATGAGAAAAATAACATTGTTTATGTTCTCGATGCACAAAAACAAAAAGTGCCGGAACTCGACGAACAAGGCCGTATTGTTTATTTAGATAAATCTTCACGTTATGCATGGGAAACTGCTCAGGCTGGTGTTGAATCACAAGATATGTATGATCGCTGGTCAGCTAACGTAACCAAAGCATCTGCGACTGAAGACTATCGTAATGCACCAAATACCTTTGGCTGGATTGTTGAAATTGACCCATTTGATAATAGTGCAAACCCGGTAAAACGTACTGCTTTAGGTCGTTTTGCGCATGAAGATTGCCGTGCAAGCCGTGCAATTGAAGGACAGCAGTTTGCCTTCTATATGGGCGATGACTCTCGTGGTGAATACATCTATAAATTCGTATCAGATGCAGTGTGGGACCCTAAAGATGTCAACGGCGGTTATGCTGCTGGCGACAAGTATATGAATACAGGGAAATTCTATGTTGCCAAATTTGATGCTTCAGGTCAGGGCGAATGGATTGAACTGGCATTTGGTAAAAATGGTTTGACACAAGACAATACCCTTTATCCATTTAGCTCTCAAGCAGATGTCCTGACTTTTGCTCGCCTTGCTGCAGACTCTGTCGGTGCAACTAAAATGGACCGTCCAGAATGGGTTGCTGTGAATCCTGAAAATGGTGAAGTTTATGTAACTTTAACCAACAACTCTAACCGTGGTAATAATCCGGAACAACCAGTAAATGCAGCTAACCCACGTAACTATTCAGACCCTGAAGGGGGTAAAGGGAACGTCAACGGCCACATTATTCGCTTTAAAGAAGAAAGCACTGCTGCAACAACGTTTGAGTGGGATATTTATCTGTTTGGTGCAGAAGCTCAAATGGATGCGAACATCAACCTTTCAGGCTTGACCGATGCCAATGACTTCTCGAGCCCGGATGGTATGTGGTTTGATCCACGTGGTGTGCTTTGGATTCAAACCGATGATGGTGCATATACTGATGTCACTAACTGTATGATGCTTGCTGCATTACCTGGTCAGGTCGGTGATGGTCAGTCTGTAACTACAGTAAACGGCCAAGCCACTATTGCAGGTGCTCAAGTAACGGATGAAAACCTGCGTCGCTTCCTGGTTGGACCAAAAGAATGTGAAATCACCGGCGTGACCATGACACCTGACTACAAAGCAATCTTCATTAACGTTCAGCACCCAGGCGAAGATTCACCACGTTTTGATGCACCAACAAGCCATTGGCCAGCAACTCAAACGGATATCAATAACAAAACTGCACGCCCTCGTTCTGCAACAGTGGTCATCACTCGTACTGATGGTAAAGCGATTGCAGGATAATCCTCTCTTTCACAAAAATACCGGCTTGATGCCGGTATTTTTTATTTCTGTAGTGGAATATTCAGCTCCACGATCTGCCCGGCGGTTTCACCCTGCTGGCTTTTCTCTAACCAGTGCCATTGCTGACCATTGAATCTTAAAATATTGGAACAGCGTGTACCATACGCCGGACTCTGAATAAAGGTCGACGACAATAACTCTTCCAGCTCGACAGAAATGCCGGTTTCTGGCAATAAATCTGCAATCACCTTGCGTTCATCTTCCAAAATATCCCAGGCAGCATGCTGCAGATCTGCTTCTGGCATCCGGGCTTGCTGTAACATCGGTAAAAATTCTTGGGTAAAGCGTTTACGCAAATGGCCGGTTTTTTCCCAATGCTCGCCCATTAAGCCATTGGACACCACATATACCCCTTTGGCCAGCACTTGCGGCGCCTCCCCTCGGTTGCTCATATACACCGCCTGTTCCCGGTCGCCGACAAATAAATTAAAGCCGGCATAATCGCACTGGCGCGGCTCCAAGGCTTGCGCAAAGCGAATTGGACTTAATTCAGATTCCAGAAAATCCTGAATCAGATGCCCGCGTGAGGTCGGATAATTGTGCTGATCCTGTCCATTACGAAAATTGGTAACAATGGCCCAGCGGCCGCTGGCGGTCACGCCCATCCAGGTGCCACCCGACTGCAAGTCCTGTCCGGCATAAATCGGGCTATTTTCCCAGGCATGCAACGCCGCAGTTGGACGCTGATAAAACTCATCACGGTTTGAAATTAAACATAAAGGCAGCTCATCCAGAACCTGCCAGGCAAAGGCCACAATACACATAATTTCCTGTTCGCTATCTTTACACATTGAATGTACAACATTTTTCATCTTATTCAGCTAAAATCTGTGCAAAACAGAATGACAAGGAACAGGAATGCTGACCTATCCAAATATTGATCCGGTGGCGATATCGCTGGGTCCCTTACAAGTCCACTGGTATGGACTGATGTATTTACTGGCCTTTTTATTTGCCTGGGGTCTGGCCACTTATCGCGCCAAACAACGTGGCTGGACTTCAGACATGGTGTCCGACCTGATCTTTTACGGCGCTTTGGGCGTGGTCATTGGTGGACGTGTCGGTTATGTCTTCTTTTATGGCTTTGAACAATTTTTGGCAAATCCACTATGGTTATTCCAAGTCTGGACAGGTGGCATGAGTTTCCACGGCGGCTTTCTTGGCGTGATTTTAGCCATGCTGTTCTGGTGTAAAAAATACAAAATGACCTGGTTTCAAACTTTGGATTTTGTTGCCCCGTGTGTACCCACAGGTCTAATGTTTGGTCGTATTGGTAACTTTATTGGGGGCGAGTTGTATGGTCGCCCTGTGACTGATCCTAACTTTGCATTGGGGATGATTTTCCCAACCGATCCTTTGCAATTGGTACGTCATCCATCGCAACTGTATCAAGCCTTATGTGAAGGTTTAATCCTGTTTATTGTATTGTGGTGGTTCAGTACCAAACCACGTCCACGTATGGCAGTCTCTGCCCTATTCCTAATGGGTTATGGCTTAGCACGCTTTGTAGTCGAGTTTTTCCGAGAGCCAGATCACGGTCAGCTCTTTATTGCATGGATGAGTAAAGGTCAATTCCTGAGCTTGCCAATGATTTTGGTGGGCATGTGGATGATGTGGTATGCCTATCAAAAGAAAATTTATGATTGGGGACCGCAGAAGAACAGCTAAGCAGCCCTGCACTGCGTATTTGATCTATTCAGGCGAAGTCAATCTTCGCCTTTTTTTATGCTACAGTGCAAATTCTGAATGCTCATTGAACACAATTGAAGAACTCAAATGCTGGAATTTTGGTTTAACCCTCAGGTTACAGTGCTAAAGAAAATTGCCCTGCTGATTATCATTGCCCTAGTTACCGCAGGCCTATACACCCTACAACCACTCCAATTCGATGCAATTTTAATGTTTCTGGCTGCAGGTCTTGTTTTCCTGATTTGCCGTTACTGTAAAATTCATTTTACTCAGCACCATCCAACAGGCTGGATTGCACGTGTTTTGACTTGGATTCCACTGGCTTTGTTACTCGCATTGATTTTTATGCAAATCCAACATGGCGAAATCTTAATTTCAGGTGCACAAGGCATTGGCTTTACCGCTTTGGCCATTTGTCTGTTTTCACCGTTGTCTTTGCTGCATCAACATCAAGCTTCCGACACACAATAAAGTCACAACTTTAAAAACTCTGCTATTATTCTTTCTGATTTATTGAGCCTAGAATGGCCCAGCCCACAAAATATTCACTTTTGCTTGACCAGAGAACGCTATGCGCCAGTATTTAGACCTACTCCAACATATTCTTGACCATGGTGGCGATAAAGGCGACCGTACTGGAACTGGCACGCGTTCAGTGTTTGGGCATCAAATGCGATTTGACCTAGCGCAAGGCTTTCCCCTGCTCACCACCAAAAAAGTGCATTTCCGTTCAATCGTGATTGAGTTGTTATGGTTTTTAAAAGGTGATACCAACGTCAAATACCTACAAGAACATAAAGTCAGCATTTGGGATGAATGGTCTACTGCAGAACAAACCGCGCGCTTTGGCCGTCCTGAAGGTGAACTTGGCCCTGTGTACGGACATCAATGGCGTAACTTTGGTGCCACACAAAAAGCTAATGGTTTGTATGAGCAAGATGGTTTTGACCAAATTGCATGGTTAATCAATGAAATTAAAACCAATCCAAATTCACGTCGTTTGATCGTGTCGGGCTGGAACCCGAAAGAAGCAGGACAAGTAGCGTTACCTCCTTGTCATACCCTATTCCAGTTTTTTGTACACAACGGCAAACTTTCATGTCAGTTGTATCAACGCAGTGCCGATGTATTTTTAGGTGTACCCTTTAATATTGCCAGCTATGCTTTGCTGACCCACATGATTGCACAAGTCTGTGATTTAGAAGTGGGAGATTTTGTCTGGACAGGTGGCGATACCCATTTATATACCAACCACTTTGAACAGGCACAGTTACAGCTCAGTCGTGAGCCAATGGCTTTATGTCAGTTAAAATTGAATCCTGAAGTTAAAGATATTTTCGATTTTAAATTTGAAGATATTGAAATTGTAGGCTATGAATCACACGCTGCAATTAAAGCACCCGTAGCCGTCTAATCAACTGTTCATTCAACATTAAAAAAGCCCTGCTTTCACGTCCGAAAAGACGCATTGCAGACCCAGAAAATACGAGCCAAATTTATGTCATTTCAAAATTTAGAAGTTGTACACGTGGTGGCGATGGATCAACAGCGCTGCATTGGTCAGGGCAACCAATTGCCGTGGCATATTTCGGCAGACCTCAAACACTTCAAAGAAATCACCCAAGGTGGTGTGGTAGTTATGGGGCGTAAAACCTTGGAGTCGATGGGACGCACTCTACCTAAACGTGTTAATTGGGTGATCACCCGTGACCCAAACTGGGCTTTTGAAGGCACAAAAGTGGCAAACAGTATTGAAGATGCGTTGCAGCAAGCCGTTGCCGATGTGCAAGTCTCAGAAAAGCCAAATACGCTATTTATTATTGGCGGTGGTGAAATTTTTAGCCAAACCATGCCAATCGCTGACCGTCTAGAACTGACTCATATTGAACTAGATGTTCAGGGTGATGCGTATTATCCGGCCATTCCAGCCGAGTTTAAAAAAGTAGCCTCTGAACAGCATGTCGATGAAAAATCAGGCATTGCCTTTGAGTTTGCCCGCTACCAAAAATAATGCTGACAGCCTTGGCAATCTTTGATTATGATGACTTAAACGGAATTTAACTTGTCTCAGGAATGGCGGATGCTGCATTTCATCTTCAGTTTAGGTGTCATTCTTTCTTCTATTTGGCTGAGTATGGCCTTATGGATTCATCAGCCTTTGGGTTGGCTGATGAGCCGTGTGCTGATTGGAACTTGGCTGGCCTTTACGCTCAGCATTTTGGGCATTTATATCACTCAACATTTGCTGAGCCGCAATCAAGATATTCTGGTTTATCTATTGGGTTTTGCTTTGGGGCTGTTCTGGTATTTTGGGATGGATGCTAAACAAGATCGTGACTGGAACCCTGAAGTCGCACGTATGCTGCGTTATGAACAAGTACAAGATCAGGTCACGCTGCACAATGTCCGTAATTTTGACTGGCATGCCGATGGCAGCTATACCGAACACTGGGAAACCCGCCAATTTAATCTCAAACAGATTACTGGGGTGAATATCATCACTTCATATTGGATGGGGCCTAAAATTGCACACACCCTCGTCAGCTTCGACTTTTCAGATCAAGCGCCACTAACGTTTTCCATTGAAATTCGTAAAGAAAAACACGAAGAGTTTTCTGCAATTGGTGGCTTTTTCCGACAGTATGAACTCAGTCTGGTCGCTGCCGATGAAAAAGATATTATCTATACCCGCAGTAATATTCGGGGTGAGCAAGTTTACTTTTTCCCAATTCAGATGAATCCTCAAGAAGCTCAGGCTTTGTTTCAGGAATATCTGCGTAAAGCCGATGCTTTAGCAGCTAAGCCACATTGGTACAATACTTTGACCAGTAATTGCACCACACTGTTGTTTGATATGATTCAGGCAGTATCCCAAAAGCGTTTCCCTGCCGATTACCGTCTGTTTGCTTCAGGCTATTTACCTAATTATTTATATGATTTGCATGCGCTGGATCATCGTTGGGATATGCAAACTTGGTATCAACGTGCCCACATTAACCCACGTGTGGAAAACTTAAAAGATATCCACAGCCAAGACTTTTCCGCGCTCATTCGACAAGGGGTACAGCTCGATTCCTCAGCAAAAATCAGCACGCCTTACTCGCACCCAACCTATCAAAACAAAGTGCTGCCTTGACCTATTTTGGTCATTTGGTTCTGCTAACATCAGCACAACCATAAAAACGCAAAGTATCCTCAACAAAATTGCAGCAAAGCTACAAATTCAACTAGAGCAATCATGCATAATTTGTTTAGATAGCAACAATTTCCTAAAAATAAGTGAGCATCCCATGTTCAAAAAATCTTTTGGTATCGCAATATTTGCTTCAGTCATACTCTTCTCTGGATGTGAAAATATGCCAACCCAAACCAGCGCCAGCCAAATCACGGCAATCAATCAGGCCAACTTAGCTCAGCGCACTTGGACTGCAACACAATTGGGCAACACCATGCTCAGCAGCACAGCAACTCAGAATTTACCGCAGTTACAATTTAATGCAGCAACACAAAGCGTTACGGGTTCAGACAGCTGTAATCGTTTAAGTGGTAGCTATGTCGCAGGACGTGACACCATACAACTCGGTCAGTTGGCAACTACACGAATGGCTTGTCTAAACAATAATAATCTGGATCAAAAATTTCATGAAGCTCTAAATAAAGTGACGCATTATCAGGTTTATGGCAAAACCCTGAAATTGCTAGACCGTCATGGAAATTTACTGATTCAGTTTGCCACAGCAACTGCTGCCCGTTAAAGCTTAAGCCCGTTGATAAATCAACGGGCTTCACACGACTCATTCATAAAATATAAGGACAAAATCATGCAACAAGCATTGTTTGGTGGCGGATGTTTTTGGTGTGTTGAAGCCGTGTTTTTACAACTGCAAGGTGTAGAGAAGGTCACCAATGGCTATGCTGGTGGGCAGACATTAAACCCAAGCTATGATGATATTTGCCGTGGTGACAGCGGACATGCAGAAGTCATTTTGATTGATTTTGATGAGCAGCAGATCAGCTATTCACAATTACTTGAGGTGTTTTTTGCCACACACGACCCAACCACATTAAACCGTCAGGGCAATGATGTCGGCACACAATACCGCTCTGTGATTTATTATTTAGATGCTACACAGCAACAAGCTGCCGCCGAGATGATTGCAGCCTTACAAGCTGAAGGTGTGAATGTTGTGACTGAACTCAGTGCAGCACCTGAATTTTACCCTGCAGAAGACTATCATCAGAATTTCTTTGCCAAAAATCCAAATCAGGGCTACTGCAATTTTTCCATTCCACCGAAACTGAATAAATTACGCAGTAAATTTCAGCATTTACTGAAAGTATAACCATTGGATTTAAAAGCAAGTACAAAACGGTGATACTCATCTTTTGATGACATCACCGTTTACACCACTATTTATTTTACAAAAGTCGTCCAGACAAATGCCTGAGTACGTCCTTGTAAGGTCATCTTCAACTGATCGCCCGACTGTAATGCTGCCACCCCTGCAGGTGTACCAGTCATTACCACATCACCAGGTTCTAAACTAAATACTTGGCTAATATCTGCCAACAATGCCGCAATATCAAAAATCAATAAACTGGTATCGCCTTGCTGACGTAATTCATCATTAATGTCCAAACAATATTGCACGTTTTTCCAGTCCTGAATTTCCGATACATCCACCCAATCTGCCAACACACAAGAACCGTCAAACGCTTTGGCTCGTTCCCACGGCTGTCCTTTTTTCTTAAGTTCATCCTGCAATTCACGCAAAGTTAAATCCAAGCCCAAAGTCACTGCACTTACAGCATCCAATACTTTGGCAGGATCTGTGTCTGCATTTAATGGCTGATCAATACGTAAACTCAGTTCACACTCATAATGGCAATTGCCCCAGACTTTATTCCAAGAAATACCATCATTTAAACTGCGTAAGCTGCTTGGTGGCTTAATAAATAACACAGGACGATCAGGTACAGCATTACCTAATTCTTTGGCATGGTCTGCATAACTGCGACCGACACAGACAATTTTAGATGGACGTGTACTCATGGTCATCCTCTGATATTTACAAATAGGAAAAATTAAAACTTACTTTTTAAAAGTATTTTCAAACATGGTTTGCTCTGCGGCCTGATTAAATGCACGTTTCGGTACAATCACCACAGTACGGTTTTTCAATTCCAGCATATAGGTCAGTTTACCCACAGCAAAATTTTGCACTTCGTTATAATGAAATACTTGTTTACGGCCATTGGCATACAGTTCGGCATAGTCCTGAAATAAATCAATACCTTGCTCGCTTTTACCAAATTGGTATTTCACAAACTGACGCTTAAACATCATCGGTAAAAACCAGTAGCGCATTAAAATTTGTAACAGCAAAAAGAAAGCACCAAGTGCAATGTAGTAACGACCTACACCATCTAAACCTAAATAAAAGCCCCAAGCGATAATCGCCACACTAATAAATGGGGTAATAAATCGGGTAAATTGTTTTTTACCAAAAGTGGCAAGCGCAAACCCATCTTGAGATTCTTCTAAAGTCAGAAAATAACGGGTCGATAAAGTTGGTGCTGACTCAGTCATAGCATCACATTAAAAATAAAATCTTGCCCAATACTATACCAAAATATCGCCCACCTTATGAGCTGTGGCATCAATTACATAACTTTGCTTTGGAAATGAGTGTATTTGGTTTTAAATAAACAGCAATTAAAACAAAAAATACGCAACAGGATGTTGAATGAAAAAATTAAAGCAATGTATGCTCATTGGTGTACTTTTAGGAACATCTGCTACAGCACTGGCCAAGATTATTCCCTGGAATGCCGAAGTCCCAAGTAGTCTCAGTGCTTATTCAGGCAATGCTCAGCAACTGGCAGAGCTGACTGGCGAGCGGATTTTGATTTATGCCCATCCGACACGTTACACCCAACTCCCCCACTTTAAACAATAATGCGGCCAGCAAGGCCCAATATTACAGTGCTGCTGTCGTGCTACCTGTGGCTGAAGCGCAAGTCGAAAAATTATTGCAACATTATCCCAATTATGTGGGGCTATTTCCGACATTAAAATCGGCCAAGGTACTGGAGCAACAAGGTTCGATCCAGCAGGTTAAATATCAAATTCATATCCCTACCCCAATTCCAGTCCTGAATTTTAAAGAAAGTGTGGTAATGCAGCATCACCAAGCTAACAACAGTATCAGCAGCTTGATTATTGATGCTCCAATTCCTTATGGTGCTGGAAAGTTGGAATGGTTTGCACTAGGCCCACATAAAACGCTGGTGACAGTCACGCAATGGGGTGACCTGAATCAACCTAAAGGCTTTTTATTCAGCAAAATTCTGAATGCATTACCTGAGGCCAAACTTGGCATTCCTCCGAGCACCAATGCCTTTCTGCTAGAAGCACTGCAACAACGTTTTAAAAATAAACATGCTACAGCACTGGCAACCCAAGTTCCGCAGATGAAATTCAATGCTCAACAGCTACAGAAAATTGCTCAACTCAGTCAAAAATCAGGTCAACCTGTCAGCTTTTTATTGCCGAATCATCAGGTAAAAGATGGAGCAGCGTCAGAGAATTTAAGATTCAGCAGTACCTATCAATATTTTCCAAATCCAGTTGAAAAATTACAACCGTGGTTAATGGCTGAAGCGACCCAGCAACTTTTTCCTCGGCAGATCAAAAAAGTCGAGCTACATCCAGTCAATCCCCAAAACATAGATGCCAACTATAAAGTCTCGGTAGGTTTAGGGGTCATTCAAATTCCGTTTAATTTCAAAATGCGTTTTTACCAACCTGATGCGCTGCAAAACCACTTCAGTGCCAATGGCGGTGACTTAAAGTTAGTAAAAGGTAGCATGCGCTTACTCCCCCAGTCAGATGGCACCTTATTTCATATTACCAGCAGTATGAAGATTCATGATCAGGCACCGTTTTTATTACGCGCCATGCGCAGTATGCCCTATCATGACGTTTTACCCGCATTAGGTGGCAATACCGTATATGCTTTGAAAGTACAGCAAAAATTAAGATAATAAGTAAACAGAAAGATTCATTTTTATAGAAAAGTTTAAAAATTTCAGACACAAAAAAACCGCATCAAAAGTGCGGTTTTTTATTTCAAGTTGGTGCGCTCAGAGAGATTCGAACTCCCGACCCCTTAGTTCGTAGCCAAGTGCTCTATCCAGCTGAGCTATGAGCGCGACGACTTGATGGGGTGCATTATACGTGTTTTTTTCTGGCTGTTAAGTATTAATTCATCATTTTGCAATCAAATGCACAGATATTGGACGAATCAAAAGAATTTTACCGTAAAACAACTATTGTACTGGCTTGGCTTCGGGTAAATGCATATACCAATATTCACCAAATTTCAGGCACAAAAAAACCGCAATAAAGCGGTTGATTGTTCAAGTTGGTGCGCTCAGAGAGATTCGAACTCCCGACCCCTTAGTTCGTAGCCAAGTGCTCTATCCAGCTGAGCTATGAGCGCATTACTTGTGTGCCATAAGGCGATGCGTTACTTTTCGGTTTACTTATTGGTGCGCTCAGAGAGATTCGAACTCCCGACCCCTTAGTTCGTAGCCAAGTGCTCTATCCAGCTGAGCTATGAGCGCGACATAAGTAAAGCGTGGCGGTGAGAGAGGGATTCGAACCCTCGATACAGTTGCCCGTATGCGTCCTTAGCAGGGACGTGGTTTCAGCCACTCACCCATCTCACCGTAACGTGCCGCCATAATACAAATTAAGTGCTAGTACTGCAAGCTTAGACACCACAATTTTTGCATATTTTTGCTCAATTAAATATTTTTTAAACAATTTTCATGCTTCAATGCAATAATTCAGCGTGATCTTTTGACATTGCATACATAAAAATCTGAAACATCGTAAAATAACGACAGAAAACACATTATTGCAATCATTTACGTGCAGTCTTCACGTACATGACTTATGCTAAACCTATCTTCTGACATGAAGTTTATTACATGATGAAAAATTGGGTCGATCCTGAAGCGAAAGCTGAAGCCGAACGTTACGAAAATCCTATTCCAAGCCGTACCTTAATCTTAGAAACCATTGAAACACTGCAAGCGGCACAGTCACATGCAGACTTGGTCGAGCATTTTGCCATTGCAGATCAAAAAAGTATTGATGCGTTAAGCCATCGTTTAATTGCCATGGTGCGTGATGGTCAGCTCATGAAAGATGGATTTAAGTTCCAGCTGGCTGCAGAACAACCGACCCATGACGCCACGGTTTACATCAACAGTAAAGGTTTAGGCTCTGCCAATATTTCAGGCCATGATGATATTTTGCTGCCTGAACGTGAACTGCGTTTAGTGTTTAATGGCGATCAGGTTAAAGTCCGCCAGACTTCAGTGGATCGTAAAGGCAAAGCATGGGGCTTTATTACTGAAGTTACCCAGCGTCGCGTCAAACAAATCATTGGTAAATTGTCAGAATACGATGGTGAATATTTTATTCAGCCTGCCCAGCCGAATAGCCATCAACCCATTACCTTAGAAAAAGAACTGATTGAACATGCCCAAGTCAAACTGGGCGACTCTGTACGCATTGCAATTGACGACTATCCAACTCGTGAAGAGTTTACGACTGGTCATATTGTTCAGTCCATGGCAGATAAAGCAGATACCGAAATTATTATTCCACAAACCATTTTGGAATTTGGTCTACCGTATGAATTTCCTGAAGCCGTGATTCAGGAAGCTGAAAGTTTTCAGGAGCCTACGGCGCAAGACCGTGAAGGGCGTATCGACTTACGTGATTTAGCCTTAGTTACCATTGATGGTGAAGATGCGCGTGACTTTGACGATGCTGTCTATGCCGAAAAACGCCCAGGCGGGGGTTACCGTGTCGTGGTTGCCATTGCCGATGTCAGCCATTATGTACGTCCTGGCAAACCGCTAGATGATGAAGCGCAGGAACGTGGTACTTCGGTGTATTTCCCACACTTTGTATTGCCAATGCTGCCTGAAGCACTTTCTAATGGTTTATGCTCTCTGAACCCGCATGTAGACCGTTTATGTATGGTCTGTGACTTAAAACTGTCACGTGCAGGTCGTGTTACAGGGTTTGAGTTTTATCCATCGGTCATGCATTCCAAAGCACGTTTAACCTATACCCAAGTGGCTCAATATTTTGAGGGTGACAGTGCTGCCATTCCAGAAGATCGTGAAGTACGTAAATCACTGAATACCCTGTTCCAGTTGTATCAGGTGCTGAAAGGTTTACGTGCTGAACGTCATGCCATGGAATTTGAAACCGTTGAAACCTACATGACCTTTGATGAGTTGGGTGGAATTAACGAAATTTTGCCACGCACCCGTAACGATGCGCATAAACTGATTGAAGAATGTATGTTGCTGGCCAACGTCGCAGCAGCAGAATACGCACTAAAACACGATGTGCCAATGCTGTACCGTGTGCATGAACCACCAGAGTTTTCACGTATTCAAAAAGTCCGTGATTTTGTCAAACTGCTTGGCTTGCATTTCCCAGAACAGCCAACGCAGGCCGACTATCAAGCTGTGATTGAAGCCACCAAAGACCGTATTGATGCCCCTAGTATTCATGCAGTGTTATTACGCTCCATGATGCAGGCCTATTATGGTGCCAATAATGCAGGACACTATGGCTTGGCTTATGATGCCTACACGCATTTCACCTCGCCAATTCGCCGCTACCCTGACCTGTTATTACACCGTGCCATTAAAGCGCATTTAAAACAAAAGCCATCTCCACTGTCTGGTGCAGCTTTAGATGATGCAGGCGAACACTATTCTGCAACCGAACGTCGTGCCGACGAAGCCTCACGCTCAGTCACCACATGGCTAAAATGTCACTATATGCAGCAGCATTTAGGTGAAGAGTTTGTAGGAGTCATTTCTGCAGTAGCTGAGTTTGGTCTGTTTGTAACGCTTAAAGACCTTTATGTAGATGGCATGATTCACGTTAGCCAATTGGGCGATGACTTCTTTGTCTTTGACCAAGCCAGCCAAAGTCTGATTGGACAAGCACGAGGTCAAAGCTTTAGCTTGGGCGATGAAGTCAAAATTAAAGTCGCAGCAGTCAATTTAGAAGACCGTAAAATTGATTTTGAATTGATGCAGCAGCTTACCCATGCAGGCCGTGCAGTTCGTATGCGTGCACCACGTGTAGCAAAGCCAATCAGCCGTGAAGCCACTGAACAAGTCTTTTCTGAACGTCCAAGCAAAGCGACTTTAAGTGAAAACGGTGAACAACCTGTACCAAAGAAAAAAGCCAAGAGCAAACCTAGCTCATACAGTAAAAAATCTTCGGCCAAGTCTGAAAGCAAGCCTAAAGACAAAGTGAAGAAAAAGACCAAAGTCAAAAAGAAAAAAGCCAATGCCAAGTCTAAATTAGATTAGCGTGTACTGTTTTCTTGAAACTTCAAAAAGAGCTACGGCTCTTTTTGTTTTTTCAGCGGTTCAGAACAGCTTAACTACATTATTGTGCCTGATTCATCAGTCTAAGCGGCTAAATCTGTGTGCACACCTTGATTTCAGCCCTCAAAAGCCCTACATCTATAAATAATGAACGAAATGAATATGGCATTTAAAATATGAAATTACAGCAAGCAACCTTACCTGTTCCACAATTTGATCAAATTACACTGGCAGATTTAAAACAAAAAATTGAACACGCCATTCAGCAAGGGCAGCAGTTTTTAAATACGCTTACGGCTGTACCTGACAATACCACGGCGCAACTGCAGATTTTGGAACAGATTGACCAGCTCGAAAATAATATGAGTGAGGCATGGGGTGTACTGTCACATTTAAATGCCGTCATGAATAACCCTGAAACCCGTGAAGTGTATCAGGCGCTATTACCGAGTTTAAGTGACTACTACACACAGCTTGGTCAACACACGGTGTTGTACCAAACTTATCAACATATCCACGATGCCAACACATTTAAAGATTTACCTGCCGCACAACAAAGTGCAATTCAACTGGCTTTACGTGACTTTAAGCTTTCAGGTGTCGCCTTAGAAGGTGAAGCCAAAAAACGCTATGCCGAAATTTCTGCACGTTTATCGCAACTGTCCTCTGACTTTTCCAATCACGTGCTTGATGCCACACAAGCCTATTACAAAGTTTTATCGGAAGATGAACTCAAAGGTTTGCCACAAAGTAGCATTGAGTTACTGAAACAATATGGTCAGCAACGTGAGTTGGAACAAGCTGTAGCCACACTGGATATTCCTGCATATTTAGCCATTATGACCTATGCAGATGACCGTGCTTTACGTGAAACTCTATATCAAGCTTACACCACACGAGCATCCGATCAATCAGACCAGTCTGAATTTGACAATACACCAATCATGCAAGAAATCCTGAGTTTGCGCCAAGAAATGGCTCAGCTGCTCGGTTTTAACAATTACGCAGAATTATCCCTTGCCAGCAAAATGGCACCAAGTGTCGAAGCAGTCGATCAGTTCTTGCGTGAACTAGCAGAACATGCACGAGCACCTGCAGAAAAGGAAATTGCAGAACTTAAAGCCATTGCTGCCAAAGACGGCATTGATACCCTGCAACCATGGGATACAGGCTACTATTCAGAAAAATTAAAACTGCAACAATTTAACCTTTCGCAGGAGATGCTAAAACCGTATTTCCCTGCCCCTAGAGTGGTAGATGGCTTGTTTAACATCGTAAAGCGTTTATACGATGTTGATATTATTGAGCGTGCTGCCCCTGTTTGGCACCCGGATGCACGCTATTTTGAGCTTGAAGATCAAGGGCAAGTGATTGGTGGTTTTTACTTTGACCTGTATGCGCGTACAGGCAAACGTGGCGGCGCATGGATGAGTGGTTTCCGCTCACGCATGCAACTCTCTCAAAATTTACAAAAACCGATTTGCTATATGGTGTGTAACTTTACCCCACCTGTGGCAGACCAACCTGCCCTACTCACCCATGATGAAGTAATTACTCTGTTCCATGAGTTTGGTCATGGTTTACACCACATGCTGACTGAAGTGGATAATATTTCTGTAGCAGGCACACATGGCGTGGCATGGGATGCAGTGGAATTACCAAGTCAGTTCATGGAATTCTGGACTTGGGATCAGGACAGTTTAGATATGCTGAGTGCGCACATTGATACGCAAGCGACACTACCTGAACACTTGCTCAAAGCGCTGTTAGATGCACGTTTCTTCCAATCAGGTATGCAAAGCCTACGTCAAATTGAATTTGCCCTATTTGACTTAAGTATTCACCGCAGCAACCCTGCATTAACCGCTGAACAGATTCAAGCCACCCTAAATGACATTCGCCAGAATTATGCCGTTGTGCCGACCACAAGCTATAACCGTTTCCAGCACAGCTTTAGCCATATTTTCGCAGGCGGCTATGCAGCAGGTTATTATTCGTACAAATGGGCAGAGGTTTTGGCCAGTGATGCCTTTGATCGTTTTGAAAATGAAGGACTGTTTAATACCGAAACGGGTAAGCAGTTTAGACAGTTTATTCTAGCAGTTGGCGGAAAAGATTCAGCACTTGATGCATTTATCAATTTCCGCGGACGCGAGCCAAAAATAGACGCACTATTACGTCATCAAGGTTGGACGAACACGGTGAAAAACGCTTAAACTAAGAACTTTAGATGAAGTTAGGGGAGTCATGATGACCATTAAACGTCGTTTCATTGCAGGCGCAAAATGTCCAAAATGTCAGGCGATGGATCGGGTTGTCATGCTCACCGCTGGCGAAGCTGAATGGATCGAATGCATCGAATGTGATTATACGGAAAACCGTCCAACACATATTGATGAACCTGAAATCCCTGAGATTTCAGATGAAGTTGGGGTGATCCAGTTTAAGCCTCGTCAGTCAAAATAAAACAATAAGGTTCAACGCATGACTGAAGATCAACGACATAACCCTAAATTCCTGTGGGCGATTACGGGGAGCTTAATTGTTGTCATTATTGCCGTGTTTATCTTTCAATGGATGGGCAGCGCAGACAATGACACAGACATGCAAGCCACACCACCAGTAACGGCTCCTGCGGCTAAATCTGCACCACCCAAAGCAACTTCGTTGCAAGATGCAGAAGCAGCACCAAAACAGTTGGTCACTGAAGATTTACTTAAAGCGCCTGTTCCTGAAAATGCTGCTCTTGCAAAAGAAGAAGTGGCTAAATTGGATGACATTCGAAACCAATTGAATGATCAGAGCAGCTTGTTAAAACAGCAGCATGCCGATGCTGATGAGTTGATTAAACTCAAAGAAGAACAAATTAAAATTTTGGAGGCACAGCTAGCGCAATAACAGCCTTGCTGTGCAATATCTCGTCTGTACGTCGTCAATTTAAGCTAGAATAGCCCTAGGTTATTCTGGCTTTATTTGTATGACATCTCCCAGTTCTGCCCAACAGAATTTGCTCAAAGCAATCATGCTGTTGACCTGCTCGGCTTTTCTTTTTTCATTGATGGGTGTCTGCGTGCGTTATGCCTCAGAAACGGTAGATAACGCCACTGTGGTCTTTTTCCGCAATTTTATCGGCATCTTTATTTTTATCCCGCTACTTTTTAACAAAGGCTTGAGCTTTTTTAAAACACAAAAATTGTGGATGCATACTTGGCGTTCTGTGGTCGGTCTTACCGCCATGTATGGCTTTTTCTATGCCATTGCCAATTTAAAACTGTCCAATGCAATGGTTTTTACTTACTCCTCACCAATCTTTATTCCGCTGATTGCATGGCTGTTCCTTAAAGAAAAAATCACCAAGTCGATGCTTTTGGCTGCATGTATCGGTCTATTTGGCGTGTTGTTTGTGGCCAAACCCGATGCAGGTATGTTTAACAGTATGTCTGCCATTGGTCTCAGTGCCAGTTTTTTAGCAGCAATGGCATTTGTCACAGTACGTGCTCTGACACAAACCGAACCACCTGAACGGATTGTGTTTTACTTTTGCCTGATTGGTACGCTCATTTCGGTCATTCCTATGTTTTGGTCATGGCGTCCCTATACTTGGACTGAACTGAGTTTTTTAATTGGTGCAGGACTCTTGGCCAATATCAGTCAGATTTTTATGTCAAATGCCTATCGTCTTGCCCCTGCTGGCCAAATTGGCCCCGTAAATTATATTGCGATTATTTTTGCAGGAATTTGGGGCTTCAGTTTTTGGCAAGAAACGCCTGATGTGTTTAGCTTAATTGGTTTTGCTCTAATTCTGACTGCCATCGTGTTATGCAGTCCATTGCTACAAAAACGCTGGCATCACCACCCTTCAGACCATTAAGTTTTTCAATCAGATCATTCGGATACAAAATACCCTGTCACAAGGACAGGGTATTTAAGATTTTATTAATTATATAAGGCTTATCAAAAGCTTACTCATACCAACCGAATAACTTAAACATATAAGGCACATAGGCAATGATAAGCATGGCTGGCAGCATCACAATCACAGGTAAAATCCAGCGTTCAAAGCGATAGTAGAAGGATTTATGTCTGACTTCTGCATCTGCTGCTGCAACTTCTTCATCGCCAATGGACTGACGTGCCAATAAATGGTTCAGTGCCACAGGTGGTGTGACATAGCCTAGCTCGAAGCCAATCAGAGTAATCATCCAGAAATGCACAGGATGAATGCCATATTGATAAGCTACAGGGGCAACCGTTGCAGAAATCAGAATCACCGCACCAAACGGATCCATGATCATTCCCACAAAAATCATTAGAGCAACGATCAAACTAATCACAATGAAGATGCTGCTAATATCAGTTGGGAAAGCATCCATAATTTCAATGCGTTCTAAATATCCCCCTACGCTCACCGACAGCGCCATCAAAATGACCAAAGCACCAATGTGTCCCACCGTTTCACTGGTAGATAGATGTAATGCTTTAAAGAATCCATATTGACGCAATGGTGAATCTGGCGCAGTCAGTAATGAACGCTCCGCTGAATTTGCGGTCTGTGATGCTGCGGGCTGCGTATCTAAGGTCTGATCCCACTGCCCCATTGGTGGAATCGGTGCAGGTTCGTGACGTAATTTATCAAACAACACCATCATCAAAAGAATCACAGGCATCATCACAGGTGCTGTAAATTCATTCATATTGGTGTCGAGAGCATATTTATAGAAAGCCCAAATCAACACAAAAATAATGATATACGGCAGAACTGGGCCTAAAGCACGGAACGACAATGGTGCAGCAACACTTGGCGCAGCAATACGGAATTTACTCTCGGCAAAGAACAGCGAAATGATCAAGAATAAAGTTGAGGTTAATAAGAAGACATACAAGCCATAGTGATACAGCAAGTCCGTCGTGACTTCTTTATTGAGTGATGCCACCACCACAATCAAAAGACATGGACGTAAAACCACACCCATTGAACCAGACATCGCTGTAGCAGCCAATGCAAACTGACGACGTCCGCCTGCATTCCAGACCTCTTTATAAATAATCGCACCTGCAGCAATTACAAAAATACCCGATGCACCTGTATAGGCCGTTGGTAAGGCTGCTGCAATCAAAATCAGCCAAGTGAGAGTTTCTGGTGCAAGATGCCATGGACGCAAAATATTCAAGAATAAATCGACAATTCGAGTTTGTTTCAGCAACATCCCCGCCCAAATGAACAGCGCTAAATTGAGGAAAATACTGGAGAATTCAACCAACTGTCCCAAGTAAATCCCTTGCCCCATCGGATAATCCATCAGGAAGGTGAAGGAGAAGCCTGTACTAATCGCCATATACGCGTACAAAGGTACACTCAGGAAAGCCAACCCTAAACTGCCGCCCTCACGTGTCGGTGCAGGTGGTTTGAACAACTGAAACAGGCTGATCAAGGTGAGCGTTGTAAACAAGATCATCCACAGCCAGTAAATAATCTGCATCTCGCTGCTCATCGGTACGCCCGAATTCAGCACAGAACGATATTGGCTAATACTTGATGCGGTCAAGAAACCATTTGCCACCAGCATTAAGGTCGAATACACCTTAAAATCAATTTTCGTGGCAGGCCCACGTAAACCAATATGGTGGGTTTTTAAAGTGGCACTAATTGCCGCAAACACCACCATCAACACCAACAAAATAGCGCGATTTTCAGTACCAAATTTAAAGATGCCAAAAAATGAGGTTTCTACCGTACGGTAGAGCGCTAAGCTTGGATGCGCTTGAATGTGCTGAATTGCTTGATCGTGAAATTGATATTTTTCTTCACAAATTTGTTTAGCCGCCAAAATAGAAGAACGCACATCGGACTCTGAAGCTGTCCCAAAAATATCGGCAAACTCATCGGCAGCATTGGCCTGCATTTGTGCCTTCACCTGTGCATCTACATCGGGGTTGCGCTCACAATCGGGCGCTGTCGGTTCAGCGCGTAAAAATGAATATTGCATGCCTGTTGCAGGGTCGCCATATAAGCGCTCGCCCATACGCAACAACTGACCATGTACCATTTCACCGGTGCCAATAATCAAGGTAAGTAACAGTAAGATCAAAATAACGAATGTAGAAATCCATTCTGTCCATATATGTCTGAGCAAAGCCAAGCCAGACCTGCGTTGTCCGTTATTGTGCATATATTGTCCTGTTTTTATTTTGCGCAGAAACCAAATCGCTCGAATCTCTGTCGGTTTTTCATCAATAGAAAAATCCATCTTCTATTGGGTTTTTTATATTCTGTTTAAATGTGCATCAAAGTAATGATCATTAAAATGACAATATAGATTTTCTTTTTCGTTAAAATGGTCAACTGTCATACGGTTCGGTTGCTATCGTTGTATTGGAATATGCTTTATTTAGGGTCGATGCAATAGGCCCAAATAATATAGCCCAATGCAAAAAATACCCCCCAAATCACCCCCAGTAAATGCGCTTCAACTAAAACAGGGCTACCAATGAGTTCAGCTGTACCCAAACTGCCCATGGTATTTTCCCAGAATAGTTTTAGTAAAATCAGCGTCAATACCAAAGTGGCAAAACTACGTTCTTTTTTATAGAGTAAATGAACACAAGCTACGGCCACATAAGCACCATGCAGCACACCAGACAGGCCTGCATAGGCATCAATATCGGCAAGAAAATAATAAAAACTCAAACTGATTGCAGGGGGTAACACCAAGAGCAGTGCGGCAAAGTGCCAGACTTTGGCATGTGGAAAAATAAAAGGTAAACAGGCAAAAGCAATCATGTTGAGTAAGTAATGTATCCAACCGACATGTACCCAATGCCCTGTCCATAAACGCCAGAACTCATCCAACAAATGGCTAGACCAGTAAATAAAATGCTCTGCAAAGACCTGTAAGCATGCAGAAATTGACATACATGCCGCAATAAACACAATTTTTCGATTGAGAAATTGAGATGAATATTGCATAGGTAACTTTGCCCTCCAGTTATTCTTATTATGTCCTGATATTCATCAATGCTTGCCCAATGTGAATACAACAACAATTCAGATTGGGCAAAGTTGCTTACAGTTTACAGTTGTGCTGCGGTATCCTCATTAAACAAATCATCTAATTCTGATGAGTTGTCCTGTTCATCCCAGAAGCGCTTCATTGCATCATCATTACCACGGATTCCTGTATTTTCTGTCCAATAACGGTCAGAAATTCCTTGTACCATGCTTCCGGCCATGGCATCAATCAGTTTAAATTGTGGATTGACAGGTTTTTCGTCACTGCGAGCATTAGCAAAAGATTTTAAAGCATCCCGAATTTTGGCATCTTCACCACTGGCTTGCGCTGCAACTGCATACAAAGCATGAGATAAACGTACACCTTTGGCTTCGCCAATTTGCATGGATTGTTTTAAGGTTTGATACGGATCAGGTTTACCATCTCCTGCACCTGGCAATAAGGTCCAAATTACTGCACGGGTGGCTTCAGGTGCACCCCAGAATTTTTCATTGTTTAAACAGGTCATTCCACGTTCAACAATTGCTGCAATATCTTTAGGTACATGCACAGCACCGCCTGAATTAATATCATTGGTCATGGCTTGTAAACCACTGAGCATGCCCAGCATATATACGGTTTGTTCAATATCGCCGTTCATTTTAGGGCAGCCTTCTCCTAAGGCTTTTCTATATTTCTTTTCCCAACGATGCTGAAACAGTTGATAACCCGTATATTGGCGTTGTGCTGCCAATGCTGCCCAGCGTTTTTGCTGAATACGCGCATCTTGTGCCTCTGACACCTGCCCTGCTTTGGCCGCACGTAAATAGCGCAGCTCTGCATCCAAGGCTTTTTCTTCAGCACAAATTCCTGCAGCCGAGTACATCAATACTGCAACACGTGTCGGGTCTGCACCCATGTCTTTGGTGGCCATAATGGCTGGTGTAAGTGAGTTACCAGAATTACACACCATTTCAGCATCTTCCATGGCCAAAATTGGCGGCACAATATGCTTTTCAGTAAAACCAAGCGCGACATTCGCTCCCGTTTTAACCACTTGTGAACAACCTGATAATAATAAACTTGTGATTGCGAATACGGCCACACCCTGGCCTATTTTTTGGACTTGCGACATTTTCCTGTCCTCTATAATTGTGTTTATGTCCATTGCAACAAACATAGCAGAAGCAATATCTGAATAAAAGCATCTTGCTTCAGCTTCAGATAGATAACTTTGCCATGTTTTTCAGTCTTGAAAATTGACTGTAATCTGTCATCCGACAAAATTTAGGCAAAAAAAAGTAGCATTGCGACGGTTCAGCACATGCTACTTATTAACTGGTACCCGCTTACGCGGTATAAATAAAAAATCTTTCAACAAATTACAATCCAATCATTTCATTGCTCTGAAATGTATTGCTCTACACTTGTCTGGAATCAATATAACCAAAAATAGGGATAAGGTTAATCTTTTTTGCCAATTTAAAATGACTGATTAGAGCACAAAAAGTGAGTGATTTTTTTATCTTTATGATAATTATGTTTTTTTATTTTATTAAAAATATACAAATGTCCGAAAACTAGAGCATTTTCGCCAATACTTTAAGTGCTTTCCATTCGGCAGTAGAAACTTGATCACACCAAATCACAGCAGGTTTTAATGCCTTCTGAAAATACAGCACAATATAAATTTGATGATCAACGACTTGCCGCAACTGTACGCGACGAATTTCTGTTTGCTGCGGTGTCGTTTTTCTTAGTGTTTTTATATGCTGTGATGCTGCCTGCGGAGCAAAATAGGCAATCGACCATTCATGTTCATCTAACTGATCTAAACTCAGGATGCGATTGCTCTTTAAAAATTTGAAATAGGCTCCGCCTAAAATTAGACAACAACAAAGCCATAGCCATGTTGCTAAAACCTGTGCCAAAAGCAGCACAATCACACTTCCAACCATCAGCTGAAACAGCAAAGCCAAACGACTGCGTTTCAGCTGAATTTGCTGTTTAGCCATGTACATAATTTTTGAGTTTTTGAATAAAGTCTTTTAACTCAGGGCGTGGCGGCTCAGCTACTTCCATAAACCAGTCCAGTAAGTCTGGGTCTTCCTGTGCAACCAAATCGGCAAACATTTGTTTTTCTTCTGCGCTGGCATTTAGATAATGATTTTTTACATACGGGTCAAAGTAGACATCAATTTCCTTTAAACCACGACGGGCGCGGTAAATGACTTTACGTTCTTCTAAGCTGATGTCTTCACTCATGGTTATTCCCCATTCAAATTAAACTCCAGCTAGTTTAACCGACCCCTTTTAAAGTTTCGATGACTTTTGTGCAGCATTGACCAAAAGCATCATTCTGTCTGCTGAATTAAGCATTCTGCACCTTGTTCAGCTTAAGTAACTCTTCTAAGGTGAATTTAAAACAACACCATCAGGAAGATGACCCTATGCAATCTGCTGCAATTCGTCCCATTCAAAATATGTTGCCACGAACTTTATTTAATGCTGAACATGAAAGTTTTCGTGATTTAGTGCGCAAATTTTATCTGCAGGAGGTGATTCCGCATACAGAAAGATTTGAAGCACAACAGCATGTAGACCGTGAACTTTGGCAAAAAGCAGGTGCATTGGGTTTACTGTGCAGCACCATGCCTGAACAGTATGGAGGTTCAGCGGTAAACCGTTTATACAGCATGATTCTACTTGAAGAACAAGCCTATGCAGGTGACAGTGCTACAGGATTTTCACTGCACTCAGATATTGTTGCAAATTACATCAACAACTTTGGGACTGACGCGCAAAAACAGCATTGGTTAGCACGAATGGCCACGGGTGAAGTCATTACCGCCATTGCCATGACCGAACCAGGCACAGGTTCGGACTTACAAGCAGTGCGTACAACTGCAGTAATAGATGGTGATGACTATGTGATTAACGGTTCTAAAATTTTTATTACCAATGGCTATTTGTGCGATATGGCTATCGTAGTTTGTAAAACAGGCAATACCGATAAAGGCTCGGCAAATTTATCTTTAATTATGGTCGAAGCAGATCGAGTCGGTTTTAGCAAAGGCAAACCACTGAATAAAATTGGAATGAAAGGCCAAGACACTTGTGAGCTGTTTTTTGACAATGTTCGCGTACCACGAGCGAATTTACTCGGCACTGAAGGCGCAGGGTTTATGCTACTCATGCAAGAACTGGCTTGGGAACGTTTGATCGTCGCTATTCTGTGCCAAGCTGGCGCAGAAGCTGCCTTTGCACACACTTTGCAATATACCCAACAACGACATGCCTTTGGTAAAAGCTTGAAAAGTTTTCAAAATACGCGTTTTAAACTAGCAGAGCTGCGTACAGAAATCGATTTCTGCCGTACTTTTGTCGATGGCTGCATGCAACTGCAACTGAATAATCAACTCAGCGTAGAAGCGGCTGCAGCGGCAAAATACAAAGTTTCAGAACTGTATTCCAAAGTGGTCGATGAATGCTTACAACTACATGGTGGTTATGGCTATATGCTGGAATATCCAATTGCACGTGCCTATTTAGACAATCGTGCCAATCGTATTTATGCAGGCAGCAATGAAATTATGAAGGAGTTGATTGCACGTTCTTTATAGAGCATCGATCCATGCAGAGAATTTGGTGCAAGCGTATCTTGCATACACTTGCACCATAAGTTTTAAGACACTAATTTCGGCTTACGCTGCTGCACTGGTGCCTGTTTTTTGAATTTTAAAATACCATCTTCAAAACTGGCTTGTTTCAATGTTTTACGATCTTTCAAATAGTTATTGGTCACACGCCATGGTGCATGTTTGCCTTGTTTCGGCATCACATCGGCAGCCCGGGCAATGTAGCCTGAACTCAAACTGCCCATCACCGTATCTTCCAACAACTCAGTTTGATCACCTTGTGGGATGACCTCATCATAGCCTTGTTGATCCATATAGTTGAATAAACGACAGATATAATCCGCGGCAACATCCACTTTTAAAGTCCAAGACGCATTGATATAACCAATAATTAACGCCATATTCGGTACATCACTCACCATTACGCCCTGATAAAGCATGTGCTTCGAGGTATCCATTGGCTGACCGTCAATTGTGGCTTGTATGCCCCCTAGAATCTGAATGTTCAAGCCTGTTGCAGACACAATAATATCTGCGTCTAAATGCTTACCTGATTTTAATTGCACCCCTGTTTCGGTAAATTGCACGATATGATCCGTTTCAATTGATGCATGACCTTCACGTAAAATGGTAAATAAATCTCCATCAGGCACGACACATAAGCGTTGATCCCACGGATTATAATGCGGCGTGAAATGTTTCATGTCGACTTTGCCTTTGAGCTGCATCTGAATCGACTTTAATAACAAAGTGCGGAGCAATTTTGGTTGCTTTTGTGCCAAGGCATAAATGGCACGCTGCATGCCAATGTTACGTGCACGTATAATTTTATAAGCAACATCTTCAGGTAAAACCTTACGCATCTGCTCGTAAACAAAATCCATAGCAGGCACAGATGCAATATAGGTTGGAGAGCGCTGCAACATCGTTACATGCGCTGTACCTCCTTTAACCATGGCAGGTACTAAAGTAATTGCCGTTGCTCCACTGCCAATAATGAGAACTTTTTTACCACGATAATCAAAATTTTCAGGCCAATGCTGCGGATGAATAAAAGTGCCTTTAAACGCTGCTTGATTTGGAAACTCAGGTTGAAAGCCCTGATCATAGTTATAATAACCAGTACAACCGAGTACAAAATTAGCTACCCAAGTTTCAATCTGCTGGGCTGCATTTTCGATTTTTAACATCCATTTACGCGCTTGGCTGTCATAGTTAGCAGATAACACGCGATGCTGAAAATGAATTTTACTGTTTAATGATTTTTCTTGAATAACTTCAGCCAAATAACCTTTGATTGATGCGCCATCCGCCAGTACATTGGTTTTTTTCCAAGGTTTAAAGTTATAGCCAAAAGTAGACATATCCGAATCTGAACGAATACCAGGATATTGAAATAAGTCCCACGTTCCACCAAAACTTTGGCGACGCTCAATAATCTCAAAAGAACGCTGCGGGCAATGTTGCGTGAGGTGTGCAGCCAAACCAATACCCGAAATACCTGCCCCGATAATTAAAATATCAACCTGCTTATCCATGTTTTATTGTCCAGTTTGAATGATGATTTTTATTAAAACACATATTTGACAATACACAATGTCAAGTTTAAAAAAAGAAGCTTAAATTCTTATCATTTCAGGACAATTTTAGATAATCAGCATGCTTGAAAAATTTACAGGCATAAAAAAAGACCGGTAAAACCGGTCTTTTTCGAACAACGTGCGTTATTCTTGGCGAAATTATTTAACTTCGCGATCTACTAGCTCAACGTAAGCCATCGGTGCAGCATCACCTGCACGGAAGCCCGCTTTAAGAACACGTAGATAACCGCCGTTACGTTCTTTGTAACGAGGGCCAAGAACGGTAAATAATTTACCAACAGTTGCTGCTGAACGAGTACGAGCAAACGCCAAACGACGGTTTGCTACTGTATCGTTTTTAGCTAAAGTGATTAAAGGCTCAGCAACACGACGTAATTCTTTTGCTTTAGGAACAGTCGTTTTGATTAACTCGTGTTCGAACAAAGAATTAGCCAAGTTTTGGAACATCGCTTTGCGATGGCTGCTTGTACGGCCTAATTTCACACCACTATTACGATGACGCATGGTGATAGTCCTACTTAATTAACGGCTACGATAGGCGAAACGATCGTCCATACGGAGACTAGCTGGTGGCCAGTTCTCTAAACGCATGCCGAGCTGTAAGCCTTTTGAAGCCAGAACATCTTTGATCTCTGTAAGCGATTTTTTACCCAAGTTAGGCGTTTTAAGTAGCTCAACTTCAGTACGCTGTACAAGATCACCAATGTAGTAAATATTTTCTGCTTTCAAACAGTTAGCAGAACGAACAGTAAGCTCTAGATCATCTACTGGACGAAGCAAGATTGGATCAACTTCTTCACGAGGCTCTTGAGCAACAGGAGCTTGATCTTTCTGAAGATCAACAAAAATTGCAATTTGTTGTTGCAAGATTGTTGCCGCTTTGCGGATTACTTCTTCTGGATCTACAGTTCCGTTGGTTTCAAGATCAATGACCAACTTGTCAAGGTCAGTACGTTGTTCTACACGCGCATTTTCTACGATGTAAGACACACGTTTGATTGGGCTATAAGAAGCATCTAACTGCAAACGACCTACAGGGCGAGTTTCGCCTTCTGGGAAACGTGAGTCAGATGTTTCATAACCACGGCCTTGAGCAACTTTCAGGCGCATTTTTAAATTGCCTGTAGCACTTAACGTGCCGATCAAGTGTTCAGGGTTAACCACTTCAACATTATGTGGTAAACGAAGGTCTGCAGCAGTTACATCGCCTGGACCTTGTTTTTCCAATGTCAAATAAGCTTCATTTTGATCGAACAGCTTAATAGACAATCCTTTCAGGTTCAGCAAGAGCTCGACGATGTCCTGCTGCAAGCCTTCCAAAGTACTGTACTCGTGCTCGACACCTTCAATTTCAACTTCTACCACAGCTGCGCCAGGTAAAGAAGAAAGAAGGATGCGACGTAAAGCATTACCAAGAGTATGACCAAAGCCACGCTCTAATGGTTCTAGAATAACTTTTGCCGAGGTCCCGCTTGCCGCTTCGACCTTGATCGCTTGCGGAGTAAGAAACTCATTTGCAGTACGCGTCATTATTGCTACCTCAAGGATTATTTAGAATACAATTCTACAATCAAGCTTTCGTTGATTTCAGCAGGTAAATCAGAACGATCTGGTGCAGCTTTGAACGTACCTTCTAATTTAGAATGGTCAACTTCCATCCAAGAAGGGATACCACGTTGAGCAGCCAATTCAATTGCGTTTTTAATACGTAATTGTTGTTTTGCACCTTCGTGAACTGCAATTACATCACCAGCTTTAACTTGGATAGACGCAATGTTAACACGACGACCATTTAAAGTAATGCTACGGTGAGATACAAGCTGACGAGCTTCTGCACGTGTAGAACCAAAACCCATGCGATAAACAACGTTATCAAGACGGCTTTCGAGCAATTTCAACAAGTTTTCACCTGTTGCGCCTTTCACACGAGCAGCTTCTTTATAGTAGTTACTAAATTGACGCTCTAAAACACCGTACATACGACGTACTTTTTGTTTTTCACGTAATTGTAGTGAGTACTCAGATTGCTTACCACCACGAGCCCCGCCATGTTGGCCAGGTGCTTTAGCGTGTTTTTTAGTTTTGACGTCAAAAGGTTTAACGCCAGATTTAAGTTGCAGGTCTGTCCCTTCGCGGCGAGAGAGTTTGCATTTTGGACCAATATAACGAGCCATGAATGTTTCTCCTTACACGCGACGTTTTTTAGGTGGACGGCAACCGTTGTGAGGGATTGGAGTCACATCGGTAATGCTGTTAATTTTATAACCCACTGCACCTAATGCACGAACCGCAGACTCACGACCTGGACCAGGACCTTTAACAAGGACGTCCAAGTTTTTCAAACCGTAATCTAAAGCAGCTTTACCAGCAACTTCAGCAGCTACCTGAGCAGCGAACGGAGTTGATTTACGTGATCCACGGAAGCCTTGTCCACCTGAGGTAGCCCAAGCCAGTGCATTACCTTGACGATCGGTAATGGTCACAATGGTGTTATTAAAAGAAGCGTGAATGTGTGCAACACCTTCAGAGACGGTACGAGTGACCTTCTTGCGTGTGCGAGTATCTTTAGCCATCTTTTAGCTTCCAGAAATCTTATTTCTTAATCGGTTTGCGCGGACCTTTACGGGTACGTGCGTTAGTTTTGGTGCGTTGACCACGGACAGGCAAGCTGCGACGATGACGAAGACCGCGGTAGCAGCCCAAATCCATTAAACGTTTAATGTTCATGGAAATTTCGCGACGTAAGTCACCTTCGGTCGGAACCTTAGCAACTTCTGCACGAATCGCATCAAGCTGAGCGTCATCTAGTTCACGGATCTTTGTTGTTGGTGCGATGCCCGCAGCAGCCAAGATAGTCTTAGCAGTGTGGCGACCAATACCAAAGATATAAGTGAGAGAGATAACAGCGTGCTTGTTATCCGGAATGTTTACACCGGCAATACGAGCCATTCAATTTTCTCCAAAAAGGCAGTTAAGATAATCAACCGCCCCACAAAAATCTTGAGGGGCGGATAATAACCTAATTAGCCTACTGAAATCAACAGGTCTTAATCAAATTAACCTTGACGCTGCTTATGACGAGGTTCTGCGCTGCAAATTACGCGGATAACCCCATTACGACGGATAACTTTACAGCTACCACAAATTTTCTTTACAGAAGCTTGTACTTTCATGATGAAACCTCTAAGTGCGCTTATCCCTTAGGATGAGCAGTCGTTTTTCTCATTAACGTTTGATTATCGTACTGGTGCGAGGTGAGATGTGCTTGAAGCTGAGCCATAAAGTCCATCACGACCACCACAACAATCAGCAATGAGGTACCACCCAAATAGAATGGAATACCAAAAGAGCTCTGTAATACCATTGGCATTAAACAAATCACTGTGATGTAAATCGCGCCAATAAAGGTCAAACGACTGAGAATATGATCTAAGTAACGAGCAGTTTGCTCACCTGGGCGAATACCAGGCACATAAGCTCCGCTGCGTTTCAAGTTCTCTGAAACCTCTTTAGGACTGAATACCAGCGCTGTATAGAAGTAACAGAAAAAGATAATTAACGCACCAAAGAGCACCAAATACAACGGTTGTCCAGGCGACAATACCAATGCCAAGTCTTGAAGACTACGCTTGATTAATCCTGCATTAGGATCTGCACTACCCACCCACTGACCTAAGCTCGCAGGGAACAAAAGCAATGAACTGGCAAAGATTGCAGGAATAACACCTGCCATATTAATTTTTAATGGCAAATGCGTTTGCTGTGCAGTAAATACACGACGACCTTGTTGTTTTTGAGCATAGTTTACTGGAATACGACGCTGCGCCTTCTCAATAAACACAATTGCTGCAAGTACACCCAATGATAAGAGGCCAAAAATTGCCAAGCCAATCAGACTAGACTGACCGCTATCAATAGATGAGAAAGACTGCATAATTAAATTAGGCAAGCCTGCAACAATACCTGCGAAAATGATCATGGAAATACCATTACCCACTCCGCGTTCGGTAATTTGTTCACCCAACCACATTAGGAACATAGTTCCTGCTACCAAAGAGGTAACAGCTGGAACGTAAAAAGCCAGACCTGAAGTAAGGGTAATCCCTTGACTAATCAGACCTGCACACATACCAATTGCTTGCACAAGTGCAAGAAAAAGTGTTCCTTGGCGCGTATATTGATTAATTTTACGCTTGCCTTGTTCGCCTTCTTTTTTCAAAGCTTCCAGCGAAGGAACCACGGTTGACATTAACTGCACAATAATCGATGCAGAAATGTATGGCATGATCCCTAAAGCAAGAATCGACATCCGCTCTAATGCACCACCCGAAAACATGTTAAACAAACCAAGGATTGTACCTTGGTTTGCATTAAACAAATGTTCAAGTGCAGCATTATTAATGCCTGGTACTGGAATATGCGCTCCTAGTCGAAACACCAACAACGCACCAATGAGAAACATCATTCGGCGTATAATTTCACGATATTTCACATGAAATGGTTGGCCTTTCATCATATGAACATGACCTGAAGAACTAGGAGTCATAGACACTGGGGATTACTCCTCGACTTTACCGCCAGCAGCTTCAACAGCAGCTTTAGCGCCTTTAGTCACAGCAACACCTTGAACAGTGAATGCGCGAGTAATTTCACCAGAAAGTACGATACGAGCACGAATCATATCTTTACGTACAACGTTCGCTGCTTTTAAAGTTTCTAGGCTAACGATGTCGCCTTCAACTTTAGCAAGCTCAGATAAACGTACTTCAGCAGTTTTCAAAGCGATTTGGCTAGTGAAACCGAATTTAGGTAAACGACGATATAACGCAGTTTGACCACCTTCGAATCCAGGACGTGTACCACCGCTCTTACGTGAGTTTTGACCTTTGATACCACGACCACCAGTCTTACCAACGCCAGAACCGATACCACGGCCTAGACGACGGGCTTCACGCTTAGCACCTTCTGCAGGTGCAAGTTCATTTAAACGCAGAGTCATGGCTTATTCCTCTACACTAACCATATAGTAGACTTGGTTGATCATACCACGGTTAGAAGGCGTATCTTGCACTTCTACAGTATGACCAATACGACGCAGACCTAAACCTTTAAGGCTAAGCTTGTGATTTTTCAAGCGGTGCGATGCAGATTTAGTCTGGGTAACTTTAATCGTTTTCATGATTGATTACCCTTGAATTTGTTCTACTGAAAGACCACGTTTCGCAGCAACCTTTTCAGGAGTTGTCATATCACGCAAACCGTTGAAAGTTGCGTTAACTACGTTTGCAGCGTTAGTAGAACCACGGCATTTAGTCAATACGTTACGTACACCTGCAGCTTCTAAAACTGCACGCATAGAACCACCCGCAATTACACCAGTACCTTCAGATGCTGGTTGCATGTAAACACGGCTTGCACCGTGACGTGCGTGAATTGGGTGTTGTAAAGTACCGTCTGCCAATTCGATTGTGATCATGTTACGACGAGCAGCTTCAAGTGCTTTAGAAATAGCAGCTGGAACTTCACGTGCTTTACCACGACCAAAACCTACGCGACCATTACCATCACCCACAACAGTTAATGCTGTGAAAGAGAAGATACGACCACCTTTAACAACTTTGGCTACACGATCAACGGCAACCAGCTTTTCAACAAGACCTTCGTTTTGTTCAACTTTAGCCATGATTAGAACTCCAAGCCGTTTTCACGAGCAGCATCAGCCAAGGCTTTGATACGACCATGATATTTAAAACCAGAACGGTCAAATGCAACTTTAGTTACACCAGCTGCTTTCGCACGCTCTGCGATTAAAGCACCTACTTTTTGAGCTGCTTCAACGTTACCAGTTGTACCAGCACGTAAAGTAGCATCTAAAGTTGAAGCTTGCGCTAAAACTTTGCCACCATCTGCTGAAATAACTTGAGCATAGATGTGACGCGGAGTGCGGTTTACACACAAACGAGTCGCACCCAATGCACGGATGTGCAAGCGTGTGCTTTTCGCACGACGCAAACGGGATTGTTTCTTTTCGTTCATAAGAACCTCGCGCCTTATTTCTTCTTAGCTTCTTTACGAAGTACAACTTCGTCAGAATAACGAACACCTTTACCTTTATATGGCTCTGGTGGACGGTAACCACGGATGTCTGCAGCAACTTGACCTAAAGCTGCTTTATCAGCAGATTTAAGGATAATTTCAGTTGCAGTTGGAGTTTCTGCAGTTACACCTTCAGGAAGTGTGTAGTCGATTGGGTGTGAGAAACCAAGGTTAAGGTTAACAACGTTACCTTTAACCGCAGCTTTATAACCAACACCAATCAATTGCAACTTGCGTTCGAAGCCTTCGCTTACACCTTTTACAAGGTTGTTAAGCACAGCGCGAGCGGTACCAGCTTGCATCCAAGCGTCTTTCGACTCAGCTTTAGGAGCAATAGCTAGAATACCGTCTTCCTGTTTTAGCTCGACCAGCGCATGCAGGTTGAAAGACAATGTACCTTTGCTGCCTTTCACTTCGACCTGCCGGCCGTTCTGAGTAACTGTAACACCGTTAGGTACAGTTACTGGGGCTTTAGCCACACGAGACATGAGGAATCACCTATTATTAAGAAACAAAAGCAATAACTTCACCACCGATACCTGCAGCACGTGCAGCGCGATCAGTCATGATGCCTTTGCTTGTAGAAACGATTGCAATACCTAAACCTTGCTTAACGCTTGGAAGTGCATCTTTACCGCGATACTGACGTAGACCTGGACGGCTTACGCGTTTCACAGTTTCGATAACTGGTTTGCCTTCAAAATATTTTAAAGTAATCGTTAAAGTAGCTTTGCCTTCGTTGTCAGCAACTTCTACATTTGCGATATAACCTTCTTGTTGAAGTACGTTTGCAATAGCAACTTTCAACTTAGAATTAGGCATAGAAACAGTTTGCTTCTTTGCCATTTGAGCGTTACGAACACGCGTTAGCATGTCGGCAACGGTATCTTGCATACTCATTTATAGTGCTCCTTACCAGCTTGCCTTAACAACGCCCGGTACATCACCTTGCATTACTGTGTCACGTAATTTGTTACGGCTTAAACCGAACTTACGGAAGTAACCATGAGGACGACCAGTTAAACCACAACGGTTACGAAGACGTACTGGAGACGCATTACGTGGTAATGCTTGTAACTTCATCATCGCTTCGAAACGCTCTTCGTCGCTTGCATTTACGTTTGCAATCGTTGCTTTTAATTCAGCACGTTTTGCAGCGTATTTCGCAACAGTAGCTTCGCGTTTCAATTCGCGATTAATCATACCTTTCTTAGCCATATCGACCTCTTATTTGAACGGGAAGCCGAATGCACGCATAAGCGCACGGCCTTCGTCATCGGTGCGAGCAGTCGTAGTAATGGTGATGTCCATACCACGAATTCGATCAATCTTATCAAAATCGATTTCAGGGAACATGATTTGTTCCTTGAGACCCATAGAGTAGTTACCACGACCATCGAATGATTTCGCAGAGAAACCACGGAAGTCACGGATACGAGGGATCGCGATAGAGATCAAACGGTCTAAGAATTCGTACATACGTTCGCCGCGTAAAGTAACTTTACAACCAATCGGCCAACCATCACGGATTTTAAAACCAGCGATTGATTTACGAGCTAATGTTAAAACTGGTTTTTGACCAGCAATAGCTTGCATATCAGAAAGAGCGCCATCTAACAATTTCTTGTCAGCAGCTGCAGCACCAACACCCATGTTGATGGTAATTTTAGTGATGCGAGGGATCTCCATCACATTCTTAACGCCCAATTGTTCTTGTAATTGAGCTTTAAGTTCGTCGTTGTAACGTGTTTTAAGTCTGGCCATTGCCTATTTCAACCTATTACTTCGCTACCGCCACTGATTCACCATTTGATTTATAAACGCGAGTTTTCACGCCATCAATCGTTTGGTAACCAACACGGTCAGCCTTTTGGGTTGTAGCATTAAAAATTGCCACGTTCGAGATATGAAGCGAAGCTTCCTGCGTTACGATACCGCCTTCAGCGCCCGTAGCACGGTTTGGCTTCTGGTGCTTCTTAACCAAGTTAAGACCTTCGACCTTCACTTGATCATTAGAAACTGACAAAACAGTACCCTGTTTGCCTTTTTCTTTACCTGCGATCACGATTACCTGATCGCCTTTTTTAATCTTAGCCATGATTGCCTCTTATAGAACTTCAGGAGCCAATGAAATGATTTTCATGAACTGTTCAGTACGAAGTTCACGAGTCACTGGTCCGAAAATACGAGTTGCAATCGGTGCTTTGTTGTTATTCAAAATAACAGCAGCGTTATCATCAAAACGGATCACAGAACCGTCTGGACGACGAATACCGAACTTTGTACGTACAACAACAGCATTCATCACGTCACCTTTTTTAACACGTGCGCGTGGAATAGCTTCTTTTACAGTAACTTTAATAATGTCGCCAACAGAAGCATAACGACGATGTGAACCACCTAGTACTTTAATACATTGTACGCGGCGAGCACCACTGTTGTCAGCTACGTCAAGCATCGTTTCGGTTTGAATCATTGCCCTACTCCAAAACCGAGCATCACCGGTCACAATTTCGAAAGGCTCAAAGAGTACTCGAAATTGACCGATGATGCAACAAGAACGTTAATTACTCAGCAGCAGCTTCAACAACTTCAACTAAAGTCCATGACTTAGTTTTAGACATTGGGCGGCTTTCTTTGATAGTCACAACATCACCAATCTTGGCTGTGTTGTTCTCATCATGAGCGTGTAATTTGGTTGAACGGCGAATCAATTTGCCATACAACGGGTGTTGAACTTGGCGTTCAATAAGGACAACAATAGATTTTTCCATTTTGTCGCTTACAACTTTGCCAGTTAACGTGCGGACTGTATTTTGACTCATTGCCCGTTCCCCTGTTTTTCGGTAAGGAGGGTCTTGATGCGTGCAATAGTTTTACGAGTAAGCGCAACTTCATGCGATTTACCCAATTGACCAGTTGCTTTCGCCATACGAAGACGGAATTGGTTAAGCTGTTGCTCATCAAGCAAAGCTGTCAACTCTTCTACCGACTTTTCACGTAGATCTTTAGTTTTCATTACATTACCGTCCGAGTCACGATAGTGGTTTTAAACGGAAGTTTAGCAGCAGCAAGCGTAAACGCTTCACGTGCTAATTCTTCGTCCACACCATCAATTTCGTACAAGACTTTACCTGGTTTGATTTGACAAACCCAATATTCCACAGAACCTTTACCTTTACCCATACGCACTTCAAGAGGCTTAGAAGTAATTGGTTTGTCTGGGAATACACGGATAAAGATCTTACCACCACGCTTAATACGACGGCTAATTGTACGACGCGCCGCTTCAATTTGACGCGCAGTCATTTGACCACGTTCAACTGACTTAAGTGCGATAGTACCGAAAGATACTGAGCTACCACGGTGCGCTAGACCAGTGTTACGGCCTTTTTGCACCTTACGGAATTTAGTACGTTTAGGTTGCAACATGGATTATTCTCCCTTTTCAGCAGAACGATCATTGCGACGACCACGACGCTCTTGACCTTCACCACGACCGCGACCGCGTTTAGCTGGACGTTCTTCAGCTGGTGCTGGGTTCATGACTTGTTTCATGCCACCCAAGATTTCACCACGGAATACCCAAACTTTAACACCAATCGTACCGTAAGTTGTTTCAGCACGCATAGTTGCATAGTCGATGTCCGCACGAAGTGTATGCAAAGGTACACGACCTTCACGATACCATTCAGTACGTGCAATCTCTGCACCACCTAAACGACCAGAAACTTCAACTTTGATACCTTTAGCACCAGCACGCATAGAGTTCTGTACCGCACGCTTCATAGCACGACGGAACATAACACGCTTTTCTAATTGAGAAGCAATTGCTTCAGCAACTAAACGAGCATCTAAGTCTGGACGGTCAATTTCGTTGATGCTTACTTGCGCAGGAACACCCATAATAGATGTTAATTCGCGTTGTAATTTCTCAATGTCTTCGCCTTTTTTACCGATTACGATACCAGGACGAGCAGTGCTAATTGTTACTTTAGCAGCGCCTGTTGGACGCTCGATAAGAATGTTGCTTACCATTGCGTTCTTAAGTTTTTTAGTTAAAAACTCACGAACTTGAAGGTCTTTAAGCAAGTATTCAGCGTATTGTTTCGGATTCGCATACCAGTTAGCGTTATGACGTTTCACAACACCTAGGCGGATACCGATTGGATGAACCTTCTGACCCATATCAAACCCCTACCTTAACGGTGATGTGACAAGTACGCTTAGTAATACGATCTGCACGGCCTTTAGCACGTGGCATAATACGTTTAAGGCTCATGCCTTCATCAACGTAAATCGTAGATACTTTCAAATCGTCTACATCTAAACTGTTATTGTGTTCAGCATTTGCAATTGCAGATTCCAATGCTTTCTTAACTAAAACAGCAGCTTTTTTGTTGCTGAAGTTTAAAATGTTAAGTGCATGCGCAACAGATTTGCCGCGGATAAGATCTGCAACCAAACGTGCTTTTTGTGCCGAGATAGCGGCACCGCGTAATTTAGCAGTTACTTCCATCATAGCACCTATTAACGTTTAGACTTCTTGTCAACACCGTGACCACGATAGGTACGAGTTGGCGCGAATTCACCGAGTTTATGACCAACCATGTGTTCAGAAATAATCACTGGAACATGGTTACGACCATTATGAACAGAAATTGTTAAACCAACAAAATCCGGGAGGATCATCGAACGACGCGACCAAGTTTTGATCGGCTTACGGTTATTAGCCGCGATTGCCGCTTCAACCTTAGCGAACAAGTGCGCATCGACGAATGGGCCTTTTTTCAGAGAACGAGGCATTGTCAGATTCCTTTACTTGTTACTTAACGCGACGGTCGCGAATAATCATCTTAGTCGTACGCTTGTTGGTACGTGTCTTGTACCCTTTAGCTTTTTGACCCCATGGGCTTACAGGTTGAATACCTTTAGTACGCCCTTCACCACCACCGTGTGGGTGATCAACCGGGTTCATCGCCATACCACGAACGGTAGGACGAACACCACGCCAGCGCGAAGCACCTGCTTTACCAAGTGAACGTAGGTTGCTTTCTGAGTTAGATACTTCACCTAACACAGCGCGGCATTCAACGTGCACTTTACGCATTTCGCCTGAACGTAGACGAACGATTGCGTATGAACCGTCACGACCCAACAATTGAACTGAAGTACCAGCAGAACGAGCTAATTGCGCGCCTTTACCGATTTTAAGTTCGATGTTGTGAAGAGTAGCACCGATAGGCATGTTACGAAGTGGTAAGCAGTTACCTGGACGAATTGGAGCATCGTTACCAGATTGAACTTGATCACCAGCACGTAAACCTTTAGGCGCAATGATATAACGACGTTCACCGTCAGCATACTTCAACAATGCGATGTGTGCAGTACGGTTTGGATCGTATTCAATACGCTCAACTACAGCAGGAATGCCATCTTTGTTACGTTTGAAGTCTACGATACGGTAGTGTTGCTTATGACCACCACCAACGTGACGTGTAGTAATGTGACCGTTGTTGTTACGACCACCAGTACGTTTTTTAGCTTCTACCAACGGCGCATAAGGCGCACCTTTGTGAAGATGGTCGTGAACGACTTTCTCTACAAAGCGACGTCCTGGAGACGTTGGCTTACATTTTTGAATCGGCATAAATTTCGTCCTTATTCCGCTGCGCTTTCAGCGGTATCGCCCAAGTCAGCCATTTCAACATCTTGGCCAGCTTTCAGGGTGACGTATGCTTTTTTAACATCAGAACGGCGTCCTAATGTACGACCAAAGCGCTTAGTCTTACCTTTAGTGATAGTCGTGTTAACTTTAACAACTTCCACACCAAATAATTGCTCAACAGCTTTTTTGATTTCAAGCTTGTTTGCATTTAATGCAACTTTAAATACTTGAACACCAGCAGTTTCGCCTAAAACTTGTGCTTTTTCTGAAAATACAGGTCCTTGTAGGACTTGATATAAACGTTCGTTGTTCATCCGAGTTCTACCTCAATTTTCTTAGCAGCAGCAACAGACATTACAACTTTGTCGAACGCGATCAAGCTAACAGGATCGATTGCAGTAGCATCAACCACATCTACATGTGGAAGGTTACGCGCTGCAAGATATAGATTCTCATCTACAGCTTCAGTTACGATCA
This sequence comes from Acinetobacter sp. A2, assembly GCF_048537555.1. Taxonomy (NCBI): domain Bacteria; kingdom Pseudomonadati; phylum Pseudomonadota; class Gammaproteobacteria; order Moraxellales; family Moraxellaceae; genus Acinetobacter; species Acinetobacter sp. A2. The sequence goes on from NZ_CP183239.1 coordinate 2,511,104, forward strand.
ATGCGCGAGTTGCATTCAAGTCGTTAAGTTTTGCAAGCAACTCTTTAGTTTTAGGAGCTTCAACAGCAAACTCTTCAACCAATACAAGACGATCTTGGCGAACAAGTTCAGCTAAGATACATTGCATTGCACCGCGGTACATTTTGCGGTTAACTTTTTGAGACCAATCTTGTGGACGAGCAGCAAAAGTTTTACCACCACCAACCCAGATTGGGCTACGAATAGAACCAGCACGAGCGCGGCCAGTACCTTTTTGACGGAATGGTTTTTTACCACCGCCAGCAACGTCTGCACGTGATTTCTGTGCTTTAGAACCTTGACGACCACCAGCTAAATAAGCTGTAACAACTTGGTGTACAAGTGCTTCGTTAAAGTCACGTCCGAAAGCAACTTCAGATAACTCAACAGCAGAGCCGGAAACAGTTTTTAAATTCACGTTATTTCCCCTCAGGCCTTGATCGTAGGACGAACAGTTACGTCGCCACCAGTAGCACCAGGAACCGCACCTTTAACAACTAGAACTGAACGTTCAGCGTCAATAGCAACGATTTCAAGACCCTGTGTAGTTACGCGTTCAGCACCTAAATGGCCAGCCATTTTCTTGCCTTTGAACACGCGACCAGGAGTCTGGTTTTGACCTGTAGAACCTAGAACACGGTGAGAAACAGAGTTACCGTGAGTAGCGTCTTGAGTACGGAAGTTCCAACGCTTAACACCACCTTGGAAGCCCTTACCTTTAGACTGACCAGTAACGTCAACAATTTGACCCACTGCAAACAGATCTACACCGATAGTAGCGCCAACTTCACGACCTTCAAGCTCAGCTTCTGAAACACGGAATTCTTGAACTAAACGACCAGCAGCAACACCCGCTTTAGCGAAGTGACCTTTCTGAGCGTTAGTTACGCGAGATTCGCGACGTTCACCAGTAGTAACCTGAATTGCTTGATAACCATCTGTTTCAAGCGTTTTGATTTGAGTGATGCGGTTAGGATCAACCTCAATCACTGTAACAGGTACAGAAACACCAGCATCTGTAAAGATACGGGTCATACCGCACTTGCGACCGACTAAACCAATAGCCATGTGCATAAACCTCTAAAAAAGCGGCCTAATTAACTTAGAGTGTTAATTAACCGAAAGCCTTAACCCAATGCAATCTGAACATCAACACCAGCTGCTAGATCTAATTTCATCAACGCATCAACAGTTTTATCTGTAGGTTGAACGATGTCGATCAAACGCTTATAAGTACGAATTTCGTACTGGTCACGCGCATCTTTGTTTACGTGTGGTGATGTTAAAACGTTGAAGCGTTCGATGCGAGTTGGCATCGGGATTGGACCACACACTTGTGCGCCAGTACGCTTAGCGGTTTCTACGATTTCTTGAGCAGATTGATCAATCAGACGGTGATCAAAAGACTTCAAACGGATACGAATTCTCTGGTTAGACATACCAGTTAACTCCAAGCCAAATATATAAAGAATCACCCTTGACGCATCTCACCCCACTAATTTAAGGCAAGTGTCAAAGGCAGTGAATTATCACTAAGGTCATGATCGATGCCACGACTGTCACGATGTTAACTACTTTCTTCGCAGTTAACCCCCTTGCATAAAGGGTCGCCCATTATAACGATTGTTTAATGCATAAGCAAATCCCTTTTAGCCTTTATTGCTTTATTTTTCATGTTCTACCAATTATATAATGGATCAATTACAACCATTTGCTTTCAAGTGCTTGTTTGTGCGAGTAAATAATCAATTGCTTGGTTTAGCAATTGATTACCCGGCTGAAACTGACGACTTGTACTACGTTTCAATTCAGCAGCCGCTTGTACATAAGTTCCTGCAAAGATATTTTTCTCAGCATCATTATCTAAAAACAATTGTAGTACCTGTGGGGTGATTTCAGGATGGAACTGAAAACCGAGGACATGGTTGCCTATTTGATAAAGCTGATTGGTACAAACGGGGTTGGTAGCTAAGCGTATAGCACCTTTTGGTAATTCAAAGGTTTCGCCATGCCATTGCATCACCTTAATTTGATCAGGCAGCTCAAAACAGGAAGCAGGTACATCACTGACCTTATACACATCATGCCAACCACGTTCTTGTTCAGGATTACGACTGACTGCTGCGCCAAGTGCATTAGCAATTAATTGCCCACCCAGACACAAACCAATTGCAGGCTTACCCAGAGACAAATAGCGACGAATCCAGCGTTTTTCTATTTTCAACCATGGGAAATTGGCCTCATCGTTTACACTCATGGCGCCGCCCATCACAATCAACAAATCGACATCTTCTACCTGTGGCAAGGCTTCAATTTCGATATTTTGTTCAGGCGGCAAGGCAAAAAATTCTGTTGCACTGATTTGTGCCTGCATCTGCTTTAAATAGGAATAGCAACTTCCGAACCCTTCTCCAGCAATGTGCTGAAAATAATGCACTCTTAATGGCGCTTGCATTTTACTCATCCTTTCTCATGTCTACCCCTGAGCTTCTGCAAAAATAGCGCCAACTTCAACAGTCATGTTGTATTTTTAAACAGTTCCGCTTTTTTATAGCCTAAAGTCTGTGTTTCTCTTAAGCTAAAGCCAATACAGACTGATTTACCTGAGTGAACCTGTGAAAAAAAATGCTCAAACTGCTTTAATTCATGCACCAAGACGTGCCCCACAATATATTTCAAGTGTACAACCTCCCCTATTTCGTGCATCGACCATTATTTTTGAAAATACCAATGCCTTATTCAACCGCCATTGGACCGATGCTTATGACTATAGTTATGGTACACATGGCACACCCACCACCTTTACACTTGGTGATCAGATTGCACAAATAGAAGGCGGGCAAAATTGCTTACTGGCGCCTAGCGGCCTGTCTGCAATCAACTTAGTTAATTCCTGTTTTTTAAGTTATGGCGATGAAGTTTGGGTGGCCGACAATATTTACGGCCCTAACATGGAGCATTTGCGTAATTTAGAGCAGCGTTACGGCATTACAGTTCAGGTGTATAACCCGATTGATGCCACAAGCTTTCAACCCTCTGAAAAAGCCAAACTCATTTGGCTGGAAGCAGCAGGCTCCGTCACACTGGAGTTTCCTGACCTCACCGCTTTAGTCAAAAAAGCCAAGGCACAGAATATCCTCACCGCTTTAGATAATACCTGGGGTGCGGGCTTAGCATTTAATGCTTTCGACTTTGGTGATGAACATTTAAGTGTCGATATCAGCGTGCATGCCTTGACCAAATACCCAAGTGGTGGTGGCGATATTTTAATGGGGTCGGTGGTGACACGCGATCAGCATTTGCATCATCAATTATTCCGTATGCATGCAATTCAAGGCATTTGTGTGTCGGGCGATGATGTTGCACAAGTTCAGCGCAGTCTGGCATCTATGCAACTACGCTATGAACATCAAGCACAAAGCTGTATTGAATTGCTGAACTGGTTAAAATTACAACCGCAGTTCGCACAGGTTTTGCACCCTGCCGATGCTACATCTGCTGGTCATACATACTGGAAAGAAATTTGCCGTGCAGGACACAGCGCAGGCTTGGTCAGTGTCATTTTTAAACCTGAATATGATTTAGCCGCTGTACGTCAATTCTGTGATGGATTATCTTTATTTAAACTGGGGTTTAGTTGGGGTGGCCCGCTTAGCTTGGTCATGTTGTACGATTTAAAACCAATGCGCCATCTTGAGCATAAGCATTTAGCCCAAGGCATCTTGGTTCGCTTCTGTATAGGCTTAGAACATCCTGCAGATTTAATTCAAGATATTCAGCAAGCCTTGCAGCATTTGCCCAATCCCTAAAAATTAGGTCTGACGTCAATACTTTCAATTTTAATAATAGTGACAGATTAAGGATAAAATATGAGTACAGCCATCGTCATTGCTAAAAAAACTGCCGATGTTCAACAAGATGTGGTTTTACATTCTCAATTTGCCAACCGCCATGGTTTAATTGCAGGGGCAACAGGTACAGGTAAAACTGTCACGCTTAAAGTCTTGGCAGAAAACTTTTCCCGCATTGGCGTGCCTGTATTTTTGGCCGATGCTAAAGGTGATGTATCTAGCCTTGCCAAAGCAGGTAGCAGCAGCCCTAAGTTTGAAGCACGTATTCAAAGCTTAGGCATTGAAAGCATTCCATTTGCCGCATCACCTGTGGTGTTTTGGGACTTATTTGCCGAACAAGGCCACCCGATTCGCACCACCATTTCTGAAATTGGCCCATTATTATTGGCGCAAATGCTGAACTTGAATGACACGCAAGAAGGTGTTTTATCTGCAGTATTTCGTATTGCCGATGATCAGGGCTTATTACTGATTGATTTTAAAGATTTAAAAGCCATGCTGACCTATGTTAGCGAACATGCCAGCGAGTTTAAGGCAGAGTATGGCAACCTCTCTCCTGCCAGTTTAGGCGCGATTCAGCGCAACTTACTGGCTTTGGCAGATCAGGGTGGTGATCAGTTTTTTGGTGAACCGAGTTTAGATATTCTGGATTTTATTCAGACCGATAGTCAGGGACGTGGCAATATTAACGTGCTCGCAGCCGACAAACTCATGAACACCCCTAAACTTTACGCCACTTTTTTATTGTGGATGTTGTCAGAACTGTTTGAGCAATTGCCTGAAGTGGGCGATATGGACAAGCCAAAACTGGTGTTCTTTTTTGATGAAGCACACTTGTTATTTGACAATGCCAGCAAAGCCCTGCAAGAAAAAATCGAGCAAGTAGTACGCCTGATTCGCTCTAAAGGTGTCGGGATTTATTTTGTGACCCAGAACCCGCTAGACCTCCCTGAAAGCGTGTTGGGGCAGTTGGGTAACCGTGTACAACATGCTTTACGTGCTTTCACACCTAAAGATCAAAAAGCAGTGAAAACCGCTGCAGATACTTTCCGTGCCAACCCTGAATTTAAAGTTGAACAAGCCATTACCGAACTGGCGGTTGGCGAAGCCCTGATTAGCTGCTTGGATGAACAAGGCACACCGCAAGTCGTAGAGCGTGCTTGGATTATGCCGCCTTACTCTGCTTTTAGCCCAATTAGCACTGAAGAACGTACAGCCTGCATCAATCAAAGCGTGATTGCAGGCGTGTATGAAAAGCAGCTCGACCGTGAAAGTGCCTACGAGATGTTGCAACAAAAAGTTGAACAACGACAGCAACAAGCTGCAGCGGAAGAGCAAGCCAAAATTGAAGCAAAAGAAGCCGAGGCACGTGCCAAACAAGAAGCCAAAGAAACAGAAGCCTTGGCAAAACAGCAGGCACGTGAACAGGAACGCTTGGCCCGTGAACAGCAAAAAGAAGCAGAACGCGCTGCCAAACAGCGTGAAAAACTGACTCAGGATATTGTGGGAACCTTTGCCAAAAGTGCAGCACGTAGCTTAGGCGGTTCTACTGGGCAGAAAATTGTACGAGGTTTGTTAGGGTCATTATTTGGTAAGAAATAGCATGTTATAAACGATGAGGTTTGTATAAATTTCATTCATGGATGCACCACCCAAAACCTGAATGAACACTTAAAAACCTCTCGCTGTCACATCTACAAACTCCATAAAAACTTTAAAAATTATGGGATATTTTTATAATACATAATTTTTTTAAGGTTTTTCCAAAAATTGGTTGCAATCCTTATTTATAAGATATATTTTAAATACATCTTATAAATAACAGCCATGAGAGATCGAACATGACTCCACAGCAAATTGACCTTGTAAAAGCAACTGTTCCTGTACTGCGTGAAAATGGTGTCGCACTCACAGGTTATTTCTATAATCGCATGTTGGGGAATAATCCTGATCTAAAAGAAACCTTTAACATGGGTCACCAACGTAGTGGTGCGCAGGCTCAAGCGCTTGCAGGTGCTGTATTGGCTTATGCTGAAAATATTGAAGATCCATCTGTACTTGCTCCTGTCATTGAGCTGATTGCCCACAAACACGTGAGCTTAAACATTCAAGCACCTGACTATAATATTGTGGGCGAAAACCTGCTGCATTCTATTAGTGAAGTGTTGAATATTTCGATGGAAGATCCACTGATTGATGCTTGGGCAGCAGCCTACGGTCAATTGGCTGAGGTATTTATTAATGCGGAACGTGCAATCTACGAACAGCATCAACAAACTAAAGGTAGCTGGTTAGGCTGGCGCAACTTTAAAATTGCCAAGAAAGTGGTAGAAAGTGACGAAATCACCTCTATTTACTTCGAGCCAGTAGATGGTGGCGATTTACCAAATTACGAAGCAGGTCAATATATTTCGGTACGTGTGTTTGTAGAAGAACTTGGCTTGAAACAGCCACGTCAATATACGCTTTCAACTAGCCCACAAGCTGACTATTTACGTATTTCAGTCAAACGTGAACCAGGCAATGGCGCAGATCAAGTAGCAGGTTGGGTATCGAACACACTTCATGGCTTACCAGAAGGCGCTGAAGTTGAAGTGTCTGCACCAACAGGTAACTTCTACTTAATTGACAGCAACAAACGTAATGTCTTTATTAGTGGTGGTGTAGGCCTAACGCCAATGATTGCCATGCTGAACCAATTGGTGACTTTGGATGTACCGCAACCTGTAAGCTTTATTCATGCATGCCGCAGCAAACAAGTCCATGCAATGAAACAGCACCTACAAGACATCGCTGCTAAATATCCGCGCATTCATACCTTAACAGCCTATGAATTCCCGAACGAAGGTGATGTATTAGGTCAAGATTATGATGTTGCAGGTCGCCTAGATTTAAGCACAGTAGATGCAGCACTATTACCAGCAGATGCAGACTTCTACCTTTGCGGCCCAATGCCATTTATGGCAGAACAACGTAAAGCCTTGCTTGCTCGTGGTATTAAAGATGAGCAAATCCATAGCGAAGCATTTGGTACAGGTGGTGTGCGCCACTAATCCAAAGCATTAAAAAGCAGATAGGTAAGGCTAGTCTAGTTATGCTAGACTAGCCTTAATTTCTTCATTTTTTGAAAAAACATCTGTGCGATCATGCAATTAAATAAATTCACCGACTATGCACTGCGTATTTTAATGTATATCTCACGACCACGAGATGTACCCTATACCATTGCGGAAATTGCACAGGATTTGCATGTTTCCCAAAACCATTTGGTTAAAATTGTCCACTTTATGGGCAAGCAGGGCTGGTTGATTACCACTCGTGGTAAAGGCGGTGGAATTCGCCTGCATCCCGATGCAATCCCGTTACGTTTAGGTTATGTGGTCAGAGTTCTACAAGGGGAAAACCAGATTGTAGAATGTAACACCCCACCGTGCGTACTCCGCTCACAGTGTGGGCTCAAAGGCATATTGAATCGGGCAATGGAACAGTTTTACCAAAGCCTAGACCAATACAGCCTAGGCGAAGTACTGCAACCTACTCAAAATATGCAGCTCAGCACCCAATCCCCTATTCCGCTAATTCACCTCTAAAGGTAATCGCTGATATTAAGCAAACCCACTCGCTTTTTTAGAGCTTTCAATTCGCAAAGTTCGCTTGCCTGTATGACTTGCTTTATAATGCCTGTTTGTAGACCATGAATTGAAGTTAAGTTATGCACCACAGCAGAGGAAAATCGAAAAACAGTAAGGCAGCGGCACAGCTACGGCAAAAAATCAGCTACGAGAAAAAAGTTGATCCAGCCATTACTGAGTACTCTGTTCGCGCCCTGAACTGGTTGCGGAAAGCTGAGTTCTTAATGAGTGCACCTAAACTCAACCTCTGCGTGGAAGATACAGGCTATGAAATTGCCTTTGCAGGTCGTTCCAATGCAGGTAAATCTAGTGCAATTAATGCCTTAACCAATCAAAAGCAATTGGCTCGTGCCTCTAAAAGACCTGGTCGTACCCAAATGATCAACTTCTTTAGTTTGGGCAACCCTGATCAACGTCTAGTCGATTTGCCCGGTTATGGTTATGCAGCTGTACCTGAAGCCATGAAAATTGTGTGGCAAAAAGAATTGGAAAATTATCTGATTCACCGCAAAAGCTTACAAGGCTTGGTGTTACTTATGGACATTCGCCATCCTTTACAACACTTTGATGTCATGATGCTGGAATGGGCATATTCACGTAAATTATTCGTGCATGTACTCCTCACCAAATCAGACAAGCTCAACCGTGGCCCTGCTAATAAGGCATTGCTTGAAGTAAAACAACAGCTGAAAAAAATGAAATTAGATTTCTCCATTCAACTGTTCTCTTCACTAAACAAGCAAGGTTTAGAAGAATTGGCCAGTGTGATGGGCGGACGCTTAAACTTTACTTTAGAGCAAGCACATCACTTTGATTTAGACAGCATTCCAGAAGCCACTGGCGACGATGTTGATGTTGATGTTGATGTTGATGTTGATGTTGATCAGCCTGTAGCTGTAGAAGCTAACGATCCAACCACATCTGATACAGAAATCAAATAATCCATTAAATCTCTGACTAGTGCTTTATAAAATAAAGTCCTATTTGTGTAATATCGAATAGGACTTTTTATTTTTGTTTTCCCTCACACCTGTTAGTGCCATTTTTTACACCACCAAAGTTGCACTTTACAACGCATAAAGAAATACCCTACTGTCAAAGTAATAACAATTACAGCAGATAAGGAGATCAAACATGCGGGCACATCTTTCAGTCATTACCCTTGCGGTAGAAGATTTACAACGTGCACTTGAGTTCTACCGTGACGGTCTAGGGCTTGCCACTGAAGGCATTATTGGTCAGGAATTTGAACAAGGTGCTGTCGTATTTTTTGAACTGCAAGCGGGGCTAAAACTGGCATTATGGTCTAAACACAGCTTACAACAGGACATTGGCTTCGCCCCTGCCGAACAAGGCACAGCACAAATCACTTTGGGCCATAACGCACATAGCCCACTTGAAGTAGATCAGGTATTAAAGCAAGCGCAAAATGCAGGTGCAAAAATTTTAAAACCTGCACAGAGCACCTTTTACGGCGGCTATGCAGGTTATTTTCAGGACTTAGATGGTCATATTTGGGAAGTCGTTTATAGCCCTTGCTGGGAATAAACCTTTCACTAAAAAAATGTCCTTTTAGTGAAATATCGCTTGAAGCACGGTATTTAAGTATTTAATGCAGGGTCTTCACGGGTATGCCGATCGACCACCACACTGATCATCATATCGCCCTGCACATTCACCACGGTACGCACGGTATCTAGTAAACGATCTATGGGCAATAAAATTGCAATCGCCTCTGCGGGCAAACCAACCGACTGCAATACCATAATCATGGTCACCATTCCTGCACTAGGAATACCTGGCGCACCGAGTGAGGCAATCATGGCCGTCGCACAGACAATCAGTTGTTGCCCTAAACTTAAATCCAGCCCCATTAAGTTGGCAATAAACAGTGCTGCGGCCGCCTCATACAAGGCCGTTCCATCCATATTCAATTGTGTACCTAGCGGAATCACAAAGCCTGCTGTTTGCGGCCGTACACCTAAATTTTCCTGTGCACATTTCATAGACAGCGGCATGGTGGCCGAACTGGAACTAGTGGCAAAAGCAGTGATCAGCGCCGCACGTGTACCTTTAAAAAAGGTGATCGGATCCATCTTGCCAAAAACCCATAACAGCAAAGGCAACACCACCGCACCATGAAAAATGGTGGTACCTGTCACAACGGTGGCAAACTCTGCCAAACGGCTAAGTACTGAAATATCTTCAGTGGCGACCAACTTGGCCAATAAGGCAAAAATACCAAATGGTGCCAGTTTCATTACCCAACCAATCATCAACATCATAATTTCAAAGAATTGCTGGCTGAGTTTACGAACCGTTTTAAAATGCTCACCGCCTTTAACCAGCGCCACACCCACCAACAAGGCAAAAATCACCACCGCCAAAACATTGCCTTCAGCAAAAGCTTTAAATGGATTGATTAAGGTGTTTTGAATGAAGTTGGTAAAAAAAGAAGAGGGTGTGAGCGTGTCTGGGGTTTGATGCTGCGCCATCGCATCCTGAAACATCACAATATCCACACCTTTGCCGACAGCAAATAAATGTGCACAGGCCAAACCTAAAATTAAAGCCAGTGTGGTGGTAGTAACACAACATGCCAAAGTAATTTTCCAGACTCGACTTAACTGCCCCACGGCTTGTAAATTCGATACCCCGACCACAATCGAGCTAAAAATAAGCGGGATTAACAGCATTTTCAGTAAGCCGATAAAAATACTGCTCACAATGCCTATGCCATACAAACTGGCTGAAAAAAATGCGGTATCTGGAAATAAATTCAGTATAAAACCAAACACCACACCCAAAATTGCGGCAATGAATATTTGTGTATTGAGGCTCATACGCTGTTTAATTTTTTAATATGATGTGTGGACTATGCCATGCAGCGTGGGTTGAATCGAGAAATATTTTTAGGCACAGCCCAAACGCAATTATATAAGCAATAAAAAACCGACTGCATAACAGTCGGCCAATTAAGGTAAATTTCACCCAAAATGTATTATTGAGTTTCAATTTCACGTAAACGAATCAGACCTTCTTGGCTGGTACTACACACCAATTCACCATTTTGCCACATGCGCCCAAAGTTCAAACCACGTGAACTGCTGCTAATGGTCGCATCCATGTCATATAACATCCAGTCATCTACACGGAATGGCTTATGGAAATACATGGCATGGTCAATACTGGCACACTGCAAACTTGGCGATAAATAACTTAAACCATGTGGGCGAAGTGCTGTCGTCATTAAAGTTAAGTCTGAATAAAATGCGGCAATAGCCTGATGTAAAGAGACTTCATCCACTTCTGGGGCAATCGCATCGTGTGTGCGAATGTAGTGCGCATAAACAGGCGCTTCAGGCTGGGGTAAAAAAGGATTGCTCGGGTTAATTGGACGAATTTCAACATGACGATCACGCATAAAACTGGCGCGAACGTTTTCAGGTACAAATTCAACAATATGCTGTTTTAATTCAGCTTCATTTTTTAAAAGTTCAGCGGCTGGATAATTCGGCTCTGAAATTTGATAGTTCAAGCCTTCTTCCAATGGCGCAAACGACACCATTGCCGTAAAAATAGTACGTCCATGCTGAATCGCACGCACCTGACGGCTAGAAAAACTTTTACCATCACGTAAGCGGTCAACTTCATAAATAATGGGTGCATTGACATCACCACCAAATAAGAAATAAGCATGTAAGGAGTGCGCAGGACGATCTGTAGTATTAGAAGCAGCACGCAAAGCCTGTCCTAAAACCTGCCCACCAAAGACACGCTTGCCTACCAAGTTGCGGCTAATGCCTCGATAGATATTTTCTTCCAACTTTTCTAAACGAAGAAGTTCAACCAATTCTTGCGTAAGTGCGTTCATGACTAACCTTATTTATGGCCAAGCGGCGGGATGTTGCAGCGAAATCGATTCAGAAACTGAACCGTAAAATCGTAGCGCTATTTTGCCATAAATTCTGAGTATTTTACTCATCTAAGACTGACCCTTGTGTCACCCTGAATTACGTTTATTTTGCTAAAAAGACGATTTTTAACGATAAAATCTAACAATATTCATGCAAATTATCTAAAAATGCTGTGCCATTATTAGATACAATGGCGCAAAATAAATTCCCTACCAGCTAGGGACTTGGGTGATGAAGTAGGAGTGAATATGTCCAAGCGTGGTTTTGGTCAAATGTATCGTCAGCTTTCAGGCAAGCTGCTTGACCTTGTGGTGACACCGCATGTTCTGGGTGAAGTCCCTGTCAAGGATGCAGCAAATGCAGACTCAGATACCTCACGTACTACCATCACCTGTTATGTATTGCAGAACCACTCTCGCAGTAATGCCTTGGTCGTTGATGGTGAAACACGTCGTTTAAAACTCAGCCCTGCGCTGGATCCTTTAGTGATGGGTTCACATAAGGAAAAAGCCTCGATTCTATTTTTACAGCATCACGATGAAAACAACCTACTCAATCCACCACCTTATGCTTTCCCACCACGCTTGCTGCGTTTAATTGAACAATTAGAACAGCACCCAGAAATTGATATTGAGTTGGTGCCTGTAACCGTGTTGTGGGGACGCTCTCCCGACAAAGAAGATTCATGGTTTAAATTGCTGTTTACCGATACATGGGCAACCCCAGGTACAGTCAAACAATTGATGAATATTGGGGTACATGGTCGTCAGTCTTATTTGGAGTTTCATGAGCCGCAATCTTTACGTGCTTTGATTGAACATGCCAAAACCGAGCATCCCAACCTGTCGCCTGCGACCTTTATTGTCAACACCCTAAATAATTATTTAGATGGGCAGCGTGAAGTCGTACTTGGTCCAGACTTGTCTGACCGTCGCAATGTCATGCTCAGCCTGATCAAGTCTCCCGATGTGCAAGATGCCATCCGTCGTGAAAGTCTACGCAGTAAAATTAGCGTGATTGAAGCTGAGCGTCGTGCGATTGGTTATCTGAACGAAATTGTGTCGGACTACTCGCATGCAGCAGTACGTTTTGCCGATATGGCACTGACCCGCTTATGGACACAATTATACGATGGCGTAGAAGTGCATAATTTCAGCACCGTGCGCGAACTGGCCAAAGATTATGAAATTATCTATACCCCATGTCACCGTAGTCATATCGACTATTTGTTGCTGTCTTATGTGATTTACAAACGAGGCATGATGGTGCCGTACATTGCGGCAGGTGACAACCTAAATATGCCATTTGTCGGGCAATTGCTTCGTGGAGGCGGTGCGTTCTTTATTCGTCGTACCTTCCGTGGCAATGGTTTATATACCACTGTCTTTAAAGAATATTTGTTTAGTATTTTGTCACGCAATACGCCGCTCGAATACTTTATTGAAGGTGGACGTTCACGCACAGGCCGTTTGTTGCCACCTAAAACAGGCATGTTGGCCATGACCATTCATAGTCACTTACGTGGTCGTGCTAAACCGATTGCTTTTGTACCAACCTATATTGGTTATGAACGCCTGATGGAAGGCTCAACCTATGTGGGCGAAATGCAAGGCAAGCCAAAAGAATCTGAATCGCTAATGGGCATTTTAAAAACCATGCGAAAGATTGAACGGATTTTTGGCAAGGTGCATGTCAATTTTGGCGAACCTGTGTTTTTAGATGACGTACTAAAACAACACGATGCAGAACACATCAGCATTGAAAAAAATGATGATCCAATTCCGCCACAAGTTTCAGATGCGGTAAACACATCAGCACATGCGATTTTAGAAAACATTAACCGTGCTGCGGTAATCAACCCTGTCTCATTGCTGTCTTTAATTTTACTGGCGACACCAAAACACACGCTAGATGAAGAAATTTGCGAGAAGCAGTTAGATACTTACCGTAAGCTGCTCACTGCCCTGCCTTATGATGAGCGCACCCAAGTCACGCCATTGTCAGGCAAAGAAATTATTGCCTACGGCTTAAAGCTCAAACTGATTAAACGCGTACAGCACGTATTGGGTGATATTATTGCAATTGCAGATAATCAGGCGGTACTGCTCACCTACTTCCGCAACAACATTTTGCATGCCTTTGTTTTGCCATCATTAATTGCGGCGTTGGTAGAACACAACGGTTCGATTCGTCGTGGCGATCTCATCAATGTCATTCGTACTTTATATCCATTCTTGAAAGCTGAATTGTTCTTAAAATGGCAAGATCAAGAGCTTAAAGAAAAAATTTGTGCCTATGTAGAAGCTCTAATTCAGGCCAAATTGATTTCTGAAGATGCTGAAGGCAATTTAATTTCTCCTGCACCAAACAGTGAAGATCATAACCAGTTGGTGGTCTTAGCTGCACCTGTAATGCAGAGTTTAGAACGTTATTACATGACCTTGGCTTTAATCACACAACGTGGTTCAGGCAATATTTCGGCACGTCAGGTCGAAGAATTGAGCCATTTGGTCGGTCAGCGTTTATCAGTTCTATATGAATTCAACTCACCTGAGTTCTTTGATAAAGCTTTATTCCAAAGCTTTATTAAAGTGCTGACGCAACAGGGTTATATCAGCACCAATAGCGACAATGCGATTGTGTTTGACGACAACTTTAAAAATGTCGCGCAATATGCCAACTTGGTTTTAGATGATGTGACTTTGCAAATGTTACAACACATCACCACCTTCAGTGATGAAGAGTTGCGTGAAGCCTTAGATGCACTGGCTGCACAACAAGCGAAGAAACGTTTGAAACGTAAAAAGAAATAGTTTTTAAAGTTCCTTCTCTTGCACCCTATATGGCGCAAGAGAAGGAGTTTTTATTATTCTATTTCTGCGAATAACTTTGCATAATCCTCCAAGCAATCTACATATTCTAACTGAAATCCTATTTTCTCCATCCGCGTAGCAAAAATCCTTTTCCCCGTTTCCTGCTCACTTTCCAGCACCAACTCAGCTAAAGCACATGCACGCTGAAGTTTTAAAATGATTTCATGCAAAGGCTGTGGCTGATTATTGCTGCAGATATATGATTTTGCAGGATGTTCCACGTGAAGTAAATCTGCCAAGAAACGTACTAAATCATCAATATGAATCCGATTTGACCAATGTATATTGGGGTAACTTTGCGTGCTTTCCACAAGTTTGAGCATTCGTGCAACCGAAGTACCATAAATACCTGAAGGGCGCACAATCACACATTGTTCAGGGTAAGCCTGTTGCCACAATTGCTCCATCTGCAACAACAACTGCCCTTGTGCATCACTCGGATTAGGCACCGTATCATCATCTATACATTCACCTGCATTGTCGCCATAGACTCGTGTAGAGGACACCACAATGATTCGTTTTACAGGATGAGCTTTTAAGGCAGCTGCAATCGGCTGCACAGAATCTACATAAGTGTGTTGATACGCCGCTACAGGACTCAAAGCCGTATTTCGTGATGGTGCAAGTAACACATAAACAGCATCAATAGGTTGAATATGTGATAAATCGAGCTGATGAATCTCCTGAACAAGATGCGTCATATCAGGATCTGTTTTCGGACTGCGGCTAATTGTGGTAATTTGATGACCGAGCGTAAATAGTTGTTTTGCAACACGCTGCGATGTTTTACCATAACCAATAAATAGAATATGCATTCAGCACCTAATCATAGCATTTGAAGTTGAGGGGACATGGCTGCAGTCCATCAGTTGCAAGGGGTAGGCTCTGCCTCTGCTGCATTACTCGAAAAACTAAATATTTTCACCACAGATGACTTACTGTTTCATCTACCGCGTGATTATGAAGATCGTAGCACGATCATCCCCATGAACCAATTGAGTGTGGGGCGCAGCTATTTACTCGAAGGTGTGGTCAAAGGAGTGGATTTCCCTCCTGGCAAACGCAAGTCGATGGCGGTCAATTTAGAAGATGAATTTGGCAAAATCACTTTGCGTTTTTATCATATTTATAAAGGTATTACTGACCGCGCCAATCATGGCAACCGTTTAAGAGTGTTTGGTGAAGTACGGGTGGGTGCACGTGGTTTGGAAATGTACCATCCCGAACTGCAACTGATTACCGAACATACTCCTCTGCCTAAAACCCAACTGACTGCAATTTACCCAAGTACTGATGGTCTGACTCAGGCCAAATTACGCGAATACGTCAAACAAGCTTTGGCACAACATAGCGATGATTTACCCGAGCTACTGCCAGAAAAAATGACCAATGGCTATGCGCTCAAGCAGGCATTGGACTATATTCATCATCCGCCTACCGATGCCAATATGCTGCAATTGGCGCAAGGCTCACATCCTGCACAGCAACGCCTGATTTTTGAAGAACTGGTAGCACATCAAGTCAGCTTACTGACCCGCCGCGCCTATATTCAGCAAATTGCCTCGCCTGCATTTTCCCCTAGTCAAAAACTAGCACCTGCTTTACTCAGTAGCATGCCCTTTCAAATGACAGGCGCACAGCAACGGGTTTCACATGAAATTATGCAAGACCTGCAGCGTAATAAACCCATGCTGCGCTTGGTACAGGGCGATGTTGGTGCAGGTAAAACCTTGGTCGCTGCGGTTGCTGCGTGCCATGCCCTAGAAGAAGGCTGGCAAGTTGCACTGATGGCACCAACTGAAATTTTGGCAGAACAACATTATCTCAACTTTAAAAAATGGTTTGAGCCGCTTGGCTTAACTGTGGCATGGCTATCAGGTAAACAAAAAGGCAAGGCACGCGCTGCAGCTGAACTCGCCATTCAGGATGGCAGTGCCAATTTAGTCGTTGGTACACATGCGCTGTTTCAGGACAATGTGCAATTTGCCAAACTGGGTTTGGTGATTATTGACGAACAACACCGTTTTGGGGTCGATCAACGTTTGGCCTTACGCAATAAAGGCGCCAACCACACCACACCGCATCAATTGGTCATGACTGCAACACCTATTCCACGAACATTGGCGATGTCTGCCTATGGTGATTTAGATACCTCTGTCATAGATGAACTGCCGCCAGGACGCACACCTATTCAAACTGTGACTATTCCGCTAGATCGGCGTGAAGAAGTTCTACAGCGCATTGCCAGCAATTGTGCCGAAGGCAAACAAGCTTACTGGGTCTGTACTTTGGTAGAACAGTCTGAAACTTTGGATGCACAAGCGGCTGAAGCCACTTTTGCTGAAATTAAAGAGCGCTTTACTGAGCTGAATATTGGACTGGTACACGGCAAAATGAAAGCCGATGAAAAGCAGGCGGTGATGCAGCAATTTAAAGACAACCAATTGCAGTTACTGATTGCCACCACTGTCATTGAAGTCGGGGTCGATGTACCTAATGCCTCCATTATGGTGATTGAAAATGCCGAGCGCTTAGGGCTTTCACAACTACATCAGTTACGTGGACGGGTTGGACGTGGTGCCAAAGCCAGTTTCTGTGCGCTGCTATATAAAAACCCACTCTCACAAAATGGACAGGAACGTCTACGGATTATGCGTGAAACCAATGACGGTTTTATCATTGCAGAAAAAGATTTAGAACTGCGAGGCCCTGGTGAGTTACTGGGCACCAAACAAACAGGTGCTATGGGCTTTCGAGTCGCTAAATTAGAACGGGATGATCATTTACTGGCACAGGCACATCATGTCGCACAGCAAATTTTAAAAGATTATCCTGAACATGCCGAAGCCTTATTGAAACGCTGGTTGCCTGAAGCACCACGTTATGCCTATGTTTAAATGCAGGATCATGCGATGCGTCTGGATTTAACTGTATTACAACGTGGGCTTGCCTTGTTCAAGCCACTACAACGCTGTCAGTTATGTCATGTAGATGCGCCATGGCAACATGCGGTCTGTCAAACCTGTTGGCAACAACTGCCTTGGCGCAGTCAGCCTGTTCAACGACAAGAAATGCAGATTCAAGTCGCATTTGATTATCTTTATCCCATCAATCGCATGATTCAACAATTCAAATATGAACAACAGTTACAGTACCAACTGCTGTTAGCAGGTGCATTACAGCAATTGCGCTATGACAAAATTCAGGCAATTGTGCCTATGCCTATTTCCACTGCACGCTTGGCCGAACGTGGCTATAACCAATCTTTAGTGCTGGCTAAGTCTTTGGCTAAACATCTAAATGTGCCCATTTGGCAACCTGTGACTCGCTTGCAACAGCATGCACAAAAAGGCTTAAGCCGCTTAGAGCGTCTGGAAGACATTCATCAGCAATTTCAAATTCAGACTGTGCCTAAAATTCGTTATCGTCGGGTTTTAATTGTAGATGATGTGGTCACAACAGGCAGCTCAATTCACGCACTGAAACAGCAATTGCTTAATCTTGGCTGTCATAAGGTCAATGCGGCATGTGTGGCCAGTGCTGAATAAAGTACCTAGTGCTTTAACCCTCAAAGTGACGCCATTCAACAATTAAAAGACACAACCTTACAAGCATTTGCCGTGTGCGAATTGTTGCTTTAACCAAGGCATCACCACCTCACGGGTCAGAGGTGCCAGCAAAGTGTCTTGATCATCTAAATCAACCCACTTCATTTCGGCAATTTCAGCAGCAATTTGAGGTGCTTGATCAATCTGCACCCAATACACATAACTGACTAAACGGCTGTCAGGTTCATTGGCTGTTGCTGTTTCATAACGTCCAATGAATTGTTGAATTTGTGCCTGACAGCCAATTTCTTCCGCGATTTCACGCAACATGGTCGTTTCAGGTGCTTCATTGGGTTCTAATTTGCCACCCACCTGCATAAAACAATGGGTATACCGTTTACGTACCACCAATAACTGCTGTTCAGCATTTAAAATAATCGCCGCCGCAACAGTAATGGTGTGAGGATGAGTTTTATACATGTGCTTACTTGGTCAACTCTTGTTGCAACCATTCCAGTTCAGGTACTTCCCATTTCATTTCAGGAACACGGTACTGCTCAAACTGCTGTAAAATCTGTTCAAAACAATTAGACACAATCAACGCTTCACAAAAACGTGGCTGGGTAAAACCTTTGACTGTAGTCAGTTGTAAAAATTTCAGCAAGTCATCATAAAAACCATCGACATTAAAAAAAGCACACGGTTTAAAATGAATTCCTAGCTGCGCCCAAGTCCATTGTTCAAAAATTTCTTCCAAAGTGCCTGCCCCGCCAGGTAAAGCCACAAAGGCATCTGCCAACTCTGACATTTTAATTTTTCGGGCATGCATGTTTTCTACAATATGTAATTCGGTCAAATGCGGATGCGCCAGCTCATGTTCTGCCAGACTCTCTGGAATCACACCAATGACTCGACCACCTGCCTGCAAAGCACCGTCTGCCACCACACCCATTAAGCCAGAACGTCCACCACCGTAAATTAAGGTTTTGCCCTGCAACGCCAGTGTTTCCCCCACTTTTCGTGCATTTTCAGCAAAAACAGAATCTTTTCCTGGGGCAGAGCCACAGAAAACAGCAATTGACGCAATCATTTTTTCACCATGTTATCTGGCTGTCATGCCATAAAATTAAACTTCAGGGAGATTTTTAAATAAAATAGCATTCTGAGCAGTGTATTTAGTAAGATCCTTGTCTAAAATACACCCATCCACAAAAACCCATACTGCGCGAGGAGAAAAGACGAATGCTTGAAGCCTTTTATGCCACAGAGCGCGGTAGTCTGGAAGATGCCACCATCAACGGTGGTTTCGATTTGCACCCAGATCTGGTCTGGATTGACCTGATTGCCCCTTCACAAGAAGAACAGCAATGGGTACTGGACGCATACTCACAAAATTTACCCACATTAAAGTCTTTGGAAGACATTTCATCTTCGGCGCGATTCTACCGCGATGATGACGGTATTTTACACATTAGTACCTATTTTTTAACTAAAAATAAAAACTATCAGGTCGATGGCGAAACTGAAGACAATTCCAGTATTTTAGCCACGGTACAAACGGTTGCCTTTATTCTGCACAAAGAGCACCTGTTTACCCTACGCGGTGAAAAATTAGTGGCTTTTCGTGCTTTTCGGGCACGAGCACGACGCAATGACTACGAAATCGACTACAAAGACCCGACTTGGGTCTTGCTAGGCTTGCTAGAGGCTAAGTTAGACGAGCTTGCGGATATCTTGGAAGATATCCACAAGGACTTAGAAAAGTATTCCACAGAAGTCCTGAATAACCGCCATCGAGAGCAAATTTTAGATCTAGATGACATGATTACCCGACTGGCGCAATTAGAAGACATGCTTGGGAAAGCCCAACTGTGTTTGATTGATTTACGTCGTGTCCTGACCTTCTTGGCTCGTCCACGTGCGTTGGGCAGTCATATTTACGATGCAGACATTCGAGAACTCAGTGAAGATGTACGCTCACTGGTCGAACACGATGCTTTCTTATTCCAAAAAGTGCGCTTCTTACTCGACACGACTTCGGGCTTCATTAACACTGAACAGAACGACACCATTCGTCGATTCTCGATTTTACCAAGCATGTTAGCGCCACCAATGCTAGTTGCCAGTGTCTACGGCATGAACACGGATGTATTACCTTTTGCCAAAGGTACCACCAGTTTTATTGTGGTCAGTGTTATTTTAATTGGTTTCTTTATTGGCCCATTGATTTACTTCAGATGGAAAAAATGGATTTGATGCCTTTTATATTTCCTCTCCTTTTAGGAGAGGGGTAGGGAGAGGTTTGCAATTTTTCTTCTCCTTTTAGCAGCGGGTTAGAGAGGTTTGCAACCACTCATAACCTCCCTTTAGTAAAGAAAGGAAATTAACGCAATAAAAAAAGCACCTTACAAGTAGGTGCTTTTTTGTGGTTTCAGTTTTAGGCGATCAGTTTTAAATCATCTTGCAAATGACACGCTTGAATGATTTTCATCATTTTTTCAGGAACAGATTTAAACTGTAAGCCTTTGGCTTCTGGTGTCTGACGCAACCATTGCACCAAAACAGCCAAAGCCAAAGTGCTGCCTTGTTCCAGATTTGCCAAATTCACTACCAAAGGTAGTTGCTGTTGACGAATCAACTGTATGCCTTTTTGGTAATATTGCTCAGCATTACTGAAATCTATTTTTCCAGAAACGCATAATTCCTGATTTGATAATTCAATCACGCCACACCTAACCTATTTTTTCTTTTCAACCGCAGCTTCTGCATCTGGCTTAAAGGTTGCAATAGCTTTATCAATATTGCCACCATTACGCTTCACGTTTGCCGCAAACTGGTTACGGAATTGCAAACCTAGATCAATACCCGAAACGTTGATGTTACGGATTTTCCATTGGCTGCCTTTATCTGCCAACTGGAATGACACAGGAATTTTTTCACCATTGTGAACAAAGTCGATGGTCACTACAGGGTTCTTGCTGTTGGTCGCCTTATAAGGACGCATGGTATAGGTTTGGTTACTGAATTTCGCAAACGCTGTACCATAGTTCTCAATTAAGGTTTCACGGAAGTTTTTCTCAAACTGTGCACGTTGTGCCGCTGAGCTGTATTGGTTGGTTGCATAAGTCCCCATCACAATACGGGTAAATGCTTGCGCATCTACATACGGGTCAAGGTTCTGACGCACAATGGTTTTCACCAATGCTGGATTGTTCTGCAATTTAGCATGATCTGCTTTTAAACGTGTAATCAAGCTATCGGCAACTTTTTTCACAAAAGCTGGTGGCGCTTCTGCGGGTGCAGCAAATGCAGTACCTGCCAACATGGTAGAAAGCACACTTACCGCCAGAGTTTGCTTTAAAAGTGTTTTCACGGACAATCTCCTCAATTACTCAACAAATGACACTTCTGCATCTGTTGTTTCAGCTGTCGCTGTATCTGTGTCTGATGCTGCATTGGATGTTTTCGCTGCACCGCCAGTAATAAACTTACTGATTAAATCTTCTAAATCCATGGTACCTTGGGTATTGGCAATGCTTTCGCCACGTTTCACAAAGTTCAAACCACCACCTGGAACAACTTTGAGATACTTCTCCCCCAACAAACCATTGGTTGCAACCATTATGTAAGCATCTTCATCAATACTGGTAATGGATTTCATGTTACTCAACAGTTGTTGTTCCATTTCTTTTTGTTGCTCAGGACTTGCCTGTTCGTATTCAGCACTGTAACGCAATTCTTCAACTGCATAATTTTGCACTGTTTTTAATTGCTCAGCATTAAAACTGGTCAGTTTACCATCCAACTCAAATTCAACAGTGGCCAAACGTGATACAGGGTCTAAGGTGATGTCATTCACACGCCCAATGGTCACACCGCTCATGGTGACTTTAGCACGTGGTTTTAGACCATTCACATTGTCAAACGTTGCTGTCATATTATAGCTGTCACGTAAATTGGTTCCGACCAATCCACTGACTTTCATCGCCAAGAAAAACAATGCAATGCCTGTCAGAATGACAAAAACACCTACGGCCAGCTCACTAGTACGTGATTTCATTAAACACCTCCGAACATGACCGCAGTCAACACAAAATCAAAACCTAAAACACATAATGAAGAATACACCACGGTGCGCGTGGTCGACGTTGCAATGCCTTCTGAGGTCGGCACACAGGCATAGCCCTGATACACTGCAATCCAGGTACAAATTAATGCAAAAACAAAACTTTTAATAATGGTGCCATTAAAAATATCTTTATAGAATTGCACGCTGCTTTGCATGCCACCCCAGAAAGAACCTTCATCTACACCCAGAAAATCTACCCCAACCATTTTGCCGCCCATAATGCCAATCGCAGCAAAAATAATGGATAGCATTGGCAGGCTAACTATACCCGCCCATAAACGCGGCGATACAATACGCTTGAGTGGGTCTACCCCAATCATTTCCATACTGGCCAATTGTTCTGTAGCTTTCATCAGACCAATTTCAGCGGTTAAGGCAGAGCCTGCACGTCCTGCAAATAACAATGCTGCAACCACAGGGGCGAGTTCACGTAACAAGGTTAAAGACACCATGGTACCAAGCATGGCTTCCGAGCCAATATTGACCAAAATGGAGTAACCTTGTAAGCCTAAAACCAAACCAATGAATAAACCCGAGACCGCAATAATGAGTAGGGACATAACGCCTACACGGTACATCTGGTAAACAAACAGTTTTACCCCAAGCCAAGTTGGCATGGAAAATAAGATTTGCAACAACATTTGGGTGGCGACACCAATGCCACGAACACGCTCAATGACGCGTTGACCTAATGCGGCAATAGCATTCATGAACGCACCTCATCACTTAAATAAGCCCGATGGCTAAATTGATAATCGACAGGCCCTTCGGCAGCGCCTGTTAAGAACTGACGTACAAATGCCGATTCATGCTGTTGTAATTCCGCAGGTGTACCTTCGCCCTGAATCACGCCTTCAGCAATAATATAAATGTAGTCAGCAATCGACAGCGTTTCACCCACATCATGCGACACAATAATAGTGGTTAAATCCAACGCTTCACGTAAAGAACGAATTAAACGAGTCAGTACACCTTTTACAATCGGGTCTTGGCCTGCAAATGGCTCATCGTACATGATCAATTCAGGGTCTAAAGCAATCGCACGTGCTAAGGCTACACGACGGTTCATCCCACCCGATAATTCTGCAGGCATGAGTTGTTCTGTACCACGTAAACCCACAGCTTCGAGTTTTAACGCCACCAGTTCTGCAATTAAATGCTCTGGTAACTTAGTATGCGCGCGCAATGGAAATGCCACGTTTTCATACACGCTCATATCGGTAAACAATGCGCCGCTTTGGAATAACATGCCCATACGTGCCCGGGCAGCAAACAACTCCTGACGTGACATATCTGCAAGGTTTTTTCCATCCAGTAAAATATCACCATGATCGGGCGCCAGTTGACCACCAATCAAGCGTAATAATGTGGTTTTACCTGTACCAGAAGGTCCCATAATGGCCGTAATTTGCCCACGGCGAATTTTTAAACTGACATTTTCAAAAATGACACGTTTCCCTCGCTTAAAGCTCAGTTCATTGACTTCAATCAATGACGGCTCATGTTGAGGTGTTGAATTATTCATAGCTGAGGGTCTTCCTGCATTTTTTCAGCACGCATACTATAAAGGATTGAAGCATAAAATGTTATCTAGCAAATTTTTTAAAACTGTGCACGTCTTGTGCAACTATAAATATTATTGTTATCTAAATCACTTTCATTACAGCAAACACTTAAAAATAAGAGGAAATAATATAATAAATTAAATTACATAAAATCAGCGCTAAACCAATATACGGCATCATCCCCTCTCTCGTCTGCATCAGCATTCGCAAGCCATCGATGTTCATAATTCGCACAACACAATAAAAACATGACACAGTATACATTTTATTCAGACGGAAAATTATTTTTTAACATAAAAAAACCGGTGATCAACACCGGTTTTCTTTAAGCTGACGCTTCAGATAACGCTTAGTCGTTAAATTTACGACGTGGGCGATCAAAACCACCTTCGCGGCGTGGACGATCTGAATTGAACTCACGACGTGGACGATCTTCGCCACCAAATGAACGCTTAGGACGATCATCAAAAGAACGTGGTTGACGGTCACCAAAACCACCTTCACGACGTGCAGGACGATCACCAAAATCACGTTTTGGACGATCACCAAAGCCACCTTCGCGACGAGGTTTATAGTCTACGCGGTTGCCACGGTTGTCATCATTCGCATCAAAGCGTGGTTTATCGTTGAAACCACCTTCGCGACGTGGACGGTCTGAATTAAATTCACGACGCGGACGATCTTCAAATGAACGTTGTGGACGGTCACCGAAACCACCTTCACGGCGTGGACGGTCTGAATTAAATTCACGGCGTGGACGGTCTTCAAATGAACGTTGTGGACGGTCACCAAAACCACCTTCACGGCGTGGACGATCTGAGTTGAACTCGCGACGTGGGCGATCTTCACCAAATGCAGGACGTTCACCACGTGGTTTGTCATCGAAGCTACGACGTGGACGATCATCACCACCTTCACGACGTTTAAAGTTGCTTTCGCCTTCAAAACGACGACCGCCACCAAAACCGCCACGACCACCGCGACCGCCATCACGACGACCACGACCACCGTCACGACCAGAACGTGCTGGTGGTGGAGATGGCTCTAAGCCTTCAATTTCAGAAACGCTTAAACGTGCATCCAAGAAATCTTCCAAAGCACGGATTTTGCCACGCTCACGGTAAGTTGCCAAAGTAATGGCATTACCGGTACGACCCGCACGACCTGTACGACCAATACGGTGTACATAGTCTTCATTTTTCATTGGTAAACCAAAGTTGATCACGTGAGAAATCGTTGGTACGTCTAAACCACGTGCTGCTACGTCAGTTGCAACCAAAATTTTTGCACGACCTTCACGAATGCTACGTAAACGACGGTTACGTACAGTCTGTGGCATTGCACCGTGTAGAGCAACGACAGAGTGACCTGCTTCAGCCAATTCTTCAGCCAACATGTCGGTATCTTCTTGAGTCGATGCGAATACAACCGCTTGGTCTACACCTTCATCAGACAACCAGTGTGACAATAATTTTTTCTTGTGCTCAAAGCCATCTGTCCAGTGTAAAGTCTGGGTGATGTCCATGTTGGTTGAGTGACCTGTTTCAATTGCAATACGCACAGGTTCATTCATCATACGTTCTGCAAGCGTGATAATACGGCTTGCAAAAGTAGCAGAGAACATTAGTGTTTGTTTACGGTTAGCAGCCAAGTCGCTAATGGCTTCTAGGTCTTCAGAGAAACCTAGGTCAAGCATACGGTCAGCTTCGTCTACAATTAAAGCATCAACTTTATCGAGCTTAATTTGACGACGGTTCACCAAGTCAAGTAAACGACCTGGAGTCGCTACAACCACTTGTGCACCTTTTAATTGTTGGATTTGCTTACCAAAAGGCATACCACCCATAATTGCTGCAATACGTACACCTTTCATGTGACGTACAAATGCAATCGCATCTTGGCTCACTTGTTGCGCCAACTCACGTGTTGGGCAAAGTACCAAAATAGATGGCTGAGTAATGGCTTTCATGCGTTCTTTAAAAGGAACGAAAGTATCTTGGTTAGCAAGCGCGTTTAAAGTTGGGAGTAAGAACGCAGCAGTTTTACCAGAACCTGTTTGGCTAGACACCAATAAGTCTTTACCTTCAAGTGCCGCTGGAATCGATTGTTCTTGAACAGGAGTCGGCGTAGTAAAGTTCAAGCCTTCTAAAGCTTGTTGTAAAGATTCGTGTAAAGAAAAATCAGCAAAAGTTTTGCTCATAGAGATTTTCACCCTGAAAATGGGTGCTCCATTAAAATAAAGTCAGATGGACATCGGCAAAAAGCGGTACAGCAATTATCGCTGACAATGTAAGATTCAGCGGCGATCCGAGTAACGACGATGTGATATAACGCACGCATGATTACGGCTTAACCTGAAGGAATCGCTTTAGCGATTGGGGCGCGAGATATCGTCCTCTCTTTGGACCGCACGCGCATACACAATGATTAGAAGAGAAATGTTCAGGTAATGAACAGAAATTAAGTGCGTGGGCGGATTATAGCAGGATTATTTTAAAAGTCACCTTATTTAATCTACTTTTGCATTTTTTTGTGTAAACCTTGATATATCCTGCTTTTTAGCGAGTATACCCACAATCAAAATAGATCTTAAATTAGCTATTTTAGACCAGTTGATAAAAGAAAAGCCCTCAAGATAGAGAGCTTTACTCATTTTTACGACGGCGTAGATCGTGTGATCTGATTATTTAGCCGCGTCACCCCAAGCAGGTACAACGGCTTTCATAAGTGGTTTTAACATTTTCATTGAACATGCCAAAACTTGACCATTTTCCATAGAGTCGCTGCCACCACGTGCATCGACTACTGTACCACCCGCTTCTTTCACAATCAGCTCACCAGCAGCAATATCCCACGGTTTTAAGCCAAGTTCAAAATAACCATCTAAACGGCCTGCAGCCACATAAGCCAAGTCTAAAGCGGCAGAACCTGCACGGCGGTATTGCGCACCAGCTTCGGTTACATTCAATAAACTTTCAAAATGGTTTTTGGCATAAGAGATGATTTCACCATCACGCTTGGCACGATAAGCATGCCCAACGGCTAAGAAAGTGTTTTCTAGGCTGTCTTTTACATTTACACGAATACGACGCTGATTCATCATCGCACCACGGCCACGGCTCGCAGAGAACAATTCATCTTTTACAGGGTCGTAAATTACACCGTGCTGCGTTACACCTTTGTGTTGTACCGCAATAGAAATACAGAAATGAGGGAAACCGTGAACGAAGTTTAAAGTGCCATCTAAAGGATCAATTACCCAGCACCAATCGGCATCATGGCCTTTGCCTTCCTGCATGCCAAACTCTTCGCCCAGGAAGCTGTGATTTTTATAACTTTTACGCAAAGTATCAATGGTCAATTGCTCTAGGTAACGGTCTACACGCGTTACAGGACCATCAATCCCTTTTTCTTCGACTTGTAGATCGAGTTTATGACGATTCTGATGCGCTTTTAAAAGCTCTTGACCAACTGTTTGAGCCGCACGCGCAGCCATCACCACCATAGGTTCCATTGAACACCCACTACAAATTTGAAGAGATTGATAAAGAATAATGCATGAAAGCCCCAACATTTTAACAAATATTGAGGCTTTTGGGGAAGAAGTGTTGCTAAATTTAATTCAGTACAGACTGCTGCACGTGCTGCCAAGTTTTTTGCATCGATTTTTCAATGCCTTGAGCGTCTAGACCTGCTTGCTGCAACATTTGAGCATGCGTCGCTTGTTGCATAAAGCTGTCTTCTAAACCTAAATGAATGATCGGTTTGACAATCTGTGCTTTGGCCAAGTATTCACTTACTGCGCTGCCTGCACCACCCATAATTGCATGTTCTTCTACGGTCACGAATAAAGCGGTACTTTCAGCAATATCAGACAGCAGTTTTTCATCCAACGGCTTCACAAAACGCATGTTCACCACACGTACTGCGACCTCATGCTGTTTGGCAAAGGCTTCGGCTGCTTCAACAGCCGCCTGTACACGACTACCAAAGGCTAAAACAGAAACATAGTCTTCATACTGCGTATTGAACTGTGCCACAATTTCCGCTTGCCCTAATGGAATTGCGGTCATTTGTTGCTGAATTTCAACACCTAGGCCATTACCACGTGGGTAACGCACTGCTGCAGGACCGTTGTATAAATAGGCTGTATGCAGCATCTGACGACATTCATTTTCGTCTTTTGGCGCCATAATGACGATATTCGGTACAGTACGCATATAGGCATAATCGTATGCCCCCGCATGGGTTGGGCCGTCTTCACCAACCAAACCTGCACGGTCAATACCAAAAGTCACATCTAGATTTTGTAAAGCCACATCATGAATGAGTTGGTCATAACCACGCTGTAAGAAGGTTGAATAAATTGCGACCACAGGCTTTAAGCCTTCACAGGCCATGCCTGCAGCCAAAGTCACTGCATGCTGTTCGGCAATGGCAACATCAAAAAAACGTTCAGGAAATTGTTTGGCAAACTGTACCATGCCTGAACCTTCACACATGGCTGGTGTAATGGCCAATAAACGTGAATCCTGTTCGGCCTGATCACATAACCACTGTCCAAACACATCGGAATATTTTGGTGCTGCAACAGGCGCAGCTTTGGCATGGATTTTAGTAATCGCGTGATATTTAATTTGATCGGCTTCTGCAGGAGCAAAGCCTTTGCCTTTTTTTGTGTAAACGTGAATTAAACGTGGGCCTTTACGTTTTTTCAGGGCATTAAAAACTTGCGCCAATTGTTCAACATCATGCCCATCGAAAGGGCCGAAATAATCAAAACCGATGGCTTTAAATAAGTTGTCTGCAGCTTCGGTAGCAGCACAATGCAAACGTGAGTTGTACGTCCACTTCGGATGTGGCTGCACGTAGGCTTCACCTGTTTCACTCACATGAACGGATTCACCACGTTCCCAAATTGCAGCAAGGTGTTTGGCAAAGCCGCCTGTGCTGCATGAAATAGACATATCATTGTCATTCAGCACCACCATCATATCGGCCTGATGCGCAACTGCATCATTCATGGCTTCAAAGGCCATCCCTGCCGTCATAGCGCCATCACCAATAATTGCTACCACTTCACATGGGTTTTGCTGATAACGACGTGCCAATGCCATCCCCAAACCTGCAGAAATGGCTGTTGAGGAGTGACCCACACCAAAGGTATCGAATATAGATTCTTCACGTGCAGGAAATGCCGCTAAACCATCTTTTGCGCGAATGGTCGTGAGTTGTTCACGGCGTCCTGTCAGTGCTTTATGCGGATAAGCCTGATGACCGACATCCCAAATCAAGCGGTCTTTTGGGGTATTAAAACAATAATGCAGCGCAACGGTCAGTTCGATCACGCCTAAGTTTGCGCCAAAGTGTCCTCCACTTTGACCTGCGGCATACAAAATGAATTGACGTAACTCATCTGCCACTTGTGGAAGCTGGCTTTGCGCGAGTAAACGTAATTGCTGCGGATGGTCAATCGCATCGAGCAATGGTGTTACAGGGCGTTGAGTTGGAATTTCTGTATACAGCATATGTGGCAAAGCCTTCTAAAGCCTGGCAAATCCTAAGCTAGGTCAATGGGAATTACTCGATCATATAACCGAATGGTATCACCTTCAATCAGCCACATTTCTAGCGGTGTAGTTTTGAGCAATGATTTCAGTTGGGCACACGTTGGGTGCGTAGATTATCCTGAATAATCTAACTATTTATCAACCATTATCGTGTGCTTTATACAAAAAAGAAAATCTTCTGTATAAATTCGTGTTTGCTATTCTACTAATGTCTGAGCATTACGCTATACTTTAAACAATTTATCGACTATTCACGAGTTAAACAGTGCCGATTAAGTTTGTCGCAACCTCACGATTACCGACTGCATTTGGTGAGTTCAAGATTACGGTATTTCAAGATCCTGAAACTGGCGAAGAACATGTGGCATTATCCAAAGGTTTAGACACCGCACCTAGCGAACCTGTTTTAGTACGCATCCACTCAGAATGTTTAACTGGCGATGCTTTCGCGTCTTTGAAGTGCGATTGTGGCCCGCAGTTACAAGCCACTCAGCGCCTGATTAATGATGCAGGACAAGGGGTGATTTTATATTTACGCCAAGAAGGCCGTGGCATTGGCTTGACCAATAAAATTCGTGCTTATGCCCTGCAAGATCAAGGACATGACACAGTCGATGCCAATTTGATGCTGAATTTACCTGCCGATGC
Source organism: Acinetobacter sp. A2 (assembly GCF_048537555.1). NCBI lineage: Bacteria > Pseudomonadati > Pseudomonadota > Gammaproteobacteria > Moraxellales > Moraxellaceae > Acinetobacter > Acinetobacter sp. A2. Next base: position 2,540,855 of record NZ_CP183239.1, read on the forward strand.
ACGTCGCTATGATATGTGCAGCATCATGCTAGATCATTTGCAGGTCAAAACTGTGCGCCTAATTACCAATAACCCGTTGAAAATTCAAGCATTGCAAGAACAAGGGATTACGGTGGTAGACCGTGTACCACTCACTGTGGGTTTGAATCCATTCAATGAGGAATATTTGCAAACCAAGCATGAACGTATGGCGCACATGTATGATAAAGGTGACTTCTAAGTCACCTTTTTTAATTAGGGATGCCGCAATTTAGAACTGATTTACTTAAATCGTCATCGAAAAAATACGGTTATTTGGCATACGGCGTTTTAAGCGCAAATCAAAGGCCATACAAATATTGCGCACAAAGGGTTTGCCTTTTTCCAAAATTTGAATGTGCTGATCTTGAATCGACAGCAATTCATCTTCTTGCATTTCTTGCAATTGCTGCAATACCTGCTCAATTTCTGCAAAGTTCAGTTCGGGATTAGCCCAAGAGGTTTCAAAGCTGCACATTAAATTCAAAATATGCTGACGAATCACCAAATCTTCCCGATTCAGCACATGCCCTTTAAACACAGGAATCTCGTTGCGCTCTAAACGCGCGTAATAATCTTCAATACTTTTTTCATTTTGGGCAAAGCTATACCAACTGTCGCTGATTGATGAAACACCTAAACCAATCATGACCTGTGTTTTAGATGCGGTATACCCCATAAAGTTACGATGCAAACTGCCATTTTTAAATGACTGGTACATACCATCACTGGCTAAAGCAAAGTGATCCATGCCAATTTCATGGTAACCATGTGCCAAGAGTCGATTTTTGCCTTCTTCATAGCACTGACGTTTTAATTCATCTTTAGGCACATCTTCATCTTTAAAACCACGTTGACCATTACCTTTAATCCAAGGCACATGTGCATAACTATAAAATGCCAAGCGGTCTGGCATTAAACGATGGGTCTGTTCAATGGTATTCAACACATCATCTAAATTCTGAAATGGCAAACCAAACACTAGATCATGCGAAATAGAATCATAGCCAATTTCACGCGCCCACTCGGTCACACGTTGCACATGCTCAAAAGGCTGCAGTCGATGAATAGCACGTTGTACTTTTTCATTGTAGTCTTGCACACCATAACTAACCCGACGAAAACCCAAATCATATAAAGCCTGTAAATGCTCACGAGTGGTGTTATTGGGATGCCCTTCAAAACTAAATTCATGTTGATCAGCCACTTCAGCTTTAGCCAAAATGCCCTGAATCAACTGCGTTAGGTGTTCCACTGAAAAGAAAGTCGGTGTACCGCCGCCCAAATGAATTTCTTTAATAATTGGTGTAGCTTTCAGCAACTGACAATACAAGTCCCATTCTTTTAATACCGCCTGGATATAAGGCTGTTCAACCTCATGCCTCTTGGTAACCCGCTTATGACAGCCACAAAACGTACATAAACTTTCACAAAATGGCAGATGAATATACAGACTGATACCTTCACTGGCATTGGATTCATCAAAAGAACGCTTCAGGGTTTGCTGCCATGCCTCTGCTGAGAATGTTTCGTCATCCCAATATGGCACGGTTGGATAACTGGTATAGCGTGGTCCAGGCACATTGTATTTTTGAATTAAAGAATTTGCCTGCTGTGTCATCCCATCTGCCTCATCCAGTGAATTAGCGCCCTGCAAAATTTGCTTTGGCCTGCAAACTATTGTGCTGAGCTTATAAGTGGAAATCAACCTAGTCTTTTGCTCGGAATACTCTGGATAAAATGCTCTATTTACCTCATTCACAGATTTGCTAAGACAATTCAGACAAAGCGCTTAATTTTTACAGGCTTTTATGTTTTGATGTAAGCCATTTTATTTTTATGCTGAGGTGGCCATGTCGCATCCTACTCACGCGGATATTCAGCGGGTACGTGAATTTCTTCTCGATTTACAGGCGCGAATTTGTGCGGCTTTAGAACAACAAGAACAAGCAGGTGGCGGAAACGCACAGTTTGAAATTGATGACTGGCAACGTCCTGAAGGTGGCGGTGGTCGTTCCCGTGTCTTACAAAACGGTACGGTGATTGAAAAAGGCGGGGTGATGTTCTCACACATCAACATCTCCAAACTACCAGCCTCTGCAACAGAACGCCATCCGAATATTGCAGGTGCACCTGCGCAGGCGATGGGCGTGTCATTGGTGATTCACCCGAAAAACCCGAATGTGCCAACTTCACATGCCAATGTGCGTTTATTTGTCGCTGAACCCGAAGGACAGCCGCCAATTTGGTGGTTCGGTGGTGGTTTTGACCTGACACCGTTTTATCCAAATGACGAAGATGTTTTGGCATGGCACCAAACTGCACATGATTTGTGTGCCCCTTTTGGTGAAAAGGTTTACGCAGAACATAAAAAATGGTGTGATGACTACTTTTATTTAAAGCACCGTGATGAACAACGTGGTGTCGGTGGCTTATTTTTTGATGACTTGAATCAATGGAACTTTGAAACCTGTTTTAACTATATTCAGGCTGTTGGCAATGGTTATTTGGAAGCGATTCTGCCAATTTTTGAACGTAACCGTGACAAAGCCTATACTGAAGCACAACGCGAGTTTCAGCTTTACCGTCGCGGGCGTTATGTTGAATACAATCTAGTCTATGACCGTGGCACCTTATTTGGTTTACAAACAGGTGGACGGATTGAGTCAATTTTAGTGAGTTTACCGAACTTGGCAGGCTGGTCGTATCGTCCTGAATGGGCGGAAGATTCAGCAGAGAAAAAACTCACTGACTACTATTTAAAACCTCGCGACTGGTTAAATCTCGAAGCCAGCTCACTGTAGAAAAGATCACATTCAACTTCTAAAAAAGCGATTCCTCCACGAATCGCTTTTTTGCTTACAAACTTTATCGCTTATTTTCAAATCAATAAATATGCACAGCATCAATTAACTGTCATGATGTTGCGGATGGACTTTAATAGACGATGTGACTGCGCACGCGACTCTACGATGCAACCAGACATGAATAAAAAAATTCATCATTCAAACAGACTGCATCGCAAGCTTATTCATCAAACTGTCAAAGCAACATGACAAACTGCGCCACATCTGTCAGGAGATATCCATGCTGCACACATTCACCAAACCCAAAATTATTTTATTTTGGTCTACCTTTGCCATTTTAGTTGGCTCAATTTGCATGACTTTTATCTTTGAAAGTCATCTATCACATGGTTTGGCCATTAGCAGCAGTATTTTGGCAGGCATTGCCATGTTTGTGACTGCAGCAATTTTAGTTTTGGAAACAGTGCTCGCCATTTGTAATCCTTAACCCTTCCACGCGTTTATCTTCCAGCTAAAATTTTAGCGCTTTCACAGCAGTGATAGCCACAGGTTTTTATTCTGTGCAACGCTTCAGTCCACGCCCAATTTCACGTATATTGGTCTGCATTTCAGCATCTGGATTTTGGCACATGCGCAAACAATTTGCCGTGATTGGCAACCCAATTGAACAATCTCGCTCTCCTGAACTGCATCATGCTTTTGCAGACAAAACCGGTATTCAACTGCAATACAGCAAACGCCTTGCCCCACTGGATGGTTTTCGTGACAGCGTGCAGGACTTTTTTGCGCAAGGTGGTGTCGGTATGAATGTGACCGTGCCATTTAAAGAACAAGCCTTTGCTGAATGTGGCGTATTGACCGAGCGTGCCAAAATTGCCAAAGCTGTCAACACCTTATGGATGCAAGATGGTGTTCTACATGGCGACAATACCGATGGACAAGGCTTAGTCGATGCCATTACCGCATTGGGCTGGAACTTAAAACAAAGCGACATTCTAATTATTGGTGCGGGTGGTGCAACACGTGGTGTCATCTATCCATTGGTTCAAGCAGGTGCGAAGAAAATCGTAATTGCTAACCGTACCCTTGCTCGTGCAGAACAACTGGTTGCCGACTTACAAGCTGCTGTGCCACAAGCCAAATTACAGGCCATGGCACTAACCGATTTAACAGGTCAATTTGATTTGGCCATTAATGCAACCTCTGCCAGTTTAACTGGGGATGCCTTGGTACTGCCTGAAAGTTTGCAATTCAACTCTGCCTATGAAATGGCATATGGCAAAGCATCTAGCTTTTTAGAACAAGCCAAAGCACGTGGCGTACCCACTTCCGAAGGTTTTGGTATGTTAGTTGGACAGGCCATTGAATCTTTTTATATTTGGAATGGGGTGAAACCTGAGTTAAAAGATTTTCTCTAAATCATCATTCAAGAAAATAGCCCTTTAGCATCAGCAAAAGGGCTATTTTTTGAACTGGACAATCTTGTATAACCATGACTGCCCATTTTTTATGCTCGGTTTATTTCACATATTTCTGCATATCTTCATACACATCCATATAAATTTCATAATCAATCATTTCAGCCTGTTCTAAGCTCAAAGACTGAATTGAACTCTGACTCATTTTACCTTTTTGATGATCAATATAAGTTTGACCTAAAATCTGTGCCGTTTTCTTTAAACTAGCGAGATCGGGCGTATCCCAAGTATAAGCAGCTTGATACAACTTTTGATATTGCTGCGCAAACATCTGTTGTGGCTGTTTATACTGTTGTTTGAGCTTGCGCCAGTCCAATGCCACTTTATTTTCATCGACGGCATCTTCAGTCAAATTATTAATATGACGACCAATGGCGTTATTAAATTGTACATCTTCCTGCAAATGATGCTTGGCTTGCAGGGCTTCAATCCGTTTGAGTGCTGCACCTTGCGGGTCATAGTAGCGCTCGTCACTAAACCAATAGGCATAGACTTCTGCCATTTCCTGCAAAGTTTGCGGACTTAAGTTTTTCACCCACTCACGCTGCTCTGCTGCCATGTGCACTAAAAATAAAGTCTGATAAGTTTCACTAAATGAACCTTTTTGTTGATAGGTCTTTTCAGCCAATTGCTTTAATTCATCGGTATAACTGAGTGTAGCTGTGATGGCTGCCTGCTCACTGGCTGCCGTATCCTGTTCCAGACTACGACCTAAATTTTTCACCCATTTTTCTAAAATAGAATCTTTACTGACTTCTTGAATAGACTTTGCCTGACGCAATGCTGCACGGTCTATCTTATTAGCATTTCCATAATTGGAAATCTGCACATCATTACGCACATGAATAGTGCCATAATTTTCACGCTCAAATTGCAGGGCATAATCCACTTTTGCGGCACGCCCCTGATCATCTAAAGCCACATCAATTTGAATGGGTGTTTTTTTACGTGCATCAGTCGTGTTCATAATCTGCTGAATTTCAGCCTGATGTTTTTGCCACAACGCTGCAAAAGCTGCTGCATCGACCAATTGTTCAGAACGGTAGGGTTTAAAAAGTTCAGCCAGTTTTTCTTGCGGGGTATTAAAATGCGCCTCAAATACCGATTCTGCCTGTGCAGCACGGCTTTCGGTGAAGGCTTTTAATTCATAAGCATACGCACAATAGGTCAAATCACCCACTTTGGCTGTTTTGGCTGTTTCAATAAGACGCTCACAATCTTGCTCACTTAATATGTTTTCTTCTAATGCAGCCGCATTTATCGCCTCTTCGGCTGCCTGAGTTGCTGCATCATAAGCCTCTGAGGATGCTGCTTCTGTCACCACTGTTGAATCAGCAGCCTCATCTTCCTGATTTGATTCAGTCTCATAAAACTTCTGGCTGACCAAATTACGCAAGGCGACCGCTGCTTGATACGCTACGAAGCCTTCTTGGCTCATGCCATAATCTTCAGCCGTTTCATTTTGTTTTAAATATTCTTCAGGACTCAACTCTTTGGCAGGTGCATCTTGAGCATGCTCAGACGATGCATTAGCTGCCACTTGCTCCGTAGCATCTTCTGTTGCTGCTGCCTGCCCTAACACGGTCTGCTGTAAATACGGCGCATTGACATGATCAAACATCGACAACTGCAGCATCATGTCTTCTAAGCTGCTGCTATAGCGGATTTTTTCACTGAATTTCTGTTGGCGCTCTGCCGTAGTTAAATTCACTTTTTGAATTTGTTGGGAACCTGCCAAAACATAAGGCACTGCGTTTAATGCTTTTAAATACGCTGCAAATTCCTTTACCTTCACCCGTTCAATGTCTGACTTATATTTAGAAAAGTCGACATAGGCAAAGTCATTTTGGCTGTCTTTATTGACCAGATACGGCAGCAATGAAAAATAATTGGTATAAAACTTGTACTCATTAAAATCAATCACCATCGGTACTTTCATTTGTACCAACAGCGTCGGTTTTTCATAACGGGCTGCCACATTTAAGGCTGCTATTTTTTGGTGATAATGTACCGATCCGTCATAGTCAAACTGTGTATCGTTCAGCACATTTAACATAAAATCAAAGGGATTAGATTTTCCTGCAACACCCAAAACATCAGATGCGCTGCGCTGCTCCTTTGCCATAGCCGCATATAAATTTTGCTTTTCTTGGGTACTTAAACGAATTTTTTGCTGTTTTAAATGTTGATCTACCTGCTTTTTGAGCGCTGGGTCTAATTCAGCAGGCTGTGTAGTCACTGTTTTAGAGGGGCTATCCTGTTGTTTGGCTTGCACGCGCAATTGACCTTGAAAGTCATAACTTGGCGTTTCAAAAATGGCATTTAAGCCAGTCACAGCTTTTTGTTCTAAGGTCACCGCCTGATTGGAATTGGTCTTTATGACATGCTGAGAACAACCTGTTGCCGCTAAACTAAAAAGACATAAAGATAAATATTTTAATTGTACCTTCATTGGTAAACACCTTATATTCATTATAGATTGGTCTATTCAAACGCACAGATTATGATACATTCTAACATAGTGTTCTATTCATATTTTTAGGTTGAAAAATTTTCATAATTCGCATTTCTGACATTTTTATTCGCTATTCTTATCAATGTATTTTGACCATGAGTGTGAATAATCAACATATCGATACAGATAATCCAAAACTATTTCTAAATTAGGATTAAGACTATGCCAGCATATAAAGCCCCATTACACGATATTCGTTTCTTAATGAACGAAGTGCTTGATTACCCGACCCATTACAAAAATCTTTCTAACGGTGAACTTGCAGACGCAGATACAGTCGATATGATTTTAGAAGGTGCAGCAGATTTCTGTGAAAATGTACTTTCTCCACTCAATCAATCTGGCGATGAAGAAGGCTGTCATTTTGAAAATGGCGATGTAACTACACCTAAAGGCTTTAAAGAAGCCTATGACCAATTTGTTCAAGGTGGTTGGCAAGGTCTGTCTTACCCTGAACAGTACGGCGGTCAAAACCTGCCTATGTCACTTAACCTCATCAAATCTGAAATGATGGGTACTGCCAACTGGTCATTCCAAATGTACCCAGGTTTAAGTGTGGGCTGTATCAACACTATTATGCAATTTGGTACTGAAGAGCAAAAAGACACTTATTTACCGCACTTGGTAGCGGGCACATGGTCGGGCACGATGTGTTTGACTGAACCACAATGTGGTACTGACTTGGGTCAGGTCAAAACTAAAGCTGAACCTCAAGCCGATGGCACCTATGCTATTTCAGGCACCAAAATCTTTATTTCTGCAGGTGAACACGACCTGACTGAAAACATTATTCACATTGTTTTAGCACGTCTTCCAGATGCACCTGCGGGTACGAAAGGTATTTCGTTATTTATCGTACCGAAGTTCTTGCCGACTGCAGAAGGCGCTGTGGGTGAACGAAACCCTGTAACTTGTGGCTCTATTGAGCACAAAATGGGGATCCGTGCTTCTGCAACTGCGGTCTTAAACTTTGACAATGCGGTGGGTTATTTGATTGGTGAACCAAATAAAGGCTTACATGCCATGTTTACCTTTATGAATACCGCGCGTATTGGTACAGCAATCCAAGGGATTTGCCATGCAGAATTGGCTTTCCAAGGTGCTTTACCGTATGCCAAAGAACGTATGTCTATGCGTGCACTTTCAGGTAAAAAAGACCCTGAAAAAGCAGCTGATGCAATTATTCACCATGCCGATGTACGTCGTATGCTGTTGACTCAAAAAGCAGTAGCTGAAGGCGGTCGTGCCATGATTTATCATGCTGCACAATTGGCAGACAAAATGAATGATGCCTTAATGCGTGGCGATACCGCTGCCTTTGAAGCACATGATGACCATTTAGGTTTCTACACTCCTATCTTAAAAGGCTTCTTGACTGAAATGGGTTATGAAGCAGCCAACCACGGCATGCAAGTCTATGGCGGTCATGGCTATATTAAAGAATGGGGCATGGAGCAAATTGTACGTGACTCACGTATTTCAACACTTTACGAAGGTACAACTGGTGTTCAGGCACTCGATTTGATTGGTCGTAAAGTCTTATTAAGCTCTAAAGGCAAAGTGATTCGTGACTACACAGCTGAAATTTTAAAATTCTGTGGTCAGCACGCACGTAATAAATACATGCGTCGTTTTGCATGGGACTTGACTAAGCTATGTGCACAATGGAATGCATTAACCGTGCGTATTATGTTGGCAGCACGTAAAGACCGTGACATCGTTTCTAGTGCTTCGGTTGATTTCTTGATGTTCTCTGGCTATGTGATGATGGCTTATTTCTGGGCGCAACAAGCGGCTGTCGCTTCAACCAAATTGGCAGAAGGTAATGGTCAGGAAACACCTGAATTCTATAAAGCCAAAATCAAAGTTGCCGATTTCTACTTTGAGCGTTTATTGCCACGTACCCAAGGTCATGCAGAAGCAATGGTAAATCCATCTAAAACCATGACCGCTTTAGCACCAGAACATTTTAGTTTTGATTACTAAAATTTTCTAAGTAGAAGCAAATAAAAGAGCGCAATATGCGCTCTTTTTTTTATTTACATCACAATATCTCAGATCTGAATCTTTTTCAGCCACGCATCAAAGAAACGCTTCCAATACCGAGTTTAAAAACACATGCCCTTGCTCGGTACATGCCAGTCGGTTTGGATCATTCTGCAATAATTGACGCTGACGCAAAGTGCCTAAAATATCCTGCATATCGGCTAAATTTAAACCTGTACGAGCAGCATACAGTTTTGCATCTACCCCATCATTCAGGCGCAGCGCATTCATCATAAACTCAAATGGCAACTCTTCTGCGCTAATCGCTTTAAACTGCAAATGCTCTGCAGGCACTTTGGCTAAATAATCTTTTGGCAAACGGGTTTTCTGGAAACGATACACCCCATCAGGCAAAGTCACTTTGCCATGTGCCCCGGCCCCAATCGCTAAATAATCGCCAAATTGCCAATAATTTAAATTATGTGCAGACGGCAGCTCTTTACGCCATGCCGAGACTTCATAATTCACAAAACCTTGCGCAGTTAAATAAGCTTCACCCTGTGCCTGAATCTCTTCCAAAACATCATCTACAGGTAAAATTGGCTGCGTGCGGAAAAATACCGTATTCGGTTCAATGGTCAATTGATACCATGAAATATGTGTTGCACCGTGTTCCACCGCCAGTTTTAAATCTTGCAGCGCCTGTTCTAGTGTTTGCTCAGGCAAGCCATGCATTAAATCTACATTAATACGCTGAAAACCTGCTTCACGTGCCAATGCAATCGCAGAAATTGCATCATCATTGGAGTGAATACGCCCTAATTTTTGTAAATGTGCTGTATTAAAACTTTGCACGCCTATCGACAGACGGTTAATTCCTGCAACCAAATAATCTGCAAAAGGATCATGCTCAACAGTACCTGGGTTGGCTTCTAAAGTAATTTCACAGCCATCTTCAAAGGCAATCAGCGCTTGCAATTGTGTAAATAACCATTGATAACCCTGTGCAGAAATCAGTGAAGGCGTGCCACCACCAATAAAGACACTATGAATTTTTCGCCCCTGTGCAAACTGGGTTTGGGTTTTAAAATCTTCCACCAAAGCCTGTAGATATTCCTGCTCCAAATCTAGACTCAGCTTGCCGTCAGGCACAGCATGCGAGTTAAAATCACAATAGGGGCACTTACGCACACACCACGGCATGTGAATGTATAAAGACAAAGGAATATCTGCGGGTATTAAGGGCTTCAAAGCAAGGCTCAGTGCAAAATCAGAACAGTGATACAGATTTTAACATGACTACAGCAGGACACCGCTGTATTCCCTACAATTTGCTTTAGACTAGAAAATCACCAATAAGAAAAAAGCGATAAAATGATGAAGGTTTCCAGTCAACTATTCTTACTTTTGCCGCTCGCCATGGGCATTGGGATTGCCATGGCTTTCCAGACCGCAATTAACAGCCAATTGCGGGAATATTTATATTCTCCGCTACAAGCTGCCCTTTTCTCTTTTTTGGTTGGTACAATAGTTTTAGCCATTTTGGTTTTTTTCCAACAAGTCGAAAAACCTAGCTTCAGTACCTTGCAACACATTCCATGGTATTTATGGATGGGTGGATGTTTAGGAGTTTATGCAATTAGCATCAGTATTTATAGCGCGCCAAAATTAAGTTTGCTCACCTTATCAGGGGTGATTATTTTTGGGCAAATGCTCACTTCTATGCTAATTGATCATTTTGGGTTCTTGGGCACGGAAAAAGTCAGCATTAACTGGCAACGTCTTTTAGGTAGCGTGGTGATTTTTATTGGTGTGCTTCTCACTTTACAACGCTCATAACCAAAACGCTAAGCACCTCATGTATTGAGATTTTTTGTGTCAAAAATGAATTCTGTGACCAGTACCCGTTTTGAGTTAAAACAACTGTTTCAGCTCATGATTCCAATTTTGGTCACCCAGTTTGCCCAAGCAGGTCTAGGGCTGATTGATACCATTATGGCAGGCCACATGTCTGCTACCGACTTGGCCGCTATTGCGGTGGGGGTCGGGTTATGGATGCCCATTATGCTGCTGTTTAGTGGCATTATGATTGCCACCACACCTTTGGTGGCAGAAGCCAAAGGGGCACGAACCCCTGAAAAAATTGCCACCATTGCCCGCCAGTCCTTATGGATTGCCTTTATTTTAGGCGTGATTGCAGGCCTGATTTTACAGTTCATGCCTGCTCTGCTGCCTGTGTTTGGTGTGCCTGAAAGTTTACAACCCAAAGCAGGCTTATTCTTACATGCCATTGGCTTTGGTATGCCTGCCGTAACCATGTATGCCGCCTTGCGCGGTTATTCTGAAGCATTGGGCTATCCACGTCCCGTCACGGTCATTAGTTTGCTGGCTTTGGTCTTGTTGGTGCCTCTCAACTTTATGTTTATGTATGGATGGGGGCCTTTGCCTGAATTGGGCAGTGCAGGCTGTGGTTTTGCCACCGCAATTTTACAATGGCTCATGTTCTTTAGCTTAGCCCTGTATATTTTTAAAAGCAGCGCCTATCAAAGCACTCAGGTTTTTAGTCAATGGGAAACGCTTGACGCGATCTGGATCAAGCGCATTTTGCTGCTTGGCATGCCAATTGGTCTGGCAATTTTCTTTGAAGTCAGTATTTTCAGTACCGCCGCTATCGTCATTAGTCCTTTGGGTGAAACGACATTGGCTGCACATCAAATTGCCATGTCCGTGACTTCACAACTGTTTATGATTCCCATGTCGTTGGCAATTGCTCTGACCATTCGCATTGGTACCTATTATGGCGAACAGAACATTCATGCCATGCGTAAAGTACAGGTATTGGGTTTTGCCACCGCTACCCTGTTTGCATTTTCCACCATGGCACTGATGTGGTTTTTCCGCCCTGAAATTATTTCTATTTACAGCAATGACCCGCAAGTGGCGCAAGTCACTTTATATTTATTGTTGTTTGCTATTGCTTATCAACTCATGGATGCTTGGCAAATCAGTGCGGCAGGTTGCTTACGTGGTATGCAAGATACGCAAGGCCCAATGTGGATTACCATGCTTGCCTATTGGGTCATCGCCTTTCCAATTGGCGTGTATTTAACCCGTTACAGCAGCATGGGTGCTGCAGGCGTGTGGGTCGGGTTGATTGTCGGTTTAAGTATTGCCTGCGTGTTACTCTTAACCCGTTTATATTTTAATAATCAGCGACTGGAACGCCAGTTTGCCCAATAAACACAGCCCTTAAACATACTCCAACATACCGAAATACCTTTTGGCATGTTGGGGTTGTCATCCAAATAAATGCATTAACAATTAAAAGTAGGCATTTTGCTCACGAACACTTATGATCAAAATACAGTAAAGATGATCTTGAGGAACATCGCATGGCAAAAACGGCGCGTACACCCGGTCGTCGCTTTATGAAACTGGCGGGCATGACCGCAAGTATTGCAACTAAAACCGTATCGAATTCAATTAAAAACCTGACAGCTGATGAACAACAAAAAAATGCGGCACGCAGCCAATTGTTTCAAGATATTGGTGTCCAAATTGCCAATACTTTAGGTGAAATGAAAGGCGCAGTCATGAAAGTTGGGCAAATTGCCTCACAATATAAAGACATTTTTCCGCCTGAAGTCGCTAAAGCCATCAGTAAATTACAACGCCAAGCGCCTGCTATGCCTTTTGCCGAAATTAAAGCACAAGTTGAAAAAGAACTCGGTAAACCACTCGATAAAATTTTTAAACACTTTGATGAAACGCCATTTGCAGCCGCTTCGATTGGACAAGTGCATAAAGCCATTTTGCCCAATGGCGAACAAGTGGTGGTTAAAGTGCAATATCCAGGGGTGGATGAAGCCTGTGAAAGCGACCTAAAACAAGTCCGTTTAGCCTTGCGCTTAATGGGTGTGTTAAAAATAGACCGTAAATTGCAAGACCGTCTGTTTCAGGAAATTCAGGAAAGTTTAGACAATGAACTGAATTATCAAATCGAAGCACAAAACCTTGAAGTAGCACGTACATTTCACGCAGCTTTGGATGATAAAATTATTATTCCACAGGTTTTCAAAGACTATTCTTCACGGCACATTTTAACCTTAAGTTTGGAACAGGGCGAAAGTATTGAAACCGCCAGTACATGGTCACAGCGCACCCGTAACACTTTGGGGCGACGCTTACTGCGTGCTATGGGCCAAGAAATCTTTTATTTAAAACGCTTCCATTGCGACCCGCATCCAGGCAATTTTGCCTTCCGTGAAGACGGTTCGGTCATTATTTATGACTACGGCGGTGTGAAAACTCTGTCGAGCGATGTGGTACATCATTTTAGACAACTGATTCATGCCGCACGTGCACAAGATATTGCCGAAATTGAACAGCATTTAGATGCGTTGCAGGCAATTTCTGCACGAGGTAAATTCCCTGAAGATCTATATCATCAGTGGCTAGAAGTGTTGATGCGCCCACTAACCACACATTATGACTTTGCAGAAAACTCTGCCCACCATGATGGGGTTGAACTGGTCAAAAGTTCGCTGAAATACTGGGATGTATTCAAACCTTCGCCCGATACCCTCATGGTGAATCGTACCGTATCTGGACATTATTGGAATCTGATTCATTTAAAAGTGCATGACAATTTAAATGATATTTTTGAAGAGTTGGTTCCATCACGAGACTAAACTCAGCGTTTCACTGAACAAGGTGATGTTAAAAATAAAGCCCAGAGATGGGTTTTATTTGCCAAGATTAACGTTATGTTATAACATTTCTTTAAATAAATTTATCATCTCACCTTTTTGTTCGGAGAAATCCTATGCGTCCAGATATCCATCCTGAATATCGTGAAGTTTTATTCCACGACACCAATGCCAATGCCTACTTTGTTATTGGTAGTACCCTGCAAAGCAGTCAAACTAAAGAGTATGAAGGCAAAGTTTATCCTTATGTGACTTTGGATATTTCTAGTGCTTCACATCCGTTCTATACAGGTGAGCAACGTCAAACCAGTAACGAAGGTCGTGTGGCGAGTTTCAATAAACGTTTTGCACGTTTCAAACGCTCACAATAACTTCATATTCAGTTAAGTTTTCTATTTTATAGTTTAATCATAGCCCAATTGCTTAGCGCCAAGCTGAGCAGTTCTCTATCTTCAAAGCCCAGGCACTCTCCTCCAGCTTGGGCTTCTTTTTATCTGAAAAGCAAATATAGGCAGTTAATGTTTTAAAACTTGTTGAATACTATAAAAACCTACAGCCAGAAAAATTACGCCCAAAACCACGCTCGACATGGCATAGCCAAAAGCCAAACCGTGCTGTCCCTGTCGCAACAATTGCCAAGTTTCCAACCCAAAACTAGAAAATGTGGTAAAACCACCTAAAATTCCAACCATCAGCAATAAGCGGGCTTCCTGCTGCAACACAGGATATTTCTGACTCAATGCAAAAAATACACCCGCCAAAAAGCAGCCAAACAGATTGACCGACCACGTTGCCCATGGAAAATGCTGTGCCGATTTAAATAAATACAGGCTTGCGGCATAACGTAAACTTGCCCCCAATGCACCGCCAATTGCCACCAATAGCCAATTCATCTGTTCTGCTGTCCTTTTTGCGGCTATGTCGTGTATTTCTCACAGCCATAATTTTTAGTCACACGTGATCTCACTGTTCCTTAAAATGTAGTCAAACATAGTCAAGGACTAATTCGCACTCTGTTAATGTCTTGTTGCCAAGCGTGTAACTAGAGCCTGAGTCGGTCAGTTCCGACTTGTAGCGGTCAGTCCGTTCTTGCAATATACGCTTTACAGTTTTGTAAGGCGTATAACGACTTATCTCATTGTCATTTAATCTTGCAAGCACGTTTCTCGCAGCATTCCAATCAGCTTGCACAACTTCCCCATTAAAACGATGAAAACGATCTCCCTTACGTGTACCTATTAAAAGGCCATGCAAGAAAGAATCACTTTGCGAAGTATATGCAGAATTGACTAGATGCACCGTAGAACCTCTACGGTGAGATATAGAAGTTAGGGCATTAGCTAACAAACCTTTAGCCCATGTATTTAAGCGTCTATTGGTGTTTTTGCCATAGTTGCGTTTACTTTGAATTGGGGATGTTAAATCTTCCGCAACAATCACTTTGGCTTTATCAACCAACTTGTGAGTTGCTGTAAATATTAATGTTTTGAGCTTTGCTTTTTGAGTATCTTGTCGCTTATCTAGTTTTTTTCGACCTAGATTATTTAACTCAATTTTCTGTTTCTTGTGTGGTTTGGCTTTAGAAATCGCTCTGAGCTTGTTTCTGTGCTTGTACTTTTGATTTAAATAATCTGATTCACTTGAGATCAGCTTGCCTAGACCACTCCCATATACATCGCCATCAGAGTCCACAAAAGCTTCTGAGTACCCTTTATCAACACCTACTGTTTCCTGACCACAATCTTGTGTTTCAACTGCATCATAGGTTGAATGAACTTCAATATTGCCATTTTTTAGAATAATTCTTAATGTGCCTTGCGGTGCAAAATCAACAGTCGTATTTAATGGGATTTTAATGGTTTGTCGAGGGATTAGGCTTGGTACTTTAAGCCAACATTGACCATTTAACTCAAAGGTTTTACACATATCCGCACGAACAATAATTTGATTATGTGTGTGATTAACACCATGCTTAAAGTGATTACGCATTTGACGATGGAGGAAATTATCAGTCATCCATTCATCTTTTTTAAGCAAGGTGTATAGTCTTTTTTGTTCATTATTACAGGAGGTGCGTTTTCGGATCGCCTGCTTTACTTTGTCTTTTGATGCTTCTCGATAGGCTTTAATATCACCTACGCAATCACGTAGCGTTTCTTTCCACGCATTTGCAGAAACACCAAAGTCACGACTTTCTTTCATCCACGCATCACGAATAGCTCTGTCACTGATATTCAAACCTGAAATAGCACCATATTTAGCCCACACCTCGCTACGAATACGACCAAGTAAAACAGCTTGTTTCTCAAGCTGTTTGTACTTTTGCACATTCAAGTTTTTACAATGGTGGATGCGTGTTAGTTTCAAAAAGTTATTCCTTACTATTCACTAATTCTTTAACTTTTTCTTTGTATTTTCTTAATCCGTAAAGTCGAGAGGAAAAACAATGAATAATCGCTAACAAGTCTTGTGTTACTTCTTCCGTTGGGGAAAGAGATTCTTGATTCATAATAATAACTTTACAACCATGTCTTTCAGCAAAAGATTCAAACCACTCAAAACCAAAACGCACCAAACGGTCTTTGTGAGCGATGACAAGCATTGAAACTTTACCCATTTCAATATCAAGAAAAAGCTGATTGAATTTCTTTCTTTTATAATTCAAACCACTTCCAACCTCTGACACCCAATCATCAACAGCATAGCCATTTACAGTACAAAAAGTTTCTAAAGCTGCCACCTGATTAGCTAAATCGGGCTTTTGAGCAACACTAGATACCCTTGAATAAACAATTACTGACGATTTAGCTTCCGTTGCTTTTATACCGATATATTCAAGGTATTGATCGTGCGTGTAGTATCTGCGATTTTTAGGATTTCGACATGCAACCAAAATACCTTCGGCATCCCATCTTTGTAGAGTTTTAACCGACTTCCCAATCATTTCACCGAATTTAGCAGGAGAATACATTAATCAATCTCCGCTAACTTCTTGAAATCCTCAAGTGTATAGTCTTTAAATATGGATTCATCACAATATATGGCTAGATCATTGTCTTCATCCCATCCACAGATAGGGCATGTATAAGGGGATGATGCGACTCCTAGCTGATTATATTTTAATAAAATATCGTCACAAACCTCATAAAGTTCTGAATCCTCATGATGATCAACAACTTCAAGGAAAATTAGTTCACTAATATTTTCTGCAAATTTTTTGTATTTTTCAGGCACTTCTAGTTGATATGGCTCTACTAAATCATCTAGTTTTTTAGCGCAAGCATCACCAAAAATCTCTAATAATTTTTCCTCATATTCTTGACAGCGCATACCCTGTCCTGAAACGTGAGTACATTCAGAAAAGCCTGTATTTGCATTAATAAAATCAGCATAGGTGGGGCATTTATCGGAGAGTGATTGATTTGTTTTTTCAGGGTACGAAGAACAATCATAGCCTAAATCTACAATATCGGTTTCATAGAAATCATTCTTTGACCACTCACCATAGACCCATGATGCAAATTCCTTAATAAACCCATCTTTATTTTCAGGGGATACAAAATAAGCAAGGTCTTGCTCTACTTTCTTTAAGCTTTCAGTCAAGTATTTCATTGCAAGTTTTTTTAAAATTCAATACCTAAATTGTATATGTTTGACTATATTTGTCAATATGATTATTTAATATCAATCACTCTGTATTTCAAGATATCTTGCCCGAAGCATCCATATCTTTGCTCAGATTTTACATCTTCCTAAATCACATAAGTTAAATACACGAAAAAGTTTTCCACTCAAAACCAAATTGCGCTAGTCTGCATATTATTTCAATTTAGGCACATGTGGAGGATGTCATGGCAAAAGAATTATTGGCTCAACTTGAGGCAGGCAGTGCAACATTTGCCGATGTGATTGCATTCATTGAAGCACACTATAACCACACCCCAACCGCATTTAAAAATGGACAACAAAACAATGCTGCCACTGAAAATCAGGGCAGCGCTAAAGTATTTTCTTTTGCTCAGTTAAAAGGTTTAGATCAGGCACAAACCCTCAGTTTGTTTGCAGAACACTATGCCTCGGTACGTGCAAACCTGACAGGCAGTGACCACCAAAACATTCGCCAGTTTATGCAACATGGTTGGGATGGCATCCGATTTGAAGGGCAAGCACTCAGCGCCAAATAATTTTGAGTATTTTAGTTTTAAATTTAGATAGGAAAGCCGTGTGATACTGATTATAAACAGCCTCACAAGGCTTTTTATTTTAAGAAATTATAGATTCTTTGCCGTTGAATCTAACAATGATTCGAGCTGTTTAGCATAATCAAACACATCAAGAAATACGCACCCGACATTGCCATTCTTGTATTGCGGTTTTTTCCCATGCTCGGGCATGTTTCACGTGGAGTAATTCCTGACCAGCCTTGATAGCCTGAAAATAAAATATTTTTTGTCCGCCTTGCCCTACTTGGGCAGAAGATGAAGCTTCAGTAGTGTGATAAATACTTTCTACATCAAATAACTTCAGCGGCTCTACCAAACTCCATTGATAGCCTGTGCTTAGGTTTTCATTCAGTTGTAATTCTAAAGTTTGCCCAACATCCATTTCTAACAATGCGGGACATTGCTGCTGTGCCGTAAATTTAAACGTTTGTCCATCAATGCTTGAATTCATACCTGTGCATGCACTTATGCCCACTGCCACAACACATCCACTCAAACACATGCGCAAATAGCCATTCATCACCCTGTCCTAACTTTTAACCTTTTCAATCCACTGAATTGAACTGACGCGAAATACCTCACAAGCACCATCCCCCGTATCGGCAGGGGTAAGCGATGATGTCCAGACCAAATCCTGATCTTTGACTTCCACCAACTCCCCTTTTAAACGCACCAAATCGCCACGTTTGACCTTCTTAATTTCTTTGGCAATTTGTGGGTTGGCAGGAATGATGTGCATATTGGAGACCATTTGCATGGCTTGTTCCGCAGGTACAGGCAAACGATCTATTTTCCAGTTTAAATAGCGGTCATATTGATTGACCGTGATATGACGGGCAATTTCAGGTTCAGCAAATAAACCCCAACTCACCGCATAATCAATTGGAGAAAATTTGGCTTGGGCATCATGTTGATAGGTTTTAGAACCCAAAATCCGAAAATCACCTTTAAAGGGTTGCAAGACTTCAATCGACTGACCTTTCACGACAGGTGGTAAGCCTTTGGCAATATTACGCTCAACCGAAGCATAGCCAGAACATGGCAAAGCCAAAGTCAACAATAATGCGGTCAGTTTGAGTGAAATATGCTTTTTCATCATGGTCATCAGCCCATCAAATTCATGTATTCAGCTTTTTATCTTAGCGCTAGATCATGAATACAATAGTTGAAATTAGTAACAAAATGCAGTCTTTGGCATGTACTGACATAGCAAAAGCACAGACTTTTCAGCTAAGCTCAAAGGTAATAAAAAGGAATGATCAGATTAAAATATGCTGTACCGACTTTATCAAAAATATATTTTTCCGCACCTGCTCAATCAAGTCATGCAAACCCCGTCGCTCATGGATTTGCGCCGTGAACTTTTATTGGGCGTGTCAGGTGAAGTGTTAGAAATAGGCTTTGGTACAGGGATCAATTTAGCTTTTTATCAAAATATCGATACGGTTTATGCCTTAGAGCCCAATGCAGCCGTCTTTCAACTGGCACAGGAACGAATTGACGCAGCACCCTTTTTAGTTGAGCACATTGCTGCAAGTGCAGAACAACTCCCTTTTGCCGATGAGCAACTACAGCATGTGGTGTCTACTTGGACGCTGTGCAGCATTGCAGATTTGGCACAAAGTTTGCGGGAAATTTATCGTGTACTACAACCCGGCGGTACTTTGCATGTGGTGGAGCATGTGCTGAACCGACAAAGCCTAAATATTCAGCGTTTACAGCACCTGCTTACCCCTATTCAAAAGAAAGTTGCAGATGGCTGCCATCTAAATCGTGATATTGAAGTCGCCCTACTCGAAACGGGTTTTGAATTGGGCGAAGTTCGCTATATCGATGTTGCAGGCATTCCAAGCCTTGCGCAGCGTATGTTATTGGCGCGGGTGCATAAACCCAAATGATAAGTTAAAGTCATCACTTTAAAATCTAAATGCAAAGACTTTGCTTCAATAGCTAAAACCAACTATGCCTCTTACATTGCCATGCAACCCACAAAGATGACGTCATGTCGCGTTGTTACAGCGTGAGATATGTTTAATCATTATCTTGAAAATCAATACGGATAGTTTCAAAACGAATTTTACCCTGCTGAATTGCCTGAGCAATGGCTTGCTGGCCTTTGGTCAGACGCGCACCACCACTTTTAATATCAATTAAGACAATGGCAATATCTTCGGCACGTCCGTTGCCATCCCGATAATCGGTATAACCATCAAACACCACATAATCGACAGGATCACCTAAAAATTTGGCATCACTGGGTAAATACTGAAATTCTGGCATAATCGGTGCCAGTTGCTCTGCCATTTTGCCTTTTAGCACCGCACGGCTGGTGTTTACACTGCGCTTTTGCGCCTGCAATAACGCCTGCTGATGAGCAAGTTCAATTTCTGCAATATATTGCTCATACTCAGCTTTAATCCGCCCGTTACGGCTATTACTCAAAATCAGCGTGGTCAACACTACGCCTATACATGCCCCAATCAGCATGGCCATCCAAATTGACATTTAACCTTCTAATCCTGAATTTTTTCAGTTCTCTTTACGACTTTTGTCAACTGTCATATTCCGAGCATAAAACAATGCTATGCTAGGAGTGAGCAGCGTAAAATCGATTCGAGGGTCATGAAAACTATATTGATTGCCAACCAAAAAGGTGGCTGTGGTAAAACCATTACGGCTATTAGTTT
Source organism: Acinetobacter sp. A2 (assembly GCF_048537555.1). NCBI lineage: Bacteria > Pseudomonadati > Pseudomonadota > Gammaproteobacteria > Moraxellales > Moraxellaceae > Acinetobacter > Acinetobacter sp. A2. Next base: position 2,561,278 of record NZ_CP183239.1, read on the forward strand.
AGCATCTGCACTTGCACAAAAAGGCTATAAAGTTGCCTTAGCTGATGCCGACAACCAAAAATCTGCGCTACAGTGGTTAAAACAACGACCAGAAACAGCCGCCCCAATTCAAAGTCTGGACTGGCGTCACGAAAAGTCGATTGGTGATGCACCTAAAAATATTGAATACTTAATTATTGATGCACCTGGGGCATTATCGGGCGAGCATGCTGAACAATTGGTCAGTGAAGCGCATGCTATTATCACGCCGCTACAACCTTCGTTTTTTGATATTGACTCCACTCGTCGCTTTTTAAAGCATTTACAAGATATTAAGCGCATTCGCAAAGGCAAGGTACAAATTTTATTACTGGCCAACCGTGTCAAACCAAACTCTGCCAGTTCTAAAGATATTCAGGACTTTTTCCAAAAAATTGAACAGCAGCCTGTGGCTTGGATTTCAGAACGCGCCGCTTACGGACAATTGGCCATGCAGGGTCTCAGTATTTTTGATAAAACTCAAAAGACTTATTTACAGATGCAAGATCAATGGCAACCTGTGTTAAACGCCATAGTAGATGACCCTAGCCAATGGTTTTAAAGCCTAGAATATCCCCTGTTTAGGGTTTATTCACCAGAACTTACCAAGCTCTCGTTTTCGGGAGCTTTTTTTTCAGTTAATATGGCACATGACCTTAGGAATGTTTCAGTGAATTCAGTGCAACAGTACGCGCCAACATTACAAAAAATTTTATTGTTTGGACTGTTTTTTGTCCTGATGTTTTTGGGTTTTCATATACTCAAATACTTCATTGTTCCTGTTGTTTGGGCAGCAATTATTGCCTACATGAGCTGGCCACTGTATCAGTCGGTGCTACGTCTATGCGGTCATCGTCCTACACTCAGTGCAGCCCTAATGATGCTGTTGGTCACGTTGGTAGTAGGTATTCCACTCACCTTTGCCATTTTTATTCTGCAACATGAAGGGCGCAATTTATATTACGAATTGCAAAAACAGGTCTTTTCTGGCCATTTAGATGTGCCTGATCTTATTCGTAATTTACCGATTATCGGAAAAGAAGTCACCCGCACTCTCAAAGAAATTAACCACGATCCCAACAGTATTGTGCAGTCTATTTCCTTATGGATTCAGGGACATTTAAACTACGGAAAAGTGGTCATTAATGAGGTCAGTAAAAATCTGATTAAACTGGGTTTTGCCCTGTTATCGCTCTTCTTTTTCTATCGTGATGGTCACACCATCTTGCATCAAGTCAGCAAGGCTTTAGAAATGGTGATTGGGCCACGTATTCACCACTATTTAGATACCATTTCTGAAACCACACGTGCCGTGGTGTATGGGGTTGGTCTTACGGCAATTGCACAGGCCTTATTGGCAGGTGTAAGTTATTTTGTGGCCGATGTACCTAACCCAATGGTACTGACAATTGTGACCTTCTTATTTGCGCTGATTCCCTTTGGCCCACCGCTGGCTTATGGTTCGGTATCCTTATGGTTATTCACCCAAGGGCATACCATGGAAGCCATTGGCGTTATGGCTTGGGGCGTGTGTGTAGTCAGCACGGCAGATAACGTCATCCGACCTTTGGTGATTTCAGGTGCGACCCAAATTCCATTCTTATTGATTATGTTTGGTGTACTGGGTGGTATTGCTAGCTTTGGCTTAATTGGTCTGTTTATTGGCCCTGTTATTTTGGCCGTGTTACTGGCTATTTGGCGTGAATGGTTGCATGAAAATAATCAACCCGAAGCTTTAATGATGCCGAAAGCCACACTTGCACACGACCTACCCGAAGACGATTCATCTTCCAATTCAAAGCTTGATTAAGCTTTCTTTCTGATCATATTGCTCACATGGCTGTGTTGATCTGAACAAATCAGCTCAACACAGTACATACATTCCACTACGCAAATGTTGTATTGTAACGTGGCTAACTTTGTTTCAATCAAGACATCCCTAAATATTATGCACAACAAACAGGATGTCTTTTATGCGCTCAATACTCCAATTTGCCAGTCTTGCTGCTTTTAGTGGTCTAGTACTCATGGGTTGCAGCACCACCGCAACCACACAAGAAAAATCAAAATTAGTGAAAATGCATGCTGTTTCAGCACAAGGTATTGGCAAAGAATTAGGTACGGTCGAACTGCGTGACAGTGCAGCAGGCTTAGTCATTCACACCCAACTCCAGCAACTCCCTGCAGGTGAACGAGGTTTTCATATCCATGAAAAAGGTTCATGTGCAGCAGCAGAAAAAGAAGGAAAAATGGTTGCTGCTTTGGCAGCGGGCGGTCATTTTAATCCGAAAAATGTCCCGCATCATGGCACACCACTGACAGGACATTTAGGTGATTTACCTGCTTTAAGTGTTGCAAGCGATGGAACAGCCAAAGTAACCGTGATTGCACCACGTTTAACATTGGCACAAGTTGAAGGATTGGCTTTAATGATTCATGCAGGCGGCGATAACTATGCCGACCATCCAAAACCATTGGGCGGTGGTGGTGAGCGAATCGCCTGTGGGGTCATTTAAACCCGCTTTATACATTTTCAATAAAACATTTAAAATCAATTGTGGATAAGTTAAGGGTTATACACATGCCTTTCGACTTATCCGCAAAAAAGTAAAATCATCTTGTTGTGGATTATTCTAAAAATAAGCTCAATGCAGCTCGTCTCGCTTTATATCAGTCGTGTTTCATCTCCACACTCACTAATTTTTGAAAAACTTGCTACGAACTAGCAGAAAACAGCTCAATTTTGCAAACATCGTGTCTAACTTATAAATGTGCAGAGATCACAACCGCTCATCTTTGCGAATGTCTAAATTTCAGCTACACTGCATTTTTATCCACTTTAATAAGATTGGCATGAACATTAAAACATTACGTCTGGTTGGTTTACTCGAAGGTATTTCATTCTTATTGTTGTTATTTATTGCCATGCCAATGAAATATATGTTCGATAACCCAATTTTAGTGAAATATGTAGGTATGGGTCACGGCGTATTGTTTATCGCATTTTTAGTGGTGCTTTTTGTGGTTTGTGAAAAACAAAAATGGTCTCTTAAAATGTTTATTTTGGGCTTAATTGCATCAATTTTACCTTTTGGCCCATTTGTTTTTGATGCTAAATTGAAAAAGATGGAACAACCTGTAGAGGCTTAATCTACAAGTCCTTTTTAGCGTTCATCACATTACACATTATTTGATATTTGATTTCTAAATCAAATGTTTGCAAGGCGATGCTACATCGCCTTGTTTTATGATACCGCAGAAAAATTTAAACCCTTAAAACTGCCCTGCAGCAACTCGCTCCTGCATCACCTGTTTAAGCATCATGCGTGGCAAACTAAACCACAGTGTTATCAGCACCAAACAAGCCACACTATAAGCCCAAATATCAAATTGAATATATAAAACACGTACCAGTTCAATCACTATAAAAAAGCACAGCATCAATAGCATTGAAACACTGGCAGCAACAGTCCCTTTAGACACTTCTGATGACATTAAGGCAAAACGATATAAGACTGAAAAGCTCATCCCCTCACCAAAACTGATCAGGCTCATGCCAATCACCAAACACCATACAAAATAGCTTTGCCAAATTGCCCCCAATACGATCAGCACGCTGCCCAACAACATTAAAGGCAGGCCAATCAAGACTGTTTTACCTAAAGGCAAACGGTCAATGACTTTCATCAGCACCAGATTGCCTAAAATCAAACCACCCAAAACAGGAAACTGTGCCAAACCGTATTGCAGACTGCTAAAGCCTAAATCCTCAACCAACATCACGGGAGATAATGCAATCCACAACATTAAGGGCATGCTCAATAAGGGTAGTGCCAATGTTAGACCTAAGAATCTGGTATTTTGAAAAACTTGCTTAAAATCATCCCACACATCTCGAAACGGACGTTTAGGAATACTTTGCTGAGTTTCAGGCATTTTGGCTTTCAATCCAAACCAACTCAAAAATGCCAACAGTGCTATGCCAATAAATCCCCAGTGCCAAGAAACATGCTCAATCATAAATGCACCTAAGACTGGGCCTAGCAAGGGAGCAAGTAAAGAGACGTTTGCCATGAGTGCCATGACTTTAATTGCATCACGCTCTGCAAAGTTTTCCTGAATAGCCGCATAACCGACTGCACTAATGACCGACAAGCCAAACCCTTGTAAAAAACGGAGGGCTAGGAAACTTTCAATATTCTGAGTTAATAGAATCAATAAGCAGGTCAGAGTAAAAAATGCCACGCCGCCCAATAATACTTTTTTGCGCCCCAAACGGTCAGAGAGTGGCCCCAATAACCACGCCACACAAGCACCGCCCAACAAATAAAATGACATGGACGAAGCTGCCCATGCACTGCTGACACCAAAATCTTGTGTGATGGCCAACATCGCAGGTTGAACCAAGTCATTGCCAATATAAACTGCGAACTCAAACAAGACCAAAGCCAAGGGAAACATGAGTGTGGCACGTTGAATGGTATTTTTTTGCTGCTGTGGCATGAGTTATAAAGGACTAAACGATACAATTCAGCAGCGGTTAGCCCATAAAATAGAAAATTGAGCTGCAGTTTAACAGAGTTGAATGGCAAATTTGTGGTGCATTTTTTTAGTCATTGAGATGAATAGAACCTGGCACTTGATGCGACATCAGACCCAATCAGGCATCACTTCCTTCAGCGGGGTAACGGATAAAATTGCCTGTTTTAATATCATCAAATGCCTCTAGAATTTCTGCATAGCTGTTCATTACAAATGGACCATGCCCATTTATTGGCTCATGCAAAGGCGTAGCACTTAAATATAAAAAATGGCTGTCACGTAATGCTGTCAATTCAACATCATTTCCTAGACTCGACATCACGGCTAAAGCATGATCATCCCATTCTTCATCTGTAGACTGAAATTGGGCACGCCCAGAACGCATATACAACAAGGTGGTCTCGCCCGATTGCGCAGGCAATTGAATTCGATGCCCTTGTTTTACAAATACATCATATACGTGCATAGGCGAATGTACTTGGGCAGGCCCTACTTGTTGTTGATACTCACCAGCAATCACTCGCACATAACCCGTATCATCTGCCAACATAATTTTAGGAATATGTGCCACACGTAAACGTTGATAACGCGGCGGATTCATTTTGTCTTTGGCAGGCAAATTGACCCACAATTGCAGCATTTCAAAAGCACCACCTTGCCTAGAAAATGCTTCACTAAAGACTTCCTGATGCATTACCCCTGAAGCGGCTGTCATCCACTGTACGTCACCTTCGGCAATGATTCCGCCCCCACCGCTTGAATCACGATGTTCCAATTCACCCTGAAACATAAGCGTGACCGTTTCAAAACCCCGATGCGGATGGTCGCTAACCCCTTTACGCAATTGCGTTGGTTTTAAAACACCCGGCCCTAAATGATCGAGCAATAAAAAAGGCGATACGGTATTGCCCAATTCATAATGCGAAAAGATTGAAAGGACAGGATAAAAATCGCCCACGGCAAAACGGCTATCATTGCGGTGTAGAAACGCCAATGTTTTAAGTGACATAGCTTTACGTACCAGCCTGAACTGAATGGAAGATGTTTGATCCTAAATAAAATCTGTGGATAACACGAGTATTATCCACAGACGCTTTGTTGCACTTTTAGAACATCATTCATTAGAGCCAAGCTTTAGATTCATACATGAATGATATGCCGAATAGTCGCTACTAAATTAAGGGCATTTTTTTGCTTGGAAAGTCTTGGTATTTTTACCACGTGCACATAAATAAGCAGTTTGCACATCACCCTGCTGCCATTGCCCATTCACATTTTTGAAGTGATAGATACTGCGAATGGAACGCACAGAATCGTCCATTAATCCTGTTTCGGTAATTTTTACTTCTGCCGCAGTTGGTGCTTCCACACGGTTAAAGTATTGACGAATTTCCACTGTGCTGAGTTGTTTACGTAAATCTGGGCGTTGTTTTAATACTTGTGCCAAAGGTGTTTCTGCAGGGCTGACCTGTGAAATAATATTTTGTGTGGTCGCACAACCTGACAATAGCCCAATACCCAATGCTGAAACCGTGATTAAACGCAACATAATTCCTCCAAAATGTTCATTATTATTCATACTTCTATGATGCCTTGTTAGTGCAAAAACGCTAGCATAGAAATGTAAAATTAAAATCTCAGCATAAAAAAACGCATCACAAGGATGCGTTTTTTTATTAACTCAAATGAATTACAGATCAAATAATTTGCCTGGATTCATAATGCCCTGAGGGTCGAATACTTGCTTCAAGGCTTTCATATATTCAATTTCTTCAGCCGAGCGAGAATATTCCAAATATGGTTTTTTGGTCATCCCCACACCGTGTTCTGCAGAAATTGAACCATCATATTTCTTCACTGTGTCAAACACGTACTTGTTCACCACCTGACATTTAGCAAAGAATTCATCTTTGCTTAAATCTGCAGGTTTTAGAATATTCAGGTGCAAGTTACCGTCACCAATGTGTCCAAACCAACAAATTTCAAAGTCAGGATAGTTTTCTGCCACAATCGCATCAATTTCCTGAATAAATGCAGGAACATGAGTAATCAGCACTGAAATATCATTTTTATATGGAATAAACGGTGCAATCGACTCAGAAATGTCTTCACGCAAACGCCATAAGCTTTCGACTTGGTCTAGGCTTTGGCTCAACACGCCATCCATCACCCAGCCTTGTTCCATGCAATGCTCAAAAATTTCCATCGCCTTGTCCATAATTGGCTCAAATGGCGCTTCAAATTCAAGCAACACATAGAATGGACATTGAGTTTCAAATGGACGTTGCACATGACCATGATCCAACACTTTCTGCATTGCCAATTCACCAAAGAATTCAAATGCAGTCAGATCAATTTTGGCTTGGAAGGCATGTAATACAGGCATCACTGAATTAAAATCAGGCACACCCAATACCATCACTTGTAAATCTTGCGGTTGGCGTTCTAGCTTAATTTCAGCTTCAGTCACTAAACCGAGTGTACCTTCCCCCCCAATAAATAAATGTTGTAGCGCATAACCCGTTGCATTTTTGATCATGCCTTTGTTCAGACGAAGGATGTCACCCTTACCTGTCACTACAGTTAGACCCAACACCCAGTTACGAGTCATGCCGTATTTAATAACTTTAATACCGCCTGCGTTGGTGCCAATGTTACCGCCAATTTGTGAGGAACCTGAAGATGCAAAATCAACTGGATAATACATGCCCTGTTCTTCTGCATAGTTTTGCAGTTGTTCGGTCACAACGCCCGCTTGCACGCGCACCATACGGTCTGCAGGGAAAAACTCCAAGATTTGATTCATCTTGTCCATGCTCACCACAATTTCACCGTTGGCTGCGACTGCACCCGCAGATAAACCTGTACGTCCGCCCGATGGCGTAATTGCAACATTAAACTGATTGGCCAGTTTCACAATGGCTTGTACTTGTTCCGTGCTGGATGGAAAAACGATGACCGATGGATTCGGATCAAAATGCTTTGTATGGTCACGACCCCAGTTTTGGAGACTATCAGCATCAGTTTTAATACGGTTTTCACCGACTATTGCCGTTAATTGGGTCAATAACTCAGGTGTTAAAGCGACTGGAACATTCATCGTTTGCAGACCTAGCAAGAATTAAACAGGAAGAAAAGCGACTGTCTGAACATCTTCTGAAGATTTTAGATGAAGATGCTTAAGACAAAATTTTGTGCATCAAAGCAACAGCATGGGTTGGCTTTCATGAATGCCGCTTATTATAAGCGATTTTTCTGAAAAACCCGTCAATATTGGCAATTCCGATAATATAACCCGCAAATTACAGGGAGATTTAAGCCAATATTTCTGAATGAGATTATATCTGACAAAAATACCTGCACTCTTGGGCATAAAGGAAATGTATATCGACCCGTCTCCTATGTTATCATACCGCCACTAAATTTGGCCTTTGTAGCGGAGCCGTAATGAGCCAACATCTTTCACTACCTAAAGATAAAATTCGTTTCTTGTTGTTAGAAGGCGTACACCAGAACGCTATCGACGTGTTAAATGCAGCGGGTTATACCAACATCGATTATCGTAAAACGGCGCTTGAGGGCGATGCGTTAAAAGAAGCGATTAAAGATGCGCATTTCATTGGTATTCGTTCACGCACACAGCTGACTGAAGAAGTTTTTGAAGCTGCGAACAAGCTAATTGCTGTAGGTTGTTTCTGTATTGGTACCAACCAAGTGAACTTAACTGCAGCAATGGAACGTGGTATTCCAGTATTCAATGCCCCATATTCAAATACACGTTCGGTTGCAGAATTGGTACTGGCTGAAGCAATTTTATTGCTACGTCGCGTACCTGAAAAATCAACCGACACACATGCTGGTGGCTGGAATAAGTCTGCAGTAGGTTCATTTGAAACACGTGGCAAAACTTTAGGTATCGTGGGTTACGGTTCAATTGGTTCTCAACTTTCAGTTTTAGCTGAAAGCATGGGTATGCACGTGATTTATTATGATGCAGTGACCAAATTACCTTTAGGTAATGCACGTCAAGTTGGCTCAATGGGCGAATTATTGGCAAATGCAGACGTGGTTTCTTTACACGTTCCAGATGTGCCATCTACCCGTAATTTCATGGCAAAAGAACAATTTGCACAAATGAAAGAAGGCTCTATTTTCATTAACGCAGCACGTGGTACCTGTGTCGTTATTGAAGATTTGGCTGATGCGATCAAATCAGGTCATATTGCAGGTGCTGCAGTTGACGTATTCCCGAAAGAACCAAAAGCCAATGGTGAAGAGTTTGTTTCTCCACTACGCAACCTGCCAAACGTGATTTTAACACCGCACGTGGGTGGTTCGACGATGGAAGCACAAGCGAACATTGGTTTAGAAGTTGCAGAGAAATTCGTTGCATATTCAGATAAAGGTATGACTTTATCTGCAGTGAACTTCCCAGAAATTGCACTGCCATTAACTGAAGGCAAACACCGTTTATTACACATTCACCAAAATATTCCAGGTGTATTGTCAAAAATTAACAACCTGTTTGCTGAACACGGCATCAACATCTCTGGTCAGTCACTCATGACCAAAGGTGATGTCGGTTACTTAGTAATGGACGTTGATGCAACGGCATCTAAAGAAGCGCTTGATACCTTGCATGAAGTTGAAGGCACAATTCGCGTACGTGTATTGTTCTAATCCACCAGCGCATGCTACAAAAAACCACAGTCTGCGTACTGTGGTTTTTTATGTCTGCTGCATCTGCACAACATCATGCTACACAACCCGCTAGTATTTTAAACTTGGTATAATCTCCCCCGTATTCCTATTCTGACGCTTTAGAGTATTTTCCTGCCTCATGCCAAACGCCCAACTCACTGCGGTGTTGTTCATGGTTCTGTCCATGATCTCCTATCAAATCAGTGCCTCATTTGCCAAACAACTCTTTCAGGTACTCGACCCGCTTAGCGTGACAATTTTACGGCTGTGCTTTGCCAGCGTGATTGTGGCAATCATGTTTCGCTCATGGCAAATTCTTTCGCGGCTGTCGTATTTAAAATGGCGTGATTTATTGTGCTATAGCGCAGCCTTGGGCTGCATGAATATTTTGTTTTATCTGTCTTTGGGCAAATTACCGCAAGGCATTGCAGTGGGTTTAGAATTTGTCGGGCCTTTGGGTTTGGCATTATTGTCCATTCAAAACCGTAAAGATTATATCTGGGTGTTCTTGGCCATTTTAGGCATTATTTTTATGGTGCCATGGGGACAAGCTCACGGCGATAATTTTAGCATCTTGGGCGCAGTATTCGCTTTAGGTGCAGGTCTATGCTGGGCCTTTTATATTTACTTCGGCCAGAAAGTGGTACAGCAAAATATTGGCATGCATGCTCTGACCATCGCCATCAGTATTTCGGCTTTAGCCCTAATTCCATTTGGATTATATAACAATGCACCTGCGCTGTTTGAGACTCAATATTGGGGCAAAGCACTTGCCATTGCAGTGCTCGCCACCGCCATTCCTTATGCTTTAGATTTACAAGCGCTGAAACAACTCAGCAAAATGAGCTATGGCACACTGTCTAGTTTGTCGCCTGCTTTGGCTGCACTCACAGGCTTGGTTTTATTGGGCGAGAAAATCACCAGCCTGCAATGGCTGGCTTTGTGCTGCATCATGCTGGCTTCGGTTGGTGTGACCTTAAGAGCCGTGAAAAAACCCAAACAGCCACACAGTGCTTAAATGGCATTTTGAATGAAAACTTAAACTAAACTGTCTTTAGACATTTGTTTATATTTTTCATACTCTGCCAAGTATTGTTTGGCCAAACTTTGTTTTTCCGATTCAGATAAAATTTTGCCTGCCTGCTGGAAAAAACCGTGTTCTTCTTCTTTTAAATGGTGATGGACTTTTTCTGACAATTGTTTGGCCACAGCCAACCAGCCTGTATTGCTCATTTCAGTTTCGGTCAACTGTTCCAGCAACTCATCAATTTCATGATGTTCAGACAAGGCGTGGCGGGTAATATTCAACCCTGCATCCATCATCATTAAAGGGATATAAAAATAACGGTCTTCTGCCACGGCATGGGCAAACAACTCATTTTTGAGTTGTTCAAAATAGGCTCTACGCTCAGGACTATCGCCCGAAGTTTGAATGAGTTGGGTAGCTAAATCTCGTTGAATCTCGTGACTCTGGCGCAAAGCTTCAAAAATATTCATGTGCAGACCTCTTGTTTTAAACCGATGCTGGCTGGCAAGCAATGTCACTGGCTGACGCAACGCTCGGTTTTATTATCGGTTTTTAATTTCAGTTTTTAGCTCTAATTACTGTATAGGGCATGGCGCTGAAATCCTGCAAAGATTTGTATGAGAAACTTTACGTCTTCATAGCACAAGTTTAAATAAGCTATCTCACTGCATTTTAAAGATTTAACACTCGTTTAGGCACCAAGCGTTTTTTATCGGTAATTTCAGCCAAGCCTAAACAACGCTCACCATCAAACACCAATACTTGTGCAACCGCGGGATGCTCGATATTACTTTCCATACCTCGGCTAAAATATTCAGCCCGACCTTCAGGCACCTGAACCTGTGGAAAATGCTGTACAGGCGCATAAGCAGGCAGCAATAAGGCTTCACGTTCCGCTTCGCTTAAACTTTCCAAATATTCAATGCTGTAGCTTGGAATCAGGTCAAAATGCCCCGTTTTAATCCGATGCAAATAAGTCAGGTGTCCATAAGTACCTAAAGCTTTGGCAATATCTTCACCTAACACACGAATGTATGTACCTTTGGAACAGGTAACATCCAGCGTGATACTGTTTTCGGTAAATGACAGTAGCTCAATCGCATAAATAGTAACTGGGCGTGCCTCACGTTCAATTTCTATGCCTTGACGTGCCAGCTCATATAACGGACGGCCTTCTTTTTTTAAGGCAGAATACATGGGCGGGACTTGCATAATATCGCCCTGAAACTTCGTCAAAACCTGTTCAATTTTTTCTTGGCTCAAAGCTGGCACAGCTTGCTGTAACAAGACTTCACCTTCTACATCTCCTGTCGTAGTGCTATGCCCGAGTTGAATGGTGGTCTGATAGCGTTTTACAGAATCAAGTAAATAATGTGAAAACTTGGTCGCTTCACCTAAACAAATAGGCAACAAACCTGAAGCCAATGGGTCTAATGCCCCAGTATGTCCTGCTTTTTGCGCCCGATACAACCAGCGTACTTTTTGCAAAGCCGCATTGGAACTAATCCCCAAAGGTTTATTTAATAAAAACACACCACTAATGGCACGACGCTGAATTTTAGCCGCAGATGATTTCATAGCAAAAAGTAAGTTAAAGCAAAACTGCGTCATGGTAACAATCTGCCGAGATAAATGACAACTTTTCTAGAACAGCTACCAACTTTTATGGCATATTGAAACCCGATTAAAAAAATAAAACAGATGAAACAGGTGCATCGGAATGCAGAAAAATAAAATATGGATTGTTTTAGCTGTTGTGATTCTAGCCATTGCCGCTTTGGTGTATTGGCTGATGCCGCAGTCAGGCACATCTGAATCTACTTCTCATGAACAGACTGCAGATACACAAAGTGCTGAACAGATACGCATGCAGCAGGCCATGCACAATAACGCTGCCGCGTCATTTTTAAGTCCAAGCCAGCAAGATACCGAAATCAATTGTCAGCTCAGACTAGATTCAAGCAACCGCCTGATCGTTAATGAACAAACCCGCAATTGTTTTGAATATTTTATTACCCAATATGGCGAAAAGAGCCTTGAAGCAATCAGCACAGATTTTAAAGCCTATATCACGCAAAGCCATAAAGAACCTGCTTTATCGCAAATTTTAGATTTATGGCAGCGTTATTTAGACTACAGAAATGCGTTGGGGCAACTGCAAGCACCGAACTTGAGTCAGGAAGATCCGCAATATTACCGCAGCATTTTTAGCAATATGCAAAACCTGCGTAAACAGTATTTTTCAGATTATGAAATTGAAGGTTTATTTGGTACGGAAGATATCTACCACGAATACACCTTAAAACGCATGGCGGTGATGGATGATAAAAAATTGTCCGAAGCTGAAAAAGCGCAAAAATTACAGGAATTATTTAAACAACTCCCGCAAGATTGGCAGGAGAATTTAGAACAGTTAAATACTTTACAGGATTTGCGCAGTTTAACCGCAGCAATTAAAGCACGTGGTGGTTCTGCCGCAGAAATTCGTGATATGCGTCTAAACTTGGTAGGCCCAGAAGCTACCCAGCGTTTAGAACAGTTAGATGGACAACGTAGTCAGTGGAAATCTCGGGTACAGAACTATTTGACTGAGCGTGATCAGATTATGCAAAGCGGTATGAGCCAAAATGCCAAACAACAAGCGGTACAACAACTGCGCACCCAGCATTTTAGCAACCCTCAAGAACAATTACGTTTAGACACTTTTGAACAAGTGCAGGATCAGGGCGGTAAACTGCCTTTTGCAGATTAAACAACTACTGTATTCAACTCCAAAGAAATAGGGCAAATCACTGCCCTATTTTTTTATTGTTTCAGTGCACCCTTTCACACATTTCATGCAAGATATTAAGTTACGCATATACTTAATATTTAAAGACATTTGTATATTAAATTAATTTTACAAATCTGATCATTCACAGCCTAGAACTGTCCTCAAATGATATGTTTTTTATGTATGGCACATGGAAAAATATCGAATCGTACAAAAAATAGTCGTAGATGACTACCAATAGGCAACAAAGACTAAGCTGTAAGGGAGTAATTAACTATAACTAAAAATATAGGCAAATATTTGCATAAGTGCTCATTTTGTCTATGTCGATTCAGTAGTGGCAAGGTGGGTATTTATTAGAGATTTAAATGATTATCTTTTGTATTTTAGGTGAGTGTCTTGGTATATTAGCATCCATATCTATTGATTATCCAATCCCTTAACCTAGGCATGACTTTGTGAAATTAACACGCATTCATCACTGTAAAAACTTGAATCGAGAAAAGTATAAGCAACTTGAAAAACAAGCTGTTTTACTTGGTCGTGTTCGCAGTGAAGTTTGGGCTAAATATGGTGCTGTTGCAGGCTTAAATATCAGTGACAGGGCTATTCGTGATGCGTGGATGAAAGAAGGTCGCAACTTCGGTGTATCTGCAAATGCGTGGAAAGAAACCCTGCGTGACTGTATGGGTGATATTAAAGCCTATCGTGAAGCTGCCAAGGAAAAGGTCAAACAAGCTATTCGCAAACGTACGACTTGCGACAATGAACGTAAAAGACTCTATACGCTGCTAAAAAAAGATGAATGGACAACAGATAATTTCCTCCATCGTCAGATGCGTAAGCATTTTCGGCATGGTGTGAATCACACGCACAATCAAATCATTGTACGTGCGGATATGTGTAAAACCTTTGAGTTAAACGGTCAATGTTGGCTTAAAGTACCAAGCCTAGTACCTCGACAAACTATTAAAGTTCCACTAAACACCACTATGGAATTTGCACCGCAAGGTACGTTAAGGATTGTTCTTCGGAATGAAAATATCGAAGTTCATTCCACTTATGATGCGGTTGAAACTCAAGATTGTGGTCAAGAAACTGTTGGTGTTGATAAGGGCTATTCAGAAGCCTTTGTAGATTCTGATGGTGATGTATATGGGAGTGGTCTAGGCAAGCTGATCTCAAGTGAATCAGATTATTTAAATCAAAAGTACAAGCACAGAAACAAGCTCAGAGCGATTGCTAAAGCTAAACCACACAAGAAACAGAAAATTGAGTTAAATAATCTAGGTCGAAAAAAACTAGATAAGCGACAAGATACTCAAAAAGCAAAGCTCAAAACATTAATATTTACAGCAACTCACAAGTTGGTTGATAAAGCCAAAGTGATTGTTGCGGAAGATTTAACATCCCCAATTCAAAGTAAACGCAACTATGGCAAAAACACCAATAGACGCTTAAATACATGGGCTAAAGGTTTGTTAGCTAATGCCCTAACTTCTATATCTCACCGTAGAGGTTCTACGGTGCATCTAGTCAATTCTGCATATACTTCGCAAAGTGATTCTTTCTTGCATGGCCTTTTAATAGGTACACGTAAGGGAGATCGTTTTCACCGTTTCAATGGGGAAGTTGTGCAAGCTGATTGGAATGCTGCGAGAAACGTGCTTGCAAGATTAAACGACAATGAGATAAGTCGTTATACGCCTTACAAAACTGTAAAGCGTATATTGCAAGAACGGACTGACCGCTACAAGTCGGAACTGACCGACTCAGGCTCTAGTTACACGCTTGGCAACAAGACATTAACAGAGTGCGAATTAGTCCTTTACTATGTTTGACCACATTTTAAGGAACAGGCGCTTAGATCACAATTTTTCACCATAAAAATAAAGAACACAGGATTGTTATGACCATGATCAATTACACACGTGCCCTTTCACTGGCAGCAATTGGCTGTCTATACGGAATGACAAGCACAGCCCAAGCAGCGCCAAGCGTTTTAGCTGTTCAGGAACGAGTCAAATCAGACTATGCCAAAACCAAATATCCATTGTTAATGGTGCATGGCTGGCTAGGCTGGTCACGCATTGGCAATGAAACCTTCAACATGGATTACTGGTATCAAATTTTGCCTGATCTGGCACGTAATGGCTCGACCGTTTTTGCAGCACAGCTCTCGCCTGCACATCGTACAGAATTTCGCGGTGAACAGTTAATTGCCCAAGTCGAAGAAGTCATGGCCATTACAGGCAAGGCCAAAGTCAATTTAATTGGTCACTCGCATGGCGGTCCAACGGTGCGTTATGTGGCTGCCACCAAACCTGAATATGTTGCCTCAATTACAGGTGTAGCAGGTACATTCCGTGGTTCAAAAGTTGCCGATGATATCCAAAACAATCGGTTATCACGTACCGCTTTTAATATTTTGGGCGATTATATGGTCGCACCACTGATTAGCTGGGCACAAGCTCAACCCGACATGCCTATTGATTTTGATGCTTCAATGGCTTCACTCACTGAAACGGCCTCTGCCGATTTTAACCGACGTTTCCCAACCACAGCGCTTGCTGCCAACTGTAATACCAACGGTGCCAAAGTGGATCGTGGGATTCATTACTATTCTTGGACAGGTGTTTCACAAACCACCAATTTACTGGACATTGACAGTATTTTAATGCAATTAGGGCCGTTGTCTTATGGCCACAAAGACAATGACGGAATGGTCGCGCGTTGTAGTACCCATATTGGCCATGTGATTCGAGACAACTACCGACTGAACCATACTGACCTAGCCAATATGATGTTTGGCTTAACAGGGATATTTTCACCAGACCCTGTAACTTTATTCAGACAACATGCTAACCGTTTGAAACTTCAAGGTTTATAAGGTATTTATTTACCTCAGGTTTGATTTTACCCATTAAACGTGTTGTCACGGGTATCACTTGAATATCCCAAAAAGTTGTACCACCACAATGCTTTTTTGAACACCATTTATCATTCAGGGCTTGCTTTATGGTAAGTTTCCTGAATAATAAAAGTTGACAATAGATGTTGTCATGCTAGGAAAGCACAATAAAAATAGAGGATGTTATATGAAATATGGACTATTCATTGCAGGCTTAATTGCAGCAAGCACATTCACCACTGCGCATGCATCAAATGCAGACCAAGTGAAATCCAACTTTGTTTACTCTAATTATGCCAAAACCAAATATCCAATTGTGTTTACTCACGGCATGGCTGGGTTTACAACGATTGGTAACGACCAACTTGGTGTCGACTACTGGTATCAAATTTTACCGAATTTAGCACGTAATGGTGCGAACACTTGGGCAACCCGCGTATCTCCGTTTAACTCATCAGAAATTCGTGGTGAGCAATTGGCTCAACAAGTGGATGAAATTCTGGCAATTACGGGTGCAAGCAAAGTGAACTTAATTGGTCACTCACATGGTGGACCAACCATTCGTTATATAGCAGGTGTAATGCCCTCTAAAGTAGCTTCACTCACTGCGGTAGGTGCACCAAACAAAGGTTCACCAGTGGCTGACTTTATTTTAAAAGTACAGGGCACACCACTTGAACAGCCCTTAATTGATATGGTCAATTTGGTTTCCAAAACCATTACTTGGGCACAAGGTTTAGACCCAAACAGCTATCCACATGACTCATTGGCAGGTGCAAACAGCTTAACTTTAGCTGGCTCAGCAGAATTTAACAAAAAATTCCCAATGGGTATGCCAACCACCAGTTGCGGCGAGGGCGCATATCAAGAAAAAGGTATCCATTTCTATTCATTTACAGGTACCAGTGCAGTCACCAACGTACTTGACCCAGATTCAGCCATGTTAGCCACCAGTTTACTCATTGATAATGGTCGCGATAACGATGGTCTGGTTTCACGCTGTAGTGCTAAATTTGGTCAAACTGTTCGTGATAATTACCATTGGAATCACTTAGATGAAGTCAACCAACTGTTAGGTTTAAAAAGCATTTTTGCTCCAGACCCAGTTGATGTCTATCGTCAGCATGCCAACCGTTTAAAACTACAAGGTTTATAAAAATCACCTCATATCCCTGCTATTGCCAAATACTCTAGCAGGGATTTTTTATATCTCCACCTCAACAACAGACCAACAGCTCATCCAAGAATAAAAAAACCTATGAAAATAACGCATCTTCTTACTGTTGCGGGTTGTTTATTACTGAGCAGCAACTTTAGCCATGCATCCAACTTACAAAAAGTGGATGCAGCTTTCGTACTTTCCAGTTATGCCAAAACCAAATATCCAATTGTGTTTGCACACGGTATGGTCGGTTTTAATCGACTTGGCAGCGATGCACTGGGTATGGATTACTGGTATCAAATTTTGCCTGATCTAGCACGGCATGGCGCACAACCTTGGGCGGCACGCATGTCACCCTTTAATTCTAGCGAAGTTCGCGGTGAACAATATGTTCAGCAACTCCAAGAAGTTATGGCCATTACAGGTGCAAATAAGCTTAATCTAATTGGACATAGTCATGGAGCACATGCGGTTCGTTATGCTGCAGGCGTAATGCCACAACACGTTGCATCAGTCATGACCATGGGCGGTGCCAATCAAGGGACTGTCGTGGCTTCCGATGTACTTCAAGTTGCCAACAGCACGGGGACGTCTAAACTCCTCAATCTACTCATCAGCAGCTTTGGTAAAGTTATTTTGTGGGCACAAGGTTTAGACGGCAATGCCTTTCCACATGATGCACTTGCTGCAGGGCAAAGCACCTCCATTGAAGGTACAGCCGAATTTAACCAACGCTTTCGTGTAGGCTTACCCTTAACCGAATGTGGCGAGGGCAAAGCCTATGAACAAGGCATATATTTGTATTCAATGACAGGCAATAAAGCCGTTACCAATTCATTAGACCCGAGTGATGCAGCGATGCAAGCCCTTGATTTTCTCTCTGCCCATAAAGCAGGTAAAAATGATGGAATTGTATCTGTATGCAGTGCCAAATTTGGCAAAACCATCCGTGATGATTTTGTTTGGAATCACCTAGATGAAATTAATTTATTGTTCGGTATCAAAGGAACATTTGCACCCGACCCTGTAGCCATCTACCGTCAACATGCCAACCGCTTAAAATTAAAAGGCTTATAAACTCAAATTTCAGACATAAAAAATGCGCCTAGACGGCGCATTTTTTAGCTGTAAAGCAAAGTTAAAATTAACCTTGTTTACGTGCTGGTAATTTCTCACGAATACGTGCAGCTTTACCAGACAATTCGCGTAGGTAGTAAAGTTTAGCACGACGAACGTCACCACGACGTTTCACTTCGATTTTAGCAACGATTGGAGAGTGAGTTTGGAAAACACGCTCAACACCAACACCGCTAGAAATTTTACGTACTGTGAACGCAGAGTTCAAACCACGGTTTTTCTTCGCAATTACCACACCTTCAAATGCTTGAAGACGCTCACGATCACCTTCTTTTACTTTTACTTGAACGATAACTGTATCGCCTGGTGCAAAAGCTGGGATGTCTTGCTTAAGCTGTGCATTTTCAACAGCTTGTACTAAAGGATGCTTACCACTCATGGGGTATCTCCAGTATGTGTGGGTCAGAAGAGGTCTGATTTCCACTGGGTATAGAGGCTAAAGCGCATAAACCCGATTGACTTTCCCTTTATGCCTGACCGCTTCAATGCATAAAGAGCCTATTTAAGACTACAAACCAACTGCCTGTAGCCATGGTGCTTAGATAAACCAGTTACTTGGTCTGTCCTTGCGAATCTTTTAGCCATTTTTTCTGCTGCTTGCTCAACTCAACTTTTTCAATCAACTCAGGTCGACGTTCAAGTGTACGTTGATAACGCTGCAAAAACCGCCATTTTTCAATATTGGCATGATGACCCGATTTTAATACTTCAGGCACATCCAACCCTTCAAAATGGTCTGGCTTGGTATATTGTGGGCAATCTAAAAGACCATCCACAAAAGAGTCCTGCACATGTGATTGTTCATCAGACATCGCACCCGGAAGTCTCCGGATAATACTATCCAACAACACCATCGCTGGCAGTTCACCGCCCGATAAAACGTAATCGCCAATCGACCATTCCTGATCGACATAATGCTGAATTAGACGCTCATCGACACCCTCATAACGACCACACAATACAATCAATCCATCATATTCAACGAATTGCTGTACTGCAGTTTCATTTAGGGTTTTGCCTTGTGGTGACATATACACCACTGGCACATGAACTGCCCCCGCTTGCTGTGCAAGGTTTTTGGCATGTTGGATTGCTTGCGCCAACGGCTCCGCCATCATCACCATACCTGGACCACCACCAAATGGACGTTCATCCACCCGTTTGTAGTTGCCCTGTGCAAAATCACGTGGATTAATACAAGTAATTTGCATTAAATCGCGTTTTGCTGCGCGTCCGCTAATACCGTAAGCTGTAATCGCTTCAAACATTTCAGGAAAAAGCGTAATGACTGCAAAAAACACCGCAGACTCCTCTATTTTCCTGCTATGTGAATCCTGAAAGGATTAATAATCTACGCCCCAATTCACGTAGATACGACCCGCTTCGAGATCAACACGTTGCACCACATCTTTATGCCATGGAATCATGCGCTCTTCGCTATCGACACTGGCAGCAGTTGCGCGAACCACCATCACATCGTTAGCACCTGTTTCAAACAGTTCATGGATTTGACCGAGATTAATTTCCTGTTCGTCATCATCTAGACCTAACACAGTTAAGCCTTTTAAATCTGACCAGTAATACTCATCCACACCTGGTTGAGGCAGTTGCGCTTTTGAAATCCAGATATTTGCACCAACTAAGTTGTCTGCTGCGGTGCGATCACTCACACCTTTTAAGCTGACCACCAAGCCTTTGCCATGTGGTTTCCAACGTTTTACATCGACCATTTGCCAACCTGCTTTGGTTTCAATGTACCAAGGCAGATAGTCAAATATGTTGCTCATGGGTTCTGTATTGGAATAGACCCAGAGCCACCCATTTAATCCATAAGCTGAACGTAGCTGTCCAATCTGAATACGATCTTCGGGCACATTCTGTGTTGGTGTCATGGGCTACCTACGACTTAATTTGTAAAAATTATGCAGCAGCTGCAGCTTTCTTCGCTTGAGCAGCTAAAGAAGCAACACGTTCAGACGGTTGAGCGCCTTGAGCAACCCAGTGTGCAAAACGGTCAGCATCTAAACGAAGTTTTTCTGCTTTACCTTGCGCTGTAGGGTTGAAGAAACCGATACGCTCGATGAAACGACCGTCACGCGCATTGCGGCTGTCAGTTACAACGATTTGATAGAATGGACGCTTTTTAGCACCACCACGAGTAAGACGAATAACTACCATGATACAACCTTATAGTTTTTACGGATTATTCATGTACCGACCACCGGAACACTTCAAACCCCTTTCATAGAGGGCAATATTTTACGCGAAGTTTGCCCTGAATGAAAGATCAAAAGTTGGTTATCCACAATTTTGAATTTATTTATCCTCCCACTTAGCAGTACACACAGTTGCTGGTATTGGATTATTATCAGCATCCACACTTGCTACTACATTCGCGGTATCATTATTCTTATACCAACATTGCTCACCGGCAGATGTTAAAGTTATTATCCCTGTACCTTTTTGCGGACTCGTAGAGAGTGGTGTCGCTACCAAGATATAATGTACCGGTAAATTTTTAGTATTATTTAATAATTGAATACTAATATTATAATTAGCATTACCAGATTGCGGAAATACAGTACTACCAATTTTAGCTATTGTTAATCCATTAAGAGTTTGGTTAGCCAATTTATAACTTTGTGCTTTATGCGAAAGTTCCATCAAATAGGCTTGCACTTCGGCACGCTTGACTCGTTTAACATAAGACTGATAACTAGGATATGCAATTGCAGCAATAATAGCGATCACAGCAATTACAATCATAAGTTCAATTAATGTAAAAGCATTATTTTTTTTCATCGAATTATCCTAATCAGCATGTATTACTTGAAACCGTCAACACAGTATCACTTTCACAACTAAAACCTCTCGAATTTAGCAGAAATGATTTTGCTCGACGCAAGGCGTTAGATTTAGTCTGACTAGGAATAGCTATGATTTTCCACCCTTGACCTAACTCTGTATCTTCTAAACTTTTACTAGAGTCATTAATATCCACAATCATAATTTTGTAATTAAAATCACTACCACTCCCATAGGGCAAATGTATAACTCCTTTATCTGTCCCCTCCTGATTCTCAGGTATAAATTCAGCGTATGTAAGTTGTTTTCCTTTATAATTCTCCAATCTTTCACTTAGTTTTTGCATTTCTGCCTGTGCTTCTTTTTCATACGTCTTAGCTACGAAATATTGATAACTAGGCATGGCGATCGCTGCAAATATTGCAACGATCACAACCACGACCATTAACTCAATCAAAGTATAACCATGATTCAAATATTTAGGCATTCGTCCTCCTTACCACTCAAACCAGCGTGTCGGACGGATCACACGTTGTTGTGAATATTTTTTCAGTGATTGGTCTACTGCTGTTTGTGTATTTGTATCACAACGCCCTACACATTTCTCCCCAGCGGGCGCAATAGGTCCAATTAACTGTGTAGTACGTGCTGGATTTGTTAATCCACCTAATGTCGATCCAATGATACCTTGATAAGCAGTAGTGACATGTGCTGCACAGTCTCCGTATGGTGCACATATGCGGTGGATTGTCGATAATCCCTGAACGCCCCCACCACATGAATTATCCGAAACAGTGCCAAGTGATGCCTTAGGGTCATAGATGCTGACATACAAGTCACCCATGACAAGCTGTGGCTCTTCAAATGCTTTAGCATAGTAATTATTCGCAGGTGTTCCATCACCTTGAGAAATAAGTTCAAAATACCAACCACGTTTTGTTCCGCTGCTTTCTAATAATGCTCTATTTGAGTCATTTAAGGTGGTTTCACCATTACTTGTAGATACCGTTAACCCATTAATAGTTAATATATCTGTTCCAGAACTATTTTTACCAACACTTCCTCTGTTCAGCATATTGCCTGTATCACCCATAGTGGCAACAGCTTGGAACGACCCAGAATAAGATGCCTTTTCTATACCATTCTTTGCTGCATCGTAATCTAAGATCCCGTAAACTTTATTCTTAACAGGTGAACCTTTTAATGGGAAACTCCTGTTTCCTGATCCAACAGAAACAAATACATGTCGTTCAGAACCATTACCAAATACAGCTGTAGTAACACGATCATAGAAACGTGGAACAAAATTGGTTTCTGCCAGATTAGCGATCTTTTGCACACGTACTGCGATATTTTTCTTCGTGTTATTCATATGTGCCAAATTGTTTAAATCGACACGGAAAATCTGCCCCCCTAAATCAGCGAAATAGATCATGTCTGCTAAACCATCAGAGTCATAATCCCGCACAGCTGGTTGAGCAACTACACTATATTTTACATCTTCATGTTTTGTTTTATCGGTAGTATTTGTTGCACTAATACTAGAACTTGTTGACCAAATTAACTCACCAGTTTCAGCATCAATCACATACAACGCATTCCCCATGGTTGGCAGAGATGATGGTGTTTCTACCGTTTCATTTTCATATTTTTCTGCATCGTAGCCACCACCTAAAATTAATACGCGCTTGCGTTTTCCTTCATGACGTATTTCAGTAATAGTTGGTTTATTCCAGATTTGTGCTATACGATCAAAACCCGTAGTCGAACGATCAATATGAAATAATAATTCAGGTGCAGTTACAGACTTAATATTAAGTCCATAAAACCCGATACCCCCCATACGCAGACCACCATAAGCACGTAAGACACTCGCCTCATACGCTGTAGTTGTGGTTTCACCAGAAGTGGTATTTTTTACTTTATATTGTGCATCAATCGCCCAAGGAGCATCCACACCATACACTAGCCCCGCGCCTTTTGGTTCTTTACTCGCCAATGCATTCGCTTGATTGGTTAGAATTTCCTTCGGCACAAACACTGATTTTTCTACACCTGTGGATGCATCTACGATATGTAGTCCACCCTCCATAGATCCATATACAACATACTCTTCACGTGACTCAACAGCATTAGCGCCTGAACCAATTTTTGCCTCTTTAGTCGCCAGAACAGGTGTAGAATGAACCACACCTCCCATATAACGATATGGGGATGCTGGCACAGTTGCAAAACCATTAACCTGTGCCGTTGTCAAAGTCGCTGGAGTAGTTGTTGGGATAGGTGCTGCATAGCCCAAATAATTCAATAAAGCATAACGCTGACTTGCAGAAATAGTATTAGAAAGAGCGTTTGCACCCGTAACATCGGTGGCAATATTCTCCTTGGTCACTTTTTTCAGTGCCGTGCCATCTATAGTATAAACATTACGCACACTATCTGCTTTACTAGGTTGATTTGAAATATTCAGTTGAGATGGTACTGGAATTTTATTTAAGCTTCCTCCACTCATAACATCCGAATGATCCTCTGTCGATACTGCTATCGACCACAAATCCTGAGCGGTACTATTAATTTTTTGCTGATTATTGTCCGTTGTATAAATTGAATTATTATTTTTATCTTTCAATGTTCCATCAACGATTTTATATTTTTTTAAGTTGCCCGCCCATGTCATATATTTTTGACCCGCCGCTGCTTCTGAATCATCCATCGGGCTGATCATCGGGAAAAATCCTTCCGTCACGATCTGAGTTTGATCCAAAGGATCGCGTGGGACTGAAATAGAGCCAAGACTTGTTGCTGTAAATGGCACTTGAACCTTGGTCACAAAATCCATAATACTATTTTTAATATCTTCTACATTTTCTGCATAGTAGAAACCACCATCGCCATATTCTTCACTCCCCCACTTGCATGCATTATAAGCATCAGGGTTTGTTTCACGGATAGCCTCACAATTATAAGTACCATCAGACTGGACAACATCAGCAAAACTAGAACCAAACCCAACCACTGCAGTTTTAATATTCATATTCGCTGGGTTTTTTTGAGTGCTCGAGTTTGCAGTGCGATTCCTTAATTTTTTAGCATACTCACCAATGTATTCCCAACCACCAGTCTCATCCGTAAATACACTTGCCTGTAATTTTGGTGATTCCAGTTGATTCGTTATAGGTTTCCCTGTGAATTTATAAGTATTATCTTTTAATGTTAAGTTCATAATGTTTTGCGCCATATCGTCCTTGGTGGAGTTAGGTGCACCGTCGGTTAAGAAGTAAATACCGTTACCATTACACTCACTTGCAATACCGCCCGCTTTATAATTATCACCATCCTTTAAGGCAGCGTCAGCGTACATAAAGCCACCTACATTATTCTCAAATGGGGCGTTATTAGTACTACTCATCGTTTCTAATGAGAATGGACTGCTTCGATAAGAAACCATATTTTTTGTATCAGAGCCGTGGTGATCCCAAACTTTTGTACCAATTGGTTCAATGTCCATTGGTTCATGATCTACTTTTAACCACCCTCCCCAACGCCATCCTACCGGAAGCATTTTATGTAGTTCCCAAACACTATCTACCTTTCCAAATCGCTCTATAAACTGTGGCGGAGTTACTAGATTCCATCCTCCCTCTGGCTTCGGCTCATAAATTTTAACCGGATAGTGCACATTTATGTTCTTTCCGTTAACCCATTCATTAACCCATCTATCACCTGGACCTTTAGTATTTGGGTCATAAAAAACTCCGCTTTTATCCATCCCCCTATTCCACTCATTATCACAGAATTGAGCTTTTGTACCAGGCACACCATCACCAGTATTTCCATCTAAACCCACACAAACATAATACAATTGTTTTCCACGATCAGGATCTGTATAGTTCCCCCACATGTCTCTAGCACTACTATTATTTTTAATCACAGCATAACCATCATATACAATGGTTGTTTTTTTTGGGAATGTTCTTGGGTAGACACCTGTAGTGGTCCCCATCATATATGCACCCGCTTCTGCATAAGCATGGGCAGTTGGTGTACCACTAGATGCTTTAAAAACATTTGGATAACTTGTGCTGGTTAATTTTAGATTGCTATTTGCTGTACCATCTTCATTGGTTGTCGTATCAATAGATTTAATACTCGCTAGCTTTCTAATGAGTGTCTCTCGTTGACTCGCTGTTAACTCAGCAACTGGCACTAAAATTGTACCTGAATGACCATCTACTACTGCGTTAGCAGTAGTACCTACTGTTACAGATTTTTTTACATTATTTTCCATATAGAATGGTCTAGACGAAAAATGACCTAAACCAATTCTTACTTCATTATCCAGACTATCATCCGCCAAGAGTTGTATCACCGCATCCTTTAAGCGAGATAATCTATCGAATTTACCGGTAGCGGATTCAATTAATTTACCCGTACTGCCTACCGTTGCCGTACCGCACCCTCGTAAATAATAATCTATGGTTTTACCATTGATACTGACGGTTTTTTTAAAGGCTGTTTTTGTACTATTAGCCGGTTTAGCGTTGTAAGCCCACTCTTTAAACTTGACATTACTTTCTGTCACTTCAGTGGGTGCACATAATGAAGTCTCAACGTCGCCGGGACTACCATACGCATTGTCACGGGGTAAAACCAAAGAACTAATCCCCATACTGCCCGATGTATCAAGCATGAGTAAAATAGAGGTTTTACCACCAGAATTTGGTCTATAAATAGTTAAATCACTGGCATGTGATGCTGGTATAACTGGCAAAGCCATAATTGGAAGCGTTGCCATCATTCTAACTAATGGTTTTAATTTCATATTATTTCCCCAATTCTTCCTGGCTTAAGTTCTACTTTCAGACAAATTAACTACATATTCCGCAACTTGGGTATTTACTGGAACACCAAGTTTACTTAAGCACTCATGTGCTGTTTCCACTTTCACTTGACCTGTGGTTAAATCCGCTTGATTACGTAGTGAAACATCATCTAAAAGACGTGTTTTTAAACATGCTTTAATTTCGCTAACAGATGCTGTAGATAATGCTGGAGCAAGTGTTGTAACAATTACTCTGACACGCTTAGTTTCTACATTCACATCTTTTAAATCTGTGCCTTGTGCTGTTAGATCAAATCGGTTTAATTCAACTGCAGGATCATCTGGATTGATTACAGCTACTTGAGTAACTAACGCTTTACGGCTAATTGAAAACATCGTTTCAGGATCACAAAATGCATCTATATCACCTGAACTAACTGTTTCTGCGGCTAACACTGAATTGGCTGCCTTGCGCTCAATAACCCTAAAATCTCCTAGATTAAAAAACATGCTATTTTTTAGAGATTTATTAGTTGAGTTAATTTCTGTAGGTTTATAACAAAACTGTAGTTCTTTTCCTTGATTACCATTCAATAACACTTGCCCTACAGGCGTTCTAGCGATATTGGTCGCCTCATTTTGGTTAAAATTTCGCTCCAAATGACTTAAAGCCACATCAGAGGTTTGCATTAATAAAGCTTGTACTTGAGCATTCGTCGCCAGTTTTAAACTAAATAAACTATGTCGAATCGCATATAATCCAATCACGCTAATAATAAGTAATAAAATCATTACCACAATGAGTGTTGCACCACGTTGCTTTTTATTGATCATGGCATCACTCCTACACCACCATTACGAAGTGCAACACTTGTTGTATAAACATGCCGCATATATTTATCATCTGGTGGAGTTAAAGTTGTATCTAAAACCTGATATGGCCTAACATCTAAAGAAGGTAATTTTTGACTTGACCGGACTAACCAACCTATATTTATACCAGTAATCGATGGACGCTGAGTTGTGGTGGTTACCGGTAAACTTTGATAATCTGCAATTGACATAGTTCCGTAAGTGCCATCAGAATTTCTCACATTTAACTGCACGTGCATATAGTCAACATTAGGAGCAACTAACTCGCCTGATAATTGGCTATAGTCTCGGTCTAATACCTCTGTTGCAGTCCAACCACTGCCAGCAAGTATTTCCTCACCTTTAGCTAAAAACATTGCATCGGCACAATACAAATCAGCAGAGTTCGTTGCTGTATTTTTTTTAATATAGTAACGTTCTACAACAAACCAGCCTTTGTACAGTTTAATTGATCCTTCTGTAGTATCTACTGTACGTTGAGGTCCTTGTGCAGTACGCCCAGTACAAGTAAACATTTGCATTGGTGCTTGATAAATAATGACTAACTGATCACTATTTAAGGAGCCAAAACCACTAGCATCATTTTCACTTGCAGAGATTGCTGAAGCAGAGTTAAGCAGAGTTCCACCTACTTTCAGATTATTTAGATTGCCATCTCTTACAGGAGTAATATTTTTTGCACTTTGTGCTGATAAAACTATTCCACCATATAGAGTTTCATCATTGATGGCCCCAGCATTTCCATGATTAGCAAGACGTATGTTTTTTGTTACCGCATTAAGACTAAATACCCCACTATCTTGAATAGTAGCTGCGGCTTGTTGAATTCTATAGTTTGACTGACCACTTAATATAAGTTGCATAGCAATAGCAACAAGAATTAACCCCAAAGCCAGAGAGATCATTAATTCAATTAGCGTAAAACCTTGAATTTTATTCATATCAATACGCCTCTAATATTAAGCAATCTGCTTTATCAGCATATTTACCAGTTGATGTTAGACATGATTTAGTTGTACTTGTATCCGTAGCTTGTTCAGGCTCAGTATCATTCCACGCCGCAATAATACAGGCCCGATTTTGTAAATTAGAGGTATTAGGACAATCGACAACTTGTAAATATATATTTTTAGCTTTTGCATTTTCTGTATACATATACAAATCTGCTCTAGCTTGATTTGCAGCATTACAATTTTTATTAGCTACACAGGAAGGCTGTGAGGAAGGAGCACTTTCTTTATAAGTTGAGACCGCGCTTGGATTTAACCTCATTTTTTCCGCTAAACCATTTAAGATAATTAAAGCATCAGAACGTTTAATCGATTCTTCAGTAGCTACGGTTGCTCTTACTTGTAAGGCCACGAAGCCTAAAATTGCAATAGACAATATAAAGAGAGAAACCAAGACTTCCATCAGACCAACGCCTTTTTGAGATCGAATAACTTCCTTCATTAGCATGCGTCCCCTGACTCAGTTTCTACTGTCCCTGCTGCCGACAATGTCAATGTATAAGACTTGCTACCACTACATAGCTTTACTTTTTTTGATGAGGTTTTACCAAGATTATTAAATATAAAAAAATCATCTTTAATAGATGCATCAAAGACAACCTTATTATCTCGCTCCACAATAAATACATTTGAGGACTTTAAAGCAGTTGACAATGAACCGAACCCTGGAAGTTTCTGAGCACAAGTAGTAGAGGTAATATCCCCATCTGTATTGCTTTTATTTATACATACCACTGTTGCAGCACGCGTTAATAATGCTTGGCTTCTCGCTAATTGCAATTGAGATTTTAAATCCATGACATTTGTTTTTAATTTTTGTTGATTCATCAGATTGCCAAAGGAAGGAGCTGCCAGCGTTGCAACAATTGCAAGCACCCCAATTGTCACCATGAGCTCAATTAACGTAAATCCATTCTTTTTATGCATACTCCCCCCAAGACACAGACTTTGCCCTATTAAAAATAGTAACCAACAACTTTACAAAACCCTCACACTTCAGGATAAAAGGCATAAAAAAGCAGATAACCGTCATTCAACGGTTATCTGCCTATTTTTAATCAGTTTTTTAAAAGTGTTATATGCTTCGCAGTTTAAGCCTGTGTTACAGGAATACGTAACTCTTTGGGCAAACTAAAGGTAATATTTTCTTCACGGCCAGCCAGCTCTTCAGGTGCTGTTGCACCCCAATCCTGTAAGCGCTGTATCACCTGTTTAATTAAAATTTCAGGTGCAGATGCACCCGCAGTTACACCAATTTTTGTATTTGCTTTAAACCATGCTTGGTTTAATTCATCGGCATTATCCACCAAGTAGGCTTGTTTCCCCATACGCTCTGCTAGTTCGCGTAAACGGTTAGAGTTAGATGAGTTCGGCGACCCCACGACCAACACCACATCACACTGATTAGCCAAGTCACGTACAGCATCTTGACGATTTTGGGTGGCATAACAAATATCGTCTTTGCGTGGCCCTTGAATATTCGGATATTTTTGGCGCAAGGCATCAATGACTTTGGCAGTGTCATCAATCGACAAAGTAGTTTGTGTCACAAAAGCCACTTTATCTGGATGCTGAACCGCAAGTGCAGCCACATCATCCTCATCTTCCACCAAATAAATTTCGCCACCATTTTTCTTGTCGTACTGCCCCATCGTGCCTTCAACTTCTGGGTGGCCTTCATGCCCAATCAAAATGGCTTCGGTGCCTTCACGCGCATATTTAGTGACTTCGATATGCACTTTGGTGACCAATGGACAAGTCGCATCAAACACTTTTAAACCACGACGTTCTGCTTCTTGTTGTACTGCCTTAGATACACCGTGCGCACTAAAAATCACAATGTTGTCATCTGGCACTTCGTCCAGCTCATCGACAAAAATTGCACCGCGCTGACGCAAGTCGTCCACCACAAACTTATTGTGTACCACTTCGTGACGTACATATATAGGTGGGTTAAAACACTCAAGGGCACGATTTACAATCGCAATTGCTCGGTCTACACCTGCACAAAAACCACGTGGATTCGCCAATACAATTTCCATAGAACCCTCTATGTTGAAGTTAAATAGGTGGGATGTTTAAAAATTTATGCCAACAAAAGCCATCTTGGCTATTTTGTTTAAGGGGCGTCTACTCTAAAATAGAGAAGATATTTTATCATATCAGGAAAAATATCATGTCGGGTCTATTGTTTGTCGTTTCTGCCGCTTCAGGAACAGGCAAAACATCCCTCGTTAAAGCCCTGCTTGAGCGTGTAAATAATTTACACGTTTCAGTTTCTCACACAACACGTGGTCAACGTCCCGGCGAACTCGATGGTGTGCATTATCACTTCACGCAAAAACAAGATTTTATTGACTTGGTAGAACAAGGCGGTTTTATTGAGTACGCAGAAGTGTTTGGCAATTATTACGGCACAGCCCAAACCACAGTGAAAGATCAGTTAGCCAAAGGTCACGATGTATTACTGGAAATTGACTGGCAAGGTGCGCAGCAGGTACGTAATCTTTTTCCTGAATCGAAGCAAATTTTTATTCTCCCACCAAGCCAGTTCGATTTACGCGAGCGCTTGTCTAACCGTGGCACAGATGCTGTTGAAGTGATTGAGCATCGTTTAGGCTGTGCGGTGGAGGATATGCAGCAATATGTCAATTTTGACTATGTGATTATTAATGATGACTTTAATAAGGCACTGCATGATTTAGAAGCGGTCATTATTGCTAACCGACTGGTTTTGGCACAACAAGCCAACCGTCATCAAGAGTTGATTCAGAAATTAATTAGCCCACCAACGGCGTGATTAAAACTTGAGTCTATAGACAAAGCACCTTATACTGCACAGTCTGTTTAAATTTATTATTCGAACGAGAATTCTTATGGCACGCGTTACCGTTGAAGATTGTTTAGACCATGTAGACAACCGCTTTGAGCTTGTACTAGTGGCAAGCAAGCGCGCGCGTCAATTGGCACGTCAAGGCATTGAACCAACTGTAGAATGGGACAATGACAAGCCAACTGTAGTGGCATTACGTGAAATTGCTGTGGGTCATGTGTCTAAAGACATTTTGAAACAACGTGATCAAGACTATCAAACCTCAAGTCTTGACCTCGCACTTTCAGCAAATAACTTGAATTTAGATGGTTTTTCTTTCCAATAAGAACAACTTTCTGAAAAAGCCTAGTTTTTTACTAGGCTTTTTTGTTGCCTGAACTTTAATCTTGGGCCAAAAACCGTTATAACATAAGGATTAAGATCTTATTTTAAATGGTCTAAAGACCCTATATTTTGGCATGAAAAAATTTGACAAGTCATGCAATATGCTTTTCATTATAAGGTCTAACTGTATATTCGTTATCACTTGTATTTTAAAGGGTGTTATATGCCAGGCACGATGGTCAGCCAAGCCAAACAACAGCTTCAAACCATGATCGAACCTTACCTAAGTGTAAGTGAAGTCGAACAGGTGCTTACGGCTTGCGATTATGCCGAACATGCGCATGATGGCGTTACCCGTAAAAGCGGTGAACCGTATGTATTACACCCTATTGCGGTGAGTTGTATCTTGGCACACATGCGTTTGGATGCCGACACCTTGATTGCTGCACTATTGCACGATGTCATTGAAGATACCGACTACAGCAAAGATGACATCACAGAGAAATTTGGGCGCACAGTTGCTGAACTAGTCGATGGTGTGACCAAACTTAGCCATTCCAGTGACAAGGAATACAACAAAGCCGCATCGTTCCGTAAAATTCTGCAAGCGACCTTACAGGACCCACGTGTCATTATTGTGAAATTGGCAGACCGTTATCACAACATGACCACATTGGATGCCTTGCGACCAGATAAACGTGCCCGTATTGCTCAAGAAACCTTTGATGTATTTGTGCCGATGGCGCGTATTGTCGGCATGAATGAAATGGCCGATAACCTCGAACATCTGTGTTATCAAAACCTTGACCTAGATATGTATAACGATGTGCAAGCTGCCCTTTTGCACACCAAGCCAAAACGCTGCGAATACCAGTCTAAATGGGAACAAAATCTTGCCGACCTGCTGCAAGACAATCAAATTACAGGCCGTATTAAAAAGAAAAATAACAATATTGAATTACTGCGCCACTTTGTTAAAAACGATATTGATCTACAAGAACTGACCCACAGCCACGCCTTTGAAATTATTTTACAAAGCATTGCCGACTGTGACCGTTTGGCTGATATTTTACGTGACAGCTTTCAAGTCTTGCATTATGAAGATCATATCCGTCGCCCACTGCCAGGCGGTAACCAATCGCTCATGATGCGTCTAAAAGGTGAACAAACCACCTTATCACTTACCATTCAAACTGAATTGATGCGTAAAGCCGCACGTTTTGGTGTGGTCTTGGGTGAAAATGCACCGCAAGCCTGCCGTTCTGCCATTCAAGCCTCTATGCAAAGCTTGAACGTATTGATTGATGGTGAATGCGCTAAAACTACATTTAGCGATTTACTGGATTATCTACACCAAGAGAAAATTCATGTTTATACACCGCACGGACATTTACATGAATTGCCGCAAGGCGCCACCGCAGTTGATTTTGCCTATGCAGCCAGTTTGTTCTTAGGTAACCATGCCGTCGGTACAAAAATTAATGGTGAAAGCAAACCACTTTCCACACCACTCACCAGCGGGCAAGTGGTCGAAATCATTACGGATGTTTTAGCCACACCAAACCCAGACTGGCTGAGTTTTATTAACACTCAAAAAGCCCGTCGTGCCTTACAAAATATTCTGCGTGATCAGGATATTGAAGAACAGCGTTTGGTGGGTCAGCAAGCGCTTAACCGTGCGCTGAAATTATTTAATCACTCGATTCAAGACTTAACTGAAGCCGATTGGTTAAATGTGTTGCAATGGCGTCATATCGACTCCAAAGACCGATTATTTGAGCAAATTGCAGTCGGTGATTTATTGCCACAGTTAGTGGCAAATCACATTTACGCACTCGATCAGGACAGCAGCGAACATTCTGACCGTCTGATTCAGGGCACAGAAGGCATTGACGTGAAATATGCGCACTGTTGCAACCCTGTGTTGGGCGATCCAATTCAGGGCAACTTGTCACGCCGTGGCTTGATTGTGCATCGTGCGCGTTGCAACAACTTACTGCATGAGCAACATCAGCATCCTGAAAATATCATGCCGCTACAATGGACCTCGGAAGATGTAGATGACGTGAGTTTTACGGCTTATCTCAGCATTGATATGGATATGAATGACGAGCAAATTTCCGATTTGATCTATCAATGTCGTAAGGCCAAAACGGGAGTAGAAATGGTACGCAGCCATGATGGCAAAACCTATGTGAATATTGTGGTGAATAACCGTAAGCAAATTGCCAAAATTATTCGTGATTTGCGTATGCACTTCGGTTTCCCACGAATTAGCCGTTTAGCGCGCGCCATCAGCATCGCAGAAGAAGCCAAAGCTTGTTAATTTAATGTGGCTACATAGTTTGACTGTGCCGTACATTCACCAATTTTGCATTATAGACTCAACAGGCTACTGAAATGCAGTCGGATGGTCTATGATGTCCGTACATTATTTTAGGAGAAATCAATGTCTCGCCAAGTCATCCATACTGAAAATGCACCTGCAGCAATTGGTACTTACTCTCAAGCCATTTTAGTGGGCAATACTGTTTATTTATCAGGTCAAATTGGTTTAGACCCATACAGCATGGAATTGGTAGAAGGCATTGAAGCGCAAATTCGCCGCGTGTTTGATAACTTAAAAGCCGTTTGTGAAGCTGCGGGCGGATCTTTGGCCGATATTGCCAAGCTGAATATTTTCCTGACGGATTTATCTCACTTCCAATTGGTCAATCAAATTATGGGAGAATATTTTGCGCAACCCTACCCTGCACGCGCAGCGCTGGGTGTAGCCAGCTTACCTAAAGGTGCATTGGTTGAAATGGATGGTGTGGTTATCATCAACCCATAAACTCCTATTATTCAATTGGTTAAAAATCACTAAGTGATGCCACCTATCAGGTGGCATTTTTTTATTCAAAAACCCAATCACGATAAATGACTTTTTAAATGATTTTTATTGACAAACGATAATAATTATCAATAATAACACTTATCTTATTTCAATTATTGTGGTTGCATTCATGTACGTTTGCTTATGCCGTGGTATTACAGATCAAGACATCAAAGAAGCCGTTGCCAATGGTGCAGAGAGCTATCGTGAAATTCGCGATATGTTTGACTTAGGTACGTGCTGCGGTCGCTGTGCACCTGAAACTCGTGCCATCATCAGTGATGAAATTGCTCAAATTGCTTCTCGTCTCGCCATTGCTGCATAAAGCTGCCGTTTTATTGCTCTCCCGCATTTCAGTATTATAATTTTTACTCAGTGTTTCCTCTCCCGCTTTCGACTACAGCGGGTTTTTCTTGTCTTACATTTCTTCACACCGCCTAGCTAATTGTTTTTGATTGCGATTTTCATTTGCGGTCTGGGGTCTATTTATACTTCATCTACGTTTGCGACGACGCATATTTTTTAGCTGATATAAGGCATGGGACAGGAAATTTAGTCATTCTAAATGACTGGCACATAACGCAATAGCAGCAAAAAATATGCTTGTCCCCTTGCGCAGCAAACAAAGCAGTGCTTTGTTCTTGCTCATGTGGCTAAAACTTTCTCAGATTGCGTTATGAAACTTGGCAATAGTCTCGCTATTCCCTTCGTTTCATGCCTGATCTGCTCAGTTTTAGCCGACAGCGCAAACCATTTGTGAAGTATAAATAGCCCCTAAATCACTCGCCATTTTGCCCAGTCTTGTTTAAGATAGAAATATAGATTGCCTTAAGCGGTTTAAGGCAGAAATTGTTGATGGAGTGCTGCAATGAAAGGCAATCGCGATGTGATTAATCAGTTAAACCAAGTGCTATATCATCACCTGACTGCAATTAACCAATATTTTTTACATTCACGTATGTTTAATGATTGGGGCATTGAACAACTCGGCTCGGCTGAATATAAAGAGTCGATTCGTCAAATGAAACATGCTGACAAAATTATTGAACGTATTTTATTTTTAGAAGGGCTGCCAAATTTACAACACTTGGGCAAATTGTATATCGGTCAGCATACAGTTGAAGTTTTGAATTGCGATGTTCGTAAAGTCCAAGAAAATATTGAAGCGATTCAAAAAGCGGTGGTTTTAGCAGAGCAACAATTGGACTATGTAACCCGTGATTTGGTTCAGGAAATTTTAGAGAAAGAAGAAGAATATTTAGATTGGGCAACGACACAGCTTGATTTGGTTGAAACTGTGGGTATTGAAAACTATATTCAAAGCCAACTCTAAGATTCATCTGGTTTAGATAACTCAAAAGACTGGTTTTCCAGTCTTTTGTTTTTTGGGGCACTTTACCTAAAATTCAGTATCTTGCCTATCTCTAATGAAGAAGCTCTCAATATCAATATATTTTACTTATGCGCATTTTAAATTCTTGGATTTATAAAAAAGTATTTATAACGCAAAAAAATGTTTCATGGGTTGCATCTGTTGATGCAATATCCGAATAATAAAAATTCCATAATCCTGTTTTTTATAAAAAATAGCATGTTGATGATGATCGTGACGGCGTATTCCCTCGCCAATATCTACACATGCATAACCAATCAGCGGTGAACTCACTAACAAATGAAAGGTATTTTCCAAATGTTGCGTGTATTGGTCAGCTTGAGCTACACCAAAATTAAGTAAGGTGTATTCATAAATAGCTGTGAAGTCGTCGACAGCTAAATTTGATAGCTTATACACGATGCTTCTGCTTCACTTGAGCCGCAATATCTTTTAGGCTAAGTGTACTTTCTCCACTGTTCTCACCTGCTTCAATCGCTTGCTTTAAAGCTGCAGTTTGATTTTCTTGCTGCTCCAATAATCTTAGTGCAGATCGCATCACTTCACTGGTTGAACCATAACGTCCAGATTCAATCAGTTTGCTCACAAAGTTATCGAGTTGTGGGCCAATTGTTACACTTGTAGTTCTCGCCATCAGCATGCCTTATTGTGTGAATAGATCATACAATTCTAACACAACTCCCTTTATCTGAACAAAAGTTCAGCATCTCTTTAAATTTTCGCACATGAAATCAATTTTATAATGAATACCCCCTCTCTTTTTAAAGAGAAGTTGGGAGAGATTTTCAACATTGAAAATTTTCACCATATTTGGCTCACTATTTTCAAATCCCCCCTCCTTGCGCTACACAAATCAGCGCTGCTCTGCTTCATCCAACAAAGTTGCATAATCCACATTCACCTTGCGCAAAATGCTTAACAACCATAATTGCTTTTTAGCTTCTGCCTCATAACCGTTAAACGCCAAGACCCGCGCATATTTCAATAAATCGTAAGTGGTTGGATAGTTCAATACAATTTCATGAATCTCTTGCAGCTGTTCAGGCGTTTGCTGACTATACGGATTTAAACGAATCCACTCAATGCGGCGGTTAAATTCTTCTAGTACAAAAATACGGTCTTGATGGGTGATTTTTTCAGGTGTGTGTTCATAGCGTACCGACTGATTCAGTTTTGGTACCATCACTTCATAATCACGATAAATCAGCACCAATAACAATGCACCTACCACAAAAGTGCTGCGTAAATATAGCGGAGATAAAGTAAGACCTTTCACTACACGCTGTGACTGAATCATGCCGATGATAAAACCTGCAGGCAGCAGAAAATAGGCATAGTTTTGTGGAAATTCCAGCATGGCATGTACGCTAAAAGCACCGACCATTAAAATCCCCACAACCGATTCGACCGACTGGGTATATTTATGCAGCTGGTAACCCCAATAGCCCAAATACGCTAAAAATGGCACGCCGAGTATCACACCATTCCAAAGTAAAAAATCCAAAATAAAATTGTGTGCGCTGCGAATCCACACAGGACCTTGTACAAATTCACTGATCGTCACATAAGCCACACTGGTTTGATGCCAACCATAGCCCCACCACGGTTGATGTTCAATCGCAGCGAGCATTTGCTGCCAAATTGCCAAGCGCGACATATCACCTGTGGCGCGTTGTACCACATCACGAGATTGCACCGAAAGGTCTGCACTTTGTGAGAGTAGTTGACTGAAAGCAGGTGCGATAAAAATCAGCCCGATAAATGCGGCAAACCACAGTAAGCTATAGCGCCATTTTATCCGCATCACGCCACGGTATTGCTGATAGCTCAAATAGGTTAAGAGACACAGCGACGCCAACCATGACGTTCGCGATTGACTCAGTACCACACCGACCAAAATCATGGCAGCAGCAATCACAATCCACACGGTTTTAATTTTTTGTTTTTCGTATAAATATAGGCATGCCATGAGTGACATCACTAAAAAGGTCGCCATGTTATTGGGTTGAGCAAAATTGGCATAAGGACGTTGTCCAATTTTAATATCCACCATAACAGGTAGGTATTGATCGAGTGTGAGCCACTGGCAAATCGCCATGAATGCGGTGATACTTCCCACGCCAAGCAGCACATAACTAAAGCCTGTGAAGATGCGTTCACGTTCGCTGTTGTTTTGCGTGAGGTTGTAGCCAAAAATGATTGCTAGCCAAAAACTGAACATATACACGCTGCTGAGCAAGGCTTTGTCAAAGAAATAAACCAAGCCAAAGCCCCACTGAATAAAGGGAACACTGCACAGTGCCAGTAAGGGCAGACTGATTTTAGGTATCTGTAATTTTTCTTTGAATAGGCAGACTGCAAGGGCAAACAGGGCAAAAAATGCGTAAAGTTCGCCTGTATAAGTGACCCACGGACGGTAGTGAATGGGTAATAGCCATGCTAAGGAGATGAGTATGGCAGCCAAAAATAGCAATGCAGATTTCATAGGAAAAATAGACCAAAAAACTGGCTCTATCTTATATTTTTTTAGGCAAGATGATAGTGCTTTGTGTGGCAAGTTTGATTGAAATTCTGCCAGTTTTGCAATGGAAAGATTGCGAGGAGAATACTTAGATTCCCCATTTTCAACTTAAGATATTATTTCCATGGTCTTAAGTCTACAATTTTGATGACACTCGCAGTTTCTTTATTGACTAAAACCACCATATCTACTGCATTGGCTTTTAGCGGTAGCCAAGTATCTGCTTTTGGATATTTGGCTAAAATTTTTTCAACGTCTGTTTTGGGGTTGTACTGTTGCAGTTCTACAAGCGGTAATGCACGTTGTTGGATTTGGTTTTTAGCTTGCGTGAGTTCTACATACCGTTCTGGACGCTGTGCAATAGAAATACCACCTAAAACTTCTGCAAACATTTCATCATTGCGTTGTTGTATGTCTTTGGCGAATTCAGTTGCCACATATTGCGGCTTAAACCATGAAGGTTTTTGGAATTGTGGCTGTGCTTGCTGAATATTAGTATCAACCAATTCATTTTTTCTAACCAATTCAAAACGATCTACATTATAAACCAACCATACAGGGCGACCTTGTTCAATGCTATATACGCCATAACATAAAGCCGCGATTTGAATCAAAATAATGACCGACAAATCAAATTTTAAGGTTTTTTTATGTTCTTTATAGACAAGCAACCCAAGTAATGGACCAATAATAATATCAATAGCAAATAACATTAAAATGATATGAGTTACGCCAACAGCTTTTGCAAGTGGTGTAGGATACCAACAGTAAAAAATGAGTCCAAGCAACACCAGAGCAACGATAAAGGACAACGTTAGATGCTTGATAAAAAAATGTATACGCTTTGTCATAACCAATTACTTCACATTTGGGCCTGATAGATCATCATGATTTTTTAAAAATAGTGATGCAATATCATTGCTATTTTTTGTAGGAATTTTAGATAAATCTTCAAATAAAGCATTTTTATTATACAAGGCATTTGACACCTCAAAATAATGATTTGCCTTCTCAAAATTCTCATTAAAGTAGAATATTTGTGCCATTTTAAATAAATTATAGTAGCTCGGTTGGCTAACCACGTAATACTCAAATACCTTTAATTCATCTTCTGCATACCGCTTATCAATTTTTGCAATAATAAACTCAGCTCGGTCTGCAAATTGAGAAAAAACAATTGATTTTTTATGTTGTGATTCACCTGTATTTTCCATACCAGATGCATAGCCAAAGTTCGTCAACCACTGATCATACTGTTTAAATATTAAAGCATAGAAACAAATTGAAATAAGAAAAATACATTGCTTTAATTTCTCATTAACTAAAAAATTTTTACAATTACAATCGATCAGTAATAAACCAATAAAGAAACCTAATGGAAATAAAAAATAGCTATAATACAAAGGGAACTCAAGCTGAGCATGCACCAATATACATAACATCATCATAAACACATATAGTTGTGGCAAACTATGAATACTTAAAAAAATTCGTTTTATAACATACAAGCTATATCCAACAATTAAGAGGGCTAATGGAATGCCCACCCACAAAACTAAATCAATCATTATATTATGTGCGCTAGATAAATTGCCTTCATTTTTAAATAATAAAACACCTTCTAACTGTGCGATTGTTGTTTGAAACCAACCATACCCTAACCATGGTTGTTGCATCGCGGCATAGTACATATGCTTCCACATTTCAATACGACCTAACCCACCATTCAGTCGTTCTTGCACTGGAATTGGCTTAACTAGATTTAGATATTCAGAAATTTCAGCATTAAATATAAAGATAAATAAATAGGTAAATAGTGCAGTTAAAGCGATGTAAGGCGTCGATTTTTTTTCAAAAGGAATTTTTTTAACGATGCAAATAATAAATAATACAAATAATATAACCCATGCCGTTCTCGATTGAGTTAATGCAAGTGCCCAAACTTCAAATGGGAGTAACAGAATTAAAAATATGTTTTTAGACTTCATATGCTCATATAAATATAGAAGACTACAAATACTGAGCATAAGCAATGTTGCCAAATGATTCGGCTGACCTAAATTCGCATAAGGTCGATTGTGACTTAAATTTAAAATATAAGAATGAGAGATTTGAAGCCATTGTGCTATGGCAAATAAGCTACTAATAAATCCAACTACAGTAAAAAAGTATGCAATATACTTAATTATATTTTCTTTTTCTGCTAGCTGAATACTGTTATATCCATAGACAATTGAAGCTAAAAATCCAAATAGAAAGCAGATGCTAAAGAAAGCAGTCGAAAAATAATAAACTTGGTCAAATAAAAATTGTGTAAATGGGATTAAACAAATAATAAATACTGGAATTAGTAAGATTGGGATATTAACATTTTTTTTATAAAATATGATAAGAAATAATAAAAGCCCTAAAAACCATAAAAAATCTTGCAAAAATGAAGTCCATGGGAAGACTGACAGACCTATAAAATAAGACAGACCAAAACAAAGAAAAATAGCAAGAATTATAATATTCATATTAATTTAATTCGTAAAAAAAAGCTGACCGAAGTCAGCTTTTTTATATAATTATTAAGATTGTGCTACACGGCATGATGCAGGCAAATATTTAGCCATTTCACCAGCTTTTGAAGCTTCTGGACCACAAGACCATTCTTTAATTAAAGCACCAGCATTGTTACCCGGTGTTGTAGTGGTACCAGAAACAACATCATTTGTTAATTCACCATCAGCAGTTAATGGTGTCATAATAATTTTTTGACCTGAAGCCTTCTTAAGTTCATTAGTTGTCGCTAATGTAACTGTAATACGACCAAGCGGATTGGTATTTTGTACTGCAATTTGCTGTACATACTTAGTTGCCCCATCACCTGATGCGGCACCTTGCTCACAACCCCATTGACCAGCTTCAGGAATAACACCTGAATCAACTGCTTCAGTCACCGAGGTACGACAAGAAGACGCAGCTAAAATACCTTCAGACACTTTAGAACGTACTGTATAGTCTTGGTAAGCAGGAAGTGCAACCGCAGCAAGAATACCGATAATCGCAACCACAATCATTAATTCAATAAGAGTAAAACCCTTTTGTACTGTATTCATAACATTCTCCACAAATGTTTTTTGTTTATTTATAAGCTTTGTAAGCTATTTTAATCTTAGCACTAAACGTGCCAACTTTTATTATAGACAATTCTCACAAAAAAACAGCATCTTACACATAAAAAATTTTTCATATTCAAACTAACTGTTTATTTATGTTAAAAAGTGACAATAATTGTCAGAGTAAAAACTTGAATTTAACAAATTTTGTCATTTTTTGAGAACTGCATCACATTTTAAATTATTTCATCATCTGTTTATTTATTTGATTTATATTTCAGCGAATTTAAGTTGTGTGCGATGGGTCTCTTTTTACTTTTCAACGTCTGCTTTAGACATGGTAAACCATCTACGGCATAAAAAGGAAAATTCTAAAATTGCAAAAGGAAAGGTTTTATAGAAAAAATTATGACAAAGCCCTCCCCTATCTTTCAAAGAGAGGGACATAGATTGACAGAAATCTATCCCAAAATAATCGGCGCATTCCCCAATTCATTTTGCTTATCTAGCAACTGGCGGTCATAAAAATTATCCAAAATTTCACCAATTTCTTTCACACCCGTTATCACTGCCTGCCTATACTGCTGCTGTGCCAAACCCTGTACAATATGCGCACAGACCTCATCCCACACCTGTTGCGTGGTTGCCGTTTTAATACCACGGTCAATCACAATTTCCACTTTGCGTTCACACAAATTCAGGTACAGCAAAACGCCGCTGTTTAGTTCAGTATCCCAAACACCCAATTCTGCAAATAATTGGCGTGCGCGGGTATGCGTATCTATCGCATACGCCAACCGCGAGGGTAAACAACCTTCAATCACCACCTGAATTTCACCCACATGCCCATGTTCTGCAGCAGTCACGGCTTCTGCAATCGCATGTTGATCTTGCGCATTAAAAAAACGTTTGGTGGCAGGTAAATAAAAGAAATGCTTCAGCCAACGCTTTACACTCGGACGCGCTTCAATGTCAATTTTCGGTTGGGTAATAATTTCTGTTGTATCGGTTGTTGTTACCATGATCCTGATGCTCCTCCCCCACCAAAGCCACCGCCTCCGCCGCTATAGCCGCCCCCACCACCAAAACCGCCACCGCCACGTCCGCCACCACGACCTGCAGAGGACAAGAATATTTGGAAAATGGTCTGTGCAATAGCGGTGATAAGTAAAAAGAAAATCCCTGCGCCAATCATTAAACTGGTGATTAAGCCTGCACCATTGACCAAACCTGCCACTGTACCTGCTACGGCTGCGGTTGAAGCACTTAAGCGTTTTCCGACAATCAGTGAGCCAATCACCCCTGCAATTAAAATAAATAAAGCGCTGCTCAAGGTTTTTTCACGCGCGTGTTGTTCTTGTAAGGCTTGTTCCTGACGTTGTTTCAACTCTTGTGCAGCCTGTGCAGCAACTTCAGGGTCTAGGTTTAAAATCCGTTCGATTTCTGCCAAGCCTGCATCAATGCCTTGTGCATATTGGGCTTGTTTAAAATACGGCGTAATGCGCTGGTTAATAATACGGCTCACTACAATATCAGGCAGCACGCCTTCTAG
Source organism: Acinetobacter sp. A2 (assembly GCF_048537555.1). Classification (NCBI taxonomy): domain Bacteria; kingdom Pseudomonadati; phylum Pseudomonadota; class Gammaproteobacteria; order Moraxellales; family Moraxellaceae; genus Acinetobacter; species Acinetobacter sp. A2. The sequence continues at coordinate 2,603,658 of NZ_CP183239.1, forward strand.
ACCATAACCCGTTAAAATCTGAATACGGCGATCATTAACTGCAATTGCCATTAGCAAACCGTTGTCTTGCTTGGCAGAACCAAGTTGCCATTGTTCTGCGACACGCATGGCAAAATCAAAAATATCTTCCTGCCCTGTGGTCGGAACAATCACCACGCCTATTTGTGCTTTGGCTTGTTGATGTAAATTTAAAATTCGCTGGCTGATTTGCTGTTTTTCTGTGGCAGTCAGCAAATTGGCTTGATCCACCACGGGCAGATTTAAGGTCGGCAAAGCACGGATGGACTCACCTTCTGCCATATCATTCGCAATTTGTGGTTGCTGAACAGGCGTTTCTATAGGCGCTTGCTGAGTGCCTGATGTAGTCTGACCTGAATTTACTAAATCAGGAATAGGGTTTGCACTTTGAGGATGCTGTTGCTGCACAATTTTACCCAGCACTACCGCTTCGGCAGTTTCATCGGTTGCGGTGGCAACTTCACTATATGCCAAGCAGCTGAAACACATCACCATGATGAGCAGCAATATTTGCCCAAGGTTCATGTGGGTTTTGCTGTGCGATAGCAGCATTCAGTCATCCTCCCTATGCATTATTCAAACGAAACTTTAGGTGCGGTTTGTGCGCTTTGTTCTGCGCTAAAGTTTGGTTTGGTGTCCATGCCAATCACTTTAGCGGTCATGACTTGTGGGAACTGACGTGCATAGCTGTTAAAGTCTTGCACTGTGCTGATGTAACGGTTACGCGCCACGGCAATACGGTTTTCGGTGCCTTCTAGTTGTACTTGTAAATCACGGAATTGCTCATTGGCTTTTAAGTCTGGATAATTTTCAGACACCGCAATTAAACGTGATAAGGCACTGGTCATTTGCGCCTGTGCTTCCTGATACTTCTGGAATAGTGCTGGGTCTTCAAGCACAGCTTGATCAACCTTTAAACCTGCCACATTGGCACGTGCCTGAGTGACTTCAGTCAAGACTTGTTCTTCATGTTTGGCATAGCCTTTCACGACATTGACCAAGTTAGGTACGAGGTCGGCACGGCGTTGATATTGGTTTTGTACTTCTGACCACGAAGCAGTGACTGCTTCATCTTTCACTTGTAGCGTGTTATAGCCACAGCCACTTAAAGTTAATGTACTGGTTAAGGCCACTGCGAGCATGGTTTTTTTTGTGAAATTCATAAATCAACCTCTAAATTTTCTTTGTATTTGTTTGAAATAATTTCATTCTAACGTGAAATTCTGACGTGTTTGTGTATTTTGTTTAATCGAGCGAATCAGCAAATTGTTTACATCAAACAATAACCTTGTACAGCAGATTGAATTAATATTGATGGTACTTATCTTACATCACATATGGTTCAAGGATGGCAATATATTCCACAAGAAGATGAGCTGGATAAAATATCCAATAAAAAAGGCTGAATTCCTTAAAACTCAGCCCTTTCAAGATCTAAACAAAACAAACTCGTTTAGATCTCTAAATAATCTAAAATACCTTCTGCCGCCTGACGACCTTCCCAAATTGCAGTCACCACCAAATCAGAACCACGTACCATATCGCCCCCTGCAAAAATTTTCGGGTTAGACGTTTGGAATTTGAATGTTTGCTGTTCTGCTGCAACCACACGACCTGAACCATCTACCCCAATATTGGCAGTGCTAAACCAGTCTGCAGGGCTGGCACGGAAACCAAAAGCAAGTAATACGGCATCGGCAGGTAAAACTTCTTCTGAACCTGGTACAGGCTCTGGACTGCGACGACCACGGCTGTCTGGCTCACCCAATTGTGTGGTGACCACTTTCACACCTGTAACCTTACCATTTTCTCCGACAATTTCAATTGGCTGACGATTAAATAAGAAGTTCACGCCTTCTTCACGGGCATTGGTCACTTCACGGCGTGAACCTGGCATATTGGCTTCATCACGACGGTAGGCACAAGTGACTTGCTGCGCACCTTGACGAATAGAAGTGCGGTTACAGTCCATGGCAGTATCCCCACCACCCAGTACAATCACTTTTTTGCCTTCAACACTGATGTATTCTGCAGGGTCTTTTTCCCAGCCTTGGCAACGGTTGACATTGGCAATCAAGAAATCCAGCGCATCATAAACACCATCTAAATCTTCACCTGCAAAGCCACCTTTCATATAGGTGTATGTGCCCATACCCATAAATACGGCATCATAATCTGCAAGCAATTGGTCAATGCTGATGTCTGTACCAATTTCAGTATTTAAACGGAATTCAACTCCCATGCCCGAGAAAATTTCACGGCGACGCTTCATCACGTCTTTTTCCATTTTAAATTCTGGAATACCAAAGGTCAGTAAGCCACCAATTTCAGGGCGTTTGTCAAAGACTACCGGTTTGACGCCATTACGCACCAAGATATCGGCACAGCCTAAACCTGCAGGGCCTGCACCAATAATCGCTACTTTTTTATCGGTCCATTTCACATGAGACATGTCTGGACGCCAACCCAAGGCAAAAGCTGTATCGTTGATGTACTTTTCGGCATTGCCAATGGTCACTGCACCAAAGCCATCGTTCAAGGTACATGCACCTTCACACAAACGGTCTTGCGGACAAACACGTCCACATACTTCAGGCAGTGTATTGGTTTGGTGGCACAATTCTGCTGCCTGAAAAATACGGCCTTCCGAAATCAGTTTAAGCCAGTTTGGAATGTAGTTATGCACAGGGCATTTCCATTCACAGTATGGGTTACCACAGCCCAAACAACGATGGGTCTGATTCGCCGCTACTTCTGCAGTAAACGGTTTATAAATTTCCACAAACTCATTTTTGCGGACATCGAGATCTTTTTTCTCTGGATCTTGGCGTGCTACATCCAGAAATTGAAAGTCATTATGTAGGCGTTCTGCCATGTCTTTCTCCGTAGGTGGATGTGGATAACGCGACATTTACGCTGGGTATAAGTCTAAAGTTATCCACACCTGCCGAATGCTGAGTCGTGGATTATTGTGGATCTGCTTGGGTAGTTTTCAACAAAGTCTGCAAGTTGGCAGCTTTTGGTTTCACTAACCAGAATTTACGGCTATAGAAATCAAACTCATGGCGGATCTTATACGCCCACGCACTGCCTGTTTCGGCAATGTGTTCATCTAAAATACGTCCTAAGAATGCTTTATGTTCTTCCATCGCTTCCGTTGAAATACGATTCAGCTCAATCAGTTCGTGGTTGTAATGGTCAACGAAGTCATTATCTAAATCGAGTACATAAGCAAAACCACCGGTCATACCTGCACCGAAGTTATGACCCACTTTGCCCAATACAGTCACAATACCGCCTGTCATGTATTCACAGCAATGGTCGCCTGCCCCTTCAATGACCGCAAATGCGCCCGAGTTGCGCACCGCAAAACGCTCACCTGCCGTACCTGCAGCAAATAATTTACCACCAGTTGCACCATAGAGGCAGGTATTACCAATAATAGCCGTATTCTGCGTTTGGAATGGCGAACCTTTTGGTGGGAAGATGGAAATACGTCCACCCGCCATGCCTTTACCAACGTAGTCATTGGCATCGCCTTCAAGTTTGATATGCAAACCACCTGCATTCCAAACACCCAAAGATTGTCCCGCAGTACCAATAAGATTCACTTTGACAGGATGATGTTCCATGCTCAAGTTACCATAACGACGCGCAATTTCACCTGAAATACGCGCACCAATTGAACGGTCACAGTTGCTCACGTTAAAGTAATACTCGCCGCCTGTACCTGCTTCAATTGCAGGCAACATCTCTGCAATCATTTTTTCAGCCAAGATGCCTTTGTCAAATGGCGCATTGCCTTCAACCTGACAGTATTGCGCTTTGCCTTCTGCCGCAGGGTGCGATTCCAACAAAGCACTTAAATCTAAGTGCGCATGTTTTTCGGTTTCACCTGGTAAAATTTCTAGCAAGTCGGTACGGCCAATCAAGTCTTTCAAGCTCGCCACACCCAATGCGGCTAACCATTCACGAGTTTCTTCAGCAATAAATGTGAAGAAGTTGATCAGCATTTGTGGTTCACCAATATAGTGTTCCTGACGCAAATGATCTTGCTGCGTTGCTACACCAGTAGCACAGTTGTTTAAGTGGCAAATACGCAAATATTTACAGCCTAAAGCAATCATTGGTGTTGAACCAAAACCGAAGCTTTCTGCACCTAAAATTGCAGCTTTAACCACATCTAAGCCAGTTTTTAAGCCACCATCGGTTTGCACACGAACTTTGCCACGCAAGTCATTCACACGTAATGCCTGATGCGCCTCACTTAAACCCAACTCCCACGGTGAACCTGCATGGTGAATAGATGACAGTGGCGATGCTGCTGTACCGCCATCATAGCCCGAGATGGTAATGAAGTCGGCATAGGCTTTGGCTACACCTGCTGCAATGGTCCCCACACCTGGTTCAGATACCAACTTGACTGATACCATGGCTTGTGGATTGACTTGTTTTAAATCAAAAATCAATTGTGACAAGTCTTCAATCGAATAAATATCGTGGTGTGGTGGTGGTGAAATCAAAGTTACACCTGGCACAGAATAACGTAACCGTGCAATCAACCCATTCACTTTACCGCCTGGTAACTGACCACCCTCGCCTGGTTTTGCACCCTGTGCCACTTTAATCTGCAACACTTCTGCAGAGGTTAAGTAAGCAGGTGTTACCCCAAAACGCCCTGAAGCAATCTGTTTAATTTTCGAGTTACGGATTGTGCCGTAACGTGCTGGGTCTTCACCACCCTCACCTGAGTTTGAACGTCCACCAATGGTGTTCATGGCAATAGCAATGGCTTCATGCGCTTCCGGCGACAAAGCCCCCAAAGACATCCCCGCAGAGTCAAAACGTGGCAAAATTTGCTCAACCGATTCCACTTGATCTAAAGCAATTGAATTGTCTGTTTTCAATTTAAAGAGATCACGAATAGTCGCAATAGGGCGATTGTTCACGATTTCTGCATATTCTTTAAAATCTGCATAATTGCCAGAACGTACCGCTTTGTGTAATGCATTAATCACATCTGGATTAAAAGCATGGTATTCCTTGCCAAAGACAAATTTCAGCAAACCACCCTGATCAATTGGTTTACGTGATTTCCACGCAGTGTCTGCCAGTTTTTTCTGATCATTTTCAAGGTCGGCAAAAGTAGCGCCCTGAATACGGCTCGGTACACCAATAAAGCAGGTATTCACCACTTCAGCAGACAAACCAACCGCTTCAAATAATTGTCCACCACGGTAAGAGGCTACAGTTGAAATACCCATTTTTGATAAGACTTTGAGCAAGCCTTTTTCAATACCTTTGCGGAAATTGCTTTGTGCATAGACTGGGTCGCCCAATAATTCACCTTTGGCAATCAAGTCATTGATCACATCATAAGCCAAATATGGATATACCGCTGTTGCACCAAAACCGAGCAATACTGCAAATTGATGTGGATCACGGGCAAAGCCAGTTTCAACAATAATGTTGGCATCGGTACGTAAACCAACTTGAATTAAGTAGTGATGTACTGCACCTGTGGCCATGACGGCATTGGCAGGCAAATAACCTTCACGGATTTTTTTATCGGTAAGCACCAATAAAGTTTTTCCATCACGCACTGCTTGCGCCGCAGCTTCACAAATACGCTGAATAGCGGCTTGTAAACCTTCACTTTCTGCATAGTTCAGATCGATGTCGGCAATTTCATAGCCTTTACGCCCTAAAGTGCGAATCTGATGCATTTTGGAATTGGTCAGTACAGGGCTTGAAATAATCAAGCGGTCTGCATGTTCTGGGCCTTGCTCAAATACGTTTTGTTCACGGCCTAAACAGGTTTCCAAAGACATCACGATAGATTCACGCAATGGGTCAATCGGTGGATTGGTTACCTGTGCGAACTGCTGACGGAAATAATCCGACACATGGCGTACCTGACGCGACAATACCGCCATTGGGGTGTCATCCCCCATTGAACCCACAGCTTCCTGACCACTTTCTGCAATTGGACGCAATAACTGGTCACGTTCTTCAAAGGTCACCATAAACATTTTTTGTGCAGCTTTTAAGGCATCGCCTTTTAAACCGTGATCACATAAATATTCTTCAAGCTCTGGGCTACCTTGTAAACGGATTGAATTTTCACGTAACCATTCACGATAAGGACGCATTCTTTTCAGATGGTTATTCACATCCTGCGTATCTAGCACTTTGCCAGTAAAGGTATCGACTACCAAAATTTGACCTGGACCAACACGTCCTTTAGAAATCACATCTTCAGGCTCATAACCCCACACCCCAATTTCAGAGGCCAAGGTGATGTAGCCGTTTTTGGTAATCACCCAACGTGCAGGACGTAAGCCATTACGGTCCAGCATACAGATTGCATGACGGCCATCCTGAATTACTAAACCTGCTGGGCCATCCCACGCTTCCATGTGCTTAGAGTTGAACTCATAGAAAGCACGTAAATCGGCATCAATGGTTTCTACGTTCTGCCATGCAGGCGGAACCAGCATACGCAAGGCACGGAATAAATCCATTCCCCCACCCACCAGAATTTCCAGCATGTTGTCTAAGCTAGAAGAGTCAGAACCTGTACGGTTCACAATAGGCTTCAGCTCAGTTAAACCTGGCAAAAGTGGGTTTTCAAATTTAGGCGTACGTGCCATCGCCCAGTTACGGTTTGCGGTAATGGTGTTAATTTCACCATTGTGTGCCAAATAACGGAACGGTTGTGCCAATGGCCAACGTGGTAAGGTGTTGGTCGAAAAACGCTGGTGGAATACCACGATATGTGATGCCAAACGTTCATTGGCAAGGTCCGTATAGAAGTCTGCAATCGCAGCAGGCATCATCAAACCTTTATAACTGATCACAGTTGAACACAAGGTGGTCACGTAAAAATATGGATCGGCAGTTAATTGCTGCTCTGCACGACGACGTGCCAAGAATAACTTGCGGTTAAACTCAACTTCTGTCACACCAATTGGGCAGTTGACAATAATTTGCTCAAAGGCAGGCAAAGATTGCATCGCAATTTCGCCCAATGCCTCATTATTGGTTGGCACCACACGCCAAGCCAGAACTTTACAGCCTTCGGCTTCAATTTCTTTAGTCAGAATATTTTTAGCATGAGTCGCCAAGGCAGGGTCTAGGTTTAAAAACACTGTACCTACGGCAAAGATTTCGCTTAGGGTAATGTCACTTAAGCGTTTTGCCTCTTCACGGAAAAATTGCTTTGGCATTGCCAACAGCAAACCACAGCCATCCCCTGTTTTACCATCTGCGGCAATCCCGCCACGGTGGGTCATACAACTTAAACTATGAATAGCCGTTTTGACGAGATCATGGCTTGCATCACCCTGCATATGGGCAATTAAACCGAAACCACAGTTATCTTTAAACTCATCCGGTTGGTATAAACCTTGAGCGGGAGCTACAGTATTAGGCGATGGCATGTGCATAGCGTACCCTTCTTTTACTTGCCCAATTGGGCCAATTAAACAATCTAGTTTTGCGATTTAACTCAATTTACTTCTCTAAACATCAATCTTATGTAAATGAAGTTTCACGCATTTGTTTAAGTCTGATTTGGCTTAAACCTCAAACGTGTCATTCATCATTTACACAACTTTTACACTTTAATGTAGCAGGCAAATTTGACAGTTTCGCACAATCATTGAATCTTTTTTGCGCCAAAATAGGGACAACAACTCAATTCACGCACCAATAAAAGCAAAAACAATGCCAACTTTAATTTTTAGTTATACACGCGCTAAACATCAGCATCATTCAAGAAAAATCGTAGTTAGTTCACATTTTTGCTATAAATTCGCACCATTTTTGTGCACTTCATTATTTTTATACACCATGCTGCGCCATTTTAGAACGTATTTTTAATCCAGGATGATCAATTTTTTAGATCAAATTGGTGCAATGGAGCTAAAATAGCTCAACTTAAAAATAAATGAAAAAGATGAGTAAAAGTGATGCTTAAGCAGTCGCTTAATTACAATATTGGTGCAAGAGGCTGAGAGGAATTTAAATTATTAATTAAAAGGGTCGTGCACTTCTTCAGATTCTGGTGCATCAGGCTGAACCTGAGCAGGAACAGTACCGCTTTGAGATTGCTGCACATCCACCACATTACCTGCCTGATCACGACGTGTAATTGTGGTACTGGTGGTGCTATTTTGCGGTGAAGTAGGCTGGGCACTTGCTGCTGTATTTGGTGTCGTCTGCGGACGTGTTAAGACACTTTCATCTATTTTTGGCACAGCAGCAGGCCGTAAATTTACCGCATGCAATTTGGTATTTAGCCCCATCTCATCTGCCCCTAAGTCATTCACATAAGGGATATAATCTTCCCATTGCACAACAACAGGCTGAATGGTTTCAGGAAACTGGAAAGGTAAATTCGCAAGGTCTTGAGTGGCTTCACGTTTATTTTTATAGTTGCCATACAGCATCACATATTGTTCTGCCTGTCCCTCGCCACTTAAACGAATATAAAATAATTTACTGCGTTCAGACTGTTTTTTGATAAAGCTTTTAATGACATTTTCATCACTGACTCGAAACAGCTCAATACTACTGTTATTCTTTTGTTCCTGAATGAATTTTGTGCCACGAAATTCAGCTTCATGCACGCCTGATGCTGTTAAGCGAGTAGTCAATTCCAATGGACGAACTTCTTCAAGCAACCCACCTAAGTATGTGGTTGCTGCCACTTTTTCAGGCTGAATTTGTAATTCAATTTCAGACTCGGGCTGTTTTTCAATTTCAACCAGCTCTTCACGGTCAGTCACTGCCCAGAAAATAAGGGCTGCCAATAAACACAGCACCGCACCCAGCAACCAAATCGACTGTTGAATTTTTTGCCAGTGTGTACGCAGTGCTGTCATAAGCTGCCTTTATGCTTGGTTAGCTAAAATTGCCTGTTTCATCAATTCCAGATCAAACTCTTTGGTGATGATGGCTTGACCCAATTGCTTCATCAAGACCAAACGTAATTGACCATTCAGCACTTTTTTATCGTGTGCCATGTAAGCCAAAAACTGGTCCAGTGGAATCTGTGGACATACTATCGGTAAATTGGCTCTAGCAATGATATTTTTTGTACGCTGCACATCTTCTGCAGAAATCCAGCCCATTCGCTGTGATAAATCTGCTGCCATCACCATCCCTGTTGCCACAGCCTCGCCATGCAACCATTCACCATAGCCTAAATATGATTCAATAGCATGCCCAAAGGTATGACCTAAATTCAGTAAAGCACGCTCGCCCTGCTCTTTTTCATCATTGGCGACAATACGAGCCTTATGTGCACATGAGCGATAAACAGCTTCTGCCAACAACACAGGATCTCGTGCCACCAAAGCCTCCATGTGAGTTTCCAACCATGTTAAAAACTCAAGATCACCCAACAGTGCATATTTGATGACTTCAGCCAAACCTGCTGACAGTTCACGCTCAGGCAAGGTATTCAGCTGAGACATATCTGCCAGCACCACTTGTGGCTGCTGAAATGCACCAATCATATTTTTGCCTAGTGGGTGATTAATCCCTGTTTTACCGCCGACACTAGAATCGACCTGCGACAACAAGGTGGTTGGTACTTGAATAAAATACACCCCACGCTGGAAACTTGCCGATGCAAAACCTGCCATATCACCAATCACACCACCGCCTAAAGCCAACACGGTGCAATCACGGTTAAAGCCTGCTTCCAACAGCGCATCAAAAATAAGGGTCAAATGCTGGATATCTTTGTATTTTTCCCCATCAGGCAAAATACATGTTGCCACTTTCTTTCCAAGTGCTTCAACGGCAGTCACATAATGACTCAAATACAAGGGTGCAACTGTGGTGTTGGTGACAATCATCACTTGCTGCCCCTTAATATAAGGAGCCAATAAGTCTTTGGGTTGAAGGTCACTGCCTATGAAAATGGGATAACGGCGATCGCCGAGTTCAACATGTAAAGTTTGCATGAAAAGAGTCGCTTTCTACCTAAGATATTTGCTCTGAAACAATCGTATTTAAGATTTTTTGCGCCAAATCTCGCGCAGCACCCTGATTGGTTTCAATAATATAATGTGCTACTTCACGATACAACGGATCACGTATTGCAAGCAAATCACGTAGTCGTTGTTCGGGATTTTCGACTTGAAGTAAAGGGCGGTTTTTGTCGCGATAGGTTCGCTGGAGTTGAATTTCGACAGGAGTATAAAGATAAACAACAATGCCGCGTTGTTTTAAAAACTCACGATTAGGGGCTTGAGTTACTGCACCACCACCTGTGGCCAGCACAAGTTTATGTCGCGTAGTTAACTCATCAATGACCGCTGTTTCACGACTACGAAACCCTGATTCCCCTTCTTTTTCAAAGATCCATGGAATCGTTGCACCTGTTTTACGCTCAATTTCATGATCACTGTCTAGAAATTCACGCCCTAACAATTCTGCTAAATGTCGTCCTACAGTGGTTTTGCCTGCCCCCATCGGTCCTACCAAATAGATATTTGGTAGGGTTTCAAACTCTTTGCTTAGCAAGGAGTCACCTATAAATTTTGTTTAAATTGAAAATATATTAATGATTTCTTGAAACACTGTCATTAACAATTCGTGGTGTAACAAAAATCAGCAACTCACGTTTGTTATCCGACTTGATATCTTTACGGAATAAACGTCCGATATAAGGAATATCACCCAAGAATGGAACCTTGGTTTGTGAGTTGGCAGTTTGCTGCTCAAAAATGCCACCCAAGACCACAGTTTCGCCATTATCTACCAAGACATTGGTATTGACTGCGTTCTTGTTAATGGTGAGCTGACCAGTTGGTGTTGGCGCACCTGGCGAGTCACTGGTGATATTCAATTGCATTTGCACCTTGCCATCTGGCGTGATACTTGGCGTCACATCCAAACTTAAAGTCGCATCAATAAATTCTGTGGTCGAGACAGCATTAACACCGCCACCTTCAGAAGATTGGTATGGAATTTGAGTACCCGATGCAACTTTGGCATTTTGCTTATCTGCAGTCAGTACTTTTGGTGTTGAAATCACTTCACCATAGCCATCGGCTTGTAATGCAGACAATTCCAAATCCAACATAAAGTCAGATAAACTGATTAAACCAAACGCAATACGGCTGGCACCTGGACTGGTCACACCTAAATCGACATTGAGGTTTTGCGGACGCTCAATATCATAAGTATAGCCGCCTAACTCACTATTCGCTTCTGGCTCACGCAAGTTCCACAAAGTGGTATCACTACCACCCACCAACAAATGATTATTGTTGGTGATCCCTTGTGACAAGATGCCCCACTTCACACCCATCTCTTTGGTGAAATCTGTGGTTGCACGTACGATACGTGCTTCAATCATCACTTGCTTCACAGACACATCAAGCAAATCTATCATCTGACGAATCTGATCAATTTTTGCTGAAGTATCATTAATAATTAAGGTATTGGTACGTGGATCTACAGACACTGTACCGCGAGGGCTGAGCAAGCTCCCCACGCTATCACCTAATGGGTCAGCTCCAGAACCTGTATTTGAACTACCACTACGTGATGCATTTTTACCTTCAGTAATAAGCTTCTCAATATCTGCGGCTTTAGCATAGTTCAACTGAATATATTCAGTTTGCAGTGGTGCCAATTTAACACTTTGTGCAATCGCTTTGGCTTCTTCTTCTTCCGCCTTAATCAACTCAGAAACTGGCGCAATCCAGATCACATTACCATTACGGCGCTTGTCTAAATTTTTGGTTTTCAGAATAATGTCTAAGGCTTGATCCCAAGGCACATCTTTTAAACGTAAGGTGATATTACCTTGTACTGTATCTGCAGCCACCATATTGATGCCTGTAAAGTCTGCCAACAGCTGTAATACACGACGCACTTCGATATCTTGGAAGTCCAATGAAATCTTTTTACCTGTGTAGCTTTGTGCTGCACGTGGCTTAAACGGGTTTTTATCAACTGGGCGTTTTAAGCTGATGGTGAGCTTGTCTTCTGCCTGATAGGCCATATATTCATAGCTACCTGCAGCCTGAATGGTGATCACACCATTGCTACCATCATTATGCGCATCAATGGTTGATACTGGGGTTGCAAAGTCATTCACATTCAGGCGACGAGCCAAATGCGCAGGGACTTTATTGCCCAAAGTACGTACGACAATTTTGCTGCCTTGTTGCTGTACATCTACAGGGGTGTTGCTACCCAATAGGTCAATTACCACCTGACCTTCACCTTCGCCACCACGTTGGAAACCAATATTGGAAATTCCTTGTGCGCTACGTTGTGCAGTCACTGCTGCAACAGGTGTGGCTGCGGTAGTTGAGTTGATCTTTAAAATAAAGGTATTGCCTTCAACACGTGTCGTAAACGCACCTGCATCAGCCAAGTTCACAGTTAAACGTGAACGCTGAGCATCTGAGCTGACCTCTACAGAACTGGCTTCTTTGGTCGCCACTGCAACACTGTTTTGTTTCAACGTTTGCTGTACTTTATCAAAGTCTAGAATCAAACGCGCAGGTTGTTCCAACTGATATGCCGCTGGCTGTGGTGGTAAGCCATTGAACATGACACGAATTTCCGTGCCTTGTCCTGGAATTTGCATTGGTACAATATTGGTAATGCTCACTTGGGCATTAGCCACTTGCATCACCGCCATTGCGACTGCGCCCATTGAAAACTGACGGAACAAATTGTTCATTGTATTACCATCCCCAAAAATAAAATCTTTCACACTGTTATTCATTTTTATTCCTTTAATTTATGGCGCAGGCCCAATTAAAACCAAACTTCTTGGACGTTCTACATAACCTTCACGACCATCTGGAATAATCTCGATTAAATCAATTTGCGTTGGTGTAATGTTCACCACACGACCATGATTTACCCCCATATAACTGCCACGCTGGATACGCTCAATTTCACCATCTGGTGTTTGAATCAATGCCAAAATTTGACCATTTTGACGCATACTGCCTTTCATGGTCAGTGATTCAAGTGCGTAGTTTTCCAGTGGTTGTAACTGGCGAGCAAGGTTCGGATAAACACGCTTCCCTGCCATAATTTTAAGTTCAGCAGCCAAAGAACTTGGCATAAATGGGCTTTTCAGCTGATGCGCTGCATAGTTGAATGTTGGCGCAGGCTCAAACACGGGTGCGGGCTCAATCGGTAATGGTGGCTGATTACGGATTTCAGCCATTTGTGCATTGACTGCATCAATACGAGAATCACAACCCACCATTAACACAGTTGCCAGTAGAGCCAACGAAAGCTTTTCAATTTTCATTACTTTGCCCCTCCAGCAGTGTTAGCCGCAGTTTGTGTATCTACACTACCCACGTAACGATATGTCTTCGCTTGCGCTTTATATGTCACTTGTGGAATATCTGTTTTCTTGTCTTTATTTTCAGTCGCCACAATTTCAAAATCATGCATAGTCACAATACGCGGCAATGCTGCAGTACCACTTACAAAAGAACCAAAAGCGTGATAGTCACCTGTTGCTTCAATCGAAATTGGCTGTTCAACAAAGAACTCTTGTTTGATCTCATTCTCTAAGCGAATGTTTTTAAACTTCAAGCCTGAATTAACACCTGTAACGTTGATGTCTTCAACCAAGCCTGGAATTTCAGTTTCTTTCGGCAATTGCTCAAGCTGCTGGTTAAAGTTAGCTTCCATTTCTTGTAATTGCGCTTGATATTGTTGCAAATTACGCAATTTAGAATCTTTTTCACGGAACTCGTTTAATAAATTCTGTTCTTGTGCATGCGCTGCAGCAATGGCATCTAACTTCGGCTTAATTACAACAAAGTAACCTAGTGCCGCAATTAAGAAAATAATGAAAATCCAGCAGGTAATTTTGACCGAAAGTGGCCAACCACCATAGTTATTTGGATCAAGGGTATTAAACTGCTGAAAAAACTTCTCAACGGTCATTTTCTTTTTCGGAGCAACAGCAGCTTCCTGATTTACTTCATCAAATTCATCGAGACTCATTGTGCTGCCCCCGCTGCTGATGTTGAATTAGGATCTGTAGCGGTCACTGGAATTGCGATTTCTTCTAAATCAGAAGTCACCACAAATGTGCCATAACTTTCCTCAACACGAGGAACTACAGAACTTGGTGCTTTATCTTTATTTTCTTCTTTGGCTAAGAATGAATTCATAAATGCATTGCGATACCACGGCGATGCTTCCAAATTACGTAAGAATTCTGCAACCGTATTTGGACTTTCTGCCTTGCCTTCAAAGGTAAATTTATTGCCAGTACGCGTCACTTTGGTCAAATACATATTGCTTGGTGTCACACGCACAAGCTCATCCACCAAACGTACTGCAATTGGACGTTGGCTTTGTAAGCCCTGAATCAGCTTCATACGCTCTACAATTGCATTACGCTGTTCTTGTAAGCCTTCCAAAGATTTTAATTGTACATCTAGGTTTTGGTTGGTACTGATGACCAATTGATTGGCTTGTTCTTGATCTGCCAATTTTGCATTGTAGAAAAACCATGCCAATGCGACGGCCAACACCCCTACAGCAGCTGCTGCAATACAAAATACAATAAATTCTTTTTTACGTTTTTCTCTTAGCTCATCGCGCCAAGGGAGTAAGTTAATCTTTGCCATTAATCAAAACTCCTCATTGCTAAACCACATGCCACCATCAAAGATGGTGCATCACTTTCAATTCTTTTAATGTCGATTTGTGGAGAGAAGCCCATTTGCAAGAATGGATTGGCAATGGTCACACGGTAGCCCAGTTTTTGCTGCAATAATTTCGCAAGACCTGGAATATTGGCATTCCCCCCTGCCAATAAAATGTGATCAATTTCGTTAAATTGTGAAGATGAAAAGAAGAACTGCAATGAACGTGCGGCTTGTTGTACCACAGCCTCCAAGAACGGTTCTAACACCTCAACGTCGTAATCATCTGGCAAGGTACGGCTCTTTTTGGCACGTCCCGCTTCTTCATACGATAGACCATAACGGTTTTGAATTTCTTGAGTCAGCTGTTTGCCGCCAAAGGTTTGCTCACGCGTGTAAATAATTTTGTTATTTTGCAGAACCGACAATGTGGTCATGGTGTGACCAATGTCTAGAATACCAATCGTGTTCACACCCATAGGCAGGGTATCGGAGAACACTTTAAAGGCATTTTCAATTGCAAAACTTTCAACATCAGCAATTTTGGCAGTCAATCCACCCAACTCTAATGCTTCAACTCGTGCTTCCACGTTTTCTAAACGGGTGGCCACCAGTAACACATTGACACGGTTTGGATTGGCTAAGCGGTCTGGTAAAACTTCAAAATCCAGACTGACTTCGTCTAATGGGAATGGAATATATTGCTCGGCGTCCATACGAATTTGAACTTCACGCTCATCGCTGGTCATATCTGCATCCATTTCAATGATTTTGGTAATTACCATTGATGTTGGAATTGCTAAGGCTGCAGATGTAGATTGCGTGTTTGCTAAGTTCAATGCACGTTCAAGCGCATCCCCGACTGCTTCTGGATTGAGAATGTTTTTTTCGACCACACTGCCTTCTGGAAGAGGGACCAGCGCATAGCTTTCGACCCAATATCTCCCATTCTTAACAGAGAGTTCTAATAACTTAACAGAAGTAGAACTAATATCTACACCTATTAACCCCTTACTTGGCTTACGATATAACCTACGCACAATAGTACCATTCCTATTATTTTTTTATCCCCAAAAAAATTTAACCTACTAATCTGCGCTGGTCTATAATTTTTTACGGATACAATAATTCATCTAACAATCCGTAAATCTACTCGCTATACTGACCAGCAATTAGTTTGCTATTAGCGCTTATTAAAACGCACTTGTTATGAAAAAGCTATCTTGTTCGGGTCGTGTTCATCCATTTTTTTTGATCATTATTATAATTTTGGTCGCAATACCGATGGGATTCTATGGCATGTATCTCTATATTGCCCCATCTTTGCCAGAAATGACCACCTTAAAAAAAGCACCATTACTAAAGCCATTGCAGGTTTACAGTGCCGATAATGAGCTGATTGCAGAGTACGGTGGCAAACTTTCTGTACCTGTTGATTACGAACATATTCCTGAAAAATTTATTTTAGCTTTTTTGGCTGCCGAAGATTCTGCCTTCTTTGAACACAGTGGCATTAGCTTCAAAGGCCTTGGGCGTGCTGTGAGTGAAGCGGTAACGGGCTCTAATGTGCAAACAGGTGGCTCTACCATTACCATGCAAGTTGCGAAAAATTATTATTTAAGCCCTGAACGCACCCTGAAACGTAAACTGACCGAAATTTTTTTAGCACGAAAAATTGAACAAAACCTGAGTAAAGAAGAAATTTTGACCTTGTACGTCAATAAAATCTTTTTGGGTAAAAATGCTTATGGTATTGCGGCAGCCGCAAAAATTTATTACAACAAAAGCTTAGAAGAACTCTCTATTGCACAAATGGCAATGATTGCAGGTTTACCCAAAGCACCTTCGCGTTATAACCCTGTCGTCAATCCTGAACGTGCTTTAGAACGTCGCAACTGGATTTTAGGTCGCATGTTGCAATTAGGGTATATCAACCAAAATGAGTACCAAAAAGCGATTGCTGAACCCATTAATCTAGATATGCCTGATCGCAGTATCAGCAATAAACATCCATATATTGGCGAGATGGTTCGTTCAGAATTGGTGAAAAAGTTTGGTGAACAAGCGGTAGATTCTGGCTACAAAGTCTACACCACAGTAGACAGTAAACGTCAGATGTACGCAGAACAAGCCGTACAGGAAGGCTTGGAAGCCTATGACCGTCGACATGGCTGGCGTGGTGCTGAAGCGCATGACAAGCCTTTGACAGAGTTTCGTGCCTATGCCAACACGTATCCTGCCCAAGTCACGAAAGTGCTGAACAATTCTTTTGAAGCATTAATGCAAGATGGTTCAACCGTAACGGTACCTTGGTCTGGGATGTCTTGGGCACGCCCCTACCGCAATGCCAATAGTGTTGGCAATGCACCCAGTCGTGCTGCACAAGTTGTAAAAGTTAAAGATATTGTACGTTTACGTCCAAATGACAATAAAACCGCTTGGGCTTTGGTACAAGTACCCAAAGTGCAAGGACAATTGGTTGCAATCAACCCCAACAACGGTGCTATTGAAGCGTTAGTCGGTGGTTATAACTTCTATCAATCTAAATTTAACCGTACCTTACAGGGTTGGCGTCAGCCAGGTTCTACCATTAAACCCTTTGTTTATGCACTGGCTTTAGAGCGTGGCATGACCCCACACACCATGGTCAATGACAGCCCGATTACCATTGGTAAATGGTCGCCACGTAACTCCGATGGTCGCCATTTGGGTATGATTCCATTGCGTCGTGCGTTGTATTTATCACGTAACACAGTATCTGTACGTTTATTACAGGACGTTGGGATTGAACGTACCCGTCAGTTGTTTATGGATTTTGGTTTGCAGGAAGATCAGATCCCACGCAACTACACCATTGCATTAGGCACACCACAAGTCTTGCCGATTCAAATGGCGACAGGTTATGCCACCTTTGCCAATGGCGGTTACCGTATTCAGCCACACTTCATTAACCGCATTGAAGATGCCTATGGCAAGGTGATTTACCAAGCCAATCCTGAATATGCTTGCATTGCCTGTATTAATGCCAAAGAACAAACCATAGAAAGTGCCGAAGCCACAACCCCTGATGATGAAGTGATTGAAGTCACCTATCAAAAATTGGCAGAGGCAGAAGTTGCGCAAGATTCAAAAATTTTGGCAGAACGCAGTCAGTACAAACAAGCACAGCGTATTTTAAAATCTAGTTCTGCCTATGATATGTCCAACATTTTACGTGATGTGATTCAACACGGCACTGGTCGTGCCGCGCTCAGAATTGGCCGTGGTGATATTGGCGGCAAAACAGGAACCACCAATGATGCCAAAGATGCATGGTTTGCGGGCTTTAACAGCAAGCTGGTGACTGTGGCCTGGGTCGGGTTTGACCAACCGACCACTTTAGGTCGTCGTGAATACGGCGGTGTGGCTGCTTTACCAATTTGGACGGACTTTATGGGCAATGCGCTCAAAGGAACACCTGAAGCTTGGGTAAGCTTGGACAACAAAGCCAAAGCACCACAGCGTGAGCTGAATCAACTGACCGCAGAACAGCAACAAGATTATCGCGCCTCTCCACCTCTGGCACGTCCGTTGTATCGCCCTGCACCTGCTGCACCGGTACGTGCACCTGAACGTGATTTTGATGACTTGCCAGGCGAGGAAGTGTTGATACCAGACAACAATACGCCACCACCGATGCAAACGCCAGAAAATACACCGACTAAACCAACGCCTGCACCAAAACCTGCACCCGATGCTTTGGAAAACTTAATTGATGAAGTCTTGTAAGCACAGACACCATCAGCTAGCAAAAAGCCCTCATTCGCAATGATGAGGGCTTTTTTATGAGCACAGCTTGGACTTAAATAGCAGCCCGATTTTTAAAACCTAGCGCTTACTTTTTTTGGAACAGGTAAATTTGATGTTGTGCAGATAGTTCAAATTGAGCATGTTGCTCTAATGCCTGACGACGCTCAGGTTTGGCCTTATAGGCATAAGGTGTCATCGCAATCAAATGTTTTAAATCTGTTTGACTGAGCTGTAACGGTGTCTTCACCACACTGGCATCCACCAATTCAAAAGCATCTTGTAATTGAGTAACAAATTTTTCAGGCTCATGCGGTTTGACATCTTCAAACAAGGCTTGACGCATGGCCAACAAATGTTCAGGCGCTGGCGTAACCACCAGCAAATAGCCTTGTGGCTTGAGTACCCGTAAAATTTCCTGCTTGGGTATTGGACTAAATAAACTGCTGCAAACATCAATACAATGATCCAACACAGGCAAAGTTGCACCTGTACCCACCACCCAAGTCACTTCTGAATTCAGTTTGGCTGCCACTTGTACTGCATTTTTGGCAATATCCACCCCTACACATTGCATGACTTCAGCTTGCATAGCTGCCGTGTAATAACCTTCACCACAGCCAATATCCAACAGGTTTTCTATACGCAGTTCACGCAATTTTTGCACCACAGCCTGTTGCAAAGGTGCATAGTGCCCCGCACTTAAAAAGGCACGGCGCGCCTGTACCGAAGCAGGTGTATCCCCTGGGTTTTTACTGTGTTTATGCTGCACGACATGCAAGTTTACGTAGCCTTGTTTCGCGACATCATAACTGTGGTTGCTGGCACAGCGCCACGTTCTGTCATGTAGTTGTAAGACCTGACGACACACAGGACACATCAGCAGATTCATGATTTTCTCCAAAGCAGGCGGCATAAAAAAGTCGGCATGTGCCGACTTTTCAAAGTTTTTCAGTTCTTTTGGCTTAGCGTAATTTTAAGGTCATTAGGCCCAAAACCACCAGCATAATTGTAATAATCCAGAAGCGAATCACCACTTGGGTTTCACGCCAGCCTTTCTTTTCGTAGTGGTGATGCAACGGCGCCATTAAAAAGACACGTTTATTGCGCATGCGCAATGAACCAATTTGCAGGAATACCGAAATGGCTTCCACCACAAATACACCGCCCATAATTGCAAAGACGATTTCCTGACGTACCATTACAGCAATCGTACCCAACATTGCCCCCAAAGACAGTGCGCCCACATCGCCCATAAACACCTGTGCAGGATGTGCGTTATACCACAGGAATGCCAAGCCAGCACCAATCATTGCTGCGCAGATCACCACCAGTTCAGAGGCATATTTCACATAAGGAATATGTAGATAATCTGCAAAGCGAACATCCCCCGCCAAGTAGGCAAATACGCCCAAACCTGCAGCCACCAATACGATTGGCATAATTGCCAAACCATCTAAACCATCGGTCAGGTTGACTGCATTTGAGGCACCGTTAATCACCAAATAGGTAAAGATAATGAAACCTATACCCAATGGAATCAGTGACAAAGGAATACTAAAATCTTTAAAGAACGGAATCAAGACATCCAGCATATCTGCAGTTTGCGCAGGGTTTGGCTGTTGAGTTGCAATCACATACAACGCAATACCCGCCCCTAACGATGCCACTGAAGTCCAGAAGAACTTTTTGCGTGCTGGCAAGCCAGCATTGTCTTTGTAACGAATTTTAATCCAGTCATCCGCCCAGCCTACAGCACCAAAGATCACCATGACCGCAAGTACAATCCAGACATAAGGGTTAGATAAGTCTGCCCATAACAACGTGGAAATACCAATCGAGAGCAGGATTAATACCCCACCCATGGTAGGTGTACCCATCTTTTTGGCATGTCCTTCTGGTGCATATGAACTAACTGCTTGACCGTATTTCAATGCTTGCAGTTTACGAATCATCACAGGGCCAAGCACCAAGCCAATGCCAAGTGCAGTCAATACACTCAGTAATGAACGTAATGTTAAATAACGAACCACT
Source organism: Acinetobacter sp. A2 (assembly GCF_048537555.1). Taxonomy (NCBI): domain Bacteria; kingdom Pseudomonadati; phylum Pseudomonadota; class Gammaproteobacteria; order Moraxellales; family Moraxellaceae; genus Acinetobacter; species Acinetobacter sp. A2. The sequence goes on from NZ_CP183239.1 coordinate 2,624,159, forward strand.
TGAAACGAACTGTGATAGCCCGCAAGCTGTTCAAATAACCATAACAGCATTTAAATTTTCTCCATCAATGCAGCCATCAACGTTTCCATATGGGTATAACGAGAACCTTTAAATAGGAAACTCATGGACTGAGGTTGATGTGTTTTTACCAGATCAATTAAAAATGGCAAGGCTTGTTCCTGCGTTACAAAGGCCTGTAATTTTTTTCCAAATTGGGTACTACGCGCGCCCTCTTGAGTCGCAGGTGAAAATTCACCCACAGCCACCACAAAATTAATGCCACGAATAGAAACTAAATCCCGTCCTAGCATATAGTGTTGCTGTGCCGCACTGTTGCCAAGCTCACCGATATCACCTATCACCATGACCCGCACGCCCGTTTGCTGTGCCAAAACTTCACCTGCAGCACGCATTGAAGTTGGATTGGCATTATAGGTGTCATCAATGAACAAATGTGCGCCTTGCTGAATAAAGTTTAAACGGCCTTTGGCCCCTTGCGCTTGCTCCAAGCCCGCCACAATATCATCTAAACTCACGCCAATTGCCAGTGCAAAGGCTGCAGCAGCCGTGGCATTTTGTACATTGTGTTCGCCGGCAAAAGGTAAATTGACCTGACGTGTGCCTTGTGCGGTATTTAAGCAAAAACTTGCCGATTGTGGCTGCAACTGAATTTCTGTGGCAAAAACATCACCGCCTTCACCAAAACTTAGACGCTGTTCTGACTGAACGGCTTGTTGAATCTGTTCAGCAAAATCATCGGCAGCAGGCACAATGGCAGTACCTTGTGGTGCAAGATGTGCATAGATTTCTGACTTCGCCCGACAAATGCCCTCACGTCCACCAAATTCACCCAAATGTGCCGTACCAATATTGATAATGCCTGCCACATGCGGCTGCACCAAGTTTGAAGTGTAATCGATTTCACCTTGATGACTGGCACCCAATTCCATTACCGCGTATTGATGGCTTGCGTTCAATTCCAGCAACATCATCGGCACTCCCAAATCATTATTCAGGTTGCCACGGGTAATTAAGGTCGGTGCCAAACGTGACAAAATACTGCCGAGCATTTCTTTGGTGGTGGTTTTACCACTGCTGCCTGTTAAAGCAATCACTTTTAATTGTGGATGTTGCTGACGACGAAAGGCACCCAAGTGTCCTAAGGCTAAACGGGTGTCAGATACCACGAGCTGACAAATATCTGCGTCGACAGGCTGGCTGACAATCGCCATTGAACAGCCCTGGGTCGCCACTTGAGCCACAAAGTCGTGTGCATCAAAACGCTCACCTTTTAATGCCAAAAAGGCATCGCCTGCTTCTGCATGCCGTGAATCAGTCAAAATACGTTTAATCTCGCCCTGTGGTGTTTGTCCGTTCAGCCAATAACCTTGTGTTGCCTGTTGCAGTTGTTCTGCAGTCCAAGGTTCTAAAATTGCAGTACTGGTGGTGGAAGTGTGCATACAAATTCCTTATTGCGCAGGGTAAGCAGAAGGTGAGCAATGTTGTGCATCTATCGCAGCTTGCACTTCAATCACATCATCAAACCAGTGTCTTACCCCATCTATTTCTTGATAATTTTCATGACCTTTGCCTGCAATCAACACAATATCACCTGCCTGTGCATGTTGAACGGCATATTTAATCGCTTCGCGGCGATCATGAATTTCATGTGTTTGTGCCACTGACAAATCTACACCTGCCTGCATATCGGCAAAAATTTGCAAAGGATCTTCTGTGCGTGGGTTATCTGAGGTCAAGAGCACGACATTGGCATAATCCAGTGCTGCTTGGGTCATAAGTGGGCGTTTGCCACGGTCACGGTCACCACCACAACCAAATACTGCCCAAAGCTGTGCGCTGACATGGCGTTTTAGGGTTTGCAGTACTTGAATCAAGGCATCTGGGGTATGTGCATAATCCACCACAAATAAACGCTCTGCATCACGCAGCACTTGCATACGGCCTGGCGCACCTTTCAGTTGTGGTACAGTCGCAATCAAGTCAGTCAACTCAAAACCTGCCTGCTCAGCCGCAATTAAACTCGCCACCAAGTTTTCAACATTAAAATGTCCGAGCAATTGGCTTTGTACCACATATTCTGCAGTGCCAGTCTGTAGATGAAAACTCACACCATTTAGGCTATATTCAATTTGCTGTACTTGATAATCAGCCGCTTGCTGAGTTGAATAAGTCAAAATTTTCGGTTGTGCAGGATTCTGCTGCGCAGCTTGCAGCATGATCTCAGCATATTCATCATCCAAATTAATAATTGCGACTTTTAAACTGGCAAACTGAAACAACATGGCTTTGGCGGCAGCATAGGCTTCTAAAGTGCCGTGATAATCCAAATGGTCTCGACTCAGGTTGCTATATACCGCAATTTCGATATCGCAACCATTTAAGCGACCTTGCTCTAAGCCATGTGAACTGGCTTCAATTGCAGCAAACACCGCCCCTTGCTGGGCATAACTGTGCAAAGCATTTTGTAGTTGCAAGGCATCCAACGTCGTGTGCGTTGAAGCTTCTAAATTCGGCAAAATGCCGTTGCCTGTTGTGCCCATGACCGCACAGCGTTGACCTTGCAACATCAACAATTCAGCAATTAAACGTGAAATGGTGGTCTTGCCATTGGTGCCTGTGACCGCAAGTATGCGTGCCAAAAGTACAGGCTGCACGGCTTGTAAATATTGTTTTTGCCACTGTCCCATGCGCTGACGCACATCTGACACCACCAAATTATGCACTACCGCCAAGGGTATTTCTGAAATCACCGCCAAAGCACCTTGTGCTAAAGCGGCTTGGGCAAATGCAACGGTTTTTTCAGGCTGTGACAAACTGGTCAGGGCAATAAAAATTTGACCTGAACGTACATGACGGCTGTCCAGTTGAAAGCCCTGAAATTCTTGTGTCATCCAATCTGCAACGCTTGCTGTGCGGTAAATATCTTGAAAGCGAATCGACATGCGTCACCTGTTATGGAGTGTTGAGAGTTTCTAAAGGTTTATCTAAAGGCACGTTCATTAAACGTAACGATTCTTGCATCACACGAGCAAACACAGGCGCTGCCACCAAACCACCATAATACTGACCCGTTGGGTTTTCTACGACCACCACCATCGCCAAACGTGGATCACTCACTGGGGCAACCCCTGCAAATAAAGCACGATATTCAGTTTGTGAGTAACCTTTACGGTCTGCACGAAGTTTATGTGCCGTCCCTGTTTTACCTGCAACCCGATAGCCTGGAATATTGGCTTGACGAGCAGTACCGCCTGGCAAGGTCACCGCTTCCATCATCAGCATCACTTGATCGGCAATTTTGGCATCCACAATTTGCTCACCTTTGGGCTGTTCTTCCAGCTTATATAGGCTAAGCGGCATTTTAACGCCTTTATTGGCCAGCATGGCATAAGCATCTGCCAATTGCAGCACAGTGGCATTTAAACCATAGCCATAGGACATGGTCGCCACTTCTGATACATTCCATTTACTTGGCGGCAAGATTAAACCTGCACTTTCCCCCGGGAATTTAACGGCAGAACGTGCACCAAAACCGAGTCGTTTATAGAAAGTTGGTAAAGTTGCATAAGGCAACGACAAAGCAATTTTCGCCACACCTACGTTAGATGATTTTTGAATAATCCCCGCCAAAGTCAGTGACCCATAATTACGAGTATCGCGAATGGTGTGATTGCCCACCCGCATTGAACCACCACTTAAATTAACCACGGTATTCGGTGAATATTTACCGCTTTCCAGTGCCATTGCCACTGTCATTGGTTTCATGGTCGAACCCGGCTCAAAAGAATCGACCGCGCCACGGTTACGCATCGCATCTTTGTTCGATAAGCTTTTTTTGTCATTCGGGTTGTAAGATGGCCAACTGGTCATTGCCAGAATTTCACCTGTTTTGACATCCACCGCAATTGCAGTTGCCGAACGTGCATTATTGGCGACACCAGCTGCGGTTAATTCACGGTACATAATGTACTGCAAACGTGAGTCAATACTTAAGGTGATATTTTCACCCGGTTCTACTTCTTTAATGACTTCAGGGTCTTTAACTCGGTTGCCTTTTTTGTCACGGATGATTTGCTGTTCGCCATCTACACCAGCCAAACGGGTATTCAGCTGCATTTCCAAGCCTTCAATACCTGTGCCCTCACTGTTGGTCAAACCAATAATTTGTGCATTCGGCTGCGGCTGTGGGTAATAACGCTTATAGTTTTTTTCGGTATATACCCCTTGGAAATTGCGTTTTAAAATCAGTTCTGCCTGTTGCGGTGGCACTTCTTTTTGCAGCACCAAATAACGTGAGCGTGGACGCTCATTCATTTTTTGTTTGAGTTCCTGACGATCCATGCCAACCGCATCGGCCAGTTCATCTAAATTTAAGTTTTTATCTGGTAACTGACGACGCAATTTACGGCTAGTCGGATTTTTCTCCAGCTCTGCGGTAATTTCATCAAACAACTTTTTATTGTCAAAATAATCACGTGGATCAATCACCACTTTCATAATTGGGGTACTAATTGCCAAAGGCACGCCATTGCGGTCATAAATCACCCCACGCATGGCTTTTAGTTTTTCAGTTCTTAAAATATTGGCATTGGCTTTGTTTTGTAAAAAATCATGGTTGATAATTTGCACATAAAATGCCCGCCCCACCAGTGCCACGAACACCAGTAGAACCACGCTCCACATTAAGTAAAAACGCCACATTTCAACATGAATGGCATTTTTTCCAGTGACCGATTGTTGTTTCTTTCGGGTTTGCTTTTTACGCGCATCAACCATGTGCCAGCCGCCTTATTGTTCTGAAGTTGTAGGCAAAGAAATCACCACCGTTTGTGCTGCAGGCGGAGAATACATGCGCAGCTGCGTCACAGCACGGGTACCAATTTGTGCTGTTGCCCCAAAGGTTTGTTGCTCAATCAGTAAACGCCCCCATTCTGCATTTAAGTCGTCACGCTCGCGGTTAAACGAACTGAGCTGACGATAATCATGACGATACTCAAACACTTGAAATACCACCATAATTGCACTAATAAACACCAGTGCCAACAAAATAAAATAAGCGACCATTTTTTTTAGTCGTGATGGCGTTAGATTTTTTTCTACAGCGTCTGTTTTCATTATTGGCCTTTTCAAGCTAATCGTTCTGCAACACGTAACCATGCACTGCGTGAGCGTGGGTTGGCTTTCACTTCAGCATCACTGGCACGTACCCGCGCAATTTTTTTCAGGCGTCTCGTATCTTGTTGCTGTTGTGGCAAGCCCCAGCCCGTATCTTCAGGCAAGCTCGATTCTTTTTGAATAAACTGTTTGATTAAACGATCTTCCAAAGAGTGGAAGCTAATCACCGCCAAACGGCCTTGGGGCTTTAACACCTCGACCGCCTGCGGCAAGAAGGTTTCAATATCTTCTAATTCTTTATTAATCGCAATACGAATGGCCTGAAAGGTGCGAGTAGCAGCGTGTTTGTTCTTTTCCCATTTCGGGTGCGCCACTTTTACAATTTCAGCCAATTGTGCCGTGGTCTCAATATAGCCTGCCTGTTTAATGGCTTTGGCAATACGGCGGCTATAGCGCTCTTCGCCATATTGGAAAATCACATTGGCCAAAGCTTCTTCTGCAATATCGACTAACCATTCTGCTGCAGTTGGCCCCTGAGAGTTGTCCATACGCATATCGAGTGGACCATCTTTCATAAAACTAAAGCCACGCTCGGCCTGATCCAATTGCGGTGAAGACACACCTAAATCGGCCATCACACCATCTACCTGTGTAATGCCTAAAGCATTCAATTCTTGCTGTAGGTCGGCAAAACTGGCATGAATAATCTGAAAACGAGAATCTTGCTGAGCCAATTCCGCTGCCACTGCCAATGCTTGCGGGTCTTTATCAAATGCATAGACCCGTGCCTGTGCATCAAGTTTGGACAATAACAAACGGGTATGACCACCACGACCAAAGGTGGCATCGACATAAATTCCTGTATTGCGATCTGCCAACATGGCATCAACAGTTTCATGAAGTAATACAGAAATATGCGACATAGGGTTCAATCAATACAGCTAAAATGTAACTGCACATTATTACCTTGTTTTGACAAAGCTCCAAACGTCTTTTTGTAGATAAATATTACTTTTCATAGGGAAATCCGTTTTTGGCTTTTTTTAGACACAAAAAAATCTCCGTAGAGATTTTTTTGTGTGTTGATCTGATGATCAATCAGGCGACAGCGAAGTATTGCTTAACGCTTAGAATTATAAATTTGGTCAAAAATCGCACCATTCACAAAGTGTGTTTTTTGTGCATTTGCCCAACCACCAAAAACTTCATCAATAGTGAACGTTTTTAGCTTTGGAAATTGTGCTGCATATTTTGCCAACACTTTTTCATTACGTGGGCGGTAGAAATGCTTAGCTGCCATTTCCTGACCTAAAGGTGAATATAAATAGTTGATATAACCTGTCGCCAACCATTTATTGCCATTTTTCTCTACCGTACGGTCTACCACAGCCACTGAAGGTTCAGTCAAAATAGAAATTGAAGGATAAACAATATCAAACTTGTCTTTACCTAAAGTTTTTAAGGTCACTAAGGCTTCGTTTTCCCAAGTTAAAAGCACATCACCAATGCCACGCTCAGCAAATGTCGTCATAGAAGCGCGTGCCGCAGAGTCCATCACTTTCACATTGTGGTACATCTTGCCCACAAATTCCTGTGCTTTGGCTTTAGAACCACCCGGTTGCTTCTCTGCATAACCCCAAGCCGACAAATACACCCAACGTGGCAAGCCGCCAGTTTTCGGGTTTGGCGTAATAATTTCTACGCCCGGTTTGGTTAAGTCCTTCCAGTCTTTAATCTGTTTTGGGTTACCTTTACGTACCATAAATACGATGGTTGAGGTATATGGCGCAGAGTTATGTGGGAACTCTTTTTGCCAACCTGCTTGGATTTGCCCTGACTTTACAATTTCTTCAATGTCGTTAGCCAAGGCCAAAGTCACCACATCGCCCTTTAAGCCATCTACCACCGAACGGGCTTGCTTGCCCGAACCACCATGCGACTGCTTGAAATTTACAGTGATACCCGTACGTTTTTTCCAGTACTGACCAAACGACTGGTTAAATTCATCATAAAATTCGCGGGTTGCATCATAAGATACATTTAAAAACTGACGATCTGCAGCCTGAGCAGTCGTTGCAGCAAAACCTGTTGCCAATAGCGCAGCAGCTAATAAAGCTTTGAATTGAGTTTTCATTACAGCACACATCATCTTTAAACTGCCGCCAATATATGCAATCCCATCACGCTGCGCAATTCAGTAAAATGAGGCAAAATATCCAAATAATTAAATCATTTCAGCTTAAGCATTTATTTTTATTCACTTTAAAGTTTAAAATCTCGCTTATTCCAAATTTATACCTTTTTTGTGAATTGGATATACAAAAATCGAATAATGATTTCAGGTTATTTCGTATTTTTAATCTCCATCAAGCTCATCACAATTGTTCTAACACTATTTTTATTGTGACTTTTGTAACAATCTTCACGATCTCTCCACACTTGTTTGTTACAACATGTTCTAAATGACAGATCATCTGCAAAATCGGTATATAGTCAATCCTGATTATTTACTATTTTGAAAAAAGTGTGACGCAAGTCTACTTTTTGGATGCTTTTTTGTGATTAAATGGTAACGGTATTAGAACAACTTATAAATTGTCAGTGCATTCATAAACAAAGGGGGAAATCAGAATGACATCTAAACTGATCTTGGCAACACTCATTAGCTTAAGCTCACTTGCTACGGTTAGCCATGCTGCAGTCATAAAGTCGGCTGAAACTAAAAGCAGCCTTGCACCTGCAAAAAACTCCCTAATTGAAAAAGCCATTACCCAGCAAAAACAGGCAGACAAGCAAAAATTTGAATCAAATAATGATTTAAAAGTACTGACCTCGATTAATGTTGCACCGACACAAAGCTTCTTTGCTTTGCAAAACCAACGTTTCAGCCGTTTTGTGCAAGCCTTATTCCCGCAAGGCAACTCATAAGCAACACCCAATTTCACTGCCTTTGATCCCCTTTTCAAAAGCAGCCGAACTGCCCAAGTACAGAATGTTGAATTTAACATTAAGTACTTGGGCTTTTTCGTTATAATAGTTTCAATTTACATTTTGAATTATTTTTGGTTATGACTGTTCGTACTCGTATTGCCCCATCTCCTACTGGCTTCCCGCACGTGGGAACGGCTTATATCGCCTTATTTAACTTATGTTTTGCCAAACAGCATGGCGGTGAGTTTATTCTTCGTATTGAAGATACCGACCAACTGCGTTCAACACCTGAATCTGAAAAAATGATTTTGGATTCATTGCGTTGGTTAGGCTTAAACTGGGCAGAAGGTCCAGATGTTGGTGGTCCTCATGCACCATACCGCCAATCTGAACGTATGGACATTTACAAGCAATATGCCTTGCAACTGGTTGAACAAGGCCATGCTTTTTACTGTTTCGCAACTGCAGAAGAACTGGATCAGATGCGTGCAGAACAGCAAGCACGTGGTGAAAGCCCTCGTTATGATGGTCGTGGCTTGAATCTTTCTACAGATGAAGTACAGCGTCGTTTAGCTGCAGGTGAACCGCATGTGATCCGCATGAAAGTCCCAACCGAAGGCGTATGTAAATTTAACGATATGCTGCGTGGTGAAGTGGAAATTCCATGGGCGCAGGTCGACATGCAAATTTTGCTCAAAACCGATGGCTTACCAACTTACCATCTAGCCAACGTGGTAGATGACCATTTAATGCAAATCACTCACGTAATTCGTGGCGAAGAATGGATTCCATCTGCACCCAAACATCAATTGCTATATCAATATTTTGGTTGGGATATGCCTGTGTTGTGTCACATGCCATTGTTGCGTAACCCAGATAAATCTAAATTATCTAAACGTAAAAACCCAACTTCAATTAACTACTACAAAGATATTGGGGTACTGCCAGAAGCCTTACTGAACTACTTAGGCCGTATGGGTTGGTCAATGCCAGATGAAAGTGAAAAATTCACGTTGGCCGAAATGATTGAACACTTTGATATTCAGCGTGTATCACTAGGTGGCCCAATTTTTGATGTAGAAAAATTGAACTGGCTGAATGGTCAATGGATTAAAGCATTATCTCCTGCTGAACTGCTGGATACCTTGCTTGCATGGAAAGCAGATCGTGCCAAGCTTGAAGATATTGCGGCCGCAATTCAACCACGTATTAACTTGTTGTCTGAAGCGGTGAATTGGTCTGCTCATTACTTCAACCATTTCCCAAGCTTGAGCAAAGAACAGTTTGAAAGCAAAAAGCTATCTGAAGAACAAGTGCGTCAAAGTCTGCAATTTGCCATTTGGCGTTTAGAAAGCCTATTTACTTGGAACAATGACACCGTGAGCCAAACTCTCATGGATTTGGCCAACCAAATGGAAATCAAATTGCGTGATTTCATGCCTGCATTCTTTATTGCCATTGCAGGTTCAACTGCATCTACGCCAGTCATGCAAACCATGGTCACCATTGGCCCTGACCTAACTTTTGCACGTTTGCGCAATGCCTTAGAAGTTGTAGGCGGCCCAAGCAAAAAAGAAGTCAAAGTCTGGGAAAAACTGAATGAAAGCATCAATTTGCCGAAAAATGATGCAATTAATCCAGCTTAATTCATTTTTTTGTTGACGTGTGAGCGCAATAGCCCTAATATTGCGCTCACACAGACTGGGGTCATAGCTCAGTTGGTAGAGCGCTACAATGGCATTGTAGAGGTCAGCGGTTCGATCCCGCTTGACTCCACCAAGTTTAAATAAGGCTTTACCTGTGTTGCCTCATCAAGTCCCTATCGTCTAGAGGCCTAGGACATCGCCCTTTCACGGCGGTAACCGGGGTTCGAATCCCCGTAGGGACGCCATATTCAAGATGAATATAAAGCACTTATCTTCATCTTATAAAGAAGCTCAAGCAACGACTTGGGCTTTTTTATTGCCCTGTTTTCTGACAGACTGTTTTTTATTTATCGCACATTTCGTTAGAATAACAATTAGATCAGAATTTTGGAGTTGTAATGCAATACCGATGCCCTAAATGTCAAAGCCCAAAAATCATGCCTGTTGCACAGGCAGGTCAAGCAACGCCACGTCCTGTTGTGCCTAAAAGCTTGGTGATGCTCATTCCTGCGGTATTTGTATTATTGCTTCTGGTTTTAATTAGTATTGCCATGTGGATTTTTGGCGATGGTGCAGGCACGACCTTACAAAGCATTACTGTAGCGGTATTCATTGTATGTGTGATAGCAGGCTTCTTGTTCTACCGTGATTTGCCTGATTTTAAAATTTCCATGCAAGCTTTTATGCAGTCGCAAAAACAATGGAAGTGCCGTGAATGTTCCCATGAGTGGGAAGTTTAAACGCTGCTAGTCTGTTTCAGATTTCACATCCTGCTATTGTCTTGATACTCAATCAGCATGATTGAATGAACACAAAAAACCAGCCCTAAGGCTGGTTTTTTATTTACAAACGTCGGGAATAATTACACACCGATTTTGCGATATTTTTGACGCTTGGTTACTAAGTCATCACCATCACGTTTGCGACGATATTCTTCGAATTCAGTATAGTTACCAGTGAAGAATTCTGGTGTTTCACCTTCGAATGACAAGATGTGCGTTGCAATACGGTCTAGGAACCAACGGTCATGCGAGATCACCATTACAGTACCTGGGAATACCAGAATGGCATCCTCAAGTGCACGTAAAGTTTCGATATCCAAGTCGTTTGACGGCTCATCCAGCAGGATCACGTTAGCGCCCATTTGCAGGATTTTCGCAAGTTGTAAACGGTTACGCTCACCACCCGACAATTGACCCACACGTTTTTGCTGATCTTGACCTTTGAAGTTAAAGCGACCGATATAAGCACGAGATGCGATTTCGTATTCACCTATACGCAAGATGTCTAAACCGCCAGACACTTCTTCCCAAACAGTTTTGTTGTCGTCTAAGGTGTCACGAATCTGACCCACGTAAGCCACTTTAACCGACTCACCCAGCGTTACCGTACCGGTATCTGGTTGCTGTTCGCCAGTCATCATACGGAATAGCGTCGTTTTACCTGCACCGTTCTCACCAACAATACCGACAATGGCACATGGTGGTACCGAGAAGCTCAAGTCTTTATACAGGGTACGGTCGCCGAACGATTTGCTGATCCCTTCAACTTCAATCACCTTGTTGCCCAGACGTGGACCAGGTGGAATGTAAATTTCAGAAGTTTCATTACGTTGCTGGAATTCACGCGAGTTAAGCTCTTCAAAGCGTTCCATACGTGCTTTGTTTTTCTTTTGCTGGCCTTTGGCATTAGAACGAACCCATTCAAGTTCTTTTTTCAATGCTTTAGCAAAAGACTCTTCCTGCTTCTGTTCTTGCTCTAGACGTGCGTTCTTTTGCTCTAACCAAGAAGAGTAGTTACCTTGGTATGGAATACCATGTCCACGGTCAAGTTCTAGAATCCATTCAGCCACGTTATCTAGGAAGTAACGGTCGTGCGTAATCGCGACGATGGTACCTGGGAAGTCTTTCAAGAAACGTTCTAACCATGCAACAGATGAGGCATCCAAATGGTTGGTCGGTTCGTCTAGTAGCAACATGTCTGGTTTAGACAAAAGCAAACGGCAAAGTGCTACACGACGGCGTTCACCACCAGAAAGCTTAGAAACGTCTGCGTCCCAAGCAGGCAGGTTCAGTGCTGCAGCAGCTTGATCCATCTGGTTTGTAAGGTTGTGCGCATCCCAAGTTTGAATAATAGCTTCAAGCTTTTCTTGCTCTTTGGCTAGTGCGTCAAAGTCTGCATCTTCAGCCGCATATTCAGCGAAGACTTCATCAAGACGAGCCAAAGCATCAAGTGGCTCACGCAAGCCATCTTCCACGTTACCACGAACGTCTTTACTCTCGTCCAAAGGTGGTTCTTGCTCAAGATAACCAATTTTGATGCCTGGCTGCGCACGTGCTTCACCCGAGAAATCTTTGTCTACGCCCGCCATAATACGGAGCAACGTCGATTTACCTGCACCGTTTAAACCAAGCACACCAATTTTCGCACCTGGGAAAAATGATAAAGAGATGTCTTTCAGGATTTCGCGCTTAGGCGGAACCATTTTCGACACTCGGTTCATCGTATAAATATATTGGGCCACGTAGGACTCCTCAATAGAAAACCAAATCTGGGGCTCAGATGAGCAGCCCCTGCTCTAATGAGCGAAAAAATAATCGGGTATTATACCTGAATACAGAGAAAAAATAAGACACCCCAAACATCTTGCACGCTTTGTTACAACTCTGTCTTTAAGCTTGCAGCCCGCCCATCTACTTAAGTGCTATATCAACTTTCACGCTAAATATTGCAATATTTTGACGCTTTCTTTCATATTAAAAAATGCTAGACTCAAGCCAATTTAACTCACGAAGATGAAGTAAACATGACCTATAAAGACGAAACCTTGGCGATTCATGCAGGATACAGCCCAGAACCGACCACCAAAGCAGTAGCTGTACCAATTTATCAAACTACATCGTATGCCTTTGATAATACACAACATGGTGCCGATTTATTCGATTTAAAAGTACAAGGCAACATTTATACCCGTATTATGAACCCGACCACTGCGGTGTTGGAGCAACGTGTTGCTGCACTTGAAGGCGGGATTGGCGCCTTGGCTTTGGCATCAGGTATGGCTGCTATTACTTATGCGATTCAGACCATTACCGAAGCAGGTGACAACATTGCTTCAGTATCGACTTTATATGGCGGGACATACAACTTATTTGCTCATACTTTGCCAAAACAAGGCATTGAAGTGCGTTTCTTCGATTATCAGAATCCAGAAGCACTGCGTGACTTGATTGATGACAAAACCAAACTGGTATTTGTAGAGTCAATTGGTAACCCACTGGGCAATATTATTGACCTTGAGGCGATTGCCAAAATTGCACACGAATACGGTATTCCTGTAGTGGTAGATAACACTGTGGCCACGCCTGTATTGCAAAAATCATTTGATTTCGGTGCAGATATCATCATCCACTCACTGACCAAATATATTGGCGGTCATGGTACCTCTATTGGTGGCATTATTGTCGATAGCGGTAAATTCCCTTGGGGCAAATATCCTGAACGCTTTAAAGCACTCAACACACCAGACCCAAGCTATCACGGTGTCAATTATGTAGAAGCCTTAGGTGCTGCAGCTTATATCGCACGTGCACGTGTAGTACCACTACGCAACACAGGTGCAGCCATTAGCCCGCACAACGTATTCCTGATTTTGCAAGGCCTAGAAACCCTAAGCTTGCGCATGGAACGCCATACCGAAAATGCGCAAAAAGTAGCGGAATATTTACAGGCTCATCCAAAAGTAAAATGGGTCAATTACGCAGGTTTAAAAGACCACCCTCAACATGCATTGGCGCAAAAATACGTAAAAGGCAAGCCATCGGCAATTCTGTCTTTTGGTGTACAAGATGGCCGTGAAGGTGGCACCCGCTTTATTGATGCCTTACAACTGTTCACTCGTTTGGTAAATATTGGTGATGCCAAGAGCTTAGCATGCCACCCTGCGACCACCACACACCGTCAGCTAAATGCCGATGAACTGAAAGCCGCAGGCGTAAGTGAAGATATGGTGCGTTTATCTATCGGGATTGAACATGCCGATGACTTAATTGCCGATTTGGAACAGGCTCTCGCTGCTGTATAAAAACTCATCAGTTCAAGTTTTATACTGGCATCCTGCTGATTTATTTCAACAGGATGCCTTTTTATTTTAATTTTTCCTTGAATGTCTTTGCATTAGCTTTATTTCATGGTAAAAATAAGAATAGCCAGCGTATTAAAATAGAGCAATTACTCTAAATTCATCTGAAAATTCAATCACTTATTTCATAGCTTTTTTTACACAATCGGCTATCATAAAGCCAAGTAAATTAGTCCAGATCACGGTAGGATTTGGATGAGCAATCTCAATAAAAACGACAATCTGGGAACTTAAATCAGGAATATTAGCGTGAAGCCAAAATTAGAGAAACTTTTTCAAAAGCGTGTAAATGGTAAAGTTGCCCTTATTACAGGTGCATCAAGTGGTATCGGTTTAACAGTGGCACATAAACTGGCCGATGCGGGTGCGCATGTGCTTTTAGTTGCACGTACTCAGGAAACCTTAGAACAAGTCAAAGCTGAAATTGAAGCCCGTGGAGGTAAAGCTTCGGTTTTCCCTTGCGACCTAAACGATATGCAATCGATTGATGCAGTATCACAACAGATTCTTGCTTCAGTCGACCATATTGATATTCTGATTAACAATGCAGGTCGTTCAATCCGTCGTGCAGTACACGAATCGGTTGACCGTTTCCACGACTTTGAACGTACCATGCAATTGAACTATTTTGGCGCGGTACGTTTGGTGCTAAATATTTTACCGCAGATGATGCATCGTAAAGATGGCCATATCATCAATATCAGCTCGATTGGTGTATTGGCCAACGCAACTCGCTTCTCTGCTTATGTTGCATCTAAAGCTGCGCTAGACGCATTTAGTCGCTGTCTATCTGCAGAAGCGCATACGCATAAAATTGCAATTACTTCGGTGTATATGCCATTGGTGCGTACCCCAATGATTGCACCAACTAAAATTTATAAATACGTGCCAACGCTTTCACCTGAACAAGCTGCAGATTTAATTGCTTATGCAATTGTGAAACGTCCGAAGAAAATTGCGACACATCTGGGTCGTTTGGCTTCAATCACTTATGCAATTGCACCAGACATCAACAACAAACTCATGTCAATTGGTTATAACCTGTTCCCGAGTTCAACCGCTTCAGTCGGCGAACAGCAAAAACTCAACTGGGTACAAAAAGCGTATGCGCGTTTATTCCCAGGTGAACACTGGTAATTCAACCTGCTCAAATTTGAATTTAGGCGACCAATCGGTCGCCTATTTTATGGCTTCATTTTTACATCCCTTGCAATACCACAACATCAATTCAACAGTTCTTGAATGGTTTCAAGCTTTGTTTTCATGCAAATTTAAGCAAATTTTAATCTTGGCTTAAGAAAGCAACATCACAATAAGTGCAAGAATGAAAGGGACAATAAAATGAAAACACTGTATTTTTTTAAGCTGTTTTGTTTTTCTGCTGCGGCTTTGAGCGCCTACCACTTATATGCTGAGCTGATGCACAATCCTATAAATATTTTCCAAGTGATTACTTTGGCAGGTTTAATTGTGGTGCTATCGGAGCTCGGCTATCGCAGTCGACTTACAACTTCTGTTCCTGCAAGCTCTGCAACACAAGCAGATGCTCCAACAGACTATGCTTATCTGTGTTCTAAATTGGCAGCAAGCAGTATTGCTACCTGTTTTATTGTGCAAAGCTGGATGGCTTAAAACATTCCTCCAACAATCTAAACCACCACGTGTAATCCGACAAAACATTCAATTGATGGATTGTTTTATGCTATAACACAGCTGTTTTAAGTCGTTTGAATGAATTATGCGAGCCCTAGCCCTCATTTTACAATATGGCTGTTTTGCCTTTGCCTTGTTTCTGAGTTATCAGGTTGCAATGGCGCTTTATCAGCAAGAATATGAACTACTGGAAATTGTTGCAGATATCGGCACGATTTTAATTTGTATTGATTTGGGCGTATTTTTATTTAGCAGTAAAGCTTCACAAGGTTTAAGCCTTCAGGAATATGCCCGCCAACTTGAAGCACCGCCCTCTAAATTAGTGGCCGTCACACGTAAACTTGGGCATTTGGGAATTATGCTCATTTTAGTGAGTTGGATTGTGCCGTTGATATAAATTGAATTTAAAAATCTACAGCTAAAAATTAGCTGTAAAACAAAAAGCTCCCTCAATTCGGGAGCTTTTTGTTGGGGTAATTAAAGATTACTTTGAACCTTTAAGCCCTGCTTGTAACAACAAGGCACCTAAACCACCAATTTTATTCTCTTGTGGTTTAGCAGCTTGTGGCTTTTTAGCCTGTGGGCGATCCGCCTGAGGGCGCGACTGCTGCGGACGTTTCGCCTGCGGCTTACGCTCTGTACGTTGCTCTTGATCACGACGTGGCGTACGTGCCGCTTTAACAGGTGCAGCCGAACCTTCTGGACGCATCGACAAGTTTACACGGTTACGCTCTACATCAACCTGTAACACACGCACTTGAACAATTTGACCTGGTTTCACCACTTTATGCGGATCGGCCACAAATTCATTGGCCAATTCAGAAATATGCACCAAACCATCCTGATGCACACCCACATCCACAAAAGCACCGAAGTTGGTTACATTGGTCACCACGCCTTCAAGCTGCATGCCTTCAGTCAACTGTGCCACTTCAGTCACATCTTCACGGAATTTTGCAGTACGGAATTCAGGACGAGGGTCACGACCTGGTTTTTCCAATTCAGATAAGACATCCTGAATCGTTGGTAAACCGACTTGCTCATCTACAAATTCTTCCGCATTCACCGAACGGATAATTTCGGTATTGCCAATAATATCCTTAACTGTCGTCGCTTTCGCTGCAACGATTTTTTCCACCAAACCATAAGATTCTGGGTGAACAGCAGAGGCATCTAAAGGCTCAGAACCGGCTTGAATACGCAAGAAACCAGCCGCTTGCTCAAAGGTACGTTCGCCTAAGCGTGGTACATTTTTCAAGGCTTGGCGGTTATCAAAACGACCATGCTCTTTACGGTAATCTACAATTTGCTGTGCAATTGATTTATTCAAACCCGCGATATAACCCAGAATTGCTGAAGATGCGGTATTCACATCTACACCCACCGAGTTCACACAGTCTTCAACCACGGCTTCCAGTGTTTTTGCCAAACCTGCCTGATTTACGTCGTGTTGATACTGACCCACACCAATCGATTTCGGATCAATTTTAACCAATTCAGCCAATGGGTCTTGTAAACGGCGGGCAATAGACACTGCACCACGAATCGACACATCTAGCTCTGGTAATTCTTGTGAAGCCAATTCAGAAGCCGAATACACCGATGCACCCGCTTCAGACACAGACACGCGCGTCAGTTTCAAATCACTGTGTGCAGCCATCATTTCAGCCACAACTGCTTCAGTTTCACGGCTCGCTGTACCATTACCAATCGCAATTAAATCGACATTGTGTTCACGGCATAAACGCGCAAGTTCTTCAATCGCACCCGCTTTATCTTCTTTTGGTGCAAATGGATAAACTGTGCTATGTGCAACCACATCGCCAGATTGATTCACGACTGCCAGTTTCACACCTGTACGGATACCAGGGTCAACGCCTAGCGTACATCGTGCACCTGCAGGTGCAGAAAGCAATAAATGACGCAAGTTTTCTGCAAAGACATCCATCGCTTCGGCTTCGGCAGCCAAACGTTTTTCAGTCAATAATGAATGTTCGATTTGTGGACGTACTTTGCCCAACCAGAACAATTTTGCCGTTTGTTTTAAAAAGTCCTGACGTGCTTGCGGCTGAATCTGATCTAAATTATATTCAGTTTCAATACGTGCCAAAGGTGCACTGTCTTCACCATCAACTTTTAAGCCCAAGACGTTTTCTTGGCGACCACGCAACATCGCCAATAAACGATGGGATGGCACTTTGTTCAGGTTTTCTGAAAAATCAAAGTAATCGCGGAATTTTTTGCCCACTTCTTTTTTCTCATCAGAAGCAACCAAGCTTTTTAATACCGCTGTTTTGGCAAAAATTTCTTTTAATTCGGTGGTCAAGGCAATATTTTGTGCCCATTCATCAATTAGAATGTGTTGCACAGCATCTAGCTGACTGTCTACATCTGGATAGTCTGCATGGCTAAAGCCTGCTAAAGCTTCGCTTGGCTCGACTTGTTCTGCAAAAATTCGCGCTGCAATTGGACCTAAACCTGCTTCTTTGGCTTTAAACGATTTACTAGTACGTTTAGGACGGTAAGGCGCATAAATTTCTTCTAAGGCATTTTTGGTTTCAGCAGCGTTTACCCGTGCCAATAAATCATCAGATAATTTATCTTGTTCTTTGAGTGATTCTATTACTTTTTCGCGACGCTCATATAAATCACGTAAATACGATAAACGTGTATCGAGCTGACGTAGCTGCGTGTCATCTAAACCTTGCGTCACTTCTTTACGGTAACGTGCAATAAATGGAACGCTAGCACCTTCATCAATAAGTTTGATGGCAGCTTCTACTTGATTTGGTCGTACGGCAAGTTCTTTTGCTAACTGCTGAACTAAGTCAGTCATCGTGTGTGATCCTACAAGGATAAGTACTAAAAGCCATGATTATAAAGACCAAGACTATAAAATCCACAATTGTTTTATGAATTTTATAAATGGTGGTGTTTTGGCGATTTTTGCCAATTCGGGAAAATTTTATAAATCTAAATAAAATTCAGGCCCATGTTAGACTGAAACGGGCAAATATGTCAGATTTTCACACAGGAATGCTGTATATATTTGGTATCTATGTCTTGATTTTATCTGCAATATTTGTTGCTTTAGAACATAGGCAATAGATACAAATGAATCGTATACTCAAAGCCAACTCAACTTTTTGTTTACGATGACAATAAAGAATAAAGGAGCACATCATGAGTTTAGTTGTACCTGCTGAAAAAACAGATGCCGTACACACCGAAACTGACCGCGTCGAACGCATTCTCGTTGTGGATGATGATGTGCGTTTACGTACCCTGTTACAACGTTTCTTGGAAGATAAGGGATTTGTGGTTAAAACCGCCCACGATGCAACGCAAATGGATCGTTTGTTACAGCGTGAACTGTTCTCTTTAATCGTACTGGATTTTATGCTGCCTGTAGAAGATGGTTTAAGTATTTGCCGTCGTTTACGTCAGTCCAACATCGATACGCCAATTATTATGCTGACCGCTCGCGGCAGTGATTCAGACCGTATTGCAGGACTTGAAGCAGGTGCAGATGATTATTTGCCAAAACCATTTAATCCAAACGAGCTGTTAGCACGTATTCGTGCCGTATTGCGTCGTCAAGTGCGAGAAGTACCGGGTGCACCAAGTCAGCAAATGGAAGTGGTCGGTTTTGGCCCATGGTCGCTAGATTTATCGACCCGTACTTTAACGCGTGAAGGTCAAGTTGTAACACTGACTACAGGTGAATTCGCGGTACTCAAAGCTTTGGTACAACACCCACGCGAACCTTTGACCCGTGACAAATTGATGAATTTGGCACGTGGCCGTGAATGGGGTGCGATGGAACGCTCGATTGATGTTCAAGTTTCTCGTTTACGTCGTTTAATTGAAGAAAACCCTGCTCGTGCGCGTTATATTCAAACGGTTTGGGGGGTAGGTTATGTATTTGTTCCAGATGGTGCGGAATAAGTTAGAAATGATGTGAGGCTTTAGCCTCACATCTTCACACAATGATCAAAATTTATACATACTGATCATTGTACAAGATTTAAAGAATAGACATTCCAATAAAAAGTATATTCATCATAAAATTTCACTCACCAAATTCGCTTTACAACCTCTGCCACAGGACAAGATGTGAAACTCGAACCCATCGACCCACAAGAATTTACCGATTATGTGGCGTATTCTGAAAAGAAACGTACCCGCTGGGAGCGTTTTTTAGACAAAATCAAACCACGTTCTGCCGCTATGCGCACTGCGGTACTGGTGGTTTTTGTGGTGCTATTCAGTCTGTTTATGTCGTTGTGGTTCTTTTGGCGCACTTTGTATTTACCTGAAATTCAACAGCATGCACGCTATTTAGCAGTTGAGCTGGAAATTTTAAATAATCCTGATTTACGCATTTTTCATAATGAAGCCGAAGTTGATGTAGATGCTTGGCTAAAAAATCGGGTCGGGATTGAATATGTGACCGATCCACGTGAGTATCCGAATGTACGGGAAAAAGTCATTGCCGAATTTTTTACCCGACAAATTGAAAAAAAACTGGCAACTGAATTAAAAATGCAGGATGTCACAGTATATTTCCAGTTTAAGCCAAGCCCTCGTATTTGGATTCAAACCCCAGAAATGAATGGCAACTGGGTACGTGAGCCGCTAAAAACCTATGCCAACTACAGTCCTGAACTGGTGTTTGGCTGGCTTTTAGGTATCCCGCTTTTCGCAGCCGCGATTATTTTAACTTTGGTGCGCCAGCTAAACCGCCCTTTGCGTCGTCTGCAAAATGCTGCCAATAGCTACAGTAAAACAGGCAAAGCACCCTATTTGGAAACCAATCACGGCCCACAAGAAATTCGTGAGGTCAATCAAGCCTTTAACCAAATGATTTATACCTTGGAGCAGACTGAACGTGATCGTCGGATCATGCTGGCGGGTATTTCTCATGACCTGCGCACGCCTCTCACACGAATTCGTTTAAGTGCTGAAATGATGCCCGATGAAGACTTTTTAAAAGAGGGCTTAATTTACGATGTAGAAGATATGGATGCGATTTTGAATCAATTCATTTCTTATATGCGTGATGGTTCCGATGAAGAATTACAAGAAACAGATTTAAATGTGTTGTTGCAGGAACTGATTATTCAATTTAAACCTTTGGATATACGCTATACCGCACAGGAATTACCTCTAATTCATGTGCGTAGTTTGTCACTGAAACGTCTGATTGGTAATTTAATTAACAACTCCAAACGCTATGGTGCAGAACCCATTGAACTTTCTGCAGAAGTGCTGGAGGATCAGATTCGGATTAGTGTTGCCGACAACGGCACAGGAATTCCTGAAGACCAGATTGCAGATTTAATGCAGCCGTTTGTACGTGGCAATGAAGCGCGCACCGTACAAGGCAGTGGTTTAGGCTTGGCAATTGTAAAACGTATTGTCGATATTCATCAGGGCGAACTAACCATTCAAAACCGCGAACAAGGTGGATTAGAAGCCATTATTACCCTACCACTACAACCCGAACAGGTTGAGGAAAAAAATAGCCTTGGCACACTGGAAAAAATCAAACAAAGCCTGAGCGAGCACTTTTAATTGCCCTCAGCTTTGTATGCTGTTGAAATGGCTATATACCAAATTCAGACCAACAGCAAATCTGAAGTGCGATCAAAGCAAAAACTTCTCACAGCGCATATCAAAATTGTATAAAAATATATCAAATAAATTTTTATACTTATCAAGTGATATACAAATAAACTATTAAATTCAATAATTTATATATTATTTAATATTTTTATACCACCATTTAGGCAAAAAATTAGACCTTAGCCTAACACCTATGCAAAATACCTTTTTTGATCGGTACAATCGGTATCAGTTTAGTATTTTACGAGAGTTCACCATGTCTTTAGATCGCATCCGTTTAGCCTCCCTCCACGACAAAGTAATCAGCGCAGAACAAGCTGCTGAATTCGTTCAAGATGGTATGACCGTAGGTATGAGTGGCTTTACTCGTG
Organism: Acinetobacter sp. A2; assembly: GCF_048537555.1. Taxonomy (NCBI): domain Bacteria; kingdom Pseudomonadati; phylum Pseudomonadota; class Gammaproteobacteria; order Moraxellales; family Moraxellaceae; genus Acinetobacter; species Acinetobacter sp. A2. The sequence goes on from NZ_CP183239.1 coordinate 2,645,665, forward strand.
CGGGTGAAGCAAAAGCAGTTCCACTTGCATTGGTTGCACGTGCAAAAACCAATCCTTTAAAAATTGATTTAATTACAGGTGCAAGTCTAGGTAACGATTTAGACAAGCAATTGACTGAAGCAGGTGTTTTGGCACGTCGTATGCCGTTCCAAGTAGACAACACTTTGCGTAAAGCAATTAACCAAGGTCAAGTTATGTTTATTGACCAGCACTTGTCTGAAACTGTTGAGCAAATGCGTAACAATACGCTTAAACGCCCAGACATCGCTATTGTTGAAGCAGTAGCAATTACTGAAGACAGCTTAATTATTCCAACAACTTCTGTAGGTAACTCTGCAAGCTTTGTTGAATTTGCAGATAAAGTCATTATTGAAATCAACACTACGGTAAGCACAGAATTTGAAGGTCTACACGATATTTATATTCCTGAAACACGCCCAACACGTGGTCCAGTACCGTTAACTCACGTTGACCAACGCATTGGTACCAAAGGTATTCAGTTAGACCCAGCGAAAGTTGTAGGTATTGTATTTAACGATACTTTGCTTGACTCTCCATCTAACGTGACTGATCCAGATGACGAAACTCAAGCCATTGCAGATCACTTGATCGCATTCTTTGAAAATGAAGTTGCACAAGGTCGTTTACCGAAAAACCTAGCGCCATTACAAGCAGGTATCGGTTCAATTGCAAACGCAGTATTAACAGGCTTCAAACACTCTAACTTTGAAGACTTGGTCATGTACTCAGAAGTACTTCAAGACTGTACCTTTGAATTGATTGATGCAGGCAAAATGAAGTTCGCTTCTGGCTGTTCAATGACTTTGTCTGAAAAATGTGGCGATCGCGTATTTGGCAATCTTTCACACTACAAAGACAAATTCATTTTACGTCCACAAGAAATTTCTAACTTCCCTGAGTTAGTACGTCGTTTAGGCATCATTGGTATTAACACTGCACTTGAGTTTGATATTTACGGTAACGTGAACTCAACCCACGTATGCGGTACCAAAATGATGAACGGTATTGGTGGTTCAGGTGACTTCGCACGTAACGCACACTTGGCAATTTTCGTAACCAAGTCAATTGCGAAAGGCGGTGACATCTCATCTATCGTTCCGATGGCTGCACACGTAGACCACAACGAACACGACGTTGACATTTTGGTAACTGAACAAGGTTTAGCAGACTTACGCGGTCTTGCACCACGTGAACGTGCTCGTGCAATTATCGACAACTGTGTACACCCAATGTACCGCAATGCCTTGAATGACTACTTCGAGCGTGCATGTGAAAAAGGTGGTCATACTCCTCACCTACTTCGTGAAGCATTGTCTTGGCATGCAAACTTTGAAGAACACGGTCACATGTTGACACCTGCACAACAAGAAGCGGCTCAACCAGCTTAATGTCTGTGTAACAAACGAAAATTAAAAAACGCCCTGATTCATTCAGGGCGTTTTTTATCTCTCAAATAATCACAACAATATCTTTTCTGACAACAGCGCTGATTTACTCAAATGCCAACACTTTAAACTCATCTATAAAATGCTGTCCCAATTGACGCAAACCATCCACACTGAGTGTGGTTTCAATCACACCTAAAGACACCACATCACGCTGAATTTGCAGCACTGTTTGACCCTGTGCATTGGTATAAAAACGTGTACTCAAATCGGCAAGTGTTGTATGCGAAAGACCCAAATGCTGACCCAAGTCTTGCTCATCCAATGCTTGTTTCACCACATCTTGCGCAGTAAAACGATATTGATCTTGCAAAACACTGAGTGAGTTTAATTGCGCATATTCTGTACTTAATGCATGATCATCCAACAGCTTCAAAGATTGAACATCTTCGTTGGCAGATGAAAGCGCAGGCAGGCACAGCGCAAAGCTAAATAAGAGAGGGAGAGAATATTTTGACATTGGACACCTCACACATTTCAAGATTACACATGTGGAGAAACATCCTTTTTCACCGAGCTTTTATGATACTTGCCAAGCGATTTAAAAGCAGTGCTTTTTTATGCCAAACGACCTAAACGCAGCAACACGGGGAACTGAATACCAAACACCTGAGTAGGCTGCTGCCGTAACAATTGCTGTAGTTCAAGCAAAGGCGTTTCTGTATGCTGCTTTAAATAATGCTGCAGCCCCGACCAAGTATTTAAATAATCCAACAGCTGAGCTGCCGACCAACAATATTTCAGGCAAAGTTCAGGCGTGACTATTTCTTGGAATGGAAAAGGAATTGTGCGGTATAAGTCATCAATATAACGGCGCTCGGCATCCCAATAGCCCTTTAAAGTCTGAGCATACAAGCGCTGAATTTCAGTATTCACTGCCTTATCTTCTACCTGAATCAGACCATAGCCCACCGCAGCAAACACACCACTGGGTTTTAGTACCCGATGTACTTCGGCATAAAAAGCATCAAAGTCGAACCAGTGAATCGCTTGTGCGACCGTAATTAAATCTACACTTGCATCCGCCAATCCACTGTCTTGCGCCAAGCAGGTACGATAACTCACATTTGCCCACTGCGGTGCCAAATCCAACTGTGCTTGACTTAAATCTGTGGCTAAAATCTGCTGAAAATGTGGTACCAATAACTGGGTAAACTGCCCAGAACCTGCACCACAGTCCCACGCCAAACAGCGCTCGGGTACATGCTGCAAAATCGTATCGACGATTTCTGTTGAATACTGTGGACGCGCCTGATGATACAACGCACTACCCTGCGAGAATAAATCTTTCATGCTGCACTCACTCACCCTGACCCTGACCATTTGATTCTAATACAGCTTTTAAAATGAGTAGTGTTTACTTTGGATGAAGCGAGAGAGCGCCGATTTGTATTCAACATTTTTATTTAGGCATAAAAAAAGCCTCAAACAGTGTTTGAGGCTTTTTGAATATGGTGGCGAGACCCAGGATCGAACTGGGGACACACGGATTTTCAATCCGTTGCTCTACCGACTGAGCTATCACGCCAATGCCGTGTATTAAGCCGTATCTCGGCTGAATAGTCAATATAAATCATGACTTTTTTATTTGATCGCATAAATTTTATGCAAAAAAAATCCCTGATGGGATCAGGGATTGAAAACGTTAAATCGTTTTGAATATGGTGGCGAGACCCAGGATCGAACTGGGGACACACGGATTTTCAATCCGTTGCTCTACCGACTGAGCTATCACGCCAATGACGCGTATTAAACAGTTTCAGTGATAAATCGTCAATAGTCTTTTTTGCTTTTCAGTGCAAATGTTTACTTTTACAGCAAAACCAAGATTATTTTGATGAAAAATCACCCTATATAATAGACTGAGTGTCTATACCGACTCACAACTTGCCCAAATGCGCCAAACAACGGTGAATTGCGCCACAACCCGGCTGGAAATGCTGCACCCCTTTGGCTTCTTCCATACGGCATACCTCACTCACCAAACGGTCTGCCACCCCTCGCCCACGGTTTGCAGGATGTACCACGATATATTCAAGCGTCCGACTGTCCTCTTGTCCCGTGCACCAAATCGCCCCAATCACTTTAGTATTAAATTCTGCCGTGTAAAGTAGGGTATACTGAGCTAAGTTCTGCTCAAGTTGGCTTACCGCATCTTGCCCATCGCCAAACTCAGGGCTGGTATCATACAGTCGCTCAAGCTGGCTGCGCACTTCGTTATTTTCTAGTGAAGTATAGGCATGTACGGTAATAGGCATTGATTAACCCTCCTGAGCAATCTAATATGCTGAGACTTCGTCACAGCGAAAACATATTTACATCAATCATTTTTGACGTTTTTTGAGGAACGTGTCTATGACCCAACGTATCAGTGAAGTGGTAAGAAATACCAACGAAACTAAAATTCGAGTTCGTGTGAATCTGGACGGTACGGGTCAAGGCACACTCAATACTGGCATTCCATTTTTAGACCATATGATTGATCAAATCAAGCGACATGGTTTGTTTGATATTGATATTCATTGTGATGGCGACTTGGAAATTGATGATCACCACACCGTAGAAGACTGCGGGATCACGCTTGGACAAGCTTTTGCTCAAGCCTTGGGTGATAAAAAAGGTTTAAAACGCTACGGTCACTTTTATGCACCGCTCGACGAATCTTTAAGCCGTGTCGTGGTGGATTTATCAGGCCGTCCAGGTTTATTTATGGATATTCCATTTACCCGTGCGCGCATTGGTAGCTTTGATGTAGATTTATTCTCAGAATTCTTCCAAGGCTTTGTCAACCACGCGTTAATGACGCTGCACATTGACAATCTTAAAGGCAAAAACAGCCACCACCAAATTGAAAGCGTATTTAAAGCATTTGCACGTGCTTTACGCATGGCATGTGAAGTAGACCCACGTGCTGAAAATACTGTGGCTTCGACCAAAGGGACACTCTAATGACCCGAATTGCCCTTCTTGACTATGGCATGGGAAATTTACACTCGGCAGCCAAAGCTTTAGAGCATGTGGGTGCCACGGTGGATGTCACCAATGATCCAAAACTGATTGCACAAGCCGATAAAATCGTCTTTCCTGGCGTGGGTGCCATGCGTGACTGTATGCAGGGCATGCATGAAGCAGGAATTGATGAGGTGGTACGTAATGCAGTCTTTAATAAGCCTGTACTCGCCATTTGTGTGGGCATGCAAGCCTTGATGCAACGTTCTGAAGAAAATGGCGGTGCAGATGCGTTGGGTATTTTTGCTGGTACGGTTAAACGCTTTCCAGAAGTGGAAGGCTTAAAAGTACCGCACATGGGTTGGAATCAGGTACATCAACATGACCCGAGCCACCCAATGTGGAACAACATTGAACAAGACGCGCGTTTCTACTTCGTGCACAGTTTCTATGTTGAACCACAAGATGACAGCATTGTGGCTGCAACCTGTGATTATGGTCTGACCTTCTGTACTGCACTGCATCAAGATAACTTGTTTGCAACGCAGTTCCACCCTGAAAAGAGCCATACTGCGGGCTTACAGCTACTTAAAAATTTTGTGGAATGGAAAATTTAAGTTTTTCAAAGCACTGAATTTTTTCTAAAGCCGAGTGAATCTCGGCTTTATTTTTGCGTGAATGTTTTTCACTTTTCATCTGCTATTTTATTGTTTAAAATTAGCACGTTTTTTATACCTTTAATTCAAAAAAATTTTAACTCAATTTAAAAACCAAGGAATTACAACAATGAGTCAATATGTAGAAGATTCTGCACTGAGTGCAACGGGGCGTTTTGGTCGCATGTCTTTTTTAGCTTGGAACTGCTTACTCAGTTTCGCACTGACCCTGCTTATTTTAGTCATTGCAATTATTGCACCTAATCTTTTGGTCGATCTAAGCTCAGGCTCTATGGGCATTGGCATGATCTTACTTGTTATTATTTATATCGTTGCATTCTACTTTAGCTTTATTTTTACCATCCGCCGCCTACATGACCGCAATCATACGGGTTGGTTGTCTTTGCTGATTTTAGTGCCTGTGGTCAATATTATTCTGGGTTTATATCTGATCTTTGCCCCGGGCGATGACCGTCAGAATAGCTATGGTGCGCCACGTCCAACCGCAGGTTGGGAAAAAGTACTGGCTTGGATTTTCATTGTCCTGATTATTTTGGCAATCCTTGGCGGCTTATTTTCTGGCTTTATGGCATAACAGCCTAAATCATACCCATTTGAAGTTTAAGAATAGTCCACACCGCTTGGGCTATTTTTTTAACTTTTAAAATTTTCAAGCAAAGAGATATTTCAATATTTTAGACTTTGCCAAATTCTGCAAAATTCTTTAGGCTAAAACGGCTTCTTTACCGCTTTGAATATTATGGATCAAACCCGTTTGCGCACCCTGCCAAGCCCTGAGCAAATTCAACAATTACCACGCTTTGAAAATCTGCCCCGCACGCAGATTATGCTGATTCAAACGCTGGAACAATGCCTTGAAGTGGAAGCAGAATTAAAAACCGCAGCCGTTTTGGGTTTTGACTCCGAATCCAAACCCACCTTTAATGTTGGTGAAGTATCTACAGGCCCGCATTTAATTCAACTGGCAACGCTAGAAAAAGCCTATTTATTTCAGGTCAATGCCGATATTTGGCAATTTTTACAACCGATTTTTGCCAATCGGGATCAAATTAAAGTCGGTTTTGGACTTAAAAATGATGCCCATCTATTTCGTAAAAAAGGCATGCAGCTAAATAGCGTGATTGAATTATCCAAATGTTTTGGTAGCTTTGGCTTTAAAAGCCCATTGGGGCTCAAAAATGCCATAGCCTTGTTATTTCATGTGAATTTTCCCAAAAGTAAAAGTATTAGTACCTCAAACTGGGCACGTCAATCACTTAGCGAAGCGCAAATTGCCTATGCCGCTGCCGATGCCTACGCACCTGTATTGGTATTTGAAGAATTAGGGCGTTTAGGTTTATTGCCCGATCACATTCCCAACAGTTCACTCAAATTGCGGATTCGCCCATCTAAAACAAAACCTGCAACAGATGCTTAGAGATTTAACAATACTTTGTTAAGATGCACAGATTGAATTCATTAAGTTTTTGGCAAGGAGCGAAAGCATGCTGATCATCCCTGCAATTGACCTGAAAGATGGCAAGTGTGTTCGTTTAAAACAAGGTCGTATGGAAGATGATACTGTATTTTCTGACGATCCAGTGGCGACTGCACAGCACTGGGTAAATGAAGGCGCGCGTCGCTTGCATTTAGTCGATTTAAACGGTGCTTTCGCAGGTACGCCAATTCATAAGCCTGTGGTCGAAGCCATTGCAAAATCACAACCTGAGCTTCCAATTCAAATTGGTGGTGGTATTCGTTCACTCGAAACCATTGAACACTATTTAGATGCTGGCGTGTCTTTCGTGATTATTGGCACTAAAGCCGTGCAAGAGCCTGCTTTTGTAGAAGAAGCATGCAAAAAGTTTGCAGGACACATTATTGTCGGAATTGACGCCATGAATGGCATGGTGGCAACCGATGGTTGGGCCAACGTGACTGACGTCAAAGCGACTGATTTAGCCAAACGTTTTGCCGATGCAGGCGTATCTAGCATTGTCTATACCGATATTGCCCGTGACGGCATGATGCAAGGTGTAAACGTTGAGCAAACCGTGAACTTGGCGCAATATTCAGGCTTGCCTGTGATTGCGTCGGGTGGTGTAACCAACTTAGATGACGTACGCAACTTAAAAGGTCAGCCAGGCATTCTAGGCGCTATTACAGGTCGTGCAATTTATGAAGGCACTTTAAGCCTGCGTGAAGCGCAATTGCTGTTAGATGAACAAGCCTTGTAATTGGTTCTGAGATGCTCAAAGAGGTCTACGGACCTCTTTTTTATTGATTTTTGCTCTTCCTCACCTATTTTTGATCCATTTCTATGCCTCATCTTACCCATACATTGCGTCATAAAGCACCTCAACTGGCGTTAATGTTCATCACGCTGATTTGGGGTGCGACCTTTATTACGGTGCAATATGGCTTGAATTTCAGCAGCCCAATTTTATTTGTGGCCTTACGTTTTGCTGCAGCAACTTTAGCCGTTGCACTGCTGTCATGGCGTAGTTTAAGTGCGATCAACCTATATGAAGTTTTTGCAGGTTTTACAATTGGTGCTGTGATTGCACTGGGTTATGCCACCCAAACCATAGGTTTACAAAGTATCAGCAGCAGTGAATCTGCATTTTTGACTGCGCTGTATGTCCCGCTTGTGCCGCTGCTGCTCTGGTTATGCTTTGGTCAGCGTCCGCATGTTATGACTTGGCTGGGCGCAGTCTTGGCTTTTATGGGACTGCTATTGCTCACAGGCAATGGCTTGGGTGCGCTGCAATTTAATTTTGGGCAAATCATGACGCTCATTGGCGCCATTGCGATTGCATTTGAAATTATTTTGATTGGTTATTTTGCCAAACGGGTCAATTTAAAACGTGTGACGCTGCTACAACTGGCTTTTGCTTCATTGCTGTGTTTTGCTGTTGCACCTTGGCTAGGTGAAACGCAACTGCCTGAATTTCGGCTGCCCTTGGTTGTGGTTTTACTGGGTTTGGGGATGGCCAGTGCCCTGATTCAATGGGTGATGAACTGGGCACAACGTCAGGTAGACCCTGCGCAAGCCGCCATTATTTATGCAGGTGAACCGGTGTGGGCAGCCCTGATTGGGCGTTTAGCAGGAGAACGTTTACCCATTCTGGCATTATTTGGTGGGCTTTTGGTTGTTTTAGGCGTATTCATCAGTGAATGGCGGCCTAAACTTTTTAAATCTAAAACTAAACCCCAAACCTAAACCTGAACATAAACCATGCCTTAAAACACTTGATACAGGCATCCCGACAGCCCGACCTTTGCAGCGCTGTTGTGATTTAAAATAAGTGTAGGATTTTTAATGGTACATCGGCAGATTATCATTCACCCGAATTAAACCACGAATGGCACGATAAACAATCCATAACCATGACAGCCCCACCACGCTGATACAAAACAGGGTGGCAAACAGTGTCATACTGGCAAAGCCTTGTACATCCTGACTGAACAGCACAAAAACAAAGGGAATGAATGCCACGATATTCCAGACCAAATACCACCAAAAGCTACGAATTTGCCAAGTAAAATGACTGGCAAAAATTGAACCTTGCACATCACCACGTTTTAAATAATTGATGATTAAAGCAATAACAGCCAATATCCCCGCTGAAAAAATTGCCACGATATACAACACATATAAAATCATGGTCAATAAACGATGTGGGTCTTGATCGACTGTGTATGGATGGACTGAATCTGACATGGTGCTCCTGACTCGTCTGTTAGGGAAACAACACCCTCAACTAGATATTCAACTGATTAAAAGGTGAAATAAACCATAAAATCAGTAAGATATTTAAGAAAATTGTACAAAAATAAATCTTACCAAAGGGTTGTTTTTGTGTTTTATGGCGTAATTTTTGTTGTGCCAACCATGCCGCAGGCCAGCCCCCTAAAAAAGCGACGATATGCAAATTATTTTCAGGAATACGACGTCCACCCTGCTGTGCAGCTTCTTTATCTTGTGCATACAGCCAATAACTCAGCGCATTCATCAAACTGATGAATAATAACAACATTCCGCTTAGTAGCCCCAACATGGTCAACAAAGCTAAAACAACAATATAGGCCACACATAGCATCTGCATGGGCTGCATTTTTTGTGTGCTGTTGGATGTTTTGGTTTTCGCAGAAGATGCCGCTGCAGCTTTGGTCTGTGCAGCTTTTAAATAAACGGCTTGCTGCGCTCGGTAACGACCACATTCATCTACTGTCACGGTATATTCCAAGGCACAACCGACAATTGGACGCGGCCCCTGACGAGCAAAATCCTTAATGTGTAAAAACACCCGATCTTTCTGGCGGTCATTTGGCTGAATAAAACCGTAACCCTGCTCATCAAACCACTCTACTAAACGTCCTTGATCACGCATCTCTGTATCCTTAAGCCGTCACAAACTTTAAGCGTTCAATCAGCATATTCCGCATTTCATTCGGATTTTTTTGCAAAATATCAGCTCCTGTACGGCCTTCTGCAGCATTTTTAGCTGCCACCTGTAAACGCATTAACCAAAAACGCCCCGCTGCCATTGCCAAATATAATTCTAAACAGGCTTTTTCATCCTGAGTTAAAGGGCGCACGCTTTCATAGGCATTTAAAAATGCAATCGCTTTGCTTTCATTTAAACTCAGTTCAGGAAAGTCAGTACAAAAATCATTCAGGGTAATTGCAATATCAAACAGCAATTCATCCTGATTTAATTCGTAAAAATCTAAAATGCCTTGCAATTGATCGTCTGCAAACAAGGTATTGTCACGGAACAAGTCTGAGTGGATAAAGCCTTTGGGACGCTGCGGATAGACTGCGGTCAAGGCCTCATACAGTCCGAGTAGCTTGGAAAGTAAGGCTTGATCTGCCACATTCAGACTCGGTTTTAATTGGCGTGCAACACTGGCCCAATAAGCATGGTCACGCACATGATCACGCTGCAAGCTAAAGTCCTGCAAAGCCACATGCATTTTTGCCTGAGCAATGGCAATCGCTGCAACTTGTGCTTCGCTTGCTATGGTCGGGTGCTGTCCAATCAAACGCGGTGCAATTTGCGCAGGTTTATCTTTTAAACGATGAATGGCTTGTCCTGAGTGTGACAAAGGCACCGCCACAGGCAAACCTGTTTGCCCCAAATGCTGCAATACAGGAATTAACTCAGCCACTGCCTGTTGGTCAAGTTCTTCAAAAATGGTCAGCACGTACTCGCTTTGATTGTCGCAACGCAAAAAATAATTGGTGTTTTGAATACCACCTTGAATAGGAATCAGCGCCAAGACCTCCAATCCATAGGCTGCTGCAAAGACCTGAACTTCCTTTAAAGTCAAAGGAGTATAAACCGACATAGAAAACCTGCGAAAAACCTGAGCTAAGTTTGATAGAATACCCGCTCCATCTACCAAGGTGTAGCGCTTGTGTGGGTGAGTTTCATAATCGGCTGTAATAATTGGAAAAATTTATGCTAGCGAAACGTATTATTCCTTGCCTAGACGTAGATAATGGTCGCGTGGTCAAGGGCGTGCAATTCCTTGATATTCGTGATGCGGGCGACCCTGTAGAAGTGGCGCGTCGTTATAATGAACAAGGTGCCGATGAAATCACCTTTTTAGACATTACCGCTACCCATCATGGTCGTGATACCACTTACCGTACTGTAGAGCGTATGGCAGAAACCGTGTTCGTTCCTCTGACCGTAGGTGGTGGCGTGCGCAAGGTTGAAGACATTCGCCTGTTATTGAACGCAGGTGCAGATAAAGTCAGCATTAACTCTGCAGCCGTGTTTAACCCAGAATTTGTACAGGAAGCCTCACAGCGTTTTGGCGCACAATGTATTGTGGTTGCTATTGATGCGAAAAAAACGGGTGATAACAAATGGGAAATTTTCACCCACGGTGGTCGTAAACCCACTGGTATTGACGCAATTGAATGGGCTGTAAAAATGGCAGACTACGGCGCAGGTGAGTTGCTGGTCACCTCAATGGATGCCGATGGCACCAAAGCAGGCTATGACTTGGCACTCATGCGTGCCATCAATGACCGTGTGACGGTACCTACCATTGCTTCTGGCGGTGTAGGCAATTTACAACACTTGGCCGATGGAATTCTAAAAGGCGGTGCCGATGCGGTACTGGCCGCCTCAATTTTCCACTTTGGTCAGCACACCATTCCTGAAGCCAAACAATATTTGGCAGCACAAGGCATTGAAATGCGTTTGTAAAATCATAGTGCAAACGAACTGTGAAAAGTGCAATCTGAGGATTGCACTTTTTTTAGCCTAAAACTGAAGTCAACGTAAAATTTAGGCAGAAAAAAAGGAGTCCGAAGACTCCTATCAACTCAAAAAACCACAGCGCTGAGGTTCTTTTATCTTTTTAAATAGACTTATAAAAAATAATCAACAAAATCAATTCATCATCACACAATATTCAACCGAAACATCCGTGGATATTTCACTGCACACAATATACGCAGAGCTTTAGCCGAAATATTGACCAAAAACACCTAAAATATTGACCATTTGCGATAAGACTTGCCTAAGCTGTCACTACAAACCTTCATTTGCTGCAATATAGTTAAGATACCTGCTCTGCCACAGCTAATTTTTTCTCGACCCATTTGGCAGGAAAATATGCAGCAGACAAACGGTTTAAACCCTGTGCAATCACCTGAGGTAAGGCAATGCCTAGCGGATTTTGCTCCTGTAAAGCAGGCGCTGAAATGACTCGCGTTCCTAAAAGATAATCAAACCAAGGCTTAGTCACACACCAGTTCGCATCCTGATTGCTGTTCATGTGATGGTCATAATGCCACGGAATTTTTTTAACCGCCCATTCTGGCTCTAAATGCGCACGACGATGAATATAATAATAATTCGCTGCACTATAAATAGCAGCCAGACTCATGCCCTTAGAGATCGGATAGAACACACCACTGGCGACTGTAGCCACCACAGCCAAAGACACAATTTCATTTTTAGTACGCCAGTTACTGATGCCTTCAACATAGCCATGATCATGAAAACTGGTTTTACGCACTTCACGATGGTGCTCCCAATGCGATTTCATACTCTCAGGCACTGGACTATAACGGCGCTGCCCCAGGCGATGTGTTCCGTGCAAAATATATTTATGTGCCACCCATTCAAAACCATTGGCAACCACCAAACCTACCACAAATCCTTTTAACATCAGCTCGCCTCCCTGCCTGTACGATTTGACCGCTGTGTTCACTATAGGTGCAGTAGTAGACTAGATCTTGACCAAAGAAATTTATATCATTGACAAATGACGACAAAAATAAATTGATAACACATGCAACAATTCAAAGAATATACAGGCTCGGTCTATGGCGGCTTAGGGCATTTATTAATGTGCTATTACCAAGCAAAACAACTGCCTATTCCAGAAAAATTACATAGTATTCAAAATCTTGAACGCTTTGATTATGCGCTTTGGCGTGAATTGCTTAACACCTTAGAGCAGCAGTTACCGCAACCTGCCTTGGGCCTGGAAATTGCCAAATATGTGCAGCCCAAACATTTGGGCATCATTGCCTATTTAGCCCTGTCCTGTGACCATTTGGGCGAGGCACTACAACGTTACCATGATTTTCATCGGCTGATTTATGATGGCGGCCCGTTGCAGGTCGAAGCACAAAACGATTATTTATCTATCCGTTGGTCGGAATTGCCTGTGCATATGACCACACAACTGACCGATGAGATCACAATTGCTTTAATGATGGAATTTCTTAAGCATTTTATGCAGTTTGAGGACATTTGCCTGCACGAAGTGCATTTTCATCATCCCGCACCTAAAAACATTGCGCTGTATGAACAGTATTTTCATTGCAAAGTGCGTTTTTCTCAGCCAATTACCCAAGTGTTACTGCCCATTTCCGAGTTGGCAAAACCCTTTCATCAGGGCGATCAAACCTTACAGCATCTATTGCTGCAACAGGCGCAGGCCTTGCTAGATAAACTACCAAATAGCACCCAGACCGATCAGCGCCTGCAGCAAGCCATTTTGACGGGTCTGCAAAAAAATATGTATCAAATTGAACATATTGCCCAACAATTGCATATTTCTGTACGTCAATTACAGCGCCATTTACAACAGCAAGGCACGACTTATCAAAAGCGTATGCAGGAAGTACGATGTTTACTGGCAGAACAGTATTTGCAAGACCCGCATTTAAGTTTGCAGGAAATTGCTCTGCTCTTGGGTTATTCAGAACAGAGTGCTTTTCAGCGCGCCTTTAAACAATGGACACAGCACACCCCTCAACAATGGCGCTTGCAGCGCCGTGTATAATTTATCCTTTCTACTCAAATTTATGATAAATTCATCACACTATTGTTATAAAATGCGATTAGTTTAATTTAAGTTAAATCAATTTAACTCAAAAAATAAGCACTGGAGAATCAAATTAAATAAATATTTCGCGGAGCTGATTGGGACCTTCTGGCTGGTCTTCGGTGGCTGTGGTAGTGCGGTATTGGCGGCAGCTTTCCCTGAATTGGGCATTGGTTTTGTAGGTGTATCACTTGCTTTCGGTTTGACCGTTTTAACAGCAGCCTATGCGCTTGGTCATATTTCAGGTGGACACTTTAACCCTGCGGTCAGTATTGGTTTATGGGCAGGCGGTCGTTTTGAAGCCAAAGAACTGGCGCCTTATATTATTTCGCAAATTATTGGTGCAACGCTAGCGGCATTGGTGCTGTATCTGATTGTTCAAGGTCAAGCAGGCTTTGCAGGTACAGGTGGTTTCGCAACCAACGGCTATGGAGATTTATCTCCTGGTAAATACGCACTTAGCTCAGTTTTAATGATTGAAGTTGTACTCACTGCAGGTTTCTTGATGATTATTATGGGTGCAACTGACAAACGTGCGCCTGCAGGTTTTGCCCCAATTGCAATTGGTTTGGCACTGACCTTAATCCACCTGATCAGTATTCCTGTGACCAATACATCTGTTAACCCTGCACGTAGTACAGGTGTAGCCTTCTTTGCAGAAACTGCAGCACTGAGCCAGCTTTGGGCTTTCTGGGTCGCTCCAATTGTCGGTGCGGTGATTGGTGCGGTGTTGTATCGAGCTATGGCTAAAACTGAAGACTAATTCAAAACTTTGCATTTGAATGATTCAAAATAAAAAGCCCGCGCTGTAAAGTGGCGGGCTTTTTTATATCTTGCTGCTTGGAAGCACAATCCGTTTAAATTTTATCCATCATAAGAATGGATTTTCAATTTCACCCGCTTCGGGACGTTCCAGTTTTTCAGGTAAGTTTGGGCATTGCTCCAATGCTGCCACGACCTCATTAATCATAGCTTGCAAGGCTTTAGCTGCCTGTAACCCTGCCTGATCCTTACTGATTTGCAAATTGCCATAGACATTGATGCAATCGAGATCATTTTCTAAGGTTAGATCATAAATGGCGTGTGATTCAGTGCCATTTTGAAACGGTTTAAACATTGAATTCACCTGAGCGTGAAGGGGCCATACTTTGCATCTTAACCCAGTTTAAGATTTCAACAACTGTAAAATATATTGCAACAGTGCTTCAATCAACTGCTTCACAATTGCATCTTGGGTTTCTGTGTCAATACTGGCACCTGAAGCAGGACTGCTGCCTGAGCGTTTAAATTCGGTCTGTAAAGCTTGTAACTGCTCGGTAGGCACCTCTTCAGCACATTGGCTTTCTGCATCCCAATGCGAATATGCAATTGGCGTATTGGCTTTGACAGCATTCGCGGTCAGTGGCAATTTGTAAGTATTTCGCTTTTGCTCTTCGCTTAATTGTGGGAATAAATTGATGCCCAACTGTTCTTCTAAATAGCAGACACTGACCACTTTCACCTGTAGTGAGTCATTATTCGGTGCATAGTAAGCACCAATCGCCCCAGTTTTCGGCATATACACGGCTTTATATACTGCAGTCGGCACAATCACACCCTGCCCAATCGTTTTTAGACGTTTGGTATTGAAGCTTGGCCCTGTAATCACATACACATCTTGCTTTTGTTTGGTCACCATTGCACGGGTGGCTTCTTCAAGTTCACGCCAGACTTGCTGATTATTTTTAGGTGCTTGCGGCACAATATTGGCCAGAGAAAAACTATCAAACTGCGCGGCCAAATTGGTCATATCTGCATTTGGCGCCATGTGACCACGGTCATAGCCCGAACCACGATAATCCTGTAACGTCGCACGGTGTTCTGCCTTAACCCGTGGTTCTTCATGAAAATTATCTTCACGTGGAATACGCTGATTAAAACGTGCAGGGGTTAATGCTTCAGCCACCCATAACGGCGTTTTGGATACACCTGAATACATCACACTAAAATCATTAAAACATAGCGGATAACTGTCTTTTTGCAGGCTAGCTTTCAGTAAATATGGCGGTACTTCCCTATAAAACGGAGTCAGGCATGCACCGTTGCCTGTACTTGGAATCAGCGACATCCACTGACTTACTTTTTCCTGACCAAAGGCAATCGCGAAGCTGCCTGTTGCCACAACACCCAGCAGTACTTTTAAACTATTTTGATTGAAAATTTGAGTCCAATGTTTTTTGGAATTGCGCCGTTTTCTTGCCATAACCCTTACTGTAACTTCGCTCTAGATCCGCAGAGGATGCTCGAGCTTAACAATCCACTTACAGCTTGTATATGAAGTCACTCTTGTTCGTTTAACAATTAAACAAAAGTCCGCATATAACCCTACAAAAGCCCCACACAGCCTGAGTTTTAGGCAAGTTTGACATCAGTCTGAGGTAGTTTTAGTAGGTTTGATTGCAACACTTTTGGCAAATCTGCCAAGCTCATGCCACCCAAAATACAACAAATACCGCCCCTATTTTTTAAGCGGTATGCGTAATGATTTAAAAATAGTTTTGATGGAGTCAAACATGCGTTTTCATCTTTTTGCTTTCGGTTTAACCAGTTCCTTGATGAGCATTTCTGCCTTTTCAGAACCACCCATTCAAACGGGCGATACTTTAGAAAGCCTGTCTAAAGTCAAAATTCAGACCAGTATTAATGGGCAAGTAGGCTCTTTAGAGGAATTGGTAGCCAGTGGGCAAATCCGTATTGTGCAAAATGCTGAACCCCAAGCTGTGACGCATACTGAAAATACGCCACCGATGACTGCACTCCCGAACGCAGTTGATCAAGAGATGATTGCACAGCCTGAGGCTTCTGTGCCTGCTTCTGCCAGTACCGAAACAGCTATACAACATGCCACACAAGCAGAACAGGTGAGTGAGCAACACACCGCTACGCCATCTGCCCCGTTACTGTCTTCTTCGGCAGATTTACCGATTAATGCAGGTGATGATTTAGAGATCAGCGCAGAAACTTTACAGACTACACCTCAAGCGACAGCAACCAACATGCCTGAACATGCTGCGGCCAATATGCCAAGTGAATCTATACCTGAAACAGTTGCCCCTGCAGCACAGGATACAGATGTAAACGCCGAGCAACCGAACTCTACAGAACAATAATATTGCTGTCTTCAATATCGACATCTTCCCAATTTTTTGATTTGAAAGATCAGAAAATTGTAAAAATAAAAAACCAGCACATGAGGTGCTGGTTTTTAGCCTTGCATGAGTCAAATTTAAATCTCGATTTGACTGCCCAATTCAACCACACGGTTGGTTGGAATTTGATAAAAATCACTTACAGGACTGGTATTACGCTGCATAGAAATAAACAGTTTTTCACGCCATGGTGACATACCATCACCCACGGTATGCACAATACGATCTCGCGAAATAAAGAAGCTCATTTGCATCATATCAAACTCAAATTCGAGCTGGTTGTAAGCTTGTTTTAAAGCACGCGGAATATTCGGCTGATCTTTAAAACCGTAATACATACTAATCCGATAGAAACGATCATCCAGCTTTTCGACCTGAATCCGATCTTGCTGTGCCACAAATGGAATATCGCGAGTAATCACCGTCACCATGATATTACGTTCATGCAGCACCTTATTGTGCTTAATATTGTGCAACATGGCATGCGGTACAATGTTTGGCGTACCTGTCAGGAAAATCGCATCTCCTGGTACAAATTTGGTTTCATTACCCATGCTGACACTTTGAATAAACAGATCAATCGGCAAGGCATCTTTTTCCAAACGCTTAATGACTAAGGCACGACCATCTTTCCAAGTCATCAAGATGGTAAACATGACTGCACCAATTAAGATTGGGACCCATCCCCCTGCGACAATTTTGAGCGAAGTTGACGCCACAAAAATTAAGTCCAACGTTAAAAATGGCACCGCAAACAGGGCAACTTTCCACATAGGCCAGCGCCAAAAACCATAGGCCAAAATTGAAATTAAAATCGTGCCGCAAAGCATGGTCATGGTCACGGCCACACCATAGGCACTGGCTAAATTGGCACTGTTTTCAAATAGCAAAATTAAAATCAGCACCGAAATAAATAAGGCCCAGTTAATAAATGGCAAATAAATTTGCCCACGCTCTACATCGGAGGTGTGGCGTACCGTCAGGCGAGGTAAATAACGCAATTGAATGGCCTGATTGACCATTGAAAAAACACCTGTGATCACAGCTTGAGACGCAATGACAGCCGCAGCTGTAGCGAGCCCAATCATCGGGTATAGACCCCATTCTGGTACTAGCATATAAAATGGGTTTTCAATGGCTTCTGGGTTACGCAATAAAAGCGCACCTTGTCCTGCATAATTCAGTAATAGACAAGGCAAGACAATGACAAACCAAGCTAGACGAATTGGCATGCGACCAAAATGCCCCATATCGGCATACAGCGCTTCACCACCAGTCATGGTCAGAATCACAGCACCCATGGTTAAAAATGCCACAAAGGGTTGTTGTACCACAAAGTTAAAGGCCCAATGTGGGCTTATCATGGCCAATACAAATGGGGTTTGGATGATGCTGAGCAAGCCTGCACCACCAATCGCAAAAAACCACAACAACGTTAAAGGGCCAAAAAATTTGCCCATGGTGCCTGTACCATGACGCTGCACCATGAATAATCCCGCTAAAATACCGATCGAGAGTGGTACTAACCATTGGTTAAATACAGGCGTGGCAATGCTCAGCCCTTCAATAGCAGACAGCACAGAAATTGCGGGAGTGATAATGCCATCGCCAAAGAACAGGGATGCACCAATAAAGCCAAGTGCAATCAGGAAGATTTTTTTATCTTCAGCAATGCGGGTTGTTCGCAGGTTCAATGCCAGTAACGACATGATCCCACCCTCACCATTGTTATCGGCACGCATGATAACGGTGACATATTTGAAGCTAATGGTGAGCATCATGCACCAGAAAATCAGGGATAAAATTCCTAAAACACTGGCTTGGGTAATTGCAAGATGAGCCGTTAAAAAAGTTTGTCGGAAGGCGTAAAGCGGACTGGTTCCAATGTCCCCAAATACAACTCCGAGTGCAGCCAAAGTAACAACGGGTAAGGCTGCTTTTTTTGCAGTACTTTGCATAGGTGTCTTCAATTTAGACGGTATTTTTGAGAATCATAGCACTACGTTATAAGTTTTTCTCTAAATCAAATGTTTCAACTTGGCTTTATGCTATTTTTTGGTTATTATCCACCGCCTATGGTGAAGTGTCCGAGTGGCTGAAGGAGCACGCCTGGAAAGTGTGTATACGTTAATAGCGTATCGAGGGTTCGAATCCCTCTTTCACCGCCAAATTTCATTATCATGTAGTCACATGATGTCTTAGAAGGCTTAAATCCAAAGGGTTTAGGCTTTTTTTATGGCCAATATAAGGTGAGTAGCGATCATCACCCAATAAAAAACCGCTGTTCAATCTTCAAGATCAATACAGCGGCTATTAAAATCAATCTTTTACAGATCAATCACATTTTCTTTTCTTCAATATTTAAAGCATTAATTGCCAAAACTGCCTGAGTACGATTTTGCACACCCAATTTACGGAAAATAGCCGTTACATGCGCTTTAATGGTAGCTTCAGAAACATCTAACTCATAGGCAATTTGCTTGTTCAATAAGCCTTCTGCCACCATCATCAATACACGGAATTGTTGCGGAGTTAAAGATTGAATGCGTTCGGCCAAAGCGGTTTCATCTGCAGCACGAGGGTCAAAACTTACGTTGGCAGCCAAGTTTGGTGGTAACCAAATTTCACCTTCCAGTACCTGACGAATAGCTTCTCCAATATGGCTTGGATGTGCCGATTTTGGAATATAGCCCATTGCACCATGCGCAATAGAACGCTGAATAATCGATGCTTCTTCGTGAGCAGACACCACAATAATCGGGATAGATGGATATTGCGCACGTACATGCACTAAAGCAGAAAAGCCCGATGCACCTGGCAAATTCAAATCTAATAAAACAAGATCAGGCTCAGGCCCATTTTCCAAACGCTCATACAATTCATTCACTGCAGCAGTTTCATGAATTTGAGCTTGCGGTAAGCTATAACGAACCGCCTGAATTAAGGCATGACGAAACAGCGGATGATCATCAACGATTAATATATTCATAACAGACGTGAGAGATCTTGTGCACAGTTCTTCTATTCTAACCACACAAGTACAATGAAGGATATGCAAGATATGACTTTTTTGCATTTATTGTGCAAGAAATCACAGAAAAGTGTGTATTTTTTATGACATCCCCTGTCAACACGTCTCGAATATACAACAAGACGATGGTCTAACTACATTGAATCCAATAGTTATGCACACGTTTCAAAAAATTATCCACAGCCATAATCAATTCATATTGCAGCGGATAAGATAAATTCAAATAAAGACTTTCAAAAAGCTATTCGATAGAGCAACAAACCTACCTTTTAAAAAATATTAATTTCAGTGATAAACCCTAAGGCGGGTGCGCCTTTGGCCAGTGATGATGATCTTTCTTTTACATGCGCTTAAAATCACAGGGGCATTACAGTTTGTGCAAGACAAAAAAGAAGGGCTGGATCATGTCATTTTAGAAGGTGGCATTGGCTTTTCAGGTGGGCAACGTCAGGCCTTATTACTTGCACGCTTATTGATTCGCCAACCAAATATTTTGCTGCTAGATGAACCTACCGCTGCAATTGATGATATTTCCGAAAAACAATTGATTGAGCATTTAAAAGGCTGGCTAGGACAGCGTACTTTGGTGATTGCGACCCATCGTCGGGCGGTTTTGGAATTGGTAGATCGAATTATTGTCATGAATGATGGAAAAATTGTCATGGATGGGCCACGTGATCAGGTCTTAAGTCAATCTCAGATAAAAGCTAGCCCTGCGTCGGGAGTAAAAGCATGAGCGAAAAAGAACTTAACCCTCAGCGAGTGATGAAACTGACCGATCTTGAACCTGAATTACCTAAATCCAGTGTTTTTATCTGGCTGATTTGTATTGGTTTGCTGGTCTTACTGGTTTGGGCATGGGTGTTTAAACTTGAGGAAGTCACGACGGGTACAGGCAAGGTCATTCCTTCATCTAAAGAGCAAATTGTGCAATCTTTGGAAGGTGGTATTTTAACTCAGCTGCACGTCCGTGAAGGTGAAATTGTCAAGCAAGGTCAAGTTTTAGCACAACTCGACCCAACGCGTTTTGCCTCGAATGTTGGTGAGTCCACATCATTATTGCTCGCAGCACAGGCCACAGCTGCACGCCTGCGCGCAGAAGTGAATGGCACCGCCTTGTCTTTCCCTGCCGAAGTATTAAAAGAGCCGCAACTGGTCAATGAAGAAACAGCATTGTATCGCTCACGCCGCGCCAATTTAGAAGAATCTTTGTCTGGACTAAAACAAGCTCTGACACTGGTAGAGCAGGAACTGGCCATGACCGAACCGTTGGTTGCCAAAGGTGCTGCTAGTGAGGTGGAAGTACTGCGTTTAAAACGTGAAGCCAATAATTTACGCAATCAAATGAGTGATGTGCGCAATCAGTATTATGTGAAATCACGTGAAGAACTGGCCAAAGCCAATACCGACATTGAAACTCAGGCACAAGTGGTAAAAGGCAAATCAGATAGCTTGAGCCGCACGCTGTTTAAATCACCTGTACATGGCATTGTCAAAGAAATTGATGTGATGACTTTGGGCGGTGTCGTTCCGCAAAACGGCAAGCTGATGACCATTGTACCGCTAGATGAACAACTGCTGGTCGAAGCACGAATTTTGCCGCGTGATATTGCATTTATTCGCCCTGATCAAGACGCTTTGGTGAAAATTAGCGCCTATGATTATTCAATTTATGGTGGCTTAAAAGGCAAAGTAACCGTGATTTCGCCCGATACCTTGCGAGATGAAGTCAAACAAGATCAATTTTATTATCGGGTCTATATTCGTACTGATTCCGACCAACTGAGCAATAAAGCAGGTCAAAATTTTAGCATCACCCCGGGTATGGTTGCGACCGTGGATATTAAAACTGGAGAAAAAACGGTATTGGATTATCTCATCAAGCCATTTAACAAAGCCAAAGAAGCCTTACGTGAGCGTTAAAACAATCTGACTTTATCAAAATTTTATTTTACCCTAACAGCAACAGCGCTTTAGACAGGATTGGTCACATCCTGTCTAAAGTGAGCATCCTATTATTTGGAACAGCATCTAGTGACGACACTCACCCTAAAGGCTTGATTTACTGGATGCGCTCAGTTGCTGGTTTTTCTAATTCCTACCGCACTCCAACTGCCTAAATAATCTACACCAAACAGTAAAATAACAATTTACGCCCCTTTGCAAGCCTTGCTGCACTGTGTATAACCATAAGTCACGCAATGCAAATGATAAGCATAGGCAAAACAGGGCAAAAAGCGTTAGACTATGCGTCTATGTCAGTAAAATGTCGTTCCAGACAAATCAGAAGGTGAAGGTAGATGCCGCTCAATACTGTTGAAGAGCTCGTAGCAGATATCCGTGCAGGAAAAATGGTCATCCTGATGGATGATGAAGACCGTGAAAATGAAGGCGATTTAGTCATTGCCGCGACTCACGTTCGCCCTGAAGATATCAACTTCATGATTACGCATGCACGTGGTCTTGTGTGTCTGACCTTAAGTCGTGACCGTTGCCAGCAATTGAACCTACCTTTAATGGTCGATGCCAACGGTGCGCAACATGGCACAAACTTTACCTTATCCATTGAAGCTGCTGAAGGCATTACGACCGGTATTTCTGCCGCAGAACGTGCGCATACCATTCAAACTGCAGTCGCTGCACATGCCAAGCCTGCCGATATTGTTCAGCCCGGGCATATTTTCCCACTCATGGCACAGCCAGGTGGCGTTTTGCACCGTGCCGGTCATACCGAAGCAGGTTGTGACCTTTCCCGTTTGGCAGGTTTAGAGCCAGCATCGGTAATTTGTGAAATTATCAATGAAGACGGCACCATGGCGCGTCGTCCAGATTTAGAAGTTTTTGCTGAAAAACATGGCCTCAAAATTGGCACCATTGCAGATTTAATCCACTACCGTATGACCAATGAGCAAACTGTAGAGCGTCTAGATCAGCAAAGCATTGACACCGAATATGGCACGTTTGACTTGTATCGCTACCGTGAATTGGGTAACCCAGATATTCACTTAGCATTAGTCAAAGGCGAGCCTAAAGAAGGCGTGACCACAGTCCGTGTGCATGGTTTTAATCCAACACGTGACTTGCTCAAACTAAACAAAGCAGACGGTTCCGCAACTTGGAATTTAGACCGTTCGCTTAAAGAAATTGCAGACAGCGAACGTGGTGTTTTGGTGTGGATTGGTCAGGGGCAGTTACAGGACTTGGGCCCAGCCCTAGATAGCCTAAAAACCCCGAAACAGGGCAAAGCCAATGCTGCATTGTCTCAGCAATATCAAACCATTGGCGTGGGTGCACAAATTTTACGTGATTTAGGCGTTGAAAAAATGAAGCTGCTCAGCTCACCATTACGTTTCAATGCTTTATCAGGCTTTAACTTAGAAGTGGTGGAATACGTCACCGCAGATCCAACATCAGAGAAATAATCGAGGTTGCTATGGCAATTCGCCGTATTGAAGGTTTATTACATCTCGCTAGCGAAGGCCGTTATGCGATTTTAGTCGGTCGTTTTAATAGTTTTGTGGTTGAGCATTTGCTTGATGGCGCAATTGACACATTGAAACGTCATGGCGTATCAGAGGATAATATCACCGTTGTTCATGCACCAGGCGCTTGGGAACTTCCTGTAGTCGCTAAAAAATTAGCTGCATCGAATGGTTATGACGCGATTATTGCACTCGGCGCAGTGATTCGCGGTAGCACACCACACTTTGACTTTGTTGCAGGCGAATGTGCCAAAGGTTTAGGCGTGGTGGGTTTAGATACAGGCTTACCTGTGATTAACGGTGTATTAACTACGGACAGTATTGAACAAGCGATTGAACGCTCTGGAACAAAAGCAGGTAATAAAGGAAGTGAAGCTGCCTTAACTGCAATTGAAATGGTTAACTTGTTAAAGGCTATTTAACGCTATGTCGCAAACACTTCAAGCCACTTATGCAGCAAAACGTAAAGCACGTCGTTTTGCTGTGCAAGGTATTTATGAATGGCAGATGAGCCGCAATCCAGTGCATGAGATTGAAGCACGTACCCGTGTGGAAAACGCCATGCACAAAGTGGATCTTGGTTATTACCATGAATTGCTGACTCAAGTGGTTGCCAACCATGAAGCATTGGATGCATTACTGGTGCCTGTTCTTGATCGTGATATTCAAGCGCTCGATGGTGTTGAACTCGCTACCTTACGTTTAGGTGCGTATGAGTTAGAACAACATCTAGAAATTCCATATCGTGTGGTATTGGATGAAGCGATTGAACTGGCCAAACACTTCGGCGGTGCAGACAGCCATAAATACATCAATGGTGTATTAGACCGTCTTGCCAACAGCTTGCGTGCAGAAGAAAAGCAACAAAGCAACTAATTCAAATTATTGAGTCGATTGTTGTATGGCTGAGTTTTCTATTATTGATACCTATTTCAACAGACCGCATCCCGATGCTGTCGATATAGGTGTCGGTGATGACTCAGCCTTGCTTACCCCCCCCCCCCAACAACAGCTGGTGATTTGTGCCGACACGCTCATCGCAGGACGACACTTTCCCCTAGACACCTCCCCGCATGCCATTGGCTGGAAAGCCGTTGCAGTAAATTTATCGGATATTGCAGCGATGGGTGCAACTCCGCACAGTATTTTATTGGCCTTGAGCCTACCCCAAATTGATCACGATTGGCTAAAAGGCTTTAGTCAGGGTTTACACGATTGTTGCGATCAATTTGGCGTGCGCTTAATTGGTGGCGACACGACTCAGAGTCCACATCTAACCATTACTATTACCGCACTTGGCTGGATTGAACACGGACAAGCCATTGCTCGTTCTGGTGCTCAAGTGGGCGATTACATTTGTGTCAGTGGACAAGTTGGTGATGCTGCCTTTGGGCTTAACCATCTTGAACACCCTTTAAAACAGCGTTTGGACTATCCAACACCACGCTGCCAACTTGGACGACAGCTCAAAGGGTTGGCTTCAAGCATGATTGATGTTTCAGATGGCTTAGCTCAAGATTTGGGACATATTCTAAAAGCCTCTCAGGTGGGCGGATGTATTGAACTCGATCAACTGCCTATAGATGCTGCATTAACCGAATTGCCACAACAAAAGCAGTGGCAATATGCTTTGGCTGGTGGCGATGACTATGAGTTATGCTTTACAATAAGCCCGCAAAATTATCAGCAACTTTTGCAACAAACCTTAGATACCCCTATTCATATTATCGGTAAAATTAACAATCAAAACCGCTTAAGCTTTGAACAGAATGGCGTAGATCGTTCACTTCATTTTCATGGATACCAACACTTTGCACAAACCCGAGATTAATTTCAAAGCCATGTCTTGGACTGACCGACTGATTGTATGGTGTGGTGTTGGTTTCGGTTCAGGTCTACTACCTAAGGCGCCTGGTACTTTTGGCTCAGCCTTTGCCCTGCTGTTTATTCCAATCTGGTTCTTTCTTGGTTTTATTCCAAGCCTTTTTGCCATTGCTATGATGTCCCTGGTTGGCATATATATCTGTGGACGTACCGCACAAGTCATGGGCGTGCATGATGATGGGCGCATTGTCTGGGATGAGTTTGCAGGACAATCCATCACCTTCCTCCCCCTGATTTTTATTGATCAAATCAACTGGGTTTGGGTGATTGCAGGATTTGCCCTGTTCCGACTATTTGATGTGTGGAAACCATGGCCGATTCGCGTGATTGACCGTAAAGTCGAAGGCGGTTTTGGCATCATGCTGGACGATATTATTGCGGGTCTTTGGGCCGCATTATGTATTTATATTTATTTATCTTTTACTTTGGTTTAGCCATCACTAGGATTCAACATGTCTACCACCGTGATTATTCTTGCTGCAGGTAAAGGCACGCGCATGCGTTCAAATTTACCAAAAGTATTACAACCTCTTGCAGGACGACCTCTTTTGGGTCACGTGATTGATACCGCAAAAAAATTACAAGCCGATCATATTATTACCATTTACGGTCATGGCGGTACTTTGGTTCAAAATGCTTTTACGCATGAACAGATACAGTGGGTCGAACAGGCTGAACAGCTGGGCACAGGTCACGCAGTCAAAGTAACTTTGCCTGTTTTACCACGTGAAGGTGTATCACTGATTTTATCGGGAGATGTACCTTGCATTACAGAGCAAACCCTACAAAAGCTGCTCGATGTTTCACGTGAAACCCAAATTGGATTGGTGACACTCACCCTTGCCGATGCCACGGGTTATGGTCGTATTGTGCGTGAAAACGGTAAAATTCAAGCGATTATTGAACATAAAGATGCATCTGAAGCACAGCGCCAAATTCAAGAAATTAACACGGGTATTTACTGCGTCAGTAATGCCAAATTACATGAATGGCTGCCAAAACTAAGCAATAACAATGCACAGGGTGAATATTACCTGACCGATATTGTGGCGATGGCAATTGCCGATGGTTTAGAAGTTGCATCGGTAAAACCCGAACTGGCTTTTGAAGTAGAAGGCGTGAATGACCGTGTACAATTGGCTGCCTTAGAACGTGAATTCCAGAACTTCCAAGCCAAGCAACTTATGCAACAAGGTGTGCATTTAATTGACCCAACCCGTTTTGATTTACGTGGCAATCTCCATGCAGGTAAAGACGTTCGCATTGACATTAACGTGATTATTGAAGGTAATTGCGAACTAGGTGATGGCGTAGAGATTGGTGCAGGTTGTATCCTCAAAAACACCAAAATTGCTGCGGGCACTAAAGTTCAGCCGTATAGCGTATTTGACCAAGCGGTTGTAGGTGAAGATGCGCAAATTGGCCCGTTCTCACGTTTACGCCCGGGTACAATATTGGCCAATGAAGTGCATATTGGCAACTTTGTTGAAGTGAAAAACAGTCAAATTGGTTTAGGCTCCAAAGCCAACCACTTTACCTACTTAGGGGATGCCGAAGTGGGTGCAGGCAGCAATATTGGTGCAGGTACGATTACTTGCAATTATGATGGTGCCAATAAATTTAAAACTATTATTGGTGACCAAGTCTTTATTGGTTCAAATAGTTCATTGGTTGCACCTGTCACCATTGCCAATGGTGCAACGGTAGGCGCAGGTTCGACCATTACCCGTGATGTTGCAGAACAGTGTTTAGCTGTGGAACGTTCTAAACAGTTCACTAAAGAAAATTATCAACGTCCACAAAAATTGAAAAAATAAGAGGAAGTTCCTATGTGCGGTATTGTCGGTGGCGTTGCAGAACGTAGTATTACCAATATCCTCATTGAAGGTTTAAAGCGTTTAGAATATCGCGGTTATGATTCCGCAGGTTTGGCATTGATTAGTCAAGGTCAGGTCTTGCGTGAGCGTCGTGTCGGTAAAGTAGCAAATCTTGAGCAAGCAGTACTAGATTCTCAAATAACAGGTTCACTCGGTATTGCGCACACGCGTTGGGCAACACATGGTAAACCGACTGAAAACAATGCACATCCGCATATTTCTGGCAATGTTGCTGTCGTACACAACGGTATTATCGAAAATTATCAAGAACTGAAAGACGAGCTGGAAACTTTAGGCTATGTGTTCAGTTCTCAAACGGATACTGAAGTGGTTGCCCATTTGGTCGACCATGCTCTTAAAACTGCACCGAGTTTATTGGCTGCGGTACAGCAAGTCGTGCCACAACTGAAAGGTGCTTATGCACTTGGAATTATCCATACCGATTATCCAGATGAGTTGATCACTGTGCGTGAAGGTTCGCCTTTGGTGATTGGTGTCGGTATTGGCGAAAACTTTATCAGTTCAGACCAATTGGCATTATTGCCAATTACCAACCGTTTCATGTATTTGGAAGAAGGTGATATTGCCCGCTTAACCCGCCACAGCATTGAAGTTTTTGTAAATGGTCAAACGGTTCAACGCCCTGTAAAAGAGCTGGATGCCACTGTAAGCAATGCATCAAAGGGTGAATATAAACACTATATGCTCAAAGAAATTTATGAGCAACCTGAAGCCATTCAACAAACCATTTCGCAAGCCTTGAATGGCAATGCTTTACGTGAAGATTTCCTGAAAGATGCTGAAGGTGATTTTGCCAATATCCAACAGGTACAGATTATTGCCTGTGGGACTAGCTACCATGCGGGTATGATTGCAAAATACTGGTTTGAACAGCTGATTAACTTGCCATGCCATGTAGAAATTGCCAGCGAGTACCGTTACCGTACGCCAGTCATTGTGAATAACACGTTGTATGTGTGCATTTCACAATCAGGTGAAACTGCAGACACTTTAGCCGCCTTACGTGATACCCAGAAACGTGCTGCGGCAAAAGACTTAGACATCACCACCATGACTATTTGTAACGTGGCGACTTCATCTATGGTACGCGAAACCAACCATAGCTTGTTGACACTTGCAGGACCTGAGATTGGCGTGGCATCGACCAAAGCCTTTACGACACAGTTGGCAGCGCTGATGTTATTGGTGTTAAAAGTAGGTCTGGTGAAAAATGCAATGAGTGCAACAACAGCTGCGGAAATTATTGCAGACCTGTGGCACACACCTAAAGTGATTTTAGACACTTTGCAAAAAGATACTGCAATTTTACGTTTGTCTGAGTTGTTTGTAGAGAAAAATCACTGCCTATTCTTAGGTCGTGGCACACAATTCCCAATTGCTTTGGAAGGTGCACTGAAATTAAAAGAAATTTCATATATTCATGCAGAAGGTTATGCTGCTGGTGAGTTAAAGCACGGCCCATTGGCTTTGGTGGACAATGACATGCCTGTGGTGATTTTGGCACCACAAGATGACATGCTGGACAAACTCAAGTCGAATATGGAAGAAGTACAGGCACGTGGTGGTGAATTATTTGTCTTTGCAGATGAGCATAGCGGGATTCCTGCAGACAAAGAGCGTCAGCATGTCGTGTATGTTCCACAAGTCAGTTCATTGCTTGCGCCAATTGTGTATAGTATTCCTGTGCAATTGCTGTCTTACCATGTTGCTGTGTTACGTGGTACAGATGTCGACCAGCCTAGAAACCTAGCAAAAAGTGTAACTGTAGAATAATATCCATATTATTCAATGATTTAAACTTAATTTATTGATTTTAGATCAATCTCAATCCGCAGTCTGCTTATTAAAAAATCAGCCTGCGGATTTTTTATGTCTTCATCTTTTCTAAACAGGTGCATTTAGCGCAAGAATCAGAACCTGTCTGATTCATACCATTTGAATGATCCAAAAAATACAAGTTTAAAGTCCATAGCAGGATGAATTTTTAAAAATGTTGCTTATTTATGCAAACAATACAGACGAATGCAAAAAATGATTGACCCGATTTTTGCATCATGTATTATACACCGCATGCGGGAATAGCTCAGTTGGTAGAGCACAACCTTGCCAAGGTTGGGGTCGCGAGTTCGAGTCTCGTTTCCCGCTCCAAAATTCTAAAAGCCTCAGTCGAAAGATTGAGGCTTTTTTTATTGATTTTATTCAATATTTTTCTTCATAAGAGATCTTTATTCTTAAAAAAGTAAGTTTACAAAAGTGCTATATCCAAATGGTGACCAAATGGTGACCAAATGGTGACCAAATGGTGCCTTCAATAAATCAAAAAGATAAGAACCCCTTTCTAAAACTGCCTAAAAAATTATTCCACCGAAAATCTCTATGTCATTAGACTTCTATTATTTTCAATTCAATATTTTTCAAGATCAAATAGGATCGTGACCAAATTTGGTGACCTTAATTTCATAAATATTTCATCGTATTAAGATTCTTCAGCTTGTAATTTCAGAAGATCTCCTACCTCTACATTTAATAATAAACAGAGCTTCTCAATAGTTTCAAAATCAATACGAGTCGATTGACCATTATAAAGTTTATGCAGAGTGGTTTTACTCATCCCTGTTTCACGCGCAACATCCGCAACCTTCATTCTGCGTTCTGCTAATAAAA
This sequence comes from Acinetobacter sp. A2, assembly GCF_048537555.1. NCBI lineage: Bacteria > Pseudomonadati > Pseudomonadota > Gammaproteobacteria > Moraxellales > Moraxellaceae > Acinetobacter > Acinetobacter sp. A2. Next base: position 2,675,247 of record NZ_CP183239.1, read on the forward strand.
CTGGTAAATTGCAAACTATCATTAATTACCACCATTGTGTAATAAAGTACTTGCATGATGTATTAAATGCTTATAGTATTGCATTGTGATCTTAAATAACATCATTGTGATACTTATTAAAAGGATATACATATGAACTTCACGTATCTTACTACAAAAGAACTTTCGGAACGAATTCATTACAATGAGCGTACTATCAGAAATCAACTGAAAGATAGCGTCTTAATTGAAGGCGTTCATTACATTCGCCCATTTGGTGGGCGCAAAATTCTTTATGTTTGGGAACGCATTGAGGAAGATATGACAAAAACCTCGTTCGGCTCTCTTCATAGCCTACAACTACAATAGGAGTTCAATCACATGGCCTCAATCCGTACAAGATACGGCAAGCTTACAATTGATTTTCGGTACTTAAATAAGCGTTGCCGTGAAACAACTGCAATGGAAGATACACCTAACAATCGTAAAAAACTTGAAAAAGCGATTGAACGTATGGAAGCTGAAATGCTCTTAGGTGTATTTGATTATGCAAAATATTTTCCCAAAAGTGCTCGACTGGCAGAAATTAAAGCTGCTGAAAACCAAATCAATGCAGTGAGTTCTAAAGCACCTGTTTTTTCAAAGTACTGTGAAATATGGGTTGCTGATAAAGAAATAGAATGGCGTAGCAGCTATGCAGAAAAAATTAGAATTGTTATTCGAAAATATTTAACTCCATATTTCGGAACAATTCCTGTTATTAACATCAAAAAGTCAGACATCCTTGGATTCCGTTCATCCCTCGCCAAAGTGACATACGGAAATAACCAAGAATGCCTTTCACCATCACGAATCAATCAGATTATGACAGTACTTCGTATGATACTAGATAGCGCATCCGAACGATATGATTTTGATAACCCTTACAAAAACATAAAAAGTTTGAAAGAAGGTCGGATTGAAGTCACGCCTTTCTCACTTGAAGAAGTTCAGCGAATTATTACATCTGTTCGTGACGACTTTAAACCTTATTACACCATCCGCTTTTTTACGGGTATGCGCACCAGTGAAATCGATGGCCTTCAATGGAAAAATATCGACTTGCAACGTCGTGAGATCCATATCCGTGAAGCGTTAGTGAATGGTGTTCTTGGTGGAACCAAAACGTATGGTTCTGACCGCATGATCCAGATGAATGACCGAGTGTACCAAGCCTTTCTGCAACAGAAAAGCCTCAACAACGGAAAATCGGACTTCGTCTTCTGCAACCATGATGGCGGTCCTCTAGACTACCGTTTAGTTAATAAGCGTGTATGGCACCCTATCCTGCGCTTTTTAGGATTAACGCCTCGTCGTGCTTATCAGACACGTCATACAGCAGCAACGCTCTGGCTGGCGGCAGGTGAAAATCCAGAATGGGTCGCTCGCCAATTGGGGCATTCAACCACTGAAATGTTGTTCCGGGTCTATAGCCGCTACATTCCGAATGTTACCCGTCGCGATGGCAGTGCTTTTGAAGCCATGCTGGAGAGACTCACTACCGAGGAGCTTGCACATGAACAATAAAGCTTTCCTTGGCGGTGTGGTGGTCAGCCATGAAGCAGATAGGGTCGCGCGTGAACTCATTCATGAGTTACACATTCCCAAACTGCACAATCTGGCCTTTTTGCTGGAAATCAATAAATGCTTCGATGATCACCAGGCGTTGAGACTTTGGCTACAGCGAATGCTGGATGATGGACAAGCCCATTACGACGACTTGGCCCAACAGGCTCGCCTTCGGTTAATGAGCTTAGCTCCTTGATCTAATAAATATACAAGGTCATCCAATCGATGACCTTAGCCCCTCTATCCCTATAAAAAAGGTGAACACATGCATAAAGATATTTCAATTTGGATGCCACTCTATATTGGCGACCTACAGGCGAAATTTGCACGAATGACAGCAGAACAAATTGGTGCGGCACTGCTGTTAATGATGGATTTCTGGAAAAATGGTGCCATTCCTCACGACCTAGCGACTGTATGTAGCATCACGAAATTACCGCAGCACACCAAGGCTAAAACTTTGTTAAATACGCTGATGGCCCTAGAATTGTTTGAAGTCGAGTCTGAGCAGATTCATTCAAATTTCTTAAGCAGTTTAAAAAGCCAGGCATTGCAAAATCAGCAAATGAAATCTGATAAAGCTAAAAATGCAGCTCAGGCACGTTGGGGGAAATCCGCTAGTAATGCTCAAGCATCAACCAAGCACCGAAAAGTTAATGCTCAAGCAGCTCCTGAGAAGAGCTCGAGTATTACTCAAGCCATGCTTGAATCATGCCCTTCATCTTCATCTTCATCTTCATCTTCATCTTCATCTTCATCTTCATCTTCATCTTCATCTTCATCTTCATCTTCATCTTCATCTTCATCTTCATCTTCATCTTCAAATTTTGAAGAAAAAAATGAGAGTTTTTTAGAAAATTCAAAGTGGATTTAGGAGATCAGTCATGAATACCATGCTCAAAACACTCCAGTTTCGCGCAGAAACAACGGAAACACTTTGCGCTACCCATAATATACCCCTAATGGAAATTGCTGGTCACAGGCTCTGTAAATTGTGTGCCAAAGAAACTGTTCATCACTCACATGCAGCCTATGAGAATGAACTGCAACAGCGATTGCTACAACAGAAAATTAAAAATTCAGGGCTCAATAAACGCTACCTGGATCGGGGCTTCAAGAATTATGTAGTTGCATGCCCTGCACAAGACAATACCATCAAACTATGTCAGGCCTTTGCACAGCAGATTATTTCTGACCACAACCCGAACATGTTGATGATTGGTACACCAGGTACAGGTAAAACCCATCTGAGTGCATCAATTATTCGTAACATTCTACATAACAGTACAAAATCTGCACGCTACTATACCAGTGCAGAAATTGCTCAAAAAATGATGGACACTTGGTCAGATGCTTCACGCTCTGAAAAGGAAGTCATCGACCATTTCTCCAGCTTTGATTTATTAGTGATTGATGAATATGGCCTGCATGACCGGCATGAAAAACGCCTGGAGATGGTACATAAGGTTTTGTATAGTCGTTATGACAACATGAAATCTACCCTTCTGATTTCCAATTTCACAGTCCAAAATATGCAGCGAGATTTAGGTATCCGATTATGGTCACGATTACATGAAAACAATTTGATTGTAGTACCGTGTTATTGGGATGATCAGCGGATAACCAAATAATACGACTCTTTACTTAAGCCAATTATCTCGCTGAAATAATTGGCTTTTATAATTAGATTTTTCAAAATTGCATTAATTGCATATTCTTATTAAATGGACAGATATTCTTATTTGAAGCTAAACACCCGTTCTTATTTGGTGGTGTTTCAAAAAGTATGCTGAAAAAAACAATATGGCTTTTGATAAAATAGAGGTATGAAAATAACGCTACAAATCAAATGCCCTACCTGTCTAAGTAACAATATAAAGAGAAATGGCATCAAAGTAGATGGGAAACAAAACCATCAATGCAAAGATTGCAAACGTCAGTTTATTGGTGATCATGCATTAAGCTATCAAGGATGTAACTCAGGTATTACCGGCAAGATATTACATTTAATGGTCAGAGGAAGCGGTGTAAGAGATATTGCTGAAGTCGAGCGTATCAGCATTGGCAAGGTATTACGAACCTTAAGTGAATCGATCTATCAGATTCAGCCTAAACAAAGCCACTACGAATGTCTTGAAGTCGATGAACTTTGGACTTTTGTAGGGAATAAGAAAAATAAACAATGGCTTATTTATGCCTACCATCGAGAATCTGGAGAAGTTGTTGCTTATGTTTGGGGTAAGCGGGATTTAGCAACGGTTCAACGTCTTAAAGCTAGACTTAAAAAGCTTGGGATTCAATATGCTGAAATTGCGAGTGATCACTGGGATAGTTTTATCACAGCATTTCAATGTTGCAAGCAAGTGATCGGTAAGTTTTTTACCGTCGGTATTGAAGGTAACAACTGTAGAATTCGTCATCGAATCAGGCGTGGATTTAGGAGAAGTTGCAACTTTTCTAAAAAGCTCGAAAATCATTTTAAAGCCTTTGATTTGACTTTCTTTTCCCTTAATAACGGATTTGTTTAACGCCAGCATACTTTTTGAAACACCACCTAGTGATTTATTTCGTCATCTTCAAGTTGGTCAAACTGAATGTCGTAAACGACGTATTTGGGTTGGTCGAGTGAAACTGTATATTAGTGCGCTACGATTAGAAGATGGAGAACTTTTACTTGTTGTTTCTCCTATGTTGAATGCTTCAGCTATTCGTGATTATGCATTACGCTGGGAAATCGAAACCTTATTTAGTTGTCTCAAAGGACGTGGATTCAATCTTGAAAATACTCGTTTAACAGACCCTAGACGAGTCAAGAAATTGATAGCAGTGCTAGCTATCGGTTTCTGTTGGTGCTATTTAACAGGTGAATGGCAACATGATCGAAAAAAAGCGATAAAAATAAAGAAGCATGGACGACTTTCAGTAAGTTTATTTCGCTACGGTTTGGACCATGTTCAAATGGCTATTCTACGTTTGATTGGTTTTGGGAAAAAAGAAGAATTTAAGAAAGTGCTAGCAATTTTAAGAAAGAAAAAGCCTGATAGGACAAGGGCCCTATGAAATTTGTCGTGTACAGAGTTAAAATTGTTACAAAGCCGCATTTTATATACATTTTTAAATTATCAACTTTATTTAAAATATGAGTGCAGTTATTTTGATCAATAAAATTAGTTTGGGGGTTAGTCGTTATGTTGAGTCGCTTTTTAGTTATTTGCCTGAGTAGTATGTATATTTTTTCGACTTATACTCTTGCAGCTGAACCACAAAAATCACTTCCTCCTACCACCAACAATCTAAACAATTTAGCACTGTTAAACCAAGCCGACACATGGTCTTTAGATAATCTAAATAAAGCGGAGTGGTCGGACAATCTTGAAAAAGGCTATCTTCCTGTTTACGCAAAGTTACAAGTGCTGTTGAGTCGCCATTACTCATCCTCAGGTGCAATTGATGGCATATTGGGCCTAAATACTGTGAAAGCCATTTCAGCTTTTCAGATTATGAAGGGTTTAAGTGGTGACGGAGTGTTAGATGCAAATACTTGGCGGCTTTTAAATGAAGTTACGACTCAACCGACGTTTATTGAGTACACCATTACCACACAAGACTTGAAAGGTCCTTATGCTCAATCGATCCCTGTGGATTATGCCGAACAGTCAAAAATGAAGGGCTTGTATTACACCCGTGTGACCGAAATGCTCGGTGAAAAATTCCATATGGATGAATTGTTTTTAAAAAAAATTAATTCAGGCGCAAATTTTAATAAAGTCGGTGAAAAGATTATTGTCGCAAATGTAATAAATGTTTTGCCAAATAATGTGCAAAGCATTATTGCACACAAAGGTTCTAAACAATTATATTTGCTTAATCGACAAAATAAGATCATTGCATCTTTTCCTGCAACGATCGGGAGCGAAGATAATCCCTCACCCACTGGCACGCATGCCATCGGCAGTATCGTGTTCAATCCACATTATAGTTATAACCCTAAGAATTTTATTCAAGGCAAAAATCTTAAGCCCTTAAGCCTCCCCCCAGGACCCAACAACCCTGTAGGAAATATTTGGATTGGTTTATCTCGACCTTCTTTTGGGATTCATGGCACGCCAAATCCCGCCTTAATTTCTAAAACAGCATCGCATGGTTGTATCCGATTGACTAATTGGGATGCTAATAACTTAGCTAAAGTCCTCCATAAGGGGTTAACTGTAATTTTCTTGGAATGAAAAAATTTACCTCGCTATTTGAAAAATCAAAATTTAGCAATCAAGCGCTTGCGTTCTCAAGCTCAATTCCTCTTGTCTCTTCCCACAAAGCCAAGATTTCGCTAGGCGTATACTTTTCCCACTTTTCATAGTTGCCAATAATTGGGCACTAACAAACAGCTCAATCTCGGAATACGTCCAATTTCCAGGAAGATTCCTCGGATACTTAGGTTTTTCATCTTTATGGTCTAAATAATCTGAATAAGTCGATATTTTCTTAGCAAAAACAGTATCTTTAATAAACCTAGCGTCTTCATCACCCGATAGCTCTAAGGTGCGTAACCGATCACCTACAAATTTCGACTGATACGGTAATCCTCCCATAAATAACCGAAGTTAAAAGTAGAGGTTAAGCAGCCATTAGAGGTGGCTTTCCTTTGTTAGCTTGATGTGGTCTTTCATGATTGTAATGCCACAACCAGTTTGTTGCATAATCTTGTACTTCATCCAAAGTATCAAATAAATGCTTGCTCAGCCAACTATAACGTATGGACCGATTATAGCGTTCAATATACGCATTCTGCTGTGGCTTACCCGGTTGAATATATTCAATACGAATACCGTGCTCAGTAGCCCAGCGCACAAATTCGTGACTGATAAATTCGGGACCATTATCGCATCGGATCACTAACGGTTTTTCTCTCCACTCCAGCAATTGATTCAACGTACGAATAACCCTGATTGTGGGCAATGAGAACCCTGCTTCAATGGCTAGGCCTTCGCGGCGGTAATCATCAATCACATTCAATAATCGAAACTTGCGACCATCGGAAAGCTGATCATGCATAAAATCTAATGACCAAACCTGATTTTCTCGGATTGGTTCTTTCAATGGTTCAGGCGCATGCCGTTTTAGTCTTCTTCTCGGTTTAATACGTAGATTCAGTGCCAACTCACAGTAAATGCGGTAAACCCGCTTGTGATTCCAGCAGCAACTCTCAACATGCCGTAAATACGAGAAGCACAAACCAAAGCCCCAATCGGAATTTTCCTCAGTGAGTTCAATGAGCTGTTCAGCAATGAGTGCATTGTCATCGCTGAGTTTGGCTTGATAGCGGTAGCAGGTTTCACTAATGCCAAATGCTTTACAAGCCAAACGAATACTAATGGCATGCTGGGCAACTGCCTGTTGTGCCATCTTACGCCGGCAAGATGGCTTTACCCTTGCGCAGCAGTGCTGCTCATTGCCATCGCTTCCTGGATGATTTCGGCCTTTAATCACTCTTCCGCATACATCTTTTTAAGTCTGGTATTTTCGGCTTCTAGCTCTTTCAGTCGAGCCATTAATGATGTATCCATACCACCATATTTGGCACGCCATTTATAAAAGGTAGCATTACTCATGCCGTGTTCACGGCAAAGGGTCGCTACAGGTGTGCCAGATTCTGCCTGTTTCAAGATGGACATGATCTGACTGTCAGTAAATTTAGATGTTTTCATGCAGAATCTCCTGCTCGTATCTTAAGAGAAAATTCTACTTTTAGATCCTATTATTTTTAGGGGGGATTACCACTTTAGCTGCGAGTGCTTTCAAACGCTTCTTAAAGTTCTCTAAATCATAGCGTAACCAAATAGAGCGAACACCGCTACCTGAAACAAATACACCCTTCTTGCGTAATTCGTTACTAGTACGATGCTGCCCATAAGCTGGATACTGAGTTGCGAAATCAATGACTGCTAGTTCTGTAGCATCATCTACACGATTTTTTAGATTAGGTACTCGACGGGATTTATTGATCAATGCATCCATGTCACCAGACTGTACTAGCTCCTGATAGCGATGAAAAGTATCTCTAGAGACACCCATCACTTTACACGCTCTAGATACATTCTGAAGCACTTCAGCTAAATTGAGCAGACCTACTTTGTGTTTAATGATTTGATTGTTAGTATGCAACATAAGAAAGTTACCTTTGTTTGATTAAGATTTCGACACCTTTATCAAAATGGGTAACTTTCTCTTTTTCAAGAGTTATGTCCGATCAAGTCTGAACTAATACATCTGATGAATAAAAAAATTTGCTAGAGGTGCACTATGAAAAATATTGCTTATCATTCTTTTATATGCAGTCTATACTTTTTACTACATGGATGTTCAAATTCACAACCACAACAGCCTTTGCAGCATCAATCAAATAAAACCATTGCAAAATCAACAACGATACCCACTCAAAAAAATCCTCAACAGACTTTAGCCTCTTTTGACAAAATCTCTTGTGATGACATTCAAAATCCACAGTTTCAGCAAGCAGTTTTAAATGCCATTAATGAAATTCGAAATCACTCCCAACAATGTGGAAAAATTGCCTACTCGGCAACTCATTCATTAAAATGGAATAATCAATTACAGATGAGCTCAACTGCGCATGCACAGGATATTTCACAACGTCAGATTTTAAGTCATGTCGGGCGTGGAGGTGAAAATCTTAGATTCCGTATTAAAAAAACAGGGTATAAAGGCGGTGGGGGTGAAAATCTAGCAACAGGTCAAACCAACCTTAAACAAGTTCTTGAAAATTGGCTGGCATTAAGCCCAGGACATTGCGATAACTTAATGAAACCGCAATTTAAAGATTATGCGATCGCATGTAGCCGAAATCCTACAACCCATCGAACATACTGGGTGCAACACTTTGGTAGCGGGAAAAACTAAAACCGAGTACAAGATCTTTATTTGATCGGGTAAAAACTGAAATTAACACTTATAAAATCTGCTTTATAAATTAAAAATCCCTCTTTTTAAAAGAAGGATTTTTAGTAGATTGATGACGTTTATTCGACTTAACGCTCGGTTAAGGCATTGTTTTTCGCTTTTAAAATTGGTTTAAGTAAATAAGAAAGAATTGTTTTCTTACCTGTCGTAATATCCAATTGAACCGTCATCCCTGGAATCACAGACAATCCTTTACCGAAAGTTGGTTTGTCTGTCACTGCACGGACGATATAAAACATATTGCCTTTTTCATCGGTAAATGTGTCTGGGCTAATATGTTTTACTTTCGCATTCATTCCGCCATAGATTGAAAAATCATAGGCCGTAAATTTAATCACCGCAGGCAAATCTGGTCGTACAAAAGCAATATCTTTCGGAGACACTTTTGCTTCAACAATCAATTGTCCATCTAAAGGTACGATTTCCGCGACTTGATCACTCGGTTTCACCACCCCACCGATGGTATTAAAGAAAATTTTCTGCACGATACCATTGGTCGGTGAACGAATATCTGTGGTTTTTACTCGATCTGCCACGGCTGAAATACTTTCCTTTAAACTCACTAGCTGAGCTTGCGCTTCTGCCAGTTCATTGCGCCATTGATTTTTTAAACTCACCGCAGCCTCAGAAGTGCGTGATTGCGCTTCCCCAATAGATGCCTGCGTAGCTCTTAAATTCGCTGCCGCCTGTTTGCGTTCGCCATCGGCATTCGATACGTCACGTTCAAGGCGCAAAATATCCATTTCTGACACTGCACCCGTCTTTAACAACGGTCTTGTGGTATTTAACTCCCGCACCGCAATTTGATATGCTCTTTCGGCTTGGCCGAGCGCAGCTTGCGCCCGTTGTGACTCCTGTTGACGGGTCGAAACCGTGCCTTGATTGGTCATGGTTCTTTGACTCAGTTCACGCAGACTTTCTGCATAATATTGGCTTTCTTGCGCCATAATGATTGCAGCTGCATCAGGTGAAACCCCCGCAGGGACACTGCCTGAGGTATAGCCCGAGCCATTTAATTGTGCACTTAAACGTCTAACTTTGGTTTGCAAGGCAAAAATCTTGGCATTAACTTCATTCAAATTTGAGGTGAACCTTGTCGGGTCAATACGAATCAGTAGGTCACCTTTTTTTACATGCTCACCCTCTTGCACATATACCTTTTCAACCACCCCACCATCAACAGACTGAATTACTTGCATTTGCTGGGAGGGGATAACTTTACCTTCGCCACGAGTAATTTCATCAACCTGTGCAAAAGCTGCCCATAGTAAAAATATACAGCAAATTGCCACAACAATATAAAGAATCAAACGTGCTTGCATAGGCTTTTGCGACTGTGTGACCTCTTGAACCTGACTTTGCCAATCATCTGCTGCTGCAGGTTGATACTTTTTAAATAACTTCAACCTGGAAAAAATAGACTGACTGACTTGCTCAGAGTTCTCAATACTTTTTCCTACTTGCTCAAAGAGTTTTTCGCGTTGGGTTTTTTTCTGTGGTTGCGTCATGATGCTGCTCCACTGTGATGACTTTGCTGAGGAAACATCGTACTCATCACCGTTTTTTTATCACCATCGGCAATGATTTTTCCATCTTCCACAATAATAATACGATCAACCAAAGCCAATAATGAAGGCTTATGCGTCACCAAAATCAAGGTATGCTGAGCAGTCATATATTGTTGCAACTGCCGTATTACATGATGCTCTAATGGTGTATCCATTGCACTTGTCGGTTCATCAAAAATTAGAATTTTTGCATCTTGAGCAATAGCACGTGCTACAGCAATAGCTTGACGCTGCCCTCCTGATAGCTTGCTACCCCCCTCACCAATTTGAAAAGATAAACCATCTTCATGCGCTTTTAAAATATGTGCCAATCCCGACACGATAAGACTTTTTTCGACAGCACTTCGACTCGCATGCGGATTACCCAATACAATATTTGATAATACTGTGCCATTTAACAGTTCAATATCTTGCGGGATATAGCCTATCTGGCTTCGCAATTCGGCTGGGTCAATCTGCGCGATATTAGTTTGGTCAATAAATATTGAACCTTCTGTTGGACGATAGAGCGCCAATAATAATTTTTCAATTGAGCTTTTACCCGAACCAACCTTACCTAATATCGCAACTTTTTCTCCTGCTCGAATGGAAAAAGAAACATCATTCAATGCAGATTTTGCTTCCTCCGAATAGCGTAAACTTACATTTTTAAACTCAATTTGTCCTTGTAAGTGTGGATGACTAAGCCAGCCTTTTAGATTGTCACGCTCCTGTTCTGATTGTACTGTTTGATCCAGCATTTTTAATGCACTAGAAGCCTGATAATAAGAGGTTAATAACCCCGCAACTTGTGAAATAGGTGCTAATGATCGTGTTGCCAACAGATAACAAGCGATGAGCGCGCCTTGCGAAAGCTTACCCTCTACAATGAGATACACCCCAACCAAAATGATCACCACACCTGTAATTTGCTGTACCCATCCTGCAAAACTACCAACAGTGCCACCCAAAAAACGTAACTTCGAAGAATAATGTACATTAAAGCGCGTGGCTTTTTCCCACAGGGCTTGCATACGTCCTGTCGCATTAAAGCTTTTTATTGTTTCTTCATTATTTAAGGTTTCAATCAATAAGCCTTGTCGCTGTTGAGATGCTTCCGACATTGCCTCCGACAACTGCTTCAAACGAATATGCACAGAGAGCGCATAAAGTAAAATAACCACTGCACCAATGAGTAAAGGTATGACAAAAATCCAAGATAAAAAGCAAATAACCGCTAAGAAAAGAATAAAAAATGGCAAATCAATCATTGCAACTACAGTCATTGAGCTACTAAAAGCACGAATGGACTCATAAGATTGAATGTTTGATGCCATCATTCCTACCGACAAATTATCTTGTCCCATACGGCGACCAAGTACTTTTTCCATAATATATGCCGACAATTTATTATCGGCACGTACTGCAGCCAAATCGACAAAATAACTACGGATTAGCTTAAGTGCCAAGTCGGCAGTAATCACCAAAGTAATACCAAGCGCCAAAACCCATAATGTATCTAAAGCATGATTCGGTACGACACGATCGTAGACATTCATCACAAAAAACGGTGAACATAAAGCAAAAATATTGACAAATAATGCAGCCAATAAAATGTCTTTATACATCGAACGATGCTGACGAATAACCCCCCAGAACCAATGCTGCGTACTCGACTGCATCTTAAGCTGATTATCCGCAATAAATTGTCGCTGCTGTAAGTAAATAACAGTGCCTAGGTACTTTTCTTGCAATTGTGATAACGCTACCTCTGTCACCGTATCATTCATTTCTGGGAAGTACACGGTTGCAATTTCGCGCTCGTTATCAATACGGTACAATACACATGCAGTCTGATCTTTGAGTAATAAAATCACTGGAAATACGAAGTGGTTGAGCTGCTGTAAACGCTGTTGCAATACATTGCTGTATAAACTTACTCGCTCGGCAGCTCGCTCCACAAACTGCGGAATCAAGCGGCCATTAGGTAATGGCAAACCAGACAACAAGCCCTCTTGGGTTATGCTTATGTCATGATCTTTGGCAATCCTTATCAAGCATAATGCCAAAGGATCGAATATCTGTGTACTCACGTGTTCACCACATCTTGATAAAAGGCTATTGGTCAATGCAAACAAACTTTCTCTGTCAAAAAAATAGGGCGCAATGTTGCACCCTGATCTTTATCTCTATAGCTCAAACAGCTTATTGTGTAGTTGTACTTGCTGTACCACACACATTTTCAGCCAAAATTTCACGTTGGCTAACTTCTGATACTTCAGGTAAGTTGTCACGCTTTACCCCTAAAGTTGGCAATAAGTTTCCTGTGCTATATAAAGTCTGTAACTGGGCGATTTTTAAATCATATTGTGCATTGGTATAGGTACGATTGGCTTGGAATGCCTCGTTTTCTGAATCCAATACATCTAATAAACTACGACGACCAATATCGAACTGATCTGCATAAGCCTTAACAACCGCATTTGATTCATCACGGTGACGTTGTAACCACTGCATTTGGCTCTGATAATTGGCAACATTATTATATGCTACAGTTGTCGTTTGGCGAATATCTACACAGGCTTTATTTTTCAAATCATCTGACAACATAACCCGTGCGTTGGCTGCATTTAATGCCGCTTTATCTGCACCGCCATTAAACAAATTATAATTCATGCGTAATTCAACAGCACTGTCTTGACCATATTTGTCTGGATTACTGCGTTCATCAAAACTGTTGCGGTTTTGATACAGCCCTGTACGCGCAACAAAAGAGAGCGTTGGGTACATATTGGCTTTGTACTCTTTTGCATTGGCACGTGCATATTGCATTTCGCTCAACGCTGCTTTAAGTTCATTATTATGTGCATAGGCAGCTTGTACAGCCTCTTGTGCATTCGCTGGTAAGTTTGCAGTTAAAGTCACTGGTGCCAATGTACTTGCTGGTTCTACACCTACAATACGTGCATAACGTGCAGACACATCATTGAGATTCGATTGTTCTGTAAGCATGTTGGTTTGTGCCAAAGACAAACGTCCTGCGATCTGAGATAAATCGGCGCGGTTACCTACCCCTTGATTGGCACGTTGTTGAATTTGGTTATATACACGCTGGTGATTGTTAAAGTTGTTTTCTGCAAGTTGTACCAAATCACGATAACGTTGTACATCAAGATAAGCTTGCGCTGCTTCTAAGGCTTTTTGCTCTACACCAGAGTTGAGCTCATAATAACGACGCAGTGCAGCATAGTCACCTTGCTCAACTTTATTTTTAATACGAAAGCCGTCAAATAATACTTGGGTCAATGCAATTTCTGCTTGTCCCTGATTAAACCAACCACGACCATCAAAGTCACGATCGCCTTTACCATAAGCTGCATTTAAATCAATTGATGGTAAATAACCTGCTCGTGCTTGTTTTTGATTCGCAGTTGCTTCAAGAAAGTTTGACCATTGAACCTGAACCTCTGGATTATTTTCAATCGCAGTTTTAGTCACAGATGTTAAGTCTGCTGCTGATGTACTCAATGCTACACTTGCTACCGCTACCATGCTTGCAATTTTTGTTAATGCTAATACTTTCACAGGTTTCCCCTTGTTTTAAAGTTTCTTAAATGTTTAACGATGTTGCCATCATATTAATAAATAAATTTGGGATAGAGGGCGAAGTGACTACGCCCTCTATGCTAGGTTTAAGTCTGGAAGTTGGTTTTGGTGATCATGTCGGTGATATCGCTAAAGGTTTGACCCTCAACCACGATTGTTACACTGTGGTCAAAATTAACATCATGAATATTAATCGTGTTGTCATTTACACTGACAAAGTGGCTTAATGTTGTGCCTACACCATCATTCCAGCCGAGTGCATTAAGCAAGGCTTTGGCATCAATTTTGTCATCGTCTGCAAGGCTAAAGTCCTTGATGGTATCGGTTGAACCGTCAGCATCATTGATACCACTGCTAACAAGTGCTTTGGTTGGAACACCACCCACACTTTCAGGCTTACCTGAGCCATCAAGTTTCAGTGTTTGACCCCACATAAAGATATCTGCACCTGTGCCACCAAACAAAATGTCACTGCCTGTACCACCTATCAGAGTATCATTACCACCCTGACCATACAGAATGTCATTACCTGCAGCACCATCGAGAACATCATTACCTCCACGCATGTCATTGGTCGCATTAAAGCGACTTACACCTGTTGTATCATTAGATTCTGCTTTAATAAATTCATAGTAATCATTAGCTTCTGCTTCACGACCCAACATTTGTCCGAGATAGTAAGTCAAAGCAGCCATACCAGAACCTTCAGCATCAGGCTGATTTGCAGCATTAATGTCACGATTACCCCAAATCGCTGTTGTATCATTATCAACACCAAGCCAATCGGTATTGATAACATCACCAAACATAATATCGTTACCTTTACCTCCAAACATTACGTCATCACCGACTTTATTTGGGTTTGGTTTTAAGCTACCTGCTTCTAGGGCATACTTCATTTGGTCGGCTGTCATTACAATATCAGCTTCGCCTGCAACCACATCCTTAGTACCAATACTGGTCGTTTTCTTCAATACATCCCTAAAGTATCTACGTTCAGCCGAAGTATTCAGTTGGATATTATCAAGCTGTACTCTCAACTGATTTGTACCCACATCTTCAACAGTAAAGATATAGCGATATGTACCCAATTCAAGTAGTTTAGACTTCATGGTAATCGCTGTTGTTGCTAAATCCTTTTCAAAAGCATTTGAACCACTATCAACAGCTTCCCATTCTCCAGTCACTGTATTGAATTTTTCCAATGTCCAAGTAAATTTATCCCCACTGTCCACTGTTCCAGTAGCACGTTGATAAGTAAAGCTGGCATAGGTATTTAATGCACCATTTGCACCTGTTGTGGTGACATCAAATGAATTTGTTTCCAATACTGCTGCTTGACCATCTGCTGCAACAGTATCAATAATTTGTAATCTGTTTGATACATTGCTAATCGTTGCTCCTGAAACAACAGTAACACCCGTTGTATTACCAGTACCAGTAAAATTCCATTTCACATCAGCCGCTGGTGCTTCAACACCCGTAGCATTGCTAGCAGCACTATGGCTTCCTGTATCAACTTCAACGTGATACACATCACCATCTTTAACCGTATTGTCAAATAAATTTAGAATTGGTTTTGAAACTGTTGCACCAATACCAATAGCATGAACTGTATTACCACCTGTCACGCCCAACAATTTTGTAAATGCGTCATACGAACGTTGCAGTGTGGTAAACGTTGGTGAACTACCATTACTTGATGTATTAGTACCATAGTATGTTGGGTCACCATCTGTAATAAAGAACGTCTGATTGAAATAATTTTGACCTGTACCACTTTGTACATCATTAAACCACGCTGTTGCTACATCAAATGCTGCTTCATAGTTTGTACCACCACCCTGCGTAAAGCTGCTACCACCGTTACCCAGTTTATCGGTCAAGATACCATCAACCAAGTCTGACCATGAAGTAACCGTTTGCCAAGGACCATTAGCATATGAATACTGATATGGATTAGCTAACGTACCATCCCCTCGAATAGATACACTAAGGACAGCAGACTCACCATCTATTGCACCTGCATTATTCGCAGACAACTTCGGATTACCTGAAGCTGAAAATGGAATCAATGTCAAATTGACTTGTCCGCCTTTGGTTGGGTCGGCTGCATTTGATGCAAATGGTTCTACAATGTCTTTCAGATAGTTCAATAAGGCTTCTTTCATCAGATTTAAACGGTCATTCCCAGTTCCTGATGATTGATCTAATGGGGCTGCCATACTACCTGATAAGTCCATGATAAAGGCGAGGTTGTAGTTATTTCCTGGTTCGAGTACAACTTTAACACCACCGGCATCACCAATCAGAACATCATCACCATCACCCCCTGTGATTGGGTCATTACCATTGGTTGGACCACCTGGCTGACCTGGTGCGTTAATAATACCCACTGTAATATCTGCAACAGCAACATTACTTTGGTTACCATCGACGTCGGTCACCTGTACTTCGACATGACGAATCAGATCTTTGTTCGGTGTAGTGGCATCTGCTGCAAAAGTAATGTTCTTAATTGCCGTTTGATAATCCGCAAGCGTTGCATTACCCGTCAAGGTAATGGTATGTCCATCATTCGACGCAACAGTAATTCCTGCTGGCAAAGTACCTACCGCAAGAACATCACCTGCTTCAAAACCAGAACCCGCTGTGCCCTGCAACTTAATCGTTGCTGTTGCAATATGTTGTCCAGCAGCATCCGCATCCGTGATCACGGTATCAACATCACCTATCGCAACTGGCGCACCACCATCGACAAAGTGTGTCTTATAGCCTGTACCCGTAACACCAGAACTATTATTACCGTCAAGATCAATCAGCGGACCTGCAATCGTTACCGTACTGGTCGTCACTAATTGTTCATATCGACCACCTGCTGCCGTGTTAATTGCATACGTATGCGACAGCGTAGGATTCGGGTTAGCAAAGGTCACACTAGCCGTGGTTTGACCTGCAAGAATTGTAATCGTAGGACCACCATTGGTTAAAGTGATGACAAGATTGGTCGTCAGCGGTGCATGATCTACACTCGCAGTGAGCGTAATCTGACCTGTCACGTTACTGGTTGAGCCATCTAGTGTAATAGTAGTTGGGTTGATGGTGTCGTTCACGGTCACTGTCGCAGTATCCGTGGTCACTAGATTTTCAAATTCTGCGCCACCGGTATAGCTGCTGATGCTCACGCTGTAGCTTTCGCCATCGAGGTAGACGTCGTCGCCTTGTACCACAAATGGCGTCGATTGCACGATGTCACCCGGAGTGTAGCCCACGTTAAAGGTCACGGTCGCATCATTGCTTAAGGTCAAGACCAATGGACCATCGGTCGGCGCATAATCTAGGCTTGCACCGATCGTCGCGGTTCCTGTGCCTTCATCCACGCTCACGTTATTCAGGGTCACCGTGGTCGGGTTGCTGGTGTCATTGACTTGTACGCTGACATCGGCTGGGCTGATGAGGTTTTCATAGTTGCCGCCCAATGCACTGTCTACCCCAAAGACCAAGCTCTCGGCATCGAGATATGGGTCTTCTCCATTCGGGTTGGCAAAGGTCACGCTGCCTGTGGTTTGCCCCGCCAAGATGGTGATGATCTGGCCATTGTCCAAGCTGATCACTAAGTCACTGCCTTGTGGTGCGTTGTCCACCGTCGCGGTGATGGTGATGTCCGCACCTTCGTTCACCGCTGCTGCGCTTAAGCTCAGCGTGCTGTCGTCAATGGTGTCATTGACTTGTACGCTGACATCGGCTGGGCTGATGAGGTTTTCATAGTTGCCGCCCAATGCACTGTCTACCCCAAAGACCAAGCTCTCGGCATCGAGATATGGGTCTTCTCCATTCGGGTTGGCAAAGGTCACGCTGCCTGTGGTTTGCCCCGCCAAGATGGTGATGATCTGGCCATTGTCCAAGCTGATCACTAAGTCACTGCCTTGTGGTGCGTTGTCCACCGTCGCGGTGATGGTGATGTCCGCACCTTCGTTCACCGCTGCTGCGCTTAAGCTCAGCGTGCTGTCGTCAATGGTGTCATTGACTTGTACGCTGACATCGGCTGGGCTGATGAGGTTTTCATAGTTGCCGCCCAATGCACTGTCTACCCCAAAGACCAAGCTCTCGGCATCGAGATATGGGTCTTCTCCATTCGGGTTGGCAAAGGTCACGCTGCCTGTGGTTTGCCCCGCCAAGATGGTGATGATCTGGCCATTGTCCAAGCTGATCACTAAGTCACTGCCTTGTGGTGCGTTGTCCACCGTCGCGGTGATGGTGATGTCCGCACCTTCGTTCACCGCTGCTGCGCTTAAGCTCAGCGTGCTGTCGTCAATGGTGTCATTGACTTGTACGCTGACATCGGCTGGGCTGATGAGGTTTTCATAGTTGCCGCCCAATGCACTGTCTACCCCAAAGACCAAGCTCTCGGCATCGAGATATGGGTCTTCTCCATTCGGGTTGGCAAAGGTCACGCTGCCTGTGGTTTGCCCCGCCAAGATGGTGATGATCTGGCCATTGTCCAAGCTGATCACTAAGTCACTGCCTTGTGGTGCGTTGTCCACCGTCGCGGTGATGGTGATGTCCGCACCTTCGTTCACCGCTGCTGCGCTTAAGCTCAGCGTGCTGTCGTCAATGGTGTCATTGACTTGTACGCTGACATCGGCTGGGCTGATGAGGTTTTCATAGTTGCCGCCCAATGCACTGTCTACCCCAAAGACCAAGCTCTCGGCATCGAGATATGGGTCTTCTCCATTCGGGTTGGCAAAGGTCACGCTGCCTGTGGTTTGCCCCGCCAAGATGGTGATGATCTGGCCATTGTCCAAGCTGATCACTAAGTCACTGCCTTGTGGTGCGTTGTCCACCGTCGCGGTGATGGTGATGTCCGCACCTTCGTTCACCGCTGCTGCGCTTAAGCTCAGCGTGCTGTCGTCAATGGTGTCATTGACTTGTACGCTGACATCGGCTGGGCTGATGAGGTTTTCATAGTTGCCGCCCAATGCACTGTCTACCCCAAAGACCAAGCTCTCGGCATCGAGATATGGGTCTTCTCCATTCGGGTTGGCAAAGGTCACGCTGCCTGTGGTTTGCCCCGCCAAGATGGTGATGATCTGGCCATTGTCCAAGCTGATCACTAAGTCACTGCCTTGTGGTGCGTTGTCCACCGTCGCGGTGATGGTGATGTCCGCACCTTCGTTCACCGCTGCTGCGCTTAAGCTCAGCGTGCTGTCGTCAATGGTGTCATTGACTTGTACGCTGACATCGGCTGGGCTGATGAGGTTTTCATAGTTGCCGCCCAATGCACTGTCTACCCCAAAGACCAAGCTCTCGGCATCGAGATATGGGTCTTCTCCATTCGGGTTGGCAAAGGTCACGCTGCCTGTGGTTTGCCCCGCCAAGATGGTGATGATCTGGCCATTGTCCAAGCTGATCACTAAGTCACTGCCTTGTGGTGCGTTGTCCACCGTCGCGGTGATGGTGATGTCCGCACCTTCGTTCACCGCTGCTGCGCTTAAGCTCAGCGTGCTGTCGTCAATGGTGTCATTGACTTGTACGCTGACATCGGCTGGGCTGATGAGGTTTTCATAGTTGCCGCCCAATGCACTGTCTACCCCAAAGACCAAGCTCTCGGCATCGAGATATGGGTCTTCTCCATTCGGGTTGGCAAAGGTCACGCTGCCTGTGGTTTGCCCCGCCAAGATGGTGATGATCTGGCCATTGTCCAAGCTGATCACTAAGTCACTGCCTTGTGGTGCGTTGTCCACCGTCGCGGTGATGGTGATGTCCGCACCTTCGTTCACCGCTGCTGCGCTTAAGCTCAGCGTGCTGTCGTCAATGGTGTCATTGACTTGTACGCTGACATCGGCTGGGCTGATGAGGTTTTCATAGTTGCCGCCCAATGCACTGTCTACCCCAAAGACCAAGCTCTCGGCATCGAGATATGGGTCTTCTCCATTCGGGTTGGCAAAGGTCACGCTGCCTGTGGTTTGCCCCGCCAAGATGGTGATGATCTGGCCATTGTCCAAGCTGATCACTAAGTCACTGCCTTGTGGTGCGTTGTCCACCGTCGCGGTGATGGTGATGTCCGCACCTTCGTTCACCGCTGCTGCGCTTAAGCTCAGCGTGCTGTCGTCAATGGTGTCATTGACTTGTACGCTGACATCGGCTGGGCTGATGAGGTTTTCATAGTTGCCGCCCAATGCACTGTCTACCCCAAAGACCAAGCTCTCGGCATCGAGATATGGGTCTTCTCCATTCGGGTTGGCAAAGGTCACGCTGCCTGTGGTTTGCCCCGCCAAGATGGTGATGATCTGGCCATTGTCCAAGCTGATCACTAAGTCACTGCCTTGTGGTGCGTTGTCCACCGTCGCGGTGATGGTGATGTCCGCACCTTCGTTCACCGCTGCTGCGCTTAAGCTCAGCGTGCTGTCGTCAATGGTGTCATTGACTTGTACGCTGACATCGGCTGGGCTGATGAGGTTTTCATAGTTGCCGCCCAATGCACTGTCTACCCCAAAGACCAAGCTCTCGGCATCGAGATATGGGTCTTCTCCATTCGGGTTGGCAAAGGTCACGCTGCCTGTGGTTTGCCCCGCCAAGATGGTGATGATCTGGCCATTGTCCAAGCTGATCACTAAGTCACTGCCTTGTGGTGCGTTGTCCACCGTCGCGGTGATGGTGATGTCCGCACCTTCGTTCACCGCTGCTGCGCTTAAGCTCAGCGTGCTGTCGTCAATGGTGTCATTGACTTGTACGCTGACATCGGCTGGGCTGATGAGGTTTTCATAGTTGCCGCCCAATGCACTGTCTACCCCAAAGACCAAGCTCTCGGCATCGAGATATGGGTCTTCTCCATTCGGGTTGGCAAAGGTCACGCTGCCTGTGGTTTGCCCCGCCAAGATGGTGATGATCTGGCCATTGTCCAAGCTGATCACTAAGTCACTGCCTTGTGGTGCGTTGTCCACCGTCGCGGTGATGGTGATGTCCGCACCTTCGTTCACCGCTGCTGCGCTTAAGCTCAGCGTGCTGTCGTCAATGGTGTCATTGACTTGTACGCTGACATCGGCTGGGCTGATGAGGTTTTCATAGTTGCCGCCCAATGCACTGTCTACCCCAAAGACCAAGCTCTCGGCATCGAGATATGGGTCTTCTCCATTCGGGTTGGCAAAGGTCACGCTGCCTGTGGTTTGCCCCGCCAAGATGGTGATGATCTGGCCATTGTCCAAGCTGATCACTAAGTCACTGCCTTGTGGTGCGTTGTCCACCGTCGCGGTGATGGTGATGTCCGCACCTTCGTTCACCGCTGCTGCGCTTAAGCTCAGCGTGCTGTCGTCAATGGTGTCATTGACTTGTACGCTGACATCGGCTGGGCTGATGAGGTTTTCATAGTTGCCGCCCAATGCACTGTCTACCCCAAAGACCAAGCTCTCGGCATCGAGATATGGGTCTTCTCCATTCGGGTTGGCAAAGGTCACGCTGCCTGTGGTTTGCCCCGCCAAGATGGTGATGATCTGGCCATTGTCCAAGCTGATCACTAAGTCACTGCCTTGTGGTGCGTTGTCCACCGTCGCGGTGATGGTGATGTCCGCACCTTCGTTCACCGCTGCTGCGCTTAAGCTCAGCGTGCTGTCGTCAATGGTGTCATTGACTTGTACGCTGACATCGGCTGGGCTGATGAGGTTTTCATAGTTGCCGCCCAATGCACTGTCTACCCCAAAGACCAAGCTCTCGGCATCGAGATATGGGTCTTCTCCATTCGGGTTGGCAAAGGTCACGCTGCCTGTGGTTTGCCCCGCCAAGATGGTGATGATCTGGCCATTGTCCAAGCTGATCACTAAGTCACTGCCTTGTGGTGCGTTGTCCACCGTCGCGGTGATGGTGATGTCCGCACCTTCGTTCACCGCTGCTGCGCTTAAGCTCAGCGTGCTGTCGTCAATGGTGTCATTGACTTGTACGCTGACATCGGCTGGGCTGATGAGGTTTTCATAGTTGCCGCCCAATGCACTGTCTACCCCAAAGACCAAGCTCTCGGCATCGAGATATGGGTCTTCTCCATTCGGGTTGGCAAAGGTCACGCTGCCTGTGGTTTGCCCCGCCAAGATGGTGATGATCTGGCCATTGTCCAAGCTGATCACTAAGTCACTGCCTTGTGGTGCGTTGTCCACCGTCGCGGTGATGGTGATGTCCGCACCTTCGTTCACCGCTGCTGCGCTTAAGCTCAGCGTGCTGTCGTCAATGGTGTCATTGACTTGTACGCTGACATCGGCTGGGCTGATGAGGTTTTCATAGTTGCCGCCCAATGCACTGTCTACCCCAAAGACCAAGCTCTCGGCATCGAGATATGGGTCTTCTCCATTCGGGTTGGCAAAGGTCACGCTGCCTGTGGTTTGCCCCGCCAAGATGGTGATGATCTGGCCATTGTCCAAGCTGATCACTAAGTCACTGCCTTGTGGTGCGTTGTCCACCGTCGCGGTGATGGTGATGTCCGCACCTTCGTTCACCGCTGCTGCGCTTAAGCTCAGCGTGCTGTCGTCAATGGTGTCATTGACTTGTACGCTGACATCGGCTGGGCTGATGAGGTTTTCATAGTTGCCGCCCAATGCACTGTCTACCCCAAAGACCAAGCTCTCGGCATCGAGATATGGGTCTTCTCCATTCGGGTTGGCAAAGGTCACGCTGCCTGTGGTTTGCCCCGCCAAGATGGTGATGATCTGGCCATTGTCCAAGCTGATCACTAAGTCACTGCCTTGTGGTGCGTTGTCCACCGTCGCGGTGATGGTGATGTCCGCACCTTCGTTCACCGCTGCTGCGCTTAAGCTCAGCGTGCTGTCGTCAATGGTGTCATTGACTTGTACGCTGACATCGGCTGGGCTGATGAGGTTTTCATAGTTGCCGCCCAATGCACTGTCTACCCCAAAGACCAAGCTCTCGGCATCGAGATATGGGTCTTCTCCATTCGGGTTGGCAAAGGTCACGCTGCCTGTGGTTTGCCCCGCCAAGATGGTGATGATCTGGCCATTGTCCAAGCTGATCACTAAGTCACTGCCTTGTGGTGCGTTGTCCACCGTCGCGGTGATGGTGATGTCCGCACCTTCGTTCACCGCTGCTGCGCTTAAGCTCAGCGTGCTGTCGTCAATGGTGTCATTGACTTGTACGCTGACATCGGCTGGGCTGATGAGGTTTTCATAGTTGCCGCCCAATGCACTGTCTACCCCAAAGACCAAGCTCTCGGCATCGAGATATGGGTCTTCTCCATTCGGGTTGGCAAAGGTCACGCTGCCTGTGGTTTGCCCCGCCAAGATGGTGATGATCTGGCCATTGTCCAAGCTGATCACTAAGTCACTGCCTTGTGGTGCGTTGTCCACCGTCGCGGTGATGGTGATGTCCGCACCTTCGTTCACCGCTGCTGCGCTTAAGCTCAGGGCAGTTGTTCCCACTGGCGCAATACTGATGATCTGATTCGCCGTCGACGTACCACCTTGGCCATCGCTGATGCTGTAGCTGAAGCTTTCTTGACCTGTAAAGCCTGTGTTCGGTGTGAAGGTGATGTTGCCTTGGGCATCGATGTTCACCACACCGTTCGGGGTGTTGATTTGTTGTGCGCTGCCCGGCGTTAAAGGCACGCCATTGATCGCAGTAATGGTCAGTGGGTTGCCATCTGCATCGCTGTCATTTGCCAATGGGTTGAGGGCCACTGGCGTGTTGAATGCGGTGTTGTACGTGTCATCGCTTGCGACAGGTGGCGTGTTGGGTGCTGCTGAAACGTTGATGGTTTCAGTCGCAGTTGCGCTGCCGCCTTGGCCATCGCTGATGCTGTAGCTGAAGCTTTCTTGACCTGTAAAGCCTGCGTTCGGTGTGAAGGTGATGTTGCCTTGGGCATCGATGTTCACCACACCGTTCGGGGTGTTGATTTGTTGTGCGCTGCCCGGCGTTAAAGGCACGCCATTGATCGCAGTAATGGTCAGTGGGTTGCCATCTGCATCGCTGTCATTTGCCAATGGGTTGAGTGCCACTGGCGTGTTGAATGCGGTGTTGTACGTGTCATCGCTTGCGACAGGTGGCGTGTTGGGTGCTGCTGAAACGTTAATGGTTTCAGTCGCAGTTGCGCTGCCGCCTTGGCCATCGCTGATGCTGTAGCTGAAGCTTTCTTGACCTGTAAAGCCTGCGTTCGGTGTGAAGGTGATGTTGCCTTGGGCATCGATGTTCACCACACCGTTCGGGGTGTTGATTTGTTGTGCGCTGCCCGGCGTTAAAGGCACGCCATTGATCGCAGTAATGGTCAGTGGGTTGCCATCTGCATCGCTGTCATTTGCCAATGGGTTGAGTGCCACTGGCGTGTTGAATGCGGTGTTGTACGTGTCATCGCTTGCGACAGGTGGCGTGTTGGGTGCTGCTGAAACGTTAATGGTTTCAGTCGCAGTTGCGCTGCCGCCTTGGCCATCGCTGATGCTGTAGCTGAAGCTTTCTTGACCTGTAAAGCCTGCGTTCGGTGTGAAGGTGATGTTGCCTTGGGCATCGATGTTCACCACACCGTTCGGGGTGTTGATTTGTTGTGCGCTGCCCGGCGTTAAAGGCACGCCATTGATCGCAGTAATGGTCAGTGGGTTGCCATCTGCATCGCTGTCATTTGCCAATGGGTTGAGTGCCACTGGCGTGTTGAATGCGGTGTTGTACGTGTCATCGCTTGCGACAGGTGGCGTGTTGGGTGCTGCTGAAACGTTGATGGTTCCAGTCGCAGTTGCGCTGCCGCCTTGGCCATCGCTGATGCTGTAGCTGAAGCTTTCTTGACCTGTAAAGCCTGTGTTCGGTGTGAAGGTGATGTTGCCTTGGGCATCGATGTTCACCACACCGTTCGGGGTGTTGATTTGTTGGGCGGTGCCCGGCGTTAAAGGCACGCCATTGATCGCAGTAATGGTCAGTGGGTTGCCATCTGCATCGCTGTCATTTGCCAATGGGTTGAGTGCCACTGGCGTGTTGAATGCGGTGTTGTACGTGTCATCGCTTGCGACAGGTGGCGTGTTTAGTGTAGGTGCAAATGGCGACAAAGGTGTCCAACTACCACCACCCAAACCATGCTCAAATGGTTTGATAACTGAAGGTAATATTGGGTACTCAATTCCTAAAGGCGGAATATTATCTACCACTCGGTTCAACATTAAAGGTTTGATGCCATCGGCGACAGATGTTTCGCCCGCACGAGTAAGTTGAACAAAACGATGACCACCTTGCGTTACATCAGGATCTTCATCAAAAGACTCCCCTGCAATTTCAACGTAGTCCTTACCTTCTTTTTTAAATACGCGACCATCATCCAAACGAACAACATCATTTTGTTGTTCAGTGTCATTCATTTGCTGAAATGATTTTGCAAAATTTACAATTTTATCGATATCTGAATTTGATTCGCCCAATAAAGAACTCAGGCTAAAATTACCGCCATTATTCGTTAAATCTTTACCGTGTATTTCAACCACACGGCCATTTGAAAGCTGCAACACAACATTGCTTTCTTCAGAAAGATGCAACACATCCTTGGTCTGAAGCTTTGCCCCCTTTTTTAGAATTATTTTTTTATTTGTCTTTGAAAAACGCCAAACATCACCATCAACAGAGATTATTTTTACCGATGTATTCATTTATAACTTTACCTCAATTTGAAAGTTTAGCCATATCAATTATTTATGCTTTACATGACCAAATTTATTTAGCGCAGACAAAAAACCATCCTAGATTAGTTAATTAATATACAATATTAATGTTACAGCGCATATTCAATTGCGTGCTTTATTTCGCATTTCTTAATTAAAATTACTGGTGGTGTCTCAAAAAGTATGCTGGCGTTAAACAAATCCGTTATTAAGGTGGCTTTGTTGCACAAAGATTTGAAATGCAAAGCGCCCCTAATTGAGCCAAATTTAAGGCGTAACTTGGGTAAGTGGTCGACCTAATTCCGTAAATCTGTTAAGGACTGCTACACGTGCATGGATCTCATTCACTTGGCTATCAAAACTCCTTGCACTGAGCTTATCTCCTAATAATTTGATGCAATGCATCTTATTTCAACCAAACTTCGCCGATGATAGCCTGACCATTTTTTTCCAGAGTGTCCTGCCTAAACGTGTAACTGTTCGAAGTCATTCGTTTCGCTCTAGCGAGCTACTCTTTGTATCTTTCCATGGTTTCGCATTTTTTCTAGGTGGAATCACCGCATGCGCTTGCCGATCTGCAATGACCTGACGGCATTGCTTGGTGTCATAAGCTCCATCGGTATAAACAGAATCAATCCGCTCATCTTGTGGAATCTGATTAAGTAAATCACCAAGCACCTGTGAATCACTGAGATTATTGGTTGTGAGCTGAATAGCGCGTATTTGTAGGGTTTTAGCATCTATACCAATATGTAGTTTACGCCATTGGCGACGATATTCAGGTCCATGTTTCTTTCGTTTCCATTCGCCCTCACCTAGAAACTTCATGCCTGTAGAGTCCATGAGTAGATGCAGCCCATCGCTACTTTTTTGGTAGCTGATTACAATATCAATATGCTTTTGTCTTCTACAAAGCGTGGTGTAAGAATATCACTGATATTCGGGGCTGCTCATCCGCAAAGTTTAATCAGACTTTGCACAAAGCCAGTAACCATACGTAAAGACAGACGGAATAAGGATTTAATCATTAAGCAGCATTGGATAGCTGCGTCGGAGTAGATTTGATTTCGCCCTTGTTTGCCTTTTGATGGCGCATACCATTGCGTAGCAGGATCAAACCAAATGGCAATATTTCCGCGACTCATGAGTGCTCGGTTATATGCGGGCCAATTGGTTGTGCGATAGATTTTGTGTGTAGGCTTCTTCATTTGAAAATTATATCGCTGAAAAAGCCTTTACAGATAGGTTTGTGCAACAAAGCCCAAAAAAGATTAAAAACACTATATATAGTGAAATTTACAATTTAATAACACAATATAGGGTGCACAACCCTTGACTCTCCTATAAAAAATACGTGAATATTATAGCTTATTTTTCAGCCACTTGGCATAAATATGGGGAGACATCAGCATATGTCTATAAAAAAAAAGCTATTGAAAGTCATCGTGTATCTTCAAAAAACTTAAAATTAATGTGTTATCCAAAATGTATGCATGCCTACCAAATCTGGATTGCTCTATTTTTTCAGCTTAATGAGAAACAGCAAAACTATCATTTGGATTTTACTTTTCAACAAAAAGTCGACATTCCTGTTCTGACAACAGACAAACCTGATCACTATTTTTTTAGTAGTCATTTCAGCTGGATCTATGCCTATTCTTACAACAAGAATAAAAATGAATTTAAGTTCAGAGCTTATGAAAAAAATAATTCCTACGAATTCACCATCCAGGCTTTAAGCGAAGTAAAGGCCTTACTGTGTTCCGGATTACACCACTCCATTCATGGCTTAGACATCATTGCAAATTGGCTAAATGAAGAATACTTAGCTGCACATCTTCAGGAAATTTTCGGTCAGGAAGTTTTAACTATCAATTATCTACGAGAATTATCAGGACTGTCTAAATCCAAAAGTCCAGTGAGTTCTATTTCAAATTATGCCGACCCACTGTCATTAGAAAAAATTCTGGCGGGAATTTAATCATGAACGAATATCGTTATTTAGAAGATACTCAAGAATTAAAGCTTGAGCTATTTCGAGACTTCTATCAAGCACTGGCGGAAGCAAAACTGGAAAATGATCAGGACTTCTTTAAGCTCAATGATTTCATCCGACCAACTGAAGTCGTTAAACTAATTAAAATTATGAATCAGCATCCTACTGATCTATCGATTAGTAAGTATCCATTAGCTCATTATCTCCTGGCGCTGATCAACACTCCATCAGCATATCAATCAAATGCACTGAAATGGGCCATTTTCAATACTCAATGCATTGAATTACTTGATAGCAAAGAACATGCAGCTACTGTAGCTAATCTTTGTAGACGTTTTCGTTTAGCCAGTACAAAGCAGGAATACCATTGGCTTTACAATTTTTTACCGTCTCTTCCGATCGAATTAGACGATCTTGTTGAATTTCTAAAAGAAGCTGAAACTGAGAATAGAAAATTATTTGACAAATCCAAAGAGAGTTTAAAGAAAACCCAAATAGGCCAATTGGCAGAAATCCGCGTTATTTATACGTATACCTATACTCAATCAGAACGTCAAAAAAGACACCGTCAAAGTAATCCAGGCATCCAAGAACCTCCCCAAACAGATGTTTACAAGACCTCAAGAACTACTCTTGATGATGAGCAAACGTATCAGACCAAGTTTGAACAGGGTACAGCTAAACAATCACGCGAAGATAAAGTCATTGAAACAGTTGAAGATCATAACTTTGAATTTACTGGATTAGAGCAACATTCTGTCACTGCCCAAATCGTAAATCTGAAAAGTAAAATTCTGCATCAAAACAAGAATGAGCTAATGAACAAGCCAAATCCTCGGGTTTTCGATTTACCTACTGCACGGCACGTTATGCAAGTTTTATTTGAAGAAGCAGAAAGTTCTCCCATTCATGCTTTACTTCTATTTTCAGTACTCAGCCTTACTTATTATAAAGATCTGCCAGTTTTCCAAAAAAACTCACGAATCACTGCAAAAAATAAAAAAGTTTTACTGAAGCCTGACTCGTGTTTCTTCAAACAAAGCTTTGAAATCTCTAAATTCAAAGATTTTGTTTTGAAAGAACATATGCTGAATACCATAAACTCTTTTACAATTCCCTTGCCTCAAGTTTACTTTAAAAATATTTTTCAACTAAAAAAGTGGGATCATGCAAAAATTGATTCAAAAGTACAAGAGCATTTACGTAGCATCAATAAAGAGCTGACTTTCCAGCTAACTCAACAAAATCTCCCACGTTTACTCAGTGACATTACATTGAATGAGCTAGGTTATGAATTGGAAAGTAAGTTACTTAGCGGCGTAAGCGTTCAGCACTATATTCCTTGCCATTACTCTTCAACACAGATCATAGATATTCTCGATATTTATAGCCAAACACTTTATCTAGTTTGCCCGCAGCTCAACAGCAGTTATATCGAAGAATTTAAATCTCCTATTACTTTCGGTAGTCAGCAAACACCAGATCTGCCACTGGTTAAATCTTTATTTAAACAGCTTGATGAACAAGTTCGAGGTAATCCAAATCCTTTCAAAACACTGAAGTATTATTCAATCTGGCTTTGGCATATTTGCATGCTGATAACTTCAGCACGACCAAGTGAGTCCTTCCCGCCAAATCTAGATTATATTGACCTCGACAATCAATTGATGGCTGTTGCAGATAAAGAGCAGCGTTATTCGGGCACCATTGGACGATATCTACCGTTTAACGATTATCTTCGTGATGAAATACAGCATTACCTAAAATATTTAAAACACTTTCTCTACCTCACAAAAGCCTATCTGTCCAATGAACAAGTACAAACAATCCATGAGGTCTTCGAGGGTGAACGCCCCTTTCTATTATTTTACGATCCACAAGGAGATATCCGAAATTTAGAACTTTCTGATATTCAAAAATTCTGTACAGAAATAGCCCTTCAGCGCAATTGGACCCGCCACTTTTCTCGTTATTTTTTTGCACAATACTGCAATGAAGATATAGTTAAAGACATCTTTGGTCATGACGAAGCAATGCAGGGACTGTTTGATCGTTATTCGGGTTTTCAGGCAACTGATTACGATCATATTCGAGTAGCACAAGACAAGCTTGTCGAAATATTAGAACTTAAAAGTATGTCTACATTTAACGGGTTCCTGATTGAATGAGTAAACACCCACACTCCCTCAAAAGAATAAAAAAGCATAGAAAAAACAAAGCATTTCTTCTGAACTTGTTTAGTGAGAAATGTATAGAGCTGACGCCTGAGAACTATTCGGAAATTTGTCGTCAAGTTGATAATCAGCTTTTAGAACACTGTAAGTCAAACATCCGTAGCTATCAGATGGCACGTATAGAATTTGCTAAATATATCAAGCGCTTTAATCTTTCATCGAATCACTACTATCCAGTGCCTGCCGCTCCCGTAAGGTACGAAAGGTCTCTGCCACTACAAAATATTGAAACCTTAAAACATGGTAAAAAAGTTACTCAATTTGCCCAAAATATGATTGCTTACTGGACAAAACATAATGACTTCAGTCTAACTCAATCACTTGGCTTCTGTTTGATCAGTTCAATATTATTTAATGGCATTTATAATGAGAACGAACTACAAAAGTTTTTAAAAATCATTTTAAAAACAAAGAAATTTCAAAGTTTTTTAAACCTGAATCATATTGTTTCACTTGATATCCCGAACCGGAATTTCGGTAATCAGCGTATATATGACCCTGATTTTTCAGTCAGCTATACCAAAACGTTTGTGCTACACGACATTGTGAAATGCTGGATCTACAGACTAAAACATCAAAAATTTGATTTATTTTCGGATATTGAAGATGCAGAACATCTGATTAACGCTTGTATTATTGAATGCTTCCCTGAGGAAAAGGTGCGTTGTAAAGACCTGTTAAAATACGGTTTTTACTATACACAGTTCCTGAAAAACAGCGGGCTGGATCAAATGTCCATTTGTATCTTAAAAAATGAAATTTATAGTTCCAGTCCTCTCGAAAAACAATTAGCAGCTTATTTTAGTCAGCCTGAACCCACGCCTACCCATACGATTCAGAAAGTTTATGAGAACCCTCAGAACCAGTCTACAGTCACTATTGCATTAGATATAGCCGATATTTTAGTAGAAATACGTCAAGCTATTCGTGCAAAAAACTATAGCGATCAACTCATAGAATTATATGCTAAAGAACAATCTCCAGCCTTGGAACGTTTGCTGCTGTGGAGCATTCTACGCTCAAAATTAACGGAACCTCAACTGGACCTTCTAAATCATATTATTCAGCAGCAGCAACGATTTAAGCGCAAGCTTATACGTGCAGATTTTCAGCCGCTCAAGCAAAGTTCTCTGAAGACCATGTTTTCACAGTTTGCAGTCCATTGGCTGCAGGCAACCCAAGACAAAGATATTTCATCATTTTCAGATGCTGATTTTGAAGATTTGTATGGAGAAATGCTTCTATTAAAGAAAGAAACAACTAGAGCAACTCTACAAAAACGTCTACAGGAGTTTCATCACAAACAGACCTTATTTTTTAACGCACCCACTGTTGATCTGGATAATTTAATCCAGGTAAAAATCTGCAGAACCGCATTGATCTCGCCCCATATTTTTCACCACATGCTAGAGCAGCTCGAAAATACTCAAAATATTTCGATTCAGGATAAAAATATATTTAAACTGATTTTTATTCTGGGGTTCAGAGTCGGACTACGGATCAATGAAACATTGAATATCTTCGTACGTGATCTATTTATTAGTGAAGATGCTGTGATAATCACTATTCGCAACAATCGCAATAAAAATCAAAAAAGCTACTCAGCTTACCGCAAGATTCCCCTGCATCATCTACTTAAAGCCGACGAATTACATGCATTTAAAATATATAGTCAGAATAGAAAACGTCTGCTAAAAGAACAAGGAAAATCAGTTGCACAACCGCTGTTTTTAAAACAGTCCTTAGAAGAAACTCATGAAAATGAAGTGAATTCCCTATTGAAACAATTGATCCAGCCAGTTTTTGGAGAACACAATTTTACTTACCATAGTCTGCGCCATTCTGCATTTAATCATCTTTACCTGATTTTAAAAAACTCAACACTTTCAGATGCATTTACTGACTATAGCCCACATGAGCAATTACGTATCCGTTATGCATTGTTGCGAAACAGAAATACTCAGCAAACCTGGTATGCACTTTCTCATTTTGCCGGGCACCTAACCCCTGACACGACCTGTTCAAGCTATCTGCATTTAATGCATCTGGCAATTAGCTACCAGCTGAATCAAATGCACAGCCCACTTCCTAAAGAAGCCTATTTTAATATTCTGAAACATGATGATGCTATTAAATATCCTGTTCAGCAACGGGCGATCAAACAGTTTTTATTTGATCAACTCACTAAAGACCGTTACAGGCAACATGATCATCAATATAAACCAGAACAACAGAAATCGCCTGATTCACTGATGCTAGGAGCTCATGACTCAGAGATGACTTTTGAATTATTGCATCACATTCTTGCAGTAGAAAAAGAGCAAGATCTTCTGTTACCTGAAGCCATTCCTTTGCAAATCGCGCAAAAATTACGTGCCAGAGCCCTACATTTGAAAACCTCCTGTGTAAACCAAAAAAAATCATCGAGGTTATTTACCACAGATTTTTTAAGGAAAACTCCGAATGCATTGGTCACCATGTTGCCAACCAATCAGGAGGAAAAAAAAGTCATTCAACATGTTCAGGAGCGCTATGCAAATGTACAAAGTAAATACAAAAAACAGCTTCATACGATCTACTCAATTTATCTTGAAAAAGTTCAGCCCAATTCAGCCCAGTTAATTTTTGAACTGAATGAAAAACGGCAACTGAAGAAACTTCTTTCTTTTATTCATAGTTTATTTCCGAAAAAATATCTTCATTTAGAACTCTCTCAACAGAGCAAGACAGAGCTCAAAAAGACATTACAGGATTTAACATTACGGGCAGAAAACTTCAGCTTGAATGTAAATGAAAGGCGAATTAAATTCTGCTTCAAAAGTAAAGATGCAAAAGCACTTGGGGTATTCAAGTTACTGATGTATCTCATGATAGTTTCTCATCTTTAAGCTGCTTGTAATAAAAATTTGGGTGGTGTTTCAAAAAGTATGCTGAAAAAAACAATATGGCTTTTGATAAAATAGAGGTATGAAAATAACGCTACAAATCAAATGTCCTACCTGTCTAAGTAATAATATAAAGAGAAATGGCATCAAAGTAGATGGGAAACAAAACCATCAATGCAAAGATTGCAAACGTCAGTTTATTGGTGATCATGCATTAAGCTATCAAGGATGTAACTCAGGTATTACCGGCAAGATATTACATTTAATGGTCAGAGGAAGCGGTGTAAGAGATATTGCTGAAGTCGAGCGTATCAGCATTGGCAAGGTATTACGAACCTTAAGTGAATCGATCTATCAGATTCAGCCTAAACAAAGCCACTACGAATGTCTTGAAGTCGATGAACTTTGGACTTTTGTAGGGAATAAGAAAAATAAACAATGGCTTATTTATGCCTACCATCGAGAATCTGGAGAAGTTGTTGCTTATGTTTGGGGTAAGCGGGATTTAGCAACGGTTCAACGTCTTAAAGCTAGACTTAAAAAGCTTAGGGTTCAATATGCTGGAATTGCGAGTGATCACTGGGATAGTTTTATCACAGCATTTCAATGTTGCAAGCAAGTGATCGGTAAGTTTTTTACCGTCGGTATTGAAGGTAACAACTGTAGAATTCGTCATCGAATCAGGCGTGGATTTAGGAGAAGTTGCAACTTTTCTAAAAAGCTCGAAAATCATTTTAAAGCCTTTGATTTGACTTTCTTTTACCTTAATAATGGATTTGTTTAACGCCAGCATACTTTTTGAAATACTACCCTTTAATCTAATGGGATCTAATCAGGCTAATAAAGCACCCTCCTTACATCAAATGGTTTATTTTTATAAATCCATTATTTTGTGCTTTAATGGATTTATATAGATATAAGACCCAATATTATGGATTTAAAATTCAAAAAACCTGAAGAAGTTGTTACTTTATTATGTGAAAGGCTTCGCAAAGAACGACTTTATCTGGAAATGACTCAGTCAGACGTCGCTACACGTGCTGGTGTTAGCGTGAATACAGTATCTAATCTGGAAGCTGGTCGAAATGTTTCATTTGAAAATTTAGTACGCGTTGCCATGGTATTGGGCAGATTAAAAGAATTAGAGGAACTCTTCAAACCAGATTTAAACAGTGTAGATGACATTCTCCGCTATGAGAGCAATACGGCTCGCCAACGTATCAAAAGGAAATAAATCCATGCTCAAAAAACTTAATGTTTACTACAATGGATGGGGGGAATATTGGCTTTGAGGTACACTGGTCTCCTCAACCGCAATCACAGGTCGACCATTAATCGCCTTTGAATACAGTGCAGAAGCGATCAGTAAAGGTTTAGAACTTTTCTCTTACCTACTTCCGTTAAAACGTGACCATTAAGAAAGAACTTTCCTGCACATCAAATGGGATTGCCAGGTCCTATATATGATGCCCTACCCGATGGTTGGGGCATGCTTCTTATGGATCGCTTATTTAAAAAGATGGATTCAATCCAGCACGGATTGGGCCATTAGAACGACTCACGTATATTAATACACATGCGATGGGGGCATTATCCTTTGAATCTTCAGCACCTGAGTTAGCATTAACTGAAAATATTCCACTGATTAAACTCGCTCAAGAAGTCCAGGAATTTCTCAAAGGAGAAGGTGCAGAATTTTTACAGTATTTATTAATTATGGGTGGATCGCCACAAGGTGTAAGGCCAAAAGCACTCGTCTATCGTGATGCTGTCACCAACGAATTCTCAACAGTTAGCTCATATCAACATGAAGCTTGGCTGATCAAATTTCCCGCTCAGCAAGAGCATCCTGAAGTTTGTGCAATTGAAGCTGTTTATGCAGAATGCTTGCGTTATTGTCATATTGATACCCCTGACACTCAATATTTTACTCTTCCGAATGGATTAACCGCATTTGCATCAAAGAGATTTTATCGAAAACATAGCATACGCATCCCAATGCAAAGTTTAGCTGCCTTTACTGGAGCTGATTTGACATCGCCTGGAAGTTTAGACTACAGTAACTTTCTTCGCGCTGCACACTTTTGCACCAATGATGTTCGCGAAAAAGCAATTGCATTCAAGCGAGCTGTTTTCAATGTAGTCTTCAATAATCGAGATGATCATTGCAAAAACTTTTCATTTCTGATGTCCCAAAATGGGCAATGGAAACTCGCCCCTGCCTATGATGTTACTTTCTGTGAAGGGCCAGGTGGATAT
The DNA here is from genome assembly GCF_048537555.1 of Acinetobacter sp. A2. Lineage (NCBI taxonomy): Bacteria > Pseudomonadati > Pseudomonadota > Gammaproteobacteria > Moraxellales > Moraxellaceae > Acinetobacter > Acinetobacter sp. A2. The sequence continues at coordinate 2,709,966 of NZ_CP183239.1, forward strand.
CATCAAATGGATATCATGGGTGAGGCACTGGATATTCCTCGACAAGCTCTTGTAAAACGTGGTTCTAAGGAAGCCGATCTTTCTGTTAAAGAAGTCGATGAAATAATTGGCTCGATTTGTGAGGTTACCAGACGATTCACTAGGATCACTCGTGATCTATTACCTGAACAGATTCGCTCAGAAACCCTGCAAATAATCCAAAATAGGATTGGGCATAATATTCATTTACTGAATTGAATATAAAATATTTTCATACTGATTAATAATCATTATATTAAACCATATATTGTTATTGTTTCTCATGAAAATCAGTATCAAAAAATAGGTGACTTTTACAAAGTAAAATATCTAAAATTAAGTGACCAAAATAACATTAAATGATATAAATTGATGAAATATTTACCCTATAAAAATTTAAATCATTCCAATTAAATCAGTTACTTACAATTAATGTAATTTAATGAAATAAATCTCGGTGACCTTGCCAAGGTTGGGGTCGCGAGTTCGAGTCTCGTTTCCCGCTCCAAATTCTAAAAGCCTCAATCGAAAGATTGAGGCTTTTTTTAATGATCTCAATTTATTAAAAATAATTCCTCACCTCCCCCCATACACCGTAGCAATCAAATGTTCGACCACTTGCGGCTCAGCCAAGGTGGAAGTGTCTCCCAAACTATCCAATTCATTTGCAGCGATTTTACGTAAAATACGACGCATAATTTTACCTGAACGGGTTTTAGGTAAAGCAGGTGCCCAATACAAAGCATCTGGTGTTGCCACTGGCCCTAAAATTTTACGCACCCAATGCACTAACTCCTCACGCAACTGTTCTGACTCTGCTATTCCTGCTTGTAAGGTCACAAAGGTACAAATCCCCTGCCCCTTAATGTCATGTGGCATTCCCACCACTGCTGCCTCAGCCACCGCTTCATGTGCCACCAAAGCACTTTCAATTTCGGCCGTTCCTAAACGGTGCCCTGAAATATTCAAGACATCATCCACACGTCCTGTGATCCAGTAATAACCATCTTCATCACGGCGCGCACCATCTCCTGTGAAATACGAACCTGGATAGGTCGAAAAATATGCTCCAATAAAACGTGCAGGGTCACCCCAAATACTGCGCATTTGCCCTGGCCATGAATCTTTAATAATTAAATTACCTTCTGTTGCACCTTCTAGTTCATTGCCATCTGCATCCACAATTGCGGGTTGTACCCCAAATAATGGTCGGGTTGCCGAACCCGGTTTAAGCGGGGTTGCACCTGGCAATGCTGAAATTAAAATACCGCCTGTTTCGGTTTGCCACCATGTATCTACAATTGGGCAACGTCCTTCACCCACCACGTTGTAATACCAGTTCCAAGCTTCAGGATTAATCGGCTCACCAACGGAACCCAATAAACGTAAACTGCTGCGGTCACTTTCACGTACAAAATGGTCTCCCTCCCGCATCATGGCTCGAATGGCAGTCGGTGCTGTATATAAAATGGTGATGTTGTGCTTATCGACAATATGTCCTGTACGTGCCCAACTTGGGTATTGGGGTACCCCTTCAAACATCACGGTGGATGTACCATTCGACAAAGGGCCATACAAAACATAAGAATGCCCTGTAATCCAACCCACATCTGCAGTACACCAGAACACATCATCCTGTTTCAGATCAAATACTTCTCTGAAGGTGCTGTTCACATAGGTTAAATAACCGCCTGTGGTATGTAAAACTCCTTTCGGTTTTCCTGTGGAACCCGAGGTATATAAAATAAATAGCGGATCTTCAGCATTCATCGGTTCTGGCGGGCAATTGTCATTCACCGACATAATTTCCATGTGATACCACAAGTCGCGTTCAGGCTGCATCTGAATCGGGTTGCCTGTACGATGCACCACAATCACATTCTGCACACATTCAGTACCTGCAATGTTCAGCGCTTCATCTACATTGGCTTTTAAATAAATCGGCTTGCCACCACGCATGGCCGAGTCTGCGGTCACGATTAACTTGGCCTGACAGTCTTCAATTCGGCTGGCCAAAGCATCGGGTGAAAAACCACCAAAAACCACACAATGCACCGCACCAATTCGTGCACAGGCCAGCATTGCAATCGCAGCTTCCGACACCATAGGCATATACAGCACCACTCGGTCGCCTTTTTGTACACCATTCTTTTTCAGCACATTGGCAAAACGGCAGGTTTCATCATGCAGTGAAGCAAAAGAAATTACTTTGTGACGAGATGGATGATCACCCTCCCAAATAATGGCAGGTTTATAAGGGTGCTCTTTTAAATGACGGTCTAAACAATTAGCACTGACATTGAGCTGCCCATCGGCAAACCATTCTATGTTGAAATGTTCGGGGTCAAAGTTGGTGTTTTTGACTTGCGTAAAAGGTTTGATCCAATCCAAACGTCGAGCTTGTTCAGCCCAGTAAGCATCTGGATCCTCTATAGATTGTTGATAGCGTTGGAAATATTCTGCCTCAGTGGTACGGGCAGTCTTTTTAAATTCATCTGGAACAGGATATACGTCTTTCATCTGCTACTTCCTTGATGTTCTTGCATCTCATCACGAGATGTATGCCACGTTATTGATTATTATTTCTGCACATTTACAGTATGAACTGACTGTTTTACAGCCTACTATTCGGCTTTAGTCGCATAAAATTTATACAAGATTTCAGAACTTCGACTGTTCTGATTTATACCGAAAATGCTGCCTACATACTGTGGTGTTTTCATTCCACTCTACAGCGCATTGCATGATTTTTAAAGAAATTTACGCTCAACGACGCTACATCTTCACATTTTTTTACGCAGCATATTGCAAACATCAACACGCAAAAGGATCAATATTTTTTAGCGTAATCACGATAAAAAGTAAAAAACACAGCATGCAGTACATCTCAGCTAAAATGTCATCATCTTGTCTAAAAGATTGCCAAGTGCGTAACAGCGGATTAACCAAAGCCATTTTTTCAGGCAAAATAGCCTCTCTATTTTGAGTTCGGAATCACCGTGGCAGAATCCAAGCCCTCGTTAAGTGAAGTGTCTGAAAACACCAGTCAACTGTTGCATGAAGCCACTGACAAAACCACGCAAACCGTGATTAATCATACGGCCAAGTACAACGACGCCTACTCCACTATCGACAAAATTATGGATGGCTTTTGGGAGCGGGTGCCGTATTTATGTATAGCTGCAGTGGTACTGATTTTGTTTTGGTTAATTGCCCGTGTATTTAAATGGTTTGTCCGTAAAACACTGTCTAATCGCTCCTATACCCGACAAAATTTGGTCTTGGTGTTAAATCGGGTCGGTAGCTCTGCCATTGTCTTTTTTGGTTTTTTAATTGCGATGGTGATTGCCATTCCTGGCTTTACCCCAAGTCAGCTCATGAGTGCTTTGGGATTAGGCTCAGTGGCGATTGGTTTTGCCTTTAAGGATATCTTTCAGAACTTATTGTCGGGTGTACTGATTTTGATTGGTGAGCCTTTTAAAATTGGCGATGACATCATCGTCAATAATATGGAAGGCACGGTGGAAGATATTCAGATTCGTGCAACCTTTTTGCGCTCTCCCGATGGCCGTCGCATCGTGATTCCAAATGCCACGGTCTATACCAGTGCCGTGACTGTAAATACTGCGTATACCCGTCGTCGTTGCGAGTTCGTGGTGGGTATTGGTTATGAAGATGACGTACAAAAAGCCAAACAGATTATTTTGGCCATTTTAGACCGCGACATCAAAATTTTAAGTCAGCCTGCCTTTAGTGTGAATGTCACTGCATTGGCCGATTTTTCCATCAATTTAAATGTGCGCTGGTGGGTCAATACCACCGAAACCACCACATCGGCTTCCATTAGTGAGGTGCAGGAGCGTGTCATTGCGGCCTTTGCCGAGCATCACATTTCCATTCCTTACCCAGTACAGGAAGTGAAAGTGTATCGAGGTGAAACGGCATTGCTTGAAGAAGATTCAAACCGAGCCAAACAAACGCCCTAATACATAGGCAATCACGGTTTCAGTCCGAATAATACGGTTGCCCAAGTGTCGTGCTTGGCAGCCGTTTTTTTCGAGTAAATCAATTTCATAAGGAATAAAGCCGCCTTCTGGGCCAATCACAATACTACAAGGATGTTGAATGGTGTTCGGCATTGCCAGTTCAGTATAAGGATGCGCCACGTATGCAGGACAATCTGCAGAGATCAAATTAGGCAAAACATCTTCCACAAAGGGTTTAAAGCGTTTATAGCACTGAATGTCAGGCGCAATGGTATCGCCCGCTTGTTCTAAACCTAAAGTGATATATTGATCCAACTGCTGTAAAAATGGCGTTTGCCAATAGCTTTTATCAACCCGATAGCTGTGCAGTAAAATGATTTTTTCCACACCTAATGTCACGCTGTCCATAATTAAACGGCGCAGCACTTTTGGTCGTGGTAAGGCCACAATCAGGGTCACGGGTAATTTTTGAGGTACAGCTTCTTCATGTAAGGCTTTGACCTGAATCCGCTGCTCACTGACTTCCACCACTTCAGTCAAATAACGCTTGCCACCACGAATCCCGACTTTTAAGGTGTCACCGACTTGTACACCGACATGCGTATGCAAATGCTGCAGCTGTCGCTGTGCTGTAATTGACCATATTTCATTGGTAGTCTGTCGCGGGCCAAGTAATACAATATTCATGCTTACAAATACTGATCCATGACCTGAATATGCTCACGTAGTGCACCACGATTTTTATACATAATCACTTGGGCATTCTGATTCAATTGTGCACGTAATGCTGGTTCAAATAACAGTTGAGTCAAGGTTTTCACAGCTTGTGCTGCATCATCAACCACGTACACCGCTTCTGCCGCAACAAACTCATCCACCATACTTTGGAAGTTAAAATAATTTTTACCCAATACGGTGGCTACATTTAAAGCCAAAGGCTCTAAAATATTATGACCACCGCCAGGTTCATTCAATGAACCGCCCACATAGCAAGCCTGACTCATGGCATACCACAGCCACATTTCACCCATACTGTCGGCTAAATATAGCTGTGTATTTGCTTGGATACCTTCACCCAAACTACGACGCTGCATATTAAGTTGCAGCCTTTGTCCCAATTGTGCAACTTCATCAAAACGCTCTGGATGACGTGGTGCAACAATGCACAATAATTCGGGATGTTGCTCAAAGTACGGTTTTAAAGCAGTCAATAATTGTTGTTCTTCGGGTGCATGGGTACTGGCCAGCACCACAATTTTACGCTGTGCCAATTGCCATTCTTGCTGTAGCTGTGCTGCCTGCTGCACAAAATGCTCAGGTGCAGTAATGTCAAATTTAAGATTACCCAACACCTGCGTACGTGCTTCGGGCATACCCAAAGCCACAAAACGTTGTTGTGTAGCAAGGTCTTGTGCCAAAAGTTGTTGCAACCCCTGCAACATGCCACGTGTCAGGCCTTTAACTTTGGCATAGCCTTTGGCCGATTTTTCTGAAAGTCGTGCATTAATCAGTAAACATGGCACTTGAAAATGCTGCGCCTGATCAATCAAATTTGGCCATAATTCTGTTTCGACCAAGGCCAATAATTTAGGCTGATATTTTTGATAAAACTCACGAATTAAATGCACCTGATCGGCAGGTAAATACACGGCCTGAAATAAATTTAAATAGGGTGCTTTTAAAAATAAAGACTTGGCACGAGCCTGTCCCGTTTTGGTGGTATTGGTGACTAAAACAGGGTGACCTGCTTTTAAATAATATTCAATTAATGGTTGTGCAGCATTGGTTTCACCTACCGACACCACATGAAACCAAATGGCATGTAAATTTTTAGCGGGCTGAAATGGGCCAAAACGCTCAAGCAGTTCTTGTTGTAATTGCTCAGGATGTTCGGCACGTTTACGAATACGTGACTGATAAATCGGTTTTAGCAGGGTTAAAGCTGCGTTATACCAAAATGGAGTAGCCAAAAGATGCGCCCCAAAAGAAAGACTGTCGGCAAAATATAACAGAGCCACACACGCATGTTAATCGTATGTGGCGCTGTACGGGCTTTTATTCTACAGATTGTTGTGTTTCAGCCAAAGTTGGATAATCGATATAGCCTTCTGCAACAGCAGTACCAATCATAGTTTCCAGTTTGAGTTCATTTAAAGGAGCATCTGCCAGTAAACGCTCATATAAGTCTGGGTTAGCAATATAAGCCTTACCAAACGACACTGCATCGGCCTTGCCTGATGCCAATAATTCCACCGCATCGGCACGGCTTAAACGCATGTTGGCAATGTATGGCACACCGCCTGAACGTGCTTTCATTTCTTCGGAAATGCTGTCTTCAGCCAAATATTCACGGGTAAAGAAAAAGGCGATTTTGCGCTGACCCAATTGCTGCATCACATAGCCAAAGGTTTCACGTGGATCATCATCCCCCATGTCATGTTCATCGCCACGTGGTGCTAAATGCACACCGACACGACCTGCGCCCCATACTTCTATCAAGGCATCTACAACTTCCAACAAGAAACGTGCGCGATTTTCCACAGCACCGCCATATTCATCTTCACGTTGGTTGGTTTTACTTTGTAGGAATTGGTCAATCAGGTAACCATTGGCCGCATGCAGCTCTACACCATCAAAACCAGCCTCTTTGGCACGGATCGCGGCTTGTTTATATTGCTCGGTAATGGCATGAATTTCTGAAATTTCCAAAGCACGTGGTAATACATAAGGACGCTTTGGACGTAACAAACTGACATGACCAGCTTGTTGCACAGCACTTGCCGAAACAGGTGTTTCACCCTTCAGCAAATCAGGATGGGATACCCGCCCCACATGCCACAATTGCGCGACAATCAGACCATCTTTGGCATGCACCGCATCGGTAACCAATTTCCAGCCTTGTACTTGTGCATCTGTAAATAGACCTGGGGTATTGAAATAGCCATTGGCTTCTTCAGAAATCACCGTTGCTTCTGAAATAATTAAGCCTGCGCTGGCTCGCTGTGCATAATATTCCGCCATCATTGGCGTAGGTACACGGTCATCGCTGGCACGACTGCGGGTTAAAGGTGCCATCACTACACGGTTTTTAAGATGAAGATCACCCAAAACCAAAGGAGAGTTTAATTCAGCCATCATTGCCTCATGACTCACTACAACATGCGACTGTTTAGAGTGAGTGTTTTAAATATTCGATGTATTGCTGAATTAGTGCTTCATTACGAGAAAAATACGACCATTGCCCATACTTTTCTGCACGAATAAGGCCTGCCTGTTGCAGTACCGATAAATGATTTGACATGGTCGATTGCGACACCTTGCCCAAACGCTCAATGTGTCCTGCACATACGCCACGCTTAAAGTCGCCACACTCTTCTACCGACAAAAATTGGTCTGGTGCTTTTAACCATTCTAAAATTTGCCGACGGGTAGGATTGGCTAAGGCTTTAAATATTAAATCGACATCCATCATTCAGACACATATTCGTAAATATAAGCCCAATTCAGCAGCTGCCTTTAATATATCGTATTTTTTCGATATTAATATCGCTTTTTTACGATTTATACAAATTGTTTAAACAATTTAAGCAGATCAACCGAATTGGGCAGACTTATTGGGTCCTGTAAATTTAAACTTACAGGCCTTGTTTCAAACTGGCTTCAATAAATTTGTCTAAATCACCATCTAAAACTGCACCCGTATTTGAGGTTTCCACCCCTGTACGCAAGTCTTTAATCCGCGAGTCATCCAATACATAAGAACGAATTTGGCTGCCCCAACCAATATCTGACTTCGAGTCTTCCAGTGCTTGAGCCGCCTCATTACGTTTGCTCATTTCCAGTTCGTATAACTTGGCACGTAACTGTTTCCATGCGTGGTCACGGTTGGCGTGTTGCGAACGCTGGTTCTGACAAGCCACCACAATACCTGTTGGTGCGTGGGTTAAACGTACCGCAGAGTCGGTTTTGTTAATGTGCTGACCACCCGCACCTGAAGCACGGTAAGTATCAGTACGAACATCGGCAGGGTTAATATCAATTTCAATGTTGTCATCCACTTCTGGTGAAACAAACACCGCAGAGAATGACGTATGACGACGGTTACCCGAGTCAAATGGTGACTTACGCACTAAACGATGTACGCCCGATTCAGTACGCAACCAACCATAGGCATACTCGCCTTCTACACGAATTGTTGCAGATTTAATCCCTGCCACATCGCCATCTGACTCTTCCATCAATTCTGCTTTAAAGCCATGACGTTCAATCCAGCGCATATACATACGCAGCAACATAGATGCCCAGTCCTGCGCTTCTGTACCGCCTGAACCCGCCTGAATTTCGACATAACACGGATTTGGATCCATTGGGTTGCTGAACATACGACGGAATTCTAATTTGGCCAGCTCTTCTTCAGCAGAGGTCAACTCTGACTGCACATCAACCAATAAGTCTTCATCATCTGCTTCAACCGCCAAATCCAGCATGGCTTGCGCATCTTCCAACTGGGTTGCCAAACCTTCCAGAACATTAATCACATTCTCAAGTTCGCCTTTTTCTTTGGCCATCACTTGAGCACGACTTTGATCATTCCAAATGGCAGGGTCTTCCAACTCGCGGAGAACCTCTTCTAAACGCTCTTTTTTCAGATCGTAGTCAAAGATACCCCCGTAGTGTTTGACCACGTTCGTTCAAGTCTTTTAATTGGTTTAGATAAGGATTAATTTCCACGCAAATTCTCTCAATTAACAATGAAGCTCAATAACCAATAATTGTAGCACAGACCTGTTCAGGCATTGCCACCCTGCTGCTATTTCCCATACAACTTTTCTAGACATAAATAGCCAGCCAATGCCTACACATATTCAGCTTAAATTTGCCTGAAATATTTAGATCTGCAATTTCCATTTGCTCTAGCGTTGAAGGAGAACTGACACATATTTGATGATTTTATAGTCAATATTTAGAAAATTCACAAAATCTACATAGTTTTAATAAAACAAAACATTTAATTATTTCATTTTTATTTCAATCACTTAAACTCAAAAAATTACACAAATTAACGCTTGTAACAAAGCGGTAACTCTCCTGTGATTGACGCTGATTTTTTTTCGCCTAGACTGAAAGTTGTAACAAAAAGTTTAACTGTTAACCAGATTCAGAGGGGTACTTTCCATGAAAAAATTAGCAATCGCATCAGCCCTACTTTCAGCTTTGGCTATCACTGGTACTGCGAACGCATACCAAGCTGAAATTGGTGCATCAGCAGCTTATGTCGATCCAGACAATGGCAGCTCAAGCGGTTCATTCGGTGTAGATGGTACTTATTACTTCAACCCTGTACAAACCCGCAATGCGCCTTTGGCAGAAGCGGCGTTCCTTGATCGTGCAAGCAATGTAAACGCCAAATACCAATATGACGAAGTTGGTGATGATGAACGTCATCAATATGGCGTAAGTGCTGAATATTTCGTTCCAAATTCTGACTTCTATGTAAGTGGTAATGTTGGACGTGATGACCGTAAATATGCTTCTGGCGCTGACTTCGATGAAACAGTTTACGGTGCCGAAGTTGGTTACCTTCCTGCTCCAGGTTTATTAATCGCTGCAGGTGTTAAAGGCTATGACAACGATTATGACGATGGTGTCGACCCAACTTTACGTGCGAAATACGTAACCACTTTATCGAATGGTAAAGACATCAACTTAGAAGCGGGTGCAGCTTTCGGTGATCTAGATGAATACAATCTAGCTGCAGACTACTACATCGATAAAACATTGAGTGTTGGTGTGGATTACTACAGCAAAGACACCGGTCCTGCAGATACGAACGAATTCGGTGTAAGTGCTCGTAAGTTCTTTACACCACAAGTGAGCTTAGAGGGTCGTGTAGGCTTTGGTGAGCAATTCAACAATGACTACAACAGCTTTGGCTTAGCGGCAAAATATCGCTTCTAAGTTTAGCCTAATTAGATATTCAAACAGCACTCTTCTTCGGAAGGGTGCTTTTTTATGCACTAAAATAAAGCAGTGAGGCAGAAATTGTGCATTCAAGCAAAAAAATCCGCTCAAATTGAGCGGATTTTTTATTTGGATTACTGCTCCAAGTGCACAATATGCAACTGCAAACTCACATTGCCATTAAACACATTGCGCTCTAATTCATAAACCAAACGCACATGATCCCGCATCGGGTTAAATTCAAATTTATCTTTGGCACCAAACGCAATCGCATCAACCACTTGCCCATTGTCCAATGCCAAACGTAATTTTAAATGGGTGTCCTTCAACCATCTAAAATCGACCACTTTAAACCGTCCTTCAAACACAGGCTGCGGAAATTTCTGCCCCCACGGCGCCAAATGCTGCAGCATCTCTACCGTGTGCAAATGAAAAGCCTCTGGCGGCAATTCACCATCTGTCCACAGCACGGCATGAAACAGCTCTGCATCCATCTGCGCAATTAGCTGTTCAAACACCTGTTTAAATTCTGCAAAATGAGCCTTTTTAATGGTCAAGCCTGCGGCTGCAGCATGCCCACCAAAATGACTAACCAAGTGTGGATATTGCTCTGCCACCAATTCAATGCTGTCACGAATATGAATACCTTCTATGGAACGGGCCGAGCCTTTAATATGTTCACCATCTTCATCAGCAGCAAAAACGATTGCAGGCCTGTGAAACTGTTCTTTTAAGCGACCCGCAACAATGCCTATCACACCTTGATGCCAATGTTCTTCAAACAAGACCAAAGCATGCGGCAAATCAGTTGTATGCAATTGCAGCTTTTCCAGTTCAGCCAACGCATCCTGTTTAATTTGCCCTTCAACCTGACGACGTTCCTGATTCAGGCTATTTAACTGACGTGCCAAGGCATAAGCAGTTTGCATATCTGCTGCCAATAAACATTCAATCCCGATATCCATGGTTTCCATGCGTCCTGCAGCATTAATACGTGGCCCCAAGACAAAACCTAAATCCTGAGCTTTAAGCTGCGCGGGTTCACGCCCTGCCAAATCCAACAATGCGCTAATTCCAGGACGACACAAGTTCTGCTGTATTCGTTTTAAGCCAGCATCCACCAAAATACGGTTGTTATAATCTAAACTTGCAACATCGGCATAGGTTCCCAAAGCCACCAAATCTAAATATTGGGTCAAATTTGTAGCAGATTTTCCCTGTTTTTTACGCTGACTAGAGAGATTGGCCAGTACATAAAACGCTACACCCACCCCTGCCAAAGCTTTACTTGGAAAATCACAGCCCAGTTGATTTGGATTGACCACGGCTTCTGCATTGGGCGTGGCTTTCGTGGTGAGATGATGATCGGTAATGATGACCTGCATCCCCAAAGCTTGAGCACGCTCAACTCCCGTGTGACTGGAAATGCCATTATCTACAGTAATTAATAAATCAGGGGCATAACGCTCAAAAGCCAAATCGGCAATGGCGGGAGTTAAGCCATAACCATATTTAAAGCGGTCAGGCACCAAATACTGTACCTGCGCCCCCATGTCGCGTAAGGCCAACATCATCAATGCGGTACTGGTAGCACCATCGGCATCGTAATCGCCCACAATCACTATTTTTTTCTGCTGATCAATCGCCTGATCCATCAACTGAATTGCCTCAGGCAAACCTTTCATACTTGGGGCAAGCAGATGTTTGAGCTTGAGCTCAAGTTCCTGTTCAGACGTCACCCCACGGCGCGCTAAAATCTGGGCAACAAATGTGGAGACGCCCTGAAAACTTTCAGGGCGTGTTAGTAAAGGTCTTTGTTTTATTTGAATTTTTGACATAGTTTCCAGTAATTTAAGGCATCAAGCGTTGTAACGACCATTCGCCCTCAATTTTTTCATAACGTAAACGGTCATGCAAACGGTTCGGACGACCTTGCCAAAACTCATAATAATCTGGCTGTAAGCGGTAACCGCCCCAGAATACAGGTTTTTGTAATTCTGACTGATCCCCCACTTGAACATGCAAGTCCTGAAAACGTGCCTGTAATTCCTCACGGCTAGCAATCACACCACTTTGCGGGGTACTAATATGCGCAGCAATCTGACTGTCACGTGGGCGTTTGTGATAGTACGCGGTCGACTCTTGCTCATCAATTTTTTCAACATAGCCACTCACCCGAATTTGACGTTCTAGCTCAGGCCAGTAAAACAATAATTCCGCATAAGGATTCGCTGCTAAATCTAGCCCTTTTTGACTGTCATAATTGGTATAAAAGTCATAGCCTGACTCGGTTGCTCCGCGCAGTAATACTGTACGCACATGCGGGCGACCTTGGGCATTGGCAGTGGCCAATGACATGGCATAGGGTTCATGTAATTTAGCCTCTAAAGCATGGTTAAACCAATTCAAAAACTGAATATGCGGATTGGCACTCACCTGCGCTTCCAACAATTCACCTTTTTGGTAACTTAAACGTAATTCACTTAAATCCTTGATTAAATCACTCACGATTTATACCCCTTTAGATTGCATGACGACGTACAGCATCTGCCAAATGTTTTGCCAATGCACTTACTTCTGCCAAATCATCGCCTTCCACCATCACGCGAATCACAGGTTCAGTACCCGATTTACGAATCAATAGACGGCCACGACCTTTGAGCTGCTCAGTTGCACGATCAAATTCTGCAACCAATGCTGGCACCGCATACGGGTCAAACATATTCTCTAAACGTACATTTTCTAGCACATTTGGCAACAGTTTAAAGTCTGCAACCAATTCATCTAGGGTTTTGTTTTGTTCCACCATCACCGTTAACACTTGCAGTGCCGCAATAATGGCATCACCAGTGGTGCTCTTGTCCAAGGTTAGAATATGACCCGATGGCTCGCCACCAATGACCCAACCATTTTCTTCCAAACCTTGCAGCACATAACGATCGCCTACATTGGCACGCAACAACGGCACTTGGGCTTTTTCTAAAGCCAATTCCAAGGCTATATTGCTCATCAATGTGCCCACAATTCCTGCAGGTTTTTTCGAGCCTTGCGTGGCAAGAATATATAAAATATGGTCACCATCAATCAGCTTGCCATGACGGTCTACCAAAATTACACGGTCTGCATCGCCATCAAAAGCAATCCCCAAATCGGCTTGATGATCCAACACTGCCTTTTGTAAATGCTCAGGATGAGTCGAACCACAATGTTCATTAATATTTAAACCATTCGGTTCATTGTGAATGGCAAAGACTTTGGCACCCAGTTCACGAAATACCGCAGGGCCGACGTTATAGGCTGCACCGTTGGCACAATCGACCACAATGGTCAGGTCATTTAAATCTAAATGATACGGGAAAGTCGATTTACAGAACTCGATATAACGCCCATTGGCATCTTTTACACGAACACTTTTACCCAAGTTGGCTGTGTCTTCAATTTTTAACTCTTGCTGTAATTCTTGGTTAATTTCTTCTTGTATCGTATCTGGAAGTTTTTTCCCTTCACCTGAGAAAAATTTAATTCCGTTATCAAAGTACGGGTTATGTGATGCTGAAATCACGATGCCTAAACTGGCATGCAAGGCACGGGTCAAGTGTGCAATGGCTGGGGTGGGTAATGGGCCCAACAAGTGCACATATACACCTGCGGCGTTCAAACCCGCCTGTAACGCTGCTTCTAAAATATAGCCTGAAAGACGTGTATCTTTACCCAATACCACAATTGGTTTATTTTTTTTGGTGTGCTTTTTTAAAACTTTACCTGCTGCAAAACCCAGTTTTAATGCAAATTCAGGTGTAATAGGTAACTCTCCGAACTTCCCTCGAATGCCGTCTGTACCAAAATAACTCATATTGTTCTCACTTCTTAGAGGTGATCTTTATCATCACTTTTTTACTGCAAGTTACTTTACACCAAAAATGAAAAAGCCGTCATATAGATGACGGCTTTTATTTGAAAACGATACTAAAAATTAACCAACACGATAGTTCGGCGCTTCTTTAGTAATCGTCACATCATGCACGTGGGATTCCTGCATACCTGCTGCAGTAATTTTCACGAATTTTGCATTCTGACGTAGGTCTTCAATGGTTGAAGAACCGGTATAACCCATAGATGAACGTAGACCGCCCATCATTTGATGCACGATGTTACCCATTGGACCTTTATACGGCACACGACCTTCAATACCTTCTGGCACAAGTTTTTCTGCACCTGCTTTAGAGTCTTGGAAATAACGGTCTGCAGAACCTGTTGCACCCGCCATTGCACCCAATGACCCCATGCCACGGTAAGCTTTATAGTAACGGCCTTGGAAGAATTCAACTTCGCCCGGTGCTTCTTCAGTACCCGCAAGCAATGAACCCACCATAATGGTACTTGCACCTGCGCCAATAGCTTTCGCCATATCGCCAGAGAAGCGAATACCACCATCGGCAATTAATGGAATCTGTTCTTTTAATGCATTGGCAACAGAGTCAATTGCAGAAATTTGCGGCATACCAATACCCGCCACAATACGTGTGGTACAGATCGAACCAGGACCAATCCCGACTTTTACTGCGTCTGCACCTGCATCTAACAATGCCAAAGCAGCATCACCCGTTGCGATATTACCGCCAATAACTTGAACTTGTGGATAGTTAGCTTTTACCCAACGTACACGTTCAATTACACCTGCAGAGTGACCATGAGCAGTATCCACCACAATCGCATCAACACCTGCTTCAACCAACGCTTCAACACGGCTTGGTGTTTCTGCACCTGTACCGACTGCAGCACCCACACGTAAACGACCTAAGTCATCTTTGCAGCTGTTTGGATACAATTCTGCTTTACGGAAATCAGTCACCGTAATTAAGCCTTTCAGCTCTTGATTTTCATTGACAACCAACACTTTTTCAATGCGGTGTTGTTGCAATAAAGCTTGAATATGTTCTTTAGATTCGTCTTCGCGTACCGTCACTAAACGATCTTGGCCAGTCATGATGTTGCTGACAGGTTGTTCAAGGTTTGTTTCAAAACGTGTGTCACGTCCTGTCACAATACCCACCACTTTGCCATCTTTCACCACAGGCACACCGCTGATATTGTTGGCTTGAGTCAGCGCAATCAATTCACGTACTGTGGTTTCTGGGGTTACGGTAATTGGGTCTTTCACCATACCCGCTTCGAATTTTTTCACACGGCGCACTTCTGCAGCTTGCGCTACGATGTCCATGTTTTTATGTAGAATACCAATACCACCGTTTTGCGCCATCGCAATTGCCATACGTGATTCAGTCACTGTATCCATTGCCGCTGAAACAAGCGGAATATTCAGGTCAATGCCGCGCGTAAAACGTGTCTTTAAGGAGACATCTTTTGGGAGAACAGTAGAATAGGCAGGGAGTAATAAGACATCATCGAAGGTTAACGCTTCTTGAACGATGGTCAGCATAACAGTCTCACTGGTAATTTCCGTGAGCCATTATAAACAAATCTGGGCACAAATTTCATTTGTTCTCTAAGAAATATTTTTTATTCTGCCTAACTGGGGTTGTCTGACTGAAAAAAACAGTATTTTTCATCTAAAAATCAGCTCCCCCACGCTCAAGCCTTTATTTTTCTAGCCGCAGTCTGTGTCAATGGAATAGCTTTGATGTTTCATGTACCTCATCATTAAAGCCTCAATAAAAAATGATTAAACGATCCCAACAAAATTTAGTCATTAAAAAAGCAAAGCCGTAGCTTTGCTTATTCAATCTGACTACTTTAGGCCTTAAACCACTTGATCAAAGTCATCATCATTGACAGGAATCGCAGGTTCAATTTGCACAAATGGAATCATATTATGTGCAAGGCGGGCTTTGTTGCATTGGTCATCGGCAATTTGCACTTCTTTGCAAGAGCTGCTGCGCAATTCATAAATCCCGCAACTGACCTGCTGCCCAACTTCACCTTGTAAAGCAATACAACGTGGCTGACTTTGGTTGGTTCCGCACATACATGAATACACTGCTGTCACTGGTTCCGTGTAGTGCTCAGGCATATTCATGCCTTCTGCCCAATAAAATGAAACACGGAAATAAGCGCAACACGCGCCACAGCTTAAGCAGGCATCCTGTGTAGGTACTTGAGACAACATTCGTTAAGTTCTCACCATCAAAAAAATCGTTTTTGGGCGAAAATCTTAAAAAAAGTTGTTTTTGCACTCAAGTTTTTTTTACGGTTTTTTAGCTTTTTTTTGTCACTTATTCAGGATAGCTAAATACGTGCTCATCCATCAAATCGACACCACATTCCAGTGTTTCAATCCAATCAAGGAATTGATTCACCTGTTCTTTGCCGACAAAAGGCGTACCGTGTTGCGGCACAATCATTTCTACATCCATAGTGCGCACCATGCTCACCCACAGGCGAATAACTTTGTTCGAGCACATATAACGCTGATGGAAGCCTTTCATGGCAGGAATATGCGCAGCAAAATCGGTCAATGGAATCGAAGCATCTTCCACCATGGATGCGCCCATATCGCCCGAGAATAAAATTTTGGCAACAGGGTCATAAAACTGGAAGTTGCCGACCGAGTGCAAAAAGTGCGCAGGCACCGCAACAATTTTTGACTCGCCCAAAGGGATGGATTGACCTTCATCTGGCAGTTCAATTAAACGGTCTAGCCAGTTGCCTTTCATGCGGTCGCTCATAAAAGATGAGCTCAAATGCGGCAAGAAACGCGCCCATAATTTTGACGCTACAATTTTTGCTTCGGTATATACCAACCAACGCGGCATTGAGGTGATGATGTCTGGGTCTTGGTGAGATGCCATTACATAATCAAGATTGGTCAGGCGGGTATATTTATTTAATTCCATGGTCAGTGGCACATAGGTCAGGTCACCACCTGGGTCTAGCACTGCAGCACGGTTATTATCAAGGATCAGAAATTGGTTAGCCTGAACACCTTCACCTTTGACCAAACTGGTAAAACTAATACATTTGTGTGTCCCATTGTCAAACAAGACCTGCGATGTTGTACGGTCAAATGCCATAACCAAACCCCGATTTTTTCATTTTAAAAAATACGTTTTCTATGACTGAATAACATATAGCTATTTATGGAAAGTTACAATAAATAAAATAGCTTGGATTATCTGAAATATCAGTGAATTGCATCACAACTTACAAAAATAAATCCCAAGCATTTTGCTCAGGATTTATACACATTCACTGATTCTCTAGAAGAAATAATGCTGTGCCAAGGTCGATACACCAATAATTAAGAAAATCAGTGCGCCAATTTTATGAATTAAAGCAATTGGCAAGCGGGTCGCCAGTTTATTACCAATAAATACCGCAGGCGCATTGGCGAGCATCATGCCTAATGTCGTACCCAGCATGACCCAGAAAATGCTGTCATAACGTGCCGCCAAAGCCACCGTGGCAATTTGAGTTTTGTCGCCAATTTCTGCCAAAAAGAACAGCACAAAGGTTGCACCAAACACACCATATTTTTGCCATTTGTTGATGCTTTCGGTTTCATCATCCAACTGGTCGGGAATCAGCATCCAGATAGCCATTGCAATAAAGCCTAAAGATAAAATCCACAACAAGACTTCTGGGCTGAGTACGGTGGTAATCCACTGCCCTAACACTGCAGAAAGACCATGGTTAATCAGTGTTGCCAATAAAATGGCAACTAAAATAGGGGCAGGTTTACGAAAGCGGGCTGCGAGTAATAACGCCAGTAACTGGGTTTTATCACCCATTTCAGCTAAAGCGACTATGGCAGTCGAGATGAGGAATTCATACATGATGTTTTTCTCTGGCTAGCACACATACCAATGACCTATCCCTCCTGCTAGCCAAAATCTGCAGAGTGATAAATCAAAGGTCTTGCCAACAAAAGAAAGCTTGAAAAAGCAGACTTGGTTCTTTGCTATGATGACCATGTTCTGTGGAACAAATATGTTGACCATCACCTTTTTACTTGATGCGGTTTAAACCCCGTAAGTAAAAAGCGGCTACTCCCCAATGAAGTAAGCCTATTCTAAACGGAATAGTGTGCTTAAGCAAATGCTGTGCTGACATCAAAGCGAATAAAAATAAGTCACAAAAAACCCTGCCGTAGCAGGGTTTTAAGTAAATTTTTTGACTTGATTTAGAGCAGTAAACTCCGAATATCAGCCAACAACTGAGTCAGTTTATGGGTAAAACGTGCTGCATCGGCACCGTTGATGACACGATGGTCATACGACAATGACAATGGCAACATCAAGCGTGGATCAAAACCTTCACCATTCCAGACAGGCTGCATGGTCGCTGGGGAAATACCCAAAATTGCGACCTGCGGCCAGTTCACCAACGGGGTAAATGCTGTCCCGCCAATCGAACCTAAACTGGTAATGGTAAAGTTTGCACCTTGTAAGTCTTTTGGTGATAGCTTTTTATCACGCGCTTTTTGACTAAGTTCACCCAGTTCAATTGCAATTTGTTTAATCGATTTTTGATCTGGATGACGCAGTACAGGTACAGTCAGGCCATCAGGTGTTGCAACCGCAATACCCATATGAATTTCTTTACGCAACAGTACCGACTTTTGATCATCTGCCAAATGCGCAGCGAAATATGGTTCAGCCTTAAGTAAGTGCGCCACAGCTTTGGCAATAAACGCCAAAATGGTCAGGCTGACACCTTCTTTTTTAAAGTTGCCTTTCAATTCACCACGCCATGCTTCCAGCTCAGTAATGTCGGCCAAATCAAATTGTGTGACTTGTGGAATGTAATTGTTTAATGACAGTTGCGGAATTGACACTTGTTGCAAACGTGTCAATGCATGTTCTTCCACACCACCAAAGGCGCTAAAGTCTGGCAGTTTTGGTAGACCTGCCACTTGCGCAGTAGTGGCAACTGGCGCAGCTTGCGGCGCAGTGAGGCGCGCTTTGACATAAGCTTTCAAGTCTTCTTTCATAACCCGCGCATGTGGGCCAGTGGCTTTGACATCGGCCAAAACCACCCCTAACTCACGCGCCAGTTTACGTACCGCAGGGCCTGCATAGACTTTTGCATTGGCTTCGTTTTGTGCTTTGCTGAGCTTGTCCACATTAACAGGTTCAGCTGCCAGCTCTACTTGAGCCGTTGTTACTGTAGCAGGTGTTGGACTTGCTGCAGTCACAGAGGCTGTAGGTGCCTGACGTGCAGAAGCGGTTGCTGTGCTTTGCGTGGTGATACTCACCAAGGCATTGCCCTGTGTAACACTTTGTCCCAATTCCACATGAATGGCTTGAATGACCCCTGCAGTTGTACTAGGGACTTCCACTGTGGCTTTATCTGACTCCACTACAATCAGACTTTGATCTGCACTAACCGTATCACCGACTTGTACCAAAATTTCTGCAACCGTGGCTTTATCTACACCTAAATCAGGTACAGATACATCTACCTGAGCAGATGCTGCTTGTGATGGCGTAGATGCTGTTGAAGCTTCTTCTGCCACCATTTCTGCTTTTGGCGCTTGAGCTGGCTGTGCTTGTGTCGCTGCAGTAGTAGCTACTGTTTTCACAGTGAGAATCACCACACCTTCTTTTACAGTATCCCCAGTAGTCACAGCAATGGCAGTCACTGTACCCGACACAGTACTTGGCACTTCTACTGTGGCTTTATCTGATTCCACCACAATCAGGCTTTGATCTACCTCAATGGCATCGCCCACTTGTACCAAAATTTCACCAACCACCGCTTTTTCCACGCCAATGTCAGGCACTTGCACATCAACTTCTTGCGTGGTTGCAGATGCAGCTGTGCTTGGCGCTTCAGTAGCAACTTGTTCCGTTAGTTCCTCAGCAGTCTGTACTTCAGCTTGTGGGGCAGGTTCTGCAACTACAGAGCTTTGTGCATCGGCTTCGAGTTCAACCAAAACTGCACCTTCGGCAACTTCATCACCCTGCTGCACTAAAATACTTTTGACTACCCCTGCGGCAGTGCTAGGTACTTCCACTGAGGCTTTGTCAGATTCCAGTAAAACAATGCTATCATCAACTGCAATTGTGTCGCCAACTTTGACCAGAATTTCAGCAACTGTGGCTTTATCGACACCAATATCAGGTGTTTGAATTTGCATGATCAGTGCTCCTCTTTGTAGTCAGCAACAGCTTGTACTTCAGGAACCGCTTGCGGTGCCCACGCTACAGGACGGTCGGTATCCAACTCAAAGGTCGAAATCGCATCTTTGACTAAACGCGCATCGACTTCGCCCTCATCTGCTAACTTTTTCAAGGTTGCTACCACAATGTGTGCTGCATCCACACCAAAGTAGCTACGCAAGTTGCCACGGGTATCTGAGCGGCCATATCCATCTGTACCTAAAGCAACGAATGGACGGTTGTCTGGCAAGTAACCACGAATCTGTTCGCTATACGCACGTACATGGTCGGTTGCAGAAACTACAATACCATCTGTACCTCGCAGTTGTTGCGACACCCATGGCTCTTTGCTTTCTTCTGCCAGTGGATGCAAGCGGTTGTATTCTTCACACGCCATACCATCACGTGCCAATTCGTTAAAACTGGTCACACTGTAGACGTTGGCATGAATTTGATACTCTTCACGCAAGATTTTCGCAGCTTTGATCACTTCACGTAAAATCACGCCCGAACCTAGCAATTGAACAGTGGCTTTTTCATCTTCCTGCAGTAAATACATACCACGTTTAATACCTTCTTCAACACCTTGTGGCATTTCAGGATGCTCGTAGTTTTCGTTCATAACGGTTAAGTAATAGAACACACGCTCCTGATTCACATACATACGCTGCAAACCATCATGCACAATCACCGCAAGCTCATAGCCAAAACATGGGTCATAAGACACACAGTTTGGAATGGTGTTGGCTAAAATATGTGAATGACCATCTTGGTGTTGCAAGCCTTCACCATTCAGTGTGGTACGCCCTGCAGTCGCTCCTAACAAGAAGCCTTGAGCCTGTGCATCGCCCGCAGCCCATGCAATATCACCAATACGCTGGAAACCAAACATAGAGTAATACATATACATTGGAATCATAGGCAGGTTATTGGTTGAATAACTGGTGCCTAACGCCGCCCAAGCACTCATCGCACCCGCTTCGTTAATCCCTTCTTGCAGCATGTGACCGTCTTTGGCTTCACGATAATGCATTAACTGTTCTTGGTCTTCAGGGGTATATTTTTGCCCATGTGCGGCATAAATACCCAACTGGCGGAACATCCCTTCTAAACCGAAAGTACGTGCTTCATCAGGAACGATTGGCACCACACGGTCTTTAATGGCTTTTTCTTTCAGCAAAGCAGAAATTAAACGCACCATCACCATCGTCGTAGATTGTTCTTTGCCACCTGAACCCGCCAAGACTGAATCAAAAACGGATAGTGCGGGAATTTCCAAGGCTTCGCTGTCTTTGCGACGTGCAGGCAAATAACCACCTAAAGCCTCACGACGCGCTTTCATGTATTTTAATTCAGGCGAGTTTTCACTTGGACGATAGAACGGCACTTCTTCGAGTTGCTCATCACTAAATGGCAAGTTAAAGCGGTCACGTACATATTTTAAAGAGTCCAACTGCATTTTTTTGATTTGGTGAGTTTTGTTCACCGCTTCAATTTCATCAGACAAACCATAACCTTTTACCGTTTTGGCTAAAATTACCGTTGGCTGACCTTTGGCCTTACATGCTTCCGCATAAGCCGCAAACACTTTATACGGATCGTGACCACCACGGTTCAGGTTATCAATATCTTCATCGCTTAAATCTTTAACCAGTTCTTTGGCTTCAGGATACTTGCCAAAGAATTTCTCACGTGCGTAGGCACCACCTTTAACTTGTAAGCGCTGATAATCACCATCCACCGCTTCTTCCATAATGGCTCTTAGTGCACCTGAGTCATCTTTATCTAATAAGGCATCCCAATGACGGCCCCAAACCACTTTAATCACGCGCCAGCCCGCACCACGGAATAACGATTCCAACTCTTGAATGATTTTACCGTTACCACGTACAGGGCCATCTAGACGTTGTAAGTTACAGTTCACCACCCAAATCAGGTTATCTAGCTTTTCACGGCCTGCCAGTGAAATTGCGCCCAGACTTTCTGGCTCATCCATTTCACCATCGCCCAAATACGCCCACACCTTACGGTCTTCTTCTTTAATCAAACCACGGTTCATTAAATATTTTTGGATGTGTGCCTGATAAATCGACATGATCGGGCCCAGACCCATCGACACCGTTGGGAACTGCCAATAATCTGGCATTAAATAAGGATGTGGATAGCTCGGTAAACCGTTACCACCCACTTCACGGCGGAAATTATTCAATTGATCTTCGGTTAAACGCCCTTCCAAGAATGAACGTGCATAAATCCCGGGTGCACAGTGACCTTGATAGTAGATCATGTCACCGCCAAAATGGTCGCTGTTAGCACGGAAGAAATGGTTAAAACCGACATCATATAAGGTTGCTGAAGAAGCAAAGCTGGCCAAGTGACCACCTAAATCATCACCTGTTTTATTGGCACGTAACACCATGGCCAACGCATTCCAGCGAATTAACGCACGAATACGGCGTTCCATATCCTGATCGCCTGGCATGGCAGGTTGTTCTTCAACTGAAATGGTATTCAGGTAGGGAGTATTTAATCGCTGAATGGGAACATGCTTTGCAATTGCACGTTGATACAGCTTTTCTAGTAAAAATGCTGCTCGTTCTGTTCCCATGTGTTGTAACACAGCATCAAAGGCGTCTTGCCATTCTTGGGTTTCTTGTGCGTCCGTATCACCATAAAACGCCATAGTTCACTATTCCTAAGCCTAATCGTATGCGTTTATATGTAACATATTTTAGACTTTAGTAGATATGGCTAAACTTAAATGCGCATCTGCCACACTATTTAGCAAATAAATACTGATTGACATTTACTTACACGAGATAACAAAAAGCCGCCAATATAGGCGGTTTTTTATACAATAGTTGCTGCACTGGCTGTTATTATTTTTCTAAGTGATAAGTGAATGGCTAATATTAAATTACTCAGGGCGTAAATACAGCAAAGCATTTTGATTTGTTTTAATAACTCATGCAATGCAGATATTGTTAACTATTTAAACTCTGACTAAACACCAGACCAAATAAAAGCGACTGACGCCGCTTTAATTTAATCCAATTCTGTGTTGGTCTTAGTAAGTACTACAAGCCAATCGCTTAAATTAGCGTACCAATTACGGCAACATCGCTAAATAAGTTGAAGGATTTTTGCGCTTGCCATCTTTCACAACTTCATAATGAAGGTGTGGGCCTGTACAACGACCTGTACAGCCAACATTGGCAATATGTTCACCTGCTTCAACACGGTCGCCCACACGTGCAATCAAACGTGAAGCGTGTGCATAACGTGTAAGGTAGCCATTGCCATGGTTAATTTCTACATATTGACCATAGCCTGTGCCCCAGCCTGATTTAGTCACAACACCAGGGCCAGTCGCATAAATTGGTGTACCACTTGGTGCAGCAAGGTCTAAGCCAGAGTGGTTTTCAGCACGACCACTCATCACGCGACCGCCATAGTTCGAGCTAACACGTGCATTCGGTAAAGGATGTGACACTAACCACGAATAAGGATTTGAAGAAGCAAAACGGGTGCTGGTATTAGAACCATATTTTTTGGCTAAAGACGCGTTATTTAATTCTGTAGTTTTTTCACGCAGCTTAACCGTCATCTGCGTTTGTGCAGGAACGTCAATATCTTGTGATTCAGTATAAGAACCTTGAGACAAGGTACGTGTTAATTGTTCAATACGGTCAGTTGATGAATTTTGTGAATCTAACTCAACCAAGTCTGCAAATGCAACAGATGCAGCAGAAGCTGCCAGTGAAAACGCTAATAAAATACGGCGTGAATGCATAAAAAAACCTCTTAACTGTTCTTACTTGAAGTTCCTTGTGATCTCTTCCTTGATATCTACTGAAAGGAGCGCATAAGATTAGGGCATAAACATGAAGGAATGATGTATGTCCGAACCTGTGAATCTCTTTCAACAAACAAGAAAACACATAAAAACAGGAAACCTAACGTTTCTCTCAACCCAAGTTGCTGCATGGCAGAAACTTAGCAAACTTATTCAACCTTTACTGCCGCAACCAGAGCAATGGCAGGTGGTTTGTTATCAGCAAGGTGTCTTAACCATTACCGGAACCAATCAGGCAATGGTGAGCCAACTTGGCTATTTGCAAAAGCAATACATTACTCAACTGTCACAACTGCATGAACTTAAAGACTTGCAAAAAATTCAGGTTCGATTAAGAGTTGAATCTCAAACACCCCAAAAGAGTGAAAAGCCTTTAAAAACACTTAGTCCAGAAACTCAAGATATGTTACGAGGTGCTGCTGACTTTGTGAGCGACCCTAAGCTTAGCCAAGCTTTGTTACGTTTGGCAAGCAATAAAAAATAATTGTTTGCAGAAAACTCCAAAAACTCGAATGTAAATTTGTGATTTATGTCACACTTTTTATTGTTACATTATAACGTTAGCAAGAAAAGACAATGACTTATGTCACTTGGACATAACTGATCGGGCAAGAATTTATGTCATCAAATGTTACAATTTCATAACTGCTTGGATCACTCTGAACATTGCGTAATAACTGATTATTTAGCGCATGTCCTGATTTATAGCCATCAAACTTGGCAATAATTTGATGCCCAAGCAAATATAAATCCCCTACTGCATCTAAAATTTTGTGACGCACAAACTCATCGGAGAAGCGTAAACCTTCTTCATTGACCACGCCAGTATCATCCACCCCAATCGCATTATCTAAACTTGCACCCAAAGCCAAATTATTGGCTTTTAAATAGTCCAAATCTTTCATAAAGCCAAAAGTGCGTGCACCACTGACTTCATAGACAAAAGTTTCTGTCGAAAAATCGATGGTGGCTGACTGATATTCTTTTTTAAAGGCAGGGTGATCAAAGTCGATGGTGAAATTGAGCTGGAAACCTTCATGCGGAGTAAATACCGCACGTTTATCATCAATTAAGGCTTCTACAGGCTTTAAAATTTTGATGAACTTTTTTGCAGCGTCTTGTTCTTTCAAACCACCCTGCATCAATAAATAGATAAAGGGCCCGGCACTGCCGTCCATAATTGGCACTTCAGAAGCAGAAACTTCAATAATCAGGTTATCAATACCCAAACCCGCAATTGCACTCATCACATGCTCAATGGTGCCGACTTTGGCATCTTCCTGAACCAAATTTGAGCACATGAATGCTTCCTGAATCAGCATGGCATTGGCTGGAATATCCACAGGTGGGTTTAAATCGATACGACGAAACACAATTCCCCCATCGGCATGATGCGGCACAAAGTTGATCAATACTTTTTGACCACTGTGCAGACCAATACCGCTCGCCTTGACGACACGTTGTAGGGTACGTTGTTTCAGCATGTTCTCAATTCATCTAAATTTTAAAACCGCTATACGTTAGCATATTTAGCCATTGATAAAAAACAAAAAAGGCAGTTTAAAACTGCCTTTTCCCGATCATACAATTAAATTGATGATCTTGGCTTATTTACGCTGCTGATTTTTCAAATAGTCTTGAATACTCATTGGCGTTGGGCGTGCAGCACCCGAAGTACTGGTTGCACTGATCGGCGCAGCATCTGCTTGTTGGCGCTGAATGGCAGGCACATCATCTTCTTCTACCGCTGCGGCAGGAGCTGCAGCTGCAGTTTGAGTCACAGTACGTTTCGCTGGCTCTGGCGTATCGCCTGTATTACGTGCTAAACCTGTAGCAATCACAGTCACGCTAATTTCGTCACGTGCATCTGGATCAAATACAGTGCCATAGAACACTTGAGTTTGTTCAGTATCTGAAAGCTGATGAATCACATCCATGATCTCTTCGATTTCACCGAAGGTCACGTCTTCACCACCTGTGACGTTAATTAACAAGCCTTTGGCATTGGCAATCGTCACGCTGTCTAACAATGGACTGCGAATCGCTTGTTCAGCTGCTTGACGAGCACGGTTTTCACCACGACCAGAACCCACACCCATCATGGCATAACCACGTGTACTCATTGCAGTTTTCAAGTCTGCAAAGTCAAGGTTGATGTGACCAGGACGTACCACCAAATCAAAAATACTGCGCACACCGTTCAGTAAAACGTCATCGGCTTTTTTATACGCATCTTTCATGGAAATGTCGCGATAAACTTTCATTAAACGCTGGTTTGGAATAATGATTAACGAGTCGACATATTGTTCTAAAGCGGCAATACCCTTTTCGGCAGACAGCAAACGGCGTTTACCTTCAAAATTGAACGGTGTTGTGACCACACCAACAGTCAAAATACCCATCTCTTTCGCAATTTCAGCCACGACAGGGGCAGCACCTGTACCTGTACCGCCACCCATACCTGCGGTCACAAATACCATATCTGTGCCTTCAAGTTGTTGGCAGATCAGTTCACGGCTTTCTTCTGCTGCAGTTTGCCCCACTTGAGGATCGCCGCCCGCACCTAAACCACGCGTGCTTTGCTCACCCAACTGGATTTTAAACTGCGAATTCATACGATCTAGTGCTTGTTTGTCAGTGTTAGCACAAACAAATTTTACACCCTGAATATCGGACTCCAGCATGTGTTGCACAGCATTACCGCCTGCGCCACCTACACCAAACACAGTGAAACGGGCTTGACCGTTGCTATCGGTTTGATCATCTTCAAAAAATTCAAATGAGGCCATGACCTTTAGATTTCCTAATACATAATAATTGGCAGTCACTTAAGCCCGTATACTGCCTTGATCTTCATAAAAAATTATTTTTAAGAATGCTGTTCAACTTCTGGCTTGTCAAGTACAAGCGATGATCCGTACAACTTCCTAACAATATTCCCAAAAAACTCAACTTAAAAAATCGATTTTAACTTTTCGTTTAACCCTGACCACGCACGTCCCACACGCCCCCAAACCGATAAGGTTTCAGGGTCTTCATGTTCTACAATCGTGTCTTGAGTATAGTTTTGACTATAAAGCAATAAGCCTGAAGCTGTTGCATATTGTGAACGGCGTAAGGCGGCCTGATGCGGTTCATCGGCATAAACTTGTGAAGGATGATTCCCCAAGTGTGCCGAAACACCCAACATACGACGTACCAAGCTGATCATGCCTTCAATTTGTGAGGCATCACCCGCCAAAACCACACCATGATATAAACCATGAATGGCACCGCTCTTTTCGAGTTCCTGACGAATTTGTGCAAAAATTTCTTCATAACGCGCAATAATAATTTCCGCCAGTTCAATACGGCTAATGGTTTGCGGCCCATCAATGCCCTGAATCTGAATCATGTGATCAGGTTTGACCACTTTCATATCTACACAGCCATACAATAGCTTAATCCGTTCAGCTTCTTCAGTTGTGGTTTGTAACACCGCTGCAATATCACGAGTCACGTGTTCACCACCACGTTGCAAAGTGTGTGCCAACGCTAGACGACCATCTAAATAAACCGCCATGCTGGTGGTGCCTGCGCCTAAATCGACCAGACACACGCCATATTCTTTTTCATCTTTCAGCAAACTGGCTTCTGCGGTTGCCAAATTAGACACCACCATTTTTTCGACGCCAATATTGGCCCCTTTTAAGGCACGGTCTAAATTCTGCATGGTGCTAATAGGCAACATCATTAACTGATAATGCCCCGTCATGCTATGTGCCGACATACGAATCGGGTTTTGTACCCATTCGCCAGAATCGTCTAAATCGAAACCAAGCGGTACTGCACTCACCAAATAATGGTCTGAGGTGAGATGACTGGCTTTGGCTAAATCTAAAGCACGTACCACTTCGCTGGTGGTAATCATGTGCTCACTGTTTTCAATTGGGGTGCGACCAGAGGCATAAAAACTTTTGAGTTCTGCACTTGGAATAGAAATCCATGCCGAATGCACACGACATTCAGCCATATCTTCCGCTTCCTGCACAGCATTTTTAATAGCCGTGATGACTTTATCAAGACTGACAATTTTGCCTTTATTCATGCCGCGGTTACGCGCAGTCGCCATACCAATTACTTGGATATTGTCTGGCGCATGAACCTTACCAATCAAAACTGAAACTTTGTGCGTCCCAATGTCAATCGCAACAACCGAGGGAACAGCTTCACTCATTTATTTACTACCATTACCAGTATGTTTAATTTATGGCTTAATGCCTCTATTTTTTTAAAGCCCAATATTATGGCTTTGCTCTTATTCCCTCTGCAATGCTTGTGTCATCAATCGTTACAACAAAGTGACCATTTGCAATTTTAGGTGCAATGGAGTTTTTCCACTGAATGGCTAAACCATTGCGATAACGCAAGTCGATAGCCGAGATTTTAGACCATACAGGTTTTAAATCACTTTGTGCAAGATGCCCCAAACGTTGCAGCTTACTCATGGTTTGATCTTTATCTACAATAACACGTAGACCTGAATCAAACTGCATAAACCACGTCATACGCTCTGTTAAATATAGTTCTTTTAAACGATCGTTAACGGGTAAGAATAATTGGTTAATTTCATTATAACGGCGCATCATCATTTGAGACTGATGCGCTGGGCCGTGTAATAACGGCAAATGTTGATTATTTTGTGGTGTGACTTCGCTAAACACCTCACCACTGTCACTTAGTAAACGCCCTGTACCCCAACGGGCAATGGCGTGACGAGGCATCACCCGCACCCGAATTGCATTTGGCCAAGCACGGGAAACCACCACCCGATCTACCCAAGACAACTCTAAAGTGGTGTCACGAATTTGCTCTAGGTCAGAGGTAAAGTAGTTCTTTTTCATGACAGGGTTAACATGAGTCATAACCTGACGATGTTCTGCATCTGAACGCGTACCCACCACATCCAGCTTGGCAATTTGAGCATCGGTCATCACCGTGTATAACGCATAAGCGCCAACGGCCAACACCAGCATCGCCACAAACAGCATTACCCAGCCACCAAAATTGATCAGCTTTTCTTTGGCTGTCGGTGGCTTATCATGAATTGAGGTAATTGCTGCCCGTTTACGGCGCAAAGATGCTGGAAGTTGAGCCATACTTAGTGCGCTTCACCTGTAAGGGTTTGTGCCAAAATCGCCACACAGAGTTCATCAAAGCTATAGCCCACTGCATTTGCAGCTTTTGGTACTAAAGAATGACTGGTCATGCCTGGCACAGTATTGACTTCCAGTAGCCAGAAATTGCCCTGCTCATCTTGCATGGCATCAATGCGACCCCAGCCGCTTGCACCCACTGCCTGAAAAGCACGTAAAGCCAATGCCTGTAACTGTTGTTCTTCTGCGGCACTTAAACCACATGGAATACCATATTGCACATCATTACGTTGATATTTAGCTTCATAGTCGTAAAACGCCACATCTTTCGGTGGCTCTAAACGAATAATTGGCAAGGCCTGACCATTCAGTAACACAATGGTAAATTCATGCCCAGTAATCCATTTTTCTGCCATGACCACGGCATCGTGTGCAGTCGCCTTGGCTACAGCTTCGGCAAAGTCTTCCATTTTTTCAACTTTGCTCATACCAATGCTTGAACCTTCATGCACAGGCTTGATGATGAGTGGCAAACCTAGAGCTGCGACCACCTCTTCAATATTAGAATCTTTGCTAACAATACGATAAGGTGCCGTTGGCAAATCCGAACCCTGCCAAATTTGCTTGGTTTTGACTTTATCCATGCCAATGGCTGAACCTTGCACACCTGTGCCTGTGTATGGAATGTTCAACCACTCCAGTACGCCCTGAATTTGACCATCTTCACCACCACGCCCATGTAACACAATAAAGGCACGGTCATAATTGACCAATTCCGTCACACTACGTGACTGAGGATCAAAGGCTTCTGCTTGAACCCCTGAACGTAGCAGTGCTTCGAGTACCGCTTGCCCGCTGTCTAGAGAAACCTCACGTTCAGCAGATTTTCCACCCAATAACACGGCAACTTTGCCGAACTTTGAAGCATTTGACACGTTTATATCCTTAAACTTTAAAACTGGTCGATCAAATTCAAAATCACACGCTGTGATTATTTTAAATACAGATGATTTTGTGCAAGTTCGATTGAAATTGCCCCAACATTACCTGCACCCTGAGTCAATAACAAGTCATTGGCTTGTAACACTTGTTTCACAATATTCGGTAAATTGCCATCGTGTAGATCGACCAAAATTGGCTCGACCTGACCACGTAAACGAATGCTGCGCGCCAAAGTACGGCTATCTGCACCCACAATTGGTTTTTCACCCGCAGGATAAACATCCAGCAACAGTAATTGATCGACTTGCGACAACACTTCTACAAAGTCATCAAAACAGTCACGGGTACGGCTAAAACGGTGTGGCTGGAATAACATCACCAAACGACGGTCAGGATGACTTTGACGTGCCGCTTTAATGGTTGCTTCAACCTCTTTCGGGTGGTGTCCATAGTCATCCACCAATTTCACATTGCCACCATCTACAGCAAATTCACCTTGAACTTGGAAGCGACGGCCTACACCGCTAAAGCCTTCTAAGGCGCGGCAAATTGCACCATCAGAAACGCCTTCATCGGTCGCGATCCCAATTGCTGCCAAGGCATTCAGTACGTTGTGTAAACCAGGCTGATTCACCGTTACACGTAATGGCTCACGGTCTTTACGCAAAACAGTAAAGTGAGTGCGCATACCGTCCTGATCAACATCTATGGCACGAATGTCGTTGTCTTCGTTAAAACCATAGGTCAATACTGGGCGGCCAATACGCGGCATAATTTCGCGAATGTTGGCATCATCACCACACACCACCGCCAAGCCGTAGAATGGCAGTTTATGTAAGAATTGAATAAAAGTATCTTTTAAAGTATCAAAACTACCGCCATAGGTGTCCATGTGGTCAGCATCAATATTGGTCACCACAGCCGCCATAGGTTCTAGGAATAAGAATGAGGCATCTGATTCGTCAGCTTCAGCCACGATATAACGGCTAGCACCAAGTGCCGCATTCACACCCGTACGGTTCAGCAAACCACCAATCACATAAGTTGGATCCATATTTTCTTCGGCCAACATACAGGTAATTAAACTGGTCGTGGTGGTTTTACCATGCGTTCCCGCAACAGCGATACCATGACGATAGCGCATCAACTCACCCAGCATTTCGGCACGACGCACCACAGGAATACGGGTATCAATTGCGGCTTTAATTTCAGGGTTTTCTGGGTCAATTGCAGTAGAAACCACCAAAACATTGGCACCTTTAATATTTTCTGCCGCATGCCCAATATAGACCTTGATACCATTTTCTTCTAATTGTGCTGTGGTTTTGGATACCTTGATGTCTGAACCCGACACTTTATAGCCTTGGTTCTTCAAGACTTCGGCAATACCACACATCCCCGCGCCACCAATACCCACAAAATGAATGTGTTTGATACGGCGCATTTCAGGCACTTTAATTAATTTTTTCGCTTGGTCAGCGGGTGTAGATGGAGACATATTTTACTCGAACAATGCTTGAATTAAATGAACCACCTGTTGGGTTGCATCAGGTTGTGCCTGCTGACGGGCTTTGACCGCCATTTCAGATAACAATTGACGATTCATCAACGGGGTTAATAAGGCAGTTAAACTTTCAGGCGTCATACTGGCCTGCGGACAAATTTTGGCAGCACCAAGATCGGCTAAAAACTTGGCGTTTGCAGTTTGGTGGTCATCCACTGCGCTTGGCAAAGGTACAAATACAGCCGCAACACCCGCAGTCGCAACCTCAGTCACGGTCAACGCACCAGCACGACAAATAATTAAATCGGCATCACTGTAGGCTTGTGCCATATCTTCAATAAAGGGCTGTACATTGACCTGCAAGCTGTCTGGCTTATGCGCATAACGCGCCTGCGTCGCTTCGGCATGGTTTTGACCACACTGATGATACACATCTAAAGGTAGATTCAGCTGTTTTAAAGCTTCAGGCACACACTCATTTAAGGCTTGTGCACCGAGTGAACCGCCCACAATTAAAATACGAATAGGCAAGCCTGCTTTTTCACGTTCCTGATAACGCCACGCAGGGCTTAGCGTTGCCGTAATTTCTGCACGCACAGGGTTACCTGTGGTGACAATTTTTTCACTGTTTGGGAACGTATTTGGGAAAGCCTGACATACGGTTTTTGCCACACGTGCTAACTGAGTATTGGTAAAACCTGCGACCGCATTTTGCTCGTGAATAATCACAGGAATGCCTAAGGCACGAGCAGCTAAGCCACCTGGCCCTGCCACGTAGCCACCAAAGCCTGCAACAGCATCAACCTTTAATTGTTTCATGTAACGCATGGCGCTCAATGTTGCGCCTAAAATTTTAAATGGTGCGACCAGTTTACGGATCAGACCGTTACCGCGTACACCCTGAATATTAATTTGGTAAATTGGAATATTGTGGTTTTGAAGCAGGCGATTTTCCATGCCCGTTGGCGTTGCCAACCATGACACTTGAATCCCTTGTTGCTGTAATTGTTTTGCGACGGCCAGCGCTGGAAAAACATGTCCACCTGTACCTGCGGCCATCATCATGACATGTTTAGGCTGTTGTTGCTGTGCGTCAGTCACGGTTTAATTCTTCAACTCAAAATAAGGCAAATAAAAATCTTGTATAAGGCATCAATTGTAATCACAAACGCATAGGCTTGAAAGGATATTTACTTTTTTTCACCAAGTGCTTGATTGTTTTTTTCTACAGTTTTTCAAGTTTAAACTAGTTTTATTATTAATCTACGGAAAATGTTAAATTTTATTCAGTTTCAGACAATTTATTTGACCTATTTTACAAAGCATAAGTGTGCATTTTTGTATCTTTCATTCTAAAAACAAAGCACCCTAAAATTAGAGCGCTATTGTCTGAACTTTCTTAGCCTGATTTGACTCACACTTTTTTATAGCCTCATTCGGTACTTAAACCTGCGATGTAATCAGTCAAAGCATAGACTCTCGTTTAACTGTTACGCCCTGCTTCGAGTACGTCAAATAAATCATCGGCTATAGATGTGCCAAACTGTGCGTCAATTTCACGAATACAAGTTGGACTGGTCACGTTAATTTCAGTGACATAGTTGCCGATCACATCTAGTCCGACAAAAA
This sequence comes from Acinetobacter sp. A2, assembly GCF_048537555.1. Classification (NCBI taxonomy): domain Bacteria; kingdom Pseudomonadati; phylum Pseudomonadota; class Gammaproteobacteria; order Moraxellales; family Moraxellaceae; genus Acinetobacter; species Acinetobacter sp. A2. The sequence goes on from NZ_CP183239.1 coordinate 2,743,118, forward strand.
CTAGACCTTTTTCGCGTAAGTATGGCCCGACTTTGGCTGCAATGGCCTTGTCATTTTCAGTCAATGGACGTGCTTCACCTAAACCACCTGCAGCTAAATTGCCGCGCACTTCGCCATTTTGTGGGATACGCGCCAAGCAATAAGGCACAGGTTCGCCATTGATCATGAGGATGCGTTTATCACCATCCACAATTTCAGGAATATAACGCTGCGCCATGATTGGCTGTGTGCCATTGTTGGTTAAAATTTCAATGGTTGAGCCAATATTGACCCCATCTTGGTATAAACGGAAAATCCCCATGCCGCCCATGCCGTCTAGCGGTTTGACAATTACATCGCCATGTTGCTGAATAAATTCACGAATTAGGCTTTGTTGTGAAGTGACCAAGGTCGGAACTTGTAGCTCAGGAAATTGGGTCGCAAATAGTTTTTCGTTACAGTCACGCAGGCTTTGCGGCTTGTTGATGATCCATGCGCCTTCTCGCTCGGCTTGCTCTAAAATATACGTGGTGTAGACGAAATTCATGTCAAAAGGCGGGTCTTTACGCATAAGAATCACATCATAATCTGCCAAGGATTCTTTGCGTTTTTCGCCCAATTCGTAATAATGGTTATAGTCTTCAAAGACTTTGAGCGGTGCAATGAGGCCAAATGCCTTGCCCTGATCAATATATAAGTCTTGCTGTAATGCATAGCCCAAGGTATGCCCACGACGTGAAGCAGCCCATAGCATTGCCATAGTGGAATCTTTTTTCAGATTAACTGTTTCAATGGGATCCATCACCACAAGTACGCGCATATTTCGGTGCTCTTTTGAAGAATTGAATAAGCAAAAGTATAGCGGAGTTTAGCTTTGGTTTTGCTGCAATTTTCGTAACGCTTTATCTAGCCTCATCACATACTTAGGAGTTTGCGATGCAACAAGCGATTATTGGTTTTCATTTAGATGAAGAAAATGATTGGGTCGCAGATTTAGCCTGCGGTCATGGACAGCATGTACGGCATAATCCGCCTTGGCAAAACCGCCCATGGGTGATCACGGAGCAAGGGCGCAAAGAAAAGCTTGGAGTAATGCTGGAGTGTAAGAAGTGTGAGGAGGAGGCTAAGTAAGAACATTTGCATACCCAGTTTGTGATCCCAAATAAAAATGCCTGTTTTTTGAGTCGACTGATATCACTTTACTTAGCAACAACCCTGAGAGATGCAATTACGGTGCTCAAGACCTTGTGATGTATTGATCACTGATTTTTCATCAACAAATTTTGGTTTAACTTCTATTATTTGGAGAGAATTCCCCGAACACAATCATGAGAACGAGGGTTACTTATAACTTGCCACCTGTTCAATAGCCAATTCATAAGAGCTTTCAAATTGATATTTCATTGTTTCATCTTGAGTAGAATGAATAAACTCTTTCATTTTTTGTTTATATTCATCATGCCCTGCCTTATACATTGCGAGTAAATATCCCCACTCACCATATAAATATTCAGGGTCATTTTTAGGAGTGTCATTCAATGTCTGTTGCAATAATAATGCTAATTCCGCATAACATTTTTCATATTCGTTTTGGGGTCTTTTTGCATAATAGCTTAACTCACATTGGGTGAGCAAACGTGCTTCACTAAACACATCTTTTAACATTTTACCATTTAAATCATGAGCTTCTTTATACATATCTGTAGCTAAGTAAATCTGCATTTGCAACTTTTCTCGCTCATGATCATTCTTAATCTTGCTTATTTCAGGCAAACTATCTTTCATTACTTGATTCGCATGCTCTCTTTCTCTGAAATTCAAATTATGAATCGTATCTTTATATTTTTTTATAATAGTCTGATCTTCTATGGAAAGATTTAATGTAGCATCACTGTCTCTAATGGGCTTAGCTTCAGTATGACGAGTATTATGATCATTAGATGAGCAGGCAGTATTTCCGAATATAAAAAAAACTGCTAAAAAAGTAAGGAAAAACTTCATCTAACTTCTCTTGCTGCGGAGTTTAAAGTAAATGTGTAGGTTGTAAAACTCGGTATTGGTGTAACGGTGCCGCCATTAAACATCAATACATATCCAAGATCTAATTCAACTTTCAATGGTAGTAAATCTGGATCAGGCAAGGCGACATTACAGAAACCTACAGGCTCTTTTCCTCGTTCAGTACTCCAAACCCCGCCATCTGACTTCAATTCTTGTCTTATTAATAATTCAGATTTTCTATTTTTTTCTTTATAGAGTCTTAGAGTCGCATAAGGAATGATTTTATTTGCCTCATGTTTTACCACTGGAGGAAGATAGGAAACCGTTATAAAAAGGTTTTTATCCTTTAAAATATATGTAACGAAAAAATCACATGTTCCTGAAACAATTTGCAGAATAGTTCCTAGTAATCCTTTGTTATCTTCATCGTATGGAGGTATTCCTGTTTTAAATTTCACATAATCGGTTTTATTACACTCAATATAATAGTTTTCATATTGCCTCTTATTTGCAGAATGATTGATTAAGTTCTGTTGAGCATTCACCAACTGATCTTGACTGGCTTGAGGATTAGAAACAACATGGCAACTAGCACTACTGCTATCTCCAACAACGTGTGATTGTTGCGGTTGAATGATAGCACCACAGCTGAGTTTATCACCCACATAAGCAACTGGCTTACCATCAAAGATAATATGGTCATGACTTTTAATCACTGTAGACCAAGATTTGCATTTAGGACAAAAATGTCCATCACCAGCTCTAATAAAAGAATTTCCCATTTGAGAATCTCTTATCTGAGTAGCGAAAATACGACCACCATGAGTTGTTGGTGCATTATGAATAGCAAAACCTTTCATAATCTTAATCCTTATAATTTAATCCAGACTAAGAAAATTCTGAGGCATTTTTGAAGAAATTTGCTGTAGTTTTTCGATAAATAATTCGTGTAAAAAGCCGATCTTGTCATTTTTAAGTTCATATATGTTTTTATTATTTAATAAGTATAACAAACTTTGAGATGAGTAAAAAATCGCAGTATATTTCTCATATTATAATCAAATTTAGTCCAACTGCTTCAGTTAGACTTTATATCATTATTTATCACATCCCATAATGTTATTAAAATAAATAAAAGTGAAAAAGGAAGCTCTCGCTTCCTTCCTCAATAAACTTAAACCCCATACTTCACACGGTACGCTTCCATTTTTGCCAAGGCCTCTTTTTCACCTTTGGCATCTAAATAGTTCATTAAATCTTTCATGGTAATTAGAGCATGCACAGGAATTTCCAGCTCTTTTTGCACTTCCTGAATGGCAGACAAATCGCCCTGACCTTTTTCCTGACGGTCTAAAGCCACCAATACACCTGCAATTTGTGCGCCTGCATTTTTCAAAATAGTGACCACTTCGCGAATAGCTGTACCCGCAGTGATCACATCATCAATAATCCAAACCTTTTTGCCCTCAACCGCAGCACCGACAAGCACACCACCTTCGCCATGATCTTTAGCTTCTTTACGATTAAAGCCCCACGGCACACTCACGCCATGATTCTGAGATAAAGCCACAGCAGTAGCCGCAACAAATGGAATCCCCTTATAGGCAGGCCCGAAAATCACATCTACATTTTTGCATTGCATAAGTTGGTCTGCATAGCCTGAAGCCAATAGCGATAAAGCTTCACCATCATTTAATAGACCTGCGTTAAAAAAATAAGGACTCACACGACCCGATTTTAAAGTAAACTCACCAAATTTAAGCACACCACGTGATAAGGCGAGTTCGATAAAAGCTTGCGGGTTAAATTGAGCTGGCGATGTCATGAGGTGCTCCGAATTAATACATTGAGGTAAGACCTGAGCATGATACCAAAGAGTAGCTATCCGAGTGATCAAAAAATTCTTCGAGTGGTTTCAATTAACGTCAATGGGTTGCGTTCATCGGTAAGCAAGGGCTTACTCGAATGGTTAGAACAGTCTGAAGCAGATGTGATTTGCATGCAGGAAAGTCGCATCACCCATGCCCAATGGACCGATAAATTTAAACCTGAAGGCTGGTACACCCATCTTTTCCCTGCAGAGCGTGCTGGCTACGCAGGCACAGCCATTTATAGCCGCTTACCATTTGTATCTGTGCAAAATGGTTTGGGTTTTGAATTGGCAGACTCACAAGGCCGCTTTATCAGTACCGAGTTCGATGTCGGGCTAGATCATCCAATTTACATCTGTTCACTGTATTTGCCTTCTGGCTCTTCGGGTGAAGAAGCACAAATGCGGAAAGATCACTTTTTAGAAGAGTATCAAAAGATTCTAAAACAGTGGCGTGAAGAAAATAAATCCATCATTGTCTGTGGCGACTACAACATCGTGCATAAACGCATTGATATTAAAAACTGGTCAGGCAACCAAAAATCTTCAGGCTGTTTGCCGCATGAACGTGCATGGTTAGATTATATTTATAATGATTTAGGCTATGTCGATACTTTCCGTGAAGTACGTCAGGAAGCAGAGCTGTATTCTTGGTGGTCCAATCGCGGGCAAGCACGTGCCAAGAACGTAGGTTGGCGGATTGATTATCATACCTGCTCTCCTGACTGGAAAACACGTACAGTCAATGCGTGGGTATATAAAGAAGAATGGTTTAGCGACCACGCCCCAGTGATTATTGATTATAAAATTTAATCTTCACACAAATTTTACCGCCCAAATGAGTGAACAAATGTTCACTTAATCGAGGTTCAATTCGCACATAATCTGTCGACTTTATACATTTAACTTCAGGGCCATTCAGCGCATTATTGCATCACGGCAAAGGGACAGTCAGGACGACACAAAAGGATTGGAAGCCGATGGATGGAAAAAGTAAACTTGATTCAAGTTGCTTTTCAAGGATGTAACAATGGACGTTAAAATGAGACCCGCATAATCAGGATGATTAAATGCGGGTTTTCTCTTTTTATCATCTTATCTTGTGTTTGTTCTTTTCTGCGCTGTTACTATTATTCTTCACTTCATTCTTGTATTTATTTTGACTTGAATCTATTTTTATCAAGTTTTTCATGTTGTTCTGTTTATACGTCACATTTTAGAACCGCCAAGTGTCAATCTCGTGACATCGCTATGACGTATTGATGACAAATACACTTGTCGATATTCATGTTCATGGTGATTTCTAGCGCTTAACGCTGTTTTGGGCTAGGCTATAGCCAGCTTGATGATATTGATGTGAAAAATTATGTTCAAAATTTATGGTATTAAAAACTGTAACTCTATGAAAAAAGCCTTCGATTTACTCAATGAATTAGGGCTAAGTTATGAATTTCATGATTATAAAAAACAAGGAATTGATGCCGAAACCGTCAAAACTTGGTTAGATGCACTTGGGCAAGATATCATCTTAAATAAAAAAGGCACCACATGGCGCAAACTCAGTGAAGCAGAACAGCAAACAGCACTGGCCAGTGAAGCCAGTTTAATAGAGGCACTATGTACTCACACCAGTTTAATTAAACGCCCTGTCTTAAAAACCGAATCGGGTTTTATTGCAGGTTTTGATGAAGCTGCTTATCGTGCTTTAATCTAAGCTCAAAAAATTCCATTAAAAAACCTGCTTAAATTAAGCAGGTTTTTTTGATTCTTAGTTGCTAAGACTGCCTTAGCGACAGCCTTAAACGACAACTTAGTTTGCGCGAATCCAAGTTTGGTTACGACCTAATGCCGCTACACCAATGAAACCGCGTAATTCAAGTTTCTTACCACCATTGGCAAGTTTACCTTTAAGTTTGTAGGTCTTACCAGTTTGCGGGTCAAGAATTGAACCACCATCGTAGCTTGTGCCACCCGTATTTTTCAGACCGCGAACAATGGTCAAACCTTTCAAAGATTTGTTGTGGTACGGACCTTCACATTTTGTACAGGCATTTTCTTCACCAGGTGTTAAAATTGACTGAATACTTGCGGTTAAAGTTCCATTTTTTTGCTCAGTAAATCTTACCGTGGCTTTGGGTTGTTTGGTTTTATCGTCAATTGTTTTCCAAACTGTGCCGTTAAGCGGATCTGCAGCATTGGCTAAAGCGCTTAAACCTAACAGCCCGAATGCAAGTACAATTTTTTTCATTGTTTTGTTTCCCTGGTCTACTATCAGACAACTTTATTATTAAAAAGTCACAACAAATTTGCAATTTTTGAATGTGACCGTTTAGTGTACCCTTGTAAATTATGTTGGTAAATACACAAATATCCGATCAAATAAAGAACAAAATGGAAAAATCATGAAGATTAACCCCATGTGGAAACAAATTATTACAGAGCGGTTTTTAAAAACCACCATCCGCACACCTAGTCAGTTAAATTTACCACCCAATTCTTTACGTTTTGCACTTGAGCAAATGTGTCGTTTGTTTCCTATGCAAAAGTCGGTGCAGGTACGCACATTGCGTTTGGCAGGTTTACGTGCCGAAGAATTAAAACCTCAGGATGCTGCTACACAGCTAATTTTTCATATTCATGGCGGGGCTTTTTTTCTAGGTTCTTTAAATACGCATCGGGCATTTTTAAGCCAAGTGGCGGCACGTACTCAAATGCAGGTCATTCATGTCGATTATCCTCTTGCACCTGAGCATCCGTTTCCTAATGCCTTAGAAGCTGTCTTTGATGTTTATCAAAGTCTTTTAACACAAGGTATTCAAGCCAAAGACATTATTTTGTCTGGCGATTCTTGCGGGGCAAATCTGGCTTTGGCACTGGCCTTGAAAATACGGGATGAGCAATTGCCACAAGTCAGCGCCCTGATGCTGCTTTCACCCTTTCTGGATTTAACGCTCACCAGTGAATCCTTACGCTATAACCGCAAGCATGATGCCCTACTCTCGATTGAAACACTAGAAACAGGCATTGATTATTATGTGCCGCCTGAACTGGATCGTGCTGCGCCACAAATTTCACCCTTATTTGATGATTTACACGACTTGCCCCCTGTTTTGGTACAAGTTGGCTCTAAAGAAATTTTGTTGGACGATGCAGCCCGTTTTAAAGAAAAAGCTGAACAAGCAGGGGGAGAAGTACATTACAAACTCTACACAGGCATGTGGCACAATTTTCAAATGTTTTCGCCATGGTTTGATGAAGCCAAGCAAGCTTTGGCAGATTTGGCTGAATTTGCTCATCTGCAAGATCAAAGCTAAATTTGAAATTAAGCTAAAACCGTTGATGACATCATTGCAGCTCTATGCGCGTAAACGGAGTTTTCAATAAAACTGACAATAAAAAAGCTCAGCATCCTTAAGATACTGAGCTTTTTTATTGGGAAAAATACAGCCTAAATTGCCTGAATTTGTTGCAAGGCCTTAGCAACTGCCTGATCTTTAAATTCAGACATACTCACACCTTCCGCACGAATCACTTGCACATCATTCACGCCTGTAAAATTGAAGATGGTTTTTAGAAAATCTTCCTGAAAATCGGCAGGGCTGTTATCACCATAGACGCCACCACGGCTACTGGCGATATACGCTGTTTTCTCACCCGCCAAGCCCACAGGACCTTGCTCGGTATATTTAAAAGTTTTGCCTGCCACACTAATGCGGTCAATCCATGCTTTCAAGGTAGAAGTCAAACCAAAGTTATACATGGCAGCACCCACGACCACGACATCGGCATCTATATATTGCTGGATAATTTTTTCACCCAAAGCGGCTTGTTCTACATCTTGGCCCATTAAAATTTCGGCAGTTAAATGCGGAATCGGTTGCTGTGCCAAATCTAAATAATCGACCTGCGCATGGGCATGTTTTGCAGTCAGTTGTTGCACAATGGCCTGACTCAACTGACGTGAAACTGAATTTTCACCTAAAATACTGGAGTCGATATGTAAAATTTTCATGGCTGCATCTCAATTCTTTATTCATTCAATAAAGTTATTTTAATCTTTGCGCTAAATTGAATAATCTGGAGAATTAAGACACTCTGTTTTATTTTTGGAACAAAATTGGCAAGATCGCTGCGCCACAACCCACTTTGGTTATGCAATAGCTACTCCAAATTTACACGACTACTCCATTCAGACTTGGCTTTGATAAGGTTCCAAATAATTGACCCACATTGGCTCTTGTAAAGCTGCTTGCATCCAAGCCTGCATAGCGGGATGCTGCATCACCAGTTGCATATACTGCTGACTTTCTGCGCTCACGGGCAAAGCATAAGTCATAAAACGTGTCACCACAGGGGCATAAAAGGCATCGGCAATGCTGAATTCACCACATAAAAAGCCACCTACAGTTGGGCGTGTTGCCCAAATCTGTTCAATGCGAGCCACATCCTGCCTCAAACCTGCATGTTCTTGCCATAATTTTGCGCCAACTTCCGCTAAATTGGCGCGAATATTCATCCCACATAAACTGCGTAAATCTGTAAAACCGCTGTGCATTTCTGCACAAATACTGCGTGCCCAAGCGCGTTGTTGTGCATTACGTGGCCACAGGGCTTGCTCTGGAAATTGCTCAGCCAAATATTCACAAATGGCAAGAGAATCCCAGACCAATAATCCATCATGCAATAAAGCAGGTACTTTACCGTTTGAGTTCACTGCCAGCACCTGCTGTTTAAAATTACCCTGACCACGTTCTGTGGGAAAATTGATCTGAATTTCCTCAAAAGGCAGATGAAATGCTTTTAACACCAGCCACGGACGCAGCGACCAGCTCGAATAATTTTTATTGGCAATATACAGTTGCATCATAATTGTGATTCCTGTGCTGTGTCCAACTGACTGAGCTGTTGCAATAAAGTACGCTCGGTAAATGCACCTGTTAAACGTAAACTGCGAATTTCTTGTTGTTGTGCATCTAAAAACAAGAATGTCGGTGGCCCTAAAATTTCCCATTGATTAAGCAAGGCCTGATGACTTTCATCATAATCACTTAAATCGAGTTTAATCAGATAATACGCTGCCAATGCCTGTTTAACCTCAGCAGCCTTCAATACTTGCTGCTCAATCGGACGACACGCTACACACCAGTCGGCATAAACATCGATCATCACTTGCTGATTTTTAGGGGCTTGAGCCAGTAACTGTTGTAATTCGGCAGCAGTTTTGGCCTGATGCCATTGTAATCCTACTACACTTTTTTGCTGCCAAAAGCGCTGACTGTGTTGATACTGGCTATAAATCAGATAAGGCACAACCAACAATAACGCACTCACATAAAGGGCTCGCAAGCCACCATGATAGCGGCTTAAACGATGCAGCACATAGCCAATAAAACTAAGTCCAAGTGCCAAGCTAAGCCATTGCAGCCATGCTTCACCAATTAAAGGACGGACAAAATATAGTGCTAAAGCCAGCATAATAAAGGCAAACAGCACTTTAATTTGATGCATCCACAAGCCTGCTCGCGGCAATACTTTTGCCCCAAGCACACTGGCCAACAATAACGGCGTACCCATGCCAAAACCGAGTGTAAATAGTAGTAACGCACCCTGTATCTGACTTTGGGTTTGGGAAATAAACAATAATGCCCCTGCTAACGGCGCAGTCATACACGGCCCAACCAACAAGGCAGATAACATGCCCATTAGCGCAGCACCAGCTAAATTACCGCCCTTTTGCATAGATTGCGCCTGATCGAGTCGATTGACCCAAGCACGTGGTAACTTGATTTCAAACAAACCAAATAGGTTTAAAGCAAACAGCACAAATAACAGGCTAAAGGCAATTAAGGTTGCAGGCTGCTGCAACCAACGCTGAAAATTCAAACCTGCTGATGACGCAATTAATCCCAACAGCGCATAGACCATGGCCATACTGCAGACAAAGACCAGTGCAATCATCCATGCTTTGATGCCTTTGTGTTCACGTACCAATAGGGAGGTCAAAATGGGCAACATCGGCAAAGAACACGGGGTAAAAGCCAGCAGCAGCCCCAATCCAAAAAATAATAGCAAACCATAGGCCAACGAGCTTTGTGCCAGTTTTTCAGACCACTGCTGATCTTGTGCCGTTATAGGTTGTGCAGCTTCAGGGCTTGTCTGCAAATCAGTTGGAGAATTGGCAGGTGCAGTTGAAAATCCTTCACGAGTGGAACTACTTTGCCCAGCCCAAATACTTTTTTGTGATGCACTTTGATTTTCTAAAATGACCAAACCTGTGTTATCGGTCTGGAATTCTATGCGCTGCGGTGGATAACAAATCCGATCTTGGGCGCACCCTTGCCAAGTCACTTGATAGTGCTGCGCAGTTTGGGTGGGAATTTTAAAACTCACCTGCCGATAATAAACTTGAGTGTGTCCATAATTTTCATCATAAACATCTTCAGCGGGAGGCAACTCCAAAGCCAGCACTTGCTGCCCATGCTCGACCTTAAATTGATGTCGATACAAATAATACTGTTCAGGCATGTTCCAGCGCAGTTCTGCCTGATGCGAATCTACAGATTCAACACTAAACTGAAAGGCTTTTTCGGGCGGAAGTAATGGCGTTTCTGCCTGCACATTCAAACTGAACAGCAACAGCCAACCCAACAATAAAATACGCACAGCTTTATGCAAATAGTGACTCAGATGATAAGCCACGCCTCGAATCACTGCATTTAACTGTGCTGCACTCGGCTGAAAAAAAGGCGGTGTCATCTTGTTTTAGCTGCCTCCGCATACACTTTGTTGTTATTGAATAAATGCAGCGCGTGAAATCACTGTTTACACGCGCTGCATTTTGAGTTGTTGTTTAAGTGCTGTTCACTTAAAACAGGAACGACATCCCTAAACCTGCACGGTAACTTTTATCTGCACCGTCTAAATCTACACCAACACTGGCATCGAGTTGGGTACGCTCATTCAGTGTATAAATCAGCCCTGAACCCAAACCATATTCATAGTCCTGACTTTCTGCTTTGCGATATACCAACTCAGAAAAACCCGACCATTGATCATTTAAACGATATTGAATATTTGGAATCGCAGTTGCCGCCCAATCACTATTTTGCACCGCATAACGCATGGTGATGCCCGTTTTTAATAGGTCGCTATATTGATAGCTCACCGCTGTGCTTAAACTGTAAATATCGTCATGTTCAGTAAAACCGTCATTGCCTGTGGCAATTAACGCTTCTAACAATACTGCCATCGACAATTTATCGTCATTTAAATCAATTGCTTGTTTTAGGCCAATGCTGACATCGCCCAAACCATCATCTTCAACCGATTGCCCTGCAGTTTTGCTTTGGCTCCACGCGGGACCCTGCCAACCTAGTTGCAACTCTAAGTCCTGCATTAAACCTGTACGCAACAACATGTCAGCATTTAAGCGTGTGGTTTTCACTGTTTCGCCCAAAGCGTTGTTACTTTCCTGATAACTTGCACTTGGTAAAGCCTGTTCCCAAGCCAATTTTCCTACAGGGGTGATGCCTGTGCTCATTCCTGCACCAGGACGATCAAATTCAAACTCGGTTGCTCCAACCTGCATACTGATCGCTGCTGCCACCAGAATTCCAACTGTTTTTAATGCTGACATATTTTTAATCTCTGCAGTTAGGCCAATTCTTTACTCATTTTTGCGCCATGGCGACGCAACAATTCTAAAGTCTGTTGTTCTTCTGGCAAAGCATCAGACCATTGAATTTCATCAAAATCACAGTCAAACAATAAATCACTGATTGAAGATAAAATAGTTAAACCGTCTTCATCTTTGGTATTTGGATCCACTTTTTCATCTAACAGACGTTGTACGGCAGGTGCACATGCTGCACTCGCAGCATCCCAAAGTGGTCCGTAGACTTCTTCGGCATCCCATAAATGCAAATTCACTTTGGCTTGAATCAAGGCTTCTAAAATATCTAGATGGACTTGTAAATCTTGTTGTTTTTGCTGATCACTTAATGGCTGACCCGCTTCATAAGCTTCACAAATTTTTTCCCACCACTGAAATAAACCGTCAGACCAGACCGAAATGACAGGCCCCTTTTCGGCATCCATAAAATTCGGATCCAAACCCTCTGCCAAAAGGCGTTGCACTTGGGCAAGGTCTAATTCTTCTATTGCTTGCACCAAAACTTGTTGTTGCGCAGTTAACATGCAGAAAGCTCTCTTCAATCAATATTCAATTTAAGACTATTATGCCCAATAAAGCGGCATTTGTATGAGATAAATGTCAGCAAATCGTGAATTTACATCTGCACAGTTCTATCAGGCATAAAAAAGCCCCGCAATATTTGCGAGGCCAGAAGTCTGCAGTACTTAAACTGCATGTTTCTTATTCGTCAGCATCGACATCTGTATCTACAAATTCAGGGCGTGCACCACGAGGGTTTTCATTTTTTTCAAACGCATGTTCTAGGCTGCGTTTTAAACGGTCAATCGCACCATGAATTGCAGTATCAATGTTGTGACCACGATGATTTACAACCACTGGTTTTAAACCTGCTGGACGGGCTTCAATCATGCAACGGATGTCGTCATCACCGCCTTTTTCCCCATTTTCATCACTAAAATGTACTGAAAAATGGGTAATACGCTCACTGTGGCGTTGGAATTCATTATTCAGTTCTTCACGAACGTAACTAATTAATCGATCACTGTTTTGAATGTTTTTATCGGTACGGATTTCAATATTCATGATTTCATCCTCTTGCGTTCGTTATTTCTGAATCTTGTTGTGCCAAAATCTTACATATAATTTTATACATATACATTTTAGCGTGTTTATAATGTGCTGTTTTTACAGCATAAAGTACATCTTCAACTTAGTTTGGAATAACTTCCTCCCGTTTGAATGATGAACACTTTTAAGTCTGCAGAACCGTGTCCCTATACCTTGAATATCGGGCCTATCTAAAAAATATGCAAGCGATATTTATAGAAAAGCAGCAAAAGAATAACCCTTTTAGGACAAGTTTTCGCTCAGATGTTCAATAAGCAACCAATTTGACTGTTCAAGCAGATGTGATTGATTTTTCAACACAGAAACTTGATGCTTTTAAGGGGCTTAGCATGGCATGCAAAAAGCTAGACATTATTTTTACCATTGGTTTTAAATCCTGCAAAAATGCAGCGCTTTTAGAATTGGCAAAAAATACCAAGAAATGACCTGTCAATAATCGAATTTTGCTTTATTTTTGCTTAAGAATCTGTATCCTTGAAACGCTTTTCTTGGGGTCTTATTTTATGAAATTTACACATATTGCTGCGCTATGCGCTCTCTCTACTGCTGCAACTTTTACGCAAGCAAATCCTATTGTATGGCAGGATTTCAGCTTGACTGGTCTTTATGGTGAAAACTATGAAGTAGGTACTGAAGATCGTACGACTCTTACTGCTGAATATGCAGCTAAACTCAAATATTCTGATGTGTTCTTCTTCGTTGACCAACAATGGGATGGTAATGATGATGACTCAACCTATTTTGAATTAGCACCACGTTTAAGTTTGGGTGAAATTACAGGTCAAAACCTATCTTTTGGCCCAGTGAAAGATGTTCTCATTGCAACGACTTGGGAACATAATGCAGGACATGGTGCAAATACTGAATTTAATAACTTTTTATACGGTGTAGGTTTCTCTTTAGACATTCCATATACGCAATATGCAAATGTAAACTTCTACAAAGCAGATAACGATAAGAATATCTCTAAAGATGATTATCAAATGACCATCACTTATGCTGTACCATTTAAAATTGGTTCTGAAGAGTTCTTGGCTGATGCGTTCCTAGACTGGTCTACTGCAGAAGATGACCACGCCAGTGAACTCAACTGGACTTCTCAATATAAATGGAATGTGGGTAAACACATTTCACCTAAAACTAAATTATATGTGGGTATCGAACACTCTGTTTGGAACAACAAGTTTGGTATTAAAGGCGTAGATCAAAACGATGTTAGCGCATTGGTAAAATACCACTTCTAAGCCAGCCTGATCGCTATTCAAAAAAGCAAGACTTCGGTCTTGCTTTTTTATTGGCTGTTAAAATTTTTTAATTTATATTCAGGTATAAAATTAGCATGCGACTCATTTGTACTTCACTTAAAACTCCGCTACATTTACTTTAAATTTCAAATAAAAAGCAATGTGACTTCACATGCAAAAAACTGATTTTATTATTCTGCTATTTTGTGCCATTGCCGCAATTTTACATGGCATGAGTGGTTTTGGCTTTCCCATGCTTAGCACCGCTGCAGTGGCGATGCTGTATCCGCTGAGTACCGCAGTCGCCTTGGTTCTCATTCCCTGTTTACTGTTAAATCTATACATGTTGCGGGGTGACACCAAGCAATCTTTATTGAGCAGTTTATATGGCTACTGCAAAAAATATTGGGGCTTAATTCTCAGTGCGTTAATTGGCAGCTATTTAGGCGTCAGTTTGCTGCTGATTCTAAATGAAGGCTATTTAAAATTTGCGATGGGGACACTGATTCTGCTTTACGTGGCCGATCAGTTTAGAACCCGCCCCTTACAAATTTCAGCCTCACTGAAAAATATGCTGATTTTTGGTTTTCTAGCAGGTGTGATTGGTGGAGCCACCAATGCCATGGCACCGTTTTTAATGATGTATTTGCTCAGCACCCAACACAGTAAAACCGATATTGTGGTGATTAGTAATCTTAATTTTATTGTCTCTAAACTCATTCAACTGGCAGTGTTATATCCAGTAATTCAACAATTTAGCAGCACACAATTTAAGGTTTTGGCGCTAATTTGCCTAATTTCTGTAGCAATGGTTTATGTGGGCAGTCTGATTCGTAAAAATATTTCTCAGGCTGTATTTAAGCACATTGTTTTTACTTTACTTAGTTTCATGGCTATTTACGCAATTGCTCAAGGATTAGCCATCATCACAAAACAGCCTGCATTGTTGATATAAATCAATAAAATGAACATAACAAATGGAAAATTATTTAGATTTTTTTTTAGCTTAAATAATTTTTTACACCTATAATTAAGACTAGCTTAAAAAACAGTCTGTTAAGACTGCTTCGGTCGTTTGCACCGACCAATCTTCCAACTTTTCCTTTTATTCCATTTTTACGGAGCGAACTTCTATGGAAAATAACCATATAGAAGTGCCAGCCAGTATTAAGCGAAAAGAACTGATCAAGACTTGGGCCATTGTTATTCTTGCGACCCTGCTCTCTTTCGGTTTGTATAACGTCTTACCCTATGATGAAAACGCCAATAAGGGTCTAAGTCTGTTGCTTTTTATTGGTATTTTATGGCTCACCGAAGCGGTACACATTACCATTACAGCACTGTTAGTACCTGTGCTTGCTGTGGCTTTAGGTATGCCACTTGAAAATGCCAGCAAAGAACTTGTACCAATTTCAACCAAGCAAGCATTAGCAACTTTTGCAGACCCTGTCATTTTCCTGTTCTTTGGTGGTTTTGCTTTAGCAACTGCGCTGCACATTCAGAAACTGGATCGTAAAATTGCGATGTGGATTATTTCCATGTCGGGCGGTCACTTGGGGATTTCGGTTTTATCTATTTTTATCGTCACTGCTGCGTTGTCGATGTGGATTTCCAACACAGCCACGGCGGCGATGATGTTACCGTTGGCACTAGGTTTGTTATCACACCTCGATGCCACCAAAGAGCGTAAAACCTTCGTTTTCATTTTATTGGGGATTGCCTACTCTGCCAGTTTAGGTGGTTTGGGTACGTTGGTGGGTTCGCCACCAAACGCTATTGCAGCCAAAGCATTAGACTATGACTTTGCTGACTGGATGAAAATTGGTTTACCAATGATGCTGATTTTGCTACCAGCGATGTTGGTCAGCTTATATTTGGTATTGCGTCCAAATTTAAATCAAAAAATTCATTTTGAAACTGAAGTGATTCCTTGGACCAAAACCCGTGTTGCAACGATGATTTTATTCGTATGTACTGCAGTGGCGTGGATTTTTGGTAAAAAACTTAGCGAAACCTTCGGCATTAGCCAACCCGATACATGGACTGCATTAGCTGCTGCATGTTTGGTAGTCATGCTAGGTACTGCATCTTGGAAGCAAGTAGCTGAAAATACCGATTGGGGCGTGTTATTACTGTTCGGTGGTGGTTTAACCCTCAGTGCGATCTTAAAAGATTCAGGCGCATCTTTGGTATTGGGTCAAACCCTTGCCAATACCTTTGGTGATACTTCGCCATTGGTAGTGATTTTTGCGGTGACCATCTTCATTATTTTCTTAACTGAATTTACCAGTAATACAGCGTCTGCTGCGTTATTGGTTCCTGTATTTGCTGCAATTGCAGACCAAATGGGTATTCCAAAAGAAATTTTAGTGGTGATTATTGGTATTGGTGCATCGTGTGCCTTTATGTTACCTGTGGCAACGCCACCAAATGCGATTGTATTTGGTACAGGTCAAATTAAACAAAGTGAAATGATGAGTGTGGGCATGGTGTTGAACGTCATGTGCGTATTTATTATTTCATTATTTGTATATTGGTTCTTTAGTTAAGGATCAATAAAAAATGGAGCACAAGATGCTCCATTTTTTTCGCCTCAATTTTAGAATATTTTTAATCATCAAATCATTACCTGGCGAATTCAAACATGAGGTGCGACAGTTTGAAAAGTCTTATGATAATCAACAAGCTGAGCAAATTTCTCTAATGGTGTAAGCCAATCTAACGCTTTTCTAGGACGAGTATTCAGTGACATGGCAACTTAATTTAAATAATGCTGATCTGCCTGATTTAAATCAATCCCTTTAGGTAAATATTGCCTAATTAAACCATTCATATTTTCGCATGTGCCTTTTTGCCAGGGTGAATGTGGGTCACAGAAATATACATCTATGCCTAAATCTTCTTCAAGTATTTTATGTTCTGCCAGCTCGCGTCCACGGTCATAGGTCAACGTTTTACGCAGTTCTGCAGGTAAATATTTCAGAGCTTCAGTTAAAGCCTTGCGCACTGATTCTGCCTTTGCATCAGGTAATGTTGCCAAGATACAGAGCCGTGTATTTCGTTCAATAAGTGTTGCTATCGAACTTTTATTGTCTTTACCTTTAATTAAATCAGCTTCCCAATGACCCGGTATTTTTCTTTCTTGAACTTCGGCTGGGCGCTCATGAATAGTTTTAATATCCTGTAATATAGAATCTTTTTTAGGTTCACCGTTAGCTTTTCGCTTTTTATTTTCATGACGCAGACAGGATAATAAGTCTTTTTTCAACTCACCCTTTGGTAATGCTCGTATCGTTGAATAAATCGTTGTATGGCTTACATTCATTGTTTGATCCAAATCAGGAAATGTCTTTAAACGCTTTGCTATTTGCTGAGGAGACCATAAACAACGGATCGCTTCAACAATAAATTTCCAGAGGATTGAATCGATTTTGAGTTTTCTGTGACCACGTCTACGTCTAGCGAAGGTGTTATCAGAAGCATATCGAGCTTGATAAACGTCATTGATGCTATTTCTTTTAAGCTCACGATAGATCGTACTAGGATGTCTTTTAATGAGTTCAGCAAATTTTCTGGCTGAAAAGCCTTCTTTTCTTGACTCAAGCATTAATGCAGTACGATCTTCAAAGTTAAGATGATGGTATGACAATTTTATATACTCCATAAACCCTTTAAATTAATTAGGTGGTTTATGTCGCACTTCAAGTTTTACTCTGCCCCTAAATAAATTCGCTATACTCAGGACATAATAATTTAGACACAATGAGGAGGGTTAAATGGCTAAGTTTTTAAATACGAGCGCGACCAATTTTTTCTTAGAAGAACTGATAAAAAATGCCAAAGAAAGGTTAATTTTAATTAGCCCATATTTACGTTTAAATGACCGTATTAAAGAGTTACTTGAAGATAAAGATCGACTCAAAATTGATATTCGAATCGTTTATGGAAAAAGTGATTTACATCCTGATGAAATAAAATGGATGCAAAAACTTGATTTTGTTCGGCTCAGTTTTTGTAAAAACTTACATGCTAAATGCTATCTCAATGAATCTGAATGTATTATTTCTAGTCTAAATCTTTATGAATTTAGCCAAATTAATAATAACGAAATGGGCATTTTGATTCGCAAATATGAAGATCAAGATGTCTTTAAAGATGCTTATGAAGAAGCGCAACGTATTATTCGTATTAGTGATGAAGTTAGAATTAGTTTAGATGAAGTGAAAGCCGAACCAATAAATGAATCTGTTGAAGAAACCAATGACAATAATGTTGGTAAATTAACATCATCTAAACTTGCAGCAAAACATAAAATGAAAACCAATGAATTGTTGGCTCATTTTACCGAAAAAGGCTTATTAAATATCAATGATGCTGGAAAGCACACACTCACTCAACAAGGCAAAGACGTAGGTGCAGAATTTAAAACCAGTCAATATGGTGGATATTTTTTATGGCCTGAAAATATTGAATTATAAACACCAATCAAAATTACAATAAAAAGCATCCATTACTTTTTTGAAATAATGGATGCTTTTTCTAAATTAAATCAGCTTAAACCGCCAAATCGGCTAAATTACCTTTTTGCTCTAACCACACTTTACGGTCTGCAGAGCGTTTTTTAGCCAGCAATTTATCCAATAAACCTGCGGTAAAATGACTATCATCCAAATCGAGTTGCACCAAACGGCGTGTATTTGGATCCATCGTGGTTTCACGTAACTGACTGGCATTCATTTCACCCAAACCTTTAAATCGGGTAATTTGCGGATTTTTGGTTTTGGCTTTTTTCAGCGTATTTTCTAGCTCATCTTCATCTAGCGCATAATGCACATCTTTACCGTCATCAATACGGAATAATGGCGGCATGGCGACATATAAATGCCCATCTTCCACCAAGCTTGGGAAATGCTTCACGAACAAGGCACACAGCAAAGTGGCAATGTGTAAACCATCCGAGTCGGCATCAGCCAAAATACAAACCTTACCATAACGCAATTCAGATAAATCATCACTGCCCGGGTCAACCCCAATCGCAATTGCAATATCGTGTACTTCCTGCGAACCCAAAACCTCGTCCGAAGATACTTCCCACGTATTTAAAATTTTTCCGCGAATTGGCATGATCGCCTGAAAGTTTTTATCACGTGCTTGTTTGGCAGAACCACCTGCGGAATCACCTTCGACAATAAACAGTTCCGATTCTTCACGGGTTTGTCCCACGCAATCTGCCAATTTACCCGGCAAGGCTGGGCCTGAAACAATTTTTTTACGTTCTACTTTTTTCGCTGCTTTTAAACGACGACCTGCTTTGGAAATTGCCATTTCTGCCAATTGCATGGCAATGTCAGAATTTTGGTTCAACCACAAGGCAAAAGCATCTTTGGCGATATTCTGCATAATGCTTGCCGCTTCACGGCTCGATAAACGCTCCTTGGTCTGCCCAGAAAACTGCGGCTCTTGGAACTTTAACGATAAAATGTAGTTAACCCCATCCCAAACATCTTCGGCAGATAGCTTTAAATTGCGCGGCAATAAATTGCGTAATTCACAGAACTCACGTAAAGCATCGGTCACACCAGAACGTAGTCCATTGACATGCGTACCGCCTTGCGCAGTCGGAATCAAGTTGACATAACTTTCCTGAATTTGCTCGCCACCTTCTACGTTCCAACAAATTGCAAATTCTGCACTAGCACGTTCTGCCTCACCTGTCGCCACAAAAGCAGGAGCAGGTACAATCTCACGATCTTCCAGCTCATCCATCAAATAGTCGACTAGACCATTTTCAAACTGCCAGACAATTTTTTCATCGTTAATTTCATCAATGTAATGAATTTCTAAACCTGCAGCCAGTACCGCTTTGGCTTTTAAATTGTGCTTTAAGGCTTTTAGCGCAAATTTAGGTGAATCAAAATATTTAGCTTCAGGCCAGAAATGTACCAACGTACCCGAAGCACGTTTTGGCGCTTTGCCTTCCAAGACTTCTAAAGGTGCAGCGGCTTCGCCCTGATCAAAAGCCATTTTATACAGGTTGCCCTGACGCTGTACGGTCACTTCAACCCGACTGGACAAGGCATTCACTACAGAAATACCGACCCCGTGCAAACCACCCGAAAATTGGTAGTTGTCGGTGCTGAACTTACCGCCTGCATGCAGCTTGGTCAGAATAATTTCAATCCCGCTTTGCCCGTATTCTGGGTGAATATCGACAGGCATACCACGGCCATTGTCTTCTACCGACAAAGAGCCATCTTTATAGACTTTTACGGTAATTTTATTGGCATGCCCTGCAAGTGCTTCATCCACCGCATTATCAATAACTTCTTGCGCCAAATGGTTCGGACGTGTGGTGTCGGTATACATGCCCGGGCGACGACGTACTGGATCTAAACCAGATAAAACTTCAAGAGATTGAGCGGTATATTGAGACACGTTGTACTGTTTCCTTAAGCTAGGGAATCCGATAAAAATTGCAGTAACATCGGAATTTTGTCTGCAAAATCATCCATGGCATGATTGCCGTGCGCTTCAGTCATGATCATGGCCGAAGGTGAGGCAGCACTATAATAACGCTGCGCTTCACGATAATCCAAAACTTCATCGCCTTGTTGCAATAACACCAATATTTTGTCTGCATCTTGCGCAACAGGCAACGCAATGTCTGCTAAGTCATCCAATTGCGCTGCAGTTAAGCTCCAGTTCGGATGTACCACATAGGGCAGCACATCGCCAAACAAGTCCTGAAACAATTGCCATGGTCGCATAGCAGGGTTAATCACAACAGCAGGCACATGATGCTGTGCGACCAGTTGTGTCGCATAAAAGCCGCCTAGACTGCTGCCCACCAATGCCACATTGGGCAAACGTCGAATCAATGCCGATACGTTTGCCAAAACCGCTAAAGGTGGAGCATTTAAATCGGGCAAATGCATCTGAATATCAGGGCGATGCTGCTGCACATAGGCATACAATAGCTGCCCTTTCATGGACAAAGGGCTACTTTGAAAACCATGTAAATAAATCAAATTCATTGTTGCTATGCCCTTATTTTTTCTCTCGATCTCGTGAAATTTAGCCACTTTTTATGTGTTTTTAATTTATTTTTCATGGAAAAATGCAATTGTTAGACAAAAAGACGCGTGCATCTTGGCAGTCATCGGTATTTTAAAAGCAGATCGAAATAAACACGATAAAATGAAAGCGTACAAGTTTATACCGCGAACTCAAGTAAAAATAAAGCGTTCGGTATATGGGAACACAAGGGGCAACACAGTATGCCAAGTTTAACACCACTGCATGAAACCTATTGTAGATGGGACCGTACACCTCCAAGTCAGGCCGATATTTTAGAAGGCTTGGCACAACTGGTCAGCACACGTCTGAATGCTGTCATGACCGATGTCATTCAAACCATCCAGCGTGAAGTCCTGCTTAGCGTGTTTGGCATGAGCGAACAACGCTCCAAAAAATTCCAAAAAACAGCCACATTTCAAAAGCTGTATAAATTTGCCTTTAATAGTTTGCAACAATACGGCTACCACTTTGTTGCACCAGGCTTACGCCATATTAATGCACAATTCCCCAATTTACATGACAAAGCTCTAACCCCCAGCCTGCACTTTTTAGTAGGTGTACTCAATGGGGTGTTGGGAGATTATTTACTCGAGCAGCAAAATCCGCTCGCGTTGCCTATGGTGCTATACGATCACTATGGTGCAGTTCAACAAGGCGATTTGTCTGGGCGTATTGTGATTTTTGCGCATGGTTTGTGTCGTAACCATTTAGATTGGACATCACATCAAATGGGTGGTTTTGGTGAAAAACTACTGGCGCAACGTGATCACAACACCATGCTGTATCTGAACTACAATACAGGACGCAGAATTTCAGCCAATGGGCGTAGTCTCGCCAATACACTGGAAGACTTAATTCAGCGTCATCCTCAAATTACCAGTATTGATTTAATTGGCCACAGCATGGGCGGCTTGGTGTCACGCAGTGCGCTGTTTTACGGCAAACAAAATATGCATGGCTGGATTCATTTGGTGGAAAATCTGGTATGTCTAGGTTCACCGCACCATGGGGCAGTACTGGAGCGTTTTGGGTTCCATTTGCAAGATAAACTAGGCCGCTTCCCGATTGTGAAAATTGTCGGGCATTTGGTGAATATCCGCAGTAACGGCATTTTAGATTTGCGGCATGGCAGTGTGCGTGATGATGACTGGGAACATAATCAGGCACGGATTGGACAGGTCGATGACAATCGTAAACCTGCGCCCTTACCGACCCATATCAACACCTACTTTGTTGCAGGCAGTATTGAGCGTGAGAAAAAACAAAAGCTGAACCGCAAAGTGATTGGCGATTATCTGGTTAGCGTGAAAAGTGCTTTGGGCGAACATCCCAACCCACGTTTTGAATTGAAATTGCCCGAATCACATAAAGCGGTGTTTTATGGTTTAAACCATTTTCAGTTGCCTTATCACCCAAGTGTGGCCGAGCAATTGGTGAAGTGGTTTTATCCACCACAAGAAGATGTACCAGAACAGCAAATCCATGAATTTATTGGTGATTGGTCAAGTTTAGAAGGCATTGCCCTGACTTAAAATTTAAGACTCACCAACTAAAAATATAAAAAAAGCGCCATCTCAGTTTTGTAGATGGCGCTTTTTTAAATCCAATACCAGATAGACTGAACTTATTTTTTCTTGATTTTGCCAAATGAAGCAGGCGCAACAAAAGGATAGTTACGCAGTAATTGCCATAAACTGACCAAGGCCAACACACTAAAAAACAGCAATGACCATACTGGTAAAGACTGCCCCAAGAACGTCCAATCAATTACCGCACATTCGCCTGAACCCGACAGCACTTGCTGCAACACAGACTTCATTGGCAAAGCCTCAACCAAGTAATCCAGTCCCGGACCACAGCTTGGAACTTGATCGGGTGGCAGGTTTTGCAACCATACATGCCGTGCTGCCACACCCACTGACCATAAAATGCCAATACTGCCCAACAAGGCATATATGCGTTTGACCACATTGGAGCGTGGGTTATGCACAAAGGCAATCAGTGACATTACGCCCAAGGCGATTAAACCGACACGCTGAAACACACACAATGGACACGGTGCCAAACCTTGCACATGCTCCAAATACAATGCAAATGCCATCCCCACGACACTGGCTAAAAATAAAAAACCACTTAGCAGACGATAACTAATTTGCATGCTCGAGCCTCGGAATGATTAGCGATATTTTGCTAAATAGTCTGTAAAACTCAGACTATGTTCTTGTTCAAGTTGTTGTTGTTGCTGAATTGATTGTAGCGCAGCAGCATCAAAATAAGCCTGTGTTTCTGGGCTAAGTTGATGCTGCTCATATACATGCGCATGTTGCTGTGCCATATAACTGCCAAAGCCCCACGTTCCGCCATGACGAATAGTATCTGTAATCATATGCGCAGACAGCGTTTCATCCACCTCATGTAAACGCACCATCATGTGTGTTAAGGCATTCGAGTACAATTGGGTGTCATAACTTTGGTCAAGTAAAGCAGCCAAAGGTTGCATGGTGGTGACATAGTGCTGCCCCCACGCTTCAATTGGAGTTTTGACTTCGCCTTCCTGAATTTGTGCATTTGGCGCACGACCACGATTGACCACTTCGGCCTGATTTTGCTCAATAATCGTTTGTTCTGCATCAAACAAGGCTGGGCTGTCGCTCAGTAAACAATACAGCGCCAAGACTTCCAAAAAGCCTGCCGTATGTTCATCAATCCCGATTGGGCTGTATGGGTTAACATCTACCGCACGTAGTTCCACATAACCAATACCACGATTCGCCAAGGCTTGTGATGGTGTTTCACCATCCTGCGGCACTTGTTTTGGACGTACCAAACTGTAGTACTCATTTTCAATTTGCAGGACATGGTCATTAATTTGAATCGCTTCACCCGTTTCATCATCCAAACCTAAACGGCTAAATGGTAAATACGGCGTTTTCACGGCCTTTTGCAGACCATCCAAATAACCCGTTAAGTCGTTGTAATGGATACCGAGTTTTTTCTGTGCCGAGTTTTGATAACCAAAATTGCCCATACGCAATGCGGTGGCATACGGCAAATACAACGTACCTCGTAACAACGGCAACAAATGGTGTTCACGCCCTGTCATAAAACACTGACATACCGATGGACTCGCACCGAGCAGGAACATCACCAAAGGCGTTAAACG
Organism: Acinetobacter sp. A2; assembly: GCF_048537555.1. Taxonomy (NCBI): domain Bacteria; kingdom Pseudomonadati; phylum Pseudomonadota; class Gammaproteobacteria; order Moraxellales; family Moraxellaceae; genus Acinetobacter; species Acinetobacter sp. A2. Next base: position 2,767,234 of record NZ_CP183239.1, read on the forward strand.
AATAAAATTACGAATTAAACCCAAATAACGATGGCTGCGATAATCCTGCAAACTGAGCGCTTTTAGCTGATCATCGGTTTCGTGTTGTTGAAGGGCTGCAAATAAATGCTCAGGGAAGGATAAATTATAATGCACCCCTGAAATGGTCTGCATACGGCGGCCATAGCGCACACCCAAACCACGGCGATACAGGGTTTTAAAACGCCCAATATTGGAGCTGCCATATTGCGCCAGTGGAATGCCTTCATCGGTTTCATCAAGCATACACGGCATAGACAGTGGCCAAAGCTTTTCGCCCTCACCCAAGTGCTGATGCACCACACTGTGAATATCACGCAAATACGCCAAAGCCTGCGGAATACTGTTTTGCGGTGGAGTAATAAACTCCATCAACGCTTCAGAATAATCTGTTGTAATGTGTGGATGTGTCAGTGCCGAACCCAAAGCTTGAGGATGTGCTTGCTGCGACAAAAAGCCGTCACTTTGCATACGCAGACTTTCGCGTTCAATCCCGCGCAACATCCCTTGAAGCAGCGCAGCGTCTACCCAGTTCGGTAAAACATCTTGCGCATTTGGTTCGGGTTGACTCATTACACTCTCGCTTAATCCAATACACTACGAATACGACATAAACCACAAGCTGATTTTGGGTCGGTTGCAATTTTCTTAATCATGGGCATGATCTAAGATAAAACCATAACCTTTCAAGTATAACTTGATTTGGCAGCAGTACATGCGCTTGGGCTGTTTTTTCTAACAAAATGATGATTTTGGGGCAGGCTGACATTTTATATAGTGGTCAACGTCAATAAATTTTAATTTGGCAATTTTTTATCACAAAGTTGCACTATAAGACACGTTAAATTTGTGATTTTATAATCAAATGAGCAGAGGTAAATAATAAAGCGTATGAATTATCAAGATTTTTTAGATTTTTGGTTTTCTCCAGCTGCAGAAGCAAATTGGTTTGTGAAAACTGCAGAATTCGACGCCTTACTTGCAGAAAAATTTGCAGAAGTGCATCGCCAAGCTGCGCAGGGAGAATTATGGACATGGCGTGGAACACCCGCAGGGCGTTTGGCTGAAATTATTATTTTAGATCAACTATCACGTAATTTATATCGTAATGACCCACGTGCCTTCGCTCAAGATGGTATGGCCTTGGTCTTGGCGCAGGAAATGATTCATTTAAAACTGGATCAGGACTTAAAGCCAATTGAGCGCCGCTTTTTATATATGCCATTTATGCACAGCGAATCGAAACGCATTCACGAAGTGGCCTTAGGGCTTTTTGAAAGTTTGGATGACCCCACTGTTTTGGGCTATGAACTTAAACACAAAGTGATTATTGACCGTTTTGGACATTATCCGCACCGAAATCAGGTGTTGGGACGTCCATCTAGCGCAGAAGAGCTTGAGTTTTTAACCCAACCCAATAGTAGTTTTTAATTGACTCGGTTGTGATAACGGGTTGAATTGCGCAGGAGAGCTTTCTTATGAAATATTCCCTACTCGGTCTTGCCCTTGCAGGCAGTTTGCTATTTACAGGTTGTGCCACTACACCCTCAAAACCCTTAAGTTTTGAGCAATTAGGACGCTACAGCGCAACACCACTCAATGCACAGACCTATCGAATTAGTTTTCTGGCGGGTCACAACATGAGTTTTGGTACAGCCGAAGAAATCACTTTGGTTAAAGCGGCGCAAACCACACTACAACACGGTTTCCGTTTCTTTAAAGTTTTAGATGACCCAAGTAACCGCAGCCAAAAACCGCCTAGACAAGCGGTGGTCTACCCTGCACCGAGTTATTATCCATACAATTATTCACCGTATGGCTATTATCACCGCCGTGCACCGTTCTGGCCTGACCCGTTTTATGACATGCCACAGGTGGTCAATTTAGATCCAATGCAGGTGTCTTACACCATTCAGTGTTTTAAAGATCAGAAATCTGCCCCTGAAGATGCCTTTGATGCCACATTGATTTTACAGTCTTTAGGCGCTAAATATGGGTTAAGTCCAACAGGACAACCGCTGATTGTGCCTGCTGCCCCTGCGACACAGTAAGGCAGTAATTTGCATCAAGCATTGTTATTTGGTCACTCTCGCTTTAAAAGGATGTGTGCATGAATCCAGCACCTGCCAATAGCCCAACTCAGCACTCAGCAAACGTATCTCCAAGTTTGCAGCGCAGTAAACGCTTTGCCACCATTGCCTTAGTGATTGCGGTACTGACCTGGCTGGTATTAATGCTGACCGCAAAATTACTGCCTGAATATACCTGGTTGATTCATATTCTGATGCTATCTGCCGAGGCAGGTGTAGTGGGTGGTCTGGCAGACTGGTATGCAATTACTGTGCTGTTTCGCAATCCTTTTGGCAAAATGCCAATTCCCAAGTTTTTACGTGATCACACCGAAATTATTCCGCGCAACAAAGACCGTATTGCCGAGTCGATGGGACGTTTTGTACAGGAAAACTTTTTGTCGCCACAAGTGGTAGAAAAAAGCCTGCACAGTACAGATTTATCTTTAGCCGTGGGTAAATGGTTGGCCAATCCACAAAATAATGCGCAAGTCACGCAAGTCATTCAGCAAACTGTACCGAAAATTTTTGAGTTCGTGGGACAAGAGCAAATTGGGCGCTTTATTCAAAGTAACAGTGTGCAATGGATTCGCAACACTCAGGTAAACCATTTGGCCAGTGAAATGCTGCGTGCCGTTTTAGAAAATGATTTCCACCAAGATGTGCTGCAACGTGGTTTAGACCTAGCTCATGACTGGATGCTAAGACATCCTGAAAAAAGCCGTGAATTAACCCGTCAGTTGTTTAAAGAATTGGGCGTCTGGAAACTGGCTAAAGGTGCTAGCTGGATTGGCATTGATGTACAGCAACGCACCATAGATTCCTTGTTGCAACGAGTCGAATCTATGCTGGCAGACCCAGATCATCCTTGGCGCCAAAAGATTGAAGATGCTGGACAACAGCTGATGCTGCAACTGGCAGACAACAACAGCAGTGCGAGCCTGCGTCTGAATAACACTAAAAACACCCTGTTAGACAGCCCACCGGTCTTGAACTTTATTAGTGGTGCAGTGGTGATTCTCTGCAATGCGATTAAGGAAGATTTGCAAAAGCCTGACTCGGGGATTGCCCAAAACCTGCGTGTCGCAATTCAGCAAGTTGGTGAAAATATCATTGCCAACACGGCTGTGCGTCAGTTACTAAATGAAAAAATGGGCGCTATTGCGGTCAACTTGTCAGATCAATACAGCGAAAAAGTGATTCGTTTTATTAGTGAGCGTATTCATGAATGGGACTCACGCGAAATGATTGGCAAAATTGAAAACGAAGTCGGTGGCGATTTACACATGATTCGGGTCAATGGTGTCGTCGTCGGTGCATTTATTGGTTTGGGTCTAGGGATTATTCGGGCGTTGGTCGAGTTGATTTGAGATTGATTTTGTATTAAACCCCAATACTTTAGTTTAGATAAATCATCTAATTGATGAATTAATGACGGGTAAAAATTTATCATTTTTCAGTTGTAAATTTAGGCAAAATTTATTATTTTAAAAGCAAGGTCGCCTACCGTACTTACGCATGAGTAAAAAAGGGATTTAAACTATAAATTTATAGTTATCAAATTATGTCTGAAATTTAATTTTCTTAAGTATCAACTCGTTTGGTTCTTAGCATTTAAACATGCGTTGCTAAAAGTCTTATGACACCAAAAATTCTTTGAATAAGAGTTTAGAGTTGAAGGTAAAGAAAATTATGTCTATTCAAGAATTCGCTTTTCAATTGTCCAAAAAAGTTCAAGAACAATATTCTGTTAAGCTTGCCCGTTCACATATTTATGAATTAATTGCGTTATACCAAGGCTATAAAACTTATAGTGCCTTTGTAGCTCAAAATCTTTTAATTCTAGCTGAATATGATAATTCTGAAGAATATTATCAGCATGAATTAATTGGAGCTTTAACTTTAGAAATATTACACAATCCCCCCGAAACAGATTATTCAAATTATGACGAAGATGAACTGCACTGGGATGATTACGAAGGTCGTTCATTACTCAAGCATCTTACAACAATTATCATAAAACTTAAGAATCTGTTAAAAGTTGATATTTCAGAACAACTTTATTTTTCAATTTCTAAAACTATCTATCGAGAACTTTTATGGCTAAATTTAGAAGCCATCAACTTTAGATGTTTAAGAGAAGAGCTAAGCTATATCGATTTTGAAAATGGGCCAGTAATTGATCTGGAATTTGAAGATGAATATTTTGATTTTTCAAAAATAGCAGAACATTTTGAAAAAATACTTTCTTATGCAAAAGAACGAAACAATGCAGATGTCTATGCTTTAATCGGGGCTTATTACCGATATTTAGCTAATCAGATTGCGCCTTTTGGTCGCTCTGGCTCAAATTTTGGAAGCCAATGGGACAATAATAAACAAAAATATATCCTTTCTGACGAAACTAAGAAAAATAAAGCTCAGTATGAAGAATATATAAAACAAGCTGAATATTTTGAATCTTATATTCAAAACTCACCACTAAATCTCAATGAAATTAATTGGGATGCAGATACAGAAACAGTCTATAAACAAGTCCTATACTTGTGTAATCGTGGTGACGTTGATGCGATTGAATATTTTCTTTATAACAAAATATTCAAAACTGATGAAGAAGCATGGCTATACATCTATATAGCACAACTTTATGACGTAGATTTTACTCAAGATGATTTCAGAGCTTACAATGCCTACACTGGAGAAGACTATGATGATTATGGGCCTATGGCAATTTCAGGTCGTGAAGCAATTCAGTATGCTATAAATTTGCCTGAGCTAAATAAGGAAAAAGATGATTTAGCTCGAAAGTTTGCCCAAGAGTTATTTGAAGAAATTTAATTTAGTATCTCCATTTACAATATCTAAAAATGGGAGTTATTGTGCTCCCATTTTAGTATTTGAGGGATTATATCTCTCGATATTTAACAAAGTTATCTACCACTCGTAAAACTAAAAAACCAACCCTATCCCCATTTGCATTCAACCCTGAAAACGCTACGATGTAAAGCAAACTGCTGCCACCATCAGAACCTCTCTATGCTCAATATTCACGCAAAACTCCCTGCTCAAGGCCTCAGTATTTTTAGCCGTATGTCGGCTTTAGCTCAACAACTCAATGCCTTAAATTTATCGCAGGGTTTTCCAGATTTTCCTGCACCTGCAGCACTACTAGACGCATTAAGCCACGCCACACATGCAGGTTTCAATCAATATCCTTCAGGTGATGGCTACTTACCACTGCGTGAACAACTGGCGCAGCAGTTTTTGCAGCGCGATCAATTACAGCTTGACCCTGTCAGTGAAATTACCATCACCCCAGGGGCAACCCTTGCCATTTTTAGCATTATGCAAACCGTGCTGCAAGCAGGCGATGAAGTCATTATTTTTGACCCGAGTTATGACAGCTATGCCCCATGTGCAAAGCTGCTGGGTGCAAAAGCTGTGCACATTCCATTGCAAGCTCCGCATTTTCAGGTGGACTGGAATAGGGTTAAAGATGCGATTCATGCCAAAACCCGCATGATCATTATCAACACACCGCACAACCCCACAGGCACGGTATGGTCAGAACAAGAGTGGCAACAGTTAATTCACCTGATTCAGGCACATAACATTGTGGTACTGTCCGATGAAGTCTATGAACATTTGGTCTTTGATGATCAGCAACACCGTTCTGCACTGTCTTTTCCTGAACTCAGAGAACGTAGTTTCGTCGTCGGTTCTTTTGGTAAAACCTTTCATGTCACAGGTTGGAAAACAGGCTACTGTGCAGCCGCACCTGCTTTAATGCAACTCTTCCGCCAAGCCTATCAGTTTGTGAATTTCTGTGGGGTGACGCCTGTGCAAGTGGCACTGGCCAACTATATGCAGCAGCATCCTGAACATATTGCAGAGCTGGCAGGCTTTTATCAGGCCAAACGTGATTTATTTAATCATGGTATTGCCCAGTCACGTTTTCAGTTGAGTCCTGCACAGGGCACGTATTTTCAAAATTTGGATTACAGCAATATCCGTCCTGATTTAAATGCCGTAGACATGTGCCATTTCCTTGCCGAGCAACATGGCATTGTCGGTATTCCTGTGTCTGCGTTTTATCAAAGCCCGCCTGATGACTTACGTTTAATTCGTTTCTGCTTTGCCAAAAAAACCGAGACGCTGTTACGTGCAGCGGAAATTTTATCGGCAGTTTAAGTCAGGAATTGCATCGCTGAGTTACTGAAAAGCTAAGGCTTTTTAGGGGCGAATCATGCTAGGGTGAATAAAACAACCGCAGTTCAAACGCAGGATTTGGCATGGCAAGACCTCAGGCATTGGTCGATCACCCTCAGCTTTGGAAAACCTTTTTGGTGTTTCTATTGCCGTTGATTGCCACCAATATTTTGCAAAATCTCTCAGGCACCATTAATACTGTGTTTGTGGGACAAATGCTCGGGGTCGATGCGATTGCTGCAGTGTCGGTATTTTTCCCGATTATTTTTTGCCTGATGGCCTTTGTGATTGGACTCTCGGCAGGGTCTACCGTATTGGTCGGACAAGCATGGGGCGCACAAAATGTTGAAAAAGTACGCTGTATTGTGGGTTCGACCTTATTTATGACCCTAATTGGGGGCAGTGTCATTGCCTGCTTGGGCGTAATTTTTGCCAAGCAAATTCTACTATTACTTGGCACTGACCCGAAAGTGATGCATCTTTCAGTACCTTATGTGCAATGGATGCTGGCAGGCAGTCCGCTGCTATTTGTTTATATTATCTATACCTCTATTTTACGTGGTGTGGGCGACAGTCTAACGCCATTGATTGCATTGAGTTTGACCAGTCTCATGGGCGTCGTGATTACACCTGTACTGATTGCAGGCTATTTTGGCTTTCCACGTTTGGGCATTATTGCACCGGCCATTGCCACCATTTTAGGTTATCTGGCTGTTTTAATTTTCTTGGTGATTTATTTAAATAAAAAAGATCATCCACTCAAACTAGATTGGCACTTGTTTCGCCAAATTCGGCATCAACCCCATTTAAGCAAAGTCATTTTACGCTTAGGCATTCCGACAGGCTTACAAATGGTCACCACGTCTATGGCAGGTTTGGTGATTGTGGGGTTGGTTAATCGGCATGGCGCAGAAGCCACAGCAGCCTATGGTGCGGTCAATCAGGTGTTGAATTACATTCAGTTCCCTGCACTGTCTATTGCCATTGCCGCTTCTATTTTTGCTGCACAAGCGATTGGTGCAGGTAAAGCCGAACTACTGGCCAAAGTGACCCGCACCGCCTTAGGAATGAATCTGGTGATTACCGGTATTTTAGTCAGTTTAGGCTATTTGTTTTCTAAATATCTGATGGCGCTGTTTATTACCGACCCTGCGGTGGTGGTGCTAGGTCAACAACTGTTATTTATTGTGTTGTGGGCCATTGTATTCTTTGGTGCCAGTGCAATTTTTGCCTCAATTATGCGTGCCAGTGGCACAGTCACTGTACCCATGATCATCAATATTTTAGCCATTGTGCTGATTGAAGTGCCATGTGCCTATTTGTTTAGTCAACGCTGGGGCTTGGAAGGTATTTGGTATGCCTATGCCTTGGCATTTGTGAGCCTGTGCATCGGTCAAGGCGCGTATTATCAATTCGTCTGGAAGAAAAAGACCATCCAGGTTTTAGTCTAAATGGTCTTGTTTAGTCTAGATTAGATTAACTACGTTTTTTACCCAGCTTGGTTGCCCATGCTGTGACTTTTTGATAACCCGTTGGAACAATACGCTGAATCAAGTCTAAGCTTTTCGCATCATTACCAATCAATAAACGGCGTTTATCTTTTTGTACCGCTTCTAAAATTTGACGTGCTGCTTCTTCAGGTGGACAACGCAATAATTTATTAAATGCACGTGCCGATTTTTCAGGATTCATACCCAACGTGCGCATGCTGTCATTCATTTTTGCGTTATTGGCAATATTGGTACGAATCCCACCTGGATGTACACTCAATGCACTCACACCGCAGTTTTCCAAGTCCAATTCCTGACGCAAAGACTCTGTAAAACCACGCACCGCAAATTTGGTTGCGTTATAGGCCGACTGAGTCGGTTGTGCGGTTAAACCAAACAAACTTGAAATATTAATAATATGGCCATCGCCCGTTTGTTTAATTAAAGGCAAAAACTCTTTGGTGCCATACACCACGCCCCAAAAGTTAATGCCAACAATCCACTCCAGTTCTTCGTAAGTTGCGCCCTCTACAGTAGAACCCAAAGCCACGCCTGCATTATTAAAAATCATATTCACCGAGCCGTGATCTTGTACAGTTTCTGCCGCCCAAGCACGCATTTGCTCCAGCTGAGACACATCTACCTTTTTAATGGTCACACGCACATTGCTGTTTTTTAACAAGTCTACCGTTTGGGCCAAACCTTGTTCATTCACATCACTAAGCGATAAATGACAGCCTTGCTGTGCCAAAAGCACTGCCAGTTGCTGTCCAATCCCCGAGCCTGCACCTGTAATTGCGGCAACTTTATTTTTAAAATTTTTCATGTGGTTTCCTTGAGTGTGTTGCCTGCACAGTTCAGACCTGCTTGTTTTTCTGTAGGGCTGTGCAGTTATATCGCTTTCAATATAATTTTGACAATAACTATTGTCAATATAAGTCAAAACGAATATCGCAAACAAATATGAAAACATAGGTTTAACAGATAATTATTGCTAATATAAAACCCATTAACGAATTTATTTGGCTCAGGTGAAGATGACAGAACAACTGCCCATCCACGCAGACACACAACAACAGCCCCAAAAACAACAAAAAGAACGTCAGTTTAAAGGTCTGTCTTTAACTGAACGCAAACAGGCACGTCGGGAAAAACTGATTGAAGCGGGTATTCAGGCCTATGGTACGCATGGTTTTTTTGCCGTGACTGTCAAAGATATTTGTACCGAAGCCAAACTGACCGAGCGTTACTTTTACGAATCCTTTAAAAAAAGCGAAGAACTATTTCAGACTATTTTTTTAAAACTGATTGATGAATTGCAGCAAAATGTCATGCAAGCCATTATGCAGGCATCCACCGACCCGAAAAAAATGATTGATGCAGGCCTGACCGCCTTGCTGACCACCCTAAAAAACAACCCACAAATGGCACGTATTATTTATATAGATGCCATGTTGGTACAGGAACTGCATAATCAGGCCACTATTCACGAAACCATGTCACGTTTTGACCGTATGATTCAGGCCTTTGTGATGTTGATGATGCCGCATTTAGACCGCCCTAACCGTGAAATTTCCTTGGTTGCCACAGGCTTAAATGGCTATGTCACCCAAATTGCGATTCGCTGGGTCATGAGTGATTTTAAACAATCGATGGAAGATGTTTTGTCGTCTTGCCGCATTGTATTTTTATCACTGCTTCAAACCTTTTCAGACAAAGAGCAAGTGCTTGATAAAGATTCCAGCAATCTGTCATAAAACTGAAAAATATTCATAATATTTTTTAATTTCATTATTTTACTTTGACTGAATATCTGCAGATATTTCATCAAATCGACACTAGTTTGTCACAAATTATTGCAAAAATAGCCTGTTTACCCCTTTCTGCAATGATACTGTCATAATTAATCTTTGTAATAAGCCTGTCATAAATAAAACGGTCCACCGTTAACATCTATAGGATATTGCGTTGTGAAAGATGACTACATTTTAATCGTCGATGACGAACTCCCAATTCGGGAAATGATCCATACCTCTTTAGATATGGCAGGCTTTCAGTGCTTACAGGCAGAAGATGCAAAACAAGCGCATCAAATGATTGTCGATCAACGTCCAGCGCTTATCTTGCTTGATTGGATGATGCCAGGCGGTGTCAGCGGTGTAGACTTGTGCCGTCGCCTAAAACGTGACGATAACCTTGCAGAAATTCCAGTGATTATGCTGACTGCACGTGGCGAAGAAGACCACAAGGTTCAAGGGCTAGATGCAGGCGCAGATGACTACATGACCAAGCCTTTCTCGACCCGTGAACTGGTGTCGCGTATTAAAGCGGTATTACGTCGTGCCAATGCCCTAAGCGGTGAAAAAACCATTGATGCCAACGGTTTAATTCTAGACCCAGTTAGCCAGCGGGTGAGTTTTGGTGACAATATTTTAGAAATGGGGCCAACTGAATATCGCTTACTTGCGTTCTTTATGACCCATCCTGAACGTGCCTATACCCGTGCACAATTGCTTGACCAAGTCTGGGGCGGCAATGTATATATTGAAGACCGAACTATTGATGTGCATATTCGTCGTTTACGTAAAGTCTTGGAACCGTATGGTGTAGACCGTTTTGTGCAAACGGTACGTGGTACAGGTTATCGCTTCTCGACGCGTGCGGATGTTGCTTTAGGCTAAAATTATTTTATGTACGAACCTTACCCAGTCCCTGAACTCGCCCGTGACCTCAAACAAGTTCGTTACAGCAGTTTATGGACTTTTGCCAAACAAGACTTTCGTTTACTGGCCTTTTTTCTCATTATTGCAAGTTTGATTGGATTTGGGATTGGGTATTTTTGGATTTGTATTAGCATCGCCTTTTTGCTGTTTTTTCTTCAGCAAATGCGCTCTTTATACTTAGTCAACGACTGGATTTCTAATCGTCCCTATGATGTGCCGCCCAATCTGCACGGCATTTGGGGGGCATTGTTATTCAATGTTTATCGCTCACAACGTCAGGAACGTATTGTTCAGGCCGAAATGGTCGGGCTGATTGACCGCGCACAGTCATCTCTAGTGGCATTAGATGAAGCTGTCATGCTGATTGATGAAAATCACCAAATTGAATGGTGGAACCCTGCCGCAGAAAAACTTTTAGGTATTCAGCCCTTAGACCGTGGACGCAATATTCTGACTATTTTGCGCCAACCGAATTTTATTGAATATTTTAACCATATTGACCAAGCACCCGATGGCTTAAAGATGAAATCGACCGTATGCGAAGGGCAATACGTACAGGTTAAAATGACCCAATTTGGTGGAGATAGCCGTTTGTTATTTGCCTACGACATGACCCGTATGCATAACCTTGAGCAAATGCGTAAAGACTTTGTCGATAACATTTCACACGAATTGCGCACCCCGCTGACCGTACTCAGTGGCTATATTGAAACCTTTACCGATCAAGAAGAGATTAACCCACGCTGGAAACGTGCTTTCGAGCAAATGCAGTCACAAACCCGCCGCATGAATGCGTTGGTGAATGACCTGCTTTTATTATCTCGCTTGGAAAATGAAAAAACCATCGCCAAAAATCAAATCATTGAAATGCCAAGTTTAATGAATCAATTATTTGATGATGCGCATGCCTATAATGTCGATTATGGTCATACCCTCAACTTAAATATTGACAGTCATTATGATTTAATCGGTTCAGATGTAGAACTGGCCAGTGCCTTTAGTAACCTGATTACTAATGCCATTAAATACACCCCGAAAGGCGGTACCGTTACCATTGGCTGGCATGATGATGGCAATCAAGGCTATTTTACTGTGGAAGATACAGGCATCGGGATTGATCCTAAACATTTACCACGTCTGACCGAGCGCTTTTACCGTGTAGACAGCGCACGCAGCCGACAAACTGGCGGCACAGGTTTAGGCTTAGCAATTGTGAAGCACGTTTTAATGCAGCACAACGCACACTTGGAAGTAGAATCTAAAGAAAATCAAGGCTCTACCTTTAAAGTCGTGTTCCCGAAAGAACGTTTATACCATGTGACTTAAGTTCAAGTTTAAAAATATCCTGCTCATTGAAATCAAAAAAACGCCAAATCAATTTGGCGTTTTTTATTTCTCAACCCATAAAATTATACTGCGGTAACGGTATGCCCCAAGGCTTTACCCATTTCCACCACCGAATTGGCTTGGAATTCAGCATCCCACTGCATTTTATTTTCTTCAAATAAAACAATTGCCGTTGAACCCAAATAAAAACGTCCCAATTCTGCACCCTTTTCAAGGAACAATTGGTGTTGATTCAGTTCTAAACGCCCCGATGGTTTCACCTTGCCTGTAGCTACGGTTTCAATACCCGCTACAATCATCGCACCCACCAAAACAACCGCCATACGACCCAGTTCGGTATCAAACAAACACACCATACGCTCATTGCGGGCAAATAAACCTGGAATATTTTCTGCTGTGGTTTGGTTCACCGAAAATAGCTCACCTGGCACATAAAGAGTTTCAGTCAGTGTGCCTGCAAACGGCATATGCACGCGGTGATAATCTCTCGGAGATAAATATACCGTGGCAAACTGACCATTTTTAAATGGTTCTGCCAGTTGCGGGTCGGCAATTAAATTTTCAACAGTAAATTGCTGGCCTTTGGCTTGAAAAATAGCGCCATCTTCAATTTTACCCAATTGCGAAATTGCACCATCTGCAGGCGATACAATGCTGCTCGGATTGCTGTCAATTTCACGTACGCCCTGCTTTAAAGAACGGGTGAAAAATTCATTAAAAGATTTATATTTCAAGGCATTGCTTTGCTCTGCCAATGACATATCAATGCCATACTGGGCTTTAAATGCCGTAATAACCGCATTTTTCAGTACAGGATGCTCGCTAGCTGCAAGTTTACCTACAACACGTGATAATTGATGTTGTGGCACAACGCGCTGTGCCTGAATGAAAATTTGTTTTTTTAAACGTGATGTGAGGCTCAAGACGGCAACTCTCCAGTAATAACAGGACTGTCAGGGCGGTTGCCCCATTCACTCCACGCACCATCGTAGGCCTGAATTTGCCAACCCAGTAATCTTCCTAAAATATAGGCCAGACCTGAACGGTGATGTGACTGACAATACACCACTACAGGTTCATTGAGATTGAATCCGAGTTGTTCCAGACGCTGTCGTGTGCGTTCTAAGGGGTGCAATTTTAAATGATTTTCACGATTAAGGGCAGTACTCCATTCAAAATGCAATGCCCCTGGTATGTGACCACCGCGTCGTGCAGCCAAACGCAGCCCTGTATATTCATCTACAGTACGGCAATCCCACAGTTGAACAGACTGGTTTTGGCACTTTTCTAATAGCTCATCATATTGAATACGATACTGATTTTGCGCTACAACAGGAGCAAGTGTACTGACAGGTTTCAGTGATTCAACTTCAGAAGTGGTCGGAAAACCTGCGGCCAACCAAGCATGAATACCGCCATTGAGCAAACTGGTATTTTCAAAGCCTAAACAGTGCAAGTTCCAGATCAAACGCCCAGCCCATGCACCGCCTTCATCATCATAAGCCACCACATGATGCTCAGGCGAGATATTCAAATACTGAATCAAATCCTGTAAGGCTTCAGGTTCTGGCAATAGACCCGAAGTATCTTCATCCTGACGTAACAGCATGCTCGGTTTGACCTGTAAGGCATGCGGCAGATGCAATTGCTCATACACCGAATTACGGCTTAAATCGACAATGCGTAATTTGTCATGTCCTAAAACGGGGACTAAATCTTCTGCTTCAATCAGCAGTCCAAAATCGAATGGTGAAGCGTTCATTTTTATGCTGTTCAGTCTGGTTGGCAATCCACTTTAACTTAGTATAGGTCATTTTTGGGCGCATACTGTTTTTTTCATAACTTTCTCAGAATTTTAACAATCACATGCTTTAATCTAGAAAAAAACCGAAGATTTTCTTCGGTCTTTTTTCAGTTTTTATAGGTTTGTTGGTCTTTAAACTGGTGCTTGAATATCAAAAACTTGACGCAAATATGCCAAGAAGGTGTCATTATCGGTCATGGTTTTACCAGGACTATCTGACAATTTCGCCACCGACTGACCATTACACTCGACTAGCTTCAACACAATATTCAGTGCCGTTTGCCCCATGTCATTGGTCAAATTGGTACCAATCCCAAAACTGACCTGAAAACGGTCTTTAAAGTACTGATGCAAGGCCCATGCTTTTTCAACATTCAATCCATCACTAAAGGTCAGCATTTTAGTTTTGCTGTCAATTTTCAGCTTTTTATAATGTGCATAGGCTTTATCGCCCCACGCATACGGGTCGCCACTGTCATGTCGCAAACCATCAAATAACTTGGCAAAATATAGGTCAAAATCACGCAGGAAAGCATCCATTCCCACAACATCGGTCAGGGCAATACCTAAATCACCCCGATATTCCTGCACCCAAGTTTCCAACGCAGCTTTTTGGAAATCGCGCAGACGCACATCCAATGCCTGAAAAGCCTGTAAAAATTCATGTGCCATGGTACCAATAGGCGTAATACCTAATTCTTTGGCTAACAGAACATTACTGGTGCCACGGAATACATCGGGTACAGCTTGATGAAAAGCTGCTACCACATGCTTTTGCCAAGCAAAGCTATAACGACGACGCGTACCAAAATCTGACACTAAAAATGGCGGGTCTTCAGGTTGTTGCTGCTGTTGATAGTCCTGAATCAGGGCAATTTTTTGCTGTAAACGTCGCTCGCCTTCTGCCCAGACCTCATCTGTGCGAATTCGCTGGAAATACAGTTCATTCACAATGGCCAGCACAAAAATTTCAAACATCATGGCTTGTACCATTGGGCCTTCCACCCGAATGTCCAAGCGGCCCTGTGCATCAATACTAGCCTGAATAAAACGGCGTTTGAGCTGGAACAGTTCTAAATAATCGACAAAATCACTTTTAATAAAGCGTAAATTGCGCAAATACTGCAATTCATCTTCTTTAAATTTCAGCTGACACAAGTGATCTAGCTGTTCATTTAGTTCATCTAAAATATCGGTCAGTGGATAGGCAGTATCTTCAAGATTACGGCAGCGAAACTGATAAACACTGTGCGTTTGCGGAAACTTATGCAGTACCACCTGTAACATGGTGAATTTATACAAATCTGTATCAAGCAAAGATTGAATAATTGGGGTCATAGTGCTCATCATTTCGCGATCCTTCTTGCATTAAAGCATAATTTTTTCAGCAAAAAAGGGCTTTTATCGACAATCTTGTTACAACTTTGCTGCACCGTACGGCTCCATTCCTGTTTCATTTTCGGTGGGTTTATCGCTTAGTTACTTGGAGTAAGCTGATCTTTAATCACGCCAGCGGGCATGAATTTGTTAGAATCTCGCCATCTCTTCACTTAGATTAATACTGAGTATGCGTGCATTATTACAACGGGTTCTTGAAGCTAAAGTCGTGGTCGATGGCAAAATCACTGGCGAGATTCAACAGGGTATTTTGGTGTTCTTAGGTTTAGGCAAAGACGATAATTTTGAAAAAGGCAAAAAGCTGATTGATAAAATTCTGAAATATCGTTTTTTTGATGATGAACAAGGCAAAATGGGCTGGAATGTCAGTCAGGCCAATGGCGGTGTGTTATTGGTTTCACAATTTACCCTCATGGCACAGACCCAAAAAGGTTTACGTCCTGATTTTGGCCCTGCTATGCCCCCACAAGCCGCTCAAGAGCTCTACGAACAATTGGTGGACTATGCCAAAAGCCAGTTTGATCAAGTAGAAACGGGTATTTTTGCTGCCGATATGAAAGTACATCTGGTAAATGATGGGCCAGTGACTTTCTGTTTAGAAGTAGAATAAAGTGCATTAAAAAACCTCTGTCAAAACTGATCAGAGGTTTTTTCACATCATGGCAACTTATTTGCCTGTTTTTTGTTTAATAAACTGACGTGCTAATTTAATTTTTTCTTTTACAGGTTTTGGCAATTTAGGCGGAATTAATTTCGCTGCTTGGTTAAACCAGACCAACAAGCCAAAATCACCTTCCATTTTAATGCTGCCATTTTGCATACCAGTCATGAACGCAGTTGGGTCACCTTTCATCAAGGTTTTCACCCCTTGCTCGCTGTCTGCAAATTGCAAAACAAAATCTGCTTTTTCTGCATCGCCAGCAACCGTATCAATATGACCATTGTTGACAATAATTTGACGCGCCATGCCCAAATCTGTACCAATTTGAATACGGAACTGACGCTCATGCACCAACTCAATAAATTTTGGACTGGTACGTGCCAGCTGTTTCATGCGTAATGCCAAACCTGCCACTAAAAGGTCAAGTGGATCGGTACTGACATCAACTAAAGGAAGTTTGACCACAGGAATTGCAGAAAGTTTCATGACTGTGAAGCCTATTGTAATTGTTGGAGAGTTGATCGCATCATCCTATCACAACTCCTGCTTTTTACCGCAAGGCTTTGTATAACAATCTTAAGCTGGATGTTAAACTTTTGTCGCACACTTTATGGGTGAGTTAACCGTATTTATAAACTAAAAAGATGCAAACCTGTTGCATCTTTTTTAAATCAAGGATCTATTTTAATTAACGGCTTGAGCATTGCTGCTGATCATCTTCATACACTGGGGTATGTTCAATATAGCGGCGTTTTGCCAAAGCACGTTCTGCGCGTCGATCTTCTCGTAATAATAATAAAGTTACCAATGCCATCGCCAAGCAAATTGCAGACAGATAACTATAGGTAATTGGTAGCTCAAACACGCGTTGTACACTGTAGCGTACTACTTCTAACAAGCCCCAAAAAACCATACCTGCCAACATAAAGTTTAACCAGCGACGATAAGGCGAAAAGAAAACAGCAATCAACGCAGCTGCGACTAGGCTTAAGCCAACAATGGTCGCTAAATTCGCTGTTACCATAAAAACCTCCGTCTAAAGATGCAGCCTCATTTTTAAATTGGTCTGCAACTTCAAATACCGTTTAAATAAATAATGGATGTCGATTTAAATTCTATGCATGCATTATGCTGCGTTTTTTCGATAAAAAAAGACTTGTATTTTCATAAAGCGACACACCTTGTCGCAATATTATATTGTCATTACATTTTTTTAATTTGGTAGTTTTCGGGAAGTGAAGCAGGCTCTTTATTCGCGTGTCATTACAAAAAAACACCTTATATTTTTGCCCTAAAAAAATTTTTTTTGATTCGATCTTGTTGTTGTTTTTATCGGCAGTTTTTCCTTACCGTTTATCGTTATCTGCTGATTATACAAACAAAAAACGCAGCATGACTGCCGCGTTTTTTTCATTGATTTGTCATATTAGGCGCGGTTCAAATCTTTGTCATGCACACCCAGTAAATACAGGACGCCATCTAAGCCCACACTTGAAATGGCTTGATTGGCATTCTGACGCACCAAAGGTTTGGCACGGAATGCAACACCTAAACCTGCTATGGAAAGCATTGGCAAGTCGTTGGCACCATCCCCCACAGCAATGGCTTGCTCCAAAGAAATGCCCATTTTTTCTGCCAGTTCACGTAACAATAATGCCTTACGTGCACCATCCACAATATGGCCTTTGACTTCACCCGTTACCACGCCATTTTCCACATCTAAAATGTTGGCATGCACTTCATCAATCCCCAGTTTTTCCTGTAGGTATTCTGCAAAATACTGGAAACCACCCGACAAAATTGCAGTGCGATAACCCAAGGATTTCAGCGTTGAAATTAAACGCTCGGCACCTTCAGTGACTGTAAGTCGCTCTGCAATTTTAGGTAACACTGCAGCATCTAAGCCTTTCAGCAATGCCACACGGGCACGGAAACTTTGCTGAAAGTCCAACTCACCCTGCATGGCACGTTCGGTAATTTCAGCTACCTGATCGCCTACGCCTGCTTCAATAGCCAACTCATCAATCACTTCCTGCTCAATCAGGGTCGAGTCCATATCAAAACAAACCAAACGGCGGTTACGACGGTAGGCATTGTCTTCTTGTACGGCAACATCCACACTCAGTTCATTCGACAGGCTTAAACATGCAGCACGCATGGCCACAGCATCTAGCATTTGCCCACTTAAACCAAACTGCACACAGGCACGTTTTGGTTCATCTACAGATGCATTGAGCTGCGGACGACCCGACAAACGTGTCACTGTTTCAATATTAAAACCCTGACTAGACACAATATGCGTAACCGCCTGCAAATGTGAGGCATTTAGCTCGGGTGCCAGTGCCGTTACGATATAACGGGTACGGCCACCTTCGTTTACCCATTGCTCATATTCGGTTGCAGAGATTGGTTTAAAACGCACTGTTAAGCCAATATCATGTGCTAAAATCAGAATCTCCTTCATGGCTAAAGCGGTTGCGGTCTGGTCTTCTGATGCAACAACAATACCTAAAGTCAGTTGATTATGAATAACAGCTTGGCCAACATCTAAGATTTGTAAGGAATGAGCGGACAATACCTGCATTAATCGAGTAAACTGATTAGGTTGGTCAGGTCCTAAAAATGATATAAGAATGATTTCTCGCATGAATTGACTCGGGTCTGAGCTACAACTATTGTGAGAATCATAATCTAAATTGAATATAAATGCCTTGGAAGTTTTACCTTGAATGCGCCTAGACAAGGGCTATTTGCTAGCCTATTGATTGTAAGTTTTGCTTTTCACACCTTTTTATTGGTGCTTGCAACAACACACCAATTGAATGAAAACCGCGCCAATCAGGGGCAGTTAATGACCAGCCAACTGGTCACCGACAGCCTTTCTGAGCTGGAACCTGCCAATACGGTATCGCTGGCCTTGTTGGTGAATCGCTATGCCACCAATCCAAGCATTGCTTCTATTCGCATTTTAGATGCCCACAATCAGGTCTTGGCCACAGGTGGACAATCACGTACCCGTCAGGGCGAAGTTTTTGTACGTGATGCACTGGTGAATGAAAAGAAAGTTGGCAGCATTGAAATCACGCTGATTCAACCGAGTATTGGTGAAATTTTACGAACACAGTGGCTAGCAACATTATTGTCTTTAATTATTCACGGTTTATTGTGGTTAGCATATCGAGCCATTGCCCGTCCAAGCCGTAGTGAATATCTGGCACGTATTAACAACGAGTCACGCTTAAAACATGAGTTGCAAGCTTTAACACAGGCACTGGAACAAGAAAAACACCAAACTGCCTTGGCATTGGCTCAAGCTCAGCAGCAGCCTAAACCAGTCTTGCCACCTAAAACCAATAAAGCCATTGAGCCTGCGCAACCCGAAAATAACATTGCACTCAATATTCAGTTTTATGATCCAAAACAGTTATTAGACACCGTCAATCAAACTGTTTCTGTACCATATTTTAGTCTGTGCCAAATTTTTCTAAATAAAAGCATTGAATTGTGCGTACAGCACTACAAACTAAACCGTTCAGATATTCAAACCGTGCAACCCTTCCATGAAGAAGGTGCAACCCTCAGTATTGCAGCCAATACGCCTAATGCTGTGCCATGTATGGCCATGATTGGCACCGTATTCCAATTGTTGTCAGAAGTACTCTATAAGCGCTACCGTGAAGAAAAACGCTTCGTGTTACAAACCCGTAGTGGTTTATCTACTTCGGTAGACGCCATGCAGCTGTCTGCTGCTCAAGCGGCAGAGCGATTGGTTAATCAACTGTCTGCCCGCGAAAATGCTGTGCACTTGCCCAATGAATTGTTAGACGAGTTATCTGCGCATTATGAGTTGGTAAGTATGCCAAATCCAACCAATGTATTGATGCGACACGCCTTTATGGTCAATGGCATGGACAGTGCTTCGGCTGAACTGGCACAAAGCCTTAGAACTGAAATTTTAAAAGGTAAATCTTCTAAAAGTGCTTAAATAATAAAAGTACGGTGAAGCTCACCAGAAAACAAAAACCTGAGTGGAAATATCACCACTCAGGTTTTTTATTTTGGGATACTTGCCTGTTTATAGATTCAGTTGCTTTTGTTCCACCAAATGCATTTGTGCACTATAAGCCGCTGATTGACCAACCTCTGCTTTGTTCCACTCACCATTGGCCTGAAGTTCCCAAGCATTTTGGTTGTCGTGTAAATAACTCAGCAAGCCATCTTCTACAATGCGTTGTTTAATTTTCTCATCCAAAATTGGGAAGCAGGTTTCCACCCGTGAAAATAAATTGCGTCCCATCCAGTCGGCACTGGCACAGTACAATTTTTTCGCCCCGCCATGCTCAAAATAATAAACACGAGTATGTTCCAGAAAACGTCCCACAATCGAACGCACATGAATACGTTCCGACATGCCTTTGACTTGTGGAATCAAACAGCAAATTGAGCGAATAATTAAGTCAACCTGCACCCCTGCCTGCGAAGCACGGTATAAGGCCGTAATCAATTCAGGCTCTGTCAGTGCATTGACTTTAATCATAATTCGGGCAGCTTTGCCTGCTTGCGCAAAGGCAATCTCTTGCTCAATCAGTTTCAACAACTCACTATGCAAGGTAAATGGTGCGTGCAGCAAAGTTTTTAATTTTGCCGATCTGCCCATACCTGTAAGTTCCTGAAACACACGATGCACATCTTCACAAATATCTGGCTGTGTGGTCATTAAGCCATAGTCGGTGTACATGCGTGCATTGCCTGCATGATAGTTCCCCGTACCCAAATGCACATAGCGCACCAATTGGTCTTGCTCACGGCGCACAATCAAAATCATTTTGGCATGGGTTTTATAGCCCACAATACCATACACCACCACAGCACCCGCCTCTTGCAAGACGTTGGCCACCATAATGTTAGATTCTTCATCAAAACGTGCCCGCAGCTCAATCACTGCCGTAACTTCTTTACCATTACGTGCAGCTTCAGCAAGTACCTGTACAATTTCAGAGTCAGGGCCACTGCGGTACAAGGTTTGCTTAATTGCCAACACATTTGGATCTTTCGCCGCTTCTTTAAGTAAATTAATTACAGGCTGAAAAGAGTCAAAAGGATGATGCAGCAACACATCCTGCTTTTTTAGAATTTCAAAAATTGGTTTTTGCTTCCGAAATACTTTGGGAATAACGGGCACAAAAGGTGGATACTTTAATTCAGGACGGTCAAAACTACTGGTCAGACGTGATAGATTGATTGGGCCACTAATCCGATACAGTTGCTGTTCATCTAAATCAAATTCTGTCAGCAAGTAGTCAATAATGTCTTGCGGGCAGTCATCTTCAATTTCCAAACGCACTGCGCGACCAAAACGACGCGATGAAAGTTCATCTTTAAGGGCTACCGCCAAATCATCAACATCTTCTGCCAAAATCAGGTCGGCATTACGCGTCACCCGAAATGCATAGCAGCCTGTAGCCTTCATGCCTGGGAATAAATCATTGATATGCTGTTGGATAATAGCCGTCAAGAAAATGTGTTCTGTCGCACTGCCTGCAACTTCTTTAGGTAAGTTGATTAAACGAGGCAATGAACGTGGCGCAGGTACAATCGCCATTTCAATTTCTCGCCCAAAGGCATCCTTGCCCTGCAAACTAACAATAAAGTTCAGGCTTTTATTGACTAAACGTGGAAATGGATGCGAAGGGTCAAGGCTGATTGGCGTTAAAACAGGTTGTACCTGACGCGCAAAATAGTCGGCAATCCAAGCCTTATGTTTATCTAGAATGTCTTGAAACTGAATAAAATGAATCCCCAAGCTTTGTAACTGCGGCAAAATTGCAAAGTTTAAGGTGTCATATTGCTGTTTGACCGCCTGATGGACTTTATCTGACAGCTCTGCCAACACGTGTTCAGTTGGAATTGCATCTGGGGTACGGGTAATCGCATTCAAATCGAGCTGCTTCATTAGCCCAGCGACTCGAATTTCAAAAAACTCATCTAAATTACGTGAAAAAATAATTAAAAAGTTCAACCGTTCTAAAATAGGTAAATCAGGGTCTAATGCTTGCGCCAAGACCCGACGGTTAAACTCAATTAAGGAAAGTTCACGATTAAAATAAGTATCAGATGAATGCTGAAAGTGTTCCATATCTTCTCTATGCTGTTTTGGGACAGTCTGCTTATTTCGCCTCAGTGCAGGCATGGTAGGTAGAGATTATGACAATCATGTTACACCCACAACCAATTGCAGAACATTTCGTCAGTACAAGGTCAATCTAAAAAATTGATTTTGTTTGTTTTATCTTACATTCAATACATTTTTATAGCAAAACAGCACTTTTAGTGACTTCTTTTATCTTAGACCATGTATCTGACATTAATTTAAAATATCTGCACTTTGAATCCGCTGCACACCATGTGCCAGCATTTGTTGCCATGCCTGCTGCAAAGAACCATTTAGATCAATGGCTTTGGTGGCATCTTCAATCACATAAGTCTGAAAGTCTAACTGGCAAGCATCCATTGCCGTCCATGCCACACAAAAATCGGTGGCAATGCCCACAATATAAACCGTATCAATCTCACGCGCCTTTAAATACGCGGCTAATCCTGTTGTGGTTTTGCGGTCGGCTTCCATAAAGGCAGAATAACTGTCTATTTCAGGGTGGAAACCTTTGCGAATAATCAGTTGTGCTGTTGGTAAATCTAGGTCTGGGTGTAGTTCAGCATCGGACGTACCTTGCACACAATGCACAGGCCAAAGTACCTGCTCACCATAGCTGAGCTGAATCTGTTCATAAGCTTGCTTGCCCGCATGGTTTGCCGCAAAGGATACATGCGTTGCAGGATGCCAGTCTTGCGTAATCACAATATTATGAAACACGCGCCCAAGCGCATTAATGCAGGGAATGATTTGATCGGCGTCGGCAACGGCCAAATTTCCACCCGGACAAAATCCGTTTTGCACATCCACCACAATCAGGGCGCTATTGACCTGCTGCATGCTGTTTCCTTTTCAAAGCTAAACACTGCCATCAGCATAGCTGAAATTTAAACCTGAGTTGTATCACTTTGATAAAAATAAAAAGAACCCTGTTCCACACAATGTTGATAGGCGGGCAGTTGTGACAATAACTGCCGTACAAAATGCGGATAGACTTTGGCTTTACGTGCTGTGGCAGCATGGAAATAAAAATAAGGCAGTGGATGCCGAGTCAAATAGTTCACCAAATGTTGTCGGGCTAAAGACATGACCTGAAAGGCATCAATCCCTGCATTAACATCTTCATAAGTGGCTTGATCTGCAAACGCCAGCCATGCGTTTTGTTTTGGGGATGTCCGTGTTGCCTGAAACTTGCGTTTAAGTTCTAAAATAAATTCGTATTCAACCAAATACAGTGAAAACTGCTGTTGGCTGACCTGAAACTCAGCAATCAATTTTTTCTGTTTCATGTCCATCACACTCTTATTTTTTAACTGTTTTTTTACGTTCTATTATACCCTTTGTGGTGGATATCCCTCGATAAAACAGGCAGCTGTGCGACAGTACTTGTCACACTAAATCAAGCGGTTTGCTCACTCAAAATTTTCAATCAAAACAAAAAATAGCCCGCATTGCGGGCTATTTTGACTTCAAGCTGTTCTCATCCTTTTAAACAGTTTGAATACGGCGTACCAATAACAACATGAAGACTGCTGAAATAATAATACAAGGAATGGCTGCTGATACGACCCCTGCCGCACCAAAGCCTGCTGCCAATAACTGACCCGCAATTGCAGGGCCAAGCATTGCCCCCACACGGCCAACAGCAGATGCAACACCCACCCCTGTACCACGTACTTCAGTTGGGTAAACAATACTACCAAAAGCATACAACACGCCCTGACAGCCAATCACGAATGCACCCACCAAGGCCGATGCCATATACATTTGGGTCAGTGAACCTGCTGCATTCAGTGCAAATAAGCCTGCCAAAATGCCACCGTACATCAACAAAATAACGTAGGCTTTTTTCCAGCGGTCGGTCAGCATACCTAAAATTACGGTACCTACAGTTGCACTCACCATAAAGTAGAACTGTGCTGTACTGCCTTCTTTACGTGAGAAACCTAACTCCATAAATAAGGATGGCAACCAGCTCAACATGATGTAAACCACCATTAAGGTAAAGAAGTAGCTCACCCAAATAAATAAGGTACGCATTAAGTTTTGTGAGTTAAATAAATCTTTAAAAGACGCTTTAGGCGCAGCGTTTTGTGCTGCCAAATGATTGCCTGCTGCTTGTGCTTTTAAAAACTCACGTGATTCTGGCAATAACCACATCATCAACGGAATCACAATAAACGGAAGCAAACCGCCCAAATAGAAAATATTTTTCCAGTTTGAACCAAAATCTGTACTGGCCACTAAAGATAAAATGGCTGCACCCACAGGCATACCACAATACATTAAACCTACAGCACGACCACGGTTTTGTGGTGAAACTGCTTCAGAAGCCAAAGTAATCAAAATTGGCATAGCAGCACCTAAGCCCGCCCCCGCCAAGAAACGTACCGCCAATAAACTTTCAAAGCTATTGACCCAAACGGTACACAAAGTAAATAAGGCAAATACCGCAGTTGACCAAATCAGTACTTTTTTACGACCAATACGGTCTGCAAAACGTCCACCAACCAATGCCCCAGGCAATAAACCTAAAATACCCGCACTAAAAAACACCCCAAGTTGTGAGCTGTCTAGTCCAAAATGTTCACGAATACCTGCAGCCGCAATACCCGCTGCCTGAATATCTAGGCCTTCAATGACTGCAATTAAAAAACAGATCGCAACGGTAATCACCGCATGCCGTTGATCTGTATGTTGTGTTGATCTATCCATTGGGTCCCTCTACTAGAATTAGATAGCCATGTGAAAGCCTGCATCTTGCGCAGTTTTAAACAGCAGCAATAGCTATCAATAAGTGTTAGACCAAAGTGATTTTTTGAAGATCAGAAGACAGTACAAATAAATTTTGCGGCAAAAAATATAGCGAAAAAAACAATAATTCAGCTGCGTTACCCTCATTTTTTTAAATAAATACCACTATTTCGCTAGAAAATTCTCACTATTTAAGAAGCCTGCATAAAGCAGAGTAGACTTAAAAGCTATTAATCTGAAAGGCAAAAAACCCATATATTCCGATTAAAATACTCAGATATAAGAGCTATAAACTCTGAATTGAGTGTTTTTTTCTATAATAATCATGGTTTCAGTGACAAATTTCAGCCTGCGGCATTAAAAATGACTCAAGTAGCATGATCTAAAGACCTGCAGAAAATCATTTCAGCTTTGCTGTGGTCGTTTTTGCTTTTTATTGTGAAAACAAATACCTGTTCAATTCATTTTTTACCGAACTTCACAAAGTTTCTGTTTGCTTTGACGAAAGCATATTGTTCTGACACACTGAATCAGTCATAATTTGGCTAAGCATTATTTAATCAAATTGATTAAATTTTGACCCAAATCAAAATACTGCAACCATCCACGTCTTCTTTTCTACACCATTGTGGATGGAAAAATAGGATCTTTTTAAAAAATGACTCAGCAAGCACAGACCATTCAAGGCTCAATTGTCGCAATTGTCACCCCAATGTTAGAAGATGGCAGCGTAGATTGGAAAGGTCTCGAGAAGCTGGTTGAGTGGCACATAGAACAAGGCACCAACAGTATTGTTGCTGTGGGCACAACTGGTGAAGCATCGACCTTAAGTATGGAAGAGCACACCAAAGTGATCGCAGAAATTATTCGCGTCGCAAATAAGCGTATTCCTGTCATTGCTGGTACTGGTGCAAACTCAACGCATGAAGCCATCGAACTGACCAAAGAAGCACAACAACTGGGCGCAGATGCGGCCCTATTGGTAACGCCTTATTATAATAAGCCAACCCAAGAAGGTTTATATCAACACTATAAAGCCATTGCAGAAGCGGTAGATTTACCGATCATTCTATATAACGTACCAGGTCGTACGGGCGTAGACATGTCTAACGAAACTGTCATTCGCTTGGCAGACATCCCTAATATTGTGGGCGTAAAAGACGCAACAGGCGATGTGCCACGTGGTCAGCAGTTATTAGCTGGCTTGAACGGCAAAAACATGGTGGTTTACTCAGGCGATGATGCGACAGCATATCAACTGATGCTACACGGCGCACAAGGCAATATTTCTGTAACTGCCAATGTTGCACCGAAAGCCATGAGCCAAGTTTGCGCGGCCGCGATTGCTGGTGATGCGGCAGGTGCAGAGCAACAGAACAGTACGATTGCAAATTTACACAATATTCTATTTTGTGAATCGAACCCAATTCCTGTGAAATGGGCACTTCATGAAATGGGATTAATTGGTACAGGTATTCGCCTGCCATTAACTCCGCTTGCAGAACAATATCGTGCACCGCTACGCGAAGCCCTTCAGGCTGCGGGTGTCATTCAATAAAAGAGCTTAGTATGATGCAATTACGTTTTGGTTTTATCGCCGCACTTTCAGTATTGAGTTTGGCTGGTTGTAGTTCTCTGGCCATTAACAATGGTTCATTGGACTATAAAGACACCACCACTTTAGCACCACTTCAATATCCTGAAGGTTCTGTGGTTCGACCTGCAACGCCATTGTATCCTGCACCAAGCGTTGACCCGCTTGCAACGGCCAATGCGCCAAAGCTTGAAAATTCACGTGGCAACCGTTTTGCAATGCCACGTCCTGAAGCTGTGCAAGCGAATACGACTGTTGAAGACAGTACCCAAATTGGCCGTCCTCAGCCTGTAGTTGATGGAAACCAAAATCCGTTACTCAAAATTGATGGAAATTCTGCTACAATTTGGCAATACACTCTTGCCACCCTCAGCAGTCTGAATTACAGCATTGTTGGTCAAAGTAAGAACCGTTACGAGGCAACCATTAAGGTCGATCAACAGATTTATGTCTTAAGATTGACCTCTGTCGGTTCGAGCAACAACTTAGCCGTGTTCAATGCCGATAACAGCTTTGCAGACCAAGAAAAAGCTGCAGATCTGTTGGCCCAGATTTACCAAAATTGGCCAGCCTAGCCGTACTAGGCATTTTTTTTTGAAAAAGGTTCCCTCATGTTAAAACAAACCTTGCTCTATACTGGTAAAGCGAAATCTGTTTATACCACAGACAGTGCAGACCACCTGATTTTAGTCTTTCGTGATGATGCCTCTGCGTTCAATGGCGAAAAAATCGAACAACTAGATCGTAAAGGTAAGGTGAACAACCGTTTTAACGCCTTTATCATGGAAAAATTGGCTGAAGCGGGTATCGAAACTCACTTTGAAAAGCTACTTACACCAAACGAAGTATTGGTGAAAAAGTTAGACATGATTCCTGTAGAATGTGTAATTCGTAACTACGCTGCAGGTTCACTTTGCCGTCGCTTAGGTGTAGAAGAAGGCAAAGAATTGACTCCACCAACATTTGAATTGTTCTTTAAAGACGATGCGCTTGGCGATCCGATGGTCAATGAATCTCAAGCGATTGCTTTAGGTTGGGCCAATGCAGAACAATTGGCAAAAATGAAAGAACTGACTTACCAAGTCAACGATGTATTAAAAGCATTGTTTGATGCAGGTAACATGATTCTGGTCGATTTCAAACTTGAGTTTGGTGTATTCCACGACCGTATCGTATTGGGTGATGAATTCTCTCCAGACGGTTGCCGTTTATGGGACAAAGACACCAAGAAAAAACTCGACAAAGACCGTTTCCGTCAAGGTTTAGGCGGTGTGGTTGAAGCTTATGAAGAAGTTGCTGCACGTTTAGGCATCGACTTAGACAACATCTAATCTTCAGTTGTCTTGAATTCTAAAGGCCGAGCTATTTTGCTCGGCTTTTTCATTTTTACTGTGCCAACAAAGCATAAATTGCCAAGCGGATTTGTTCAAAATAAATGAGTTTAGAAGACATGACCTGATTGCCTTTTTTAAATTAATTTGAATTTAAATTGTGTATTCTGCAATTCCGTGTATGCTTGTACCCATACTAGAAAAATATGAAGTTCGTTTTAATCGTCTAAGTCCGTAGTTTTATTTTGTAATCCTTCGTTTTGTTCAGATTTTAAGTCGCATCTTTTTCCCAGTTATTCCAAATCTTTTTAGATTGCAAAATATTAAAATTCAGCAGGATATTTCCCTATGTCGAATACTACGATGAAAGGCACT
The DNA here is from genome assembly GCF_048537555.1 of Acinetobacter sp. A2. Classification (NCBI taxonomy): domain Bacteria; kingdom Pseudomonadati; phylum Pseudomonadota; class Gammaproteobacteria; order Moraxellales; family Moraxellaceae; genus Acinetobacter; species Acinetobacter sp. A2. Next base: position 2,795,158 of record NZ_CP183239.1, read on the forward strand.
GTAAAGTGGTTCAACGAAACTAAAGGTTTTGGCTTTATTCAACCAGAATCAGGTCCAGACGTGTTTGCACACTTCAGCGAAATTGCACACTCAGGCTTCAAGACTTTACATGAAGGTCAACAAGTTGAATTCAGCGTAACTCAAGGTCAAAAAGGCCCGAACGCTGTAAACATCAAACCGCTTTAAGTCTTTGCTTACAGACACCTCTTTGATGTCTGTAAACCAATGCAAAAAAGCTCAAGTGTATGCTTGAGCTTTTTTTATGCCAATTATTTTTATCAGCTGCACTAAATAGCTTATGACTGATTTTGCTGCCAGCGACGTTGCTGTAAACGTTCGCCTTCAACCTCACGCTTGTTGCGTGCTGACTCATACAGTTTAGTACCTTTCAATTCAGGTGGCATATATTCCTGTAGCACAAAATGCTCTGGGTAATTGTGTGGATACAAATAATCTACCCCGTAACCCTGTTCTTTCATCAGCTTGGTTGGTGCATTGCGTAAATGCAGTGGCACAGGCAAGTTCGCTGTTTTTTCGGCCAGATCCATCGCTTTGTTAATTGCCAAATAAGTGCTGTTACTTTTGGCACTGGTGGCCAGATACACCGCACATTGTCCTAAAATAATCCGTGCTTCAGGCATGCCAATGACTTGTACCGAACGAAAGCACTCGCCTGCCAGCAACAAGGCATTCGGGTTGGAATTGCCTATATCTTCTGAAGCTGCAATTAACATACGGCGTGCAATAAAAGTCGGGTCTTCACCGCCTTTAAGCATGCGTGCCATCCAATACAATGCTGCATCGGGGTCACTGCCACGAATTGACTTAATAAAGGCCGACACCAAGTCGTAGTGCTGTTCGCCCGACTTGTCATAACGAGCAATATTTTGTTGTGCGACCTTCACCACAATGGCATTGGTGATGATGTTTTCTACATCTGGTTCAAAGGTACTTGCAACCAAGTCCAGTAAGTTTAAAGCTTTGCGTGCATCGCCTGCGGCAAACTGAATTAGAGCATCAAATTCTTCAATCTGAATATAACGGTCTTTTAAGAACTGATCTTGCTGAATGGCTTGTGTTAGCAAGGTCTGAATTGCATCGGCATCTAGGGCTTTTAAAGTATAGACCTGACAGCGAGATAACAAAGCACTGTTCACTTCAAATGAAGGGTTTTCAGTCGTCGCACCAATTAAGGTGATTTTGCCCTTTTCAACTGCATTCAATAAGGCATCTTGCTGTGACTTATTAAAACGATGAATTTCATCAATAAAGACCACAGGTGTAAGTAAGTCACCGCCTTCGGCAATTATTTCACGCAGTTCCTTAACCCCAGTATTCAGCGCAGAAAGGCTGATAAAAGGACGGTCTACCGCCTGTGCCAACAATAAAGCAATGGTGGTTTTTCCGACCCCTGGTGGTCCCCAAAATATAATTGAAGGCAAATGCCCCTGATCAATCATTTGGCGCAATGGTGCTTGCTCACCCAGTAAATGATCTTGGCCGATAATTTGCGCTAAATCACGTGGGCGCAAGCGCTCAGGCAGCGGAATATGACTTTCTGACATCTTGTTATTTCTATACTTGACTTCACTCTAGTCTACTATGATCTCAGGCTTTGGAGTATTTCTAATCGTGCTGATTTATTCTGAAACTCTAAGCGTGACCTTACATTGAAGATAAATCAACGCACCCAGCGCACCACATAATCTTCAATATCTTCTTCTGCAACATCTAATTCTGAAATACAGCGCCCAGCCGCAGATTTTTTGGCTTTAATCACACTTTGTCGCGAACCTGTATTTAAATAATGCCAAGACGGCAAATTTTTACCTTCTTTTAAACGTCGATAAGCACAACTTGGCGGCAACCAGTGAATTTTTTCCAGTTTTTCTGGGGTAAGTTGAATGCAATCGGGTACGAATTCAAAGCGATTGGCATAATCTGAACAACGCGCTGTGTTGCAATCCAGTAACTTACACGACACTTTGGTATAAGCCACTTCCTGCGTGTCTTCATCTTCTAATTTGACCAAACAGCATAAACCGCAACCATCGCACAAGGCTTCCCATTCCGCTGTAGTTAAGGCATTCAGCGGATAGTTTTTCCAAAATTCAGGTCGTAATTGATCAGACATAGCGCACAAAAAATATATAAACCGCCCCATTATAACAGCCTTCTGGGGACTTGTAGGCTTGCTTTAGTCTTTAAACGAATCAAACACTTAACTTTAATAACTGAACATTTAATACACAAAAACAAAACAGTGCACTGCGCGCACATCCCTATACTGAATTCAGAAGCTATAAAAACACATGGAGAAAAATTATGTTTCGTTGGGCTATTATCTTTGCAGTAATTGCATTAATCGCGAGTCTACTTGGTTTTGGTGGTGTTGCAGGTCTGTCTAAAGACTTTGCCATTATCTTATTAGTCATTGCTGTTATTCTGGCAATTGTTGGTTTCTTATCTCGCGGGAAAGTCTAGTCAGACATTCTGCAAAACTTAAATAAAAAAGAAGGATGATTCCTTCTTTTTTTATGCCTGTTTTTAAGTAAATCCATACCCATTCCACGATTTTTAAAATATTTTCTCACATTTATAAGCAGGTTTTACCCTGTTTTTAAAAATGCGTGCCATATTATTATGCTTTAATCATGGCATTGAAAACGATAAGGAAAGAAGGCATGGCTTTAGCAATCAAAACTCGCGAAATTGAATATACTGCTGCAGATGGAAGCAAACTGATTGGTTATTTTGCAGCACCAGAAACCAGCGAAGCTGTCGCGGGCGTGATTGTCGCACCTGAATGGTGGGGACGCAATGAATACACCGAACAACGTGCCCGAGAGCTGGCTGAACATGGTTTTGCTGCACTGGCAATAGACATGTATGGCGACAAAAAAGTCACCACCACCGCCACTCAAGCCAACGAATGGATGATGCAAACTTTTGAAGATGCAGACACAATTGTGACTCGTGCGTCTGCAGCTTTAGACGCTTTAGCTGCCCAACCTGAAGTAAATCGCGATAAACTCGCTGCAATTGGCTTCTGTTATGGTGGCAAAGTGGTCCTTGATTTGGCGCGTTCTGGTGCTCCTGTGCAAGCCGTCGTGACCTTCCACGCGAACCTAAGCCCGAAAGCCCCTGCACAACAAGGTCAGGTTCAAGCCGAGATTTTGGTATTGCATGGTGAGCTAGACAGCATGGTGACTTTAGAAGATGTAGCAAGTTTCCGTGAAGAAATGCATGCGGCACAAGTTGACCATGAAGTGATTATTTTTGAAGATGCCAAACACGGCTTCAGTAACCCTCAAGCCGATGAGCGTGCTAAAGCCAACGGTGTAGATTTAGGCTACAACGCTTCTGCAGAGCAGCAAGGTTTAGCGGCAATGTATGAAGTGCTAGATCGACGTTTGGCCAATTAATCTGCTGTACATATAACGCAGCATATACTCAACGCAAGCCAAAGAAAATTTTAAAGAAGAGGATATAACAATGACTGAGCAATGCCCTTATTGCAATTATGATGATTACGATGTTTTGGCAAAAAATGAATTTGGGGTGATTTTGCCTGAACCGAATGCCCTGTCTAAAGGACATTGCGTAATTATTCCAATACGTCATGTGGGTTCTTTTTTTGAAGTCACCGACAAAGAGCGTAAAAGCCTGTTGTCTTTATTGGAACTGGCGCGCAATGAGTTGCAATTACGTCATCAGCCTGCGGGTTTTCATATTGGCTTTAATGATGGCGATGTATTCGATGCCAAATCTGAGCATTTACACATCCACATTATTCCGCGTTATGAAGGTCAGACCTTAAAACTGGATAACCGTTGGGGCATGAGCGGTCAAATCTAAGCGACTGCTTTTTTCTCTCAACAGGGTCAAGCCCAAATAAAAGAAGATGCTGCGTCATCTTCTTTTTTATGCACCTCATTCCTGCGCCAGTTTGGCTATACTAGGCCGCTACTTTACAAACTGGGTTCGCATGACTGCTTTTTCATTTTCTGATGCTCTCCTCACGTGGTTCGATCAACACGGACGCCATGACTTACCGTGGCAAGTGGCCAATGATCCTTATGCGGTGTGGGTGTCTGAAATTATGCTGCAACAAACTCAGGTCAAAACCGTATTGCAATATTTTGAGCGTTTTATACAGCGCTTCCCTACCGTACAAGACCTAGGCCGTGCCACATGGGATGAAGTTGCCCCTTATTGGGCCGGTTTAGGGTACTACGCCCGCGCCCGTAACTTGCATAAAGCAGCCACAATTGTGGCACAGCAAGGGCATTTCCCAAGCACCTTGGAACAATGGATGGCCTTGCCTGGCATTGGTCGCTCTACAGGCGGTGCCATGATGTCACTGGGTTTACGTCAATACGGCGTAATTATGGATGGCAATGTAAAGCGCGTATTGGCACGCTTTTTTGCCATTGAAGATGATTTATCCAAACCTGTGCATGAACGTGCCATGTGGCAACTGGCAGAGCAGCTTTGCCCTGTCACACGTAACCATGACTACACCCAAGCTATTATGGACTTAGGCGCCACCATTTGTACCCCGAAAAAACCATTGTGCCTTTATTGTCCTATGCAGCAACACTGCAAAGCCCATCAACAAGGTTTAGAACAAGAGCTACCGTTTAAAAAACCGAAAAAAGCCGTACCTGTAAAATCTGCACAGGTGTTGGTGTTGCAATGTGCTGAACAATGGCTCTGGCAACAGCGTCCCAATACAGGACTGTGGGGCGGGCTATGGTGTCTACCTGTGATTGAAGATAGATTGGCTTTTGAGCAGTTGTGCCAAAGTTTAGGTCTTAAACACGTGCAGCAACGTGCACAAATTTCTCACAGTTTTACCCATTTCACCTGGCAGCTCGAAGCCATTTGTTTTCAGGTCGATGCCGATTTGCAAGAACACCTTGCGATTGAGCTAAATGCACAATGGTTAAGCCCGCAACAAGCCAGTGATTTAGGAATTCCCACTGCCATGAAAAAATTGATCTCGGCAATCAATCTATGACATAGTCAAACATTGTGAACACTCAACGCATTGCATTCACTGCTATTACAAGGATGTTCTATGTTTCGATGGATTGCCATTTTAAGCGTATCGATGCTCATGCTGCTGATAGCCGCCTGTAGTTCTGCCCCGAAAAAACCCAGTACACCCTTACCACCCGACTTGGTACGCAAACTCAATCAAATGCAATTAAAAACCCGCTTGCCCATTCCAGTGCGAGGCATTAAAGCAAATCGACTTAGTGACACTTGGGGTGCTTCACGCAGCAATGGACGCCTGCATGAAGGCATCGACATCATTGCCCCTAAAGGCAGCAAAGTGTATAGCGCCACCGAAGGTTTAATTGCAGATTTACGCGATAATCGCTTAGGTGGTAAAGTGATTTGGATACTCGGCCCCGCAGGCACTTGGCATTATTATGCACACTTAGATGGACATAAGCGTGGACTCAAAGTTGGCGATTATGTCAAAGCTGGGGCACATATTGGCTATGTGGGCAATACAGGCAATGCCCGACATACCGCAGCACATTTGCATTATGGGCTCTATTTAAATGGTAAAGGACGCGGTGCGGTCAATCCTTATCCTTATTTACGTTAATTTTGTTAGGAACATTTCATGTCTGAAGCCCTGATTAATCGACTGGTGGAATTTGCTGAATCTGGCAATCAACAAAAAATTGTATTGGCAGGACAAAGCCATCAAGGTTGGGTCATGGAAATTACCGAAGATGCCTTGCTCATCAGCACAGGCTACTCAGATAAAGTCGGTAAAGATAACTGGATTTCCTTTCAGGACTTAGAACAGGCCGAATTATATTATTGGGATAACCAAAACGACCAATGGGCGCAATTTCAGCTCTAATCTGCCCGATTATTTTATGCCTTAATTGATCAGGAGTACGCACATGACCTTACAACGCTGTGGCTGGTGCTCTGATGATCCGCTCTATATGGCCTATCACGATTTAGAATGGGGACGGCCTGTCTTTGCAGAAGCACATCTGTTTGAAATGCTTTGCCTAGAAGGCCAACAAGCAGGTTTGTCTTGGATTACCGTTCTAAAAAAACGTGAAGCTTATCGCCAGCATTTTTTTCAATACAGCATTGCTGAAATTGCAGCCCTCAGTGATGACGAGATCGCACTTAAATTACAAGATGCAGGCCTGATTCGGCACGCAGGTAAATTAACTGCCATTCGTGACAACGCAATTGCATGGCAAAAATTAAAAGATGATGAGATAGATGTTGTGAAATGGCTCTGGGATTTTGTCGCACAGCAGCCAATTTCTAATGACGTGCCAGACTATCGTCTTGCCCCTGCACAAACCACAACCAGTGTGGCCATGTCTAAAGCCTTAAAGAAAAAAGGGTTTAAATTTGTAGGGCCAACTACCTGTTATGCCTTTATGCAGGCCGTTGGTATGGTCAATGACCATGAAAATCACTGCAACTTTAAAACCCTGACAAAGGTTCAGCATACTAATCCTTAGCCGTAATCACACAGTCAGCCCATGACAAGGACAATGCAATATGAGTAATACCATTCGAGCCTATGCCGCAATGCAAGCGGGTGAACCACTACAAGCCTATGAGTTTGATGCAGGTGAACTGCAGGCACATCAGGTGGAAGTCAAAGTTGAATATTGCGGCTTATGTCATTCCGATCTCTCGGTCATTCAAAATGACTGGCATTCTTCAGTCTATCCTGTAGTGGCAGGACATGAAATTATTGGCACCATTACCCAATTGGGTGCAGAAGCCAAGGGCTTAAAAGTTGGACAACGCGTAGGTATTGGCTGGACAGCAGACAGTTGCCAATACTGCGATGCCTGTATAGCGGGTGAACAAGTACTGTGCAGCAATGGCACTACAGCCACCATTGTTGGGCATGCAGGCGGTTTTGCCGATAAAGTCCGAGCAGGCTGGCAATGGGTCATCCCCTTACCCGATGCGGTCGATCCTGTCAGTGCAGGACCGTTACTCTGCGGCGGTATTACCGTATTTGATCCGATTCTGAAACACCAAATTCAAGCAGTGCATCATGTTGCTGTGATTGGTATTGGTGGCTTAGGCCACATTGCAATCAAACTCTTAAAAGCATGGGGCTGTGAAATTACGGCCTTTAGTACTAACCCCGACAAAACTGCAGAATTGTTGGCCATGGGGGCAGATCATGTGGTGAACAGCCGTGATGCCGCTGCGCTTAAAACCCAACGTGGCAAATTTGACCTGATTTTAAGTACGGTAAATGTGAGCTTGGACTGGAATGCCTATTTAAGCACGCTGGCACCGCATGGCACTATTCACATGCTAGGTTTAGCGCTGGAACCCATGCCTATTAAGGCAGGCAGCTTGATTGGTGGTGCAAAATCAGTGACGGGGTCTTCAACAGGTTCACCCAAAGCTCTGCGTCAATTACTTCAATTTGCAGCACGCAAACAGATTGCCCCGCAAGTCGAAGTTTTTCCAATGTCACAGATCAATCAGGCCATTGAACATTTGCATCAAGGCAAGGCTCGCTATCGGGTGGTGTTAAAGGCCGACTTTGACTGATTTTAAGTTAAATCAGGATAGTCAAATATATTTATGTCTATCTTTATTTAGGTAAAACCGCTTATCTAAAAACCTAGATAACATGAAGATACTCGGAAGTGTCATCCACAACCTGAGCAAAAACAAGCACTGCTTTGTTTGCAGCGCAAGTCAACTGTGGATGAATAGTTCTAATATGGCGAATAAATAAGTGGTAATAGCACAGCATCGCAAGATGGTTTTCTTGCGATGCTTTCAACTTTTCATTTTACCGAATGAGAGTATATTTCGTAAAAGTGGGCCGAACCGAAGGTTAATCCAATTATTGGACGACAAGCCCACAGAACGCTGTCTTAATCATTTTACGATTACAATAAAAATTTTCCTGCAGCTCAAACTAAATCAGAGTTTTCTTAATTTGCTCACAGCGAATCCTGAATTGATAAGATTTATGTATAAAAAATGTTTTAGATATTCAGTCTGTTATAGAATAAACTGCGTAAGCAGCATATATTAAAACGTTGAATCGATACCTGCTTCAACGCAGGTATCAAAATAGAAAAGTCTGTAAAAAAGTCTGCTAAGATGAATGCTGCTTTTTTAACTATAAAATGAATTTGAGAAAACCTATGAGTAAAGCCTTACCCATCGCTGTTGCTGTAATTTTAGGCGGTGCTGCACTTGTTCCTGTTTATTATGCCTCTCAAAACCCTGCGGTTGCGACTTCTAAGGCGTCTGCAAATGCCTCAGCCGTTGAAAAAATCAGCTACGCTTTGGGTTATGAAGTGGCACATCAAACCCCACCAGAGCTGGACATCAACAGCTTTGTAACAGGTGTGCGTGAAGGTCATGCGCGTAAACAACCTGCTTATACTGAAGAAGAACTACAAAAAGCCTATGAACAGTTCCAGCAAGAGTTGCAACAAAAACAAGCGACTCAAGCACAAGCTGCCCAAACTGCCAGTGATTCATTCTTAACTGAAAATGGTAAAAAAGCAGGCGTACAAACCACAGCATCTGGCTTACAGTACCAAGTCGTTAAAGAAGGTACAGGCAAACAGCCAACAGCAAGCTCTGTGGTGAAAGTGCACTACACCGGTAAACTGGTCGATGGCAAAGTATTTGATAGCTCAGTACAACGTGGCGAACCAATTGAATTCCCACTGAACCAAGTGATTCCAGGTTGGACTGAAGGCTTACAACTTATGAAAGAAGGCGGCAAAGCCACGCTGTATATCCCATCACAATTGGGCTACGGTGAACAAGGCGTACCGGGTATGATTCCTGCCAACAGCACCTTAATTTTTGATGTTGAACTGATTGAAGTGAAATAACAACATCGCCCTTTCAGGAGAGCTTGGCTCTCCTGTATTGTCTTAGGACGGAAATAATGAAAAAACACCTCGCCCTTGTGTGTATTGCGCTACTCAGTAGCAGTGGTTTTGCAAAAACAGTGACCAATAAAAGCCCTGTTGCAGATCAGGTGGGTTATAGCTTTGGCTATTTAATGGGGCGCAGCAATGCTGAAACGCTAAAAGACATTGATTTAGAAGCCTTTATGACAGGCTTAAAAATGGCTACCCAAGACCAACCTGCCAGTCTGAGCGATGAAGAAATGGCGCGGGTTTTAACCCAATTTAGAAAACAAGCCGAAGCCAAACAACTGATTGAACTAAAAAAAGTAGCCGATGCCAATGCAAAAATTGGGCAAGCCTTTTTAAGTAACAATGCAAAAAAGGCAGGGGTAAAAGTCACTAAGTCTGGCTTGCAATATCAAGTCTTACAAGCGGGTGCAGGTAAATCACCAAAAGCCACCTCGACTGTCAAAGTGCATTATGAAGGTCGCCTAATTGATGGTACGGTATTTGACAGCTCCATTGCTCGTGATCAGGCCGCTGAATTTCAGGTGAGTCAAGTCATTCAGGGCTGGACTGAAGGTTTACAGCTAATGAAAGTCGGTGCCAAATACCGCTTCTTCATTCCTGCTGCATTGGCCTACGGTCAAATTGGCTCAGGTGATGCCATTGAGCCAAACAGCACGCTTATTTTTGATGTGGAACTCTTAGAGATTTTAAAATAATCACCACTCACACTTTTGATCAAGCGCTGAGAGAAAAATACCGCAATTTAAATTGCGGTATTTTTTTACTTTGATGTTTGGGATGCATTCAACAGCGATTTCTGTATTTATGGTTTTAAATGACGTGGTCTAAAGCCTGTTGCCAATAAACCAATCGCATATGCCAGCACACCCACTACACATAGTGCAGTCACTTCAGCCACACGCATCCACTGTGATACATCACCGTTATACCAAGTTAAGGCGTACCATAACGCAGCAATCATCACCGCATTGGCAACGGAAAATTGCAGAATAAGTTTTTTCCAGTGAGCACCAAAACGGAAAATCTTGCGCTGATGCAAATAAAAATACAGCATGCCAGCATTGACCAAAGCCGAACCTGAAGATGCCAACGCCAATGCCATGTGCTCAGCTTCCCAATCAATCAGTTTAAAAAAGCCAATAAACACCACGTTTAAAATAGCATTGGCTGCCACGGCCATTAAACCAACCCGTACAGGGGTTTTGGTGTCTTGCTGCGCATAAAAGCCCGGTGCAAAGACTTTAATCAGCATGAATGAAATTACCCCTGCACTCATACATTGCAAGGCCAAAGCCGTCATTTGTGTATCTTGAAAGGTAAACTGACCACGCTCAAACAAGGCCTGAATAATCGGGGTAGACAGCATAAACAGTGCAATACTGGCAGGTACACCCACCAAAATAATTACCCGTGCCGCCCAGTCCATCATGCCACGGAATTTGTCCATATTCTGTTCTGCATGACGTGCAGACAGTGACGGTAAAATAACTGTACCAATCGCCACACCAATTAAACCTAGCGGCAACTCTGTCATACGTTCTGCACTATACAACCAAGATACCGAACCATCCTGCATAAAAGAGGCCCAAATGGTATTGAGTAACAGGTTAATTTGCGTAACCGACACCCCAAACAAAGCAGGCAGCATCAGCTTCATAATCCGATCCACACCTTCGTGTTTAAAATCAACCTTGGGTGGAATCAGCAGTTTTTTACGCCACAATTCAGGAATTTGAATTGCAAGTTGTAAAGCACCCGCAATAATCACCGCCCAGCCCAGTGCCATAATTGGCTCTGCCATGTACGGCGTGAGCCATAATGCCCCTGCAATCATTGCCAGATTCAGCAATACAGGTGCAAAGGCAGGCGTAGTAAATGAGCCGTAGCTGTTTAAAATACTGCTGGCAAATGCCGTTAACGACATAAACAACAAATAAGGAATGGTCAGGCGGAACATATCTGTCGCCAAAGCGAACTTGGCTGGGTCGCTATGGAAGCCTGGTGCGTAGATATACATTACTGCAGGTGCAGCCACCATGGCAACAAAGGTTAGCCCTGTCATTACTGTCATTAGACAGCCAAAAACCCGACTAATCAGAATTTGCACTTCGGCATGGGTACGACTGGTTTTGTATTCGGTCAGTACCGGAATAAAGGCCTGCGAAAATGCCCCTTCGGCAAACAAGCGCCTGAAAAAGTTGGGAATACGAAACGCCACCACAAAGGTATCGAAATCTTTACCTGCACCAAATACATTCAGCAACACCACGTCACGGACTAATCCAAGTACCCGTGACAGCATGGTCATTGCACTGACAATAAAGGTCGATCGCCAAAGCGCCATCGTTACCACCCAATTAAAAATTTAGTCGCTATTGTAATCAAAGCATCAACAAAGTTTTGTTATTGATTGATCAATTTTTTCTGTAATGTCTAAGCTTTAGCTTGAGATAACTGTTCACGAAAACGTTGCCAGTCAAAAAATGGCCCGGGGTCAGTTTTACGACCAGGGGCAATATCGGAATGCCCTGCAATATGCTGCTGAATACGTGGATACGCCTGTTGCAAGGCCTGCACCACTTGTACCAAACGTGCATACTGTACCTCTTCAAAAGGTAAATCGTCACTGCCTTCCAGCTCAATACCTATCGAATAATCATTACATTCAGGCTGTGCCATATAACTAGAACGCCCTGCATGCCAAGCCCGATCTGCAAAATTGACAAATTGTAGCACTTCGCCTGTTCTTAAAATCAGCAAATGTGCCGACACTTGCATGCCCTGAATAGTCTGAAAATAAGGATGCTGCGACCAATCCAGCTGATTTTGAAAAAACTGCTCGATGTAGCCCCCGCCAAATTGTGACGGCGGCAAACTAATATTGTGGATGACCAGCAATTGAATCTCTTGGTCTGTCGGACGGGCGTTGAAATTTGGAGATGGGACTTGTCTTGCCCCCTGTAATTGTCCTTCAACCACCTGAAACGACGGCTCATGCTGCATAAGGCAACCCTCAAGCAATTAGAAAAGAAAAATAGAAGTCTATTTTCAGTTTAATGCCAAGCCATGGCAATGAACATCTTAAATTACACCCGAACGTGGCTAAAAAATACATCCAGACGCAGAACAATGCTAATATAACGCGCAATTTTCATGGGCAAAACCGACACGGAAAATCTTATGAGCATCTCTCCATCTTTGCTTGAACACTCTATCCAAATCAATATTCAGCAAGCGCTGCAAGAAGATATTGGCGATGGTGATATTACCGCATTATTGACCCCTGAAGATGAGCAGGCCACTGCGACCATTATCAGCCGCGAAGATATGATTCTGGCAGGTCAGCCGTGGGTGAATGCACTGATTCAAGCTTACGATGCCAATGTTCAAGTGACTTGGTTAAAAAATGATGGAGATCGAGTTGCTGCTAACGAAGCCTTTTTAAAATTGGCAGGTTCAGCTCGCAGCCTATTAACCGTAGAGCGTCCTGCATTGAATTTTGTGCAGACCTTGTCTGCGGTTGCCACCAAAACTGCGGCTTATGTGCAACAGCTTGAAGGCTTAAACACCAAATTATTAGATACCCGTAAAACCTTACCAGGTTTACGTATTGCACAAAAATATGCCGTGACTGTTGGTGGTGGTCAAAACCATCGTTTAGGCTTGTTTGATGCCTTTTTAATTAAAGAAAACCACATTATGGCAGCGGGTGGCATTACTCAGGCAATTGCCAAAGCACATGCCATTGCTCCGGGTAAGCCTGTAGAAGTTGAAGTGGAAACTTGGGATGAACTCAATCAAGCCCTCGATGCCAAAGCTGATATTGTGATGCTCGATAACTTTAGCCAGCAACAGATGATAGATGCTGTTCAGCATGTGGCGGGGCGTTGCAAACTTGAGGCATCTGGCAATATCACCATTGAAAATTTACGTGAAGTGGCCAGCACAGGCGTTGATTATATTTCGATGGGTGTCTTGACCAAAGATGTGAAAGCTATTGATTTATCGATGCGTTTCAATGCTTGAACTTAGATAAGTTGAAATTCAGGAGGCAAGCTTGCCTCCTTTTTTATGCCTGAATTTCTACTCAATCATCATCTTCGTTGTCGTTGTCGTTGTCGTTGTCGTTGTCGTTGTCGTTGTCGTTGTCGTTGTCGTTGTCGTTGTCGTTGTCGTTGTCGTTGTCGTTGTCGTTGTCGTTGTCGTTGTCGTTGTCGTTGTCGTTGTCGTTGTCGTTGTCGTTGTCAGAAGCTTGACCGAGTACGCTACGATTGTCTTCATTTTCACGTTCTGAACGTGAATCACATGCAGTCAGTAGCAACATCATTGCAGACATCAAAATAATCAGTAATTTCATGGGCATCTTCCTGTTTTAAACATTTTCGATCATCTTAAAAGAATCCGTGCATCGGTATTGTATAGTTTTGATTCAGCCCTCCTGACATGATTCAAGCGCATCCATAAAAAAACGCATCCGAAGATGCGTTTTGAACAGCGGTACAATCTTAGAAAACTTGGTTTACCAGCCTAAAGCCTGTTGCTGTTTTTTCACCAATTCCTGAATACCTTTTTCTGCCATTTCCAACATGGCATTGCACTGCACGCGAGTAAACGGCTTGTCTTCTGCAGTACCCTGAATTTCAATAAATTCACCTGCTTGGGTCATGACTACGTTTAAATCGGTCTGGCAGTTTGAATCTTCTTCATAGCATAAATCCAGTAATACCTCATCTTGGTACATGCCTACAGAAATTGCAGCTACCAAACCTTTTAATGGGTCATGCTTAATTTTTTTCTTTTCTAGCAATACATTCATGGCATCAATTAATGCCACTGCCGCGCCTGTAATGGCTGCAGTACGGGTACCGCCATCTGCCTGAATCACATCACAGTCAATGGTAATGGTATTTTCACCCAGTTTTTTTAAATCGACCATGGCACGTAAACTGCGACCAATCAAACGCTGAATTTCCTGTGTACGCCCGCTTTGTTTGCCACGTGCTGCTTCACGGTCACTACGGGTATGCGTTGAACGTGGCAACATGCCATATTCTGCTGTCACCCAGCCCTGCCCCTGACCTTTTAAAAAACGAGGTACAGAGTTATCAATACTGGCCGTACACAAAACTTTGGTATGACCGAACTCAACCAAAACTGAACCTTCAGCATAGCGAGTATAGTTACGGGTAATTTTTACCTCACGTAATTGGTCTAAGGCTCGTTGGTCAATACGCATAATGGGTCCTTATTTTTGGCTCAAATCAATTGCCCGCAAGTATAACAGATGCCACAGCGAAGGTCGCTTTTCTAGGCTGTTCCCTGTGCAGTTTCGCTTACTTCTGCCACAATAACCGCAACATCGCTTCATTCATCTTTTAGTATTATCCTGCAATTCAGGTTTTTGTTAGACTGCGCGGCACTGGCAGAATCAGGAAATAAAATGTCGATTCGAGAAGAACGAAAACAACAAAGTCGTCAGGCCATTATTGATGCGGTACTACAACTGAGTGCTTCTGGACGTGCCTTTAGCAGCATCAGCTTAAGGGAAATTTCACGACAGATTGGGCTCGTGCCCACCGCGTTTTATCGGCATTTTCAAGATATGGATGCTTTAGCACTCGATTTGGTCGATCAAGTTGCCCTACACATTAAAGGGATTTTGCATCAATTGGGGCAAGGCTATTTGTACCAACCCGATGCACAGACAGAAACGGCACTGACCCTGTTTTTTAAATCAGTCGATCAACGCCCACACCAATGGATTTTTTTAATTGCCGAACGCTGGGGCGGTTCTGCCGTTTTACGCCAAGCCATTGCCCGTGAAATTGATTTTTTAATTGAAGATTTAGCCAATGATTTGCAACGGGTAGAAAGTGTGCAGCATTTTCAACATGCCGAAGACTTACACGTCCTGGCCAATATTTTAATTAATTTGTCTTTAAACTGGGCAATGAACTGGATCAGTTTGGGACAGCAATTTGAAGCAGAAAAATTGCAGCAACAACAGCAACACTTCATACAACAAAGCATTACCCAAGTCCATTTGCTATTTCGTGGTATTTGCCACTGGCAGCGTCCGCAGCCTATTTAAAGTTATCTGCTAAACACTTTAGCCATAAAAAACCGCAATGATCTTTCAATCATTGCGGTTTTAGGCACAAGGTGATTTCACCACAGCATCGTAGTTTTATTTCTTGGCTTTACGCTCTTGATCGACCAAGTAATTCACCACCTGAATCACTTTGCCGTTATCGCCCTGCACGATGTATTTACCATTTACAACCACGGCAGGTACACCCGTCAATTGATACTGACGCGCCAATTGCTTAGCTTGTGAAATTTTAGAAGTGATCGCAAACGAGTTAAACATGCTGTTAAATTTCGCTTCAGGCACGCCATATTTTACAAAGAATTTGGCTTGAGACTGTTGGTCAAAAATTTGCTGACCTTTGTCATGAATAGCATGGAACAATGGCAAGTGAGTTTTCTTACGTACGCCCAATGCTTCAGACACATAATAGCCACGCGCATTCATTTCCCATACAGGGTTCATGGCAGCTGGGGTACGCACAAAATTCACATCTTTAGGCAATTTGCGTAACCAAGTCTGCATATATGGCTCTAGGGTAAAGCAGTGGCCACAGCCGTACCAAAAGAATTCACGTACTTCAATTTTACCTGGGACATCCACTTTCCCTGGGTTAGCAACAACGCTGTAATCTTTACCTGCAACAAAATTTGCAGCCATTGCACTACCAGAAATAGCAAAGATGGCCGTTGCCAAACTACCTAAAAGGAATTTTTTCATTGCGTTTATAGTCCTCTAAATCATTCTGTTTAGTTTATGGCAACACTATAAATCAAATATGCCGATTTCGTTTTCCTTCTGTGAACTTTTTTACAGCTTTTATCGCTTTTTTTAGAATTAACGCTACACTAGGGTTTATACATATTTTTACCATCATCACGATTAAATTGAGGTGACACCCATGTCGCAACTGAATGTTGATCCACAAGAAATTGCCAAATTTGAAGCATTTGCAGCCATATGGTGGGATCAGCATTCCGAGTTCCGTCCCCTGCACATGATTAACCCACTGCGCCTGAACTGGATTGATGAACATGCAGGCGGTTTAGCAGGCAAAAAAGTACTGGATGTCGGTTGTGGCGGCGGGATTTTGGCAGAAAGCATGGCACGACGTGGTGCCAATGTACTCGGCATTGATATGGGCGAAGCACCTTTAAATGTGGCGCGTATCCATGCTGAGCAAGAAGGCGTAAATAATATTGAGTATCGCCAAATTCCAGTTGAGCAACTGGCAGAACAACAAGCTGGCCAGTACGATGTCGTGACCTGCATGGAAATGTTAGAGCACGTACCCGACCCTGCCTCAATTATTCAAGCCTGCCAAAAACTGGTCAAACCAGGTGGTCATGTATTTTTCTCTACCATTAACCGCAATCCAAAATCATACTTATTTGCCATTATTGGTGCAGAATACGTGCTTCGTATGCTGGCCAAAGGTACGCACGATTATCATAAATTTATTAAACCATCTGAATTGGCACATGATATTCGCCAAGCGGGTTTAAAACTCAAAGATATGACGGGTTTACACTACAACCCACTGACTAAACGCTATTGGTTGGCACCTAATGTTGATGTGAACTACATGGTTTACACGGTCAATGAGGCAACAGAATGAAAGCCGTTTTATTCGACCTCGATGGCACCTTAATTGATACCGCTGCAGATTTTATTCGCATCATTCAAGACATGTGCCGCGACAAAGGCTGTGAGATCGTAGCAGCAGAAACTATTCGTACACAGGTGTCTGAAGGTGCGCGGGCAATGGTAAAACTGGTCTATCCAGAACTTGAGGTAGATGATCCAGTATTTCTTGCGCACCGACAGCGCTTTTTAGACCTGTACGGTGCAGATATTGCAGTCGAAACCGATCTGTTTGAAGGCATGTATCCACTGCTCGAAGCTTTGGAACAGCGTCAAATTCCGTGGGGAATTGTCACCAATAAACCCCGCTGGCTCAGCGAAGCACTGCTCAAAGCACTGAATTTAACTGAACGCTGCGCAGTTTTGGTCTGCCCTGAAGATGTCAGCCACACCAAACCTGACCCAGAACCCATGTATTTGGCAGCCAAACAGATTGAAATTGCCCCTGAAGAGTGTATTTATGTGGGTGACCATCCACGTGATATTGATGCAGGCCGCAATGCCAATATGTACACCATTTTGGCCGCTTACGGTTATTTACCGTTGCAACACAAAGATGACTTAACAGCGTGGCAAGCAGATTGTATAGTGGATTCAGTCGCTGAATTACATACGGTTTTAGATAAATTGCTGCTGCAAGCCGCAACATCATCAAGCAGCCTGAATGCCAATGCCTGAGTTGATTCTATAACACCTGTCAAAGCACGAATATCACATTTAAAACATGACCAATAAAAAATCAATATAGGAGGGATGACCATGAAATATTCAGAATATCAACCTCGCCCCGATCTGTTAAAAGATCGCATTATCCTCATTACCGGTGCGGGAGATGGTATTGGACGTGCCGCTGCCCTCAGTTATGCCCTGCATGGGGCCACCGTGGTACTGCATGGTCGTACACTCAATAAACTTGAAGTCATTTATGATGAAATTGAAAGTTTAGGTGCACCACAACCTGCTATTTTACCGCTGCAACTATCTAGCGCATCGCCACGTGACTATGAGTTACTGGTCGATACCCTAGAGAAACAATTCGGACGTTTAGACGGTATTTTGCACAACGCAGGCATTTTAGGTGAACGCACCGAGTTAGCAAATTACCCTGCAGATGTCTGGGATGATGTCATGGCAGTGAATTTACGTGCACCTTTTGTCTTGACTCAGGAATTATTGCCGCTTTTGGCGAAATCAGAACATGCCTCGGTGGTATTTGCCAGTTCAGGGGTTGGTCGTGAAGCACGTGAACGCTGGGGGGCTTATTCAGTTTCTAAAATTGCGATTGAAGCGGTCAGCCAATTATTTGCCAAAGAGCAAGTTCACCCGAATATTCGCTACAACTGCATTAATCCAGGTGCGACCCGTACAGCCATGCGTGCCAAAGCCTATCCAAATGAAGATCCGAAAACCTTACCAACACCCGATGCAATCATGCCAGCCTATTTATATTTAATGGGCGATGACAGCTTACACATGAACGGTCAAAGTATTGATGCACAGGATTAATCCTGTGCGTCTGCATCCCGCTTTTTAATACTACGTTTGTGCAAAAAATCGTCATTTTCAGCTTTTTTAAATTACTTGAATACGCATCACTTTTTTATATATACGCCATCTATAAACGAAAAACCTTATTTAAATAAAATATAAATATAAATTTTAACAACTTATGCTTCAGTTTTTAGCCCCAATCTATGCCTATAGTGCATATCTAGAAATGAGATAACTTTACAGCTTTTGCTTATTTTACAGTGCACAGCCCAATCATGATTAATAGCGACATTCCAAATTAATTTATTTTTAGGTTGTTCAGCACATGTCATATTCTCAGCAAAAACCGCTCAATATTGTTGCCATTTCCGGGGGGCTCAATGCGCCTTCTAAAACAGAAGCGCTGTTACAGACCCTGGTAGAGCGTTTGGCCAAAGCCATCCCGATTCAGGTACATTTCATTAAATTTAGTGAAATTGCGCCACTTTTAGGCGGTGCAATTTACCGCAATCAATTGCCTCAACAAGTGCAAGACCATTTAGCTGCTGTAGAAAATGCAGATGCACTGATTGTAGGAACACCTGTCTATCGGGCGTCATTTACAGGTTTATTTAAACATTTTTTTGATTTTGTTGAACAAAATGCACTGATTGATGTGCCAGTATTATTGGCTGCATCTGGTGGCAGCGAGCGACATGCACTGGTTTTAGAACATCAATTGCGCCCTTTATTCAGTTTTTTCCAAGCACAAACCTTGCCTATTGGTGTCTATGCCACAGACCGAGATTTTAGCCCTGAATACACCGTACAAAGTGAATTGCTTAATGAGCGAATCAATTTGGCCATTACCCGTGCAGTTCCAGTTTTGCAATGGGAGGCAGCCAAATCACAGTACGCTATAGCCCAAACACAAGTGGCTTAATGACCACCACACATAGCACAGCTTGATCACAGCGCACCCTCACGGGATAGATATATGAAATACATATCTATCCCACGCATGACTTAGCCTTCATGTTGCCAGTGCTGCAGCAAATTCAGATCAGCTTTCTTTTTTATGCAGGTTACGTAGCATACTGTCAGTTTTCAGACCTTCATCTTGTGTAAAATAAGCACTTAAAGGCCACCGCAGTAATTGTCTGTGTCTATCTTGCATAAACAGAATTCACTCGCTACGCTTCTGCCTTTCTATCCCACTCTTACGCTGCAGAGAACAACATGACTGAATTAAATAACATCACCGTAACCCCGCTAGAAGATGGCATGGTGTCTTTACTGATTGATGGTCAGCCTATTTCTGAAAAATACGGCATGAAGTTTGAAGCCAGCATCGTGGATGATATTCAAGCGCTCGACAACAGCCAAAAAATCAAATTGTTTGATCAGTTTGTGTTTTCACATACCGATCTCAATTTTGAACATGCTTACCACTATGTCACTGGCATTGAAAAGTTGGATGATCGCTATCACGTGGTCAAAAACTTTGTCTATCGTATTAAAATTGAAGGGCAACCTGAAATTGAACACGTGATTACCAAACAAGGTGCACCAATGACAACTGAAGATGTGCGTGAATTTATTAATGCACATATTCAAAAATCACTCACCGACTATACCGACTTAAACTACGCTTACTAAAAGCCAGTGAAGCTACCAAACTCAGGGTCAAGACATTAATCGTTTTATTGGATTGAAACAATAAAATTAAACTGTTTTTCAAATTAATATAAATCCTCTATTCTAAATCCATCTTCAACAGTATTGAGGTAGATTGCGATGACGGATATGAAACGAAAAACAGCCGTGATTCAAAGTATTGAAACTTTACAACTGAGCCAACATTTGATTGTTGCCTTAGATGACAAAGAAAAAGCCGAATGTGTAGCGAGCGCAGTGCAGTCTTTACAAGGTTTGGCAGATCAGTGGAACTGATGTATCCCATAGCGGCTCGCTGCTATGGTCATGCTCGATCTAAAATAAAATACCCCACCCCCTTCCTCTCTATTTTCTGCACGCACATACATTCAAAATGCTTTTTTTGTCACATAATAGAATAGACTCTATACTGTAGCATCAGGCTTTATTTAAAAAATTCATGTGCTTTCTTCACAGTTTCTCTGCATTTAATGGCTAAAGTATGAACTGTGAAATAGAGATGAGAAATGAGGGGTTTACATGAAAAAGATTTTGACAGTTCTGGCAATGTCTTTCAGTGCTTTACTTGGCAGTAATTTAGCGACTGCTGCTCCTCAATTTGATCGGGATCATGCGGAACACCCGCGTTATCAGGCACAAAATAAACGTGAATTTCGTGCCAATATGGAAGAGCGCGTACAAGACAAGCGTCGTATGCGTGAAGAACGTGGTGTAAAACGCTTGCAGCAACATAAGTGGCAAACGGGCTATGTCATGCCGCAGCACTATCGTGGCAATGGCTATAAGGTCGATTATCAAGATCACGACCTGCCTAGACCTGAACGCAAACAACAATGGTATAAAATTAATCAGGACTATATTTTAGTCGATTTGGAAAACCATCATATCTTGCGTATTGCAGGTTCATAAACACGCCTGAATGTGTAATTGAATTTTATCGAGAAGCCCAATCTAGAGTTTGGGCTTTTTTATGGGCACTCATTCCCACGAAAAAGTAAACTGATATTCCTAACTTACTTGGACGCTTTAAAAAGCATCCAAAGATTATGATTTGATTACATTTATCAGTAAGACCTATCAAAACTGTCTAAAAACTGACTTGTTTCAAAATTGGATTTTTCTTGATTTTATAATCATGATTTATTATTAAGATATTGATTATTATAAATAATATTCACTTGTGTTGCGTATCACCACCATTCTTTTAGATGGGGTTGGATCTGTGAGGTATTTGGCATGCTTTTCCTATAATTTAAAAATTTTGTTATGCTCAATACTTAGATAAAAATAATATGTGAAATTAACAAATGATAAGTACAATTTGCCTGCATGAATTGCCAGCAGAACAATTAAAAAAAATGTCTCCAGAAAATATTGATCAAACTTTAAAGGATGAACAACCATATTTTCAGCATCACCCAAAAACAACAGATTCCCTTGCTATCAATGGATCTAAAACTAAACAGGATGGTCTCGTGAAAGCCAGTGCGACACCAAGAAAAATTGGTGGTCTATCGGTTGTACTTGTTGGCGAGAATGTGATTTATACAGAATTATTTACACCCTCAAATAATCAGCCCATACGAAATCTCAATTTACCCCATATTACTCAATATCTTAGAAAACCATAAAGCCCAAATAATATACCTGAGCTTTATGGATTCTTTACTTTCCACGGTAATCCCTTCAAAAGAATAGATAACCAAGCACATCTTGGTTTCTCATCTTGCAAAGCGGTACATCCATTCTGTTCCTTAAAATGTAGTCAAACATACTCAAGGACTAATTCGCACTCTGTTAATGTCTTGTTGCCAAACGTGTAACTAGAGCCTGAGTCGGTCAGTTCCGACTTATAGCGATCAGTCCGTTCTTGCAATATACGCTTTACAGTTTTGTAAGGCGTATAACGACTTATCTCATTGTCGTTTAATCTTGCAAGCACGTTTCTCGCAGCATTCCAATCAGCTTGCACAACTTCCCCATTAAAACGATGAAAGCGATCTCCCTTGCGTGTGCCTATTAAAAGCCCACGTAAGAAAGAATCACTTTGCGAAGTGTATGCAGAATTGACTAGATGCACCGTAGAACCTCTACGGTGAGATATAGAAGTTAGGGCATTAGCTAACAAACCTTTAGCCCATGTATTTAAGCGTCTATTGGTGTTTTTACCATAGTTGCGTTTACTTTGAATTGGGGATGTTAAATCTTCCGCAACAATCACTTTGGCTTTATCAACCAACTTGTGAGTTGCTGTAAATATTAATGTTTTGAGCTTTGCTTTTTGAGTATCTTGTCGCTTATCTAGCTTCTTGCGACCTAGATTATTTAACTCAATTTTCTGTTTCTTGTGTGGTTTAGCTTTAGCAATCGCTCTGAGCTTGTTTCTGTGCTTGTACTTTTGATTTAAATAATCTGATTCACTTGAGATCAGCTTGCCTAGACCACTCCCATATACATCGCCATCAGAGTCCACAAAAGCTTCTGAGTACCCTTTATCAACACCTACTGTTTCCTGACCACAATCTTGTGTTTCAACTGCATCATAGGTTGAATGAACTTCAATATTGCCATTTTTTAGAATAATTCTTAATGTGCCTTGCGGTGCAAAATCAACAGTCGTATTTAATGGGATTTTAATGGTTTGTCGAGGGATTAGGCTTGGTACTTTAAGCCAACATTGACCATTTAACTCAAAGGTTTTACACATATCCGCACGAACAATAATTTGATTATGTGTGTGATTAACACCATGCTTAAAGTGATTACGCATTTGACGATGGAGGAAATTATCAGTCATCCATTCATCTTTTTTAAGCAAGGTGTATAGTCTTTTTTGTTCATTATTACAGGAGGTGCGTTTTCGGATCGCCTGCTTTACTTTGTCTTTTGATGCTTCTCGATAGGCTTTAATATCACCTATGCAATCACGTAGCGTTTCTTTCCACGCATTTGCAGAAACACCAAAGTCACGACTTTCTTTCATCCACGCATCACGAATAGCTCTGTCACTGATATTCAAACCTGAAATAGCACCATATTTAGCCCACACCTCGCTACGAATACGACCAAGTAAAACAGCTTGTTTCTCAAGCTGTTTGTACTTTTGCACATTCAAGTTTTTACAATGGTGGATGCGTGTTAGTTTCAAAAGTTATTCCTTGATGTTCACTAATTCTTTAACTTTTTCTTTGTATTTTCTTTGATCCTAGACAGTATCGTGGACAACCAGCCCCTCTAAACTTTTAATATATTTCTGTTCAAAGGCTTCTGGACTTAACCAGCCGTTTGCAGAATGTCTTCTGACTCGATTGTAATAAATTTCAATATAGTCAAACAAGACAGCATTCGCTTCTTTTCGAGTCGAAAACACACTGCCATGTACCACATGACCTTTTAATGTATGAAAGAAGCTTTCAGTCACTGCATTATCCCAACAGTTTCCACGTCTAGACATACTCTGAGTACAATCATTTTTCAGTAACAGCGCTCTAAAATCACGACTACAGTACTGTGAGCCTTGGTCCGAATGAACCATAACACCAGTTGGATAACCCTGACGAGCCATTGCATAGTTAAACGTATCACACACCAACTGGCGGTCTATTCGATGGCTGGTTTGCCACCCCACGATACGACGGCTAAATAAATCTAGCATCACACATAAATACAACCAACCTTCTTTAGTGCGGATATAGGTAATGTCTGTTGTCCAGACTTTATTAGGCTGAGTAACTGTAAATTGGCGATCCAACAA
The DNA here is from genome assembly GCF_048537555.1 of Acinetobacter sp. A2. Classification (NCBI taxonomy): domain Bacteria; kingdom Pseudomonadati; phylum Pseudomonadota; class Gammaproteobacteria; order Moraxellales; family Moraxellaceae; genus Acinetobacter; species Acinetobacter sp. A2. The sequence goes on from NZ_CP183239.1 coordinate 2,818,733, forward strand.
GTTGGGTGCTGTAGGCAAACGATGGGTTGAATCAGTCGTATGCTTGTATTTACGTGCAATCCTGCTACGTAAACCAAGCTTTTTTAGCATCCTTCCAATAGTACGTTCGCTCATGTTGTAACCTAAATCATGCATGTCATGTACTAATGAAGGTGCACCCAATCGTGCATGATGCTGCCAATATACGGCTTTTAAGTCATTATATTTCTGTGCCGTATTGGCTTGACGTTTTCGCCAGGCATAATAGCCTGAAGTGCTGACACCTAGGTATTTACAGGCAGAAGATACGGTGACTTCATTCATATCTAGATCTTGAATTACCGTGTACTTTTCTTGGCATGATCTGTTAGAAAGTACACATGCGCTTTTTTTAAGATGTCATTGGCTTCCTTGAGCTGTTTGACTTCTTTCTCTAATTCCACGATCCGCTGTTGTTCTGGTGAAAGTTGACGTTTGCTTGAACCTGCCGGATTGGTTTCACGAATCCATTTATCTAATGTTGAATAACCCACACCTAATTTCTGGGCGATTGCAGCTACAGACTCGTGTGAGTTTGAAAGTGCATAATCAATCGCTTGCTGTTTAAATTCGGGACTAAAACGTTTAGCCATTTCTTGAATCTCCAAAGATTAAAGTTACGTTATCTTTAGAGGGACGTGCTGTCCATTATTTTGTCTAGGATCACTTAATCCGTAAAGTCGAGAGGAAAAACAATGAATAATCGCTAACAAGTCTTGTGTTACTTCTTCCGTTGGGGAAAGAGATTCTTGATTCATAATAATAACTTTACAACCATGTCTTTCAGCAAAAGATTCAAACCACTCAAAACCAAAACGCACCAAACGGTCTTTGTGAGCGATGACAAGCATTGAAACTTTACCCATTTCAATATCAAGAAAAAGCTGATTGAATTTCTTTCTTTTATAATTCAAACCACTTCCAACCTCTGACACCCAATCATCAACAGCATAGCCATTTACAGTACAAAAAGTTTCTAAAGCTGACACCTGATTAGCTAAATCGGGCTTTTGAGCAACACTAGATACCCTTGAATAAACAATTACTGACGATTTAGCTTCCGTTGCTTTTATACCGATATATTCAAGGTATTGATCGTGCGTGTAGTATCTGCGATTTTTAGGATTTCGACATGCAACCAAAATACCTTCGGCATCCCATCTTTGTAGAGTTTTAACCGACTTCCCAATCATTTCACCGAATTTAGCAGGAGAATACATTAATCAATCTCCGCTAACTTCTTGAAATCCTCAAGTGTATAGTCTTTAAATATGGATTCATCACAATATATGGCTAGATCATTGTCTTCATCCCATCCACAGATAGGGCATGTATAAGGGGATGATGCGACTCCTAGCTGATTATATTTTAATAAAATATCGTCACAAACCTCATAAAGTTCTGAATCCTCATGATGATCAACAACTTCAAGGAAAATTAGTTCACTAATATTTTCTGCAAATTTTTTGTATTTTTCAGGCACTTCTAGTTGATATGGCTCTACTAAATCATCTAGTTTTTTAGCGCAAGCATCACCAAAAATCTCTAATAATTTTTCCTCATATTCTTGACAGCGCATACCTTGTCCTGAAACGTGAGTACATTCAGAAAAGCCTGTATTTGCATTAATAAAATCAGCATAGGTGGGGCATTTATCGGAGAGTGATTGATTTGTTTTTTCAGGGTACGAAGAACAATCATAGCCTAAATCTACAATATCGGTTTCATAGAAATCATTCTTTGACCACTCACCATAGACCCATGATGCAAATTCCTTAATAAACCCATCTTTATTTTCAGGGGATACAAAATAAGCAAGGTCTTGCTCTACTTTCTTTAAGCTTTCAGTCAAGTATTTCATTGCAAGTTTTTTAAAATTTAATACCTAAATTGTATATGTTTGACTATATTTGTCAATATAATTATTTGCCATCAATCACTCCTAGTTTTCTCCATCAAATTCACAATTCAGCCAACTATCCACCATCGTTTCTCTTGAGTTCTGCATTAATTTGAATGCATCAACTCAATATTCAAAAGAAACCGAAGGTAAACACTCATGAAAAAAGCGCTCAGCATTCTTGCCCTGTCTGTAACGGCCATCCTGACAACTTCTGCAATGGCTGCACCAGACCACCGTTATGATGACCGTCGCCATCAAGCCAGTGCTACTTATAAACATCACAGCAACCACTGGGACAATCAACGTCAGCATACGCAATGGGAGCAAAAACGTTATAATCAGAAACGTGTGAATCCAAGCCGTGACTGGCGTGTAGGTCAAAACTTCCCACGTGGCTATGAAATTTCACGCAATAAAGTCAGTGACCGTGAAGCACGTCGTTTACCCAATACAGGTCGTTACCAACAATGGTACAAAATCAATGGTGACTATGTCCTGATTAATGAACGCACGCATCGTATCATTCGCATTATTGGCTAAAAGCATATTTCGACCTCAACGATGAGTTCGCATATTCCCAACACCTGAATCACCATTCAGGTGTTTTTTTATATTTAGACTTCCGCTACAGATTTTTTTGATTAGAATCAAAGACAGCACTCGATCATTGAAATAGGCCAGCGCATGACTTCAGCAGAAAACCCACACAGCACAACCTTACAATATGTGCATTGGTTTCGACATTCTGCGCCTTACATCAATGCCCATCGTAATAAAACTTTCGTGATCATGTTCGATGGCGAAGCGGTGCTGCATGAAAATTTTCAGCATATTATTCACGATATTGCCCTGCTGCATTCGCTGGGAATTCGTCTGATTTTGGTCCACGGCGCGCGTCCACAAATTAATCAAAATCTGAAATTCAGCCAAATTGACACCCCTTTTCATTTACAACGTCGTGTCACCACACGTGAATCTTTATCCTGTGTGATGAATGCGGTGGGTTCAATTCGTCTGCAAATTGAAGCCTTATTGTCGATGGGGCTGGCCAACTCACCCATGTATGGCGCACGTATCGATGTGGTGTCAGGCAACTTCATTACCGCTAAACCGTATGGCATTCGTGATGGGGTCGATTACCAACTCACAGGTGAAGTCCGCAGTGTCGATACTGATGCCATTCAGCGCCATTTGGAAAACCACAATATTGTGTTGTTAGGGCCTACAGGCTATTCCAGCACAGGTGAGGTGTTTAATCTCTTGGCAGAAGAAGTCGCCACCAAAACTGCCATTCATTTAAAAGCCGATAAGCTCATTTTCTTAGGTGAACAGCACGGATTACTGAATACCGAAGGGCAATTGCAACGTGAAATTCACCCGCAACACTTAAATCAATATATTCAAGCTGCGCAACAGCATCATCCTGAATTGGCACTGCACTTAAATGCAGCACAAGAGGCTTCGCTCAACGGCGTGCATCGTGTGCACCTGATTTCTTATGCTTATGATGGTGCATTATTAGAAGAGCTATTTACCCGCGATGGTTCAGGCACCATGGTCAGTGATGCGCATTATGAAGAAGTGCGTACAGCCAATATTCAAGATGTGGGCGGTCTGATTCGACTATTACGCCCTTTAGAAGAAGAAGGTGTATTAGTCTATCGCTCACGTGAACGTCTGGAAAATGAAATTGGGCAGTTTGCAGTGATTGAGCGAGATGGCATGATTCTAGCCTGTGCTGCCCTATACCCTATTCCTACCACAGGCAATGAATTAAGGTCTGCTGAAATTGCCTGCGTAGCCGTGCATCCTGCGTATCGTAAATCGAATCGTGGCCGCCAAATTCTGGATTATTTAGAAGATAAAGCCAAAGCCATGGGTATTCAGCAGTTGTTTATTTTGACTACCCGCACCGCACACTGGTTTTTAGAACAAGGCTTTTCCCCTGCCAGTGTCGATGAACTGCCCGATGCCCGTCAGGCCTTATATAACTATCAACGCAACTCCATTGTCTGCAAAAAGTCACTATAAAGTGACTTTTTGCCTGTAGGCGATATAGCTCAATTTTGCATAAGCTTATGCAACCAGTGCAAAAAAAATACTTCTATTTTGAAAACAAAGCCTTAGCTGTAAATTCACTATATTTATCTCTCAACTTCAATAATAAAAATAAATAATAAAAATCATAAACTTAATAATAAATGCTGCTAACGACCCCCCCTGCAATTTGTGCAGTTTTAAACATAAGGTTTGCACTTTTTTATTTATATCAATTTCTGCTTAGAAATTTCCGATTTATTATTTTTTTCAAAAAACAAACCTGTTTAGCGTATGTGTCATCCAGCCCGCTACACCCTTTGGGGGGTTTAATTTCAGGAGCACATTTGCATGTACCCAATTTCGACATCTTTTTTGAAAAAAACGATTCTTACATCTACGGCTTGGGTCGGAATCATGCTGCTCTCAGGCTGTACTCCAAACCAAGCAGCCAATCAAATCACCTTAAATATTGGCTATCAAAAATACGGTATTTTGCCAATTGTCAAAGAACGTGCCGTACTAGAAAACGCCCTTAAAAATCAGAATGTCAAAATTAATTGGGTGGAGTTTCCTGCAGGTCCTCAGCTCTTAGAAGGCTTAAATGTCGGCAGTGTGGTTTTTGGAGAAGCGGGGGAAGCACCGCCTATTTTTGCTCAGGCAGCACAAGCTAACTTGGTGTACGTGGCCAATCAGCCTGCTGCACCTTTGGCTGAAGCATTAATAGTACCCAAAAATTCAAACCTTCAGTCTGTCCAAGATTTAAAAGGCAAACGTATTGCACTGAATAAAGGCTCCAATGTGCATTATCTGCTGTTAAAAGTTTTGCAAGCGCATCAGCTCAAACTTGAAGATATTCATGAGGTGTATTTACCCCCTGCCGATGCCCGCGCTGCATTTGAGCGTGGTGCTGTCGATGCGTGGGTCATTTGGGATCCGTTCTTTGCTGCGGCAGAACAACAGCTCGGTGCACGTGTTCTGGCCACAGGACAAAACTTGGTGAGCAATCATCAGTTTTATTTGGCAGATCGTCAATTTGCCGAAGCTCATCCTGAATTGTTAAACACAGTGGTGCAGCAACTGAATACCACCACACAGTGGATTCAACAACATCCACAACAGGCTGCACAACTCTTAGAAAAACCGACGGGTTTATCGGTCGATATTTTGAGCCGTTCTATTGCCCGCATGGGTTTTGGCGTGCAAAACATTTCTGCGCAAGTGGTTCAACAACAACAGCAAGTTGCAGATGCTTTCTATCAACAAAAGTTAATTCCACAAAAAATTGACATTCAAGCTGCAATTTTAAAACCCACAACAAGCACATCGCCATAAAACAAAAAATCAGGACAGTTAAATGAAAGCGCTACAAACATTCACATTATTTAGTTTAGGTCTGTTCAGTCTAGGCTTCACAGGCTGTGAAAAAATTTCAGCCAATGCTGATTCAGCAAAAAGTTCGGCTGCCCCTCTACAACATCTGAGCATTGGTTACCAAAAGTCTGCTTTAAATTTACTGGTTGCTCGTCAGCAAAAGTTATTTGAGCAGCAGCTGCCCAATGTCAAAGTTGACTGGAAAGAATTTCCTGCTGGCCCACAAATGTTAGAAGCCTTGGCGGTGGGTGCTGTCGATTTTGGCTACGTGGGCAATACCCCACCAATTTTCGCCCAAGCTGCAGGCAAAGATATTCGCTATGTCGGTTATGAAGTGGTGACCCCAAATTCACAGGCCTTGGTTGTTCCATCGGGCAGTCCGATTCAATCTTTGCAAGATTTAAAAGGCAAACGCATTGCCGTGCAAAAAGGCTCTAGTGCACATGAATTATTGGGCAAAATATTAAAGCAAGCCCAGCTAAACTGGAAAGATATTCAACCTATTTGGCTTTCGCCTGCAGAAGCTCGTGCAGCATTTGATAAAAACAGCATTGATGCTTGGGTCATTTGGGATCCATTTTTAAGTGCTGCCAAGCTCGATGCGCAAGCACAGGTCTTGATTGATGGCACAGCATTCCCAAAAAGTTATGCCTTCTATATTGGCAATCCGAAATTTATACAACAGCACCCTCAAGCAGTCAGCAAGGTTTTAGCAAGCTTGAATGCTGCAGATCAATGGATTCTTCAGCATCAAGATCAGGCTTTGTCTATTTACACCCAAAGTACAGGTTTAGCACCACATATTGCCACACCCGTATTTCAGCAACGCTTAAAACCCTCTCCAATTTACCCGCTGAATGCACAGGTGATTCAATCTCAACAACGCATTGCCAACAGCTTTCAGCAAGACCAACTGATTCCACAGTCTATCCAAATTCAAAGTGTGGTTTGGAAAGACCACCACAGCATTACACCTTAAACATACACAACAAGGATATTAAGATGAAAATTTTTTGGTTTATTCCTACTCACGGTGACAGTCGTTATTTAGGTACTAACAAGGGCGCTCGCCAAGTCGATCATGCCTATATGAAACAAATCGCACTGACTGTTGAACATTTGGGTTATGAAGGGGTTTTAATTCCTACAGGCCGTTCTTGTGAAGATCCGTGGATTACCGCAGCCAGTCTGATTGATGCCACACAAAAGCTCAAATTTTTAGTGGCATTACGTCCAGGTATTACCACACCCGCATTAGCGGCACGCATGGCTGCAACCTTTGACCGACTGTCACATGGTCGTCTTTTACTGAATTTGGTCACAGGTGGCGATGAACATGAGCTCAAAGGTGATGGACTCTATGAAGATCACAGCACCCGTTATCAAACAGCGGCAGAATACACCCATATTTGGCGTGAAATTTTAAGCCGCTCACATACAGGTGAGTCGTTCAGTTTTCATGGCAAACGCTTACAGGTTGATGATGCAAAATTGTTATATCCACCTGTGCAGCATCCACATCCACCACTATGGTTTGGTGGTTCCTCTGAAGCAGCCATTGAACTGGCCAGTGAACAGGTGGATACCTATTTAACCTGGGGTGAACCACCTGCTGCAGTTAAAGAAAAACTTGAGCTATTAAAAGCTAAAGCGGCTGCTAAAGGACGCAGTTTAAATTACGGCATTCGCTTGCATGTGATTGTTCGTGAAACCAATGCCGAAGCATGGCAAGCAGCAGAAGACCTGATTCAATATGTAGATGATGCCACCATTGCCGCAGCACAGGCTAAGTTCCAAGCCATGGACTCGGTTGGACAACGTCGCATGGCGGCATTGCATCAAGGGAATCGTAGCCAGCTAGAAGTATCACCAAACCTTTGGGCAGGTGTTGGTTTGGTCCGTGGTGGAGCAGGGACGGCCTTGGTGGGTGACCCTGAAACGGTGGCAGCTCGCATTCAGGAATATGCAGACTTGGGCATCAGTACCTTTATTTTTTCTGGTTATCCGCATTTGGAAGAGTCTATTCGCTTTGCCGAGTTGGTTTTCCCACTGTTGCCACTGGAAACCCAAAAGAAATTGGCTCAACCTAATTTAACTGGCCCTTTTGGTGAAATTGTAGCAAATCAATATGTACCTGCTGCCCATGCATCTGCACAGCGTAAACTGGAGCAAGTCGAATGAGTCAGCAAATACCCTCAAGTTTAGGCAAAGCGCAAAAGGTTTCACGTGGAACATTGATTGGACAACAACTACTGCCATGGTTGTTCCCCATCGCTTTAATTACCTTGTGGCAACTGGCCTCAAGCACTGGCCTTTTACAAAGCCGCATTTTACCTGCACCAAGTGCTGTACTCAGTGCTTTTTGGACATTACTTAGCAGTGGCGAATTGGCGCAACACGTTCAAGTCAGTGCAGGGCGTGCCCTGCTGGGCTTGCTGATTGGTGGTGGATTAGGGCTGCTGTTAGGCTTACTCAACGGCTCATCTAAAACAGCCTCGACGCTGCTTGACACCACCTTACAAATGATTCGCAACATTCCAGCACTGGCACTGATTCCATTGGTAATTTTATGGTTTGGAATTGATGAAACAGCCAAATTATTTTTAGTTGCTGTGGGGGTATTTTTTCCAGTCTATATCAACACCTACCACGGAATTCGTTCTGTAGATTCACAGTTGCTGGAAATGGGTAAAAGTTATGGGCTCACCCGCTGGCAATTGTATAAAGACATTATTTTACCCGGGGCGATGCCGTCTATTTTAGTCGGTTTACGTTTTTCGCTTGGTTTGGTGTGGGTGCTGTTAATTGTGGCAGAAACAATTTCTGCTCAGGCAGGCATTGGCTATATGACCATGAATGCACGTGAATTCCTACAAACCGATATTGTACTGGTGGGCATTTTACTTTACGCCCTGCTGGGTAAACTGGCCGATGTGTTCGCGGTACTGTTAGAAAAATATTTACTACGCTGGCATCCAGCCTATCAAAAATAAGGATTATCTCCATGACAGATCTAAGCTTGGGACGTCATGTACACAGCACAGACTTCCCTCACCAATCTCCAACTGCGCAGCACAACAATGCAATGGGTGCAGAAATTCTCATTGAACAACTGCACAAGTTTTATGGTTCAGTACAGGTTTTAACCGACTTAAATTTACATATTCAGCCTGGTGAGTTTCTGGCAATTGTTGGACGCAGTGGCTGTGGTAAAAGTACCCTGCTGCGTCTGATTGCCGATCTTGAACAAGCCAGCTACGGTTCCATTCAATTTAAGTCAGCACGACATATTCGGGAAGGCATTACATCCGATGATATACGGGTCATGTTCCAAGACCCTCGCCTATTGCCTTGGCGTAATATCCAACAGAACGTACAACTAGGTTTGGCCAACACTCAGCATGCAGAAGCCGCCAACTTACTTGAAAAGGTCGGTCTGCAAGCGAAGGCCGATTTATGGCCAAGCCAACTTTCTGGAGGACAACGACAACGTGTCGCTTTGGCACGTGCTCTGTCACATCGACCACGTATTTTATTGCTTGATGAACCCTTAGGCGCATTAGATGCCCTGACACGTTTAGAAATGCAGAACCTGATTGAGCAACTTTGGCTCGAACAAGGTTTCACTGCCATTTTAGTCACGCATGATGTCAGTGAAGCCGTACAACTGGCTGATCGGATTATTTTGCTCGATCAGGGACGTATTGCCCAACAGTTTCAGGTGCCACTGGCTCGACCACGTCAAAAAAGTGTGCAATTTGCTGCATTAGAACAGCAGGTCTTAAGTGCAGTATTGGCAACTGAATAATCTTGACGCTAACAATGGGCTCGACTCTCCCATTGTTAGGGCAATGCAAATGCTAATCCATTCCTCTTGATTAAGGCACTCGATTCATTCTTTAATTTTTTTAAATAAACCCAAGCTTAAGCACCGTAAAACTTCACTTTTACCATTTACAAATAAAATCAACAAACGCTAATCATTCAGTCAAAAAATACACAAGCAAATATACTCCCCCACCCTAATTGGTTTTTTGGCTGATTGCATAGCTAAGCTACAGAATAAATTATAAATATTTTAAAAATACATCTTTTAATGATGCACAAGACTGACGATTTGCCGTACAATTAATAATTCCCTTTTTTCATTGTTTTAAAATTACGAATGGAACAAAAAAAGAGTACACAAAAACGCCATCAGCTTCTCAATGCTGCACTCGACGTATTTTCCTTATACGGGTTTAGCGGTGCAAGTTTGGATGAAATCGCACAAATTGCAGAAATGCATAAGTCGAATATTTTCTATTATTATGAAAATAAAGAGGCGCTCTATGTTGAAGTACTGACCACAGTACTGCAAAAATGGCTTGCGCCTTTACAAATGCTTGAAGCCGAACTTGAGCCAGAAGAAGCGATTACCAATTATCTGTTACAGAAAATTGAGGTTTCCCGTACTCAACCGAAAGCATCACGTCTATTTGCTTTAGAAGTGATTCAAGGTGCGCCACATATTCAGGAAATTATAAAAGGTCCTCTGAAAAAACTGGTAAAACGTAAAGCCAAGGTCATTACCATGTGGCAAGAGCAAGGCAAACTGTCTAAACAGATTGACCCTGAACTGCTCATTTTGAATATTTGGGCCATTACCCAAAACTATGCTGACTTTGCCACGCAAATGGAAATGGTCACAGGTAAAACCTTGCGTAACCGCAGTATGCTACAACGTGTTTTACAACACACGGTTCACATGATGCTGTACGGTATTGTGCCTCGTCAGGACGAAATCAACGCTACAGAAGCCGCTGTTATCACGGCTGAACCTGTACAGGAAGCGCAAGAATAATCGCGCCAACCTGAACAAATATCCGAATTTAGCTCACGACCCTAGTTTTTACTCGGGTCGTGGCGTTTTGGGCAACTGTATTACTTAATACTTTGATATAACGATAATAATTTTTGTGCACCTAGCAACAAGTTTTCTTCCCAGTCCAAATGCGCCGTATCATTGGCACCATCGGTAATATATTTGACCGACAACATGCGCACGCCTAGTTTTTTACAGACTTTGGCAATCGCATAGCCTTCCATATCGACCAGCTGACATGGCACTTTCGGCGTCCCCGTTTCAAAACTATCGCCTGTACCGCAAATTCCGTTAGGTAAATGCTCAAAATAGCGTTCCAGATGAATTTCTGCAGGATGCTCCTGATCCATAGGCGTCACCCCCACCTGAAAACCCAACGGTGAAACATCCATATCCCGCTGCACAAACTGACTCACCTCCACCAAAGCATGCGCATCAAAATGGGAGCTGCCCGCAGTGCCTAAATTGAGCAAGGTTTTACAGCCTGTTTTCTGAATCACTTCAAAGGCTTTAAATGCAGCATTCACTTTACCAATGCCGCTGTAATGCACCTGAATCCCTGCTTGCTCAAACAAGCCTTTAGACTCACTGGGCAATGCCATAATTAAAGCAAAATCAGAATTCATAGCCATCTACTCGTGCAGTTCATTAAAACTGCCCCATTAGAAAAGAAATTTGAAGGCGGTGCAAACCCCATTGCGATTTACAGATTAAATTGTCGGATTTTGCCTGATTTTTCGATAATTTTTCAGGTTAAAAACACAACAACAAGACGAAAGCGCGAGAATATGGCAATATATAGCTCTTACAACTTTTCAACCTTCATTCGACCATGCAGCTGCTCCGCCTGAATGCTTTATCTTCTACCACCGACTTAGCTCAAACTGCCGTGACCATTGGTAATTTTGATGGTGTGCATGTCGGTCATCAGGCGATGATTCAACAACTCAAAGCAGTGGCTGCCGCACAACAACTAAAAACCGTGGTGATGCTATTTGAACCACAACCACTGGAATTTTTTAAAGGTTATGATGCCCCGCCACGTATCAGTTCTTTGCGGGAAAAAGTTGAATATCTGACCGAATTGGGCATCGACTATATTGCCGTGGCCAAGTTTGACAATCACTTTCGTAGTTTAAGTGCTGAAGCCTTTGCCCACCTTTTAAAAAATAGTTTAAATGCCACACATTTGGTTTTGGGTGATGATTTCCATTTTGGCAAAAACCGTCAAGGCAACAGTGATTTTTTACGCGACTTTGGTTTTCAAGTTACCAATTTAAGCACCGTAAATTTATCGGGTGAACGGGTCAGCTCCACACGTATTCGCCAAACCCTACAAGCAGGTGACTTGGCTCTCGCTGCCCAACTGCTCGGACGTCCTTATAGTATTACGGGGCGCGTACAATATGGCGATCAAATTGGTCGTACCCTGGATTTCCCCACCATTAACGTACGTTTAAACCGTCATCGTCCTTGTTTGAACGGTATTTATGGCGTTGAAGTGGTCTGCGAAACCACCTCCTTAACCAACACAGTTAGCAATGCACATCCTAGCAAAGTAGGTGTTGCAGGCTACAGCCCAAACAGTTTATTTGGTGCAGGGCATGTCGGAACACGTCCTGCCATCAAGCAAGAACATCCCGAATGGCGATTAGAAGTACATTTCCCCAATGTTTCTGCTAATCTGTATGGCTTGTTAATGCGGGTCACGTTTTTAAACTATTTACATGGCGAAAAAAACTACCCTTCGCTTGAAGCACTCAAAGCGGGAATTGATGATGATGTTGAAAAACTTCTTGAATTTCGACAAGATCATCCCGATTTCCCTTTTTAATTTTACCCTGAATATTTAATGTAAAACGCGTCAGTCCATGGGCTGATTCAACTGGAAGACAACTTGCATGAGCGATAAGCAAACTCCTGAAAATGCAGTGGATTATAAAGCCACGCTGAACCTCCCAGGTACTGAATTTGCAATGAAAGCAAATCTGGCAGTACGTGAAGCGAAATGGTTAGAAGAGTGGTATGCTGACAACATTTATCAGCAGATTCGTGCATCGCGTATTGGCAAGAAAAAATATGTGCTTCACGATGGCCCTCCATACGCCAATGGTCAAATCCACTTAGGTCATGCGGTCAACAAAGTCCTCAAAGACATCATCATTAAAAGCCGTGTCATGGATGGCTATGATGCCCCTTATGTTCCAGGCTGGGACTGCCACGGTCTACCAATTGAGCTCAAAGTAGAAGAAAAAGTCGGTAAAGTTGGCGTTAAAGTTGATGCCTCAACTTTCCGTAAAGCCTGCCGTGAATATGCTTACACCCAAGTTGAATTACAGAAAAAAGACTTTGTGCGTATGGGCGTATTTGGTGATTGGGATAACCCTTACCTCACCATGAATTTCAAGCAAGAAGCCGACATCGTGCGTTCATTGGGTGCAATTGCCAAAGCAGGCCATATTGAACCTGGTCTAAAACCTGTGAATTGGTGTCTAGATTGTGGTTCTGCACTGGCAGAAGCCGAAGTTGAATATGAAGATAAAAAATCCGATGCGATTGACGTCGGTTTTGCTGTTGTTGATTTAGCCGATTTATCTGCACGTTTGGGCGTTCAAATTACCGATGCAACAGATATCGTGATTTGGACCACAACACCGTGGACATTGCCTGCCAACCAAGCTGTTGCCTTGCATGCCGAAATTGAATATCAATTGGTAAAAGCACGTAGCGACGAAAAAGCGGCACAAAACTTTATTTTGGCCAAAGAATTAGTACAGTCTGCAACTGAACGCTATGGCTTTAGCAGCTATGAAGTGTTGGCAGACTTTACTGGTGACAAACTTGAAAACCTGATCTTGCAACATCCACTGATTCAAGAGCGTCAAGTACCGGTAATTTTAGGTGAACACGTTACTGCTGCTAGCGGTACTGGTGCAGTACATACCGCTCCTGGACACGGTGTGGACGACTATAAAGTCGGTTTACAATACAACCTGAAAGTCGATAACCCGGTTGGTGGCAATGGTGTTTATTTACCAACCGCACCAATTTTTGCAGGCGAGCACATTTACAAAGCCAATCCGCAAATTATTGCTGCTTTGGCAGAAAGCAATAAGCTTTGGGCACATCACCCAATCAAGCACAGCTACCCACACTGCTGGCGTCATAAAACTCCAATTATTTTCCGTGCCACACCACAATGGTTTATCAGCATGGATAACCAAGGTTTACGTCAAGGTGCATTGAATGCGATCGAAAATGAGATCAGCTTCGTGCCAGATTGGGGTAAAAACCGTATTCAAGCCATGATTGAAGGCCGTCCAGACTGGTGTATTTCACGTCAGCGTACTTGGGGTGTGCCAATTCCATTCTTCGTTCACAAAGACACCAACGAATTACACCCTCGCACACCTGAATTGATTGAAGAAGTCGCGAAACTGATCGAGCAAGAAGGGATTGATGGCTGGTACAACCGTGAAGCCAAAGACTTCATTGGTGATGATGCCGAGCACTACAATGCAGTGCGCGATACATTAGATGTATGGTTCGACTCAGGGACAACCCACTACGCCGTACTACGTGAGCGTGAAGAACTACAAGACCCTGCCGATCTTTACCTTGAAGGTTCAGACCAACACCGTGGCTGGTTCCAGTCTTCATTACTGACCTCAATTGCTATCAATGAACGTGCACCATACAAAGGCTTGTTGACACACGGTTTCGTGGTCGATGAAAAAGGCCGTAAAATGTCGAAGTCATTGGGCAATATCATCACCCCACAAGACATCATTAAAGACATGGGTGCAGACGGCTTACGTTTCTGGATCGCATCTGCAGATTACCGCTATGAAATGACCGCAGGTAAGGAAATCTTTAGCCGCGCATCAGATGGTTATCGTCGTATCCGTAATACCTTGCGTTTCTTGTTGGCCAACTTGAATGGCTTTAAACCGTCAACAGATGCGCTTCCTGTAGATCAATTGATTGCTTTAGATCAATACATCCTACAACGTGCCGCTGAAGTGCAAAAAACCATTCAGCAAGCCTATGAAGATATGAACTTCCATATCGTAACCAGTGCGCTGACTAACTTCTGTATTAACGATTTGGGTGGCTTCTACCTCGACATCATCAAAGACCGTCAGTACACCACCAAAGCCGATTCTCAAGCACGTCATTCTGCACAAACAGCTTTGTATCACTTGGTTCAGGCTTTCGTACGCTGGATGGCACCTATCTTAAGCTTTACTGCTCAAGAAGCATGGCCGCTAATTCCTGAGCAATCAGAAAAATATGTGTTCACAGCAGAATGGTACGAAATTCCTGTAGCTTCTGAAGCAAACATGTTGGCAGAAGCCGAATGGCAAACCCTGATTGCCGTAAAATCTGCGGTGAACAAATTCATTGAAGCAGCACGTACGGCTAAAACAGTCGGCTCAAATCTGTCTGCAAAAGTTGAACTTTGGGCTAGTGATGAACTAAAAGCCATCATGGATAAATTGGGCGATGAGCTGCGTTTTGTCCTCATTACCTCTCAAGTGATTGTGAATGGCTTTGATGCAGCGCAAGGTGAAGCTTCAGACCTTGAAGGTTTAAATGTGAAAGTCTCTGCGGCAGATGGTGAAAAATGTGTACGTTGCTGGCACGTTTTGCCAGATGTGAATACACATTCTGCACATCCAGGCTTATGCTCACGTTGTATTATCAACCTTCCAACAGGTCAAGGCGAAGAGAGAAAATATGCCTAATCCACAACACAAAAAGGGCTTATTCCAGTTTTATCCGCACAATTTATGGTGGATTGGCTTGTCCATTGTCGCGATTATTCTCGACCAATGGACCAAATGGATTGCAGTCTCGCATCTAAACTATGCAGACCCTGTACCTGTATTGCCCTTTTTGAATTGGACGTTATTGCATAACTATGGCGCAGCCTTTAGTTTCTTGTCCGATGCAGGTGGATGGCAGCGCTATTTCTTTACCTCACTGGCAGGTTTAGTGTCTGTAATTTTTGTATTTTGGCTGATGCGTATGCCAAAAAACATCATCGTACTGCCTTTGGCAATTGCCTTAATTTTAGGCGGTGCGATTGGGAATTTAATTGATCGGGTCAGCCTCGGTTACGTGGTCGATTTTATTCACGTGTATTACAACAACAGCCACTTCCCTGCCTTTAATATTGCAGACAGTGCCATCACCCTTGGCACCATTCTGTTGTTAATTGATACGTTTTTCCTAGAAAAACACCGAATTGAACGTGCGCAGGCGCAACATGACTGAACTAATTAACCCAAATGACGAAACCCGTATTGAAGATGGCTCAAAAGTCGAGTTGCACTTTTCAGTGGCCATTGAAGATGGGGTAGAAATTGACAACACCCGTAGCCGTGCTGAACCTGTTAGCTTGGTGATGGGCGATGGTAGCTTGTTACCAGGTTTTGAAAAGTCATTGTTTGGCTTACGTGCAGGTGACCGTCGTACCGTGAGCCTTCCACCAGAAGAAGCTTTTGGCCCGTGGAACCCTGAAAATGTCCAAACATTTGATACGGTTAAATTTGAACAGCGCCCAATTGAAGGGCACATGATTGAATTTGAAGATAAAGCCAAACAAAGTCTGTATGGCGTGGTTAAATCTGTAAACGATGATGTGACAGAAGTAGACTTTAACCATCCTTTAGCAGGTAAAAATATTACCTTTGAAGTCGAAATTTTTAGAGTGACTCCAGCAGGACAACAAGGCATTAAGTTGATGTAACTGAGCTCAATTTAAACCCATCCTTGCAAAATACACCCCAAGTGAATGATTTTTTTACTTGGGGTATTTTTATTAACACGCTTTCATAAATCATAAATGATCAATAAAATTAGTATTGAGAATCTCTTAGCCTTGGGGAGAAAGCGAGGATGAGGGAGTATTGAATTATGGTCTTAAAAGGATTGATGATAAAAGTCTATTGAATAAGATAATTATTAAATATAATCAATCACTTAAATTTTAATAACCCTCTTTATTGATCTTCATTTTACGAATATACCGTTGTACGTTTTAGCTTACAATAACTGCAGAAAATTGACGCTAGGCAAATCACAGTTTTAATTTTATATTTAAGTCATACAGAAACAGGAAGTTTCTAAAAGCAAGAATAACAATAATAAATCAATATAACGGCAGGACGCTGAAAGGTATAACAGGAGTAATACCGAGTAATAAATCTGAAAAAGCCCCGACATGAAGTTGGGGCTTTTTTCTAACCTAAATTTGATTTTGGGTTTATTTGGCTGTTAATTTTAGTAATCTGGCAGACTTTCCATCTTCAATTACCCAAATATTGCCATCTTTGGCTTGTAACAGCCCACGAATTCGCTGTCCTATTGGCAAACGCTGTATTTCCTGCGCAGGCTTTGTTTGTGTATCAACCACAATGATTGCTTGAGACGACAAGCCGCCTAACAATGCTTTATTTTTCCATTGTGGAAACACATCCCCCGTATAAAAAATCAAACTTGAAGGTGAAATTACTGGGGTCCAATCCAACACTGGGGCTTTGAACTCAGGCCGTGTAGCATGGTCTGGAATAGGCAAGCCATTATAATGATCACCATTTGACACCAAGGGATAACCGTAGTTCTGACCTTTTACAATCACATTCAGCTCATCACCGCCCTTAGGACCCATTTCTGCAACCCATAGCTGTCCTTTAGCATCAAACGCCATACCTAAAGGGTTGCGATGCCCTAAACTCCAGACTTGCTTAGCAATCTCTCCATGTTGCTGAAATGGATTGTCATTGGGTGATGTGCCATCTGCATTTAAGCGCAAAATTTTACCTAAATTACCTTTTAAATCTTGAGCAGGTTCAAACTTTTGCCGCTCACCAGAGCTAATCCATAACTTACCATCAACACCGAATTGCATACGGTGTGCATAATGCCCCTGCCCAGATACTTTAGGCGTTTGCTGCCAGATTCGCTGAATTTGAGTTAATTTTGGGGCAGATTTTACATCCAATAAAAGCTTGGCTCGAATCACGACAGCACCGTAGCCACCCATGCCTGATTCAGCATAGCTTAAATAAATAAACTGATTCTGCTGAAAATTGGGGTCTAATACGACATCCCCCAAACCACCCTGACCACCATAGGCCACTCGAGGCACAGCTTGAACATCTAAAATTTGGCGGGTTTTGGGATTAAAAAGTTTTAATTTTCCTGCTTTCTCTGTAATTAATAACTGGCCGTTGGGTAATTCTACGAACGCCCATGGTTCATTAAAATCTGCAATAGCGTGTACTTGATAGCTTTGTAAGCTTTGCGGAGAGTTAGATGCTGCAGCAACCGCCTTATTGTGCTGCTCAGTATCTATCTGTGCACTACATCCTGTCGTAAAACACAGTAATAACAACGATGCACATAAACTGCTGCTTTGATATATGTTTCGCATTTTTAGCACCTGTATTGTTTATTGTATTCTTATCACATGACATGATAGTCCATAAATACCAAACCTTATTTAGGCCAAATGTAGGAAAAATTTTAAATTTCAGATATTAAAAGCAAAAAATTAAGGAGCAATGCTCCTTAATTTTAATGTTCAGTGACATTCATGCGTCATTAACTATAAGATCGACTGGCTTTTTTAACCACACTTGGCTCAGTCACTACCTGTGATGTACTTTGTAAACGAATCAATGCCACAGCAATCGCACCAATGACTGCTGGAATTGCGACCGCCAAGAAGTTCATTTTATGCGGCAAATCCATGCCTAAAAGAATGCCAATAATAATTGGTCCTACAATCGCACCAACACGACCAACAGCCGAAGCACAGCCAATCCCTGTAGAGCGAATGGTCAGTGGATAATACTGCGCAACAAAGCTATACAGCAAAATACTACTACCAATCGCCGAAGCACCTGCCATTGCAACCAATAGGTAAATTACAGGCTGTGGTGAGTTAAAGCCTAATCCGACTAGCGAGAAAGCACCTAGCAAGAACATGCCAATAATCACAGGCTTTAGATGGAAACGGTCTGCTAAAATACCACCACCAATAGTACCAATTACAGCACCAATATTCATTGCCATCAGGAACATTAAGCTGTTACCTAACGAGTAACCCGCTGCCATCATCAGTTTTGGTAACCAACTGCCTAAAGCATATACCATCAACAAACACATAAAGAAGCAGCACCAGAACAACAAAGTACTCATACTGCGGCCATTTTTAAATAAGGCTGCAATAGATGCATCTGGTGTTTGAACTTCATTTAAGACAAACTGTGTTTGACTGCTGATATTTTCTTGCGGACTGATCTGCTGAACGATATGACGTGCACGCTCATATTGTTGCTTTTTCACCAAAAATGTTAATGACTCTGGTAAGAAAAACCACAATAAAGGCAATGCCAATAAAGGCAGTCCTGCAATATAGAACATGATTTCCCAACCAAAACTTGGGGTTAACCATGCACCTAGTAAAGCAGCTAAAATACCACCTACTGCATAACCACTGAACATAGTGGTAACTAAAGTACTACGCATTTTTTGCGGTGCATATTCAGAAGTCAAGGCAACCAAGTTTGGCAGCACACCACCAATCCCTAAGCCTGCAATAAAGCGTAAAATACCAAATTCTGTTGGGGTAGAAGCAAAGCCTCCCCAAAAGGTAAAGCCACTAAATAAAGTCACACAGATCAGAATGACATTTTTACGGCCAATTTTGTCTGCCAACATACCAAATAGCATGGCACCAAACATCATACCCGCCAAGGCAGTACTGGCAAGCATGCCTGCTTGCACAGCGGTCATATTCCATTCTTGCATCAGTAGTGGTAAAGCCACACCGTTAATCGCCAAATCATAACCGTCAAAAATAACGACAAATACGCACCAAAGTACAATTTTTAAATGAAAAGGTTTAAACTTTGCTTGATCCACTACAGCATTCACATTCATTGTTGTTGCTGTCATTTTTCCCTCACCTCCAATTGTGAGATTTTTATTTTATAAAAAATGAATGATTATTCACTTTTGTATATAAAATGAATCATTATTCATTTTTTGTCTACAGCAAAAACTTAACTCTGAATACTTTTCTCAAAAACTTAGACTAAAGTTGTAGATAAACTCGACCAAATAGACTTGAATACACTTCTTATAATTTGCTAGTTATTTTATTTTTCACATGATTTATTGTTTTAAATATCTTATTTTTACTATTATCTCCTTCACTTTATTCCTCCATAAAAAAACACCCTCAACGTTAGTTGAGGGTGTTTGAATAATGAGCTGGCGATGACTTACTCTCACATGGGTAACCCCACACTACCATCAGCGCGAAGAGGTTTCACTTCTGAGTTCGGGAAGGGATCAGGTGGTTCACTCTTGCTATTGTCGCCAGCACAACTGTTATGGACTTGTTCGGGTCTTAGTTACATTGCTTAAGCTCGATGCTTTCGCTTGTAATGCCTTACTTAGTTCCAAATGAGTTATTAACAGGTTGGCTATTGTATCTGAAATTTCATGTTCAGCAAGGGCTGAATCAAGATATTTGATCTGATCAGGTTTAAGTGATCTTTTATGAATCGATTGATGCTTGTGATACAACAACTGTTTGGGTGTTGTATAGTCAAGCCTCACGAGCAATTAGTATTGGTCAGCTTCACATATCGCTATGCTTCCACATCCAACCTATCAACGTCGTAGTCTTCAACGGCTCTTTAGGAGGCATAAAGCCTCGGGGAAATCTTATCTTGAGGTAGGCTTCCCGCTTAGATGCTTTCAGCGGTTATCCCTTCCGAACATAGCTACCCGGCGATGCGACTGGCGTCACAACCGGTACACCAGAGGTTCGTCCACTCTGGTCCTCTCGTACTAGGAGCAGATCCTCTCAAATTTCCAGCGCCCACGGTAGATAGGGACCGAACTGTCTCACGACGTTCTAAACCCAGCTCGCGTACCTCTTTAAATGGCGAACAGCCATACCCTTGGGACCTGCTTCAGCCCCAGGATGAGATGAGCCGACATCGAGGTGCCAAACACCGCCGTCGATATGAACTCTTGGGCGGTATCAGCCTGTTATCCCCAGAGTACCTTTTATCCGTTGAGCGATGGCCCTTCCATACAGAACCACCGGATCACTAAGACCTACTTTCGTACCTGCTCGACTTGTGGGTCTCGCAGTTAAGCGCGCTTTTGCCTTTATACTCTACGCGTGATTTCCGACCACGCTGAGCGCACCTTCGTACTCCTCCGTTACTCTTTAGGAGGAGACCGCCCCAGTCAAACTACCCACCAGACATGGTCCTCGTCCCGGATAACGGGACAGAGTTAGAACCTCAACATTACCAGGGTGGTATTTCAAGGACGGCTCCACTCGAACTAGCGTCCGAGTTTCAAAGCCTCCCACCTATCCTACACAAGTAAGGTCAAAGTTCAATGTCAAGCTGCAGTAAAGGTTCACGGGGTCTTTCCGTCTAGCCGCGGGTACACCGCATCTTCACGGCGAATTCGATTTCACTGAGCCTCTGCTGGAGACAGCGCCGCCATCATTATGCCATTCGTGCAGGTCGGAACTTACCCGACAAGGAATTTCGCTACCTTAGGACCGTTATAGTTACGGCCGCCGTTTACTGGGGCTTCGATCAAGAGCTTCGCTTACGCTAACCCCATCAATTAACCTTCCAGCACCGGGCAGGCATCACACCCTATACGTCCACTTTCGTGTTTGCAGAGTGCTATGTTTTTAATAAACAGTTGCAGCGGCCTGGTTTCTGAGGCTGTCGACAGCTCAAGGAGCAAGTCCTATCACCATCAACAGCGTACCTTCTCCCGAAGTTACGGTACCATTTTGCCTAGTTCCTTCAGCAGAGTTCTCTCAAGCGCTTTGGTCTACTCGACCTGACCACCTGTGTCGGTTTCGGGTACGATTCCAGTGTAACTGAAGCTTAGAGACTTTTCCTGGAAGCAGGGTATCAGCCACTTCACTGTACAAGTACAGCTTGCTATCAGATCTCAGCATAGAGCACCCCGGATTTGCCTAAGATGCATGCCTACTTCCTTTCACCTGGACAACCAACGCCAGGCTGACTTAACCTTCTCCGTCCTCTCATCGCATTACACTGAAGTATTGGAATATTAACCAATTTCCCATCGACTACGCCTCTCGGCCTCGCCTTAGGGGTCGACTCACCCAGCCCCGATTAACGTTGGACTGGAACCCTTGGTCTTTCAGCGAACGGGTTTTTCACCCGTTTTGTCGTTACTCACGTCAGCATTCGCACTTCTGATACCTCCAGCAGACTTCTCAATCCACCTTCGTCGGCTTACAGAACGCTCCCCTACCACGTATACAAAGTATACATCCGCAGCTTCGGCACATAGTTTTAGCCCCGTTACATCTTCCGCGCAGGCCGACTCGACTAGTGAGCTATTACGCTTTCTTTAAAGGGTGGCTGCTTCTAAGCCAACCTCCTAGCTGTCTATGCCTTCCCACATCGTTTCCCACTTAACTATGATTTTGGGGCCTTAGCTGGCGGTCTGGATTGTTTTCCTCTTGACTACGGACGTTAGCACCCGCAGTCTGTCTCCCGGATAGTACTCATTGGTATTCGGAGTTTGCATCGGTTTGGTAAGTCGGGATGACCCCCTAGCCGAAACAGTGCTCTACCCCCAATGGTATTCGTCCGAGGCGCTACCTAAATAGCTTTCGGGGAGAACCAGCTATCACCGAGTTTGATTAGCCTTTCACCCCTATCCACAAGTCATCCCCTGGCTTTTCAACGACAGTGGGTTCGGTCCTCCAGTTAGTGTTACCCAACCTTCAACCTGCTCATGGATAGATCACCCGGTTTCGGGTCTATACCCAGCAACTAGACGCCCTATTAAGACTCGATTTCTCTACGGCTCCCCTATGCGGTTAACCTCGCTACTGAATATAAGTCGCTGACCCATTATACAAAAGGTACGCAGTCACCGAACAAGTCGGCTCCCACTGCTTGTATGCATGCGGTTTCAGGATCTATTTCACTCCCCTCACAGGGGTTCTTTTCGCCTTTCCCTCACGGTACTGGTTCACTATCGGTCAGTCAGGAGTATTTAGCCTTGGAGGATGGTCCCCCCATATTCAGACAAGGTTTCACGTGCCTCGCCCTACTCGTCATCATTATGTGTGCCCTTTCGTGTACAGGACTATCACCCACTATGGTTGCACTTCCCAGAGCATTCCACTAAAACACACATAACTTAATGGGCTTTTCCCCTTTCGCTCGCCGCTACTGAGGGAATCTCAATTGATTTCTTTTCCTACGGGTACTGAGATGTTTCACTTCCCCGCGTTCGCCTTGCAACACTATGTATTCATGTTGCAATACCTACCTTAAGGTAGGTGGGTTCCCCCATTCAGAAATCTCCGGATCAAAGGATATTTGCCGCCTCCCCGGAGCTTTTCGCAGGCTATCACGTCTTTCTTCGCCTCTGACTGCCAAGGCATCCACCACATGCACTTAATTACTTGACTATACAACCCCAAACAGTCGTTAACCCCTACAAGTAGGGTTAAGACAATTAAATAAATATAAAATATTTATTTAATTCACAGTTTGATGTCTTGTGCACTTAAGCACTGTACAGCTTCAATTAGATTCATATACCAAAACGCTTGATTCAGTTAATTTGCTAGTTCTCATTTCAATTCGTAATTAAACCGTAACACCGAAGCATTACTGTCAATCTTGAATTAAATGAGTTGAACAATTTATTTCAGACTCAATTTTGCCAATCTGTTAATGATTTCCTACCGCCTCGTCAGCGAGTAGTTCACTGTGATAAATCACAGAATTTAATAAATCATTAAATCTTTACGATTTAACCTATTTACTAAATTCTGTAATCTTTAGCTTATCCCGTACTTAAAAGTACGTGGTGGAGACTAGGAGAGTCGAACTCCTGACCTCCTGCGTGCAAAGCAGGCGCTCTACCAACTAAGCTAAGTCCCCAGCTTATCAATAAGTCAATGTTTCTGATTTCCGTTTACTCTGCAATCTCTTGCGTCGTCAGTAGTGGTGGGTCTGACAAGACTTGAACTTGTGACCCCACGCTTATCAAGCGTGTGCTCTAACCAACTGAGCTACAGACCCTCAGATACATCGTCATGAAGAACAACTTGTTGTGGATTCTTACCAATCGTCAATCTTTCGTTAAGGAGGTGATCCAGCCGCAGGTTCCCCTACGGCTACCTTGTTACGACTTCACCCCAGTCATCGGCCACACCGTGGTAAGCGTCCTCCTTGCGGTTAGACTACCTACTTCTGGTGCAACAAACTCCCATGGTGTGACGGGCGGTGTGTACAAGGCCCGGGAACGTATTCACCGCGGCATTCTGATCCGCGATTACTAGCGATTCCGACTTCACGCAGTCGAGTTGCAGACTGCGATCCGGACTACGATCGGCTTTTTGAGATTAGCATCACATCGCTGTGTAGCAACCCTTTGTACCGACCATTGTAGCACGTGTGTAGCCCTGGCCGTAAGGGCCATGATGACTTGACGTCGTCCCCGCCTTCCTCCAGTTTGTCACTGGCAGTATCCTTAAAGTTCCCATCCGAAATGCTGGCAAGTAAGGAAAAGGGTTGCGCTCGTTGCGGGACTTAACCCAACATCTCACGACACGAGCTGACGACAGCCATGCAGCACCTGTATGTAGATTCCCGAAGGCACCAATCCATCTCTGGAAAGTTTCTACTATGTCAAGGCCAGGTAAGGTTCTTCGCGTTGCATCGAATTAAACCACATGCTCCACCGCTTGTGCGGGCCCCCGTCAATTCATTTGAGTTTTAGTCTTGCGACCGTACTCCCCAGGCGGTCTACTTATCGCGTTAGCTGCGCCACTAAAGGATCAAATCCCCCAACGGCTAGTAGACATCGTTTACGGCATGGACTACCAGGGTATCTAATCCTGTTTGCTCCCCATGCTTTCGCACCTCAGTGTCAGTATTAGGCCAGATGGCTGCCTTCGCCATCGGTATTCCTCCAGATCTCTACGCATTTCACCGCTACACCTGGAATTCTACCATCCTCTCCCATACTCTAGCCAACCAGTATCGAATGCAATTCCCAAGTTAAGCTCGGGGATTTCACATTTGACTTAATTAGCCACCTACGCGCGCTTTACGCCCAGTAAATCCGATTAACGCTCGCACCCTCTGTATTACCGCGGCTGCTGGCACAGAGTTAGCCGGTGCTTATTCTGCGAGTAACGTCCACTCTTCTCAGGTATTAACTAAGAGAGCCTCCTCCTCGCTTAAAGTGCTTTACAACCAAAAGGCCTTCTTCACACACGCGGCATGGCTGGATCAGGGTTCCCCCCATTGTCCAATATTCCCCACTGCTGCCTCCCGTAGGAGTCTGGGCCGTGTCTCAGTCCCAGTGTGGCGGATCATCCTCTCAGACCCGCTACAGATCGTCGCCTTGGTAGGCCTTTACCCCACCAACTAGCTAATCCGACTTAGGCTCATCTATTAGCGCAAGGTCAAATGATCCCCTGCTTTCTCCCGTAGGACGTATGCGGTATTAGCATTCCTTTCGGAATGTTGTCCCCCACTAATAGGCAGATTCCTAAGCATTACTCACCCGTCCGCCGCTAGGTTAGTTACCGAAGCAACCTCCCCCGCTCGACTTGCATGTGTTAAGCCTGCCGCCAGCGTTCAATCTGAGCCATGATCAAACTCTTCAGTTAAAATCATTTTGAACCTTTAATCTAAGGCTCCAAATCTGGCTCATCAATTTTCTGACTTAAATTTCGCTCAAATAAACTTCGAGTAATTTAAACCAATCAATCAATGATAATATTTCGATCAATCAATCAGTAAAAATCCACACAAGTTGTTCTTCATAATCTCTTAATGATCTTATTTTCACTTCGTCAGTAAAAATATAACGCAAAACTTTCTCTGCAACTTAACCCTGTGAGCTAAGTTTCTAAGTTGTTTCGCGTCGGGATGGGTGCATTATAGGGCAATTTCCTACACGTGCAAGTGCTTTTAACTGCTTGCTTTCACGAGTGTTGCATTTTTACGCACCATATTGGCTCATAAATACACAAAACACCCTGTAAATACTTAATTTTAAATAAAAATATCTTTTTTATATTTTTATCATCAATCTTTACTTATTTTGCAGCAACCGCTGGCTTGACCGTAACACTTAGAATTTTAACCGCTTGTTTAGGTACATTTTGGTGCATCCCATAGTTGCCCGTCGGTACTTTCACTATACGATCTACCACATCCATACCTTTAGTGACTTTACCAAATACTGCATAACCTGCATTTCGAGGGCTTCGATTTAAGAAGTCGTTATCTGCCACATTAATAAAGAATTGGCTGCTTGCAGAATCGGGATGATTCATACGTGCCATTGCCAAAGTACCGCGTGTGTTCTTCAAGCCATTGCCTGATTCATTGCGAATGGTCGCTTTGGTTGGTTTTTCTTGCATCTTGGCATCCATACCACCGCCTTGCACCATGAAGCCTGGAATCACACGGTGGAAGATTGTGCCATTATAGAAATTTGACTTGGCATAATCTTCAAAGTTTTTTGCAGAAATAGGCGCTTTGTCATTAAACAACTCAATTTCTATATTGCCCATGCTGGTTTTCATTTCAATAATGCTGTTTGCCGCCATTACATTAAAGCTCATCGCCATTGCGGCAAGTGTGAACATACTTTGTTTTAACATTTACTTGGCAATCCATCTGTGTTGTATTCGGAATTCGTCTATATTAATAAGATTACGAAAATAAATCAGTGGCTATTTTTTATCACGCTGGAAAACTTATGTATAAAAATAATTCAGATCATACCGAGCTGTGTTTGCCGCCTTGGTTGTTGCAAGGTGAAGCCTATATTCTAAATTATTGGCTCAGCTCCTCTGCTTTAAAACAGGCACAGATTTTTGGCTTAACACCTTCAGCATTTGGGCGTGTGGTACAAGTCATGTTGGTGCGCTATGCACAAAGTCCAATTGGCGCCTATGATGAACTGCTGATTTTAGATCATCCCGTATTGCAGCAACGTGTGTTATCCAATATTCCCAAGATTTTTGTTTCCACAGAATCTTCTGTTCAGCATGGGCAACAACTTTGGGGGATTCCTAAAGAATTGGCCACATTTGAATGGCAGACGCATGCTCAGCAAAGCACTTGTAACATTCGACAGGCAGATTTAGAACTCTGTATTCGATTTGAGCAGCACGCAAAAGGTCGATGCATCAATGTAAATAGTCAATATCTACCCGCTGCATTATTAAAGATCACACAAATGTGGCAAGGTGAATGTTATCGCTTTAGTCCTTCATTTCGTGGTCAATTGATACCACTGAAACAAGTTTCTTGGCAACCCAACTCCTCATTATTTCCAGATGTTTCCCAGGCACGTTTATTGACTGGCTTTTACGTGCCTGCATTTGAACTGATTTTTCCTGAAGCCAAAATTCATTCTAAGAAATAAAGTTCCACGTGAAACAAATTGAACCCAGATATACAGATTTTTAATGGCGAGGACGATCCCAAAATTTTCTAAAGTTTTCACACATTTCAATGCTAAGTTTTTTAGCACGGCTCGACACAAAACTCAGGTTAATAAAGCCATGTGCCTGATCTAAATATTCAACATACTTAGCCGTCACCTGATTTTGACGTAATTTATGTGCATAAATTTCAGCTTCATCGTGCAGCACATCATGCCCTGCTGTGACCACAAAAGCAGACGCTAGTTTTTTCAACTTCCCAAAAGTTGGAGAAATAATCGGATCATCCAAAGCCACTTGGTGCTGCGTAGCGTAGTGATGCGTCACGAAATCTATATCTTGCTCTGTGAGCACTAAGCCATCTTTATAGGCAAAAAATGAAGGGTGTCGGCTTTTAAAATCCAATGCAGGATAAATCAGGAACTGTGCCTCGGGTGCATAGGCACTGTGCACACTACGCTGCGCAACCACTGCCGCAATATTACCGCCAGCACTATCACCCGCCACCGCAATACGGTTTTTTAAAATTTTCATTTGACGACGATGTTGATAAGCCCACGCCAAAGCCTCTTCACAGACCTGAATAATCTGCTGTGGACTAGCTTCAGGTGCAAGTGGATACGCCACACTCAACACTTGCGCATTGGCATGCACGGCCATCAAACGGCAGAATTCATCATGGCTGTCTAAACCACCCACCACAAAACCACCACCATGATAAAACACAATTAAAGGCAATTTCTTATGCGGTGCAGGATGATAATAACGGGCTGCAATATCACCGCTGGGTAAATTTAAGCGAACCTCTTCCACACGCTTGACTGCTGTAGGCGTACTGGCAATAGATTCGATTTGACGGTCAAATTGCTGCCTGGACTGAATGGGGTCTGCACCAATAAAACCAACTTTACCTTGCTTTAACTGTGCCGCCATCATGCATTTAATAAAAGGATCAAGGTCTGGATATTGATAAGGATAAGCCAAGACCTGCGCCAAGGCTTCATGCGCTCGATCGGGTAATTTATTTAAAAGACGCGCAGCCGTTCCCTGCCCTTTGTGCAACCTCTGTTTAAGCGATGAATTCAAGATTTGCATGATTGTTCCTTTTTATATGCGTAAATTCTTCATCATTTCTTCATGATTAAATGCAAAATGACCATTTTGTTATACAAGTGCTTCAATCGTTATACATATCTAAACTTACTATACGCTAACCTGCTTTTATGACGCTGTCATTGACAATTTAGCTGCCCATTATGCATGTTTCATGCAAATTCATAGATTGGCTCAGGAGGTGGAACATGGCTAAAAAACTGATATTACTCTCATGCGCTACTGCTTTTTTAGCCGTAGGCTGTGTCGCATTTCCTGAAGATGGTTACTACGATGGTCGCTATGATCCTCGTTATGAACGCCGCCATGATTATGATGATCGACGTTATGACTATGATCGTCAGCGTTGGGAATATCAACAACGCCAACAACGGGTAGAATTAGAACGTCGCAAGCGTGAAATTGAGCGTCGTGAATGGGAGCAAAACCGACAAAAGCAATTGCAACAGCAACGGCAAAAACACGAGCAAGAACGCCAGCGTTTAGCTGAGCAACGTAAACGACTTTCGGAACAACAGCGCAAGCAGCTTGAACAAAAACGTAAACAGCAAGTCGAAGCTGAACGTAAAAAACGTGAAGATATACGTAAACGCATGCAACAACAGCGTGATGCACAACAAAAACGCTGGCAGGAAAACCGTAAAGAGCGTGATTAAGAAAGGCATGAAACATGCCTTTCTCACACGTGATAATCAGACTGTAAACAAAAAAATATTACTTATAAAACTAAATGAGTTACCACTCTCTTGCTGGTGTACAAGATTCAGCAATAATTCTATCCAAAACCCCTGATTCACCAAATTTGAGTACAACTTCAATACAATTAGCAAGATAAACTCTAGCTTGCTGATTATAAAAACTATCTTTCAAAGACTCTTTATTTGATTCAGGAATAATATTAGGAGCCAAGCTAATTACAAACAAAATAAAATTAGAGTTTGTAAAATCAGGTACAAGCATTGGAGCTCTAAGTTCTTTGAGCTTGATTACATCCATTTTTTCAAGAATAGACCCCGATTGAATTATCAAACTGTAAGCCATTCTTTCTTTGTCTTTAGGAAAACTACTATTAGCGAGAATTGCCCACTCAGACATAGGTCTTAAAGATTTTTCATCAGCTTCTTTGTACTTTCTAAAATGATTAGATACTAGTAAAAATAAAATTATCATGCCTACTACAAACCAAATAAGCATATTTATCTCCTTTTAAAGTTATTATTTTTTTGATTTCTTCGCAGCAATTATCAGTTTGTCAGCCACAAACTTCGATGCATATACTTTGTATTCTGAATTATCTATAAGAATAGCAAAGGAAATAGCTATCTTATCTATTTGTTCAAATTGAGAAATACGTGAAGGATTACCTTCAATAAAATTTAATAACTCAGAATAAGTAACATCATTTAGAAGTATTGTCATTTCCTTTGGATTCTTTTCCAAAAAATCAGATGTATAGAGAATAATCTTTTGAAAATCTTTATAATTCCCCTCTAACCTTTCAGGTTTTTTAAAGTAAAAGATGAATAAAAGTATTATAAAAATAATACTTATAACAATGAAAACCGGCATAACCAAACTCTGTAAAAAAAAGCAAAATTTACTCTATATCCAATACTAACCATCTCTTCGACGAATTTTTTTTAACCATTTGCAATATATAAAATTGGTTTTTAATTTTATTAAAATCAACTAAGAATGATTATTTTTAATTTTAGCATATTAAAATTTCATAAATATTGTTTTCTTCTTAGACCAGCAAAGACACAAAAAAAAGCTCTATAAAAATTTAACTCATCAAGCAAAAAAAAGGCTTATCCAGAGGTTGGATAAGCCAGAAAACACATTTAACAATACACCAGAAACTACAGCGACATAGCATCCATGTACAAAGAATAAGTAGCGTATAGACTGTTGTAAAATATTTAATTTCTCTGAAATTATTTGTTTTAGCTCTTACTTAACACACCATTAGCACAGCAACTTGATGAAAGCTAAAATATAAAACTGGAAGCACCAGATCAACCCCTATACAAATCTATTACTTTTCTGCTTTCAAACCCATTTTTAAGCCCCAAAATGCCGCATCATTTTTGCTTCAAACCCTCCTTCACTTGCAACATTAAAGTGCGGAAAAGTCGTTATTTTTAGTTAAAGTTCAAAGCAAAATAAAATTAATCTGCAAAGACGCTTGAATTTTATCTGCCCTGCCCCGATTTCTTAGCTAATTACGAACTTCTCGAACCATGGCAGTTCAGCAATAACGCAGTTTGCATTAGCACTGACGCCAAAGGACTGTACATGTTTAAAAACCCATTTAAACGGAGTAAATCAATGGCAACTGAGCAGAACGAGCAAACTCAAGACCTTGAGCAAGCGCAAACGGAACCACAAATAGCGCAAGATACTGAGCAAGCAGAAGTTTCCGTTGAATCTTTACAAGAACAACTGAGCAAACTTGAAGAAAGCCTAAAACTGGAAAAAGCACGTACTGCCAATGCTGTTTACGAAGCTGAAAAAACCAAAGAACGCTTAGAACGTGAAGCAGATACCGCTAAAAAGTTTGCTTTGGAAAAGTTTGCCAAAGAGTTATTGGATTCTGTAGATAACCTTGAACGTGCCATTGCCGCCAATGGCGATGAAAAAACCGCATTGTCTGAAGGTGTGGAACTTACGTTGAAATCTTTACTCAGCACCTTAGAAAAATTTGGTGTCGTGGTGATTGATACAGCTAGCGGTTTCAATGCAGACCTACACCAAGCAGTGGGTATTGATCCAACTGCGAAAGCCAACGAAATTGGTAACGTGTTACAAAAAGGCTACACCCTACATGGTCGTTTACTACGCCCTGCAATGGTGATGGTTGGCGCTTAAGCCTTATAAATTCGAGGGTTGATAAAAAATTTTCATCTAAACAACTTGAAAAATTTTGATTGGCTCTCATATCGAATAACAAGTGAAAACATTGCAAAAGAATTTTTGAGGAAACATCCAAATGGCTAAAATCATTGGTATTGACTTAGGTACAACTAACTCATGTGTAGCGGTACTTGAAGGCGACAAAGTTAAAGTAATTGAAAACGCAGAAGGCGCACGTACAACTCCATCTATTATTGCGTATAAAGATGGCGAAATTCTTGTAGGTCAATCTGCAAAGCGTCAAGCGGTAACCAATCCAAAAAATACATTATTCGCTATTAAGCGTTTAATCGGTCGTCGTTATGAAGACCAAGCGGTACAAAAAGACATTGGTCTTGTACCTTACAAAATCATCAAAGCAGACAATGGTGATGCTTGGGTTGAAGTGAATGACAAGAAACTTGCGCCACAACAAATTTCTGCTGAAACTTTGAAAAAGATGAAAAAGACTGCCGAAGATTACTTAGGCGAAACGGTGACTGAAGCAGTAATTACTGTACCTGCGTACTTTAACGATGCGCAGCGTCAAGCAACGAAAGATGCGGGTAAAATTGCTGGTTTAGAAGTTAAACGTATCATTAACGAACCAACTGCTGCTGCCCTTGCATTTGGTATGGACAAGAAAGAAGGCGACCGTAAAGTTGCTGTGTATGACTTGGGTGGTGGTACTTTTGACGTATCTATCATTGAAATTGCAGACCTAGATGGCGATCAGCAAATTGAAGTGTTATCTACCAACGGTGATACTTTCCTAGGTGGTGAAGACTTTGACAATGCCTTGATCGAATACTTGGTTGAAGAGTTCAAAAAAGAACAAAACTTCAACTTAAAGCAAGATCCATTGGCGCTACAACGTCTAAAAGAAGCGGCTGAGAAAGCAAAAATCGAGCTTTCTTCTTCTAACGCAACTGAAATTAACTTGCCGTACATCACTGCAGATGCAACAGGTCCTAAGCACTTAGTGATTAACGTGACACGCGCTAAACTTGAAGGTTTAGTGGCAGACTTAGTTGCTCGTACTATTGAGCCATGTAAAGTTGCGCTTCAAGATGCTGGACTTTCAACTTCAGACATCTCTGACGTAATTTTAGTCGGTGGTCAATCACGTATGCCACTTGTACAACAAAAAGTACAAGAGTTCTTTGGCAAAGAACCACGTAAAGACGTGAACCCAGACGAAGCAGTTGCAATTGGTGCAGCGATTCAGGGTGCGGTATTGTCTGGTGACAAAACTGACGTATTGCTTCTAGACGTAACACCATTAACGCTTGGTATTGAAACGATGGGCGGTGTGTTGACGCCAATCATTGAGAAAAACACCACGATTCCTGCGAAGAAATCTCAAGTGTTCTCAACAGCAGCGGACAACCAGCCTGCGGTAGATATTTCGGTTTACCAAGGTGAGCGTAAAATGGCTCAACAAAACAAATTGTTGGGTAACTTCCAATTAGGTGACATTCCACCAGCGCCACGTGGTGTGCCACAAATTGAAGTATCGTTCGACATTAACGCTGACGGTATCTTGAAAGTATCTGCTAAAGACAAGAGCACAGGCAAAGAGCAATCAATTCAAATTAAAGCAAACTCTGGTTTGAGCGATGCTGAAATTGAAGCGATGATCAAAGATGCTGAAGCGAATGCTGAAGAAGACCGTAAGTTTGAAGAACTTGCAAAAGCACGTAACGAAGCCGATGCACTTGTTTCTTCAGCTCAAAAAGCAGTGAAAGACCTTGGTGAACAAGTCACTGCCGATGAGAAAACTGCGATCGAAACTGCGGTCACTGAACTTGAAGCAGTGACGAAAGAAAATGATGTAGATGCAATCAAAGCGAAAACTGAAGCATTGCAAAACATCATAATGCCAATTACACAACGTGCTTATGAAGCTGCACAAGGTCAAGGTGGTGCACAAGGTTTTGACCCGAATGCATTCCAAGGCGATGCAGGTCAACAAAAAGCTGACGATGGTGTCGTTGATGCTGAATTCACCGAAGTGAAAGATGACAAAAAATAATTTGTCGCTTTAACACAAACCAAAAACCGCGCTGCAAGCCATTGCAGTGCGGTTTTTTTTATGCTCAATGAATATGCATCTTTTTTTAAAACTTAGATTCTCAAATCAATACGCTAAAGCCTGAGAAACCTCTAAATAGATTGAGTTACTGCCCTGCTTTCGGCTACAGTAAGTCAAAAAAGGAAGTTGCTTGGCGATGCGTTTGTTTCTTTTGGGTGCAATCATACTGTTTGCTATTTTGCTGATTTATCAAAATATTCATCACCCTCATACACGGCACAATACCGCACTTGATCGATTGCAACATCCTTTAGACACACGCTTACGCTACCGTATTGCAGAACTAGACCCTCGTTTTGGATTGAGCCAAGCCGATCTGCTTCGCATCAGTCAGGAAGCTACCGATATTTGGAAACACGGTACGGGACAAGATTATTTTGTCTATGACCCGAAGGCCAAACTCGCAATTCATTTAATTTATGACCAACGACAAGATGAGTCTAATCAACGTCGTCAACAGCTCAGTGAAATTGAACAGCGTCAACAGTATTGGAATGAACAAAGCCAGCAAGTTCAGATGCTTAAACAGCAAATTGATGACAAAAATTCGCGACTTGCTGCTAAAAAAATGCAGTTTGAGCAGCAACTCGCACAATACAATCAACAAGTTCAGCAGATTAATCAAAGTGGTGGATTACATCCGTCACAACATGGGGTTTTTGCAGCCAAAAAGCAGGACATCCAGCAACACATGTGGAATTTGGAGCATGAAATTGCGCAATTTAATCAGCAAATTAATCAGCTTAATCAACAAGTAGATGCACTCAATCAACTGAATCAGGACATTGATGTATCTATACAACAATATAACATCCGCTTTCAACCTCGTTTATTTGATAAAGGCAGTTTTGATGGACGCGCTATCCGAATTTATGAGTTTCAATCTGAAGATGATTTACGCTTAACCTTGGCACATGAGTTTGGACATGCACTTGGCTTGCAACATCACAATGACCCACATGCCCTGATGTACCCCATGTTAAAAGATCAACAGTTGCACAATTTCCAACTCCGACCTGCTGATATTGATTTGCTACATGCACGGCATTAAATAATCAGGCCGAACTGAAACAACAAGACAGTCTGTCCCGCCGCATCATTACATAGGCATTACACGCGAAGAGGCAGCAAATTTACTCATTTCATGTTATTGTGGACGCTCTGTATAACCCTGAACGATCTGTGGAGATTCATGTGAGTTACTACCATATTCTGATTGAAGTAAATGACCACATCAGCACGATTGAACAAACCCGTGATATCGAAATTTTTGATATTGTTGAGCTTCAACCTTATCTCCACTCGATTTTATTGCCATATTTTAATGAGCAAATCATTGAATTAGATGATGAAAATATTGAATACAAAGATATTTTGCATCTTGAAGTTAGACAGACCTTACTTCCAATTGAGCATTTAATTGAAGAAGAACAACGTCTACTACCAAGTGATACAGACATCACCATTTCAGCCTACGAAATTTTTAATAATCGTGAATTAAGCCAAGATGTCACGACTGTGATTTTTGATTTGCTCGAAGCTGTGAAGATTGATACCTCTGCGGTATAAATATTGAGCTTTAGCTAAAATATAAAAAAGGTCTGCAATGAAAGCAGACCTTTTTTTTATGCAAACACATTGTTTTTGTTGAGAAATACATGCCAATTATTGCATCATTTGTTTGGCAGTTTCATTACGGAATGCACGCAAAATTTGCTGCCCTGCCCGACCTGTAGGTGACAACCCCAGTCGAATTTGCTCCTGACGAATCGCTTGACGGGTTTTGTCGCCAATTAAACCATCGACTTCCCCAATGTCATAACCACGATTTAACAAAAAGCGTTGAATTTCTCGGCGTTCTGCGCGGGATGTACCCGCATCATCAGTTGGCCAAGACGTGCGGAAAGCGGACTGCCCCATTAAACGATCAGACAAATGCGCAATCGCTAAGGCATAACTTTCTGCTGCGTTATAGCTATAAATTGCATCAAAGTTTCTAAACACCAAGAACACAGGGCCATTGGCACCTGCAGGCGCCATTAAACCAGCCTGACTACTACCCGACAAATTGCCCTGAATTAAAGCTGAGCCATCTGCACGAGTTAATCCACGGTTGACCCAACTACTTAGTGATTTTTTATTACGTCGCCCTTCTCCACTCAACGACATGCCGGCAGGAACATTCACCTCAAAGCCCCACGGCTGCCCTGTTTGCCAGCCACGGCGTTTTAAAAAGTTAGCAGTGGAAGCCAAAGCATCTGGAATACTGGAAACCAAGTCACGACGTCCATCACCATCAAAATCGACCGCCAATTCGTCATAGGTCGATGGCATAAATTGGGTATGTCCAAACGCCCCTGCCCATGAGCCTTTTAATTGTGATTCAGTGACATCACC
The DNA here is from genome assembly GCF_048537555.1 of Acinetobacter sp. A2. Lineage (NCBI taxonomy): Bacteria > Pseudomonadati > Pseudomonadota > Gammaproteobacteria > Moraxellales > Moraxellaceae > Acinetobacter > Acinetobacter sp. A2. Next base: position 2,853,954 of record NZ_CP183239.1, read on the forward strand.
ACGTTGTAATAAACGCATGGTGGTAAAAAACTCGCCACGGAAATAACTTTGACGGCGTCCTTCGCAGCTCAAAGTACCCAATGCCTGTAATAATGGATAGCGGCCAGAGATTGCACCAAAATTACTTTCCACGCCCCAAACCGCCACCACAGTTTCGGCAGGTACGCCATAAGCTGCAGCAACACGATTCAGCACTTCACGATGCTGCGCTAATTTTTGCTGTCCTAACTGTACACGCTCATCATCGACCAACCCTGACAGATAATCCCAGATTGGCGTGGAAAATTCAGGTTGGTAATTTAAACGCTCAATCACCGAATAGTCTGGACTTAAATTTTGAGTGTAGCGGTCATAGCTGCTGCCACTGACCCCTTTGGCAATGGCCTGACTACGTAAATTGGCCAAACAACTCTGAAAATGATTTTGTGGTTGAAAATTGGCAGATGAACTGACCGCAGGTGTTACGGTCATGGTTTTTCCATTTATAATCAGCTCGGCCTGAACCTGAGTTGCTGCCATTGCAGCAGTCGCAAAAATCACAGCGAAACGATGCATAATATCCTTTGATGTGCTTTGAATTTAAATCATGGCTTTACCATAACACCTTCAGCCTTAGAGATCAGATGAAAATCTGTAACTTTAAATTCATTTTCTCAATTTTAAATTCATATTTGGTTGTTGAATTTAAAAAACTTATCCACAAGTACTATATTTTTTATTTTTAAATTCAAAATTACAGCCAAGCAGCCGGCTTATAAATTTAAAAGTTTGAATTTAAATTAAGATGAGTAAAGTTATCCACAAAACTGGATATATTGCATTTCCCGAAGTAATTGATTTGAATTTAAAAGCAGTTTTTTTAAATTTAAAAACAACAACAACCAACACTTTTTATTTAAATTCAAAACTATTTACCCATTTTTAAATTCACTCTCCATGTTTAAATTCAAAGTTACACCACAGCTTTAAATTTAAAACACGCCATTTGAATTTAAAGTTTTGAATTCATTACTACTGTTTTTTCTAAGCAAACTTGTTTGTATTTTTATTAAGAGCCGCTGTTGGATACAATTGTTTGTGTTGATTAAAGCAAATTTATCTTAATCAACCCAGAATTGCAGGGTCAATTGGCTACAGATAAACGGTAGAAAGTATTGAAATAGTAAGATTTAAAATTTGTTGCACTTCATTTGAGAATCTAAGAGAGAAAAAAAGCGCTCAATCTTGAACGCTTTTTTATAATTTTTCGATTATGTATAGGCTTAGATACACATATCTTCACTGAGTGCCAAAGGATTTGGCAAAATTTTTGCCAATTGGCGGCATAAATCTGTCAATTCAGCTGCATCATTCGGCATTAAGGTAATATGCCCAATTTTACGGCCTTCACGCTCAGTTTTATTGTATAGGTGCAAATGTGCGCCATGCAGTGCCAGTACATCTTCAGTTTTTGGATGCTTGCCAATAATATTGACCATTACCGTTGGACGTACCACTTCGGTTGAACCTAATGGCAGTCCTGCCACGGCACGAATGTGGTTTTCAAACTGTGAACACACTGCACCTTCAATAGACCAGTGACCAGAGTTGTGTACGCGTGGTGCCATTTCATTAGCATACAAACCTTGTTCGGTCACAAACAGTTCTAGTGTCAACACACCCACATAATTCAAATGATTGAGTAGGCGAGTGATGTATTCCTGCGCCATAGGCTGCAAGTCTGCACTGTTTGGTGCAGGTACAATTGAATGTGACAAAATACCATTGTGGTGATGATTTTCTGCCAATGGCCAAGTTTTTACTTCACCTTGCTGACCACGCACTGCAATAATAGAGACTTCACGTGAAAAGCTAACAAAACTTTCTGCAATCAGGCTACCTGCAGGGCCTAATTCTGCCCAAGCTTGTTCAATTTGCTCGGCACTGCGCAGTACAAACTGACCTTTGCCATCATAGCCGCCTGTAGCAGTTTTTAGCACAATCGGCAGACCGAGTTCAGCTACAGCAGCTTGTAAACTTTCCACTGAGTTGACTGCTTTATACGGCGCAACAGGAATCGCTAATTCATCAAATAAGCCTTTTTCCAGCAAGCGGTTTTGTGCAATTGCTAAGGCCTGACGTGGTGGATGTAAGTCTTTGTGTTTAATCAAGACATCTACATCTGCCAATGGCGTATTTTCAAATTCAAGACTGAATACATCGGCACTGTGTATAAAATCTTGAAGGCTATTTTCGCTTTTACTGGCAAATACCTGACCCAAAGCTGCCGCAGGGCAATCTGAACTGGCTTCAAAAAAGGTACATTGAATATTTAGCGGTAAAGCCGCTTGCGCCATCATACGGCCCAGCTGTCCACCACCAAAAATACCGATGGTCTTATCCATAGTAATTGTCCCGCTTAAGCCTGACCTGGAATATTGTTGCTTGAGACTTTCTCAGTTTGCGCGGCACGGAAATTGGCAACATTTGTTGCAATCTCTGGACGGGTTAAACCTAAAATTTGTGCAGCCATAATCGCAGCATTGGTCGCACCCGCTGGCCCAATCGCCAAAGTACCTACCGCAATACCCGCAGGCATTTGCACAATTGAAAGTAATGAATCGACACCATTTAAAATAGAAGATTTTACAGGTACACCCAACACAGGTAAGTCAGTTTTGGCTGCACACATGCCTGGTAAATGTGCTGCACCGCCTGCGCCTGCAATGATCACCTGAATACCGCGCTCACGTGCCTGTTCTGCGTATTCAAATAAGCGGTCTGGGGTACGGTGTGCAGAAACAACTTCCGCTTCAAATGGGACACCAAGCTGCTTCAGCATATTGGCAGTGTGTTCGAGAGTTGCCCAATCCGATTGAGAACCCATGATAATTCCAACGAGAGGAGCGTCTTGTGCAGCGGCCGCATTCATTACAAATATTCCAGAAACGAAACTAAGGAAAGATAAATTCAGGCGAGAAAGCCAAGCTTGAATAAGAACTCCACATTATAGACTGATTTTTCGACTTGTTAAAATTGAACACAGCCACCAAGTAGGCTTTTTTCATAATTTTTATCGGCTAAGTGCTGAACAATCTAAAATCTATAAACTTAATAGGGGATTCCCAAACCTGTTTAAGTCAGAATTCCCCGATTTTTAGGGGGTACGAAACACAAAATACACACAACCACATAAACATAAGGCTGCCCACACATAATCCAGTTTAAAAGGCTGCTTAAATAAAAAAATCATAAATGGCACAAAAACCAGTAAGGTCACAACTTCTTGGGTAATTTTCATTTGACCCACCGCCCAGCCATGCTGTGCCAACAAACGGGTTGCAGGAATCATCAAGCTATATTCAAATAGGGCAATCACCCAACTGAATAAAATGGCCTGCCACAGCGGTGCATCGTGCGGTAAAAACTTGAGATGACCATACCAAGCCAAGGTCATAAAACAGTTTGCAATCACCAAAAGTAAAAGTGCCGAAGACATTGTGCCGTACTATCTAAAAATTTCAGTTTATTTTACGGGGATTCGACCTTAAAAATACACGTAGACAATTTTTTTATCTTCTACTGAATTTTAAGCACTGCCATCGTCATACATCTGCTTAGATCTCACTTTAAAAATCATGCTGTTTAGATACAAGAATCACTATCTTTTCGCCAAAACCCTTGCTATCGTTGCTTCAAATCAAATTAATCACGACAACAGCACAACAGATAAGTGATGTGTCTATAAAAGCAGTGGAGTAAGGCGGAATGCATCTGCATATTTTGGGTATTTGTGGCACATTTATGGGCTCTTTGGCACTTTTAGCCCGTGATTTAGGACATACCGTCACAGGTTCAGACCAAAACGTATATCCACCGATGTCGACCCAACTAGAAAATGCAGGCATTACCTTAATGCAAGGCTATGACCGCAGCCATTTACAACCGCATCCTGACTTGGTGATTGTCGGCAATGCCATGAAACGCGGGATTGATGCGATTGAATACATGCTCAATGCAGGTTTGCCGTATATTTCTGGCCCACAGTTTCTGGCCGATCATGTCTTGCAAGGTAAGCATGTACTGGGCGTTGCAGGTACACACGGTAAAACCACCACCACCACCATGCTGGCGTGGGTGTTAGATCAGGCAGGCTTAGAACCTGGCTTTTTAATTGGCGGCGTTCCGTTGGGCTTTAGCGAAAGTGCACGTTTAGGTGCTGGCAAATACTTCTGTGTAGAAGCCGATGAATACGACTCTGCATTTTTTGATAAACGTTCCAAGTTCGTCCATTACCACCCTAAAACGGCTATTTTAAATAATCTTGAATTTGACCATGCCGATATTTTTGATGATTTGGCTGCAATTCAGAAACAATTCCATCATTTAGTGCGTACCATTCCAAGTGAAGGCCGCATTATTGCCCCAATTACAGAAAGTCATATTGATGAAGTGCTGGAGATGGGTTGCTGGACGCCTGTGCTGCGTACTTCGCTCGATGCACAGCCAAATGCCGAACTGTATGCAGAACAACTTGCAGCAGATGGTTCACACTTTAACGTCCTACAAAACGGTGTAATCAAAGGTGAAGTACGCTGGAATATGACAGGGCAGCACAGTGTTGCCAATGCTTTAGCCACCATTGCCGCAGCCGAGCATGTCGGTGTTTCAATTGAAACGGCATGTATTGCGCTATCCAATTTTGGTGGGGTCAAGCGCCGTATGGAATTACTCGGCACACCGCGCGGCATTGAGGTGTATGATGACTTTGCCCACCACCCAACTGCCATTGAAACGACACTCGAAGGTGCACGCAAACGTTTAGGTGAACGTAAATTGTGGGCAATTATCGAACCACGCTCTAACACCATGCGCATGGGCAGTCACAAAGATGGCTTAGCCTATTCGGCACGTTTGGCCGATGCTGTGATCTGGTATCAACCTGAAGGCTTAGACTGGGATTTACAACCCGTGGTTGCCGCTGCAGACAATCATGCTGTGGTGGCCAATACTTTGAATGAGATCATTCAAACCATCGTCAGCCAAGCAGGTGAGGGCGATGCAGTCGTGATTATGTCTAATGGTGGGTTTGGTGGCTTGCACCAAAAACTGATGCAAGCATTGCAACACAGCGCTTAAACCATTAATTTCATTTAAAGGCCGTGTTTTGCAAAAAATACGGCCTTTTTTATATATTATAAATTTATATATTATTTTTAAAAAGCAACGATTTTGCTAATGAACTTGTCATCTTGTCCTGTTACCTTAGAAGAATAACATCCTGCGAGCATGACAATTGCAACAGGTTGGCTGCTGGATGTCTTTCATCATAATCACTAAAGAAGGATAGTCACAATGTCAAAAACAATGAAAGCCATGGTCTATCACGGCGCTAATGATATCCGTTTTGAAGATCGACCACGTCCAGAAATTCTACAACCGACTGATGCAGTGATTCGCCTGACCAAAACCACAATTTGCGGTACTGACTTAGGTATCTGGAAAGGTAAAAACCCTGAAATTCAAGAGACAGCCGTAGCGAAAACAGGCAATTTTGACGGCCGTATTTTAGGTCACGAAGGTATTGGGATTGTAGAAGAAGTCGGTTCTGCTGTTAAAAACTTCAAAAAAGGCGACAAGGTAATTATTTCCTGCGTCAGCCGTTGTGGTACCTGTGAAAACTGTCAAAAGCAACTCTATGCACACTGTCGTAACGAAGGCGGTTGGATTATGGGCTATATGATTGACGGTACCCATGCAGAATATGTACGCACCCCATTTGCAGACACTTCTTTATATTTATTACCTGAAGGCTTAAACGAAGAAGTTGCAGTATTCTTGTCAGATGTATTGCCAACTTCACATGAAATTGGTGTGCAATATGGTGATGTCAAACCAGGCGATACCATTGCAATTGTGGGCACAGGCCCAATTGGTATGGGATGTTTGCTTACCGCACAATTCTATTCTCCTGCACAAATTATTGCAGTAGATATGGATGATAACCGCTTGGCAATGGCCAAAGAGCTAGGTGCAACCCATACGGTAAACTCAGCCAAAGAAGACGCTGTACAACGTATTTTAGAAATTACGGGTGGTCGTGGTGTTGACTGTGCCATGGAAGCTGTTGGTATCGAAGCGACTTGGGATATCTGCCAAAATGTAGTGAAAGAAGGCGGACATATTGCCAACGTGGGCGTACATGGTAAGTCTGTCAACTTTGAGTTGAATAAACTCTGGATTAAAAACTTAACTATCACTACAGGCTTGGTAAATGCCAATACCACAGGCATGCTGTTAAAAACATGCTGTTCAGGTAAGTTACCTTTGGAAAAACTGGCAACCCACCATTTCAAATTCGCTGAATTTGAAAAAGCCTATGATGTGTTTAAACATGCTTCAGATGAAAAAGCCCTAAAAGTGATGATTAATTACGAATAAACTAGACTGAACTGTACTCGACAAGCCAATTCATATTTTGTGGATTGGCTTGTTTTTCTTGAGATACATCAAAATAAACGCTCTTTAGCCCAACATGTTCTAAACTCTAAGCTCATTGAGGGTGCGCAGCTATTCAAAAACGCTAAGCCACTACATCAGCAAATTCAGCTTCGCGCTGAAACATCACATCAACATAAGAGCAGGTTGGGACAATTTTAAGCTGCTTTTCACGTGCAAATGCAACCAAGGCGTCTAATAATTGACGTGCTACACCTTGTCCACGCAAGGAATTATCTACCCAAGTGTGATCTGCCACTATGGTCGCTTCATTTTGATATTGATAAGTAATTTCAGCGATATGCCGACCATCACGTTCAATAAAAAATTCACCGCCACGTTGAGTTTCTTGATGTTGAATTTGCATAAATCACCTATCACACTAAATCTATTTTTTAAATTTGCCACATTCAGCAAAAATGTATTGTGCTAATTTGTACATAGCTAGCATCGCTCTAGCACAGAAAAAATTGCACTCTATTTAAAATTATGTAATTCTTTGCACAGATTTAGGCCATGGCCTAATCCCAAATTGTTTGAACAAGGGGAGTAGCCTCCTCCAAACGTTAAAATCAATTTTAACGTGTCAGCGTTTCGTCATTACACTTTGCAAAAAGTCGGACGCTGAGCATCGTGCCTGAATACATAAAAATTTCAGCACGATGTAGGCAAGACCTTGATCATGTTGTTACAGATGTTTTATATCATCTGACAACGGGTCAAGGTTTTTTTGTGGCCAATTGTCGGATGCGGAGATTGTATGGAATCTATCGGCAATTTATGGCTTTACACCGCTTTTTTTGCAATTGTGGCCGTCATGCTCGCTATTGACTTCTTAGGCTTTCGGCAAAAAGCAGGCGAATCAGTCAAAGTAAAAACTGCTGCCTATTGGAGTATAGCCTGGGTCAGTGTTGCGGCTTTATTTGGTGGCGGCTTATGGCTATACCTCAAACAGCATTTTGGTGTTGAAATCGCCAATACCAAAGTCATGGAATACTTTGCGGGTTATTTACTGGAAAAATCTCTAGCAATTGACAATGTCTTTGTCTGGTTAATGATTTTTGCCGCGTTTGCAATTCCTGCAGGTTTACAACGCAAAATTTTACTCTACGGCGTATTAGGTGCAATTGTACTCAGAACCATTTTTATTTTTATTGGAGCTTGGTTCGTACAAGAATTTTCATGGATTCTATATCTGTTTGGCGCATTCTTGGTATACACGGGCTTTAAATTCTTAAAAGGCCCAGAACAAGAAGCCAGCAACATCGAAGATATGGCGCTGTTAAAATGGTTACGCAAACACATGCGTATCACGCCAACACTACAACAAGACAAATTCTTTGTTCGCCAAAACGGCGTACTTTGGGCCACACCACTCTTTTTAGTTTTAATTTTGGTCGAAGCATCTGACGTGATTTTCGCCGTCGATTCAATTCCTGCAATTTTTGCAGTCACCACCGACCCGTTTATTGTCCTAACTGCAAATTTAATGGCTATTTTAGGCTTGCGTGCCATGTTTTTCTTGCTCTCTGGTGCAGCCAGTAAAATGCATTACTTACCTTATGGCTTAGGTCTAATTTTGCTGTTTATTGGTTTTAAAATGTTGATGCTGGATGTCTTCCACATGCCAATTTGGATCTCACTGGGCTTTATTGTGATTGTACTGAGCGTTACTGCTTGGTTGTCTATTCGCCACAGCCGTAAACATCATCAAACCACGCTATAAGCTATTAGTCTCATATTAATTGCTCCAATCAGCCTTCTTTCGGGAAGGCTGTTTTATTCTTTTCATTTATCATCTGGTCAAACTTTAAGAGAAAATTGAGCTAAATCTTTGTATATTTCAGGTACAATCCAGCGAAAAAATAAAATACAGGTTGTTTCCATGTCATCTGCCATAGCTCGCACCGCCATTCGTGGTCGCTTTCTGGATTTTCAAAATAGCGTCACTCAAGCACAAGAGCTGCCTGAACAAGTACGCTATATCGAAGATGCCTTGCTGATTTGCGAACATGGCAAGATACAGTGGTTTGGTACTTGGCAAGCAGGGCAGTCACAACTCACTGCAGATACGCCCATACAGCATTATCCTGAGCATTTAATTGTGCCAGGACTGATCGACACCCATGTGCATTTTCCACAAACTGAAATGATGGGCGCGTATGGTGAACAATTATTGGAATGGCTAAATAGCTATACTTTTCCAACCGAACTACAATTTTCAGATCAAGCCTATGCAAATCAGATTGCTCAATTTTTTGTGCAGGAATTACTCAAAAATGGTACCACGACAGCGTTGGTATTCTGTACGGTGCATCCTGAATCGGTAGATGCTTTATTTGAAGCTGCACAACAGCAACAAATGCGTTTGATTGCAGGTAAAGTGATGATGGACCGACATGCACCTGAAGCCTTATGCGACACCGCAGAAAGCGCTTACGCAGACTCTAAAACCTTAATTGAAAAATGGCATGGCAAAGGACGTAATCTATATGCCATTACCCCACGTTTTGCACCGACCTCCAGTCCTGAACAATTGGCACGGGCAGGGCAGCTTAAAGCCGAATATCCAGACGTATATCTGCATACTCATTTAAGTGAAAACCCAAATGAAATTGCTTGGGTCAAACAGCTATTTCCTGAACAACAGGGATATTTAGATGTGTATCATCACTATGGCTTAACAGGTTCACGCTCGGTTTTTGCGCATTGCGTGCATTTGGAAGAAAATGAATGGCAATGTCTGCATCAAACAGATTCAGCGATTGCCTTTTGCCCAACATCCAATTTATTTTTAGGTAGTGGCTTATTCCCTTTGCAACGGACTTGGGAGCATCAAGTCAAAGTTGGCATAGGGACCGATGTTGGGGCAGGAACATCCTTTAATATTTTACATACCCTCAGTGAAGCTTATAAAGTACAACAGCTACAAGGCAACAAACTCTCGGCCTATGAAGCGCTCTATCATGCCACTTTAGGAGCGGCCAAAGCCTTAGATTTAGATGACAAACTTGGCAATTTTACGGTAGGGAAAGAAGCTGATTTTGTGGTGTTAGACTTGCATGCCACTGCTTTGCAAAGCTTACGCCAACAACGCGCAAAAAACCTTGAAGATGCCTTATTTGCCCTCATTACGTTAGCAGATGACCGTAATATTCATGCGACCTATATTTATGGACGACGTGCCTACTACAACCCTGAAAGCAACCCAAAACCAAACACTGAAGCGCATCCAACAACAGGAACCTAAACCTGCTCGACGTCCTATGCTCCGATTGCTTGGACTGGGGATGTTGGCGCTCGGCTGTGCCTTTTTGTTACGCTCAGATGCATCTCAAAGCAAAAAATGATGTTATTTTAACCATGCAAGAGGATGCAACATCCACCAAGATATATTAAAATTAAGACATATTTTGAGGTGTTGCAGGTCAACACCTTTTTTATTTTTGCTTTTTAGGTATCTACCCATGACAGTTGAAATGCAGGTTTTGATTTCTGCAGAAGAAATCCAGACAAAAGTTCAGGAACTTGGTCAAAAAATTAATGCACACTATGCCAACAGTGATAAAGAATTGGTGTTGATTGGCCTATTACGTGGCTCGGTGCTGTTCATGGCAGATTTATGCCGCACCATTCACAAGCCGCATGAACTGGATTTTATGACCGTATCCAGTTACGGTGGCGGTACTGTGTCTTCGCGTGATGTGAAAATTTTAAAAGATCTCGATGGTGAAATTCGTGGTAAAGATGTGTTGGTCGTTGAGGATATTATTGACTCAGGCAACACTTTAAATAAAGTCGTTGAAATTTTACAAACGCGTGAACCTAATTCAATTCAGCTATGCACCTTAATTAGCAAGCCTTCACGCCGTGAAATTGAACTAGATGTTCAATTTATGGGCTTTGAAATTGAAGATAAATTTATTGTCGGTTACGGTCTAGACTACGATCAGAAATATCGCCATATTCCATTTATTGGTGAAATTGGTTTATAAACAACCGAATACATCCTGTTTTTAAAAGTGATCTTTGGATCACTTTTTTTAGGCCTATTTTTTGTACTTCCTGTATCAAACAGGACAAAAACACAACATGCTGTAGCATTATTTGACTGTTTTCCTCAGAATTTTTCAGCAAAGATAAGACTGAAACATGATCTAAAACATAAACAAAGATAACAAGGAGCTGCTCATGTGGTCATTAATTGTCGCTATTGTGGTGGGTTTTATTGCAGGTTTAATCGCACGTGCTATTCATCCTGGAGATGACAAAGCAGGGTTTATTGTCACAACATTGTTAGGGATTGCAGGCTCTTTATTGGCCACCTACGCAGGTCGTATGCTAGGACTTTATTCAGATGGCTCGGCTGCAGGTTTTCTCGCTTCTATCATTGGTGCGCTGATTATTCTGTTTATTTATAATATGGTCACGAAAAAATCGCGTGCTTAAATATAGTCCTGATCTTTCAATCGAATAAAAAAAACCGCCTAAAACTTCAGGCGGTTTTTCTTTTGACTGAACTAAACTGTATTGAAATCTAGCCCATTCACAAAACAGTTTTACAAACCAAATTCTTTAAAAATCTGCTCAATTTGTGCGGCAGGATAAGCACCCATCACTTTAAAACCATTTGAAAAAATAATGGCAGGCGTTCCTTGCACAGCTAAACTTTTGGCTAAAGCCAAGTTACGCTCAATTGGGTTGGCACAACTGCTTTTGCTGCTAGGCAACTGCGCTTTACTGATTAAATTTTCCCAAGCCTGTGCTGGATTTTTCTCACAAAACACCTGTTTAGACGGCGTTACAGATTGTGCTTTTAACGGCAAAACAAAGGTATATACCGTAATATTATTCAGCTTTTTCAGTTCAGCCTCAAGTTGTTTACAATATGGGCAATTTGGGTCAGAAAAGATCGCAATCTGACGTTTACCCGTACCTCTTACACTTTTTAAAGCATCCTGCAAAGGTAGCTTTTTCCAATCCACACTGTTTTGTTGAATCAACAAATCTTTGGTCAGGTTATGCTGATCTTTCAAACGAATCATAGAGCCCGCCAAAATATGTTGGGCATCTTCGTTTAAATATACCACTTGACCATCCATAGCAGCGCTATAAATCCCTTTCATTTCTGTGGCCTGAATATTTTCTAGCTTTAAATGTGGGTGCTGCTGTTTTAAATTTTTTGTTACTGATGCCACATCGGCCATACTAAATGTACTGCACACCCCGATTAAGGCTGCCAAACTCAATTGTTTAATCATTGTCTGATCTTGATAAAATAAATTCATCCCGATTCTAAGCTCAAAGCCAAACCAAATTCAGCATTTTTTAGACTGTTTTACGCAATTGCTACAAGTCGCTCAACACATCATGTTTAAGTTTCACGTGGAACATTCACAGACAGCGGTGCATTAATTTCTACAGACACATGCACAATTTCTTCATGTACTGCCAAGGCTGCACGCACCTGATCTGCATCTAATTTTTCTGCCGTTTCCAAAGCCAAAATGCAGGAAAATTTACCTTGCCCAACTTTCCAGACATGCAAATCGGTGATACTCACCTGTACAGGTAACTCATCAACCACCTCGCGAATTTCATCTACCACTGGATGATCCATTTCTGCATCTAAAAGGGTGCGACCTGTTTCAAGCATTAGCCCAATTGCCCAGCGTGCGACCAAAATTGAACCTACAATTCCCAAAACTGCATCTAGAAAATCCCAGCCCCAATATTTGCCTGCAATCAGGGCAATAATCGCAAAAATAGAGGTGACCGCATCTGCCACCACGTGCATAAAGGCTGCTTTCTGATTCAAGTCATGGCTGTCATGTGCATGCTCGTGCTCATGATGGTGATGGTGATGGTGATGGTGATGGTGATGGTGATGGTGATCATCTTCATGTAATAACCATGCACAAATCAAATTCACCAATAAACCTAAAACTGCAATTGGAATGGCTTCGTTATAATGAATATCGACAGGAAAAAATAAGCGCTGGATAGAATGCACCGCCATAAATGCGGCCACAACTAACAATAAAATGGCGCTGCTATAACCTGCTAAAATTTCAATTTTCCACGTTCCAAAACTAAAGCGGGTATCTTGAGCATAATAACGTGCCGCACGATAAGCAAAATACGCCAACCCCAAAGCCAGCATGTGTGAACTCATGTGCCAGCCATCGGCCAGTAATGCCATCGAATTAAAGACCCATCCTCCAATGATCTCTAAGAACATCATGACAGCAGTTAACAAAGCTGCATATAATATTCGCTTCTGCGCCAGCGGATTGCCTTGATCGAATTGATGCACATGGGTACGATGATGAGAATGTTGCTGACGCATAGCGGGAGGTCGTTCTTAAATATACTCCCCTGCAGTATATTAAAATTGAGGTGATGTGTTGAGCCATTTACATACAGATAAAAAAATTTTAAATCGTGTGAAACGCTTGCAAGGGCAGATTGGGGCAGTAGAACAAGCCATTCAAGACCCTGAACGCGGCTGTATTGAAGTATTGCAACAAGTGGCGGCCATTAAAGGTGCTGTCAATGGACTCATGAACGAGCTGATCGAATCACATTTACGCCATCACGTGATTGGTGATCAGTGTGAGGTTAACGAACATGAACTAGAAGAATTTATGAAGCTGTTAAAACGCTACAGCTAAACACATAAATTGGCTTGACCACTTAAACTGCTTCTCTTTACACTGAGTTTTTATTTCTCACTATTTGAGAGCTAGACCCTAAGTTTTAGCACTCAATCGAGTTTTTTATGACTCAATCTCAATCTTGGCATCCCTTTGTGATGATCAGCCTTGCCCTGATCATTGGCACCATGGGCACAGCACTTGCCAGCCCACTGTATCCAATTTATCAGGAACTTTGGCAGCTCCTCCCCAGTCATATCACCTTTATTTTTGTTGCCTACATGTTTGGCTGTTTGGCTACCTTGCTATTTTTGGGGCGTACCAGTAACAGCATTGGCTTTTTAAAAACCTTAGAATTGGGCTTGGTGATCATCACCCTAGGACTGTTGATGTCCATGTTTGCCAATAATGCGCTTTGGTTAGCTTTCGGGCGTTTTATAATTGGAATTGCTTCGGGATTAATGACCACCTCAGCATTAATTGGCCTGATTTGGAGCATTCCCGCATCCCATAAAGTACATGCCCCTCAACTTAGTTCGGTGATTACAGCCGTTGGTTTTGGTTTAGGCCCTTTGTTGGGTGGAGCGATTGCTCAATTTTCTGCTGCTCCCTTATTTACGCCTTATATTCCAGTGATTATTGGGGCAGTTTTATGTTTTATTGGTTTATACCGTTTACCTCAACCACAATTTGAGGCACAGGCCTTTTCAATTGCGCCACGTTTGGAACGTCCAGCACCGCAATTTCATGCTGAATTTTATATTACGGGTTTAACTGCATTTTGCGCCTTTGCGGCGTTTAGCCTTTTTGCTTCACTTTCTCCCTCTTTTGTGCAAGTGATTATTCCTTGGCACGGGCCGTTGGTCAGTGGCTTGGCTATTACCTGTATTTTGCTGATTTCAGCCGTGGTGCAATATTTTTCTAAAGCTATTCCTGCACGAACTTGCCTGAATTATGGCTTGTATTTACTGCTGTTCAGCCTATTAATTTTAGGCTTATGTATGTATTTACGCTGGAGTTTTCTATTTTTTGTCAGTGATATTTTACTGGGAATTGGACACGGTTTGGCACTCATTGGCGCCTTTGGTCTGATTCATGCTATGACCAATGTTCAGAATCGCGCAGCGGTGATGTCGACCTATTTATTTGTCGGATATTTGGGCACAATCTTGCCCATTATTGCAGTCGGTTATTTAGCCGACCACTTTGGTTTAAGCACTGCAGTATTGAGTTTTTGTACAGCAATCTGCTTACTGTGTGCAATCTTGATTATGTGGCACCGCCGTCTACAAGACAGCCCAGTCTTAGATTAATCGTACTCTCTTAATAAGGGTATAGCTTAAACCTTAGCCATGAACTTAAGTAAAAACATGCTGCAAGCAGCCGCCTGCTTTAATCAGCTATTTTTCATTGTTCGGTTGATGCTCAAGCTCTTTAATCAAGAAATAGTTTAAAAAAGTCCGAATCACGGCAATGATGCCTAGTTTAATCAAGCTGTCTAAATCGGGATCAACTGTTGTCGCCAGAATATCTGCAGCCAATTGAAACTCTAAAGCGGTTGCCAACCAATCTCCAAAGCAATATCGCGCAGTGCGGCCTGATTTTAACTGGATCAGTACAATTAAGGTTTTAATTAAACCAATAACCACACACACCACAGAGATAAACTCTAGGGAAAGTTGCAGAAAATGCACCCAAGTGATCAGTAGTTCTCTTAAATACATCACATCCAGCATTTAAAATCTCCTGCAAAGAGCTTCTTTTAGGCATTAAGCATTCAATTCAGCGTCAGTTTTTTAATTATTTACACCATCATAGCTTTAAATGCTGGGGGTAAAAAGACTAAAGTGATTTGAACAATCGCTTATGACGAATAGGAGACTAAAACAATATGTAAAGTGATGTTTTTTTAACAGTGTGCAGTAAATATGAGAAAAATAAAAAAGTACTAAGTCACTAAAACTTAATGCTAATTTTTATAGTTACCTAGAAAGTAATCGCGGGAAATTGAAATTACTTTCCAATACAGAACGATCCAAAAATCTTACCCAACAAATCATCGGCAGAGAAATCACCTGTAATTTCACCCAATGCATTTTGCGCCAAACGTAAAGACTCAGCTACTAATTCACCTGCATGATAGACCACCAACTGCTCACGTGCTTCTGCCAAGTACTGCTGAGTGCGCTTCATTGCGTCTAAATGGCGGGTACGTGCAATAAAGGTATCTTCTTCAGGCTGAAATCCTGCATGCGCTGTAATCGCTTCTATGAGCGACTGAACACCTGTTTCCTGTTTAGCCGACACCGTAATGTGCCTAAAGCCATTAAAATCTGAAATTTCAGCAGCGACTCCAGTTAAATCACATTTATTGCCAATCAACATTAAACGCTTTGGCTCAATATGCTGAGCAAAATAGTGTTGTGCCAATTGCAGTGGATCTTCATGCTGGCTTAAGTCATAAACCAATAGCAATAAATCTGCCTGTTCAATTTCTTTAATGGCACGGCGGATGCCTTCTTTTTCAACAATATCGCCTGTTTCACGTAAACCAGCGGTATCGGTCAGAGTAATAGGTAAACCATTTAAGCTGATCTTTTCATGCAATACGTCACGTGTAGTACCCGCAATATCCGTCACGATGGCACGTTCAATTCCTGCTAGTGCATTCAGCAAAGATGATTTACCTGCATTTGGTTTACCCGCAATTACCACCTGCAAACCTTCACGCAACAATTGCCCTTGACGTGCAGACTGTTGCACGGCAGTCACCGAAGCAGCAACATCATCTAGCAAATTTAAAATTTTCCCATCGGCCAGAAAATCAATTTCCTCTTCGGGAAAATCAATGGCAGCTTCTACGTGCAGGCGCAAATGAATTAATTTTTCCAGCACGGTATTCACTTTGGTGGAAAATGTCCCCTGCAAAGAACGTACTGCAGACCGTGCTGCAGCTTGTGAAGTAGCATCAATTAAATCGGCTATCGCTTCAGCCTGTACCAAATCCAGTTTGCCATTTTCAAAGGCACGCATGGAAAATTCACCCGCTTTGGCAGCTGTTGCCCCAAGCTCGAGCAAACGAGCGAGCAGGGCATTTTGAATGACAGGACCACCATGACCCTGCAATTCCACCACATCCTCACCAGTAAATGAGCTTGGATTAGGAAAGCAAATCACCAAGCCTTCATCCATGACCTCACCTGCCGCATCATAGAACTGCCTAAAGCCTGCATAACGTGCTTTAGGCAAGGATTTTTCGGTCAAAGCCTCCGCTATGGCATAGGATTTTGGGCCAGACAGGCGGATTACCCCCACACCACCACGGCCAGGCGGAGTCGCAATTGCTGCAATGGTGCTGCGGTTATACATAAATTCACCTAAAACTTTTAAAAGATATACAAAGAAAAATCCGCCTAAGATTACCATCTTAAGCGGATTTATTCAGCTGCTCAGCCACACTTAATTGGCTGGAGTTGCTTGCTCACGTTTGGCACGGTCTTTCTCAACGCTTTTGTTGATCAAGCTTTGCTGTAAAATCGTAATCAAGTTATTGACAATCCAGTACAGAACCAAGCCTGCAGGGAAGAACAATAAGAATACGGTGAACACAACAGGCATCACACGGAAGATTTTAGCCTGCATTGGATCAGTCGGTTGTGGGTTCAACATTTGTTGAATATACATGGTCACACCCATCAATAATGGCAGGATAAACCATGGATCCATTGCCGATAAGTCCTGAATCCAACCTAACCATGGCGCATGACGGAGCTCTACCGATTCCATCAATACCCAATACAAAGCAAGGAAAATTGGCATTTGCAGTAGCAATGGCAAGCAACCAGACAATGGGTTGACCTGTTCACGCTTATACAAAGCCATCATTTCTTGCGAGAAACGCATACGGTCTTCGCCAAACTCTTCTTTCATGCGCTGCATTTCAGGTGCAATCACACGCATTTTCGCCATAGAGCGATAGCTCTTAGACGACAATGGCCACAGAATCAGTTTCACTAAAATAGTCAATAGAATAATCGACCAGCCCCAGTTCCCAACTAAACCATGGAAGAATTGCAAGCCAACGAACAATAGCTTGGCAATTGGCCATAACCAGCCATAATCCACAGTTTGGTTCAAACCAGTCGCTAAATCTTTTAATTCAGACTGAATTTTTGGGCCAGAATAGAACGTCGCATCGACTTCAGCCACCGTACCTGCAGGTACATTAATGGTTGGTGAAGTGAAACCAATGATGTTCATTTCATCGGTAGACTTACGTGATTCCAGTTTCGCAGCGTACGGCTGACCATCGGCTTGTGTCAGTTTTAATTGACCAGGCACCCATGCACTCACGAAATAGTGCTGTACCACTGCCACCCAACCGCCTGTTGCATCAATACTCAGTTTTTCTTCATTGAAGTTGTCAAATTTCAGCTTGTTGTAGTGCTCATCAGGCGTACCCCATGCACCACCCAGGAACGTTCCCAAAGTAAAAATACCTTGGTCTGACTTACCAGGATCATCTGAATTGTCACGTTTGATCTGACCAAACATCTGACCTTGCCAGTTTTGCTTGCTGCGGTTAATCACTTTGTGATTGACCAATACAGGGTATTCACCCGCAGTAAAACTAAAGGTCTTGATGATTTCAACGCCATCTGCAGTTTTATACACCATTGGTACAGTTAAAGTTTTAACTGTTTCACCGGCTTTATTTTTGCTGTCTTTGGCATCGGCTAAGCTATAGTTTGATTTTTCAATTTCATAGCTTGGACGACCATTACGACTACTGTCTGGACCATTCAACCCGATTAACCCAGATTGCGCGACATAAGTGCGCTTAGCGTCGCTTTCCAGCATCACGAAAGGATCGTCACTGTCTTTATTCTTGTCATGATTGAGTAATTCAACACGAACAATATCACCACCTTTAGGATTAATCCAAAGATGATAAAGGTCAGTTTGTACTGAAATAAGCTGCTGACTAACAGGTGCTGTGGCATCGGTTATTTGCTGTGCAGGAATATTTGCTTGCGGTACATCAGAAGCTGCTGTAGCCGTTTGGCCATTCGGCAAATCTGCAGACACTTCATGTGAAACAACGGCAGTTTGTTGCTGCGGTGCTGTTTCAGCATTTCCATAATCTTTTTGCCACGCCAAAATGAGCAAATATGCGACGACAAACATGGCCCCGAGAATTGCAAACCTGGCCCATTGTTGCATATCTATTACCCCAAGTGGTTAGAGTGATTTTTGGTTCAATAAACGATCACGAAAGGGTACAGTAATGTGATGCGTTTGAGAATCTATTTGCTGAAATGAAATAAAACGAATGACTTTTGGCGGCACTGGGTCATAACCTGAACCACCCCACGGATGACAACGACAAATACGTTTTGTAGCCAGCCACACACCACTCACAGCACCATGGCTATGTACTGCTTCCAAAGCATATTGAGAACAAGTTGGAATATAACGACAGCGCGGGCCCAATAACGGACTAATCGCGATCTGATAGAAACGTATCAACCAATGCAGTAAACGTACCATTGGCCATCTCTACTTTTGTGGGGAGGGAGCTATTTTTGAATGCTTTTTGGCAAGACGTTGCAACTTTTGCCAAGCAAATTGTAATTGCTGATGCAATTCCGCATTAGATACAGTGTCAATTCCAACTTTGGGCATTACCACAATATCCAAGTCATTTAATTGCTGTTGATGCAAGCGAAAGCTTTCGCGAGCAAGTCGTTTTACTCGATTTCGTTCGTGTGCACGACGCACTTTCTTTTTTGCAACGACAAGACCCAAACGGCTATTTGGCAGTTCGGAATGTTTTGCAAGAAATAAGAAATGGGGTTGATGCACTTTAAAAAGCGCACCATCAAACACACCTTTATAATCGGCAGCACAGCGTAATCTCAACTCTGTGCTGAAGCCATAAAGTGTTGTCATAACACCCAAAAGTCGGTTCAGCGTGACTGTATTAAACAGTTAAGCTGTGACGACCTTTTGCACGACGGCGAGCTAATACTTGACGACCAGCTTTAGTAGCCATACGAGCACGGAAACCATGAACGCGCTTACGCTTTAATTCAGATGGTTGAAATGTACGTTTCATATCGAAACTCCAAAAATGATCTTTCTATAAAGGTCCGCGATTTTAGTGCTCATTGCTTGAGCTGTCAATGAAAAACACGTTTTCTTATTAAATAAGCCTTAATTTTTCATTCAACTTACTTTTGCCAGCGTGTTCAGTTTTTTTGGTAATTTTAAAATATACACAAGATAAATATTTGTTTATGCTTGACTAATAAGTTATTAACAGTATTATTCACATAATTATCCACAAGTTTATTCGCTTTTAATTTATGCCTGTTGTTTTGAATTTAAATTTAAACCATAGCTGAATTATCCACAGCAGCTTGCGCTCTTATAAATAAATTCAAATTTATAAATTTAAATTTATTACTATTAGGGCAGCATTTTTCTGTGGGAAAGCCACTTTTTATATAATAAAACAATGAGATGTATTGTGGATATCTGTGTTTTTATAATTTTGATACTTTGTGGATAACTTTATGTTATATTTTATCCACATCTTGCGGATAAACTTATCCACACCACGATATAAATTTAAATTCAGGTTTGATGCTTTCTTTTTTGAGCAATTTTGCTGATTTTGTCATGACAGATGTGGATAACTTGGTTAGAATGGCGACCCGCTCAGGCGGTCTAGGTAAGTTTTAAATTTAAAATGGATTGAATAGGGGTTTCACATGCTTTGGACGGACTGCTTAAATCGCTTGCGACAAGAGCTCTCTGGAAATGTCTTTACA